>NZ_JARUBI010000005.1:1187500-2300000 GCF_029626125.1 Micromonospora sp. WMMD956 | reverse complement strand
GGACTGACGCCTGCCCGGTGCTGGAACGTTAAGGGGACCTGTTAGCTCTTTCGGGGGCGAAGCGGAGAACTTAAGCGCCAGTAAACGGCGGTGGTAACTATAACCATCCTAAGGTAGCGAAATTCCTTGTCGGGTAAGTTCCGACCTGCACGAATGGCGTAACGACTTCCCCACTGTCTCAACCACAGGCCCGGCGAAATTGCATTACGAGTAAAGATGCTCGTTACGCGCGGCAGGACGGAAAGACCCCGGGACCTTTACTATAGCTTGACATTGGTATCTGAGTTAGCTTGTGTAGGATAGGTGGGAGCCGGTGAAGCTCATACGCCAGTATGGGTGGAGGCAATCTTGAAATACCACTCTGGTTGATTCGGGTATCTAACTTCGGGCCGTTATCCGGTTCAGGGACAGTGTCTGGTGGGTAGTTTAACTGGGGCGGTTGCCTCCTAAAGGGTAACGGAGGCGCCCAAAGGTTCCCTCAGCCTGGTTGGCAATCAGGTGTTGAGTGCAAGTGCACAAGGGGGCTTGACTGTGAGACTGACAGGTCGAGCAGGGACGAAAGTCGGGACTAGTGATCCGGCACTTGCGTGTGGAAGCGGTGTCGCTCAACGGATAAAAGGTACCCCGGGGATAACAGGCTGATCTTCCCCAAGAGTCCATATCGACGGGATGGTTTGGCACCTCGATGTCGGCTCGTCGCATCCTGGGGCTGTAGCAGGTCCCAAGGGTTGGGCTGTTCGCCCATTAAAGCGGTACGCGAGCTGGGTTTAGAACGTCGTGAGACAGTTCGGTCCCTATCCGCCGTGCGCGTAGGATACTTGAGAAGGGCTGTCCCTAGTACGAGAGGACCGGGACGGACGAACCTCTGGTGTGCCAGTTGTCCCGCCAGGGGCACGGCTGGTTGGCTACGTTCGGAAGGGATAACCGCTGAAAGCATCTAAGCGGGAAGCCTGCTTCAAGATGAGGTATCCCACCCACTTTTGGTGGGGTAAGGCCCCCAGCTAGACGACTGGGTTGATAGGCCGGAGATGTAAGCTCGGTAACGGGTTGAGTTGACCGGTACTAATAGGCCGAGGACTTGACTACAAAGCTGCTACGCGTCCACTGTGCAACTCTGAACAAACAGACGGCCCGAGGGGTTGTTTGATATGTTCATAGAGTTACGGCGGTCATGGCGGAGGGGAAACGCCCGGTTACATTCCGAACCCGGAAGCTAAGCCCTCCAGCGCCGATGGTACTGCACTCGGGAGGGTGTGGGAGAGTAGGACACCGCCGGACATTCTTTCGTTTCAGGGCCACCCCGACCGGGGTGGCCCTGAAACGCATTCCGGCCACTTCCCCGGAACACTCCCACCCACGCCGTTCGTCTCGGTAGCGTCGATCGGGGACCCGCCGCCGGTGGCGTTCCCCGCGACCGTGGCCGGAAAACCGTACGTGGCGTTCGCCTCCAGCGCTATTGGGACGCGCCGACCGGGGTACCTGCCCACAGTCCGACCGGATCTGACCGCCGGGAGGCGGAGGCAGGAGTGGTCATGAAGATCGGAATCATCGGGTCGGGGCACATCGGTGGCACCCTCACCCGTCGGCTGAGCGCCCTGGGCCACGACGTGACGGTCACCAACTCGCGTGGGCCGGCGTCCCTGGGCGACCTCGCGCGGGAGACCGGGGCGACCGCGGGAACCCTTGAGCAGGCCACCGAGCGGGCCGAGATCGTCGTGGTGGCCATCCCGCTGCGGGCGGTGCCGGACCTTCCCGCCGGGCTCTTCGAGGGCCGGATCGTGGTGGACGCCGACAACTACTACCCCCAACGCGACGGCGAGATCGCCGAGCTGCTGGACCGCAGCCTCAGTTCGAGCCGGTGGACGGCGGAGCACCTGAAGGGTGCCCGGGTGGTGAAGGCGTTCAACAACATCCAGGCCCAGCACCTCATGGACAACGGGCGGCCGGCCGGTGCCGCGGACCGGATCGGGCTTCCGGTCGCCGGCGACGACGCCGACGCCAAGCGGGTCGTGATGGAGCTGGTCGACGCCCTGGGCTTCGACCCGGTCGACGCCGGCACCCTCGACGAGAGCTGGCGGCAGCAGCCGGACACGCCCGTGTACGGCACCGACCGCGACGCCGACGGCGTACGGCAGGGGCTGGCCGACGCGCGGCCCTGAGCGCCCGCTGCGGGCGCGGGGCGCGTGTTTCGCGTACCCAATGGGATGCCCCGCCGACGATATGTCGGCGGGGCATCGGTGTGTCCGGGGCCCGGCGGGCCTCAGTCGGCGGGGCCGCCGCAGACGTAGCGGGGCTCGGCCAGGTACCGCCAGGTGAACTTCTCCCGCTTGACCACCTTGCCGTCCTTCTTGATGACCCGGAAGGCGTCCTGGGTGAAGCCGTCGATGCCGTTGCTGGGGATGCACGACGGGCCGGCCTTGAGGTGGATGGTCTTCGGCTTGGTGACGTCCCGGCGGGGGCCGTACTCCGTCTTGACGCTGTCGTAGATCTTCGTGCTCCAGATCGACACGGTCACCGAGCTGGCGGTGGTGGAGGTGTCGATGAGGACGCCGTACTTCGTGTTGTTGCGGAACTTGAAGTCGAGGTTCGGCCAGAAGATCGTCGACTCGATGACCGGCGGGTAGCGGCTGAACCAGTAGGAGTGCGGCTTGTGCTCGACGTCCTCCAGCCCCGCGTAGTAGGTGGCGTTGAACAGGGTGGTGGTGAACTGGGAGGTGCCCCCGCCCACCCCGGGGACGAGCTTGCCGTCGAGGATCACCGGGGCGTCCCGGTAGCCCTGGGCGTAGCCGCGCTCGCCGGTGTGGCCGTTGAGGGAGAACGTCTCGCCGGGCAGCACGACCGTCCCGTCGACGTCCTTGGCGATCTGAACGATGTTCTGGCTGCGGGGCGAGGAGAGGCCGCCGGTGAAGTGGGTCGTGAACCGGGAGACCCGTTCGACGATGCCCAGCCCGGCCAGCTTCTCGGTGGTCAGCTCCGGCTGGGTCTCCGTGAGCCGGCCGGTGACCTTCCGGTCGTCGGTGCGGGGCAGGACGGCGAGCAGGTCGCGGCTGAGCGCGGCGCTGTCGAGCTGCTGGCCGGGCTTCCCCTCGACCGGCTTCGGCTTGCCTCCGGTGACCGTCATCCGGGCGTCGCGGGGCTCGGTCTCGATGGCGTCGAGCTTGTCGCCGAGGGCGGCCCGCAGCCGCTTCACGTCGACGCGGGGGGTCAGCTTCCCGGCGTCGTCGGCGGTGAAGCGCAGGCTCCGGGCGATGGCGGCGGGCGGGATGGTGACGGAGCCCTTGTCGGTGTCGAGGGTGACGGGGGCGGCGACGGCAGGGCGGGCCAGCTCGGCGACGAGCCTGTCGACCTCCTCGGCGCTGGTCGCCGGGGTGTTCTCGACCAGCGGCACGGTCACCGGCTGGCCGGAGAGCCAGCCGGCGCGGACGGCCTGGGCCGAGCGCTGCGGGTCGAGGGCGAGGCCGGACTTGGGGCGTACCGGCTTGGGTGTGGTGCCGGTGAAGATGATGGCCGGCACGGTCCACTCGCGGGTCTGGTCGCCGGCCGCCTTGCGCAGGGCCGCGTCGAGCCGGGCGGGGTCGACGGTCACCACCGGGTCGACGGCGCGGGAGCCGACGAGGCGGCTCACGGGGTGCGCCTGGGCCTTGGCCGCCGCGTCCACCGTCGCTTCGACGTCGACGGCGAGGCCCACGTCGGCGGGGGCGAACTCCAGGGTCTTCTCGCCGACCGTCACCCGCAGGGGGGTGTGCGGCGTGCCCGCCCGCTCCAGCTCCGCGCGTAGCTCGCGGATCGCGTCGGTGCGGCTGCGGCCGCCCAGCTCGGTGCCGAGCACGGTCGTGCCGCGCGGGACGTCGCCGGCGTAGGCGTAGGCACCCACCCCGCCGACGGTGGCCAGGACGGCGGTGCCGACGCCGGCGGCGAGCAGGACCCGCAGCCGGCGGCTGCGGCGGGTCGGCCCGGCACCGGGTGTGGCGGCTGTGGCTGCCGGTGCGACGGGGGCCGGCTCGTCGACCGGCCAGCTCACCGCGGTCACCTTGACGGTCGGCCGGTCGTCGGCGGGCGGTCGTGTTTCGCCGTACAGAGTCACAGCAACCTCGATCGGTACGTACCACGTGGGAGCGTCTCCCACCCGGGAGACACCTACGGTAACCAACGGCGGGGCCGTCCGGCAGTCTGCGTCCCAGGCCGTGTCCGGGCAGCGTGTCGGCGTGCGGCGCACCGGGTGTCCGGCGGGCTGAACCGGGCCGGTCAGGCGGGATTTCCACACCGGTATCGCCCCGGCGGTGATCGATGGATCACTCTCAGCGGTCTGGCAGGTTCCCGTTACCAAAAAGTTACCGGCGGGTATCACGGCTACGTCGCGTGAGTCTCGCCGCGCCGCCTGTCGCACTCGGCCCGGTTTGTCCGGTGGGGCGTCGAGGCGGGCGTTGACCGAAGGTGACCATAACCGATCTTGGCGACGCGGGCGAGTTACCCGCCGGTAGCAAGGGTCTTGTGACCTGGGTCGCTTCGCGGCAGCATCCAATCCGCACGCTGCGCGCGCCGTCCGGCCAGCGGATCGCAGCAGCCACCGCAGCTTCCCCCACCCCCGAGCCGTGATCCCGCGCTCGGTGACCCCCGTTCGAGGAGGACCTCGTGAAGGATTCGGAAGACCGTCTGGAGCAGGGCGGCACCCGTTGGCGGCGGTTCGCCGCGATGATGGTGCCCGCGACCGCCGTCGCCGGCGCCATCGTCTTCGGCATGGCCAACGGCGCGATCGCGGCGTCGTTCGCCGTCTCCGGCCAGACCTTCAAGGTCGGCGCCTCGAAGCTGGAGGGCACCGGCTTCAAGCAGTACGGCGGGTTCGTCAAGGAGAAGGACGGCACCACGCACCCGGTGGCGGTGTCCGAGATCGCGGACGCCAAGCTCTACGACCTGTGCCAGTCGGTGAAGATCCCCGACCTGCCGATCGTGCTCACCATCAACGCCGGTGGCGGCGGCAACCCGGCCACCGCCAAGGGCCTGCTGATCGACATGGACTCCCTGGGCGGCGACGCCGAGTTCAAGAACATCAAGATCGGCCGGGACGCCACCGACCTCAACGAGGGGGCCACCGCGAAGTCCTTCGGGCAGAGCGCCGACAGCGTGACGATCACCGACCTGGAGCAGGTGGCCCGTTCCACCAGCGCCGCGATCTTCACCCTCAACGGGCTGAAGCTCAAGGTCAACGTGGGTGCCGCCGCCAAGGAGTGCTTCTGAGCTAGCCACCGGGCCCGTGGAGGTGCCCTCCACGGGCCCGGCCCCCTCCCGTCACCAGTGAGCACCGCCAGGAGGAGTACGTGACGACCGCCAACCCGCAGCACGCCCAGCCGGGCCGGGTCAGCCAGGCGTGGCGCAGCTTCCGCCGCTGGCGTCGGGCCCGCCCCTTCTGGGGCGGCCTGTTCACCGCGCTGGCCGGGCTGGAGATCTTCTCCACCACCCAGATGAGCCTCAGCGGCCTGAGCTTCCAGATGGGGCCGACCGGCTTCCTGTCCTGGCTGATCCCGGTGATCCTGGTGGCCTGCGGGATGCTGATGTGGTTCAGCCCGCAGCAGCGGATGTTCTACGCGATCGTCGGCGCGGTGACCGCCGTGTTCTCGCTCATCGGCGTCAACCTCGGCGGCTTCTTCGTCGGCCTGCTGCTCGGCATGGTCGGCAGCGCGCTCGGCTTCGCCTGGGTGCCCGCCCGCCGCCCGGCCGCCGCGCCGGCCGAGCCCGACCCGGCCGTAACCGCGACCGAGGGCCCGGCCGTAACCGCGGTCGAAGGGCCGGCCGCAACCGCAACCGCAACCGCGACCGAGGGGCCGACCGACGCCGACCGCGCCGACGAGGCGGCGCTGGTCGACGAGCTGATGCCCCGCGCGCAGCACCCCGACGACGTCACCGGGCCGCTCACCGACACCCTGCCGCCGCCCCGCAACCCGCTGCGCGAGGCGCCGCCCCCGCCGTCCGCCGACCGGGGCGACGACAGCACCCAGGTGCTGCCGGTGGTCGGGGCGGACGGCCTCCCGCTGCGCCACCCGGCCGAGGACGGCTCGGGCCGGCGCGACGCGGCACGGGACCCGAGGCTGCTGGCGATCACCCTGGTGCTGCTCAGCGTCTCGGCCGCCGGGGCGCTGGCGCTGCGCGACCAGGCCCCGGTGCAGGCCGCCCCCGCCGCCCCGTGCCCCACCCCGTCCGCCACCCGGACGGCCGAGCCCGGGCCGTCGGCGTCGCGCCCGGCCAGCAGGAGCCCCAGCCCCGGTGCCAGCCCCAGCCCCAGCGCGGAGCAGACCTCCGGGGGCAACGTGCTCACCGACATCATCGACGGCATCGGCGACCTGTTCACCGGTGGCGGTGACGACGCCGAGCCGGCCGCGAGCCCGGAGCCGACGGGCACCGCGCCCACCACCGGCACGCCGACGTCCACCGCCCGGCCGACCGCTTCGGCGAAGCCGACCCCGGACGCGTCGGCGAGCCCCGACAAGCCCGGCGACGGGTGCGCCACCCCCGAACCCACCGAGCCCGCCGAGGTCGAGCCCGGCGAGCCGCTGCCCAGGATCGCCCCCGAGCCCGGCCAGCCCCGGGTGGCGGGGAAGCCGTCGAAGCTGACCGGCTCGAAGGTCACCATGACCGGGCTGCGCTTCGAGGGGATCGTCGACCTGCCGACCGGCGACGGCACGCTCAGGGCGCTGAAGTTCAGCATGGCGAAGAGCGTCACCGACGACTTCCAGCTCCTGGCGGACGGCCCCGGCGGCCGGAGCCAGCGGTACGTCACGGACCGGCTGACCGTCCAGGGCGACGTGGCCTTCTACGCCACCCGGTTCGTCGGGCGGCTGCTCGGCATCAAGATCACGCTCACGCCCGACCTGCCGTTCCCCGACGGCATCCCGATCACCTCGCCGATCCCGATCACCTTCACCGACCCGGTGATCGACCTCGCGTACGTCCAGTGCGACGTCCTCACCGGAAAGCCGGCGCTGCGGCTCGACCTCGCCTGAGCCGGCCCCCCGACGCGACGGCCGGGGCCACACCCCCGGGCCCCGGCCGTCGTCCCCGGCGACTCAGAGGCGGGCGAGCGCCCGGCGCAGCGGGTCGAGGCCCAGCGCCCCGAGGTCCAACGCCTGCCGGTGGAACTCCCGCAGGTCGAAGTCGGCGCCCTTGCGGGCCTTCGCGTCCTCCCGGGCCTGGAGCCAGATCCGCTCCCCGACCTTGTACGACGGGGCCTGCCCCGGCCAGCCCAGGTAGCGGTTCAGCTCGAAGCGCAGGTTCTCGTCCGGCACCCGGCAGTGCGCCCGCATGAACTCCCAGCCCAGCTCCGGGGTCCACCGCTCGCCGGGGTGGAAGTCGAACGGGTTGTCCTTCGGGATCTCCAGCTCCAGGTGCATGCCGATGTCGACGATCACCCGCGCGGCGCGGAACGCCTGCCCGTCGAGCATGCCGAGCTTGTCGCCCGGGTCCTCCAGGTAGCCCAGCTCGTCCATCAGCCGCTCGGAGTAGAGCGCCCAGCCCTCGCCGTGGCCGGAGACCCAGCACAGCAGCCGCTGCCAGCGGTTGAGCAGGTCGGCCCGGACGGCGGTCTGCGCGACCTGGAGATGGTGGCCCGGGACGCCCTCGTGGTAGACGGTGGTCACCTCGCGCCAGGTGGAGAAGTCGGTGACGCCCTGCGGCACCGCCCACCACATCCGCCCCGGCCGGGAAAAGTCCTCGCTCGGGCCCGTGTAGTAGATCGCGCCGTCGCTGGTCGGGGCGAGGCAGCACTCGATGCGGCGCACCTGCTCCGGGATGTCGAAGTGGGTGCCGTGCAGGTCGCTGATCGCCTTGTCGGCCAGCGCCTGCATCCAGTCCCGGAACGCCTCCTTGCCCGCGATGGTGCGCGCCGGGTCGGCGTCCAGCGCGGCCACCGCCTCGTCGATCGTCGCGCCCGGCCCGACGATCCGCGCGGCCACCGTCCGCATGTCGGCCTCCAGCCGGGCCAGCTCCGCGAACCCCCAGGCGTACGTCTCGTCGAGATCGACGCGTGCGCCGAGGAAGTACTGCGAGGCGAGCGCGTACCGCTCCCGGCCGACGGCCTGCTTGGCGCGCCCCTGCGGGGCCAGCTCGTCGCGGAGGAACTGGCCGAACCCGGCGGTGGCGGCGGTGGCCGCCGCCGCGCCCCGGCGCAGCTCCGCCCCGAGCGTGCCGTCGACGCCGAGCCGCTCCACGAGGCCGTGGAAGAAGTTGTCGCCGCCCGGGTCCGTCCAGACGTCGCACTGCTTGGCGACCTCGACGAGCTGTGCCTGCGAGCTGACCCGGCCCGCGCGGGCGGCCTCGCGCAGCGTCGTCTTGTAGCTCTCCAGGGTGCCCGCGAACCGGTTGAGCCGGGCCGCGATGTGGGCCTGCGCCTGCTCGCCCTCGGTGGGCATCAGGTCGAAGACCATGCGGATGTCGTGCAGCCCGCTGGCGATGACGTTGACCTCGCTGGTCGTCTCACCCGCCTCGTAGCGGGCGAGGTCCAGGCCGAGCCGCTCCTGCATGGCCTCCTTGGCCGTCCGCTCCGACTCGGACTCGGGCTCGGTGACGTCGAGGTCGGCGAGGGTGCGCCGGGTCAGCTCCGCGCGCCCGGCGTAGCCCTCCGGCGACAGGTCGTCGAGCTGGTCGTCGTGTCCGGCGATGCCGACGTAGGTCGCGCCGACGGGGCTCAGCTGCGCCCAGTCGGCGACGTACCGGTCGGCGAGGTCATCGATTCGTCCCACGGGGTGACACTACGCGACCTGGCCGGGCGGTTGTCGAGCGTGATTGCCGCGTTCAGGGCAGCAGCTCGGCCGGGTCGAAGTCGATCGGGAACGGCGCGTCGGCCCGCAGCCGCTCGCCGCTGACCGCCCGCGCGACGGTGTCGTAGACGCCAGACGTGCCGAGGGCGAACAGTTCGACCGCCGCGTGCCGCAGGCTCGCACATCGGGCAGCTGCGGCAGCGGGAGGTACTGCTCCGCGAGCTGGGTGGTCCAGATCCCGTCGAGATCGACGAGTGGGTCGAAACGCGTCGGCATCGCCATCGGGGGCACCTCCTCGGCTGGTCAACGCACCACCACTGTAGGTCGTTGCTGTGGTGGTGGACACGGTGGCCGGAAACCGCGCGACACCGTCGTGCCCCTGCGGCAGAGTGTCAGGGGTGACACCCGATGCCACCCCTGACAGATCGGCGCTGCGCAGCTGGCTGCCCGGCTTCCTCGCGCTCGCCGCGATCTGGGGTTCCAGCTTCCTGTTCATCAAGGTCGGCGTCCGCGAGCTGCACCCGCTGCACCTCACCCTCTACCGGGTCGCCGCCGGCGCGCTGACCCTGCTCGTCGCGCTGCCGCTGCTGCGCGACCGGCTGCCCCGCGAGCCCCGGATCTGGGCCCACCAGTTCGTGGTCGCCGCGCTGGGCGTGGCCGTGCCGTTCACCCTGTTCGGCTACGGCGAGCAGCGGGTCGAGTCGATGCTGGCCGGGATCTGGAACGCCACCACGCCGCTGATCGTGCTGCCGATGGCGGTGCTGGTGTTCCGCACCGAGCGGCTGACCACCCGCAAGGCCGTCGGGCTGGGGCTCGGCTTCGCCGGGGTGCTCGTGGTGCTCGGCGTGTGGGCGGGCGTCGGCGGCGCCCACTTCACCGGTCAGCTCATGTGCTTCGGCGCGGCGGCCTGCTACGGCTTCGCCATCCCGTACCAGAAGCGGTTCGTCGCGGGCAGCGCCCACTCCGGCCTCTCGCTCTCGGCGACCCAGCTCGTGCTGGGCACCGCGCAGCTCGCCGTGGTCGGCCCGCTGGTGGCGGGCGCGCCGCCGCTGCCCACCGACCTGTCGGCGGGCGCGCTGGCCAGCGTGCTCGCGCTGGGCGCGCTCGGCACCGGCCTGGCCTTCGTGATCAACCTGCGCAACATCCGGGTGGCGGGGGCGAGCACCGCCTCCACGGTGACCTACCTCGTGCCGATCTTCGCCGTGCTGATCGGGGCGCTGGCGCTCGACGAGCGGCTCACCTGGCACCAGCCGGTGGGTGCGCTGATCGTGCTGGCCGGGGTCGCGGTGACCCAGGGCGTGCTCGGCCGGCGCGGGCGGGCCCGCGCCGTCGACGTCGCCCCACCGGCCACCCCGGTCGCCGCCCGCTGAGCCCGGCACCCACTGGTCTGGCGCGAGCCGGTCAGCCCCGGGCCCACGCCACGAGGCGCTCCGCCGGCCAGGTGTTGACCACCCGGTCGGCGGGGACGCCGCACAGGGCCGCCCGCTCGCAGCCGAACCGCTGCCAGTCGAGCTGGCCGGGGGCGTGCGCGTCGGTGTCGATCGCGAACCGGCAGCCCGCCTCCAGCGCCCGCCGGATCAGCCGCTTCGGCGGGTCCTGCCGCTCCGGCCGGGAGTTGATCTCGACGGCCACGTCGTGCTCGGCGCACGCGGCGAAGACGGCGTCCGCGTCGAAGTCGCTCTCGGCCCGGGTACGCGGCCGGTGCGCCCGGTCGCCGGGCCCGCGCACCCCGGCCGGGCGCGACGACACCATCCGGCCGGTGCAGTGGCCCAGGATGTCCAGGTGCGGGTTGGCGATCGCCGTCAGCATCCGCCGGGTCATCCGGCTCCGCTCGTCGTTGAGCCCGCTGTGCACCGAGCCGACGACCACGTCGAGGCGGGACAGCAGCTCCTCCTCCTGGTCCAGCGAGCCGTCCGCGAGGATGTCCACCTCGATGCCGGTGAGGATGCGGAACCCCTCGGGCAGCGCCTCGTTCACCGCCGCCACGTGGTCGAGCTGGCGGCGCAGCCGGTCCGCCGTGAGCCCCCGGGCCACCTTCAGCCGGGGCGAGTGGTCGGTCAGCACGACGTACTCGTGGCCCAGCTCGACCGCCGCGAGCGCCATCTCCTCGATGGGCGAGCCGCCGTCGGACCAGTCGGAGTGGGTGTGGCAGTCGCCGCGCAGCGCCTCGCGCAGCGCCGTGGCCGCCGCGTCCAGGTCGGTGCCCTCGGTGGCGACGAGCCGGCGCAGATAGACCGGCTCCTCGCCGGCCAGCGACTCGGCGACGCAGCGGGCGGTGACGTCGCCGACGCCGGCCAGCTCGGTGAGCCTGCCGGAGCGGGCCCGCTCGGCCAGCTCCGCCGCCGGCAACGCGGCCAGGGCCGCCGCCGCCGACCGGAACGCCCGCACCCGGTAGGTCGCCTCGTTGGCCCGCTCCAGCAGGAACGCGATCCGGCGCAGGTCGGCGACGGGGTCCCGGTCGGTCATGCCCTGCAACCTACGCGCCCGCGCCGCCGGTCGGGGTGCGACCGGCGGCGCGGGGGTGCGGGTCGTGCGGTCGGTCGGATCAGGAGTACGGCAGCTTCACGACCGACTGGTTGCCGAGGCCGAGCGTGCTCGGGCTGCCCCCGATGGCCGACCAGACCTCCACCTTCACGGTGCCGTTGGCCAGGTTGCCGAGCGTGCCGCTGCTGGAGTGCAGCCCGGCGGCCTGGGTGTAGTGCTCGTACCCGGGGACCGGGTCGGTGGCGAAGTAGCGGTAGGTCTCCACCCGTTCCCAGCTCCCGTTGCCGGTGAGGTCGTAGGAGAGCCGCACCTGCACCCCGTTGCCGACGGCGGTGCCGGCGTCGAGGAACAGGTCGAACGCGGTCTGCCCGCCGGCGTACGCGAGGTTGAGGCCGGTCGCGGTGAACACCTGGGCGTTGGTCGGGGTGCCGTCGTGGTTGCCGTTCGCCGCCGCCACCGTCGTGGCGCCCGCGCCGCCGGCCGCGCCGAGCCCGCCCCCGGCGAGCAGGTAGCGCGTCGGCGAGCCGGCCGGCGGCGGGGCGGTCGGCGACGGGCTGGGGCTGCTCGTCGGCGTCGGGGTCGGCGTCGGGCTGGCGGTCGGCGTGGGGCTCGGGGTGCCCGTCGGTGGCACGCCCCCGGCGGCGTTGCCGCCGCTCCACGTGTACGCCCCGGTGGTGGCCGTCTTCCCCGCTCCCACGGTGAGCGTGACGCCGTCGGAGAACCGCACCGTGATCGGCGCGGCGGTGATGTTCGACGCCACGTACGTCCGCGCCCCGTTGCGGGTGAAGACGGCGCTCAGCGGGTGGTTCGCGGTGACCGTGGTGTCGACCGTGCCGAGCGCGGCGAGGTTGCGGATCCAGTGGAAGGTGTGCGCGCGGCTCTCTCCTTCCTCGGGCGTGTAGCCGGGGTTGGCCCGCAGGCTCGACAGCGCCGTGCTGCCGTCGCCCAGCGCCTGGAACTGCCAGAGGATGTCCTGCCACACCGTCGGCGGCCCGTTGTTGTTGCGCACCAGCTCGGCGTAGTTGGTGCGGACGTACGCGGGGTCGTAGCCGAGGTAGAGGTGGCCGCCGGTGACGGGCAGCAGGTTGATGCCCTGGATCATCTCCGGGTCGGCGCTGAACCAGGTCGCGTACGCGCCGCCGTCGCCCCAGACCATGCCGACCGTCGAGTGCCCGAACCCGGCCGGGAAGTTCTCGTCGGCGTGGTCGAACCAGTACTCCTGGATCGCCGCCGCCTGCGTCGTGTAGAGGAAGATGCCGGCGTCGCGGACGGCCGTGTCGCCGGTGGCCTGACCCCACTGGATCAGGGCGTTGGCGAAGTTCATCCCCTCCGACGAGGACTCCTGGTTGTTGCCCGCCCCGAACGAGCCGTGCCCGGAGGCCCAGTCGTGGCCGGCGTAGATGTCGAAGTCCCGCAGGTAGGGGAACCGGGTGTCGCTGCGGTCGTAGTTGTCGGCGTCGCGGATGAGCAGGTCCACCATGCCGCCGTAGCGGGCGTCGGTGGCCCACTGCGGGTCGAACTTGGCCAGGGTGGCCGCCGCGGCGATGAAGTAGCCGTAGTGGAAGTGGTGGTCGTTGAGCTCCTGGTCGGACCCGTACGAGGCCGGGTAGCCGATCAGGGTGCCCCAGTTCTGGTCATAGTAGAAGACCTTCGCGGTCTTGCCGGGCGAGGCCGTGAACCAGTCGGTGAGGGTGCTCCGGATGGCGTTCAGCGCGCTGTCGCGGGTGGTGGTGTCGTCGACGAGGTCGGCCACCTCGGCGATCCGGGCGGCCCGGCCGAGGCCCTTGCCCGTCCAGTACGTGTCGCCGCCGCGCTGGTCCATCGGGTTGCCCCGGACGGCGGCGAGCTGGTCGCGCAGGGTGGCCAGGTCGGCGCCGGAGCCGTCGCCCACGGCCGGCAGCTCGGGCAGCACCCCGTGGTAGGTCATCGCGGTGCGGAACTGGTTGACGCCGGTGAGGACCTTCATCCGGCCGCGCGCCGACGGGTACGTCTGGGTGAGCGGCGTCGACCCGGTGAGCGCCTTCCACTGGTGCGGGTAGAGGCTCACCACGGTCTGCGTGGCGGTGCCCTCCCGGGGCGTGGTGGTGAACGCGTACGTGGTGGTCAGGCGGCTGGCCGCCTGGTCGTACGCGTACGAGACGCGGGTGCCGGTGACGTGGGCGTGCGCGTACCGGCCGTAGGTGGCGGCGAGGCTGGTGCGTTCGGCGGCGGTGCTGCCGGCGGTGGTGGGCAGCAGGGCGACGGAGAAGTAGCCCTTGCCCGCGAGGGTGGACGAGATCCGGCCCCCGCTGACCGTCCAGCTCGCGCCGCTGGGCGCGTACGCGACGTAGTCGTGGCCGGCGACGGTGAAGCCGATGGTGGCGCCGCTGTTGGACCACACGGTCGGGGTGCTGTTGGCGTTGACGACGGCGTCGCCGCCGGTGGCCTGGAAGTAGGCGAACGGCAGGCCGTGGCCGATGGTGGCGCGCAGGGTGCGCGCACCGTCGCTCCAGTACGGGGTGACGGTCCAGTCGGTCCAGCCGGCGACCTTCACATTGGGCGCGGTGAGCCCGGCGACACCGACGCGGATGTCCTGCGTGTAGGGGTAGTGGAACTCGCCGACCCCGGTGGCCGTCCCGCTGATCGCGGGGGTCGAGTTGGCCGAGAAGCCCAGGCCGTCGGTGAACGTGTCGTAGGACAGCGGGTGGGCGTGCAGCGGCTCGCTGTAGGCGCAGTCGGTGCGCTTGAACAGCAGCGACGACCACCAGTCGTTGGTGGGCACGGCCCCGGCGGGGGCGTCGGCGGTGACGTACTGCCGGGGGTTGGTGGAGAGCTGCCCGCAGCCGGCGGGCAGCGGGCCGACGGGCGTGGTGATGTAGCTGCCCGCCCCGACGGACGCGGCCTGGGCGGGGGCCGTGTCGACGGCCACGGCGAGGCCGCCGGTGGCGAGGGCGAGGACGGTGGACGAGACGAGGGCCCAGAGGCGGCGGCGGTGTGGTGTGGGAGGTGTCACGGGTGCCTCCATCGCGCGGGTGCGCCGGACCGGCCGGCGTCGGCGCTGGGTCGGTATTGGGAGGGTTCGTTACCTGTGAGAGCGCTCTCTCTTGCCGGGACGTTAACCGGTGTGTGAGACGTCCGTCAATGTGTGCGACCGGTTGAGCCGGGATGTCGCGATTGGACCGCCCTGGTCCCGCTCCCAGCGCGCCGCTCAGTCGGTGCCGGCCGGCGCCTTCGGGCAGCCGTGCTTGCGACGCCACGCGGCGACCTCGGCGGCCGGCTCCCGGTTGCCGCCGCGCCGCCACGAGTCGAGATAGCGGGCCGGCCAGACCACCCCGCGCCGGATCCACCAGTCGCCCCGGCCCGCACACTGCGGGGAGAGCCCGAAGTGCAGGTGGCAGACGTTGTTCGCGTTGCCCGTGCGGCCCACCCGGCCGAGCTGCTTGCCCGCCCGCACCCGCGTGCCGGCGTCGATCCCGTCGGCGATCGCGCTCAGGTGCGAGCCGTAGTAGCGCACCCCGTCGTCGCCCAGCAGCGACACCGACAGGCCGCCGTTGTAGGGCCCCAGCGGCCCCCGCTTGTCGAACCGGTCCACCCGGCTCACTTCCAGGATCGTCCCGTCGGTCACCGCCACCACCGGCTCGCCGCAGTCGGCGAAGATGTCCGTCCCCGGATAGGCGGAGTGGGTCGGGTGGTAGGCGACGTTGCCCGCGCGCACCGGGAAGACGTGCCGCAGGCCGGTGCGGGTCGGGCTGGGCGACCCCGACGGCCGCGCCGTCGCCGACGGGGTGACCGCCGCCCCCGACGGGTCGGCCGGCGTCCCGGCCGGCTGCCCGCCGGTGACCATCCCGGTCGGCGCCACCCAGCCGGCCCCGGGCGTGCGGTTCGGCGGCGGCGCGCCGCAACCGGCGGCCAGCACCGGCGCGAGCAGCAGCAGCACCGGGTACGCCGCGCGCGGGCGACGCCGACGCGGGAAGCGCGAGGACATCCGCCCATCCTGACAGAACCGATACGGTGGGGAGGGTGCGGTCCGGGGTGTCCACCCCGTGCCCTGCGGCAACCGGCGGACGGAGTGCGGTGATGACCTGGCAGCCGGCCCACCCGGACTGGGCCGACCCGGAGCAGGCGGCCCACCCCGGCTCGCGTACCCCGTCGGGGCTCTTCCCCTCCGGGCCGCCGTCGCGGCCGACCTGGCGCGAACCGCACCCGGTGACCGGGGCGGCCGTCGCCTCCGGCGCCGCCGTCACCGCCGCGTGGCTCGTGCTGTTCGCCCTCCTCGGCCGCGACGTCCCCAGCTACGCCTGGTGGACGGTCGTCGCCGGTGGGCTGGCCTGGGCGGCGGCCCTGGCGCTGGCCCGCCACGGCGACCGGGGCGTCGCCACCGGCGTCGCGATCGTCACCGCCGGCGGCTGGAGCGTCGCCGCCGCCGTGGTGGCCGTGACCTGGGCGACGACGGGCGACTGGCCGCTGTGGTGACGGGTCCCCCGCGGCGGCGCCGGCCGGGGCGCGCTGCCACCGTCGGTCGCCGACCGGCTGCGCACCGAATCCCGTCTTGACGTACCCGCTCCGACGGCGCACTCTCGGCGGTATGGCCTGGACCACCCCGCGGCTCGACCCCGAGCGGAGCCGCCGCCGCCTCCAGATCCTCGCCGAGCTGGCGGGGGCCAGAGCGGGACGCGAACGGGAACGGCCCCAACGCGCGCGCACCGAACGGCTGCGGCAGCTCATCGCCACCCGACGCCGGGTCGCGGGCTGACGGGTCCGGCCGCCCGCCGCACTTTCCACAGGAATGACCGGCCCTTCGGGGCGTTGACCGGTCGCCTGCCGACCCGACCGGTTAACGTGCACGCGTAACGAGTCGGCGTGCTGTGCCGAGGCAAACTTGGGGGAACCATGTCGTACTTCGCTGCCGCCGTGGTGCGCGACGGAGGCGGCTGGACCGCCGCAGAGGTGAACCTGCGCGGAGCCACCGACGTCGACGAGGTCGCCGACCGGCTGCGGGACGTCGAGCCCGACGCCGACCTGTCGCTGCTCTTCGTCGAGGCCGACGACGCCTACCTGGTCGTTCTGCGCCTCGACGAGGGCGAGGACCTTCGGGTGTTCGGCTCCGACTCCGCGTATGCCGAGGAGTCCCGGCTCGGCGCGCTGCTGGTCGGCGACCTCAAGGGGTCGGTCACCGGCTTCGACGACACCGAGGAGCCGCGCGCCAGCGCCGGCAGCGGCGACGACGACAGCGAGCAGCCGGCCGTCGACCCCGAGGCGGACCCGGTCGGCGACGCGGACCTCCTCGCCGACCTCGGCATCTCCGCGCAGCGGCTGCTGCGCCTCTGCGCCCACGAGGGCATGCTGCCGGCCGACGTGACCGCCGAGGTGTGCCAGGTCCTCGGCTGCGCCGACGAGGTCGAGGAGCTGCGTGGCGTCTGAGCCGCCCGCCCCCCGTGGTCGCCGGCAGCGGCACGAGCTGTGGATGCGGCGCGCCCTCCAGGTCGCGGTCACCGGCCCCGACCCGGCCCGCGCCGACGCGCCGGCCGCCGGTGTGGCTCCCGTCGGTGCGTCGGTCGACGCGGCTCGCCCTGGTGACGCGGCTCGCCCTGGTGACGCGGCCGACGACGTGCCGGTCGGTGCCGTCGTCTACGGCCCGGACGGCACCGAGCTGGCCGTCGGGCGCAACGAGCGGGAGCTGGCCGGGGACCCGACCGCGCACGCGGAGGTGCTGGCGCTGCGCCGGGCCGCCGCACGCCTGGGCCGGTGGCGGCTGGACGACTGCACCCTCGTGGTGACGCTGGAACCCTGCACGATGTGCGCCGGGGCCATCGTGCTCGCCCGCGTCGCGACAGTCGTCTTCGGTGCCTGGGAGCCCAAGACCGGGGCCGCCGGCTCGCTCTGGGACGTGCTGCGCGACCGGCGGCTCAACCACCGCCCCGAGGTCTACGGCGGGGTGCTGGAGGCGGAGAACTCCGCCGTCCTGCGCGCCTTCTTCCGCTGACCGTCTGCTGGCACCCGACCCGGGCGAGATCGTGCTCGATCCGGGATGTAGTGGCCTCGGCGACGCTCCGATGCCACTCGATCCCTGATCGAGCACGATCTTCCGGCGGCACGCCGGGGCCGGGGCGGGACCGCTCAGGCGATCGCCGTGTCCAGGCCGATCTCGACCATCTGGGAGAACGTCTGCTCGCGCTCCTCCGACGTGGTCTTCTCGCCGGTCTTGATGTGGTCGCTGACGGTGAGGAGGGTCAGCGCCCGGGCGCGGAACCGCGCGGCGATCGTGTAGAGCGCCGCCGACTCCATCTCCACCGCCAGGACGCCGTAGTCGGCGAGGCTGTCGTAGAGGTCCGGCCGGTCGGTGTAGAAGGCGTCCGCCGCCAGGACCGGGCCCACCCGCATGGTGATGCCGCGCCGCTCGGCCACCTCGACCGACGTACGCAGCAGTCCGAAGTCGGCGACCGGGGCGTAGTCGATCAGCCCGGCGAAGCGCATCCGGTTCATGTTGGAGTCGGTGGACGAGCCGATGGCGGCCACCACGTCCCGCAGCTTCAGTTCCTCGGTCAGCGCCCCGCAGGAGCCGACCCGGATCAGGGTCTTCACGCCGTAGTCGTTGATCAGCTCATGGGCGTAGATCGAGGCGGACGGCATGCCCATGCCCGAGCCCTGGACGGACACCTCCACCCCGTTCCAGCGGCCGGTGAAGCCCAGCATGCCCCGGACCGTCGAGTAGCACCTGGCGTCCTCGAGGTAGGTCTCCGCGATCCACTTGGCCCGCAGCGGGTCGCCCGGCATCAGGACCCGCTCGGCGATCTCTCCCGGCTTCGCGCCGATGTGCGTACTCATGGCAAAGATCCTGCCAGGCCGACCGGGGGGATACCGGTTCGGCATCCGGTCCCGGGATCCTGTACCCTCGTCGGCGGTGGCGTGTCCGAGTGGCCTAAGGAGCACGCCTCGAAAGCGTGTGAGGGTTTACGCCCTCCGCGGGTTCAAATCCCGCCGCCACCGCTCGTGACATGCGAGAACGCCCGGTCGATCCGCGAGGATCGCACCGGGCGTTTCCGCTTTCTGCCGGGCCCTGATCAGCCCTTGATCGAGTTGGGCACCACGGGGACCGTCACCGACGTGCCGGTGTTCGCGGCGACGTCCGGCACCAGGATCGTGGTGATCTCGATCTCGGGGCGCTGGGTGCGCTTGGCGATGCTGTCCGTCTCGCGCTGCACGGGGCAGAACGGCAGCTCCGGCCAGAACTTGGCGAAGACCTCCCACGCGGCGGTCTCCTGCCGACGCAGCTTCTCGACCTCGATGCCGACGTACTCGCCCTCGCCGATGTCCGGCAGGGCCGCCTCGTCGAACGCCTTCGCCAGCAGGACGACCGTGTCGTCGTACCGGTTGGGGTTGACGGACCGGCCGAGGCCCCAGGACTCACGCGTCCGGTGCAGCCGCTCCCGGTCCTCGTTGCTGATCTTCGCATCCTGCTTCTCGCCGACGAGCAGACCGCCCTCGTCCTTCCCCGTCCACCAGCTCGCGTAGTAGGTGCCCTGGTAGCCCTGGCACAGGTAGCGGTTGCCGTTCGGGTGGATCTCCAGCAGGAAGGTGTGCACGGACGGGAAGGAACAGTCGAGAAGCAGGATCTGCCCCTGCGGCGGCACCTCCCGGAGAAGCTCCAGCAACCGTTTCCCGGCACCCGAGCCGACCTTCTCCCGCTTCCCCGCCCCGATGCCGTCGACGAAGGTGGGGTGCTTCTTCTTCAGCTCGGTCAGGATGTTCTCCGCCGTCTTACCGCAGTTTGCCCAGTTGACGCTGCCCATCGCCATGTTGAACAGGCCCTCGTTGCGGGACTGCACGACGGTCGTGTTCCGCTCGCCCAGGAAACCGCCGGTCTTCACCCGCATCTGGGCCGCCCGCACGGCCTGCGGCCAGGAGGGGAACGACTCCTTGCCCGCGGGGCCGGACCAGGCGATGAGCTGCGCCAGGATGGCCTGTCGTTCGTGCTCCGCCAACTCCTCACCGGTCGTCTGCTCGTATTTGCCGAACGCCTGCTCGATCTGCTCGGCGTAGGGGTCGAGCGCGCCCGTGACGCTCAGGTCCGGAACCGGATTCTTGGCGATGGTCAGCAACATCTGCTCCTCGGCGTGGTCGTCGACGTCGGAACGACGCCGACACCGGAACGATGCCGCAGCGGGAGATGCGCTGCTGTCCGAGATCCGCGGCTCGACTATCCGTAACCCGATCTCACGGGCGCGGGAGCGCCTGGGCGTCGGACGTGGTCAGCCGGTCGGCGAAGAACTCCAGCAACTCCCGGTGGACGAAGATGTAGCCGTCGCCGACGTCCCGCAGGAACAGGCACTGCACGGCGTAGTCGAGGAACGGCCGCAGCGGCCGCGGCACGACGCCGTCGCGGGCGAGCCGCCGCCGGACCAGCCACTGCTCGGTGAGCGGCCCGAGCGCAACGGCCACCAGCAGGTACGACGCGGCGAACGCGCCGACGACCACCCCGTACCGGAGGCCGTCGGCACCGGTGCGGGCCAGGCCGACGAGCAGCCCGCTGAGGGCGCCAGTGACGACGCCCAGCAGCGGCGCGCCGGTCGCGGCGAAGCGGAGCCGCTGCCGCAGGGCGGGGCTCGGGATCTCGCGGCGCGGCGCGCCGCCGGGCGGGCCGACCAGGTAGAGGTCGAACAGCATGGCACGGGTGAAGGCCAGGGCGAGCAGGGTGGCCAGCAGCATCCCGAACCAGTGCGCGAAGTCGGCGAGCAGACCCGGCCAGCCGCGCAGCCCGTCGGTGAGGCCGAAGGCCAGCCCGACCAGGAGGGCCGCGGCGACGGCCGCCCACCCGACGCCGACGTTGCCGGCCACGTCGCGTAGTTCGTCGGCGGTGTCGGTAACCCAGTTGACCCGGAGGGGCCGCCGGTCCTCCGGCCGCCGTTCCCGGGAGGCGATCAGTTCGAGGTCGTCGTACTCGTCGCGGACGAGGGCGAGCAGGGTCAGCGTCGCGGCTGCCAGCCCCACCACGAGGCCGGGCCAACCGATCAGGGCGGCCCCGAGCAGGGTGACCACCCCGCCCACGGCGACGCCGGCCAACGCCCGGCTGAGCAGGTCGGCGCTGCGCCCGGCCCAGAACGGCGACCAGGTCGCGGCGACCAGGTCCAGCACGAAGATGCTCTGCTGCCGCTTCCGCAACTGGTGGCCGAGCACCGTCAGATACTGGACGGCCTGATCCGGCCGGTACGCCGGGTGCGGGCGGTGCCGCAGCATCGTCTCGACGTACCGGGCGAAGAGGCGGGTGCGGCGACCGCCGGGGCCGTCGGTCGGGCCGGGACCGTCGGCGTAGGCCAGGCCCATGATGGCGAGCAGCAGGGGCGACCCGGTGAACTCCCACAGGCCCTCGTCGGCGGCGAGGGCGGCCCGGAGGCCGGCGAGGGCGGGCCCGGAGCGGTCCAGGTACCGCTCGATCTGCGGCCGGGTCAGCGGCTGGATCGTCACCGTGCCGTAGACGGGCAGGCTGGTGCGGAGCTCCCGGTACTCCGACTCGCGGCAGCAGACCGCGATCGGGGTGAGCGGCTGCCGGGCGTGGAACACGGCGATCGCCGCCGCGCACTCGTCGCGGCGGGCCGCGACGACCTCGTCGAGGCCGTCGAGCAGGGGCAGCACCGTGCCGACCTCGATCCAGGCGGTCGCCTGCCGGGGCGGGATGCCGTAGCGCTCGGTCAGCTCGGCGGCGAGCCACTGCTCCAGCGGCAGGCGTCGGGTGGCCCACGACGACAGGTTCAGCACCACCGGGATCGGGACGTCCGGGTCCCGCTCTGCCGCGTCGACCAGCTCCCGGGCGAGTTCGAGCAGGGTGGTCGTCTTGCCGGAGCCGGGCGCGCCGAGGATCACCACGGCGCGGTCGAGCCGCTCGAAGAGGCCGGCAACGGACGCGCCCCCGTCGAGCACGCCGGTGAAGCCGCCACGGTGGGTGGCCCGCAGCGTCCACGGGTACCGCCGGTCGTCGGCCGACGCGGTGACGCCGAGCTGGATCCGGGCCTCCTGGTGCAGGGAACGGTCCAGCACGCTGCTGATCCAGTACCGGCGTACCCGGTCGAGCAGGACCCGGCGGGCGTGCGCGGCGGCCACGCCGGTGGCCGGCGTGGGCTCGCGGGACCGCCGGATCTCGACCACCATCAGCGCCACGACGACCACGGCGAGCGCCGGCCAGGCGAGCCACAGGTGCGGCGTCCACCCGTCGGGCAGCGCCCCGGTGGCGACGTTCGTGACGACGCCCAGCAGGGTCACGCAGACCACCGAGAGGACGACCGTGGTTACCCGACGCATGCGTCGTCTCTACCGTCCGGCCCGCGTCCGCACAACCCATGATCGGATACGCGTCGGCCAGGCCGTCAGGAGCAGCCGGAGCGCTCGGCTCAGCGGGGGCCGTGGCCTCGGTTCAGCAGGGGCCGTAGCCCTCGGCGAAGAGGCGGCGGGCCCAGTCGGCGTACCCTGCGATGATCTTCCGGACCGTGCGGCCGTCGTGCAGGAAGAGGTACGCGCGGTCGCCGCTGCGGGCCAGCAGCCCGTCGAACCGGTACGTCCGCCGGGGCGCGTCGAGCGGGCTGACCGACCGGTAGCGGGCGCGGACCTGCTCGACCGGCGTGCCGACGCCGATGCCCTGCGGGGTGCGGACGTCGATCCGCTCCGCCGTGGGGGCCGGGTCGTCGAGCCAGAGCAGCACCAGCCGGTCGTCGACGAAGATCGGGCTGACCGCGCTGTGGCCGACGAGGGTGGGCCCGCAGGTGTCCACGTCGGACGCCAGCATCCCGCGCCGCGCCAGCTCCTGTTCGGTGTCGCCGAACTCGACGTCGGGCAGGCCGTTGAGGTCGACGACCTCGTCGGCGGCCTCGTCGACGGCCGACCGGCCGGCGTCGGGCGGCGGTCCGGGCGGGCGCGCGTCGCCCCCGGCATCGACCGGCCCCTGTGGACGTACGCCGCTGCCGGCGATCGAGGCAGCCGCGAGCAGTGTCGCAATGAAAACGAATTGTCTGAATTTCATGGAATCCCCCAGTCCCCAACGGCCCCGGGGCGCTCAGGTTGCTGCCGAGCGCCGGATTCCCCGAATTCCCACTCCTCGGCCAGCTCGTCCCAGTAGTCGGCGGTCAGCCCGCGCCGCCCGTGCGCCAGCCAGCCGGCCGTGTTCCGCTCCAGGTGCAGGCCCAGCTCGGCGAACGGGTCGATCCACCGCCCCGGCTCCGCGCCGATGCGGGCCAGCGCCGCGTTCAGCGGCCACTGCCCGCGCGGGGCGGCCAACACGTCGTCGAAGTGCGGCCCCCAGCTCACCGCGCCGCCGAGCCACACCACCGACGCCTGCCGGCCGAGGCCCCCGGCGAACTCCGCCTCCAGATAGGCCACCGGCCCCGACCGGGACCACCCGGCGAACAGCCCCGCCAGGGCCGGCGACAGCACCAACTCGAACGGCTGCTCCGGGCCCGGCTCCCCGGCGGCGAAGTCCGGCAACGCCCCGGTCAGCTCCTCCACGAGCTGCGGGGTGACCGGCAGCAGCGCGAAGTCCTGCCGCAGCGCGGCGAGCACCGCGTGGTCCAGGTCGGCGGTCCGCTCGCGGAGCAGCTCGACATCGGCCACCACCGCGCTGAGCTGGTAACTCATCGGGACCTCCGCCCGTCCACAGGCTGTGGATAGAACATGTGTGCGACCGGCGTGGCGTGCCGGCGCTGCCCCGGACCGTACCGAACGCACCCCCTGCCGACGCCGGGCCGGTGCGGACGTGGAGGAAGGGCCGGCCCCGGGCGGGGGCCGGCCCTTCTTCCAGCGCGTGCGGTCGCCGGATCAGTAGAACGAGCCGCCGCTCTGCGGCCCCGCGATGCGCATGCCGAAGCGGTGGGGCCAGGCGCGGTCGGTGCGCAGCGACGCGCCGCTCCACGAGGTGGTCTGCGGCACGAGCCCACCGCTGGACCCGAAGAACGAGGCGATCGACCCCGACGGGTAGCCCGCCGTGTCCGACGCCACCTCCTCGCCGGTCGACGCCACGACGGCGTCCAGCGCGCCGGTGCCGTCGAGGTTCAGCAGCGCGACGGAGGCGCCGAAGACGTCCCCGCGCTCGGCCGAGCCTGGCACCACCGAGTGGTTCTGGTCGAAGCCCTGCGCCCCGGTGCCCGTGAGACCGGAGGAGGAGCCCTTCAGCAGGGTGATCATGCCGGCGCTGTCCGTCGAGCCGATGTCCTCGCCGGGCACGCCGACCAGCACGTCCGCCTTGCCGTCGCCGGTCACGTCGCCGACCGCGAGCGAGCCACCGAAGCGGTCCTCACCCTCGGGGTCGCCCGGCACGCCCGCCGTGCGCTGGGTGATGATGCGTACGGCGCTGGCGGACAGGCCGCCGGACCGGCCCGTGAACGCGGCGATGAGCCCGCCGGTGATGTCCGGGGTCTGTGCGCTGGGCGCACCGGCGATCACCTCGCCCAGCCCGTCGCCGTTCACGTCGCCGATCGCCAGGGTCTCGCCCAGGTACCAGGCGATCGTGAACTCGTCGCCCGTCGCCGGGTGCACCGCCGCGCCGGTCACCGACGTCGCGCCCGTGGTCGACACGCCGCTCGCCGAGCCCCACATCAGGGTGACCATGCCGCTGCCGTCCCAGGACGTGCCGTCGTTCTCGTGCGGCGCGCCGATGACCAGGTCCGCGTACCTGTTGTTGTCGACCTTGCCGATCGCCAGCGAGAAGCCGAAGTGGTCGTTGCGCTCGGCCGAGCCCGGCACCGCCGCCTGGTCCTGCTGGAGATACTGGGAGCCGGTGGCCGTGAGCCCGCCCGACCCGCCGAACAGGGCGTACACCGAACCGGCGTCCGCCTTGTCCCCGATCGCCTCCCCGTACGCGCCGATCGCCAGGTCGTCGCGGCCGTCGCCGTTGATGTCGCCGGTTGCGAGCGCGCCGCCGAACCGGTCGTAGCTCTCCGGCTCGCCCTGCACGTCCGGCGAACTCTGGTTGAAGTGGCCCGCCGCGCCGACCACCAGGCCCGAGGCGCTGCCCGGGATGACCCACACCCCGCCCGCGTGGGTCTTGTTGCGCGGGTCCACCTCGTCCGAGTCGCCGATCACCAGGTCGTCGTAGCCGTCGCCGTTGAAGTCGCCCGCCGCCAGCGCGGTGCCGAAGCAGCCGCAGCCGCCCTCCGACGACAGGACGCCGAAGAAGTAGTCGACCTGCGGCGCCGACGAGTAGCGCACGACCACCACGCCGGTCGGATACTGGGGCAGATTGGTCTCGAAGGGGTCGCCCGAGGCCGCCAGGTCGTCGCGGCCGTCGCCGTCGAAGTCGGACCGGGTGGCACCCGTCCCCTTCACCGGGGTCACCGCCTTCGCCACCCGGTGATACTGGAGGGCGATGCCCTCCCTGGTGATGGTGCCGAACTCGTCGGCGGCCCGCGCGGGCGCACCGACCGCCAGCCCGGCCAGCACGGCCAGGGCCGACACCCCTGCCGTTGTCTTTCGACGTGTCGTCATCCGACGCAACACAGAACCCCCGCTCGTTGTTGGACGCCCCGACACGCTAGGGGGATAGATCAGCGCCCATAACCAGGCGAACGGGCGGGTCGGCCGCCGACCGGGCAGCCCGCCCGGCCGAACGGCCGATCCGGTCGGTCACTTGAGGTCGTCCTGGCGCGGGTGGCACTGTCAGACACGCACACCCAGCTCGTCGGCCAGGCGCAGCACATCGAGGCTCGCCGCCGGTGAACGGCGCAGGAGAGCCGCCAGCAGTTCGTGGCCGAGGGGGCGGTTGCGAACCTCTGCTGGTGCGGCGCGCTCCGCACTCATTAGTGCCTTGCCCGCCCTGACGAGGTCACCCGCCCCTAGGTATCCGCGTGCGGCCTCCACCAGGTAGTCCGCACGGCGCTCCGGCGGCAGCCCTCGGAACGCGGCATGCTCGACGAGCTGTTGATGCTCGACCCGATCGACGCCTCGGCCGAGCGCGACCGCCGCCGTGATCCGAGCCAGTTCGACGGTGATCGGGCCGAAGGCTGTCCAGTAGTGGTTCTGGCCGTCGCCGACGATCGCCGCCGCCTCGCCGGCTTGTCCGATCAGCTCGGCGACGCAAGCGACGTGCCCGAGGGTGGCTGCGCCGAGGGCAGCGACAATGAGCAGCGTCCCGTATACCGACAGGTGGTCCGCCGGGGCGTCCAAGGGATCCGGCCGGGCGATCTGATGCGCCAGGGCAATGGTGACCTCCATCGCGTGACGGGCCTGCCCTTGGCCGAGCAGCGCGTACCCGAGCTGGGCTGCGCAGACGCCCGTGAGGAGATGATCGTCGGCATCCTGACCGGCGGCCAACGCCCGGTCCGCAGCCAGCCAGGCCAGATCCGCCGGACCCACCTTGCGCATCACAGCCGACGTGATCTGGTACGCCTCGGCCAGACACTGTGCCGCCTCCGCCACGTCGGGGTTGGCCGCCCGGACCTGCTGCGCGTCGAGCAGCAGCCGCGGCAGTGACCGGACCAGCTCGGCGTACCGTGCATGCTGGTAGGCCAGCCAGGCATGGTCGACGGCCTTGCCCAGGTCACCGATGACGAGCCTCGGTTGGGCCTGCCCGAGCCGGGCCGGTCCCCACCGACTCAGCGCGCCCCGGACCGCGTCGATCCTGGCCCCGTCCAGCAACTCTCCGGTGCGCTTCCGCTCGGCGTTCTCGCCGAGCAGCAGCCGCAGTTCGATGCCAAGAGCATCGGCAACGGTCTGGAGAGTGCTGAGCTTGTCCAGCGCACGGGCACCCCGCTCGACCTTGTCCACCCAGCTCTTCGACTTGCCGAGGGTGTCGGCGAATTGCTGCTGCGACATGTTCCGTCGACTGCGCCAGTAGGCGACGCGACGGCCTATGGGCAGCTCATCCACGATGCACGCTCGCCGGGCTGGACATCAACTGGGCGACGACCCGTGCTGAGTTGGCGTTCGCCCACGGCCAGCATCGCTTCGGGGCGCCGCAGATCGGGCAGCGGCCCTCGCGCTGCCGGTGGGCCTCCAACTCGCGCTGCCACCACGGTTCGGCCGGTGCGTCGGCGGCGGTCACCGCTCTGTCACCGCGTCGCGGAGTGCCTCGACTCGGACGAGGAGCTCCAGGCACCAGAGGTGCGGGCACGCCGGGTCGAGTCGGCAGTCGACAGCGTGGCCACGCAGCCGCACCCACCCGGGGAGGCCGGCTGGTTCGTCGCCAACTTCCACCACCACGACGTTGGCGTCGGTGTCGCAGAGCTGCTCGGTGTGAGTGGCCCATCCACCGGCGGGCAGGGACAACTGGGTGCCGGCCGTCAGCGCGGTCTTCCATCCGTCTCGCATTCACCGCTCCGATCGCCAGAGACGCTTTGCGTACGCAAAGTCATCACCGAGTGTGAGCGTGATCGGACTGGCCCGTCAAGCCTTCGCGTACGCATACTGGGACCGCGAGCTACGGAGGGGAGGCGCGAACCGTGTCGATGGGATACCGCCAGATTGCCGCCGCGCTGCGCGCGGCGATCGAAGGCGGCGACTACCCGCCGGGATCCCGACTGCCGACCGAGCACGATCTGGCGGCGCAGTACGAGGTGTCACGCGAGACCGTCCGCCGGGCACTCGCCCAGTTGAAGACCCTGGGCCTGGTGACGACCGCGACCAGTCAGGGCACCGTCGTGGCGCATCCGCCGGTGCGGCTGACCCTCGCGCACTACGCCGGCGCCGTGGATCCGCAGCGCGAGGGCCACACCCTCGGCCCGTGGGAGACGGCATGTGCGCAGCAGGGCGTTCCGGCCACCGTGGAGGTGACCGGAGTCGACCGGCTGCCGGCACCGGCAGTCGTGGCTGCGCGCCTCGACGTACCGGAGGGTGCGGAGGTCATCCGCCGTGGCCGGCGCATGTTCGCCGGTGGTGACCTGGCGCAGCTTCAGGAGTCGTGGGTGCCGGCGGCGATCGCTGCGGGCACCCCGCTGGAGCAGCCAGGGAAACTGGTCGGCGGTCTGTACGCGGCGCTGACCGCCGCCAGAGTGGTGCTCGCGACCGCCAGCGAGGAGGTGGGCAGTCGACTGCCGACGGCGGCCGAACAGGAGGCGCTGGGGCTGCCGGAGGCCGCATCGGTGCTGGAGGTGTGGCGGGTGACCCGGGACGAAACCGGTCGGGCGGTGGAGGTGCTGCACTCGGTGTCGGACGCGCGGCGGGTGGCACGGGCGTACGACGACCTGCCGATCGGGTAATGGTGGGCGGAACTGTTGCAAATAAAAGCCCAAAGCCGGCCCCGCTGGGGCCGGCTTTGGCGTGCTATGCAAGTGAGCGACGGAGGTGGGTTCGAGTTGCCGGCTGATGCTGTAGTTATTGCAATACGCCTTGCGGGCGTGTTGGTCGGCGTTCGGTCGCCTGTGCGCGATGGAAAGCTAATGGCTGTAAAGAGCTACTGATTTCTGGCGAGTGGCGAGAGGGAGCGATCCCATTCATCGATCAGGCTCGTCGCCTCGACCATTTTTCGCACGGAACGTTCGATTCGACGCCCTGGCTCCCTGAGGACGCGGCTGAGGTTCCCCATTCCAGACGCGGCGGCACCCATCAGGCTGACGCCCTCCATGGAGTCTCGCGTGGTTTCTGCCATCTGATGAATTGAATTGATGAAATCCTGGACATCTTCTGCAGCCTGAAGATCTGAGCTGCCTTTGATTGCAGTGATGATGTCGCCCATGGCTTCGTCGGCTTGCTTCATCTTTGCTTCGAACTGGTCGACGGAGATCTCAAGATCGCGAGCCGGGATATCCATCTTCTGTGCAAGTGAGGCAAGCAATTTCAGGCGTCTCCTGGCGCTGTCTTCGCCGCCCGAGTTTTCCAGATCCTTGCCGACGTCGCTTGTGACCGATGCGATTTCCGAGATTGCGGCCTCGATGCGGCTGGAGATCCCGGGAAGTTCACCCAAGCTTGATTCTAGCTCTGCAATCCGATCGAGCCATCCAGCCTTGTCGTCATCGCTAATTGATGCATCCGGAGTAGTGTCTTCGGCGGCCGTGGTCGGCTGATCAACGTGGAGTTCTTGCCACACTCGGGTTGCGGCTACAGGCTCGCCACCTTCTAGGAGTCCGGCCTCCAAGGCTCGCTGGAGTTCCTTCCTCGCATCAATAAGCCCTCGCTCGGAGCGCGAGAAGAGGATTGTCCTAATGCTGTTCACGTCAAAGGGTAGCTGGCCGTATTCGCCGATTTGGACCGTAAGCTTCTTGGTAGTGTGGCGTAGGCCCAGCTCGTACATCACGTTGGGATTTCCGCCACTCAAGTCTGCGACTACGACTTCGTCTTCTAGGAGGCGGCGGAACACCTGTTCAGTTATTTCCCCTGGGACTGCAATCTGATCTGCGCGGACGGGATCTAGGCCGACTGCCTTGCATGCTGGCTTGATCACTTTATCGAATACCTCAAGGGCTTCCTCGTATGCATCCCGTTCGGGCGTGCCGTACTCGGCGTGCCTGTTGCCGATGGGTCCGATAACGAAGCATCGTAGAGAGTGGTCCACCATTTATTTCACAGCTTTCTCGTAAGCGGACTGTGCGGCGTCGGTCATCCGTTGCGCATGAAGGAATGCGTTCTGAGCATCCTGTTCGTTGCAGTTGGCGGCATCGTATTGGGCTCTGTTCTTGTTCTTGAGGACAGTGCTCAATCGGCGCGCCATATCGCTTCCCACCACCCCAGCTTTTCTTAATATCGAAAGTGCTTCATGGTGATTTCCGCCTTTGTGATACTTGCCCTGCTGGACGAGAAGGAAAAGGTCCGCAGCGTTGATTCCGGCAGACGCTGACAGGCTTACCGCAACATCGTAATATCCTGCACCAAGCGCTATATCCGCTACTTCCAAAAAGGACTCACATTTCGATGCCTTAATTCGGCAGGCCACATCAACGTCGGCAGCGAGGGGCACCCTCGGAGCTTACCGAGGCTGGCGTGGACCGGTCCAACAGCGGCAACACCGGCTGGTGCCAGCTTCGAGTATCGCCCCGACAGTTGAGGTAGGACGATACCGTCCCTCTGGCTCGGGTAGCGAGGGTGAGAGCGACCGTGGAGACGACTCAGGGCCGGTCCCTGGTGGGGGCCGGCCCTGTCGTCCGTGCTGCTCAGGTGAGCGGAGGATACGAGATTCGAACTCGTGAGGGTGTTAACCCAACACGCTTTCCAAGCGTGCGCCCTAGGCCTCTAGGCGAATCCTCCGTGGGACAGGATACAGGTCCGCCGCGCCCCGGCCACCCCACCACCCCCCGAAGATCGACCGGGCGTCGGGTAGGGTGGGTGTCACCTCCCGTGCGGCGGTATCTCGTGAACCTCCCCAGGGCCGGAAGGCAGCAAGGATAAGCGAGCTCTGCCGGGTGCACGGGAGGCCTTTTTGTCTCCCGGCACCGCTACCGTACGCCGCAGGCCAGGTGCCGGCCAGAGGGCGGGCCGGGGCACGGGGTGGTGGGTGGTCACCCGCGCCCGACCGGCGCAGAATGGCTCGGTCGAGAGGAGGCGGGACGCGTGACACTGGCGCTCTACCGCAAGTACCGGCCGCGCACCTTCGCCGAGGTCATCGGCCAGGAGCACGTCACCGAGCCGCTGTCGCAGGCGCTGCGCAGCGGGCGGCTCAACCACGCCTACCTCTTCTCCGGGCCGCGCGGCTGCGGCAAGACCTCCAGCGCCCGCATCCTGGCCCGCTCGCTCAACTGCGAGCAGGGCCCGACGCCGGAGCCGTGCGGGCAGTGTGACTCGTGCCGCTCGCTGGCCACCGACGGGTCCGGCTCGATCGACGTCATCGAGATCGACGCGGCCAGCCACGGCGGCGTCGACGACGCCCGCGAGCTGCGCGAGAAGGCGTTCTTCGCGCCGGCCCGCAGCCGGTTCAAGATCTACGTCATCGACGAGGCGCACATGGTCTCGTCGGCCGGCTTCAACGCCCTGCTCAAGCTGGTCGAGGAGCCCCCGGAGTACGTCAAGTTCATCTTCGCCACCACCGAGCCGGAGAAGGTCCTCGGCACGATCAAGTCGCGGACCCACCACTACCCGTTCCGGCTGATCCCGCCGAAGACGCTGCGCCCCTACCTGGAGCAGCTCACCGAGGCCGAAGGCGTGACGGTCGACCCGGCGGTCTTCCCGCTGGTGGTGCGCGCGGGCGGCGGCAGCGCCCGGGACAGCCTCTCCGTGCTCGACCAGCTCATCGCGGGCGCGGGCCCGGAGGGGGTCACCTATCCCCGGGCCGCCGCGCTGCTCGGCGTCACCGACTCGGGGCTGCTCGACGAGATGTGCGACGCCCTCGCGGCCGGCGACGGCGCGGCGGCGTACGCGACCGTGGACCGGGTGGCCGAGGCCGGGCACGACGCGCGCCGCTTCGCCTCGGACCTGCTGGAGCGGCTGCGCGACCTGATCGTCCTCCAGCAGGTGCCCGACGCCGCCGAGAAGGGCCTGATCGACGGCCCGGCCGACCAGATCGAGCGGATGACCGCCCAGGCGCAGCGGCTCGGCCCGGCGACCCTGTCCCGGTGCGCCGACATCGTGCACGACGGCCTGGTGGCCATGCGCGGCACCACCGCGCCCCGGCTGCTGCTGGAGCTGATCTGCGCCCGCATGCTGCTGCCGGGTGCGGACGACTCCACCGGCGGCCTGCTCCAGCGCCTGGAGCGGATGGAGCGCCGGCTCACCCTGGGCACCGTCGAGCTGCCGCCGGCCGCCGCCGGCTCCGCGCCGGTCGCCACCGCCCCGGCGGTACGCCAAGAGCAGCCCGCCCCGCCTGCGGCGGCTGCCGCGCACCCCGCGCCGGCTGCGGCGTCCGCCGCCCCGGCGACCGCCCCGGCCCCGGCGGCCGCCCCGCCGCCCGTGGCCGCTGCGGCGGCGGCTCCGGTGTCCGCAGGCCCCGCCCCGGCCGCTCCCGCTCCGGCCGCGCCCCGGCGGGAGGTCCCGCCGGAGGCGGTGATGCCCGACCCGGCGACCCCCGCCCCGCCCCGCCCCGGCGCGGCTGCGGCGGGCCCGCTGGACGCCGTCGCGGTACGCCGGGTCTGGCCGGACATCGTCGCGAAGGTCAACCGGATCAAGAAGCCGGCCGCCGCGCTGATGCGCGACGCGGTGGTCCGTGACGTGGACGGCGACACCCTGGTGCTGACCGTCAAGTCTCCGGTGCTCGCGCAGATGATGGGCAACCACACGTCGGTGCTGGCCGAGGCGCTCTACGAGGAGTTCGGCGGGCGCTGGCAGGTGCGCTGCGAGGTGGCCGGCGAGCGGGGCGGCGGGTCGCCGGGCGGCTCCCGGGGGTCTGCCCCCGCCCCGCCCCGCCCCGCGCCGGCCCCGCCCGCGTCCGCCACGAACAACGCCCGCCCGGCGGTCGGCGCTGCTCCCGGCCCCGCCGGAGGCGGCGGTGGCGCCCCGGCCGGCGGTGCCGCCGGCGCTGACGAGGAGTGGCCCGAGCCGGCCCGCCCCGGCGGGGCCGCCGCCGCTCCCGCCGCGGGCGCGCCGGCCGGCGACGACTGGCCGGAGCCGGCCCGCCCGGGCGGCTTCGCCGCCGCGCCGCCGTCCGGCGGGCCCGCCCCGGCCGCCGCCGCGCATGCCGCCCCCCCGACGACGTCGCCCAACGGCGCTGCGGGCAATGGCACCGCCAACGGTGCCGCTCCGGCGACGCCGGCCAACGGTGCCGCCGCGCGTGGTGCCGCCCCCGCCGCGCCGGCCAACGGCACCGCCGCCCCGGGCGGCAGGGCTCCCGCTGCCGGCAGCGGGCTCGCCGCCGCGCGGGCTGCGGCGGCCGGCCGCGGTCCGCGTACCCAGAACGGGGCCCGCAAGACCGCGGACGCCGACTGGGCGGGCGAGCCGCCCTACGACCCGGACTTCGACGGGCCGGTGCGCGGCGGTGGCCGCCCCGGCCCGGCGGCGTCGGCCGCCCCGACCTACGAGGGCTTCGACCCGGGCGACGAGCCGCTCGACGAGGTGATCGACGAGCGGACGGCCCGGCAGTCCAGCGAGGAGCAGGCGGTGCAGCTGCTCCGGGAGGCGTTCGGCGCGGAGAAGATCGACGAGGTGGACGCCCGCTGACGCGGGCGTCGCCCGTGCCAGGCAACAGTCTGCGCCCCGGTTAGGCTGGGCGCGGCCGAGCAGACGAGTGCGAGAAGGAGCCATCCGTGCGCCCAGGTGGACAGCCGAACATGCAGCAGATGCTGAAGCAGGCGCAGAAGATGCAGCAGCAGATCGCCAAGGCCCAGGCCGAGCTGGCCGAGGCCGAGCTGACCGGCACCGCCGGGGGCGGCCTGGTCGCCGTGACGGTCTCCGGCTCCGGCGACGTCAAGAGCATCAAGATCGACCCGAAGGCGGTCGACCCGGAGGACGTGGAGACGCTGGAGGACCTGGTGGTCGCCGCGCTGCACAACGCCGCCGAGGCCGCCCGGGCGCTGACGGAGCAGAAGATGGGCCCGGTCGCGGGCGGGATGGGCGGCCTCGGCCTGCCCGGCTTCTGAGCCGGCCGACGCAGATGTACGAAGGTGCCATCCAGGACCTGATCGACGAGCTGGGGCGGCTGCCGGGCGTGGGCCCGAAGAGCGCGCAGCGGATCGCCTTCCACGTCCTGTCGGCGGACCCGGCCGACATCAACCGGCTGGCCGGCGCGCTGCGCAAGGTCAAGGACCTGGTGCGCTTCTGCACCACCTGCTACAACGTCGCCGAGTCCGAGCAGTGCCGGATCTGCCGCGACCCGCGCCGCAGCGACGAGGTGCTGTGCGTGGTCGAGGAGCCCAAGGACGTGGTGGCGATCGAGCGCACGGGTGAGTTCCGGGGGCGCTACCACGTGCTCGGCGGGGCGATCAATCCGCTGGAGGGGATCGGGCCGGACAACCTGCGCATCCGCGAGCTGATGACCCGGCTGGGCGGCGGCGCGGTGCGGGAGCTGATCCTGGCCACCGACCCGAACACCGAGGGCGAGGCGACGGCGACGTACCTGGCGCTGATGGTCAAGCCGATGGGCATCTCGGTGACCCGGCTCGCCAGCGGCCTGCCGGTGGGCGGCGACCTGGAGTACGCCGACGAGATCACCCTCGGCCGCGCGTTCGAGGGGCGTCGGGCGGTCTGACACCAGGTGCCCTCAGGGGCAGGGGCGACGTAACAGTTTGGCATCGCGGTTTCGGATCGTTCGGCGAAACCCGTTGTTCGCCGTAGATTCTTCGGCCGTGTCGTGGCTGGGACACGATCCGATACCAACCCTTGCCCTGCCGGTTTCGGGCCGGTCCGAACGGGAGCTAAGGTCACGCCCATCGGTGACCCCTGTCACCACGTTGTCCGTACCCCCAAGGACGAGGTGAAGCACCCATGCGTGCACCCAGGCCGAAGGTCGCTGTCGCGGCCGTCGCGGTCGCGGCCCTCGCGGTAGCAGGCTGCGCCGAGAGCAACCGCGATGACAACTCCGGCGGTAGCAAGAAGGACACCATGGTCTTCGGCGTCGCCGGCGACCCGAAGGTCCTCGACCCCAGCTTCGCCAGCGACGGCGAGTCGCTGCGCGTGGCACGCCAGGTCTTCGAGACGCTGGTCCGGCCGGAGGAGGGTGGCACCAAGGTCACCCCGGGGCTGGCCGAGTCCTGGACCCCGGACGCCGCCGGCACCACGTGGACGTTCAAGCTCCGTTCCGGCGTGAAGTTCCACGACGGCACCGACTTCAACGCCGAGGCCGTCTGCGCCAACTTCGACCGCTGGTACAACGCGAAGGGCCTCATGCAGAGCCCCGACGTGACCGCGTACTGGCAGGACGTCATGGGCGGCTTCGCCAAGAACGAGGACCCGGAGCTGCCGCCGAGCCTCTTCAAGTCCTGCACCGCCAAGGACGCCACCACCGTGGACCTGGCGTTCACCCGGGTCTCCAGCAAGATCCCGGCCGCGCTGATGCTGCCCTCGTTCTCGATCCACAGCCCGAAGGCGCTCCAGCAGTACGACGCCAGCAACGTCGGCGGCACCGCCGAGGACATCAAGTACCCGCCGTACGCGACGGAGCACCCGACCGGCACCGGCCCGTTCAAGTTCAAGTCCTGGGACGTCGCCAACAAGACGCTCACCATCGAGCGCAACGACGACTACTACGGCGCCAAGGCCAAGCTGAAGACCCTGATCTTCAAGACCATCTCCGACGAGAACGCGCGCAAGCAGGCGCTGCGCTCCGGCGACATCCAGGGGTACGACCTGGTCGGCCCGGCCGACGTCGAGCCGCTGAAGACCGAGGGCTTCAACGTCCTCACCCGCCCGGCGTTCAACGTGCTCTACCTGGCCATCAACCAGAAGGGCAACCCGAAGCTCGCCGACCTCAAGGTCCGGCAGGCGATCGCGCACGCGCTCAACCGGCAGGCGCTTGTCGACTCGAAGCTGCCCCCGGGCGCGAAGGTCGCGCTGAACTTCATGCCCGACACCGTCGAGGGCTTCAACGGCGACGTCACCAAGTACGACTACAACCCGGAGAAGGCCAAGGCGCTGCTGGCCGAGGCCGGCGCGTCGAACCTGACGCTGAAGTTCCACTACCCGACCGAGGTCACCCGGCCGTACATGCCGAACCCGAAGGACATCTTCGAGCTGCTCTCGGCGGACCTCAAGGCGGTCGGCATCAACGTCGAGGCGATCCCGCTGAAGTGGAGCCCCGACTACCTGAACGCCACCACCTCCGGCAGCAAGCACGACCTGCACTTCCTCGGCTGGACCGGTGACTACGGCGACGCCTACAACTTCATCGGCACGTTCTTCGACCGGCCGAAGGACGAGTGGGGCTTCAACAACGCCCAGCTCTTCGCCCAGTTCAAGGACGCGGACACCACCGCCGACCAGGCGGCCCGGGTGGAGAAGTACAAGGCCCTCAACAAGGCGATCATGGACCTGCTGCCGGGTGTGCCGATCTCGCACTCGCCGCCGGCGATCGTGTTCGGCAAGGACGTGACCGGGATCAAGGCGAGCCCGCTCACCGACGAGCGGTTCGGAACCGCCGAGTTCAAGTCCTGACCTGACGCAAGGACCACGGGCGGGCGCCGTTACCCACGGCGCCCGCCCGCAGCCCTCCGTACCCCCTTCGAGGCCGCCGTGTTCCGGTTCATCGTCAGACGCCTGCTCCAGCTCATACCGACGCTGTTCGGGCTCTCCCTCCTGCTGTTCATCTGGCTCCGGCGGCTGCCCGGCGGCCCCGAGACCGCCATCCTCGGCGAGCGCGGCACCCCGGAGATGCGCGCCGCCATCCGCCGCAACCTCGGCCTCGACGAGCCGATCCTGATCCAGTACGGCCGGTTCGTCCGGCGACTGATCAAACTGGACCTGGGCACCTCGACCTCCACCAAGCGCCCGGTCGTCACCGAGTTCTTCGAGCGGTTCCCCGGCACCGTCGAGCTGACCGTGATGGCCATGGTCATCGCCATCGGCATCGGCATCCCGCTGGGCTACCTGGCCGCCCGCCGCCGGGGCCGGCTGTTCGACCACCTGTCGGTCGGCGGCTCGCTGATCGGCATCTGCATCCCGGTGTTCTTCCTCGCGTACGTGCTCAAGGCCCTCTTCTCGGAGAACCTCGGCTGGTTCCCGTCCAGCGGCCGGCAGGACCCGACCCTCGGGGCGACCCGGATCACCAACTTCTTCGTCCTCGACGGGCTGATGACCCGGGAGTGGGACGCCGCCGCCGACGCCCTCTGGCACCTCGTGCTGCCGGGCCTCGCGCTGGCGAGCATCCCCCTGGCGATCATCGTCCGGATCACCCGGGCCAGCGTGCTGGAGGTGCTCAACGAGGACTTCGTCCGCACCGCCGAGGCCAAGGGCCTCACCGAGTCGACGGTCCGCCGCCGGCACGTGCTGCGCAACGCCATGCTCCCCGTGGTCACCTCGATCGGCCTGCTCACCGGCGGGCTGCTCTCCGGCGCGGTGCTGACCGAGACCGTCTTCGCCTTCAGCGGCATCGGGGCGTTCGTCGCCGAGGCGATCAGCCAGCGCGACTATCCCGTGCTGATGGGCTTCATCCTGATCATCGCGGTGGTGTACGTGCTGGTGAACCTCCTCGTGGACCTCTCCTACAGCGTGATCGACCCGAGGGTGAGGGTGCGATGACGATCAGCCCCGGCAAGAAGCGCGAGAAGATCGACCGGCTCGCCGAGCTGGCCGCCCGGGACGACGAGCGCGGCGTGAGCCTCTGGCGGGAGGCGTTCCGCCGGCTGCGGCGCAACCCGGCCGCGATCGTCGGCGCGGTCATCCTGGCCCTGTTCCTGCTGATCGCCATCGTCGGCCCGTTCCTCGTCCCCTACCCGGCCGACGCCCAGCTGTGGAAGGGCGAGATCCGGGACAACATCGGCTACTTCCCGGGCCCCCGGGCCGACAACTGGTTCGGCGTCGACCACATCGGCCGCGACGAGTTCAGCCGCATGATCGTCGGTGCCCGGCAGACCCTGCTCGTCGGCGTGATCTCCACGCTGATCGGCCTGGCCGTCGGGTCACTCATCGGCGGCATCGCCGGGGCCAGCGCCGGCCTCGGCGGCAAGTGGGGCCGGGCCGTCGACAACACCCTCATGCGGTTCGTCGACATGCTGCTGGCCATGCCGAGCCTGCTGCTGGCGATCAGCATCGCCGCGCTGCTCGGTGCCGGCCTCACCACCGTCATGATCGCGGTCGGCGTGGTGTCCGTGCCGGTCTTCGCCCGGCTGCTGCGCGGGTCGATGATCTCCCAGTCGAACAGCGACTACGTGCTCGCCGCGACGTCGCTGGGCGTGCGGAAGCCGAAGATCGCCCTGACCCACGTGGTGCCGAACTCGCTCGCCCCGGTCATCGTCCAGGCGACGCTGACCCTGGCCACCGCGATCATCGAGGCCGCGGCGCTGTCGTTCCTCGGCCTCGGCAACAACGACGCGTCCATCCCCGAGTGGGGCGTGATGCTCGCCGACGCGCAGCGCTACCTCGACGCCGCGCCCCGGCTCGCCATCCTGCCCGCCCTCGCCATCATCGTCACCGCGCTCGGCTTCACCCTGCTCGGCGAGGCGATGCGCGAGGCCCTCGACCCGAAGCTGCGGAAGTAGGTCGGCTGTCGTGTGTGCAGCGCGAGGAGTGGGCCTGCGGGCCCCGCAGTCGCAAACGGAAGGCCGATAATGGCACTGCTCGAAGTGGACGACCTCTCCGTCACCTTCGCCCGGCGCGGTCAGCGCACCGTGCACGCCGTCGACGGGGTCTCCTTCTCCGTCGACGCGGGCGAGGTGGTCGGCCTCGTCGGCGAGTCCGGCTGCGGCAAGAGCGTCACGTCGCTGGCGATCATGGGTCTGCTGCCGAAGCAGCCCGGCCTGCGGGTCGGCGGCAAGGCCGTCTTCGACGGCACGGACCTGCTCCAGCTCGACGACCGGTCCCGGCGCGACATCCGGGGCCGGGACGTCGCGATGATCTTCCAGGACCCGCTCTCCTCGCTGAACCCGGTGATCCCGATCGGGCTCCAGGTGACCGAGGTGCTCACCCGGCACCGGGGAATGAAGGGGGAGGCGGCCCAGAAGGAGGCCGCCGACCTGCTCGACCGGGTCGGCATCCCCGACCCGCGCCGCCGGCTCAAGGAATACCCGCACCAGCTCTCCGGCGGCATGCGGCAGCGGGCCCTGATCGCCATGGCGGTGGCCTGCCAGCCCCGGCTGCTCATCGCCGACGAGCCGACCACCGCGCTCGACGTCACCATCCAGGCGCAGATCCTGGAGCTGCTCAAGGAACTGGTCCGGGACTCCGGCACCGCGCTCGTGATGATCACCCACGACCTCGGGGTTGTCGCCGGCATGTGCGACACGATCAACGTGCTGTACGCCGGCCGGGTGGTGGAGACGGCCCGCCGCCGCCCGCTGTTCCGTGAGCCGCGGCACCCGTACACCGTGGGGTTGCTCGGCTCGGTGCCGCGCCTGGACGCCGGGCGCGGCGAACGGCTCAACCCCATCCCCGGCTCCGTGCGGGACGTGCTGGCCTGGCCGGACGGCTGCGCCTTCGCCCCGCGCTGCACCCGTCGCGTCGACGAGTGCGTGGGCGGGCCGCCGGAGCTGACGCTCACCTACGACGGCCGCAGCTACCGGTGCGTCAACCCACCCCCGGTCCCCGGCACGCTTCCCCCAGCGGTGACAGGTGCCGACGCGCCGGCACCGGCCACCGACGCGACCGGCGGCCCGGTGCCCGCACCGCGCGAGGAGGAGAAGCCGTGACCGAGAGCGACATCCTCGTCGAGGTGCGCGACCTGAAGGTGCACTTCCCGATCAAGCGGGGGCTGATCCTCGACCGGGTCGTCGGCCACGTGAAGGCCGTCGACGGCGTCGACCTGAGCATCCCGCGCGGCAAGACGTACGGGCTGGTCGGCGAGTCCGGCTGCGGCAAGTCCACGCTCGGCCGGGCGCTGCTCCAGCTCACCCCGCCCACCGGCGGCGAGGTCCGCTTCGACGGCGTCGAGCTGACCACCCTCGCGGCGGGGAAGCTGCGCACCATGCGCCGCCGGATGCAGATGATCTTCCAGGACCCGATGTCGAGCCTCGACCCCCGGCAGAACGTCGAGTCGATCCTCACCGAGGGATTGCAGACCCACGGCATCGGCACCGACCGCGACGACCGGCGGCGGATCATCGGCGAGACCCTCGACGCCGTCGGGCTGCCCCGGTGGGCGCTGTCCCGCTACCCGCACGAGTTCTCCGGCGGCCAGCGGCAGCGCATCGGCATCGCCCGGGCCCTCGTGCTCGGCCCCGAGCTGATCGTCGCCGACGAGCCCGTCTCCGCCCTGGACGTCTCCATCCAGGCCCAGGTGGTGAACCTGCTCGACGAGCTCCAGGACAACCTCGGCCTGACGTACCTGGTGATCGCGCACGACCTCGCCGTGGTCAAGCACATCTCCGACGTCGTCGGCGTCATGTACCTGGGCGCGCTGGTCGAGGAGGCGCCGAGCGACCGGCTCTACAGCGAGCCGCTGCACCCGTACACGCGGGCGCTCATGTCGGCCGTGCCCGTGCCGGACCCGGACGTGGAGGACCGGCGGGAACGCATCCTGCTCGCCGGTGACCTGCCCTCGCCGGCCAACCCGCCGTCGGGCTGCCGCTTCCACACCCGCTGCCCGTGGGCCCAGCCGACCCGCTGCGCCGACGAGCGGCCGGCGCTGCGGGAGATCGGCGGCAGCCGGGTCGCCTGCCACTTCGCGGAGCGGATCGCCAGCGGCGAGCTGCGCCCGCACAAGGTGAGCGCCCAGATCGTGCGGCCCGAGGGCGAGGGCGAGGACCCGGCGGTCGTCTCGGCCCCCACGGAACCCGGCTCCTACGTGTAAGGAAGGGCCCCCTGTTAACGCATTCTGCATAGCAGGGGGCCCCTGTTAACACCTGTGGCCGGGCGCTCGGCCCGGCGGCCGGTCAGCCCTCCGGGCGGTCGAGCAGGCCGACGGCGATCGTGTGCACGGCGTCCAGCCCGGCCGGGTCGGCCAGCGGGGCGCGCCCGCCGGTGACGGCGTACCACTCGTCGGCCTCCCGGTACTGCACGCGCAGGGTGACCTGGCCGTCCGCGTACTCGGTGCGCAGGGTCAGCTCGCCGGTCACCACGCCGACCTCGTCGGTCATGACGCCGCCCGGGCCGGGCACGATGTCGGCCGTGCGGCTCGCCGCCCCGCCCCCGGCGGTGCTCGCCTCCGGCTGCGGGGCGGTGCCCGCGTCCGGCTCCGGGGCGGTGCCCGCGTCCGGCGGCTGCCCCGGCGCCGGCTTCGCCCCGGCCTCCCCCGTCACGGCTTGCTCGCCCATGTGCAGCCCCCCAACATGTCGGACAGGGCGTCCTTCTCGGCACTGGTCACCGTCAGCCGCCAGTGGTGCTTGACCGTCACCCAGTCCTCGGCGTACTGGCACCAGTACGACCGGTTCGCCGGCTTCCACTGCGACGGATCCTGGTCACCCTTCGACCGGTTGGAGGAGGCCGAAACGGCGATGAGCTGCGGCCGCGTGAGATCGTTGGCGAAGTCGCCCCGCTTGGCGTCGTCCCACTCGTCGGCACCCGAGCGCCACGCGTTGGCCAGCGGGACCGTGTGGTCGATGTCCACGTCGGAGGGGTCGGTGAACGTCCGCCCGTCGTACACGCTCTCCCAGCGGCCCGCGACCACGTTGCAGCCGGAGAACCGGACGTCCTTGCCGTCGCGCTTCAGCACGCTGTCACGGACGTCGCAGTTCTTGCCGGTGTCCCGCCAGTGCGGGAAGCGGTTGCGGCTGTAGCCCTTCATCGACCCCGCGCTCGCCACGGTGAGCTGGTCGAGCATCTGCCCGACGTTGCCACCGCCGCCGCTCGGCGCGGCCTCCGGCTCGTCGACGACCTCGCAGCCGGCCGCCGCGACGGCCAGCGCCACGGCGAGCGCGGCGACCGCGGCCGCGCGACGTCCTGATCTGGTACGCACAGACGACACCTCTCCAGCTTGCGGGCTCCTGGCGATTGCGCACAGTACCCCGGCACCGTTTCCATGATTCGTGGCGTCCGGCAAATCGACCGGAGGAACACTGGTACGCGTGACCGCACCCACACCGCCCCACGCCCCCGCGCCCGCGCTCCGGATGGGCACCCCCGCCGGCCGGGGCACCCTGCTCGCCGCCATCCTCGCCTCCGGGATGGTGTTCCTGGACAGCACGGTGGTCAACGTCGCGCTGCCCCGCCTCGGCGCGGACCTCGACGCCACCGTGGCCGGTCTCCAGTGGACCATCAACGGCTACCTGTTGATGTTGGCCGCGTTCGTGCTGCTCGGCGGGGCGCTCGGCGACCGCTTCGGGCGGCGGCGGGTCTTCCTCCTCGGCGTGGTCTGGTTCGCCGTCGCCTCCGCGCTGTGCGGCCTGGCCCAGGACACCGGCTGGTTGATCGCGGCCCGGTTCCTCCAGGGCGCCGGGGGCGCGCTGCTCACCCCCGGCTCGCTGTCGGTGCTCCAGTCCAGCTTCCACCCCGACGACCGGGGCCGGGCCATCGGCACCTGGTCCGGGCTGGCCGGGGTCTCCACCGCGCTCGGCCCGTTCGTCGGCGGTTGGCTGGTCGACGCCCTGTCCTGGCGGTGGATCTTCTTCATCAACCTGCCGCTGGCCGTGCCGGTGGTCCTCGCCGCGCTGCGCTGGGCACCCGAGAGCCGCGATGTCGACGCCTCGCGTACCGGATCGGGCCGGCGACGGTTCGACGTGGCCGGCGCGCTGCTCGGCGCGCTCGGCCTCGGCGGCGTGACGTACGCCCTGATCGACGCGCCGGCCCGCGGGGTGACCTCGCCGCCGGTGTTGGCGTCGGTGCTGGTCGGCGTGCTCGCCGCCGTGGCGTTCGTGCTGCTGGAGCGCCGCCGGGGCGATACCGCGATGCTGCCCACCGGCCTGTTCGGCAGCCGGCTCTTCTCGGTGCTGAACGTCTTCACGGTGGTGGTGTACGCGGCCCTCGGCGGGTTCACCTTCTTTCTCTCCGTCTACCTGCAGAACGTCGTCGGCTGGTCGGCCATGCTCACCGGGCTGGCCACCGTGCCGATGACGGTGCTGCTGCTGGTCGGCTCGTCGCGGGCCGGCGCGCTGTCGGCCCGGATCGGCCCCCGGCTGCCGCTGACGATCGGCCCGGTCGTGGCCGCGCTCGGCCTGCTGCTGCTGCGCGGGGTGTCCCCGGGCGCGTCGTACTGGACGGATGTGCTGCCCGGGGTGGCCCTCTTCGGCCTCGGCCTCACCCTCGTGGTGGCCCCGCTGACCGCCTCGGTGCTGGCCGCCGTGGCGGACCGGTTCGCCGGGGTGGCCAGCGGGTTCAACAACGCCGCGTCCCGGGCCGGCGGCCTGCTCGCGGTGGCCGCGCTGCCGCTGCTGGTCGGGCTGAGCGGCACCGGGTACGAGCAGACGGCGGCCCTGACCGACGCGTTCCGGGGGGCGATGCTCTGGTGCGCGGGCGGGCTGCTGGCGGGCGCGGCGATGGCCGGCCTGCTGATCCACCGCCCCCGGATGTCAACGGACGCGTGAAGTCGCCCTGACCTGGCCAACCCGGATTGCCTGTGGACACCGTGAGTCGGACTGGTCCTGTCACCTGGGTGCCAGTAGAGCATCCGTTAGGACCACCAGGCCAGTGGGCGATTCGCAGCGCACCCGGAGAGTGAGTTCGTCGGCGTTCTCGACGTCTGCGGTGAGCCGCGCCGGGACACCCTGCTGGGCAGCCTGGCCGCCCCGGTCCAGCCGGTTGACCGTACCGTCCGACTGCTCGACCGAGGCGATTACCGACACATACGTCTTCGCCTGGGAATCGTCCGGGAAGTATGGCCGAACGGTCGCCGATATTTCGACGTACCGGCGCAGGATGGGATAGGTGACTTCTCGGTGCTTGTCGGCGGAGGTGTTCTGCGGACAGGTGATGGCGATGGCGCGTTCGTAACCGGGGCGGTCGGCCAGATCGCGGGGAAGTTCCACCAGGTTCGCGCCGCCGCTCTGCACCTTCAGGGCGTCGAGGTGGATGCCGGCCGGCCCGCTCTGGCCGCCGCTCGTGCCGGCGTTCACGTCGGGTGAGGGCGATCCCGGGTCGAGGGTGGGCACTGCGGAAGGCAGGCTGGTCGGCGCCGGGCTGACGGACGGGACGGTACCCGGATCCGCCCTGCGAAAGGTCAGGTCTAAGTAGTCACGGGCCAACGCGGCCCCGGCTATGAGGACACCGAGCACGGTGAGCCCGACCACCACGCTTCGGCCGTGCCCCGGTCGGTCGTCCGGCTCGACTCCCCGGTTTTCCTTGTGTGCGTTCTCGGCGTCGGCCACGTCTCTCCCGAATGACGGTGTCTGCGGATTCCTTTGACGGGATCCATCATCCGTATTCGCGAAACGTGATCCCTGCCCGACCGCTGTCACCTTCGTGACAGTTGACGGATGTTGTTTCTGGGATAAAGAACCTCACGGAACCAGCTGCACCAGATTCCGGAGGTCCGTACGTGAGCCAGTTGCGCGACGATAATGAGTCATTCGAATCGAGGTCTCCCGCGTTGGCAGCGGGAGTTGGTCCTGGAACGCGTCCCGGGGACGGCGAGGTCAAGGCGGCACGCGGTCGAGGGACCGCCCTTATGGCCCTCGGGGTCTCCTTCCTGGCTCTGCTGCTGGCGTTCGGCTCCATGATCTTCGCGTGGCGCGCCGTCGACCAGGCGAAGGACGCGAAATCGTTCGCCCTCAGCGGCCGGCCGTCGAACGGCGCTGCGTCGGCCACCCCTCCGGTTGCGGGGCCGGAGACTCCGGCAGCGCCGTCCGAGACGCCCTCGCAGCTACCGTCGGACCTTCCGTCGGGCATCGAGGACGTGCCCCGCTCGCCCGACGGAGCGCCGGTCCTGACTGAGCAGACCGTCTACGAACCGAAGTACGAGAAGCAGCCCTTGGTGCTGAAGGCGACCTGCGGGCGCACGATGTACGCCGATCTGGACGAGCCGAGGGCCAAGAACGAGGAGGCCCAGGCGGACGTGCGGCTTGTCATCAACTGCAACGCTGACCTGCCCACTTTTCGATTGATGGACGGGGTGGAGGGCAGCGAGGAGGCCCGGCCGGGCATGACGCCGAAGGAATGCGCGGAGAAGATTCGCAGCGCGCCGATCGGGCGGGACGCTCCGATTCCGGTGCGCAAGGGCACAGCGGTCTGCATCACCACCAGTTGGCAAGCCGCGCGGGAGCGTGGCGACCGATGGCGGATGATCCTGATGCACATCGTCGGCGTATCCAACGATGGCGCGACGACGGTCGAGGTGTCCGCCTGGAACATCCCGGACTGATCAGGCGCTGGTTAGGAAGGGCCCCTTGCTATACAGAAAGCGTTAACAGGGGGCCCTTCCTTGCACCTCAGGCGCGGGCGCGGTTGACGGCGCTGGTGACCGCCTTCACGGAGGCGGTGACGATGTTCGCGTCGACCCCGACGCCCCACACCGTGCGGCCGTCCACCTCGCACTCGACGTACGCGGCGGCCTGCGCGTCGCCGCCGGAGGAGAGCGCGTGCTCGTGGTAGTCGAGCACCCGGACCGCCACGCCCACCGACTCCAGCGCGTTGACGTACGCGTCGATGGGGCCGTTGCCGACGGCGGTCAGCGACCGGGTGTCCGACCCGCCGACGCCGACCCGGGCCTCGATCTCGACCTTGCCGTCGACGGTGCCGATGGCGTAGCCGGCCAGCGTCAGCGCCGGGTCGCTCTGGTGGTCGACCAGGTAGTGCCCGGCGAAGATGTCCCACATGGTGCCGGGGTCGACCTCGCCGCCGCCGTGGTCGGTGACCTGCTGGACCACGCCGGAGAACTCGATCTGGAGGCGGCGGGGCAGGTCGAGCTGGTGCTCGCTCTTCATGATGTACGCGACGCCGCCCTTGCCGGACTGCGAGTTGACCCGGATGACCGCCTCGTAGGTGCGGCCCAGGTCCTTCGGGTCGACCGGCAGGTAGGGCACGGCCCAGGCGAAGTCGTCCACCGGCACCCCGGCCGCCGCCGCGTCGGCGTGCAGGGCGTCGAAGCCCTTCTTGATGGCGTCCTGGTGGGAGCCGGAGAAGGCGGTGTAGACCAGGTCGCCCGCGTACGGGTGGCGCTCGTGCACCGGGAGCTGGTTGCAGTATTCGACGGCCCGCTTGATCTCGTCGATGTTCGAGAAGTCGATCATCGGGTCGATGCCCTGGGAGAACAGGTTGAGGCCCAGCGTCACCAGGTCGACGTTGCCGGTGCGCTCGCCGTTGCCGAACAGGCAGCCCTCGATGCGGTCCGCGCCGGCCAGCAGGCCCAGCTCGGCGGCGGCCACGCCGGTGCCCCGGTCGTTGTGCGGGTGCAGGCTGAGCACCACGCTGTCGCGGCGGGGCAGGTGGCGGTGCATCCACTCGATCGAGTCGGCGTACACGTTGGGGGTGGCCATCTCGACGGTCGCCGGCAGGTTGATGATCAGCTTGCGGTCCGGGGTCGGGTCGATCACGTCGATCACCGCCGAGCAGACCTGGAGCGCGTACTCCAGCTCGGTGCCCGTGTACGACTCCGGGGAGTACTCGTAGTAGATCTCCGTGTCCGGGGTGTGGATCTCCGCGTACTTCTGGCAGAGCCGCGCGCCGCTGGTGGCGATGTCGGTGATGCCGTCCCGGTCCAGGCCGAAGACCACCCGACGCTGGAGCGTGGAGGTCGAGTTGTAGAAGTGCACGATGGCCCGCTTCGCGCCGCGCAGCGACTCGAACGTCCGCTCGATCAGGTGCTCCCGGCACTGGGTGAGCACCTGGATGGTCACGTCGTCGGGGATCAGGTCCTGCTCGATGAGCTGCCGGACGAAGTCGTAGTCGGTCTGGCTGGCCGACGGGAAGCCGACCTCGATCTCCTTGTAGCCCATCTGCACCAGCAGCTGGAACATCCGGCGCTTGCGCTCGGGGGACATCGGGTCGATCAGGGCCTGGTTGCCGTCGCGCAGGTCCACGGCGCACCAGCGGGGCGCGGCCTCGACGTGCCGGGTCGGCCAGGTGCGGTCGGGCAGGTCGACCCGGAACTGCTGCTGGTACGGCTGGTAGCGCTGGTAGGGCATCCCGCTGGGGCGCTGCCGGGCGAAGGGATCAGCGTCGATGTCCGCGTCGGTGGTGGTGGGTTGAGCCATGGCGGAGTGTTCCCCCTGAGTCGGGTGGCGTCAGCAATCGGAAGGCCGGCGACGGTGCGGCAGCGGCGGCTGGGCCGGTGCGGCGACGGTGCCGGGCCGGCGCGGTGCGCCGACGGGAGGTTCGGAACTGCTGGACGGCGCGCTTCGACTCCGCGACGAGGTGCCGGCCGGTCAGGCCCCGTCGCGGCGACCAAGGAGAAGGTTCGCCTGCCACATGACAGGGTGACCCTACGTGATGGGACGGGAGGTGGGAAGGCCGGTCCGCGGATTGAGACGGTGGTCGCAGTCGACGGACGTTCCCGCTGGTCGCACGCGGTGCCACCCGGATCGCGGCGACCACTGCCCGTCCCAGCTCAGCGCAGCAACAGGTCGGCCACGGGGCGTCGGCGGCGCAGCCCGGTCTCCTGCTCCCGCAGCGCGGCCGGCAGGCTGGACGGGTCGCCGAGGCGGCCCACCGCCACCACCACCAGCGGGCGGACGCCGGCCGGCAGGTCCAGGTCGGCGGCGAGCCCGGCGCGGTCGAAGCCGGCGAGCTGGCGCACGTAGAGCCCGAGCGCGGTGGCCTGCACGGTCAGGTGGGCCACCGCCTGCCCGAGGTCGTACGCCGCGCCGGCGGCCGCCGCACGGGCACCGGTGCCGGCCGCGTCGGCGGCGATGCCCGGGTCTGTGCCGGCCTCGCCGGTGCCGATGCCCGTACCCGTGCCTGTGCCTGTGCCGGCCGCGCCGGCGGCGGTGAGGTGGGCGCCGAGGAGCAGGGCGGCGGCGTGCCGGGCCCACGGCTGGTCGTCGTCGGGGAGGTTGACCAGGATGCGCTTCCACGTCTCGTCGTCGCGGTGGCCGAGGGCGAACCGCCACGGCTGGCCGTTGCCCGCCGAGGGCGCCCAGCGGGCCGCCTCCAGCAGCGAGGCCGCCTCGTCGGCGGTCAGCGTGGCGGCGGGGTCGAACGCCCGGGGGCTCCAGCGGAACGCGAGCAGCGGAGTCAGGTCAGCCATGGGGGAAGCATCCCGTATCGGACTTTTTGCCCGAGGTGCCGGGGTGGGCAAATGTGGCCGGAACCACCCGTAACGGACAGGGGTTCAGGGCGTTGCCGTGCCCGATGGCGTCTGCGCCGACGACTGCGCCGACGACTGCGCCGAGGACTCCGGCGACGGCTCCGGCGCGGCGACGCCGAGCGGCTCGCCGTCGGTGACCGGGCCGGCGAGCTGCACCGTCGCGGGCCCCGGGCCGGCCGGTCCGGCCAGGACGAGCGTGCCCCCGGTGGTCCGCACCGCCGTCGGGGTGCCGTCCGGGGCGTAGCAGTAGATGCCGACGTCCAGCGGGGCGTTCAGCGAGGCGGAGGTGGTGTCGACCGCGTAGCAGGACCCGCTCGCCCCCTGCGGCGGCCGGGCCGGGGAGACCGCGAGCGGGGCGCGCCGGTCGGTGAGCACCTCCAGCCAGTCGGTGAACGGGTGCTGCACCCGGGGGTCCAGCAGGCGCGGGACGGCGTCCGACGGGTCGCCGAGGCGGACGCAGCTCGCCGGCTCCGGGCGGCCGGCCGACGGCAGCCCGCACTGGTAGAGCCCGTCGGCGGTGGTGGCGAGCGACACGTCCGCCGTGCCGCCCAGCGCGCCGCCCGGGACGTCCACCCGCCAGGTGCCGTCGGCGGCGCTGGTCACCACGATCGAGCGGTCGGAGCCGCCGCCGTCGGCGAGGGTGTACCGGGCGGTGAAGCTGCGGTCCTGGGCCGCCGCGGCCAGGGCGGCCAGCTCGTCCCGGGCGGCGTCGGCGGCGGGCGCGGGATCGGTGGACGTCGACGGGGCCGGCGCGGGGGCCGGATCGTCGGCGCAGGCGGCGAGCAGGGCCGGCAGGAGGGCGAGCGCCGCGACGCCGGTCGGGCGTCGGGCCGCGCGGAGGTGGGCGTGCACCGGGTCATTCTGCGGTGCGCGGACCGCGCCCGTGACCCCGCCGACGCCGTTTGGCGGGCGTGTCGCCGATCCTCGGGCGGGCGTGCCGCGTACCGCTGGGTGGGCGTCCCGCCGATCCCCGGGCGGGCTTGGCGCGTACCCCCCCGGCGGGCGGGTCCGGGCGCGGCCGGGCCGGCCGCGCGGGCCGGATGGTGGGATCACCTGACCCGGCCTTCCTGGCCGCCGGATACCCTGATGTGGTCTGACAAGGTGCCACCGGCTGGTCGCCGGCGGTGCGACACACTCGAAGGACGCGGGGAGGGAGTGCACCGTCGTGGCACTCGTGGTGCAGAAGTACGGCGGATCCTCCGTCGCCAACGCCGAGCGGATCAAGCGGGTGGCCGAGCGCATCGTCGCCGCCCGCAAGGCCGGCGACGACGTGGTCGTGGTGGTCTCCGCCATGGGCGACACCACCGACGAGCTGCTCGACCTGGCCAACCAGGTGAGCCCGCTGCCGCCGGGCCGCGAGCTGGACATGCTGCTCACCGCCGGGGAGCGGATCTCCATGGCGCTGCTCGCCATGGCCATCCACAACCTTGGCTACGAGGCCCGCTCGTTCACCGGCTCGCAGGCCGGCGTGATCACCACCTCGGTGCACGGCAAGGCGCGGATCATCGACGTCACCCCGGGGCGGCTCAAGGGCGCGCTCGACGAGGGCGCGGTGGTCATCGTCGCCGGCTTCCAGGGCGTCTCACAGGACACGAAGGACGTCACCACGCTGGGCCGGGGCGGCTCGGACACCACGGCCGTGGCGCTCGCCGCCGCGCTGCACGCCGACGTCTGCGAGATCTACACCGACGTCGACGGCATCTTCACCGCCGACCCCCGGATCGTGCCGAACGCCCGGCACATCCGTCACGTCACCTACGAGGAGATGCTGGAGCTGGCCGCCTGCGGCGCGAAGGTGCTGCACCTGCGCAGCGTCGAGTACGCGCGCCGCGCGGGGCTGCCGATCCACGTCCGCTCGTCATACTCGACCAACACCGGCACGATGGTCACCGGATCGATGGAGGACCTTGCTGTGGAACAGGCACTGATCACCGGCGTCGCCCACGACCGCAGCGAGGCGAAGATCACGATCGTCGGGGTGCCGGACGAGCCGGGCGCCGCCGCGCGGATCTTCGACACCGTCGCCAGCGCCGAGATCAACATCGACATGATCGTGCAGAACGTCTCCACCGAGGGCACCGGCCGCACGGACATCTCGTTCACCCTGCCCAAGACCGACGGCCCGACCGCCATGGCCGCGCTCAGCAAGATCCAGGAGCCGGTCAAGTTCAAGGGTCTCCTCTACGACGACCACGTCGGCAAGGTCTCGCTCATCGGCGCGGGGATGCGGTCGCACCCGGGCGTCGCGGCCGGCTTCTTCGCCGCCCTTGGCGCTGCTGGCGTCAACATCGAGATGATCTCCACCTCCGAGATCCGGGTCTCCGTCGTCTGCCGGGACACCGACCTCGACAAGGCCGTCCGGGCCATCCACGACGCCTTCGAGCTGGGCGGCGACACCGAGGCCATCGTCTACGCGGGGACCGGGCGGTAACGCCGTGCCGGCGCGGCCCAGCCTCGCCGTGGTCGGGGCGACCGGTGCCGTCGGCACCGTCATGTGCGAGCTGCTGTCGTCGCGGCGCGACGTGTGGGGCGAGATCCGGCTGATCGCCTCCGAGCGGTCGGTCGGGCGGCGGGTGCGCTGCCGGGGCGAGGAGCTGACCGTCGGGCCGCTCACCCCCGAGGCGTTCGACGGCGTCGACGTGGCCATGTTCGACGTGCCCGACGACGTCGCCGCCGAGTGGGCCCCGGTCGCGGTGTCCCGGGGCGCGGTGGCGGTCGACAACTCCGGCGCGTTCCGGATGGACCGCGACGTCCCGCTGGTCGTCCCCGAGATCAACCCCGAGCAGGTGCGCAACCGGCCCAGGGGCATCGTCGCCAACGCCAACTGCACGACCCTCGCGATGATCGTGGCGATCGCCCCGCTGCACCGCGAGTACGGGCTGCGCGAGCTGGTCCTGGCGTCCTACCAGGCGGCCTCCGGGGCGGGGCGGGCCGGCGTGGACGCGCTGCACCTCCAGCTCGGCAAGGTCGCCGGGGACCGGGTGCTCGGCTCCCGCCCCGGCGACGTGCGGCAGGCGGTCGGCGACGAGTTGGGGCCGTTCCCCGCCCCGCTGGCGCTCAACGTGGTGCCCTGGGCCGGCTCGTTCGCCGACGGCGGGTGGTCGTCCGAGGAGCTGAAGATGCGCAACGAGTCGCGCAAGATCCTCGGCCTGCCCGACCTCAAGGTCTCCGCGACGTGCGTACGGGTGCCGGTGGTGACCGGTCACTCGGTGGCCGTGCACGCCGTCTTCGCCACCGAGGTCGACGCGGAGGGCGCCCGGGAGGCGCTGCGCAACGCCCCCGGCGTGATCCTGGTCGACGATCCGGCCGCAGGCGAGTTCCCGATGCCGATCGACGCCGTGGGCACCGACCCGTCCTGGGTGGGCCGGATCCGCCGCGCCGTCGACGACCCGCGCGCCCTCGACCTCTTCGTCACCGGCGACAACCTGCGCAAGGGCGCGGCCCTCAACACCGCCCAGATCGGCGAGCTGCTGGCCAAGGAGCTGACCGCCCGCTGACGCCCGCCCGGCTAGGCGGTCGCTCAGGCGGCGGCGGACCGCGGTGGGGCAGGCGGTCGCTCAGGCGGCGGCGGACCGCGGTGGGGCAGGGCGGTCGCTCAGGCGGCGGCCAGGCGGACGCCGTCGCGCCCCTGGCGCTTCACCGCGTAGAGGGCCTGGTCGGCGCGGCGCAGGGTCTGCTCGGGCGACTCGCCCGGCCGGGGCAGGGCGACGCCGACGCTGATCGTGCGGCCGGTGCCCCGCGCCGCCTCGGCCAGCCGCTCGGCGATGCGCACGGCCTCCTCGGGGCGGTTCACCTCGATCACGGCGACGAACTCGTCCCCGCCGATCCGGTACAGCTCGTCGCCCTGGCGCAGCGCCGCCTCCAGCGCCCGGGCCAGCCCCACCAGCAGCCGGTCCCCGGCCTGGTGGCCGTACGTGTCGTTGACCGCCTTGAAGCCGTCCACGTCGATGGCCAGCAGCGCCGTACGCCCCGGGGTGGCCCGCGCGATCCGCCGCCCGAACGGCCCGGTGTGCGGCAGCCCGGTCAGCGGGTCGGAGCTGGCCTGCTCGCGCAGCCGCGCCAGCGTGCGCAGCCGGTCCAGGCACGTCCACGCCTGCCCGGCGAGCAGCTCCATCAGGTTGACCGTGGTCGGGTCGGGCCGCAGCAGCCGTTCGTCGGCGACCAGCAGCACCCCGCCGCCGTCGGGCGGCCCGACCGGCACCGCCACCAGGGTGCGCACCCCGGCGTCGGCGAGCGGCCGGTATTCCTCCGTGGGCGGGTGCCCGGCCTCGCCGAGGGTGTAGCCGACGCCGTGCCGGTGGGCGCGGGCCACCATCCGGTGCAGGGCCGGCGCGCCCGCCTCGGTCAGCTCGGCCCGGATGCGGGACTCCAGCTCGCCCGGCGCGCCGGTGGGCGCGCCCAGCCGGGGACCCGTGCCGCCGCCGGCCAGCAGCAGCACGGCCGCGGAGAGGGTGGAGACCTCCCGGGCCGCGCAGATGGCCGCCGTCATCAGGTCCCACTCGGTGGGTGCGGCGGTCAGCGCGGCGGCGTGCCGCAGCAGCTTCTCGCTGCGGGTCTCGGCGGGCGGCCCGCCCAGCGCGGTGATCCGGGCGCCGAGCCGGGCGGCGACGCGTTCGGCGGTCTCCCGCCACGGGCCCAGCTCGACCGGGCCGGACCACTGGAGGTCGAGGACCCCGATCGGCCGGCCCGCCGGGTCGAGCACCGGCACGCAGACCTCGGCGGTCACGTCGGGGCGCACCGGGAGGTAGTCGGGGTCGGCGGCCACGTCCTCGACGGTGGCGGGCTCGCCGGAGGCGTACACCCGGCCGACGACGCCGGCCTTCGGCGGGACGGTGGCGAAGACCTGCCACGCGCCGGTGGCGGCGACGCAGCGCAGCCCGTCGCGCACCTGGAGCAGCACGGAGATCGTGGCCGGCGCGTACCGGGCCAGCGCCGTGACGGTCCACTGGCACGCCTCGACGGCGGTCGACGCCATCGGCAGGCGGACCGTGACGTCCCGGACGACCCGGTGGTGATCTACGCGCACGTGCTTCCTGACAGCGGGAGGGAGGTGGCCCGACCAAGCGTACTCACCGCAGCTCAGCGGGTTGCTGGCAAGATCAATTACTTCGTACACATGTGCTATCCACAGGCTGTGGACGCGAGCTGTGGACGCAGGCTGTGGACGGGTCCGTGGGCGGCCTGCGGCGGCGATAGCCTGAGGGAACCGGTCGACCTGGAGGCCCGCGATGCTCATCGCCCAGCTCAGCGACACCCACCTCACCACCGGTCCGCTCGCCGCCGAGCCCGCCGCCGCGCTGCACCGGGCGCTCGGCCGGGTCCTCGGCCTGCGCCCCCGGCCCGACCACGTCGTCGTCACCGGCGACCTCACCGAGCACGGCAGCCCCGAGGAGTACGTCGCGCTGCGCGACCTGATCGCCCGGTTCCCGGTGCCGGTGCACCTCGTCGCCGGCAACCACGACGACCGCGAGTCGCTGCTCGACATCTTCGGCGGCACCCCGCACCTCGGCGGCGGCTACCAGGCCCACTACGCCGTCGAGCAGCCCGACGCGACCATCGTCGTGCTCGACTCCGTCAGCCCCGGCGAGCCGGCCGGCCGGCTCGGCCCCGAGCAGCTCGCCTGGCTCGACGAGACGCTCGCCCGCCGCCCCGGGCTGCCGGCCGTCGTCTGCCTGCACCACCCGCCCGTCCCGGTGGGCCTGCCCTACCTCGACGGCATGCGCCTGCTCGACGGCGACGACCTGGCCACGGTGGTGGCCGCCCACCCGCACGTCGTCCGGGTCGTCGCCGGGCACGTGCACCGCCCCGTCACGGTCGGCTTCGCCGGCACGGTGCTGACCACCGCGCCAAGCACCTGGCGGCAGTCGTCGCTCACCCTCGACGAGGGCGACGAGATGGGATACGCCCTCGAACCCACCGCCTTCCTGCTGCACCTCGTCGCCGACGGCGGCTGCGTCACCCACACCGTGCAGGTCAGTCATGCGGCGGCCCGCACCGGCGCGTTCTGACGTGCGCGAACTCCTCTGGTACGTCGCGTACGGCTCGAACATGCACGCCGACCGGCTCGGCTGGTATCTCGGCGGCGGACGGCCACCGGGCGGGCTGCGGACGTACCCCGGATGCCGGGACTGCCGGCCGCCCCGCCGGTCGGCGGCGGTGCTGGTGCCCGGCGGCATCTACTTCGCCGGGGAGTCCCGGGCCTGGACCGGCGGGATGGCCTTCTACGACCCGGCGCTGCCCGGCACGGCGGCGGCGCGGGCCTGGCTGCTCACCCGCGAGCAGTTCGCCGACGTCGCCGCGCAGGAGATGTACCGGGAGCCCGGCGTCGACCTCGACCTGATCGGGGCGGCGGTCGCCCACGGCCGGGCCACCCTCGGCCCCGGGCGCTACGAGACGCTGCTGTGCACCGGGCTCCGCGACGGCGTGCCGATGCTGACCTTCACCGCGCCGTGGCGGGCGGCGGACGTCGAATGGACCGCGCCCGCCCCCGGCTACCTCGCGATGCTCGCCGCCGGCCTGCGCGAGGCGCACGGCTGGGCGCCGGCGCGCATCGCCGGCTACCTGGCGGGCCGCCCCGGCGTCGCCGACCGCTGGGACCCTCGGGCCGTCGACTCGTTGGTGGCGGCCACACTCGCCGGATGAGGCTCGCCCGCCCGGGACGTGCCCCGGTATTGCCGTTCGCGTCACGCTGTGTCGCCGTTCGCCCCGTGCTCTCCCGCCGTTCGCGTCACGCTGCGTCGCCGTTCGCGCGGTCCCTCGGCACCGTTCGCGCGTGCCGGCGGCACCGTTCGGCCGCGATCGGTGGGCCCTGCGGGCGTAGTTGCCGGCGCGGGCACCGAACCGTCCACAGTGGCCGTCCGACGCCGATAGCCTCTGCTCACGTTCCGCGCCGGCACCCGTCGAGGGCCGGCCGTCAGCATGTGGGGGATCGTGTTGAAGAAGAGGCTGACCGGCATCGCCGTCGCTCTCGCCGTCACCGTCGGTGGCTCGCTCACCCTGGCCGCGCCCGCGCAGGCCGCCACCCCGGCGATCCAGATCACCAAGGCCTACTACAACTCGCCGGGCACCGACGACCGGTCGACCAGCAGCCTGAACGCCGAGTACGTGAAGCTGACCAACCGCAAGACCACGACCGTCAACCTCAAGTCGTGGACGCTGCGCGACAAGTCGAGCCACGTCTACACGTTCACCAGCGACTTCAAGCTCGCCGCCGGGGCCAGCGTCACCATCCACACCGGCAAGGGCACCAACACCTCGACCCACCGGTACTGGGGGTCGGGCGCGTACATCTGGAACAACACCGGCGACACCGCGTACGTGCGTGACACGGCGGGCAAGACCATCGACTCCTGCTCGTGGGGGAGCAGCGGCAGCTACACCAACTGCTGACGCTGTCTGTTGGTCGGCCGGCTCTCATGAGGGGGGAGCCGGCCGCCAGCGGCAGAACCTCCCGGCGCTGCGCGGGCACGCCCGCCCAGATCGCGCTCGCGATGATCGCGCCCGCCCAGATCGCGCTCGCGATGATCGCGCCCGCCCAGATCGCGCTCGCGATGATCGCGCCCGCCCAGATCGCGCCCGCGATGATCGCGCCCGCGATGATCGCGCCCGATCGGGGATCGAGTGGCCTCGCCCCGGCTCGGAGGCCACTCGATCCCGTATCGAGCGCGATCTCGAACGGTGGCGTCGCGCCGGCGCTCGGGCCGGGCTCGGCACGGCGTACGCCGGATGGGTCTGCCATCCTGGGGACGATGACGACGACCTGGCGACACCTGCCCGCGCCGGCCCGCGAGATCGCCCGGGCGGCCACCGACGCCGTGGCCGCCGCCCGGGCCCGGGACACCGAGGCGTACGACGAGGCGGTCGACCGGCTCGCCGGGGCGGACCGGTCCGGGCTGGTCCTCGGCGCGGTGGTGCGCCTGCTGCTGGAGGAGACCCACCCCGACGGGCTCGACGGCGACGACGTACGGCAGGTGCTGGAATCGTGCGTGCGGGGCGCGGCGAGCTGGCGGCCGGACGTCGACCCGCACGTGGTGCTGGTGCTGCTGGCCGGCGCGCTCGGCGTGTACGACCCGGGCGACGACCCCACCCCGCCCGACCCGGCCGCGCTGGCCCGGCACGCGCCGCTGCTCCTCGCCGACCTGCTGGCCGCGGGCGCGCCGGAGGGGCCGCCGGTCGCGCCGGACCGGCCGCTCGACGGCCTGCTGACCGCCGCGTTCGCCGAGATCCGGCGTACCGAGCTGAACGACTGAGGCACGTCGCGCCGCCCCGCCCCGTCGACATCGGCCGATGGTGCCGCCCGGACGCCGGGGGCGGGGCGGGCGGCACCCGTCGTGCGAGGTTCGCGTGGCGTTCACCTGCGGGTCCTGGTTGTGGGAATGTCGCCTCTGTCTATATACATGGGAGACGATGCGTCCCGCCTACCCGGACGGAGCACCATGAACCGCACGCCGCGCATGGCCGCGACCACCCTCGCCGCCGCCCTCGTCGCCACCATCGGCCTGGCCGACCCTGCCTGGGCCGCCAGCTACTCCGCGCCCCTGCAGACCGCCGTCGCGGCCCTGCCGGTGGCCACCGAGATCCGCACCGGCTACAGCCGGGACCTCTTCCCGCACTGGATCGACGCCGACGGCGACGGCTGCAACACCCGCAACGAGGTGCTGCTCGCCGAGGCGGTCACCGCGCCCACGATCAGCGGCGCGTGCACGCTCTCCGGCGGGCGCTGGTACTCCTACTACGACAACGCCTACTGGACCGCCACCGGCGATGTCGACATCGACCACATGGTGCCGCTCGCCGAGGCGTGGGACTCCGGGGCGCGCAACTGGTCCACCAGCCGCCGCCAGGCGTACGCCAACGACCTGGGCGACTCCCGTCCGCTGGTCGCGGTGACCGACAACGTCAACCAGTCCAAGGGCGACCAGGACCCGGCCACCTGGATGCCGTCCTACAGCTCCGCCCGCTGCCGCTACATCAACGAGTGGGTGGCCACCAAGACCCGCTGGCGGCTCACCGTCGACACGGCCGAGAAGAACGCCCTCACGAGCTGGGCGAACTCCTGCCCCAACGTCACCATCTCGGTCACGTACGCGTTCTGAGCCGCCTACTCCCGCGACCCTTCATGCCAACGATGCGGGTCGGTGCGGCCTGTCGTGCATCTGTGAAAACTCGAAGGCTGCGGGTGCCCTGGGCGACCCGAACCAGCCTCGGAGTGCCCTGCCTCTCTGATGGCGAGACAGGGCACTCACTGGTGAGCCGTTACTGCACGAGCTTGTGTAGCCTGCTTGCGACGATCAGGCCGGTCAGGACGAGAGTCACGACGCCGGCGGCGATGCCCAGGGCGATTCCCGCGCCCGTACCGAACGCGGACGCTGTCTGCATCCCTACGGTCAGACCGGTAACCGTTGCGGCCAGTAGACCCACGCTTGCCGTTACGAGCAAGATCAGTAGGTCTCGCTGGGCCAGCAGGTACTGCTCGTGATGGTTGTCGGGCATGAGTTCCCCTTGACGGATCGAGGTCGTGCGTTGTCTCGGACTCCGAGGCCATCCGCGCCGTGCATGCATCCGTCGGTTACCGCCTCAGGGATGCGACGCTTCAAGGCCTTGGTATGTGGTTGAACGACTCCGGCCTGTCTTTGGCATCGGCACGCGGCAACATTCGCCTCAAGACCAACAGGCATCCCCCGGTTTGCTCCAAATGCCCCTTTTGTTGATCGGCAGTCTCGGAGTGTGGAAGGCGGGGAAGTTTTCTTCCGGGAGTATGCAGGTAAGGCTGGGTTCGCCTCAGGGGACATAAAGCTTACGAAAGGAAGCCGCTGCCTCGTCTGATTCTCATCGTTTATACAGCTGAGAAGTGAGTCGGTTGTCTAGACGGATCGGCGCACGTCTCGGACAGGACGGCCCTCTGTTACCGCAGGGGGTCGTTCGTCCCTGATGGCGCGCCCAGATTGATCATTGACCGGCCCCCGAGGGTTCGGGCGGCCACCGCAACCCGTCTGCATGGTCGTCTTCTGGTGCCAGGCGATCGCCTCGCCTCTGTAGGCCGAGGTCGGTGTCCTGCTGCGAGGGCGTCAGCTGCCCCGTCAAGCACCCTGACGGGGCTCAAGCGTTTGGGGGAGAGGCTGCGTCAACCCGTTGCCGTACAAGCGCCAAGGGCGCATCCGTCGATAGGATGTGCCCTCTGAAATCTGTCGGGGTGGCCGGATTCGAACCGACGACGCTTTGTCCCGACCTCTCGGCAGGCCGGTCGGGTCGGTGTCATCCGAGGTCATCCGGCCTGCCGCGGGTCGTCCCGGCCGGTGTGGCTGGCGGGGTTGCCGTGCTCCGCTGCTGTGCTTCCTCGGCGGTGTCGATGACGTTGCGGGCGGCTGCGGCCACGGTGCATCCCGACGTCCGGCAGATCGGGCAACGCCCGTCGGTGCCGGGTTGGTGGTCGCGGAGGATCTGGCGGGCGGTGAGGGCCAGCCGGTTGCGGATCTGGGCCAGGGACAGGAACGGCGCGGTCATGGTCAGGTCACCCCGAGGACGACGGCGAGTTGGACGATGGTGGCCGGGGCGTGTGGGTGTCGGGCGACCTGGGCGACGATGCTGCGGGCGGCGGGGCGGTGGCGTACCTCTGCTTGTGCTGTCCGGTCGGCCTCGGCCAGGACCCTCGCCGCGTTGGTGGGGTCGTCGGTGTAGAGGTAGGCGCGGGCGGCGTCGAGCAGGTGCGCGGCGCGGTGTTCGGCAGGCAGCCACCGCCAGCCATCCCGCTTGGTGGCTCTCCGGTGCCAGACGACCGCTTCGTGGGCGTTGCCGAGGTCGAGGGCGGCGGCGACCCGGGACAGGTCGACCGCTGCCGGCCCGAACCCCGTCCGGTGGTGGTCCTGACCGTCGCCGACCCGAGCGGCCACGGCGGCAGCCTCGTCGATCAGGCCGGCGGCGGTGCGGTCGTCACCGTGGCGGGCGGCGGCCAGGGCCGCCTGGACGAGCAGCGTCCCGTACAGCGACAGCTCCGGCGGTTGCGCGTCGTCGGGGTCGGCCGGGGCGATCCGGTACGCGGCGGCCCGGGCCGCCGACACGGCTGCCTGTGTCCGCCCGTAGGCGCGGAGCGCCTGGCCGAGTCGCACGGTGGCGGCGGCCACCAGGATGGGATCGCCGGTGGCGGTGAGCATGGCCCGGTCGGCGGCCAGCCAGGCAAGCTCGGCCTCGCCCAGCTTCGTCAGCAGCGACGCGGTGATCCGGTACGCCTCCACCAGCGTTGCCCGCGCCTGCTCAGGGTCGTCGGCGTGCGCGCGCTGCGCGCCGGCCAACAGCTCTGGGACCATCGCGGTCACCCGCGCGTACCGGGCGTACTGGAAGCTGACCCACGTGTGGGCGGCATCCCGCGCGAGTTGCTCCGCCGGCACCACGGCGCGGTCGGTGACCGAGTGGCCCACCGCGATGTCGTACGTCGACAGGGCCTCCCGCACCTGTTCGACGCCCTCGACCCGCCCGGTCACGTCGGCGGGCTGGGTGTCCCGGCCCAGCAGCACCGCCGCGTCGATCCGCAGCACGGCGGCGATGTCGTGGAGGGTGGAGACCCTGTCGAGGGATCGAACGCCCCGCTCGACCTTGTCCACCCAGCTCTTGGACTTGCCGAGCCGATCGGCGAACACCTGCTGCGACAACTGCCGCCGCCCCCGCCAGTACGCCACCCGCCGGCCCACCGGCAACCGCTCAAGGCCGTTCACGACGCCACCGCCGGTCGGGCACCGCCTTGGTGGTCTCCTCGGCCGGTATCCGTTCGGCCTCGGCCTGCGCCAGGATCCGCCGTCGGGCGGCTTCCCGTTCCGCCTGCTGGATCTGCTCGCCCCTGCTGCCCTCGACCGGACCGGTGTCGCCCATTCCCCACCTCCGCTGGTAGGGGCGCGACGGCGTGCTCGTGAAAGGACCGACACCGCCGCGCCCGGCTCCGGGCGGGTCACGGCGCTCTGGTTTGATCGCGCCGATTCCGCCCTCGCTCACAGCATTGAGCGATCGGGCGGTTACTCAAAGGTGTCGGGTGTCCGCTGGGCGGGTCGGCTGTCCTCTGTCAGCCGGCGGGCCGGTACGCCTCGTACACCTCGCGCAGCGCCGAGGCCTCTGCCGTGTCGGTCTGCTCGACCCTTCGCAGCACCTCGCGCGCCCGCCACCAGTTCGACGGTGCCACCCGCCCGGAACGGATCGCCTCGGCGGCGACCGCGCTTGCCTCGTCGGGCTGATCAGCCGCCACCAGCGCCAGGGCCAGGTCGAGGCGGGCAGACGCAGACCGCCGTGGCCGGTCGCCCCCGTCGCCGCGCGGGTCCAACTCCGCCAACGCCACCCGGGCCACCTGCTCGGCCGCCGGGTCGCCCGCCCAGGACAGCGTCGTGGCCGTGTACGCCAGCGCCTTCGTCGGGTCGTACCGGTAGTGATGCTCGGCCCGCTCCGGCACGGGCAGGTTCGCGGTCAACCGCTCCAGGCGGTCCAGCGCGTCACGGGTCCGCCGCACGTCACCCACCCGCGCCCACCCCCGCGCCTCCTGCGCCGTCGCCTGGATGTGCGCCGAGCTGCCCCGAGGTGCCACCTGTTGGGCCTGCTGAGACAGGTCGATCGCCTGCCGATGCTCACCCTGGGTGAGCCGGTCCCACGCCCGGGTCTCCAGACACCACGCCTGGATCTCCGCATGCTCGGCATGTTCGGCGAGCGCCGCAGCAGCGACCAGGTGCGCGCCGGCTGCGGAACGCTGCCGAAGGTCGATGTGCACCGTCGCCCGCAGCACGGTCAGCCACCCACCGGCAACGACCAGCCGCCGTCGCTGCACCAGGGTTCCCCGGCCATCCAGCAGCCGGCCCACGTACGCCAGGTGCCTGCGCACCATCGGCAGCAGGTCCACCGGCGGGGTCGTCGCGTATGCGCTCGCCAGGTCGTCGACGCTGGCCTCGATGCGGGCGAGCGTCTCGGCGCTCACATCACTCGCCCGCACCCGGGCAAGCAACTCGTCGGCCTCAGCATCATGGTCGACAGGCTGATCAACGAGCCGCGCGAGCGCGCCGCCAGCCTGAAGGACCTCATCGAGGTGCCGGGCCGTCTCGGGCGTCGGAGCCTTGACGCCCGTCTCCAGATCATGGAGGTGGCTCTTGCCTCGGTGCGCGAGCTGCCCGAGCGCCCGCAGCGACAGACCCCGCTCGGCACGCAGAGCCCGCAACCGAGCCCCGAAACGCGGATCGACGTGCGACACAACGGCGCTCCCAGCCGGAATGACGAACCCGGTCAGCTCTCGTAAGCGGACAGCCACTACTGACGGTACATCGAGGGCTGATTGAGTGTAACTACCGCCGCTCGCGGAGCCTGCCGGTCACCGCTTGACGACGATCTATGGTGTCTCTTGCGTCTTGGGCCCCGACGCCGACGCGGGTGAGTGGTGCTCGTATCCCACCGGACGCTCACCACGCGCCCCAGGTAACGCCTCTTGGGCGCGCTGCTCGGCCGCCGCCCAGCCGACGTGGACCCCACACCGGACCCCGCGTCGGGGGATGCGTCTCAAGCTGTCGCCTGCTGCCGACCACTGGCGGCCGTTGTCAAGGAGCAGGATTCACGTTGAACGCCCGACCTGCGATGACGCTCGCGCTGCCTTCTTGCCGCCTCGCTGCTGTCCAACGCTTGCAACTGCCCCACTGGGGACTGCCAGCTTGGGAATCGGATTGCTTACGGTGGGAGTGGTCGTGCCACCTGGCTGTCGAGCAGGGGAGAGACAGGCCAACGTCGTGCGACACAGGCGACAGGCCGCTGTTGACCCCTGCTGACCGCTCCATCGGGCATGGTTCGGGCGCGGCGGCGTGCGGGCTTGAATTCCCAACCCGCTGACGCTCTGGAATGGTCACAACCATATATCAGACCGCCTATCTGGGTCACGCTCCTCGCTGGCTCTAGACGTTTCGCACGTCTCCTCGCTCTCAGTTGTGCCGAGGTTGTGCCCGATGATCTTCGGCACTCCACCCATCGCGCATCGGTTCGCCCCTCTCCCCAGGGCGCTGACGCTGTCTGTCCAAGATCCGACTCAGGAGCCCAGGGGGTGACCGCTTGTTAGCAGGAACCCTGGCCGTCACGGAGCGTAAGAACTCGCTCCGCGCAGGGTGTGTCCTCCGTTTCCCTGTTCACGGCGGGTTTGTGAGAAGAACTCAGTTTGCTTCCCACGCCTAATCCACAGCGAACCCCACCCATTGCCCACTGTTCTCCATAGGTTGTCCTGAGGCTCGTCCACACCCCTTGTTGTGCTGACTCGGCAGTCGGTGCTGTGATCAGACGTGAGGACTTACACCGTTGATGTTCAGCTCCGTAGGCCTTGCTGCTGTCTCAGAGCCGAGGGCTGTCCTATCGATGCGGTAAGCCTCCGAGAGCGCGGCCCCGTAGCCACCTCAAATCCTGGTTGCCGGACCGAGCTCAAGCTCCATGCTTGACCGTTCGCTACGACACCACGAGGAGATCGAGTGCCCAGGCTTGCAACCGGGTGTCGACGCCTGAATCGGGTCTTGTTGTGACAAATAGGTGGCAGTTCTACGAAGCTCCTGGCGGTGGGAGCCCTGTCCAAAAGGCGATCGGGAAGTACCGGCTGACCACGGCCGAGTTGGCACGGTTGTACGTGGTCATGGATCGGGTTGCAGAGGGCAGGACCCGTCCGGGTGATGTGAAGGCCCTGCGAGACGGCGTCCTAGAGGTGCGGGTCAGGATCGGGGGCCGGAACTTCCGCCTCGCCTATGCCGAGCTAGGCGACGGGCTGGTACTGCTCGGCCTGCACTTCTTCCACAAGCAGCGACAGGTGGAAGATCGACACATCGACACGGCGGCCGCTCGACTGAAGGACTGGCTGTCAAGGCATGGCGCATGACACAAAACCCTGGCACTATCGCTTGTAGGCGATACTCTGTCCGTGCTAGGAGGGGAGTGCTGTGGGATCCGAGCTTCTCGGTCTGCTGGGCCTCGACGCCGACGATCAAGAGGTAAGCAACGAACTTGAGGATGCCAGGGAGGCAGAGCGCCTGATCGACACGCTGGTTGAGCTACGCCAACGGCTTGGGCTCACCCAGGTGGAACTGGCTGAGCGCATGTGCACTACTCAGTCAGCCGTGTCCAAGTTCGAGCGGGCTGGCGGAGATCCTAGATTGTCCACGCTGCAGCGGTACGCAAGGGCAGTCGAAGCTAGACTGCGCTGCCTTGTTTACACATCACCAGCAGTATCATCTGATTGGCGTGCGGGTCGGGCATCAGCGGTCCGCGTTCAAGCAATAACGCCGGATAATGCCAATGAGGAGCCCTTCACTATTCCCGTCAGGGTATCCGCGTGACCGATAGCAGCATTAGCTTCGAGGAGCTTGAAGCGCGCGCCGATCTGGTCGACGTAGTAGTTTACGAGGTGTCCGGAAAGCGGCGCGACGGCTTCGACCTCCCCGAAGGTCCGGCCGATTTGAATAAGAATGACATCAACATCCTTCAAGACGGCAGCGATGAACGGATCCGCATTCGGTGTCAGATCAAGGTGGATGCCAGGGACGGGATTTACTCGGTAGATGTGGCTGCAATTTTTGATCTATCCGAGCCGACGAAGCTGAGCGATGACCTACGGGATAACTTCGCCTTGCATATCGGGATACCCTCCGTCTATCCATACCTCCGGGTAGAGCTTCAGATGGCAGCTCGCCGTCTCGGATTGAAGCCGCCGATCCTAGCGCTGTTCAAACCCAGAGAACATGAAGTGGAATTGAAGCAGTCCGCGCGTCGATCTACAACAGCACAGCTAGAGAGCTAGCGCCATCCCGTCTGCCGTCGACCCGCCCTCCTGGGGAGCGGGCGGTGTCCTGCTCGGCTCGCCCGGTTCGATAGATGTAAGGAAAGTCCTCCCACAGTCGGTGGCCGGATATACCTTGCAAGATGGCGGAGTGGACCGTTTCGAGGATCGCTACTGGCTGGACTGGTGGGTTAATCCCATTACACTGCTCGGCAGTGTCGAAGTGGACGTCGCAGTCACCGTCGCCGACGATGGCACCTGGGAGGCAAGCGGCAACGCGGTCCTCGAAGACGACGAGAATCCCAGCGGCTTCGCACTGCTTTGCGACCTCGACCCTGTCTTCACGCTGCGGTTCACAGGCAGAAGCACGATCGATGTCATCGTGCACCCTGCCGACAAGGGATGCAGCTTTGTCTTCACCGATCACACCTGACGTTTGATGGCACCGGCCGGTCCAACGCCGTCCTCGATACGCGTGACATCATGCCAGCTCACTACGAGATCAACCTCTCAGCAACTGACTCACGGCGGGTTGACGTGTTGGCACCCGGTGCTACTCAACGGCCCTCGTTGAACACGCCAGCACGGCCTTCCCGCCGGATCGCTGAACTCGACTTCGCAGTTGCCGAGCGGCCTTCCTTCCGCTGACGCGGGTCACTTTCCGCGTTGCATCGGCCCGGAATCCGCTGAGCGGCCCAGCACGGCCTTCCCTGCCGTCCACGATGTCCCTCGGATTCGCGCACCTCGACGGGTGGGGATCGCCCGCGGCGACTAGCCGGAGGCCGACGACCAGGCACCTCACACGTCCCGGCCTCGCCCAAGATTCAGATACCCAGCTCAACGGCGGTACACGGCCTGATGGCCATACCCCGCCCTCCGGCGTGAGCCGCCCTCTCCGGCGGTGCCAGGAGACACCACGAACACCACCGACGGACACCGCTCCGGCGTCCGGTGGCAGTTCGTCGCCCATCCCTGCCGCCCCTTGAGGAGAACCCGTGTCCACCCCGCCCACCCTCGCCGCCGGCCGTGACGCCCAGGCCCTGCACCGCGCCGCCAACCAGGACTACTTCGGCTGGCTGGAGCACATCCACGCCCGCCAGCGGCTGCACCCGCCCGATCCGCCTGACCGGCACCCTGACCGCCATGGAGCCCGGCACCGTCCGGATCCTGGCCGAGCAGCACACCGACGAGTTGCCCGACCGGACGCTCTACAAGGCGTGCGCCAACCGCCGTGCCGCCCAGTGCCCCGACTGCGCCTGGGTCTGCGCCGGTGACGCCTTCCAGGTCGTCCGCTGCGGCCTGACCGGCGGCAAGACCATCCCCTCCACCCTCGCCCGGCAGGCGGTCGCCTTCGCCACCTTCACCGCGCCATCCTTCGGCCCGGTGCATTCCCCGCCACACCTGCGCTGGCCGGCGGCGCTGCGATTGCCGGCCGGCATCCTGCCGCGCCCGGAACACCGCCGGCGCCTGCCCGCACGGGCGGGCCCGCGGCCTGCATCGCCCGCCACGACGCCGACGATCCGCAGCTCGGTCGACCGCTTGCCTGGACTGCTAACCTCGCGCCGCTGACCTGCGCCACCTACGAGACGATCCTTCGGCTGTACGTGATCCCCGACCTCGGCGCGAAGCGGCTCGACCGGCTCCAGGTGCGCGACGTGCAAACCTGGATCAACGAGGTGGCCCGCGCCTGCCGGTGCTGCGCCCGGGGCAAGGACGCCCGCCGCCCGGAACTCAAGAATCGCTGCTGCGCGCCGGACGCCACCCGCGACGCCCTCAAGCGCCTGGGCGAGAGCCTGCGCTGACCGCTGCTGTGCTCCACTGCTGTACAAAGCACTAGAGGGCACATCCGTCGATAGGATGTGCCCTCTGACCTCTGTCGGGGTGGCCGGATTCGAACCGACGACCTCTTCGTCCCGAACGAAGCGCGCTACCAAGCTGCGCCACACCCCGAGGCGTGCGGACAAATAGTAGCCCACCCCGTCCGGTGGTCAAACTCGGTACCCCCACCGCCCCGCCCGGCCCCGGTGCGCCCCCGGCCGATGTCGTAAACGACTCAGCTCCCTAGCGTCCCGAGCAGCCCTGACGCCCCGCAGCGGCGCTGGCCGGGCGGCCTCCGCGCCCGCCCGCCGTGCCCGCCGCCCCTCCGCGCAGGGCGGCCGGGCCCGGCCCGGGACCGCGCCCGGAGGCGGCGCACGTCACACTCGCCGCCAGCCGCCAGCGTCAGCGCGGGATGAGGGTGAGGATGCTCGCCTCCGGCCGGCAGGCGAACCGCACCGGCGCGGTCGGGTGGGTGCCCAGCCCGGCCGAGACGTGCAGCCAGGCGTCCGAGTCCGGCCAGCGGTGCAGGCCCTTCGCCATCGACCGGGGCAGCCCGCAGTTGGTCACCAGCGCCCCGAAACCCGGCACGCAGACCTGCCCGCCGTGGGTGTGGCCGGCCAGCAGCAGCTCGAAGCCGTCGGCGGCCATCTGGTCGAGCACGGCCGGCTCGGGGGAGTGGGACAGCGCGATCGACAGCTCCGCCGCCGCCGAGACGGGGCCGGCGACGGACGGGTAGTCGTCCCGCGCGATGTGCGGGTCGTCGACGCCGACCAGCTCGATCAGTCGCCCGCCCGCCTTGAGCGTCGTCCGGGCGTTGTTCAGGTCCGCCCAGCCGGCCCCGGTGAAGACGTCGCGCAGCTCGTCGTACGGCAGCTCGGCGCCCTCGCTGTATTCCCGGTCGGGCAGGAAGTAGCTGAACGGGTTCTTCAGCACCGGCCCGGTGTAGTCGTTCGAGCCGAACACGAAGACCCCCGGGAAGTCCAGCAGCGGCGCGAGGGCGCGCAGCACGCCGGGCACCGCGCCCGGGTGGGCCATGTTGTCGCCGGTGACCACGACCAGGTCCGGGTCGAGGGCCGCCAGCGACGCCACCCAGTCCTGCTTGCGCCGCTGCTCGGGCATCATGTGCAGGTCGGACAGGTGCAGCACGCGCAGCGGCTCGGTGTCGGCCGGCAGCACCGGCACGTCGAACCGGCGCAGGGTGAACAGGTTGCGCTCGACGAGTGACGCGTACGCCAGGGTTGCCGCCCCGGCCGCGACGGTGCCCATGCCGAGTCGGAATAGTGTGCGCTTTCGCATGCCGTTCAGGGTAGTTTCACCGGTCATGAGCACGCTGAAGGACCGCCTCACCGCCGACATGCGCGCCGCCCTGAAGGCGCGCGACGAGCTGACCACCTCCACCCTGCGGATGGCCCTGGCTGCCGTCGGCACGGCCGAGGTCGCCGGCAAGGCCAAGCGCGAGCTCACCGACGACGAGGTGCTCGCGGTGCTGACCAAGGAGGCGAAGAAGCGGCGCGAGGCCGCGACCGCCTTCGCGGACGCCGGGCGCGCCGAGCAGGCCGCGAAGGAGAGCGCCGAGGGCGAGGTGCTGGACCGGTACCTGCCGAAGCAGCTCTCCGACGACGAGCTGGCCGAGCTGGTCGCGGGGGCGCTCGCCGCCGGCGGGTTCACCGGCAAGGCGCAGATGGGCCCGGCGATGAAGGCGGCCCAGGCCGCAGTGGCCGGCCGGGCCGAGGGGGGCCGGGTGGCCGCCGAGGTACGCCGCCAGCTCGGACTCTGACCCCGGGTGCCGGCCCGCGCGGTGCGCGGGCTGCCCGGCAGGTGGACCGACGAGAACGGGCGGGCACCCCCGGTGAGGGGTGCCCGCCCGTCGTCACGCGGGATGCGGGTGCGGCCCGGTCAGCCGTTGCGACCCGGTCGGCCGCCCTGGCCGGGGGTGTTGCCCGGGCCGCCGGGCCCGCCGCCGGTGCCGCCGCCGTTGTCCGGCGGGTTGGCGGGGGTGCCGCTGCCGCTGCTGACCTCGATGACGACCACGCCGCCCTTGATGGTGCGCCCGTTCGGGCTGCTGCCGGCGGCCTGGCCGGCCGCGCAGCTCGACGGCACCCTGGCCGAGGAGACCACCGGGTCGAAGCCGGCGCCCCGCAGCCGGTCCTTCGCGGTCTCGACGTCCACGCACTTCACGTCGGGGATCGAACGCTGGTCACCCTCCATGATCTTGCCACTGGGCGGGGTGAACTCGATGCCCTTCTTGCCCTTCATGGCGTCGCGCAGCGTCTCGTACACCGGGGGGTTGATGCCCGTCGGGGTGTCGTGGCCCATCTGCTGGTTGGTCTGCGGCCAGTCCGGGTCGGCCATGATGCCGGCGACCGAGTACTGCTTGGTCATCGCGACCAGCGAGGAGGTCTTCTCCGAGTCGGTGGTGCCGGACTTGCCGGCCACCGGCTTGCCGACGATGCCCCGAACGTTGCCGGCGGTGGCGCCGGTGCACCGGGAGGTGGACGACCGGTCGCCGACCGGGCAGCGGGCCGCGTCCACGGCCGCGCGGGCGACCTGGGTGCTGATCCGCTGCTCGCAGCGCGGGTTGGCGACGTCGAGCTTCTTGCCGTCCGGGCCCTTGATCTCCTGCACCGGGATCGGCTCGCAGTATTTACCGTCGGCCGCGAGGGTCGCGTACGCGTTGGCCAGGTCCAGCGGGGTGGTGGCCGACACGCCGAGGGTGAACGCACCCCACTGGTGCGCCGCCTCCTTGTTGTTGGCGAAGTCCGCGTCCTCGCTCGATCGGAACTCGATGCCCAGCTTCTGCGCCGCCTTGACCACGTTCTCCGCGCCGACCTGCTGCTGGAGCGGGACGAAGAAGGTGTTCACCGAGCGGCCGAACGCGCTCCACATGTTGTGCACGCCGGCCATCGACTCGACGGAGTTGGTCGGGCAGTAGTAGGGGCCCTGGCAGGCTGCCGGGCTGCTGGGGCTGATGATGTATTCCGACTTGAACTGCTTCGGCGAGTTGATCGTGTAGCTGAGCGGGATGCCCTTCTCCAGCGCGGCCACGATCGTGAAGATCTTGAACGTCGAGCCGGCCTGGTATCCCTTGATGTCGCCGCCGCCGGAGAGCAGCGGGTTCACCGTGTTGGGGTAGTTGCCCCGGATGCCCTTGCTGCGCTTCTTCGGGTCGCTGTTCAGCTTGTTCTGCGGCTTCTTCGGGTCGTCGATCTTGAAGTTGCGGTTCACCGAGAGCGCGCGGACCCGGCCGGTGCCCGGCTCGACGACCGCGACCATCCGGGCCGCCTTGCTGTTGACGCCCAGGTTCTTGCGGACCGCCTTGTCGGCGCCGTTCTGCGCCTGCGCGTCGAGGCTGGTGACGATCGTGTAGCCGCCGCTCTTGAGCCGCCGCTCCCGGTCGTACGAGGTCGAGCCGAACGTCTCCTGCTGCATCCACCAGCGGTAGAAGTAGTCGCAGAAGAAGCCCCACTCCTTCTTGTTGGTGGCGACGCAGCCGTTCGGGGTGGTCTTGTCCTTGATCACCATCTTGGTGGCCTTGGCCGCGTCACCCTCCTGCTGGGTGATCGCGCCAATCTTGATCATGTTGTCGATCACGTAGTTGCGCCGGTCCAGGGCGAGCGGGTACCCGGTCTTGGTGGTCGGGTCGTTCGTGCTCGGGGCCTTCACCATGCCGGCGAGCATGGCCGCTTCCTCGATCTTGAGCTTGCTCGGCGGCTTGCCGAAGTAGACCTGGCTGGCCGCGTAGACCCCGTACGCGCCGTTGCCGAAGGAGGCGAGGTTCAGGTAGCGGGTGAGGATCTCGTCCTTGGAGAACTCCTTGTCGACCTGGAGGGCCAGCCGCATCTCCCGCAGCTTGCGGGCGCTGGTGTCCTCGGTCGCCGCGACGACGTCGGCCGGGTGGGTGGCCGAGTAGGCGATGGCCAGCCGGACGTACTGCATCGTCAGCGTCGACGCGCCCTGCTGGGAGTTCGCGCCGGACTGGTTGTTGACGAACGCCCGGGCGACGCCGTTGAGGTCGACGCCGTTGTGCTTGTAGAAGTCGTGATCCTCGGCGGCGATGATCGCCTTCTGCATGTACGGCGAGATGTCGGCGAACTTCACGTCGCGCCGGTTCTCGTCGTACATGGTCGCGAGCGGCGTCTTGCCGTCGGACGCGAGCAGGTAGCTGATCTGCGGCGCGCGGCCCACCGTCAGCTCCTTGGGCAGCGCCCCGAAGGTCTCCGCGCCGGCCTTCGCGGCCAGACCGGACATCGCCACCGCGGGGAAGGCCGCCGCCGCGACCACCACGCCGGCCAGCAGGCCACAGACGAGCAGCGATGCGGCGTTGGTCAGCACATTATGGTCACGTTTCCGCATCCAGGTCACCTCGACAGGGTACGCGAGTAGGGAACGAGGGGCGCTGGGGCGTCTTTTCCCCATTTCCTGCGCGCGCCGACCTCGTTGTGCTAAACGCACGAGCCCTGGTGCGGGGTTGCGCTGATCCGCCACGAGTCTCCACCGATCGGAGGAGCGGCGCAGCGTTTTCACGTACTGCGGCGGGGTAGACGGGGGCCGAAGGCCCGGTAAGCCGGGAGTGTCCGTAATGATGGATTTTGCCGACAACGTTGCGTAATCGTCCAACTACAGAGCATGATGGTTGCGGCGACAGTCGCAGTCGTCCGTGCCGCCCTGGGGAGGCCGGCCGGACGACCGGGGGGATTCGACGGCTGGTCGCGCGAAGTCGGTAGGTACTGCAAGGGGGGACGTGTACACATGGGCATGATCACTGACTGGCCGTCACTGGCGGCGTGTCAGAACGGGGACCCGGACGCGCTGTTCGTACAAGGCGCTGAACAGAACGTGGCGAAGCGGATCTGCCGGAGCTGCCCAGTTCGGTACGAGTGCCTGGCCGACGCGCTCGACAACCGGATCGAGTTCGGGGTCTGGGGCGGCATGACCGAGCGGGAACGCCGGGCCCTGCTGCGCCGGCACCCCCAGGTCGCGAGCTGGCGCAAGATGTTCGAGGCGGCCATGAAGAAGAACGCGAAGGACAGGTCCGGCAAGGACAAGGTCCTCGTCCCGACCGGCTGACGGCCGGTCGACAGGTCAGGGCCGGCCGATCGCGGGCCGGCTCACGGCCGGCTGACCGCCGCGCCGATCGTCCGCAGCCCGTCGACGTCGTGCACGTCGGCGGGCTGCGCCGTCACCGACACCGTCGGCACCTGCGGGAACGCCTCGGTGAACCGGGCCGCCACCCGCTGCTCGCGCTGCGCCTGCTGGACCAGCGCGGCGTGCGCCCGCAGCACGTCGACCGTGCCGTCGTGCCCGCCGGCCTCGGCCAGACGCTGCGCGGCGGCAAGACACGCCTCGGCGTCCAGCGCCGGCACCGTCGGCGTGTGCACCCGGTTGAGCACCAGCCCGGCCAGCGGCATCCGCTCGGAGCGCAGCCGGCCGGCGAAGTAGGCCGCCTCCCGGACCGCGTCCGGCTCCGGGGCCGCGACCAGCAGGAAGGCCGTCTCCCGCGCCTGGAGGATCCGGTACGTCTGCTCGGCCCGCTGCCGGAAGCCGCCGAACATCGAGTCCAGCGCCGCCACGAAGCCGGACAGGTCGGTGAGCAGCTGCGCGCCGAGCACCTTCTGCACCACCTTCGAGAACATCCCGAAGCTCGCGGTGACGAGGCTGAACATGCTGCGCCCCCCGCTGCGCGCCGGGGCCAGCAGCAGCCGCAGCATCCGGCCGTCGAGGAACCGGGAGAGCCGGGCCGGGGCGTCCAGGAAGTCCAGCGCCGAGCGGGACGGCGGGGTGTCCACCACGATCAGGTCCCACTCGCCCCGGGCGTGCAACTGGCCCAGCTTCTCCATCGCCATGTATTCCTGCGTGCCGGCGAACGTCGAGCTCATCGCCTGGTAGAACGGGTTGGCGAAGATCTCCTGCGCCTTCGCCGGGTCGGTGTGCTGGAGCACCACGTCGTCGAACGTGCGCTTCATGTCCAGCATCATGGCGTGCAGCTCGCCGCCGCTGGCCTCGACGTCGATGCCCTTGACCTGGCGGGGCGTGTTGTCCAGCTCGGTCAGGCCCAGCGACTGGGCCAGCCGGCGGGCCGGGTCGATGGTGAGCACCACCGTGCGCCGGCCGTGCTGCTCGGCGGCGCGCAACGCGAGCGCGGCGGCGGTGGTCGTCTTGCCCACCCCGCCCGCCCCGCAGCACACCACGATCCGCACGCCGGGGTCGGCGAGGATCTGGTCGACGTCCAGCTGCGGCGCCGCGGCTTCGGAAGGCACCAATCGAGCGTATCGGGCTGTGCGCGGTCTCCGCGCCGTGCCGGCCGCCAGTGTGAGTCAATCGGCCCGCACGAGCACCCGCGACAGCTCCGCCAGCCCCGCCCGGTCCACCCCGTCGGGCAGCAGCGGCAGCTCGGTCAGGGGCAGGCCCAGCTCGGCGAGGTCGCCGCGCAACGAGTCCTCCAGGTCCCGGCGGATCCGCTGGTCCCGGGCCTCGGCGGCGAGCCCGGCGACGGTGTCCCGGTCGGCCGGCAGCTCGGCGGCGGCCAGGCCGCGCCGCAGCTCGGCGGCGGTCACCGGCCGGCCGGCGGGCAGCGGCGGACGGGCGGCGTTGACGATCACCCGTCCCACCGGGAAGCCGAGCTGGGTGAGCTCGGCGACGGCGTCCATCGTCTCCTGGACCGGCATTTCCTCCAGCAGCGTCACCACGTGCACCGCGGTCATCGGGGAGCGCAGCAGCGCGGCGACCCCCTCGCTCTGGGTCTTGATCGGGCCGACCTTGGCCAGCCGGGCCGTCTCCGCCGTGACGTTGAGGAACCGGCCGATCCGCCCGGTCGGCGGCGCGTCCAGCACCACCGCGTCGTACGCCCGGCGTTGCCCGGCCTTGCGGGTCGTCGCCTCCTTGACCTTGCCGGTGAGCAGCACGTCCCGCAGGCCGGGGGCGATGGTGGTGGCGAAGTCGATCGCGCCGAGCTTGCGCAGCGCCCGGCCGGCCGCGCCGAGCTTGTAGAACATGTCGAGGTATTCCAGCAGGGCCTCCTCGGCGTCCACCGCGAGGGCCCGCACCTCCCCGCCGCCCGGCGCGTCGGTGAGGTGGCGCTCGGCGTACGGCAGCGGGTCGGTGCCGAAGAGCTGGGCGATGCCCTGCCGCCCCTCGACCTCGACCAGCAGGGTGCGCCGGCCGTCGGCGGCCAGCGCCAGGGCCAGGGCCGCCGCCACGCTGGTCTTGCCGGTGCCACCCTTGCCGGTCACCACGTTCAGGCGCGCCGGCCACTGCGTGGAGGCCGGGTCGGCCGGCCGCTCAGCTGCTCGCACCCGTCGAGCCTATCCACCCGGCCGGCGTCGTCGGTCGGGTCGCCCCGTCAGGCGATCTCGCAGACCCACCAGCCGGTCTTCTGCACGACGGTGAAGCGGAGATCCTGGTCGGCGACCTTCTCGTCGGACGTCGTCATGGTCACCCTCGTGGTGACGGTGGCCCGGTCGCCGGTCTGGTTGTCCACCTTCGGGCCGGTCCACCGGAACCGGGCGTCGGAGTACTGCTCGGCGTATCGCTTCAGCTCCGCGACCTTGGCGGTGATCTTGCGGTCGTCGCGGGCGGCGGCGCAGACGTAGCCGGCCGCCTTGCGGGCGTCCCGTTCCCGGTAGACGGCGGTGAGGAAGTTCTCCACGGCGACCGTCGGCTCCGTCGCGCCCTCGCCGTTCTCCGTGCTGCGCAGGGTGAAGAACGCGGCGGCGCCGCCACCACCACAGAGCAGCAGCGCCAGGACCGCCACGAGCGAGGCGACGAGCACGCCCCGCCGCTGCTTCGGCGCGCCCGGTGCGTGGTAGGGCGGGTAGCCCGGCGGGGGCGGCGGGATCGCGCCGGCCCCCGGCCCCGCCGGGCCGCCGAAGGGGCCGGGCTGGGCCGCCGGGGAGCCGAACGGCGCGGGCCCGGCCGGGGAGCCGAACGGGCCGGCGCCCGGCGGCGCGGGGGAGACCGGCCCGCCCGGTGGGCCGGGCGTGTGGTCGCCGGAGGGCGGACCGCTGGGCGATCCGGTGGCGCCGCCGTGGGGCGGTTGGGTCATGTCTTTCCCCCGGGGGTGCGGCGCGTCGTCGTCCCGGTGGGACGCGAGCACTGGTCGAGCGAAGGCAGGTTGCGGAGGCGGCCGGGCTTGCGTGGCCCGTCCGACGGAAGGGTAGCGGTGAACCCGACCCAGGGTGGGGCCCCGGGCGGCCTGATGGACACGCCGATCACGGAAGTGCGTGCGACGCCATCCGGTACCGGACCGCGATCTGTCGCATATGTGACTTTCGGTGCCCGGTCATGCGCGCCCGGTTGTCCCTGTCCGAAAACGGCCCTACGTTCGTGCCCACGCGGGGGGCGGATCGGCGGTTGGTCCGAGCCGATGGTGACGACGTGATCAGGTGCGAGGCCCGGAGGCAGAATGCGCGACACCGACAACATCTCCCGAGCCCAGTTCCCGCCGCAGACCGGTTGCGCCCGGCGCGCCGGGGCCGGCTCCTCCGGCGAGGAGGGACCGGTCACCGGCCTGCCGTTCAACGAGCGTTCCTACCGCCGGCTCACCGACCCGGGGGAGATGCTGCGCACGCTGAGCCGGCCCGCCGAGCGCCCGCGCGACGAGGAGGAGACCGGCTACGTCATCCACCTGCCGATCCGGGTGGCCGACCTGGCGACGGCCACCGCGCTCGCCGGCCGCGTGGCGGTCTCGCTCGGCTTCCTGCCCGAGCTGGACGCCGGGGAGACCACCGTCTCGACGGCCGACGACCAGAACAACCGGCACCGGGTCTTCTGCGACCTGCTGCTGGCGGACCGGTCGCGCTGCCCCCAGCGGTACGACCACGAGGGCCCCTGCGGCGAGCCGCCGGCCGCCCCGGAGCAGCGTCCCGCGCCGGGCGGTCCCGCCGGATCGTAGGCTGGGGCCGACACAGTCGCCGCCTCCTAGGGAGCCCCGCACCGATGCAGAAGTGGGAATACTCGACCGTCCCGCTGCTGGTCCACGCGACCAAGCAGATCCTCGACACCTGGGGCGAGGACGGCTGGGAACTCGTCTCCGTGGTCCCCGGTCCCAACCCGGAGCAGCTCGTGGCGTACCTCAAGCGGCCGAAGGCGTGAGCGGGGTGGGCAACGGGCCGCACGCGAAGCTCGCCGAGCTCGGGCTGACCCTGCCCGACGTGGTGCCCCCGGTGGCCAGCTACGTGCCGGCCGTGCAGTCCGGGCAGCACGTCTTCGTCTCCGGGCAGCTCCCGATGGCCGACGGCAAGCTGCTGGCCACCGGCAAGGTCGGCGCGGGGGTCTCCGCCGAGCAGGCCAAGGACCTGGCGCAGCGGTGCGCGCTGAACGGCCTCGCCGCCGTCGACGCGCTGGTCGGCCTGGAGAACGTGGTCAAGGTCGTCAAGGTGACCGGCTTCGTGGCCAGCGCGCCCGGCTTCACCGGCCAGCCCGGCGTGATCAACGGCGCGTCCGACCTGTTCGGCGCGGTCTTCGGCGAGGCTGGCCGGCACGCCCGCTCCGCAGTGGGCGTCTCGGAACTCCCCCTGGACGCCCCGGTAGAGGTCGAACTGATCGTCGAGATCGCCTAACCCACCCCTCACCCCCACCCCCACCCCCACCCCCGCGATCTTGCACTTCGGGCCCGGGCGAAAGCCGCGTACGGGCACGAAAACCGGGCCACAAGTGCAAGATCGCGGGGAGTGGTGGGGGGAGTCGTACGATCGCTGGCATGACCGGGCACATCACGGCGGCTGTGGCCGCGCTGGCTGACGAGCTGCCGGGATGGGTGACCCTGCTGCGGGCGCCGAACCCGGGGCCGATGACCCTCGACGGCACCAACACATGGGTGCTGCGGGCCGGGCCCGGCGCGCCCGCCCTGGTCGTCGACCCGGGGCCCGCCGACGACGGGCACCTGGCCGCGATCGCCGCCCACGCCCCCGTCGCCACCGTGCTGATCACCCACGGGCACCCCGACCACACCGAGGGCTCGCCCCGGCTGCGCGAGCTGCTCGGCGGGGCGCCCGTGCGGGCCGTCGACCCCGCGCACAGCCACGGCGGTCCGCCGCTGACCGCCGGCGAGGTCCTGCCCGCCGCCGGTCTCACCGTGCGGGCGCTGCCCGCCCCCGGGCACACCGGCGACTCCGTCTGCTTCCTCGTCGAGCACGGCGACGAGCGGGTCGTGCTCACCGGCGACACCATCCTCGGGCGGGGCACCACCGTCGTCGCCCACCCCGACGGGCAGCTCGGGGCATACCTCGACAGCCTGGAGCTGCTCTCGACGTACCGGGGGATCCCGGCGCTGCCCGGCCACGGCCCGGCGCTGGCCGACTGCGGCGCCGCCGCCGAGTTCTACCTCGCCCACCGCCGCGCCCGGCTCGACCAGGTGCGGCAGGCGGTCGCCGAGGGCGCGCGGACCGCCCCCGAGGTGGTGGCCCGGGTGTACGCGGACGTCGACCGGTCGCTGTGGTGGGCGGCCGAGTGGTCGGTCCGCGCGCAGCTGGACTACCTGGGGGTGCCCCCCGAACCGGCGGACCGGTCGTGACCTGCCCCGTCTGCGGGACGGTCGCCGTGCCGGGGGCCCGGTTCTGCCACAACTGCGGAGCCGCGCTGCCGGCCGCCGCCACGCTGCCCGCCGCCGAACGGCGGGTCGTCACCGTGCTCTTCGGCGACCTGTCCGACTTCACCTCCTGGTCGGAGGACCTCGACCCGGAACGCGTCGGCGCCGTCACCGACCGGGTGCTCGCCGCCCTCGCCGGGGCCGTGAAGACGTTCGGCGGGCACGTCGACAAGCTCACCGGCGACGGGATCATGGCCGTCTTCGGCGCGCCCGTCGCCCACGAGGACGACGCCGAGCGGGCCGTCCGCGCCGCCCTGTCCATGCAGCGGGCGGTGCGCCGGGTGCTCGACGACGAGCGGGGCGGCGGCGCGCCGCTCGGCCTGCGCGTGGGCCTGAACACCGGCGACGTGATCGCCGGCATCCAGGCGGCCATCGAATACACCGTCATCGGCGACACCGTCAACACCGCCGCCCGGCTCGCCGACGCCGCCGCCGTCGGCGCCGTCTACGCCGGGGCCCGCACCTCCGCCGCCACCCGGCACGTGGCGTCCTGGCGGGCGCTGCGCCCGCTGCGGCTCAAGGGCAAGCGGGAACCCGTCGAGGCGTACGAGCTGCTCGGCCTCCTCGACGCCCCCGGCACCCGCTCCGGCCTCGGCGACGAGGCCCCGTTCGTCGGCCGGGAGACCGAGATCGGCCGGGTCGCCGGCCGGCTCGCCGAGGTCATCGACCGGGGCGAGCCCCGGGTGCTGCTGATGACCGCCGAGGCCGGCATCGGCAAGTCCCGGTTCGCCGCCGAGGTCGAACGCCTCGCCGCCGGCTACGACGTCGGGGCCGGCCGGTACGCCGCGCACACCGGCGCGCGGGTGCTGTCCGTGCGCTGCGCCGCGTTCGGCGAACGCCGCCGGCTCGCGCCCCTGGCCGACCTGGTCCGCGCCGCCGTCGGCCTGCCCAACGACACGGCCACCGCGCTGACCCGCCCCGCCGTCGAGGAGCGGCTGCGCCGGCTCAACCAGCGCCTCGGCCGGCTCGGCGACGACGCCCCGCCGGTCGCCGCCGACCAGCTGCTGGCCCTGCTCGGCTACGCCGACCTGCCCGCCGGCAACCCGGCCGACCAGGGCGAGTGGGGCGGCGGCACCCAGCAGCCCGCCGACGCCGACGCCGTGCCCAACGCGGTCGCCGACCTGCTCAGCGCCCTGGCCGCCGAGGCGCCGCTGGTGGTGCTCGTCGACGACCTGCACGACGCCACCACCGAGACGATCCGCGCCCTCGGGGTCGCCCTGTCCCGCATCGCCGGCCCGGTGCTGGTGCTGCTGCTCGGCCGCCCCGAGCTGGTCCGCACCGCCGGCGCGCTGACCCGGGTCGCCGACGCCGAGGTGCACGCCCTGCCCCCGCTGCGCGGCGCCGACGCGGCCCGGCTGCTCACCAGCTACCTCGGCGGCGGGAAGCTGCCGCAGCCCGACGCCGACCGGCTGCTCGCCACCGCCCAGGGCAACCCGTTCTACCTCGCCGAGCTGGTCACCCTGCTCATGGAGCGGGGCGCGCTGACCGCCGTGGCTGACCGGTCCGCCCCGGCCAACTCCGGCTGGCGGCTCGCCCCCGGCTCGTTGGGCAGCCGGCTGCTCTCCCGCGACCTCGCCGCCGTGCTCGCCGCGCGCATCGACGCGCTGCCGCCGGACGCCCGGTCGGTGCTGCGCGACGCCGCCGTCGTCGGCGACACCGTGCCCGACGGCGCGCTGGAGGCGCTGCGCGAGCAGCGCGCCGGGCGGGACGGCCGACCGGCCGCCGTGGTCGCCGTCGAGCTGGACCGGGCCGTCGAGGAGCTGCTGCAACGCCGGATGCTGCACCGCACCCGCACCGGGTACGCGTTCGCCACCCCGCTGATGCGGGAGGCCGCCTACTCCGGGGTGAGCAAGGCCGAGCTGGCCGAGCGGCACGCGGCGCTGGCCCGGTGGGCCGCCCCCGACGGGCCGGCCGCGCCGGGCGGGTTCACCGACACCGCCCGCGACGCGTTCGTCGCCGAGCACGTCGAGCGGGCCGCCGCGCTCGCCGACGCCGTCAAGCTGCGCCCGGACGCGCCGGCCCGCACCGTCGCGCCGCTGGGCGTGGCCGCGCTGGGCCGGGCCGCCCGCCGGTCCCTACAGGCCGGGGAGCCGGCCGCCGCCGTCGAGTACGCCGAACGCGCCGCCGAGCTGGCCCGCGACGGGCTGCCCGCCGCCGACCGGGTGGTGCACGCCCGCGCGCTGCTCCAGGTCGGCCGGCCCGGGGACGCGCTCGCCTACGCCGAGAAGATCGCCGCCAACGCCGGGGACGACGCGGGCACCCGGGCCAGCGCCCTGCTGCTCGCCGGGCAGGCCCACCAGACCCTCGGCGACCAGGGCCGGGCCGTGGCCTCCTGGCAGGAGGCGTTGCAGGTGGCCGGCGTCGGCGGGCTGCCCAACCTGCGGGCCTCGGCGATGCGCCGGCTCGGCATGGCCGACTTCATCGCCGGCCGGCTCGGCCAGGCCAGCAGCCGGCTCGCCGCGTCCTACCAGGTCAGCCTCACGGCGCAGGACCGGCGGGGGCAGGCGTGGTCGTTGCAGAACCTGGCCTGGGTCACCACCACCCGCGGCGACTTCGCCGGCACCGACGCGGTGCTGAGCCGGGCCGCCCGCCTGTTCGCCGAGCTGAAGGACCCGTACGGGCGGGCCTGGCTGCGCGGCACCACGGCGTTCGCCCGGCTGCTCGCCGGCCGGCTGCGCGAGGCACGCCGGCTGGCGCGGGTCTTCCTGCCGTTCGGGGAGCGGGTCGGCGAGGCGTGGGCCGTCGGCACGCTGCGCGCCGTCGAGGCGTTCGCCGGGGCGGAGCTGGGCGAGCTGGGCGAGGCCGACGGGGCGGCCCGCCGGGCGTACCGGGACTTCGCCGAGGTCTCCGACGACTGGGGGCGGGGCTTCGCCCTGGTGGCGCGGGGGGTGGTCGCCCGGGGGCTGGGCGAGCCGGAGCACGCCGCCGACCTGCTCGCCGACGCCATGTCGTACGCCGAGCGGACCTCGCACCCGCTGCTCACCGGGATGGCCGGCACGCTGCGCGGCTTCGTGGCGCTGGACCTGGGCGACTGCGAGACCGCCGAACGGTCGGCGCGGGCGGTGCTGACCACCGTCGAGCCGCACAACCCGCAGGCCCCCGCCCAGGTGGGCCCCCGGGTGCTGCTGGCCACCGCACGGCTCGCCGCCGGCGACCCGGCGACCGCCGTGGGGCTGCTCGCCCCGGTGGCCACCGCCGCCGCGAACACGCCCTCGCTGCTCTTCTCCCGCCAGCAGACCATGGCCCGGTACGCTTCCGCGCTGCTCGCCCACGGCCAGCTCGACCAGGCGCTCGACTGGGCACACCGGGCCCTGGCCGTCCCCGCCGAGGACGTGCGCAGCCAGGTGGTCGCGGCGAGCGTGCTGGCCGAGGCGCTGGCCGCCTGCGGGCGTCCCGCCGAGGCGCTGGCCAGGGCCGAGGAGGCGGTGCGCCTGGCGTACGCGACGGAGCAGCGCAGCGAGCGGCTCGCGGCCGACGCGCTGCGCGTGCGCCTGCGGGGGTAAGGAGGGGCCCCTTGTTAACGCCTACGGTAGAGAGGGGTCCCCTACTCACCGGTCAGCGGTGGGCGCGCTGAGGCGATCCTGTCGGTTCCGCCGATGCGGGTGTCGGCGGCAGCGGCTACGGTGACACTCGATGAGGCGGTCCACTGTGGGGCCGTCGTGCCCGTCCCCGGGAGGCGTGATGAGGCTGCCCCGTTCCAGTGCCGGCTGGACGATCGCGGTCTTCGGCGTCCTGGCGCTGGTGATGGGCGCGCTCGGGCTGCTCTGGCCGGAGGCACAGCTGCGCATGCTCGGCTTCGAGGTGCCGCAGAGCCGGTCCGCCGGGGACTACACCGGCACGTTCCTGACGGCGTCGGCCATGGCGTCGTTCAACATGGGGGTCTACTACCTGCTCGCCACGGCGACCGAGTGGCGGGCCTTCTACCGGTTCACGGTCGTCTTCCGGCTGGTCACCTTCGCCGTCTTCACCATCGTGGTGCTCGCCGACGTCGCGCCGGACCGGTTCTTCGGGGTGGCGCTCTGGGAGGGGCTGGGCGCGGTCGCCACCGCCGTGGCCCTGCGCCGGGACGCCCGCCGCGCCGCCCCCGCTCCGGGCGCGGTGCAGCCCGCGCGGCAGGCGTCGGCGGTGGCGGAGAGCGGGCGTCCGGCACCCGCGTCGGCGGGCGGCGGCTCCCGGTCTGCGGGCGCGGACCGCTGAGTCACCGGACCGGTTAGGTATTTTCGAGCAGTGACCGACACCCCGCCCGGCGCCCTGCGGCTGCCCATCGTGCCTGGTCTGACCGATCTGGAGGTATTTGCCCGGGGCGGCTACGCGACCGTCTACCGGGCCACCCAGATCTCCGTCGGGCGGGAGGTCGCGGTCAAGGTCGAGAACCGCACCCTGGACAACGAGCGGGACCAGGCCCGCTTCCTGCGTGAGGCGCGGGCCGCCGGGAGGATGTCGTCGCACCCGCACGTGGTGGACCTCTTCGACGTCGGCGTCACCGTCGACCGGCACCCCTACCTGATCATGGAGCTCTGCGACGGGTCCTACGCCGAGCGGATGCGCACCTCGCCCCTGGGCCCGGCGGAGACCCGCGACCTCGGCGTGAAGATCGCCGACGCGCTCGCCCACTCGCACGCCAACGGCGTGCTGCACCGCGACGTCAAGCCGGCGAACATCCTGTACTCGCACTTCAACCCGGCGGTGCTGGCCGACTTCGGGCTCGCCGTGCTGGGCGAGGTGCGCGACCCGACGGTGACCCTGGAGGTGCTCACCCCGGCCTACGCGCCGCCGGAGATGTTCAACCACAGCCCGCCGTCGCCGGCCGTCGACGTCTACTCGCTCTGCGCCACCCTCTACGCCGTCATGTTCGGCCGCCCGCCGCGCTGGCAGTCCGAGCGCAGCCCCAGCCTGGTCACCGTGCTGGAGATGTTCCACCAGCCGATCCCCGGGCTGCCCGGGGTGCCGGAGGAACTGGTCGACGTGCTGCGGTTCGGCATGTCGAACGACCCGGGGGCCCGCCCGTCCGCCATCGAGCTGCGCGGCCTGCTCGCCGCCCTGCCGCTCGACCCGGTCAGCGCGCCCGTCAGCGGCGCCCCGATCTCCGGCGGCCCCACGTCCGGCGGCCCGACCGGCACCACCACCGGCAGCCCGTCCACGTCCGGGAGCCTCTACGGCACCAGCCAGCCCGGCGTCACCGGGGGCCCGTCCACCTCAGGCGGCCTCTACGGCACCGGCCAGCCGTCCCGTCCCGTCCCGCGCCCCCCGGTGACGCACGACCACCCCACCGAGCCCGTGACGCCCGGGCGTCGGTGGCGGCGGCGCTGGTTCCTCGGCGGCGCGGGGGCGCTCGCGCTGGCCGCCTCGGCGAGCGCCGGGGCCTGGGTCGCCGGGAGCGCGCCCGCCACGCCGACGCCCACCCCCGTCGTCACGGTGGGCGGCACGACGACGGCCAGCAGGTGGGGGGCGCTGCCGGGCTGCGTATCCGGGTCGGCGGGCCCGGCCGAGCTGCCGGCGGGCGCGCGGTGCGTCGCCGAGTTGCAGTGCTACGGGCCGATGCGGGTGCGCGGCACCCGGGCGGACGCGCCCCGACTGCCCTGCGACGGCCGGCACACCTGGGAGGCCTACGCCGAGGGGGAGCTGCCGGCCGCCCTGGTCGACGCCGCGCACGACGAGGTGGCCGCCGACCCGCAGGTGCGTCAGGTGTGCAGTCCGGTGACGTTCCGGCTGACCAGCGGGATCGCGTACACCAGCGGTTGGCGGCTGGAGGTGCTGCCGCCGGCGGCGGACGGCCCGGACCGCACGTTCCGGTGCCTGGCCGGGCGCGGCGTCGACGGGTTGTACGAGCCGACCCTCACCGGTCGCTGAACCCGCTCGCGCCCTGCCGGCGTTCCCGCATGGCCCGCAGGTCGCGGCTGTCCAGCGCCTCCAGGGTGTCGGCGTCGACGTCGCTGAGCCGGGCGGCGGGTTGCCCCGGCCACTGCGCCGGTTCGTCGCCCCCGCGTTCGCGGGCCTCCTCGCGGCGGTGCCGCCCCTCCGTCACCGACACCCCGGCGATCATCACGAACAGGACGCAGAGCAGGGCGAGCACCACCGCCACGATGCTGCGCGGCTGCCACCAGACCAGCGCCACCAGCAGGGCGACCGCCGCCAGCGACGCGGCGACCGCCACGACGGGCACATCGGGCCGAAGGATTCGGGTCACCCGTCAAGGATGGCGGAGCCGACCGCCCTGTCAACCGTCGGCCCCGGTCACCGCCCCCGCGCGGGTGTCCACCCGGCCGGGTCGCCGGGTCGTCGCCCGTCCGCCCGGCCCGGCCCGCCCGCGCTCCCCAGTGGACGGGTGAAGCCGCAGCGTCGAAGTGGCAAAATTCGTTACATCAGTCGGAGAAATGACTTTTTCCCAGGCATTTTGCGGGCGCTGGTCGTGGGCCCGGGTCCCTAGAGTGACGAGAGTCGGGGTTGCCCCGACACGTTCTGTAGCCCACCGGAAGGCAGCCGAATGCCCCGAACAACCCGGTCTCTCGCCGCAGCAGGAATCGCGGGGATCGTCCTCGCCGGAACGGCCGTCGCGCCGGCCGGCGCGGCACCGCCCGCCGCCGGCTTCGGTCGTCCGGCCACCTCGGACCGGACCGACCCCGTCGAGGCCAGGCGCGTCGACAGCGTGCCGACGCCGAAGCTCGACTGGTACGCCTGCTACGGCACCGCCGAGTGCGCGACCGTGCGGCTCCCGCTCGACTACGACAAGCCGAAGGGCGCCACCACCGAGGTGGCGGTGCTGCGGGTCAAGGCGCGCGACCAGAAGAACCGGATCGGCAGCCTCTTCGTCAACCCGGGCGGCCCCGGCGGCTCCGGCACCGACCTGGCCCTCGCCGCGCCGTACTTCCTCGGCGACGACCTGCTCGACCGGTTCGACATCGTCGGCGTCGACCCGCGCGGCGTCGCGGCCAGCGAGAACGTCAGGTGCTTCCCGTCGGTCAAGGAGCAGACCAAGGCGTACGCCGGGCTGAACGTGGCCTTCCCGTGGACGAAGGCCGAGGAGCAGGCGTACGTCGCCTCGTCGAAGGCGATCGGCAGGGCGTGCTCCGGCACCGGCAAGCCGCTCACCGGCGCGATGTCGACGGCCGAGGTGGCCCGGGACATGGAGGTGCTGCGCCGGGCCGTCGGCGACCCGAAGCTGAGCTACCTCGGCTTCAGCTACGGCACCGCCCTCGGGCAGTACTACGCCAACATGTTCCCCGACCGGGTCCGCGCGATCGTCGTCGACGGCGTGCTCGACCCGAACGCGTGGGTGGGGCGGGGCAAGGCCCGCAACCAGCTCCAGGAGAGCCGGCTGGCCAGCGCCGACGGCGCGTACACGGCGCTGCGGGAGATCCTGAGGCGCTGCGCCTCCGCCGGCCCGCAGACCTGCGCGCTCGCCGCCGGTGACCCCGTCGCCGCCGTCGAGACCGTGGCGACGCGGCTGCGCAGGAAGCCCCTGGTGTTCGACGACCCGGAGACCGGGGAGACGTACACGGTCAGCTACGCCGACTACGTCGGCGCGATGCTGAACGACCTCTACGCCCCGTACGGCTACGACGACATCGTCGGGATGACCGCCGACCTGCTGGTGCTCACCGACCCGACGGCGGCCCCGGCGGCCCGCCGCGCCCAGGCCCGCACGGCGCTCGCCCGCCGCGCCGCCACCGCCGCCACCCGGCAGGCCCGCCGCGGGTACGACTTCCCGTACGACAACAGCCTGGAGACCTTCCTCGGGGTGGACTGCACCGACGCGTACCACCCGAAGGACGCCGGCTCGTGGCCGGCGCTGGCCGCGAAGCAGGACGCGCGGGCGCCCTACTTCGGCCGGATCTGGGCCTGGGCCACCGCGCCGTGCGCCCGCGGCACCTGGACGGTGCGGGACGAGGATGCCTACTCCGGGCCGTTCGACAGGCGCACCAGCGCCCCGGTGCTGGTGGTCGGCAACTACTGGGACCCGGCGACCAACTACCGGGGCGCGGTCGCCTCGGCGGCGCTGCTGCCGAACAGCCGCCTGCTCAGCAGCGACAACTGGGGCCACACCGCGTACGGCACCTCGGCGTGCGCGACGGGCGCCATCGAGGCGTACCTGATCGACGGGACGCTGCCGGCCGAGGGCAAGGTCTGCGTCGGCGACGTCCAGCCCTTCGCCGAGCCGGCCGCCGGTGCGGCCGACACCCGGGTCACCGCGACGAAGGACGACCTGGCCCGGCGGGCCGCGCCGGCCCGCGGCGAGCCGAAGCGGCTGCCCCCGGTGGTCGCCCCGCTGCCGGCGGTCGGCACGCTGACCGTCCGCTGAGGACACCCGGGGGCACGGCGGGCGATCGGGCGTCCGCCGTACCCCCGGGCCGTCGGATCACCGACCACGGGAATGGATCCGTTTGGCTACTGTCGGTGTCCCGCAGTTGCACGGGTCAGCGAGGTCGCCGATGAACCAGTTCCTCCCCCGTTCCCGGGTCCGCTCCGTCGCCACCACCCTGGCGGTCGCACTGACCCTGGTGCTCGCGGCTGCCGCCGGCTGCGACAGCCGGCAGGAGCCCCGGATCCCGTCCGTCAACGACAAGCTGCGCGAGACGCACATCTACGGCCAGCCGACGATCAAAATCGGCGTCTCCACGACCGGCCCGCTGATGGGCGAACTGCGCGACGGCGCCTACACCGGGTTCGACATCGAGATCGCCCGGTACGTCGCCGCCCAGCTCGGCTACGCGGGCGACCACCGGATCGAGTGGGTGCCGGTGTCCACCGAGGACCGGATCCCCGCCCTCCAGGGCGGGTTGGTCGACCTGGTGGTCTCCACCTTCTCGATGACCGAGGAGCGCGCGAAGCTGGTCAGCTTCGCCGGCCCGTACCTGGTGACCACCCAGGAGGCGATGGTCCCCAACCGGCTCCGGGACAACATCCGCACCATCGAGGACCTGCGCGACCCCCGCTACAAGGTGTGCACCAGCGGCGGCTCGACCACCGAGGCCGAGCTGGGCAGGCACCAGATCCGGGTGTTCGTGGTCAAGGAGGTCGGCGACTGCGTCGAGGGCATCCTCGCGGGGCGGTACGACGCGGTCAGCTCCGACGAGACCATCCTCGCCGGGTTCCTCTCCCGGCACCCGAAGGACTTCACGATCGTCGACATGCCCTTCGGCACCAGCGAACAGATCGGCGTCGGGGTGCCGATCAGCGACCCGGCGCTGCGCGACCTCGTCGCGTTCTTCCTCGACAAGAGCTACCAGCAGGGGCGCAGCGGGCAGACCAGCCCCTGGCTCACCGCGTACCACCGGACCCTCGGGCCGTGGCTGCGGCAGCCGAAGACCCAGCCGCCGACGCTGGACGTCCCGGAGCTGGTCGACTTCGACGACAAGGTCCGCCCCTCATGACCGCACCGGTCGCCGCCGCAGGCGACGACGCGCCCGCCCCCGCCCCCGCCTCGGTCCCTGCCCCCGTCTCCGGTTCCGCCCCCGGTTCGGGTTCCGGTTCGGCCTCCGGTGCCGGCGCGGCCGAGCGTCGGGCGCGCGCCAGCCAGTCGTTCTGGGCCGTCGTGGTGGCCGTGCCCGCCGTCTTCTCCGTGCTGCGGCTCGGCGTGGAGGCCGGCGGCGAACTCCAGACCACCCTGCTGCTGGTCGCCAACGTCGGGCCGGTCAACCTGCTCGCCGGGTTCCTCACCACGGCCGCCCGGCTGCTCGCCACCGGGCTGGTCGCGGTGTTCGCCCTCGGCGCGGTGCTCGGCGTCAGCGTCGACCGGCTCCCCGGGCACCGCCGTCCGCTCTTCGCCCGCTGGGCGGACCTCACCCCGACCTGGTTCGTGCTGACCAGCTTCCTGCTCGCCCTGACCACCTGGCAGATCCTCTACCTGCCGCTGCTGCTGCCCGCGTTCGCCGCGGCGTTCCAGCTCCGGCCCGAGCGGCTGCACGAACTGGTCGTGGCGCGGGTGCTCATCGTCGCGGCCCTGCTCGGCGGCTGGCTGTTCCTGCTCGCGCCGACCCTGCTCGACGCCTGGCGGCAGGGCGAGACGCTGGTCGTGGCGCTGTTCGTGGTGCCGCCGGTGCTCGCGCTCGCCATCGCCGGCCCGCTGCCCGGCGCGGTGATCCGGCCGCTGGCCTCCATCACCCAGGCCGCCGTGCTGGCCATGCTGGTCTGGGCGGCGCTGCCGGTGATCAGCACGCCGGTGCTGCCGCTGACCGTCACCACCGTGCAGACCGCGCCCGACACCACGGAGGACGTGCGCGGGCACGTCGTCGTCGTGGACGACGTGAGCATGGTGCTGCTCCAGGAGCACGGCGGCGTCCGGTACGTGCCGATCGACCAGGTGACGGCGCAGGTGCTCTGCCCGAGCGAGGGCGAGCTGCCCCGGCACCGGCTGCGGGTGCGCGACTTCCACGTGGAGGACTCGCTGCTGGAGGCGCTGGGGCGGCGGGTCCGCCCGGTGCACCGCATCGACGCCGCCTGCCGGGTCACCGGCTGACCTGTCTCCCCCGGAGCAGGTGGACGTGCTCGGCGGCGTCGGTCAGTTCGGCGACGACCTCCGGGCTGCCCGAGGTGCCCACGGCTGTCCACAGCACGTCGACCGGCGTCGGTCCGGCCAGCCAACGTCGCATCGACTCCTCCGCGCCGTCGGGCAGGGAACCGCCGGACGACCAGCTCCCGATGACCTCGGCCAGGTGCCGGGCCGGGCCGTCGCCCGGCCCGTCGGCGAACCCGGCCAGGTAGGGCCCGACGTCGACCCCCAGCTCCGCGACCGCCGTCAGCAGGTCCCAGGCGGGCGTGACGGACGGGAACGCGGCGAGGGTCAGCCGCCACCAGACGCGGGCGAACTGCTCGACGGCGTCCCGCTCCCCGGCCGGCCACGCCAGCCACTGCTCGCCGACCCGGCGCGTCACGGCGTCCGGCCAGAGCCAGTGCTCCATCTCCCCGGTGGCGTACGCCTCCAGCAGGCGGGGCACCAGGTGCGGCAGCTCCGTCCCGTCCCCCCAGGTGCCCGGGTTCATCAGGTACGTGCCGAGTTGGTCCGGCGTCAGCTCCCGCAGCGGCGTACGCGCGAAGAGCGCCACGTCGGCCGGGTCGACACAGTGCTCGCAGGCGGTCATGTCGGGTGGCAGCGGGCGGTGGGCGAAGGCGGCGTACAGCCGTTCCACCGCCTGCGCGAACTCGCGGTAGTCCCGCACGCCCCCAGTATGCCGGCCGAGGCCACGCCACTGCGGACCCCTGGACTCGCCGGGCACCGATCACGGTGCGTGATAGCTGCGCGGCCCGGGTCCGCTGCGCGGTTGATCTGACTCTTCGTCGCGGCCCTTCGACCTCGCCAGACGCCTCCCGTCCCCTTTGCTCTGCACCCCTATCCGCAACACCTGCCCTGAGCTGGTCGTACTTGCGGACGGGTATGCGGGGAGGTGTGGCGGCGGGTTACGCTGGGTGATTCGTTGCGTATGTGGGTGCAGAGCAAAGGGGTTCGCCGGGGTGGTGGCGTCGGGTGAGATGGTTGCGCTGCGTCACGCCTCGGTGATGGAGGGGTCCGTCGCCAGTGTCGAAAATGGTCGCGGGGGGTTGTGGAGAATGCGCGCAGCGTAGGCATGCTGGGCGTTCCGGTTCGCGACGGCCGGGTAGCCGGCCGCCCTGCCACCGAGGAGTCCTCATGCTTCTGCGTCGCACCATCGGGTTGATCGTCACGGGCGGCCTCGCCGCCGCCGCGCTCCTGGCCCCGACCACGCCGGCGGTCGCGGCCGTGACCTCCGGCGCGGTCTTCAACAACCCGACGGTGGCCAGTGAGCAGTACGCCATCGTCGAGCACGTGCAGCGGCTGATCCAGGGTGCCGCCTCCGGGTCCATGATCCGGGTGGCGATGTACCACTTCACGCTCACGCGGGTGTCGAACGACCTGTCGGCCGCGTACGACCGGGGGGTTAACGTGCGGGTCGTGGTCGACAGCCAGTCCCGCTCCTACCCGGCGGTGACGGGCCTGCATCGGCAACCTGAACACGCCGATCATGCACAACGACGCACCCCCGGGATCCGGCTGACCGGGTTACATTCCGATCATGGCGGAATAGGGTCTACCCGGGTCATGGGCGGGACGCCACGCTGGGCGCGGAACGGCCGTCGCTGGAGGAGTGGCGCACCCGCGGCTGGTGACGTCAGCTCTCACCTCCACTCCGGAGTTTGTTGCAAGGCCGTGTTTGCCGTGCTGCCAAACACGCGATCTCAGCAAACACGAGGTTCCACCCGCCTCGTCCCGTCGGCAGGCCCGGCGGATCTTGGTGCGAGAGCGCCCCCGGAGGGGCCCTCCCGTACCAAGATGGCGAGCGGAACTCGGGTCAGCAGGCCTGGCGCTGGCCCGTGTAGTGGACGCCGGCCCGGCCGATCACGGTCTCGTCGCCGAGGCCGGTGTTCGCGCCGCGCGCGATGTAGCACGAGTACCGGTGCTGGTTGATCACCTCAAGGTGCACGTGGGCGCCGCTGTCGCCGTTGACCTGGTAGCAACTGGAGTAGCGGAACCGGCCGGTCTCGCCGAGCTTGGTCCACGGCCCCACCGTCGCGCCCACGGCGATGCCGCCGGGTTTGTTGTTGACGTGCATGACGTCCGCACGGGCGAGGATCTGGCCGGTCGTGGTGTCCCGCGCCTCCAGCCCGATGCGGTAGCCGCCGTCGGCGAGGTTGCCGGTGGCGCAGCCCGGCCGGACGGTGACGACCGTGACGGTGACCGGGTGGCCGGACGCGGTCTTGGAGCCGAAGGGGGAGACGATGGTGCCGCCGGGGTTGCGGTAGATGTCCACCGCCCAGTCGTTGTTGTAGCCCCAGTTGCCGAAGACGATGTGGTGGGACGCGGGGCCGGATTGCCCGAAGCGGTCCCAGGTCGAGGAGCCCTGGATCGGCGGGTAGACGCTGACCCAGTCGCCGTCGGGGTGGGCGCTGGCGGCGGCGGCCGGCGCGACGGCGGCACCGAGCGCGAGGACGACGGCTGCTGCCGTACGGGCGAACCTGAGGTGCATCGTTCCTCCGGGGTCTCCTGGTGAGGCGGGGCAGCGCCTGTCCGGCAACCGGTGGGCGGCAACGGACCGGCGATGCCCAGGGATGCTATACCTGTCGATCTATCGATTTCTTGCCCTGTCGCGCGCGGGCGGCCGGTCGGGGCGGCGTCGGGCGGCGCGCCGGGCGGGTCGCTGGCACGGGCGTCGCCCGCACGATCAACCCCGCAGGTTGTACGAAGATGGAGCGCTGCGCCACGGCCTCGCCCCTGGCGTCGAGCTGGTAGCCGTGCAGCCAGATCCAGCCGTGGTAGGTGATCCAGTCCTCGCGGACCTTGATCAGCCGGAAGAAGATCGGCTGGACGAACTGTGGGCTCGCCGCCCGGGTCACGTGGAGCACCATCCCCGCCCGGAACTCGGTCACGCCGGCCGCCTGGAGGGTGGGCTCTGGCGTGTGGGCGGCGGGGCCGGGCGCGTTCACCCGCGTTCACCCGGCCAGTGGCAGCGCTTCACGGGGACCTTGTGCCGCTGCCGGCAGGGCAGCTCGTCGCCGCACCTGCAGACGTACCGCCATCTGATCCAGGACCAGACCGGCCGGTGCCGGCGGGCGAGGGTCGCCGCGACGGCGGCGAGGTACTGGCCGTAGCTGATGCGTCTGCGCATCCCTGCCTCCTCCGGGTGCGGGGACGTGGCGGCCGGGCCACGCACGGTCATCCGACCGCCACATCCTGTGCTCATGATTTCCGGATGGAGGCTCGATTAGCAACATTACGTTTCGGATGAACGATGGCGGTGCTTTCATTCTGATAGGCTCCGTTGCTCACCGTGGTCGAGAGGTGATTACATGTCGAGCGCAGGCGTCGCCCGGCATGTAGTCGCGGAGAGGGAGAGCCAGTGACGACGGATACCGGCTCGACGGTCCCGAGGCGACAGCTCGGGCGTTACCTGCGACAGCTTCGCGAGGAAGCGCGCATGACGGTCAAGGCTGCGGCCGACGCGCTGGAGTGGTCGACGCCGAAGATGTGGCGCATCGAGACCGGCGCGACGTCGATGCGGTCGCTGGACGTGGAGGCCATGTGCCGCCTCTACGGAGCGTCACCGGAAATCACCGAGGCGCTGATGGGCCTCGCGAAGGAGACGAAGGCGCGCGGCTGGTGGCACTCCTACGGCGACGCCATCCCGGAGTGGTTCGAACTGTACGTAGGACTGGAAGCGGCTGCGACCCGTCTACGCACCTTTGAAGCCCAGTTGATCCCAGGTCTGTTGCAGACCGAGGCTTATGCCACTCGCGTCTACGAGGTGGCCCGTCCGGAGATGAGCAGGGAAGAGATCCAGCGTGGCGTGGCTGTGCGGCGCGGTCGGCAGGCCCTTCTGACCCGCACCACGCCCCGTGCTCCACAGTTCGACGTGCTGCTTGACGAAGCCGTCCTGCGGCGCGGCGTCGACGCAGAGCAGCTGAAGCACCTGGTGACGGTCAGCCGGCAGCCCAACGTGTCGGTGCGGGTGGTGCCCTGCTCGGCGGGCCTGCATCGCGGCAACATGACCAGCGGAACGTTCACGATCCTTGACTTCGAAGGCGGGAAAGAGCCCTCACTGGTCTACTCCGACAGCCTCACGGGCGCGCTCTACCTCGACAAGCCTGCCGAGGTCGCGACGTACGGGGAGGTGTGGGTCGGCATGGAGAGGTCGGCACTGACCGAAGCGGCTTCTCGCAAGCTCATCGCATCGATTGGGGAGGAACACGCATGAGCATGATCACCTGGAAGAAGAGCACGCGAAGCAATGGGGGCGGCAACTGCGTCGAGGTCGCCACGCTTTCCCAGGCCGTCATGGTGCGCGACAGCAAGGACCAGCAGGGCCCGGTGCTGCACTTCGCGCCCACCCCCTGGGCCACCTTCCTCAAGACCATCAAGGCGGGCGCGTTCACGGCCTGAGCCGCCTGACCGCTGGGCGGAGGGGCACCGATGCGGGCGGACAAGACCACGCTCGATCAGGGAAAGAGTGGTGATACTCGCCGCCGGAGGCCACTCTTTCCAGGATCGAGCACGATCTTCGTCCTAGCTCTCCCGCACTCCGACACAGGCCATAGCTAGTACGACTTGTCCTGGCCCAGGACGTGTTGTGCCACGAAGTTGAGAATCATCTCCCGGCTTACCGGGGCGATCCTTCCCGCTCTTACCGCGCCCAGCAGCGTTGCCACGCCGTACTCCGTGGTCATGCCCGCGCCGCCCAGCGCCTGCACCGCCGTGTCGACCGCGAGCGCGGCGGCCTCGCCGGAGGCGTACTTGGCCATGTTGCCGGAGACGCCGGCCTCCAGGTCGCGCCCCGCGTCGTACAGGGTGGCCGCCTTGTAGATCATGAGGCGGGCCAGTTCCACCTGCACGGCCGCGTTCGCGAGCGGGTGCGACACGCCCTGGTGGGTGCCGATGCTCCGGCCGCCCCACACCTTGCGGGTGGCCATGTACTCGCTGGCGCGTTCGATCGCGTACCGGCCGGTGCCGATGCCCATCGCGGCGACCGTGATGCGCTCCGGGTTGAGTCCGGCGAACAGGGCGGGCAGGCCGGCGTCGAGGGACCCGCCGACCAGGGCGTCGGCGGGCAGCCGCACGTCGTCGAGGTAGAGCATGAACTGGTTCTCCGGGGAGACGATCTCCATGTCCAGCTTGGAGCGGGTCAGCCCGGGGGCGTCGGTCGGCACGAGGAACAGGGCCGGCTTGAGCTTGCCGGTCGCCGCGTCCTCGGTGCGGGCCACCACCAGCACGTACTGTGCCTCGTCGACGCCCGAGATGTAGCACTTGCGGCCGGTCAGCAGCCAGTCGTCGCCGTCGCGGCGGGCCACCGTGCCGAGCCGGTGGAAGTTGGACCCGGCCTCCGGCTCGGTGATCGCGAAGACCACCTTCAGCGTGCCGTCGGCCATGGCGGGCAGGAACCGTTCGCGCTGCTCCTCGGTGCCGTGCCTGGTGACGATCGTGGCGACGATGGCGGGGGAGACCACGAGCAGCAGCAGCGGGCAGCCGGCGGCGGCCAGTTCCTCGCAGACGATGGCCAGCTCGGTGATGCCGCCGCCCCCGCCGCCGTACTCCGTGGGGATGTTGACGCCGAGGTAGCCGAGCCGCGCGGCCTCCTCCCACAGCTCGGTGGTGTGCCCGCCGGACTTCGCCTTCGCCACGAAGTAGCCGTGACCGTACTTGCGGCCCAGCGCCCGGACGGCGTCGCGGAGCTGCTCCTGCTCGTCGGTGAGGTCGAAGTTCATGACGCTGTCTCCTCGGGGGTGGTGACGACGGCCAGCACGGCGCCGGTGTCGACCTGGCCGCCGGCCGGCACCGGCAGCTCGGCGACCACGCCGTCGGCGGGGGCGAGCACGGGGTGTTCGAGCTTCATCGCCTCCAGGGTCAGCAGCAGGTCACCGGCGGCGACCCGCTGACCGACCTCGACGTGCACCCGGGCCACCGCGCCGGGCAGCGGCGCGAGCAGCGAGCCGGCCGCCAGCTCCGCCGTCGGCAGCGGGAAGCGCGGCAGCTCGGTGAGGCTCGCCGCCCCGTCCGGGCCGTCCACGAAGACCTGCGACCCCACCCGGTGTACGGCGTACGCGCGCCGCACCCCGTCGACGTCGAGGACCACGCGGTCGGGGGCGGCCTGCACAAGAGTCACAGCCGAGGACACAGAGTGGTCGGCGAGCGCGCCGGTGCGGTCCAGTCGGTAGCGGACCTCGATCTCGTCGCCGTCCGGCCCCGCGTACCGGGTGAACTGCGGGAACGATGGCACGTTGCGCCAGCCGGAGGGGAGCCCGGCGAGCACCGGGGCCGCCGCCCGGCGCGCCGCGGCCGAGGCGAGCGCGGCGGCGAGGGCGGCCAGCGGCAGCTCGTCGGCGGGCAGCAGCGGGGCGAACACGTCGGGGTGCCGGTCGAGGAAGCCCGTGTCCACCTCGGCCGCGGCGAACGCGGGGCTGCGCAGCACCCGGACCAGCAGATCCCGGTTGGTGGTCACCCCGTGCAGCTCGGCGCGGGCCAGCGCGCCGGCCAGCAGCCGGGTCGCCTCCGCCCGGGTCGGCGCCCAGGCGACCAGCTTCGCCAGCATCGAGTCGTAGTGCACGCCGACCGTCGAGCCGTCCGCCACCCCCGAGTCGAGGCGCAGCCCCCGCGTCGGGGCGAACTCGCCCGCCACCTGCGGCACCGCGAACCGGTGCAGGACGCCCGTCGCCGGCCGGTGGTCGTGCGCCGGGTCCTCGGCGCACAGGCGCACCTCGATGGCGTGGCCGTCGGGCTGCGGCGTCGCCGCCAGCGGCAGCGGCTGCCCCTCGGCGACCAGCAGTTGCAGGCGCACCAGGTCCAGCCCGGTGACCGCCTCGGTGACCGGGTGCTCCACCTGGAGGCGGGTGTTCATCTCCAGGAAGAAGAACCGCCCGTCCGGGGCGAGCAGGAACTCGACCGTGCCCGCGCCGACGTACCCGACCGCGCGGGCGGCGGCGACGGCCGCCTCGTGCAGCCGCTGCCGCACCCCGTCCGGCAGGACCGCCGGGGCCTCCTCGACGATCTTCTGGTGCCGGCGCTGGATCGAGCAGTCCCGCTCGCCCAGCGCCACGACCGCACCGTGGGTGTCGCCGAAGACCTGCACCTCGACGTGCCGGCCCCGCTCGACGTACCGCTCGACGAAGACCGTGCCGTCGCCGAACGCCGCCGCCGCCTCCCGCCGCGCCGAAGCGACGGCCTCGGCGAGGGCGGCTGGGTCGGCGACGATGCGCATGCCGCGCCCGCCGCCCCCGGCGGACGCCTTCACCAGCACCGGGAAGTCGGTGATCTCGTCGGGCTCGGTCCAGGTGGGCAGCATCGGCACGCCCGCGTCGGCCAGCAGCGCCTTCGCCGCCACCTTGTCGCCCATCGCGGCGATCGCCTTCGCGGGCGGGCCCACCCAGGTCAGGCCCGCGTCGGTCACCGCCGCCGCGAACTCGGCGTTCTCGGCGAGGAAGCCGTAGCCGGGGTGCACGGCGTCCGCGCCGGTGCGGCGGGCCGCGTCCAGGATGAGGTCGATCCGCAGGTACGTCTCGGCGGGCGCGTTCCCCGGCAGGCGTACGGCCAGGTCGGCCTCGGCGACGAACGGCGCGTCGGCGTCGGCGTCGGAGTGCACGGCGACCGTGGCGACGCCGAGCGCCCGGCAGGTGGCGATGACCCGCCGGGCGATCTCGCCCCGGTTGGCCACCAGCAGTCGGGTGATCATGAAAGCAGCCCCCTACATCCGGAAGACGCCGAAGCCGTCGGCACCCTTGACCGGTCCACTGTGGATCGCCGACAGGCAGAGCCCGAGGACGGTACGCGTGTCCCGGGGGTCGATCACCCCGTCGTCGTAGAGCCGGCCCGAGAGGAACAGCGCCCCCGACTGGGACTCGATCTGCTGCTCGACCATCATCCGCATGGCGGCGTCGGAGTCCTTGTCGAACTCCTGCCCCCGGGCGGCGGCGGCCTGCCGGGCCACGATCGACAGCACGCCGGCCAACTGCGCCGGCCCCATCACCGCCGACTTCGCGTTCGGCCAGGTGAACAGGAACCTTGGCTCGTACGCCCGCCCGCACATGCCGTAGTTGCCGGCCCCGTACGACGCGCCCAGGTTGACCGTCAGGTGCGGCACCTTCGAGTTCGACACGGCGTTGATCATCAGCGCGCCGTGCTTGATGATGCCCCGCTGCTCGTAGGAGGTGCCGACCATGTAGCCGGTGGTGTTCTGGAGGAAGACCAGCGGGGTGTCGGCCGCATTGGCGAGCTGGATGAACTGGGCCGCCTTCTGCGCCTCCTCGCTGAACAGCACGCCCCGGGCGTTGGCGAGCACCCCGACCGGGTAGCCGTGCAGCTCGCCCCACCCGGTGACCAGCGCCGTCCCGTACGCGGGCTTGAACTCGTCGAACTCGCTGCCGTCGAGCACCCGGGCGAGGACCTCGCGCGGGTCGAACGGCACCTTCAGGTCGGCGCTGACGACGCCGAGCAGCTCCTCCGGGTCGTGCTTCGGCGGGGCGGGGAACGCGGTGCGCGGCGGCGGGCCCTGCTTGCGCCGGTTGAGCCGGCGGACGCACTGCCGGGCCAGCCGGATGCCGTCCCGCTCGTCTTCGGCGAGGAAGTCGGCCAGGCCCGACCGGGTGGCGTGCATGGCCGCGCCGCCGAGGGACTCGTCGTCGGTGACCTCGCCGGTGGCCATCTTCACCAGCGGCGGCCCGGCCAGGTAGACCTGCGACCGGTCCCGGATCATGATCACGTGGTCGGACATGCCGGGCACGTACGCGCCGCCGGCCGTGGCGTTGCCGAACACTACGCTGACCGTGCCGATGCCCTCGGCCGAGAGCCGGGTCAGGTCGCGGAACACCCGCCCGCCCGGGATGAAGATCTCCGCCTGGGTGGGCAGGTCCGCCCCGGCGCTCTCCACCAGGTTGACCATCGGCAGCCGGTTGGCCAGGGCGATCTCCCCGGCCCGCCGGGTCTTCGCGAGCGACCACGGGTTGACCGCGCCGCCGCGCACGGTCGGATCGTTGGCGACGACCAGGCACTCCACGCCCTCGACCACGCCGATCCCGGTGACCACGCTGGCCCCGACGGGGAAGTCCGTCCCGTACGCGGCGACCGGCGACAGCTCCAGGAACGGGCTGTCCGGGTCGAGCAGCAGCTCGATCCGCTCCCGGGGCAGCAGCTTGCCGCGCTGGTGGTGGCGGGCCGCGTACTTCGCCCCGCCGCCCGCGCGAGCCTGATCGAGGGCCGCGTCCAGCTCGGCGAGCCGTTCCAGCAGGGCCTCCCGGTTGGCCCGGAAGGCCGGCGCGGCCGGGTCGAGCGTGCTGTCCAGTGTGCTCACCGCTGCATCTCCTCCGTCGGCAGGTCGACCACGCGGGAGCGCAGCAGCTCGCCCAGCGCCTTCGCCTGCGGGTCGAACCGGGTCGACGCGGCCACGCCCTGCCCGAGCAGCCCCCGGATCACGAAGTTCACCGCGCGCAGGTTCGGCAGCTCGTGCCGTTCGACGGTCAGCGGGGCGGTCTCCGGCAGCAGCTCGGCCAGCCGTTCGACCGTCAGCCAGCCGCGCAGCCACGCCCAGGTCGCGTCGGTACGCGCCCAGACGCCCAGGTTCGCGTCGCCGCCCTTGTCGCCGGAGCGCGCCCCGACCACCTCGCCCAGCGCCCCCCGCCGCGTCCGCCGCGGCTGCGCCGCGCGCTGCGGGTGCAAGGAAGGGCCCCTTGTTAACGCATTCTGTTGTACAGGGGGCCCCTGCAAACACGTCACCGGCGGGGGTGCGACCAGCACCCGCTCGCCCGACGGCAGGACGGCCACGTGCTCCACCGCGTCCTGCGGCACGGCGTCGGCGGTGAACACCCCGTACGGGGTCGCGTCGCCGGGCAGGGTGGTCAGCGTGCAGCCCGGGTAGGAGGCCAGCGCCAGCTCCACGGCGGCGGCCGAGAACGCCCGCCCGGCCCGCGCCTTGTCGCCGTCGCGCAGGTGTACGTGCAGCAGCGCGCTCGCCGCCTCCGTGTCGCCCGCGTCCGGGTGGTCGGTGCGGGCCAGCACGAACTCCAGCCCTGCCGGGCCGACCGCCGCCTCCAGCTGGCCCCGGACCAGGGCCGCCTTCGCCGGGATGTCCAGCCCGCACAGGACGAACGTCATCGAGTTGCGGAACCCGCCGAGGTTGTTCACCCCCACCTTGAGGGTGGGCGGCGGGGGCGTGCCCCGGACCCCGGTGACGCGCACCCGGTCGGGCCCGTCGGCGGCCAGCTCGACCGTGTCCAGCCGGGTCACCACGTCCGGGCCGAGGTAGTCGGGGCCGCCCACCTCGTACAACAGCTGGGCGGTGACCGTCTCCACGGTGACCGCGCCGCCCGTGCCCGGGTGCTTCGTGACGACCGAGGAGCCGTCCGGGTGGATCTCGACGAGCGGGAAGCCGGGGCGGTGCCCGCCGTCGGGCAGCTCGGTGAAGAAGCTGAAGTTGCCGCCGGTGACCTGCGCCCCGCACTCGATGAGGTGCCCGGCCACGGTCGCCCCGGCCAGCGCGTCGAGGTCGCCGCGCCCCCAGCCGTAGCGGGCGATCGCCGGCCCGACGGCCAGGGAAGCATCGGTGACCCGGCCGGTCACCACGACGTCCGCCCCGGCGTCGAGGCACGCGGCGATCCCGAACGCCCCCAGGTACGCGTTCGCGGTCAGCGCGTCGGGGCGGGGCAGCGCGTCGCCCTCGACGTACCCGATGCGGGCGGTGAGGCCGAGCCGGTCGGCGAGCGACCCGATCGCGGCGGCCAGCCCGGCGGGGTGCAACCCGCCGGCGTTGGTCACGATCCGGACCCCGCGCTCCAGCGCCGTGCCGAGGCACTCCTCGAGCTGACGCAGGAACGTCTTCGCATAGCCCAGGGCGGGGTCGCGCAGCCGGTCCCGGCCGAGGATCAGCATGGTCAGCTCGGCCAGGTAGTCGCCGGTCAGCACGTCGAGGTCGCCGCCGTCGAGCATCTCCCGCCACGCGGTCGCCCGGTCGCCGTAGAAGCCGGACGCGTTGCCGACCCGCAGCGGCGCGCTCAGGCGGCGGCTGCGCGGGTTCGTAAGGTCGACCATCGTGCCTCCAGTGGGCCGGTGGGGCGGGCCGGTCAGGGGGTGAGCAGGGTGGCGAGCTGGCGTTTCCAGGTGGTGAGCAGGGCGGTGCGGCGGGCCGAGTCGTCGCTGAGCAGGTTGGCCACCCCGAGCCCGCGCAGCAGGTCGAGGGTCGCCTGCACGGCCTCGCGGACGCCGGGGCGGCGCTCGTCGACGCCGAGCAGCGCCACGGTCAGCCGGTGCATCTCCCGGCCGACCTGCCGTTCCAGGGGGACCAGGGCGGCGCGCAGCTCGGCGTCGGTGCGGGCGGCGACCCAGAGTTCGAGGGCGGCGACGAAGAGCGGGCCGGTGAACGCCGCGCCGAGCAGGTCGATCACCCGGTCGAGCCGCTGCGGGCCGGCGGGCAGCGCCTCGGCCTCGGTGCGCAGCTCGTCGGCCCGGCGCTCGGCCAGGTGCGCGACGGCGGCGGTGACCAGGGCGGCCTTCGTGGGGTAGTGGTGCAGCTGCGCACCCCGGGACACCCCGGCCCGGGCCGCCACGACCGTGGTGGTCGTGCCGGACCAGCCGTGCTCGACCAGGCACTCGACGGTCGCCTCCAGCAGCCGGGCCCGGGTGGCGCGGCTGCGCTCCTGCTGCGGGACGCGGGACGGTGCGGCGGTCACCCGGTCAGCGTGCCGCCGCCGAAACAAACAGTCAAGACTGACTTTTTTGCGTGCCGGGTGGCGTTCGCTGGTCGGGACGCGCTCGTGGCGGGTGCCGTCCACGCCCGCTGGGGAGCCGTGCCCGCCGGGGAGCTGACGTCGTCCGCGCCCGCTGGGGAGCGGGTGCCGTCCGTGCCGCTGGGGAGCTGACGTCGTCCGCGCCCGCCGGGGAGCTGACGTCGTCCGCGCCCGCTGGGGAGCGGGTGCCGTCCGTGCCGCTAGGGAGCTGATGTCGTCGACGACTCACCGGTCGCCGGGCAGCTGGCGATGTCGCAGACGACTCAGCTCCCTAGTCCGCCGCGTGGATGCCGTCCCGGGCGCAATCGGCAGGGGTGCCAACCCGGGAGCGGGTCAGCGGCCGTCGCGGGGGGCGAAGACGGCCAGCGCCTCGGCGTCGCTGTGCCGGGAACGGAGGTATTCGTCGGCCCAGCCGGCGGCGTCGGGGAAGCCGGACTCCGCCGCGACCCGCGCGCACGCCGCGTCGACGTCGAACGCGGTACGCCGCAGCTGCACCCCCGGCCCGAGCAGCGCCCAGTGCGCCCCCGGCCCGCCGTACGGCATGCCGACGCTGCCCGCGTTGACCACCAGACGCCGGTCGACCAGCCGGGCGTACGGCATGTGGGTGTGCCCGCAGACCACGGTCCGGACGTCGGCCGGCACGTCGGCGAGGACCTCGGCCCAGCGGGACAGCCGGGAGTCCACGAGGACGACCTCCTCGTCGTCGCGGGGCGTGGCGTGGCAGAACAGCACCTCGCCCAGCCCGACGACCGGCAGGGTCGCCGTGAGCGGGAGCGCGGCCAACCGGGCGACCTGATCGTCGCGGAGCTGCCCGGCGGCCCAGTCCGACACCGCGATCGCGGACGGCCGCCCGGCCCGTGCCCCGACCAGTTCCCGGTCGGCGTTGCCGCCCACCCAGAGGACCCGGTCGCCGAGCCCGGCGAGCAGGTCCAGCACCTCGACGGGCTGGGGACCGGCGGCGATGTCGCCGGTGAGCACGATCAGGTCGGCGGCGGCCACGTCCGGCTCGGCCAGCACCGCCTCCAGCGGGGGTAGCGCGCCGTGGACGTCGGAGAGGACAGCGACCCGTTCCAGCATCCCGTCACGGTGCGCCCCGGCCCGCCTGCCCGTCCAGGGATTCTCCGCCGGGCAGAACGCCCGCCGGGGCGGGCACGGGACGACTCAGACGCGGGCGCGGCGGGCCAGGCGCTCCGGGTCGAGGATGATGATGCTCTTGCCGTCCAGCCGCAGCCAGCCGCGCGAGGCGAAGTCGGCGAGCGCCTTGTTGACGGTCTCCCGGGAGGCGCCGACGAGCTGGGCGATCTCCTCCTGGGTCAGGTCGTGGGTCACCCGCAGCACGCCGCCGTCGCGGGTGCCGAACCGCCCGGCCATCTGGAGCAGGTTCTTCGCGACCCGGCCCGGCACGTCGGTGAAGATCAGGTCGGCCAGCGAGTCGTTCGTCCGGCGGAGCCGGCGGGCCAGCACCCGCAGCAACTGCTCGGCGATCTCGGGCCGGTTGTTGAGCCACGGCCGCAGGGCCTGCTTGCGCAGGCGCACGAGGCGGGTGTCGGTCACCGCCGTGGCCGTCGCGGTGCGGGGGCCCGGGTCGAACAGCGACAGCTCGCCGACCATGTCCGACGGGCCCATCACGGCGATCAGGTTCTGCCGGCCGTCGGCCGCCCGGCGACCGACCTTGATCTTGCCGGACAGGAGGATGTAGAGACTGTCGCCGGGCTCGCCTTCGTTGAACACGACCTCGCCCTTGCGGACCTCGATCGTCTCCATCTCCTTGGCGAGCGCCTCGGCAGCCTCCGGGTCGACTCCCTGGAAGATCCCGCTGCGAGCCAGTACCTCGTCCATCGCGCACCTCCGCCTGCGCGTGCCGTCTTCTCGGCCGGGCCGCCGTCCGCTGATCCCTCGCGCGAGGCCAGTCTAGGCGCACGTGAGCGGTAATCAGAGCCGCACCCCTGGGAAACCCCTGGTCCCCCTCGGCGCGCCCGGGACGTAGGGTCGGCGGCGTGCTTGCCGAGCCGACCCTGACCAGCCGCCGCGAGGACGGCCGGGACGTCCCGCTGCTCGTGTGGCGCGCCGACCGGCCGTTGCTGACCGTCAGCTCCGCGCCACTCGGCGGCGGGATCGGCGTACGGCACTGGGTGGTCAACGCGACCGTGCCCATGTCGTACCACCGGGACGACCCGGCCGACCACCTGGCCGAGTTGGCCGACCAGCTCGGCCTCGACGGGCCCGGCGTCGGCCTGCTGACCGGTGTCGACGTCGCCGAGGTGGTCGCCCGCGCCGACTCCGGGGTGCGGGTCTGGGCGACCGTCGGGCTGGGCACCCCCGTCCAGGCCGCCGCACCCGACCTGGCCGTCGACCCTGTCCAGGCCGCCGACCCCGTCCAGGCCGCCGACCCCGGCCCGGCCCGGCGCGGCGTGCCCGCCCACCGGGTCGGCACGGTCAACATCGTGGTCGAGGTGCCCGCCCGGCTCGGCGACGCGGCCCTGGTCAACGCGGTGGCGACCGCGACCGAGGCGAAGGCGCAGGCGATCCGGGAGCTGGGGCTCGCGGCCACCGGCACCCCCACCGACGCCGTCACCGTGCTCTGCCCGGCCGGCGGCGAGCCGTCCGCCTACGGTGGGCCCCGCTCCGCCTGGGGCGCCCCGCTGGCCCGCGCGGTGCACGCCGCCGTGCTCGCCGGCGGGGCGGGGACCGTGGTCCCCTGGTCCGAACGGCGCACGGCCTGATTTTTCGGCCGATCGGCCATCGTCACCGCGTATCCCGCCCGGTAGCGTCGCGGGCGATGTACGCTCCCGCCCGCCCCGGCCCCCGTCCCCGCCTGCCCCGCGCCGGGGCCGCCCGCCCGCGCCGCCGGGCCGCGCTCGCCCTCGGCGTGCTGCTCGGCACGCTGCTCGCCGCCGGCTGCGCCGAGACGACCGACGCGCCCACCTGGCAGCCCGGCAACCGGGCCGACGCGACCGGCACCGCCTCCCCGGCACCCTCCGGCGAGGCCCCGGAGGGCAAGGTCGAGAGCGTGTCGCTCTCGGCCACCGGCGACATCATCATGGGCAACGCGCCGAACCGGCTCCCACCGAACGGCGGCAAGGGCTTCTTCGACTCGGTCAAGAAGGCGCTCGCGGCCGACCTGGTGATGGGCAACCTGGAGGAGCCGCTCACGGTCGACACCGGCACCGGCAAGTGCGGGGCCAACTCGACCCGCTGCTTCCAGTTCCGCGCCCCGCCGGAGTATGCCGCGCACCTGCGCGACGGCGGGTTCGAGCTGCTCAACCAGGCCAACAACCACGGCTACGACTACGGCCCGAAGGGCTACCGCAACACCCAGGCCGCCCTGGAGAAGTACGACCTGGAACACACCGGGGCGCCCGACCAGATCACCGTGGTCGAGGTCGAGGGCGTCAAGGTCGCCGTCGCCGGCTTCTCGTCGTACGTCTGGTCCAACAGCCTGGTCGACATCGACGCCGCCCGCGCGGTGATCAAGAAGGCGGCCACCATGGCCGACCTCGTCGTCGTGCAGGTGCACATGGGCGGCGAGGGCGCGGACAAGACCCGGGTGCGCCCCGGCACCGAGATGTTCCTCGGCGAGAACCGGGGCGACCCGATCAAGTTCTCCCACGCCATGATCGACGCGGGGGCGGACCTGATCGTCGGCCACGGCCCGCACGTGCTGCGCGGCATGGAGTTCTACCAGGGCCGGCTGATCGCCTACAGCCTCGGCAACTTCGCCGGCGGCGGCAACTCGCTGAGCAACAACGGCCGGCTCGGCTGGGGCGGCGTGCTCAAGGTGTCGCTGAAGCCGGACGGCAGCTTCGCCGGCGGGTCGTTCACCTCGACGTACATGAACTCGATCGGCAAGCCGACCATGGACCCGGACGACCGGGGCCTCGGCCTGGTCCGGGAGCTCACCCGGCTCGACTTCCCGAAGAGCGGCGCCCGCCTCGACGACGAGGGCCGGATCACCGAGCCGTGAGCCGGCGGCCGGCCACCCGTCGCCGGGCGCGGCCGGGCCGCGTGGCTCGACGCGCCGTCACCGGGTCGACGTAGGCTTTCCGTCGTGACCACCAGTCCCCCCGGAGCCAACGAGACCGACCTCGGCCGCACACGTCGCGCCCGGAAGATCCACCGGGTGCTCACCCAGACACACCCCGACGCCCACTGCGAGCTGGACCACAGCAATCCGCTGGAGCTGGCCGTCGCCACGATCCTGTCCGCCCAGTGCACGGACAAGAAGGTCAACGAGGTCACCCCGAAGCTGTTCGTCCGCTACCCGACGGCCGCCGACTACGCGGGGGCGGACCGGGCCGAGCTGGAGGAGCTGATCCGGCCCACCGGCTTCTACCGCAACAAGACCAACTCGCTGATCAGGCTGGGCCAGGCCCTCGTCGAGCGGTACGACGGGCAGGTCCCCGGAAAGCTCGCCGACCTGGTGACGCTGCCCGGAATGGGCCGCAAGACCGCCAACGTCATCCTCGGCAACGCCTTCGGCGTCCCCGGCATCACCGTCGACACGCACTTCCAGCGGCTGGTGCACCGCTGGCGGCTGACCGCCGAGACCGACCCGGTGAAGATCGAGCACGCGATCGGCGCGATGTTCCCGAAGCGCGACTGGACGATGCTGTCGCACCGGATCATCTTCCACGGCCGGCGGGTCTGCCACGCCAAGAAGCCGGCCTGCGGCGCGTGCACGCTGGTGAAGCTCTGCCCGTCGTACGGGACGGGGCCGACGGAGCCCGCGCCGGCCGCGAAGCTGCTCAAGGGTCCCCGGGCGCGGGACCTGGCCGTCGCGGCGGGCGTCGACCCGGAGCTGGTGCCGCAGCAGGCGGTCGCCGCGGAGGCGCCGTGACGCACCGCCCCACCGCCCGGCGTCGGCCGTCCCGTCCGGCGTCGCGGCCCGCCCCGCGCCGGTTGACGGCCCGGCGTCCGCTGGCCGCCCTGCTCCTGCCGCTCGCGCTGCTCGCCGCCGCCTGCACGGCGACCCCGACCGAGGAGAGGACGACGGAGCCCCGGCGGAACACCCGGCCGTCGCCGTTCGCCGCCTGCGCGACCCTGACCGTGCCGCCCCCCTCGGCCGCGCCCACCCCCGCCGGCGCCGGCGGTGCGGAGCTGCCCGAGCTGACCCTGCCCTGCTTCACCGGCGGCGACCCCGTCGCCCTGCGGGACGTGCGCGGGCCCGCCGTGGTCAACCTGTGGGCGTCCTGGTGCCCACCCTGCCGCAAGGAGCTGCCCGCGTTCCAACGGCTCAGCGAGCGCGCGGACGGCAGGCTCCAGGTGATCGGGGTGAACACCCGCGACAGCCGGGACGCCGCCCAGTCGATCGGCGAGGACTTCGGCGTGCGCTTCCCCGTCCTGTTCGACCAGGGCGAGAGCCTGCGCCGGGCGCTCAACCGCAACGCCGTCCCGCTGACCGTGCTCGTCGGCGCGGACGGCCGCATCCGGCACGTCGACACCTCCGGCGCGCTGGACGACGCCCGGCTCGCCGCGCTGGTCCGCGAGCACCTCGGCGTGGTGGTGCCGGCGTGAGCCGTACGCCGCCGCCCTGGATGCACCCCCTGCTGTCCCGGCTGGGCTCCGCCCGCGCCGAGGACTTCACCCGGATCGTCACCCCGGCCAGCGGCGGGCGGGAGAGCGCCGTGCTCGTGCTCCTCGGCGAGGAGCCCGGGGCGGGCCCGGACGTGCTGGTCCTGCAACGCGCCGCCACCCTGCGCAACCACGCCGGGCAGCCGGCGTTCCCCGGCGGGGCGGCCGACCCGGGCGACGCCGACTCCGCCGCCACCGCCCTGCGTGAGGCCAACGAGGAGGTCGACCTCGACCCGGCCAGCGTCACCGTCCTCGCCGAACTGCCCCGGCTGTGGATCCCGGTCAGCGACTTCGTGGTGACCCCCGTGCTCGGCTGGTGGCACCGGCCGCACCCGGTGCACCCCCGGGAACCGGCCGAGGTCGCGCACGTCGCCCGGCTGCCGGTCGCCGAGCTGGTCGCCCCCGAGAACCGGCTGCGGGTACGCCACCCGAGCGGCTGGATCGGCCCGGCCTTCTCGGTGCGCGGCATGCTGGTCTGGGGCTTCACGGCCGGGGTGCTCGCCGCCCTGCTGGAGATGGGCGGGTGGGCCCGCCCCTGGCCGGACGACCGGGTCGTCGACCTGCCGCCGGCCGGGGCCGCCCCGGCGCCCTCCGCCGGCACCGACGCCGCCGACGAGATGGCCGGGCCGCTGGCCTGACCCCGACGGGGCAGCCGGACGCCGACCGGACCGTCACGTTCCGCGAGCGGCGGGCACCCGGCGGGCCCGCTGCCCGTACCCTTGGGGCGTGTCCGCCGTGGATCTCGTTCTGCTCCTGCTCATGCTCGTGTTCGCGATCAGCGGATACCGTCAGGGCTTCGTCATCGGGGTGCTGTCGTTCTCCGGGTTCTTCCTGGGCGCGCTCATCGGTCTACAGGTCGGCCCGCTGCTGGCCCGCCAGTTCACCGACAGCGGCACCCGGGTGTTGATCTCCCTCGTCGCCGTCTTCGGGCTGGCGGTGGTGGGGCAGGCGCTGGCCGGCTGGCTCGGCTCGCACCTGCGCCAGACCATCACCAGCGACATCGCCAAGCGGGCCGACGACATCGGCGGGGCGGTCGTCTCGCTCTTCGCCGTCATGCTGGTCGCCTGGCTGGTGGCCGTGCCGCTCGGCTCGTCCTCGCTGCCGTGGCTGGCCTCCTCGGTGCGCAACAGCGCGCTGCTTACCGTCGTCGACCGGGTCCTGCCCGACCAGGCGCAGGAACTGTCCACCGCGCTGCGGGACACCGTCGACACCAACGGCTTCCCCGACGTCTTCGGCGACCTCGCGCCCACCCGGGCCCGGCAGGTCGAGCCGCCCGACCCGGCGCTCGCCGGCTCGCAGGTGGTGGCCGACGGCCGGCGTGCGGTGGTCAAGGTGCTGGGCTCCGCGCCGAGCTGCGCGCGCCGCATCGAGGGCTCCGGCTTCGTGTACGCCGACGACCGGGTGATGACCAACGCGCACGTGGTGGCGGGCACCCGGTCGGTGGCGGTCGAGCTGAACGGCGACCGGTACGACGGTGAGGTCGTCGTCTACGACCCGGACCGGGACCTGGCCGTGCTGCGGGTGCCGGGGCTGCCCGGCCCGTCCCTGCGGTTCGCCGCCGGCAACGCGGGCAGCGGGGCGGACGCGATCGTGCTGGGCTTCCCGCTCGACGGGCCGTACAACGCCCAGTCGGCGCGGATCCGGGACGTCGACCGGATCACCGGCCCGGACATCTACTCCTCCGGCGACGTGACCCGGGAGATCTACACGATCCGGGCGCTGGTGCGCAGCGGCAACTCGGGCGGGCCGCTGCTCTCCTCGAACGGCCTGGTGCTCGGGGTGATCTTCGCGGCGGCGGCCGACGACCCGAACACCGGCTTCGCGGTGACGGCGGCCGAGGCCCGCCCGGTCGCCCTGGCCGGCGCGGAGCGGACCCGCCCGGTCGGCACCGGCGAGTGCACCTGAGCCGCAGGAGCGCTGCCGCCCCGGGCGGCCGGGCCGGCCGTTCGGCTCAGGCCGTCGGGACCCGGGCCGACCGTTCGGCTCAGGCCGTCGGGACCTGGGCCGGCCGCCCGACCGTGGGCAGCTTCTCCCGGCTCCACCGCACCCCCCGGTCCAGCACCGCCCGGGCCATGATCACCACGCACGTGCCGCCGTTGAGGAACGACGCCAGCACGTCGCTGGGGTGGTGCATGCCCCGGTACATGCGGGTCAGGGCGACGCCGACCGGCACCAGGAGGAGCAGCGCCCACCAGGCGACCTTCGCCGGGGTGCTCCGCGCCCGCAGCGCCAGCAGCACCGCGATGCCGGCGTAGAGCGCCACGGCGGCCGACGTGTGCCCGGACGGGAAGCTGGACGTCGGTGGGGAGACGTCCATGTGCTCGACCGCCGGGCGGCGGCGGTCGATGGCCATCGTGGTCAGCAGGAACACCAGCGCCTGGGCGCTGACCGCCGCGCACAGGAACAGCGGCTCCCGCCAGCGGTGCAGCACCAGCCGCAGGACCACCGCCACGATCGCGGTGACCAGCACGATCAACTGGGTGCTGGCCAGCGTGCTGAACACCAGCGAGACGTCGTTCCAGCCGGCGGTCCGGTCGGCGGCCAGCTCGCGGTTGACCGCGTCCTCCACCGTGAGCGGCCAGGTGTGCGCGAAGACCCGGGTGACGAGGACGCCGAGCAGCACCATGACGGAGAGCAGCAGGGCCACCGGCAGCAGCACCCGCTTGGCTGCCTGACCCACCAGTTCGGACATGGCCCGCCCAGTACCCGCGCGGACCGCCCGCTACGCCTGCCCCCGGGCCGGGCGGGTGCGCTCGGCCCCGCCGGCGGGCTCGGCCCCGCCGGCGGGCTCGGCCCCGCCGGCCGGCTCCGTCCCGTCGGCCGGCTCCGCCCCGTCGGCCAGTTCCGGCTCGACGCCCTCCGTGGTGGCGGGGCGAGCCGACCGGTGGCCGGTCCGGGTGCGCCAGGTGCGGAAGGCGGCGGTGGTGGCGGCCACCGTCGCCGCGCCCAGCAGCCAGCCGGCGACCACGTCGCTGGTGTAGTGCACCCCGAGCGCCAGCCGGCTCACCCCGGTCAGCACCGTCACCACGACGGCGGCGGACCAGAGCGCCCACCGCCGGGCGGGCCGCCGCCGGGCGTACGGGAGGAAGACCAGCAGCAGCACCCCGGCGGCGAGGGCCGCGTTCAGCGCGTGCCCGGAGGGGAACGAGTATCCGGCGGCCCGGGCGACCGGGTCCAGCAGCTCGGGCCGGTCCCGGCCGACCAGCAGCTTGAGCAGTGCGCCGAGCAGGCCGCCCACCGCCATCGTGGTGACCGCCCACCAGGCCAGCCGCGGCGCGCGCCGGGCGAACAACCAGACCACCACGCCGAGCACGGCGACCCGCAGCGGCCCGGGACCGAACACGTTCGTCCAGACGGTCATGAACCACACCCAGCCCGGGTGGTCGACGGCGTAGCCGTGCAGGTCGTGCGCGACCGCGGCGTCCAGCCGGTGTAGCGGCGGCCAGGAGCCCAGCACCAGCAGGGCGAGCAGGGCGAACGGCACCAGCACCAGGAAGACGGCGGTCGCGGCGAGGGTGAGCCGCAGCCCCAGCGAACGGTCGGGGTCGAGCCGGCGGGCCCGCCACGACGGCGACGCGGGGACGTGGGTGCGCTGACCGGACGTGCTCATGCCCGGCATCCCTACCCAGCGGGACGCCGGATCAGACCGGCCGGGCCGGGAATCGGGCAGGCCGGGCACGGAACCGGGCCGCCCCGCCGGGATGAGGTCAACGGCTGCGCTGGCGCAGGCGGTGGACCACCAGCGCGGCCCCGGCGACCAGGGCGACGAGGATGGCCACGCCGGCCCAGAGCCGATGCGGGTCGGCGTCGTCGCGGCCGCCGGCCGGCTGGGCCGTCCAACGGGTGTGCTGACGGGGCGCGGTGAAGCCGAGCGGGTCCGCGCCGGCACCCGCGACCGGGGCCTCGTGCGTGGCGCCGGGCGCCGGGCCGAAGCCCACCACGCCGGGCGAGGACTGGTCGTCGAGCGGGTTGTGCCCCACCGGGGGCACGTCGGCGGTGAGCGCGGCGACCGGGTCGACCAGGCCGTACCCGAAGCGGTCGTCGCGGCCGGTGGGCCCGATGTCCCGGGCGGTGCTGATCAGCCGGTTGACCACCTCACCGGCGGACATCTGCGGCCAGCGGGCCCGGATCAGCGCGGCGGCCGCGGCCACCAGCGGCGACGCGAAGCTGGTGCCCTGCACCCGCCAGTAGCCGCTGCCGGGCCGGGCCCCGACCAGGCCGGTCGCCGGGGCGGTGAGGACGGTGGCGCGGCCGGTGATCGACCCCGACCACAGGTTGTCGCTGGCGCGTTCCAGGCCGGCGACGGCGATCACGCCCGGCTCCCGCGCCGGATACCAGACGTTGGTGTCGGCGGAGGCGGCGACGTTGCCGGTGCAGGCGACCACCACCACGTCGCGGGCGAACGCGTAGTCCAGCGCCGCCGCCAGGGCCGGGCTGTCGCCGCTGCCGCCGAGCGACAGGTTGATCACCCGGGCGCCGTTGTCGACGGCCCACCGGACGCCCCGGGCGACGATCAGCGCGTCGTCGTAGCGGTTCTCGTCGTCGAGGACCCGCACCGGGAGGATCTTCGCGTCGGGGGCGAGCCCCACCGCGCCCCGCCGGTCGTCGTTGCGCCCGGCGATCAGGCCCGCCACCGTCGTGCCGTGCCCGACCGGGTCCGGCCCGTCGGTGTCGCCGTCGTCGACCAGGTCGATGCCCGGCAGCACCTGGCCCGCCAGGTCCGGGTGGGAACCGTCCACCCCGGAGTCGATCACGGCGACGACGACCCCGCGCCCGGTCGAGGTGCGCCACGCCGTCGACGCCCGCAGCTCGTCGAGCTGCCACTGCTCGTCGCGGACCTGGTCGGCCCGGGCCGGCGTGTCGACCGGGGACACCCGCCAGGACGGACCCGCCGACACCGGCGCGGCGAGCGACGCGGACCCGGGCAGCGCGGCGGGGGGCGGCGCGGCGAGGGCCGCCGGCGGAACCGGGCCGACGAGCGACACCGTGAGCGCGGCGGTGCCCACCAGCGCGCGGCCGGCGAACCGTCGCGCGGTCGCGGGCCTGCCCTGCCGAACCCCAGTCACATTCCCAGCCATTCATCGCGGCGGACACATGCTGCTCGGAGATTACCGGTTCCCACGCCCGTCACGCGCCATTCCGACGCCGGATCACCGGGTCGTCGGCCCGGCGGACCCCTACGGTGGGGGAAGATGGGCCAGCTGCACCAGCCGTACGCCCTCGCGCCGGGTCACCAGCCGGGCCCGCCCCGGCGGGAGCGGCCCGGGCCGGACCTGCCCGACGATCGGCCCCTCGTCGGGGCTGCCGGCCATCACCAGCCCCGGGGTCGACAGCTCCTTGAGCCGCTGGAGGAGCTGGTCGTAGCCCCGGCCGGTGCCGCCGGCCCGGCGCGCCAGCACCAGGTGCAGGCCGATGTCCCGGGCCTGCGGGAGGTATTCCTCCAGGGCCCGCAGCGGGTTGACCGGCCCGCTGGCCACCAGGTCGTAGTCGTCGACCAGCACGAACAGCTCCGGCCCCGACCACCACGAGCGCTGGCGCAGCTGCGCCGGGGTGACGTCGGGCCCGGGCAGCCGCTGCTGCATGTACCCGGCGGCGGACTCGATCAGCTCGGTGGTGCGGGCGGCGGCCGTGCCGTAGCCGATCCGGTGCTCGGTCTCGATCGCGCCGAGCAGGCTGCGGCGGTAGTCGACCAGGATCACCCGCGCCTGCTGCGGGGTGAACCGGCCGACGACGGTCGCCGCGAGGGCCCGCAGGAACGACGACTTGCCGCACTCGGCGTCGCCGAAGACCAGCAGGTGCGGTTCGGTGGTGAAGTCGAGCACCACCGGGCGCAGGTCCGCCTCGGCGATCCCCACCGGCAGCGCCAGCCCGGTCGTCGCGGTCAGGTCCAGCTCCGCGTACGGCAGCACGGGCGGGAGCAGCCGGACCGGGGGTGCCGCCGGCCCGTCCCACGCCCCGGCGACCGCCTTGACCAGGGTCGCCGTGTCGCCGTCGGCCAGCCGGGGCAGGGCGGTGAGGAAGTGCAGGCTCTCCCCGGTCATGCCCCGGCCGGGCGTCTTGTCGGGCACGGTGGCCGCCGCCGCCCGGCGCACCAGCAGCGAGTCCGACGGGTCGCCGAGGCGCAGCTCCACCCGGGAGCCGAACAGGTCCCGGATCGCCGGGCGGTAGTCCGTCCAGCGGAGCGCGGTGGCCACCACGTGCACCCCGTAGGACAGGCCCCGGGTGGCCAGCTCGGTGACCAGCGGCTCCAGGTCGTCGTACTCGCTGCGCAGCGTGTTCCAGCCGTCCACCACCAGGAACACGTCGCCGAACGGGTCGGTGGCGGGCTGCCCGGCGGCGGCGAGGGCGGCCCGCCGCTGCCGGTACGCCGACATCGACTCCACTCCCAGCTCGGCGAAGCGGCGCTCCCGGTCCACCAGCACGGTGACCAGCTCGCCGACGGTGCGCCGCACCGCGGTCTGGTCGGTGCGGCCGGACACCCCGCCCACGTGCGGCAGGTCGCGCAGCGCGGCCAGCCCGCCGCCGCCGAAGTCCAGGCAGTAGACCTGCGCCTCGACGGGCGTGTGGGTCAACGCCAGCGCGCACACCAGGGTGCGCAGCAGGCTCGACTTGCCGCTCTGCGGGCCGCCGACCACGCCGACGTGCCCCGCCGACCCGCCGAGGGTGAGCCAGAGCAGGTCCCGCCGCTGCTCGAACGGCTTGTCGACGACCGCCACCGGCACCTGGAGCGCGCCGTGCAGCTCCGGGTTGGCGAAGGTCAGCCCGCGCGCCGGGTCGACGCCGACCGGGCCGAGGAGCTCGTCGAGGGTGGGCGCGGCGTCCAGCGGCGGCAGCCACACCTGGTGTGCGGGCGGGCCCTGCCCGGCCAGCCGGCCCACCAGCACGTCGAGCAGGCTGTCCCGGCCGGCGTTGTCCTCGGCGGTCGCCGTCAGCGCCGGGGTGGGCGGCTCCGGCACCGGCACCACGTGGGTGGTGAAGGTCAGCAGGCGGGGCGCGCCGGCCCCGCCCGGCCCCGTCGCGCCGACCCGCCGCCGCAGCGGCCCCGAGACGTACGCGGCCTTGAAGCGCATCAGCGGCTCGGTGCCGAAGCGCAGGTAGCCGTGCCCCGGTGAGCGGGGCAGCTCGTGCGCGTCCGGCACCCCGAGCACCGTCCGGGACTCCAGGGCCGAGAAGGTCCGCAACCCGATCCGGTACGACAGGTGGGTGTCCAGCCCGCGCAGCCGCCCCTCCTCCAGCCGCTGGCTGGCCAGCAGCAGGTGCACCCCCAGCGACCGGCCCAGCCGGCCGATCTGCACGAACAGGTCGATGAAGTCGGGCTTGGCCGACAGCAGCTCGGAGAACTCGTCGCAGACCAGCAGCAGCGACGGCAGCGGGGCCAGCGGCGTGCCCGCCGCCCGCGCCCGCTCGTAGTCGCGCAGGCTGGCGTAGTTGCCGGCCCGGCGCAGCAGCTCCTGGCGGCGCATCAGCTCCCCGTTGATCGCGTCGACCATCCGGTCGACCAGCGGCAGCGCGTCGGCCAGGTTGGTGATCACCGCGGCGGTGTGCGGGAGCCGGTCGAAGGAGGCGAACGTGGCCCCGCCCTTGAAGTCGACCAGGACGAAGTTGAGCTGCTCGGAGCTGTGCGTCGCGGCCAGCCCGAGGACCAGGGTGCGCAGCAGCTCGGACTTGCCGGAGCCGGTGGCCCCGATCAGCAGCCCGTGCGGGCCCATCCCGTCCTGCGCGGACTCCTTGAGGTCCAGCTCGATCGCGCCGCCGTCGGCGCCCACCCCGATCGGCACCCGCAGCCGGTCCCGCGCCGACCGGGGCGCCCAGCCCTGCTCGGCGGTGAAGCCGTCCGGGTCGCCGATGCCGAGCAGCTCGGGCAGGCCCAGCTCGGCGTTGACCGGGGCGTCCGGCCCGCGTACGGCGGTGGCGAGCCGCAGCGGGGCGAGCCGGCGGGCGACCGCCTCGGCGTCGGCGGGCGGCAGCCGGTCCGGGGTGCCCACCTCGGCGTGCCCCTCGACGGAGTGCGAGTGCAGCCGCCCGTCGCGCAGGTCGAGCAGGATGGCGTACCGGTCGAGCAGCCGGGGCGGCGGGGTGTCCAGGTCGACGACGGTGACCGCGTCGATGCCGCCGTCGCCGACGAGGTCGGTCGCGCCGGTGAGGTCGCCGCCGTCGAGCACCACCACGACGTGCGGCCCGTCGGTCGCCGGGCCGGCCGGGCTGAACCGGGACCGGCTGGCCAGCACCTCGTCGAGGAGCCGCTCCAGCTCGACGGCGGAGCTGGTGACCAGGCGGACCGGGCCGACGGCGTCGACGCGGGTGGGGTGGTGGGCGTGCGGCAGCCACTTCACCCACTCCCACAGCGCCCGCCGTTCGGGGCCGGCGCACACGGCGATCAGCAGCTCGTCGGGGGCGTGGAACACCGCGAGCTGGGTGAGCAGCGCCCGGGCCAGCGCCTGCGCGTCGGGCGACCCGGTGCCGGGGCGGACACCCGCCTCCGCGCCCTCCCGGGGCGCCCCGCCGCGCACGAAGACCCGGGCGAAGCTGCGCAGCGACAGGGCCACCGGCAGGTCGGGCACCACCGCGTACGCGTCGAGGAACCGCCGCAGCGCGCCGGCGGTCATCGGCTCCAGCTCCTCCAGCGGGCGGGTGACCGGGCCGACCAGCGGGGTGGCCAGGGTCTGCGGGCCGACGCCCACCCGCACCACCGCGAAGTCCGGGTCGCCGGGCCGCCGCTCCCACACCCGGTGGCTGTCGACGGTGGACCACAGCCGGCCCGGGTCGGGGTGGCGGTAGTAGAGCCCGGCCCGCTGCCGCTCGGCGGTCTGCCGGACCCGGCGGCGCAGCGCGCCCAGGTGCCGCAGGTACTCCCGGCGGGCGGCCATCATCTCCGACTTCTTCGGGGTGCCGGCGGCGCTGCCCCACGAGGTGACCAGCATGGCCAGCGAGGAGAGCCCGAACATCCCGCCGACGACGTACGAGTACGCCCCGCCGCCCCGGCCGAACATCATCGCCATCGCGACCGACCCGCCCAGCATGGGCAGCACCATCAGCGCCTGCTGCCAGCGCCCGCCGGTGACGGCGGGGATCTCGGGCGGGGCCTCGACGGGCAGCTCACCGACCGGGATCTCCGGTGCCGGCCGCCGGGGTGGTCGCTTGATGACGACGGTGGACACTCGGCCTCCCCACAGCGCTCGGTAACCCGAGCCTGGCTCATCGTAGGTAAAGTCCTGTCGTCCGCGCAGCCACCGTTCCCCCTCGATATGGAGATGCGCCGATGACAGTCGGGTTGGCCCGGGTCACGATCAGCGCCCCCCAGCGCCGGGTCGACGTCGCCCTGCCCGAGCAGGTCCCCTTGGCCGAGCTGCTGCCCGAGGTGCTCCGGCACGCCGGCGAGGGGCTGGCCGACGACGGCGAACGGCACGGCGGCTGGGTGCTGCGCCGCACCGACGGGGCGGTCCTGGCCACCGCCCAGGCGCTGCTGCCGCAGGGCGTCCGCGACGGCGAGGTGCTGCACCTGGTGCCGGCCCGCGCGCAGTGGCCCGAGCTGGAGTACGACGACGTGGTCGAGGCGATCGTCGACGGAGCCCGCCGCCGGGGCGCCGCCTGGTCGCCGGCCGCCACCCGGTGCGCCGCCCTGGCCGGGGCGGCCGTGCCGCTCGGCGTGGGGCTGCTCGCCGTCCTCGCCGCCGGCCCCGGGCCGGGCGCCGGCTGGCCCGTCGCGGTCGCGGTGGCGCTGCTGCTCACCCTCGCCGGGGCGGTCGCCTCCCGCGCGTACGGCGACGGGGCCACCGGCGCGACCCTCGGCGGCTACGCCCTGCCGTACGCGTTCGCCGCCGGCGCGCTCGCGGTCAGCTCCGGCGACCCGGTCGGCCCGGTCGCGCCGCTGCCCTGGCTGGGCGCCCCCGAGCTGCTGGCCGGCGCGGTGGCGTTGCTGCTGGTGGCGGTGCTCGGCCTGCTCGGGGTGGCCAGCCGGGTGCGGGTCTTCGTGGCCGGCGCGACCGGCGGCGCGGGCGGTGCGCTCGCCGCCGTCGGCGGGCTGACCCTGACCGCCGGGGGTGCCGCGGCGGTGCTGCTCTGCGCCCTGGTCTTCGCGCTCGGCGCGCTGCCGCTGCTGGCCATCCGGCTGGGCAAGATGCCGCTGCCGCCGATCACCCTGCCCGGCGACGGCGGCCCCGGCTCGGACGCCGCCCGGGACCTGCCGGACCGGGCCCGGGTGCACGCGGCGGTGGCCCGCACCGAGGAGATGCTCACCGGGATGCTGCTGGGGCACGCCGTGCTGGTGGCCGGAGCGGCGGTGGTGCTGGTGACGGCGGGCGGCGGGGCCGGGCGGCTGCTGGTCGCCGTGGTCTGCGCCGTGCTGCTGCTGCGCTCACGGCTGTTCGTGGCGGTCCGCCACCGGTTGCCGCCGGTCGTCGCCGGGCTGGCCGGGGCCGCCCTGCTCGGCGGGGTGCTCGCCGGGGGCTCCGGGCCGGCGGCCCGGCTGGCGCTGGCCGTCGGCGGGCTGGCCGTCGCCCTGCTCGCCGTGGCGGCCGGCACCACGTACGCGCGGCGGCCCGTCTCCCCGTACCTGGGCCGGGCGGCCGACCTGGTCGACACGGCGCTGGTGGTGTCCGTGGTGCCGGTGGCCTGCGCGGTGCTCGACCTGTACGAGCGGGCCCGGGGGCTGCTCGGCTGAGCGGCCCCCGGGCCCGTCGGCGTGGGTGTGGGGTCAGTGGATGGTCTCGCCGCGCTCCTCGGCCTCCTTGGCCCGCCGGTACGACGCGCGGATCTCGGCCTCCGCCTCGACGCGACCGACCCAGGTCGCGCCCTCGACCGACTTGCCGGGCTCCAGGTCCTTGTACACCTCGAAGAAGTGCTGGATCTCCAGCCGGTCGAACTCGCCGAGGTGGTGGATGTCGCGCAGGTGCTCCTGGCGCGGGTCCTCGTAGGGCACGCAGAGGACCTTGTCGTCGCCGCCCTTCTCGTCGGTCATCCGGAACATGCCGATGGTGCGGCAGCGGATCAGGCAGCCCGGGAACGTCGGCTCGGGGACCAGCACCAGCGCGTCCAGCGGGTCGCCGTCCTCGCCGAGGGTGCCTTCGATGAACCCGTAGTCCGCCGGATACTGCGTGGACGTGAAGAGGGTGCGGTCCAGCCTGATCCGGCCGGTCGCGTGGTCCACCTCGTACTTGTTGCGGTGACCCTTGGGGATCTCAACCGTGACGTCGAAATCCATTTCCCACGCTCCCTCGTTTGCCCACGCTGGCTGACGGAACCAAGTGGCGGCGCTCTCCGCGCAGGTGAATGCCCACCCGCCCGCTCCGGCCGCCGCATAGTGTTCGGACCGAAGTAGTGTCACCCAAGCTGTTTTCCGCACGGGGAGGAGGGGGTCGTGGGGAGGGAAGATTCACACTACCGCCCGCAGGGGGTTGACGGGCGGAAGAAGCCGCGCCCGGGGTCCGGGAGCGCGACCGGACGGGTGCCGGTCCCCGAGGCGCACGTCCCGCGGGCCCAGGAGCCGGCCGTGACCGACTTCGACCCGGAGTCCACCGCCCCGGTCGTGACGTCCGGCGAGCCGGTGTGGCGCCCCCCGGGCGGCGACCGCGCCCCGGAGCTGGCCGCGACCCCCGCCGCCCCCGCCGTCTCCGCCGCGCCGGCGGCCCCCGACGGGCCGGACCCGGCCACCGGGTCGGTCCCGCCCACGCCCGGCGGTCCCGCCGACCCGCCGGCGGGCCCCCCGCCGGCTTACGCCCCGCCGCCCGCCCGCCGACGCCGCCTCCCGCTGGCCGTGCTCGCCGTGGTGCTGCTGTTCGCCCTGGTCGGCGCGGGCCTGGCGGTGGTCCGGCCCGGCCCGGTCGCCGGCTGGCTCGGCGACGGCGGGGAGCCCTCCCGGGCCGACGCCCAGGTCGTCGAGCCGGACCCGACCCCGGTCCTCGCCGGCCCCGACGCGCACGCCCCGGAGCCCACCGCCGACGGGGTGAAGGCCGCGATCGAGCCGCTGCTGGCCGCCCCGGAGCTGGGCGACCGGGTGAACGTCTCCGTCGCCGACGTGACGACCGGCCGGTCGCTCTACTCGCGGGGCGGCGACGACGCCACCGTGCCCGCCTCGGTGACCAAGCTGGCGACCGCGGTGACCGTGCTGGCCGCCCGCGGCCCCGACCACCGCGTGCCGACCCGGGCGGTGGCCGGCGCGGCCCCGGGAGAGGTGGTGCTCGTCGGCGGCGGCGACCCGACCCTCGCCGTCGACGGCGAGGGCTTCTACCCCGGCGCGGCCCGCCTCGACGACCTGGCCGAGCAGGTCAGGACGGCGCTCGGCGGCACCGCGCCGACCCGGGTCACCGTCGACTCCTCGCTCTTCCCCGGCCCGGTCTACGGGCCCGGCTGGGACTCCGACATCCCGACCGGCGGCTTCGGCGCGGCGATCAGCGCGTTGATGACCGACGGCGCGCGGGTGGACCCGGTGGCGGCGAAGAAGAACTTCGCGGCCAGCCACGGCTGGGCGCAGCGCAGCCCGCAGCCGGACCTGGCCGCCGGCCGCGCCTTCGCCCGGCTGCTGGGGCTCACCGGCGCCGCCGCCCAGGTCAAGCGGGGCGCCGCGCCGACCTCCGGTGACGCCTCGGCCGGCACGGCGCCGGCCCCCGGCACCGAGCTGGGCAAGGTCGAGTCCCCGCCGATGATCCGGCTGGTCGACATGATGATCACCGACAGCGACAACGTGATCGCCGAGGCGCTCGCCCGGCAGGTGGCGCTGGCCCGGGACCAGCCGGCGTCCTTCGCCGGCGGCGCGGCGGCGATGGACATCGTCCTCGGCGAGCTGGGCCTGCCCGCCGACGAGATCACCCTCTCCGACGCCAGCGGGCTGTCCCGCAGCGACCGGATCAGCCCGTCCCTGCTGACCGACCTGATCGCCATCGCCGGCGACGGCTCACACCCGGAGCTCGGCAGCATCTTCGGCGGCCTGCCGGTGGCCGGCTGGTCGGGCACCCTGGACGGGCGGTACCGGTCGGACGGCACGACGGCCGGGGCCGGGGTGGTCCGCGCCAAGACCGGCACGCTGACCGGGGTGCACGCCATCGCCGGCTTGGTCACCACGGCCGACGGGCGGCTGCTCACCTTCGCCGTGCTCGCCGACCGGGCCCCGGCCGGGAGCCTCGACGACACCCGCCGCGCCCTCGACCGCGTCACGTCCGCCCTGGCGCGCTGCGGCTGCCGCTGATCACTTCGTGGTGATATGTCCTTGGATTCCCGAAAGGTGGGGGTGTCCCGGCGCGGGTACGGTGGGTGCATGGCGCAGTTCGTGGACTGGGATCTGGCCGCCGCGACGGCGGGGGCCCTGGGCAAGTCGGGGCCCCGGGTGTCGTACGCCGAGGCCACCGAGGTGGTCTCCGAGCTGCGGCGGCTGACCGACGAGGCGGCCGGGCACGTGGCCGACTACACCGGGCTGCGGTCCCAGGTGGTCCACCCGCCCGTGCGGGTGGTCGACCGCCGGGACTGGGCGGCCACCAACATCGCCGGCCTGCGGGAGGTGATCACCCCGCTGGTCAGCCGGCTCTCCGGCGACAAGCCGCCGGGCCCGCTCACCGAGGCGGTCGGCTCCCGGCTCACCGGCGTGCAGGCCGGCACCGTCCTGGCCTACCTGTCCGGCCGGGTCCTCGGCCAGTACGAGGTCTTCTCCGGCGACCCCGGCCAGCTGCTGCTCGTCGCGCCGAACATCGTCGAGGTGGAGCGGAAGCTCGGGGCCGACCCGCGCGACTTCCGGCTCTGGGTCTGCCTGCACGAGGTCACCCACCGCACCCAGTTCACGGCCGTGCCCTGGATGCGCGCCTACTTCCTCGGCGAGGTGCAGGCGTTCGTCGACGCCTCACAGGGCGGCGAGCACCTGCTGGAGCGGCTGCGCCGGGGCGTCGCCACCCTCTCCGACGCGGTGAAGGACCCGCAGAGCCGGGCCAGCGTGCTGGACATCGTGCAGACCCCCGCCCAGCGGGCCGTGCTCGACCGGCTCACCGCGCTGATGACCCTGCTGGAGGGGCACGCCGAGTTCGTCATGGACGGCGTCGGCCCGCAGGTCATCCCCAGCGTCGAGTCGATCCGGGCCGCGTTCAACCGGCGGCGGGAGACGGGCAACCCGCTGGAGAAGGCGATCCGCCGGCTGCTCGGCGTCGAGGTCAAAATGCGCCAGTACGCCGAGGGCCGCAAGTTCGTCCACGGGGTCGTCGAGCGCGTCGGCATGGCCGGCTTCAACAAGATCTTCGGCTCCCCGCTGACCCTGCCCCGCCTCGACGAGCTGGGCGACCCCGACGCGTGGGTCGCCCGGGTGCACGGGCCGGCAGCCACCCCGACCGCCGGCTGACCGTACGCCGATGCCCGCGCTCGCCCCGGCGGTCGCCGCCGTCCGGCTCGCGGTCCGCCGCGCGCTGACGGGGCTGCCCGGGGCCGGGCCGGTGCTCGTCGCCTGCTCGGGCGGGGCCGACTCGCTGGCCCTGGCCGCCGCCGCCGCGTTCGTCGCGCCCCGGCTGGGCCGCCCGGTCGGCCTCGTCACCGTCGACCACGCGCTCCAGGCCGGCTCCGACCGGCGGGCCGCCGACGTCGTGGCGTGGGCCGCCGGGGCCGGCTTCGCGCCGGCCGAAGCGGTACGCGTCGACGTCGCCGGCCGCCCCGGCGGCCCCGAGGCGGCGGCCCGCGAGGCGCGTTACCAGGCGCTCGCCGAGGCGGCCCGGCGGCACGGGGCGGCGGCGCTGCTCACCGGGCACACCCGCGACGACCAGGCCGAGACGGTGCTGCTGGCACTGGCCCGGGGCGCCGGCCCGCGCGGGCTGGCCGGGATGCCGCCCCGGCGGGACCTGGCCGGGGTGCCGCTGCTGCGGCCCCTGCTCGACATCAGCCGCGAGCAGACCCGCAAGGCGTGCGCCGCGCTCGGCCTCAGCCCGTGGGAGGACCCGCACAACGCCGACCCGTCGTACGCGCGGGCCCGGGTCCGGGCCGACGCGCTGCCCGCGCTGGTCCGCGCGCTCGGACCCGGGGTGGTGGACAACCTGGCCCGCAGCGCCCGCCTGGCGGCCGCCGACGCGGCGGCCCTCGACGAGCTGGCCGCCGCCGCACTCTCCGCCGACTCGCCCGCCGCGGCCTCGTCCGCCACCGACGGCCCGGCCGGCGTGCGGGCCCCCGGCGGCGGGCTGGCCGTGGCGGCACTGGCCGGGCTCGCCCCGGCCGTGCGGACCCGGGTGCTGCATGCCTGGGCCCGGGAGCTGGGCGCGTCGCCGGCCGCGCTGTCGCACCGGCACGTCGGGGCGCTCGACGCCCTGGTCACCGACTGGCACGGCCAGGGCGAGGTCCATCTGCCCGGCGGTCTCCGGGTGGGCCGCCGCGCGGGCCGGTTGACCGCGGCCGGGCCGCCCGGCTGACCGACGTCGCGCCGGCTGCGGCCACTCCGCTGCCCCGCCGGGTCCGGGTGATCCCGGCCGGCCCGCCCGGTCCGGGTGATCGACACGATGCCGGCGACCTGGGGGCTTCCGGTTGCCGGTGACCCCGCCAGGTCGCCGACCCGGTGTGGATCACCCGGACCGGGCGGGCGCGACGCGGTCGCGGAAGGTGGTGCGGTAGGCGTGCGGGGTGGTGCCGACCCGCCGGGCGAAGTGGTGCCGCAGCGCCGCGGCGTCGCCGAACCCGGAGCGGCCGGCCACGCTCTCCACGCTCAGCCCGGTCTCCTCCAGCAGCCGCCGGGCCAGCAGCACCCGCTGGTTGGTCAGCCAGTCGTGCGGGGTGGTGCCGGTCTCGGCGCGGAACCGGCGGGCGAAGGTGCGCGGCGTCATGCCGGCGTGCGCGGCGAGCTCCTCGACGGTGACCGGCCGGTCCAGGTGACCCATCAGCCACGCCAGGACCGGCTCCAGGGTCGCCGCCTCGGGGGCCTTGGGGATGGGCGCCTCGACGTACTGCGACTGGCCGCCGTCGCGGTGCGGCGGGACGACCATCCGGCGGGCGAGCCGGGTGGCGGTGGCCGAGCCGTGCTCGTGGCGTACCAGGTGCAGGCAGGCGTCGATCCCCGCCGCCGTGCCGGCGCCCGTGAGCAGGCGGCCGTCCGCCACGTAGAGCGAGTCGCAGCGGACCCTCGCCCGGGGGTGGCGGCGCTGCAACTCGTCGACGTGGCGCCAGTGGGTCGTGCACTCCCGGTCGTCGAGCAGCCCGGCCGCGCCGAGCACGAACGCGCCGGAACAGACGCTGAGCACGTACGCGCCGCGCGCGTGGGCCCGGCGCAGCGCCGCCAGCACCTCGGGCGGCGCGACCGCGCCGTCGTGCCCGGGGACCGCCACGAGGTCGGCGTCCTCGACGGGCGTCAGGTCCGCGTCCGGGGTGACGAGGAAGCCGGAGGAGGTGCGCGCCGGAGCGCCGTCGGCGGCGCAGACGTCGAACCGGTAGCCGGGGAAGCCGTCGTCGGTGCGGTCGGTGCCGAACACCTCGGCGAACACGCCCAGCTCGAACGGGACCACCCGGTCCATCACGACGACGGCGACGGAACGGAGCATGTGACGAGGGTAACCGCACCGGTGGCAGGAAATCGAGGTGCAGTGGCATTCCTGCCACTGTCCCGCCGTTCGGCGAGGGCGCAGACTGGGGTCAAGTCCGGTGCGCACCGGCGGCGAAAGCATCCCAGATCCTGCGAAAGCGAGCGCCGCCATGGAATCCCTGTTGCTCCTGCTCTTCCTGCTCCTCCTCGCCGTCGCCCCGGCGGCCGGTCTCACCGTCGACAGCCGGGACTCGGCGGACTGGAAGCCCACCGACTGCGGCCGCCGGTGGCGGTCCCGCACCTGCTGACCTGATTGCTGTTGGTATGCGCGAGAAATGCCAGGCGGGGCCGCCCCGAAAGAGGCGGCCCCGCCGACGGGGAGCATCCGGCGTACGGCAGGCTAGGAGCCATGGCTGACGGCTCCTGGTACGACGCCGACATCGACCACGTGATCATTTCCGAGGCGCAGATCCGCGAGAAGACCGCAGAGCTGGCCAAGCAGGTGTCGGCGGACCACGCCGACGTCGACGGGCTGCTGCTGGTCTGCGTGCTCAAGGGCGCGGTCATGTTCATGGCCGACTTCGCCCGGGCGCTCGGCCGGCACGGCCCCCCGGTCGAGTTGGACTTCATGGCGATCTCCTCGTACGGCCAGGGCACCACCTCCTCCGGCGTGGTGCGCATCCTCAAGGACCTGGACCGGGACATCGCCGGCCGGCACGTGGTGGTCGTGGAGGACATCGTCGACTCCGGCCTCACCCTGTCCTGGCTGCTGCGCTACCTGGAGTCCCGGTCGGCGGCCAGCGTCGAGGTCGTCGCCCTGTTCCGCAAGCCGGAGGCGATCAAGGTCCCGGTGCCGGTGAAGTACGTCGGGTTCGACATCCCCACCGAGTTCGTCGTCGGCTACGGCCTCGACTTCGGTGAGCGCTACCGCGAGCTGCCCTACGTCGGCGTGCTCAAGCCCGAGGTCTACGCCCGCGCCTGACCGCGGCGGCGGGCGCGGGCCCGTCAAGCGGACGTTCAGCGCGCTCTCAGCTGATCGGACTACGGTAGAGGCCGGTGGTGTGGACGCACCCTCCACGTCCGACCCCCCGACCCGCGTGACCGGGCGGTCGGGTGGCCGGGCGGGAAACCACGCCACGCCGGCTGAAACCCGGTTCGCCTTACGCGTAACTGCTGGCCTCGCAAGGCCACATGTCGCGCACACGGTGTACCGTCGAGTGACCGTGACGCGGCAGTGACGCGTCCCGGGGTCGAGGCCGGCCCGCACGGCGGCTCCGGCCGCCGCCGCGGCGGCGACAGCCATTCAGACGGTCAGGACGTCGATCAGGAGGATGCGGGCGTCTCGGCGCTCGACAACAGCATGGAACGTACGCGTTTCTTCCGCCGACCGGTGGTCTGGATCATCCTGGTCATCCTCGGCGCCGTTGTGCTCAGTCAGCTGTTCACCGCTGGTCCCAGCTACCACCGCGTGGACACTTCCGTTGCGCTCGACCAACTGCACACCGCCAAGATCAAAAAAGCGGTCTTCCAGGACAAGGAGCAGACGCTCCAGCTGGACCTGGAGAGCAGGACCAAGTTCGGTGACACCACCACCGACCGGATCGAGGCCCAGTTCCCCTACGAGGTCGGTGACGAGGTCTGGAACGAGGTCCTCGCGGCCAAGGCGGCGAACCGGATCACCGGCCCGGCCGACACCAAGGTGTCGTCCGACAGCGTCTGGGTGAGCCTGCTGGTCAACCTGCTCCCCATCGCGCTGCTCGTGCTCCTGCTGCTGTTCTTCATGTCGCAGATGCAGGGCGGCGGCTCCCGGGTGCTCAACTTCGGCAAGTCCAAGGCGAAGATGATCACCAAGGACACCCCGAAGACGACCTTCGCGGACGTCGCGGGCGCCGAGGAGGCCGTCGAGGAGCTGCACGAGATCAAGGACTTCCTGCAGAACCCGGCGAAATACCAGGCCCTGGGCGCCAAGATCCCGAAGGGCGTGCTGCTCTTCGGCCCGCCCGGCACCGGTAAGACGCTGCTCGCCCGCGCCGTCGCCGGCGAGGCGGGGGTGCCGTTCTACTCGATCTCCGGCTCCGACTTCGTCGAGATGTTCGTGGGTGTCGGCGCGAGCCGCGTCCGCGACCTGTTCGAGCAGGCCAAGTCCAACGCCCCGGCGATCGTCTTCGTCGACGAGATCGACGCCGTCGGCCGCCACCGCGGTGCCGGCATGGGCGGCGGGCACGACGAGCGCGAGCAGACCCTCAACCAGCTCCTCGTCGAGATGGACGGCTTCGACACCAAGGGCGGGGTCATCCTGATCGCCGCCACCAACCGGCCGGACATCCTCGACCCGGCGCTGCTGCGCCCCGGCCGCTTCGACCGGCAGATCCCGGTGGACGCCCCCGACATGGAGGGCCGCAAGGCCATCCTGCGGGTGCACGCCAAGGGCAAGCCGTTCACCCCCGACGTCGACCTCGACTCGGTGGCCCGGCGCACCCCGGGCTTCAGCGGCGCCGACCTGGCCAACGTGATCAACGAGGCCGCGCTGCTGACCGCCCGCAAGGACCAGCGGGCGATCACCAACGACTCCCTGGAGGAGTCGATCGACCGGGTCATCGCCGGCCCGCAGCGCCGCACCCGGGTGATGAGCGACCAGGAGAAGAAGATCACCGCGTACCACGAGGGTGGGCACGCGCTGGTCGCCTGGGCGCTGCCCCACGCCGCCCCGGTGCACAAGGTGACGATCCTGTCGCGCGGCCGCTCGCTGGGTCACACGCTGGTCCTGCCGACCGAAGACAAGTACACCCAGACCCGCGCCGAGATGGTCGACACCCTGGCGTACGCGCTGGGCGGCCGGGCCGCCGAGGAACTGGTCTTCCACGAGCCGACCACCGGCGCCGGCAACGACATCGAGAAGGCCACCGGGCTGGCCCGCGCGATGATCACCCAGTACGGCATGAGCTCCAAGCTCGGTGCGATCAAGTACGGCACCAGCGGCGACGAGCCGTTCCTCGGCCGCAACATGGGCCACGAGCGGGACTACTCCGACGCGGTGGCCGCCGAGATCGACAACGAGATGCGGGCGCTGATCGAGCTGGCCCACGACGAGGCCTGGGAGATCCTGGTGGAATACCGGGACGTCCTGGACAACATCGTCCTGGAGCTGATCGAGAAGGAGACCCTCTCCACGGCCGACATGGCCCGGATCTGCGCCCGCGTGGTGAAGCGTCCGCCGATGGCCCCCTACAACGGCTTCGGCAAGCGCCAGCCCTCCACCGAGCCCCCGGTCCTCACGCCGACCGAGAAGGAGGCGCTCAAGGCGCAGGCCCAGGCCGACGGAGCCTCCGTCGGCGGCGGCCTGCCGGGCTCCAACAACTCGGACGGTACGCACTGAACACCGCACCGACGGCCGGTCACGAGGCACCGATCCCGAGTGCCTCGTCGACCGAGCCCGACACCGACGGTCTGGACTACCTCGCCGCGCGGCTGGTCAACGGCAAGTTGACCGGTCGCCCGGTCGAGGAGTCCGTCGACCTGGCCCGCATCGAGAAGGCCGTCCGCGAGATCCTCATCGCCGTCGGCGAGGATCCCGACCGCGACGGTCTCGTGAAGACCCCGGCCCGGGTCGCCCGCGCGTACGCCGAGCTCTTCGCCGGCCTGCGGGTCGACCCGGCGCAGGTGCTCAGCACCACCTTCGAGGCCAACCACGAGGAGCTGGTGCTCGTCCGGGACATCGACGTGATGAGCCTCTGCGAGCACCACCTGCTCCCGTTCCGGGGCAGCGCGCACATCGGCTACATCCCCGGGCCGGACGGCCGGATCACCGGCCTGTCCAAGCTCGCCCGGCTCGTCGAGGTCTACGCCCGCCGCCCCCAGGTGCAGGAGCGGCTCACCTCGCAGATCGCCGACCTGCTGATGAGCAGCCTCGCCCCGCGCGGCGTCGTGGTGGTGCTCGAATGCGAGCACATGTGCATGGCCATGCGCGGCATCCAGAAGTCCGGAGCGAAGACCATCACCTCCGCGGTACGCGGCGTGCTCCAGCACGACGCCAAGTCCCGCGCCGAGGCGATGTCCCTGATCATCCCCCGCTGACCGGCGGGGCCAATCCCGCAACGACGCCGGGGCGACCACGCGGTCGCCCCGGCGTCGCCGTTCCTGCTTTCCGCGCCCGGTCCCGCCGCGCGGCCCGGCACGGCCGGGCGGGCGGCTCAACCGGCCAGCATCGCCAGCACGAGCCCGGCGGTGGTCAGCACAGCCGGGACGAGACATACCAGGGCACCCCACCGGGGCGTCCGGTCCACCGGGCCGTCGGCCGGCACCCCCGCCGCGCCGGCCCGCTTCCCGTTCCGTTCCGCCGCCGGCCCCGCCGGCCCGCCGAAGAGGCGGCCGACGCCGATCCAGCCGGCGACGAAGGCGGCCGCGGGCATCGGAAGCCCGCACACCAGGGCCACCACGCTCGCCGGGCCGGCACCCGTCGCCACGTACAGCACCACCTGGAGCAGCGGAACCACCAGCGCGAGCGGCCCGTAGACCAGCAGGTTTCGCAGCCGCGGCGGCCAGGCCCCCGGACCGAACCGGCCGCGCCCCGCCAACAGGCCGTCGGCCCCGTCCGCCCAGCCCCGCGCCGCGCGCAGGGCCGTCGACACCGCCGTCGGCCCGGCGACCATCTCCCGGGCCGCCTCGCTCAGCTCCGGCGGCGACGGCGCCAGCACGATCGGGGGTACGCCCAACTCGCGCAGCCGGGACTGCTGCGGCGCCAGCCGCTCGCGTACCCCGGTCAGCTCCTCGCGGGCGGCCTGCACCGCCCGGGCCTGCTCCGTCGCGGCGGTCGCCGCGCCCCGGCGCACCCCGTCGAGCTGGCGGGCGGCGGCGACGTACTCCGTCCAGGCCGCGGCGCTGTCGACGGCGGGCACCGGGTCGACGCCGGCCCGCTGACGGACCGGTCCCGCAGCCGGCGGTGCGGCGACGAAGGTGGTCGGCTCCCGGCTCATCCGCCCTCCCCCTCGTCGGTCCCTGCCTCGGCACCGGCGGCCCGCGTCGCGGCCTCGGCCGCGGTTCCCGGGCCCGCCCCGGCCCCCGTGGTGGTGTCGCCTCGCGTCGTGGCGTGGGCTTGCGGGGCGGTGCCGGTTCCCGGCGCGCTGCCGGCTTCCGTCATGGTGCCGGCTTCCGCCACGGTGCCGGTGGGCCGTGGCGCGTCGTCGCCCGGGCCGGTGAACGGCACCAGCAGGACACCCCGCTCGTCCGGGCCGTCCCAGAGCATCGCCCGGCCCGGCCGGGGACGCCACTGCACCGGATGCCCGAACAGCGCCGTGAGCTGGGCCCCCGGCACGTCCACCGCGACCACGGCGGCCAGCTTGTCGAGGTCGTCCTCGGCCCGCGCCACCGCCGTGAACGGCGGCACCGTGCGCCACCAGCCGAGCAGGTGCCGGCCGGCCGGCGGGCCGTCCCGCAGCAGGGTCCGCAGCCTGTCCGCCAGCAGATCGGGCGGCACGGGGCCGCTCGCCGGCCGCTCGTGGCCGGCGAGCCGGCCCGTCGGTCGCTCGTGCGGCGCGGGCCCGTCCGCCTGTCGCTCGTCCGGGGCAACCCCGGCTGCCTGTCGCTCGCGTAAGGCGGCCCCGGTTGCCCGCCGGTCGTGCGGGGCGGTCCCGTCCAACCCGAAGACCACCAGGTAGCCGGGCTCCTCGGCGTCGACGGCGGCGAGCAGGCCCGGCAGGTCGACACGTTCCACCCGGTGCTGGCCGGCGAGGTCCGCCGCCAGGGCATCGGCCACCGGCGTCGCCTCGGCGGCGAGTGACGCCACCACGAACCGTCCCGTGCCCGGCGCGTGGTGCGCCGCGACGCTCCGTGCCGCAGTGGCCAACAGGGCGACCGCCTCCGCCCCCGGGCCGAGGACGGCCAGGTTACGGCCGGCACCCGCGCCGAGCGGCACCGTGACCGTCGACCGGGACGGATCCACCGCCCGGCCCAGCAGGGCCACCGGCCCCCGCGCCCGCCCGGCGAAGGCCGCCCGGTAGTGCGGATCGTTACGCAACGACGGGCGCGCCCAACCGGCGAAGACCACCGGCGGAGCCGACCGCTCCGGACGGGCCGCCCAGAGCCTGCGCCGCAGCTCCCCGATCGTCTCCGGGGCCTCGTGCGGGTCGGGGAAGCGGACCATCCGCTCGTGCCCCCGGGTGGCCCCCCGGGGACCGCCGAGGCCGCCCGCCGTGTTCACCACCGCGCTGCCCACCGGCAGCCCCGCTGCGGCGTCGTTGCTCGGCTCCAGCACCGGGCCCCCACCGGCCAACGCCACCCGCACCGGGAACTGCCCGGGCAACGAGTCGCGGGTCGTCGGCCCACCGGCGATCCCCAGATCACCCTCCCCGGCCAGGACCAGATGCACCCCGTACGCCCGACCGGACCGGGCCAGGGCGTCCAGGCGGGCGACCGCGTCAGTGGCCAGCCGATCCTGCTCGGCCAGCAGGAGCGGGAAGTTGTCGATCACACAGACCACCCGGGGCAGGGCCTGGTGCTCACGCAGGCCGGCGAACCGCTGCCCACCGGCGCGCTGGCCGGCCTCCTCCCGGCGACGGGTTTCCGCCGCCAGCTCGTCGAGGAGGCCCAGCACGTACTCCCGGTCGGCGGCCAGCCCCGCCGAACGCACCTGGGGCACCCAGGACCGGTCCCGCTCGGTCTGCAGGAACTCCGCGAACGACTCGCCGTCGCCCAGGTCGGCCAGGTGCAGAGCCAGCTCGTCCGGGCCGTACCGGGCGGAGAGGCCGAGCAGCACGTTGCTGAGGAAGGCGGCGCGATCCGCCCCGGACCGTCCGCTGACCAGCCAGTGCGGGGTCAGCTCGGTGAACCCCACGGTGACCGGACGGCCACCCGCGTCCCCGACCGTGGTGGAGGCGCCCTCCACGGAGCCCGCCGTCCACAGTGGGACGGCCGGATCGGGCAGCAGGTCGGCCAGGCTGAGCCGGGAACCGGCCTCGATCTCTGCGGCAAGCCGCCGGCACACGGCGTCGACCAGGGCAGCCGGCGGATCGTCGTCGACGAAGACGGGGGAGTTCAGCCCACCCGGTGGCTCCGCCCCCGGCCCCGCCAGGGAACTGCCCGGCGGGTCACCCAGCAGCGCGTACGCGTTGCGCATGGCCAGCGGGGTGGCCTGCGGCAGGGGCGCGCGGGTCGCGTACGGGCCGGCCGGTGGCCAGCCGGCCACGACCAGGTGCAGGCCGGCAGCCCGACCCCGCGCCGCCAGCGCCTCGATCCGATCCAGATCGGCCGGATCCGTCGCCTCCGGCCAGGCGGCCACGACCACCAGCAGCGTACGGTCGTGCCGGCGCGGTCGGCCACTGCTCGGCGACACCCACTGCTCCGCCTCGGTGAGCACGGCCCGCAGCCCGACGACGTCCGTGGCCGGCGGGGGCAGCAGGCCGGCGTCCGCGAGCACGGCGAACGGGGCGAACGTGCCGTCCGGCGGCGCGGCCAGCCCGGTGCCGGTGCTGCCGGTGTCGGTGGTCGTGGTCGTGTCCGCGCGTTCGCCGGTGGTCACGCCCGTGCGTGCGTCGGCGACGGCATCCGGCCCTGCGCCGGTCGCCGGATCCGTTCGCGCTCCGGCGGTGGTGGTGCTGACTTTTCCGGTGCCGGTCCCGTCGACGGCGCGGACCAGCAGGCAACCGGCCGGCGTCGCCGCCAGCAGGCGCAGCAGCACGGCCCGAAGCAGCCCCGCCACCCGGGGATCCCGGGCGTCGCCGTCGATCGTCAGGTGCCCGGTGCCGAGCAGCGGCACGAGGGCCGGGAAGCGCGCGTCGTCCAGCGGAGCGGCCATGCCCACCCGGACGAACGGCGGCGGGCCCTCGCCCGACGGGACCGCCACGGTGAGCGTCTCCAGTGACGCCCCCGCCCAGCCCGGCGCGAGCACAGCCGCCGTGGACCGCAGCCGGTCCGCCAACTCGTACTGCCGGCGCTGGTCCGCCGGTGCGGGCCGGATCTCGTCGAGGACGGCGGCCGCCGCAGCGGCCGTCGCCTCCGCCCTGCGGTGCAGGGCAGCGGCGCGGTTGGTGCGTGTCCTCGGACCGAACACCGCGTCCACCCCCTCGTCCCGAGGTTGGGAACCCCTCCCCGAGCAGTGACGGTATCCCAGGTCCCGCCCGTCCTCAGGGATGCGCCACGGCGGGTGCGCCGGAGATGTCCGTGACCGGTCGGATTCTCACCGCTGGGGGTCGTCCTGTCACGATCCGCTGCATCCTGGGCATTGGGTACGAGGCGTCCAGCCGATAGCCTCAAGGGGTGGAATCAGTGCAGCCCCCCGCCGGTTCCCAGGTCTCCCGCGTACCGGCGCAGCGGACCCCGCCGGAGCAGTTGGTGCCCCCGTCGGGGACGCCGACGCCGGCCCGCCGGCCAGGACGGGTGCGGACCATCATCACGGTGGTCGCCGGGGTGCTCGGGTTGCTGCTCGTCGGCGGCGGAATCACCGCATTCGTGCTGTACGACCGCGCCACCAGACCGGATCGCAGTGCCCCGGACGTGGTCGTCGACAACTACCTGCGTGCGTTCCTCGTCGACCGCAACGACATCAAGGCCGACCAGTTCACCTGCTCAGCAAGGCCGCCTGAGCTAGAGGAGCTTCGCAGGCTTCGGGACGATCTAATCGTCCGCGAAGATCGTTTCTCTACCACGATCTCTGTAAGTTGGGGCAGGCTGGACCTTATTGATCAAGGGGGGAAAACAGCCATCAAGGTTGATTTAATTATATCTGCATACGTCAACGGGGTCTCGCAGAGCGACCGCCAGCCGTGGCAGTTCGAGGTCAGAAAGACTGGTGATGAGTGGAGGGTGTGTGGCGGGACAGTTGCGGCATGAACTCCCTCACTACTCGATCCAGAGGAGATGGACCGGGACCTCCAGAGTGGTGGGCGGCTGACCTCGCCAGGCCCAGCGGTACCACTCCAGCTCAGGCGTGACCCGGACGCAGATGTCCCCCTCGGCCCCCGAGTAGGTCTCGGTCACTGCGCGGAGGTCTCGCTGCTCACCGGCGTCAGCTACGTGCACGACCCGGCGTCCCGTGACGGCACCCGCCTCGAAGACCGGAGTCGGCGCCCGGTGGGCCGGGGCGTCCAGGGAGACCAGGTTGACGCTGGAGACCCCGACCGTAGGGACGCTCAGCCGGTTCCCCAGGGTTTCCACCCACACCCGCTCGACCGGCACCAGCGGGGCGAAGACCTCGACCTGCTCGGACTCCGCGCGGTACCACTCCTGCTCGGGAATGACCGGCACGTAGGTGCGGCTGTTCTGCACCACGCGCTCGTCGGCGCGCAGGTCGCCGCGCCAGCCGAGACCGGGCAGCCCGACCAGCACCCGCCGCCCCCGCAGTTCGACCCGTCCGGTCGCGGGCACGATCTCGATCGGCCTGGGCGGCTGGGGCGCCCAGTCAGGCTGGTCGGCGAAGGGGTCGGGAAGCGGCCCGGTCATGCGTACCGGAGCCCTACGCCTTGCCGTTCAGGGGGGCGCCCCGGTCCCGCATGAACGGCACCGGGTTGACCGCACCACGACTGGACCGGTCGCCGTCCAGGTGGACCTCGAAGTGCAGGTGCGGGCCGGACGAGTTTCCGCTGCTCCCGACCTCACCGATCACCTCTCCGGCCTTGACCATCTGGCCGGGGACCACCCGGGGCTTGACGATCATGTGGCAGTACCGGGTCACGTAGCCGCCGGAGTGCAGCACGTCGACGAACCAGCCACACCCACCCTTGCCCGGATAGCCGTCGACATCACAGCTCAGCTGGCCGTTGTTGGCCGGGTCGCACCTGGCGACCAGTACCCGCCCGGTCGCCGCCACGCGGATCAGGGTGCGCTTCGGCGCGGCGATGTCCACCCCGTTGTGCCGGGGGCGACTGGCCGTCCGGAATCCGGAGCCGACACCCCCCGGGATCGGTGCCGTCCAGCCCGAGGCGGCGATCTGGCCCCGGGTGGCGGCGTTGCAGATGCTGCGCTGAGCCACCTGCACCGTGCGTGCCGCACCGCCGGCGAGCGCGTCGACGATCCTGCTGGCGAGGTCCTCGTGCTTCGCGTAGGCGTCAGGGAAGGCGCTCACCTGCACCCGCTGGGCGGCCCTGGTCAGCGAGAGCTGCTCCCAGCCGGGGACCTTTACCAGCTTCTCGTAGAATTTGCGGGACGAGTAGGACGGGTCCTGCAACTGCTCGGGGGACCCCCAGCCCTGGCTGGGGCGCTGCTGGAACAGGCCCACCGAGTCGTGGTCGTTGCGGCTGCCCAGGTGGGGGAGGTTCCGTAGGCCGGACTCCTGCATGGCGGTCGCGACGGCGATCACCCAGCCGCGAGGCGGGACCTTCATGTCCGAGCCGACCTTGATGATGACCGCGGCGTTGCGGATCTGGCTCTCGCCGTACTGCGCGAAGCGGGGCATCTTGCCGGAGACCTTGACCTGGTGGGACGAGCCGCAGGCGGACTGTGCCTCCGGGGAGAGGTCGTCACTGCCGCCGCTCAGTTCGGTGAGGAAGAACGCCGCCGTCCCCCCGGTGCAACAGAGCAGCGTGAGCGTGGCGGTCAGTGCGACGGCCAGCGCGCCGATCCGCAGCCTGCGCCGCGGGCTGCTGCCATCTCTCATCTGCTCGCTCATGCTCGCTCCCAGTCCACGGCGTCGACCAGCCACTGCCCGTCGGGGGCCACCAGTTCCAGGCGCAGCCGCCCGGTGTCGAGCGGCACCACCACCTCGACGAAGCGTTCCGTCCGGGGGCGGAGGCTCGCTTCGCCGGTCGTCCGCTCCGCCGGAACACCCGCCGGGTCGGCACCCGCGAGTTGCTCGGTGAGCTCCGGGGTGGAGAGCGGACGCAGCGCCTCGTGCCAATCGTCCGCGTTGCTGCCGCGGCCACCGAGCCACGCGGCGACGAATCGGTCCGCGATCTGCTCGGGGGTCGGTGCGCCGGGGCGGGTCACCGGCGTCGGGGGCGCGGTGCCGCCGAGTAGGCCGTCGTCGCCAGAGGTCGGGTCGACGGTGGTGATCGGCTGGCTGGGTCGGTTGCTCAGCCCCGCCGCCGGATCCCCCGGACCGGACGCCAGCCGGGCGGCGCCGATCACACCGAAGACGAGAACCCCGATGGCCAGCGCGATGCCCAGGCGGGACCGCAGCACCCGAGCGAAGAGAAACTCCACCGCGCGTCGCATGGCCCTCACCGCGCTTCGGTGCGGATCCGCGGTGCGGAAGGTCGGGGCGTGGCCGGCTCGGTGGTCCCCGGCCGGTAGATGACGAAGGACGGGTTCTCCGCCGGCACGTCCGGCTCGGTCCAGGTCGAGGGCTGGCGGCGTCGTGGCCGGGGCGCGGGAGGCCGTGCGGGGCTGCGCTGCTCCGGCACGGTGACCTCGTCAGGGCGTTCCCGTCCGTCGGGCCGCTGCCGCTCGGCGGGGTTCGCGGTGCCGACGGTAGAGTGGCTCGGGTCCTCGTGCCGGGCCTCGGGCCGGAGAGTCGTCCGCTCGGCCGTCGCGCCGCGCTTGCGGGCCAGGGCCGGCTCGTTCGTGCCACCGGGCTCGGCGACGTCGAGCCTGGCAGCGGTGCGCATGTCCCGGAAGAACCGCCGGTGCCACGATCCGGCCGAGCTGACGGCCTCGCTGCTGTCCTTGCCGCCGAGCTGGGTGATGCGCCGGTACGGCCGTAGCAGCAGCCAGCCGACCACCCCGCAGAGCCAGACGAGCACCACCTGGAGCCAGCCCGGCAGGGTCGCCGTGCTCATGATCAGATCCACGGCGAAGAGGTAGATGGCGGCCCCGGTGCCGAAGAGGGCGATGTTGAACACGGCGGCGACGACGGCGTTGGCCAGCCGGCGCAGCCCGGCGCTCGCCGGGCGCATCAGCCCTATCGTGCCCAGGATCGGCGCCGCGATCACCGCCCACCGGAAGATGAGGAAGCCCAGCAGCACCAGCAGCGACGCGGTGAGGTCGAACATCGCGAAGAGCAGCGCGGCGAGCACGGCGATGAAGCCCGAGCCAACCCGGTCCATGTCCCGGAGGCCCTGGAGGTACTCGTACGCCTCCCGGTCCTCGTTCTTGATCTGCTCTGCGACCCGGGCCCACTGCTGCTGCTTGGCGGAGATGGTCGTGTCCCGGGTCGCCGGATTGGCCCGGATTTTTTCCGTCTCCTCCCAGGACAGCGACTTGGCGTCGTAGAGCGCCGGCCCGTACTTCTTGGCGGTCTCGCTGTCGGCCGACCCGAGCACCCCGCGCAGCCAGTTGCGGTAGAGCATGGACTCGGTCGCGGTATCACTGGCCCGCACGGCAGGAGGCCGCTTGTCGATGCAGGCATCCGGGTTGGGCAAGGCGCACTTTTCAGGTGGGGTGTCCCGGGTCGCCGGCCCGACGGCGTCGTGGACCACGCCGAGGGTGGTGACGAGCGTGCCGTCGGCGATGTTCGCGGACTTCACGGGCCACGCGGCGAGGGCGGTCACCGCCACCATCACCAGCAGGGCCCAGCCGGCGGTGGTCATGGCGTTGCTCATGTCGGACTGGCGGGAACGCCAGAGCAGGTAGAGCCCCACCACGCAGAGCGTGATGATGCCGAAGACGCTGAACACCTTCTGGTAGACGGCCTTGGTGGCCTGCTCCACCAGGGGGTCGGCCCAGGCCCACATCGACCGGGGATCCCAGGCCCGCTCCCGCAGCGCGTTCGAGCCGCCGATGATCGCGGTGGCGATCATGAATTCGCCGTTCGCCACCGTGGTGGTGAACTTGTAGTCCGGATGGATCACCGCGGAGGCGCAACCGCCGGGCAGGTCGTAGGTCGGAAAGCTGTATCCGGCGTATCCGTAGTCGCTGTAGAGACCCTTGGGCCCGGGCAGCTTGGCGGAGTCGGGGCGGGAAGCGAACCAGCCGGCGAGGCCGGAGTCGGGTGCGGAGGGGACCGGGGCGTTGCGGCATTCGACCTGGTCCTTGCTGACCGCGCCCAGCTTGTCGACGCAGGCGCGGAAGTCGGCCTGCCATTCCTGGGTGCTGCACAGGTCCGCCTTCGCCTGCGCGGTCGGCAGGGCGGCGTACGCGGCGTCGCCGCCCACGACCGGCCAGGAGACCGTGGCGCCGGCGAGTACGCCGAGCGCGAGCAGGAACGCCGCTATTCGGGCCCGGACCCTCGCCATGTCACGCCTCCAGGTCAGCGATGGTCGGCAGTTGGCCCGCTGCCGCGGCGACCGCGGCGGGGGTGGTGTCCAGGTGGTCCAGCAGCCCGTCGACGTACGACACGTCCACCCGGACCTTCTGCACCCGCCCGTCGACGTCGCGCATGACGAACTCGCGGAAGCCGAGCCGGGTGGCGGAGGTGGCGTCCGCTGTGGACAGCGAGGCCAGTGTCGCCTCGTACCCGTCGTTGACGGGGACGCGGAGCAGCCGCAGTGCCTCGGAGGCGATCTCGGTGTCCTCGGCGATGCGGCCGACGAACACGGTGGAGACGAGGTTCTGCACGTCGAGCCCGAGGATGTCCTTCGGGTTCTGCGAGGCGACCAGCGCGGCGAGGTTCCATTTGCGGGAGTCGCGGGCGAGGCGCACGAGGAACGACCGGCCGGAGCGCCAGCCCTCCATGAAGTGCGCCTCGTCCAGCCCGACCAGCTTCCTGGAGGACATCGAGCCGCCGTAGCAGCGGCGCACCGCGAGCCGGTGGGCGGTGTGCAGCATGGGCAGCGCGAGCGCCTCCTCGGCCGACCAGTACTCGCGTTCGATCTTGAGGTCGGGCAGGCGCAGCCCGGCCATGGTGATCACGGTCAGCGCCGCGTCGGCGCCGAGCAGCCCCTCCGGCGGGCGGCCGAAGAAGAGCATGGCCAGCGGCATCTCGGCGGTGTCCAGCAGCAGGTTCGCCAGCTCCCGGCCGGCGTCGTCGTCGAGCTGACCGAGGCAGGCGACCACGTCGTCCAGGGTGGACGTCTCCTCGGCCGGCACCTGCCGGACCGCGTGCCGGAACAGGGTCGCGGTGGACGCCTCCCGGGCCACCTGCGGCGGCACCAGCATCATGCAGATGTCCTGCACCAGCATGCGCCGCTCGGCACGGGCGTTGGAGACGGCGATCTCGAACTCCCGGTCGCCGGCCGCGCCGGTGCTGAACTCGCTGCGCAGCGGCGTCGGGATGAGCGCGTACGGCGCCAGCGTCCCCTGCTCGGAGCCGGTCAGGTTGAGCACCCGCGAGTACGGCCGCAGCTCGGGCATGCTGCACAGCCGGGCCAGCGGGCCGGACGGGTCGAGCAGGGTCACCTGCACGCCGCGCCGGGCGGCCAAGTAGCCCAGCGCGCCGAGCAGGGTCGACTTGCCACCGCCGGGCTCGGCGACGAAGACCGCGAGGCCGGAGCGCTCCCGCACCTCCATCGGGAAGTGCAGGTCGAGGAAGACCGGTCGGCGGCAGGTCCCGGCGGTACGCCCGATCAGGTCGCCCCGCCGGTCGCCGACGGTGGACGCGGCCTGCGGCAGCGCGGCGGCGAGCAGGTTGACCGGCATCCGCCGGACGTAGCCGGTGTTGGCGATCGGCTCGCCGGGGATGAACTCGCGGGCCAGCCAGTCCTGGTTCTTCGGGTGCTGCAACGACACGCGCAGTTCCCGGGAGTAGAGCTGGATGAGCCGGCGGGCCCGCTCCAGGCACTCCTCCCGGGTGCGGCCGCCGACGGCGATGCGGTGCCAGCCGTGGGCCCGGGCGGAGTCGACCGGTAGGCCGGTGGTCATCTCGTCGCCGATCACCAGGGCCCGCTTGGCCAGCCGCTCCAGCTCGGGCGGGGCGTCGATGCCGTGCTCGGCGTAGTCGAGCTGTTGGGAGCGGATCATCCGCAGCCGGTGTTCGAGGTTGCGGAAGGAGTCGCCGGAGCCGAGGATGTCGACCCGGGTGGAGATCTCCATCGGCCAGGGCAGGCGCTCGTGGAAGTGCAGCCAGGGCTCGTGCCGCTCGGGGATCTCCAGCGGCTCCATCCGGCCGACGGCGAGCACGGCCACGTGCCGCTCCTCGCCGGTCATCCGGTTGACCAGCTTGACCGTCGACCCGTACGGGGTGCGGTACCGCTCCACCTGCTCGGTGAGGGCGAGCAGGTCGCCGCGTTCCCACCGGCCGTTGGTGACGGGGGAGAGGGCGCCGGGCGGGGCCATGCAGAGCGCGACCGAGCGGTAGAGCAGCCACTCCAGCTCCTGGGCCGTGACCCGCCGGCCACGCATGCCGAATGCGCCCAGCACCTCGTCGAACTGCTCGACGGTGCGGCCGAGCTTGCGGCGTTCGCCCTCGGCGACGCCGCGGCCGAAGGTGCGCAGGAGCCGTTCGGTGAGCGAGTCGCCGAGGGAGCGCCGGGCGAAGGTCACCCCGAGGTACGTCTGCCCCTCGGCGTGGTTGACGGACAGCAGGTGCTGCTGGGCGGCGACGAGGTGGTCGCCCCAGCCGGCGGTGCCCGGCACGTCGGGCAGTGGGGACGTGGTGTGCGCGTCGATGGTGCGCGCCCACTCGTCGGCCGGGAACGGGCGGGTGGTGCGGCGCAGGTGCAGCCGGAAGCCGGCGAGGCCGGCGTACTGCTCCGAGATGGCGGCGAGCAGGGCCTCCCGTTCGGCGTCGGGCCGGAACGCCCAGCGCACCTCGGGCAGCCAGTACCACGCCGTGACGGTGTTGGGGGTGAAGGTCAGGTGGCCGGCGATCTCGGTGATGGCCAGCTCGACCGACGGGTCGCGGTCCCCGAACTTGATCTTCGGGGGCTTGGCGGGCCGGGCGGGCTTGGCCGGCTTCGCGGGCCGGGCGGGCTTCGCGGGCTTGGCGGCCCGCTCCCGCCGCTCGGCCGTCCGTTGCCGGGGCGGCGTCATCTCGCGGCCGGCCGGGGACTGCGCCGGCTCCGGGAGCGCCGGTCGATCCGGCTCCCAGCCCCGGGGCGGGGCCTCGGGGCCGCGCTGCGGGGACGGGACGACGCCCGGCTGCGGGGACGGCGTGCCGCCGCGCTGCGGGGCGTGCGCGGCCTCCCGCCGTGCCGCCGGCTCGGCCGCCCGCTGCGGGGACCGCCCGGGCTCCCGGCGCACGGGCGGCTCGGCGTCCTGCCAGCCGTACGTCTCGTCGTCGGGATCGGCGGGGGGCTCGGCCACGACCGGGGGCGGCGGGTCGGGCGTGGGCGTGGGGCGTGCCGCCGGGATCCGGTCCACGTGCTGCTGGGGGACCCGGGGCCGGCTGTGCGGCGTGGGCGCGACGGTGGTCCGTTCGGCGGGGGCCGGCGCGATCTCGGGCCGCGCGGGCGGGGCCGCCACGGCCGGCGGCTGGTGCGGGATCGGGGGGTGCTCGCGGGGCGTGGGCCGGGGCGGCGCGGGCAGCGCGGGCCGGGACGCCGGGTGGGCGCCGCCGAAGAGGTCGAGGAACGGTGAGTCGATGTCGGCGCTGTCGGCGACCATCGGCGGGCTCGGCTCGGGGCCGGCCGGCGCGGGACGCCCGGGCGTGGGCCGGGGCGCCTGGAAGACGCCGACCCGCCCGTGACCGGGGGTGGTGGCCAGCGCGGGGTCGAGGGCGACCTCGTCCAGATCCTCGTCCGGAGGGTAGTCGAACGAGCGCGCACGGTTACCGTGCGTGGCCGCGTGACGTCCTGCCGGGGAACCCGGCGTGGAAGAGCGACTCATGCCACCGCCTCATCCGCGTGCTGCTTCGGCCCGATCGGCGTACGCCCGGTCATGCCAGTTCCTCCCGGATCCTGATCCGGCTCGCCACCAGGCGCGGGTCGCGCTGCTCGGCGGCCGACTCCCGGGTGCGCCGCCAGTCGGTCAGCGCGGTGCGGATCACCATGCGCGCGGGCCGGTCGGGGTCGACGTACCGGAAGATGAACGAGGTGCTCACGATGGCGAGCGCGATCTCCCAGGCGGGAAAGAGCTCGACCTGCAACGTGAACAGCCAGTGGATGAACATGTAGAGGGGTACGAGCAGCATGAACACGCCGTACTGGGCGTACGGCAGGTGGACGGGCAGGGTGTAGCCGGGTGGCCCGAGGTAGACCAGGCGGGCCCGGTAGATGTCGTCGTCGGTGCGCAGCCGCATCTGCCCGCGCCTATTCGAAGATCAGGTCGATCAGGTAATCACCGACGAAGAAGAGTGTGGCCGCTCCGGCGATGAAGGCCAGCCCGACGATCGCGATGGCGGAGCTGGTCAGGACCTTGGAGATCTCGCCGCGGCTGGCCCGGCCGATGAAGATGACGCCGAGCACGGCCAGCAGGATCGGCGCGATCTTGCTGGCGAAGAACGTGACGACGCCGTTGGTGTCGATGCCCTTGGGTGCCGGCTCGGCGAGTGGAGTCGACGCCAGGGTGTGGAGCGCGTGGGTGACGCCGGACGACGTCGCCTCCATGAGCTCGATGGCGATCACTGGAACCTCCCTGGTGCGGCCGGCGGAGCCGCGGCGGTGCGGTGGTCAAGCTTGGCGGGATGGTGCTCACTCTGCGCAGTGTCGGCGACCCTGCGTTCGTCACCCACCACGCGGAGTAGTGAGCTTTGGGGGGATTTTTCCCGCTTCGGCCCTCCCTCCAGGCTTCGCCGTCTCGCTGCTGGGCAATTCCAAAGGGTACGGGCCGCCCCCCTTTGCGACAAGCCGCGAAGAGTCGGCCCGGAACGACCCGGACGACCGATCGTACACTCGTTCTAATTGCCATGTCAGGGGTGCCGCCGGCGGGGCGCACCGGGCCGCCCGGGCACCCCGCCGCGACCGGTACGGTGCAGTCGTGACCGATCTGGTACGGACGCGGACCCCGGTGGTGATGGGGGTCCTCAACGTCACGCCCGACTCCTTCTCCGACGGCGGTCGATACGCCGATCTCGACGCCGCCGTCGCACACGGGGTGCGGCTCCGGGAGGAGGGCGCGCACCTGGTGGACGTCGGCGGCGAGTCGACCCGCCCGGGGGCGGACCGGGTGGACGCCGCCACCGAGGCCGCCCGGGTGCTGCCGGTGGTCCGGGAGCTCGCCGCCGCCGGCGTCGCGGTCAGCATCGACACCAGCCGGGCCCGGGTGGCCGAGGCCGCCCTCGCGGCCGGGGCGGCGGTGGTCAACGACGTCTCCGGCGGCCTGGCCGACCCGGACATGGCCCGGGTGGTCCGCGACGCCGGCTGCCCCTGGGTGCTCATGCACTGGCGCGGGCACTCGCGCGGGATGAGCGGGCTGGCCCACTACACCGACGTGGTGACCGACGTGCGGGCCGAGCTGGCCGGGCGGGTCGACGCGGCGCTGGCCGCCGGGGTGGCCGCCGACCGCATCGTCATCGACCCCGGCCTCGGCTTCGCCAAGACCGCCGAGCACAACTGGCAGCTCACCGCCCGCCTGCCCGAGCTGCTGGAGCTCGGCCTCCCGCTGCTCTTCGGGGCCAGCCGCAAGTCCTACCTGGGCCGGCTGCTCGCCGCCGCCGACGGCACCCCCCGGCCGACCGCCGGCCGGGAGACCGCCACCGCCGCGACCAGCCTGCTCGCGGTCGCGGCCGGGGCCTGGGGGGTACGCGTGCACGACGTGCTCGGCACCGTCGACGCCCTGGCGGTCTGGCGGGCCAGCGGCAGCCCGCGCCTCGGGCCCGCCCGCGAGGGTGGCCGGCCGGCCGGCCGGGGCGGGCCGGCGGCGGCAGGAGTCGGAAGACCGACGGAGGGAGCACGGTGACCGACCGGATCACGCTGACGGGCCTGCGGGCGCACGGCCGGCACGGCGTCTACGACTTCGAGCGGGAACGGGGGCAGGAGTTCGTCGTCGACGCCGTCCTCGAACTCGACCTCGCGCCCGCCGCCTGCTCCGACGAGGTGACCGACACGGTGCACTACGGGGAGCTGGCCGACCGGCTGGTCGCGGTGCTGACCGGCGAGCCGGTGAACCTGATCGAGACGCTCGCCGACCGGCTGCTCACGATCTGCCTGGCCGACTCCCGCGTGACCCGCGCGACGGTGACCGTGCACAAGCCGGAGGCGCCCGTGCCGCACGCCTTCACCGACGTCGCCGTCACCATGTCCAGGGCGCGGACCGGCCTGCCGCCTGCCGCGCCCGCCGGGGGTGCCGGGTGACCCGCGCCCTGCTCTCCCTCGGCAGCAACCTCGGCGACCGGTTGGCCCACCTGCGCTCGGCGGTGGACTCCCTCGGCGAGGCGGTGCTGCTGGTCTCGGGCGTCTACGAGACCCCGCCGTGGGGCGACGCGGACCAGCCCGCGTACCTCAACGCGGTGGCGCTGGTCGCGGACCCGGCGGCGGCCCCGCCGGACTGGCTGGCGCGGGCCCGGGCCGCCGAGCGGCGCGCCGGCCGCGAGCGCGACCCGGCGCGCCGCTTCGGCCCGCGCACCCTCGACGTCGACGTCGTCGCCGTCTGGGACGACGCCGGCGAGCCGGTGCTCAGCGACGACCCGGAGCTGACCCTCCCGCACCCCCGGGCCCACCTGCGGGCGTTCGTGCTCCGGCCGTGGATCGACATCCAGCCGTACGGGCGGCTGCCCGGGCACGGCTGGCTGACCGACCTGCTCAACGCCGAACCGGTGGCCGGCGACGCCCTGGAACTGAGCCCCCGGCCGGATCTGGCGTTAGAGTCGTCGACATGAGCCAGTGGAGCCGGCCGGCATGACCCAGGCGCAGTCCCGACCGCCGGGCGGGTCGGACCCCGACCGCTCCAGGATGGGCCCCACCCGGATCTCCACCCTGGTCGTCGCCGGCCTGGCCGCCGCGGCGGCGGCCTGGCTGCTGATCAGCACCCTCTACGGCGGATTCCCGCGGCTGCCCTGGCTGCCGGTGGTGACGCTGGCCGCGCTGGCGGTGCTGGAGGCGTACGCGGCGGTCAACACCCGCAGCCGGATCGAGCGGCGGCCGGGGCGCGACCCGGTCGATCCGCTGCTGGTGGCCCGGTTCGTGGTGCTGGCGAAGGCGTCCGCCCTGGCCGGGGCGATCTTCGCCGGCTGGTGCGCCGGGCTGACTGGGTGGCTCTTCGTCGAGCCCACCCGGGCCGCCGCCGAGGACCGCCCGGCGGCCGGTGCCGGCCTGCTCGCGGCGCTCGCCCTGGTGGCCGCCGCGCTGTGGCTGGAGCGGTCCTGCCGGGTGCCGGAGCGGCCCGAGGACGAGCGGGACGCCGACCGGCGGGAGGGCGGCCCGGGTCAGCGCTGACCACGGGGGGTTACGCCCGGAGCGGCGCGCAGGTACCGTGCCTGGCGACCGGAGAGCAACGGCCGCCCCGGTCCGTCCGGGCCGGACCCTGCGGCCGTGACCTGGGGAGGGCACGCGTCATGGGGCACGAGGATCCGGGCCGGCACCTCCCCGCGGAGCCCTCGTCGGGCGTGCCCGCGTCGGTGCTGGAGAACGTCTTCGACGATCCGGCCCACGGCGAGCCGGGCCGCGACCGGGTCGCCGTACACGTCGTCTGGGAACTGCTGCTGGCCGCCGCCCTCGCCGTGCTGACCTGGCTGCTGTGGCGGGCGGATCCGGCCGCGCTGCGCGACGACGGGCTGCGGTCGCTGCTGGTCGACGTGGTGGCGCTGGGACTGCTCGTGCTGGCCGCCGGGCTGACCCTGCGCACCTCCGCCGTGAACCTGGCGGTCGGTCCGGTGGCGGTCGCCGCCGCCCTGCACGCCGCCGAGCAGGGCGACCGGGGAATCGAGGTCGCGGTGGGGCACGCCGTGGCGGTGGCCGCGATCGGCGGGCTGGCCGTGGGGCTCGCCGTGGTGGTGCTGCACGTGCCCGGCTGGGCGGCGAGCCTGGCCGGCGCGGCCGGCGTGGTGGTCTACATCCAACAGCGCTCCGCGCCGGTGCCGGTGCAGGGCGGGTACGACCCCCGGGACACCGCGTTCTACCTCTTCGCCGGCTTCGCCGCCGTGGCCGTCCTCGGCGGACTGTTCGGGGCCGTCCGCCCGGTGCGCCGCCTCGTCGGCCGGTACCGCCCGGTGGCCGACCCGGCCCGTCGCCGGGGCGGCGTCGCGGCGACCATCGTCGTGTCCGCCTTCGTCCTCTCCACCGTGTTCGCCACGCTCGCCGGCATCCTGCTCGCCAGCAACGGCGACGGGCCCGTCGTCCCCACCGAGGGGCTGGGCTGGACGACGCTCGCCGTCGGCATCGCGCTGCTCGGCGGCACGAGCGCGTACGGCCGGCGCGGCGCGATCTTCGGCACGCTGCTCGCCGTCAGCATCGTCGCCGTCCTGCGTGCCTGGCTGGACACCGAGGGCTGGAGCGTGAGCCGGTGGGCGGTCGGCGGGGCGGCCCTCGGCGTCGGCCTGGTGGTGACCCGGCTGGTCGAGACGTTCGGGCGGCCCCGGACGGCGGGTGTGGACCCGGAGCCGATCCCGCGGGGCGACGGCACGATCAGCTCCGGCTGGTCGGTGCCCCGGCCGGCGCCGGTGGGCGACTGGCCCCCGGCCCTGCCCACCCGCACCGACGACACCCCCACCGACCCCTGGGACGCGTCGCGCTGGGACGACCGCCCGTCGCGCTGGGACACCGGCGACCGCTGACCTGCACGAGTCGGGGGCGGCGGCGCGCCGCCGGTGATCTCGCCGGTTAGGCTCGGCGGCATGACCGAGACACCTTCCACAGGCACCGGCGGGCACACGTTCGACGAGTTGGACGCGCTCTCCACGGAGGAGCTGCGGGAGCGGGCGTTCGCGACGGCCCGGGAGCGGCGTGACGTCGGGTTCTTCTGGTCGGTGCTGCGCCACCTGCCGAACGCCGACGAGGCCGCCGCGCTGGACGGCGCGCCGAACTCCGTCGGCCCGACCATCGACGAGGCCGCGGCGCTGTGGCGGGAGCTCACCGGGCACGGGTACGAGGAGTCCGCGCCGCTGCTGCGGGCCAAGTTCATCGACTACCTGATGAAGCACTGACCGGAACGCGGTCACCGTGACTCGCAGGTCTGCCCGCCGGGGCACGTCGGGGCCCGGTCGCATCCTGGCTGCCTTCAACCGCTCGGGCGGCACCGGCCGGTCGGGCTCCCTCGGCCGGTACGGGACGGCGGCCGGCACCGGCACGCTCGCGGTGCTGCTGCTCGTCGCGGTCTGCGGCAGCCCGCTCTACGTCGGCTGGGCGGAGGGCCGCACCGACCCCGGGTCGGCCGGCGGCTGGTTCCTGCGGCTGCTGGCCTGGCCGGCGTGGCGGTTCGGCTCCGGCGACCCGGGGCAGGGGACGCTCGCCGGCGACCTGCGCGCCATCCTGCTGGTGGTGCTGGCGGCCGCCCTGCTCTACCTGCTGCCCGCGTCCCAGGTGGCCCGGGTGCCGGGGTCGGTGAGCCAGTTCTTCTCCGGCTGGGGCGCGTACGTCCTGGCCGCCGGCCTGGCCGGGCTGCTGGGCACGCTGCTCGGGCCCGCCCCGTCGCTGCTCGCCGCGTTGCAGGCCGCCAGCGCCGGGGCCGGGTACGGCTTCCTCGCCGGCTGGATCATCGGCACGGCGAGCCTCGGCGGCCGGGCCTGACCGCCGCCCCGCCTGGCTCAGGCCCCCTCCCGGCCGGCGCCCAGCGCGCGTTCCCGGGTGAGCACGCCGGCCGGCCCGCCGTCGGTGGTCACCAGCACCCGGTCCGCGCCGGAGGTCAGCATCACCGCGAGCGCGTCGTACGCCGAGGTGCCCAGCGCGACCTGCGGCAGCCCGGCGGGGTCGGCGGGGGCCGGCTCCAGCGCCTCCCGGGTGACCGGGGTGACCGCCAGCGCCCGGATGCCCCGGTCCGCGCCGACGAAGTCCCGGACGAACTCGGAGGCGGGCGCGGCGAGCAGGGCCGCCGGGGTGTCGTACTGCTCCAGCCGGCCGCCCTGGGAGAGCACGGCGATCCGGTCGCCGAGCCGGACCGCCTCGTCGAGGTCGTGGGTGACCAGCACGATGGTCTTGCGCACCTCGGCCTGGAGACGCAGGAACTCCTCCTGCAACCGGGTCCGCACGATCGGGTCGACCGCCGAGAACGGCTCGTCCATCAGCAGCACCACCGGGTCGGCGGCGAGCGCGCGGGCCACCCCGACCCGCTGCCGCTGCCCGCCGGAGAGCTCGTGCGGATAGCGCCGGCCGAACCGGCCCGGGTCGAGCCCCACCAGCTCCAGCAGCTCCTCGCTGCGCCGGCGGATCCGGTCGCGGGGCCAGCCGAGCAGCCGGGGGACGGTGCCGACGTTGGCCACGACCGTCTGGTGGGGGAACAGGCCCACGTTCTGGATGACGTACCCGATCCGGCGGCGCAGCGCGACCGGGTCGACCCGGGTCACGTCCTCGTCGCCGAGCAGGATCCGGCCGGCGGTGGGCTCGATCAGCCTGTTGATCATGCGCAGCACCGTCGACTTGCCGCAGCCGGACGGCCCGATCAGCACCACCAGCTCGCCCGCCGGCACCCGCAGGGTCAGCTCGCGGACCGCCTCGGTGCCGTCCGGGTACCGCTTGCCGATGCCCTCCAGGGCGATGGCCGCCGCGGGGGTTCCGGCCGCCGTGGTCGGCGCGGGTGCGTCGCCTTCGGCCGGTTCTGGTCCGGCGGCGCTCCGGGTGTTCGGGGTAACGTCCACGCATGTCCTTCCGCCTGAGCTACCGGGCCGACCCGGGTAACCCGTGGTTCTCCTGGCAGTACGTGCGGGACAACTCTGACACGATCGTCGCCGCGCTGCGCGACCACGCCTCCCTGACCGCCCGGGCCGTGCTGATCGCCGCCCTGGTGGCGCTGCCGCTCGCGGTGGCGGCCCACTGGTTCCGCCCCCTCGCCGGCCCGATCCTCGCGTTCACCGGGGTGCTCTACACGATCCCCTCGCTGGCCCTGTTCGCGTTCCTCGCGCCCTACCTGGGGATCGGGGCGGTGACCGTGCTCAGCGTGGTGGTGCTGTACGCGCTGCTGGTCATCGTCCGCAACGCCGTCGCCGGGCTGAGCCAGGTGCCCCCCGAGGTCCGCGAGGCGGCGGAGGGGATGGGGTACGGCCGGTGGGGCCGGCTGCTGCGGATCGAGCTGCCGCTGGCGCTGCCCGGCATCCTCACCGGCCTGCGGCTGGCCACCGTGTCGACCGTGGCGCTGGTGACCGTCGGGGTGGTGGTCGGCCGGGGCGGGCTGGGCCAGCTCATCTTCGCCGGCTTCCAGAACAACTTCTACAAGGCCGAGATCATGACCGGCACGCTGCTCTGCGTGCTGCTCGCCCTGGTGCTGGACCTGATCCTCGCCGGGCTCGGCCGGGCGGTCACCCCCTGGCTGCGCGGGCGGGCGCGATGAACGCGGGGCGGCGGGGCGGGCGCCCGGGGAGCGCCGGGCGGCCGGGCCCGCGCCCCACCGGCGTCCGAGGAGGGGGAACCCGGTGAGCAACCCGGTCGGCCAGGCGGTGCTCTGGCTCAACGACCCGCTGAACTGGACCAACCCGGGCGGCATCCTCGACCGGCTCGGCGAGCACCTCGGCATGTCGGCCGCGGCCGTGCTGCTCGGCTGCCTGGTGGCCTGGCCGGTCGGGCTGTGGCTCGGGCACACCGGCCGGGGCGGCGGGCTGGTCGTGCTGGTGTCCAACGTCACCCTGGCGATCCCCACCCTGGCCCTGCTGACCATCCTGCCCCTGACCTTCCTCGGGTTCGGCCGCCCCGCCGTGGTGGTCGCGCTGGCCGTCTTCGCGGTGCCGCCGCTGCTGGCCAACGCGTACACGGGGGTGCGGCAGACCGACCCGGAGGCCCGGGACGCGGCGCGCGGGATGGGGCTGTCGGGCGGGCAGGTGCTGCGCCGGGTGGAGCTGCCGCTGGCGGTGCCGTACCTGGCGGCCGGGTTCCGCACGGCGGCGGTGCAGGTGGTGGCGACGGCCGCGCTGGCGTCGTTCGTCAACGGCGGCGGGCTTGGCCAGATCATCCGGGCCGGCTTCGGCCTGGACATCGCCGCCGGCGGCGGGCAGATCATCGCGGGCGGCCTGCTGGTGGCCGGGCTGGCGATGCTGGTCGAGCTGGTGTTGGCCCTGGTCGAGCGGCTGGTCACCCCGCGCCCGCTGCGCCCGGCGCGGCGGCGGGCCAACCGCCGGGCCGCCGACGCCGTCGCCGGGAGCTGACGGTCCGGGTCACGCTCGGATGACGATCCGGTGACGAACCTCGCCTCGGGTTGTCGGTCCCGGCGGGCAGGATGTTGGGTGGAAGATCGCGGGCGACGACAGGAGATCGTCCGTCGGACACGCGGCCGGCCCGAGGGCCGCGCCGGGACACGGAAGGCGGGCTTGATGCGCGCACGTACACGGCTGGCCATCGGCGCGGTCGGCGCCCTCGCGGCGGCCGGTTTCCTCACCGGCTGCGGCGATGCCGGCTCCTCCGGCACCGAGGCCCCGCAGCAGGGGGCGTCGGGGGCGGGGTGCGCCCCGGTCGCCGGTGACCAGCTCGTCGTCCTCGCCGACGACAAGAAGCTCCAGAACACCGACAACGTCATTCCGGCGGTCAACGCCAAGGCGGCCACCCCGGAGCTGCTCGCGGCGCTGGACAAGGTCTCCGCCGCGCTGGACACGCCGAAGCTGATCGCGCTCAACAAGGCCGTCGACGTCGACCGCAAGACCAGCAAGGTCGCCGCCGAGGAGTTCGTCACGGCCAACAACGTCACCCAGGGCATCGCCAAGGGTTCGGGCGGCACGATCGTCGTCGGCGCCGGCAACTTCACCGAGAGCCAGACCATCGCCGAGCTGTACCGCATCGCGCTCACCGCCGCCGGCTACCAGGTCAAGGTGCAGCAGATCGGCAACCGGGAGCTCTACGAGCCGGCCCTGGAGAAGGGCGAGATCCAGGTCGTCCCGGAGTACGCGGCGACCATGGCCGAGTTCCTCAACACGAAGGCCAACGGCAAGGACGCCCAGCCGGTCTCCTCGCCGGAGCTGGACAAGACCGTCGCCGCCCTCAAGGCCGCCGGCGAGAAGGCCGGCATCGCCTTCGGCGCGCCGTCCGCCGCCCAGGACCAGAACGCGTTCGCCGTCACCAAGGCGTTCGCCGACAAGTACGGGGTGGGCACCCTGTCCGAGCTGGCTGCCAAGTGCTCCGGCAGCGCGACCGTGCTGGCCGGCCCGCCGGAGTGCCCGCAGCGCCCGAAGTGCCAGGCGGGCCTGGTGGAGGTCTACGACTTCAAGGCCGGCTCGTTCAGCTCGCTGGACGCGGGTGGCCCGCAGACCAAGAACGCCCTGAAGACGGGGAGCGCCAGCGTCGGCCTCGTCTTCTCGTCCGACGGGGCGCTCGCGGCCAGCTGACCCGCCCACCGGTCGCCGGCGGCCCCGTGCCGTCGGCGACCGGTGCTGTTCAGAACGTTCCCAGTAGGCGGAACTCTCGGTAGGCTACACATCCATGCCCGCCACGGTTGCCGCCACCGACAGGCGTGATCCCCGACTGCTGTCCGTGCTGTTCTGGATCGGTGTGGCGCTGGCCCCCGTCGCGGCGCTGATCCTGCTGGTCGCCGACGGCAACGGTCCGCTGCGGTTCGCCGCCGTGCTGGCGATCCTCGCCGTGGTGCTGATCGGCCTGTCGATCGCGCTGCGCGCCGACGGCGACGGCGGGCACGGGGAGGCGGCCGAGGAGCTGCGGGACGAGATCGACCAGTTGCGCCGGGAGTTGCGCGGCGAGATCGTGGCCGCCGCCCAGCGCGGCAACCAGGCCCTCGACGTGTCCCAGCGGGCCCAGGAGCAGGTGGGCGCGCTGCGTCGCCGGCTCGACGCCGCGGCGGCCGGGATCGCCGCCGACCCCGATCCGCCGGCGGCGCAGCCGGCGGGCCCGGGCCGGGCCCGGGTCGCGCCCGCCGAGACGTACGCCGACGCCGGCCCGCCCGGCGACGCCGAGGAGGCCCCGGCGGCCGGGCTCCGTGCGCCCGCCCGCCCGGACGACGCGTCCCCGGGCCACCGCCCCCAGCCGGCCCCACGCCACGGCGCGGACGGCCCGCCCCGACCGGGCGTCTACGGCGGCGACCACCCTGCTCGGCCGGGCGTCTACGGCAGCGACCACCCTGCTCGGCCGGGCGTCTACGGCGTGCCGTCCCGCCCGGCGGAGCCCGGCCTGCGGCCACCGCAGCCGGCCGCCCCCGAGCCCGCCCCGGCCCCGCGCCCGGTCGGCGTGGTCCGGCGCACGGAGACCGTGCACGTCACCACCCGGCACACCGTCGTCGACGGGCCGGATCCGGCGGCCGGCGGTTACGGCGGCGAGCGCTGGTCCCCGGCCCCCGGTGGTGACGACGACCGGTGGTCGCCGGCTCCCCAGGAACGGCCGTGGTCCGGTGGCCGACGACCGGCGACCGGCGAACCGGAGGGCCCGCCGTGGTCGGGCGGCCGGCGGCCGGCGGCCGGTGAGCCGGAGGGCCCGCCGTGGACCGGGCACGCCGACCCGGTCGCCCGCGTGCGGGGCACCGACGCCCACCGGTTCCCTGAGCCGGCCGCCGCGGAGCCGTTCGACGACGGTGCCTGGGCCCGGCAGCCGTCCTTCCGGGACGAGCCGGCCCACGCCGCCCGACGCGAGGCTCGGGGCGCGGCCGTCCAGCCGCAGGCGCGGGGCGGCCACGGCGGGCCGCGGGCCGGCGGGGGCGACGGCCCGGCGGGTCGGCACGGGGCGGACCGCGTCCCCGCGTACCCGCCCGCGCCCGCCGCCTCCGGCCAGTGGTCCGAGGCGGCGGCCGGCGACCGGTGGGCGGAGGTGCGCGACGACGACCGGGGCCGGGAGGTCCGGGTCGGCGAGCGCCGGGCCACCGCGCGCGCGGACGCGACCAGCAGCGGGTACCGGGTGGAGGACCGCTGGGCGGCGGTCCGGCAGGGCGACCCCTACCCGCAGGGGAGCCCGGGGGACCGCTGGTGGGACGGGGACGCCGCCGGGGCGGGGGCCGCCGGCCCGGGCGGCTGGCCGGACGCGGACGGCGGCGGCGCGGACCGCAGCGGTCGGCCCGGCCACGCGGGGCCGGGCGGCGGCACGGACTGGGAGCACGGGACGTGGTCCGAGCCGGCGTCCCCGGCGCTGCCGGCGGGCGGCGTGCCCGCGCCGACGCAGTGGCGGTCGCCGGCCCGACGCGAGGCCCCCTCGGCGGAGCAGTGGGGCGCGGCGGAGCGGTGGGGCGCGGCGGAACCCGAGCCGGCCCGGCCCAGCCGGCACCAGCGCGCCGACGGGCAGCGGTACGGCTACCCGCCCCCCGACGAGACGCCCCGCGCCGGCGCTGCCCGCCCGGCCGACCACTGGCGCTGATTCCGCCGGCGCGAACCGGCAGGGGAGCCGCCTACTTGTCGATGTCGCCCACCACGAAGAACATCGAGCCGAGGATCGCGATCAGGTCGGGCACCAGGCACCCCGGCAGCAGGGTGGCCAGCGCCTGCACGTTCGCGTACGACGCGGTGCGCAGCTTCAGCCGCCACGGCGTCTTCTCTCCCCGCGACACCAGGTAGTAGCCGTTGATGCCGAGCGGGTTCTCCGTCCAGGCGTACGTGTGCCCCTCGGGGGCCTTCACGACCTTCGGCAGCCGGGTGTTCACCGGCCCGGTGAGCCGGTCCACCCGCTCCAGGCACTGCTCGGCGAGGTCGAGCGAGGCGTACACCTGGTCGAGCAGCACCTCGAACCGGGCGTGGCAGTCCCCGGCGGCCTTCGTCACGACCGGCACGTCGAGCTGGTCGTAGGCGAGGTAGGGCTCGTCACGGCGCAGGTCCAGGTCGAGCCCGGAGGCGCGGGCGACGGGCCCGGACGCGCCGAACGCGGCGGCGTCGGCGGCGGACAGCACCCCGACCCCGACGGTGCGGGCCAGGAAGATCTCGTTGCGCCGGATCAGCCTGTCCAGGTCCGGCATGCGGCGGCGCACCTCGCCGATGGCGGCGCGGGCCCGGCCGGTCCAGCCGGCCGGCACCTCCTCCTTGAGCCCGCCGACCCGGTTGAACATGTAGTGGATCCGGCCGCCGGAGACCTCCTCCATGACCGCCTGGATGGTCTCCCGCTCGCGGAACGCGTAGAAGACCGGCGTGATCGCGCCGATCTCCAGCGGGTAGGAGCCGAGGAACATCAGGTGGTTGAGCACCCGGTTCAGCTCGGCCAGGGCCATCCGCAGCCAGGTGGCGCGCTCGGGCACCTCCATGCCCATGAGCCGCTCGACGGCGAGCACCACGCCCAGCTCGTTGGAGAACGCCGACAGCCAGTCGTGCCGGTTGGCGAGCACGATGATCTGCCGGTAGTCGCGCACCTCGAACAGCTTCTCCGCGCCCCGGTGCATGTAGCCGACGATCGGCTCGGCGGCGACCACCCGTTCCCCGTCGAGCACCAGCTTGAGCCGCAGCACGCCGTGCGTGGAGGGGTGCTGCGGCCCGATGTTGAGCACCATGTCGGTGCCGAGCTGCTCGCCGCCGGCCCCGGTGCCGACGGTCAGCTCGCGCAGGTCACCGGTGTCCGTGGTCATGCCCGTCATCGTGCCATGAGCGCATCGACGGCGACGCCGACCGGCTGGAGCAGCCACCAGTGCCCGCCGAGCCCGGCCGGGTCGGTCAGCTCGGCCACCGCCGACGCGGCGGCGAGCGTCCGCAGGTAGCCGGCCGGGTCGGTGCCGGCCAGGCTCAGCGGCGGTCGCCCGCCGTCGGCCCCGAGCGCGCGCAGCGCCTCCCGCTGCGACATCAGCGTGTACGCGCACCCGGCGACCCGCTCCCCGGCGGCGGCGACGGAGTCCATGGCCACGTGCGCGGTGACGTCGCACGAGCCGTCCGGCACCGGCGGCACCTGCCGCCCGCCCCGGTACCCGGTCAGCGTCCCGCCCGCCGGCCGCGCCCCACGCAGGTGCCCGTAGTCCACACCCAGCGCCACCCCCCGCCGCAGACTCCCCACCACCCCGGCCCAGGCCAGATCCCGCCCCCGCCCCACCTCCACCCGCCCCCCGTATTCGGTGATCAAGAGGTTTGCGTCAGGTTCGGGCCCTTCCGCTGACGCAAACCTCTTGATCACCGGGCCTGGGGTGGGGGTGGGGTGCCAGCGGGTCAGCCAGGTCTGGTCCTCTTTGGTCAGTGGGGGGCCGGGGGTCTCCTTGCCCGTGCTCGGGTTCACCAACACGTAGCGCCAGCCGGTCTCGGTGGGGACGGCCACGTCGACGGGGACGTTGTCCAGCCATTCGGTGGCCAGCAGCAGGCCGGTGATTCCCGTCGGGGCCTCGGTCGTCCAGTCGATGGCGGGCGGCAGGTCCGGCGGGCGGGGGGCCAGTTCCACGGCCGTGAGGCGCAGGCGGCTGCTGAGGGACGACCCGGCCGCCTCGTCGGCCAGGGTGGCCAGGGCGACGAGCAGCTCGCCCCGGCCCGCGCCCACGTCCACGAGGTCGAACGGCGCGGGGAAGCCGAGGGCGGCGTCGAGCCGCGACACGAGCCGGAACACTGCGGCCGCGAACGCCGGGGAGGCGTGCGCGCTCGTGCGGAAGTGGCCGGCCGGGCCCGCCCCGCCGACGAAGAAGCCGCCCGGCCCGTACAGGGCGCGGTCCATCGCGTTCCGCCAGCGCAGTGGCACGGAGTTCATCCCGCGTTCAGGGCCCGTCACCGTGCCGACCCTACGGTCTGCGGGCATGAGACGAATCGCGATCCCCGCGCTGGCGGCCGTGCCGCTGCTGCTGGCCGCCTCCGGTGCCGCCGCCGCGCCCGCCCGGGGCGACGCGCCGCGCGCCGTGCGGGCGGTGGCCGAGACCCCCAGCCTGTACGACGACGCAGCCGGCGGCGACGCCGACGCCGACGACCCGGCGATCTGGGTGCACCCGACCGACCCGGCCGGCAGCCTGGTGATCGCCACCGCCAAGAACGGCGGCCTGCGGGTCTACGACCTGGCCGCCCGCGAGCGGCAGGCGATCGCCACCCCGCCCGCCCCGGGCCCGGACGACGAGCCGGGTCGGTTCAACAACGTCGACCTGGTGGCCGGTTTCCGGCTCGGCGGGCAGCGGGTCGACCTGGCGGTGGTCACCGACCGGGGGCGCGACCAGCTCCGGTTCTACCGGATCGACCCGGCCACCCGGCTGCTCACCGACGTGACCGCGCCGGGCGTGCCGTTCGCGTTCAGCCGGGACCAGGCGGAGGTCGACGAGCAGCGCACCGCGTACGGGCTGGGCACCTACGTGGACCCCGCCGGTGCCGGGTACGCGGTGGTGAGCCGGCGCAGCACCCCGGAGGTGGGGGTGTTCCGGCTGGTCGAGCGCGCCGGGCGGGTCACCTACCGGCCGGTGGACCGGCTGACGCTGCCGTCGGCGTTCACCCTGCCCGACGGCACCGCCTGGTCGCCGTGCACCGACCCGGGCGACGGCCCGCAGGTGGAGGGGACCGTGGTGGACCCGGACACCGGCGCGGTGCACCTGGCGCAGGAGAAGGTGGGTCTGTGGCGGACCCGGCTGGCGGGCGGCCGGTTCGCCGGGCCGCCGACGCTGGTCGAGCGGGTCCGCGAGTACGGCGTGCCGGCCGCGTTCGACCCGGCGGGGGACGACTGCGTGACCGACTACCCGGCCGATCCCGGGTTCGGTGGGCCGATCGCGCAGGACGTGGAGGGGCTGACGATCTACCGGACGGGCCGCCTGACCGGCACCCTGGTCGTCTCCGCCCAGGGCGACGACACGTTCCACACGTACGACCGGCGCAGCGGCCGCCCGACGGGCCGCTTCGCGGTGGTCGACGGCGTGGTGGACGGCTCGCAGGAGTGCGACGGCGCGGCGGTGACCGCGACCCCGCTGCCGGGCTTCCCCGGCGGGCTGCTGGTGGTGCACGACGGCCGGAACACCCCGGAGACCCCGGGCGGGGACGGCGAGGCCCGCCCGGACACCGACTTCAAGTTCGTCGACGCCGGGTTCCTGCGTCGCCGCTGATCATGGCCGGGCCGGGCCGTCGGGACGCCCCGCGGCGGCCCGGCCGCCCGGCGGTGAAGGTTTTCACACCTTCTTGTTGCGACCTCTTCACGGCGGCGCATACTTGCGATCGACCGGTACCCCCTTCGAGGACTGGATCGTTGCCATGAGCGCACCGCTGCGCCCGCGTCCGGCTGCCCCCGCGCGGGCCGCCGCACCCTCGGGCGGCGTCACACCCTCCTTCCCCCGCGTGCTGACCGTCGGCGTCCTCGGCGCCGGCCGGGTCGGCGCCGTGCTGGGCGCGGCGCTCGCCGCCGCCGGGCACCGGGTGGTCGCCGCCTCCGGCGTCTCCGGGGCGGCGAAGGCCCGCATCGCCCTGCTGCTGCCCGACGCCGCCAACCGCTCCGCCACCTCCGTGGCGCACGCCGCGACCGACCTGCTGCTGGTCGCCGTGCCCGACGACGCGCTCGCGGCGGTGGTGGCCGGTCTCGCCGAGACCGGGGCGCTGCGCCCCGGCCAGGTGGTCGCGCACACCTCCGGCGCGCACGGGCTGGCCGTCCTCGCCCCCGCCGCCGCCGTCGGGGCCCGCCCGCTGGCCCTGCACCCGGCGATGACCTTCACCGGCACGCCCGACGACCTCGGCCGGCTCGCCGGCATCTCGTACGGGGTGACCGCGCCGGCCGAGCTGCGTCCGCTGGCCGCCCGGCTGGTCGCCGACCTCGGCGGGGTGCCCGAGTGGGTGGGCGAGACCGACCGGGCGCTCTACCACGCGGCGCTGGCGCACGGCGCGAACCACCTGGTGACCCTGGTCAACGAGGCGGCCGACCGGCTGCGCGACGCCGGGGTGGGCCAGCCGGAGAAGGTGCTCGCCCCGCTGCTGCGGGCGGCGCTGGAGAACGCCCTGCGCCTCGGCGACGACGCGCTGACCGGCCCGGTGTCCCGGGGCGACGCCGGCACCGTACGCCGGCACCTGGAACGGCTGGCGGCGACCGCGCCCGAGTCGGTCGCGGCGTACCTGGCCCTGGCCCGGCGCACGGCGGACCGGGCCATCGCGTCGGGCCGGCTGCGCCCGGCGGACGCCGCGCCGCTGCTCGACGTGCTCGGTGGGACCCGACGAGAGGTGAGGCACGCATGACGGAGCTGGTGCGGACCCGCGCGGAGCTGGCGGAGGCGCGCGCCGCCCTGACCGGCACCGTCGGCGTGGTGATGACCATGGGCGCGTTGCACGCCGGGCACGAGGCGCTGCTGCGCGCCGCCCGGGAACGGGCCGACCACGTGCTGGTGACGATCTTCGTGAACCCGCTCCAGTTCGGGCCGACCGAGGACTTCGACCGCTACCCGCGCACCCTGGAGGCGGACCTGGAGGTCTGCCGGCGGTCCGGGGCCGACGTGGTCTTCGCGCCGGACCGGGGCGAGGTGTATCCGGACGGCGAGCCCCTGGTGCGGGTGGACCCGGGGCGGCTCGCCGACGACCTGGAGGGCCTGAGCCGGCCCGGCTTCTTCCACGGGGTGCTGACCGTGGTGCTGAAGCTGTTCCACCTCACCCGCCCCGACCTGGCGTTCTTCGGCGAGAAGGACTACCAGCAGCTCACCCTGGTGCGGCGGATGGCCCGGGACTTCGACGTGCCCGTCGAGGTGGTCGGCGTGCCGACCGTGCGGGAGCCGGACGGGCTGGCGCTGTCCAGCCGCAACCGCTACCTCTCGCCCCCCGAGCGGCAGGCCGCGCTGACCCTCTCCGCCGCGCTGCGGGCCGGCGCGGCGGCCGCCGACCGGGGCGAGCACGGCGGCGAGGTGCTGGCCGCCGTGCACGGGGCGCTGGGCGACGGCCCGCCCGGGGTCGAGGTGGACTACGTGGCGCTCACCGACGCCGACCTGGAGCCCGGCCCGGTCGCCGGCCCGGCCCGGCTGCTGATCGCGGCAAAGGTCGGCACCACCCGCCTGATCGACAACACGGCGATCCGGCTCGCCCCCCGATCCTGACCCGTCCTCCCGCACCGCGAAAGGCACCCCGATGTTCCGCACCATGCTCAAGTCGAAGATCCACCGGGCCACGGTGACCCAGGCCGACCTGCACTACGTCGGCTCGGTGACCGTGGACGAGGACCTGCTCGACGCAGCCGACCTGCTCCCCGGCGAGCAGGTGGCGATCGTGGACGTCACCAACGGCGCCCGGCTGGAGACGTACGTCATCCCCGGCGAGCGGGGCAGCGGCGTGATCGGCATCAACGGCGCCGCCGCCCACCTCGTGCACCCCGGCGACCTGGTCATCCTGATCTCGTACGGGCAGTTCGACGACGCCGAGGCGCGGGCGTACCGGCCCCGGGTGGTGCACGTCGACGCCGACAACCGGGTGGTCGAGCTGAACGCCGACCCGGCCACGGCCGCCCCGGGCACCGCCGGCGACCCGGTCCCGAGCCCGCTGGCCGTCGTCGGCTGACCCGGGCCGCCCCGCGCGGGGGCCCGCCCGCCACCGGGCCGGCGTCCGGCGTCACCCCCGGACCGGCCCCGGATGTCTGCCCGTACGCGGTATGTCACCGATGGTCATCTCTGGTTAGGCTGGGGTCCCGTCGCGAGCTGGTGGTTGGGGAGGCCCGATGCGTCGTGCGTTGACGAGCGTGTGCGTCGCCCTGGTCACGGCGGTCGTGCTGGCCGGCTGTGGGGGCCCGGCCGGCGTCGACGGCGACCTCACCGACGACTGGGCCGCCCCGGGTCCGGCGGGCCCGTTCACCCCGGCCGCCGGGGTCTGCCAGGTCGCCGACTTCGTCGACGTGCTGCCCCTGCCGGCGTACGCGCCGGTCGACTGCGCGCTCCCGCACCTGGTGGAGACCGTGCACGTCGGCGCGTTCCCCGCCGACCGGGCCGCCCCGCCGGGCAGCGGCTCGCCCGAGCTGCGCGCCCCGTTCGCCGACTGCGACACGAGGGCCACCGCGTACGTGGGGGACGACTGGCGGGCCGGCCGGCTCCGACTGGCCGTGGCGGTGCCGTCGAAGACCGGCTGGATGTCCGGGGCCCGCTGGTACCGCTGCGACCTGACCGAGGTGAGCACCGCCGAGGCGGGCGCGGTGCCGGTCACCCGCACGGGCAGCCTGCGTGGCGCGCTGAAGGGGCCCTCCCCGCTGCGGCTGGGCTGCCAGCGCAGCGAGAACGTCGGGCGGCGCGGCGCGCAGGTGCTCAAGCCGGTGGAGTGCGCCACCCGGCACGACGCCGAGTTCGTCGGGGTGTGGAAGGCGCCGGACGAGCCGTACCCGGCCCGGGACGCCGACTGGCTCCCCTTCTACGCCGGCTGCCGCACGGCCCTGGCCCGGTACGCGGGCGTGCCGGACGACGACGACCTGCGCTTCCGCAGCGGCCTGGTGGTCCGCCCGCCGGGGGCGGGGCGCTGGCGGGTCGGCGACCGGGGGGTCCGCTGCTACCTGTGGCTCAGCGACCGCACGGTGACCGCCTCCCTGAAGGGCGCGGGCCCGACCGGCCTGCCGGTCCGCACGAAGTGACCGCCGCCCCGCCGGCGGGGCACGGCGACGCCGTCCCGCCCGACCCGGACGCCGGGCGCGCCGGGTGCCCGGGGTAGCCCAAACCACTCGTCCCGCCCCCGCCGCCCGAGGTGAGCGGCCTTCGGGTTGACTGTGCTCATGGACCTACCGACCGTCGACCTGCCCGTCCTGCCGACGCTGCTGGCCGCGCCCGCCCCCGGCTGGGTGGAGACCACCGACGTGATCGTGGTCGGCTCCGGGGTGGCCGGGCTGACCGCCGCGCTGCACCTGCGCGAGGCCGGCCTGCACGTCACCGTGGTCACCAAGGTCAACATCGACGACGGCTCGACCCGCTGGGCCCAGGGCGGCATCGCCGCCGTGCTCGACCCGGCCGACACCCCGGCCGCGCACGCCTTCGACACCGAGGTCGCCGGGGTGGGGCTGTGCGACCCGGCCGCCGTGCGGGTGCTGGTGGAGGAGGGGCCGACCCGGCTGCGGGAGCTGATGCGCATCGGCGCGGAGTTCGACCGCCACCCCGACGGCTCGCTCATGCTCACCCGGGAGGGCGGGCACCGGGCCGACCGGATCGTGCACGCCGGCGGGGACGCCACCGGCGCGGAGGTGCAGCGGGCCCTGCACGCGGCGGTCCGCCGCGACCCGTGGATCCGGCTGGTCGAGCACGCCCTCGTGCTGGACCTGCTGCGCGCCCCCGGCGACGGGCCCGGCGGGCTCGGCCCGGCCTGCGGGATCACCCTGCACGTGCTCGGCGAGGGCAGCGAGGACGGCGTCGGCGCGCTGCTGGCCCGCGCGGTGGTGCTCGCCACCGGCGGGATGGGCCAGGTCTTCTCCGCCACCACCAACCCGGCCGTCTCCACCGGCGACGGCGTGGCGCTGGCCATGCGGGCCGGCGCGGCGGTCACCGACGTGGAGTTCGTCCAGTTCCACCCCACGGCGCTGATCACCCCGGCCGGCGCCGGCGTGCCGGGGGCCGGCCGGGCGCAGCAGCCGCTGGTCTCCGAGGCGCTGCGCGGCGAGGGCGCGCACCTCGTCGACGGCGACGGCAAGCGGTTCATGGTCGGCCAGCACGAGCTGGCGGAGCTGGCCCCCCGGGACGTGGTGGCCAAGGGCATCCACCGGGTGCTGCTGGCCACCGGCGCCGACCACGTCTACCTCGACGCCCGGCACCTCGGCGGCGACTTCCTGGCCGGGCGCTTCCCGACCATCGTCGCCTCCTGCCTGGCCATCGGCGTCGACCCGGCCACCGACCTGATCCCGGTCGCCCCGGCCGCCCACTACGCCTCCGGCGGCGTCCGCACGGACCTGCGGGGCCGCACCTCCATCCCCGGCCTGTACGCCTGCGGCGAGGTGGCCTGCACGGGCGTGCACGGCGCGAACCGGCTGGCCAGCAACTCGCTGCTGGAGGGGCTGGTGTTCTCCCGCCGGATCGCCGAGGACATCGCCGCCGGCCTGCCCGAGCAGGCCCGGCCCGCCGAGGCCGGCGCGTGGGCCGGCGGGGGCGGCTGGGTGGTGCCCGCCGCCGGGACGCCCGCGCTGCAACGGGCGATGACCCGGGGCGCCGGGGTGCTGCGCTCGGCGGACACGCTCGCCGCCACGGCCACGGAGCTGGGCGAGCTGGGTTCCGGCCGGGGCACCCCGCGCACCGCCGACTGGGAGGCCACGAACCTGGTCACGGTGGCGTCGGCCCTGGTCGCCGCCGCGTACGCCCGCCGGGAGACCCGGGGCTGCCACTGGCGGGAGGACCACCCGACGGCCGACGAGCGGTGGCGGGGCCACCTGGTCGCCGAGGTCGGGGAGCAGGGCAGGCTGACGTCTCGCTGGGAGGCTGGAGAGCGATGAGGGGCACCACGGAGCAGGCGCTGCGGGCGGCCGGGCTGGACCCCGCCGAGGTACGGCGGGTGCTCGTCACCGCGTTCGCCGAGGACCTCGGCCCGGACTTCCTCGACGTCACCAGCGTCGCCACCATCCCGGCCACCCAGACCGACACGGCCGACCTGGTCGCCCGCGCCGACGGGGTGGTCGCGGGGCTGGCCGTGGCGGCCGCGGCGTTCGAGCTGGCCGCCGAGGTGACCGGCTTCCCGGGCGACCCCGGCGCCGCGCCGGGCGGCGGCCTGGCCGGCGGGGCGGGCGGCGGCCGTACCGTCGAGGTGTCGCTGGTGGCCCACGACGGGCAGCGGGTGGCGCGCGGCGACGTGCTGGCCACGGTGGCCGGGCCGACCCGGCTGCTGCTCACCGCCGAGCGCACGGCGCTCAACCTGCTCTGCCGGCTGTCCGGGGTGGCCACCCACACCCGGGCCTGGGCGGACGCGCTGGCCGGCACGAAGGCGACCGTGCTGGACACCCGCAAGACCACCCCGGGCCTGCGGGCCCTGGAGAAGTACGCGGTGCGGGCCGGCGGCGGCACCAACAAGCGGATGGGCCTGTACGACGTCGCCATGATCAAGGACAACCACAAGTTCGCGGCCGGCGGCGTCGCGGCGGCCTACCGCCGGGTCCGGGAGGTCTTCCCCGGCGTGGCGGTGCAGGTGGAGGTGGACACCCTCGCCGAGGCGCTGGAGGCCGTCGAGGCGGGCGCGGACTTCCTGCTGCTGGACAACATGACCCCGGCGACGCTGCGCGCGGTGGTGGCCGCCGTGGGGGACCGGGCGGAGCTGGAGGCGACCGGCGGGCTGACCCTCGACGTCGTGGCGGAATACGGTGCGACCGGCGTGGACTACCTGTCGGTCGGCGCGCTGACGCACTCCTCGCCGATCCTGGACGTGGCGCTGGACCTGCGTCCCCGGTGAGCCCCCGCGCGTCTAGGCTGCGTGCGTGCTGCTCTGCATCGACATCGGAAACACCAACACCGTGCTGGCGACCTTCGACGGCGACAAGCTGGTGCACTCCTGGCGGATCAAGACCGACGCCCGCTCCACGGCGGACGAGCTCGGGCTGATGTTCCGGGGGCTGCTCGCCGGTGACGCCGTGGAGATCACCGGGGTGGCCGCCTGCTCGACGGTGCCGGCCGCGCTGCGTTCGCTGCGGACGATGCTCGCCCGCTACTACGCCGACCTGCCGAGCGTCATCGTCGAGCCGGGGGTACGCACCGGCGTGCAGCTCGCGATCGACAACCCGAAGGAGGTCGGCGCCGACCGGGTGGTCAACACGCTCGCCGCGTACACGCTGTTCGGCGGGCCGTCGATCGTGGTCGACTTCGGCACCACCACCAACTTCGACGTGATCAGCGGCCGGGGCGAGTTCCTCGGCGGCGCGTTCGCCCCCGGCATCGAGATCTCCTTCGACGCGCTGGCGGCCCGCGCCGCCCAGCTGCGCAAGGTGGAGGCGGCCAAGCCCCGGTCGGTGATCGGCAAGAACACCGTCGAGTGTCTCCAGTCGGGGCTGTACTTCGGCTTCGCCGGGCAGGTGGACCGGATCGTCGAGCGGATGACCGAGGAGCTGGGCGAGGTGCGGGCGGTGATCGCCACCGGCGGGCTCGCGTCGGTGGTGATCGGCGAGTGCCGCACCATCACCCACCACGAGCCGATGATCACCCTGATCGGCCTGCGCATGGTCTACGACCGCAACGTGTGAGGCGCAAGGAAGGGCCCCCTGTTAACGCCTCCGGTAGAGAAGGGCACCCCGCTCACCCCGTACCCGACGAGCCGCCGCGGGGTGGGTCATGCCGTAACGGGTGCCGGGGGCCTTGAGTACGCTCGGGCCTGACCCCGCCGAAACTCCTGAGCTGAGGAAGCGTGCCGTGACCGAGCAGAATCCCGTGCCAGTCGACCCCGCCGACGACCTTCCCGAGCAGATGAAGGTCCGCCGGGAGAAGCGGGACCGGATGCTCGCCGACGGCGTCGAGCCGTACCCCGTCGGGTTTCCCCGGACCGACACCCTGGCCGAGGTCCGCGCGAGGTATGCCGACCTGCCCACCGACACGGCCACGGGCGACCGGGTCTCGGTCACCGGCCGGGTGATCTTCGTACGGAACACCGGCAAGCTCTGCTTCGCGACGCTGCGGGACGGCGACGGCACCGAGCTCCAGGCGATGCTCTCCCTCGACCGGGTCGGCGCGGAGCGGCTGGACGACTGGAAGCGCCTCGTCGACCTGGGCGACCACGTCGGGGTGACCGGCGAGGTGATCACCAGCCGGCGTGGCGAGCTGTCGGTGCTGGCCGAGCAGTGGGCGGTCACCGCGAAGGCGCTGCGCCCGCTGCCGGTGGCGCACAAGCCGCTCAGCGAGGAGGCCCGGGTCCGCCAGCGCTACGTCGACCTGATCGTGCGCCCGCAGGCGCGCCAGATGGTGCGTACGCGGGCCGCGGCCGTGCGCAGCCTGCGCGACTGCCTGCACGGGCAGGGCTTCGTCGAGGTGGAGACCCCGATGCTCCAGTTGCTGCACGGCGGCGCGGCGGCCCGGCCATTCGTGACCCACAGCAATGCGTTGAGCACCGATCTGTATCTGCGAATCGCGCCGGAACTGTTTCTCAAGCGCGCAGTGGTCGGCGGCGTCGATCGGGTGTTCGAGATCAACCGTAACTTCCGTAATGAGGGTGTCGACTCTTCGCACTCGCCGGAGTTCGCGATGCTGGAGGCCTACCAGGCGTACGGCGACTACGACACGATGGCGGCGCTGACCCGCAATCTGGTGCAGGAGGCCGCGATCGCGGTCGGCGGGTCGACCGTGGTGACGCACGCGGATGGCCGCGAGTTCGATCTGGGCGGCGAGTGGCGCTCCGTGACCCTCTTCGGGGTGCTTTCGGAGGCGCTCGGCGAAGAGGTCACCGTCCGCACCGAGCGGGCCCGCCTCGTCGAGTACGCCGACAAGGTCGGCCTGGCCGTCGACCCGAAGTGGGGGCCGGGCAAGCTCGCCGAGGAGCTGTTCGAGGAACTGGTCGTGCCGGGGCTCCAGGCGCCGACGTTCGTGCGGGACTACCCGGAGGAGACCAGCCCGCTGACCCGGGCCCACCGCAGCGAGCCGGGGCTGGCCGAGAAGTGGGACCTCTACGTCCTCGGGTTCGAGCTGGGCACCGCGTACTCGGAGCTGGTCGACCCGGTGGTGCAGCGGGAACGGCTCGTCGCCCAGGCACAGCTCGCGGCCCGCGGCGACGACGAGGCCATGCGGCTGGACGAGGACTTTCTCCGGGCCATGGAGTACGGAATGCCCCCGGCCGGCGGCATGGGAATGGGAATCGACCGGCTGTTGATGGCGCTGACGGGCCTGGGAATTCGGGAAACCATCCTCTTCCCGTTGGTCCGCGCGGAGTAGCCGACCGGCCACCCGGCAGGGGCAGTTACCGCATCCTATTGACGAGGCAAGCATCGGGCGGGTTATTGTGCTCTCAGTTTGCAGGATCACCCTGCTCGAAAGGAATGTGGGACGTGGCCAAGCAGATCATTCACAAGCTGGTCGATGACCTGGACGGCGGGGACGCTGACGAGACCGTCAAGTTCGCGCTCGACGGGGTTCAGTACGAGATCGACCTGTCCGCCACGAACGCCGAGAAATTGCGGGAGGTTTTCTCGCCCTACGTCGCGAACGGCACCAAGGTGGGCCGGGGCGGCGTGGTGGTCGGCGGGCGGGCCGCGCGCGGCCGGGGCGGTGCCACCGCCGACCGCGAGCAGAACAAGGCGATCCGGGCCTGGGCCAAGCGCGAGGGCAAGGAGATCTCCGACCGGGGACGCATCCCGCAGGAGATCGTGGACGAGTTCCACGCCAAGCGCTGAGCGCCGAGGCGGTCCCGGGTGACCGCCACCGTCGCCGGGTGCGACAGGGCCCTCGGCGGGACAACCCCGACACGGGCGACACCGACGCCGGACCGGAGCACACCTCCGGGCCGGCGTCGCCGTGTCACCGAACCGCCCCGGGCGCGACGGGCCGCCGCCCCGCCCGACGTCGCCCCGCCCGACGCCGGCGCGGCCGTGCGCCCCGGCGCGGGGCACCGCCCGCCGGACGGGAAGAACCCGGCTCGTCGCGGCGTTGTCCACAACCGGTGGAAAACTCGTCCACAGCCTGTGGACGACCGGACCGCCGCCCACCCGGCCCGTCGCCCGGACCGCCGGTCGGACCGCCGGCCGACCCTCGGTTGGCCGGTCGAACCGGTCGCCGGAGGGCGGCGCGGGCCCGTGCGGGGGCGTGCAGCCGGGTCCCACCACCCGTCCGAATTTCGCTCTGCGCGTACACGCGGAGACCCCGGAACACGCCCTGAGCGCGGACGGTTGGCTAAAACGACGCGTACCGGACCCTCGCGGAGGACACACGACCTCAGCGGAGTCGGTCCGCGGCGATAGAGTAATGAGGCAAGGACGCCCGTCCCGGACGTCCGCGCACCGGCCCCGCCGAGATCTGACCATCAAGGCGCACGGCACGTGAGGAGCACGAGGGCATGTTCGAGCGGTTCACCGACCGAGCGCGACGGGTTGTCGTCCTGGCCCAAGAAGAGGCCCGGATGCTCAACCACAACTACATCGGTACGGAGCACATCCTGCTGGGCCTGATCCACGAGGGTGAGGGTGTCGCGGCGAAGGCCCTGGAGAGTCTGGGGATCTCGCTGGAGGGTGTGCGTCAGCAGGTCGAGGAGATCATCGGTCAGGGCCAGCAGGCGCCGAGCGGGCACATCCCGTTCACGCCGCGGGCGAAGAAGGTCCTGGAGCTGTCGCTGCGCGAGGCGCTGCAGCTCGGCCACAACTACATCGGCACGGAGCACATCCTGCTCGGCCTGATCCGCGAGGGCGAGGGCGTCGCCGCCCAGGTCCTGGTGAAGCTCGGGGCCGACCTCAACCGGGTGCGCCAGCAGGTGATCCAGCTCCTCTCCGGCTACCAGGGCAAGGAGCCCGCGGCGGCCGGCACGACGACGGGCGAGGCCGCCCCGTCGACCAGCCTCGTGCTGGACCAGTTCGGTCGGAACCTGACCCAGGCTGCCCGCGAGGGCAAGCTCGACCCGGTCATCGGGCGGGAGAAGGAGATCGAGCGGGTCATGCAGGTGCTGTCCCGCCGCACCAAGAACAACCCGGTGCTGATCGGCGAGCCCGGCGTCGGCAAGACCGCCGTGGTGGAGGGCCTGTCCCAGAAGATCATCAAGGGCGAGGTCCCGGAGACGCTGAAGGACAAGCAGCTCTACACCCTCGACCTGGGCGCGCTGGTCGCCGGTTCCCGCTACCGCGGTGACTTCGAGGAGCGCCTGAAGAAGGTGCTCAAGGAGATCCGCACCCGGGGCGACATCATCCTGTTCATCGACGAGATCCACACCCTCGTCGGCGCGGGCGCGGCGGAGGGCGCGATCGACGCGGCGTCGATCCTCAAGCCGATGCTGGCCCGTGGCGAGCTGCAGACCATCGGCGCCACGACGCTCGACGAATACCGCAAGCACCTGGAGAAGGACGCCGCCCTGGAGCGGCGGTTCCAGCCGATCCAGGTGGGTGAGCCGTCCCTGGCCCACACGATCGAGATCCTCAAGGGTCTGCGCGACCGGTACGAGGCGCACCACCGCGTCTCGATCACCGACGCGGCCCTGGTCGCGGCCGCCACCCTGGCCGACCGGTACATCTCCGACCGCTTCCTGCCGGACAAGGCGATCGACCTGATCGACGAGGCGGGCGCGCGGATGCGGATCCGCCGGATGACCGCGCCGCCGGACCTGCGGGACTTCGACGAGCGCATCGCGCAGGTGCGCCGCGACAAGGAGTCCGCGATCGACGCGCAGGACTTCGAGCGCGCCGCGCAGCTCCGCGACAAGGAGAAGCAGCTGCTGGGCCAGAAGGCGCAGCGGGAGAAGGAGTGGAAGGCCGGCGACCTCGACGTCGTCAGCGAGGTCGACGACGAGCAGATCGCCGAGGTCCTGGGCAACTGGACCGGCATCCCGGTCTACAAGCTGACCGAGGAGGAGACCTCCCGCCTGCTGCGCATGGAGGACGAGCTGCACAAGCGCGTCATCGGCCAGGAGGACGCGGTCAAGGCCGTCTCGAAGGCCATCCGGCGCACCCGGGCCGGCCTGAAGGACCCGAAGCGCCCGTCCGGCTCGTTCATCTTCGCCGGCCCGTCCGGCGTGGGTAAGACCGAGCTGTCCAAGGCGCTGGCGGAGTTCCTGTTCGGCAGCGAGGACGCCCTCATCCAGCTCGACATGTCCGAGTTCCACGACCGCTACACGGTGTCCCGGCTCGTCGGCGCCCCTCCCGGCTACGTCGGCTACGACGAGGGCGGGCAGCTGACCGAGAAGGTGCGGCGTCGGCCGTTCTCCGTGGTCCTCTTCGACGAGATCGAGAAGGCCCACCCGGACGTGTTCAACACCCTGCTCCAGATCCTGGAGGACGGGCGGCTGACCGACGGCCAGGGCCGGATCGTGGACTTCAAGAACACGGTCATCATCCTGACCACCAACCTCGGCACCCGGGACGTCGCCAAGGCCGTGTCGCTCGGCTTCCAGGCGTCGGAGGACTCGGAGTCGAACTACGACCGGATGAAGCAGAAGGTCAACGACGAGCTGAAGCAGCACTTCCGGCCGGAGTTCCTCAACCGGATCGACGACACCATCGTGTTCCACCAGCTGCGGCAGACCGAGATCCTCTCGATCGTGGACATCATGATCGCCCGGATCGAGACCCAGCTGCGCAACAAGGACATGGGGCTGGAGCTGACCGACAACGCCAAGAAGTACCTGGCGAAGAAGGGCTTCGACCCGGTCCTGGGCGCGCGGCCGCTGCGGCGCACGATCCAGCGGGACATCGAGGACAACCTGTCCGAGCGGATCCTGTTCAACGAGTTGACCCCCGGCCAGATCATCGTGGTCGACTGCGAGGGCGACCCGGAGGACATCGACAAGTCCAAGCTGGTGTTCCGCGGCTCGGACCGACCCGCCGAGGTTCCCGACGCGGTCCCCGCCGAGCTGGGCGGCACCGAGGCCGCCTGACCCGAGGGGCAGGACGACAGAACGGGCGACGGCCCGGCGGCTCTCGCCGCCGGGCCGTCGCCCGTTCCTCCTTCCGCCGGCCCCGGCCGTCACAGGCAGGGCATCGCCATGTCGGCGATCTGGGGGTATCGGGAGGAGCGCGGAAGTCGGATGCCGGAGATCTGGGGGTATCGCCAGGCTCGGAAGCCGCGATGCCGGCGACCTGGCGGCCCTGTCTGAGCTGGGCGGGACACGAAGGCGGTCCGGGGGCGGTCCGGCTGGCCGGGTGGGACCCCGGCCGGCCCGGGGCGGGTCAGGCGTCCAGGGCCGGGGCCGGGACCGGCGGGCCGTCACCCGCGAGGCGGAACGACTCCCCACCGGCGGGTTCCACCAGGCCGTCGGTGACCAGCCCGGCCAGGGCGCGGGAGCGCTGGACGTCGTCGGTCCACACCTGGTCCAGCCGTTGGCGCGGCACGGGGCCGGTGGCCTCCCGCAGCACCGCCAGCAGCAGCCCGCGCACCTGGCGGTCCGTGCCCGCGTACCGCTGGGGACGCCGCGTCGGCCCGGCGGGCGCCGCCTGACCGGAGGCCCGCCAGGCGCAGACCGACTCCACCGGGCAGACCGCGCACCGGGGCGACCGGGCGGTGCAGACGACCGCCCCCAGCTCCATGAACGCGGCGCTGGCCAGGGCGGCCCCGGCGGGCTCCACCGGCAGCAGTTCCTCGGTGGCCACCAGGTCGGCGGGGCGGGTGGCGGGGCCGGCGTCCGGCTCACCGGCGATCGCCCGGCAGACCACCCGCCGCACGTTGGTGTCGACCACCGGGTGCCGCTGCCCGTACGCGAAGGCGGCCACCGCCCGCGCCGTGTACGTGCCGACCCCCGGCAGGGCGAGCAGGTGTTCCAGCCGGTCGGGCACCTCGCCGCCGTGCCGCTCGACGATCGCCGTCGCGCAGTCGTGCAGCCGCATCGCCCGGCGCGGGTAGCCCAGCCGCCCCCACATCCGGATCGCCTCGGCGGGCGTGTCGGCGGCGAGCGCGGCGGGGGTGGGCCAGCGGGCCAGCCACGCCTCGTAGGCCGGCAGCACCCGCACCACGGGCGTCTGCTGGAGCATGACCTCGCTGACCAGGATCGCCCACGCGCCCACGCCGGGCACGCGCCACGGCAGGTCGCGGGCGTTGCGCTCGTACCACCGGCTGACGAGGGTGGCGAAGGTGTGCTCGGACATCGCGTCGTCGATCATGTCACGGGCCACCTTCCCGCAGGGTGGGCGGGCCGGGCGGGGCGTCGCGGAGGCCACCCCCCGATCGGGCAGAATGCCCGGATGAGCGAGCTCGCGATCACCGTCATCGGCCGGGACCGGCCCGGCATCGTGGCCGACGTCGCCGAGGTGCTCGCCCGGCTGGGCGCGAACCTCACCGACTCCACCATGACCCGGCTGCGGGGCCACTTCGCGATGACCCTGATCTGCGTGGGCCCGGCCGCCGCCGACGTCGAGGCCGCGCTGTCCCCGCTCGCCGCCGACGGCCAGCTCCTGGCCACCGTACGGGCGGTCACCCCCGACGGCGCGGCCGCGCCGGCCGGTGAGCCGTACGTGCTGGCGGTGCACGGCGCGGACCGGATGGGCATCGTCGCGGCGATGACCCGGGTGCTGACCGACGCGGGCGGCAACGTCACCGACCTGAGCACCCGGCTGACCGGCTCCCTCTACGTGGTGGTCGCCGAGGTCGACCTGCCGCCGGGCACCTTCGACGAGGTGGCCGGCCGGTTGGCGCTGGCCGCGGCGGAGTTGGGCGTGGGGGTCAGCCTCCGCCCGGCGGACACGGACCTGCTGTGACGACGGAGTACGCGGGCCTCGCCGGCTGGACCCCGGCGGCGCTGCCGGTGCCGGGCGAGGTGCGCCCGGTGGTCTCCGCCCCCGACCCGGTGCTCAGCCGGCCGGGGCCGGAGGTGGACCCGACGTCGGACGAGATCGTCCGCCTCGCCGCCGACCTGATCGCCACGATGCGGGTCTCGCCGGGCTGCGTGGGCCTCGCCGCCCCGCAGGTGGGCGTGGGCGCGCAGGTGTTCGCGGTGGACGTCACCGGCCACCCGAAGGCGGTCACCGTGCACGGCACGTTCGTCCTGTGCAACGCCCGGGTGGTGGAGGCGACCCGGTGGAAGAGCGGCCGGGAGGGCTGCATGTCGGTGCCCGACCTCACCGGCGACGTCAAGCGGGCCAGCCGCCTGGTCGTCGAGGGGCTGCTGCCGGGCAGCGGCGCGCCGGTGCGGCTGGTCACCGACGGCTTCGAGGCGCGCGCGTTGCAGCACGAGATCGACCACTGCCACGGCCTGCTCTTCCTCGACCGGGTGGCCGGAGCGCACGCGATCTACCAGCGCAAGGTCTACCAGTGACCGGTCCCGGCACCGCCGGACGCCGGGCCGCAGCCGGCGGGGTCGCCGCCCCGGGCGGGGGGTCGCTGTCGTGAGTGGAGGGTCGTCACGGTGAGCCGAGGGTGCTCCGGCGCGTCGCGCCCGACGACGGTGCGTCGCGCCGCTACGGTGGGGGCATCATGCGTCTGACGGTCGGCCCCCTGCCACCCGCCGTGTACTGGCGGCGTCGCGCCGTCGTACTTGGAGCGGGCCTTCTCTTCCTGATCGTGCTGCTCTATTCCTGCAACGGCGCGGGCAACACGGGCACCACGCCGCAGTCGAAGTCGACCCCGACTCCGACGGCGTCCCCGGGCGCCGGCGACCCGTCGGCGGTGCCCGAGCCGAGCGGTTCGGTGCTGACGCCGCAGACCGGTCTCCCGCCCGGCGGGTCGGACGACCCGGGCAGCGACCCGGGCTCGTCGGGGGGCGAGCAGGGCGGGTCGAGCGGCCCCTCCGGCGGCGACGGCGCTCCGGCCGGGCCCGGTGGGGCGGACGCCGGGACGTGCACCGACGCGGAGATCTCGGTGACGCCCGTGGTGCTGCCGACGTCGGCCCCGCAGGGCACGGTGGTCAGCCTCCAGCTCAAGATCAAGAACAGGTCGGACCGCACCTGTAGCCGGGACGTGGGCGCGGACTTCCAGGAGCTGTTCGTCAAGTCGGGCGCGGAGAAGGTCTGGTCCTCCGACACCTGCGGCAACGTCAAGGGCTCGGACGTGCAGTCGTTCACGCCCGGCTTCGAGCGGTCGTACCAGGTGGACTGGAACGGGCGGGACACCAGCCGCTGCAAGGACGGCCTCGCCAACGGCCCGTTGCCGCCGGCCGGGGCCTACCAGGTGTTCGGGCGGCTCGACACCAAGCTCAGCTCGCCGGTGAAGCTCACCATCACCGACTGACGCCCGCCCGCCCGCCGGTCCGGCTCCGACCCCGGCGGCCAGGCCCCGCTGCCGCCGGCTTGACGCGAGCGTCGGACGTGGCGTTCCGGAACGTCAGACGTAGCGTTCCAGGATGGAGGCCTCGGCGAGCCGGGACAGCCCCTCCCGGACGCCGCGGGCGCGGGCGTCGCCGACGCCCTCGACGGCCTGGAGGTCCTCCACGGTGGCCCCGAGCAGCCGCTGGAGGCTGCCGAAGTGCAGCACCAGCCGGTCGACGATGGCCACCGGCAGCCGGGGGACCTTCGCCAGCAGCCGGAAGCCGCGTGGGCTGACCGCCGCGTCGAGCGCGTCGGAGGCGGCCGGGTAGCCGATGGCCTTGGCCACCGCGACGAGGTCGATCAGCTCGGTGGCGCCCAGCAGGTCCAGCTCGACCAGCGCCTCGTCGAGGGTGCGGGACTTGCGGCCGGCGGGCAGGTAGTCGCGGATGACCAGGGTGCGGTCGGCGTCCACGCCGGCCATCAGCTCGTCGAGCTGGAGGGCCAGGAGGCGGCCGTCGGTGCCCAGCTCCACCACGTAGCCGGCGATCTCGTCGGCGATCCGGCGGACCATCTCCAACCGCTGCACCACCGCCACCGCGTCCCGGACCGTCACCAGGTCCTCGATCTCCAGGGCGGACAGGGTGCCGGAGACCTCGTCGAGACGCAGCTTGTAGCGCTCCAGGGTGGCCAGGGCCTGGTTGGCCCGGGACAGGATGGCCGCCGAGTCGTCCAGCACGTGCCGCTGGCCGTTGACGTAGAGGCTGATGATCCGCATCGACTGGCTGACGGAGATGACCGGGTAGCCGGTCTGCCGGGCCACCCGCTCGGCGGTGCGGTGCCGGGTGCCGGACTCCTCGGTGGGGATCGACGGGTCCGGCATCAGGTGCACGGCCGCCCGGACGATGCGGGTGCCGTCGCTGGACAGCACCACCGCGCCGTCCATCTTGCACAGCTCCCGGACCCGGGTCGCCGAGAACTCCACGTCGAGGGGGAAGCCGCCGGTGCACAGCCCCTCGACGACCTTGTCGTAGCCCAGGACGATCAGCGCGCCCGTGCGACCGCGCAGGATCCGCTCCAGGCCGTCACGCAGCGCGGTGCCGGGGGCCATGAGGGCGAGATTGGCCCGCAGCGGATCACCGCTCGCGCCGCCGACACTCCCGGTCACGCTGACGCTGATCGGACGGGCGGGCGAGCCCACGGCACCGGTGCGGGCGTGGGGTGTCGCGCCGGCGGTTTTGCTGGCATCGCGGTCGATCGGCACGCGCACAGTCTACGGACTGGCGTGCGGTGGGTGCTGTCGTGGTTACTGTGATGTGTCACGATGCCCCCCGCCGACCGCGTCGGGAGGCCCGTCGCGCTTGTCCGGAATCGCACCGGCGGTCCGACCCGGCCGCCACCGTCGGTCACTCCGCCGATGCGCGGGCGGCACACTGGAGCGCCGAGCGCACGTCGGTGACCTCCATCACGCGCATGTTCTCGGGGCCCGCCCCGGCGCTCTCCGGGCCGCACCCCGGGGGCACGAGGGCCACCCGGAAGCCGAGCCGGGCCGCCTCGGCGAGCCGGCGGGGCACCGCGCCGACCCGGCGCACCTCGCCGGTGAGGCCGACCTCGCCGATCGCCACGAGGTGCGGGTTGATGGCCAGGTTGAGGCCGCCGGAGGCGACCGCGAGGGCCACCGCCAGGTCGGCCGCCGGCTCCACCACCCGGATGCCGCCGACGGTGGCCGCGAAGACCTCCCGGTCGTGCAGGGTCAGCCGCTCGGCGCGGCGCTGGAGCACCGCCAGCACCATCGCCAGCCGGGCCCCGTCCAGCCCCGAGACGGTGCGTCGGGGCGAACCCGCCACGGTCGCCCCGATCAACGCCTGCACCTCGGTGACCAGGGCCCGCCGCCCCTCCATCGCCACCGTGACACAGGTGCCCGGCACCGGCTCCGAGTAGCGGGTGAGGAACAGCCCGGACGGGTCGGCGAGGCTGCTGATGCCGCCCTCGTGCATCTCGAAGCAGCCGACCTCGTCGGCGGCGCCGAACCGGTTCTTCACGCCGCGCACCATCCGCAGCGAGGAGTGTTTGTCGCCCTCGAAGTGCAGCACCACGTCGACCAGGTGCTCCAGCACGCGGGGCCCGGCCACCTGGCCGTCCTTGGTGACGTGGCCGACCAGGACGGTGGCGACCCCCCGCTCCTTGGCCACGGCGACCAGGGCGGCGGTGACCGCCCGCACCTGGGTCACCCCGCCGGGCACCCCCTCGGTGCCGGCGGTGGAGATGGTCTGCACCGAGTCGAGCACCAGCAGCCCCGGCTTCACCGCGTCGAGGTGGCCGAGGACCGCGCCGAGGTCGCTCTCGGCGGCCAGCCAGAGCTGGTCGTGCAGGGCGTTCATCCGCTCGGCGCGCAGCCGCACCTGGCTGACCGACTCCTCGCCGCTGACCACCAGCGACGGGCTGCCGGCGGTGGCCGCCCACTGCTGGGCGACGTCGAGCAGCAACGTGGACTTGCCGACCCCCGGCTCGCCGGCGAGCAGCACCACCGCGCCGGGCACCAGGCCGCCGCCGAGCACCCGGTCGAGCTCGCTCACGCCGGTGGGACGGGCCTTGGCCGGCGCGGCGCTGATGGTGGCGATCGGCCGGGCCGGCTCGGCCGGCATCCGGGAGCTGACCACCCGCCCGGAGACGGTCGGGCCGGTCACCGTGCACTCGACCACCGAGCCCCACTCGCCGCACTCGGGGCAGCGCCCCACCCACTTGGGCGGCTGGTGGCCGCAGGCGTCGCACTCGTAGGCGGGGCGGGGCTCACGGGCGGCCCGGCCGCGCGGGGTCGCCCGGGAGGGTGTCGATCGGGGCGTCGTCACACCGGAACGTTAGTCCCCCCGTACGACGAAGCGCCGCCGGCATGGCGGGTGCCACGCCGGCGGCGCCGGGTCGTCTCCTCGGGGCGGGTCAGTCGTGACCGGAGCCCTCGGTGCCGCCCTCCGCGCCGTGCGCGCCCTCGCGCTGCACGATCTGGGACGGCTGCGGGAGCGGGGTCAGCGGGACGCCGACCGGGGCCGGGGTGCTGATGGTGCGGCCGTTGCCGAAGTCGAAGGTCAGGTTGACCTGCTGGCCGGCGAGCAGCGCCTGGTTGAGGCCGACGAGCTGGAGCGACCGGCCGCCCTGCACGTTGAGCTGGACGTAGCCGAGGGCGGGGATCTCGAACCGGGCCGGCTCGCCGGCCGGGGCCGACGGGCTCGGCGCGGCGGACGGGCCCTCCGACGCGCCCTCGGACGGGCTGGCCGACCCGGACGGCGACCCGGAACCCGACGGCGACGCGCCCTCGGACGGCGACGCGGACCCGGACGGCGACGCGCCCTCGGACGGCGACTCGCTGGCCGACGCGGACGGGCTCGCGGACGCGGACGCGCCGCCGCTGATCACGATCTCCCGCGCGCCGTCCGTGGTGACGGTCACCGTCACCGGGCTCTGCGTGTCGTTGTAGAGCACCGCGTTGACGGCGGCGTTCGCGCCGGCCTGGTAGCCGCCCGGACCCGGGTATTCCACGTAGAGCCCGCGCACCTTGTACGCGTTGTCCGCAGTCTGGGTGTTGACGCCCTGGACCGACGGCTCCTTGATGGCGGTCTCGGCCACCTGGCCGGCGCCGCAGCCGGTCGCCAGCAGGCCGGTCGCCGCCGCCACGCCGGACAGCAGCAGGGCCGCCCGCCGGGAACCCCTGATCGAGCGCGTCACGTCGGTCCTCCTCGTCACGATCCCCACCCGGCCGTCGCCGGGCACGGTGGCCATACCCGCGCAGACCGGCTTCAGGGTAGTTGGGGCTGATCGAGACCCGCACGCCGACCCGGCACCACCACCTTCCCGGGCACTCAGAGCATCCGGCCGCCGGTGACCAGCAGCACCACGTCGATCAGGGCCACCAGCAGCACGGCCCGGAACGCGGCCACCCCCCGGTCGCCGGAACGGCGGGCGTTGCGGCCGGCGTACCAGGTCAGGGGCGGGACCAGCGCGGCGGTCGCCACCGCCGACAGCCCGAACCACGACGGCGGCCCGGGCGGCCCGGCGACCAGGGTGACGGTCGCGGCGAGCAGCAGCGCGGCGGCGGCCACCCGGCTGCCGGCCGCGCCGAGGCGGTGCGGCAGCCCCCGCACCCCGGTCCGGGCGTCGTCGGCCAGGTCGGGCAGCACGTTGGCGAAGTGCGCGCCGGCCCCCAGCAGGGCGGCGGCGGCCACCAGCCAGGCCGGCGGGGCGGGGGCGCCGGGCAGCGCGAGCACCACGAACGCGGGCAGCGCGCCGAACGACACCGCGTAGGGCAGCACGGAGAACGGCGTCGACTTCAGCGGCCGGTTGTAGGCCAGGGCGAAGGCCAGGGCCACGGTCGCCCAGACCGCCGCCGTGCGGTTGGTCGTCGCCGCCGCGAGCAGCACCGTGGCCAGGGTCGCGGCCCGCGTCGCCAGCCCCACCGCGCGCCGGCTCACCGCGCCGGCGGCGACCGGTTTGTCGGTACGCCCCACCGCCGCGTCCCGGTCGGCGTCCAGGTGGTCGTTGGACCAGCCGACGGCGAGCTGGCTGGCGAGCACCGTGAGCGCCACCGCGGCGACCCCGGACGGGCGGTGCCCCACCCCCACGGCGAGCAGCCCCGCCACCACCGTCACCGCCGCGGCCGGCTCCGGATGACTTGCTCTGAGCAGCCCTAACACCGTCGTCGCCATATGGGAAGTCTGGTCGTTACCGCCCGGTCGTGCCACGCTCGGTGCCATGCCTGACGGATCGTCCCCGGTGTCCGACCGGCCGCGCGTGCTGCCGCCGAACGATCCCCGGCAGTACGACGACCTGGCCGACGAGTGGTGGCGTCCGGACGGGGCGTTCGCCATGCTGCACTGGCTCGCCCGCGCCCGGGCGGCCCTGGTGCCGCCGGCCGCCCGGCCCGACGCCCTCCTGGTCGACCTGGGCTGCGGCGCCGGCCTGCTCGCCCCGCACCTGGCGGGCAAGGGCTACCGGCACGTCGGCGTCGACCTCACCCGCTCCGCCCTGGCCCAGGCCGCCGCGCACGGGGTGACCCCGGTCAACGGCGACGCCACCGCCGTGCCGCTGGCCGACGGCTGCGCCGACGTGGTGGCCGCCGGTGAGCTGCTGGAACACGTGCCGCACTGGCGGGCCGCCGTGGCGGAGGCCTGCCGGCTGCTGCGGCCGGGCGGCCTGCTGGTGCTGGACACGCTCAACGACACCGCGCTGAGCCGGCTGGTCGCCGTGGAGATCGGCGAGCGGCTGCCGACGGTGCCCCGGGGCATCCACGATCCACGGTTGTTCGTGGACGACCGGGCGCTGGTCGCCGAGTGCGCCCGGCACGGCGTCGACCTGCGGGTCCGGGGCGTCCGGCCGGAGCTGGGCGGCACCCTGCGCTGGCTGGCCCGTCGGCTGCGGGCCGCCCGTCGGCCCCCGGCGCGCAGCGGCCCGTCGCCGGCCGGGCGGGAACCTCGGATCAGGCCGACCTGGTCGACGGCGGTGCTCTACCAGGGGCGCGGCGTCCGTTGCGGATAGCCGGGCCCGCGCCGGGGTACTGCTCAGACCGGACCGCGACAGCTCCGCCTCTCGTTGGTGACGACGTGGGGTACGCGAACGAGAGGTGGGGAACGTGGCCGTACCGGTGATCGCGGGTCTGGGCACGGCGCAGCCGCCGGGGGCCACGCAGGACGAGCTGTGGTCGGGCTTCTTCGCGGGCCACTTCCCCGACGCCACCCGGGCGCTCGCGCAGCGGATCTTCGCCAACTCGGGCGTGACGCGGCGGCAGGCGGCGATCAACCCGCTGCTGGAGGACGTCTCGGACTGGCCGACGGAGCGCCGGATGCGCCGCTACCAGGTCGAGGCGCTGCCGCTGGGCAAGGAGGCGGTCGGCCGGGCGCTCACCGCCGCCGGCCTGGACGCCGGGGACGTCGGCCTGTTCATCGTCTGCTCGTGCACCGGGTACGCCACGCCCGGCCTGGACATCCTGCTCGCCCGGGACCTGGGCATGGCCCCGCACACCCAGCGCATGGTCGTCGGCCACATGGGCTGCTACGCGGCCCTGCCGGGGCTCGGCGCGGCCGGCGACTTCGTCACCGCCCGGCAGCGGCCGGCGCTGCTGCTCTGCGCGGAGCTGACCAGCCTGCACATCCAGCCCGCCACGGCCCGGCTGGACACCCAGCAGATCGTCTCCCACGCCCTCTTCTCGGACGCCGCCGTCGCCGCCGTGGTCGTCCCCGGCGGCCGGGGGTACGCGCTGCGCGAGGTCGCCGCGGTCACCGACACGTCCACGGCGGACCACATGACCTGGGACGTCACCGACACCGGCTTCCGGATGGGACTGTCCCCGAAGGTCCCGCAGGTGCTCGCCCGCCACGTCCGGGGCCTGGTCGACGGCCTGTTGGCGCGGCACGGCGTGACGCTGGCGGAGGTGGGCGGCTGGGCGGTGCACCCGGGCGGCCCGCGCATCCTGGACGTGGTGGAACGCGAGCTGGCGTTGCCGCCGCAGGCGCTGGACACGGCCCGCGCCACCCTGGACGCGCACGGCAACTGCTCCTCGGCGACGGTCATGCTGATCCTGGACCGGCTGCTGCGGGCGCAGCGTCCGGCCGAACGCATCCTGCTGCTCGCCTTCGGCCCCGGCCTGACCCTCTACGCCGCCCTCCTGGACCACACCCCCTAACCCACCCCCGCCCCCGCCCCCCGCCCCCCACGTTCGCCCCGGTGATCAAGAGAAAAGTGTCAAAGTTGATCTTCCCAGTGACGCAAACCTCTTGATCACCGAGCCGAGCCGGGCCGGGCGGGGTCGGGGTGAGTGGGGCCGGGTGGGCCGGGTCGGCGGGTTAGGCTCGGCGGTGTGGGTGGGGCGGGGGATCTATGGGTGGATCGGCTGCGGGGTGGGGTGCTGGCCGGGCTGGCCGTGCTCCTCGTGGTCGCCGGCGGCGCGTGGTGGCGGGGTGCGGCTCCCCGGATCGACCCGACGGGCGGGCCGGCTCGCCCGTCCGCCGTGGACAGCACGGACGGCGTGGGATCCGGGGACTCCGCGGACTCCGGGGACGGCGGCGGGGCCCGCCCCGGGCAGGACGTGGGTCCGGCCCGGCCGGCCTCTCCGGGGCGGCCGGCCGGCCAGGAAACGTACCGGGTCGCCCCCGGCGCCGCTCCCCATGTCGTCGTCGACTCGGCGACCGGCCAGGTGGTCTTCAGCTCGCCGCGCCGGACCGTCGTCCTCGACGGACCCACCGGGCGGGTGCTGACCGACGCCGGCGGGTCCGTCCCCCGCGACCGGGGCGGCGACCTGGCGGGGTTCGGCACCCTGTGGCAGGCCCGGCTGACCCTGCGCCCCGGTCTGCCGCCGCAGCAGCGCGTCGTCCCCGCCGCCTCGTCCCGGCCGCACCTGCTCCAGGCCCGGTGCACCGGCCCGGGAGAGCTGCTGCTGGTGGCCTTCCCCTTCGGTCGACGCGAAACCCACCGGGTGCGGTGCGACGGCTCGGCCGCCTCGGTGCCGCTGGACGGCGGGAGGAAGCTCCGGTTCGTCCTCGCCGCGTCCGGCGACGCCCCGGTCGTGGTCGACGCCCGGCTGGCGGCCCTGGCCTTCTGAGCCGCCACGCTTCCGGCTCTCAGCTGCCGAGGCGGGCCAGGTCGGCGCGGTAGTCGTCGGCGGAGCGCAGCTCCGGCACCACCCGGACCAGCACGCCGGCGCGGTCGACCAGCAGCGCGGCTGCCGCCCCGGGCCGCGGCGGCAGCCGCAGGAAGGCACGCAGGCCGCCGGCCGGGTCGGCGAGCGCCCGTACCCCCGTGGGGGGCGACGCCGGGGTGGCGCGGACCGTGCGGCCCCCTTCGACGGTGACCACTGTCACGCCGGGCGGCGCGAGCGCGGTGGCCTCGGTCACCCGCTCGGGGCAGGGGCAGGCGTCCACCAGGATGATCACGGCGGGCGTGAGGCCGCGCAGCGGGACGGCCGCGTTCCCGGCGTCGACCAGGTCCAGCGCCGGCAGCGCCCGGCCGCTCAGGTCGGTCGCCGTCGGGTAGGGCACGACGGTGGGGCGGTCGCCGCTGCGGGGCGTCCGGGGCCAGGTGACGGCGAACAGGCCGGCGAGGGTGACCAGCAGCGTCACCAGCAGGACCAGCAGGGGCAGGCGCAGCGGCGGCCGGCCGTCGGGTCGGGGGAGCAGGCCGAGGCGGCGACGCCAGCGGGTGTGGCCGGCCCGGCGGCGCAGCTCGCGGCGGACCCGCGCGGCCTCGTCGGCGAGCGCGGACGGGTCGTCCGGCACGACGATGCGGCCCCACTCCGGTGGCAGGCCGGGAAGGCCGTCTGCGGAGCCCTGGCCCTCTGCGTCGGGCATGCCCATGGGACCCCCTGCAACCGTCTCGGCGCGCGGACAGCGTTGTGCCTCCAGGGTCGCGCACCGCCGGGTCCTCCCGCTACACCTGGGCGCGGCTGGCGCGACCGGGATACCATGGGAACAGCGCATCGCCCGAGAAATCCACGCTCCGATCACCCACGTCGGGGTGTCATCCGTCAATCACGGAGCGTGTTCAGACCATCGGTTTGGCCTCCTGTCAAGCTGAAGAAATACCTCTCACAGGGCCCCTGAGCTGCGCCAACGGTCAGGACAGCGGTGGGACATCGGTGCCTGAGCGTGTTACCCTAGACACAGCGAAAGGGGTTTCGAACCTATGGTTTTCAGTGTCGGCGAGACCGTTGTTTACCCCCACCACGGGGCCGCACTCATCGAGGCAATCGAGACTCGGGTCATCAAGGGCGAGCCCAAGCAGTACCTCGTCCTGAGGGTCGCGCAGGGTGACCTGACGGTCCGGGTGCCCGCTGAGAACGCCGAGATCGTGGGCGTGCGCGAGGTGGTCGGCGAAGAGGGCCTGGGCAAGGTCTTCGACGTCCTCCGGGCTCCGCACACCGAGGAGCCGACCAACTGGTCGCGGCGTTACAAGGCGAATCTGGAGAAGCTGGCCTCCGGCAACCCGCTGAAGGTGGCCGAGGTCGTGCGCGATCTGTGGCGTCGGGAGCGGGAGCGGGGCCTGTCGGCGGGCGAGAAGCGCATGCTCGCCAAGGCGCGGGACATTCTCGTCGGCGAGGTCGCGCTGGCCGAGAAGAGCACCAAGGACGAGGCGGAGACGCTGCTCGACAAGGTGCTGACCGAGGCCTGATCCGCACCTGATCATCGACCACCCCACAGCAGCAGAATCCGAGGACCGCGACGTGACCGCGCAGCTCAATCCGCGCGGTGACGTCGCGGTCCTCGTGCCTGCGGCCGGTGCCGGCGTACGCCTGGGCCCGGGCGCGCCCAAGGCCCTGCGTCCCCTCGCCGGTGAGCCGCTGCTCGTGCACGCCGTGCGCCGGATCGCCGCCGCCGCGTCCGTGCACACGATCGTGGTGGCCGCCCCGGCGGCCGAGGTCGACGCCGTACGCGACCTGCTCGCCCCGGTCGCCCCGGTGACGGTCGTCCCCGGCGGGGCGGAACGCCAGGCGTCCGTGGCCGCCGCGCTGGCCGCCGTCCCCGCCGGCCCGGAGATCATCCTGGTGCACGACGCGGCCCGTGCGCTCACCCCTCCCGAGCTGGTCGAGTCCGTCGCCGCGGCGGTCCGCTCCGGGCACGACGCGGTGATTCCCGTCCTCCCGGTCGTCGACACGATCAAGGAGGTCGGCCCGGGCGAGGTGGTCCTCGGCACGGTCGACCGGTCCGCCCTGCGCGCCGTGCAGACCCCGCAGGGCTTCCGCCGCGCCGTGCTGACCGCCGCCCACGAGGCGGCCGGCGACCCGCTCACCGACGACGCGGGGCTCGTCGAGAAGCAGGGCGTGCCGGTGGTCTGCGTCCCCGGCTCCGAGCACGCCCTCAAGGTCACCCGCCCGTTCGACCTCGCGCTGGCCGAGCACCTGCTGGCCGGCGGCGCGTGACGCGTACCCTCGGTTCATGATCGTTCCTCGGGTGGCCATCGGCACCGACGTGCACGCCTTCGAGGCGGGCCGGCCCTGCTGGCTGGCCGGCCTGCTCTGGCCCGACCAGGACGGCCTGGCCGGGCACTCCGACGCCGACGTGGTCGCGCACGCCGCCTGCAACGCGCTGCTCTCCGCAGCCGGCCTCGGCGACCTCGGCGCCAACTTCGGGGTGGCCGAGCCCGAATGGGCGGGCGCGCCGGGGGTGGCGCTGCTCACCGAGACGGCCCGCCGGGTCCGGGCGGCCGGCTTCGAGATCGGCAACGTCTCCGTGCAGGTCGTCGGCAACCGACCGAAGATCGGGCCGCGCCGCGCCGAGGCCGAGGCCGTGCTCTCCGAGGCGGTCGGCGCGCCGGTGACCGTCTCCGCCGCCACCACCGACGGGCTCGGCTTCACCGGGCGCGGCGAGGGGCTCGCCGGCATCGCGGTGGCCCTGGTCCACCCGGTCCCGCCCGCGTAGGGTCGCCCGATGTCGAGCGACGCCACCGCCGAGGAGTACCTCCAGCGCGCCCAACTCCTGGCCGACCTCGGCCGCTACGACGAGGCCGCCGGGGAGGTCGGCCTCGCCCTCGCCCAGGAACCGGCGAACGCCGACGCGCTGACGACCCTCGCCCGGGTGCACCTGGCCGCCGGCCGGCCCGCCGAGGCGCGCGCCGCCGCCGAGGCGGCCCTGGCCGTCGCCCCGGACACCGCCGCCGCGCTCGTTGCCCGCGGGCTGGCCCTGGTCGAGCAGGGCGAGTACGCCGAGGCGGCCGGCACCGCCGGCCGGCTGCTCGCCGCCGCCGACGACGCGTACGCCCAGCGCAGCGCCGCCGCGATCCTGTCCGGCTCGCGCAACGGGCAGCCGGCCCTCAACGCCGCCTGGCGGGGCGTCGAGCTGGCCCCGGAGGAGTCCCAGGCGCACCTGGTGCTCGCCCTCGTCGCCGCCCGGCTGCGGCTGTACGACCTGGCCGAGCGGGCGTACCGGGAGGCGCTGCGGCTCGACCCGGAGCTGGACCGGGCCGGCGACGAGCCCGGGATCGTCCGGCTGGAACGGCGGCGGTACGCCTCGGCGCTCGCCGAGCTGGCGGAGAACGTGCCGGCCGTCCAGGCGGCCCCGGCCGCGCCCGACTCGCCCCGGGGCGTCGTCGACGACCTGCGTCGGCTGGTGCTGTACGGGGCGGGCTGGACGCTCGTGGGAGCGGTGCTGGTGGCGGTCGCGGCGGCCGGGGTGTCGTCGTCCGGCCCGTCGCGGTTCCTCGCGGTGCTGGTGGCGGTGAGCGGGGCGGTGCTCGGCTGGCTGCTCGCCGCGCGGGTGCCGGGGCTGACACGTACGGTGCTGCCGGGTCTGCTGCGCTCGGACCGCTCGCTGGCCCTGGCGGTGTACGCGGTGGCCGCCGGGCCTCTGCTGTTGCTGCTCTATGCGCTGGTGGGGACGCCGTGGCCGCTCGTGGCGGCGATCGCGGTGGCGGCCGTGGCGGAGCTGGCGGTGTTCTCCCGGACGGTGCGTTGAGTCGTCCTGTTGCGTCGGGTGCGGGGTGGGGGTTCGCCGGGGCCCGCCCGCTCCGGGCGGTCAGGCTTGATCCCTCCGCGGGCGGGCCCCGGCGAACCCCTGACGTGGTCGTCGTCCGAGCGGACTGCGGCGGGCCTTGGCGTGGTCGCCGTCCGGCGACCTACCCGGCGTGGGCGTCCGGGGCCCTGGTGGCGAGGGCGGTCAGGCGGTCTACCGAGATGCAGGAGGTCAGGCAGCGTTCCTTGGCGTCGGTGGTGAGTTGGGCCGTCCAGGTGGTGAAGCCGCCGTCGCCGAGCTCGACGGGCTCGCCGCCGGGCGTCGCGGTGATCCGCAGCGCGGCGTCGACGTAGTAGCCCCGGCCACGGGTGCGGTCGGGTTCCTCGGCCAGCGGCACACCGCCCGCCGCGAGGGCGGGCAGCACCGTGTCGTCGAGGCGTTCCCGCAGCACGGGGGAGCCGAGGACGGTGAACCGCAGCGTCGGCGCGGCGGACGACGCCAGCCGGGCGAGGACCCGCTGCCAGTAGGCGAGGTGCAGCGTCAGCAGCCGGGCCTGGGTGCGGCCCGAGCCGGTGTCGCGGGCGCTGGACACCAGTGCGAAGAGCCGGAAGTGCGCCTGCATCCCCGGGCCGAACCGTTGCGCCCGCAGCACCCGGTGGCTGGCCGCGAGGTGCACCGCGCCCCGCCTGTCGCCGTGTCGCCGCCGGTCGGCGGCCTCGACGGCCAGCGCGTTGGTGGGGTCGCTGACGACCTCCACCGGGCGGAGGGCCGTGACGATGCGGTCCTGGCTGCCCGGGCCGACGGCCGCGCAGGTGCCCAGCGGCGCGACGGGGGACAGCTCCACGCCCGCCACCTCGGCGGGCAGCAGCTCCCACAGCAGCGCCTGCACGGCGGCGCTCGCGCGCGGGTCGGTGTCGGCCGGGCGGACGAACCGGTCCTCCCGCCAGCGGCGCAGCACCTCGGCGGGCCGCATCCGCGCGGCCCGTGTCCGGGCCAGGGAGAGCAGGAGCGTGGTCAGGTCCGCCGCCGGCAGGGTCGCCAGGGTCTCGCGTACGTCGTCGGGCAGCGCCGCCCACACCCGCCGCTCGGCGTTCGACGGTCCGTCTCCGCTCATCCGGCCACGATGGCCGGTGCGGGCCGGGCCGGTCCACCGAGTTACGCGGGCGGCCCGCCCGCCTCGGGCTCCTGCCGGGAGTTGTCGTATGCCTGCCGGGAGCTGCGGACGTGGTCGTGGTGGCGCATCGACCAGTGCAGCAGGCCGGTGAGCGGGCCGGTGAGGCTGTGCCCCTCGGCGGTGAGGGCGTAGTCCACCCGGGGCGGCACGCACGGGTGCACGGTGCGGGTGACCAGTCCGTCGCGTTCCAGGTTGCGCAGGGTGTGGGTCAGCATCCGTCGGCTGATGCCCTCGGTGGCGCGCTGGAGGTCGCTGAATCGGCGCGGGCCGCCGCGCAGCAGCACCACGACGATCACCGTCCAGCGGTCGCCGATGCGGTCGAGGGTGTCGCGGAGCGGGCAGTGCTCGCGCATCGCCTCCGTCACCCGGACGCCGGGCGGGAGGACCAGCTCTTGGGCCAGCCGGGCACCCGGCGGGGGTGTCGTCATCGGTTACTCCGGTGTGCCTGAGGCAGGCGGATGTGCCGTCTTCCGCGATCGATCCTCGCTGTCCAGGATGGGGGCGGCAACTGCCTTTCCCATGGCGGGCGGGGCCACGTCCGTGAACGGAGCGGGATCAGATGATCGTTGGGGTGACGGGCGCGTCCGGTGGGCTCGGCGGGCGTACGGTGCGGATGCTGGCCGGGGCGGGGCACCGGGTCGTGGCGCTGACCCGCGATCCGGGCGCGGCCCTGGCCGGGGCGGGCCGGGCGGCACCGGAGCGCGTCGAGGCGCGGCGGGTCGACTTCGACGAGCCGGCCGGGCTCCCGGCGGCCCTCGCCGGGATCGACCGGCTGCTGATCGTGAGCACGGCCGCCTGGGAGCCCGCGCGGCGGATCGCCCAGCACCGGGCGGCGATCGACGCGGCGGTGGCCGCCGGGGTGGGGCACGTCGTCTACACGTCCCTGGTGGCCTGCGACGGGCCGCCGGAGCTGCTGAACTCCGCCCACCGGGCCACCGAGGAACACCTGCGCGGCTGCGGGCTCCCGTGGACGATCCTGCGCAACGCCATCTACGCCTCGGGGGTCGCGGAGCTGCTGGCCCCCGCCGTGTCCACCGGCCGGCACGTGACGAACGCCGGGGACGGCGCGGTGGCGTACGTGGCCCGGGACGACTGCGCGGCCGTGGCCGCCGCCGTGCTGGCCGCCGGTCCGGGGCCGGCACGTGGTCTCGCGGGCCGGACGCTCGACGTGACCGGCCCCGAGGCCCTCACCGCCGACCATTTGGCCGGCCTGCTCGGGGCGCGCCTCGGCCGGCCCGTCGAGGTCGTCCACGTCGACGACGACGCCTACCGGGACGGGCTGGTCGGGGCGGGGACCCCCGCGCCGGTGGCGGCGGCGCTCGTCGCCCTCGGGCGGGCCGTCCGGTCGGGGCGGTACGGGCGGGTCTCGACGACGGTGCCGGAGCTGACCGGCGGGCCCGCCCGCCGGGTCGACGCCTCCGTGGCCGTGGCGTCCTAGCCGGCGGCGGGGCGGGCCCAGGTCCAGGCGTACGCCGGGTCCTCGCACTCGGTCGCCGCGTCGCACAGGTCGAGGGGGCGGAACGTGTCGACCATGACGGCCAGCTCGTCGAAGAAGTCGACGCCGATCGAGCGTTCGGCCGCGCCGGGCTGGGGGCCGTGGGTGAAGCCGGACGGGTGCAGCGAGATGGAGCCCTGCCCGATGCCGGAGCCGCGCCGGGCCTCGTAGTTGCCGCCGGTGTAGAACAGCATCTCGTCGGAGTCGACGTTGTGGTGGTGGTAGGGCACCGGGATGGCGTCGGGGTGGTAGTCGACCTTGCGGGGCACGAACGAGCAGATCACGAAGTTGGGGCCCTGGAACGTCTGGTGCACGGGCGGCGGCTGGTGGATGCGGCCGGTGATCGGCTCGAAGTCGTGGATCGAGAACGCCCACGGGTAGAGGTGGCCGTCCCAGCCGACGACGTCGAACGGGTGGTGCGCGTAGACGTGTCGGGTCCAGCCGCGCCGGTGCCGCACCAGGACCTCGACGTCGGAACCGTCGACCAGCAGCGGGGTGTCCGGCCCCCGGACGTCGCGCTCGCAGTAGGGCGAGTGCTCCAGGAACTGGCCGCGCACCGACAGGTAGCGCTTGGGCGGGCCGACGTGCCCGGCGGCCTCGACGGCCAGCAGCCGGGTCGGCCCGTCGCCGGTGGGGACGAGGCGGTGGATGGTCGACGTCGGGATGATCACGTAGTCGCCGGCCACCGCGTCGAGCACGCCGAACGGCGACTCGACCCGCAGCGACCCGGCCTCCAGGTAGAGGCAGTGGTCGCCGGTGGCGTCGCGGAACAGCGGGGACGGCCGGTCGGCCGACACGTAGGCGATGCGCACGTCGTCGTTGGCGAGCAGGTAGCGCCGGCCGAGGATCGGGTCGGCCCCGGTGTGGTCGAGCTGGTGGGTGCGCAGGTGGCGGGGCTTGAGCGGCAGGTTGGGCACCCGGGTGACGGCCGGCGGGTCGTACGCCTCGGCGGCGACGATCGCGGTGGGGGCGTGCCGGTGGTAGAGCAGGGAGGAGTCGGCGGAGAAGCCCTCCTGGCCCATCAGCTCCTCGGTGTGGAGGGTGCCGTCGGGCTGGCGGAACTGGGTGTGCCGCTTGCGGGGCACCTCGCCGACGCTGCGGTAGTACGGCATGTCGCCTCCCGATTCGTCCCGTTCACCCGAGCATAGGGCCGTTCACCGGCCATCGCCCCGTTCACCGGCCGCTGCCGTCCGATAATCGGACGCTGTTGTCCGTTCCTTGTAGCGTCCCGTAAGTTCTTGTTCCGTGTCAACGCACGTGCCACACCTCCTCGCCGGCCTCGTCGACGACGCCGCGGTCTTCCCGCCCGGCAGCGCGACGCTGCCCGACGCGCTCGCCGCTCACCACCGGCACCGGGACTCCTGGTACGCCGCGCTGGTCGGCCCGCTGCTCGTGCCCGCCTCGGCGGTCGTCTCCGGCGCGCTGGCCGGAGCCCTCGGCGGGCCGGCGGGTGCAGCGGGCGGCCCGGCCGGGCCCGCCGCGCCGGGCGACGACAGCGCCGGGGGCGGCCTCGCGGTCGGATTGATCGGCGACACCGGGGTCGACGGGCTGCCCGCCGCCCTGGCCGCCCTGCCGGCCGGCGTCACCGCCCGCCAGGTCGAGGTGGCCGTCGCCAAGCGCGGCGAGGACCCGCTGCCCGGCCTGACCGCGCTGCTGGGCCTGGCCGGGCGGTCCGGCGGCGTCGCCTTCTACGCCGAGCTGCCGCTGACGTTCGGGCTGACGGGGGCGCTCGACGCGGTCGCCGCCGCCCGCGCCGACGGGGCGCCGGTCGCGGCGAAGTTCCGCACCGGCGGGCTGGCCGCCGAGCTGTTCCCCACCCCGGTCGAGCTGGCCGCCGTGATCTGCGCCTGCCGCGACCGGGAGCTGCCCTTCAAGCTGACCGCCGGGCTGCACCACGCCGTGCGGCACCGCGACCCGGAGACCGGCTTCACCCACCACGGCTTCGGCAACGTGCTCGCCGCGACCCTCGCCGCCGCCGACGGGGCCGAGGTGGACGAGGTGGCCGCCGTGCTCGCCGCCACCGACCCGCTGCCGCTGGTCGAGCGCGCCCGGGCCGCCCGCGCCGCCGACCGGCCGCTGTGGGTGGGGTACGGCTCGTGCAGCATCACCGAGCCACTGACCGACCTGGTCCGGTTGGGCCTGGTGAACGGGGGACACGACGTGCACGCACGACAGGACGTGAGCGCAGGACGGGACGTGGACGGAGGACGCGACGCATGACCTGGGTGACGGGTGCCGAGGGCTCGGCGTACGGGGTGCGCAACCTGCCCTACGGGGTGTTCCGCTCCGGCGGGGGCGATCCCCGCGTCGGCGTACGGATCGGGGAGTTCGTGCTCGACCTGGGCGCGGCCGAGGCGGCCGGGCTGGTGCTGGCCGCCGGCGCGCTGGGCCGGCCGGCCCTCAACGCGTTCCTGGCCCTGGGGCGGCCGCAGTGGACCGCCGTCCGGCAGCGGGTGACCGAGCTGCTCACCGACCCCGCCCACCGGCCGGCGGTCGAGCCGCTGCTGGTGCCGCTGGCCGAGGCGGAGCTGCTGCTGCCGTTCGAGGTGGCCGACTACGTCGACTTCTACTCCTCCGAGCACCACGCCAGCAACGTCGGGCAGATCTTCCGCCCCGGCCAGCCGCCGCTGCTGCCCAACTGGAAGCACCTGCCGATCGGCTACCACGGCCGGGCCGGCACGGTGGTGGTGTCCGGCACGCCGGTCGTCCGCCCCACCGGGCAGCGGGCCACCCCGGACGGGCCGGTCTGCGGGCCGTCCGTGCGCCTCGACATCGAGGCCGAGGTGGGTTTCGTCGTCGGCGTGCCCAGCGTGCTCGGCGAGCCGGTCGGAGTGGCCGACTTCGCCGACCACGTCTTCGGGGTGGTGCTGGTCAACGACTGGTCGGCGCGGGACATCCAGGCCTGGGAGTACCAGCCGCTCGGGCCGTTCCTGGGCAAGTCCTTCGCCACCTCCGTGTCGGCCTGGGTGACCCCGCTGGACGCGCTCGCCGACGCGTTCGTGCCCGCGCCCGAGCAGGACCCGCCGGTCGCGGAGTACCTGCGGGACTCACCGCACGTGGGGCTGGACCTGCGGCTGGCCGTCGAGTGGAACGGCGAGCGGGTCAGCGAGCCGCCGTTCGCCGGCATGTACTGGACGCCCGCCCAGCAGTTGGCGCACCTGACCGTCAACGGCGCGTCCCTGCGCACCGGCGACCTGTACGCCTCCGGCACCGTCTCCGGCCCCCGGCGGGACCAGGTCGGTTCGTTCCTGGAGCTGACCTGGGGCGGCGCGGAGCCGGTGACGGTCGGCGGGGCCGAGCGCACCTTCCTGGCCGACGGCGACACGGTCACCGTCACCGCCACCGCGCCGGGCCCCGACGGCACCACGATCGCCCTCGGCGAGGTGACCGGCACCGTCCACCCCGCCCGCTGACCCCTGCGACGCCCCGCCGCCCGGCCCGCCCGCCGGGTCCCGCCGAACCCCGCCCGGGCGGCCGGACCGGCGGCGTCCACCCGGTGACGGCCGCGGAACCTGGTCGCACATCCGGTGCGACCGCTGTCTTGCCCTGCTCCGTTGATCGAGCCGGGTTCCCCGCGTGGCGGAACCCGGCCGGCGGCTCCGGAAGGTGCCGCCCGGTCGTCGTGGGACGTCCCAACGGAGTGGAGGCAACAACAATGATCGATCTCGCGGGTGCCGTCTGGCGCACCAGCAGCCGCTCGAACGACCAGGGACTGTGCGTCGAGGTGGCGGACAACCTGGTCGGCAGCGCCGGAGTCGTCGCCGTACGCGACTCGAAGGACCCGGCGGGCCCGGCACTGACCGTCAGCCCGCCGGGCTGGACCGCGTTCGTCGACGCGATCCGGGTCGGGCGCTTCCTGGCCTGACCCTGACCCGGGGTGCCCCGTCACCCCCCGGATCGGCCACCAGCGGCGGAACTTCCGCCGCTGGGGCCCCACCGCGAGCCCACCGGCCGTACCGTGGACGACACGGGAGGTGTCATGTCGACGGTCACGGTCACCGAGTTCATCGAGGCGCCCGCCGTCGACCTCTGGCGGCTCCTCGTCGACCTGCCGGTCCGCGCCGACTGGCTCCGCACGGTCGACGCGGTCGAGCTGCTCACCCCCGGCCCGCTCGCCCCCGGCACCGCCTGGCGGGAGACCCGCACCCGGCCGGACGGTGGCACCCAGGCCGAGGAGTTCGTCGTGGTGGAGTGCGTCGCGCCCCGGCGGCTGGTGCTCGCCTCGCCGGGCATCGGCGTGTCCTACCGCACCACCTGGGTCCTGCGCACCGTCCAGCGTCGCCGCCGGGCCTGCACCGCCGTCACCGTCGCGCAGGAGGCGATCGCCACGGCACCGTACGGCCGGGTGCTGGCCCTGCTCTTCGGCGGCCTGGCCGCCCGCGCGGTCGAGGGCACCTTCCGCCGCGACCTCGCCGACCTCTCCCGCGCCGCCCACCCACCGATGTCGGCCGAGGCGGCCTGACCGCGTGCGCCGGGCCGGGTGCCGGCCGGCACCGGCGCGGGACGGCCTCGGTAGGGTGCCGGGCGGAGGTGCGGCATGACTGTGGCGAAGGGGCGGCGGGGCGTCGCGATGGCACTCGCGGCGCTCGTCGGCGTCGCGGCGGTCGCCTTCGTCGTGCACCGGGTGCTCGCGCCGGCCGCGGTGGAGACCCCCGCCCACGCCGCCTACCCGGGCGCGGTCACCCCGGCGATCGGCGTGGTGGGTCGGCTGCCGGCGGCCCCGCTGATCGTGGACGGCCGGCTCCGCGTCTACGCCGCCACCCGCCAGGTGTACGCCGACCAGCCCGCCGACTCCCGCAACCGGGTCACCCCGTACTGGTCGTACCGGCGCTGGCCGGCGGAGGTCAGCGGGGTGGTGGCGGACGGGACGACGGTCGTCAGCCGCTGGTCGGACGGGAAGCTGGTGGCGCTGGACGCGCGTACCGGACGGGTGGCCTGGCAGGCCGACGGCCCGGAGCCCGCCGCCGGCTGGACCGCCCGCCGCACCGGGGCCGGCACCGTGTGGGCCCCGCCGGGGCTGTTCCTCGCCCGCGCCGCCGACGGCCGGACCGTGCTGGTCGCCGCCGGCCCGGAGCGGGTCGCCGGCTTCGCGCTCGCCGACGGCCGGCGGCTCTGGTCGGCCGACGTGGACGGCGGGTGCCGCGACGAGGTGGCCACCACGTCGGCGGGGCGGCTCGTGGCCGTCGACCGGTGCGCCACCCCGGTGGCCGTCGAGTTCCGCGACGTGGCCACCGGCACGCCGACGACCCGCCTGACGCCGGCCGGGGCCACCGCCGACCTCACCGTCACCCCGGTGGGCTGCGTGAGCATCCGCTCCCGGTGCCGGGGCCTGCACGCCGAGGGCTTCGCCGACGGGGCCGGCCGCGGCTGGCTGGTCGGTGCCGGTGAGCCGGTCGCCGCGCCGGCCCTGGACCAGGCCGGGTCGGAGCTGGACGGCGACCGGGTCGTCGGCACGGCCGGCGGGGTGGTGACCGCGCGGTCGGCCCGCACCGGCGAGGAGCTGTGGCGTCGCGCCGACCTCGGCCCGGCCCGGATCCTGGCCGTCCAGCCGGGCCGGGTGCACCTGCTCACCGAGGCCCGGGACCTGGTCACCCTCGACCCGAGGACCGGCGCGCAGCGCTCCCGCTTCCGGCTGGAGGTGGGCCGCGACGGCATCGGCTGGGCCCCCGGCCTGGCGTACGCGGGCGGCGGCTACGTGGCCGTGGAGCGGCTGCGCGAGCCGGTCGCCCCGGACGCCGACGACCAGCGCTACTTCCTGATGTCCGAGCCGGTGCTGCTCGCCGCCACCTGAGCGACCGGGCGGCACCGGCGCGGGCCGGGCGGCACACCGGCTGGGCGGACTCCGCGGCCCGCGCCAGGGCCGGGCGGCTCAGGCCAGGGCGGACTCCGCGGCGGCGAGGAACGCGTCGTTCTCGGCGGGGGTGCCGATGGTGACCCGCACCCCGTCGCCCGGGAACGGCCGGACGATCACGCCGCGCGCCTCGCACGCCTTGCCGAACCCGACCGCCCGGTCGCCCAGCGGCAGCCACACGAAGTTGGCCTGGCTGGTCGGCACGTCCGGGACGAACTTGCGCAGCGCCTCGGTGACCCGGTCCCGCTCGGCGACGACCAGCGCGCAGCGCCGCTGCACCTCGTCGGCCTGCGCGAGGGCGGCGAGCGCCCCGGCCTGGGCGGCCATGCTGGTGGAGAACGGGGTGACCACCTTGCGCACGGCGGCGGCCACCTCGGGCGCGGCGACGAGGAAACCGATCCGCAGGCCCGCCAGCCCCCACGCCTTCGACAGGGTGCGCAGCACGACCACGTTCGGCCGGTCGAGGTAGGTCAGGCCGTCCGGCACCTCGGCGTCGGTGACGAACTCCCGGTACGCCTCGTCGATGACCACCAGCACGTCCTCGCCGACGGCGTCGAGGAACCGGTCCAGCTCCGCCCGGCGTACGGCGGTGCCGGTCGGGTTGTTGGGGTTGCAGACCAGCACCATCCGGGTCCGGTCGGTCACCGCCGCGGCCATCGCGTCGAGGTCGTGCCCGTGCCCGGCGTCGTTGGGCACCCGCACGCTGGTCGCGCCGCTGGTCGCCGCGATGATCGGGTACGCCTCGAACGACCGCCACGAGTAGAGCAGCTCGTCGCCGGGCAGGCAGGTGGCCCGCACCAGGTGCTCGGCCAGCGCCACCGACCCGCAGCCCGTGGCGATCCGATCGGGGTGCACCCCGTGCCGCTCGGCGAGCGCCTCGCGCAGCGCCACCACGCCCATGTCCGGGTACCGGTGCGAGCCGGCGACCGCCTCGGCGACCGCCTCCACCACGCCGGGCAGCGGCCCGTACGGCACCTCGTTGCTGGCCAGCTTGATCGCCTCCGGCAGGCCCAGCTCGCGGGCCAGGTCGGCGGGGCTGCGGCCGGGCACGTAGTTGGGCAGCGCGTCGAGGTCGGCGCGGGTCAGCCGCAGCGGCGGCTCGTGACGTCCGGTGTCGGTCATGGCTTGTCTCCCGATCGGGTGGCGGGGGTGGCGGGGTCGTCGGCCGGCTCGGCGGGGCCGCCGGACGGGGTGGTGGCGCGGGGCGGGAGCCGGACCACCACGGTCTGCGCGCGCTTGTCGTGCAGCGCCTGCCGCAGCGGGTGGTCGAACAGCGGCGAGAGGGCGTCGACGAGCTGGAGCAGCAGGCCGAATCCGCAGCAGTACCAGAGCAGGGTGGGCAGGCCCAGCGTGCTCCACCGGCGCAGCGCCCGCCCGAAGCCGAGCGGCTGGTCGGCCTCGACCGGCACAGCGCGTACGCCGAGCAGCCGCTTGCCGAGGGTCTGCCCGTTGCCGGCCATCGCCGGCACCTCGTAGGCGAACCAGAGCGCGGTGGCGATGAGCAGGATGGCGACCTGGAGCCCGCCGGCCTGCTCGCCGGGCTGCGGCAGCCCGTCGGTGGAGGTGTCGCCGGCCATGCTCCGGCGCAGCACCTCGCGGAAGTACGGGGTGACCTCCTCGACGTACCGGTAGACGAACCAGCCGTTGACGACGGCGTTGAGCAGGAACACCGCGCCGAAGTCGATCAGCCGGGCGACGAACCGGGCGCCGAAGGAGGCCAGCGGCAGCCCGTGCGGGCGGGGCAGGGGCGGACGCCCCGGCCACCCCGGGTACGCCCACCCCGGCGGGTACCCCTGCCCGGGTGCCCCCGGCTGGCCGGGGAACGGGCCGTACGGCGGGCCGCCGACGGGCCCCGGCTGCTGACCGGGGTACGGCTGCTGCCCGGTGCCCGTCGGCTGCCCGGGGAACGGGGGCTGGCCGGTCCCCGGCCAGCCGGGGAATGGGCCCGGGGCGGGCGGCGCGCCGGCCGGGCCAGGGACGGGACCGGAGGTCGTGGGCGCGGCCGGACCGCCCGGGCCGGGGGCGGGGCTGGCCGGGGCCGGGGGCTCGACCGGGGGCGGCCCCTCCGGCGGGGTGGCGTCGACCGGGATCGGCGCGCCGATCCAGCCCTCACCGTCCCAGTACCTCCTGGTGTCGGGGTCGGCGGGGTCGACGTACCAGCCTGGTTGCACGCTCACGGAGCAACCTTAACGACGACCGTCCCGGCGAACTTGTCGTGGAGGCACTGCTGCCAGGGCTTGTCCCCGAGCTGCCAGAACCCGTCGAGGTAGCTGAACCCGGGCACCACCGTGGCGGCGACGAACTGCACGAGGTAGCGCCGCCCGGCCATGGCGCGGTCGAGCGTCCGGGTCGGGTCGAGCGGGACGACCCGGAGCTTCATCACCTTCTTGCCCAGCGTCTGCCCGGAGCGGCACAGGTATTCGACGTGGTAGAGCCAGTAGAGCCCGAGCATCAGCACGACCAGCCCCAGCTCGGCCAGGAACAGCGGCAGCACGAAGTCGGTCAGGAACGACTTGGGGTGGGTGGCGGGGAACTGGTCGGCCGGGTCGGTCCGGGTGAAATCGTCGACCACGACGAACCAGACGTACATCATGACCGGCAGGAACAGCGTCACGACGACCAGGCCGGCGACGGCGCTGTCGATCAGGAAGGCCAGCAGGCGGTCGCCGAAGCTGGCCAGCGGCTGCCCGCCGGGGCCGACCGGCGTCGGCGCGAAGCCGGGGCGCGGCGGCGGCCTCCAACCGGCCGGTGGTGGGTGGCCGGGGCGCGGCGGCACCCAACCGGCCGGTGGTGGGTAGCCGGCGGGCGGCTGCCCGCCGGCCGGCGGCGTCGGATACGTCTGAGGCTGGGTCACGCTCGACAGTGTCGCAGGTGGCTACAGGTTTCCCCGCTTCTCCTGCTCCCGCTCGATGGCCTCGAACAGGGCCTTGAAGTTGCCCTTGCCGAAGCCGAGCGAGCCGTGCCGCTCGATCAGCTCGAAGAAGACGGTCGGGCGGTCCTGCACCGGCTTGGTGAAGATCTGGAGCAGGTAGCCGTCCTCGTCCCGGTCGACCAGGATCTTGCGGGCCTTCAGCTCCTCGATCGGCACCCGCACCCGGCCGATCCGGGCGCGCAGCTCGGGGTCGTCGTAGTACGAGTCCGGGGTGTCCAGGAACTCGACGCCGGCCGCCCGCATCGCGTCGACGCTGGCCAGGATGTCGTTGGTGGCCACGGCGATGTGCTGGGCACCCGGGCCCTGGTAGAACTCCAGGTACTCGTCGATCTGCGACTTCTTGCGGGCCACGGCCGGCTCGTTGAGCGGGAACTTGACCTTGCGGGTGCCGTTGGCGACGACCTTGCTCATCAGCGCCGAGTAGTCGGTGGCGATGTCGTCGCCGACGAACTCCGCCATGTTGGAGAAGCCCATCACCCGCTTGTAGAAGTCGACCCACTCGTCCATCCGGCCCAGCTCCACGTTGCCGACCACGTGGTCGACGGCCTGGAAGAAGCGCTTCGGCTGGAGGCCGGCGTCGATCATCGGCTGCCGGTCCACGATCGGGCCCCGGGCCACGAAGCCGGGCAGGAACGGCCCGGTGTAGCGGGACCGGTCGACCAGGGTGTGCCGGGTGTCGCCGTACGCGGCGATGGCCGCCATCCGCACGGTGCCGTGGGAGTCGCCGACGTCGTGCGGCTCGACCAGGCCGGTCGCGCCCTGGGCGACGGCGTGCGCGTACGCGGCGTCGACGTCGGGCACCTCCAGCGCGATGTCCGCCACGCCGTCGCTGTGCTTCGTCACGTGCTCGACGCCGGGGGCGTCGGGGCGCACCGCGCCGGTCAGCACGAACCGGGCCGAACCGCTGGTCAGCACGTACTCGGCGTGGTCGCGGAAGCCCTGCTCCGGCCCCCGGTACGCGACGCAGGTCATGCCGAACGCCGTCGAGTAGTAGTGCGCCGCCTGCTTGGCGTTGCCGACGATGAAGTGGACGTGGTCGAGCGCCTTCACCGGGAACGGGTCGTGGCTGATGTCGTGGTCGACGGCGCCGACGAGCCGGTCGACGTCGATCTCCTCGGTGGGCTGCGGTCGGTCGATCGCCTGGGTCATGGTGACCTCCCTCGCGTACCGGCCGGCCTGGTGGGCCGCCGTGGGTGGGTTCGTCCTGCGAGCATCGCCGGACGCCGACCGGGTGGGCAACAGTTGCGCTGATTCCTGGTCAGGTTGCGCATTCGGTATGGTCGTCACCTGTGACTGCTGTGCAGGGTGTCCAGCTCGACGCGCTGGACGCGCGACTGATCGAACTCTTCGCCGAGGAGCCCCGGATCGGGGTGCTGGAGTGCTCCCGGCGGCTCGGGGTGGCCCGGGGCACCGTCCAGGCCCGCCTCGACAAGCTCGTCGACCGGGGGGTGATCGGCGGGTTCGGGCCGGACATCTCCCCGGCCGCGATCGGCTTCGCGGTGACCAGCTTCGTCACCCTGGAGATCAGCCAGCGGCTCGGGCACGACCCGGTGACCGCCCACCTCGCGGCGATCCCCGAGGTGCTGGAGGCGCACACCATCACCGGCTCCAGCGACGTGCTCTGCCGGATCGTCGCCCGCTCCAACGCCGACCTCCAGCGGGTGATCGACCAGATCGTCTCGTACGAGGGGATCCGGCGGGCGTCGACGATCATCGCGCTCGCCCAGCAGATCCCGTACCGGACGCTCCCCCTGGTCCGCTCCGCCGCCGGGGGAGAAGGAAGGGCCCCTTCCTAACGCCTTTTGTAGAGGAAGGGCCCCCTATTAACACGTCGGTCACCGAGAAAGCGGCGCGACACGGCCGCACCGGCGCTCGGGGCGGCGGTGATCGTCGTTACCGTGTCCGGTGTGGCGAAGGTGGGCGGCCTCAGGATGCGTGGCTGGTTCCTGCTCGGCCTCGTCACGGTGGTCGTCCTCGCCGTGGCCGGGGTGTGGAACCCGTGGCCGGGCGTGTGGGACTGGGTCGACCGCAGCGAGCCCATCTCCGAGCCCGATGTCATCTGGCAGCAGCGCATCGGTGGCACCCCGAAGAGCGTCACCATCGCCGGCGACACCGTGATCGTCGAGCAGCGCACCCGGGTCGAGTCGCGCAGCCTCGCCACCGGCGCGCAGCTGTGGGACCGCAAGGCCGACTGGGCCGCCGTGGCCGGCGGGGACCGCGACTCCGTCGTCGCGGTGGGCAAGCTCCTGGTCAAGGGGTACGAGGTGCTCGACCCCGCCACCGGCGCGACCCGCCGCCGCGACGACGACGCGGTGGCCGTGTGGACGTACCGGAACCTGCTGCTCGACGCCCACTGCGTCGAGGCGACCGACTGCACGCTGAGCGCCTGGGACCCGCGCGGCACCGCGCCGCTGTGGACGGCGTTCCTGCCCGGCGTCAGCACCGGCCTCTTCGCCGACAACCCCGACCTGCTCGGCACCCGCCGGCTCACCGCCAACCGGATCGACGCCGGGGCGGCCGGGCCGGAGCCGGTCCCGCCGCTGCTCGGCTTCCCCGTCGACGGCCGGGTGCACGTGGTGGACACCGCCACCGGGCGGGTGCTCCAGAACGTCGAGCCGGGCCGCGACGAGCGGCTCGCCGTGGTCGGCGGCCGGATGCTGCGGATCAGGGCGGTCGGCCAGGACGGCGTGTGCGCGTTCACCCTCACCGCGCACGACCCGACCACCGGCAAGCAGGTGTGGCGGCGCACCGGCATCAACCTGCGCACCGCCGACAGCGCCGGCTGCGCGCAGCGGGAGGACCCGCAGGGCGCGCGGAACGTGCTGATCGGCGTGGCCCCGGACGGCCGCGAGGCGGTCATCGACGGGTACGACGGGCGGCTGCTCCAGGTCAACGACGAGGGGCAGAAGCTGATCGCCGTCGACGACCGGTACGCGCTGCTGCGCACCGCCGACAAGCGCTCCATCGTCGCCCGGGAGCTGGGCGCGGATCGCACCCGGTGGACCCGGCCCACCGGCGAGAAGAACGGCGCGACGCTCACCCCGTACGCGGCGGTGCTCACGCAGGAGAAGCCGAACCGGCTGATCGCGCTGGACCCGCGTACCGGAAAGGAACTGCTGGTGCTGCGGACCTCGGCCAACGCCCTGGCCGTGGGCCCGGCGGGCATGGTCATCGGCGAGGGCCGCGAGATCGGGTACGTCCGCTTCGGCGCGGGCGGCAGCGGGACCGCGCCCGGCGGCGACGCCGGTGTGCCCGGCCCCGGCAGCAGCGGCGGCGACCCCGGCGGCGACGCGCCGGGCGGCGGCGACGGCCCGGCCGACGAGGACCGCTGCGGCCCGAAGCGGGAGCTCTGCTGAGCGCCCGGCGGACGTGGCGCTGAGCGCGGCCCGGCGGGGCCGCCGGGAGCGGGTGTGGAGAGCGAGCTCCCTTCAGGCCCCCGTCGGGTGCGAGCGATCGACCGGTCTGCCCTAGGCTTTCCGCTCATGAGCAGTGCCGCCGCGTTCTCCTACGCTCCCTTGCTGCCGACCGGTCCCGACCAGACCGAGTATCGCCTGGTCACCGACGAGGGTGTCGACGTCGTCAACGGTCCGGGCCGACGCCGGTTCCTCACCGTGGAGCCGGCCGCGCTGACCGCGCTGACCGCCGAGGCGATGCACGACATCGCCCACTTCCTCCGCCCCGCCCACCTCGCCCAGCTCCGGGCGATCATCGACGACCCGGCGGCCTCGCCGAACGACCGGTTCGTCGCGCTGGACCTGCTGCGCAACGCGAACATCGCGGCCGGCGGGGTGCTGCCGATGTGCCAGGACACCGGCACCGCCATCGTGATGGGCAAGCGCGGCCGGCACGTGCTGACCGACGGCGGCGACGCGGAGGCGATCTCCCGGGGCGTCTACCAGGCGTACACGCGGCTCAACCTGCGCTACTCGCAGCTCGCCCCGCTGACGATGTGGGAGGAGCGCAACACCGGCAGCAACCTGCCGGCGCAGGTGGAGCTCTACGCCGAGGACCCGGACGGGCACCCCGACGCGTACAAGTTCCTGTTCATGGCCAAGGGCGGCGGGTCGGCCAACAAGTCGTACCTCTACCAGGAGACCAAGGCGCTGCTGAACCCGACGCGGATGATGCAGTTCCTGGAGGAGAAGCTGCGGCTGATCGGCACCGCCGCCTGCCCGCCGTACCACCTGGCGATCGTCATCGGCGGCACCAGCGCCGAATACGCCCTCAAGACCGCCAAGTACGCCTCCGCGAAGTATCTGGACGCCCTCCCGACGCAGGGCTCGATGACCGCGCACGGCTTCCGCGACCTGGAGCTGGAGGCGGAGGTGCTGGAGCTGACCCGCAACTTCGGCATCGGGGCGCAGTTCGGCGGGCGCTACTTCTGCCACGACGTGCGGGTCGTCCGGCTGCCCCGGCACGGCGCGTCCTGCCCGGTGGCGATCGCCGTGTCCTGCTCCGCCGACCGGCAGGCCGTCGCCAAGATCACCCCGTCGGGCGTGTGGCTGGAGCGCCTCGAAACCGACCCGGCGCGCTACCTGCCCGACGTCACCGACGAGACCCTCGACGCCGAGCAGGTGGTGCGCGTCGACCTCAACCGGCCGATGGCCGAGATCCGCGCCGAGCTGTCGAAGTACCCGGTGAAGACCCGGCTGTCGCTGACCGGCCCGCTCGTCGTCGCCCGGGACATCGCGCACGCCAAGATCGCCGAGCGGCTCGACGCGGGCGAGCCGATGCCGCAGTACCTGCGCGACCACGCCGTCTACTACGCCGGCCCGGCCAAGACCCCCGAGGGGTACGCCTCCGGCTCGTTCGGCCCGACCACCGCCGGCCGGATGGACGCGTACGTGGAGAAGTTCCAGGCGGCCGGCGGCTCGATGGTGATGCTCGCCAAGGGCAACCGGTCCGCCCAGGTGACCCGCTCCTGCCAGCAGCACGGCGGCTTCTACCTCGGCTCCATCGGCGGCCCCGCCGCCCGCCTCGCCCAGGACTGCATCCGGCACGTCGAGGTCCTCGAATACGCGGAGCTGGGCATGGAGGCGGTCTGGAAGATCGAGGTGGAGGACTTCCCGGCCTTCATCGTGGTGGACGACAAGGGCAACGACTTCTTCGCCGAGGTCACCAAGCCGGTCCTCACCGTAGGCCGCCGCTGACGTCCTGCCTACGGCAGCGCCCCGCTCTCTCGCCGATCTTGCACTTTAGGCCCCCTGGATGGGCGCTTCGCCTCTTTTGTCGGGGCCGTAACTGCAAGATCGCGGAAGTGGGTGAGCAGGCGGGGTGGGGGTCAGGTTTGGGTGGAGCCCTCGGCGGGGTGCCGAGGGCTCCGCGTGTCGGGGGTTCGGGTCAGGTCCGGCGGTCGGGCGACTCGTACTCGTAAAGGGCCGTCGCGCCCTCCCCGCGATCCTGGTCGGAGAGGGTCAGCCGCTTCGCGGGGACCATGACGCGCTGCCCCGTCGCGCCGCTGCCGGCGTCGAACCACACCTCCACCGTGTCCCCAGCCGGTAGCTTGCGTGGGCCGACCGCCAGGATCGTCATCAGGCGCGCCTTCGGGTGCGGGGCGGCTGGAGGCGGTCAGGGAAACTGTTCATCGGGTCGGACCTCCCATGTCCGATCAAGGCTCCCGGTCGGCGCTACCACGCCTGCCGGGGGCCGCTTGCAATATCCCACCACGATAGGTGTCAGGAGGCCACCTGTAAACCTTCTAGGTGGCCACTGATATGTGCCGCCAGGTGGGGCATGCTGTACGTGTCAAAGTTGGCCACGTGGCGGGCGACCTTGAGGCAGCGTCGGAGGCGTACCGAGCTGCGCTCCAGCGGGTGCAGGATGGGCTCGCGGAAGTCGCCTCGGCCCGTGCCGACGTGCCGAGGGTGCGCGAGCGGTTGGCCGCCGCCATCGTGACGGCATACCGGGACGGTCAGCGGGTTGGCGAGATTGCCCGCGTCGCGGGCTACGGCCGTGAACAGGTTCGGCGAATCTTGCGAGCCGCCGGTGTGGAGCCCGGTGACACCGGGTCCGTTGACGCTTGAGCGTCAAGGGGTGAGCAGCGGTTCCGGTTCTCGCCGTGACTCCTGTCGCCCGCGATGATGAAGCCATGACTGCGAGGGTTGACCTGATGTCGCCGGTTCCGCGATACCGGCAACTTGCCGCGATCCTGCGGAAGGCGATCGAGGTCGGCGACTACCCGCCGGGGAGCCGGCTCCCGTCCGAGAAGACGCTGACCCAGACTTACGGGGTGGCGCGTGAGACCGCCTCCAAGGCGATGGACGCCCTTGCGGCCGAAGGGCTGGCCGTCATGGTTCCTGGCGTGGGCTGGCACGTCCCACCCGAGGTGACCGCGAGCCCTGACGCTTAGTCGAGGGTCAAGGCGCGCAGCGCGGTACCGCATGGCACGGTTTGATACATGATGAAGATTACCCTGCGGGAGTTCCGCGATGGCGCAGGCCGAGTGCTGGACGGGGTCGAGCGCACCGGAGAGCCGGTCATCATCACCAAGTACGAGCGGCCCGTGGCCGTGTTGCTCGGAATCGACGAGTGGGAGGAGATCGAGGCGTTCCGGGACCGCAGGGACTCGGCGGTGATCGCTCGTTCTCGTGCCGAGGGTCAGTTCGTGCCGCTGTCGGCGGCTCTGGAGTCGCTCGGAGTTGATCCCCGCGAGGTGGAAACGCTGTTGGCCGACCGGGCCGGCGGTGCGGCAGCGTGAAGGTTCAGATCGACCGGGATGTGTTGGTCTGGCTGCACAAGCAGCCGCGCAACGTGTTCCTGACCGTCCTGAGCGCGATCCTCGGCCTGGTTTCCGACCCGGCTGACCATCCTCGGGGAACGCGAAGGGGCGCCGGGCGCAGGCCCGACACCCCTTCGGCGTACGGCGTGGGTCAGCTCGGGTCGATGAAGATGTTGTAGTACGCCGGGCCGGAGACGATCCCCGCCGCCGTGCGGCTGCGCACGGTCAGGCTGTGCCCGTACGGCGAGTCCGCCGCCCAGAGCACCCGCGCCGTGCCGGCCGCGCCGGCCGCGACGGTGGCCTCCGCCCCGTCGTCGAACGCGTAGACGAACTCCGTGGTGCCCGGCAACTGGGCGGTGAACACGAAGTCGCCCGTCTGCCCGACGACGGCGCCGCCCTGCCAGCCGAACACGTCCGAGGTGACCAGCGGGCTCTGCGGGTCGACCCGGAACGAGTAGTACTGCGCGTCCGTGGTCACCCCGGCGGCCGTGCGCGCCCGCACCCGCAGCTCCATCCAGCCGCCGTACTCGTTGTCGTACGCCGGCGGCATCCACTCGACGCTGGCGGTGCCGTCCGGGTTCGCCGCCACCGTCCGCTCCGGCTCGCCCCGGAACTGGTAGACGTACGAGGTGACGCCGGTGACCGAGGGGTGCGGGGCGAAGGTGAAGACACCCGGCACGCCCGGCCCGCCGCCGGTCGTGTTCTGCGGGTACGCCCCGGACGCCACGGTCGGCGCGACCGAGGCGGGATAGAACGCCAGGCCGGTCGGCTCGGACTCCACCCCGGCGCTGGTGCGGCTGAACACCTCGATCGTGTGGTACCCGGCGTCGGCCGGCGTGTACGACACGGTCGCCCTGCCGTCCGCGCCGGCCCGGACGGTCCGCTCGTCGCCGCGGCCGAACGTGTAGACGTACTCGGTGACGTCGGCCATCGCGGGGGCGAACGTGAAGCTGCCCTCGGTGCCGGCCGGCGCGCCCGGCGTCCCGTCGAACGGCCAGTCCTCCGAGGTGACGAACGGCGCGGTGCGCACGGAGAACGGGTAGCCGGCGTCGCCGGAGAGCACCCCGTCGCGGGTGCGGCTGCGCACGTGCAGCGTGTTGTCGACCGCCGTCGGCGTGACCGTCACCGTGGCCGCCCCGCCGCCGTCCGCCGCCACGGTCCGCTCGGCGCCGCCGTTGAGCGACCACACGTACTCGACCACGTCCGTCATGTTCGGCGCGAACGTGAACTCGCGCGGCTGCCCGAGCCAGCCGTCGGGGTTGCCGTCGGTGACCGTCGGCGCGGTGTCGCGCACCCAGAACTCGTACCGGGTCTGCGGGGAGCGGTTGCCCGCGCGGTCCACGGCCTGCACGTTGAGCCAGTCCGGGCCGTACTCGTCGGGGGCGTAGCTGACCGTGGCGGTGCCGCCGGGGCCGGCGGCGGCGTAGGTGGTGAGGCCGGTGCGGCCGTACCAGAATCCGACGACGTCGTCGGCGGCGCTGGTGAAGGTGAAGTCACCGGCGATCCCCGGGCCGCCGTGGCCGGGGAAGCCACGGTCGGACGGGTAGTCGGTGGAGGTCACCGTGGGCGCGGGCGGGCGGGTCGTGTCGACGGTGAAGCGGCACTCCGGCGACCAGCCGGAGGTGGCGCGCTCGTCGGCGGCGCGGACCGCGAAGGCGTACGTGCCGCCGTCGACCAGCAGGCCGCCGGGCACCGTGTACTGGACCGTGGCCGGGGTGTACCAGGCGGACGAGGTCCACTCGGTCCGCTCGGCGGGGCGGTCCACCGGCCACCAGGCGAAGGTGGCCTGCACCCGGTCCCCGGCGGACGGCTCCAGCTTGTCCGGGTCGGTCACCTCGGCGGTGAGCACCGGCGTGGTGGTGCCGACCAGCAGCCCGTCCGCGCAGCCCCGGCCCGCGACGGTCAGCTTGCCCGGCACGTCGGGCGCGGCGTTGGCCTCCAGCGAGACGCCGGGCTTCTTCACCCGCCGCCCGAAGTGCCTGTTCCCCTCGTGGGGGCCGGCGATGCGGGCCATCAGGGTGAGCGAGTCGCGCCCGTCGGCGACGGCCTGCCGGACCACCTCGGTGACGCCCAGCTCCAGGTAGCCGGCCGGGCAGGGTGCGGTGGGACCGACGTCGCCGACCTTCTCGCGTACGGCGGGCGCGGTGTTCCAGGTGGGCGCGGCGGCCGGGGTGTCGGTGCGCCACAGCTCCAGCCTGCGCGGCTTCGTGCAGTCGGCGACCGTCGACTCCCCGGTGACGACCTGGGCAGTAATGATCTCCTTGCCCCGGTAAGGGGTGAGGTCGAAGGTGAAGTAGGCGCGTGTGGTGTGCGTCGCCCCGTCGGCCTGCCACGTGCCGACGGGCACGTCGGCGGCGGTGGTGGGGAAGGCGAGAGCGGGCTGCCGGGCGTCGGTGTAGCTGACGCTGGTGGGCAGGACGTACTGGGTCAGGCCGGCGGCGGCCGGCGCGGCGGTGCCGGCCAGCGCGCCGGTGGCGGCGAGCAGGGCGGCGAGGCCGCCGGTGGGAAGCCGGCGCGGTGTGCGCCGTGGGCGTCCGGGACGGACGCCGGTGGAACCCCCGTTGAGCTGCAAGTGAGGCCCTTTCGTGGCAGGCGATGATTCCATGATCTTAATTACGTGACTGTCTTCGCGCCGTCGGGTTTCTGGCGTCCCGGCCGCCGGAGCGGACGATCATCTGCGGGCCGGCGACGGCCGGGGCAGGATGGTATGCGTGACGACTCCAGAGGCAGCGGGCTACCGGATCGAACGCGACTCGATGGGCGAGGTGGAGGTGCCCGCCGAGGCGCTGTGGCGGGCGCAGACCCAGCGCGCGGTGCAGAACTTCCCGATCTCCGGCCGGGGCATCGAGCCGGCGCAGATCAAGGCCCTGGCCCAGATCAAGGGCGCGGCGGCGCAGGTCAACGGCGAGCTGGGCGTGATCGACGCGGAGGTGGCCGCCGCGATCGCGACCGCCGCCGCACACGTGGCCGACGGCGGCTACGACGACCAGTTCCCCATCGACGTGTTCCAGACCGGCTCGGGCACCTCGTCCAACATGAACACCAACGAGGTCGTCGCCACCCTGGCCAGCCGCGAGCTGGGCCGGGACGTGCACCCGAACGACGACGTCAACGCCTCGCAGTCCAGCAACGACGTCTTTCCGTCGTCAATCCACCTGGCGGCGACGCAGTTCGTCGTCGAGGACCTGATCCCGTCCCTGGCGCACCTCGCCGGGGCGTTGGAGACCAAGTCGGCCGAGTTCGAGACCGTGGTCAAGGCGGGCCGCACCCACCTCATGGACGCCACGCCCGTCACCCTCGGCCAGGAGTTCGGCGGGTACGCCGCCCAGGTCCGCTACGGCGTCGAGCGGCTGGAGGCGACGCTGCCCCGGCTGGCCGAGCTGCCGCTGGGCGGCACCGCCGTCGGCACGGGGATCAACACGCCGCTCGGTTTCGCGGCGGCCGTGATCGCCAAGCTGCGCGAGTCCACCGGGCTGCCCCTGACCGAGGCACGTAACCACTTCGAGGCGCAGGGCGCGCGGGACGCGCTGGTGGAGACGTCCGGGCAGCTCCGCACCATCGCCGTCGGCCTCTACAAGATCGCCAACGACATCCGGTGGATGGGTTCCGGCCCCCGCGCCGGCCTGCGCGAGCTGCGCATCCCCGACCTCCAGCCCGGCTCGTCGATCATGCCGGGCAAGGTGAACCCGGTCGTCGCCGAGGCCGTGCGGCAGGTCTGCGCCCAGGTGATCGGCAACGACGCGGCGGTGGCGTTCGCCGGCTCGCAGGGCGACTTCGAGCTGAACGTGATGCTGCCGGTGATGGCCCGCAACCTGCTGGAGTCCATCAAGCTGCTGGCCGCGTCGAGCCGCCTGCTCGCCGACCGCTGCGTGGCCGGCCTGGTCGCGAACGCGGACGTCTGTCTCGCGTACGCCGAGGGCTCGCCGTCGATCGTCACCCCCCTCAACCGCCACCTCGGATACGACGAGGCCGCCTCGATCGCCAAGGAGGCGCTGGCCAAGGAGATGGCGATCCGGGACGTGGTGATCGCCCGGGGGCACGTGGCCAACGGCAAGCTCACCGCCGAGCAGCTCGACGAGGCCCTTGACCTGCTCCGCATGACCCACCCCTGACCCCCGTCCACGGAGTCACGCCCTGTCCGTGCCGGTGTCGGGGGCGGGTCGGCTCGCTGGTGGCGCGAGGGCCGGGTCAGGAGCTGGGCCGGCGCGAGGATCTGTCGCGGCTCCGGCAGGTGTGGAAGGTTACCCTCGGCGCGGCGTTGCCCCCGCAGGAGTCGATCGATCGGTTGAGGGAAGTGGCGGAGTCATGGAGTTGATGGGCGCCCACTGGCGGAGGAGCAGCCGCAGCGGGTCGAACGACAAGTGTGTGGAGGTGGCGACGGATCTTCCCGGGGTGGTCGGGGTGCGGGACAGCAGGGACCCTTCGGGGCCGGTGCCGGCCGTCGAAGCGCACGCGTGGCGGGCCTTCGTCGCGGCGCTCCCGCAGTGATCGGCCACCCGGCACCCGGCCCGGAGGTCCTGGACCGCCTCGCCCGGGAGCGGATCGTCTGGCTGTGCACGGTGCGGCCGGACGGTTCGCCGCACGTCACGCCGGTCTGGTTCCTGTTCCGCGACGACGAGTGGTGCATCTGGACGCAGGAGCGGAACCGCAAGGTCCGTAACATCGTCGCCGATCCCCGGGTGTCGCTGGCGCTGCCCGACGGCAAGTTCCCGGTCGTCGCCGAGGGCGCGGCCGTGATCGTGCGCGAGCCGTTCCCCGGGTGGGCCGCCGACGGGTTCCGCCGCAAGTACGACTGGGACGTCACCGCCCCGGCCGGGCCCGCCGGGGACAACGTCCTGATCCGGGTCGCCGTCACGCGCTGGCTGATGGCCGGCAGCGCCTCGTGACCGCCGGCCCGGCCGGTCCGGCTGGTTGATCGACTTCATGTCGGGCAGGTGGCGGTGTCCCGGTCGCCGGATACCGCCACCTGCCCGACATGATCTTCAGGTGAAGGGGATGACGGGTGTGACGGGGGTCGACGGGTCCGGGGCGGTCCTGCTGGAGACGGGGCGGCTACGGCTGCGCCGGTTCACGGGGGCCGACGCCGACGCCCTGACGGAGCTGGACGCCGACCCGGAGGTCATGCGCTACCTGACCGGTGGTCGGCCCACCCCGGCCGAGGTGGTTCGGGGCGAGCTGCTGCCCCGCCTGCTGGCCGGGTACGACCGCCACCCAGGGCTGGGCCGGTGGGCCGCCGTGGACCGGGCGACGGGCATGTTCCTCGGCTGGTTCGCCCTGGATGCCCCGGCGGGGGCGCAACCGGTGACGCAGGCCGAGTTGGGGTACCGGCTGCGGCGGGCGGCGTGGGGGCGCGGCCTGGCCACCGAGGGGTCCCGTGCCCTGCTCCGGCACGCGTTCGCCACCGTCGGCCTGGCCCGGGTGTGGGCGCAGACGATGGCGGTCAACACGCCGTCCCGGCGGGTGATGGAGAAGGCCGGACTGCGGTACGTGCGCACGTTCCACCTCGACTGGGACGACCCGATCGAGGGCGCCGAGCACGGCGAGGTCGAGTACGAGCTGCTCCGCGCGGAGTGGGCGGCGCGCGAGGCGGATTGATCGACATCATGTCGGGCGGGTGGTGGTATCCCGCGGCCGGGACACCGCCACGTCGCCGACCTGGCGGCGCCGTCCCGGCCCAGCTCGGCGGCGGGGCGAGCGCCCCGGATCAGGGCCGGGCGGCGGCCCGCCGGGCCCGGTAGGCGGTGACCGCCGCCCGGTTGCCGCACCCGGCGTCGCAGTACCGGCGGGACCGGTTCTTGGACAGGTCGACCAGCACGTTGTCGCAGTCGGGGTGGTCGCACCGGCGCAGCCGGCTCAGCTCGTCGCCGCGTACCAGGTCGGCGAGGGCCATCGCGGCCTCGACGGCCATCCGGGTGGCCAGCGGCGCGTCCCTGGGCACGGCGTGCAGGTGGTACGGCTCGTCGTCGTGGCGGATGAGCTGCGGCAGCGCCCCGGCGTCGCGTAGCAGCTCGTTGACGGTGGCGACGACCTCGTCGGTGTCGGCGTACCAGATCCGGCGCAGCCGGGGGCGCAGGTCCCGGACGGCCCGCAGCTCCGCCTCGGTGCGCTCGTGCCGGCCGGTCCAGCCGTGCGCGGCGAGGAACGCGTCCAGGGCCGCCACGTCGGGCAGCGCCTCACCGTTGCTGCCCCCGGTGTTGACCAGCGCGGCGGCGGCGATCAGCGCGGGCTCGGTGTCATGGGCGAAAAGCAACTTGACTCCTGTCGGCCGATCGATCTAGCGTCACGAGCATAAAGCTACTTTACTCATGACGTACCGAGGAGAGTCGATGCGTGAACGACCCGCCGGCATCGGTCTCGGCCTGGCGCTGCTGTCGGCCGTCACCTTCGCCACCTCGGGCACCTTCGCCCGGTCGCTGATCGAGGCCGGGTGGTCCGCGGAGGCCGTGGTGATCGCCCGGGTCGGCAGCGCCGCCGCCGTCCTCGCGGTGCCGGCGGCGCTGGCCCTGCGCGGCCGGTGGGACGTGCTGCGCCGCAACCTCGTCTCCGTGGGCGCGTTCGGGCTGCTCGCCGTCGCCCTCGCCCAGGCGTGCTTCTTCAACGCCGTGCGCTACCTCCCGGTCGGGGTGGCGCTGCTGCTGGAATACCTCGGCATCGTCCTCGTGGTCGGCTGGACGTGGGCGGTCCACGGGCAGCGCCCGCGCCGGCTCACCGTGGCCGGGTCGGTGGCCGCCCTCGCCGGCCTCCCCGCCGTGCTGGACGTGACCGGCGGGGCCCGCCTCGACCCGGCCGGCGTGCTCTGGGGACTGGGCGCGGCCGTCGGCCTCGCCGGCTACTTCGTGATCGCCGGGCGGATCGACGACGGCCTGCCGTCGGTGACGATGGCCAGCGCCGGCATGGGCGTCGGCGCGGCGGCACTGCTCGTGCTCGGCCTCGCCGGGGCGCTGCCGCTGCGGGCCACCTTCGGCGAGGTGACCTTCGCGGGGCAGCGCACGAGCTGGCTGGTGCCCATCGTCGGCCTGTCGCTGGTCGCGGCGGTCGTCGCGTACCTGACCGGGATCGCGGCGGCCCGGATCCTCGGGGCCCGGCTGTCGTCGTTCGTCGGGCTGACCGAGGTGATGTTCGCGGTGCTCGTCGCCTGGCTGGTGCTGGGCGAACTGCCGACCGTGGTGCAACTGCTCGGCGGCGTCCTGATCGTCGCCGGGGTCGCCCTGGTCCGGGTCGACGAGCTGCGCGAGGCGCGGGCCGTCCACCGGTCGCCCGCCCGCCCCGCCGAGCCCGCCCTCGCGGCCGAGGCATGACCGCCCGCGAACAGGGCCGACGTGGCCCGCGAGCCGCTGCGGTGGCACCCTTGCCGGCATGCTGACCCACGTCGTGTTCGACGCCGACGAGACCCTGCTCGACCTGCGCCCGGCGGTCACCGGCGGGCTGGTGGCCGTACTCGAGGAGATGCGGCGGCTGACCCCGGCGGCGGCCGAGGTCACCCTGGCGGACCTGGAGTCGGACTGGGGCGCGGTCTTCGGGGCGCTGAGCGCCGCGCCGGTCAACGAGATCCGGCGGGCCGCGCTGGCCCGGTCGCTGGCCCGGGCCGGCCTCGACGCGCACCTCGACGACCTCGCGGCGCTCTTCTTCGCCCGGCGCTTCGCGCTCACCCGGCCGTTCCCCGACGCGCTGCCCGCGCTTGCCGCCCTGCGCCCGCGCTACACCCTGGGTTACGCCACCAACGGCAACAGCCGCGCCGAACGCTGCGGGCTCACCGGCGAGTTCACCTTCGAGGTGTACGCGCACGAGAGCGGCCTGCCGAAGAAGCCCGCCCCGGAGTTCTTCGCCGCCGTGGTCGAGGCCGCCGGGGTGCCCCCGCGCCAGATCGTGTACGTCGGCGACTCGCCGAGCCACGACGTCGTCGCCCCCCTGCGGGCGGGGATGCGGGCGGTGTGGCTCAACCGGGGCGGGCGGCCCCGCCCGGAGGGCGTGCCCGCCGACGCGGAGGTGTCGACGCTGGCCGACCTGCCGGGCGTGCTCGACCGGTTCGCCCAGATCGAACTGAGCGGCACGTAGGCCGCCGGGCCGGGCGGTTGGCTCGGCGGGTGGCGCGCCGCGCCGCGCCGACCGGCCCGCCGGCGCCGGATGACAGCCGGCCGACGAAAGCCTGATTGCCGTGTAATACGGACTCCCATCTAGCGGAACGTCCCCCGGTGGTATGGGATGGCTGCCACGTCCCTCAACGAGAGGATCTGATGTGGTGAGCAAGCGCTTCACCGCCGGTGCCGTCGCAACCGCAACGGCGTTGGCACTCACGGTGACCGGCGTGGTGGGCCCGGCGAATGCCGAGCCGACCGTGACCCGGGAGTTCACCGTCGTGGCGGAGTCCGGCGTCTCCGCCGACGCGGCGGTCGCCGCGATCAAGGCCGCCGGTGGCACGGTCGTGTCCCGCACCGACGAGGTCGGCCTGTTCCAGGTCACCAGCGACCGGGCCGACTTCGCCAGCCGGGCCGCCGCGAACGCCGCCCTGCTCGGCGCGGCCGAGAAGAAGGCCATCGGCCGCAAGCCGAAGCTCGACCGGGTCGAGCAGGAGAACCTCCTCGCCCAGGCCAAGGCCAAGCCGAAGGGCGCGCCCGCCAAGCGGGGCGCGAAGCTGGACCCCCTGGACGACAAGCTCTGGGGCCTCGGCATGATCCGGGCCGACAAGGCCCGCAAGGTGGAGCCGGGCGACCGCCGGGTCACCGTCGGCATCCTCGACACCGGCGTCGACGCCGGCAACCCCGACCTGGCGGCGAACTTCAGCTGGTCGCTGTCGCGCAACTTCGCCCCCGACATCCCCGAGGTCGACGGCGAGTGCGAGGTGGCGAGCTGCCTCGACCCGGTCGGCACCGACGACGGCGGGCACGGCACGCACGTCGCCGGGACGATCGGCGCCGCCGCCGACGGCTTCGGCCTCTCCGGCGTCGCCCCGAACGTGACCCTGGTCGAGCTCAAGGGCGGCCAGGACTCCGGCTACTTCTTCCTCGACCCGGTCGTCAACGCCCTCGTGCACGCCGGCAAGGTCGGCCTGGACGTGGTCAACATGTCGTTCTACGTCGACCCGTGGCTCTACAACTGCACGGCCAACCCGGCAGACTCGCCCGAGTCGCAGGCCGAGCAGCGGGCGACCATCGAGGCCATGTCGCGGGCGCTCAACTACGCGCACCGCAAGGGCGTCACCCTGGTCGGCTCGCTCGGCAACAACCACGAGGACCTGGGCGCCCCGCGCACCGACTTCTCCAGCCCCGACTACGGCGCCGACCCGTACGAGCGGCCGATCGACAACGCCAGCTGCTGGGACCTCCCGGTGGAAGGCCCGCACGTGATCGGCGTCTCCGCGGTCGGCCCGTCGGGCAAGAAGTCCGACTACTCCAACTACGGCACCGAGCAGATCTCCGTCGCCGCCCCGGGTGGCTGGTTCCGTGACGGGTACGGCACCGACACCTACCGCCTCGACTCCAACATGATCCTCTCCACGTACCCGAAGCACGTCCTCCAGGAGGAGGGCTCCGTCGACGAGAACGGCAACATCGTCGCCGGCTTCGAGGAGTCGGTCTTCAAGGAGTGCAAGGCCAACGGCGACTGCGGCTACTACACCTACCTCCAGGGGACCTCGATGGCGTCGCCGCACGTCAGCGGCGTCGCCGCGCTGATCGTCAGCAAGTACGGCAAGAAGGTCAAGGGCGGCCTGGGCATGGACCCGGCCAAGGTGGAGCGGCAGCTCTACCGCACCGCCGCCGAGCACGCCTGCCCGGAGCCCCGGCTCCAGAGCTACGCCAACGAGGACCGGCCGGCCGAGTTCGACGCCTACTGCGCCGGCAGCTCGACGTTCAACGGCTTCTATGGCCACGGCATCATCGACGCGTACGCCGCGGTGACGACCCGCATGTGACATCGCGGATCCTCTCCGGCGGGGCCCGGGCGACCACGGTCGCCCGGGCCCTCGCGCGTCGTCGGCCCCGGGCACCGCTGGCGTCATGGGCCCCGCCGTGTCGCGGGCGTCGGCGGGGTTGCGCCATGTCGGCGACATGGCGGAGCCCAGGGGCCAGGGATGGCGCGATGTCGCCGACATGGCGCAACCCCGGCGCAGCCCCGCCCGGCTCAGGCCGGTTTGGGGCCAGGCGGCCGGGGCAGGGCGGGTCATCGCCGCCAGCCGCGGGATACCAGGGCGGCGCGCACCTCGCGGACCACCGCCGGGAAGTCCCGGTGGAGGCGGCGGCTGGTCACGTGCAGCACGACCCAGCCCGCCCCGACGAGGTGGTTGAGCCGCTGACGGTCGCGGTGCAGCTGCTCGGCGTCGGCGTGCCAGTGCCCGTCGTACTCGACGGCGACCCGGAAGGCCGGCCAGGCCAGGTCGGGGTGCAGGACCAGGCCCGACGCCAGCCGAACCGGGTGCTGGGTCACCGGGCGGGGCAGCCCGGCGAGCACCAGCCGGAGTCGCAGCTGTGACTGCGGTGGCGACTGCGCGCCCCCGTCGGCGAGCCCGAACACCCAGCGGGCGCGCCGCCCGCCCGGCCGGTCGGCGTTGTGCTCGGTGACCGCCGTCAGGTCATCCCAGGTGACCAGCCCTCGGCCGAGCAGGCTGTCGACGATCGGCACCGCCTCGAACGGCTCCAGCCACACGGCCGTCTCCCAGGCGGCCTGGGCCGGCTGCGTCCAGCGCAGGGCCCCGGCACCGGCGGCGGTCCCGTCGATGATGCCCCGCCCGGCGGCGGTCCCGTCGACGGCTCCCTCGCCGGCGGTGGCGGGACCGAAGGGCGGTTCGGCGGCGGCTCCCGCCGCATCCGTCCGGCTGCCGGCTGTGCGGTCGTCGGGTGTCCGGCCGCCGCCCGCCCCGGTGGCCGGGCCGCCACCCACCGGCAGGAGCGCCGGGGCTGCGCCGAGAGTGTGCACCCGGATGCCGTGCTGTGAGTCGATCCGGGCCGACCGGGGGACGAGCACGTGCACGTCGTCGGTGAACGAGGCGGCGTGCTCGACGCCGAGCAGGTAGGCCGCCGAGGGGCCGGCGAGCACCGCCTCGGGCGGCAGCCGCAGCACGGCGGCGCGGCAGGTGAGGCCGTGGTCCCGGTGGAGCCGGGCGTCGGCGTACACGTCCTGCCGCAGGCGCAGCCAGGACGCGCCGCGGAGCTGGTGCCGGCTGAGCAGCCCGAGCCGGACGGCCTCCGAGCCGCGGAAGACCTGCCGGGCCAGGGCGGTGGGGCGGGAAGGTTGTGGGGGCATGTCGACCAGCGTCACCGTCCGGGCACGCCCCGCGACACCCCTGTGGACAACCGGCCACCTCGCCGGCTCCCCAGCCTGTGGATAACCGGCCCACCCGCCCCCGGATGTGCTAGCGGGGACACGATGTCGGCCATGTGGGGGTATCCGGCGGCGGGGATACCGCCATGTCGCCGACCTGCCGGGCCCAACCGGCCCGTCGGCCCGACCCACCAGCCGGGCCCAACCAGCCCCGGCCAGCCGGCCCAACCAGACCAGCCCAGCCGGCCCAACAGACCAGCCCAGCCGGCCCAACAGACCAGCCCAGCCGGCCCGCGTCAGGGGGCGAGGGCCGCGGTGATCGCCGTCGCCGCCGCGAGCACCTGCTCGCCGACCGACTCCGGGTCCAGCGGGGCCAGCGCCACCACGCCGACGCTCGCCTCCAGCCCCGGCACGCCGAGCACCGGCGCGGCCACGCCGTACGCCCCTGGCTGCAACTCGCCGCTGGTGCTCACCGGGCCGGCGGAGCCGGCGCGGGCAGCGAGGATGGCCCGCCCGGCCGCCCCCCGCTCCAGCGGATGCCGTGTGCCCGTCCGGTACGCCACGTGCAGCGACGTCCAGCTCGGCTCCACCACCGCCAGGGCGACCCCCTCGCCGCCCTCGACGACGGTGAGGTGGGCGGTCGCGCCGGCCTGCTCGGCGAGCCGCCGCAGGGCGGGCAGCGCTCCCTCGGCGAGCAGGGGCTGGGCCCGCCTGGCCAGGTGCAGCACGCCCGCGCCGAGGCGCAGCCGGCCGTCACCGTCGCGGCGCACCATGCCGTGCCCGCTGAGCGCGCCGACCAGCCGGTAGACGGCCGCCCGGCCGATGCCGAGCCGGTTGGCCGCCTCGGTGACGGTCAGCCCGCCCGGCGCGTCGGCGACCAGGTGCAGCAGCCGCAGCCCCCGGTCCAGCGTCTGGGCTGTCTCACCACCGCGCTCACCACCGCGCGTGCCGTCGTCGGTCCGGGTCGTCGTGCGCTCCTGCCGCGCCGCCTCATCCACGAGGGGCAGCGTACGACCCGGCACGGGACGAACCGGGAACGCGGGGCGCCGGACGACCCGGCGCGGGGCGAACCGGCAACGTGTGGACGGCTACCCTGGAGCCGTGACGCTACGCCTGTATGACACCGCCACCCGATCGGTGCGGGACTTCGTCCCGCGGGAAGCCGGCAAGGTGGGGGTCTATCTGTGTGGTCTCACTCTCCAGGGTCCCCCGCACATCGGCCACCTCCGCTCCGGCGTCAACTACGACGTGCTGCGCCGCTGGCTGCTGGCCCGGGGCTTCGAGGTGCGGTTCATCCGCAACCTGACCGACATCGACGACAAGATCCTGGTGAAGGCCTGCGAGCAGGACCGCCCGTTCTGGTCGATCGCGTACGCCAACGAGCGGGCGCTGACCGCCGCCTACCGGTCGCTGAACGTGCTGCCGCCGACGTACGAGCCGCGGGCCACCGGGCACATCCCCGAGATGCACGAGCTGATCGCGAAGCTGATCGACACCGGGCACGCCTACCCGGCCACCGACGGCTCGGGTGACGTCTACTTCGACGTGGCGTCCTGGCCGGCCTACGGCGCGCTGTCCGGGCAGTCGCCCGACGCGATGCAGGCCGCCGACGACGCCCCGGAGCGGGGCAAGCGCGACCCGCGCGACTTCGCCCTGTGGAAGGGCGCGAAGCCCGACGAGCCGGCCGACGCCTACTGGCCGTCGCCGTGGGGGCGGGGGCGGCCCGGCTGGCACATCGAGTGCTCGGCGATGTGCTGGCGCTACCTGGGCGAGGAGTTCGACATCCACGGCGGCGGGCTCGACCTGACCTTCCCGCACCACGAGAACGAGATCGCCCAGTCGCAGGCGGCCGGCCTGCCGTTCGCCCGCTACTGGGTGCACCACGGGCTGCTCGGCATCGGCGGGGCGAAGATGGGCAAGTCGCTCGGCAACGCCCTCGACCTGGCGTACGTCGCCTCGCTCGGGGTGCGCCCGATCGAGCTGCGCTACTACTACGCGGCGGCGCACTACCGGTCGCACATCGACTACACCGAGGACTCGCTGCGCGAGTGGGCCAGCGGCTTCCGCCGGATCGAGGGGTTCGTCCAGCGGGCCGCCGAGCGGGTCGGCCCCGGCGGGCTCGGCGAGCTGCCGGCCGGCTTCGTCGCCGCGATGGACGACGACCTGAACACCTCGGCCGCGCTCGCGGTGCTCCAGGAGGTGCTCCGGGAGGGCAACACCGCCCTGGCGGCCGGCGACGATGTGACCGTCCGCACGGCGCTCGGCTCCGCGCGGGCGATGCTGGATATCCTCGGGATCGACCCCCTCGACGAGGCATGGACCGGCGGCGGCCGCGTGGACGACCTGCGCGGCGTGGTCGACTCACTGGTCGCGCTGGCCCTGGAACAGCGCGCGCAGGCCCGCAGCCGTAAGGACTGGGCGGCCGCGGACGCCGTCCGCGACCAGCTCAAGCTGGCCGGCGTGGTGGTCGAGGACACCCCCCAGGGCCCCCGTTGGACTATTGGAGAGCAGGACTGATGGCCGGCAACTCGCAGCGCCGTGGCCGGCGACTGACGTCGAAGGCGGGCGCCCCCAAGGGCTCCGGCGGCAAGAACAAGGACGCCCTCGCGGGCCGGGGCAAGACCCTGCCCGCCGACGAGCGCCCCTGGCACAAGGCCTACTCGGGCACCGAGAAGCTGCCCCAGCGCACCGCCTGGAAGCAGGACAAGGAGCGCCGGGCGGCGGCCGAGGAGGGGCGTACCCCGAAGATCGGCAAGCCGGGCACCAAGGACACCACCTGGGGCCGGGGCGGCGGCCGGGGGGTGCCGACCCTGCGGGGTGGCGCCGGCGGCCGGGGCGGCAAGCCGGCCGGGCGCACCGGCCCCCGGGTCGCGCCGGGCCGCAAGTCCAACCCGGCGAAGGACAGCCCGGAGCTGCTGGTCGGGCGCAACCCGGTGCTGGAGTCGCTGCGCGCCCAGGTGCCGTCCACCGCGCTCTACACGGCCCACGGCATCGAGATCGACGACCGGGTCACCGAGATCGTCCGCACCGCCGCCGACCGGGGCATCGCCATCCTGGAGGTCAGCCGGGCCGAGCTGGACCGGATGACCGGCGGCGTGCTGCACCAGGGCATCGGCCTCCAGGTGCCGCCGTTCGCGTACGAGACGTTCGAGGACCTGGTGGCCGCCGCGCTGGAGCAGACGGCCCCGCTGCTGGTGGCCCTCGACGGGGTCACCGACCCGCGCAACCTCGGCGCGGTGATCCGGTCCGCCGCCGCGTTCGGCGCGCAGGGCGTGTTCGTGCCGGAGCGGCGGGCCGCCGGGATCACGGCGACCGCCTGGCGCACCAGCGCGGGCGCGGCGGCGCGGGTGCCCGTCGCCCAGGTCACCAACCTGACCCGGTCGCTCAAGGCGTGCCAGGAGGCCGGGTTCATGGTCGTCGGCCTGGACGCCGACGGCGACACCGACCTCTACGACCTGGAGGTCGCCGTCGGTCCGCTGGTCGTGGTCGTCGGCTCCGAGGGGCGGGGGCTGTCCCGGCTGGTCGGCGAGACCTGCGACCTGACGGTCAGCATTCCGATGGTCTCCGACGTGGAGTCGCTCAACGCCAGCGTCGCCGCGGCGGTCACCCTCGCCGAGGTGGCCCGCCGCCGGGCCGCGGGGTCCTGACCCCCACCACATCCGTCCGCCACGCCGGGCCGTCCCCTGACCCAAGGGGGCGGCCCGCCGTGCGTCCGGCTGCGGCGGGCGTACGCGAAGGGGCGGCCCGCCACCCGGCGGACCGCCCCCTCTGGTGCTGCTGCGTCAGATCCGCTTGCCGGTGGCGGCGTTGAAGACGTGAGTGCGGCCGGCGCGCGGCTTGACGAACACGGTGTCGCCCATGTTCGGCATGGTGCGCCGGTCGGTGCGGACCACGAACCGCTCGTTGTGGCCCTCCAGCGCGGCGTGGCCGTAGACGTTCGCGTCGGAGCCCAGGTCCTCGACCAGCTCGACCACGACGGGCATGCCGCCCTCGGTCGGGCTGACCAGGTCGCAGTCCTCCGGGCGGAACCCGACGGTGACCTTGTTGTTGCCGCCCTCGGCGCGGGCCGCCTCGGCCTGCTCGCGGGTCAGCGGGATGTTCATCTCGGCGAACGCCGCGCCCCGCTCGCTGAACGGCACGGTCTTGATGTTCATGGCGGGGGAGCCCATGAAGCCCGCGACGAAGACGTTGGCCGGGGTGTCGTAGAGCGCCCGGGGGGTGTCCACCTGCTGGAGGACGCCGTCGAGCATGACCGCCACCCGGTGACCCATGGTCATGGCCTCGACCTGGTCGTGGGTGACGTAGACGGTGGTGATGCCGAGCTTCGCCTGGAGCGACGCGATCTGGGTACGGGTCTGCACCCGGAGCTTGGCGTCGAGGTTCGACAGCGGCTCGTCCATGAGGAAGACCTGCGGCTCGCGGACGATCGCCCGGCCCATCGCGACCCGCTGGCGCTGACCGCCGGAGAGGGCCTTCGGCTTGCGGCTGAGGTATTCCTCCAGCTGGAGCAGCCCGGCCGCCTCCTTGACCCGCCGGTCGATCTCGTCCTTGGGGGTCTTGCGCAGCTTGAGCGCGAACGCCATGTTCTCGTACACCGACATGTGCGGGTAGAGGGCGTAGTTCTGGAAGACCATCGCGATGTCGCGGGCCTTCGGCGGCAGGTGGGTGACGTCGCGGTCGTCGATGTAGATCGCGCCGTCGTCGACGTCCTCCAGGCCGGCGAGCATGCGCAGGCTGGTGGACTTGCCGCAACCGGAGGGGCCGACCAGGACCAGGAACTCGCCGTCCCCGATCTGGAGGTCGAGCTGGTTCACTGCGGGACGCTCGGTGCCCGCGTAGATGCGGGACGCCTTCGCGTAGGTGACCGTGGCCATGCTGGAGCGCTTCCTTTCACCGGCAGGAACGTGCCGGACGATCCGAGTGAAGGAGCGACCGGCGTCGTGTGACGCCGGCCATCGGGCGACACGCCGGGCAGTCGGGGACCGCCGGAAGTGTCATCCGTGTCACTGCACGGTAAACGGCTTTTCGTAACCTGCCAAGACATGAAGCATCGGGTGCGACGGACGGCATACACATTCCGGTCAGTCGGGCACAGCCGGGCATCAATCTCCGCACCGTTACGGTGGGCCGGCGACGAACCGTTGCCTCCCGGGCCGGAAAGATTGCGTTTTCCGTGCTCGGAGGGGCTGCCGAGGGGGATGTTCGCAGCTCTGTCGCTTATGCTGACCACGCACGATGCGCCCCTGTAGCTCAGCTGGCCAGAGCACTCGCCTTGTAAGCGAGATGTCGCCGGTTCGATCCCGGCCGGGGGCTCCAGTCCCACAAGGCGGTTCCGGCGTCCTGCCGGGCCGTCCCGGTGCCGTGACAGCAACAGCGACCGTAGCGCGACGGGGGTGGGATGAGCCGCGCCGTGGAGGAGTCCAACCGGGCGATGCTGCGCGCCCGCGACGCCATGGACCGGGCGTACGCCCAGCCGCTGGACATCCCCGCCCTGGCGCGGATCGCGTACGTCTCGTCGGCGCACTTCATCCGCACCTTCCGGGCCACCTTCGGCGAGACCCCGCACCGCTACCTGCAACGCCGCCGGGTCGAGCGGGCCATGTACCTGCTCACCCAGACCGACCGTGACGTCACCGACATCTGCTTCGCGGTGGGGTTCGCCAGCCTCGGCACGTTCAGCCGGACGTTCCACCGGATCGTGGGCGAATCGCCGACGGCGTACCGGCGGGGCAGGGCTCCGGCGGACGTGCCCACCTGCTTCGCGAGGGCCTGGACGCGACCCAGCAGTTTTGGATAAGCACCAGGTCAGGGTGGGCGCATAGCGTTCCGGGCATGACGATGAACGCGATCAGCCGCTCCCAGATCTACGTGCTCGACCAGGACGAGGCGCTCGACTTCTACGTGGGCAAGCTCGGCATGGAGGTCAACACCGACGCCGACCTCGGCTTCATGCGCTGGCTGACGGTGAACCTGCCGGGCGACCCGGAGCGGGAGATCCTGCTGGAGAAGCCCGGGCCGCCCGCCCTCGACCCGGCGACGGCCGAGCAGGTGCGGGAGCTGCTCACCAAGGGGGCGCTGGGCGGCTACCTCTTCATGACCACCGACGACGCGCGCAAGACGTACGAGGATCTGGTCGGCAAGGGCGTGGAGATCACCGACGAGCCGACCGAGCGCCCGTACGGGATCGACTTCGGCATCCGGGACCCGTTCGGCAACAAGATTCGTGTCGGGCAGATGTTCCCGCGCGGCTGAGCCCTTCTCGCGCGGCCGGGCCGGCGGGGCGTCGGGGGGCGCGGGTTAGCATCGCGCTTCCCGACCGGTGAGGTGACGATGGCGAGCCGCCTGCTCTTCCTGGCCCGGCACGGCGAGCAGGACCGGCCCGCCGACGGGCAGGGCGGGCCCGACGGCGCTTCGGGCGACCCGCCGGAGGTCGGCCTCTCCGCCCGGGGCCGGCGGCAGGCGGAGCTGCTCGGCGAGCGGCTGCGCGGGGTGCCGTTCGCCGCCGTCCACCACGGGCCGCTGCCCCGGGCCGCGCAGACCGCCGGGCTGGTCGCCCGGTCGCTGCCCGGTGTCCCGGTGTGCGCCACCGAACTGGCCGGCGACCACCTGCCGCACGACACCGACCCGGCGGGCCTGCCCCCGGCGTACGCGAGGCTCCTGGCCGCCTACTCGCCGGCCGAGCGGGTCGACGGGCCGCGGCTGACGGCGGCGGCCGTGGCCCGGTTCGCCGCCGTGCCGGCCGACGGCGACGACCGGGTCCTGGTGGTCACCCACACCTTCCTGATCGCCTGGCTGGTGCGGCACGCGCTGGACGCGCCGCCGGGGCGCTGGCTCGGGCTGGGCCACCACAACGCCGGCCTGACCGTGATCCGTTACCACTCGGCCGGCCCGGCGACCCTGGTCGCGGTCAACGACGTGTCCCACCTGCCGCCGGGCCTGCGGGCCACCGGCCTCCCGGCGGCCTACCGCTTCTGACCCCCCGGCGGGGCGTCGTCGCCGGCGGTGGCCGCCACCCCGGGTCAGCGGGCGGCCGTGAGCACGAACTCGGCCAGCGCCGCCGCGGCCTGCGGCGGCGTGCCCGCGACCGGGCAGTCGGTCCAGTCGACCGTGGTGCCGCCGAGGCTGACCCGGTATTCGAAGGCGTCGCCGCAGCGGCCGTCCCCGTCGTCAGTGCCGCCCTCGGCGAGCCGGGGGGCGGCGGCGAGCTGCCGCAGCCGGTCGAGGTCGCTCCCGGTGAACCGGCCGGTCCGCCGTGCGCCGGCCCGGTCGACGGCCGTCCACCGGCCGTCCGGCTCGACGGTGACGGTGTCGTCCAGCCCGCCGTAGCCACCGGAGCGCCGCACGACCACGCGGTCGGCGGCCACCGGGGCGGCGGTGGCGGTGGTCGCCGGGCCTTCGGCGGACCCCGCCGGGCCGGTGGTCGGCGCGCCCGGGGCGGGCGTCGGCCCGGTGACGCCGGAGGGGGCCGACGTGGGGGCGCCCGGGTCGCCGGCGGAGCATCCGACCGACGCCAGCGACGCGGTGACGGCGGTGGCGACGAGGGCGGCGCGGAGGAGAGTCGATCTCATATTGGTAGGACGTGTCCGGACTCGGCCCGGTTCCGTCACCTGCTGTTACTCATCCGTTCGGCCAGTGTTGGTGTCTGATAACGCCGCCAGGCTTCCCCTTTCGTTGATGTGACTCTATATCTACATGCGTGACTACCCCCGTCACACATTCCTTGCCAGGAGGGCACGTGAAGAAAACCCTCGCCGCTGCGAGCGCAGCGCTGCTGACCGGCGGCCTGCTCGCCTGCGTCACCACCACGGCGCAAGCGGCCCCTCCCGCCGCCCCCACCCCGGACGCCGCCGCCGCGGCCCGTGCCGACTCGGTCCTGCGCGCCAACCCCGGCGCCGTGCAGGGGACCGGCGCGGAGGCCTACCAGGTCGTCCGGACCAAGGTGGACGGCAGCGGTGCCTCGCACACCCGCTACACCCGCACCTACCACGGCCTGCGCGTCTACGGCGGTGACTTCGTCATCCACGCCACGGCCAACGGCCAGTACGCCGGCGCGTCGGTGGGCCTCGCGGCCCCGCTGACCCTCGGCACCAGCCCGAAGGTCACCTCGGCCAAGGCCAAGGCGGCCGCGCGCAAGCAGTTCTCCGGCTCGCTCACCGCCGTGGGCGCCCCGGAGCTCTTCGTCGACGCCAGCTCCGGCAAGGGCCGCCTGGCCTGGGAGACCGTCGTCTCCGGCTGGAAGGCCGACAAGCAGACCCCGTCGAAGCTGCACGTGATCACCGACGCGGTCACCGGCGCGCTCATCGGCTCGTACGACGAGATCGAGTCGGTCGCGGGCAGCGGGACCGGCATCTACACCGGCGCGGTCACCGTCGACACCACGCTCTCCGGCAGCACGTACCAGATGATCGACCCGGTGCGCGGCAACGGCTCCACCTGCGACATGAACAACGGCACGTCGACCTGCACCACCTTCACCGACGCCGACAACGTGTGGGGCACCGGCGCCAACTCCAACCGGCAGTCGGCCGCCGTCGACGCCCACTTCGGGGCCGCCAAGACGTTCGACTACTTCAAGAACGTGCACGGCCGCAACGGCATCTTCGGCAACGGCCAGGGTGTGCCGAGCCGGGTGCACTACGGCAACAACTACGTCAACGCCTTCTGGGACGGCTCCCGGATGACCTACGGCGACGGCTCCGGCAACTCCCGCCCGCTGGTCTCCCTCGACGTCGCCGGCCACGAGATGAGCCACGGTGTCACCGAGGCCGTCGCCGGCCTGGTCTACTCCGGCGAGTCCGGCGGCCTCAACGAGTCCACCAGCGACATCTTCGGCAACATGGTGGAGTTCTACGCCGCCGCGCCGAGCGACCCGGGCGACTACCAGGTCGGTGAGAAGATCAACATCAACGGCAACGGCACGCCGCTGCGCTACATGTACAACCCGTCGCTGGACGGCTCGTCCGACTCGTGCTGGTCCACCAGCACCAAGAACAAGGACGTGCACTACTCCTCCGGCGTCGGCAACCACTTCTACTTCAACCTCGCCGAGGGCACCGGCGCGACCGCGTACGGCACCTCGCCGGTCTGCGGCTCCGCCCCGGCGGTCACCGGCATCGGCCGGGCCAAGGCCGAGAAGATCTGGTTCCGCGCGCTCGACGTGTACTTCACCTCCAACACGTCGTACGTCAACACCAGCAACCCGGCGAACACCGCGCGGGCGTACACCCTGCGGGCGGCCACCGACCTGTACGGCAGCTGCTCCACCGAGTACAAGGCCGTCCAGGCGGCGTGGACCGCGGTGAACGTGGCCGGCAGCGACGCGCCCTGCTCGTCGACCGGCAACGACTTCTCCGTGACGCTCTCGCCGACCTCCGGCTCGGTCACCGCCGGCGGCTCCGCCAGCACCAGCGTGGCCACCGCCACCACCAGCGGCACCGCGCAGACCGTCGCGCTCTCCGCGTCCGGCCTGCCCTCCGGCGCGACCGCGTCGTTCAGCCCGGCCTCGGTGACCTCGGGCGCGTCGTCCACCCTCACCATCGCCACCAGCACCAGCACCCCGGCGGGCACCTACACCGTCACGGTGACCGGCACCGGGACCTCGATCAACCACACGGCCACCTACACGCTGACCGTGAGCAGCGTCGGCGGCGGCTGCACCGGCGCGGGCCAGAAGCTCGGCAACGCCGGCTTCGAGTCCGGCAACACGGTGTGGACGGCCTCCTCCGGCGTCATCGCCCAGCACGGCTCCGACCAGCCCGCCCGCACCGGCACCTACAGCGCCTGGCTGAACGGCTACGGCAGCCGCCACACCGACACGCTCGCCCAGTCGGTGAGCCTGCCGGCCGGCTGCACCTCGTACAACTTCAGCTTCTGGCTGCACATCGACTCGGCCGAGAGCACCACGAGCACCCAGTACGACAAGCTCACGGTGCAGGTGCTCAACTCGTCCGGGACGGTGCTGGCGACCCTGGCCACGTACTCGAACCTGAACAAGGCCACCGGGTACGCGCTGAAGTCCTTCTCGCTGGCCTCGTACGCCGGCCAGACCGTCACCCTGAAGTTCACCGGCACCGAGGACGCCTCGCTCCAGACGTCCTTCGTCGTCGACGACACCGCGGTCGACGTCGCCTGACGTAGCCGTACCGTCTCCCGGCCCGGCGGCCACCCACTCGGTGGTCGCCGGGCCCACGTCGTTATCGTCGGGGGATGGTGGCGGTGCCGGACGCGGAGCTGACCGTCGGGACGGCCGGCCCGGTGGCCACGATCGTGATCTCCAACCCGGGCCGGCGCAACGCGATGACCCCGGCGATGTGGCGGCGGCTGCCGGTGCTGCTGGACCGGCTGGAGGCCGACGAGCGGGTCCGCGCGCTGGTGCTCACCGGCGCTGCCGGCACCTTCTGCGCCGGGGCCGACCTCCGCGAATTCGACGAACTGCTCGACGCCGGTGACGCCAGCATCGCCGTCGCCGCCGAGGAGCGGCTCGCCGCGTTCGCCCGGCCGACCGTCGCCGCCATCGAGGGCGCGTGCGTCGGGGGCGGTTGTCAGCTCGCGGTGGCCTGCGACCTGCGGCTCGCCGCCGCCGACGCCCGGTTCGGGGTGCCCCCGGCCCGGCTCGGCCTGGTCTATCCCGCGCCCACCACCCGGCGGCTGGCCCGGCTGGTCGGCCCGTCCGCCGCGAAGCACCTGCTCTTCACCGCCGAGTTGATCGACGCCGAGCGGGCCCTGCGGATCGGGCTGGTCGACGAGGTGCTGCCGCCGGACGGGCTCGCCGCCCGGGTGGCGGCGCTCACCGCCACGATCGCCGAGCGCTCCCGGCTCACCGTCGCCGCCGCGAAGGAGATCGTCGACGACCGGGCCGACGCGGAACGGATCGCCTGGTGGCACGGGCAGGTCCGGGACAGCGGCGAGGCCCGGGAGGGGGCGGCGGCCGCCAACGGGCGTCGGGCGCCCCGGTTCGGCTGGGCCCCGCCCGCCGCCGACGGACCGTCCACACCGGAACGCCCGGCACCCGGGCCCTGACCTGCCCGATCGGGCTCTCTCGATGATCGGTTGGTGTGCCGGGGCCCGTGCTGGCACGCTGTGCCGGTGCAGATCGATCAATTCCTCAACGGCCGGTACCGCCTGGGAGATCGCATCGGCAAGGGCGGCACGGCGGTGGTCCACCGGGCGTACGACGAGCTGCTGGAACGCGAGGTGGCGGTCAAGGTGCTGCTCGGCTCGGACCGGGCCGCCCGCCGACGGGTCCGGGCCGAGGCGACGGCCGCCGCCCGGCTCTCGCACCCGAACGTCACCAACGTCTACGACTACGGCGAGGCGCTGACCCGCACCGGCGAGCTCGCGCCGTACGTGGTGATGGAGCTGCTGCCCGGTCCCACCCTGGCCCGGCGGCTCGACGACGGGCCGCTGCCGGCGGTGGAGGGGCTGCGGATCTGCGCCGAGGTGGCCGCCGCGCTCGCCGCGGCGCACGCGCGGGGTCTGGTGCACCGCGACGTCAAGCCCGCCAACGTCGTACTCACGCCGTCCGGGGCGAAGGTGGTCGACTTCGGCACGGCCGCCGCCGTCGGCCAGCCGGAGATCGACTTCGACGGCCGGCTGCTGGGCACCCCCGCCTACCTGGCCCCGGAGCGGCTCGACGCCGGGGAGGTGGTGCCCGCCTCCGACGTCTACGCGCTCGGGCTGCTCGTCCACCTCGTGCTCACCGACGAGCTGCCCTGGGCGACCGACACCCCCACCCAGATGCTGCGCGCCCACGTCTACGTCGAGCCGAGGCCCCTGCCGCCGGTCGACGGCGTGCCGGCCGAGGTGGCCGAGCTGTGCCGGCGCTGCCTCGCCAAGGATCCGGCCGCCCGGCCGTCCGCCGAGGAGACGGCGGCGCGACTGGCGGCGGTGGTCACCCGGATGCGGGCCGCCGAGGCGGCCCGGCCCGAGCCGGCCCCCGCCGCCGCTGCTGGCGGTGCCGGCCCGGCTCCCGGCGGGGTCGACCGGTCCGGCGGGGGTGACCGGTCCGGTGCCGTGGCCGGGGCGGAGGCCGGCCCCGGCGACGCGCCGCGTGGGCCGACACCGCGCCCCGCGCCCCGTCGGGGTCCGGCCCGGCGGCGGTACCGGCCCCTGCTCGTTGTCGGCGCCGCGCTGGTCATCGCCGTGGCGACCGCGGGCTCGCTCGCCGACTCGGCCCGCCCGAACCGGCCCGGGACGGCCGGTCCGACCGGGTCGCCGGCGCCCTCCGCCGACGAGGTCGTCGCCCCCGTCGGCGGGGGCCGGCCCACCGGCGACGTCGGCCTGCCCGGCGGGGACGGCGGTTCGCCGCGCCCGGGCGGCCCGACGCGCGACCCCACCCCGGGCGGCGGTGCCCCGGGCCCGTCGGCCCCCGCCGAGTCGGGCAGGTCGCCGTCGGCGGTCCCGTCCACGTCCGCGTCCGGGTCGCCACCCGCGCCGGGCACCGGCGACGACCCGGCCGAGCCGGGCCCCGCCGAGCCGCCGGCGGTCGCGGTGCGCGCGAACGGCGGCACCGTCCGGGTCTCCTGCACGGGCCGGAGCGCGGCGGTGACGTCGACCGTGCCCGCGGACGGCTACCAGGTCGAGGAGTACGTGCCGGGCCCCGCCCGGGAGATCCGCGTCGTGCTCGGCTCCGCGACCCGGGCCAGCGAGATCAGGGCGAGCTGCGCCAACGGCAAGGTGGTGCCGAGGGTACGAGAGACCGAGCGCTGACCGCGCCGCCGGTGGCCCTGGCTGCGGTGGGCCTGCCCGTGGTGGCGCTGCCGTCTGTGGGCCCGCCTTCGGTGGGTCGGCCGGGGCCGGCGGGTGCTGCGCCGGGGCGTACCCCCGACGCGGCCCCCCGTTCCCGCCGGCCGGCCGGTCACCGCCCCGATCACCCGGTCCGGCTCGGCCTCGTGGATCTCGGCGACCCGCCGGCAGAGCCTCCGGATCGCGTGCTGGACGGTGACCCGGTGCAGCGGGCCGAGGTCGGCGTTGATGACGAGGACGGCGTCCACCGGGTCTCCTTCCAGGGGCGACGGTGGGGCGGGCCGGACAGCGAAGAGCCGCCCGGGTCCGGCGGGGACGGGCGGCTCGACGCGTGCGGACGCGCGTCAGCCGGGCCGCCCGTCCCGGGGTGCGGCGAATCGGCAACCGTCGACGGATGACACCGACGGCACGCCTCTGACGTGCGACAACGACATGGCCGTCTCCCGGTTGGCTGGTTGACCTTGCGCGATCACGGTAGGTCGGCGGGGGAGAGGCCGGCAACGTATTTCGATCCTCCGGGGACCTGGTCCGGGTGGCCCTGCCGCCGGGCGCGGGCGGCGGCCCGCGCGTCGGCCAGCGGCCCGTCGACCCGCCGGGCCATCCGCACGGTCAGCTCCCCCTCCAGCAGCGGCCGGTTCACCTCCCCGGCGACCGCGAGGGCCGGTCCGGACACCGTCCGCCAGACCGCGGTCAGCCCGGCACCGAGCCCGACCAGGGCGACGGCCGCGCGGGTGGCGGGGGAGCCGGCCGCCGCGGCGGCGCTCACCCCGACCACCGCGAACAGCACCACCAGCAGGGGTACGAGCACGGGCCAGAAGATCCCCCGGGCCGCCTGCACGGCCAGCTTCCGGTCCCGGATGATCACGTTCCGGGCGACGACCGCGTAGTCCTCCTCGTCGAGCAGGTCCCGCGGGTGCAGCCCGCCGGTCAGCACGTTGCGCCACCGGTCGCCCTGGTTGCGCAGCTCGCGGGCCAACTCGCCGAGGCCGGCCTCGGCCGGATCGCCCGACCGGGCCCGGGCGACCGCGTCGGCCCACGCCCGCAGCGACCGGCGCACCACGGCGGCCGAGTACGGCGGCAGCACGCTGGCCAGCTCGTCGAGCCACCGGCTGATCTCGTGCTGCCGGCCGGCGAAACGCCACGGCACCTGTTCGGCCTCGCCGTGCCGGACGGTGTCGGCCAGTGACCGGCCGAGGCGGTACGCCAGCCCGACCCGGGGGTTGGTGGCCATGGCCCAGCGCAGCACGTCCACGTTGAGGTCGTCCAGGGCGAGCAGCAGCGCCGCCACCTCGGCCACCATCGTCGCCCCGGCTGCCGGGACCGCCGCGGCGGGCGGGACCGTCGTCGCCCCGGCTGCCGGGGTCGCCTCGGCCGGGGTGGCGGCCCGGACGGCGGCGGCGGACGGCGCGGTGGCGCCGGTGCCGGTCAGCTCGGCGATCTGGGCCAGCGCGACGTCGATCCCGTCGAGGTACATCCGCAGCCGCCGCCGGCCGGACATCTCGGTGAGGTTGGTCAGCTTCACCGGCGGCCCGCCCGGGCGTCGCTGCGGCGTCGACAGGTCGGCGGTCTGCGCGTGGTGGTAGGCGTCGGCCATCCACCAGCCCAGCCGCAGGGCCGTCGCGACGCAGCCCTGCTCGTCCCGGAGCCGCCCGACCGCGTCGTCGCCCCGGCGACCGACGGCGTCGCCGACCGACCAGCCGTGCGCCCCGCCGAACGTCGCCCCGCCGTGCGTCCCGCTGAATGTCGCCCCGCCGGACGTCGCCCCGCCGGACGTCGCCGCGCCGTGCGTCGACTCGCCGGTCGGCGCACCGTGCGCCCTGCCGGCCCGGTCGCCGGCTGTCGCCCTGCCGGCCGGGTCGCCCGCTTGGCCGCCGGTCGTCGTCCCGCCGGCCTGGTTGCCGGCCGCCGGCCCGTCGGCCACGTCGGCGACGGCCGGTTCGTGTCCCGCGCCCCGCCGGTGCACCGTCGACATCGTGTCGACACCCCCGTCCGACCTCCCGGGTGGGCCCTACCGGCCGCCCCGGCACCCTTTCGAGCATATGCACCAATAGTTTGATTTGTGGAGAATTGAGGCTCGGGGTCGGGACCTTCGGCGGTGCCGGAGGGGCCCTTCCGCACCACCGCCGGAATCGTCGGCGATCGATGCTGAAGATGACCCTGACGCCGCAACCGCCGAGGTGTGAAGATGAAGGCCGAACCGAGGACCGCCCCGTCGACCGAGCTCGACGCCATGGTCGACGCCCTCGTCTCCGACGGGCTCAAGGCCCTGGCCGAGTACGACCGGTTCACCCAGGAGGAGATCGACCGGATCGTCCGCAAGGCGTCCGTGGCCGCGCTGGACCGGCACGCCGAACTCGCCCGGCTCGCCGTGACGGAGACCGGCCGGGGGGTCTTCGAGGACAAGGCCGTCAAGAACATCTTCGCCTGCGAGCACGTCACGCACAGCATGGCGCGGGTGCGGACCGTCGGGATCATCAACCGCGACGAGATCGACGGCATCGTGGAGATCGCCGACCCGGTCGGCGTCGTCGCCGGCATCACCCCGGTCACCAACCCCACCTCGACCACCATCTTCAAGGCCCTGCTGGCGCTGAAGACCCGCAACCCGATCGTGTTCGCGTTCCACCCGTCGGCGCAGCGGTGCAGCGTGGAGGCGGCCCGCACGGTCCGCGACGCGGCCGTCGCGGCGGGCGCGCCCGAGCACTGCGTCCAGTGGATCGAGCAGCCGTCGGTCGAGGCGACCACCGCGCTCATGCACCACCCCGGCATCGCGACCATCCTCGCCACCGGCGGCAACGCGATGGTCCGCGCGGCGTACTCGGCGGGCAAGCCGGCGCTCGGCGTCGGGGCGGGCAACGTGCCCGCGTACGTCGAGGCCAGCGCGAAGCTCAAGCGCGCCGTCAACGACATCGTGCTGTCCAAGGCGTTCGACAACGGCATGATCTGCGCCTCGGAGCAGGCGGTGATCCTCGACGAGGCCGTCGCCGACGCGGCGCTCGACGAGTTCCGGGCCCTGCACGCGTACGTGGCGTCGACGCAGGACAAGGCGAAGCTGGAGGCGCTGCTGTTCCCCGCCGGCCGGCTCAACCCGGATGTCGTCGGCCGGTCGGCGGAGTGGATCGCCGAGCGCGCCGGCTTCGCCGTGCCGCCGCGTACCTCGATCATCCTGGCCGAGGTCGATCGCGTCGGTCCCGACGAGCCGCTGACCCGGGAGAAGCTCTGCCCGGTCCTCGCGGTGCTGCGCGCCGCGACCCGCGAGCAGGGCCTGCGCTACGCCGAGGAGATGGTCGAGTTCCACGGCCTCGGCCACAGCGCGGTGATCCACACCGAGGACGAGGCGCTGGTCGAGGAGTTCGGGCAGCGGGTCAAGGCCGTGCGGATCATCTGGAACTCGCCGGCCTCCCAGGGCGGCATCGGCGACATGTACAACGCCTTCCTGCCGTCGCTCACCCTCGGCTGCGGCAGCTACGGCCGCAACTCGGTGTCGAACAACGTCTCGGCGGTCAACCTGGTCAACATCAAGCGGATCGGCCGGCGGACCAACAACATGCAGTGGTTCAAGGTCCCGTCGAAGATCTACTTCGAGCCGAACGCGATCCGGTACCTCGCCGAGATGCCGGACGTGCACCGGGTCACCGTCGTCACCGACGCCACCATGACCCGCCTCGGCTTCGTCGACCGGGTCAACCGGATGCTCCAGCGCCGCCCCGGCCACGTCGCGCTCCAGATCATCGACGACGTCGAGCCCGAGCCCAGCGTGGAGACCGTCGACCGGGGCGCCGCCCTGATGCGGTCCTTCCAGCCGGACACGATCATCGCCCTCGGCGGCGGCTCGGCGATGGACGCCGCCAAGGTGATGCGGCTGCGCTACGAGCACCCCGAGGTGGTCTTCGACGACCTGCGGGAGAAGTTCTTCGACATCCGCAAGCGCGCCTTCGCCTTCCCCACCCTCGGCGAGAAGGCCCGGCTGGTCTGCGTGCCGACCACCTCGGGCACCGGGGCGGAGGTGACCCCGTTCGCCGTCATCACCGACCGCCGTACCGGCAAGAAGTACCCGCTCGCGGACTACGCGCTCACCCCGACCGTGGCGATCGTCGACCCGGTGCTGACCGCCAGCATGCCGCGCGCCATCGCCGCCGACAGCGGCTTCGACGCGCTCACCCACGCCATCGAGGCGTACGTGTCGGTCTACGCCAACGACTTCACCGACGGCCCGGCCCTGCACGCGATCCGGCTGATCTTCGCCAACCTGGAGCGCTCGGTGACCGGCGGCGACGCGGGCCCCGCCGGGACCGGCGGCGACGCGGGGCCCCGGGCGCACGCCGTCGATGCACGGGCGCACGCCGTGGCGGGCGACGCCGTCGAGGCGCGGGCGCACGCCGTGGCGGGCGACGCCGCCGAGGCGCGGGAACGGATGCACAACGCCGGCACCATCGCCGGGATGGCGTTCGGCAGCGCGTTCCTCGGCATCGTGCACGCCATGTCGCACACCCTCGGTGCGACCTTCCACATCGCCCACGGGCGCACCAACGCGGTGCTGCTGCCGCACGTCATCCGCTACAACGGCACCGTCCCGTCGAAGCTCTCCGGCTGGCCCAAGTACGAGAGCTACCGCGCGCCGGAGCGGTTCGCCGAGATCGCCCGCACGCTGGGCCTGCCGGCGGCCACCCCGGCCGAGGGCGTCGAGTCGCTGGCGGCGGCCGTGGAGCGGCTGCGCGACGCGGTCGGCATCGAGCCGTCGTTCGCCGCGATCGGCGTGGACGAGGTGGCGTTCGAGGCGGCCCTGCCGCAGCAGGCGCTCAACGCCTACTCCGACCAGTGCGCGCCGGCCAACCCGAGGATGCCGATGCTCGACGACATGCAGCAGCTCATGCGGGCGGCGTACCACGGCACGCGCTGGACCGCCTGACGCGCAGCGGCCCGCCTGCCGGCGAGCCGCTCGGCGCAGGCGTTAGGAGGGGGCCCTTCCTATACAGAAAGCGTTAACAAGGGGCCCTTCCTTACCGGCGGGCGAGGAGGCCGCGGGGGCGGATCGAGTGGACCGGTTCGGCCGCCCCGCCCTCGGCGCGCAGGATGTGGTTCGCGGCGACGATCCCCGTCGCCGCGGACCGCTCCATCAGGGCGCTCGGGAAGTCGGTGCGGATGCCATCGCCGGCCAGGTAGAGCCCCTCGGCGTCGGTGCGTACCCCCGGCCGCCCGGCGTGACCGCCCGGGGTGAACGCCGGGGCCTGCGCCTCCACCCGGGCCCGCAGCTCGCGCACCCGCAGCCGGGCCGCCTCCGGCCAGAGCGCCACCAGCTCGGCGCGCATCCGCTCCGCCAGTTCCTCGGCCGGCACGCCCGGTTCGCAGGCGTACGCGTGCAGCTCCAGCACCGAGCCGCCGGTGCGCTCCGCCCAGCGGCGCGACTCGTTCTCCAGCCGGTGATAGAGCGTCACCGAGTCCAGGGTGGGCTGCCGGGACACCCCGCTGAACACCGCCCGCCCCGCGTCGACGTCCCCGTCGCACCAGTAGCGGGCCACCGCGTACGGCGGGCCGGGGGTGCCGAACGCGGGCATCGCCGCGACCAGCTCCGGTGCGGCCCCGGCCAGCACCGGCGAGGCGGCGACGAGGGCGGCCAGGGCCGGCGGGTCGACGGCGAGCACCACGTGCCCGGCCGGGTACGCCGTGCCGTCGGCGGCGCCCACCCGCCAGCCGTCGGGGGTGCGGTCCAGCCGGGTCGCGGCGACACCCGTCAGCACCCGCCCGCCGTGGCGCTCGACGTGCCCGGCCAGGGGCTGCCAGATGGCGGTGCCGTAGTCCTCGTCGGGGCAGTCGAACGCCAGCCCCTCCGGGTTGCCGAGCAGATAGAAGTGGAACTGGGCGATCATCTCGGCCGCCGACATCTCCGCCTCGTGGTTGAAGAACGAGTGGGAGAAGACCTCGAACAGCATCGCCCGGGCCCGGTCGGGCAGCCGCAGCGAGTCCAGCAGCTCGTCGGCGGTGGTGCCGTCGAACTCGGCGTACGTGCGCACCGGGTCGTAGGTGAGCAGCGGCAGCGCGGCGTCCCGGTCCATCGCCCGCAGGTCGGCCAGGCGCAGGCTGGGGCTGCGCAGCAGCAGGGCGAGCAGGTTGGCCGGCGGGGCCGGGGGCAGCCGCCCGAACTCCTCCGTGGGCCAGTCGGCGCTCAGGATCGGGTAGCCCGGCACCGGCCTGAGGAAGCGCAGCTCCGGATCGACCCGGCGCAGGATCGACCGCCAGTTGTAGTACTGCCGGAAGAACGCGTGGAAGCCGTGCTCGTTGGCCTGGACGCCGTCGGCCAGCTCCTGCGGCCACGCGCCGAGCCGGCCGCCGAGGGTCGGCGCGGCCTCCAGCACGGTCACCCGCACCCCGCGCTCGGCGAGCACCACCGCCGCCGACATGCCGGCGATCCCGCCGCCGACGACCACGGCCTCCACCGGGTGCGGCACGCGGTGGGCGCCACCGCCGCCCGGGTCCACCACGTGCTGCCGTACGCCGATCAGCCGACCCGCCATCTGAGACAGTGCCATGCGCCCAGTCTGCCCGAGGTGCAAGGAAGGGCCCCCTGTTAACGCCTGCGGTAGAGAAGGGTCCCCTTCTTACCCGGCACCCGGCACCCGGCGAGCGCGCGCCACCTCAGCGCGCGGGGCAGCGGCGCTCGCGGTCGGAGGCGGGCCAGACGTACTCCAGGCCCGGGTCGACGTCGCCGAAGATCGGGCGGTAGTGGTCCGGGTCCTTGCGCAGCAGCGACGAGCGGTGGCTGCGGTGCAGGTCGTCGCGGCCCAGCCACGGCGGCAGCTCACCGGCGTCGGCCAGCTCCGCCTGGGTGCGTACGGCGGTCACGCCGCAGGCGGCGGCGAGGTCGGCGACCAGCGTCGCCGCGCAGGTGTCGGCCCGCCCCGGCCCGCACCACACCGCGCAGACGTCCAGGCCGTAGCGGACCAGCGCCTCCTCGTATCCGGCCCACATCTTCACCGCCGGGTGGTTGCGCCAGCCGTAACCCGGCCGGGTCAGCCCGCGCAGCACCTGGATGGCCTCCACCCGCTGCTTGCCGAGCCGCCGGGTGTCCAGCGCCCGAGCGCTGGCCAGGAAGTCCGGGTACGGCAGGAACGTCTGCATGCCCCGCTCTACCCGCCCCCGGGCCCGACAATCGTTCCCGACGAACGTTCATGATCACGGGGCTGCGGGGGCTCCGCGCCGCTGACTACGATTCGGCGCATGGCGGAGCCCCTGCGCGACCGCGCGCGCCGCGCGACCGGCTGGCGGCTGCGGATGAACGGGGAGACCCGCCCGCACTACGTCGTCTGCGGGTCGGACCCGCTGGCCTACTGGGTGGTGCGGGCGCTGCTCGCCGCCGAGCTGGACTCCGGCCGGGCCCGGATCACCCTGGTGGTGCCGGAGCGCCGCCGCTCCGACGGCCCCGACGGGCGCGACGTCCCCGGCCTCCACGTCGTCCGCGCCGACCGGCTCGACGAGGTGACGTTCCGGCGGGCGGGCCTGGCCGGCGCGGACGGGCTGGCGCTGCTGCACCAGGACGACGTCGGCAACATGCACGCCGCGCTCTGCGCGCAGGAGGTGGAGCCCCGGCTGCGGCTGGTGGTGCGCATGTTCAACACGAGCCTCGCCAACGGGCTGCGGCAGCTCTTCCCCGACTCGGCGGTGCTCTCCGACGCCTCCATGGCCGCCCCCGCGTTCGTGGCCGCCGCCCTCGGCGAGGTCGCCCCGACGCACTTCCGGCACGGCGGGCGCACCCTCTACGTGGCGCGCCGCGCCGACGTACGCGCGAAGGACGTGGTGTGCGGGGTGGCCGACACCCGGGACGCGGCCCGGCCGCACGTCCTGCCCGCCGACGAGGCCACGGCCGACGTGGTGCTGGCCGAGGCGACCGGGCAGCCGCCCGGCACGGAGCTGGCCGCCCGCCGGCTGGTCCGGGCCCGCCGCCGCCGACGGCCCGTCGCCGTGCTGGTGCGCGCGGTCCGCAGCTTCGCCACCCGCAAGATCGGGATCGCGGTGCTGGTGCTGCTGGCCGTCATCGCCGCGCTGGGCGGGCTCAACGCCCGGGCCGCGCACGTGGGCTGGGCCGACGCGCTCTACCTCACCCTGGTCACCACGCTCACCGGCGAGGATCCGGACGTCACCAAGCCCGTCGCCGCGCAGGTCATGCAGGTGGTGCTCAACCTGGCCGGGCTGGCGCTGATCCCGCTGATCACGGCCGTGGTCGTCGACGGGATCGTCAACGCCCGGCTGGCCCTGCACACCGGCCGGATCCAGCCCGCCCGGTCCGGGCACGTCGTGGTCGTCGGGCTGGGCAACATCGGCACCCGCGTCATGGCCCAGCTCAACGACTTCGGCGTCGAGGTGGTGGCCATCGACAAGGACCCGGACGCCCGGGGCGCGTCGCTGGCGCACCGGCTCGGCGTGCCGGTGGTGATCGGCGACGCCGGTCGGGAGGAGACGCTGCGGTCGGCGTCCGTCGAGACCTGCCAGGCCCTCGTGGTGGTCTCCACCGACGACGATGTCAACCTGCGGGCCGCGCTGAACGCGCGGGGGCTCACCCCCGACCTGCGGGTGGTGCTGCGCCTGTTCGACGGCGACTTCGCCGAGCGCGTCCAGAAGGCGTTCGGCATCGGCATCTCGCGCAGCGTGTCGTATCTCGCCGCGCCGTCGTTCGCGGCCGCGCTGCTGGACCGGGCGGTGATCGCCACCATCCCGGTCGGCCGGCACGCGCTGCTGGTCACCGAGGTCCAGGTGGTCGCCGGGTCGCCGCTGGACGGCCGCCCGCTGTCCGCCGTGGCCCGGCCCGGCGCGGTACGCCTGCTCGCGCACGCCCGCCCCGGCCAGAAGGCGGACTGGTCGGCCGACCCCCGCCTGGTGATCACGGCCGGGGACCGGCTGACCGTGGTGGCCCGCCGCGCGGGGCTGACCGCCCTGCTGCGCGAGACGACCCCGCCCGCCCCGGAGCCCCCGCCCGCCGCCCCGACCGGCCCACCCCCGCCCCGCACGAGCGAGGAATGAGGCCCGGCTGATCAGTGGTGCCGGGGGCGCAGGGCGTACCAGGCGGCGCCCAGGGCTAGCACGCCGAACCCGGCCAGGACGCTGGCCAGCGGCAGGCTGACCGCGAGCGCCACGCAGCCGACCAGCCCCAGCACGGCGAGCAGCCGCACCGGCAGCCGGCGGCCCGGGTCGCGGCCCAGCGTGAGCGCCGACGCGTTGGTGATCGCGTAGTAGACCAGCACGGTGCAGCTGGAGAAGCCGATCGCCCCGCGTACGTCGCCGACGAGCACCACGGCCGTGACCACGGCGGCCACCGCCAGCTCGGCCCGGTGCGGCACCCGGCGCACGGGGTGCACGGCGGCCAGGCCGTGCGGCACGTCCCGGCGGCGGGCCATCGCCAGCAGGGTCCGGCCCACCCCGGCGACCAGCGACAGCAGCACGCCGGTCACGGCCACGGTCGCCCCGGCCCGCACCACCCAGGCGAGGCCGGGCAGCCCGGCGGCGGTCACCACGTCGGCCAGGGGCGCGGCGGACGCGCCCAGCCGCCAGGGGCCGAGCACGCCGAGCGCCACCACCGCCAGCACCAGGTAGATCGCCAGCACCACGCCGAGGGCCAGCGGCACCGCCCGGGGGATCGTCCGCTCCGGGTCGCGCACCTCCTCGCCGAGGGTGGCGATCCGGGCGTACCCGGCGAAGGCGAAGAAGAGCAGCCCGGCGGCGGCCAGCACGCCGTGCCCGCCGGTGCTGCTGGAGACGCCGGGCCCGGCGATCCGGGCCGCGTCGAAGCCGCCGCCGAGCAGGCCGGCCCCGGCGACCAGGGCCAGCACCGCCAGCACCACGCCCACCAGGGCCTTCGTGGCCGTCGCGGTCTTGCCGATGCCGCGCAGGTTGACGGCGGTCACCGCCGCGACGGCGGCGACGGCGACGAGCCGGGCGCGCCCCGGCCAGAGGTACGCCCCGATGGTCAGCGCCATCGCCGCGCAGCTCGCCGTCTTGCCGACCACGAAGCCCCAGCCCGCCACGAAACCGGCGAACGGGCCCAGCCGCTCCCGCCCGTAGACGTACGTGCCGCCGGACTCCGGGTAGCGGGCCGCGAGGCGGGCCGAGCTGGTCGCGTTGCAGAACGCCACGAACCCGGCGAGGGCCAGCGCCACCAGCAGGCCCACCCCGCCGGCCGACGCCGCCGCCGGGGCGAAGACCACGAAGACGCCCGCGCCGAGCATCGACCCCAGACCGATGACCACCGCATCGCGTACGCCCAACCGCCGCGCCAGCCGCTCCATGACCCGGACCCTAGGGGGTCGAGGTGAACAGCGCGGGACGGTCCCAGCCGCCCAGCAATCGCCGGGGCAGCGGCACGTCGTCCCACGGCACCCGGTGCAGCAGCCGGTCCAGCAGGAGCCCCAGCAGCAGCCCGGCCACTGAGTCGGTCAACCAGTGCCACCCCAGGTAGGTCGTGGTGCAGAGCACAACGGCCGGCGGCACCAGCCGGACGACGGTGACCAGCCGGGGCGGCACGGTCCGGGCGAAGCTGGCCAGCAGCGGCGTCAGCAGCAGCGCGATGACGCCGTACCAGACGATCGCGTTGGCGACGTGGCCCGACGGGTAGGACTGGGCGAACCGCACCGGCAGGTCGTGCTGGAACAGCGGCAGGGTCGCCTCGGGGGGCAGGAACGGCTCCTTGACGCTGGCGCTCGGTGCGGGCCGGGCGGTCCACACCTTCAGCGGACCGATGGTGAAGAGGGTGAACACGAAGGCGAGCACCGGCGGCAGCACCGGGCGCACCGAGCGCACCCGGACGGCCAGCAACACCCCCATGCCCAGCGCGATCAGCGTCAGCGGGGTGCCCTGGCCCAGGTAGTTGAACACGACCGCCACCCAGTACGCCGCACCGGGCCGGTGCGCCTCCGCCCAGTCTGCGATCGCGCGGTCGACGCCGAACAGCCGGTCGGCGGCGAGCGCGACCGTCAACCCGACCAGCCCGGCGAGCAGCAGCGCGTCGCACCACCAGCCGGCCGGGCGTACGGGCCTGAGCTGCACTTTCCGCCGTACCGTCTGGGTTTCGCGCACCCGACCACGCTACCGGGCCGGCGCGTGCCCGCTGTGGGGCGAGGCACGATGGGGTGCGTCCCGGCGGGGTGACGCGTCATGCTGGTCGGCGTGCGGATCACCTCTGCCCTCGTGGACCCGGCGCTGCTCGACCTCCCGTGGTCGACCCCGCTGGAGCAGTGGCCTGCCGAGCACCTGGTGGCGCTGCCACAGGGCATCTCCCGGCACGTCGTGCGCTTCGTCCGGCTCGGCGGGTACGTCTACGCGGTCAAGGAGACCGGCGAGCGGGTCGCCGAGCGGGAGTACGACCTGCTGCGGGCGTTGGAGCGGATCGACTTCCCGGCGGTGGAGGCGGTGGCGATCGTCGCCGACCGGCAGACCGACGACGGGGAGCCGCTGGACCCGGTGCTGATCACCCGGCACCTCCAGTTCTCCCTGCCCTATCGCGCGCTGTTCTCCCACACCCTGCGCCCGGAGACGATGGGCCGGCTGCTCGACGCGCTGGCCGCGCTGATCGTCCGGATGCACCTCACCGGCTTCTTCTGGGGCGACTGCTCGCTGTCGAACACGCTGTTCCGCCGGGACGCGGGCGCGTTCGCCGCCTACCTGGTGGACGCCGAGACAGGGGCCCTGCACAACTCGCTGTCCAACGGCCAGCGCGGCGAGGACCTGGAGATCGCCCGGGTCAACATCTTCGGCGAGGCGCTCGACCTCCAGGCCGCCGGCCTGCTGCACGAGTCGATCGACCCCGAGGTGGTGTGCGAGGAGGTCGTGCAGCGCTACGAGCGGCTCTGGCACGAGATCACCTACGAGCAGCAGGTCGAGCGCAAGGCCCGGCACGACATCGAGCGCCGCATCCGCCGCCTCAACGAGCTGGGCTTCGACGTCGCGGAGGTGGCCCTGTCCACCATCGGGGACGGGCGGTACCTGGTGCGGCCGAAGGTGGTCGACGCGGGCTACCACCATCGTCGGCTGCTGCGCCTCACCGGCCTGGACGCCGAGGAGAACCAGGCCCGCAAGCTGCTCAACGACCTCGACGCGTACCGGGCGGAGAGCGACCTGACCGACGAGCAGCAGGCGTCGCACCGCTGGCTCACCGAGGTCTTCGAGCCGGTGGTGCGGGCGGTGCCGGCGCACCTGCGGCGCAAGCTGGAGCCGCAGGAGCTGTTCGCGCAGATCATCGAGCACAAGTGGCTGCTCTCCGAGCGCGCCGGCCGGGACGTCGGCATGCGGCACGCCGTGCAGTCGTACCTGGCCGACGTGCTGGTGCACCGCCCCGACGAGCAGGCCGTCCTCGGCGTCGAGGTCGACGCCCTGCCCTGACCCGGCCGCCCGCCCTGCCCAGCCCGCCCTGCCCCGCCCTGCCCTGCCCTGCCCGGCAACGTCTCGCGTCGACGCTAGCGAGCTGATGTCGTGGATGGATCGGGTGGCCGTCGGCGGTGACCGGATGATGTCGTGAACGACTCAGCTCCCTAGCGCGCGGTGCGCCCGTCGGGTCGGCCGCGCCACCACACCGGGGGGCGCGACCGCACCGCGAGCAGCGGCACCTCCGCCCGGGCGTCACTCCAGCCAGGAGCCGCCGCGCATCACCCGGACCACGTTCAGGTCGTCGTCGAGGACGACCAGGTCGGCGCGGAGGCCGGCCTGGAGCGCGCCGACCCGGTGGCCGAGGCCGATGGCGCGGGCCGGGGTGGTGGCCGCCATCCGGCAGGCGTCGACCATCGGGACGCCGGCGTGCACGGCGTGCCGCAGGGCGGCGTCCATCGTGAGCGTGCTGCCGGCGATCGCCCCGTCGGCGGCCAGCCGGGCCACGCCGTCGGCGACGGTGACGGCCTGGCCGCCCAGCTCGTACTCGCCGTCGGGCATGCCGGCGGCGGACATCGCGTCGGTGACCAGCGCGGCCCGGTCGGGGCCGGCGGTGGCGGCGACGTGGGTCAGCATCCCGTCGTGCAGGTGCACCCCGTCGGCGACCAGCTCGCAGACCACGTTCGAGGCGTCCAGCAGGGCCACGACGGGGCCGGGCTCGCGGTGGTGCACCGGGCGCATGCCGTTGAACAGGTGGGTGCCGACGCTCGCGCCGGCCGCCACGGCGGCCCTGGTCTGGTCGTACGTGGCGTCGGTGTGGCCGACGGCGGCGACCACCCGGTGCGCGGTGAGCACCTTGATCGCCTCCAGCGCGCCGTCCCGCTCGGGGGCGAGGGTGACCATGCGGACCGCGCCCCCGCCCAGCTCGATAAGCTCGGTCAGCTCGGCGACGGAGGGGTCGCGGAGGAACTGGGGGTTCTGCGCGCCGCACCGGGCCGCCGACAGGTACGGACCCTCGAAGTGGACGCCGGCCAGCGTGCCCTCCTCGACGAGCGGCCGGTACGCCTCGGTCGCCGCCCGCATCAGCTCGAAGGGCGAGCTGACCAGGCTGGCCAGCAGGGTGGTGGTGCCGTGCCCCAGGTGGAAGGCCGCCGCCTGGCGGGCGGACCCGGCGTCGCCGGTGGTGAACGTGTGCCCGCCGCCGCCGTGGGTGTGCAGGTCCACGAAGCCGGGGACGATCCAGTGCCCGTCGCGCACCGACGGGTACTCCGCGACGGCGGTGATCCGGTCGCCGTCGAGTTCCACGCAGCCCTGCCGGATCACGCCGGTCGGGGTCACCACCTTGCCGTTCACCCGCAGGGTCATCGCATCTCCAGATGTGTGAGGCGTGCCGGTACAGATCAGCGGGCGTCGAGCGCCAGCAGGGCGGCGCCGAGGCAGCCGGCCTCGTCGCCGAGGGCCGCCGCGACGAGGCGCGGCCGGCGGTGGAACGTCATCCGCTCGTGCAGCGCCGCGCGCAGCGGGTCGAACAGGCGGGGACCGGCCTGGGCGAGGCCGCCGCCGACCACGACGGTCTCCACGTCGTAGAGGGCCTGGCCGGTGGCGAGCCCGTCGGCCAGCGCCTCGACGGCCTCCGCCCACACCCGGGCGGCGGCGGGCTCACCCGCGGCGGCCCGGTCGGCCACGTCGGCGGCGCTCGCGGGCGTGCCGGTCGGCCCACCGTCGCCCGCCGTGCCGGTCGGCCCCGCGCCGGTGGCCTCCGCGTAGCGGCGGGCGATCGCCGAGGCGGAGGCGACGGCCTCCAGGCAGCCGTCGCGCCCGCAGCCGCAGCGCGGGCCGCCGGGGCGGACGAGGACGTGGCCGATCTCCCCGGCGGCGCCGTGTGCGCCGCTGGCGGCCGCGCCGTCGACGACGTGGGCGGCGGCGATGCCGGTGCCGATCGCGACGAAGAGGACGTGCCCGGTGCCCCGGCCCGCGCCGAGCCGGGCCTCGGCCAGGCCGCCGACGCGCACGTCGTGGCCGAGCACCGTGGGCAGCCCGAGCCGCTCCTCCGCCAGGCCCCGCAGGGGTACGTCCCGGAAGCCGACGTTCGCCGACCAGACCGCCACCCCGGCGGCCTCGTCGACGACGCCGGGCACGGCGATCCCCAGCGCGACGGGGTCGCGCCCGTCGGCGCGGGCCTTGCCGGCCAGCCCCTCGGCGACGTCGAGGATCGTCTCGACCACCGCGTCGGGGCCCCGGCCGGCGTCGGTGGGGTGCCGCTCGGTGTGGACGGTGGTGCCGTCCGGCCGGACCAGCGCGCACTTCATGCCGGTGCCGCCCACGTCCAGCGCGACGACGACGTCGGCGGGACCGGCGGCGTCGGCTGGGCTCACGCGAGGACCACGGAGCGGGTCAGGTGGCGGGGCGCGTCGGGGTCGAGGCCCCGGCTGGTGGACAGGGCGACGGCGAAGCGCTGGGCGAGGATCAGGTCGGCCATCGGGTCGACCGGCGTGCGCCCGGCGGCCCAGCTCGCGAGCACGGTGCGGCAGCCGTGCGTGCGGCTGTGCACGAAGGCGGCTCCGGTGGCGGCGACATCCTCGGCGAGCCCCTCGGGGATGTCGCCGAACGCCCAGACCAGCCGGCCCGGCGCGGCCACCGAGATCGGGCCGTGCCGGTAGTCCATGGCCGGGTACGCCTCGGCCCAGAAGGTGGCCGCCTCACGGCACTTGAGCGCGGCCTCCTGGGCCAGCCCGATCGTCCAGCCCCGGCCGAGGAAGGTGACCTGCTCGATGCGGGCCGGGTCGATCGGCAGCGGGGCCCGGACGGCGACCTCGGCGTCGGCGGCGAGCGCGGCCAGGTTGTCGCCGAGGTGGGCGCGGAGCAGGGCCAGGGCGGTGGTGGCGAAGCGGGTCTGCACCACGGACCGTTCGTCGGCGAACGGCATGGCTACCACGGCGGTGGCGACGTCCACGGCGGGGGAGACCGGGTCGCCGACGAGGACGGTGGTGGGGAGCTGGCCGCGCAGCGCGGCGAGCAGCTCCAGCACCTCGGTGGTGGTGCCGGAGCGGGTGACGGCGATCAGCCGGTCGTAGCGGCGGCCCGTGGGGAACTCGGACGCCTGGAACGCGTCGGTCTCGCCGTGGCCGGCGGCCTCGCGCAGCCCGGCGTACGCCGTCGCCATGAACCACGACGTGCCGCAACCGACGACGGCGACCCGCTCCCCGGGGTGCGGCAGGTGCTCGGCGACCGTGGGGGCCAGCAGCGCTGCCTCCCGCCAACAGTCGGGTTGACTCGCGATCTCCGCGTGCACGAACGCCATGAGAACTCCTCGCTGGGAGGTCGTGCGCAATACGGCGCAATACGGCCGCCTTTCGCGCGTTATTCTGCGCGAAACCTCGCGTCTCTGGCAACCGGGTCCCCGATCGCGCAGAGCGGAGTTTTGCACCTTGGTAGTTTCGCGCACTACTGTGCACGCAATCAATCACCCTTCGTGCAGTCAGTGGAGGCGCCGCAGTGGACCGGTACGCCCGATGGAACGCGCTGCTGGAGATGCTCACTGACAACGGGCGGGTGAGCGTGGAGGAGGCCGCCGGGCGGCTGGACGTCTCCCAGGCCACCATCCGGCGCGACTTCGACCAGCTCGCCCAGCAGCAGATGATCACCCGGACGCGGGGCGGCGCGGTCGCCAACGGCGTCTCCTACGACCTGCCGCTGCGCTACAAGACGGCCAAGCACTCGGCCGAGAAGCAGCGGATCGGGGCCGCCGCCGCCGCGCTGGTCACCCCGGGCACCGTGGTCGGCCTCAACGGCGGCACCACCAGCACGGAGGTGGCCCGCGCGCTGGCCGTCCGGCCCGACCTGAACACCAGCGCCGAGGGCGCCCAGCTCACCGTGGTCACCAACGCGCTCAACATCGCCAACGAGCTGCTGGTGCGCTCCCGGATGAAGGTGGTGGTGGCCGGCGGCGTGGTCCGGCCCAAGTCGTTCGAGCTGGTCGGCCCGCTGGGCGGGGCGCTGCTGCGCGAGGTCACCCTGGACGTCGCCCTGCTCGGCGTGGACGCGATCGACCCGCAGCTCGGCGCCGCCGCCCACCACGAGGGCGAGGCGGCGATGAACAACCTGATGGTGGCCCGCGCCAAGCGGGTGGTGATCATCGCGGACTCGTCCAAGCTGGGCGGGCACGCGTTCGCCCGGATCTGCCCCGTCGACCGGGTGGAGACGCTGGTCACCGACTCGGGTGCGAACCCGGAGCTGGTGGAGGCGTTCCGCGCGGCGGGCGTGCACGTCGTCATCGCCTGACGCGCCGGACTGCATACCGGGTATTGCTTCCCCCTGCATACCGCGTATGGTGTGCGTCGTCACCGACTCATCGGGGGAGGCGCAGCTTGTCAGCTGTCCTGGAAATAGAAGGTCTACGCAAGACGTACAAGAGCCGCCGCCGGGGGACCCGACACGCCCTCGACGGCTTCGACATGCGGGTCGAGCAGGGGCAGGTGCACGGCTTCCTCGGCCCCAACGGCTCGGGCAAGACCACCACCCTGCGTACGCTGCTCGGGCTCATCCGGCCCAACGGCGGCCGGATGGCGATCCTCGGGCAGGAGGTGCCCGCCGCCCTGCCCGCCGTCGTCGGTCAGGTCGGCGCGATCGTCGAGAGCCCGCAGTTCTTTCCGCACTTCACCGCGCGCGACACCCTGTCGCTGCTGGCCGGGGCGGGCGACGTGCCGCAGACCCGGGTCGACGAGGTGCTGGAGCTGGTCGGCCTGCGCGACCGGGCCGGCGAGCGGGTCAAGACGTACTCGCTCGGCATGAAGCAGCGCCTCGCGGTCGCCTCGGCGCTGCTCAAGAACCCGAAGCTGCTCATCCTCGACGAGCCCGCCAACGGCCTCGACCCGGGCGGCATCCGGGAGATGCGCACGCTGACCCGGGACCTGGCCGCCTCGGGGATGACCGTGCTGCTGTCCAGCCACATCCTCGGCGAGATCCAGCTCATCTGCGACTCGGTCACCATCATCTCGCTGGGCCGGCGGGTCGCGTTCGGCCCGGTCGACCAGGTGCTCGCCGAGCACTCCGGCGGGGCCGTGCGGGTCCGGCTGGAGGCGGTCGCCGACCTGCCGGCGGCGGCCGACGCGCTCAGCCGGGCGGGCGTGGCCGTCACCGCCCACCCCGACCATCTGATGCTCGCCGGCGTCGAGAAGCCGGCCCAGGTGAGCCGGATCCTCGCCGGCCAGGGCCTCTACGTCAGCGAGCTGGCCCCCGTCACGGTCGACCTGGAGAGCGTCTTCCTGGAGTTGACCTCGACCGCGCCCGTGCCGGGGCAGCACCGCCAGGTCGACCAGTCCACGAAGGTCGGCGACGCGGGCCAGCCCGGCGTCGCCGGGGGAGGTTGGGGCGCATGAGCCTCTATCGCACGGAGCTGCGCCGGCTGGGCAAGCGGCGCTTCGCCCGCTGGGCGACGATGCTCGGCCTGCTGCTGCTCGGGGCGGTCCTCGTCGGGGTCTTCGTCACCAACCAGAAGATCGGGCCCGAGCAGCAGGCCGCCGCCCAGCGGCAGGCCGAGCAGTCGTACCAGGAGCAGGTGCGCTGGGCCGACCAGGAGCGCAAGGCCTGCGAGCAGGCCAAGGCGTCCGGTCAGGACCAGCAGCAGGAGGGCCGGTTCCCGCCGGACTGCGAGATGATCACCCCGCCGCCGCCGGAGAGCATCCAGGCGGACTGGTTCCTGCCGTCGACGTTCAACTTCCGCGCGAGCTTCGAGGAGATGATCGTCACCTTCACCGCGATCCTGGCGCTGCTCGGGTTCGTGATCGGCGCCTCGTTCGTCGGCGCCGAGTGGAGCTCCGGCGGGATGATGAACCTGCTGCTCTGGCGGCCGCAGCGGCTCACCGTGCTGCTGACCAAGCTGGCGGCGCTGCTCACCGGACTGGTCGCCGTGACCCTGGCCACCGCCGTGGTCTGGACCGCCGGGTTCTGGGCCGTCGGCACGCTGCGCGGCACCACCGCGAAGATGACCGCCGGGGTGTGGCAGTCGTTCGCGCTCACCGGGCTGCGCGGGCTGGTGCTGATCGTGTTCGCGGCGACCGTCGGGTTCGCGCTGGCCTCGCTGGGCCGGCACACCGCGCTGGCCCTCGGCGGGGCGATCGGGGCCGCCGTGGTCGGCCAGTTCGGCCTGGGCATGGTGTTGTCGATGGCGGGGGCGCGCTTCGTCGAGGTGTGGCTGCTGCCGACCTACGCGCTCGCCTGGATGACGAAGAAGGTCACGCTGGAGGACTGGAACTCCTGCAACTCCTCCTCCTACTACGGGGAGTGCAATCCGGAGACCTTCGACCTGACCTGGCAGCACGCGTCGATCCTGTTCTCCGTCGTGCTGGTGCTCGCCCTCGGGTCGGCGCTGGTGACCATGCGCCGGCGGGACGTCGCCTGAGGGTGGCACCGGGTGGGCCCGGCCGCACCGCACGTCCGATGCGGTCCGGGTCCGCCCTGGTTAGGCTGGGGATCCCCCGGCCGGCGCGGCTCCGCCGGCCCTTCGCCGCCCGCGTGAGGACCGTCATGCCGCCTGCCGACGCCGCCCCGGCCGACACCGACCGGCCCGAGCCGGCGCGCCCCCGCGGCCGGGAGGCGACGGGCACCCGGGAGGGCGTCACCGTCCCCCCGCCCCGGTCCGCGCCGGACTCCGCCACCCCCGCCCCGGCCACCCGCGCCGAGCCCGCGACCGCCGAGCCCGAGCCCCGGGCTGGAGCCGCCGAGCCGGAGCCCGGACCCGCCGACCCCGATCCCGACCCCGGGGCCGTCGGCACCGGGCCGGAACCGGCCGGGCCGGTCGCCGCCGCCACCGGCCTCGCCGAGCGGGAGGTGCGCATCCTCGCCTTCGAGCAGCAGTGGTGGCGGCACGCGGGGGCCAAGGAGCAGGCGATCCGGGACACCTTCGGCCTCTCCGCGACGCGCTACTACCAGCTGCTCAACGGGCTGCTGGACAATCCGGCCGCGCTGGCCGCCGAGCCGGTCCTCGTCGGCCGGCTGCGCCGGTTGCGCTCCTCCCGGGCCCGCAACCGGCGGCGCTGACCGCGCGAACCCGGTCACCGACGGTCCCGATCCCCGGCACAATCGAGCCGAGGGAGGGAGCGGCGGATGGCGGCAGCGCACCGGGGCGTACCGGACGGGGAGGCCCGGCCGGGGCGGACGGCGACGGCCGGGCGGGCGACGACCCCGGCGGAGGCGGCGGCTGCGCCGGGCACCCGCGCCGGGTCGGCGGGGCCGACGATGCGGGTCTGGTCGGCGTCCGCGCCGGCACCCGGCCGGGCCGTCAACGAGGACCTGGTCTTCCGCTTCGGTCCGCTGGTCGGCGTGCTGGACGGCGCGACCGTGCCCGAGGGATTCGCCACCGGCTGCGTGCACTCCCCCGCCTGGTACGTCCGGCACCTCGCCGCCCGGATCGGGCTGGCCGCCGCCGCCCGGCCCGCGGCCACCCTGGTGAGCACCCTCGCGGCGGCGATCCTCGCGGTACGGGCCGACCACGGCGCCGACTGCGACCTCGACCATCCCGGCACGCCCTCGTCCACCGTCTGCCTGCTGCGGGAGAGCGGCGAGGAGGCGGACTGGCTCGTGCTCTGCGACAGCCCGCTGGTGCTCGACGTCGGCGGCCGGGTGCGCGCCGTCACCGACGACCGGCTGGAACAGGCGGTGGCCGACCTGCGGCGCACGGCCTCCACCCTGCCCGCGGGCCCCGGCGACGACCCGGTCGGCCGGTTCCGGCGGGCCGTCACCGTGCAGCGGCAGCGGATGAACCGCACGCACGGCTACTGGGTCGCCGCCGCCGACCCCGACGCCGCCTACCACGCGCTCACCGGCACGGAGCCGCTGCGGGGCCCGGGCGGCCTGCGCCGGGCGGCCCTGCTCACCGACGGCGCGTCCTGCGCCGTCGAGCAGTTCGGGCTGTTCGACTGGGCCGGCCTGCTCGACCTGGTCGCCGCCGAGGGGCCCGGGGCGCTCCTCGACCGGGTCCGCGCCGCCGAACGCGACCGGCCGGACCGGCTGCGCCGGCACAAGGCCACCGACGACGCCTCCGTCGTCCTCTGCGAGTTCGGCCCCGGTCGAGCCACCGCCGGCCCGCCGACCGGCTCGTAGCCGCTGCCGGACCGGTGGAGGGGCGCGAAAGGGTGGACTCGGGCGGGTGCGGGACGGCAGACTTCGGCACGTGACGGGAACGGTCCGGTTGGAGCCGGTGGACGAACGGAACCTGGAGCCGCTGCTCTCGGTGGCCGTCGCCGAGGCCGAGCCCGACGACGTGATGCCCCCGGTCGACGCGCCGGCCGGCTGGTCGCACGCCCGGCGGGAGGCGTTCCGCGACTACTACCGCACGGGCATGGCGGGCCTCGACGGCCCCACCCACACCGCCATGTACGCGGTCCTCGTCGGCGGCGAGGTGCTGGGCATGATCCGGATGACCCGCCGCGCCGAACCGGGGACGGTGGAGACGGGCATCTGGCTCGGCCGCTCCGCCCGGGGGCAGGGCGTGGGCGCGGCGGCCCTGCGCGAGCTGCTCGACCTCGCGGCGGCGGCCGGGATGCACACGGTGGTGGCGGAGACCACCCGGGGCAACGCCGGTGCCGTGTCGGTGCTGCGCCGGTGCGGCGCGAAGCTGATCGAGGACGGCGACGCCGTGCGCGCGGAGATCTCCCTCGACGCCATCCCGCCCGCCCTCTGAGCCGGCCGACACCCCTGCGGTGGCGGGGCGCGGGCCTCACCGGTCCCCGCGCGGGCCTCAGCGCGCGTCGCGGGCCTGCGCGTACGCGGCCAGCCAGGCGACCTGCGCCGGGTCGAGCGACGGGCGGACCCGCTGCCGCGCCGTCTCGACGTGCCCCGCCGTGACCGTCGACGCGGTCAGCGACTCGCGCATCGCGGCGAGCGCCGCCTCCCGCACCAGCGCCGCGCAGTCCGCCGCCGAGAAGCCGTCCAGCCCGCCGCCGAGCGCCGCGAGGTCGACGTCGTCGGCGAACGGGACGTGGCGGGCGGCGGCGCGCAGGATCTCGGCGCGGGCGTCCCCGTCCGGCGGCGGCACGTACACCAGCCGTTCCAGCCGGCCGGGGCGCAGCAGCGCCGGGTCCACCAGGTCGGGGCGGTTGGTCGCGCCGACCACCACCACGTTGCGCAGCGACTCCACCCCGTCCAGCTCGGTGAGCAGGGCGGCGACCACCCGGTCGGTGGTGCCCCCGTCGCTTGCCTGCCCGCGTACCGGGGCGAGCGCGTCCACCTCGTCGAGGAAGACCAGCGTCGGGGCGGCCTCCCGGGCCCGGCGGAACAGCTCCCGCACCGCCCGCTCGCTCTCGCCGACCCACTTCGACAGCAGCTCCGCGCCCTTCACCGAGAGCACGTTGGCCCGCCCCGAGCCGGCGAGCGCGGTCACCAGGAAGGTCTTCCCGCAGCCGGGCGGCCCGTAGAGCAGCACCCCGCGCGGGGGCTGCACGCCCAGCCGGGCGAAGGTGTCCGGGTAGGTCAGCGGCCACAGCACCGACTCGGTCAGCTGCTCCTTGACCTCGACCATGTCCCCGACGTCGTCGAGGGTGACGTCCGCCAGCTCCAGCGTGGACGCGGCCATCGTGGTCGGCCGGACCACCTCCAGGGCGGCGGTGAAGTCGGCCATCGCCACCGTCGGCGCGTCGGCCGTCTTCTGCCGCAGCGCCGCCCGCACCCCGGCCTCCCGCACCAGCGCCGCCAGGTCGGCGGCGACGAACCCGGGGGTACGCCCGGCGACCTCGTCCAACCGGACGTCCTCGGCCAGCGGCACCTGGCGGGTCAGCACGGTGAGCTGCTCCCGGCGCAGCGCCTGGTCGGGCAGCGGCACGGTGATCCGCAGCGACAGCAGGTCCGGGGCGCGCAGCCCGGGGTCGACGGCCTCGGGGCGGCTGGTCGTGCAGACCACGGCCACCCCGGCCCCGACGGTCTCGGCGAGCACCTGCCGGAACACCGTGGCCACCGGGCCGGCGTCGTCGGCCGGGGCGAGCGCCTCCACGTCGGTGACCAGCAGCACGGCCGGGCCGGCGGCGCGCACCTCGTCGGCGGCGGCGCGCAGCCGCCGGGCCGCGGCGTCGTTGGCGAGCGCGGCCAGCTCGGGCGCCCAGAGCGGGCGGACCCGCGCGCCCACCCGGGCGGCGACCGCCCGGACCAGCGCCGACTTGCCCGATCCGGCCGGGCCGGCGATCAGCACCCCGAGCGCCACCGTGGTGCCCAGCCGGCCCAGCACCTCCCGGTGGTGGAACCCGAGGTCGAGCAGCTCGGTCAGCTCGTCGGCCTGCGCCCGCAGCCCCGGCAGCTCGTCGACGGCGGGCGCGGCGTCCGCCCCGGCACCGTCGCCGTCGGCGGCCCGCCCGTCAGGTCCGGCCGCCCCGGTCGTCGCGTCTGGCCCGGCCGCCGGACCGTCCCCGGTGGCGTGACCGGAAGCGCCGGCGTGGCCGGGCCCGGCCGAGCCGCCGGCCCGGGTCGCCGGCCCGTGCTCCCAGCCGACCACGGTGTCCATGGTGACCAGCGCGGCGACGCCCGGCTCGGCGGCGACCACGGTGAGCAGGGTGCTCGTCCAGGCGTACCCGACGGTGCTGGAGAGGCGGTGCCGGGCCGCCGCCACGAGGGCGCGCACCGAGGCGTCCGGCAGCACGTCCTGCGGCAGCAGGGACACGTCGTCGCCGACGGTGACCACCTTGCCGAGCAGCGCGAGGCGGAGCATCTCGGGGGAGACCGCGGCGGCGACCTGCACCGGCCCGGTCAGGGTCACCCGGCGGGCCGGGGCCACCGGTGCGGGGCTCACCGTGACCTGCCCGCCGTCGCGTACGCCCAGGTTGCCCAGGAGCAGGTCGTCGGCGTAGAGCAGCGCCGTGCTCGCGGCGGGCCCGGCCGGCGCGACGATCCCGGCGGTCACCCGGCGGCCGGCGAGCCGCACCGGGTCGCCGGGGCGCAGCGCGAGCGCCGTCAGCACCTCGGGGTGCAGCCGCACCACGCCGCGCCGGCCGTCCAGCGCGGCCGGTCGCAGGCTGGCGACGAGGGTCAGGTCGGGTGGTGCGGGTGCGGCCATCGCCCGAGGTTAGCCGCAAGGAAGGGCCCCCTGTTAACGCCTACGGTAGAGAAGGGTCCCCCTCTCACACCGGGTCAGCGCGTGGGGTCGGTGCTGTCGAGCAGCGACGGGTCGCGCCGGATCAGCTCCGCCAGCCGGGCCGCCGGGTCCACCTTCAGCCGGTCGGCGTCGGACGGCCACGCCGGCACGGCCTTCACCGTCAGCGGCCACACCGGGGGCGGCACGGTCGCGGCCTCCGCGCCGACGGTCACCCGCCCGTTCGACCAGCCGACCCGCAGCGGGTACGCCTGCCCGTCGTGCTCCACCCGCAGCGCGACCGTCATGCCGGGGTGCGCCGCCACCACCCGGGCGACCGCCCCGGCCACCTCGTCGACGGGGTCCCGCCCGGCGACACCCACGGGATGGACGGGGGCCGGCGCGGCGGGCAGGGCCGGGGCGCCGCCCGTCCGGCGGGGCAGGGCGTCCACCGGGTCCCCGCCGACGTCGCCCGTCGGCCGGGGGCGGGGGTCCGGGGCGGCGTCGGTCCCGGCTACCGCGTCGACCTGTGCACCCGGGCTGGGGTCGTGTCGCGCGTCGGCGCGTACGGCCGGGGTGGGATCCGGTCGTGCCTCGGCCCGTGCGGCCGGCTCGGCCCGGCCGACCGGGTGGGCCCCGGCCCGCGCCGGAACGGTCCGCCCCGCCGGCTCCCTGCCGGGCTCGTCGCCCGGGTCGACGCCCCGGCGGCGGAGCGCCTCCTCACGCCGGGCGAGCCGGGCCAGGGTCTCGTCGAGATCACCTCTCATGTCGCCACCCCTTCCGCGTGTGGACCGAACCGGGCCGGTTCAGTCCCTCCTGTCCCGGGTGGCCCGGTCCAGCGCCCGGTCCAGGACGACCAGCAGGGCGTCCCGCACCGAGAGCCGGTCCCGGGCGTCGAACTGCACCAGGGGGACCTGGTCGGAGATGGCCAGGGCCCACCGGATCGAGGGAAGGTCCACGGCCAGCCGGCCGTCGAAGGCGTTCACCCCGACGACGAAGGGCAGCCCGGCCCGCTCGAAGAAGTCGATCGCCGGATAGCAGTCGTCCAGCCGCGAGCTGTCCACCACCACCAGCGCGCCGAGCGCCCCCCGGGCCAGGTCGTCCCACATGAAGCCGAAGCGGTTCTGGCCCGGCGTGCCGAAGAGGTAGAGCTTGAGGCTGCGGTCGATCGTCACGCAGCCGAAGTCCATCGCGACCGTGGTGGTGGTCTTGCCCGACCGCGCGCCGGGGTCGTCGATGCCGATTCCGGCGCTGGTCATCTCCGCCTCGGTGGTCAGCGGCGCGATCTCGGAGATGGCCCCGACCGTGGTGGTCTTGCCCACCCCGAAGCCACCGGCGACCAGGATCTTCACCGGGATCGGGGGCGTGGACCGGCCCGGGCTGGCGTTCGGCGTGCCGTGCCGTGGCCCGGCCGGCGGCGCCGGGTTGGTGGTCGGCGGGGTGGCGCGTCCGGTGGCCGGTGTGGCACCCGTCGGGGTGCCGTAGCGGGCGGCGGCGCTGTTGGCGGAGAGCCCGCTCAGCGGGGCCGGCGGCCATTCAGGAGATCGCACGGAGTCCATCAATCACTCGCAGGATGATGTCGGGGTCAAGGGCGTCGTTGGCGGTGTTGACGTGCACGTCGAGGTGGCCGGCGGCCCGGAGGTCGCCGACCAGGATCCGGGTGACGCCGAAGTGCAGCCGGGCACGGGCCGAGATCTCCGCCACGGAGATCGGCTCTCCACAGAGCGCGATGATCGCCTGGAGCTCGGGGGCGAGCCGGGAGACCGGCCCCGCGCCCCGGACGCCGGGACCGGGGCGGGCGGTCACCTGGGTCTCCAGGCTGATCGCCGGGTCCACCCCGGCCACCCTGCCGGAGGTCAGCACGAACGGGCGTGGCCCCGTCGGCAGGTGCGGATCGGGAGCGCCCGACCGGCCGGGCAGATCGTGCGCCGGGCTGCCGGGCGGGCCGTCGCCAGGACCGCCGGGGAAGCCGGTGCCGCCTTCCGGGAAGCCGCCGCCGGGGAGGCCCGGGCCGCCTTCCGGCCAGCCGGTGCCGCCGCCGGGGAAGCCGAGGCGGCTGCTCGGGAGACCGGGGCCGCCGGCCGGGAGGCCGCCGCCGGGGAAGTCGGGGCCGGGGAAGCCGGGGCCGCCGCCCGGGAAACCGGAGGCGCCGTCGGTCGGCCCGGGAGCGCCGCCCGGGCCGCCGGGGTGGCCGGGGCCGCCCGGGAAGCCGCCCGACCCGCCCGTCCCGTCGTCGTCCGGGGACTGCGCCCGCAGGTAGGGCCGGATCCGGACGACGGGTTCCGGATCCGGCCCGGTGCCGGCGACCTCCGGGCTCACTGCTGTACGGCGTTCTTCAGCTCGGCGATCAGTCGCGGGGTGAGGGCGCTGCCGGCCCGCCCGGCGAAGAGGGTCATCTCGTAGGCCACGGTGCCGAGGTTCGCCGACCGGTCGGCCACCACACCGAGCACCGAGCCGGCGCTGATGGAGCTGATCAGCAGGTAGCCGTCGGCCATGTCGACGATGACCCGGTTCAGGCCGCCGAGGGCGTACCAGCTCGCGGCCCCGCCGGCGAGGCTCGTCATGCCGGAGACGACGGCGGCGAGGCGCTCGGCGTTGGACCGGTCCTTGATCGCCGACATGGCCATCAGCAACCCGTCGGAGGAGACCGCGATCGCCTCCATCACACCGGCGGTGCTGGACGTGAACGAGTCCAGCAGCCAGTTGAACGTGCGGGCCTCGGGGCTCAGGTCGGTGGGGTGCTGGTGCTCGATGTTCTCGTGCAGGTACGGGCTGGTCACCGTGTTGATCCCTCTTCGTAGCGGCGGTCAGGACGGGCTTCACGCAGCGCGCGGGCGACGCCCGCCTCGAACTGGTTGATGAGGTCGCGCACCTCTGCGGGGTCGCCGGGGTCGGACGGGGGAGCGGGCCTGGGTGGCGGGACGGCCAGGTTGGCGCCGGGGACCCGTCGGGTCAGTCGGGGAGGGTCGGCGACCAGGGGAGCCGCCACCGGGGCCGCAGCACCCGGGGGAGCCGCCGCTGGGCGGCCCGGCGTCGGGGGAGTCGGCACCGGGCGGCCCGGCGTCGGGGGAGCGACCGCTGGGCGGGCCGGCATCGGGGGAGCCGCCGGGGGGTGCAGTTCGGCCCGGCGTACCCCGGCTTCGAACTGCTCGACCAGCGCGCGGGCGGCGGCCGGGTCGGCGGTGGTGGCGTCCACCGGGCCGACGACCGGGCCGGTGTGCGGCAGGCTCGCGCCGGGCACCCGCTGGCGGATGCCCGACGCGCCCCGCGAGGTCCCGCCCGACCCGCCGGGCGGCGGCGCGGAGCCGGGCGGCGCGGAGCCGGGCTGCGGGCCGGTCGGGAAGGAGAGGCCCCGGGGCCGGGCCGGCAGGAGCGGTGTGCCGGCGGCCCCGCCGACCGGACCGGCGGCACGGGAAGGCCGGCCGGCGCCGGGGGCCGCCGGGGGAGCGGCGGCGTCGGGCGCGACCGGGGTGCCGCCGACGGTCGGCGGGGCGTCCAGGGTGGGGGCGCCCGCCCGTCCGGACGTGGCGGCCGGCGGCTCGACGACCGCCTCGAAGGCGTTCCAGGAGTCGCCCGACTCCATCGACCGGGTGGCGCGGCTGAGCAGCTCGCGGTCCACGCCGAGCGCCACGCCGAGCGCCACGGTCCCGTCCACCGACCCGTCCCCCGGACCGCCGGCGGGCGCGGGGTGGGCGGTGGCGGCGACGGCCAGCGCCCGGCCGGGACCGGTCGGCTGCGGACGGCCGGACGCGGCCGGCCGGTCCGGCGCGGCCGTCCCGGTGGCCGGTTGCCCGGCCTGGCCGGCGGGCGGCACGACCAGCAGCGCCGACGGGACCTCCAGCCGGGCGGTGACGCCGCCGCCGGTGGTCGGGACGAGGTCCACCGTCCAGCCGTGCCGGCGGGCGAGCCGGCCCACCACGAAGAGGCCGAGCACCTCGGTCGGGACGAGGTCGAGCCGTTCCCGGCGGGTCAGCCGGGCGTTCTCCTCGGCCAGCCGCTCCTCGGTCATGCCGATGCCGTGGTCCACCACGGACAGCCGCATGCCGTGCCCGGCCGGCTCGGCGGTCACCACCACCCTCGTGTGCGGCGGGGAGAAGACGGTGGCGTTCTCCATCAGCTCCGCCAGCGCCAGCACCAGGTCGCCGACGGTGGACGGCGCCGCCGACACCCCGGCCGGGACCTGCACGTCGACCCGGGTGTAGTCCTCGATCTCGCCGAGCGCGAGCCGGACCACGTCGGTCAGCGGCACCGGGGCCACGTGCCCGTCGGCGCCGGTCGAGCCGGAGAGCACCACGAGGCTGCCCGCGTTGCGGCGCAGCCGGCTGGAGACGTGGTCCAGCCGGTAGAGGTGCTCCAGCCGCCCCGGGTCGGTCTCCTGCTGCTCCAGCCGGTCGATGAGCGCGATCTGCCGGCCCACCAGGTTCTGCGTACGACGCCCGACGTGGCCGAACATCTGCGCCACGTTGCGTCGGCCGGCGACCTGCCGCTCCACCAGCCGGGCGGCGGTGCTCTGCACGCGTTCGAACGCGCGGGCCAGGTCGCCGATCTCGTCGCGGCCCCGGACGTCGACCGGGTCGAGGCGGATCGGCGGGACGTTCTCGCTCTCGTCGTCGGCGACCCGCACCAGCTCCGCCTCGGCGGCCCGGGCGACCCGTTCGGCGGAGCGGGTGAGCCGGGTCAGCGGGCGGGCGACCAGCCGGGCCACCGCCATGCTGAGCAGCACCACGAGGAGCATGACCAGCACCGCCGTGACGCCGACCACCCAGGCGGCGGTGAGGGCCCGCTGCTCCTCCTCGCGCACCTGCGTGGTGACGTCCGCGGCGATCTTCTTCTCGACGAACTGGCCGAGGGTGGTCATCGACTGGACGGAGGGGAAGAGGGTGTCCAGCGGCACGCTGCTGAGGGCGGCCACCGGGTCCTTCTCGCTGTCGACGATGAACGTCGGGCCGGTCCGGGCGGCCACCGCCGCGTCGTCCAGCAGCGCCAGCTCCAACTGCTCGGGGGTGACCAGGCTGCGGAACCGGTCGGTGTCCACGGTCAGGGCGGCCATGCAGGCGATGTAGCTGGCGATCGCCTTCGGGTCGCTGGTCTCCTTGACCAGGACGATCAGGGTGGCGCACGCGCCCAGGCTCTCGTCGGCGCGCAGCAGGCCGTCCAGGGCGAGCACCTGCTGGCCGACCGGGGTGGTGGTGTCCACCTTCCAGGCCAGCCGCAGCGAGTCGATCAGCTCCACGGCGAGCGGGCCGAAGGCTTCCATGACCCGCACCGGGGTGGCCCGGCCGGCGAGCACGGCGGCGCGTACGTCGGCGAGCCCCCGCACCTGGTCGAGCGCGAGCCTGACCCGGTCGGTGAGCTGGCCGCCCAGCTCGGCGCGGATGTCGGCGACCCGGTCGTCCACGGTGGCCGACTTCTGGATCACCTCCGTGCGGGACGCCCGGCCGAGCAGCAGACCGACGGAGAGCAGGCGCTCCTGCTGGAGGTCCTGGACCAGGGTGCCGACCCGGCTGGCCACCCGGACGGCCTCGGCGGTGTCCGCTGCCCGCCCGGCGGTGGCGACCCGGTCGAGGACGATCGGCACGGCGAGCCCGACCATGCTGAGCAGCGGAACGATCACCAGCAGGGCGAGCTTGCCCCGGATGCGGAGCCTAGCGAGCATCGAAGGGCCCCCACCGCTCGGCGCTGGTGGGGCGGCCCTGCCCGGCCGGCTGGAGCATCCGGGGCTCGACCTGGGCGACCGTGCCGGCCGGGGCGGACCCGTGGCGGTCGGCCGGGGCGTCCCAGCCGGTCTCGTCGGCCGCCGGTGGGCCGGTGTCCCCGCCGGCCGGTCGGCGGTCCCGCCCGATCCGGCGGTCCCGGGCGGTGATCAGCACCGCGGCGAGCGCGCCGAGCAGCAGGACGGCCAGGATGCCCGCCCCGGCGGCGAGCCGACGGTCCCGGTCGAGCTGGTCGATGCGGTCGGTCAGCAGCGCGTCCAGCTCGTCGAGGATGACGGGCTGGAGCTGGCGGGCGGCCTCCTGGGCGGCGGTGCGGGCGGCGATGAGGTTGGTGAGCGCGCGGGCGGTCGCCGCCTCGTCCTCCAACCGGACCGCCGAGGTGGGGGCGGCGAGCGCGCCGAGCCGCTCGATGGAGCGCTGGTAGGTGTCCAGCGGGGCGAGCACGTTCGCGCCGAGCTTGGTGCTGTCCGTGCTGTCCACGGCCGCGCGCAGGTTGGTGATCAGGTCGTTGGCGGGGCTGATGGCGCTCGTCCACAGGGCGCCGAGCTGGGACACCATGGCGATGCGCTGGGCGTCGGGCAGCTCGGCGGCGACGGCGGCCAGGTCGCCGAGCCGGCCGGTGGCCACGAGCGATTCGGGCAGCTCGTCGCTGACCGCGTCCTGGAGGTAGTACGAGTCGGCCTGCTGGTCCCGGATCAGCCCGGAGGCCTCGCGCACCTTGCGGTGCAGGGCCAGCAGCAGGTCGGTGGCCTCGCCGTACGCGGCGAAGGTCGCCTGCGGGTCGGTCAGCCCCTTCTCGGGCAGCGCCTCCAGCTTGGCCCGCAGCCCGGTCCACCGCTCGTGGGTGCGCAGCGCGTCGCCGAGGCGGGCGTCCGAGGCGGCGACCTCCTCGACGGCCTTGCCCAGGGATTCCCGGGAGACGGTCCGGCCGGCGACGGCGGCGGACTGCGCCTCGACCAGGGCGAGGGTCAGCGGGCCGAGGGAGCGCAGGTACTCCACGCCGAGCCGCTCGCGGACCATGAGGTCGCGTTCCTCGCCGGTGTGCCGGCGCTGCTGTGCGAAGAGGAACGCCACCGGGGCGAGGAGCGCCACCACGAGCACCAGCGGCAGGATGCGGCCGGTCCGGTTGGGCCGTCGGGGGCCCCGCTGCGCGGGGACGGTCATGGGTTCTCCTCCGGCGACGGCGGATGCGGGCAGGTGCCGGGCCTGCCAAACAGTCCCGTTCACCGGACCGGAAAACTAGCGGACCGGCACCGGCACGCAGAGCCGTCAGCCGGTCAGTTTTGCGTCACTACGAGCGATGTCACCCGGTGTCGACCGATCCGCCACCCTCGGTGGCGGCGGCCCGGCGGAGATGGGCCGATCGGATGCGATATCGGTTGAACATCGGAATTCACATGATCCGAATTCACTTCGCTGGGATGCGGCAGACGCTGCGCAAACGATCAAAACAGGCCGCCGATCGGCCGGGCCGGACGGACGTACGGAGGATCTCAGCGAACGCTCAGGATCCGCACCGTACCGTTACCGCATGAGATCGCCGTTGTCGGCCGCACCGGTCCGACGGGCCCTGGCCACCCGCCCCCGCCGGATCGTCGCCGGCTCGGTGGCGGTCGTGCTGCTGGCGGCCGCCGTGCTCTGGGCCGCCCGACCCGGCGAGGCCGGCTTCCGCGCCGAGCCCGCGATGATCACCGTGCGCTCCGGGCCGTCCGGCGACGAGCCGGTCGACCTGGACACCACCTTCTACCTGCCCGACGGCGCGACGGCGGACCGCCGGGTGCCGGCGGTGCTGCTCGCGCACGGCTTCGGCGGCACCAAGGAGTCGGTCCGCTCCGACGCCGAGGAGCTGGCCGGCCAGGGCTACGCGGTGCTCGCCTGGACCGCGCGCGGCTTCGGCCGCAGCGGCGGCCAGATCCACCTGGACAGCCCCGACCACGAGGTGCGGGACGCGCAGCGGCTGCTGGACTGGCTGGCCGCCCGTCCCGAGGTGCGCACGGACGCCGCCGGCGATCCCCGGGTCGGGGTGGTCGGCGGCTCGTACGGCGGCGGCCTGGCCCTGCTGCTCGCGGCCCAGGACCAGCGGGTCGACGCGATCGTCCCCATGATCACCTGGAACGACCTGTCCCGCGCGTTCCTGCCGGAGAGCACCGGCGGGCCCGCCACCTCCGGCGTGTTCAAGAAGGGCTGGGCGGGGCTGTTCTTCGGCGGCGGCGGCAACGCCGGCTCCGGCCCGGCCGGGCTCTCCGGCACCTCCGCCGCCCAGCCCGAGGGCAACCCGGCCTCGGCGGGGCCGCCGAGCCCCGCGCCGGGCGCCGGGCCGGGCACCGGTTCCGGGCGCGCGCCGGCCGGGGCCGCCGACCCGTCCTGCGGCCGGTTCGCCGCCGACGTCTGCGCCGCGTACCTGCGCATCGCCACCACCGGGCGGGGCGACCAGGCGGCCGTGGACCTGCTCCGCCGGTCCAGCCCGGCCGGCGTGCTCGACCGGATCAAGGCGCCCACCCTGCTGGTGCAGGGCGAGGCCGACACGCTGTTCCCGCTCGCCGAGGCCGACGCGAACGCACGCGGCATCGCCGCCGCCGGCACCCCGGTCCGGGTGGCCTGGTTCACCGGCGGCCACGACGGCGGCGACGGGCCGCGCAACGACTCCGACCGGGTCAAGTACCTGACCGTCCAGTGGCTCGACCACTACGTCAAGGGCGAGGGGGCGGCCCCCGGCGACGACTTCACGTACTCGCGGATCGCCGGTTTCGACGCCCTCGACCGCGGCCTGGTCGCCACCGGCTACCGCACCGCCGACTACCCGGGGCTGGCCGGCGACGCGCGCCGCGAGGTCGCGGTGGCCGGCCCGGCCCAGCCGGTCGCCAACCCGCCCAACGGCAACCCGGCGGCCATCTCCTCGATCCCGTTCGCCGGGGCGCTCGGCTCGCTGCTCGGCGGCGTGGCCGGCGACGTGCCCGGCCAGCACGCCCGGTTCGAGTCCGCGCCGCTGGGCGAGGCGGTGGACGTGGCCGGGTCGCCGACCGTCACGCTGCGGGCCGCGTCGGCCAGCGGCGAGGCGGTGCTGTTCGTGAAGCTCTACGACGTCGACCCGCAGGGCGCGGCGACCCTGCCCAACGGGCTGGTCGCGCCGGTCCGGCTCACCGGCCTGCCGGCCGGGATCGACGCCGCGAAGCCGGTCACGGTCACCCTGCCCGCGATCGTCCGCCGGGTCGAGGCCGGGCACCGGCTGCGGGTCGTGGTCGCCACGTCCGACCAGGCCTACACGACCCCGGCCGAGCCGGCGGTCTACACCGTGGCGGCCGGCGACGGCCCGCTCGTGCTGCCGACCGTGGCCGGCGAGCCGATCCCCACCACGGCCGTCGTCTGGCGCTGGGTGCTGGCCGGGCTGCTGGCCGCCATCGCGGTCGGGCTCGTCGCGGTCGTCCTGGTCGCCCGCCGCCGGCACCGCCGCCAGGACAGCTCGGTGCATCCCGAGTACGCGGGCACGCCGCTGGCCGTGCGCCAGCTCCGCAAGGAGTACGCCGACGGCTTCGTCGCCGTGTCGAACGTCGACTTCGAGGTGCACCCCGGTCAGGTCGTCGGCCTGCTCGGGCCGAACGGCGCGGGCAAGACCACCACCCTGCGGGTGCTGATGGGGCTCACCCAGCCCACCGCGGGCGAGATCTACGTCTTCGGCCGGCGGCTGGTGCCCGGCTCGCCGGTGCTGTCGCGCATCGGCGCGCTGGTCGAGGGCCCCGGCTTCCTGCCGCACCTGTCCGGCCTGGACAACCTGAAGGCCTACTGGCGGGCCACCGGCCGGCCGTGGGAGGACGCGCACTTCGACGAGGCGCTGGAGATCGCCGGGCTCGGCGACTCGGTGCACCGCAGGACCCGCAAGTACAGCCACGGCATGCGGCAGCGCCTCGCCATCGCCCAGGCCATGCTCGGCCTGCCCGAGCTGCTGGTGCTCGACGAGCCGACGGACGGCCTGGACCCGCCGCAGATCGCCGAGATGCGCCGGGTGCTCCAGCGCTACGCCACCGACGGCCGGGCGGTGCTGGTCTCCAGCCACCTGCTCGCCGAGGTGGAGCAGACCTGCACGCACGCGGTGGTGGTCAACAAGGGGCGGATCGTCGCGTCCGGCCCGGTGGAGGAGATCGTCGGCGAGTCGCCGAGCGTGCTGTTCGACGTGACCGACCCCGACGCGGCGCGCGACGTGCTGGGCCGGCTGGCCGGCGTCCGGGTGCTGCCCGACGCCGAGGGGCAGCTGGTGGTGGACACCAACGGCACCGCCCGCAGCGAGGTGGTGGCCGAGCTGGTCCGGGCGGGGATCGGGGTGGACCGGGTGGTGCCGCGCCGCCGCCTGGAGGACGCGTTCCTCGCCCTGGTGGGCGAGAACTCTCGGGGAAGCGGGGACCGGTGATGACGCAGTCGTCTTCCACGGTGGGCGCGGCTGCCGGCTACCGGCCGTCGGCGACCCTGCCGTTCGCGGCGGAGTTCCGCCGGCAGGCGTCGCGGCGGCGTACCCAGCTCGCGCTCGGGTTCATGGTGCTGCTGCCGCTGATCGTGCTTGTCGCGTTCCAGTTCGACTCCGGCAACGACGACGACGGCGGCGGGGGCGAGTTCTCCAGCCTCGCCGACCTGGCCACCTCGGGCGGACTCAACTTCACCCTCTTCTCGCTGCTGGTCTCGGCGTCGTTCCTGCTGGTCGTGGTGGTGGCGCTGTTCTGCGGCGACACGGTGGCCAGCGAGGCGAGCTGGGGCAGCCTGCGCTACCTGCTGGCCGTGCCGGTGCCCCGGGCCCGCTTGCTGGCGGTGAAGCTGCTGGTGGCGCTCGCGTACTCGGGGCTGGCCCTGCTGCTGCTCGCCGGCACCGCCCTGCTCGCCGGCACCCTCCGCTACGGCTGGGAGCCGCTGCGCAGCCAGGTCTCCGCCCAGCTCGACCCGGCCGAGGGGCTGCTGCGGCTGCTGGCCGTGCTCGGCTACCTGGCGGTCGTCCTGCTGGCGGTGGCCGGGCTGGCGTTCCTGCTCTCCGTCGTCACGGACGCCGCGCTCGGCGCGGTCGGCGGCGCGGTGCTGCTGTGGATCCTGTCCAGCATCCTGGACCAGATCACGGCGCTCGGCGGGATCCGGGCGTTCCTGCCGACCCACTACGCCAACGCCTGGCTGGGCCTGCTGTCGACGCCGGTGCAGACCGACGACCTGGTGCGCGGCTGCATCTCCGCGATCGCCTACGCCACCCTGTTCTGGTCGCTGGCCTTCTGGCGCTTCACCCGCAAGGACGTCACGAGCTGACGGCGGAGCCGGGCACCTGCCCGCCGCCGGGACCGGTCGGGCCCGGTGGGCAGCTCGGGATCGGGCCTCCGTGACCGCCCGTGCGTGGCGGGCAGGTCGGTCGTGAGTGATCGAGGGCCCCGTGACGGCTCGTGCCCGGCGTGATCGCGTCGAGTGATTGTGCTGGTGGGGAAGTTCCGCGTCTCAAATATCGTGGGAACGCTCCCACGGACAGGGACAAGCATCGACCTTATCAAATTCTTACCGCATTCTGGCTGCATTGACTTCTGTCACTGGAGGTGTGGTATGAACATTGACCGGCTTAGCGGTCCCGTCCTGTCCCTGTTCCGCATGGTGATCGGCCTGCTCTTCTTGTTCCACGGCCTGTCGTCGCTGTTCGGCGTCTTCGGCGGCGCGCGAGGAACCGGTCAGGCGGTCCCGCTCGGCACCTGGCCAGGGTGGTACGCCGCCCTGATCCAGGCCGTCTGCGGCGCGCTGGTGCTGGCCGGGCTCTTCACCCGCCCCGCCGCGCTGCTCGCCTCCGGCTCGATGGCGTACGCGTACTTCGTGGTGCACCAGCCGGAAGGGCTGCTGCCGCTGCGCAACGGCGGTGAGCTGTCGGCGATGTTCTGCTGGGCGTTCGTGCTCATCGCGGTGCTCGGCCCCGGGACGTGGGCCGTCGACAACCTGCTGGGCCGTCGCCGGGAGCCGGCCGTCGCAACGCCCGCCCCGAGCAAGCGCTCGGTGCCTGCCTGACCCGACCGCCCGCCCCGCGACGCCGCGGCCTTGGCCAGTTGTCGCTCACGGCAGACCGGAACTGTCCAGGAATCGCCAGGCGGCGTCACGGGGCGGGCGGAGTTTCCCTTCGGGTGGCGAGGGCGGGGCGGCGGGGCGCCCGTCTCCGCCCCGGCGGCATGCCCCCCGCCCGGTCGGTGCCGCCGGTCAGATCCCCCCGCACACGCGCCAGTCGCCGCCCTCCTCGACCAGGACGAGGACCTTCTCCCGGCCGCCGCCGGTGACGGTGACCTCGGCCCGGGACCGGCCGCCGGTGCTGCTGCTCACCTCGGTCGAGGTGACCCGGTAGCCGCCCAGGGGCGGCTCGGCCGCCCGGGCCCGGGCGAACTCCTCCTGGGTCAGCTGGCTGCGCACCTCCTCGCAGAGCCGGGCGTACGCCTCCGGGTGGTTGCCGTCCCGCACGTCGTCGAGGTACGCGGTCGCGGCGTCCCGGGCGGGCGCGGTGGCGCCCTGGACGGTGCGGAAGAACCAGATGCCGCCGCCGGTGAGCGTGCCTGCGCAACAGAGCAGCGCCACCACGGCGGCCACGATGATCACGGTACGGGTGGTCCGGCCGGGCCTGCGCGGCTTCGGGGGCGGGCCGGGTGTCGGGGGATACGTCACGCCGTCAGGCTAGAAACCGCAGGCCACCCCCCGGCTCGGGGCCCTGGAGGCGGTAGCTCACGGTGTCGGAGGGGGTGCCCATGGTGACGGTGTGACCAAGTCGGCACCCCCGATCCGGCCCACACGCTGGGAACATCGGGTGGCGGTCGCCGCGATCCCCCGTAGACTCGGCGGCACAACTGAATACCTCATCCAGAGGGGCAGAGGGATACGGCCCGACGAAGCCCCGGCAACCACCCCCGTGCGTTCGATGGCGAACGCCGCGGACAGGTGCCAATTCCGTCCCCGCCGCAGGGTGCGATGCGGGGAAAGATGAGAGGACCTCCTCGACATGACGTCGACCCTCGCCGCGCCCGGCATCGACACCACGGCCAGCCCCGCCCGCGCCCTGGTCTGCCGCGCCTGTTCGGCGCGCTACCCGCTCGCCGCGCAGCACGCCTGCTACGAGTGTTTCGGCCCGCTCGAAGTCGACTACGACACGGCGGCCCTGGCCCGGGTCACCCGCGAGCAGATCGAGGCCGGGCCGCAGAACCTCTGGCGCTACGCCGCCCTCCTGCCCGCCGGCCAGGATCCGGCAGCCCGGGTGACCGTGGACCCGGGGCTCACCCCGCTGGTCGCCGCCGGCAACCTCGCCGCCGAGCTGGGCATCACCGCCCCGCTCTGGGTCAAGGACGACAGCGCCAACCCCACCCACTCCTTCAAGGACCGGGTGGTGTCGGTGGCGCTCACCGCCGCGCGGGCGCTCGGCTTCACCCGGTTCGCCTGCGCGTCGACCGGCAACCTGGCCAACTCGGTCGCCGCCCACGCGGCCCGCGCCGGCGCCCCGTCGATCGTGTTCATCCCCAGCGACCTGGAGCCGGGCAAGGTGGTCACCACCGCCGTCTACGGCGGCGAGCTGGTCGCCATCGACGGCTCGTACGACGACGTGAACCGGCTCTGCGGCGAGCTGGTGGAGACCGACGAGTTCGAGGACACGGCCTTCGTCAACGTCAACGTCCGGCCCTACTACGCGGAGGGCTCCAAGACCCTGGGCTACGAGGTGGCCGAGCAGCTCGGCTGGCGGATCCCGGCGCAGGTGGTCATCCCGATGGCGAGCGGCGAGCTGCTCACCAAGATCGACAAGGCGTTCAGCGAGCTGGTCGAGATCGGCCTCGTCGAGGCCCCGGCCGGCGGCTGGAAGGTGTTCGGGGCGCAGTCGGCCGGCTGCAACCCGATCGCGGCGGCCCTGCACGCCGACACCGACACCATCACCCCGGTCAAGCCGACCGGCATCGCCAAGTCGCTGAACATCGGCGACCCCGCCGCCGGGCTCTACGCCCTGGAGGCCGTGCGGCGCACCGGCGGGTGGATGGAGTACGTCGACGACGACGAGATCCGCGCGGGCATCCGGCTGCTGGCCCGCACGACCGGGATCTTCGCCGAGACGGCCGGCGGGGTGACCGTGGCGGTGCTGCGCAAGCTGGTCGAGTCCGGCCGGCTCGACCCGACGGCGGAGACCGTCGTGTTCAACACCGGCGAGGGGCTCAAGACCATCGACGCCGTCGCCGCCCAGGTCGGCCCCACCCACCGGATCAAGCCCTCGCTGCGCGCGGCCCGCGACGCCGGCCTGCTCGGCTGACTGTGCGGGCCGATCGGCCCGCCGATCCGTCGGGTAACCGACGTTTTGCCCTCCGTACGCAAAAACCCGCCGCCGAGGACTTGACGGCAGGAACCGGACGGCGCAAGATGCTCCGTGCGGGAGGGCGTTTCGCCGGAGACTTTAAGTTCTTACGACCCAACGCCGGAGGCGTTGTGCGATCGTCCCTCCCGACCAACGTCCGATCGGGCCAGCGGAGAAATTCGCTGGCCCGATCGTCTTTCCCCGGCCACCCTCGGCCCATGGGCATCACCATCACCCCGATCGACCCGGCGGACCAGGGCGCGGTCGACGCGGCGTACCGGATCCGGGCCGCCGCCGACGAGGCAGACGTCCCCGACTTCCCGCCGCTGTGCCGGAGCCGCTTCGAGGCGGCGATCCGGCACCCGATGCCGGGCAACGTGCCGGTCTGGGCGCTGGCCCGGCTCGACGGCGAGCCGGCCGGCTTCCTCGCCCTCGACCTGCCGCAGCTCGACAACACCGACAACTCCAGCGTCGACCTGTTCACGCACCCGGCGCACCGGCGGCGGGGGGTCGGCCGGGCCCTGCACGCGCACGCCGTGGAGCTGCTGCGCGAGCGGGGGCGCAAGCGGGTGGTCGGCGCGACCGTCGCGGCCCTGCCCGGCGGGCCGGCGCGCGGCGGGGCCGGCGGGGCGTTCGCCGCCGCGACGGGCGCGCGGGCGGTGCTGGGCGAGGTCCGCCGCCGCCTCGACACCACCCGGCTCGACCAGGCCGCGCTCGACGCGGCGCTGGCCGACGCCCGGTCCCGCGCCGCCGGCTACCGCACGGTTCGCTGGCAGGGGGCGGCCCCGCAGGAGCACGTCGCCGACGTCGCCCACCTCGACAGCCGGCTGATGGCCGACGCGCCCCTGGGCGAGCTGGAGTGGGAACCGGAGCGGGTCGACGTCGAGCGGATCCGGGGCGTCGAGCGGGCGTTCGACGCGCGCGGCCGCCGCCGCTACCACCACGGGGCGGTGCACGCCGCGTCCGGCCGGCTGGTCGCCTGGACGACGATCGACCTCGGCCCCAGCGTGCCCTGGCACGCGTTCCAGCAGATCACCATCGTCGACCCGGCGCACCGCGGCCACCGGCTCGGGCTCCTCGTGAAGATCGAGAACCTGCGGTACGCGCTCGACCACGAGCCGGGGCTGCGCGCGGTGGACACCTTCAACGCGCAGGCCAACACGTACATGATCGCCATCAACGAGGCGCTCGGGTTCCGCCCGGTCGACGCCTGGACCGACTGGCAGCTCACCCTCTGACTGGCCGGCCTGCGGCAGGGGCGACGGGCGTCCGGCGGCGTCCGCCGGCCCTACTGCCCACCCGCCGGCTGCGGCATGATGGCGGGCATGACGGAGACCCCGCATCCCGAGTACGACAAGCACGCCGACACCCTGCACCGGGCGCTGACCGCGATCACGGAGCGCGGGTACTGGTCCGCCTATCCCGAGTCACCCAGCCCCCGGGTGTACGGCGAGACCGCCGCCGCCGACGGCAAGGCCGCCTTCGAGGCGTACCTGGGTGGCGACTTCCCGCTCGACCAGCCGGGCAGCGGCGACCGGGTCGCCACCGAGGCCAGCCCCTTCGGGCTGGAGCTGAACGTCAGCTACCCGCACCCGGGCGTCGACGAGCTGGTGGCCGCCGCCTCCGCCGCCCTGCCCGCCTGGCGCGACGCCGGTCCGCAGGCCCGCGCGGGCGTCTGCCTGGAGATCCTCGACCGGCTGCACAGGCACGTCTTCGAGCTGGCCAACGCGGTGCAGTTCACCAGCGGCCAGGCGTTCGTGATGGCCTTCCAGGCCGGCGGCGCGCACGCGCTGGACCGCGCCCTCGAAGCGGTCGCCTACGCGTACGCGGAGATGACCCGCCACCCGGGGACGGCCGGCTGGGAGAAGGCCGCCGGCAAGGGCGACCCGCTGCGGATGACCAAGACGTTCCACGTGGTGCCGCGCGGGGTGGCCCTGGTGATCGGCTGCAACACCTTCCCGACCTGGAACTCCTACCCCGGGCTGTTCGCCTCGCTGGTCACCGGCAACCCGGTGGTCGTCAAGCCGCACCCCCGCGCGGTGCTGCCGCTCGCGATCACCGTGAAGTACGCCCGCGAGGTGCTCGCCGAGGCCGGCTTCGACCCCAACCTGGTGCTGCTCGCCCCCGAGGCCCCCGGCGAGAGGCTCGCCTCCACCCTCGCCCTGCACCCGGCCGTGAAGATCGTCGACTTCACCGGCTCCACCGAGTACGGCGACTGGCTGGAGGCCAACGCCCGGCAGGCGACGGTCTACACGGAGAAGGCCGGGCTGAACGCCGTGGTGATCGACTCCACCGACGACTTCGCCGGGATGTGCCGCAACCTCGGCTTCACGCTGACCCTCTACAGCGGCCAGATGTGCACCACCTCGCAGAACATCCTCATCCCCGCCGGGGGCATCGACACCGACCAGGGGCACAAGAGCTTCGACGAGGTGGCCGCCGGGATCGCCGCCGTCGTGGGCAAGCTCACCGCCGACCCGGCCCGGGGCGTCGAGCTGACCGGCGCGATCGTCAACGACGGGGTGCTGGAACGCCTCGACGAGGTCACCAAGGCCGGAGCGGCGGTGCTGGAGTCGCGTACCGTCGAGCATCCCGCCTTCCCCGGCGCGGTGGTGCGGACGCCGACCATCGTCAGGCTCGCCGCCGCCGACACGGCGACGTACGGCCGGGAGTGGTTCGGGCCGATCTCGTTCGTGATCGCCACCGACTCCACCGCGCACAGCCTGGAGCTCCTGCGCGCCACCGTGGGCGAGTCCGGGGCGCTGACCGCCGCCGTCTACTCGACCGACCCGGCGGTGCTGGACGCGGCCGAGGCGGCGGCGATCGACGTCGGCGTGCACCTGTCGTGCAACCTGACCGGCGGCGTCTTCGTCAACCAGTCGGCGGCGTTCTCCGACTTCCACGGCAGCGGCGCCAACCCGGCGGCGAACGCGGCGCTGACCGACGGCGCGTACGTGGCGAACCGGTTCCGCATCGTCCAGAGCCGCCGCCCCGCCTGAGGTGCAAGGAGGGGCCCCTTGTTAACGCTTTCTGTTGTACAGGGGGCCCCTGCAAACACCCCCGCCTCAGGCCGGGCGGCGCATCTGGAGCTCGCGCAGGGCGGGGAGCCTCGGGTGCGGGACCCGCACGCCCGTGTCGACGAAGCCCAGCCTCCGGTACGCCCGGTAGGCGCGGTCGTTGCCGACGACCACCTCCAGCATCAGCTCCGGCCGACCGCACTCCCGGGACCAGGCGGCGACCCCCTCGATCAGCGCGGCGAGCAGCCCGGTGCCGCGCCGGGCCGGCGTGACGTAGACGGCGTAGACGACGGTGAGGCCGGGTTCGTCCGCCGAGATCGTCCCGCCGGCGTGCCCGACGAGCCGCCCGGCGGGGCCACCCGGCCGGTCCGCGCCGGGGTCGGCGACGAACTGGGCGGTGTGCCGGCCGCTGGCGACCGACGCGACGCGGGCCGCGTACTCGGCGTGCGGGCGGGCGGCGGCCTCCGCCAGGGTCTCCAGGAAGGCCAGCGGCGCGTCGGCGAGCATCTCCAGCCGCAGCGCCCGCATCCGCGCCGCGTCCGGCAGGGTCAACCGGCGTACGTCGACTGCCGGCGCGGCGGTGTCGGCCGTCCCCGTCGGGGCGCTGCCCGGGTCGGTCGGCGGGCGGGAACCTGCTGTCATCCCGCATACCTATCGCAGTGATGGCCGCCTATGCCGCACCGGGTTGAGGTCGGTCCGTTATAGCCCTATTTGTGGTCGTGCGCCGTCGTCACTCCTCGTGTAGCGTGCGATTTCGGTCACTGGTTTCCCGGTCGGCGCAGACGGGTGAAACCGGTGTTCCCGGGGCCGCCGGTTCCGTCGGCGTACCCGCTCGTGGAAGGCCGCGCGACGTTAGGAAGTGCACCGTGGCACAGGGCACCGTGAAGTGGTTCAACGCCGAGAAGGGCTACGGCTTCATCGCCGTCGACGGGGGGCAGGACGTCTTCGTCCACTTCTCCGCCATCGAGATGGACGGCTACAAGGCGCTGGACGACGGGCAGCGCGTGGAGTTCGAGATCGCGCAGGGGCAGAAGGGGCCGCAGGCCGAGCGCGTACGCGTCGTCGCCTGACGCCCCGACCGGTTGGCCCGCGGGCGGGCGGGCCACCGATGGCCGGCGGAGCGCGCCGCCCCGGTCGGCGCGGACGGATCGGTCCGGGGCGGCGCGGACGGGGCGGTCCAGGAATGCTGCGGACCGTTCCCACATCGCCGCCGGGGAGGGCGCACGTCCCAGGGCGCATGTCCCAGCCATCTCCGTCCGATCGATCGATCCCACCGGGGCCCGAAGGGCCGGTCGGCCGTGCTTGGTCGGGCTGCGGTCGGTTTCCCGGCCGCCAGGTGCCGCGCCGGGTTGCCGACCCACCCTGGCCAAGGCTCCACCCTGGTCCGGCCCCAGCTTGGTCCGGCGCCAGCTTGGCCCGGTGCCACCTTGGCCCAGCACCACCTTGGCCCGGTGCCACCGCCGGTTCGCGCCGTGCCGTCCCGCCGTGGTAGCCCTGCCCACCGGGCCGCGCCGCGTCGTGGCCGCCGCCCGGCTGTGTTTCCGCCCGGACCCGCTGGTCGGCCTGCCCGGGGAAGGGGCGGGCGGATGGTCCCGGGTGCCCCGGCGCGCCGCGCCGCGGTCGGTGGCCGCTCGTGCCGGTCCCGGCTCTCGCCTGCTCTGGCCCTCGCCTGCCTGGCCGCACCCTCTCGGCTCTCTCGCCCTTCTTGGTCCGACCGTCCTGCCTCGTCGGTCCTGCCCTCGTCGGTCCTGCCCTCGTCCGTCCTGGCCTTGGTCCGTCCTGGCCCTGGCCGTGTGCCTGGTCGCCCTGGTGCGCCTGGTCGTCCCGGTCCGGCCGGTCGTTACGGTCGTCACGTGCGCCGGGCGGCGGGCGTACGAGGGGTCGGTTACCGCCGCCCGGCCGGCGGGTGAAATCGGCTGAACCGGCGGGCCGGGTCGCGCTGGTCAGGTGGGGTCGACCCGGTCCGTCCGCCGCATCGTGCTTGCACTCGGCAGGGCAGAGTGCTAAACAAGTCATTGGCACTCGCCTTGGGTGAGTGCCAATGGTCGGGACGGTGGGGCCACGGCCGCACGGCGGAGATCCGTCGGGCGGCACATGGCCGGTCGTCGCGGGCTATCCGGCCCGGCCGAGGAGACGTCGTCGTCGCCAGGTGGCGACGTCCCAAGGTGCGTACACCAGGCGGCCCATCCGGGACACACACTCGGGTGGCCCGTGAGTGTCCAGGAGGACAACGCCGTATGGCCAAGATGATCGCGTTCGACGAAGAGGCTCGCCGCGGCCTCGAGCGGGGCATGAACCAGCTCGCCGACGCCGTGAAGGTGACCCTCGGCCCGAAGGGCCGCAACGTGGTGCTCGAGAAGAAGTGGGGTGCCCCCACCATCACCAACGATGGTGTGAGCATCGCCAAGGAGATCGAGCTCGAGGACCCGTACGAGAAGATCGGCGCCGAGCTGGTCAAGGAGGTCGCCAAGAAGACCGACGACGTGGCCGGTGACGGCACGACGACGGCGACCGTCCTGGCCCAGGCCCTGGTCCGCGAGGGCCTGCGCAACGTGGCCGCCGGCGCCAACCCGATGGCCCTGAAGCGGGGCATCGAGGCCGCCGTGGCCAGCGTCTCGGAGGAGCTGTCCAAGCTCGCCAAGGACGTCGAGACCAAGGAGCAGATCGCCTCCACCGCCTCCATCTCCGCCGGTGACAGCACCGTCGGCGAGATCATCGCCGAGGCGATGGACAAGGTCGGCAAGGAAGGCGTCATCACCGTCGAGGAGAGCAACACCTTCGGCCTGGAGCTCGAGCTCACCGAGGGCATGCGCTTCGACAAGGGCTACATCTCCGCGTACTTCATGACCGACCCGGAGCGGATGGAGGCCGTCTTCGACGAGCCCTACATCCTGATCGCCAACAGCAAGATCTCGTCGGTGAAGGACCTGCTCCCGATCCTGGAGAAGGTCATGCAGTCGGGCAAGCCGCTGCTGATCATCGCCGAGGACGTGGAGGGCGAGGCCCTGCCGACCCTGGTGGTCAACAAGGTCAAGGGCGTCTTCAAGTCCGCGGCCGTCAAGGCCCCCGGCTTCGGCGACCGCCGCAAGGCCATGCTGACCGACATCGCCATCCTCACCGGTGGCCAGGTCATCAGCGAGGAGCTCGGCCTCAAGCTGGAGGCCGCCGGCCTCGACATGCTGGGCCGCGCCCGCAAGGTCGTGGTGACCAAGGACGAGACCACCATCGTCGACGGTGCCGGCGACGCCGAGCAGATCCAGGGCCGGGTCAACCAGATCCGGGCCGAGATCGACAAGAGCGACTCCGACTACGACCGCGAGAAGCTGCAGGAGCGCCTGGCCAAGCTGGCCGGCGGTGTTGCGGTGATCAAGGTCGGCGCGGCCACCGAGGTCGAGCTGAAGGAGCGCAAGCACCGCATCGAGGACGCCGTCCGCAACGCGAAGGCCGCCGTCGAGGAGGGCATCGTCCCGGGTGGTGGCGTCGCGCTGGTGCAGGCCGGCAAGACCGCCTTCGACAAGCTGGACCTGACCGGCGACGAGGCGACCGGCGCGCAGATCGTCAAGATCGCGCTGGACGCCCCGCTGCGGCAGATCGCCGTCAACGCCGGCCTGGAGGGTGGCGTCGTCGTCGAGCGCGTCCGCAACCTGGACGCCGGCCACGGCCTCAACGCCGCCAGCGGCGAGTACGTGGACCTGCTGGCCGCGGGCATCATCGACCCGGCCAAGGTGACCCGGTCGGCGCTGCAGAACGCCTCGTCGATCGCGGCGCTCTTCCTCACCACCGAGGCCGTCGTCGCGGACAAGCCGGAGAAGGCCCCGGCCGCCGCGGCTGGCCCGGGCGGCGGGGACATGGACTTCTGAGTCCAGCTCCCACCGGAGTTCAGTTACACCGCACGTCGAGGGGGCGGGTCGCGTCAGCGGCCCGCCCCCTCCGCGCCGTCACGGCCGCCAGCGCCGGCCACTCCGGCCTCGGACACTCGGGCCGTGGGCACTCCGGCCAAGGCCACTCGGTCCTCGGGCACTCCCGTGTCGGGCACTCCGGCCTCGGGCACTTGCCCGCCGGCGGCTCTCACGCCGGCGGCTCTCACGTCGGCAGGGGCGGCTGGTCGCGTCGCCGCCCGGCCCGACCGGGCGGCCGGCGAATGCGGATCGGCTCGTCAACGCGGATCGGCTCGTCGACCAGGACCACCGGCTCCTCCGCCCCGGGCGCGTCGCCCCCGGCCATCTCCGCCAGTTGCTCGGCGTCGCCGTAGTCCAGCCGGTCGAACGGCAGTTGCCCCGGGATCTCCTCGACCGGCACCCAGGCGGCGGAACGTGGAGCCTCGGCCCGCTCGTCGTCCGTGGTCATCGCGGCCTCCTCACCTCGACGGTAGGTGACCGTCGATGCCGGGGCGGCCGAACGGCGCTATCCGGCCCGGTGCCCGTTTAGCCTGCCGCCAGGGCGAGGATCGCGGGGCCGCCGCCGGGGCGCGGGGCGCGAGGTGAGAAGGGGACCCCTCTCTACCGTATGCGTTAACAAGGGGCCCTTCCTTACCGCTCAGCGGGCCGCGCGGACAGCGGCGTACGCGTCGACCAGGCCCGCCCCGCTGATGTTCGCGTCCCCGCCGCAGGCGTCGGCCGGCTTGCGGGAGGCGTACGTCGCCCCGGCCGGGACGGCGGTGTCGCGCAGGATCCGGCGGGTGCGCTCCAGGTCGCCGACCAGCGTCGGGTTCGCCGACCACATCAGCGCCACCACGCCCGCGACCTGCGGGGCGGCCATCGACGTGCCGTCGAGGGTGGCATAGCCGCCGCCCGGCATCGCGGAGAGCACCCCCACGCCCGGGGCGACCACGTCCGGCTTCGCCGCGCCGGGCGCCGGCCCCCGGCTGGAGAAGTCGGCGACCTGGCGCTCCCGGTCGGTCGCCCCGACGGTGAACACGTCCGGGTACGTCGCCGGCGGATCCTCGATCGACCGGCAGTACGGCCCGGTGTTGCCGGCCGCCGCGACGACGAAGATGCCCGCCGCGTCCAGCGCGTCGGCCGCCGGCCGCAGCGCCGCCGGGTCGCAGCCCTCGATCGGCGGGCAGCCCCACGAGTTCGTCAGCACCTGGGGGGCCCGCTCGGGCCGCCCGTCGGTGAACGGGTCGCCGCCGGCCGGGAACGGGGCCAGCATGAACTGGAGGCAGTCGAGGTAGCGCGCCGGGCTGCCGAGGTTGCGGTCGAGGTTGACGCAGCCGACCCAACTCGCCCCGGGGGCCACCCCGATCCCGTCCCGCCCGACGGCGCTGCCCGTCGTGTGGGTGCCGTGGCCGCCCTGGTCGGTCGGCGCGCGGGTGTGGTCCCACGGGTCGTACCAGGAGTCGTCGCCGCCGCGGAAGCCGCCGGCCAGCGCCGGGTGCCGACCGTCCACCCCGGAGTCGGAGCTGCCCACCACGACGCCGGCCCCGGTGACCCCGAGCTGCGACCAGACCTGGTCGGCGCGGAGCAGGGAGACGTTCCACGCCGGCCCGGAGGGGCCCGCCTGGTCGCCCCGGCTGGTCGGCGCGGGGGCCGGCAGCGGGCGCAGCCGCTGGCTCAGCAGCACCCGGTCCACCTCCCGCCGGCCCGACAGCCAGGCGCGCACCGCCGGCCCGCCGTCCACCTCGATCGCGTTGACCAGGTAGTACGGCGTCGGGTCGAGCCCCAGCCGGGTCAGGTCGCGGCGCAGCCCCGCCTGGGTGCGTTCGGCGGTTTCCACCAGCCGCCGGTAGACCTCGCGGGCGCGGGCGTCCCGGCCCGCCTGGCCCGTCCCGCCGGTGGGCACGCCGCTCAGGTCGGCCTGCTCGCGCAGCACCACGAGCAGCCGTTCGCCGTGCAGGCCGGGCTGGCCGGGGCCGAGGTGGACCAGCGCCGCCCCGGCGAGCAGCACGCCGACGGTCGCCACCGCCACCGGCCGGCTCGGCGCGTGCCCGTTCGGGCGGGCCAGCAGCACGCCGTACACGATCGCCAGGAGCGCGGCCACCGCGAGCCCGGCGGCGGCGGCGACCGCCACCCAGAACGGGACGTCGCGGGTGGCCGCCAGGAGCAGGGTGATCTCCTCCGGGTCGGCGAACGCCAGTGGCCCGAACGTGGCGAGCCCGACCAGCCAGCGCACGGGCGCGGGGCCGACCGGCCCGCCGGAGCGCAGCGCGGGCGTCTGGAGGGCGGCCAGCGCGAAGCCGAGCGGGGGCAGGGTCAGCAGGGCGGGCAGTTGCGCGCCGGACTGCCCGGTGCCGGCGGCGAGCAGCAGCAGCGTCACCCCGGCCACCAGGCCGCCGACCAGCACCAGCCGCGCCGGCCGGTGCGGCGGCCCGCCCGCGAGGTGCGCCCAGAACCGGGCGTCGAGCAGCACCCCGGCGAGGACGCCGACGGCCGCGGCGGCCGCCGCCGCGAGCACGGTCTCCAGCAGCCCGCCGAGCGCGCCGAACCAGGCCCAGGGCAGCAGCGTCGCCAGCCCGGCGGCCACCGCCAGCCAGGTCACGGCGGGTGGGGCCGCCGGAACGGTCCCGCGCGGACCGGCCGGGGCGGTGGGCGCGGTGGGCGCGGTGGGGTCGTGCGGGCGGTCGGGCCCGGCGGGGTCGTCCGGGTGGCCGGCCCCCGAGGGCGCGGCGGGGTGGTCCGGGCGGCCGGCGGCCGGCGGCGTCGGCGCGGGGCCCCGGACCAGCCGGGGCAGCACCACAGCGAGCAGGACCGCCGTCGCCGCCAGCGCGGCCAGGTACGCCTCGTGGTGCACCGGCGGCAGGGCGCGCAGGCCGGTGAGCGCGCCGAGGGCGAGCAGCCCGCCGAGCCAGGCCCGGCCGGTGGTCCGGACCGCCCCCGAGCGGGGCAGCAGGGCCAGCAACAGCGCCGGCACCCCGGCCAGCAGCACCGTCACGACGGCGACCACCGGCCACAGCCAGACCACCCGGTCCAGGCCGGTGGCGAGCCGGACCTGGTCGGCCAGCCAGCCGACCAGCTCGGCCGGCGCGACGACCGCGACCGTCCAGCACCCGGCCACCGCCGCCGCGACCACGGGCCACGGGCCGGGGCGGGCCGGCGGGACGGCCACGGGCGACAGAAAGGGACGACCTGCGTACGGACCGACCTCCATCCCCCGACAGTACGGCCGGATCACGACATGCCGTGCGGTGGCCACGGCGGTTACGGTGGACGGGTGCGTGACCCCAACGTCTCCCGAAGCGTCGCCGGCCAGCTCTCCCCGGCGCGCCGCGCCGCCGACCTGCGGCGACTGCGCGCCGAGCGGTTCGACGTCCTGGTGATCGGCGGTGGCGTCACCGGTGCCGGCGCGGCGCTGGACGCCGCCTCCCGGGGCCTCAAGGTGGCCCTGGTGGAGGCGCGCGACTTCGCCGCCGGCACCTCCAGCCGGTCCAGCAAGCTGATCCACGGCGGCCTGCGCTACCTGGAGCAGCTGGAGTTCCACCTGGTCCACGAGGCGCTCACCGAGCGGGGGCTGCTCGCCACCCGGCTCGCCCCGCACCTGGTCCGGCCGGTGCCGATCCTGGTCCCGCTGCCCGCCGGCAAGGGCGTGCGCGACCTGCCCGGCCGCACCTTCCGCCGCTCCTACTACGGCCTCGGCGTGGCCGCGTACGACGCGTTCGCCGGGCTGTTCGGGGGCGGGCGGGGGATGCCGCTGCACCGGCACCTCACCCGGGAGGGCGCGCGGCGGGTCTTCCCGAGCCTGCGCGCCGACGGCCTCGCCGGGGCGATCCGCTACTACGACGGGCAGGTCGACGACGCCCGGCTGGTGGTCACCCTGGCCCGCACCGCCGCCAGCCTGGGGGCGACGGTGGTCAGCAGCACCCGCGCCGTCGGCCTCGTCCGGCAGGCCCGCGAGGTGACCGGGGTCCGGGTCCGCGACCTGGAGGCGCCGCCCGGCTCACCGGACGCCGAGTTCGACGTACGCGCCCGCACGGTCGTCGCCGCCACCGGCGTGTGGACCGACGACATGTCGCGGATGCTCAACGACGTCGGGCTGCGCCGGGGCGTCCGGGTCCGGGCGTCGAAGGGGGTGCACCTGGTGGTGCCCCGCTCGGCGATCACCGGCGAGACGGGCCTGATCCTGCGTACCGCCACCAGCGTGCTGTTCGTCATCCCCTGGGGCGGGCACTGGATCATCGGCACCACCGACACCGACTGGCGGCTCGACCGGTCCCACCCGGCCGCGTCGGCCCGCGACATCGCCTACCTGCTGGAGCAGGTCAACACGGTGCTGGACCGGCCGCTGACCACCGACGACATCGAGGGCGTCTACGCCGGCCTGCGGCCGCTGCTGGCCGGCGAGGCGGACTCCACCTCCAAGCTGTCCCGGGAGCACGCGGTGGTCGAGCCCATGCTCGGGCTGCTGCTCGTCGCCGGGGGCAAGTACACGACGTACCGGGTGATGGCCTCCGACGTGGTGGACCGCGCGGCCCGCCGGCTCGGCGGGGTCCGCCCGTCCCGCACGGCCGACCTGCCGCTGCTCGGCGCCGACGGGTACGCCGCGATGTGGCGGGACCGGGCCGACCTGGCCCGCCGGCACGGGGTGCCGGTCGGGGTGGTCGAGCACCTGCTGGAGCGGTACGGCACCCTCACCCTCGACCTGTTGGCGCTGGTCGACGCGGATCCGCTGCTCGCCTCCCCGCTGGCCGGCGCGCCGGAATACCTGGCGGCCGAGGTGACGTACGCGGCCCGCGCCGAGGGGGCGCTGCACCTGGAGGACGTGCTGACCCGGCGTACCCGGATCTCCTTCGAGACCGCCCACCGCGGCCTGGAGTCGGCCGAGCACACCGCCGAGCTGATGGGCGCGGTGCTGGGCTGGGACGCGGCGACCCGGGCGCGCGAGGTCGCGCACTACCGGGCCCGGGTGGAGGCGGAGCGGGAGTCCCAGCTCATGCCGGACGACGCGACGGCGGACGCGGCCCGGCTCGGCGCGCCCGACGTGCGGGGCTTCGCGGCGGACCGGGGCACCGACGGCGACCCGGTCGAACTCCCGTCGTCCCCCCGGTAGCCGAACCCTTACCGGAGGGCGGGCCACCCCTGACCGGCCGCTCGGCCGGTACCCGCCTGCACCATGATCGGGTACGTTCCGGCGCGTGATCCGCCCTTTCCGTGCGCGTTCGATCATCCCGGTGGCCGCCGGTGCCCTGCTCGCCGCGGCGCTCGCCGCCTGCTCGGCGGTCGGGCCGGTCCGGCGGGCCGGCACGGCGACCGCCCCGCCGCCCGACGGGACGCCGGCATCCCCGGCCGGCGGAGCGGCGGCCGGCGGGTCGGCACGGGTGGAACTGGTGCAGAAGCACGGCCAGGACGGCCCGGTGCGGATGCTGACCGTCCTGCCCGACGGGCGGTGGGAGTGCAGCAACTGCGCCGGCGACGACGTCCGGTCGTCGGGGCAGCTCGACCCCGAGCGGACGCAGCGGCTGCGCGCGCTGCTCACCGACGAGCGGCTGGCCGCCGAGACCGACAAGGCCCGGGGCTACCGGGTGAGCTGCATCGACGCGCTGACGTCCGTGCTGGTCACCACGCCCGGCCCGATCACGATCGAGGACTGCCCGGGGGAGGACCGGCCGCCCCTCGGGTACGAGATCCTGCTGCTGCTCACCCAGGCCACCCCGGCGGAGGTTACCGCCTGACGGTATGTCCGAGGACCGCGTCAGAGCACCTTGCCGGGGTTGAACAGCCCCGCCGGGTCGAGCGCCGCCCTGATCGCCTGGTGCACCCGCACCCCGACCGGCCCGATCTCCTGGGCCAGCCAGTCCCGCTTGAGCAGCCCCACCCCGTGCTCGCCGGTGCAGGTGCCGCCCAGTTCCAGCCCGAGCCGCATGATCTCGTCGAACGCCCGCCGGCCCCGCTCCACGCTCGCCGGGTCGGCCCGGTCGACCACGATGTTCGGGTGCAGGTTGCCGTCGCCGGCGTGCCCCACCACCCCGATCGGCACGGCGCACTCCTCGGCGATGCGGGCCACCCCGTCCAGCAGCTCGGCGAGCGCCCCGCGCGGCACCGCCACGTCGTCGATGACCAGACCCCCGTTGCCGCCCGGGTACGCGTCGGCGGCGAACTTCTCCATCGCCGGGTGGGCCAGCCGCCGGGCCTGGAGCAGCGCCGCGGCCTCCACGGCGTCGGTGGCCGCGTACACCTCGTCGGCCCCGGCGTATTCGCACACCTCGGCGATGCGGGCCAGGTCGTCGGCGGCCCGCGACCCGGTGTCCACGGCGGCCAGCAGCAGCGCCTGCGCGTCGGTGCGCAGCCCCATCGGCTGGTACGCCTCGATGGCCCGCAGGTGGGTGCGGTCGAGCAGCTCCAGCAGGCTCGGGGTGAGGCCCTTCGCGGCGATCTGGGCCACCGCCGTGCCGGCGTCCGCCGTCGAGTCGAAGACGGCCACCAGGGTCAGCGACTCCTCCGGGGCGGGCCGCAGCGCGACGGTCACCTCCGTGATCACCCCGAGGGTGCCCTCCGAGCCGACGAAGAGCCGGGTCAGGTCGTAGCCGGCGACGCCCTTGGCGGTGCGCCGCCCGGTGCGCAGCACCTCGCCGGAGGCGAGCACCACCTCCAGGCCGAGCACGTACTCCGTGGTCACGCCGTACTTGACGCAGCACATGCCGCCCGCGTTGGTGGCCACGTTGCCGCCGATCGTCGACGACTCCCAGGAGCCCGGGTCCGGCGGATAGTAGAGCCCCTCCCGGCGCACCGCCCCGGCCAGCGCCGCGTTCACCACGCCGGGCTGGACCACGGCGATCCGGCCCACCGGGTCGATCTCCAGGATCCGGTCCATGGCCACCGTGCTCAGCACCACCGCGCCGTCCACCGCGTTCGCCGCGCCGGCCAGCCCGGTCCGCGCACCCTGCGGCACCACGGGTACGCCGTGCCGGGCCGCCGCCCGGACCACGCCGGCCACCTGGGCGGTGTCGCGCGGACGGACCACCACCAGTGGCGTGCCGGAGGCGCACAGGTCGGCCTCGTCCCGCTCGTGCATCCGCAGCAGGTCCGGGTCGGTCAGGACGGCGGCGTCACCGAGGAGGGCGCGCAGCTCAGCGAGGAGAGGGGATCCGGCCATGCAGGAGAGGTTAACCGGCGGCTAGGTTGGCGGCCATGCTGTACGTGGACCAGCCCCGCTGGCCGGCGCGCGGGCGACTCTGGTCCCACCTGATCAGCGACGCCTGCCTCGCCGAGCTGCACGTCTTCGCCGAGACGCTGGGCGTGCCCCGGCGCGCCTTCGACCGGGACCACTACGACATCCCCGCCGAGCGGTACCGGATGGCGGTGCACCTCGGCGCGCGGGTCGTGCCGAGCCGCGACCTGGTCCGCCTCCTGCGCGCGGCGAACCTGCGCCGCCCCAAGCACCTCCACCGCCCCAAGCACCTTCACCGCCCGGCTCCCTGAGCCCGGCGGTGCCGTTCTCCGCTCTACGCTGGTGCCGCGCCGGCACCTGCCCGACGACGCGTCGCCGGATGTCCGACGACGGAGCCGGGCAGGCCGCGCCGGCGCACCGGGGAAGCCCCCGCCCCCAGGTGTGGGAGCCGCGAGGCGGGGCCTTCCCGCCCGGTGTGGGCTCAGCTGGACGTCAGGTCAGCTGGGCCCACATCCGTTTCCGGCCAGCGTCACCACGAGGCCCGCCGAGTAGGCGACGACCTTCAGTGCCAATGCCACCCACTCGCCGACCTCCCTCCACCGGTTGGCTTTGGTCCGCTGGTTTCCTCGCGGGCCCGAAGGCCCCTTACGGCGCATCGTCACTCGCGCCCCTCCCGAGATCGACGGGTCGGGAAACGGTTCGTCCCCCGGCCGTCGGGACGATCCGCGCCCACCTCAATCCGGGGGTTGTGCCAGCCGGCGCGGTGACGGGCGGCGCAGCTCGTACCGAAGCTCGAACATCCGGTTGAACTGCCTCAGCACGTAGAGCAGTTGTGCCCCGTAGGTGCGCCTCTCTTCCGCGAGCCCGTACAGTTCGGCCCGGAGCTCCTCGTCGTACCGTGCCCGCTGGTCCGGCGGAAGGATCCGGACGATGAAGTCGACCATGCGTAACGCCTGCCTTCGCGGCTGAAGCTCGGCGTCGATCGGCGGGATGTCCTCGGCGAGGTGCGCCTCGGATCGTCCGAGATCCTCGGCGAGGTCGCGATCGAGGTGTACGCGGATCCCGACGTGCGCGAAGGTCCCGTACCCGCCGGTGAGGGCGAGTCGCAGGTCCTCGGCGCTGCGGCAGGCGAGATGGAAACACCGGACGAGGAAGCTGACCCGGGCGCTGTTGTCGCCCGTCCGCCACGCGGTTCCCTCGGCGAGGGCGAGAGTCCTGTCGAGTTCCCGGGTCAGGGCCTGGTCCAGATCGCACACCCGGCGGTAGGCGCGTCGGTCGTCGCGGTTCTCCAGGTCGTGAACGATGGCGATCACTTCGCGGTCCAGCCGGGCGATCTCGTCAGCCAACGGGCGACCTTCGGGAATCCGCTGCGCCAGGTCCTCGGAGAGGGCGGAGAGCACTTCGAGGTCGCGGGACAGGTGGTATGCGTGGAAGCTCATGCGAGCCCACCCGGGAGGGCCGGGTTCGCACCGCGGAAACGGCGGGCCTCGACCGCGGCCAGGGCGGTGCGCGCCTGCTGTGCGCCGTCCGGGCTCAGCCGGTAGTAGCGCCTGCGCGGCCGTCCGGCCCGATGCGGGTCGACGTTCTCCCAGTGGGACTCCAGCCAGCCCACCTTCTCGAGGCGGGCCAGGATCGGGTGGATGGTGCCGCTGGCCAGGTTGGCCTCCTCGCAGATCTGCAGGCCGTATCTCGCCTCGGCGGGCTTGTCCAGGAGGACCCGCAGCACCCGCTGTGTCGCCAGCGTCATCCGCACTTCCGATGTGGACATGGTCGTACTCTACCTAGCTACCTCTACCTCTAGCTAGCCCCCTCGGCGTCGCCCCCCGACCTCGGCGATCTTGCACTTTGGGCCCACCTCTTGGGGTTTTCATACCTTATGTCGGGGCCGTAAGTGCAAGATCACGAAGAGGGGGTGGCGTCAGGGGGTGTGGGGGGTGTGGGGGCTGGGAGTGAGGGTGGTCAGTTCGCGGGTGAGGTTGGCGTGGGCCTGCGGGGTCCAGTGGGTTTGCAGGTGGGGGTGGTGGTAGAGGGTGGGCAGGGACAGGAGGGAGCGCAGGATGCGCGCCCGGCCGCAGCGGAAGTCCCCGTCCGGCACGTGCGCGTACTCCCGGCGGATGGCGGCGGCATAGCGGTCGTACTCCTTGGGCGGCCCGGCCAGCACGGCCAGGTCGGCGTCGCAGAGCAACGCCCCGTCGCGGTCGTCGGCGGCGACCGCGTGCCCGGCGGTGAGCAGCACCAGCCGGCGCACCTCGGCCACCGCCGCCGGCGGCACCCCGAGCCCGGTGAGCAGCCCCTCGGCGAGATCGGCGCTGGCACGCTCGTTGGCGTCCCCGGCGGCGCGCGGGTCGTAGACCGCGTCGTGGCACCAGGCGGCGAGGCGGACCAGGTCCGGACGACCGGCGCAGCCGGCGTACGCGTCGACCACGTCGAGGACGGCGGCCAGGTGCCGGACCGTGTGGTAGTGGCGGTGCGGCTCCCGCCAGCGGGCCAGCAGCTCCTGCCCGGCGCGGGTCAGCGCGGGGCCGTCGGGTGCGCCGGCGCCCCGCACCGCCGCCCGCCACCGGGCCACCAGGCAGGCCCCCCGCCCGTCGTCCAGCTCCGTCACCCGGCCGAGTCTGCCGCAGCGGGCGAGGATTCGCCGTCCCCGCTACGGGTAGTCCCCGCCATGGCCGTGGCCCGGGACCGCCGACCCTCGCTGCTGGGGCGCGCCACGATGCGCGACGGCAACGGCGGCGACGTCGACGCGCCACGGATCGCGGCGGCGATGGAACAGCTGCGCCACCGGGGCAAGGCCACGCTGCACGACCGGCTGCACCGGGTCCGGATGGCGCTCGGGCTGGCCGTCCAGGCCGGGCTGGCCGCGGCGCTGGCCTGGATCGTCTCCCACGAGCTGCTGCACAACCCGCAGCCGGTCTTCGCGCCGATCTCGGCGGTCGGCACCCTCGCCGCGTCGGTCGGCCAGCGGCTGCGGCGCACCGTCGAGCTGATCATCGGGGTGGCGGTCGGGGTGTTCCTCGGCGACGTGCTGATCTACTTCCTGGGCACCGGCGGTTGGCAGCTCGGGATGGTGGTGACGGCGGCGATCCTGCTGACCATCTTCTTCGGCGCGAGCGTGGCGATCGTCATCCAGGCCGCCGCGACGGCCGTGCTGATCGTCACGCTCAGCCCGTCCACCGAGAACCTGGAGATACCCCGCTTCGTGGACGCGTTCGTCGGCGGCGGGATCGCGCTGGTGGTGACGGCGATCCTGCTGCCGTTGAACCCGCTGCGGGTGATCAACCGGGCCGCCCGGCCGGCGCTCGACCTGCTCGCCGACCAGCTCGACGTGGCCGCCGCCGCGCTGCGCGACCGGGACCGCGACAGCGCCCAGGGCGCACTGGAGCGGCTCCGGGAGAACAAGGCGGAGCTGGCCACCTTCACGGAGGCGATCGAGGGCGCGAAGGAGACCAGCACCCTCTCCCCGGCCCGCTGGCACCGGCGCAGCGAGCTGACCCACTACGCCGAGGCGGCCGAGCCCATCGACCGGGCGATGCGCAACAGCGGCACCCTGATCCGGCGCTCGGTCACCATGATCGAGGACGGCGAGCCGGTGCCCGGCCCCATGCCCGACGCGGTGGGCCACCTCGCGGAGGCGGTCCGCCTGCTCCGCCACGAGTTCGCCGTCGGGGCGGAGCCGGAGAAGGCCCGGGAACGGTCCCTGCGCGCGGTCAGCGAGGCCGGCCGGGCGTACGAGCAGGGGGTCGGATTCTCCGGCAGCGTGGTGGTCGCGCAGGTGCGGACCACCGCCAGCGACCTGCTGGTGGCCTCGGGCATCGAGCAGCAGGAGGCGAACCGGCTGGTCCGGGAGTCCTTCGGCGAGCAGGAGAAGCCGGCCCCGGAGGCGGACGAAGGCGAGCCCGGCCCCCGCAGGTCGCCCGCCGCCCCGTCCGTCGGCTGAGCGGCCGGCCCGCGCTCAGCCCCGCCCCGTCCGTCGGCTGAGCGGCCGGGCCGCGCTCAGCCCCGCCCCGTCCGTCGGCTGAGCGGCCGGGCCGCGCTCAGCCCCGCCCCGTCCGTCGGCTGAGCGGCCGGGCCGGGCCGCGCTCAGCCCCGCCGACCGGGTCAGCCCAGCTCGGCGAGGGCGGCCAGCAGGCGGTCGACGTCCCGCGCCGTGCTGCCCAGGCCGAGGCTCGCCCGCAGGGCGGTCGGCGGCAGGTCCGCCCGGCCGCTGCGGGCCGCCGCCTCGGCGAGCAGCCGCCGGGCCAGCGGGTGTGCGCAGAACAGCCCGTCGCGGACCCCGACGTCGTGCCGGGCCGCCAGCTCCGCAGCCACCTCGCCCGAGTCCCGGCCGGCGACGACGAACGAGACGATGCCGACGCGGGGCGCGTCCGGGCCGAAGGTACGCAGCTCCACCACGTGCGGCAGGGCGGCCAGGCCCTGCCGGAGCCGGGCCAGCAGGGCCTGCTCCCGGGCGTGCAGCTCGTCCCGGTCGGCCTCGGTGAGGGCCGCGCAGACCGCCGCGAGGGCGACGGCGCCGAGCAGGTTGGGGGTGCCCGCCTCGTGCCGGGCCGGGCCGGCGGCCCAGCGCACCTCGTGCGTGGCGTCCCCGACGTGGCTGGTCGCGCCCCCACCCGCCAGGTACGGCGGGGCCGCGTCGAGCCAGTCGCCCCGCCCGAGCAGCACCCCCGCGCCGAACGGCGCGTACAGCTTGTGCCCGGAGACCGCCAGGTAGTCGACGCCCAGCGCGGCGACGTCGACCGGGGCGTGCGGGGCGAGCTGGGCGGCGTCCACGGCGATCCGGGCGGCGTGCCGGCGGGCGACGGCCGCCAGCTCGGCCACCGGCCAGCGTTCCCCGGTCACGTTGCTCGCCCCGGTGACCGCCACCAGCACCGGCGGGCCGGCGGGGCGGCTCGGGCCCCCGGCCCCCGGCGTCGCGTCCCGGCGCAGCTCGGTCAGCGCCGCGTCCAGGGCCCGGACCGCCTCGCCGGGGCCCGTCGGCACGGGCAGCCGCACCGAGCCGTGCGGCCAGGGCAGCAGGTTGGCGTGGTGCTCACCGGCGAACGTCACCACCGTCGTCCCGGTGGGCAGGGTGCGGGCCAGCAGGTTCAACGCGTCCGTCGTGTTGCGGGTGAAGATCACGTGGTCGCCGGGACGGGCGCCGAAGAAGTCGCCGACGGTCTGCCGGGCCCGCTCGTAGGCGAGGGTGCAGCGCCGCGACAGCGCGCCCGCGCCCCGGTGCACGCTGGCGTACCAGGGGAGCAGCTCGGCCACGGCGTCGGCCGCCGCCCGCGCGCACGGCGCGCTGGCCGCGTGGTCCAGGTTGGTCTGGCCCGGCACGCCGAGCACGTCGAGCGGCCGCGACGACGCCGGCGCGGTCCGCGCGGGCAGCGGGGCGGGCGGGGGTACGAGGGTGACGGTCATGCCGACCTCCGGGTCCGGGGACCCCGGGTGACGCCACCGGAGACGGGGTCCGCGCTTGCCCAGCGCCGGACGGGGCTGGGCCCGGTCATCACCCGGGGCACCCCACCGCGAACTCGACGAGGGTTGCCGGCCAGCAAGCCGGGGCTTGACGCTGGCGCTCGTGACCTGACGACAGGATAACGGTCGGCGGATGCGCCCGGAACGGGCGGCGGGGGGTGACTACGCTGACAGAATGGCCGACACCCCACCCGGCGGCGCGCCGGTGCCGCCGTGGACCGCGCCCGACGTCCCCGCGCCGCCCGGCGGGTCCGCCCCCCGGATGCCGCTGCGCCGGCTGGGCTGGCGACGGTTCCTGGTGCTGGCCCTGGTGGTGCTGCTGATCGCGGCGTGCGCGGTCTACATGCTCTTCGTGCTCGGCTCCAACCTCGGGCCGCAGGCGCTGCTGATCGGGGTGGTCGCCGCGATCCTGCCGGTGCCGGTGCTGGTCTCCTGCTTCCTGTGGCTCGACCGGTACGAGCCGGAGCCGCTGAAATACCTGATCTTCTGCTTCGCGTGGGGCGCGTTCGTCTCGACGGCCGCCTCGCTGACCGTGAACGAGTTCTTCGCCGCCCGGTTCGCCGACTGGGGGCTGCCGAACGCCCTCACCGGCGTGCTCGTCGCGCCGTTCATCGAGGAGCTGACGAAGGCGCTCGGGCCCATCCTGCTGCTGATCTTCCGCCGCCGCGAGTGGTCCGGCATCACCGACGGCCTGGTCTACTGCGGGCTGTCGGCGGTCGGCTTCGCCATGGTGGAGAACATCCTCTACCTCGGCGGCTACGGCTACGCCTCCGGCGTCGACGAGTACGGCCCGGCCACCGGCGCGCGGCAGGTCATCGCGATCTTCATCGTCCGGATCCTGCTGTTCGGGTTCGCGCACCCGCTGTTCACCTCGATGACCGGGGTGGGGCTCGGCATCGCCGCCCGCACGGCCGACCGGCGGGTGCGGTTCCTCGCCCCGCTCGCCGGCCTGCTGCTGGCGATGATGCTGCACGGCACCTGGAACCTGCTGCCGTCGCTGGCCCAGGCCACCGGCCAGGCCATGATCGCCCTGTACGGCTACCTGGGCGTGATGGTGCCGATCTTCTTCGCCATGGTCGGGCTGGCCATCTGGCTGCGCGGCTGGGAGGGGCGGCTGACCGAACGCACCCTGCCCGACTACGTGCGGGCCGGCTGGCTCACCCCGCCCGAGGTGGCGTCGCTGGGCAGCCTCGGCCGGCGGCACGCGGCCCGCACCTGGGCCCGTCGGGTGGCCGGCGACGCGGGCCTCAGGGCGATGCGGGGATACCAGTTCTCGGCCACCCGGCTGGCGCTGCTGCGCGACGGGATGCGCCGGGGGCTGGACCGCCGGCCCGCCGACCGGGAACGGACGATCAGGGAGGAACGGGAGCTGCTGGACGCGCTCACCGCGTACCGGTCGTTCTTCGTCGGACGGGACCCGCAGGCGCCCGTCGGCAGCTGGGACGGCCACCGCTACCACCTGCGGTTCCCCGACGGCTCGCAGCGCGCCGTCGACGCGCCGGACGAGCCGGTCGTGCCGATCCCGGTGGTGCTCGTCCCGCCGCCCCCGCCACCGGCCCACCCGGCGGGCTACGGCCCACCCGGCTGGTACGGCCCCCACCAGCCCCCGCCCTGGCCGCCACGGACGGGCTGACGCCGGGCGTGTGCGGGGTGGGCGGGCGGCCGGGCACGGGCGGGTGTGCGGGCGGGCCCGGCACGGGCTGACGGCCCGGCGTGTGCGGGTGTGCGGACGGCCCGTTCAGGTCGTCAGGCCGGTGAGGAAGTCGCCCATGCCCTGCGCCATCGCCATCAGGCCCCCGCCGACCGACCTGCACACCTGCGCCGCGCCGTCCGGCCGGAACGCCACGAAGTAGATCAGGAACGCGACGCCGCCCCAGAGGAACACCTTTTTCCAGAACACCGGCACACGCTCCCCTCCCCAGGGTGCTGGACGTGCCTGGCTTCCCGTCGCGGACGGCCGCAAACGAAGCAGCCCCCGCCAGGCCGCGCACGGTGCGCCCCGGGGGAGGAGTGTCAAGAGGGGCCCCCTGCTATGCAGAAAGCGTTAACAGGGGGCCCTTCCTTACAGGTAGAGGCCGGTGGAGCCGGTGGTCTCCGCCTCGACGCGTTCGGCGGCCACGGCGTGCACGTCCCGCTCGCGCAGCAGCACGTAGCCCCGGCCCTGGAGCTCGACCTCGGAGCGGTCGTCGGGGTCGAAGAGGACCCGGTCGCCGGAGACGATCGAGCGGACGTGGGGACCCACGCCGACGGCGGTCGCCCAGGCGAGGCGCTTGCCGACGGCGGCAGTCGCCGGGATCACGATGCCGGCGGTGGAGCGGCGCTCACCCTCGCTCCCCTCCAACCGCACCAGCACCCGGTCGTGCAGCAGGCGGATCGGCAGGCCGGAGTCGAGGCTGTCATCGGCGGTCACGACGGGAACGGTACCGCGTCCCCGCAGACCGGTCCGCCGGTGGTTACGGGGTCGAGCCCCAGGGCAATGTTGGCGCAACCGCCCTAGGCTGGGCCGGTCGGACGTATCCTGTCCACCCCTGTCGTCTGGGCGGGCGGGTTCTGCTGCGGGAGGTGCGCTTGAGCCGCTTCGAGCGGGTGTGGGGACGGCTGCACCGCGCGTACGAGTCGGGACGGGACGCGGTGCGGCAGGCCCGCGCCGACCCGACCGGGCGGGCCGACGTGACGGGCCGCCGGGCGTCGCCCGGCAGCGTCGACGCCTCGGCCGGGGCGGGGGTGGCCTCGCCCCGATCGCCGGGGCCGGTGGCCCCGCCGTCGGCGGTCGTGGTCGGTGCCGAGCCGCCCGCCGCGCTGCACAACTCCACCTCCAGCCGCGACGACGCGGACGTGCCGCACGCGCTGCGCATCGCGGCCGCGTGGTCGTGGCGGCTGATCGTCATCGGCGTCGTGTTCTGGGCGCTGCTGAAGATCGTCGCCACCGTCAGCATCGTGATCATCCCGCTGGCCATCGCCATGCTGCTCTCGGCGCTGCTCGCGCCGGCCGTGGGCTGGCTGCTGCGGGCGCGTTTGCCCCGTTCGCTGGCGACGGCCGTGGTGCTGGTCGGCGGCCTGGCGGCCGTGGTCGGCACGCTGACGCTGGTGGTCAACGAGTTCATCAAGGGCGTGCCGGAGCTGAGCAAGAAGTCCTCCGAGGGCGTGCGGCAGATCCAGGACTGGCTCAAGACCGGCCCGCTGCACCTGTCGGACAGCCAGCTCGACCGGTACATCGAGGAGGCCCAGTCCTGGATCAACAACAACACCGAGCGGTTCACCAGCGGGGCGGTCTCCACCGCGGCGACCCTGGCCGAGGTGCTCACCGGCATCGTGCTGGTGCTCTTCGCCACGTTCTTCTTCCTGCGTGACGGCAGCCGGATCTGGCGGTTCCTGGTGCGGCTGCTGCCGGTGGCGGCCCGGTGGAAGGTCGACGACGCCGGCCGGGCGTCCTGGGAGACGCTGGGCGCCTACGTGCGGGCCACGGTGCTGGTCGCGTTCATCGACGCGGTCGGCATCGGCACCTTCCTGGTGATCTTCGACATCCCGTTCGCGTTCCCGCTGGCGGCGCTGGTCTTCCTCGGCGCGTTCATCCCCATCGTCGGGGCCGCGCTCTCCGGTGGGGTCGCGGTGCTGGTGGCGCTGGTCGACAGCGGCCCGGTCACCGCCCTGATCATCCTCGGCGTGGTGATCGGCGTGCAGCAGGTCGAGGGGCACGTGCTCCAGCCGCTGATCATGGGCCGGGCGGTGGCCATCCACCCGCTCGCGGTGATCATCGGCATCGCGGCGGGCGTGGTGCTCGCCGGGATCACCGGCGCGCTGGTGTCGGTGCCGCTGATCGCGGTGCTCAACACGGCCGTCCGCCGGCTCGCCGCGCGGACGGTGCCGGACACCCCGCCCGACGCCGTGGTGGTCGCCTCGCAGGCACCCTGACCGGCCGACGGGCGAACGACAGCCAGCCCCGCCGGCCCGGCCGCGTCACGACCTGCCGAGCCGCTCCAGCGCCCCCCGGGCCACCTCCGGGCGCGTCGTGTACCAGAACGGGGGCAGCGAGCGGCGCAGGAACGGGCCGTAGCCCCGGGCCGTCTCCAGCCGCGAGTCGAGCACCGCGACCACGCCCCGGTCACCGGTGGCCCGGATCAGCCGGCCCACCCCCTGCGCCAGCCGGACCGCCGCGATCGGCACGCTGACGGCGGAGAACCCGGAGCCGCCGCCCGCGTCCACGGCGGCGGCGCGGGCCGCCGCGAGCGGCTCGTCCGGCCGGGGGAACGGCAGCCGGTCGATCACGACGAGCTGGCAGGAGTCGCCCGGCACGTCGACCCCCTGCCACAGCGACATCACGCCGAACAGACAGCTCGACTGCTCCTCGCGGAACCGGCGCACCAGCAGCGGCAGTGACTCCTCGCCCTGGAGCAGGACCGGCAGGTCGGTCTTCGCGCGCAGCAGCTCCGCCGCCTGCTGCGCGGCCCGCCGGGAGGAGAACAACCCGAGGGTACGCCCACCCAGCGCCCCGACCAGCGCCAGCAGCTCCTCGCCGGCCGCGTCGGGCAGCCCGGAGGCGGCGGGGCGGGGCAGGTGCGCCGCCACGTAGAGGATGCCCTGCCGGGCGTAGTCGAACGGGGAGCCGACGTCGAGCGACCGCCAGCCCGGCCCCTCCGTGGCGGGCACGGTGCCGGTGGTGGGGCGGCTGCCCGGGGCGGCGGCCACCGGCGTCGCGCCGGCCGGGGCGTCCCCCCGGGCGGTGGCGGCGGCCAGCGCGGCGGCGGCCGGGGACGGCGGGGCGGGCGGCGGCGCCTCCAGCCCCAGCGCCCGGGCCACCGTGTCGAACCGGCCGCCCAGCGCCAGGGTCGCCGAGGTGGCGACGACGGTGCGCTCGTCGTAGAGGTGGGCGGCGAGGGTGCCGGCGACCGACAGCGGGGCCACCACCAGGGCCCGGCGGCTGCCGTTGTCGGGCTTCTCCACCCACGCCACGTCGTGCTCGGACTCCTCCAGCAGCCGTTGGGCGGTGGCCGACAGCTCGTCGAGCACCGCCTTGGCCTGCTGCTTGCGGACCGGGTCCGGGTCGTCGGACTTGACCTCGCCGATCGCGTCGAGCGCGGCCCGGGTGGCGGCGTCGAGCAGGGTGCACGCCTCGCGCAGCGGGCCGGGCAGCCCGGCGGTGAGGCGGCCGGCGGGCACCTCGGCCAGCCCGACGGCGAGCGCGTCGCCGGCCTCGGTGAGCCGCTCGGCGACCTCCGGACGCAGCAGCGGCCGGGCCCGCCGGGTGGACCGGTCGATCAGCTCCGGCACCAGCTCGGCCTGGGCCGCCGAGGAGACCCGGTCGGCCAGCTCGTGCGCCTCGTCGACGATCAGCAGCTTGTGCGGCGGCACGATGTGCCGGCCGGCGATCATGTCGACGGCGAGCAGGCTGTGGTTGGTCACCACGATGTCGGCCTCGCGGGCGCGGGCCCGGGACGCCTCGGCGAAGCACTCCGCGCCGAACGGGCAGCGGGACGCCCCCACGCACTCCCGGGCCGGCATCGACACCAGCCGCCAGGCCAGGTCGTCGACGCCCGGGTCCAGCTCGTCGCGGTCGCCGGTGTCGGTCTCCATCGCCCAGTCGCGCAGCCGCTCGATCTGCTTGCCGAGCCGGCCCGCCTCGCCGAGCCACCTCCCGCCCCCGCCGCCCGACCGGGGCTCGACGGCGTCGAACAGGGTGTCCGCCGGCTCGTCCTCCGTCGAGTTGTCCAGCCGGGCCAGGCACAGGTAGTGGTGGCGGCCCTTGAGCACGGCGAAGGTGGGCCGGCGGCCGAGCACGGGCTCCACCGCCTCGGCGAGCCGGGGCAGGTCGTGCTCGACGAGCTGGGACTGCAACGCCAGGGTCGCGGTGGAGACCACCACCGGGCCGTCCACGGTGAGGGCCGGGGCCAGGTAGCCCAGCGACTTGCCGGTGCCGGTGCCGGCCTGCACCAGCAGGTGCTCGCCGGAGGCCACGCACTCGGAGATCGCCGTGGCCATCTGCTGCTGGCCGGGGCGGGCCGCGCCGCCGGGGACCGCGCCGACCGCGGCGGCGAGCAGCTCACCGGCGTCGGCCCGCTTGCCGCGCCGCCGGGCGGAGGTGCGGGGGAGGGCGGAACCGGGAGCGGTGCGCGGCGGAGTCACCGTGCGAAGGTACCCGTCGCCGCCGACACCGGTCCGCCCCCGCCCCGCGTGGCGGGGTCACCGTACGAAATCTCCCGGCATCGATTCCGTTACTTCCCCCCGCGCGACGGGTGGGCGGAATCGACTAGGGTGCGACTCATGCCGAGCGACGTGGTCCGCGTGATCTACCGCAAGTACGACGGCAGAGCCCACCGCGACTACCCGGCCCGCCGCCTGGCCACGGACGATCTCGGCGTGTGGCTCGGCGTGCCGGCCGGCACCGAGTCCATCTACCACGGCCAGCCGTCGGTCGAGCAGATCCCCTTCGTCCTGCTGGTGCCGCACCACGCCTGGTGGACGTGCATGTTCAACCCGCCGCCGCGCACGAGCGAGGTCTACTGCGACATCGCCACCCCGGCCCGCTGGGAGGGCGACGACACCGTCCACCTGTTCGACCTCGACCTCGACGTGGTGCGCCGCCGGGGCACCGGCCTGGTCGAGCTGCGCGACGAGGACGAGTTCGCCGAGCACCGCGAGCAGTTCGGCTACCCCGACGACCTGGTGGCCGAGGCGGAGACCGCCTCCCGCTGGCTGCTGGGCGTGCTCGGCGACGGCAGCGAGCCGTTCGCCACGGCGTACCGGAAGTGGCTGGCCCTGGTGGTCTGAGCCCGGCCCGCCCACGGCCCGCCGCCGGCGACCGCGAACGTGACACCGCGCCCGACGGGCGGGAGTGGCCGGGGTAGGTGATGATCCAGTCATGAGCGGGTTCGATGGTGCGCGGTCGGCTGCCGGCCGCGCGGTCCGGGACGTCGTGCCGCCCCACGGGGCGACGATGCGGGAGTTGCTGCGGGTGGGCGGGGGCGCCGTCGACCTGGCGGCGATCGACCCCCGGTCGACGCCGGGGCTGCCGCCGGTCGCCGCCGAGGGCGACGGAGGCCGCAAGGCGTGGGCGCGGGAGCAGGTGCGGATGCTCGGCGCGGCCCTGGGGCGGCAGCAGGAGATGCTGTACGCCGGCGCGCAGGCCGCCGCAGGTCGGGGCGCGCCCGCCGGCGCTACCGCGGCGGCCGACGCCGCACTGGGGCGGGGCCGGCCCGACCGGGTGCTGCTGGTGTTGCAGGCCATGGACTGCGGCGGCAAGGACGGCACGATCCGGCGGGTCGCCGGGGCGATGAACCCGCTCGGGCTGCACATCCGGTCGTTCGGGCCACCGACGCCGCGGGAGCGGCGGCGCGGCTTCCTGTGGCGGATCCGCCGGGCCCTGCCACCGTCCGGCTACGTCGGGGTCTTCAACCGGTCGCACTACGAGGACGTGCTGATCGCCCGGGTGGAGTCGCTCGTGTCGGAGGCCACCTGGCGGGCCCGGTACGACCAGATCAACGCCTTCGAGCGGGAGCTGACCGGCTCCGGGGTGCGGCTGCTCAAGGTCATGCTGCACATCTCGTACGCGGAGCAGGGCGAGCGGCTGCTGGCCCGGCTGACCGACCCGACGAAGCACTGGAAGTACCACCCGAGCGACCTGGACTCCCGGGCCCGCTGGGGCGACTACCAGGCCGCGTACGCCGAGGCCCTGAGCCGGTGCGGCACGGACGCCGCGCCGTGGCACGTGGTGCCGGCCGACCGGAAGTGGTACCGCGACTGGGCGGTGGCGCACCTGCTGCGGGAGACGTTCGACGACCTGGATCTCGGGTATCCGCCGGCGGACTTCGACGTGGCGGCGGAGCGCAGGCGGCTGCGCGGCGGCTGACCGGCCGGTTTCGCGGCGGCTGACCGGCGGTGAGCTGGCCGGGCGTCGTCCGGCGGTCGGCCGGCGCTCGTGGGCCGGTGCCCGGTGGTTGCGGGCCGGGTGCCCGGTTCCAGGTGAACGACAGGTGAACTACCAGTAAATGGCGGCTGGCCAGGGGTGGGCCGACGAATTCGCGGCCCGGCCGTTTCCTAGCATTCCCGTTGCAGGCACCCCCGGGGCGTCCGCCACCCTTCCACCGACACGACGAGGTCCAGGCTGTGAAGTTTTCCTTCCGCCCCACCGAGGGCGCCTTCTACGAGCTCTTCACCAGGGCCGCGCAGAACCTGGTGCGGGGCACCGAGCTGCTCAACGAGCTGGCCCTGCCGGGCGTGGACGTGCAGTCGGTGAGCGAGCGGCTGACCGAGGTCGAGCACGACAGCGACCAGATCACCCACGACCTCTACAAGAAGATCAACTCCACCTTCATCACCCCGTTCGACCGGGAGGACATCTACCGGCTGGGGTCGCTGCTCGACGACGTGATGGACCACCTGGAGGCCGTGGGCAACCTGCTCTACCTCTACGGGCTGACCAAGCTGCCGGCGCTCCCGCGCGAGCTGCACGAGCTGGTCAACGTGCTGGACCAGCAGGCGAAGCTGACCGCCGAGGCGATGCCCCGGCTCAAGTCGATGAAGGACCTCGAGGACTACTGGATCGAGTGCAACCGGCTGGAGAACGACGGCGACCAGGCGTACCGGATGCTGCTGGTCCGCCTCTTCTCCGGCGAGTACGACGCGCTCACGGTGCTCAAGATGAAGGAGGTCGCCGACGAGCTGGAGGCCGCCTGCGACGCCTTCGAGCACGTGGCCAACACCGTCGAGACCATCGCGGTCAAGGAGTCCTGATCCTGTGAGTCCCGAACTCATCGCCGTGCTGGCGGTGATCGCGGTGGCCCTGGCGTTCGACTACACCAACGGCTTCCACGACGCCGCCAACGCGATCGCGACCAGCGTCTCCACCCGCGCCCTGACACCCCGGGTCGCGCTCGCCCTCGCGGCCGTCGGCAACTTCGTCGGCGCACACTTCGGCGCCGGGGTCGCCAAGACCGTCGGCGACAACCTCGTCACCCTGCCCACCGGCATCGCGAGCCTGGGGGTCGTCTTCGCCGGGGTGCTCGGCGCGATCGCCTGGAACCTGATCACCTGGTACTTCGGCCTGCCGTCGTCGTCCTCGCACGCGCTGTTCGGCGGCCTGGTCGGGGCGACCCTGCTGGCCACCGGCGGCGTCGTGCAGTGGATCAACATCGGCGAGAAGGTGCTGCTGCCGATGGTGCTCTCGCCGATCGTCGGCCTGACGCTGGGCTACCTGCTGATGCTGGCGATCCTGTGGCTGTTCCGCAACGGGCAGCCGGGCAAGCTGAACCGGGGCTTCCGCTGGGCGCAGACCGCGTCGGCGGCGGCCATGTCCGTCGGCCACGGCATGCAGGACGCCGCGAAGACCATGGGCATCGTGGTCCTCGCCCTCTACACGGGCGGCTTCCAGGACGACAAGACCCACATCCCCGGCTGGGTGTTCTGGACGTCGGCGGCGATGCTGGCGGCCGGCACGTACGCCGGTGGCTGGCGGATCATCCGGACCCTCGGCCGTAAGATCATCGACCTGGGCCCGCCGGAGGGCTTCGCCGCCGAGACGGTGGCCAGCTCGGTGCTCTACTTCAACGCGCTGGTGCTCCACGCGCCGATCTCCACCACCCACACGATCACCTCGGCGATCATGGGCGTGGGGGCGACCAAACGGCTCTCCGCGGTGCGCTGGAACGTCGCCGGCAACATCGTGGTCGCCTGGATCATCACGTTCCCGGCGGCAGCGCTGATCGCCTGCGTCACCTACCTGCTGGTCCGCCCCCTCTTCGGCTGACGACCGCCCGCCGCGCGCGACGTCCGGCGGTCTCACCGCCCGGCGCGCACCGGCCCGGCGGTTAGGAAGGGCCCCCTGTACAACAGAAGGCGTTAACAGGGGGCCCTTCCTTGCATCTCACTTGTAGTGGACGCCGATCTGCTCGCGGATCGCGTCCAGCAGGCCCATCACCTCGAGCGTGGTGGCGTGCGGCACCAGCGGGCTCTCCGTCAGCCCCGCCGCGAGGCAGCGCTGCACCTCGATCGCCTCGTACTGGTAGCCGCCGCCGGTCAGGTCGGCCGGGATCGTCTCCGGCTCCGCGCCGGCCCGGTGCAGCGTCGCCGACGGCGGCCGGAAGAACGGCGCGGGCAGGTCGATGCGGCCGGTGGTGCCGGTGATCGAGGCGACCATCGGGCTCGCCCCGATCATGCCGCAGCTCAGCGTCGCCACGGCCCCCGAGTCGTAGCCGAAGACGATGCCGGTGTTCTCGTCGACCCCCTCCGGGCCGATCTTCGCCCACGACCGCACGTGCTGCGGGACGCCGAGCAGCAGGTGGGCCAGGCTGACCGGGTAGACGCCTAGGTCGAGCAGCGCGCCCCCGCCCAGCGCGCGGGCCCGCATCCGGCTCTCCGGCGCGAACGGCCCGGCCACCCCGAAGTCGGCCTGCACGCCGGTGACCTGCCCGATCGCCCCCTCGGCGAGCAGCTCCACCACCCGCAGGACCAGCGGGTTCGTGCGCATCCACATGGCCTCCATGAGGAAGACCCCCCGGGCGCGGGCCGCCTCGACCAGCTCGGTGCTGTCGGCCAGGTCGAGGGTGAACGGCTTCTCCACCAGCACCGCCCGGCCCGCCGTCAGGCAGGTCATCGTCGCCTCGTGGTGCGCCGAGTGCGGGGTCGCCACGTAGATCGCGTCCACCTCGTCGTCGGCGGCCAGCTCCGCCCAGGACCCGTACGCCCGCCGTGCGCCGTGCCGGTCGGCGAACGCCCGCGCCGACTCCGCCGTGCGCGAGCCGACCGCGACCAGCTCGGCCCCCGGCACGTGCCGCAGGTCCTCGGCGAAGTGGGCGGCGATGTTTCCGGTGGCCAGAATCCCCCAACGTGTCATGCGACCACGCTAGCCGGGCGGGAGCGGACCCCCCGCCGCCGCCGGACCGGCGGACCCACCCTGCGGGACTACGCTCGCGGCATGACGATCGACAGCCACGGTTTCCCCGCCCCGCCGGCCCTGGTCGCGCACGCCCGGCGGTTCCGCGCCGAGGGCGGCATGCCCGCGCGGCCCCGGGTCGCGGCCACCGTGCTGCTGCTGCGCCCGGCCGGCGACGACTTCGAGGTGTACGTCATCCGTCGCGCCGCCGCGATGGCCTTCGGCGGCGTGTACGCGTTCCCCGGCGGCGGCGTGGACCCGTCCGACTCGGCGGCGCACCTCGACTGGGCGGGGCCCGAGCCGGCGGGCTGGGCCGGGCGGCTGGGTGTCGCGCCGGACGCCGCGCAGGCGGTCGTGTGCGCCGCGGCCCGCGAGGTCTTCGAGGAGTCCGGGGTGCTGCTGGCCGGGCCGGACCCGTCGACCGTGGTGGGCGACGTCAGCGGGGACGACTGGGAGTCCGCCCGGCAGGACCTGGAGGCCCGTCGCCGGGGCTTCGCCGACCTGCTCGCCGGGCGGGGGCTGACCCTCCGCTCGGACCTGCTGCTGCCGTGGAGCCGGTGGATCACCCCGGAGTTCGAGCCGCGCCGCTTCGACACGTACTTCTTCGTGGCCCTGCTGCCGGCCGGGCAGCGGACCCGGGACGTCTCCGGCGAGGCCGACCACACCATGTGGGTACGCCCGGCGGACGCCCTGGCCCGCGCGGAGGCCGGCGAGCTGACCATGCTGCCGCCGACCCTGGTGACGCTGGCCGAGGTGGCCGCCGCCGGTGACCTGGCCGGGGTGGCCCGGGCGTCGGCCAACCGCGACGCGGCGACGCCGATCACCCCGCGCCTGGAGCTGCCGGCCGACGGCGAGCCCCGCTTCGTGCTCGGCTGAGCGCCCTCGCCCTGCCTGCCCGCCCGCCCGGCGGCCCGCCGGGTTAGGAAGGGCCCCTTGTGCAACAGAATGCGTTAACAGGGGGCCCTTCCTTGCATGCGGCTCAGCCGAAGCGGCCCGTGATGTAGTCCTCGGTCTTCTTCTGGCTCGGGTTGCTGAAGATCTTCTGGGTGTTGTCGTACTCGATGAGGCGGCCCGGGTCGCCGGTCTTCTCGATCGAGAAGAAGGCCGTGCGGTCGGAGACGCGGGCGGCCTGCTGCATGTTGTGCGTGACGATGATGATGGTGAACTTGTCCTTGAGCTGGAACATCAGGTCCTCGATCGCCAGCGTGGAGATCGGGTCCAGCGCCGAACAGGGCTCGTCCATCAGCACCACCTGCGGCTCGACGGCGATCGTGCGGGCGATGCAGAGCCGCTGCTGCTGGCCGCCGGACAGGCCCGCGCCCGGCTTGCCGAGGCGGTCCTTCACCTCGTTCCACAGGTTCGCCGCGCGCAGCGAGTTCTCGGCCGCCTCGTCCAGGATCGACTTCTTGCGCACCCCGTTGAGCCGCAGCCCGGCCACCACGTTCTCGTAGATGCTCATGGTGGGGAACGGGTTGGGCCGCTGGAAGACCATGCCGATCATGCGGCGTACGGCGGTGACGTCCACGTCGCGGTCGTAGATGTTCTGCCCGTCGATGGTGAGGTCGCCCTCGACGCGGGCGCCCGGCAGCACCTCGTGCATCCGGTTGATCGACCGCAGGAACGTCGACTTGCCGCAGCCGGACGGCCCGATGAGGGCGGTCACGGTCTTCGGCTCGACGGTCAGGTTGATGTTCTCGATCGCCTTGAAGCCGCCGTAGTAGGCGGTGACGTTGGTGGCGTCGACGCGCTTGGCCATGGTGGTGGTACCTCCGGGATTCATCGGCCGAGCCGGTTCCGGCGAGCCAGCAGCTTCGCCGCGATCGTCAGGATCAGCACGAGGGCGACCAGGGTCAGCGCCGCCGTCCACGCGCGGGCCGGGGCGTACTTCGACGCGTCGCCCGCCTGCTGGTAGACGAACAGGGCCAGCGACGACTGGTTGTTCTCGAACGGGTTGAAGTTGATCGCCGCGCCGCCGCCGGCCACGAGCAGCACCGGCGCGGTCTCGCCGGCCGCCCGCGCGATGGCGAGCATGACGCCGGTGACGATGCCGGGCAGCGCGGTCGGGAGCACGACCCGCAGGATGGTCTTCCATTTCGGCACGCCGAGGGCGTACGCCCCCTCGCGCAGCGGCGCGGGGACGAGCCGCAGCATCTCCTCGGTGGAGCGGACGACGGTGGGCAGCATCAGCACGCTCAGCGCCAGCGCGGCGGCGAAGCCGGAGAAGCCCGGCCGACCGTCGTTGAACACCGGCGAGACGACCAGCACCCAGAAGGCCAGCACGAAGAGGCCGGAGACGATGGACGGGATGCCGGTCATCACGTCGACGAAGAACCGGATCGCGAAGGCGAACCGGCCCCGGCCGTACTCGACGATGTAGATCGCGCAGAGGATGCCGAGCGGGACGGTGATCAGCGCGGCGATGCCGACCTGCTCCAGCGTCCCGACGATCGCGTGGTACGCGCCGCCGTTGGCGTCCCGGGCCCCGATGTTGTTCATCGAGGTGCCGAAGAAGTTGCCGTCGAGGCGCTCGACGCCCTTGCTGACCAGCGTCCACACCACGGACGCCAGGGGCAGCACGGCCAGCACGAACGCCGAGTGGATCAGCGCGCTCCAGGTGCGGTTGCGGGCCGAGCGCCGCCCCTCGACGGCGTGCGCGGCGGCGAAGAGGCCGGCCAGGTAGAGCAGCGCGGCGACGGCCACGACGAGCACCGGGCCGCCGATGCCGGCGCCGTACACGACGGCGGCGGCGACCGCGACGGCCCCGACGGCGATGGCCGGCGGGGCGTACTTCGGCAGCCGCTTCGCCCGGAGGCTGGCCGGCTGGGCCGGCGGCCGGGTGCGGTGGTTGGCGACGGTGGTGGTCATGCGGCCGACTCCGTGAACTCCCGGCGGCGGTAGATGATCGCCCGCGCCGTGATGTTGACGATCAGCGTGATGGTGAACAGCACCAGGCCGGAGGCGATGAGGGCGCCCCGCCCGGTGTCGTTCGCCTCGCCGAACGCGTTGGCGATGTTGGCGGCGATGGTGTTGCCGCCGTTCTCGATCAGGTTGAACGAGATGCCGAAGGTGATGCCGAGGGTCATCGCCAGCGCGATGGTCTCGCCGAGCGCGCGGCCGAGGCCGAGCATCACGGCGGCGATGATGCCGGGGCGGCCGTACGGGAGGACGGCGGTGCGGATCATCTCCCACCGGGTCGCGCCGAGCGCGAGGGCCGCCTCCTCGTTGGCGGTCGGGGTCTGGAGGAACACCTCGCGGGAGAGCGAGGTGACGATCGGCAGCACCATGATCGCCAGCACCAGCGCGCCGAGCATGATCGACTTACCGAACGGGCCGTCGCCGCCGAAGATCGGGATCCAGCCGAAGTAGGTGTTCAGCCAGACCGAGAAGTCCCGCACCGGGTTGACGAAGATGTCCCGCCCCCAGAGCCCGAAGACCACGCTCGGCACGGCGGCCAGCAGGTCGATGAGGAAGCCCAGCGCGGTGCCGAGCCGGCGCGGCGCGTAGTGGGACAGGTAGAGCGCGATGCCCAGCGCCACCGGCACCGCGATCAGCAGCGCCAGCGCGGAGCTGAGCACCGTGCCGAAGGCGAGCGTGCCGATGCCGAACTTCGGGGCGGTGTCGTTGGGCGACCAGCCCTCGTACGTCCAGAAGTTCGCGGTGTTGGCGCGCAGGGCCGGCACCGCCTTGGCGATCAGGAAGACCGCGATGGCGGCGATGATCACCAGGACGGCGGCGCCGGCGGCCAGGGTCAGGCCGCGGAAGGCGCGTTCCGCGCCGAAGGCCCGCGCCCGGGGCAGGCCACCGCCGCCGCCGAGGCCGCCCCCGCCGGGGGTACGGGTGCTGACTGGTGCCTCGGCCACACGCGCCGAGGCACCGGCGGGTCGCCCGTGGCCCGAGGCCACGCGGATCCCGCCGGTGCCGGCGTCGGCCGAGCGGGGAGGGGTTTCACCCATCTGCTCGCTCGCTTCGAGTTGAGGGAGGTGGTGGTGTCGGTCGCGGTCAGGAGAGGTTCTTGACCGCGGCCTCGACCTTGGTGCGGACCGAGTCCGGCAGCGGGGCGTAGCCCAGCTCGGTCAGCTCGGTCTGGCCCTGGGCGCTGGCGGCGTGGCCCAGGAGGCCCTTGACCAGCGGCAGCTTGTCGGCGGCGATGCCCTTGCTGCAGACGATCTCGTAGGTCACCAGGACGATCGGGTACGCCCCGGCCTCCTTGGTGGCGTAGTCGACCGACATCTTCAGGTCGTCGCCCTGGCCCTCGATCTTGGCCCCGGCGATGGTCTTGCCCGCGTTCTCGGCGGTCAGCTCGGCGAACTCGCCCGCCCCGTTACCGATCTTGGCCATCTTCAGGCCGGCGTTCTCGGCGAAGGACCACTCCATGTAGCCGATCGAGCCGTCGGCGCCCTTGACGGAGCTGGCCACGCCGTCGGAGCCCTTCGCGCCGGTGCCGCCCGGGGCCTTCCACGCCTTGGCGTTCTCGAAGGTCCAGTCCGCGGCCGAGGTCTTGGCGAGGAACTTGGTGAAGTTGTCGGTGGTGCCGGACTCGTCGGAGCGGTGCACCGTCTGGATGGTGGTCGACGGCAGCTTGGCGTCCGGGTTGTCGGCCTTGATCGCCGGGTCGTCCCACTTGGTGACCTTGCCCGCGAAGATCTTCGCGAGGGTGGCCGGCTTGAGCTGGAGGTTGTCCACGCCGCTGACGTTGTAGGCGACGGCGACCGGGCCGATCACCATCGGCAGGTGGATGGCCTGGCCGCCGGTGCACTTGGCGTCGGCCTGCGGCTGCTCCTCGGGCTTGAGCGCCGAGTCGGAGCCGGCGAAGTCGGCGGTGCCGGCGATGAACGCCTGGATGCCCGCGCCCGAGCCGGACGGCTCGTAGTTGATCGTGCTGCCGGCGCACTTCTGCTGGTAAGCCTTGATCCACTCGGCCATGGCGTTCTTCTGGGCCGACGAGCCCTGCGCGTTCAGGGTGCCGGTGGCGCAGTCGGCCGCGGCGGCCGAACCGGACGCGGAGGCGCCGCTGGCGGGCTCGTTGTTGTCCGAGCCGCATGCACTGAGACCGAGCACCGCAGTAAGAGCGAGGCAGGCGATAGTGCCGTGCCGCTGGAGCTTCACCTGAGGGGTTTCCCTTCACGTCTGGACGGGCCGTTCCCGGCTGGGTGGCCCGGGGGAGGGCCGGCGTGACCCGGCTGAACTGAAAGTTAGGAGGGCCAGGTAGCCGGATCGCCGGTCGCAAGTGAACGAGGAGTGAACAGGTGCGGCCGGGCGGGTTGCCGCAGGCTGAGGAAGGGTTGTCCATTTCGTGAACTCGCGGCCGACTATCGCTATTAATGCGATATATCCGGGCAGCTGTTATCGCGCCGAGGCCGTGCCGTGACGCCTCCGTGACGCGACGGATTGCCGGTGTGGGTGCCGGGGCGGGGCCGTCAGCCGAGGTGGTAGTTGACGTGCGCGGACCAGCGGGCGAAGCCGGCCCGCTCGTAGAGGGCGACCGCACCGGCGTTCGACTCGTCCACGTAGAGCATCACCCGGTCCAGCCCCCGCCGACGCAGGTACGCCAGCCCGGCCGAGGTGAGCGCCCGGCCGAGCCCGCCGCCGTGCGCGGCCGGGTCGACCCCGAGCACGTAGACCTCGCCGATGCCGGCCGCGCCCGGCCGGGTGTGCACCTTCGTCCAGTGGAAGCCGAGCAGCCGGCCGGTGTCCGTGGCGACGGCGAGCAGGAAGCCGGCCGGGTCGAACCACGGCTCGGCGAGGCGTACCCGCAGGTCGTCCGCCGTCCAGCGGCCCTGCTCCGGGTGGCTGGCGAAGGCCCGGGCGTTGAGCGCGAGCCAGTCCGCGTCGTCCTGCCCCGGCACGAACGCGCGCAGCGCCACCCCGTCGGGCAGGCGCGGCTCGGGCGGCGGGTCGGCCAGCGGCCGGCGCAGTTGCCAGAGGACCCGGGCCCGGGTGAGGCCGAGGTCGACGCCGAGCGCGGCGGCGGACGGGTGGTCGCCGTGCGCCCAGGCGCGTACCGGCCCGGTGGCGGCCGCGAGGGCCTCCCGGGCCAGCGCCCGGCCGGTGCCCCGCCGCCGGTGCGCGGGGTGCACGGCCAGCTCCACGCCGACGCCGCCGGCCGGGTCGGTGGTGTCCAGGTGCGCGTACCCGGTCAGGGCGCCGCCGGGCGCACGGGCCGTGAGGTGCACCGCCGGGGCGTGCGGGTCGCGCAGCCGCAGCAGCGTGTGCTCGTCGAACGGGTCGGCCCCGTCGGCGTCGCCCGCCGCGCGGGCCAGGGCCAGCACCTCGGCCACCTCGCCCGGGGTCAGCAGGTCGGCCCGGGTCACCCGGTCGGTCGTCGGCTCGGCGCTGCTCATCCGACCAACGGTAGCGGGACCGCCGCCCGGGCGGGGCCGTTGGCCCGGGCGCCGCTGGACGGGGGCCGACGCCAGGTGATGCCCGGCCCGGGCGGCCCCGGCTCAGGCGCTGCCGGTGGGCAGGGCCTCCAGCCGGAACCGGGCCGCCAGGTCCGGCAGGAGGCTGCGCAGCGCGTCCACCGTGCCCTGCCGGTTGCCGCCCGCGTCGTGCAGCAGCACGATCGAGCCCGGCTGCGCCTCGGCGGAGACGTCGCGGACGATCCGGGTCGCCCCCGGGGCCCGCCAGTCCGACGGGTCGACGGTCCAGTGCAGGGGGATCAGCCCCAGCTCCTCGGCCACCGACACCACCGGGTAGGTCCACGCCCCGCCCGGCTGGCGGTAGTAGGCGATCTCGGCGTCGGGCACGGCGGCCCGGATCGCCGCGTTGGTGCGCAGCAGGTCGGCCCGGATGACGTCGGTCGACCGCTTGCCGAGCAGCTCGTCGTGGTGCCAGGAGTGGTTGCACAGGGTGTGGCCGTCGGCCACGATCGCCTGGATCAGGTCGGGGTGGCGCTGCGCGTTCTCGCCGACCACACAGAAGGTGGCCTTGACGCCGTGCTCCCGCAGCAACGCCAGGACCTGCGGTGTGTACTGCGGGTCCGGCCCGTCGTCGAAGGTCAGCGCCACCTGCGCCGACCCGGTGGTGACCCGGGCGCCGAACAGGCCGTCGCCCCCGGTCTCCGGCGGCTGGGCGGTCCCGCCGTCCTGGCCGTCCTGGCCGGATTCGGTGGGCGCGCCGGGTCCGTCGGTGGCGGAGGGCGGCGCCCCGCCCCGGCCGGGGTCACCCTGCGCCGGCTGGTCGGCGAAGCTCGGGTCGTCCGCGCTCGCGCTGACCCCGGTGGTCTGCCGGGCCGGGCCGGGCACCATGCTGCGGCCCAGCGCGTACGCGGAGCCGAGCAGGGAGACCACCACCAGGGTGGCGAGCGCCACGAACCGCCCGGTCGCGTCGACGCGCATCAGTGGTCGCCGCCGCTCGGTCGCGGGGGTCGGCCCCTCGTCGCCCCCGTGGTCATCGCACGCACCGTCGCCCCTTTCCTCGGCCACTTCGCCAGTCAGGATAAAACTGGCTAGTGGAGCAAAAGGGGCAAACCGGAAACTCGGCGACGTCGACCGTCCCCGGCGGATCAGCCGGAACGGGGCGGATCAGCCGGGGACAGGGGGACGGACCGTCGGTGCCGGGCCGGGCGGGGACCGGGGCCGGTCAGACCGGGATCGGGGCGTGCTCCGACTCGGGCAGCGACCGCGACGGCGGCACGACGAACTTGTAGCCGACCTGGCGCACGGTGCCGATCATCGACTCGTACTCCGAGCCGAGCTTCGCCCGCAGCCGCCGCACGTGCACGTCCACGGTGCGGGTGCCGCCGAAGTAGTCGTAGCCCCAGACCTCGCGCAGCAGCTGGTCCCGGGTGAAGACCCGACCCGGGTGCTGGGCCAGGAACTTCAACAGTTCGAACTCCTTGTACGTCAGGTCGAGCGGCCGGCCCTTGAGCTTCGCGGCGTACGTGTCGGGGTCGATGCTCAGCTCGCCGGCCCGGATCGAGCCGCCCGCACCGGACGTGGCGTTGCTCAACCGGCCGACCGCCAGCCGCAGCCGCGCCTCCACCTCGGCCGGACCGGCGCTGGCGAGGATGACGTCGTCGACGCCCCAGTCCGCGTTCAGCGCGATCAGCCCGGCCTCGGTGACCACCGCGACCAGCGGCACCCCGAGCCCGGTGGCGTGCAGCATCCGACAGGTGGCCCGGGCTTCGCTCAGCTCCGAGCGCGCGTCCACGAGGACGGCGTCGGGGCTTGGACCGGCAACCAGCGTGCGGACGTCGCGGGGCGCGGTGCGCACCGAGTGTGGCAGCAGGTCGAGCGCCGGCAGCACCACCGATGGTTCACCTGCGCGCGCGGTCACCAGCAGCAGGATCTCCACACGATCACCTCCGTCCCGGCGGCCCTCACGGCCGCGCGCGACCAGCGGCACCCTGAGGCGGGGTGCGCTGAGAACTTGCGTGGGTCCCGGCGTCGCTGACGGGCGGGTAACGGCTTGAGCGTAACCGATCGCTCCGTCCGTGCCTCCAGGTCGTTTCCCGTTTGTCGGCCTTGCCCACGAACGCGCCACAGGTTTTAACGTCACGGAAACCGTGGCCACCGATCCGACACCCCGGTCTGGCACGATCAGGGCGTGTTTCCCTCGACCTCCTCCGAGGCCGGCCGGGACCCGTGGGCCGACGACGGCCACCCTGGGCCGGCCGGTCGTGCGCACCCACCGGTCCCGCGCACCGGCCCGGACGTCGACGACGACGCCCCTCCGGCACGCCGCGGGCGGCCCCGTCGGCTGCGCCGGGGCGGCGAGCCCGCCCGGCGGCCCGACGACGAGGCCGTCGAGGAGCTGGAAGAGGAGGAGATCGAGCCGGTCGAGGTGCGCCGGCCGCTCGCCCTGACCGTCGCCGGGTTCGCCGCGCTGCTCGGCGTCGGCCTGGTGCTCGGCGCGCAGACCGCCGGGCCCGGGCACCGGCTGCCCTTCGCGCTCATCATCTTCGGCGTACAACTGATCTTCGTGCTGGCCTGGACGATGGCCATGCGCCCGCCCGCGTTGCTGCTGGTGGCGGTCACCAGCGCCGTGGTGGCCGCCGCCGCCGACGTCGCCGCCGTGCGGTCCGACGTCGCCGGCCTCGCCCCGCTGGGCTACCTGGCCGCCGGAGGCTTCCTGCTCGGCGTGCTCGGGCAGCTGGTCCGCCGGGTCGACCGGGTCCGGGTCACCGACTCGCTCGGCACCACGCTGCTGATCGTGGTGGGCGTGGTCGCGTTCGCCACGCTGATCGTGCTCAGCCGGATCCCGGCGGGCACCCAGGCGATCACCGTCTGCCTCACCGCCACCGGCGTCGCGCTGACCGTGGCCCGGATCACCGACGCGGTGCTGCCCTGGCCCCGGCTCGCCCCGCAGGTGCCCCGGGGAGCGGCCGGCGTCGTGATCGGCGCGATGGTCGGCACCCTCGCCAGCGCCGTCCTCGGCAGCTTCCTGGTCAGCTTCACCCCGACCAGCGGAGCGGTGATCGGCCTGGTCACCGCCGCCACCGCCGTGCTCGCCGACCTCGCCGTCGGATACGCGGAGGCGGGGCGGCTGATGGCCGGCGAGCCGCCGACGATGTGGGTCGCCCGGCACATGCAGGGCCCGCTCGGCGGCTTCGCCCTGGCCGCCCCGGCGGCGTACGCCATGTGCGTGCTGTTCCTCTGACCGCCCCTGCGGCGGGCCGAGGGTCGGCCGAACGGGCCGTGCGGCGCGACGGACGGTTGGCGCTTTCCCGCTTCGGGTACTCTCCGGGGCGCCGCTCGGGCGGCACCGGTGCCAGGGGCGCGCCGGCACGACAGAAGGAGGCGGCGTGGCGACGGCCCACCCGGCGTACGAGGAACGTCCCCGGCGACGCGGGCGCAAGGTGCTCATCACGCTGGTGGTCCTGCTGCTGATCCTGGGCGGGCTGCTGGTGGCCGCCGACCGGGTGGCCGCCGGGGTGGCCGAGCGGGCCATCACCGACCAGGTCAGCCAGCAGATCACCAAGCAGGGCGCCCAGTCCTCGCCGCCCGAGGTCGAGGTCGGCGGCTTCCCGTTCCTCACCCAGGTGCTCGACGGCAGGTACGAACGGATCTCCATCCGGCTGCGCGACGTGCGGGGCTCGGTGAACGGCGACGCGGTCGCCCTGCCCGAGCTGGACGTCGACGCCCGCAACGTGCGGGCCTCCCTGGAGACCCTGCGCACCCAGCAGGGCGACGTGGTCGCCGAGACCGTCGACGGGACCGGCACCATCACGTACGAGAGCCTGGCCGCGCTCCTCGACCGGCCCGGCCTGACCCTCGGCCAGCGCGACGGCCGGCTCGCCGTCACCGCCCCCGTCGACATCCTCGGGCAGAAGCTGACGCTCACCGGGACCGCCGACGTGACCGTCGGCAAGGAGGGCGCGATCTCGCTGCGCTTCAACGACGTCGACGCCGAGGGGCTGCCGAACATCCCGCTGGCCCGCACCCTGCTGAGCAACTACGCCAAGGACATCTCGATCGACGTCCCCCTGCCCGACCTGCCGTTCCAGCTCGCGGTGCGCGAGGTCAGGCCGCTGCCGCAGGGCCTGGCGGTGACCGCCGCCGCCAAGGACGTCCCGATCAACTCGGCCGGCTGACCGCCCGCGCCCGTCCGCACGGTGAGCGCCCGTCCGGCGACTGTCCGTCGGGACGGGCGTCCCGGATGCTGGTCGGGGCGGTGGCGTTCCCCGGGATGGCTGGTAGTGTCCCTGCTCATGGGGACGCTCCTCACCAAACGGCGCGCGGTCGACCTGTGCCGCGTGGCCACCTGCCTGTGTCGCCCCGTCATCTGACGGCGGGGCTGTCCTCGGCCGCCTGACGGCGGCCACCGGCCACAGGGTCTGCGTACCCTCCCGGTTCTTCCCCCTGAACGCCCGGCAGCGGCGCCGTCGCACGAACCCGTGATCCCGTCCTTTCTCTGGGTCCCGCGCGTGGTGCGACAGCTACAGACTTCGTCCTCGCGCAGGCTCACCATCCACCTCACCAGGGAGTGATCTGATGAGTCGCGACACCGCACTCGTCTCGGCCGAGTGGGCCGAGAAGAACATCGACGCCCCGGGCGTCGTCTTCGTCGAGGTCGACGAAGACACCTCGGCCTACGACACCGGCCACATCGCCGGCGCGATCAAGCTCGACTGGCGCACCGACCTCCAGGACCCGGTCCGCCGGGACTTCGTCAACAAGTCCCAGTTCGAGGCGCTGCTCTCCGAGCGCGGCATCTCCAACGACGACGTCGTCGTCCTCTACGGCGGCAACAACAACTGGTTCGCCGCGTACGCGTACTGGTACTTCAAGCTCTACGGCCACCGCGACGTCAAGCTGCTCGACGGCGGCCGCAAGAAGTGGGAGCTGGACGCCCGCCCGCTGGTGACCGACGCGGTGACCCGCCCGGCCACCCAGTACGTCGCGCAGGAGCCGGACACCTCGATCCGCGCCTTCCGCGACGAGGTCGTCGCCGCGATCGGCACCAAGAACCTGGTCGACGTGCGCAGCCCCGACGAGTTCGCCGGCCGGCTGCTCGCCCCCGCCCACCTCCCGCAGGAGCAGGCGCAGCGCGCCGGTCACATCCCCACCGCGATCAGCGTGCCGTGGTCCAAGGCGGCGAACGAGGACGGCACCTTCAAGTCCGACGACGAGCTGCGCAAGATCTACGCCGCGGCCGGGCTGGACGACAGCAAGGAGACCATCGCCTACTGCCGGATCGGCGAGCGCTCCTCGCACACCTGGTTCGTGCTCCAGGAGCTGCTCGGCCACGCCAACGTGAAGAACTACGACGGATCCTGGACCGAGTACGGCTCGCTGGTCGGCGTGCCGGTCGCGCTCGGCGACGAGCCCGGGGAGGCCTGAGCCATGACTGCTCCCACCGCTCCTACCGCTGCCGGGTGCGCCGCGCCCGACCAGGCCGCCCCGCTGCCGGCGAGCCTGGACCTGGAGAAGGAGACCGTCATCACCGGCGCCGTCCGGTCCGAGGCGGGCGACACCGTCGCGGGCGCGTACGTCCGGCTGCTCGACTCGACCGGTGAGTTCACCGCCGAGGTGGTCACCTCCCCGGCCGGCCAGTTCCGGTTCTTCGCCGCCCCGGGCACCTGGACGCTGCGGGCGCTGTCCCGGCACGGCAACGGCGAAACCGCCGTGACCGCCGCGCGCGGCATCAACGAGGTAACGGTCACCGTAGCGCCCTGAGGTGCAAGGAAGGGCCCCCTGTTAACGCTTTCTGTATAGGAAGGGTCCCCTCCTAACATCTCGGCATCGCATGCGCATCGGCTCGGGCCGGTCGCCCCGCACCAGGGGTGGCCGGCCCGAGCCGTGCCGCGAGGCAGACGCCGTGGCGGGGGTGCCGTCGGCGAGCTGGACGTTCGTGGCGTCGATCTGGTAGCAGCCACGGGGCCGGGCGTAGGCGAACCTGCGAAACGAGCTGCGCGGCCGTTTCGCTGGGTTCCGTTCGAGCAGGTCATGCCGGGCCAGGACCCGGTTGATCGTCGACCTGGAGGGCGCCCGCCACGCCGGGCCGGTAGCGGCGTGCACCTCGATCAGGGCGTCGCGGATGACATCGGCCCCGTTGTCCGGGCCGAGTTCGGCGCGTAGTTTGCAGATCCAGGCGTCCAGGTCCGGCGGCGTCACCCGTGGACAGGTGTGCGGCCGCCGGGACCGCTCATGCCATTCGCCCTCGTCCCGGATCCGCGCCTGATGCCGGTACACGGTACGGACGGACACGCCATGCTCACGCGCGAACTCGGCCACGTTGATCCGCACCCCCGCAGCCAGCTGGGCATCGAGCAGGTTCATGACATGCCGCCGAGAAGCCATGCCAGGCACCATGTACCAGCCCGCCCAAGATCCCTACCAACTGACACATGTATCGGGACTTCAACACTGACAGATCTCATGGGACTGAACAGCCCTCAGAGGGGCCACAAACTTCCGAGTTCTCCTGTTCCCGCGCCGCCAGGCGCAGCCGGGGCGGGCGGGGCGAGACTGGGCGGGGTAGGGGCGGGCATGATCGTGCTCGATCAGGGATCGAGTGGCCTCCCTCCGGGGCGATACCACTCTTTCCCTGATCGAGCGCGATCTCGTTGCCTGGTCGGGCGCGATCTTGGACCCCGGCCGGGTGCGCCCGAACGGACGCCCCGAACGGACGCCCCGAACGGACGCCCCGAGCGGGCGGCGAAGGGCGCTTACCCGTCCGACGCCTGTTCGGCGGCCCGCTGCACCCGGGCGCGGTGCTCCGCCCATCGGCTCGCCTCGGCGTACGGCAGGTTGTCGATGTCCCGCAGCAGCCCTGCGGTGCCGTCGATCGTTTCCCGGACGATGTCCGCGTGCCCGGCGTGCCGGTGGCTCTCGGCAGTCACGTGCACCAGGATGCGGTGCAAGGTCAGCTCATTGCGACCGGCCGGCCACCAGGGCACGGTGCCGATCGCGTCGAGCGGCAGGGCCTCGATCGTCGCGTCGGCGTGTGCCCAGGCCCGGCGGTAGAGCGCGACGATCTGCGCGCGGGGCTCGTCGGCGGTCGCCCACATGTCGGCATTAGGGTCCGCGTTGGGGTCGGTGTCGGAGTCGAGCCAGGGCATCGGCTCGTCGTACGGGCGGCCGAAGGTCGGCCCGAAGTAGCCGAACTCGACGCCGGCCAGGTGCTTGACCAGCCCCAGCAGGTTGGTGCCGGTCGGGGTCACGGGCCGGCGGATGTCGTACTCCGAGAGCCCGTCGAGCTTCCACAGCAGGGCCTCGCGGGCGTCACGCAGGTACTGGTGCAGGTCGGCCTTGGCATCGGGTGGCGTCATCCGCACACCCTCCCACCCGCCTCCCCACCCCACCCACATCCCCACCCCCACCCACCTCCCCACCCCCACCCGCGTCCCTGCCACCCCCGTCACCCCCGCCTGCGCCGATCTTGCACTTTGGGCCCCAACTTTGTCCCTTTTGCTGCTTATGCGGGGGCCGAAACTGCAAGATCGCGGGGAGCGGGAGAGCGGGGGAGCGGGGGAGCGGGGGAGGGGAGGCGGGGAGGGGAGTCGGGGTGGGGGGCGGGGAGGGGTCAGTTGCCTCGGCGGCGGAGCTTGGCGCCCCACTGGGCCACCGTCACCAGCAGCGCGCCGACGCCGAGGGCGAGTGCGCCGATCAGGCCGACGGCCGCCGTGGAGGCGCCCGTCACCGGCAGATCCTGGCTCGCGGACATGTTCACCTCCCTCACGCGTCCGTGGCGGCGGGGACGGCGAGGCGGGTGGGGGAGGCCCACACGCACCGGTCCACCGTTGGCTGGCGGATGGCCTTGACCAGGGCGTGCACCAGGATCACCCGGTACAGCAGGTCGGCCAGCACGATCGTCGGCAGGAACAGCAGCAGGCGGGGGCGGCGCAGCCGCCAGGCGGCGAGCGCGACCCAGAGCCCCTGGCCGGCGAGCAGGAGCAGCAGGCCCGTGCCGAGGCCGGGTCCGGCGGTGGCGAGCAGCCACAGCGTGAGCGGCGCGCCGAGCACGTAGAGCAGCCAGTGCGCCATGAGCAGCACGTACGCGTAGTCGAAGCGGGTGTTCCGGCGGCCGACGGAGTGCCCGATGATGCCCTGGAAGGTGCCCCACAGCCAGCGCAGGTTCTGCTTGTACCAGTCCCGGCCGTTCGTCGGGTCCTGTAGCAGCGCGGTGGCGCGGGGGGCGTACACGACGCGGCCCAGGCCCCGGCGGTGCGTCTCCAGCACCCAGTACGTGTCGTCGACGATGTACGGCGGCTGCTGCGGCAGCAGCACGTCGAGCAGCTCCGTGCGGTAGATCGAGTTCGAGCCGGAGATGCAGTTCATGACGTTGAAGTGGCTCTGGATGCGGCGTACGACGGCCTGGTAGTTCCAGTAGCTGTAGGCGCGCTTGGCCAGCCACGGGTTCCACCGCCGCTCCGGCGGCCACCAGGTGACGTTGTGCCCGACGACGATCGCCACCCGGTCGGTGAGGTGCGCCAGCGCGGCGGTGACGAAGTCGGGCGCGACCAGCACGTCGTCGTCGAGGATGGCGACGGCCCGGTACGCCGTGCCGAGCCCGAACCGGACGTACCCGGCGTGCAGGGCGGCGGGCTTGCCGACGTTCTCCGTGAGCTCCAGCACCTCGGCGCCGGCCTCGGCGGCCTCCCGCGCGGTGGCGTCGGTGGAGGCGTCGGAGACCACGTAGACCCGGGCGCCGGTGGCGCGGGCGGCCCGCACCGCCCCGGCGATCGTCGCCGCCCCGTTCCGGCAGGCGATCATGATGGCCACCTCGTCGGGGGCGACCGGCCGGTACCGGGGGAACTCGGGGCGCTCGCCGTGCCGGGTGACCCGCTCGGGGCGGAGGAAGCCGTAGCCGAACGCGGCCACGAGGAGGAACAGAACGATCCCACCGAGAGTAATCGTGGAGATCAGGAAAGCTTCCCGCATGAGGCCCATTTCGCAGGTGAGAGGGTATGCGAAGGCCGCTCACGTTGCGGCGCTGCGGTAACGCTACGTGTTCTTCCGGCGGTCGCCAAATGCCGGCCCGGGTTCTGGCCGTTCGGCCGACCCGCCGGCCCCGCCCGGTGGAGTCGCCGCCGGTCAGGGGCACGATGCGCCGCGCGCCGACCGGGCGTTCGGCCCCGCGTGACACGATGAGCGGGTGAGTGGTGCTGCCCCCGCCGGATACGCCCCGCCGACCGGTCCCGGCGGAAACGGAGAGCCGACGCCGCCGGCCCGCCGGTCCCGTTGGCTGCTCGTGGCGACCGTGGCCTGGGCGGTGCTGCTCGGCGTGCTCACCTGGGTCTCGGTCCGCGACGACGGGCCGACGGTCCGCGAGCAGCGCAGCCTGGCCCAGGCCGGGCCGGTGGTCGACCGCGCGGTGGGCGAGCTGGTCGCGGCGGCCGGCGACCGGGCCGTCGCGCTCACGCCGGCCCGGACGGAGCCCGGCTGCCGGGTGACCCCCCTGCTCGACGGCGCGACCCTGGAGCGCGGCGTGGAGATCCTCGATCCCGCCGCCGACCCGCGCGCGGTGCTCACCGAGCTCGCCGACCGGCTGCCGACCGGCTGGGAGGCCGGGGTCCGGGTGACCGGCGACGGCCCCCGCCTGCGGGCCGACGCGGGGGAGTTCGTGCTGGTCGAGGGCCGCCCGGCCGGCGACGGCCGGCTCCGGCTGACCGTCCGCACCGGGTGCCGGCCCGTCGGCGACGGCTACCGCCCGCCGTCCGCGCAGGGCGGCCCGGAGGCCGACGCGCTCGCCGCCGCCCGGCGGGCGCTGTCCGCCCCCGCCGGCCCGGCCCCCGAGCTGCTCGCCGCGCCGTGCCCCGGCGGCGACCGCCAGGCCCGCACCGCCCGCGTCACCCTCGACCCCGTCCCGGCCGCGCCGGCCACCGCGCTCGCCCCGGCCGCCGGCCGCGCGGTCCTGTTCGACACCCCCGAGGGGTACGCCTACCGTGCCGGCGGGGTCACGGTGGCCCTGACCGGCGGCGACCTCAGCGCCACCACGTCCTGCCGCTGAGCGCCCGGGGCGGCAGGCCCGGCAGGGCTCAGCGGCGCACCGGGTCGCTCGCGGTGCGGCTGCGGCCCAGCGCGTCGACCAGCCCCCACCGGCCGGGGATGTCGAGCAGCTCCACCCGGCCCATGCCCTCCGGCACCGCCGGATCGATGATCAGGTGCTCGCCCTGCGGCTCCAAGCCGAGCATCACCCGCAGCAGCAGCAGCGGGGTGCCGGCCGACCACGCCTGCGGGCTGCACGCCGTCGGATACTCCACCGGATAGTCGGTGAGGTCCCGCTCGTAGCCGGCGAACGCCTCCGGCAGCCGCCCGCCGAAGTGCCGGGACGCCGACAGGATGCCCTCGCAGATCCGGCCGGCCTCCTCGCGGAAGCCGTACCGCCACAGGCCCCACGCGATGATCGAGTTGTCGAACGGCCAGACCGTGCCGACGTGGTAGCCGATCGGGTTGTAGCGGCCCTGGTCGTCGGCGAGCGTACGCACGCCCCAGCCGGAGAACAGCCGGGGCCCGAGCAGGTGCGCGGCGACCGGCCCGGCCTTGTCGGCGTCGACGATCCCGCTCCACAGCAGGTGGCCGATGTTCGACGACAGGGCGTCGACGGGCTGTCCGTCCTGGTCCAGCGCCAGCGCGTAGAACCCGCGGTCGGGCAGCCAGAAGTCCCGGTTGAACCGCTCCTTCAGCTCTGCCGCCTCCCGCTCCAGCCGCTCCGCGTACGCGGGATCGTGCCAGACCTCGCGGGCCAGCCGCGCCCCGCGCAGCTTCGCGTCGTACGCGTACCCCTGGGTCTCGCAGGTGGCCCGGGGGAAGCCCGGCAGCCGGCCGTCGGCGTAGGAGATCGCGTCCCAGGAGTCCTTCCAGCACTGGTTCGCCAACCCCGTCGCCGGGTTGCGGGTCCGGTACCAGACGTACCCGGTGCCCAGCAGGTCGCCGTACGTGTCGATCCACTCCAGCGCGCCCCGGGCCGCGGCCTCCAGCTGCCGCACCAGCCCGGTGTCGCCCGTCCACCGCTCGTACTCGTCGAGCAGGATCACGAACAGGGGCGTCGAGTCGGCGGAGCCGTAGTACGGCGAGTGCGGCTGCTCCTCGAACCCGGCCGTCTCGCCGTACCGCAGCTCGTGCAGGATCTTGCCGGGCTCCTCGTCGCGGAAGTCGTCGATCCGGAACCCCTGGAGACCGGCCAGCATGGTGATCGTCGGCGGCACCAGGTCCGGCAGGAACGGCAGCACCTGAAGCGAGGTGAAGATGCTGTCCCGACCGAACAGGGTCATGAACCAGGGCAGCCCGGCGGCCATCAGCCGCACCCCGAGGGCGATCGACTCGTAGCGCAGGGCCGCCAGGTCGTTCAGGCTCCGCAGGTACGCCCCGGCCAGCGGCTCGCAGTCGCAGCCGAGCTTCGGCGCCCGCGCGACGACCTCCTCGTGCTCGGCCTGGATGTCGGCGATGGACCGGTGCGCGCCGAGCGGCAGGCTGTCCCGGACGTCCTCGCCCCGGGCCCCGTAGATCACCGTCTGCACGTCGAGCCGGGTGGTCCACTCCCCGTGCGGCTCGACGCACACCCGGAACGTCATGCCCGTCGGGTCGACGGTCGCCGTGGCGCTGCTGACCACCACGGTCTCCCGGTGGAAACCCTCGCGCCGGTAGGTGAACCGCAGCTCGTCCTCCCCCGGGGCGGCGGTGGCCCGGCCTGTCTTGCGCCGGGTCTGCTTGATCTCGAACAGGTCGGCGAAGTCGGCCCCCATGTCGACCCGGACGACGAACTCGACCTCGCGCCCGGAGTGGTTGAGGACGGTCAGCTCCTCGGCGAAGCTGCCGCCGATGGACCGGCTGCGGAGCACCGACACCTGCGCGTCCAGGTGGTGCGAGGGCGCGCCGGGCACCAGGAAGAACCGGGTGCGGTACGAGAACGCGTCGTCGACGGAGAGCGGATGCAGCCGCTCCCCGTCGACCGTCAGCACCCAGGTCGACAGGAACCGCGTGTCGAAGGAGAACAACCCGGTCGGGAAGTCCTGCGCCGGCTCGATGTCGCCCCGCCGGTCGCTGACCAGGAAGGTGTTGCCGTCGAGGATGCTGACCTGCCCCCTCACGCCGGCTTCCTCACCCCGGCCGCCCGGTCTGCTCCCGGGCCACCGCCCGGGGATCCCGGGTGCCCGGCCGCTGCGGGAAGAACCGCCGGAAGGCGAGGTAGAGCACCACGTCGCCGGCGAGCGTGCTCTCGTTGCGCAGCATCGACGAGATGCCGTGCGCCCGGCCCGTGACCAGCCGGGCGAAGAGGTCGGCGCTGCCGAACCAGTAGGCGTCCGCCGGCCCGGTCCCCCGGGTGACCCGGGCCGAGCCGGGGGCCATCTCGACCCGCCAGTGCTCGCTGTGGTCGCCGGTGGTGAGCCGGAGCTGGAGCGTGCCCCGCACCGGGCCGCGCAGGACGGCGGGGGCGCGCGCCGGCAGCGACGCGAAGAACCGCTCCGTCGCCTCGGTCGTCTCCCCGGTCACAGGGGAGATCGTAGGCAGCGCAGGGGACGAACCGGGTGGTTATCGACACTCAGTAGACGAGTGCCCGCGCCCCCTCGGCCATCGCCTCCTCGACGAAGACCGCCGCCCCGGCGATCCGCACCCCGGGCAGCACGTCGCCGGGGCCGATGTCCCGCCGGGCCGCGCACTGGGTGCAGGCGGTCACCCGGCCCGTCGTCAGGATCACGTGCAGCAGCTCGCCCAGCGGCGCGGAGTGCGGCAGCTCGAACTGCTGCGCCCGCCCCGGCAGCGCGAACCAGGTCGATTCCCCGGTCAGCCAGAGCGACACGTCCACCCCGGCGGCGGCGGCCGTGGCGGCGACGGTGAAGGCCTGGGCGCACCGCTCCGGGGCGTCGGCCCCGGCGGTCGCCTTGACGACGAGAGAGCGGGCCATGGGGCCCAGCATAGGATGGCCGGGATGGTTACCGAGATCGGGTTCGTCAGCCTGCTGGTCGCCGGCCTGGGCGCGCTCGCCGGTGGCCTGGTCTACGCTGCCGTGCGCATTTCGAGAGGACGTTGGTGACCTGGTGAGCGACGAGAACCCCCTCCAGCCGCCGTGGCTGAACGCGCCCCCGGTCGACCCGTACCCGTACGAGGAGAGCCACGACCTGCGCGTCGGCCCGAAGCTCCACCCGACGCTGGACGGCCTGCTGCCGTACGTCGGGGTGTGGCGCGGCCGGGGCCGGGGCGGCTACCCGACGATCGAGGACTTCGACTTCGCCCAGGAGATCCGGATCAGCCACGACGGCCGGCCGTTCCTGCACTACGAGTCGCGGGCGTGGATCCTCGACGAGCAGAGCCGGCCGGTGCGCCCCGGCGGCCGGGAGATCGGCTGGTGGCGTCCGGTGCTCGGCGACGACGGCCGGGCCACCGACGAGCTGGAGGCCCTCATGTCGGTGCCGACGGGCGTGATGGAGCTGCACATCGGCAAGCGCAAGGGCACCCAGGTCGAGTTCGTCACCGACGCCGTGGTGCGCACCGCCACGGCCAAGGAGGTCACCGCCGGCCACCGCCTCTTCGGCATCGTCGAGGGCGCTCTGCTCTACGCGCAGGACATGGCCGCCGTGGGCCACTCCCTGACCCCGCACCTCTCGGCCCGCCTGATCCGCGTCGCCGGCTGACCCGCGCTGCCGGCCCGGCCTGTTCTCCCGGCCCGCCCCGGCCTCCCGGCCCGGCCGCCGCCGCGCGCCCTCAGCGGGGATGGGCCAGCAGGGCCTGGGCGGCGTCGGTGTGCGCCGAGCGCGGCAGGCGCACCCCGTCCAGGGTGTGCACCGGGGCCAGCCCACGCAGGGACGAGGTGAGCCACACCCCGTCGGCGGCGCGCAGCCCGGCCGGGGTGACCATGCGCTCCTCGGCGGTCAGGCCCAGCTCGGCGGCGTGCCCCAGCAGCCAGGCGGCGGTCACCCCGGGCAGGATGCCGGTGGCGTCGGCCGGCACCGTGCACAGGGCGCGCCCGGCCACCCAGACGACGTTCGCGGTCGGCCCCTCCAGGGCGTAGCCGTCGGTGGAGACCCACAGCGCGTCGTCCACGCCGTGCCCGGCGGCCCAGCGGCGGGCGGCGGCGCTCACCGCGTACGACGTCGACTTGACGCCGACCGGCAGCCAGCCCAGGGCGGGGCGGGCGGTGGCGGCCACGCCCAGCGGCAGGGTCGCCACGGAGATCCCGCCGCGCCGAGCCTGCCGGGCGGCGGTCGGCACCCCGGCGAGCGTGGCGTGCGCCGACGGCGGCCCGCCGCCCTCCGGCCCCCGCGTGCACACCAGCCGCAGCGCGCCCTCCGCGTCGACCGGCCAGCCCGCGCAGACCTCCTCCAGCAGCCCGGCCAGCACCCCGGCGGGCGGCAGCGGCAGGTCGATCCGGGCGGCCCCCCGCGCCAGCCGGGCCAGGTGCTCGTCGCGCAGCCACGGCCGGCCGCCGCGCACGTGCATGGTCTCGAAGAGCCCGTCGCCCTGGAGCGCGCCCAGGTCGTCGCCGCGCAGCACCGGCTCACCGGCCGGCACGACGCCCCGCCCCAGCACCGCGACCCGCGCGTGCGCCCCGCTGCCCGCCGCCGTACCGCCCGCCACCTCCGTCACGACCGGTGAGCCTAGTCGCGTACCCCCCGTGGCGGCCGGCGCGTCGCGGCGGCCGAACTATGATCGGACGGTGTCCGAGTCATCCCTCGCGGAAGTGCTCCGCGCCCGTGGGCTGCGGCTGACGGCGCAGCGGCAGCTGATCCTCCAGGCGGTGCTGGATCTCGGGCACGCCACACCGGAGCAGGTGCACACCGCCGTGCGCGAGGTCGCCGCCGGGGTCAACATCACCACCATCTACCGCACGCTGGAGCTGCTGGAACGCCTCGGCCTGGTGACCCACACCCACCTGTCGCACGGCTCGCCCACCTACCACGCGGCCGGCGAGCACCAGCACGTCCACCTGGTCTGCCGCGAGTGCGGCGCGATCGACGAGATCGACCCGGAGCTGCTCGGGCCGCTGGCCGACCGGCTGGTCGCCGAGCGCGGGTTCCGGGTGGACATCGGGCACGTGGCGCTGTTCGGCGTCTGCGGCCGGTGCGGGGAGGAGCCCGTGGGCGAAGGCGTTCCGGGCCGGGGCGAGGACGGGGAGCGGCAATGATCGACATCGCGGGCGCGGTGGCCACCGACGCCATCGACGAGGAGACGCGGGACCAGCCGGAGCCGGCGCACCGGGCGGCCGGGGTGCGGCCCGTCGCCGCCCACTACGGCGACCCGCTGCGGGAGCAGCGCGTCCTCGACACCGCCGTCGGCCTCGTCGACCGGTCGCACCGGGGCGTCGTCGCCGTGCCCGGCGAGGAGCGCATCGGCTGGCTGCACACCCTCACCACCCAGCACCTCGCCGCCCTGGCCGCGGGCGAGGGCACCGAGCTGCTGGTGCTCTCCCCACACGGCCACGTCGAGCAGCACGCCATGGTCGCCGAGGACGGCGACACCACCTGGCTCGACACCGAGCCCGGGGCCACCGGGGGCCTGCTGACGTACCTGGAGAAGATGCGGTTCTTCAGCAAGGTCGAGCCCCGCGACGCCACCGCCGAGCACGCCCTGCTCTCGCTGGTGGGGCCGGAGGCGACCGGGGCGCTCGCCACGCTGGGCGTGACCGGGCTGGCCGCGCCCGACGCCGTCGCGGTGCCCGGCCCGAAGTTCCGCGCCGGCGAGCTGCCGCCCCGCCCCACCGTCCGCTACGCTGTCGCGCCGCTGCCCGCCGGCGGGTGGGCCCGCCGGGGCCCGCTGGGCGTGGACCTGCTGGTGCCCCGCCCCGCCATGGACCGGGTCGTCGCCGAGCTGCGCGCAGCCGGGGTGCCGGCGGTGGGGCTGTGGGCGTACGAGGCGATCCGGGTGGCCGCCCGGCGGGCCCGGGTCGGGGTGGACACCGACCACCGGACCATCCCGGCCGAGGTGGACCTGATCGCCCCGGCGGTGCACCTGGACAAGGGCTGCTACCGGGGCCAGGAGACGGTGGCCCGGGTGCACAACATGGGCCGGCCGCCGCGTCGCCTCGTCCTGCTGCACCTGGACGGGGTGACCACCGACCGGCTGCCGGCCGCCGGCACGCCGGTGACCCTCGACGGCCGGGCGGTCGGCTTCGTCGGCACGGCGGTGCTCCACCACGAGCTGGGCCAGGTCGCGCTGGCGGTGCTGAAGCGCAACGTCCCCGACGACGCCCGCCTGCTGGTCGGCGAGTCGGCCGCCGCCATCGAGTAAGGAAGGGCCCCCTGTTAACGCTTTCTGTATAGGAAGGGCCCCCTCCTAACACCGCAGCCGGCGCGCAGTCGCAGCGCAGCCGGCGCGCGGGCGGGGAGTGAGCGGCGCGCGGCGTTGCGACCGGCTGGCGGACGGGCGCGTCCGCTGGGGGAGCGCGCGCCATCGACCGGGCCCCCGCCGGGCGTCTAGGATCGCCGGCATGACGACAGGGACGTTGATCACGGTTGCCCCCACCGGCGCGGAGTCGGCCAAGGCGGAGGTCTCGGCGCTGCCGGTGACCCTCGACGAGCTGCTGCTGACCGCCAAGGAGTGCGAGGCGCTCGGCGCCGCCGTGATCCACGTCCACATCCGCGACGACGAGGCCCGGCCCACGCTCGACCAGGGGCGGCTGCGGGAGACCGTGGCGGCCCTGCGCGAGGGCACCGACCTGATCGTGCAGCTCTCCACCGGCGGCGCGGTCACCGACCCGGAGGCCGACCGGCTGGCCGTCCTGGACGCCGGGCCGGACATGGCGTCCTGCACCATGGGTACGCTCAACTTCGGCGACGACGTCTTCCTCAACCGCTGGGAGTTCATCGTCGACCTGCACACCCGGATGCAGGAGCGCGGCATCGTGCCCGAGTACGAGATCTTCGACCTCGGCCACCTGACCGCCCTGCAACGGCTCCTCGGCAGGCACGGGCTGCCGCACGGCGGGCACGTGCACGTCGACTTCGTGATGGGCGTGCCGGGCGGCATGCCGGGCACCACGGCGACGCTTGCCGCCGCCCACCAGGCGCTGCGCGACCTGCCGGAGGGCACCACGTTCTCGGCCACCGGCATCGGGCGCAGCACCATCCCGGTGCTGCTGGCCTCCCTGTCGGCCGGCGGGCACCTGCGGGTCGGCATGGAGGACACGGTGACGTACGCGAAGGGCCGGCCGGTCGAGTCGAACATGCAGCTCGTCGCGCGGGCGGTGGGCTTCGCCCAGCTCGCGCAGCGCCCGCCGCTGACCACCGCCGAGGCCCGCGCCCTGCTCGGCGTCGCGCCCCGCTAGGCCCCGGGCGGGCGGCGCGCGCCGGTAAGCCCCGGCCCAGCCGTCGCCCCTGTCGCGGCTCGGGTGACTGTGCTGGTCACCCGCGTTTCGCCGCCCGCCGGCCCCTCGGTACCGTCCACCGTGTGACGAAGACCTACTCCGGTGGCGTGCCGCTGGCCGAGGTGGTCCGTTCCGGGTTCGTGGAGGGGCTGCACCGCGGCTCGGTGGTGGTGCTCGACGCGGCCGGCGCGACGGTCGCCGCCGCCGGGGACGTGGCGTCCCCGGTCTTCCCCCGCTCGGCCAGCAAGCCGATGCAGACGGTCGGCATGCTCCGCGCCGGGCTGCCGCTGACCGACCCGGCCGACGTGGCGATCGTGTCGGCCAGCCACGCCGGGGAGGAGTTCCACGTGGCCCGGGTCGGCGCGCTGCTGGCCGGCGCCGGGCTGGACGAGTCCGACCTGGGCTGCCCGCCCGACCTGCCGATGGGCGAGCTGGCCCGGGAGGCGGTGCTGCGCGCGGGCGGCGGGCCGACCCGGGGCCGGATGAACTGCTCCGGCAAGCACACCGGCATGCTGCTCACCTGCCTGGCCGCCGGCTGGCCCCGGGCGGGCTACCGGCAGCCGGAGCACCCGTTGCAGCGCGCGCTGAGCTCGGCCGTCGAGGAGTGCGCCGGGGAGCCGGTGGCGGCGGTCGGCGTCGACGGCTGCGGCGCGCCGGTGCTGGCCGTGTCGCTGACCGGGCTGGCCCGCGCGTACCTGCGGCTGGTCTCCGCCGGGCCGGGCTCGCCCGAGCGGACCGTCGCGGACGCCATGCGGGCGCACCCGGAGCTGGTCGGCGGCACCTGGGCCGAGGACAGCCGGCTGATGCGCGGCCTGCCCGGCGCGCTTGCGAAGATCGGCGCGGAGGGGGTGATCGCCGCCGCGCTGCCCGGCGTCGGCGCGGTCGCTCTGAAGATCGACGACGGGGCTTCGCGAGCCCGGATGCCGGTCCTGGTCTCCGCGCTGCGCCGGCTGGGCGTCCGGGCGCCCGTGCTCGACGAGTACGCCGAGCTGCCGCTGCTCGGCGGCGGGATCCCGGTCGGGGCGGTCCGTCCGGTCTGGTGACGGCGATAGGAAGGGCCCCTTGTTAACAGGCGCCTGTTAACAAGGGGCCCTTCCTTGCACCTCATCGCAGGAAGTCCAGCAGGGCGTCGTTGACGGCGTCCGGCCGTTCCAGGGGGAGCAGGTGCCCGGCGTCCGGCACGTCCGGCAGCCGCACCGCGCCCGGCACCTCGGCGGCGATCCGGTCGGCGAGCCGGCCGATGTCCGGCACGTCGGCGGCCCCGGCGGTCACCAGCACCGGTACGCGCAGCTCGCCGAGCCGCTCGATCGCGGGCGGGTCGAGTTCGGCCACGTCGACGGCGCTGAGCGCCAGCTCGGCCGCGAGCGCCCGGCGGTCCATCTCCTCGGCGAACCGGACCAGCTCCGGGTCGACGTCCTCGGGGCGGCGGGCCGGGCCGACCACCCAGAACCGCACCTCGCCGGCCGCCGTGGCCGCGAAGTCCTCGGGGTCCGTTTCGCCCACCAGGTCGTCCCAGAGGTCGTTGGCCTCGTCGGACCACTCGCTGCCGCTGACGGCCGTGCCGAACAGGGCGAGTGCGTCGACCCGATCCGGGTATGCGAGGGCGGTGTCCAGTGCCACGGCCCCGCCGAAGGAGCACCCGACGAGGGCGGCCCGGGGGAGTCCCAGGGCGTCCAGCAGGCCGACCACGTCGTCGTGGTGGGCGAAGGGGTCGGTGGGCAGCTCGGAGTCGCCGTAGCCGCGCAGGTCGACGGTGATCACGCGGTGCCGGGTGGCCAGTGCGGGCACCTGTTCCCGCCACATGCGCCGGTCGGCGATGCCGGCGTGCAGCAGGAGCACGGGCGTTCCGTCACCCGTGTCGTCGTACGCGAGCTTCGCGCCGTTGATCTCGATCTTCGTCACCTCGGGGAAGGTACGGACCGGACGCACGGCGCGCAACAGATTCACGTCGGGCGGCGCTGACCAGGGGCGTGAGACCTTGCTAACTCTGGTTAGCGTTTTGCTTGCAGCAGCTAGCGGGGCCGGTTAGCGTGGGGGCATGGCCACTCCCAAGGACCTACCCGACGTCGGCGGGTTCATCCGTGACCTGCGGCGCAACGCGAAGATCTCGCTGCGGCAGCTCGCCGAGCAGGCGGGCGTCAGCAACCCGTACCTCAGCCAGATCGAGCGGGGCCTGCGCAAGCCCAGCGCCGAGGTGCTCCAGCAGCTCGCCAGCGCGCTGCGGGTCTCCACCCCGGCGATGTACCTGCGGGCCGGCCTGCTCGACGACAAGGAGGGTCAGGGCGTGCTCGCCGCCATCGCGGTCGATCCCGACCTGACGATGGCGCAGAAGCAGTCCCTGACCCAGATCTACGAGACGTTCCGCCGGGAGAACAGCCGGCTCGCCGAGGCGACGGCCGCCACCGAGGCCGCCGAAGCCGCGCAGGCCAGCACCGAAGCCACCGCCCAGGCCGCCGATGCCGGCCCGGCCGGCACGAACACCACAGCGGCCCCGGCCACCGGAGCCCACACCACGGCCCCGGCCACCACGGCGGACCCGGCGGCCCCGTCCGCGCCGGGGCTCGCCCCGGAGGCCCCGGGCACGCTGACCCCGGCCGCGACCGGGCCCACCACGCCGGAGGGCACCCCGACCGAGGCGGTCCTGGAGTCGGTCGCCGTCACCGAGGCCGGCCCGGCGCCCGCCCCGCCCAGCAGCACGCCCGCGAGGAAGGCCGCCGAGAAGGCGACCGCCGTCGAGACCGAGCAGACCGCCGCCGCGGTCGAGGAGGAGAAGTCATGAGCCCGAAGACCAACCGCATCCCGGCCCCGCTCTACGCCGCCGCCGGTGCCGGCGACCTGGCCCTGGAGCAGCTCCGCAAGCTGCCCACCGTGGTCACCGACCTGAGCGGCAGGGTCGCCGCCGACCTGGGCGGCAAGGCCGTCGTGACCGGCTTCGAGCTGCGCCAGAAGGCCACCGAGACGCTGCGTACGGCCAACCAGACCGCCGCCGAGCTGCGGGGACGGTCGGTCCCGGCCGAGCTGAACCGGCTGCGCGAGGCGGCCGACGTCAACCGCCTGCGCGAGGTCGCCGACGTCGACCGGCTGCGCGAGCTGACCGACCTCGACCGGCTGCGCGGGCTGGCCGCCCGGAACGCGGCCGTCGTCGTCGCCGGCGCGCAGGCCGCCCAGGAGCGGGCCCTGGCCGCGTACGCGGAGCTGGTCGCCCGTGGCGAGCGGGTGGTCGGCGCCGGCGTGCTGGAGGCCGCCGACACCGTCAACGCCGACATCGCGGCGACCGAGGCCGACCTGAACCCGGCCCCGGCCGCCCCCGCCGCGCCCGCCCCGGCGGCGAAGGCCGACGTCCCGACCCCGGCCGACGTGGCCGAGGTCGTCGAGGCCAAGCCGGCCGCCGCGCGGACCCCGCGCACCCGCGCGACCAAGGCGACCGCGACCAAGGCCAGCGCGACTAAGGCGGCCGGGGCCAAGGCCAGCGCGAAGACCGCTGCCAGGGGCGGCACCGGTGCCGGCCCCAAGGCCGAGGCCACCGACGGCCCGACCCCGGAGGCCACCGACACCCCGTCTGCCAAGCTGCCCAAGGCCACCCGGCGGCCCCGCCCGGCCGCCGAGTAGCCGACCTGGTCCGCGCAAACCGGGGTTGACCGCCGCGGCCCGCGTTTCCCGGCCCGCCCCGGTCCGCGGCCCGCGTTTCCCGGCCCGCCCCGGTCCGCGGCCCGCGTTTCCCGGCCCGCCCCGGTCCGCGGCCCGCGCTTCCCGGCCCGCCCCGGTCCGCGGCCCGCGCCGCGACCGGCGGGGCGGCCAGCCCGGGAGAGACGCCGCACGACCCCGGAGACGTCCTGGCGGACGGATCCGGGGTCGTCGGCATAAGCTTGCCGGCATGGCCATCGCCGCGCCGATCTTCGCTTTCCAGGTCCAGTATTGGATCACCATGCTGCTGCTGGTGTTCGCCCTCGTCATCGAGGGGGTGGCGCTCGTGCACGCGATCACCCAGCGCGGCGAGGGCTTCGCCGCGATCGGCACCCTGCCCAAGGGCGGATGGATCGCCATCCTCGCGGTGTGCCTGGTGCTCACGCTGCTGACCAACAACGTGCTGAACATCTTCGGCCTGATCGGCATCGCCGCCGCCCTGATCTATCTGCTGGACGTCCGGGTCGGGCTGCGTGACCTGCACGACGGCCGGGGATCCTCCTGGTGAGAGGGTTCCGCTGGCCACCGCCGCCGGACGGCGGGCCACGGACCTGGGGCCCCGGCCCGGGCGCCCCGCGTACGGGCCGGCCGGCTCTGCCCGAGCCGGAGACCGAGCTGGTCGCCACCCCGCACGGGGCACGCCTCGAACAGCTCGTCACCGGAGCCGGCGATCCTGTCACCGTGTTCGCGCACGGGCTGGGCAACGGCATCGCCACCACCCGCCCCTTCGGCAGCGGCGTCGCCGGCCGCAAGGTCTTCTTCCAGTTCCGGGGGCACGGCCGCTCCGACGCGCCCCCCGGCCCGTGGAGCTACCTCGACCTCGCCCGGGACCTGCGGGCCGTCGCCGACCTCGCCAACGCCACCCGGGCGTTCGGCGCGAGCCTCGGCGCGGGCGCGCTGTGCCGGCTGCTCGCCGAGAGCCCGGAGCGCTTCGACCGGCTGGTCTTCTTCCTCCCGGCGGCGCTCGACCAGCCCCGCACCCCGGCCGCCCGGGAGCGGATCGCCGCCCTGATCGAGGCGGTGGAGAGCGGGGACGCCTCCGCCGTCGCCGACGTCGTCTCGGCCGAGCTGCCGCCCGCCGTGCGCAACACGCCCGCCGGGTGGGCGTACCTTCGGCAGCGGCTCGACCACCTGCTGCGCGACGGCCTCGCGGCGGGCCTCGCCGACCTGCCCGACCAGGCCCCGCTGGGCGACCGGGCGGTGCTGGCCGCGGTGACCGCCCCGGCCCTGGTGCTCGCCTGCGCGGGCGACGACCTGCACCCGGTCGAGGTCGCAGAGCAGCTCGCGGCCGCCCTGCCCCGCGCCACCCTCCACGTGTACGACCGCCCGGGCGTGCTCTGGTCGGAACGCGCCGACCTGCGGGAGCGGATCTCGGGGTTCCTCAACGGCTGACGCCGGCCGCCGGGGATGTCAGCCGTGGGCCGCCCCGACCGGCGGCAGGTGGGCGGCCCGCACGTCGAGCAGCCAGCGCTCCACCGTCGCCTCGTCTGGCCGCTGCGGCAGCGGCGTACGCGTCGTGTCGAAGTCGTGTTCCGCCTCGGCGAGCAGGTCCCGCGCCTCCGCCAGCTCCCCGCCGGCCACCCGCTCCCCGAACGCCCGGAACCGCTCCGGGTCGGCCAGCCGGATCTCCAGCACGCCGGTGGCGTAGAGCAGCCGGCCCTGGTGCACCAGCCGGGCCAGGTGCCGGGCGTGCTTCGCGGTCCGCCGCCGGGTGTCCGCCGAGAACGTCCCGTCGCCCCGGGACACCAGCTTGCGGAACTGCTGCGCGGCGTACCCGAGGTAGGCGTCGCGGACCCGGGGCGCGCTGAGGAACGCCGACCGGATGCCGATCAGCCGGTCGCCCAGCGCGGTGCGCGTCTCGTAGCAGTCGTCGGGCAGCCACATCAGCTCGGTGGCGGTCGGGTTGCCGCCCAGCGCCAGCCGGGCGTACTTGCCGGCCTCGTGCAGGGTGACGTCCGGGTCGGTGGTGACCACCGACTCCCGGGGCGGGCGCAGGCCGTGGAAGGCGACGGTCGGCGCGGCGAACACCCCGATCCGGTCGACGTCGGAGCCGGGCCGGGCCAGCCCGTACGCCACCGAGCCGACGATCCCGGAGAGCAGCAGGCGCATGAGCCGATCATGACGCAGGACACCCGTTCGCGAAACCGGACTTCGGCTGTCAGGTATCGCTGTCAGGGTCGACGCATGACAACGAAACCCCTGACCGGGAGGGTCGCGCTCGTCGCCGGGGCGACCCGGGGCGCCGGCCGGCAGATCGCGATCCAACTCGGCGCGGCCGGGGCGACGGTGTACGCCACCGGCCGCAGCAGCCGCACCGCCGGCCGCTCCGAACTCGACCGGCCCGAGACCATCGAGGAGACCGCCGAGCTGGTCACTGCCGCCGGCGGCACCGGCATCGCCGCCCGGGTCGACCACCTCGTGCCCGAGCAGGTGCGCGACCTGGTGGCCCGGATCGACGCCGAGCAGGGCCGGCTCGACGTGCTGGTCAACGACGTGTGGGGTGCCGACCCCCTGATCACCTGGGAGAAGCCGGTCTGGGAACAGCCCCTCGACGCCGGCTTCCGCACCCTGCGGCTCGCGGTCGACACCCACGTCATCACCAGCCACTTCGCGCTGCCGCTGCTGATCCGCCGCCCCGGCGGGCTGGTGGTGGAGATCGGCGACGGCACCCGGGAGTACAACGACGCGCACTACCGGCTGTCGGTCTTCTACGACCTGGCCAAGACCTGCGTGAACCGGCTCGCCTTCACCCAGTCGCACGAGCTGGAGCCGCACGGCGGCACCGCCGTCGCGCTCACCCCCGGCTGGATCCGCTCCGAGTTCATGCTGGAGCACTTCGGCGTCACCGAGGCCAACTGGCGCGACGGCGCGGCGACGGACCCGCACTTCCTCATCTCGGAGACCCCGGCGTTCGTCGGGCGGGCCGTCGCCGCGCTGGCCGCCGACCCCGACCGGGCCCGCTGGAACGGCAGGTCGACCTCCAGCGGCGAGCTGGCCCGGGTGTACGGCTTCACCGACGTCGACGGCAGCCGCCCGGACGCCTTCCGCTACCTCGACGAGGTGGTGCACGGCGGCAGGCAGGCCGACGCCGCCGACTACCGCTGACCGCCGGGACGCCGCTGAGCGCCGACTACCGCTGACCGTCGCCCGCCCGCCCGTGCCCCTCCCGTCCGCCGCCCGGCCTGCCGTACAACGCGGCGAGCCGGGCGGCGGCAGCGGCCACCCGCCCCCGCAGCTCCGGCGGATCCAGCACCTCCGCCTCCGGCCCGAGCCGCAGCGCCAGGTGGTACGCCACGTCGACGGACTCGATCGGCAGCCAGGTGACCACCCAGCCGTCCCCGTCGGGCGCACCGGCGGCGGCCGTCGCCTCGGCGTACGCGAAGGGTGCCTCCGGGGCGCTGCGGAGCTCGCGCAGGCCGGCGGGGCTCAGCCGGATGCGGACCCGGGTCCGCTGCATGCTGCGCAGGAACGCCTCGGCCTGCCCACGCCAGTATCCGCCGAGGTCGAAGCGCTCGTCGCGGTCGAACGTCTCCCCGCCCGGGGCCACGTCGACCACCCGGTCGACCCGGTACGTGCGCGTGTCGTCGCCGACGCGGGCGACCAGATACCAGGTCCCGCTCTTGAGCACGAGCCCGTACGGCTCGACCCGCCGGACGACCTCGCCGTCGCCGCGCCGGTAGCGCAGCTCGACGACCCGGTCGCCCCACACGGCGCGGGCCAACTCGGCCAGCCGGGGCGGCGGCGACGCGTCGCGGAACCAGCCCGGCACGTCCAGGTGGAACCGCTGCCCGGCACGGGCGGGCGCGTCGCGCAGCGCGGGCGGCAGCGCGGCCAGCACCTTCAGCTCGGCCGAGGCGACCGCGTCGGCCAGCCCCATGTCGCCCGCCGGCCCGGGCAGCCCGGCGAGGAACAGCGCCTCCGCCTCGTCCCGGGTGAGCCCGGTCAGCCGGGTCCGGTAGCCGCCGAGCAGCCGGTAGCCGCCGGCCCGGCCCCGATCGGCGTAGACGGGCACCCCGGCGGCCGACAGGGCCAGCACGTCCCGGTACACGGTCCGCTCGGAGACCTCCAGCTCGCGGGCAAGCTCGGCCGCCGTCATCACCCCCCGCGACTGAAGCAGCAGCACCACCGAGATCAACCGCGAGGCTCGCACCCGCCCATTGTGTAAGGAAGGGCCCCCTGTTAACGCCTGCGGTATAGAAGGGAACCCTTCTCACTCCGCCCCGCGTTGCTCGGCGGGGCGGGCGGGACGGGCGCCGATAGGCTCAGCGGTCGTGAACGTACCCAGCAGCATCACCGCGCCGGTGACCGGCGCCGTCGGCCGATTCTTCTCCGGGGTCGGGCTGCTCCTGCGCGGCATCGGCCTGTACGTCCGCAGTCCCGGCCTGATGCTGCTCGGCATCGTGCCGGCGCTGATCTCCGGAACCCTCTTCGTGGCCGCCTTCGCCACCCTCGTCTACTTCGTGGACGACCTGGCCGCGCTGGTCACCCCGTTCGCCGACGACTGGTCCCGCACCGCCCGCAGCCTCGTCCGGGTCGTCGCCGGCCTGGCCTTCCTCGGCGTCGGCGGGCTGCTCGGGGTGCTCACCTTCACCGCCGTGACCCTGGCCATCGGCGACCCGTTCTACGAGAAGATCTCCGAGCGGGTCGAGGAGCGTTACGGCGGCACGCCCGGCGCGGTGGAGGCGCCGTTCTGGGCGTCGCTGCGCCGCAGCATCGTCGACTCGCTGCGGCTCGTCGCGATCTCCGTACTCGTGGGTATTCCGCTCTTCGCGGCCGGCTTCATCCCGGTGGTCGGGCAGACCGTCGTGCCGGTGGTCGGGGCGGCGGTCGGCGGCTGGTTCCTCGCGCTGGAGCTGGCGGGGGCCCCGTTCTACCGGCGCGGCATGCGGCTGCCCGACCGCCGGACGCTGCTGAGGGTCGACCGGCCGACGACGCTGGGCTTCGGGGTGGCGGTCTTCGTGTGCTTCCTGATCCCGCTCGGCGCGGTGCTGGTCATGCCGGCGGCGGTGGCCGGCGCGACCCTGCTCACCCGCCGCGCGATGGGCCAGTCCATCGAGCCGCCGGGCCGCCCCGTCGAGAAGCGGTGACGTGGAGGTCGACCCTGCCGCGTGCACGCCCCGCCAGAGGTGGTGAGAAGGGAACCCCTCTCTACCGTATGCGTTAACAAGGGGCCCCTCCTTGCACCTATCCTTAATCGGACGAAAGGTGCGATAAGGGATGCCTCGCGTGCGGGCCGACCGGTTCAGGTCCGCGGTCTCGGCGACCGCGGCCTGCCTGCTGCTGCTCGGGGTCGCGGGCCTGCCCCGGCGCGAGGCCCGGCCCGGCCCGTCGACCGACCGCCCGCCCGCGCCGCCGGTGCCGCCCGCGCCCCTGCCCGGTCCGCGCACGACGATCCGGCTGGCTCCGGCCGACGCGCCGGTCCGGGCGGCCGGCCGCGAGCCGGCCTGCGCCGCGGGCCTGGGCGGCGGGCCCTATCCCGACGAGGACGTGTGGGTGTTCGGCCTACCTGCCGGCGCGGCCGCCGCCCGGTTCGTCGCGGTGACGCCCGAGTTCGTGGCCCCGGACCGGGAACGCGTCGCCCTCACCGTGCCCACCGAGGCCGGCGTGCTGACCGTCGACGGGTCCGGGGGCAGCGTGGCGTGGCTGCGCCTGCCCGCCGGCTGGACCCTGACGGGCGGCTCGGCGGCGATCGCCGGGGACGCCGGCTCCTTCGCGCTCGCGGCGGTCTGCCCGGCGTCCGTGTCGCCGTCGTCGTCCTGACCGGCCCGCCCGACGTCCGCGTCGCCGTCGTCGTTCTGACCGGCCCGCCCGGTGCGACCCCACCGCCGGGGCGGGGGCGTCGCCAGCGACCGGTGCCTGTTCCGCCGGCACTCCCCGCAGGCGGAGCGCACCGTCAGCGGCCGGGGTCCCGGACGGCGGCGACCGCCTCCACCTCGACGAGCTGGTCGTCGTAGCCGAGCACGGTCACCCCGAGCAGGGTGCTCGGCGGCTCGTGGCCGCCGAACGCGTCCCGGACCACCTCCCACGCGGCCACCAGGTCGGCCTGCCGGGACGACGCCACGTACACCGTGGTCTTGACGACGTCGGCGAGCCGCGCCCCGGCGGCGGCGAGCGCGACCTCCAGGTTCGCCATCACCTGCCGGGCCTGCGCCGCCGGGTCGCCCGGCGCGACCGTACGCCCGGAGGCGTCCAACGGGCACGCGCCGGCGGCGAACACCAGCCGGGCGGGCGGGTCGACGGTCGCCGCGTACGCGTACTCGGCGACGTCGGAGAGTTCGGACACGCGCACCAGCGCCACGGGATCGCTCACCCGCGCGACGCTAGCCCGCCCCCGTCCCCGCCGCCACGCGACAACCGTCCCGCCACGCGCTCACGCGCCCGCCAGAGGTGGTGAGAAGGGAACCCCTCTCTACCGTATGCGTTAACAAGGGGCCCCTCCTTACGCCGAGGCGCGCAGGACCAGCTTCGTGGGCAGCACGAGGGCCGGCTCGACGTCCTCGCCGGCCGCGATCCGCAGGAGCTGGCGGGTCGCCTGCCGGCCCAGGTCGACGATCGGCTGCCGCACGGTGGTCAGCGGCGGGTCCGTGTACGCGGCCGTCTCGATGTCGTCGAACCCGATCATCGCCACGTCGGCGGGCACCCGCCGCCCCGCCTCGCGCAGCGTCCGCATGGCGGCGTGCGCCATCAGGTCGGAGGCGGCGAAGACGGCGTCCAGATCGGGGTGGGCGGCGAGGAGCTGCCGCATCGCCGCCGCCCCGGACTCCCGGGTGAAGTCGCCGTACGCCACCCGTTCCGGCAGCCCCGCCTCGGCGACGGCCGCCCGGTAGCCGGCGAGGCGTTCCACCCCGGCGAACATGTCCTGCGGACCGGCGATGGTGGCGATGCGCCGCCGCCCCGAGTCGAGCAGGTGCCGCACCGCCCGGGTCACCCCGCCGACGTGGTCGACGTCGACGTACGGCACGCCGACGTCGCCGAGGAACCGCCCGCTGCACACCACGGGGATGCCGAGCCCGGCCAGCCGGGCGGGCAGCGGGTCGGCCCCGTGCAGCGACGCGAAGACGACCCCGTCGACGTGCCGCCCGGTGGTGTACCGCTCCACCCGGGCGTGCCCGGCCGGCGAGCCGGCGAGCATCAGCACGAGCTGCTTGTCGGCGGCCTCCAGCTCCTGCGCGACGCCCCGGATGATGCTCGGGAACACCTGGTCGTCGGAGAAGACCCGGGTGGCCTCCTCGGGCAGCACGAGGGCGATGGAGTCGGTCCGCTGGGTGACCAGGCTGCGGGCGGCGAGGTTCGGCACGTACCCCAGCTCGGCCACGGCCTGACGGACCGCCTCCCGGATCGGCTCGGCGACGGTGGTGGAGCCGTTCACCACCCGCGACACGGTCGCCCTGGAGACGCCGGCCCGCCGGGCCACCGCCTCCAGGGTCGGCCGCTGGGCCGTCGTCATCGGAGCGCTCCCCACCTCGTCACAGCCCGTTCCGGGAGATCACCTCCTGGTACCACCGGGCGCTGGCCTTCGGCGTGCGCCGCTGGGTCAGGTAGTCGACGTGGACGATCCCGAACCGCTTGCGGTACCCCTCGGCCCACTCGTAGTTGTCCAGCAACGACCATACGAGATAGCCGCGCAGGTCCACCCCCCGGCCGATGGCCGCGTGCACGGCCCGAAGGTGCCCGTCGAGGTAGGCGATCCGGTCGGCGTCGGCCACCCGACCGGCGGAGTCGGTCGTGCGGTCCGGGAACGCGCCGCCGTTCTCGGTGATCATCAGCGGCAGGCCCGGATAGTCGGCGGCCAGCCGGTCCAGCAGCCGGCCCAGCCCGGCCGGCTCGATCGCCCAGCCCATGTCGCTCACGGAGCCGGCCGCCGGCAGGAACTCCACGGCGCCCTCGGTGCCCGGCCAGGCGCTGCCGCCCGCCCCGTCCGGCCGCCCGGCCACGTAGGTCGGCGCGTAGTAGTTGATGCCGAGCAGGTCGATCGGCGCGGCGATCAGCTTCTCGTCGCCGTCGTGGAGGAACGTCGCCGGGTCGACCATCCGGGCCACGTGCTCCAGCACGTCGGCGGGGTACCCGGCGCCGGTCAGCGGGTCCAGGAAGATCCGGTTCTGCAGCCCGTCGACCAGCCGGGCCGCCACGGCGTCCGCCGCGCTGTCCCGGTCCGCCGGCTGCACCTCCGCCGGGTTCAGGGTGATCCCGACGACCTCCGCGCCGCCCGCGCGCAGCGCCCGGACCGCCAGGCCGTGCCCCAACAGCAGATGGTGTACGGCGGTGAAGGCCGCGCCCGCGTCGCTCACGCCGGGGGCGTGCACCCCGTTGCCGTACCCGAGGTAGGCCGAGCACCACGGCTCGTTGAGCGTGGTCCAGGTGCGGATACGGTCGCCGAGCCGGCCGTGCACGGCCGCCGCGTACGTGGCGAAGTGCTCGGCGGTCTCCCGGTTGGTCCAGCCGCCCCGGTCCTCCAGCGCCTGCGGCAGGTCCCAGTGGTAGAGCGTGACGATCGGGTCGATGCCCCGGTCGAGCAGCGTGTCGGTGAGCCGGTCGTAGAAGTCCAGCCCGCGCGGCTCGACCGGCCCGGTGCCGTCGGGCTGGATCCGGGGCCACGCGATCGAGAACCGGTACGCCTTCAGCCCCAGCTCCGCCATCAGGGCCACGTCGTCGGCGTACCGGTGGTAGTGGTCGCAGGCGACGTCGCCGGTGTGGCCGGCGAAGACCTTGCCCGGCGTACGGCTGAAGGTGTCCCAGATCGACGGGCCGCGACCGTCGTCGCGGGCCGCGCCCTCGATCTGGTATGAGGCGGTGGCCGCGCCCCAGACGAAGTTGTCGGGGAACCGTAGCTCGCTGCTCGCGCTCACGCCTTACCTTCCTTCGTTCGCGACTGTGGGGCTCGCAAGATCGGCTCACTCCTCGCGCTCACGTCTTGACCGCACCTTCCATGATTCCGCCGATGATCTGGCGGCCGAACAGGACGAATACCAGCAAAAGGGGCAGGGTTGCGATGGCCGTGCCGGTGAAGACCTGCGACATGTCCTGGTAGTAGCCGTCCGACAGCGCCCGCAGCGACAGCTGCACCGTCGGGTTCTCCGGGTCGTTGAGCACAGCGTACGGCCAGAGGAAGTCGTTCCAGGTCGTCATGAACGTCAGCAGGCCGAGGACCGCGGCGGCCGGGCGCAGCGCCGGCAGCACCACGTTCCAGTAGATCCGCGCGGTGCCGCAGCCGTCCATCCGGGCGGCCTCGATCAGCTCGGTGCTGATGGCCTGGCTGGCGTACTGCCGCATCATGAACACGCCGAACCCGGTGACCAGCGCCGGCACGATCACGGCCGGCAGCCGGTCGTTCCAGTTGAGCTTCGTCATCAGCAGGTACAGCGGGATCACCCCGAGCTGGGTGGGGATCATCATGGTCGCGATGATCACCAGCAGCAGCGCGCTGCGGCCCCGGAACCGCAGCTTGGCGAAGGCGAACCCGGCCAGCGTGGAGAAGAAGACCACCGACACGGTGACCGTGACGGCCACGATCGCCGAGTTGATCAGACCGGTGAGGAAGTACGCGTCGGTGTTGTCGAACAGCCGGGCGATGTTCGCGCCCAGGTTGCCGCCGGGGGTGACCGGCGGCGGTATCTGGCCCATCGCGTCGCTGGAGCGGCTGGCCACCACGAACATCCAGTAGATCGGGAAGACCGACAGCAGGGCCGAGACGGCCAGGGCGGCGTACGTGAGCCGGCCGGCGGACCAGAGCTTGTTCATCGGGCGCGCTCCTTCCGGGGGCGGCGGACCCGCGGCGGCCCGTCGGTGCCGCCGAGCCGGCGCAGGATCACCACGTTGATCGCCGCGACGATCGCGATCAGGGCGAACAGCAGCCACGCGACCGCCGAGCCGTAGCCGAAGTTGTAGTGCGGCGCGAAGGCGTTCTCGAACATGTACATGGTCATCGTCTGCGACTCGCGCAGCGGCCCGCCCCGGATCGGGTTGGTGCCGGAGTGGAACATCCGGGGCTCGGTGAAGAGCTGGAGGCCGCCGATGGTCGACACGATCACCGCGAAGATGATCGTCGGCTTGAGCAGCGGCACGGTGATCTTCCAGAACTGCCGGGCCCGGCTGGCGCCGTCGATCGCCGCCGACTCGTAGAGGTCGCGGGGGACGGCCTGCATGGCGGCGAGGAAGATCAGCGCGTTGTAGCCGGTCCACCGCCAGTCGACCATGGCGGAGATGGCCACCCACGAGGCGAACCGGTTGGACTTCCAGTCGATCGCGTCGACGCCGACCAGGTCGAGCAGCCAGTTGATCATGCCGAACTGCCGGCCGAACAGCACCCCGAAGACGATCGCCACGGCGGCGGTCGAGGTGACGTTCGGCACCAGCACCGCCATCCGCCAGGTGGTCCGGGCCCGCAGCCGCCGGTTGAGCAGGCTGGCCAGCCAGAGCGCGGCCAGCAGTTGCGGCACGGTCGAGAGGACGAAGATGCCGAGGGTGTTGACCACCGAGTGCCAGAAGTCGGGGTCGGCCATCAGCCGGGTGTAGTTCTCCCCGCCGACGAACGGGTGCTCGGCGGCGAGCAGGTCCCAGTCGTGCAGCGACACCCAGAACGTGTACGCCAGCGGGTACGCCCCGAACACGCCGAAGAGCAGGAAGAACGGTGCGATGTAGAGGTAGGGGGAGTACTTCTCGTCGAGCCGGCTGAGCCGGTACCTCCGGGGCGGGCGGGCGGTGCTCCGCTCCGCCGGTGTCACCGGTGGCAGGGCGTCGAGCTGGACGGCCATGGGCCCGGTCACTCCTTTCCGCGTCTCGCGCGGCGCGGGCGGCGCCCCCGGCGTGCCGGAGCGCCGCCCGCGCGTCCGCGTCGGGCCTACTTGGCCGCGGCCTTCTTGGCGTTGTTCACCGCGTCGGTCCACGCCTGCTCGGGGCTGCGCTGGCCGAGGTCGACGGTGCGCACGGCGTTCTCCACCTCGGTGCGGACGGCCTGGTTCTTCGGGCCCATGTAGACCGGCTTGAGGCTCTTCGCGCCGGCCGCGAAGATCTTGCCGACGGGGGCGTCGGAGAAGTACGCGTTCGTGGAGTCGGCCACGGCCGGGTCGTCCAGCGCCTGCGGGTTGGACGGCAGCGGCCCCTTGGCCTTGAACGCCCCGATCTGCCCCTTGGCGCTGGTCAGGAACTTCGCCAGCTCGATCGCCTCGGCCTGGTGCTTGCTCTGCTTGGGCACGGCGAGGAAGGAGCCGCCCCAGTTGCCGCCGTTGCCGGGCACCTGGGCGATGTCCCACTTGCCCTTGGCGGCCGGGCCGGCGTTGCCCTCGATGGTGCCGGTCATCCAGGCCGGGCAGGCGATGGTGGCGAACTTGGCCTGCTTGAACGCGGAGACCCACTCCTCGGACCAGGAGCCGTACTTGCCGGACAGGCCGGAGTCGAGGATGTCCATCGTGGTGTCCCACGCCTGCCGCACGGCCGGGTTGCTGTCCACCACCAGGTTGTTGGCGGTGTCGTAGTAGTGGTAACCCTGCGCGTTGCCGGCGGTCTGGAGCACGATCGTGTTGAAGATGTTGGTGGCCGAGTCCAGGAACGCCGCGCCGGTGTTGGCCGCCTTGAACTTCTCGCCGGTGGCGATGTAGTCCTGCCAGGTGGGCCAGAGCTTGGACACCTCGTCGCGCTGGGTCGGCAGCCCGGCCTTGGCGAACAGGTCGCTGCGGTAGCACATCGCCATGCCGCCGACGTCGGTGCCGAGGCCGATGAGCTGCTTGCCGTCGGCGGTCAGCGCCTGGTTCCACTTCCAGTCGAGGAAGTTGCCCTTGAGCTCGGCCGCGCCGTGGTCGAGCAGGTTGACGAAGTTCTGCGGGTTGGCCTTGTACTCGACGAGCAGGCCCTCCTCGATGGCGACCACGTCGCCGGCGCCCTTCCCGGCGGCGAGCCACTGGGTGAGCTTCGGCGAGTATTCGTCGAGGTTGCCGCCGGTGCCCCGCTCGACGATCTTCACGTCGGGGTGGGCGGCCATGTACTCCTGGTAGAGCTCCTGGTAGCCCATCTGGCCGAAGACGTCGACGGTCAGCGTGACCGGCCCGCCCTCGGCGGACTCGTCCCCGCCGCAGCCGGCGGTGGTGAGCAGTGCGGTGGCCGCGACGAGGGCCACGGCCGCGAGGCGGCGGCGTGGAAAGACACCCATCTTGTTCTCGGACCCCTCTCAGGTCGTGCGCATGGTGGTGGGGACGGGGGTGGAACCTTCGAGAGAGCGCTCTCACAAGAGCCTGGCCGCTGGCTGCCGCGATGTCAATAGAGCGCTCCCGGCGCGGAAAGGAAGGGCCCCCTGTTAACGCATTCGGTAGGGCAGGGGCCCCTTCTTAACAACGCACGGCGCGCGCGAACCGCCGGGCGAGCGGGGCGGCGGGCACGACGACGCGTGGCCCCCGGCAACGCCGGGGGCCACGTCAGGCGGGAAAGGGGGCGGTCAGCCGGTGCGCAGGCCGTCGAGGAGGGCGCGGTCGCCCCGGACCCCGAGGGTGTCGAAGCTGACCCGGCCCATCAACGCCAGCAGCAGGTCGCTCGCCGTGCCGGTGACCTCGACCCGGGCGTGGTGGTCGTCGTGGTCGAGGATGGTGTCGGTGTCCAGCAGCGCCACGCCCTCGCCGCGCAGCCGCAGGTACCAGTCCTGGCCCGCGTCGGGCGCGGCCAGGTGCACCACCCCGCGCCACTGGCCGGTGGCCTTGCGCCGGCCCGCCGGCAGCCAGGTGTCGAGCACCTCGCTCACCCCGTCGGCCGCGAGCTTGGCCTCGATCGGCTCACCGGCGGCGATGGCGAGCTGGGCGTCCCAGCGGTGCACCGACGTCTCGTGCGCCATCCGGCGCGGCCAGAAGCCGGCCTTCTTCGGCTGCGGCGCCCAGTTCCACGTCGGGGTCTCCGGGTCAAGCCCGTCGAAGGTCGCCATCAGCCGGTCGTACGCCTGCTGCCAGAACCCCAGCGCGGACGCCCCGGCGGGCGGCGCGGCCGGGACGCTCGGCCGCTCGGGCCGGGTGGTGCCCCCGGTCGTCACGATGGTGTTCACCCAGGTGTAGACCTCGCCGAGGTGCGTGGTCAGGTCGGTGATCGTCCAGCCGGGGCAGGAGAGCACGGGTGTCTCGGGGGGAGCCTCCGCCACGGCGGCGGCGAACGCGGGACCCTCGGTCCGCAGCGCGCCGATCCAGAAGTCCTTCGTGCCGTGCAGTCTGCTCATCACGATCCTCCCGGGCGACCGCGCCACCAAGTGGGTGCCGCGGCTCCCTCTCAGCCTAGGGTGAAAGGCGTGTCAGACGTTAGTGCCCACCCGGCCACCGAAACCCGCGCCGCCGACCCGACCAGGTTGGCGGGCTACACCACACTGTGCCTCGGTGGCCCGGCCGGACGGATCGAGACCGCTGCCAGCGCCGAGGAGATCGTACAAAAGGTGCAGCAGGCCCGCCGGCGGGACGATGAGGTCCTGATCCTCGCCGGCGGCAGCAACGTGGTCGTCGGCGACGCCGGATTCCCCGGCACGGTCGTGCTGGTGCGGTCCCGGGGGCTGCGGGTCGTCGCCGAGGACGCCGACACCGTCACCGTACGGGTCGAGGCCGGCGAGCCGTGGGACGACCTCGTCGCCGCCACCGTCGCCAACGGCTGGTCCGGGCTGGAGTGCCTCTCCGGCATCCCCGGCTCGGCCGGCGCCACCCCGATCCAGAACGTCGGCGCGTACGGCCAGGAGGTCGCCGAGACGATCACCGGCGTGCAGGTGTACGACCGCGTGCAGGAGAGCCTGGGCCGGGTCGAGGCGGCCGACTGCGGCTTCGCGTACCGGTCGAGCATCTTCAAGTACAGCGAGCGCTGGGTGGTGCTGTCGGTCGACTTCCGGCTCGCCCGCTCCCCGCTGTCCGGCCCCGTCCGCTATGCCGAGCTGGCCCGGGCGCTGGGCGTCGAGCCGGGCGACGCGGTGCCGCTGGCCGACGCCCGGGCCGCCGTGCTGCGGCTGCGCGCCGGCAAGGGCATGCTGCTCGACGCCGCCGACCCCGACACCCGCTCGGTGGGCTCGTTCTTCACCAACCCGGTGCTCGACGGCGAGGCGTACGAGCTGCTCCGCGGGCGGGCCGCCGACCTCGGCGAGCCGCCGCACTGGCCCGGGGCGGGCGGCACGGTGAAGGTGAGCGCCGCCTGGCTGATCGACAAGGCCGGCTTCGCCAAGGGCCACCCCGGGCCGGAGGGGGTGGCCATCTCCAGCAAGCACACCCTCGCCCTGACCAACCGCAGCGGCACCGCCAGCACCGCCGCGCTGGTCGCCCTGGCCCGCGACATCCGCGACGGCGTGCACGCCCGGTTCGGCGTGCCCCTGCACCCGGAGCCGGTCCTGGTCAACTGCGCCGTGTGACGGCCGGCGAGCGGACGCGCCCACCCGGGTCGTCCGGCGGCAATGGCAGACTCTTCGGAGTGAGCGACGTGGCCGCATCGGCGATGGACGGCGAGCTGGAGAGCCCCAGCCTGGTGGATCTCGCCGTGTCCCGGCTGACCCGGGAGATCCTCAGCGGCAGGAGCGACCCGGGCGAACGCCTGGTGGAGGAGCAGCTGACCCGGCGGCTCGGGATCAGCCGCGCCCCGTTGCGGGAGGCGCTGCGGCTGCTGGCGCAGCAGGGGCTGGTGGAGCACGTGCCCCGGCGGGGCGTCCGGGTCGCCACCCTCTCCGACCGCGACGTGCGGGAGCTGTACGAGCTGCGCGACGTGCTGGAGCGGGTGGCGGTGCACCGGGCCGTCCCGGTGCGCCGGGAGGGTGACCTGGCCGGGCTGCGGGCGGCGCTGGACCAGATGCGCGAGGCGACCCGGGCCGGCGACCGGCTGGCCGTCGCCGAGTCGCACCGGGCGTTCCACGTCGCACTGGTGGCGCTGGCCGGCAACCGGCAGCTCTCCGCCGTGTACGACTCGATCCTGATGAAGTTGCAGCTCTACATGGCGATCAATCTGCGCCGCGAGGCGGAGGTGGCGCAGCCCTCGGACGGGGTGCACCGGCACGAGCGGCTCTTCGCGGCGGTCGCCGGGGAGGACCCGGAGGCGGTGCTCGCGGTGCTGTCGGAGCACGGCGCGCGGTCGTACCTCGACTAGCCGGGGGCGGGCCGGCCCGCGGCCGGCGTCATGCCGTCGTTACCTGTCGCGCCGTTCCCCGTAACAGAACTGTCGACAATCGACTGTATGTCAGAACGGATCGGATCGCTCGCGGAGCTGCGGTCGGCGTACCGCGAGGGCGGCCTCACCCCTGCCGCCCTGGCCGAGCGCGTGCTGGCCGGGCTCGCCGGCCGCGACGGCGCGCCGGTCTGGATCAGCACCGTCCCGGCCGACCGCCTGCGGGCCCAGGCCGCCGCGCTGGGCCGCGACGGCGACCCCGCGCGGCTCCCGCTGTACGGCATCCCGTTCGCGGTCAAGGACAACATCGACGTCGCCGGCATGGTCACCACCGCCGGCTGCCCCGACTTCGGGTACCCGGCCGACGCCGACGCGCCCGTGGTGCGGCGGCTGCTCGACGCCGGCGCGCTGCTGGTCGGCAAGACCAACCTCGACCAGTTCGCCACCGGCCTGACCGGGGCCCGCTCGCCGTACGGCAGCTGCGAGAGCGTCTTCGGCGGCGGCCTCGTCTCCGGCGGCTCCAGCTCCGGCTCGGCGGTCGCGGTCGCCAGCGGCCAGGTCTGCTTCGCCCTGGGCACGGACACCGCCGGCTCCGGCCGGGTGCCGGCGGCGCTCAACGGCATCGTCGGGGTCAAGCCCACCCGGGGCCTGCTCAGCACGGCCGGCGTGGTGCCGGCCTGCCGCTCGCTGGACTGCGTCTCGGTCTTCGCCGCCGACGTGGCGGACGCCGTGGACGTGCTGCACGCCGCTCGCGGCGTCACGGCGGCCGACCCGTGGGGGCGTCCGCTGCCGGCCGAGCGGGTGCCGGCCCGCCCGCCAGGGGCGCTACGCCTCGGGGTGCCCCGCGCAGAAGACCTGGAGTTCTTCGGCGACACCGGCCAGCGGGACCGGTTCGCCGCCGGCGTCGAGCGGCTGCGTGACCTGGTCGGCCATGCCCAGCCGGTGCCGCTGGGCCCCTTCTTCGAGGCGGGGGACCTGCTCTACCAGGGGCCCTGGGTGGCCGAGCGGCTGACCGGGCTGGACGACTTCCTGCGGGAGCGCCCCGAGGCGGTCCTGCCCGTCACCCGGGCGGTGCTGGAGACCGGGCGGCGCTACGACGCGGTCGACGCCTTCCGGGGCCGGCACCGGCTCCGCGAGCTGCGGGCCCGGGTCGACCGCGGGTGGCGGGAGGTCGACGTGCTCGTCGTGCCCACCGTCGGCACCACCTTCACCCTCGCCGAGATCGCCGAGGACCCGATCGGGCGCAACGCCGTGCTCGGCCGCTACACCCAGTTCGCCAACCTGCTCGACCTGGCCTGCGTGACCGTGCCCAACGGGTTCACCGCCGCCGGCCGGCCGGCGAGCCTGACCCTGGTCGGCCCGGCGTTCAGCGACACCACCCTGGCCCGGCTCGCCGCCGCCCTCACCGGCGGGGCCGACGCGGGACCGGCCGACGCGGGACCGGCCGACGCGGGACCGGCCGACGCCGCGCCGCCGGCGACCGCCACCGGGCCGGGATCGGCGGACCTGCTCGTCGCCGTCGTCGGGCGGCACCTGGCCGGCGAGTCCCGCAACGGGGAGCTGACCGACCGGGGAGCCACGCTCGTCGCCGCCACCCGGACCGCGCCCTGCTACCGGCTCTACCGGATGGCCACCCCCGACGGCGAGGGGCTGCCCGGCCTGGTCCGCGTCGAGGCGGCCCGGGGCCACCGCATCGACGTCGAGCTGTGGCGGCTGCCCGCGTCCGCCGTCGGCGGGCTGCTGACCGGCGTCCCCGCCCCGCTCTCGCTGGGCTGGGTCCGGCTGGACGACGGGCGCAGCGTCCTGGGCTTCCTCTGCGAGGCGTACGCCGCCGGGCCGGACGCCGAGGACATCAGCGCCGCCGGGGGCTGGCGGGCGTACCGCAGCGCCGCCCGGCGATGAGCGGCGACGACAACAGGAGGAGGAGAGGATGGCAAGGATCGGGCCGGTAACCGCGAACCCCTACCCGTGGCCGTACGACGGCGCGGTCGACACCACCCGCACCGCGTTGCTCTGCATCGACTGGCAGACCGACTTCTGCGGGCCGGGCGGCTACGTCGACGCGATGGGCTACGACATCAGCCTCACCCGGTCCGGCCTGCCGGCCACCGCCCGGCTGCTGGCCCACGCCCGGTCGCTCGGGATGCTCGTCGTGCACACCCGCGAGGGGCACGACCCCGACCTGTCGGACCTGCCGCCGAACAAGCGCTGGCGCTCGGCGCGGATCGGCGCCGAGATCGGCGGAGCCGGCCCGTGCGGCCGGATCCTGGTCCGGGGCGAACCGGGCTGGGAGATCGTGCCCGAGGTCGCCCCGGCGCCCGGCGAGGTGGTCGTCGACAAGCCCGGCAAGGGCGCGTTCTACGCCACCAACCTCGACCTGGTGCTGCGCACCCGCGGCATCACGCACCTCATCCTCACCGGCATCACCACCGACGTCTGCGTGCACACCACGATGCGCGAGGCGAACGACCGGGGGTACGAGTGCCTGATCCTCGCCGACTGCACCGGCGCGACGGACAAGGGCAACCACGAGGCGGCGCTGCACATGGTCACCATGCAGGGCGGCGTCTTCGGCTGCGTCGCCACGTCCGACGACGTCATCGCCGCGACGGCGGGGTGAGGCGCGAGATGCCGACCGTCGCCGTCGCCCGGCCCACCCCGTACACCTTCGACACCGCGACCACGGCGCTGCTGGTCATCGACATGCAGCGCGACTTCCTGGAGCCCGGCGGGTTCGGCGAGAGCCTGGGCAACGACGTCGGCCAGTTGCGCCGCACCATCGCGCCGCTGGCCGCGCTGCTGGCCGGCGTCCGCGCCGCGGGCCTGACCGTCGTGCACACCCGCGAGGGGCACCTGCCCGACCTGTCCGACTGCCCGCCGGCCAAGCTCCACCGGGGCGCGCCGAGCAAGCGGATCGGCGACCCGGGCCCCAACGGCCGCATCCTCGTGCGGGGCGAGTACGGCCACGACATCGTCGACGAACTCGCGCCGCTGCCCGGCGAGCCGGTCGTCGACAAGCCCGGCAAGGGCGCGTTCTACGCCACCGGGCTGGAGGCCCTGCTCGCCCAGCGGGGCGTCCGCAGCCTCCTGGTCACCGGAGTCACCACCGAGGTGTGCGTGCACACCACCGTCCGGGAGGCCAACGACCGCGGGTACGAGTGCCTCGTGCTCGCCGACTGCGTCGGGTCCTACTTTCCCGAGTTCCAGCGGGTCGGGCTCGACATGATCGCCGCCCAGGGCGGGATCTTCGGGTGGGTCGCCGAGTCCACCGAGGTGCTCGCCGTGCTGCCCAGCACCACCATGTCGCAACCCTCCTCCTGAATCGGGAGCAGCCATGGTCACCCCCAAACCCCCCGCCGCCCCGCTCCCGTTCTGGGTGCGCGGCGACACCAACGCGTTCTTCGGTTTCGGCGTCAACGTCCTGGTCAACGTGCTCACCCTGACCGGGCTGTGCCTGGCCGTGGTGAAGCTCCCCGAGGGGGAGGTGTTCGGCACGATCCTGCCGGCGCTGGGCATCGCGCTGGTCGCCGGCAACATCTACTACACCTTCCTGGCGCGCCGGCTGGCCCGGAGGGAGAACCGGTCCGACGTGACCGCCCTGCCGTACGGGCCGAGCGTGCCGCACATGTTCATCGTCGTCTTCGTCATCATGCTCCCGATCTACCTGCGCACGCAGGACCCGGTGCGGGCCTGGGAGGCGGGGCTGGCGTGGGCCTTCATCATCGGCGTGATCGTGCTGATCGGCGCGTTCGTCGGCCCCTACATCCGCCGGTACGCGCCCCGGGCCGCCCTGCTGGGCACCCTCGCCGGGATCTCCATCACCTTCATCTCGATGAACCCGGCCGGGCAGATGTGGCGGATGGCCTGGATCGCGCTGCCCGTCTTCGCACTGCTGTTGATCGGCCTGCTCACCGACGTCAGGCTGCCGTTCAACTTCCCGATCGGGCTCGCCGCGCTGCTGGTCGGCACGGCGCTGGGCTGGGCCGGCGGCGCGATGTCGGTGCCGGACGTCACGGCCGCCGCCCGGGACATCGCGTTCGCCGTGCCCTCGGTCAGGCTCGACCTGCTCCGCGCCGGCCTGGCCGACATGGCGCCGCTGCTGGCGACGGCGATCCCGCTGGGGGTCTACAACTTCACCGAGGGCATGTCCAACGTGGAGAGCGCGGCGACCGCCGGCGACAACTACAACCTGCGCAGCGTCCTGCTCGCCGACGGCGCGGGCGCGGTGATCGGCGCGGCCCTCGGCTCGCCGTTCCCGCCCGCGGTCTACGTCGGGCACCCGGGCTGGAAGGCGGCCGGCGGCCGGAGCGGCTACTCGATGGCGACCGGCATCGTGATCGCGGTCCTCTGCTTCCTCGGCATGTTCGGCCTGCTGGCGACGATCTTCCCGACGGCGGCGATCGTGCCGATCCTGCTCTACATCGGGCTGCTGATCGGCGCGCAGGCGTTCCAGGCGACGCCCCGGGCGCACGCCGCCGCCGTGGTCGCCGCGCTGATCCCGAACATCGCGGCCTGGGCCACCAGCCAGATCGACAACACGCTGGCGGCGGCCGGCACCACCGCCGCCGAGGTCGGCGACGAGGCCCTGGCCGGCGCGGGCGTGGTCTACGACGGCCTGCTCGTGCTCGGCCAGGGGGCGATCCTCGCCGGCCTGGTGCTCGGCGCGGTGGTGGTCTTCGTCATCGACAAGCGGTTCGTCCGGGCGGCGATCTTCGCCGGGTCCGGCGCGGTGCTCTCGTTCGTCGGGCTCATCCACGGCGAGCGGATCGAGTGGAACGCGAACGGTCCCGTGGCGCTCGGCTACCTCCTCGTCGCGGCGGTCTGCGGGATCTTCGCGCTGGGCAGGCCCGCGCCCCGGGTCCCCGAGCCGGAGGAGATCGAACTCGACCGCCTGCACGGCGAGGCCGCCCCCGCGCCCGCCGCCAGCGAGCCGACCGCCCCCGAAACCGCCGCTGCCGAGCCGACCGTCGCCGAGCCCGCCGGCGGCGGGCAGCGGGAGCGCGCGGTGAGCGGCTGAGGCCGCCGGCCCGGTCGGGGCGGCGGCACCGGCCGCCCGACCGGGCCCGCGTACGCCCGGCCCGTCGTGCGAGAAAGGATGCCCGTGGAGATCGACCGGACCGACGTGGTCGCCGAGGTGGCGGCGGCCTTCGCCGGCTACGAACAGGCGCTGGTCGACGGCGACGCCGACCGGATCTGCGGCTACTTCTGGGACGCCGACCGGACCGTGCGGTTCGGCATCGACGACCACCAGCACGGGCTCGACGCGCAGCGCGCCTGGCGCGCCGCCCAGCCGCCGCTGCCGCCCGGCCGCCGCCTCGTCGACACGGTGATCACCACCTTCGGCGCCGACCTCGCGGTGGTCACCACCCGGTTCGGGTACGCCGACGCCGCCGCCCGGGGCCGGCAGACCCAGACCTGGGTCCGCCTGCCCGTCGGCTGGCGCATCGTCACCGCCCACGTCTCCGAGCCCACCACCGGCGGCCCGGCCCCGCCCGGGGAGCCGCGCTGAGCCGCCCGCACCGGGCTCAGGCGGTGGACCCGGCGGGGGCGACGGCGGACCAGTCGACGGTCAGCTCGCCGTGCCGCCAGCGGCGGGGCCCGTCGACGACCGGCCAGCCGCCGTCGCGGACCGCCGTCACCGCCCGCAGCCACCGCTGCCGGGGCCCGAAGGCCGCGTACGCGGCGGCGGAGCGCCACGCGTCGTCCAGGTCCCGCAGCAGGCCGTGGATCGCCTCGCCCGGCACGTTGCGGTGGATCAGCGCCTTCGGCAGCCGCTCGGCCAGCTCGGCGGGGCTGCCCAGCGTGGTCAGCTTCGCCGCCAGGGTGAGCGTGCGGGGCCCGGCGGAGTCGATCAGCAGCCAGCCGCCGAGCCGGCCCAGCTCGTCGCAGGTGCCCTCGACCAGCAGCCCGCCCGGGGCCAGCCGCCCGGTGACGGCCCGCCAGGCGGCGGCGACCTCGGCCTCGTCGTACTGCCGCAGCACGTTGCACGCCCGGACCAGGGCGGGCCGCAGCCCGGCCAGCTCGAACCCGCCCCGGGCGAAGGTGAGCCGGGGCGCGTCGGCGGCCGGCTGGGCGGCGGCGACGCGTGCCGGATCGATCTCCAGCCCGACCACCCGCACGTCGGCGCGGACCCCGGCGGCCAGCCGGGCGCGCAGCTCCACGGCGGTGACCGGGGTCGCGCCGTAGCCGAGGTCGACCACCAGCGGGTCCGCCGCGTCCCGCAACCGGTCGCCGCACGTCTCGACGATCCAGTTGTCGACCCGGCGCAACCGGTTGGGATTGGTCGTGCCCCGGGTGACGACCCCCTGCGGCCGCGCCGCCGCCTCCGCCCGTGACCGGGGCACCATCAGCCCGCCCGGTGCACCTTGTGCTGCGCGGCCTGGGCCAGCGGGCGGACCACGAGCCGGTCGACGTTGACGTGCTGCGGGCGGGTCGCGCACCAGGCGACGCAGTCGGCGACGTCCTCGGCGACCAGCGGCTCGGCCACCCCGGCGTAGACCGCCTCGGCCCGGTCGGCGTCGCCGCCGAAGCGGACCAGGGAGAACTCGTCGGTCCGTACCATCCCCGGGTCGATCTCGATCACCCGGACGGGCCGGCCGCACAGCTCCAGCCGCAGCGTGCCAGCGACCGCCGTCTGCGCGTGCTTCGCGGCGCTGTAGCCGCCCCCGCCCTCGTAGACGACGTGGCCGGCGGTCGAGGAGACGATCACGATCGTGCCGGCCCCGGACGCCTCCAGCGCGGGCAGCAGCGCCTGGGTGACGCGCAGGGTGCCGAGCACGTTCACGTCGTACATCCACTGCCAGTCGCCCACCGACCCGGACTCCACCGGGTCGAGCCCGCGCGCGCCGCCCGCGTTGTTGACCAGCAGGGTGACCGGGCCGGGGGCCGCCGCCGCCGCGGCGGCGAGGCCGGCCACCGACTCGGCGGACGTGACGTCGCACCCGACGGCGGCGGCCGACCCGCCGGCCGCCCCGATCTCCGCGACGAGCGCGGCCAGCCGGTCGGTGCGCCGCGCGGCGGCCAGCACGTGGAACCCCTCGGCGGCCAGCCGGCGGGCCGTGGCCGCGCCGATCCCGCTGGACGCCCCGGTGACGATCGCGACAGAGGTCATCGGGCCATTCTCACCCCGGGGCGACGGCGCGCGCGCCGCCGGTCGGCTCCCGCGTCGATGAGGTCCGTCACGCCCGGGGACAGCCGGTACGCATTTCCGGTTCCCGATGGGGAAGATGACACGCGGCGCGCAGGTTGACCGAGGAGCGCCGGTCGTGCGGGACGGCATCAACCGTGACAGAGGGAGCGGACGTGGCGGAACAGCACACCGGCGTGGGTCGTCAGCGAGGTGCCCGGCCGTGGCCGCGCCCCCGGCGCATCGCCACCCTGTCGGTGCACACCTCACCCCTGCACCAGCCCGGCACGGGCGACGCGGGCGGCATGAACGTCTACATCCTGGAGGTCGCCCGCCGGCTGGCCGAGGCCGACGTCGAGGTGGAGATCTTCACCCGGGCCACCTCCGGCGATCTGCCGCCGGTGGTCGAGATGTCCCCGGGAGTGCACGTGCGGCACGTCACCGCCGGCCCCCTGGAGGGGCTGACCAAGGAGGAGCTGCCAGGCCAGCTCTGCGCGTTCACGGCCGGGGTGCTGCGCGCCGAGGCGGCCCGCCCACCGGGCCACTACGACCTGATCCACTCGCACTACTGGCTCTCCGGGCAGGTCGGCTGGCTGGCCCGGGAGCGCTGGGGGGTGCCGCTGGTGCACACCGCGCACACCCTGGCCAAGGTGAAGAACGACCGGCTCGCCGCCGGGGACCGCCCCGAGCCGAAGGCCCGGGTCATCGGCGAGGAGCAGGTCGTCGCCGAGGCCGACCGGCTGGTCGCGAACACCCGGGTGGAGGCCCGCGACCTGCTCGACCGGTACGACGCCGACCCGTCCCGGGTCACCGTGGTCGAGCCCGGCGTCGACCTGGACCGGTTCCGGCCCGCCGCCGGGGACCGGCACGCGGCCATGCTCGCCGCCCGCCGCCGGCTCGGCCTGCCCACCACGGGGTACGTGGTCGCCTTCGTCGGCCGGATCCAGCCGCTGAAGGCCCCCGACGTGCTGATCCGCGCCGCCGCCGCCCTGCGCGACCGGGACCCGCGCCTCGCCGACGAGCTGACCGTGGTGATCGTCGGCGGCCCCAGCGGCAGCGGGCTGGACCGGCCCACCGCCCTGATCGAGCTGGCCGCCTCGCTCGGGATCGCCGACCGGGTGCGCTTCCTGCCGCCGTGCACGGGCGACGACCTGCCGGCCGTGTACCGGGCCGCCGACCTGGTCGCCGTGCCGTCGCACAACGAGTCGTTCGGGCTGGTCGCCCTGGAGGCGCAGGCGTGCGGCACGCCCGTGCTGGCGGCCGCCGTGGGCGGCCTGGTGACCGCCGTCCGGGACCAGGCCAGCGGGGTGCTCGTCGACAGCCACGACCCGGTCGACTGGGCCCGCACATTGGCGGGGCTGCTGCCAGACCGGGCGCGGCGGGCGACGCTGGGGCGGGGCGCCGAGCAGCACGCCCGCAACTTCTCCTGGGACCGCACCGTCGGCAACCTGCTCGCCGTCTACGGCGAGACGATCGCCGAGCACCGGGAGCGGCTCAGCCGGCTCGCGGTCGACCCGGCGCTCTCCTGCGCCTGGTGAGCAAGGAAGGGCCCCCTGTTAACGCATCCGGTAGAGAAGGGCACCCTTCTCACCACGCCACCGCCCACCACCCGCTGCCGGCCGTGCTCGGCGGCGGGTGGTGGGCCGCGGCCGTAGAGTGGGGCGGATGAGCGCGAGGAGCCAGGTGGCCGCCCTGATCGAGTCGTTCTGCGCCGAGCGGGAGCTGGCGGTCGAGTCCACCGGCGAGGCGTCGTACGCGGTGACCCTGCCCGGCACCCACAAGCTCAAGACGATCTGCAACCTCGTCGTCGGCGAGCACGCGCTGCGGATCGAGGCGTTCGTGATGCGCCAGCCGGACGAGCGGCGCGAGGAGCTGTGGGCCTGGCTGTTGCAGCGCAACGCGCGGATGTACGCCGTGTCGTTCTCCATCGACGCGGTCGGCGACGTCTACCTGACCGGCCGGGTGAACCTGGCGGGGGTCGACGGGGACGAGCTGGACCGGCTGCTCGGCAGCGTGCTGACGTACGCAGACGAGTCGTTCGACACGATGCTGGAGATCGGCTTCGGCGCCGCCATCCGGCGGGAGTGGGAGTGGCGGGTCAAGCGCGGCGAGTCCACGGCCAACCTGGCCGCGTTCGCGCACCTCTTCGAGCCGTCGTCCGCCGGCGGGGCCCCGGCGGGGGGTTCGGAGCCGTCCTGACGGGTATGCCGCACCGCGCGGTGCGGCACTGGGATCGACCGCGCGCCGAGGACGGACTGTCGAGGAGCGGGAGCATCCCATGGCTCAGCGGAACAGCTCAGGTCGCGGCGGGACTGCGACCAGGACGAGGCGGCAGGCGGGCAACCAGACCCCGAACACCCCGACGATCTCCGAGTCGGAGATCTCCCGGATGCGGGTGGACGACATCCGCGCCCAGCTTCGCCGTCGGGGCGTCGCCGGGATCTCCGTGCTGCGCAAGCCGGAGCTGGTGAAGACCCTGGCCCGTACCCTGCGGGCCGAGGGCCGGGGCGCGGCGCGGCGCAGCACCGGGCCCGCGGGCCGCGCCAGCGCCACGAGGACCAGGACCACCGGGGGTACGCGCACCGCGGCCGGCGCCCGCACGAGGGCGACGCCGGCCCGGGCGAAGGCCACCCCGGCCCCGACGAGGGCGAAGGCGGCCCCGGGCCGGGCGAAGGCGGCCCCGTCCCCGGCGCGGGCGGCCCAGGGCCGGGCGCGGGCGACGGCGTCCCCGACGCGGACGACGGCCCAGGGCCGGGCGCGGGCGACGGCGACCCCGACGCGGGCGGCCAAGGCGGCCTCGGCCTCGGCTTCGGCCCGGCGGACCGCCTCGGCTTCGGCCCGGCGGACCGCCCCGGCGAGAAAGGCCGCCCCAGCGAGGAAGGCCGCCCCGGTGCGGGCCGGCCAGGGCGCGGCCCGACGGTCGCCGATCCGGACCGGCCGGTCGTCGTCCCGGTCGGCGCGGTCCTCGCAGCCGATCACCTCGCTCCAGGACCGGCCGGAGCGTCCCGGGCGCAGCCTGGTCACCACCAACCACGACGTGATCCGGCGCTGGGCGCGGGAGCGCAACGCCCGGCCGGCCACGATCGCGGGCACGGAGCGCAACGGCCGGGCCGGCGTGCTGACGTTCAACCTGCCCGGCTACCGGGAGAGCAGCCGGATGCGGGAGATCACCTGGGACGAGTGGTTCCGGACCTTCGACGGCCGCCGGCTGAACCTGATCTACCAGGAGCAGCTGCGGGACGGGCGGCCGAGCAACTTCTTCCGCACGGAGTCACCCGATCGTGAGGACGGCTGAGGGTTTGCGGTGCCGGCGCACGGGTAGTCCGCGGTGCCGGCGATGACCCGGCGAGCAGGGGCCGTTCCGGACGGTGACCCTGTGACCGGCGAGACAGCCGTTCCGGGTTGAATCCGTAACCAGGGGAAACTAGCTTTATTGCACGCGCCGCGCTCGGAACCGTTCGGGGGAGCGGTGGATCGATCAGATCCGCGCACGAGCGCAGGCGCAGGGACGGGTGGATCCCGCCGTTGGGGGACGGCGCCACCCGTTGGAACCGGCGGCGCGAGCGGGCGACGCTTACGGGGGTGAGTGTCGCCCGCCGCCGCCGGCACGATGCGGGCGCCCATCACGGCCACTGGTCGAGGTGGGCGCTTTGCGTCGCCCGGGAGCGCCCCGGCTCCCGTACCCCCGGATCCCGGACGGCCTCAGTGCGCGGCGGACGTCAACGGTCCGCGCTGGGCCGGCGTGGGCCCGGCCGGCGGGCGCAGCGCGGCGGCCCGCCGCTCCCGGGCCGGCCCGGAGGCCAGGTGGGCGACCGCCACCACGACGCCGACCGCCGCGCAGCCCAGCCAGAGCGCCGCGTTGCCGGCCTGCTGCCGGACCAGGCCGCCGACGATCGGCGCGCTGGCCCCGGCGACCTGCCAGGACAGCGAGAAGACGCCCTGGTAGCGGCCGCGCAGGTCGGCGGGGGAGAGCTCCGCGATCAGGGTGGAGTTCGACGGCGAGTTGAGCATCTCGCCGAGGGTCCAGACGAGCACGGTGAGGGCGTAGAACCAGGCGGCGTCGGCGAACGCGGTCAGCCCGAACCCGACGCCCATCACCACGGCGGCGAGGGCGAGCACGTGCGAGCGGCTGCGCCCACGGATCAGCCGGGGCACGAAGAGCTGCCCGGCCACGATGAGCACCCCGTTGAGCGCGATCACCACGCCGTACGTGGAGGGGCTCAGGCCGTCGTCGCCCATGGCGATCGGCAGCATCGAGATGTGCTGGAGGAAGACCAGCGCGCCGAGCAGGTTGAGCGCCACGAAGCCCAGGTAGATCCGGTCGCCGAGGATGGTGCGCAGCGCTCCCCGGGGGCGGGCGGCCCCGGCGGGGAGCACGACGGCGCGGGCCGGGGCCCGGGTCTCGGTCACCTTCACGAAGATGATCACGGCGGTAGCCAGCGTGGTCGCCGCGTCGATCACGAACAGCAGCAGGTAGCTGGCCTCGGCGGCCAGGCCGGCGAGGATCGCCGCGCAGGCGAAGCCGAGGTTGATCGCCCAGTAGTTGAGCGAGAACGCGCGCAGCCGGTCCCGCTCCGGCACCACGTCGATCATCATCGCGCCGAACGCCGGCCGGGCCGCCTCGGCGAACAGCCCGAGCAGGAGCGCGCCGCCGGCCACCGCCCAGAGCTGCTGGGCGAAGCCGAGGACGAGCATCATGCCCGCTGCGCCGAGGTGGGCGGTGAGCAGCGTCGGCCGCCGGCCCCACCGGTCGGCGAGCGTCCCGCCCAGCGTCGTGCCGACCGCGCCGCCGACGCCCCAGAGGCCGAGCACGAGGCCGGCGGCCAACTCGTCGAAGCCGCGTTCCTGGGTGAGGTAGATGGCCAGGAAGACCAGGACGAACGAGCCCAGGCGGTTGATCAGGGTGCCCGTCCACAGGTACCAGAAGGTCCTCGGCAGCCCGCCCGCGGTGTCCCGCACCCAGCCCCGCACCGTCCGCACGCCCGCCCCCGCTTTCTGTAATGACCGATGTATCGAAAGCGCCTTACAACCTAGTCCCGGGGCCGAAGGTGGGTCACCGGCTTTTCCACGTGGTGGTCGTCACCGCAGGTCCCCGCGTGTGCATCGACGGAGTACGGCAGGATGATCGGCATGACTGCGAGCGAAGGGCCCACCGTCGGGACGCTGGTCCTGCTGCGGCACGGCGAGAGCGACTGGAACGCGAAGAACCTCTTCACCGGGTGGGTCGACGTCGACCTGACCGCCAAGGGCGAGGCGGAGGCGCGCCGCGGCGGTGAGCTGCTGCGCGAGCACGACCTGCTGCCGGACGTCGTGCACACCAGCGTGATGCGCCGGGCGATCCGCACCGCCGAGCTGGCGCTGAACGCCGCCGACCGGCACTGGATCGCGGTGCGCCGGTCGTGGCGGCTCAACGAGCGCCACTACGGCGCCCTCCAGGGCAAGAACAAGAAGCAGACCCTCGACGAGTACGGCGAGGAGCAGTTCATGCTCTGGCGTCGCTCGTACGACACCCCGCCGCCGCCGATCGCCGACGACGACGAGTGGTCGCAGGTGGGCGACCCCCGGTACGCGCTGCTGCCGGGCGAGCTGATGCCGCGCACCGAGTGCCTCAAGGACGTCGTCGAGCGGATGCTGCCGTACTGGTACGACTCGATCGTGCCGGACATCCTGGCGGGCCGGACCGTGCTGGTGGCCGCGCACGGCAACTCGCTGCGCGCGCTGGTCAAGCACCTCGACCAGATCAGCGACGAGGCGATCGCGAAGCTGAACATCCCGACCGGCATCCCGCTGCGCTACGACCTGGACCCGCAGCTGCGTCCGCAGGTCCTCGGCGGGACGTACCTCGACCCGGCCGCCGCCAAGGAGGCCGCCGCCGCGGTCGCCAACCAGGGCCGCTGAACTGCAAGGAGGGGCCCCTTGTTATCGCTTTCGCGATAACAAGGGGCCCCTCCTAACGCCCGGGGCGCTCACTCCGCCGCGGCGGCGGGCTCCCCGGTGATCAGGTAGACGACGTGCTCGCCGGCGTTGACCGCGTGGTCGGCGAACCGCTCGTAGAACCGGCCGAGCAGGGTGGCGTCGATCGCCGTCTCCACCCCGTACGGCCAGTCGTCGCCGAGCAGCACCTCGAAGAGGCTCTTGTGCAGGTCGTCCATGGCATCGTCGTCGCGGTCCAGCTCGGCGGCGAGGTCGGCGTCGGGCTTGGCCAGCACCGAGCCGATCTTCTCGGCCATCCGGTCGGCGATAGACGCCATGTCGACGAAGACCGGCCGCAGCTCCGCCGGCACGGCCGGCGACGGGTGCCGGCGCAGCGCGGTCTTCGCCACGTGGTCGGCCAGGTCGCCCATCCGCTCCAGGTCGGCGGCCACGTGCAGGGCGGTGATCATGGCCCGCAGGTCGGAGGCCACGGGGGCCTGCCGGGCCAGCAGGTCGCAGACCCGCTCCTCGACGTGCCGGTAGAGCTCGTCGATCTCGGCGTCCCGCTCGATCACGTTTTCGGCGGCCTGGCGGTCGGCGGTGAGCAGGGCGCGGGTGGCCTGGCGCATGGCCGCGCGGATGGCCTCGGCCATGTCCACCAGCAGCTGGCTGACAATCTGGAGGTCGGCCCGGAACTCGTCGCGCATCATCACGTCCTGTGGTCGGTGGTCGCCGGCCCGAGGGGGTACGGGCGTCGGCGCTGGTCGGGCAGGGTGCGCGACAACCGTAGGCCGGGGGAGATGACCGGAGGTGAACGCTGGTGAACGACGCGGGACCGACGGGTGAACATCGCCGGAAGCGAGGGCGTTTCATCCTGTTTGTGGCGATGCCCAGATGAACAATGACCCTACGATCGCCGGGTGGAGTGGGCGGTGACGGCGGCGGCGGTCGTGACACTGGTGGCCGGGCTGGCCATCGGGTCGCTGCTGCCCCGGCTCGTCCGGTCGTGGCGTCGCCGCGGCCCGGCCGCCGGGAGCGGCGGCCCCGCCCGCCTGTTCCGGACCAGGGGGAGGCCCGTGATGGTCGACGAGCAGCAGACCGGCCTCTCCAGCCTGGGCCGCCGCACGGTGGACTCGCTGCGGGCCGGCGTCGTGGTGCTCGACCCCGACGACGTGCCGGTGCTGGTCAACCCGGCGGCCCGCGCGATGGGGCTGCTGCGCACCGGGGCCACGCCCGGCTCGATCGCCGCGCACCCCCTGATCCGTACCCTCGCGGGTCAGGTGCGGCGCACCGGCGTGCGGCGCGAGATCGAGCTGGACCTGCCGCGTGGCCGCGACGCCTCCGGCCCCGACCCGCTGGGCGTGCACCTGCGGGCGATGGCCATCGGCGGCGGGCACGTGGCCGTGGAGGCGGCCGACGTCACCGAGTCGCACCGGCTGGCCCGGGTCCGCCGGGACTTCGTGGCCAACGTCAGCCACGAGCTGAAGACGCCGATCGGGGCCCTGCAACTGCTCGCCGAGGCGCTGCTCGACGCCACCGAGCCGGCCGGGGCGGCGGCCCCCGACCTCTCCGAGGACCTGGTGGCCGCGCGCCGGTTCGCCGAACGCATCCAGCACGAGTCGACCCGGCTGGGGCGGCTGGTGCAGGAGCTGCTGGAGCTGACCCGGCTCCAGGGCGCGGAGCCGCAGCCGGCCCCGGAGCCGGTCGCCCTGGACTGGGTGATCGCCGAGGTGATCGACCGCACCCGCACCACCGCCGCCGCCCGGCGGATCGAGGTGGCCACCGAGGGCGAGCGCGGCCTGACCGTGTTCGGCAGCGACTCCCAGCTCGCCACCGCCGTGGCGAACCTCGTCGAGAACGGCATCACCTACTCCGGCGAGGACACCACCGTCCGGGTCACCACCCGGGCCGACCACGAGCACGTCACGATCTCCGTCGCCGACCAGGGCATCGGGATCGCGCCGACGGACGTCGAGCGGATCTTCGAACGGTTCTACCGGGCCGACCAGGCCCGCTCCCGGGCCACCGGCGGCACCGGCCTCGGCCTGGCCATCGTCAAACACATCGCCAGCAACCATGGCGGCCGGGTCGAGGTGTCGAGCACCCTTGGTGGTGGGTCGACGTTCACCCTCCGGCTGCCCGCCCGTCCACCGGACGACCTGCTGCCGACACCGCAACCGGATGGGATCGAGGCCGGCCCGGCCGAGCTTCCGGCAGGTCCGACCGCTATGAAAGGAATACCCCGTTGAGCCGCGTTCTGGTGGTCGAGGACGAGGAGTCGTTCTCCGACGCCCTGTCGTACATGCTCCGCAAGGAGGGCTTCGAGGTCTCGGTCGCGGCCACCGGCCCGTCGGCCCTCACCGAGTTCGACCGGACGGGCGCGGACATCGTGCTGCTCGACCTGATGCTGCCCGAGATGTCCGGCACCGAGGTGTGCCGGCAGCTCCGCCAGCGCTCGCACGTGCCGATCATCATGGTCACCGCGCGGGACAGCGAGATCGACAAGGTGGTCGGCCTGGAGATCGGGGCCGACGACTACGTGACGAAGCCGTACTCGCCCCGGGAGCTGGTGGCCCGGATCCGGGCCGTGCTGCGCCGGCAGACCCCCGACGTGGCCGAGTCGGGGGCACCGACCCTGGCGGCCGGGCCGGTGCGGATGGACATCGAACGGCACGTCGTCACCGTGGACGGGGGCACCGTGCAGCTCCCGCTCAAGGAGTTCGAGCTGCTGGAGCTGCTGCTGCGCAACGCCGGCCGGGTGCTGACCCGGGGCCAGCTCATCGACCGGGTCTGGGGCGCCGACTACGTCGGCGACACGAAGACCCTCGACGTGCACGTCAAGCGGCTGCGCTCGAAGATCGAGCCGGAGCCGTCCGCGCCGCGCTTCATCGTCACCGTCCGGGGCCTGGGCTACAAGTTCGAGCCGTGACGGGCCCGATCACCGCCTGACCGCACCCGGTCGGTGCGCTGAGCAATCGCCAGCGTGGTTAGGAAGGGGCCCTTCCTATACAGAAAGCGTTAACAGGGGGCCCTTCCTTACGCGCTGGCCGGGTGGGGGGCGACCTGGCCCTGCCGGAGGCGGGCCGCGCACAGCTCCGCGAGCTTCGCGTACGCCGCCGCGCCGACCAGCGCGGTCAGCTCCGGGCCGTACGAGACGTACATCGGCTCGGTGCCGACGTGCGCGTCCGTCGACGAGGTGCACCACCAGTCGAGGTCGTGCCCGCCCGCGCCCCAGCCCCGCCGGTCGAACTCGGCCAGCGTGGAGACCAGCACCTTCGTGTCGTCGGGCCGCTTGTGCCACTCCTGGTCCCGGCGGATCGGCAACTGCCAGCAGACGTCCGGCTTGTATTCCAGCGGGTGCACCCCGTCGCGCAGGGCCTGTGCGTGCAGCGCGCAGCCGCCCCCGCCGGGGAAGTCTGCGTCGTTGAGGAACACGCACGGGGCGTCGACCGCGCGGGTGGCGGTGCGCCGGGCCGGCGTCTTGCCGTCGACCGTGTCGTTCTCGGTCCAGTTCTTGAACCCGCGCCGGAAGTGCTGCCAGTTGTCCGGGGTGAGCCGCTTGACCGCCGCCCGGACCCGCTTCTCGTCGTCGGCGTCGGTGAAGAACGCGCCGTGCGAGCAGCAGCCGTCGGCGGCCCGGCCGGCGACGATGCCGTGGCAGCCCCGGCCGAACACGCACGTCCAGCGGGACAGCAGCCAGGTCAGGTCGGCGCGGACCACGTGGGTGGCGTCGGCCGGGTCGACGAACTCGATCCACTCCCGGGGGAAGTCCAGCCCCACCTCGCGGCTGCGCGGGTCGTCGGGGTCGTCCACCAGCACCTGGATCTCGATCTGGCTCGTCACCCGGACCAGCGTACGCCCGGTGCCCCGTTCGCACCGGCGAGCCACCGATCCGGGCAGGCCCTAGTGTCTTCGGCATGCGACTGGGAGTGCTCGACGTCGGTTCCAACACGGTGCACCTGCTGGTGGTCGACGCCCACCCCGGCGCGCACCCGTGGCCGGCGCACTCGGAGAAGGTGGTGCTCCGGCTCGCCGAGCAGATCGGCCCGGACGGCGCGCTCACCGAGGCCGGCGCGGACGGGCTGGTCCGGGCGGTCGCCGCGGCCCGCGCCTCGGCCACCCGGCTGGGCAGCGGCGACCTGCTGGCCTTCGCCACCTCCGCCGTGCGCGACGCCACCAACGCGGCCGAGGTGCTGGCGAGGGTGCGCGACGCCACCGGCGTACGGCTGGAGGTGCTCTCCGGCGCGGACGAGGCGCGGATGACGTTCCTCGCGGTCCGGCGGTGGTTCGGCTGGTCGGCGGGCCGGCTGCTCGCCCTGGACATCGGCGGCGGGTCCCTGGAGATCGCCGCCGGCATCGACGAGGACCCGGCCGTCGCCGTCTCCCTGCCGCTCGGCGCGGGCCGGCTCACCCGGGACCGGCTGCGCACCGACCCCGACGGCGCGGAGCCGCCGCCGGCCGGGGCCGTGGCGGACCTGCGGGAGTACGTCGACGGGCTGCTCGACCCGGTGGTGGAGAAGATGGCCGAGGTGGGCTGGGAACGCGCCGTGGCCACCTCGAAGACGTTCCGCACCCTGGCCCGGCTGGCCGGGGCGGCCCCCTCCGGCGCCGGGCTGTGGGCCCGGCGCAGCCTGACCCGGCAGGGGCTGCGGCAGGTCCTCGGCTTCGTCCGGCACATCCCGCCGCGCCACCTGAGCGAGCTGGAGGGGGTGAGCGTCGGCCGGGCGCACCAGTTGCTGGCCGGCGCGGTGGTGGCCGAGGCGGTGATGCGCCGGCTCGACGTGCCCGCGTTGGACATCTGCCCGTGGGCGCTGCGGGAGGGAGTCATCCTGCGCCAGCTCGACCGGTTCACCGAGAGCGCAACCCGCGGCGACCAGGCGTAACGCCCCGGCGGCCCGATGCGGCGCTACGGGCGGTTTGCGATTACTCGTCACGATGCCGCAACGTGGACCGGGCTACGCTGGCAGCTGTGACTTCCCGCGTCCCGGTGCTCCTGTCCACGTCCTCGGTGTTCCCTGAGCGGACCGCGGCGGCGTTCCAGCTGGCCGCGGCACTCGGATACGACGGCATCGAGGTGATGGTCTGGACCGACGCCGTCAGCCAGGACGCCGGCGCGTTGCGCGGCCTCGCCGACCACTACGGCGTGCCGGTGCTCTCCGTCCACGCCCCCTGCCTGCTGGTCACCCAGCGGGTGTGGAGCCCCGACCCGTGGGAGCGGCTGCGCCGCGCCGCCGAGCTGGCCGACACCCTGGAGGCGCCCACCGTCGTGGTGCACCCGCCGTTCACCTGGCAGCGCGACTACGCCCGCACCTTCGCCGCCGGGCTGGACGAGGTCGCCGGGCGGTTCACCGGGCTGACCTTCGCGGTGGAGAACATGTACCCGGTGCGGATGGCCGGCCGGCAGTTCGTCCCGTACGCCCCCGGGTGGGACCCGACCGAGACCGGCTACCCGTCGTACACCCTCGACCTGTCGCACTGCGCGGCCTCGCACACCGACGCCCTGGCCATGGCCGACCGGATGGGCCCGGCCCTCGCCCACGTGCACCTCGGCGACGGCACCGGCGAGGGGCGCGACGAGCACCTGGTGCCTGGGCGCGGCGGCCAGCCCTGCGGCGAGCTGCTGCGGTCCCTGGCCGGGCGCGGCTTCACCGGCTCGGTGGCCGTCGAGGTCACCACGCGGGGCGCGAAGAGCCGCGCCGTCCGCGAGGCCGACCTGCGCGAGTCCCTGGAGTTCGCCCGCGCCAACCTGACCGCGCCGTCCCCCGTCGACGCCTGAGCCGCGCACCCGGCCGCCGGCCGACGCCCGGGTCGATCCGGCCTGGCCGCCGGCCGACGCCCGGGTCGATCCGGCCTGGCCGCCGGCCGACGCCCGGGTCGATCCGGCCTGGCCGCCGGGGGCCGAGGCGCAGGTCGACCCGGCCCGGTCAGCGTGCCGGAGTCAGCGCGTCGGCCGGGGCGGCCTGCTGCTCGCCGATCGCCGCCCGCTTGCGGGCCCGGTGCGCGGCCACGTGCGAGCGGGTGGCGCAGCGCTCCGAGCAGAACCGCCGGCAGCAGTTCGACGAGGTGTCCAGGTAGACGTTGCCGCAGCGCTCGTCGGCGCAGACCCCGAACCGGGCGCTGCCGTACTGGCAGAGCCACACCGACAGGCCCCACACCGCGCCGGCCAGGTATTCCGCGCTCACCGACGCGCCCCGGCTGGTGACGTGCATGTGCCAGTCGCTGGAGTCGTGGCCGGAGATGCGCGGCTGCACCGGATATGCCTCCAGCAGCGCGTTCAACTCGGCGACCGCCTCGATGTCGCGCCCCGAGGTGCCGTAGTCGAAGACGTCCCGCAGCCGCTTCTGCGCCCGCCGGAAGATCGCCAGGTCCCGGTCCGCGACCTCGTCGCGCATCCACGCGTTCTCGTCGGGGAAGAGGGCCCGCAGGTCGTCGAGGTCGTCCAGCCGGGCGTTGACGAGGTCAACCCCGGTCCGGGCGTACGCGTCGAAGTTCACACCCCAACGGTAGACGACTCATGTCAGCCGCGGCGTGTCGATGTAGTGCGGCAGGAACCGGGCGTAGTTGTCGGTGATCAGACTGGCGCTCTCCCGCAGGCCCGCACCCGCCGGCTGGCCGTCGACGATCCAACTGCCCAGCACCACGTGGTTGCCGTCGAAGCTCGGCAGCGCCCGGAACTCCTGGTAGCAGAAGCCCTCGTCGCCGTAGTCGCTGGGATTGCTGACCTCCCCGGCGGGCGTGACGATCCGTACCGACCCGCCCTCGCGGCCGAGCAGCGGCTTCGCCACGTACTCGGTCATCGACCGCGGCGAGTCGAGGTACGCGGGGAGGAGGTACTCGTGCCCGGGGTACAGCTCCCACAGCACGGCGAGCAGCGCCTTGTTGGACAGCAGCAGCTTCCAGGCCGGCTCGATCCAGGTCGTCGGCGTGCCCGGCTCCAGGGCCAGCGGCCCGTACGGCTCGGCGAGCATCCACTCCCAGGGGTAGAGCTTGAAGCAGGTGGTGACCGGGGCGTCGACGGCGTCGACGAAGCGCCGGCCGTCCCAGCCGATGTCCTGGATCGGCAGCAGCTCCGCCTTCAGCCCCGCCTGCCGGGCGGTCTCGGCGAGGTAGCCGGCCGTGATCTGGTCCTCGCCCGACTCCTCCTCGTTCGACCACACCACGTGCACCCGGTCGTCGTGCAGGCCCGCGCCGATGCGCGCCCACGCCGCGACGAGGCGCTCGTGCAGGCTGTTCCACTGGTCCGCCGTCGGGCGCGTGTCCTCCAGCCAGAACCACTGCACGATGCTCGCCTCGACCAGCGAGGTGGGGGTGTCCGCGTTGTACTCCAGCAGCTTCGGCGGCCAGCTCCCGTCGTAGCAGAGGTCGAAGCGGCCGTAGAGGCTCGGCGGTCCCTCGCGCAGGGAACGGGCCACCGCCTCGGCCGCCCACCCGGGGATGCCGAACTCGGCGTACCGGCCCCGGGCCACCACGTGCTCGGCGGCGGCGACGCACATCCGGTGCAGCTCGGCGGTCGCCTCCTCCAGCCGGAGCACCTCCTCCAGGCCGAAGACGTACGCGGCGGTCTCGTCCCAGTACGACACGATCCCGCCGTCGGGCAGCTCGGTGTCGACGTAGACGAGGCCCTGCGAGCGCACCGTGGCGTCCCAGTCGGCGCGCGGGGTGGCCGCCTCGCGCCGCACGTCAGCCGCCGCAGGAGGCGAGATGGGTGCCGAAGCCGCCGCGGTCCGGCACCGCCGCGGCGGCACCCGCCCGGGGATCGGCGCGCCCGGCGTCGGTGGCGGCGGTGCCGGTGGCGGGCACGTGCATCGCCAGCGCCACGGTCGTCCCGCCGCCGACCGGACCGAGGGCGCAGTCGTCGTCATCGTCGTCGCCGGAGGACATGTTGCAGCCGGACACGGTGAGCGCGAGGGCGGTCAGCGCGCCGATCTGCACGGTGGCCGACCGGAGCCGGCGTCGGGGGCGTTGTTCCACGGGATCGTTGTAGCTGATCCGCGCCACGTCACCCGCCCGGGGGCTGGGCCGGCGGGCAAGGAAGGGCCCCTTGTTAACGCATTCGGTAGAGAAGGGTTCCCTTCTCAACCGCCCCGGTTAATAAGGGGCCCTTCCTTCAGTCGCGGCGGGGGCCGCCGCCGGGCGGGGTGGTGCCCCCTGGCGTTACGCTCAGCTCATGCTCCGTTCCGTCATTCTTGCCGCCTCCCGGTCATCCCAGGTCGAGCGGCTCGTCGCGACGGCCCCGTTCACCCGGGACGTCGTCCGCCGGTTCGTCGCCGGCGCCGGCACCGACGACGCGTTGCGCGCGACCCGCGAACTCGTCGCCGAGGGCCTCGCGGTCACCCTCGACAACCTCGGCGAGGACACCGTCACCGCAGAACAGGCCACCGCCACCCGGGACGAATACCTGAAGCTGCTGAAGCTGCTGTCCGACGCCGGGCTCACCCCGGCCGCCGAGGTCAGCGTGAAGCTCTCCGCGCTCGGCCAGCGCTTCGACGAGCGGCTCGCCTACGACAACGCGCGGGCGATCTGCGCCGCGGCGGACGCGGCGGGCACCACGGTCACCCTGGACATGGAGGACCACACCACCACCGACTCGACGCTGGACACGCTGGCCCGGCTCCGCAAGGACTTCCCGGCGACGGGGGCGGTCCTCCAGGCGTACCTGCGGCGGACCGAGTCGGACTGCCGCGAGCTGGCGTACGCCGGGTCCCGGGTGCGGCTGTGCAAGGGCGCGTACCGGGAGCCGGAGTCGGTGGCTTACCAGGCGGCCCGTGAGGTGGACAAGTCGTACGTGCGGTGCCTCAACATCCTGATGTCCGGCGACGGGTTCCCGATGCTGGCCACCCACGACCCGCGCCTGATCGCCATCGGCGAGGACCGGGCGCGCTGGTTCGACCGGGGGCCGGACCGGTTCGAGTTCCAGATGCTCTACGGCATCCGGCCGGAGGAGCAGGCCCGGCTCGTCGGCGACGGCCACACCGTGCGCACCTACCTGCCGTACGGCACCGACTGGTACGGCTACCTCATGCGCCGCCTCGCCGAGCGCCCCGCGAACCTGGCCTTCTTCGGCCGGGCCCTGATGTCGAAGAAGTGACGGGCGCGGCGCGCAGGCGGCGCACCCGTTCGACCGGGCCCGGATGCTGAGCACCAGCGGGTAGCCGTCCGGGCCGGCGAACGTCACCCCCCAGCGGTCCCGTACGGGCCGGCGGAGACCCTCGTCCCGCCGGCCCGTTGCTGTCGGGTGCTGGGGCCGGCGGGGCGTTTCGACGGTTCCGTGCCGGGGATCCGGCGATTCCGCGTGGGCTTCGGGTCGAGCTTGTCGGTGGTTGGCTAATCGTGTTAGCTTTTTGGCTATGACAACTAGCTGCGTCGAGCGGGACGGTGGGCGGATCGCCTACGAGGTGCACGGGGAGGGCCCCCTGGTGGTCCTCGCACACGGCATGGGGGAGAACCGGGCGTCCTACCGCCACCTGGTTCCGCTGCTGGTCGACGCCGGCTACCGGGTGGCGTCGGTCGACGTACGCGGGCACGGCCGGTCCAGCGTCGGCTGGCCGACGTACGCCCCGGCCGAGGTCGGCGGCGACCTGCTCGCCGTCGTCCGCGCCCTCGGCGGCGGCCCCGCCACGCTGGTCGGCAACTCCTCCAGCGCCGCCGCCGTGGTCTTCGCCGCCGCCGACGCCCCCGACCTCGTCGGCGCGATCGTCCAGGTGGGCGCGTTCGTCGCCGAGCGGAAGCTGAACCCGGTCCTGCGGCTGGCCGTGGCGGCGGTGCTGCGCAGCCCCCGGCTGTTCGGCATGTTCCACCGCAGCCTCTTCCCCGGCGGCCGGCCGGCGGACTACGCCGCGTACCGCAGGGCGATGGTGGCCAACCTGCGCGAACCCGGCCGGATGGCGGCGATGCGCGGGGTGGCGGCCCCGGCCGAGCCGCACTGGACCACCCGCGCCCCCGAGGTGCGCCAGCCGGTCCTCGTGCTGATGGGCGCCAAGGACCCCGACTTCTCCGACCCCGGCGCCGAGGCCCGCGCCGCCCGGCGGCTCTTCGCCACCGCCGAGGCCCGCATGATCGACGACTCGGGCCACTACCCGCACGCCGACCGGCCGGCCGAGACCGCCGCCCAGCTCGTCGCCTTCCTGACGGTCACCGCCCGTGCCTAGGGCCGGGCTCAACCAGCAGGTCGTCGTGCGCGAGGCGGCCCGGCTCGCCGACGAGGTCGGCCTCGACCGGCTCACCCTCGCCGCCCTGGCCAACCGGCTCGGCGTCGCCCTGCCCAGCCTCTACAAGCACGTCAGGGGCGCCGACGAGCTGAACCAGAAGCTCGCCGCGCTGGCCACCGCCGAGCTGGCCGACGCGCTCACCGCGGCCGCCGCCGGCCGCGCGGGCGGAGACGCCCTGCGCGCCGTCGCCGCCGCCTACCGCGACTACGCCCGCCGGCACCCCGGGCGCTACCCCGCCGCCCAACGGTCACCCGACGCCGGCGACCCCGACCACGTCGCGGCCAGCGACCGGGCCGTCGGCGCGATCTACGCCATCCTCCGGGGATACGGCCTCGACGGCGACGACGCCGTCGACGCCACCCGGACGCTCCGCAGCGCCCTGCACGGCTTCCTCGCCCTGGAGTCCGCCGGCGGCTTCGGCCTGCCGCGCGACGTCGACCGCTCGTACGACCGGCTCGTCGCCGGGCTGGACGTGGCGTTCCGCTCCTGGCCCCGGGAGGGCTGACCCGTGTGCCTCGACCGGGCCCTGCCGGCGCTCACCGCACCGCGGGACTGAGCGCCCGCCCCGCGCCCCTGCCCCCGGCCGGCCCGCCCGGCGGCGGCCGGGCGGCCCGTGGCGCGTTCGCCCGATCCGCCCCGGAGGTCGTACCCTTCGCCGGGTGACCGACGGCTTGGACGGCATGCACCGGTGGGACCAACCACGACGGCGTCGGCCCTGGCCGCTGTGGGCCGCACTCGGCGTGGTGCTGGTGCTGCTCACCTGCGGCCTGCCGACCGTGCTGCTGGCCGGCGTGCTGCACGAGGCCGCGGACCGGCCGACGATCGGCCGCCTCGCGCCCACCGTGCCCGCCGACCCTGCGGTCGAGGCTGCCCGGCAGCTCGGCGAGCGGATCTCCGACCAGCTCGACCGGCAGGCGGCCGCCCTGCTCAACGGCGATCGGGCCGGCTTCCTCGCCGTCGCCGAGCCCGCCGCCCACCCCGCCCTGACCCGCCGTTACGCCGCCCTGCGCGCCCTGCGGGTCACCGTGTGGCGGCCCGAGCAGACCGGGCTGCCGACCACCGTGGCCGGGCGGCCCGGCGAGTGGCGGATCGTGGTCCGCTTCCAGTACTGCTTCGTGGTGCCCGGCTGCCGGCCCAGCCCCGTGCTCGTCGGCACCCGGTGGCGGGACACCGGCGGGCAGGTCCGACTGGTCGCCATGGAGGAGTCCCGGTCCGCCGAGACCGGCACCCGGCCGTGGGAGGTGAGCGACCTGGTCGTGGCGGTGGGCCCGCGCACGGTCGTGGCCACCACCCCGGCGCTGCGCGGGAAGCTCCCCGGCCTGCTCCGCCAGGCCGAGGCCGCGGCGCGGACCGCCGACGCGTACGCGGTCGCCGGCCCACCGCCCGACCGGTACCGGGTCTTCTACGCCGGCAGGGCGGAGTGGCTGAGCTGGTACGGCGGCGGCCGCCCGGCGTGGACCGGCGGATACGCCGTCACCGTCGGCGGCGGCCACCACGAGGTGGTCCTCAACGCCGACGGGCTCACCGCCACCGGCGCCGACGACCTGCTCCGGCACGAGCTGACGCACGCCGCCTCCCTGCCCGAGCGCGGATACCCGGGCCGGGAGACGTGGTGGCTGGTGGAGGGGCTCGCCGAGTACGCGGGCGTCGGCGGAGCACCCGTCGGCCGGTACGAAGGGCTCGCCGAGGTGCGCGAACTGCTGGCGCCGGGCGGCGGCTGGACCGGCCGGCTCGACGACCTCACCCCGGCCGAGGACGCCCCCGCCCGGCGCGTCGGTGGCAGCTACGGTGTCGGCTACCTGGCCGTACGGCACCTCGTCGACCGGTTCGGCGAGCAGCGGGTGCTCGCCTTCTTCAAGGCGGTGGTGCACGACCGGCGGACCGCGGAGGAGGCGTCGGGGGAGGCGTTCGGCGAGCCGTGGGCGGGCCTGCACGACGAGTGTGTCGCGTACACCCGGACGGCGGTCGGCTGAACGCCCTGCCGGCCCCTCCCCGTCGGGGTGAGGCGGAGAATGCCTCACCCCGACAGGAGCAGCGTCAGAACGCCCGGCGCTCGGTCAGGAAGTCGCCGATGGTGTTCCAGGCCAACCCTAGGGACACCTTCGGCCCCACCGACGGGTTGCCGGGCGTGCTGGTGTTGGGCCAGACCCACAACTCGTCGCCGATCTGGGCGAGTACGTCCGGTCGGCCGTCACCGTCGTAGTCGACGACCCGCTTGTCGGTCGCGGTGGCGAAGCCGGCCGCCACCTCCTTGCTGGTGCCGCGGCTCGGCGTGCCGCCGGCGGGAGTGGTGTTCGGCACCCACCAGAACTTGTCGCCGCTGATCGAGAAGCCGACGATGTCCTCCCGTCCGTCGCCGTCGAAGTCCGCCGTCGTGGTCGTGGGCAGCGTGTCCCAGGCGGTGCCGAGGGCCACGAGTGAACCGACGGACGGGTTGCCGACCGTGCTGGTGTTGAGCCAGACGTACATGACGTTGTTGCTGCCCCGGCCCAGGATGTCCGGCTTACCGTCCGAGTTGTAGTCGGCGATCATCTGCTTGGTGATGCCGCCCCATCCCGAGGACACCTTCTTGCTCGTCCCGCGCTGCGGCATCCCGCCGACGGGAGTGGTGTTCGGGACCCACCACAGTTCGTCGTTGTTGCTGGAGTAGCCGACGATGTCGGTTCTCCCGTCGCCGTCGAAGTCGGCGGGCGCGATCCGGGGGAGACTGTCCCAGTTCACGCCGAGCTTGTCGGCGGCCACCACGATCGGAGCGCCGACGCTGCTGGCGTTCGACCACGTCCACAGCTCGTCGTCGACCCGCCCGACGACGTCTGACTTTCCGTCCCCGTCGTAGTCGGTGACGAACGGGTCGGTGATGTCCGACCATCCAGCGGAGATCCGCTTGCTGCCGCCCCGCGACGGGGACTGGCCGGCCACTGTCGTGTTCGGCGTCCACCAGAGCTCTGTGTGGGAGGTGGAGAAGCCGAGGATGTCCGAGCGGCCGTCGCCGTCGAAGTCCTCCACAGGGAGGTTTCTGGCCCGGGGAAATGTCAGCATCCGCGACCAGGTCTGCGCATTGGCCAACTCCCCGGCGAACCAGCCTCCGTAACTGCTGGCCCCCGTCTTGTGGCTGCCCATCCGGAACCCGCCGCCTGCGCTCCAGGTCGAAGAGTGGGCCCCGTGGGCACTCCGCACCCCGTTGAGCATGATCCACATGGTGCCGACGGACTTCTGGTAGGTGACCGTGACGTGCGTCCACACACCCAGCCGGGCGGTGTTGGATGCCGAGATCGCGACATCCCACACCGGAGCCGCGACGTCGGTACGTGGCATGGCGAAGCGCCAGGACTTGTCGGTGGCTTCCGTGTAGAGCCTGAACCCTGCGGTGCTGGTCCCGTCCTGGGACAGGATGGTGCCGCCGAGAGCGGTGGGCTTGACCCACACGGAGAGGGAGAAGTCGGCGTTCGTGTTCACCGCCGGTGTGGGTGTGGGTGTGGTGAGGGTTCCGCTGGTGCCGTTGAACACCGTGTCGGGGTCGAACATGTCGCCCGTGTTCCAGGTCACGCCGGCGTTGCCGGTGGCATGCAGGGTGCCGGCGGTGTCGCGGGCGGTGCCCACCGAGCCGCCGTCGGCGTCGTTGAGCTGCCAGCTGTGGTCGGAGGTGATGAGGCTCTGCGTGGGCTGGGCGGCGAGGGTGCCCGTGCCCGGGACGCCAGTGGTGAGGTCGGTGACCTTCCAGAGCGTGATGCTGCCGCCGGTGCCGGTGGTCCACAGGTCGGGGGTGCCGTTGTTGTCGGCGTCTGCCGCGCGGAGGGTCAGGTTCGCGCCGGTGTTCCAGGAAGCGGACAGGGCGTACGGCTGGTAGGTCAACTGCCCCGTGTCGGGGTCGACGGTCAGGTCGGTCCACAGGTGCAGGGCGCCGGTGGTGCGGTGCCAGAGAAACATGGCGGTGCCGGCGGTGAGCTGGGCTGTGGCGAGAGTCCAGTTGTTCCAGTCGGTGCCGCCGGTGGGCGTCAGGGCGGTGGTGTGGAAGGCGCCGAGGTAGCCGTTGGGCGCGCCAAGATTGGGGTGGTAGGTGAGGTGGTAGCCGTTGGTGGGGTCGCCGCTGGTGCCGATGAGATCGGGGTACGGGGAGTCGAGGCGGCGGCTGTCGCCGGCGTTGGCCAGTTGGATGGGCTGGTTGCCGTCGGGGTCGAGGAGTTGGTCGGGGCCGATGCTGTACTGGTTGCCGCTGAGTTGGGCCTGGATGACGGAGCCGTCGCCGTTGGCGCGTAGGACGCCCGCGCTTCCGGCTCCGGCGCCGGTGGGGTGGTAGGTGAGGACGTCCTGAAGGCCGGTGCCGGTGAAGCGGCCCGTCAGGGCCTGGGCGCCGTCGAAGTCGGCGGGCGAGTTGTCGCCGGTGACACCGTTGCCGCGGGCACCGATGTCGGTGCCGGTGACGGCCGTGCCTTCGGCGTCGCCATTGCCGAGCCACAACCCCGATGGCAGGCCGTTGGCGGCACCGACGGTGAGCAGGTCGGCGACGCCGTCGCCGGTGAGGTCGGCGTCGGCGGCGGTCGCAGCCGGATTGGCGTTGAACGTGACGCTGGCCGACTCGCCGACGTTGCCGCCGGCGGACACGCTCGTGACGGTCAGGGTGTTGACGAACCGGGTGGGCGCGACCGCGATGGTGGCGTTGCCGCTGCCGTCGGCCGGAACGTCGACCGGAGCGCCGGCGTTGAGCTGGTAGGCGTATCCGCCAGGGGCCGTGCCTGTCGTGGGTGGGGCGACCGTGAAGGTGGTCAGTTGGCCGATGGTGCTCTCGACCGGTGCCGTCACCTCTGGCGGCCCCGCGCGGGTGGGATCGAAGGTGAACCGGCAGCTGGCCGACCAGTTGCTCGGGGTGCGGAAGTCGGTCACCTGGACCTTCCAGGAAAAGCCGGTGACCGCGCCGGCGGCTGCGGTGCGCAGGGTCGCCACCGGCACGACCAGCACCGCCGTGCTGCCGGAGGAGTAGGTCAGCAGGTTCGGGTCGGAGGACGCGACGGCCGTCTGCGCCGAGTCGGTGGTCTTCCAGAGCTTGAAGCTGACGCCGACGGTGCCGCCGTTGCGGTCGGAGACCGGCGCGTAGAGCGAGACTGAGCCGTCTACGAGTTCGGCCGCAACCGGCTGCCCGGCTGGAGCTCCGGGAAGCCGGAGACGAAGTCGGTCGACACCCTTCCGGTCTACTCCCCGCACCCGGGCGACCCCTGCCACGACCCGGCCGGCTTCTCCTCCTCGGTCTGCACGATGGCGTACCGGTGGAACCTCGACCACGTCACCGACGTCCACGGCAACGCGATGGCCTACTACTACGACCAGGCCACCAACCGCTACGGCCGCAACATGGGGGCCACCGACGTCAGCTACGTGCGGGACAGCCACCTCGCCCGGATCGACTACGGCTTCCGCGACGGCGGGGCGTACGGCACGGCGCCGAACCGGGTCGTGTTCGCCACCGGCGACCGGTGCCTCGCCGGCACCTGCCAGCCGCTGAACTCGGCCAACAAGGCGAACTGGCCGGACGTGCCCTTCGACCTGGTCTGCAACGCGGGCACCGACTGCCCGGCGTGGAGCCCGTCGTTCTTCTCCACCGTCCGGCTGACCTCGATCGAGACCCAGCAGTACGACACCGCCACCTCGACGTACCAGAAGGTCGACTCGTACGCCCTGGCGCACACCATGCCGGCGACCGGTGACGGCACCTCCCCGACGCTCTGGCTGTCCTCGATCACCCGCACCGGGCACGACACCGCCTCCGGCGGATCCACCGCGCCCGTCGCGCTGCCGTCGGTGTCGTTCAGCGGCATCAAGCTGGCCAACCGCGTCGACGTCACCGGCGGCCTGCCGAGCTTCTACCGGCAGCGGATCTCGGCGATCACCACCGAGACCGGCTCGGTCGTCTCGCCCAGCTACGAGCTGCCCCTGCCGTGCACCGCCCCGGTCACCACCGCCCCCGCCTCGAACACCAGGTCCTGCTACCCGATCCACTGGACCCCCGAGGGTTACACCGACCAGATCCGGGACTGGTTCCACCGCTACGCCGTCACCCGGGTCACCGCCACCGACCCCACCGGTGGCGCACCCGCCACCTCCACCGGCTACGAGTACGTCGGCGGCGCCGCGTGGCACTACGACGACAACGAGGTGGTCAAGGCCAAGTACCGCACGTACGGCCAGTTCCGCGGTTACGGCAAGGTCAGGGTGCGCGGCGGCGACGGGGTCAACGACCGCCGGACGTTGTCCGAGACGACCTACCACCGCGGCATGAGCCGCAACAACAACACCACCGTCGTCAACCTCACCGACTCCGCCGGCGGCGTCCACGAGGACGTCGACCAGCTCGCCGGCCGGGAGCTGGAGACCACCAGCCACCTCGGCGACGGCGGCCCCGTCGACAGCTCGACGGTCACCTCCTACTGGGTGTCGGAGGCGACCGCGACCCGTAGCCGCACCGGGCTGTCCCCGCTGACCGCGACGTTCGCCGCGCCCGCGCGGGTCTGGCGGCGGCAGGCGGTCACCACCGGCGGCGCGACGACCTGGCGGTACAGCGCGACCGACAACTCCTACGACGCCTCGACCAGCTCGGCCACCTTCGGGCTGCTGAAGCACGCCTACGACCACACGACGCCGGCGAGCGCCGCCTACGACCGGTGCACCACCACGTCGTACGCGGCACCGAACGCCGACCTTAACCTCGTCGGGCTGACCAGCGAGACCGAGACCGTGGCGGTGGCCTGCGGCGGCTACGCCCAGGGCCCGTCGGCGTCGTCGCCGGGCAGCGTGAACACGCTGACCGCCCCCACGACGGTCAGCCGGCCGGCGCAGGTCGTCTCGCACGTCCGGACGTACTACGACGACCCTGCCTTCGCCACGACGTTCCCGCAGGCCGCCGCGCCCACCAGGGGCACCGTCACCATGGTCCGCAAGGCGTCCGGCTGGGCCTCCGGCGCATACACCTACCAGACGACCGACCGCGCGGAGTTCGACGCGTACGGCCGGGCCACCGGCACCTGGGACGGCAACGGCCACAAGAGCACGGTCGGCTACACGGACAACGCCGTCGGGCTCACCACCGGCCTGACCGTGACGAACGCGGAGGGCCACGCCACCACCAGCGTCGTCACGCCGATGCGGAACCTGACCACCAGCAGCACCGACGCGAACAACGTGGTGACCCGCACGCAGTACGACGCGCTGGGCCGCCGCACGTCCGTCTGGCTCGCCTCCCGGGCCACCAGCAGCTCGGCCCACCTCAAACACACCTACACGGTGTCGAAGACCGGCCCGTCGGCGACCACCACCCAGACGCTGAACAACAGCGGTGGCTACCAGAAGACGACCACCATCTACGACGCCCTGCACCGGGTGCGGCAGACCCAGGCGGACACCCCGCAGGGCGGGCGCATGGTCACCGACACGTTCTACGACAGCCGGGGCTGGGTGCGGGCCACGTACAACGGCTGGTGGGATGCCGCGAGCACGCCCGACACCACCCCCGTGTACGCCGACAACCTGCTGAAGAAGGCGCTGAACCAGACCTTCAACACGTACGACGGACTGGGCCGGGTGATCCTGGCCGAGGCGGCCCGTGACGGCGTGGTCAGGTCGGCGACCAGGACCGTGCACAACGGGGACCGGACGACGGTCGTCCCGCCGACGGGCGGCACCACCACCACGGTGGTGACGGACCCGATGGGCCGGACGCAGCAGCAACTCCAGTACACCTCGGCACCGGCCCTGACCAGCCCGGCCGACCCGTTCACCGGGAGCTACCAGCTCACCGGCGGCACCACCGTCGCCACCGGCTACGGCTACGACGCGGGCGGCAACCAGTCCACCCTGACCGATCCGGCCGGCAACGTCTGGACCCGCCAGCACAACCTGCTCGGGCAGGTCGTGAGCCGGGACGACCCGGACGCCGGCACCAGCACGACGCGCTACGACGGCGTCGGGAACATCGTCGAGACGACCGATTCCCGGGGCAGGACGACGTCCTTCACGTACGACAAGATCGATCGCAGGACGGGCAGCCATGCCGCCGCCCTCACCGCCCAGGCGGCCGGCAACCGGCTCGCCGCCTGGGTGTACGACAACGACAACGCCGCCGAGCCGACGATGACCAACCCCGTCGGCAAGCTGACCACGAAGATCGCCTTCCGCGGCGGCGCCGAGTACCGGACCCAGTGGACCGGCTTCAACGCCTACGGCTCCTCGACCGGCGAGAAGATCGTCATCCCGGCCGTGGAGGGGCTGCTCGGCAACACCTACGGCTACACCCACAGCTACCACAGCTCGACGGGCAAGCCGCTCGGCGACACCTACCAGGCCCGGGGCGGCCTGCCCGCCGAGACGGTCGTCCGCGGCTACAGCGGCGTCCTCGACGTGCCCAGCACCCTCGGCGGCCTGGCCAGCTACGCCAGCTCCACCGAGTACGACGCGTGGGGCCGGGTCACCCGGGGCGTCCAGGGGCCGTCCACGAGCGCGGCGTCGCTCGTCAACACCTACGACGACCACAACGGCCGGCTGCTCCAGCAGAAGGTCACCAGGACCACGACGACGACCAGCGACGTCGGCCGGCAGGACTACGCGTACGACCTGTTCGGGAACATCGTCAGGACCGTCGACACCCGCCACCTGCCGGGCGCGGCCGCCGAGACCGAGTGCTTCCGGTACGACGCGCTGCGGCGGCTCACGAAGGCGTGGACCGCGACCGACGACTGCGCCGCGACACCGACGACCGGCAACCGCGCGACGGTCGGCAGCGGCATCGGCGCGACCAGCGCCTACTGGACCGAGTGGGAGATCGACCCGCTCGGCAACCGCACCAAGGAGACCCGGTACTCGCCGACCGGCGGAGCCGACACCGTCACCACCTACGCCTACGACGGCAACGGTGGCGGGCAGCCGCACACGCTGACGGGCACGACCACCACCGGCGGGCTCACCGGCAGCACGTCGTACGCGTACGACAGCGCGGGGAGCATGACCACCCGCCAGGCCGGGCAGGGCACCCAGACCCTCACCTGGGACGACGCGGGCGAACTGACCTCGGTGACCGGCGGCACGGACGGGGACAGCTCGTTCCTGTACGACGCCGACGGCAACCTGCTCATCCAGCGGGACCCGGGCTCCACCACGCTCTACCTGGCCGGCGAGCAGATCACCCTGAACACCGGCACCCAGGCGCTGAGCGGCATCCGGTACCACGCCCTGCCCAGCGGCGCGGTGGCCTACCGGACGGGCAGCGGCACCGCGTACGGCTTCGTCCTGCCCGACCACCAGGGCACGCCCAGCCTGTACCTCAACAACACCGCCCAGGTGCCGACCTGGCGGCAGTACACCCCGTACGGCGCGCCGCGCGGCGCGACGGTGACCGCCCCCGACAACCGGGGGTTCCTCAACCAGCCGCTGAACCCGAACACGGGACTGACGCAGGTCGGCGCCCGCAACTACGACCCGACGATCGGCCGGTTCGTCTCGCTCGACCCGTTGCAGGACCCGGCCGACCCGCAGCAGTGGAACGGCTACGCGTACGCCAACAACACGCCGGTCACCTCCAGCGATCCGTCGGGGTTGATCCCGGACGACTGCCGGTACTTCGACTGCTACGGCTACGACCCGAACAAGGGCTGCCCGCACGGCTGCGGCTCGACGGACAACGTGACGTGGGGCGAGGAGAACGACAAGGGAAGCTCCAAGCCCCACAAGGACAACCACCCGAGGGACCTCGGCTACGGCATCCAGGTGCCGGAGAGCGTGCCGTTCGAGGATTTCATGCGCCGCTGGCGCGAACAGCGCGCGAACTGGTTCGCCACGCGGGGCGAGGGCGCCGACAGGGCCGGAATGCGCGACGACACCGCCGTGCTCGCCATGAACATCTGCAGCGAGATGGGCAGACCGGGCGGGTGCAAGGAGTGGATCGAGGAACTCTGGGAGATCCACTACCAGTGGGGCGCGGACAACCTCCCCATGGAGGAGGGCGGCCTCCCCAAGCCCCCCGCGGGTACGAGCATCGGCAAGGGGAAGGGGGGCAGGGGCACCGGCTCCCGTAGCGCCGGTTGCATGAGTTTCAGCGGCGACACCCGGGTCCTCATGGCCGACGGGAGCACCAAGAAGCTCGAAGAGGTGCAAGTCGGCGACGAGGTGATGGCGGCCGACCCGGAGACCGCCGAGCAGGGTCCCCGCACCGTCACCAACGTCTGGGTGCACGAGGACGACCTCGTCGATCTCCGGATCGGGGACGCCTTCGTCACCACCACGGAGGACCACCCGTTCTGGAACCACACCGACCGCGAGTGGCAGCGCGCCGACGAGATCGATCGGGGCGACTGGGCGCTGGGTAGTGATGGTATAGCGCCTTCGATAGGTGGGCTGGAGTGGTCGTCGGTGACGGCCGCGTCCGCCTACAACCTCACCGTCGACGGCATCCACACGTACTATGTCCTCGCCGGCGACACTCCGGTGCTGGTCCACAACGACAACGGTCCGATCGATCTGAACGGGAAGAGCTACACCGTATGGCAGCGTGGCCCGTACCGCATCGACATTGAAGCCCGAAACGGAACAAAGCAGATGCACTTCCAGGTGCAGATCAAGGGTGTGGGCTCCGGGGATGCGCCGAAGTACCAGTTTGATCCGGAAACTGGAAAGTTCACTGGAATGCCGAAGTCGCTGGAGCGGGATCTTGCAAAGAACTATCCGGACTATCGAAAAGGTCTCAGTAGGGGTGCGGACGTTTTCGGTCGGGTGATCGGTACTTGCGGGTGAGGTGTGGTTCAGCGGTGAGGGGGAGTTTGTCGTGGCCTGGATTAGTGTCGGCGCGGGTGGGATTGCGGGGCCTGGAGTCCTTGAAGTCACACGGAAAGATCTAATTCCCGAGCTGCAGGCGGTGGTTAGTCGTGGGTGGGCTGCCGTCGATGATGCCATTCTCTTGGTGGCCTGGTATGAGGGATACTTCGGTGATCGGTCACGGTTTCCGGATGTAATGGATTACGAGGCTGCTGTCAACGGTCGTGGGATCCCTGATATTGATCTGATTGAGGTGGGTGAGGCGCGTGTATCGCGATTGTTGAGGCGGGGGTTGGCATTTGCCTGGGCTGCTCTCCATGAGCAGCGCAATCAGCTTCCAGAGGTAGAGGTTGCTGCATATGTATCCGCTGCTCCCACCCTGGTTGATCCCGACCACTTCACGGGGAATGTGACCTTCTGTGCTGAGCGTCCGGGCTGGCCGCCATATATCGATCCCGTGCATTCGGTCGACGAGATCGTTGTCTCGATCTCGACTGGGGATTGCAAGAACCCCCTGCCGCCGGGATGACTGGGAGGCGTGGACCGCGCGGCCAACCGGAGTTGGAGCCTCCGATGCGCCCAGGCTGCCCTTGCTGCGTTGACTGTCGTCTGTCGCTCCTCAGATGCGGCAAGAACTGAGACCGGGAATGGCGTGGTTTGTGGGCACGGCCGAGGAGCATCTTCGGTCGTGCCCCCAGCTGCGGTGGTAGCGCTGGTGCTTGACGTCCATGATCGACCGCTGTCCGGGCTCGACGGGGCACCTGCGACACTGAAGCGCTCCCAGTGCGGAGCCCCGGTCCGCGTCCGGAAGCGGCCCGGGGCGCCCGCCCGGTGGCTCCGGTGGCGCCGCCGGAGCCACCGGGTGCCTTGATCGACTCCATGTCGGCGACATGGCGGGGTCGGGAGGCCCCGGACACCGCCATGTCGCCGACATGACGCCGGCCCAACCGGACGCCGGCCTGGCCGGACCCGGCAGGCCCCGGCCCCCCGGGCGGGGCGAAACGGCAGGCCACCGTCGGGGGAAACTCGTCCCCGGCGTGATCAACATGCGCGAAGGGATCGCGCCGGTCACAGCCGTCCCGCTACCGTACTGGTAACACGCGCGTAGCCCGTCCTGGCGGGAGGATCCCGTCCGGCGGCACGCGCCGGGGCATGGGATGGGGCGGTGGGCCATGACCGGTTCGCAGTCCGACGGCAGGCTGTCGGAGGTCAGGTTCCTCACCGTCGCCGAGGTGGCGACGGTGATGCGGGTGTCGAAGATGACGGTCTACCGGCTGGTGCACAGCGGTGAGCTGACCGCCGTGCGGGTCGGCCGGTCGTTCCGGGTGCCCGAGCACGCGGTGCACGAGTATCTCCGGGGCGCGTTCCAGGAGACCGCCTGATCCGTCTGCCGCACCTGGGCTGCCCGTCCGCCGACGTCGCGGCCCGGCACCCCGCGCGAGGCGTCCGGCGTGCCGCACTGGGTGCCCGCCGTGCCGCGCAGGGCACCCCGCTTGCGCAGAGGGCAGTGTCGCAAAGGGCACCGAGTGCGACGTAACGGGCATCGACGGGGGCGCGTTGGTCCTGCTGAGGCTCTCCCGCTACCCTGGACCGGACCGTGACCGCACACCGGTGCGCCCGCCGCACGCCAGCAGGTCCGGCCCGTTGTCCGCAAGCGGCCCTCGACGCCCGCGTGGTGTCATCCGGTCCGCCCCGCACGTTGCATCGAAAGGCTGTCGTCGTATGGGCTCGGTGGTCAAGAAGCGCCGCAAGCGCATGGCTAAGAAGAAGCACCGCAAGCTGCTGCGCAAGACCCGCGTCCAGCGTCGCCGTCTCGGCAAGTGACCGGGGCCGGGCCCACCGTGGCCCGGCACCCCGTGTCGCTTGCCAACAGTCGACCCTCGGAGGCTCAGGTGATCAGGCCGCGGTTGCCCCGGCTCGATCCCACCTGCCGGGGTAGGTGCACGACGTGACCCCCGGTGGCACCCCAGGTGCCCCGGGGGTGGTCGTCGTCACCGGGGTCAACCGCTATCTCGGCGCGCACGTGGCCGCCCGCCTCGCCGCCGACTCCCGCATCGAGCGGGTGATCGGCGTCGACCCGAGCGCCCCCAACCCCGAGCTGTCCGGCCTGCTCGACCGGGTCGAGCACATCCGGCTCGACCTCGGCTCGCTCGGCGGGCTCCTCGCCGACCTCGACATCGACGCCGTGGTGCACCTCGCCCTCGTCACGTCCCCCGACCCCCAGCAGGGCGGCCGGTCGGCGATGAAGGAACAGAACGTCATCGGCACCATGCAGCTGCTCGCCGCCTGCCAGCGGGCACCCCGGCTGCGCAAGCTCGTGGTCCGCTCGTCGACCGCCGCGTACGGGGCGTCGTTCCGGGACCCGGCCGTCTTCACCGAGGAGACCGAGCCGCGCGAGGTGCCGCGCGGCGGTTTCGGCCGCGACATCCTCGACATCGAGGGGTACGTTCGTGGCTTCCGTCGCCGCCGGTCGGACGTCACCGCCACGGTGCTGCGCTTCGCGCCGTTCATCGGTTCCACGGCCGACACCACGCTGACCAGGTATTTCTCCCAGCCGTTCGTCCCCACCGTCTTCGGGCGCGACCCCCGGTTGCAGTTCGTGCACTTCGACGACGCGCTGGAGGTGCTGCACCGGTCGGTCGCCGAGGAGCACCCGGGCACGTTCAACGTGGCCGGTCCGGGCGTGCTCTCGCTGTCCCAGGCGATCAGGCGGGCCGGGCGGGTGGGGGTGCCGGTGTTCGAACCGGGCCTGTCCGGGGCCGTCGCGCTGGCCCGCAGCCTCGGCTTCGGCCGGTACGGCCTGGACCAGGTCGATCTCTTCGTGCACGGTCGGGTCGTGGACACCTCCGCCCTGGAACGCGAGTACGGCTTCGCGCCCCGCTCGACCGCCGCCGCGTTCGACGACTTCATCCGCGCCCACCAGGGCGGCGTGGTGGTCACCCGGGAACAGTTGGCCGCCGCCGAGCGGGCCGTCCTCGACGGCATCCGCCAGGTGCGCGCGGCCGTGCGGGAGCGGTCGTGACGCCGCCGGACGAGGAGCGCGGGCGCGCCGGGGCCAACGGCCGGTACGACGTACCGCTGGTGGTGGCCCGCCCGGACGGGGAGCCGGCGCGGCGCAACGGCCACCATCCGCCCCCGGGCCCCGCCGCCGACCCCGCCCGTGGCGCGGCTGACCCGCGACCGACCCGGCGGGAGCAGCCGGCGGAGCGGAAGCCGGCGGAACCGGCGGCGGTGCGCAAGCCGGGGGAGCAGGAGCCGGCGGCGGGCGCCCCACGGGACGCGGCGGTGCCGGACCAGCCGGGCGACGTGTGGGACCGGCGGGTCGCCTCGGGGCTGGCGTTCCTGCGTCGGCGGCTCTCCGGCGACTACCAGGTGGACGAGTTCGGGTTCGACCCGGAGCTGACCGAGTCCGTCTTCCACCCGATGCTGCGGCTGCTCTACCGGGACTGGTTCCGCACCGAGGTCACCGGGCTGGAGCACGTGCCGGCGGACGGCGCCGGCCTGGTGGTCGGCAACCACTCCGGCACGGTGGCGCTGGACGCGCTGATCCTCTCCGCCGCCCTGCACGACCAGCACCCGGCCCACCGTTACCTGCGGCTGCTCGGAGCCGACCTGGTGTTTCGGATGCCGGTGGTGTCCGAGCTCGCCCGCAAGACCGGCGGCACGGTCGCCTGCAACCCGGACGCCGAGCGGCTCCTCCGCTCCGGCGAGGTCGTCGGCGTCTTCCCGGAGGGGTTCAAGGGCGTCGGGAAGCTCTACGCCGACCGGTACAAGCTGCAACGCTTCGGCCGGGGCGGGTTCGTCTCGGCGGCGCTGCGCACCGGCACCCCGATCGTGCCGGTGGCGATCGTCGGGGGCGAGGAGATCTATCCGATGCTCGCCGACATCAAGCCCCTCGCCCGGCTGCTCAAGCTGCCCTACTTCCCGGTCACGCCGACGTTCCCGTGGTTGGGTCCGCTGGGGATGGTGCCGCTGCCCAGCAAGTGGCTCATCGAGTTCTGCCCGCCGATCCCGACCGCGCACCTGACCGACTCGGCCGACGACCCGCTGGTCGTGTTCAACCTCGCCGACCAGGTGCGGGAGACCATCCAGCAGACCCTGCACAGCCTGCTGGAACGCCGCCCGGACCCGTTCGGCCCCTGACCCGCCCGGGCCCCGGGCCGCGTCCCACCGGACGCGGGGCGGCGGGTCGTCAGCGGACGCGGCGGCGTTTCTGTAGCGCCATGCCGGCGCCGACCGCGCCCGCGAGCAGCCCGGCCGCCGCCGTCGACGGCACCGCGATCTTCACGGCCCGCCGGCCGGTGCGGAAGTCTCGCACCTCCCAGCCCCGCTGCCGGGCCTGCCGCAGCAGGGCGCCGTCCGGGTTGACGGCCACCGCCCGGCCCACGGCCGACAGCATCGGCAGGTCGTTGGCGGAGTCGCTGTAGGCGGAGCAGCGCGACAGGTCCAGCCCCTCGACGGCGGCGAGCTGGGTCACCGCCTCGGCCTTGGCCGGCCCGTGCATCAGGTCGCCCACCAACCGCCCCGTGTACGCCCCGTCGACCACCTCGGCGACCGTGCCGATCGCCCCGGTCAGCCCCAGCCGGGCGGCGATCACCCGGCCGATCTCGACCGGCGCGGCGCTGACCAGCCATACCCGCTCCCCGGCGTCCAGGTGGCGTTGCGCCAGCCGTCGGGTGCCGGCCCAGATCCGGGGGGCCATCAGCTCGTCGAAGATCTCCTCGGCGAGCCGCTCCACGTCGTCGACCCGCCAACCCTCGATGAAGGCGAGGGCCGCGTCCTTGGCCTGCGACATGTCCCCGGCGTGCTCGGTGGCGAGCACCCGGAAGCGCAGCTGCTGCCAGGCGAACCGGGCCAGGTCCCCGGTGGTGAAGTAGTTGCGGGCGGCGAGCCCGCGGGCGAACCAGTAGATCGACGCGCCCTGCATCATCGTGTTGTCCACGTCGAAGAAGGCCGCGGCGGCCGGGTCGGGGGCCACCGGGGTGGCGGGCGCGGCCTCGGTCTCCGCCCAACCGGCGGTGTGCCCGTGCCGGTCGGTGCTGACCGTCATCCTGCCGTTGCGGGCCACCCGACCTCCCTCGCTCGACGACCCCGACGAGTGCCTCCCCGCGAGCGTAGCCGGGGCGGCGCGACCGCCCACCCGCTGCGGCGAGAACTGTGGCGCGCGCTGCTCGGGGTAAGGAAGGGCACCTTGTTAACGCATAACGGTGTAGAGGGGCCCCTTCCTTACCGCAGGCAACGCGAGGAGCGCAGCGGGAGCAGGAAGCAGGGAAGCAGGAGAACAGCGAAGCGGGAGAGCGGGCGATCAGCGGTCGCCGGGGCAGGTCGTCGGTGTCGGGCCGAGCGCGTCGCTGCCGGCGGGCACGGGCAGCTCGCACTCGATGGCCGCGCGCAGCGCGTCGGAGCGCTTGCGGATCGCGTCGAGCAGGGCGATCGACCGGCGGACCCGGTCCCGCTCCGTGCGGCTGGCCCCGTCGAGCAGGTCGCCGACCGCGCGGCGCTGCCCCGTGACGAAGGCGTTCACCGACTCCAGACCGGCCGGGTCGGAGCGCTGTGCCGCCGTGGTGGTGAGCAGGCGTACGCCCTGACGGGTGTCCGAGTCCATGTCGTCGAGGACGGCGTCGAACCCGAGCCGGTCCCCGCGCAGCGCGGCGGCCTCGCCGAGCCGGGTGCGGGCGAAGTCGAGGAAGAGCTGGCCGCGGCTGAGGTCCGAACTGGCCAGGGCGAGCTGGGCGCGTTCCGTGGAGCGCTTCATTCCGTAGAGGGCGTCGCCGGGCACGGCGTTCTCGCTGGCGGCGGAGATGCCGGAGACGGCGATCGCCCCGGCGGTCACCCCGATGAGGATGGCGCCCCGGGCCCGGGCCCGGCGGGCGGTGACGGCCGGCAGCAACGGGCCACGTGGGCCGCCGCCGAGGGTGGCGCGCTGGGCCGCCGCGCCGCGCTGACCGAGCACGCCCCGCCGGACGGCCGGCGCGCTCTCCGGGGCGGTGGCCCCGATGCCCTCCCGCTCGGCGGCGGCGACGAGCATCGCCCGCAGGCCGGTGCGGAAGTCGGGGTTCACGGGCGGAGGGTCGGCGTGGAGTTGCCGGCCGACCGCGACGAGCGCGGCGAGATGATCGTCGGCCCGGGACCGGACGTGGTGACGTCGGCCGCCGTTGGCTTCGTCGAGAAGCTGCGCGAAGCGCTCGGCGCGCCGGCGGGAGAAGAGGTTACTGATCACCGCAGGCACCTCCTCTCGCTGGTCACGGCCGGTCGGCCGCTGTCGGCACCAGCGACCGGCGGCAGCATGCACCCAGGACGAAGCTCGTGCCGGGCTGCGCTTTCCGGACCGTCGGGCCCGGGGATGCCGGAAACCACCGGTCGCACCGGGAGAAACGCTCCGCCCCGGGCACGGGTTACGGGGCCGGCGGGAGCGAAATCACGAAGAGTGATGGGCGTCACGCCGTCCGCTGGCGGGTGCTCCCGTCCGCGCGGCGCGCCCCGGCCGGCGTACGGCGTGCACCGCCGTCGGGGGCCGGGTGCCGCGCGGACGCCGCCGGCCGGGCGGCCCGGCCCCGCGCGGGGCGGCCCACCGGGCGGCCCGGCCGGGGCGGGCGGAACGGGACGGGTCGGCGCGGCCGACGGCGGCGGTCAGGGCTGGAAGCCGTCCGGCAGCAGCCGGGCCAGCGCGCGGACCGCGCGGTACTGCAACGCCTTGATCGCGCCCTCGTTCTTGCCCATCGCCCGGGCCGTCTCCGCCACCGAGAAGCCCTGGAGGAACCGCAGCACGATGCACTCCTGCTGCTCCGGGTTGAGCTGCTTGACGGCGGTGAGCAGGGCGACGTTGGTGATGTGCTCGACGACCGCCGCCTCCGGGCTGCCCTCCGGGCCGCGGTCCTCCCGGTCGGCGTCCAGCACGTCGCCGGTGGTGACCTCCAGCCGGTACCGGCCGGACTTGAAGTGGTCGGCCACCAGGTTGCGGGCGATGGTGACCAGCCAGGCGCCGAGGTCCCGGCCCTGCCAGGTGAAGCTGCCGATGCGCTTGAGGGCGCGCAGGAACGTGTCGGAGGTGAGGTCCTCGGCGAGCTGCCGGTTGCCGACGCGGAAGTAGACGAAGCGGAAGACGGTGTCGACGTACCGGTCGTAGATCAGCCCGAACGCCTCGGCCTCGCCGGCCTGGGCGCGCTCGACCAGCTTCCAGACCTCGGTGGCCGGGTCGGACGGGTCGGGGCGGCTCGGGAAGCCCGTCGGCGTGCCGCCGCCCGGGGGCCCGGGCGGCGGTGGGGGCGGGTTGGCCGGCACCGCCGGCAGCACCGCCGTCTCGCCGGCCGCCGGATCGGCCGTCGGCGGGGTGTCGCCACTGCGTCGGCCCTGCGCCGGCATCGTCGGCCGCGCGGGCGACGCCACCCGGCCGCCGTTGCCTCCCGGCGTCGCCGGCCGGGGCACCGCCTCGTTGTGATGGGACCGGTTGCGTAACCGTCTGGAGGCCCCGTCGCCGCGTACGGCGAGGCTGGACCCGTCGTCCACGGGGTTCCGGCCGATGCCCAACCGTTCGTTGAGGACGGCGCGGGCCGCCGCGGCCAGCCCGACCGGTCGCTGCGCGTAGCCGAAACTGGTCACCGTGCCTCCCCGGTCCGGGTCGCCGCAGGCCGCGGGGCCGCCCCGGCGCGGGCGCGGCCGGGGCCGTCGGGCAGGGCTCGTCCGGGACGTGCCGACGGGCGGCAGATCCCCTTGAGGTACGGGTCCAATGCGCTCACAGGCACGGGGGCCTCCTCGGGCTGAGGGGTGTCGACTCACGGCAAATGGGGTGAGTCGACCCGAGTGATAATAGGGCCAACGTCACCCGCGCGTGGCAAGTCCGTTACACAGAGCAGAAGTATTTGCTCGCCCGTCCGATCTGCGGCGGACCCGTTGTCCGTCGGGGGAGGTTGACTTTCGCGCGGCGGCTGGTTAGGGATATGCCCAGCTCAGCGCCCGATCGACCCGTTCGGCGCGGGGCCGGGACGACGGCTGCGCCGGCTGCCCGTGCGGGGCGGCGGCGGTGCTTCCGCGCGTCAGGTCGGGCCCGTCCGCACACGGTGCGTTGCCGAGTCGCCGGTACCGGGTGTGTCGCACCGACGGGCCGGGGGAGACTGTCCGGGCGCGGGCCGCCGGAGGGCGGCCCCGGCCGACACCCGCACGGAGGTTTCCCGATGTCCAGTGACGCCCGGCTCACCCTGATCACCCGCCCCGGCTGCCACCTCTGCGAGGACGCGAAGGCGGCGCTCGGCCGGGTGGTCGCGGTCACCGGCGACCGGTGGATCGAGAAGGACGTGACCACCGACGTCGAGCTGGAGCGGGAGTACGGCGACCGGCTGCCCGTGGTGCTGCTCGACGGCAAGGAGCACGGGTACTGGCGGGTGGAGGAGGAGCGGCTGCTGCGGGACCTGACCACCCCACAGCTCTGACCGCACACCACCCCACAGCTCTGGCCGCGACGCCGCAGCTCTGGCCGCCTCCCGCGCACCGACGCGACCCGGAGCTCCCCACGCGGCCGCCCGCCGCCTATCGTGCTCGGATGACCCCTGCGCGCCCCCACCTCGTCTGGGACTGGAACGGCACCCTGCTCAACGACCTCGACCTGGTGGTGACGGCCACCAACGCGGCGTTCGCCAGCGTGGGCGGGCCGGCCGTCACGGCGGACGAGCACCGGGTGCGGTTCCGCCGCCCGATCGCCGACTACTACGCCGGGGTGCTCGGCCGGGCGGTCGACGACGAGGCGTTCGGTGAGCTGGACCGGATCTTCCACGACGCGTACCGCAGCGGGTTGACCACCTGCGCGCTGGCCGACGACGCGGCGGCGGCGATGGCGGCCTGGCCGGGCAGCCAGTCCCTGCTGTCCATGTGGTTCCACGACGAGCTGGTGCCCGCCGTGCACTCCTACGGGCTGACGGGGCGGTTCGCCCGGGTCGACGGGCTGCGCGCCACCGTCGGCGGCGACCGCAAGGCCGGGTCGCTGGCCGAGCACCTGTCCGGGCTGGGATTGGACGGCCGGGCGGTGGTGCTGATCGGGGACTCGGTCGACGACGCCGACGCGGCCGAGTCGGTGGGCGGCCGGGCGGTGCTCTACACGGGGGGCTTCACCGACGCGGCCCGGCTGCGGGACTCCGGTCACCCGGTGGCCGACACCCTCACCGAGGCCGTCGCGCTGGCCGCCACCCTGCGCTGAACCCCGGCCACCGGCGCGCCGGGGCCCGCCCTGCGTCGCCCCGGCGGCGGCGCGGTCAGCCGCGCAGGTAGGCGAGGACGGCCAGGACGCGCCGGTGCTGGGCGGTGTCCGGGGGCAGGCCGAGCTTGGTGAAGATGTTGCGGACGTGCTTCTCCACCGCGCCGTCGGTGACCACGAGGGCCTTCGCGATGGCGGTGTTGGAGTGCCCCTCGGCCATCAGGGCCAGCACCTCGCGCTCGCGCGGGGTCAGCTCCCGCAGCGGGTCGTCGCGCCGCCGGCGGACCAGCAGCTGGCCGACCACCTCCGGGTCGAGCACGGTGCCGCCGGCGGCGACCCGGGCCAGCGAGTCCAGGAACTCGTCGATGTCGGCCACCCGGTCCTTGAGCAGGTAGCCCACCCCGCCGCCGGCCCCGCCGGTGGTGGCCAGCAGGTCGTCGGCGTACGACACCTCGACGTACTGGGACAGCACCAGGACCGGGGTGCGGGGGACGAGGCGGCGGGCCTCGACCGCGGCGCGCAGCCCCTCGTCGGTGTGCGACGGCGGCATCCGCACGTCGACGATCGACACGTCGGGCCGGTGGGCGACGACCGCCCCGACCAGGGCGTCCCCGTCGCCGACGGCGGCCACCACCTCGTGCCCACGTTCGGTCAGCAGCCGGACCAGCCCCTCCCGGAGCAGCACGGCGTCGTCGGCGATCACCACCCGCATGGTGCTGGTGTCTACCACGTCGTGACCCTCGGCGGGGCCGCCGGGAGCGCCTGCGGCGCTGTCGGGGGTGTCGCCGGCGGCCGCCGGGGCGGCCGTCGTCACAGCGGGAGGTCCGCGCGCACCTCGGTCGGCCCGCCGGCCGGGCTGACGACGTCGAGCCGGCCGCCCGCCGCGCGCACCCGGTCGGCGATCCCCGCCAGGCCGTGCCCCTTGGCCAGGTGCGCGCCGCCGTGGCCGTCGTCGGCGACGGCGACCACCAGCCGGTCGTCGTGCCGGGTGACCTCGACCCGGCACTCCGTCGCCCCGCTGTGCTTGGCCACGTTGGTCAGCGTCTCGGCGACCACGAAGTAGGCGGTGCTCTCCACGGCCGGGTCGGGCCGCCCGTCCGGGGCGTCCAGCCGGGGGTCGAGCCGCAGTTCGATCGGGATCAGGCCGCGCCCGGCGAGGGCCGCCAGGGCGCTGGGCAGCCCTCTGTCGACCAGGATCGGCGGGGCGATGCCCCGGGACAGGGAGCGCAGCTCGGCGAGGGTGTCCCGGGTCTGGGCGACGGCCTCGTCGAGGGTCCGGCCGGCGGCCTCCGGGTCGTCGGCGAGCTGGTGCCGGGCCCGGCTGAGATCCATGGCGAGCCGGACGAGGCGCTGCTGGGGGCCGTCGTGGATGTCGCGCTCCAGCCGCCGCAGCGCGGTGGCCTCGGCGGAGGCGGCCGCCCGCCGCCGCTCCTCCAGCACGGTGATCCGGCTGCGCATCTCGGCCACCCCGGTGAGCAGGGCGCGGGCGAAGCCGGCCTTCAGGCGGGCGCACCCGCGTACCACGAGTGGCAGGGTGACCAGGAAGAACAGCCCGGCGGCGGTGTTGATCGCGATCCGGGCGGCGGCCGAGTCGCCCAGGCCGAGCAACTCGCTGAGGGGCTGGTCGTCGGGCGGGTGCGGCAGCGCCCAGTCGTAGACCGAGTAGAGCGTGCCGACGACCGCGGCGGCCCACCAGGTGACGGTCACCACGAACGTGACGAGGGCCACGACCAGGTTGAGGATGCCGTGGGCCAGGTCGAGCCAGGACTGCACGTCCCCGATGGGGGCGAGGATCCGCCGCCAGGCGCTGGCCCCCGGCTCGGCCCGGCGGTACTCGGGCCGCACCCGGTCCTGCCCGAGCACGGCGGTCAGCCGCAGCCGCTCCAGGTCGGCGAAGCCCCGGGCGGCGTAGAGGGTGGCGGCGAGGACGGGCAGGCCGATCACGGTCACCGCCAGTCCCACGCCCAGGGCCAGCCCCGCCACCAGGACCACGAAGCCGGCCACGGCGAGGGGGAAGCCGAGCAGCACGTAGCCGGAGTCGCGCAGGAGCTGGCGGGGGAGGCGGGGCGGGAGGGCGGCCGGCTCGGCCGTGGCGGCGGTGGTCATGGTTCGAGGCTAGGGACGCGGCCCCGCCCCCGGAATCCCGTCGGCCGTCCTCTTGCTGGTGGTGCCAGCCCTACCGTCGGCCGGCGACCCCGCCGGGCGGGACCGGGCGGCGACGGGCGCGGCGCTCGCGCGATTGGTGACGGAAGTCGGGAATGAGCAATAATCGGCGCGGGCCACGCGAGGCGCCGGATCGATCTTGGGGGGTGGAGGGGCAGGTGGAGGCGGGTCGCCGGTCTTCAAGATCGCGATTTGTGCGTGTCTTCACAAGCGCCTACTCTGTAGTTCCGACGCGTCCTGCTAGCACAGCCGGCAATCTCGGTCGCCAGCGGGAGTCCCGATACGGCAGGCCGCTTGAGCCGGCCGAGGATCGCACCGCACGGAGTCTCATGAGTCAGCAGCACCGTCACCCTGGCGCGTCCGGCCGCGCCGGTGCCGTACCGGCGCTCCCGGACCTGCCCGAGGCGACCGTCGCACGGCTGCCCGAATACCTCCGCGCCCTGCACAACCTCGCCGAGTCGGGTCACGAGACCGTCTCCAGCGAGGGCCTGGCCAGCGCCGCCGGGGTCAACTCCGCCAAGCTCCGCAAGGACCTGTCCCACCTCGGCTCCTACGGCACCCGCGGCGTCGGCTACGACGTCGCCCTGCTGGTCGAGCAGATCGAGTACGTGCTCGGGCTCACCCAGCGGCGGGCCGTCGCCCTGGTCGGGGTGGGTAATCTCGGTCACGCCCTCGCCGGCTACGACGGCTTCGCCAGCCGCGGCTTCCGCATCGCCGCCCTGCTGGACGCCGACCCGGGGCGGGTCGGCGAGGAGATCAACGGGCTGGTCGTGCGGCACGTCGACGAGCTGCCCCGCATCGCCGCCGAGGAGCCGATCGCGATCGGCGTGATCGCCACCCCGGCCCGGGCCGCGCAGGCGGTCGCCGACCAGCTCGTCGCCGTCGGCGTGACGAGCATCCTCAACTTCGCGCCGTGCGTACTCTCGGTCCCGGACGGGGTCGACGTGCGCAAGGTCGACCTCGCCATCGAGCTGCAGATCCTGTCCTTCCACGAGCACCGCAAGGCGTCCCTGACCGCGCTGCCCGCCGCCGGCGGCACCGCCCTCACCGCCCTGCCCGGCGGGCTCGCGGCCACCGACCCCCAGGAGGCGATCGGCACGTGAAACTGCTCGTCGTCGGCGCGTCCTACCGCACCGCTCCCGTCGCCACCCTGGAACAGCTGGCGGTCGGCCCGGCCGACCTCACCCGCACCCTGGACCGCCTGCTCGCCCAGCCGTACGTGAGCGAGGCGGTGCTGGTCTCCACCTGCAACCGGGTGGAGGTCTACGCCGCCGTGTCCGGTTTCCACGGCGGCCTCGGCGACGTCTGCGCCGTCCTCGCCGAGCAGGCCGGCACCCCGCCCGCGAGCCTGGCCAGCCACCTCTACGTGCACTACGACGCCGCCGCCGTCGACCACGTCTTCCGGGTCGCCGCCGGGCTGGACTCGATGGTCGTCGGCGAGGCCCAGATCCTCGGCCAGCTCCGCGACGCGTACCACTGGGCCAGCGGCGCCGACTCCGCCGGCCGGCTGCTGCACGAGCTGATGCAGCAGGCGCTGCGGGTGGGCAAGCGGGCGCACGCCGAGACCGGGATCGACCGGGCCGGCCAGAGCGTCGTCAGCGCCGCGCTCGACCTGGCCGCCGGCCACCTCGACGGCGCGCTCTCCGGCCGCCCGGCCCTCGTGGTGGGCGCCGGCGCGATGGGCGCGCTGGGCGTGGCGACGCTCTCCCGGCTCGGCGCGGGCCCGCTCACCGTGACCAACCGGGGGACCGACCGGGCAGTGCGACTGGCCGAGTCGTACGGGGCCAGCGCCGCGCCCATTGCCGGGCTGACCGACGTGCTCTCCACAGTGGACATCGTAGTGGCCGCCACCGCGGCCACCGAACCGGTCCTCACCCGCGAGGTGGTCGCCCGGGCCCTCGCCCGCCGCGACCCCGACCGGGGCCCGCTCGTGCTGCTCGACCTCGCCGTTCCCCGCGACGTCGAGGCTGGCGTGGCCGGGCTGCCCGGCGTCGAGGTGATCGACATCGACCGGATGGCGGCGGTCCTGGCCGGGGGCCCCGCCGCCGCCGAGGCCGCCGCCGTCGAACGGATCGTCACCGCCGAGGTCGAGTCGTTCCTCACCTGGCTGCGCGGCGCCGACGTGGCACCGACCGTGGCCGCCCTGCGTGGCCGGGCCGAGGACGTGGTCGCCACCGAGCTGCGCCGGCTGGCCCAACGCCGCCCCGACCTCAGCGACGACCAGCGCGCCGAGGTGGCCCGCACGGTGCACCGGGTCGTCCAGCGGCTGCTGCACCAGCCCACCGTGCGGGTCCGCCAGCTCGCCGCCGAGCCCGGCGGCGACCAGTATGCGGCGTTGCTGCGCGAGCTGTTCGACCTCCAGGTCCCGCAGACGTCCCCCGTCGACACCGTCCCCGACGTGGTCGACACCGACCCCACCCCGTATCCCGGAGGCGACAGATGACCGCCCCCCTGCGCCTCGGCACCCGGGGCAGCGCGCTGGCGATGGCCCAGTCCGGCCAGGTCGCCGCGGCGCTCACCGAGGCGACCGGCCGCCAGGTCGAACTCGTCGAGGTGGTCACCGCCGGCGACCGCTCGTCCGCCCCCGTGCACCGGCTCGGCGTCGGCGTCTTCGTCTCGGCGCTGCGCGACGCCCTGACCGCCCGCACCATCGACCTCGCCGTGCACTCCTACAAGGACCTGCCCACCGCGGCGGCCCCCGGGCTGCACGTCGCGGCGGTGCCGCCCCGCCAGGACCCGCGCGACGCGCTGGTCGCCAGGGGCGGGCGCACCCTCGCCGAGCTGCCGCCCGGCGCGGTGGTCGGCACGGGCGCGCTGCGCCGCATCGCCCAGCTGCACGCGCTCGGGCTGCAACTGGAGGTCACCCCGATCCGCGGCAACGTGGACACCCGCCTGGCGCGGGTCCTCGGCCCGGACGCCGACCTCGACGCGGTCGTCCTGGCCCGGGCCGGGCTGGCCCGGCTCGACCGGGCCGACGTGATCACCGAGACGCTCGACCCGATGCTCATGCTGCCCGCGCCCGCCCAGGGCGCGCTGGCCGTGGAGTGCCGGGCCGACGACACCGACCTGGTCGAGCTGCTCGCGGTGCTCGACCACGCACCGTCCCGGGCCGCGGTCGTCGCGGAACGGGCGCTGCTGGCCACCCTGGAGGCCGGGTGCAGCGCACCCGTCGCCGCCTATGCGGAACTCGCCGAAGGCGACGCCGGCGATGAGATCTACCTGCGCGGGGCGGTGATCAGCCCGGACGGCACGCGAGACCTCCGGCTGTCCCGCACCGGAACGCCCGCCGACGCGGCGGAGATCGGCAAGGCACTCGCCGCCGAACTCCTCGAACTCGGCGCCGACTCGATCCTCGGCCACGAAGGAAACGCCGGTCCGGGGACCCAGCAATTTGGGAGCACAGAATGACCCGCACCCGTAAGCCCGTCGGCCGTATCGCGTTCGTCGGGGCCGGCCCCGGCGACCCGGGCCTGCTGACCCGCCGGGCGCACGACGCCCTGGTCGACGCCGACCAGGTGGTATACGACCGGGGAGTCCCCGAGTCGCTGCTCGACGCCGTGCGCGCCCAGGCCAAGTCCGACGCCCAGTTCTCCCCGGCGGAGGGCGTGCCGGGTGACGTGGCGAAGGTGCTGATCTCGGCCGCGAGGTCCGGCCTGAACGCCGTGCACCTGGTCGCTGGCGACCCGTTCGGCCACGACTCCGTGGTCAAGGAGGTGCAGGCGGTCGCCCGGACCGCCGCGCACTTCGAGGTGGTGCCGGGCGTCGGCCAGGCCGAGGGCGTCGCCACCTACGCGGGCGTGCCGCTGCCGGGCGTACGCACCGCCGCCGACGTCGAGGACGTCACCACGCTGGACTTCGACGCGCTCGCCGCCGCCGTCGGCCGGGGCTCGCTGGCGCTCGCCGTGGACGCCGGCGACCTGGCCGCGATCCGCGACGGCCTGCTCGCCGCCGGGGTCGACGGCTCGACCGGCGTCGGGGTGACCGGCGACGGCACCGGGGAGACCCAGTACACGACCACGTCGACCGTGGACTCGTTCGTGGCGGCGGCGCTCGGCTTCACCGGCCGGGTCGTGCTCACCGTCGGCGAGGGCGTCGGCCAGCGCGACAAGATGAGCTGGTGGGAGAACCGCCCGCTGTACGGCTGGAAGGTGCTCGTCCCGCGCACCAAGGAGCAGGCCGGGGTGATGAGCGCGCGGCTGCGCGCGTACGGGGCGATCCCGTGCGAGGTGCCGACCATCGCGGTCGAGCCGCCGCGTACCCCCGCCCAGATGGAGCGGGCGGTCAAGGGCCTGGTCGACGGCAGGTACGCCTGGGTGGTCTTCACTTCGGTCAACGCCGTCCGCGCGGTGTGGGAGAAGTTCGCCGAGCACGGCCTGGACGCCCGGCACTTCGGCGGCGTCAAGATCGCCTGTATCGGCGAGGCCACCGCCGACGCCGTCCGCGCGTTCGGCATCCAGCCGGAGCTGGTCCCCGCCGGGGAGCAGTCCTCCGAGGGGCTGCTCGCCGAGTTCTCGCCGCACGACGAGATCCTCGACCCGGTGGGCCGGGTGCTGCTGCCGCGCGCCGACATCGCCACCGAGACCCTCGCCGCCGGGCTCACCGAGCGCGGCTGGGAGGTCGACGACGTGACCGCGTACCGCACGGTCCGGGCCGCCCCGCCGCCCGCCGAGATCCGCGACGCGATCAAGTCGGGCGGGTTCGACGCGGTGCTGTTCACCTCGTCCTCCACGGTCCGGAACCTGGTCGGCATCGCCGGGAAGCCGCACGCGCGCACGGTCGTCGCCGTCATCGGGCCCAAGACGGCGGAGACCGCGACGGAGTTCGGCCTGCGGGTCGACGTCCAGCCGCAGCACGCCTCGGTGCCCGACCTCGTGGAGGCGCTCGCCGCCTACGCCGTCGAGCTGCGCGAGAAGCTGGCCGCCATGCCGGCCAAGCAGCGCCGGGGCTCGAAGGTGCAGGGGCCGACCGCCCTGCGGTTCCGCTAGTCGCACCGGCCGCACAGCCAGCTCGCCCAGGGAGGCCCCGCATGCCGTACCCCGAGATCCGGCCCCGCCGGCTGCGCCGCAACGCGGCCGTGCGGCGGCTGGTCTCCGAGACCCGCGTCGACCCGGCCGAGCTGGTCGTGCCGATGTTCGTCAAGGAAGGGCTGACCGAGCCGCGGCAGATCGCGTCGCTCCCGGGGGTGCTCCAGCACTCCCGGGACTCGCTGCGCAAGGCCGCCGCCGAGGCGGTCCAGGCCGGCGTGGGCGGGATCATGCTCTTCGGGGTGCCCGAGCGGCGCGACCCGACCGGCTCCGGCGGCATCGACCCGGGCGGCATCCTCAACGTCGCCATCGCCGACGTGGTCGCCGAGGTGGGCGACGCGACCGTGGTGATGAGCGACCTGTGCCTGGACGAGTTCACCTCGCACGGGCACTGCGGCCTGCTCACCCCCGACGGCGAGGTGGACAACGACGCCACCCTCGCCGCGTACGCCGAGATGGCGGTGGCCCAGGCCGCCGCCGGGGTCGGGGTGGTCGGCCCGTCCGGGATGATGGACGGCCAGGTGGGCGTGGTCCGCCGGGCCCTAGACGCCGCCGGCCACACCGACGTGGCGGTGCTCGCGTACGCGGCGAAGTACGCCTCCGCGTTCTACGGCCCGTTCCGGGACGCGGTGGAGTCGTGCCTCGACGGGGACCGGCGCACCTACCAGCAGGACCCGGCGAACCTGCGGGAGTCCCTGCGCGAGGTGGCCCTGGACGTCGCCGAGGGCGCCGACATCGTGATGGTCAAGCCGGCCCTGCCCTACCTCGACGTGGTGGCGGCGGTGCGCGCGGCGGTCGACGTCCCGGTCGCCGCCTACCAGGTCTCCGGCGAGTACGCGATGGTCGAGGCGGCCGCCGCCAACGGCTGGATCGACCGGGAGCGGGTCATGCTGGAGACGCTGACGTCGATCCGGCGCGCCGGGGCGCAGATCATCCTCACCTACTGGGCGGTCGAGGCCGCCCGCCTGCTCCGCGACCGTTACTGAGCGCATCTGGGCTGTGCGCCCCGCTTCCCCTCTACGGCTTATGTCTCTTTTGTGCGCCCTCCTCGCCCGACCCCACCCCCTTCTTTTGCCTCCTTTGCTCTGCACCCACGGGCGCAATCCTCACCTAGGGTGACTGCTGCGTCGGCGGGTGCAGAGCAAAGGGCTCGCGAGGAGTGGTCGCCGGCACCTGGACCGGCCACCGCCCCGCCAGCAGCCCGGTTATCCACAGCCGCGCGGGGCGGGGTTGCGACCGGCCCGCGCGGCCGGGGAACGTGAACCCATGGCAGCCCACATCGCGCCACAGCAGCCCGACGACGCCCCCGGCGGCGACGTCGAGCCCGGTGACCCGACCGGCGGCGACCCGACAGGCGGTGATCCGACAGGCGGCGAGGCCACGGACGCCGAGCCGGCAGCCAGCCGGCCCGCAGCCCGCGAGGAGCCGCCGGCGCTGCTGACCGAGCCGTTCGACATCCCGTGGCCGGCAGCCGGCATCATCCGGGCCGTGCGGCGGCGGGCCGACGCCAGCCAACGCGAGCTGGCCGCGTACGCCGGGGTGCACCCGTCCACGATCGGGCGGATCGAGGCCGGCGCGCTGACCCCCAGCATCGCCATGCTGCGCCGGCTCCTCGCGGCGGCGGGCTTCCGGCTGGCCGTGGTGGACGAGTTCGGCCGGGTGCTCCAGCCGATGCGCGACCGCGACGACGCCCGGGACGGGGCCGAGCGCCGCTACCCGTCGCACCTGGACACCATTCTCGACCCCGAGCCGGGGGAGTGGTGGGCAGACGTCTACGGGCTGGCCCGTCCGCCGGAGACCTTCTACCGCAACCGCGCCTACCGGGACGCGATGCGTCGCCGCAGCCGGTGGGAGGTCCGGGTCGCGAAGCTCCGGCACGTGCCGCCACCGCCGCGCGCCGTCCCCCCGGACGGCTGACGGCCCGCCGCCCGGCCAGGAGCCGGGCGACGGGCCGCCGTGGAGCCGTCGGGCCGGTCAGTCGTCGTCGGTGATGGTGCCGACGGCCAGCGGATCGGCCAGGTGCAGGCCGGGCACGCCGGCCACCAGCAGGTTCACCTTCTCGTCGGCCTCCCGCTTGCGGTCACCGCGCACGGTGACCGTGAAGGTCAGCGAGGTCTGCCCGGCTGCCAGGACCTTGCAGCCGACGTACGGCTCGTAGTCCGCCCCGGCCTGCGCCGTGGTGCCGTAGGTGGCGGCGCAGATCAGGGCCGGCTGCGACAGCGGCCGGGACACGGTGACGGTGAAGGCGAGCGGGCGGGTGCCCTTGTCGCCCTCGACCACCGTGGCGTCGGCGACGCTCAGCGACGCGCGGGAGCGGAACCGGGCCACCTGCGGGTCGTGGTCGCTGGAGCCGCGCGACCCGTCCCCGGTGAACTCCGCCGGCCAGTCGGCGTTGACGTGCGCCGCCCGCACCTGGACCAGGTCGTCGCGCAGCGCGTCGTTGACGAACAGGTGGTCCAGCGTCTGCGCCTGCCCCTCGAAGCTGTACGAGTACGCCGACGACGGCACCTCGGCGACCAGGTCGTCCCACAGGCTGTGCAGGCCCGCGTCGTACAGCGCGGCGAGCTGGTCCGACGGGGTCGGGTCGGCCCCGGTGGCGATCGGGTCGTCGGGGCGGGGGAAGACGTTCAGGTCCCCGCCGTACACCACCCGGGAGTTCCGGTCCGCGTTGTGGATCGCGGTGACCAACGCGGCGCCGTAGCGGGCCTGCTCGGTGCGCTGCCCGACCCGGCTGTCCGGCCCGGACGAGAAGTGGTTGCTCAGCGCCCACAGGTGGTAGCCCTCGGAGCCGCCCGGGGTCGCCTTGACCCAGAACTTGCCGAGCTGCGGGGCCCGCGTGTAGACGTTGTTGCCGTCCTTGCCGGTGGAGGTGTCGGTGTCGGCCGGCAGCACCGCGTTGAGCGCCTTCGGGTTCTGCACGTCCGCGTTGGACGGCAGCCCCGCCGACCGGTACGGCACCGCCGGCGCGGAGCCGAGCAGCGGGTCGGTGGCGGTCGCCTCGGCCAGCGAGAGTCGGTCCGTGCGGTAGAGGAACCCGGCGGTGATGCCCCGGGCGTCCGCGCCGGTCCGGTCGTACGCGGCGGCGTACGTGGGCCCGCCCGCGGCGGCCACGGCCAGCGCCAGCTCCTGGAGGGTGTCCGGCGCGCCGTCGGCGTCGTTCGTGTCGCCGCACACCAGCGCGCCCCCGGTCACGGAGCAGATGTCCTGGTCCTCGGCCTCCTGCACCAGGATCAGGTCCGGCGAGTGCAGATCGGTGCGGATCTGGTCGGCGAGCGCCGTCAGGTGCTCCCGGTAGTCGGCCTCGCTGGCCGGCACGTAGTCGAACGGCGGGCTGACCCCGGTGCAGCCGGCGTTGCCGGTGAAGTCGCAGCCGTCGAACGGGTCGTCCCGGTAGTCGTACAGGTTCTCCACGTTGTACGTGGCGACCGCGATCTCCCGCGACCGGTCGGCCGGCTGCGGCGGGTTGTTCTTCGACGGGTCGGCCCCGGCCGCGAAGGCGGCCTGCTCGACCTGGACGCCGTACTTCTCGAACGCGTAGTAGAGCGCGCCGTACGCGTCCCCGGTGAGGGTGTCGAAGGTCCGGGCCGGCGGCAGCAGGGCGGCGTTGTCCCCGGCGGTCGCCTTGACGCCCATGGCGCCCAGCATGATCCGCTGCCCGTTGCCGTCGTCGAAGCGGCGGGTCGCGTCGTTGTCCAGCGGGTGCGCGTCGCGGAACACCCGGCGGGCGTACGCGTCGGCGCGGCCGAGCAGCGGGTCGTCCCGGTCGACCACCCACACCTCGGAGTCGGCCGTGGACGCGAACACGGCCCGGCCGCTCACCGCGCCGCTGCCGGCCCGGACCCGCACCCGGGCCCCCTCGTGCCGCTCCCAGAACCGCTGCGCGGCGGCCAGGTCGGCCGGGGGCACCGCGTCGGCGACGGCGACGACGGAGTTCACGTCGAGGCCGGACGCGATCCTGGTGACCAGCGAGGCCCCGGAGAGCTGGGTCATGTTGTAGTACTCGGACACCCGGGCCCGCAGCACCACCTCGTCGCCCACCGTCGGCACGTAGCCGCCGATCAGCGAGGTGAACGAGCCCATGAAGACGAAGATGCCGTCGGAGGAGGACGGGTCGCCGTCGCTCGCGTCCGCGCGGCTCTGGAGGAAGAAGCCGTGCTGGTCGGCCCCGGCCGACGTCCGGGCCAGGGTGCGCTGGGTGATCACGCCCCGCACGTCGTACAACGTGCTGCTCGTGCCGTTGCCGGAGGCCGGCGCGAGCGGCGACCGGTCGGCCGGGCCGGACTCGGCGTCGGTGGTCGGGCCCTGCACCTCCCCGACGGTCAGCTCCCGGGTCACGGTCACGGCCAGCGCGCAGGTCGCGGTGCCGCCGTCCGTGTCGGTCGCGGTCACCGTCACGGTGTACGCCCCGGCGGCCAGGTCGGCGCTGGTGGCGATCGTGGCGCGGGCGGTGCCGCCGACGGCGTCGGCCGGGGTGAAGGCGGTGCGGCTGATCGTGCCCGTGGCCGGGGCCGGCTCGACCGAGGTGACCGCCAGGCCGACGATCGTGTCGTCCGGGTCGGTGGCGGTCACCTCCCGGCTGGCGGCGGTGCCGGCGGCGGTGGTCAGCGCCCCGCCGCAGGTGACGGTGGCGGGCTGGTCGACGGGGCCGCCGCCGTCGACGGTGTGCGCGCCCAGCCCGTCGAACGTGTCGGTGGCGTAGCCGGCCCACTGGGCGGCCGGGTCGAAGGCGTCCGACGGGTCGGTGTCGCCGGAGGTGACCGTGGGCAGCCGCCGCAGCGTGTTGTCGGCGGTGCTGGTCAGGCCGCTGCCCCACTCGGTGCCCGGGTCGACGCCGACCTGGCCGATCGAGTCGACGACGGTGCTGCCGCCCCGACGCAGCACGATCGCGTCGTCGCCGTTGAAGAGGCTGGCGGTGGTCGTCTGGTCGGCCTGGGCGAGGACCGCCGGCGCGGCCGAGGCGGCGGCGAACACGAACGTGTCGCCCGCGGCGACCGTCCCGGTCAGGGCCAGGGTGGTGGCCGTGGTGTTGCCGTTGAAGTAGAGCAGGAGCTGGTAGCCGCCGGCGGTGAGGTCGACGGGGGCACCGGTGCCGTTGTAGAGCTCGATCGCCTTGTTGTTCGACGAGCCTTCGACGTACTCCGAGATGAAAAGGTCGGTGGGCGCGGCGCTGGCCGCGGTGGGTGCGACGCCGATGACCGGGATGGTGACGGCTACGGCGGTCGCGAGCGCGGCAGTTCTGCGGCGCGGGCGCATGGGGCCTCCACGATGGGTGGACGTGAACGAACGCACGTTAAGCGGCGGCGCTGTCCGCCGTCCATCCCCCACGGGGCGCTTTGGTGAATAGCCGACTCAGCCGCCGAGGCGGTGCACCAGCTCGGCGACGTCCACGCCGTATTCGCACCACTCCCGGTCCGGTTGGTAGCCCAGCTCGGCATTGACCTTCAGCATCGCCTCGTTGGCCTGGGCGTTCCAGGTCTGCACCTCGGTCAGCGTGGGCTCGGCGGAGCGCAGCTCCAGCAGCATCCGGGCCTTGATCGCCCGGTCGATGCCGTAGCCCCGGTGCTCCTGCACCACGATCGTGTCGTACTGGTCGGCCCGGGTCGGGTGCTGCGCCGGCACCACCACCTCGGTCAGCCCGGCCACCTCGCCGGTGCGGTCGTGGGTGGCGACCACGATGTACGGCTTCATGCCGCGCCGGTGCAGCGTGGCCAGGCTGTCCCGCAGCCGCTGCGGGTCGTAGGAGCTGGGGCGCAGCTCGCCGTCGTCCACGTCGCGCACCTCGGCCTTCGCCCGCGCGTACGCCTCGATCAGGTCGTCCGGCGGGCCGCCCGGGCAGAACCGCACCTGGTAGCCCGCGCCGACGCCCGTGGCCATCTCGGCCAGCGCCGACCAGTCCACCCCGGACAGGTCGAGCACGCTGCGGGTCTCCACGTATTCCCGGGAGAAGCCCAACGCCTCGTAGAACGCCACCGCCGGGGTGCCGCCGACGACCTCGACCCCGATCGACTGGAAGCCCTCCTGGTAGACCCGGCGGGCGGCCACCCGGGTCAGGTCCCGGCCCAGGCCGGTGCGGCGCACCGACGGATGCACCAGCACCTCCAGGACGCCGATGTCGCCGAGCAACAGCACGTGGACGTGGCCGAGGATCGGCCCGGGGCCGCCCCCGGCGGCCGGCTCGGCCTGGGCCACCCAGGCGAGCCGCCGCTCGCCGGGCATCACCTCGGAGAGGTATTCCCGCAGGTGGCTCCCCTGCCACGGCGGATCCTGCGGGAGGTCGGCCGCCAGCACCGCGTTCAGCGTGTCCAGCAGCGACGCGAGCTCGGCGGGCGACGCGGTCCGGGGGTCCCATTCGCGCACCATCACCCGTCTAGCTTGCCGCTTACGGCAGCTTGACGGAAGTGTCCAGTTCTCGGATGCGCCCGGTTTCTCCCGCGAGGCCGGCGGCCACCTCACGGGCGGCGGCTGGCCAGCCCGTATTCGTTGGCCTTGTCGAAGACGTCCTGGGCGTAACGGCGCACGTCGTTGTACGACAGGATGGCCCCCCACCAGTCGCCGGGGACCGTCATGTTCCGGCCGCCCTTGCACAGGTAGTTGCCGGCGGCCAGGGCCGCGTCGTCCAGGTCGTGCGGGTTCTTGCGCCCGTCGTTGTCGGCGTCGGCGCCGATCTCCTGCCAGGTCGTCGGGATGAACTGCATGGGCCCGATCGCCCGGTCGTAGACGGTGTCCTTGTCGTAGAGCCCCCGGTCGGTGTCGGTGATCCGCTGCCGCCCGCCCTGGCCGTCGAGCGGGTCGCCGATGATTTCCGGGAGCGCCTGCCCGTCGGGACCCAGGGTCGCGCCGTTGGCCTGGCCGTGGCGCGACTCGACATAGCCGATCGCGGCGAGGGTGGTCCAGCTCAGCCGGCAGCCCGGGGTGGTCTGGGCGAGCGCCAGCTCGGCGTACCCGTACGCCTGCATGGCCACCGGCGAGATGCCGACCTTCGCCCCGGTCTGCTGGGCCCAGGCGGCGAGCGCGTCCGCCGGCCGGCCGGTCGGCGCCGGCACGACCGGTCCCGCGCTCGCGCCGGGCACCGCCGTCGCGCCGGGCGGCAGCGGGGTGGCCGACCCGCCGGGCAGCAGCCCGCCCTGCGGGGTCGCCGTGCCGGCCCCCGGGGTGCCGGCGGTGCCGTCCACCGCCACCGGGCGGGACTTCGGCGCGGACGCCGGCACCAGCAGCGCCCCGGCGGCGGCGGTCCCGGCGACCAGCACGAGCAGGAACAGGCCGGGCAGCGTGAGCCGGCCGCTCGGGCGGCGGGACCAGGCCCGGGTGGCGCGGGCGGCGGCGACTGCCGCCTGCCGGGGCGGGGGCATGCGCACGGCGTGGGCGAACGGCACCCGACGCCGCCGGGCCACCCCGGTCGGCTTCTCGGCCTCCGACTTCTTCGCCGCCTCGGGCCCGGCGGGCTTCGCCGCCCCCGCCTTGGGCTGCTCCGCCTTGGGCTGCTCGGCGTCGGGCTGCTCCGCCCCGGGCTGCTTCGCCGCATCGGGCTCGGCCGGCGTCGCCGGCTCCGGCTCGGCAGCTTCCTTCGCCGTCGGCTCGGTGGCCGGCTCGGTCGCCGCCGGCTCGGCCGGCTGCTTCGGCTCCGGCCCGGCCGGGTCCGGCTTCTTCGGCTCCGGCTCGGCCTGCGGCGGGGAGTCGGCGGGCGGCTCGCCGCGCAGCCAGGGCCGGCGGGGGCGGGGCACCCGGGCACGCGGCGGCGCGCCGCCCGGATCGTCGGGCGGCGCGGCCGGTCGCAGGGCCCTGGCCGCCGGTCTGTCCTCGCCGTCCACCACCCGTCGAGTATCACCCATGCCCCGCCCGGAGTCAGGCCCGGTCGTACCCTGGTGCCATGCCCCGGTACGAGTTCCGCTGTCGCGCGTGCGGCGACACCTTCGAGGTCAACCGTCCGATGGCGCAGGCCGGTGAGCCGGCGTCCTGCCCGAGCGGGCACGCCGACACCGTCAAGCTCCTGTCCACCGTGGCCGTGACCGGCCGTGGCGGCGGCGCGGGTCCGGCTGCGCCGGCCCCCTCCGCGGGCGGTGGTGGCGGTTGCTGCGGTGGCGGGTGCGGCTGCTGACCCGGCCCCGACCGGCCCCGGCGCACCGGGGCGACCCGCCCCGGCCGGCCTGCCCCGACGGGGCCGTACCGGCCCGGGTCCTGCCGTTTCCGGCCCCGGTTGGCACCTTGGGGTGGATTGCGCCCATCCGTTCTCACGATGCGTGACGGCCCGACCATAGGGCAGCATGTACCCGTCGTCACGGGGGCGGAGGTTCGACGTATGACGTCAGGGGTCCACCTCCCGAGCGGTTGGGTGACCTTCGTGTTCACCGACATCGAAGGTTCGACGCGCCTGGCCCAGCTGCTCGGTCCCGGGTACCGTCCGGTGCTGCGGGAGCATCGCAGGCTGCTGCGGGACACCCTGGCCCGCACCGACGGCGCGGAGCTGCTCACCGAGGGCGACTCGTTCTTCATCGCCTTCCCCGACGCGGGTGCCGCGCTCACCGCCTGCCTCACCGCGCAGCGCGCGCTCGCGACGCACGACTGGCCGGCCCCGGAGGCCGCGCCCCGCGTCCGGATGGGCCTGCACACGGGCTGGGCGGAGCCCCGCGACGGTGAGTACGCCAGCCACGAGGTGCACCGGGCCGCCCGGGTGGCCGCCGCCGCCCACGGCGGGCAGGTGCTCTGCTCGGCGGCCACCGCGCGGCTCGCCTCCCCGCTGCCGGCGGGGGCGTCCCTGCTGGACCTCGGCCTGCACCGGCTGCGTGGCTTCGACGACCGGGAAAGGCTGTTCCAGCTGATCGCGCCCGGCCTGGAGCGGCAGTTCCCCCGCCCGCGCACCGCCGACGCGGTGGCGCACAACCTGCCGACCCAGGTCACCTCGTTCGTCGGCCGGGAGACGGAGCGGGCGGAGCTGCGCCGGCTGACCGCCGGGCACCGGCTGGTGACCGTCCTCGGCGCCGGCGGGGCCGGCAAGACCCGGCTCGCCGTCGAGCTGGCGGCCGGCATGGTGGAGGAATATCCGGACGGCGTCTGGTTCGTCGACATCGCCACGGTGACCGACCCGGGGCTGGTGGCGTTCGCGGTCGCCGCCGTGCTCGGGCTGCGTCCAGAGCCCGGCCGCCGGATGGTCGACACCCTCGTCGAGTACGCCGCGGCCCGTCGGATGCTGATCCTGCTGGACACCTGCGACGCCCAGCCGGCCGCCTGCGCCGAGCTGATCTCCCTGCTGCTCGCCGGCGGGGGCGGGGTCCGGGTGCTGGCCACCAGCCGCGAGTCGTTCGGCCTGCCCGGCGAGGTGGTGTGGCGGATCCCGCCGCTGTCCGTGGAGCCCCGGCCGGGCGGCGCGGAGAGCGACGCGGTGGCGCTGCTGCTGGCCCGCACGGCGGCGGCCCGGGGCGGCCGGGAGCCGGCCCCGGTCGAGTCGGCCGACCTGCGGCGGGTGGTACGCCAGCTCGACGGCCTGCCGCTCGCCATCGAGCTGGCCGCCGCCCGGCTGCGGGTGCTCTCCGTCGGGCAGCTCGCCGAGCGCCTCGACGACGTGCTCGGAACCCTCGACGCCGGCCGGGACGCCGCCCCGCAGCCGCCCCGGGACGAGCTCGGCTGGACGGGCAACCAGCAGGACACCGTCGACCTGGTGGCGGCGTCCCGGGGCAAAGCCCCGCCCACCCCGGCGACCCGTGCCGTGCAGCGGTCGGCCGCCGAGCGGCACCTCACCATGCAGGCCACCGTCACGTGGTCGTACCGGACGCTCGGGCCCCGGGCGGCCCGGCTGCTGCGCTGGCTGGCGGTCTTCGCCGGCCCGGTGGACCTGCCGACGGTGGAGTGGCTGCTCGACGACGACCCGCTGGACCCGCTGTCGGTGCTGGTGGACAAGTCGATGATCCTGGCCGAGCCGCACGCGTCGGGCAGCACGTACCGGATGCTCGACCCGATCCGGGCGTACGCGGCGCGGCGGCTGGCCCAGGCGGGCGAGGAGCGGGCGGCCCGGGACCGGCACCTGGCCTGGTCGACGCGCGCCCTGCGGCGGGCCCACCTCGGGCCGGACGGCCGGCCGACGACCCTGTCCCTGTACGCCCTCGACCCGCTCGCCGGCGAGGTGCGCGCCGCGCTGCGCTGGTGCACGACCGGCGGCAGCGCGCGGGACGGGCTGCGCCTGGCCGGGGGCCTGGACCAGTGGTGGCGGGAGCGCGGGCTGGCCCGGGAGGGACGCCTCTGGCTGTTCCGGCTCTACGGCCGGATGGCCGAGACCGGGGAGCACGTGCCGGACGCCGAGCTGGCCGCCGCGTACTACATGCACTCGCTGCACGCCGGCGCGGACGGCGAGTTCGCGGAGGAGCTGCGCTACTCGCAGCAGGCCGAGGCGGCGGCCCGGCGGGCCGGCGACGCCGGGCTGCTGGCCCGGGTGCTGGCCGGGCGGGCCGCCCCGCTGGTCGACATGGGGCAGTTCGCCGACGCCGAGCGGGCCTGCCGGGAGGTCATCGCCTGGGCGCACGAGCGGGAGGTGGCGGGGGACGCCCTGTTCGCGGTGCTCAGCCTCGCCGAGCTGCTCTGGCGGCGCGGCGCGCTGGCGGAGGCCGCGGAGCTGCTCGGCGCGGCCCGCCCGGTCGAGGCGGCCCGCCCGGCGGACCGGGGGCGTCGGTCGGTGGACATGCTGCTCGGCATGGTGGCGCTGGCCCGGGGCGACCTGGTGGCCGCACACGAGCACCTGCTCGTGGCGTTGCGGTCCCGGATGAGCCACGGCTTCCACCGCCGGGCCTGCGACACGCTGCACGCGATCGCGGTGCGCTGCGCGGCCGGCGGCGACCCGCTGACCGCCGCCCGGCTCTTCGGCGCGGCGCAGGCGACCCGGGAGAGCCTGCGGTCGACCCCGGGCATCTACGGGGCGTACTGGCTGGAACGGCAGGCCGCGCTGCGCCGGGAGATGGGCGACGTGGCCTTCGACGAGGCGTACGCGCAGGGGAGCGAGCTGCGCCTGGAGGAGGCGGCGGCGCTGGCCCTGGCGGTGGAGCACCCCGACCTGGGGGTGGACTCGACGCGCTTCGCGGCCACCGGGCTGCCGACGCCCGCCCCCGCGCACCCCGCCGAGGGCTGCTGTTAGGAGGGGACCCCTGCTATGCAGAATGCGTTGACAGGGGGCCCTTCCTTGCGGCTCAGCGCTCGGCGGCCGCCTTCATGCGGGCTGCCCGGTCGATGTCGGCCTGCCGGACCGCCGCGAGGGAACCGAAGATGCTGACTGCCTCGTAGTAGGTCCAGGCGAGGCTGTAGCAGGCGGGCCGGACCACCGAGCTGTAGGTGGCGCAGACCCGCTTGAGGTCCTCGTAGAAGGCGCTGTCCACCCGGGCCTTGTTGGCCGGGAACTGCGCCATCTCCTTGTAGTTGCGGTAGCCGAAGTCGTGCCGCTGGCAGGGGAGCTTGAAGTTGAACCCGAGCGGGTTGTCCGGGCTGGACGAGCAGTAGTCGGTGGACCAGTTGAAGGCGTACTCGGCCCAGGCGGACTGGTCCTGCCGGGCCGAGTTCCAGCTGTTGTAGCTGCTGGCGCTGGTCTGCGTCCAGCTCGACAGCACGCCGAGCTTCTGGCTGGTGCTGACGGCGGCGGTCGCGGGGGAGGCGACCGCGAGCGCCGCGAGCAGGGCGAGCGCGCCGGAGGCGAGGACTGTGGCGAGGCGTCTGGGCACGGGGGGACCTCCGCGGGGATGTGCGGTGTGGCTGGTTACCGGCGGGTCACCGGATTCGACAAGTGTCGATCACACTGCGGAGGGCCGAGTACGTCATAAACCAACATCTGGTGACATCAGTTGAAACAGACGAATGCCCCGGACGCTGGGGCGCCCGGGGCACTCGTCCGTTCCGCCAGCCCTCAGCGCACGAAGCGCGGCGGGCTGACGGGGCTCTCGTTGGACAGCCGGTCCAGCGCCGTCACGTGGTACGTGTACCGCGCGCCGGCCTCGGCGGTGACGTCCACCCAGGACTGGGTCGCGCCGGGGGTGGCCCGGACGGTGCCGACCAGGTGGGACGCGTCGGCGAAGCCGCACGCCCCGGCCGGGCCGGTCCCGTCGAACCGGTAGACCGCGTACGCCGCGGCCCGGCCCAGCGGGCCCGCGCCGTCGGCCGGCTGCCGCCAGCTCAACCGCACCCCGTCGGCCTGCCGCTGCGCGCCGGTGACCACCGGGGGCAGCAGCGGCCTCGCCGGCAGGTGCGGCATCGCCGGGACCAGGGCGGGGCGGGAGTAGTGCTCGGCGGCGTAGAGGTCGGTCGCCCCGAGCCGGTTCGCCCGCACCTGCACGGCCGAGAAGTGCACGTTGCCCAGCACCTCCGGGTACGCCCGGTTGAGCGTCAGGTGGTCGGACAGCTCGCGCGGGTTCTGCCAGTACGACCCGTACGCCGGGTCGCCGCTCTTGTAGTCGGCCTGGCCGACGTAGAGCTGCACGCGGGTGCCGCGCACCGTCTCGGCCCACCACGGCACCAGCCGGGCGTAGTCGGCCGCCGGGTACTGGCCGATGTACCAGTAGAGCTGCGGCACGATGTAGTCGATCCACTCCTGCTTGACCCACTTGCGGGTGTCGGCGGAGATGATGTCGTACGACTGGCTGCCGGTGGTGTCCGAGCCGTTCGGGTCGGCCGACGCGTTGCGCCAGATGCCGAACGGGCTGACCCCGAACTTCACCCACGGCTTCGCCGCCTTGATCCTGCCGTTCATCTCCTGGATCAGCAGGTCGATGTTGTCCCGCCGCCAGTCGGCCCGGTCGGTGAAGCCCCGGTTGTACGCCGCGAAGGTGGCGTCGTCGGGCACCTGGTAGGTGCCGCTGGGGTAGGGGTAGAAGTAGTCGTCGAAGTGCACACCGTCGATGTCGTAGCGGGTGACGGCGTCCATCATGGCGGTCTGGACGAACTCGCGGACCGCCGGGACGCCGGGGTCGTAGTAGAGCCGGCTGCCGGCGACGCCGGCCGGCGGGTAGGCGAACGTCCACTCGGGGTGCTGGCGGGCCGGGTGGCCGGGCGCGAGCTGGGTGAGGTCCGCGCCCGCGCCGCCGGGGGCCGGCATGGAGATTCGGTACGGGTTGAACCAGGCGTGGAACTCCAGGTTGCGCCTGTGCGCCTCGTCGACGAGGAACGCCAACGGGTCCCAGCCCGGGTCCTGCCCGCGCACCCCGGTCAGGTACTCCGACCACGGCTCGTACGGCGACGGCCAGAACGCGTCGGCGGTGGGCCGGACCTGCACGACGACCGCGTTGTGGTGCAGCCGTTGCGCCAGGTCGAGCCAGCCCAGGTATTCGGCCCGCTGGGCGGCGATGCGGTCCGGGGCGGTCTGCGACGCCTTGGTCGGCCAGTCGATGTTGACCACCGACGAGATCCACATGGCCCGGAACTGCCGCTTCGGGGTGGCCGGGTCGGTGGCGCAGGAGGCGGTGGCGCGGGACTGCGTGGCGGTGCCGTTGCCGTTCGCAGCCGCGGAGGCGGCGGTCGGTGGGGCGGCGGCGAGCGCGCCGAGCAGGGCCACGGCCAGCCCGGCGGCCCTGAGCCGAGTTGCCTTCATCCGGTGCGTCCCTTCGGTGGGCTCGGCGGACGGGCGCGATGCCTGCTGCGGCAAGAAACCGCCGCAGCGAATCTGACCCTGGTAGGAAATTTTCACATCGGGCGGGCCGGCGCAAGACCCCCGCCCGGATCGGCGCCCCTCCGGAGTGGAACGCCGCCGGGGCGCGCGGCGGAACGTGACCGTATCGACACCCAAAGTCGTGATTCGTGGGCCGCCGCGCTGGGTAGCTTCGCCGGTCACCGGCCGCCACGGTGGTGGTCGCACGGTGGGAGGGGTGAGCGCGGTGTCGGTGCTGCGTACCAAACCGATCAAGGACGTGATAGCCCAGGGCGAGGCGGACGGTGAGGGCGGCGGCCCCGGCCTCAAGCGCCGACTCGGCGCGCGTGACCTCACCGGCTTCGGCATCGGCATCGTCATCGGCACCGGGATCTTCACGCTCACCGGCATCGAGGCCCGCGACAGCGCCGGTCCCGGCGTGGTGATCTCCTTCGCCATCGCGGGCGTGGTCGCGCTGCTCGCCGCCCTCTGCTACGCCGAGCTGGCCTCCAGCGTGCCGACCGCCGGCAGCGCCTACACCTACGCCTACGCGACGATGGGCGAGATCGTCGCCTGGATCATCGGCTGGGACCTGCTGCTGGAGTTCGCCCTCGGCGCGGCGGTGGTGGCCCGCGGCTGGTCCGGCTACCTCGCCGAGCTGCTCGGCCTGCCCACCGCCTGGTTCGGCGAGGAGGGCAGCATCGTCAACGTCGGCGCGATCGCCGTCGTGCTGCTGCTCGGCGTCGTGGCGATCGTCGGCATCCGCGAGTCCGCCCGGGTCACCAACCTGCTCGTGCTGGTCAAGGTGGCCATCTGCGTCTTCATCGTGGTCGCCGGCCTGTTCTTCGTGAAGGCCGCGAACCTCACCCCGTTCATCCCGCCGGCCGAGCCCGCCGGGGCCGGCGACGACGGGATCAAGCAGCCCGTCACCCAGGCGCTGTTCGGGCTGGAGCCGTCCGTGTTCGGGTTCGTCGGCGTCCTCAGCGCCGCCGCCGTGGTCTTCTTCGCGTACACCGGCTTCGAGGCCGTGGCCAACCTCGGCGAGGAGACCCGCCGGCCCAAGCGCGACCTCACCCTCGGCCTGCTCGGCACGCTGCTGGTCTCCACCGTGCTCTACATCGGCGTCTCGCTGGTCGTCGTCGGCATGGTCCCCTACACCGAGATCGACCGGGGCGCGCCGATCGCGTCCGCCTTCAACGCGGTCGGGGCCGAGTGGGCCGGCATCCTCGTCTCCATCGCCGCCGTCGCCGGCCTGACCAGCGTCATCCTCGTGGACCTGGTGGCCATGGGCCGGATCGGCTTCGCCATCAGCCGCGACGGGCTGATCCCGCCGTCGGTGGCGAAGGTGCACCCGCGCTTCGGCACCCCGTACCGGATCTCGGCCGTCATGACGGTGGCCGTGGCGCTGCTCGCCGGCTTCCTGCCGCTGTCGGCCCTGGCCGACCTGGTCAGCATCGGCGCGCTCTGCGCGTTCGTGCTGGTCTCGGTGGCCGTGCCGATCCTGCGCCGCAAGCGCCCCGACCTGGAGCGGCCGTTCCGGGTGCCGTTCTCCCCGGTGCTGCCGATCGTCTCCGCACTGGCCTGCCTCTACCTGATGCTCAACCTGTCGGTGGAGACCTGGATCCGGTTCCTGATCTGGATGGCGCTCGGCGGGATCATCTACTTCGGCTACGGCTACCGCCGCAACCGCCTGGCGCGCAAGGAAGGGCCCCCTGTTAACGCCTGAGGTAGAGAAGGGCCCCCTTCTCACCCCCGCCGCCCGGCGCTACGCGGCGGCGGGGGCGGGGGCGGGGGCGAAGCGCAGCAGGTTCCAGGAGACCGCCGGCAGCAGCACCGCGCAGCGGCCCCCGTCGGGAGCGGGGGCCGCCAGCTCCCGGGGCGCGACCCGGTCGGGCTCGGCCTCGGTGTTGACGGCGTCCGGGTCGGCTGCGGCGGCGAGGGTGAGGTGGGCCGCCCCGGTCAGGGCGGGCAGGCCGCGCAGGTCCAGGTCGAGGGGGAGGTCGGCGGGGCCCCGGTTGACCGCGAGCACGGTCAGCGCGCCGGTCTCCTCGTCGTGTAGGGCCACGGTGTCCAGCACCGGGACGTCCCCGTAGCGCTTCGTGGCGTACGTCGGGCAGACCGGCTCGGTGCGCAGCACGGTGCCCCGGGCGTGGCGGGCGGTGAGGGCGAACGGGTGGAAGATGCTCTGCCGCCAGGCGGGACCGCCGGTGCGGGTGCGGATCGGGGCGATCACGTTGGCGAGCTGCGCCTGGCAGGCCACGCCGACCCGGTCGGCGTGCCGGAGCAGGGTGATCAGCAGGTCGCCGACCACCACCGCGTCGACGGCGGTGTAGTCGTCCTCGATGAGGGTGGGGGCCTCGACCCAGCCGCGCCGGTCCAGGTCGGCCTGGAGGCGGGACTGGTACCAGACGTTCCACTCGTCGAACGAGATCTTCAGCTTGCGCCGGTGCCGCTGCTTCGCCGCCACGTGGTCGGCGGTGGCGACCACCTCCGCGATGAAGTGGTCCATGTCGACGGCCGAGGCCAGGATGCTGGCCCGGTCGCCGTCGGCGGGATCGTAGTAGGTGTGCGCGGAGATGTAGTCCACGTGCTCGTAGGTGTGCTCCAGCACCGTCGCCTCCCAGGAGGCGAAGGTCGGCATGCCCCGGCCGGAGCTGCCGCAGGCCACCAGGCTGACCGAGGGGTCAATCAGCTTCATCGCGCGGGCGGTCTCGGCGGCGAGCCGGCCGTACTCGTCGGCGGTCTTGTGCCCGACCTGCCACGGGCCGTCCAGCTCGTTGCCCAGGCACCACAGCCGCACCCCGTAGGGCTCGGGCGCGCCGTGGGCGCGGCGCAGGTCCGACAGCCGGGTGCCGCCGGGGTGGTTGGCGTATTCCAGCAGGTCGCAGGCCTCCTGCACGCCCCGGGTGCCGAGGTTGACGGCCATCATCGGCTCGACGCCGGCCGCCTTCGCCCAGGTCATGAACTCGTCGAGGCCGAAGGCGTTGGTCTCGATCGTCTTCCAGGCGAGGTCGAGCCGGCGGGGCCGGTCGGCGACGGGGCCGACGCCGTCCTCCCAGCGGTAGCCGGAGACGAAGTTGCCGCCGGGGTAGCGGACCACGGAGACGCCCAGCTCCCGGGTCAGCTCCAGCACGTCGCCGCGCAGGCCGTGCGGGTCGGCGGTGGGGTGGCCGGGCTCGTAGATCCCGCCGTAGACGCAGCGCCCCAGGTGCTCGACGAAGGACCCGAAGATCCGCCGGTCGGCCGGCCCGATCGCGAAGGCCGGGTCGATGGTCAGCTTCGCGGTCACCGGGAAATCCACCTTTCGTCGCCGTCCCGTCGGTTCTATAACGTTGTACTCAACGCTGTAAAGGGGCGGCGGAGCGCCCGTGGCACCCGGCGGGGAGGCGGCGGTGCGACACAGGCTGAAGGACGTGGCGGAGCGGGCCGGCGTCTCCGTCAAGACCGTCTCCAACGTCGTCAACGGCTACCAGCACGTGCGGCCCGACACGCGGGCCCGCGTCGAGCGGGCCATCGCCGAGCTGAACTACCGGCCCAACCTGTCGGCGCGCAACCTGCGCAAGGGGCGTACCGGCGTGATCGCCCTGGCCGGGCCGGAGCTGGACGTCCCCGCCTTCGCCGAGTTGGCCCGGCACGTCGTCACCGCCGCCGCCGAACGGGGCTGGACGGTCCTGGTCGACCGGGCCGGCGGCGGCCCCGCGCCGCCGGGGCGGGTCGCCGCCGGCATCGGCGACCACCTCGTCGACGGCCTGATCGTCGGCCCGTTGACGCCGACCGCCGGGCACCTCGCCGGCCGGGACGACGGCACCCCGGTGGTGCTGGTCGGCGGGCCCGGCGGCCCCGGCCCCGCCGACCACGTGGCGACCGACGACGCGGCCGCCGCCCGCGCGGCCACCGCCCACCTGATCTCCCTCGGCCGCCGCCGCGTCGCCGCGATCGGCGCGCGGCCCACCCCCGAGGTGGCCGCCGCCCGGCTCCGCCTCGCGGGCTACGCCGCCGCGCTCGCCGCGGCCGGCATCGCCCACGACGAGCGCCTCGTCGTGCCCGCGCCGGCCTGGCGTCGCGCCGACGGCGCGGCGGCCGTGCGGCACCTGCTCACCTCGGGGGTACGCCCCGACGCCGTCCTCTGCCTCACCGACACCCTCGCCCTCGGTGCCCTGCGGGCGCTGCACGAGGCCGGTCTGCGGGTACCCGGCGACGTGGCGGTGGCCGGCTTCGACGACATCGAGGACGGGCGCTTCTCCGTCCCCACCCTCACCACCGTCGCCGCCGACAGGGAACGCGTCGCGCGGCTGGCCGTCGCGCTGCTGGCCGACCGGATCGACGGGGACCGGAACGCCCCGCCGCGCACGCTCACCGTCCCCTGCCGGCTCGAACCGCGGGAGAGCACGCTCGGCCGCTGACCCCGCCCCGGGCGTCGGTTCGTCCACATGCGACAGTCGTGCCACGGGCTGCCGCCGAACGGCGGATGGGCGCGGTGACGGCGGGTCGCGATGATGTGGCGGCACGTGGGGACGAGCAGACCAAACTGGGGGCGAGATGAGCACCGATTCGAGCTGGGGCGACTACCTGTCCGCTGACACCGCCGGCACGGAGGCCGGCATCGCCACCTTCGATCAGCCGGTGGTCGAGCCGGTCGCGGTCGAGCCGGTGCTGCCCGAGCCGGTGGTGGACGTCGTCGAGAGCGAGCTGGCCGGCGCGGCCGCCGACCAGGACTGGTCGGCCTGGCACGCCGACAGCGGCGACCAGTGGGCCGACTCGGCGCAGGACTGGGTCGACTACGCCAACGAGAACCTGGCCGCCGGCAACACCGACATCGCCGCCAGCGCCTTCGACACCGCGGCGAACCACGCCGACCTGGCCGACGGCAACTACGACGTCTCGTTCGACTACGCCGCCCAGGCCGGCACCCACCTTGACACCGCCGTCGCGGAGGTCGCCCCCTACGACACGTACGACGCGGGCACGGGCTACGACGCGGGCACGGGCTACGACGCAGGGGCGGGCTTCGACGCCGGCACGAGCTTCGACATCGCGGAATGAGCTGGGCCGCCGACAACGACCCCGGCAGCCGGCCGCAGCCGGCCGTGCTGGCCGCCGAGGCCGGCCGGCTCGCCGCCGGGGCGGAACGCCGGATCGCCGCCCCGGCGAGCGCGGTCCGCCAGCACCTGCTCCGCGCCGTCCGGGACCTCGGCTTCGACCTGCGCGCCGAGCAGCTCAGCCTGCTGGAGGCGGTCCGCGGGTCGAAGCTCGGCGGGGTGACCCTCTCCGCCGCCCGGGTGCCCGTCTTCCTCCGGATCGGTCTCGAAGCCGACGCGGCCGGGACCCGGGTCACCGTCCTGCTGGCCGACCGCTGGGTCGGCAAGGTGGGCCGGAACTGGGGCCTCACCTCCGTCTACGTCGAGCTGTTCGGGTCCGTCCTCAGCGCCGTCGACGGCGTGCTGGGCCGGCTCGACCCGGCCGCCGCCGCCACGTTCGCGCCCTGGTGGCGGCAGACCGGCCCCGGCGACGTGGCGATCATGCAGAACGCGGCCGGCATCGCCAACCGGGCGGGAGCGGTGCTGTCCCGGCACGCCTCCCGCCTGCTCGAAGGGGACGCCGCCACCCCGCGCCGGGCGTCGGTCAGCCGCGCCGGCACCGAGACGTTCGCCTTCGAGACGCCGCAGGCCGTCGCGGAGGTGCCGGCGGAACTGGCCGACGGCATGCTGATGGTCGGCACCCTGGTGGCCAGCCGCCCCGACGGGATGCCACCGCACCTGGTGGCGCAGGTGCGGTCGCTCGTCGTCCGGATCGAGGAGCACCTCGCCGCGGTCGCCGGCACCGCCGGGGCGGCCCCGGCCGCCCGGTTCACCGTCGACCCGGCGGACGTGCCGGTGGTGACCTTCCTGCACCAGCAGGCCCGGATCCGGGGCATGCTCCCGGTGCGGACCCTGCGCACCTGCACCACCTGCCGGCTGGAGAAGGTCACCAACCCCGACCTGGAACGGTTGCAGGAACGCACCCGCCGGACCCGGGACCTGGCGAGCAGCATCAGCGCGGTGGTCACCCCGTACGTGCTGGCCGGACGGCTGGTGCAGCTCAACGGGAAGGGGCCCAGCTTCGCCTGCCCGCGCTGTCAGGGCATGGACGCCGACGAGACGGTGGTGACGTACTGCCAGCGGTGCGGCGACCGGCGGGCCGAGACGGCCCTGCGGACCTGCCCGAAGTGCCAGTTCGACTTCCGCAGCCTGCTCGCCGGCGACAAGCCCTGGCAGCCGCGCGCGACGCAACCGACGGGCGTGGCCGCCGCCCCGTACCCGCCGGCGCCCGCCGCGCCCCGACGGGTGGATCCGGAGGCGGAGCAGTGGCCACGCCCACCGGGGTACGTGCCCCGCTGACCGGCGTCGGCGGCGGGGCCGGGGAACCCGGGCCGGGCCGACGCCCCCGTGTCAGGCGAAGAAGCGGGCCAGGTGCGGCTGCTCCGGCACCGGGTCGTCCGCGCCCAGCGGGGTGAGGTCGGCGAAGATGCTGGCGCCGTCGCAGCCCACGTGCAGGGGAAACCAGCGCGGGGTGCCCGGCGGGCGTTGCAGGCAGATCCCCTTGACCGTCTGCACGTCCAGCAGCCGCACGTGGGTCGGGTCGGCCACCGCGTTCACGTGCCCCCACCAGGGGCTCATCACGTGCAGCACCCCACCCGGGCGCAGCACCCGGTGACACTCGTCCACCAGCGGCAGGAAGTCGATCAGGTGCTCCAGGATGTGCACCGCGAACAGCACGTCCACGGAGTCGTCGGCCAGCGGCAGCGACCCGGACAGGTCGGCCACCGCGTCCACCCCCGGGGCCGGGTAGATGTCCAGCCCCAGGTTCTGCGGGTACTGCTTGGTGCCGCCGCAGCCCAGGTCCACCACGACCGGGTCGCGGCCGGCGACCCGCACCCGGCACCAGACGCCGAACACCCCGGCGAGCCGGCCGACCAGGCCCCGCACCAGGCGCAACTGCGCGGCGTCGGCGACCTCCCCGGTCAGGTGGGCCACCCCCCGGTCGAAGCGCACCCGCACCGCCACGTCACGCAGCCGGGCGTCGTGGGCGGCCTGATCCGCCCACGCCTCGGCGAGGAACTCGTCGACCGCCCGCAGCCGGTCGGCCGAGGGCGCGGTCAGGACCGTCGCGACCATGGGCCACCTCCGGTGCGCCCGTACCCGGCTGGGCGGGCGATATGCCCCGGCCGGGCGGGATCCCCCGAAGGAGGACGAGCCGTCAGCCGGTGATCCGCCGGCTGCCCCGCCCCGCGCCCCGGATCCGTTGCCGGGGCGGCGCGACGGCCGTCTTGGGCCGCTTGAGGTGGTACCGGTGCAGCTCGCTGCTGCCCGGCTGCGACGGGTCCTCGCTCATCCCGACCAGCTCCCAGCCCTGGTCGCCGGCCCGGTTCAGGTGCGCCAGCGCCGTGTCGCCGTACGGGGTGACGTCGACCATCGAGCCGTCCGGGCCGTACCAGATGAACACCAGCTCCCAGCCGACGTCCGTGCTGGCCGCCTGGCGGCGTCGGACCAACAGCGCGTACTCCCACTTGAGCATGGAGTCATTGTCACCCTGCCGGCCCCGGTCGGCACGCCGTCGGACCTGGCGATCCGCCCCGGGTCGGGGCGGCGCGACCCGCCGTCAGTCCTCGGCGACCCGGCCGGCGTCCACCCGCACCCGGCGGTTGACGGCCACGGCGTCCAGCATCCGCCGGTCGTGCGTCACCAGCAGCAGCGTCCCCGGGTAGCTGGCCAGCGCCGACTCCAACTGCTCGATGGCCGCCAGGTCCAGGTGGTTCGTCGGCTCGTCGAGCACCAGCAGGTTCACCCCGCGCCCCTGCAACAGCGCCAGCGCCGCCCGGGTCCGCTCGCCCGGCGACAGCGACGCCGCCGTCCGCAGCACGTGGTCGGCCCGCAGGCCGAACTTGGCCAGCAGCGTCCGCGCGTCCGCCGGCGACAGCTCCGGTACGGCCAGCCGGAACGCGTCCAGCAGCGGCTGCTCGCCGAGGAACAGCCCCCGGGCCTGGTCGACCTCGCCGACCACCACCCCGGGGCCCAGCGAGGCGTGGCCGGCGTCCAGCGGCAGCCGCCCCAGCAGCGCGGCGAGCAGCGTCGTCTTGCCGGACCCGTTCGCCCCGGTGATCGCCACCCGGTCGGCCCAGTCGATCTGGAGGGTCACCGGGCCGAGGGTGAAGCTTCCCAGGCGTACCACGGCGTCGCGCAGCGCGGCCACGACGGCGCCGGCGCGGGGCGCGGCGGCGATCTCCATCCGCAGCTCCCACTCCTTGCGCGGCTCCTCGACCACCTCCAGCCGCTCGATCAGCCGGTCCGTCTGCCGGGCCTTCGCCGCCTGCTTCTCCGACGTCTCCCCCCGGTGGTGCTTCACGTGCTTGTCGCCGTCGGTGGCCTTGCGGCGGGCGTTGCGCACGCCCTTCTCCATCCACGCCCGCTGGGTGCGGGCGCGCGCCTCCAGCCCGGCCCGGGTGTCGGCGTACTCCTCGAACTCGGCGCGGGCGTGCCGGCGGGCCACCTCCCGCTCCTCCAGGTACGCCGCGTAACCGCCGCCGTAGTGCCGGACGAGCTGCTGGTGCAGGTCCAGCTCCAGCACCCGGGTCACCGTGCGGGTCAGGAACTCGCGGTCGTGGCTGACCAGCACGGTCCCGGCGCGCAGCCCGGTGACGAAGCCCTCCAGCCGGTCCAGCCCGGCCAGGTCCAGGTCGTTGGTGGGCTCGTCGAGCAGGAACACGTCGTAGCGGCTGAGCAGCAGCGAGGCCAGCCCGGCGCGGGCCGCCTGGCCGCCCGACAGGGCCGTCATCGGATGGTCCAGGTCGACGGTGAGCCCCAGCTCGGCCGCCACCTGCTCGGCGCGCTCCTCCAGGTCCGCCCCGCCCAGGCCCAGCCAGCGCTCCAGCGCCTCGGCGTACGCGTCGTCGGACCCGGCCGACCCGGCCGTCAGCGCCTCGGTCGCCGCGTCCAGGGCCGCCTGGGCGGCCGTCACCCCCGTCCGGCGGGCCAGGAAGTCCCGTACCGTCTCCCCGGGCCGGCGCTCCGGCTCCTGCGGCAGGTGCCCGACGGTCGCGGTGGGCGGGCTCAGCGTGACGCTGCCGGCCTCGACGGGCAGCAACCCCGCGAGGGTACGCAGCAGCGTCGACTTGCCCGCCCCGTTCACCCCGACCAGGCCGACCACGTCGCCCGGGGCGACCACCAGGTCCAGCCCGGAGAAGAGCAGCCGCTCGCCGTGCCCGGCCGCGAGATCCTTGACCACCAGTGTCGCGCTCATCAGCACCCGAGCCTATCCACCGCGCTGCGCGCGTAAGGAAGGGCACCCTGTTAACGCCTTTTGTATAGGAAGGGCCCCTTCCTAACACCTCGCCCGGTCGCAACTTCCTGTGGCGGAACACTCGCGGTCCGGCCGGTGTTGTGCCAGCGTCGGATCAGGTGCCGGCGCGAGACGAGGAGGTGGGTCGATGGACCTTCTGGCGGACTACCGACGGGCGACCATGTTCTTCGAGATGGGTGACGCGTCCGGCGCGGTGCGGCTGCTGGAGCCGATCGTCGAGGCCGAGCCCGGCAACTCCGCGGTGCGGCAGTTGCTGGCCCGCGCCTACTTCCAGACGGCGCAGCTCAACCGCGCCGAGGAGCAGCTGCGCGAGCTGGTCGACCGCGACCCGAGCGACCACTACGCGCACCACGTGCTGGGCCGGACGCTGGAGCGGATGAACCGCCCGGCGGACGCGCTGCGGCACCTGCGCATCGCCGCCGCGATGTACTCGACGAACACCGACTACACGACCGCGCTGCGCCGGGTGGAGAACCGGGTCAGCGGCGGTCACTGACCGCGCCGCCGGGGGGAGGGCAAGGGGCCCTCTCCCCGGCGCGCTCTGCCTCCGGCCGGGTGCCCCCGCCCGCTGATCAGCGGCCACGACCGGCCGCCACGCGCCACGGCTGGCGTTGCTCTTCGTAACTACTCCCCGATCCTGCCCCGCATCTCGTTTCCCCTTTGCTCTGCACCCACCGGAGCACACCCCTCGCTGAACTGGGAATAGGTGCGCCCGGGGGCGGAGCGGCAGACGTGGTTTCCGCTCACGCTGGGTCGCCGTTGCGTGCCTGGGTGCAGAGCAAAGCGTGCGCCGGCGGTGGTGCCGCCGGGGTGAACCGCTCGCGTGGTGTCCCGCTGTGCCGCGGGCCTACCATGGGCTGCCATGGGAGTCGCGCAGGTGGTGGAGGCGGGATGAAGCTCAAGCTGGACCTGCACGAGATCTTCAACAAGGGTCACGACATCGACCGCGCGCTGCGCGGGATCATGGACGAGGCGGTGGCGAAGAAGGCCACCCTCGTCGAGATCATCCCCGGCAAGGGCTCCGGCCAGCTCAAGAAGCGGGTGCTGCGGTTCCTCGACCAGAAGGACGTCAAGCAGCTCTACCACCGGGTGGAGAAGGACTCGAAGAACTTCGGCCGCCTCTTCGTCCACTTCCGCTGGAAGTAGCGGCGAAAGCGTTCTTGGCCTCCACCGCATTTCCGGGGCTTGTGGGGCCGCGGTAAAGGATCCTCCTGGCCGTCGGAGTCGTCGTCGGCCTGCACTTGGAGGTTGGAGATCAGATTAGCCGGATCGGTATACCTCGCGCCTGTGAGCAATCCGGACGATTACTGCCAAAACCTGACTATATAGGATTAGATAAACTAAACGGAAATCGCCTACCCGAATCCTTCATTTGTCGTCCCCTCCGGACAGCTTCACGCAGCCAGCAGGCCGAGGGTCGACTGCACAAACGATCGATGGCGGCACCGATGCGAGCTTGAACTGAGCGATCAAGCTTTGCCAGCCTGGGCGTCCTCCTCGTTGATTGCTCGTTCGATGAGCTCGTCAAGCTGAGAAAGCTGCTCACGTGCCTGAACCCTGAGGGCCTGCGTCCGATTCGGGTTTCTGGCGACCGACTCCAGGTACTGCCTGATCGTTTCAAGGTCGTGAGAATCCAGCGATGTCGGTGGCCCCATCGCTGCCACGCGTTGCCCGTGACGAGTCAGGTATACAACGTTGCCTTCCTCGGCCGCCTCGACAGCCTCAGGCGGCGGGCCGGCATGACGTGGCACCTCATACTCATACGAGTGCGCGGCAGTCATGGGGTCATGGCAGCCCTGGATGGGGCCGAAGCTGGGCAGCTGAGCTAGGCGGTGACGGCGGAGGACTGGCAGCTGGCCCGAGACCTCGATGCCGCTGGAAGTAACGGGCCAGCCGCAGGTCATGGCCAGCCCGGTCGGCGTGGTCCCGATGCATCCCCAGAGCCCTCTACAGCGGGTACGTGCGGGCCACCGCCAGCATCTCCGAGCTGTGTGAGCCGACCACCCCGACGTCAGCCGGCCGAGGCCGGAACCCGGGGACGCCGTCCAGCCCGTCGCTGGCGTCCATCGCGCGCAGCGCCGCCGGCCCGGAGCCGCCGGCCAGCACGAGGGTGACCTCGATCCCCTCCGGCGGCGGGGCGTGGAACACGATCCCGAAGCCCCAGGGGGTGCCGGTGGCGCGTCCGCCGGGGATCGCCCGGCCGGCCACCACCGCCGACTCGACCTCGGTCGCGCCGTCGACGTGCAGGGTGAGCAGGCGTACCGGCCGCTGCGGGGTGACCCGCACCCGCACGGTCCGCTGCTCGACCGGGCCCGGGCCCGGGGCGGCAGCGCTGTCGGCGAGGACCTCCAGCTTCGGCGCGGGCAGGTTCGCCGCCTGCGCCGGCCCGGAGCGCAGCTCGGTGTCGCCGAGCCCGGGGAAGTCCGCGACGGTCGTGGCCCCGTCGACGAACTGACCCGTCCAGGGCTGGAGGTCGGTCTCGTGGCTGAGCCAGCGGGCCTGCCCGGTGCCGGCGTCGAGGGCGTACATCAGGTGGGTGGGCACGGGGTGGGCGGCGTCGAACCGGTCGACGGCGAGCCCGACCCCGGCGAACACCGCCGCCGCGAGCCCGACGGCGACGGCCGGGAGCGCGCCGGCGCGGCGGGCGCGGGCGGCGACCAGGCCGCGCTGGCCGCCGGCCTCGGGGTGCAGCAGGTCCACCACGGGCAGCGCGGCCAGCCCGAGCAGCACCGCGAACAGCGCGGCGACGCCGCCCATCGCCATGCCGAGCGCCGGGAACAGCAGGACCACGGTCGGCAGCAGGATCACCACGGCCACCGCCCCGGCCAGGGTCGCCGCGAGCACGGGCCACGGGCCGTCGATCCGCACGGCGAGCGCGGTCAGCCCGGCCGCCGCGCCGGCCAGGGCGGGCAGGGTCGTCAGGTACGCCCCGCCGGGCACCAGCACCGCGAGCACGATCCCGAGTACGGCCAGCCAGCCCAGCCCGCCGATCGCGAGGGCGGCGGGGCCGACCCGGCGGCGGGTCAGGGCGTACCAGGTGAACAGGGTCGCGGCGGCGAGCGCCACCACGGCGAGGCGGTACCAGGTGGGCCGGTACGGGTCGAGCAGCTCGGCGTAGCCGGGCCGGACGGCGGTGACGCCCGCCCAGAGCAGCTGCGCGCCCAGCGGCGCGACGACGATCGGCGCCAGGCCCAGCGCGAAGCCGGCGGCGAGCCGGCCGTACGTGGTCCGGCCCCGCCGCCGGGCGAGCCAGCCGAGCGCGGCCACGGCCAGCAGGGCGGCGACGGCCAGCGGGAGGACCAGCCAGCCGGGGTAGCGGGCCAGCCCGCCGGGGACGGGGAAGTAGGTGGCGTCGTGGCCGGCGTCGAGGGCCTTGAGGTCGGCGCGGCCGAACTCGCGGGCGAGGCCGAGCGCGTTGTCGCCGTGCTGCTGGAGGCTGGCCCGGTCCATCGCGGCCGGGGTGTCCAGCGGCGTGTGGTAGACCGCCCCGCCGTCGATGTAGGCGGAGTTGAGCCCGACGAAGCCGGCCCGGTCGAGGAACGCGGTGAAGTCGGTGTCGTTGGGCAGCGCCCGGTAGATCTCCACGGCGAAGGAGGTGCCGACGGGGTGCGGGGCGGCCCGGCCGAACACGTCGACGAGCTTCGCGTTGTCGCGGGACGTCTCGAACATGATCACCGGGCCGGTGGAGCCGCGCGCCTCCAGGTTGAGCACGACCCCGCCGTCGGCGGCGAGCGGGTGGTCGGCGGCGAAGGCCGACGCCCCGCACAGGCACGCCTCCTCGGCGTCGGTGAGCACGAACACGACGTCGTTGCGGGGGCGGGGGCCGGCGGCCAGCGCGCGGGCCACCTCCAGGATGGTGGAGGTGCCGGCGGCGTCGTCGTTGCCGCCGGGGCCGGACTGCACCGAGTCGTAGTGGGCGACCAGGAACACCTTGCCGGTGGGGTCGGTGCCGGGCAGCCGGGCGACGACGTTGCGGACCCGGGCCAGGGTCGACCCGGCGGCGGCACCGCTGAGCTGGCCGGCCTCCCGGGCGACGGTGTCCTGCACCGTGGTCTCCAGCCCGAGGCCGCGCAGCACGCCTTCGAGGTGGGCGCGGACCTGGTCGTTGGCCGGGCTGCCGGCCGGGTGCGGCCGGGCCGCGATCGTCTCCACGTTCCGGTACGCCCGCGCGGCGCTGAACTCGTCGGCGGGGGCGTCGGCGGGGCGCGGGGCGGGGGTGTCCAGGTCGTACGCGACGGTGCCGCCCACGGCGAGCAGGGCGGCGAGCGCGGCGAGGGCGGCGAGCGGGCGGCGGCGGGGGCGGGCCAGCGCCCGGTCGGCGGCGCGGGTGGGGGGCGGTGCGCCCACGGTGACTCCTCGGGGTGGGGCCGGGCCGGGCCTCGGGGTGGCGGGCCAGGGGTGGGCACCATCCTGCACCGCCGGTGCCCGCGGCGGGACTCCCCGGGGGCAGAGGTCGGTTCCCCTCGGGGCACTTGTTCCCTTTGTTCCCGCCCGGGGCGGCCGTCGTCACCACCGAGGACGGCCGGCGGCGACCCGGCCGTGCCGGGCCCGTCGTGTTGTGTGGGAGCGTTGTCTAATACAGGATCAGCAGGGCACTCGGAAGGAGCCCGACATCACCAGCGATCTCCCGCGTCCCGGTGCGGTGACGCGGTCGCCCCGGGGGGCCGGTCCCGCCGGTTCCTCCGTCGTGCCCCGGGCCTTCCCGGCCGGCGGCGGCCTCGGGCATCCGGTGCTGCCGCCCGGCGAGCGGCTGCGGGTGCTGCTGGTCGAGGACGACGAGGGCGACGCCTTCCTGGTCGGCGAGCTGCTCGCCGAGACCAACTCGTCGATCGACCTGCTGGTGGCGACCAGCCTGAGTGAGGCGCGGCAGCGGGTGATGGGCGTCGACTGCGTGCTGCTCGACCTCGGCCTGCCCGACGCGCAGGGGCTGGACGGGCTGCGTCAGGTGCTGGAGATGTCCAGCGGCGCCGCGGTCTGCGTGCTGACCGGGCGCTCCGACGAGCACCTGGGCATCGTCGCGGTCGCCGAGGGTGCGCAGGACTACCTGGTCAAGGGCCAGGTCGACGGGGTGCTGCTGACCCGGGCGCTGCGCTACGCGGTGGAGCGCAAGCGGGCCGACGAGAACGCCCGGCGGCTGCGCGAGGTGGAGCTGCGCCAGGCCGAGTCGGCCCGGCTGGAACGCGGCCTGCTGCCCCAGCCGCTGATGTCGACCGACGAGGTCGCGGTGCACACGTTCTACCGGCCGGGCCGGCACGCGGCGCTGATCGGCGGCGACTTCTACGACGTGGTGCAGACCCGCCCGGACCGGGTGGACCTGATCGTCGGCGACGTCTGCGGGCACGGCGTGGACGAGGCGGCGCTGGGGGTGGAGCTGCGGGTGGCGTGGCGGGCGCTCGTGCTGGCCGGGGTGCCCGACGACGAGGTGCTGCCGGCCCTGGAGCAGGTGCTGATGAGCGAGCGCCGGCTCCAGGAGATCTTCGCCACCGTGGCCACCGCCCGGCTCGACCTGGCCGGCAACGCCGCCACGGTGCGCCTCGCGGGGCATCCGCCGCCGCTGCTGCTGTCCGGGGGTAAGGTCGCGCCCGTGCCGGCGCCGGGCGGCCTGCTGCTGGGCGTCCGTCCCCGCCGTCCCGTGGCCTTCGACCTGGAGTTCGACACCGATGACTGGTCCCTGCTGATGTACACCGACGGCCTGATCGAGGGGCGGGTCGGCGACGGCGACGAGCGGCTCGACGTCCCCGGCCTGACCGAGCTGCTGGGCGACCGGGACAATCTCGCCGTGCCGCTGGCCGAGCTGCCGGCGTGGCTGGTCGGGCGGGCCGAGCAGATCAACGGCGGCCCGCTCGCCGACGACGTCGCCATGCTCCTGGTCACCCGGGGCGGTGGCCGGTGACGGCACCTGCCGCCGGCTGGACCCTGCGCCGCCGGGTCGTCGCGCTGCTGGCCGTCGTGGGCGTGCTGCTGGGCGTGTCGGTGGCGGTCGAGATCGCCGTGGCCGCCAAGAACCGCGACTACACCCACTCGGTGCTCGACCGCACCGGCCCGCTGCGCGCCCAGTCGCAGGAGCTGCTCAGCGTGCTGGTCGACCAGGAGACCGCGATCCGGGGGTACGCGCTGACCGGCGACCGCCGGGACCTCGAACCGTACGTCCAGGGCGGGGAGCGCGAGCAGCAGCTCTACCGCAGCATGCGCGGCCTGATCGGCGTCTACCCGGCGCTGGGCCGCCAGCTCGACGGGGTCGAGGCGGAGGCCGGCCGGTGGCGCAGCACGGTCGCCGAGCCGGTGATCCGGACCACCGAGGAGCAGGGCACCACCGCCGGGCGGGCGCTGATCACGGAGGAGTCCCGGCAGCGCTTCGACGTCATCCGCACCTCGGTGAGCCAGCTCCAGGAGGGCATCCTCGTCGAGCGCGAGAAGGGCGCCGACAACATCTACCGCACCAGCAGCATGCTGGTGCTGCTGCTGGTCGGGGCGGCGATGGTGGTGGCGGTGGCCGGCGCGGTGCTGCTGATCTCGCTGGAGCGGATGGTGGTCCGGCCGCTGACGGGCCTGGCCGAGCAGGTCCGCGAGGTGGCCAAGGGCGACTTCCAGCACCGCATCACCGGGTCGGGTCCGCCGGAGTTCCTGCGGCTCGCCGACGACGTGGACGCGATGCGCCAGAAGATCGCCAAGGACCTGACCGAGGTCCGCCAGGCCCGGGAACGCATCGAGTGGGTCAACAGCCAGCTCCAGAAGCAGGCGGAGGAGCTGGTCCGGTCCAACCGCGACCTGGAGCAGTTCGCGTACGTCGCCTCGCACGACCTGCAGGAGCCGCTGCGCAAGGTGGCCAGCTTCTGCCAGCTCCTCCAGCGCCGCTACGCGGGGCAGCTCGACGAGCGCGCCGACCAGTACATCGCGTTCGCCGTGGACGGCGCGCAGCGGATGCAGCGGCTCATCAACGACCTGCTGGCGTTCTCCCGGATCGGGCGGCTCACCACGGGCTTCACCGAGGTCGACCTCAACGACGTGATGGGCGACGTGGCGGGGCAGACCGAGGCCGCCCGGCAGTACGCCGACGGCGAGCTGACCTGGGACGCGCTGCCGACGATCCGGGGCGAGGAGCCCCTGCTGACGAACCTGCTGGCCAACCTGGTCAGCAACTCGATCAAGTTCCGCCGCCCGGACGTGCCGCCGAGGGTGCACGTCTCCGCGCGGCTGGTGGGCGACGAGTGGGAGATCAGCTGCCAGGACAACGGCATCGGCATCGAGCCGGAGTTCGCGGACAAGATCTTCGTGATCTTCCAGCGGCTGCACTCGAAGGACGCGTACCCGGGCACCGGCATCGGGCTGGCGATCGTCAAGAAGATCGTCGAATACCACGGCGGCCGGGTCTGGGTGGACACCGACACCGCCGAGGGCACCGCGATCCGGTTCACCCTCCCGGCGCTGCCCGAGGACGTGGCGGCCGCCGCGCGGGCCGCCGAGCAGCCGGCCGCCGACGACGCCACGGGTGACGACGCGACGGGCGACGCGGCGACGGGCGACGCGGCGACGGCGGACGACCCGGCGGCCGGTGGGTCGGCGGCGGACGACGCGGCGGCCGGCACCGACCCGGCGGCGGACGACGCGCCGGTCGGCGACGGCGGGGTGCGGGTGGAACTGCCCCGCCCACGCGGCGCGCGGGCGGAGGGGACCGGCGGGCCCCCGGACAGCGACGGCACGAAGGAGGCGGTGGGATGACCGCGCCCGCGGACGGCAAGAGCCCGATCGAGGTCCTGCTGGTCGAGGACGATCCCGGGGACGTCCTGATGACCCAGGAGGCGTTCGAGGAGCACAAGCTCCGCAACCGGCTGACCGTCGTCTCCGACGGCGCGGAGGCCCTGGCCTACCTGCGCCGGGAGGGCAAGTACGCGGACGCGGTGACGCCGGACCTGATCCTGCTCGACCTGAACCTGCCCCGCCGGGACGGCCGGGAGGTGCTGGAGGAGATAAAGCAGGACGAGCAGCTCTGCCGCATCCCGGTGGTGGTGCTGACCACCTCCCAGGCCGACGAGGACATCCTGCGCAGCTACCAGCTGCACGCGAACGCGTACGTCACGAAGCCGGTCGACTTCGAGCGGTTCATCGCGGTGGTCCGGCAGATCGACGAGTTCTTCGTCAGCGTGGTGAAGTTGCCGCCGCGTGGCTGACCTCACCGACACCCTGACCGACGACGTCGCCGAGCTGCTGCACCGGGCGGCGACGGACGTCGTGCTGCCCCTGTTCCAGCAGCTCGACGACGCCGACGTTACGGAGAAGGCCCCCGGTGACCTGGTCACCGTCGCCGACCAGCGGGCCGAGGAGCTGATCAGCGCCGGGCTGCGCCGGCTGCGCCCCGGTTCGGTGGTGGTCGGCGAGGAGGCGGTCGCCGACGACCCGGCCCTGCTCGGGCACCTGCGCCCCGGCGGGGCCGGCGGGCACCTGAGCGGCGGCGACGTCTGGCTGGTCGACCCCGTCGACGGCACCGCCAACTTCGCCGCCGGCCGGCGCCCGTTCGCGCTGATGGTGGCGCTGCTGACCGGCGGGGAGCAGGTCGGCGCGTGGGTGCTCGACCCGCTGGGCGGGACCCTGGCCGTCGCCCGCGCGGGCCACGGCACGACGGTGAACGGCGCGCCGGTGCGCGTCGGCGACGCCGTGCCGCCGGCCGGCGAGCTGCGCGGCACCGCGATGACCCAGTTCCTGCCGCCGAAGCTGCGGCGGCGCGCCGAGGCCGGCGGGGAGCGCATCGGCGCGCTGCTGCCCGGCCAGCACTGCGCCGGCCGGGAATACCTCGACCTGCTCGTCGGCGAGCAGCAGTTCGTGCTCTTCTGGCGCACCCTGCCGTGGGACCACGCCCCCGGGGCGCTGCTGGTCCGCGAGGCCGGCGGGGTGGCCCGCCGGTTCGACGGCAGTGACTACCACCCGGCCGAGGACGCGTCGGGGCTGCTGGTCGCCGCGAACGAGCGGGTGTGGGCCGAGGCCCGCGAGGCGTTGATCCTCGACTGACATCCGTGGGAGCATCCGGCGGGGCGTCCGCCGCCGCCCGGTCCGGTATCCTGACCGGCGGTCTCCGCCAGCGGGCCGCCGCCCGGCGTCGGTGGGGGCCGCCGCGCGCCACCGGGAGCCGGTGGTCGAGGGAAGGGACGCCGACGTGCCCAGGACCAGCCTCATCCGGCGTCGCGGCCGGGGGCCGCTGACCGCGCTGCTCGTCGCCGTGGCGCTGCTGCTCGGCGTGGGCGCCGGGCCGGCCGCCGCCGAACCCAACGAGGGCGGCACGAAGAAGCTGCGCGAGGCGCTGGAGTCCGCCGCCAAGGGGCACATCGAGGCCAAGGCGAAGCTCGACAACTCCAAGCGCCGGCAGCAGCTGCTCACCGCCCAGCTCAAGACCGTCGAAACCCGGCTGGCGGGGCTGACCGCGCAGGTCGGCGAGGTGGCCGCGCAGTCCTACCGGCTGGGGCGGATGACCGCGCCGGCGCTGCTCATCCAATCGGTCTCCCCGGAGGCGTTCCTCAACCGCGCCGCCGAGCTGGACGTGATGGCCCAGCGGGACAGCCGCCGGCTGCGCGAGCTGATCGACACCCGGGACGAGGCGAACCGCGCCAAGATCGCCATCGACGCCGAGGTGCGGGAGCAGCAGAAGCAGCTCGCGGCGCTGGCCAAGAAGAAGCGGGAGGCCGAGACCGCCCTCGCGGCGGTCAGCTCCGGCAGCGGCTCCGGGTTCAGCGGCGGCTCCGCCTCGGCCAAGCCGGCCCCGCGCAACTCCGACGGCAGCTGGCCGTCCGAGTCCTGCTCGGTCAACGACCCGACCACCTCCGGCTGCATCACCCCGCGCACCCTGCACGCCCTCCAACAGGCCAAGGCCGCCGGCTACAAGCGGTACGTCTCCTGCTACCGCAGCGGCGGCAGCGGCGAGCACCCCAAGGGCCGGGCCTGCGACTTCTCCGCCGCCACCAACGGGTTCAAGGACGAGACGGCCACCGGCGGCGACAAGGCGTACGGCGACAGCCTGGCCAACTACTTCAAGAACAACGCCAGCCGGCTCGGCGTGCTCTACGTGATCTGGTACAGGCAGATCTGGATGCCGAACACCGGGTGGCGGGCGTACAGCGGCAGCGGCAGCCCCGCCGCCGACCACACGAACCATGTTCATCTCTCGATGTACTGACCCGGGGACTCAGCTTCGCTGCGTACCATCGCGACGGTGAGCAGCTCATCGTCGTCCGCCGCCGTCGCGCCGGCGCGGCCCGCGCCGCCTGACGCCCGCGCCCTGCCCAACGGGCTCGCCGCGTTCCTGGTCTTCTTCTCCAGCGGGGCGGTGCTCGTGCTGGAGACCGTCGCGCTGCGCCTCGTCGGCCCCTACGTCGGGGTCACCCTCGAAGTGACCAGCTCCGTCATCGGCATCGCGCTGGGCGCGATCGCGTACGGGGCGTGGACCGGCGGGTGGCTGGCCGACCGGCGGGACCCGCGCGCCCTGATCGCCCCGGCGCTGGTGCTGGCCGGCATCGCCACCGCCGTCACCCTCCCCGTCGTCCGGTACGCGGGCGAGGTGCTGCGCGGCGGGGCGGCCAGCGCCGTGCTGCTGCTCACCGCGCTCGCCGTGTTCGTGCCGGCGGCGCTGCTCGCGGCGGTCACCCCGCTCGTGGTGAAGCTCCAGCTCGCCGACCTGCGCCGCACCGGGCAGGTCGTCGGCCGGCTCTCCGGCGTCGGCACGCTGGGCGGCATCACGGCCACCCTGCTGACCGGCTTCGTGCTCGTCGCGGCGCTGCCCAGCAGCGTCATCCTGCTCGCCCTCGCCGTGCTGCTCGGCGGCACCGGGCTGGGGCTCGGCGCGTACCTGCACCGGCGGGGGCGGGCGGGGCTGGCCGGGGCGGGGGCGGGGCTGCCCGGCCCGGGCCGGACGAAGGCCGTCCTCGCGGTGCTCGGGCTGGCCGGGGCGGGGCTGACCACCGTCGCACCGAACCCGTGCGACGTGGAGACGGCGTACCACTGCGCGTCGGTGGAGACCGACCCCGGCCGGCCGTCGGGGCGCACGCTGCTGCTCAACTCCGCCCAGCACTCGTACGTCGACCTGGCCGACCCCACCCACCTGGAGTACGCGTACACGCAGTGGATCGGCGCGGCGGCCGACGTGGCCGCCCCCGCCGGGCAGCGGCTGGACGCCCTGCACCTGGGCGGCGGGGGCTTCACCGTGCCGCGTTACCTGACCGCCACCCGGCCCGGCACCCACAACGCGGTCTTCGAGATCGACGGCGGCCTCGTCGAGCTGGACCGCCGGGAGCTGGGCGTGCGCCCCGGGCCGGACCTGCGCATCGAGGCCGGCGACGCCCGGGTGCTGCTCGACGCGGAGCCCGCCGACAGCCGCGACCTGGTGGTCGGCGACGCGTTCGGGCACCTCGTGGTGCCGTGGCACCTCGCCACCCGGGAGATGGCCGCCGGGATCAACCGGGTGCTGCGCCCCGGCGGGATCTACGTGCAGAACGTCATCGACTACCCGCCCGGCCGGTTCGTCCGCAGCGAGGTGGCCACCGTCGCCGCCGCGTTCCGGCACGTCGCCCTGGTCGCCCCGCCCGACGCGGTCGCCGGCCGGACCGGCGCGAACTTCCTCATCGTCGCCTCCGACGCGCCGCTGCCGCTGGCCCCGCTCGCGGGCCGGGTCAACGCGCTGCCCGAGGCGGCGATCGTGCTCGCCGGCGACGTGCTGACGTCGTTCGTCGGGGACGCGCTGGTGCTCACCGACGACTACGCGCCCGTGGACCAACTGCTCGCGACCGCCTGAAAGGGTGAAACCCTGACCGATTCTGACCGTGCGGGGTTAGGACGGCGCGGGTCGGGCAAAACCTCCGACCATGGGTGGAGCGGTCCGTAACGGCGCGCAGCTGCTCGGCGAGCGCTACCGGCTCGTCGAGCAGCTCGGCGCGGGCGGCATGTCCGTCGTGTGGCGCGGCTACGACGAGGTGCTGGGCCGGCAGGTCGCGGTGAAGGTGCTCGCCTCCCGGCTGGCCAGCGACCGGGCGTTCCGGCACCGGCTCCGCGCCGAGGCCCAGGCCGCCGCCCGGCTCTGCCACCCCAACATCACCAACGTGTACGACTACGGCGAGTCCGAGCAGGTCGGGCTGACCGTCCCGTACGTCGTCATGGAGCTGGTCGACGGCGGGCCGCTCAGCGCCCGGCTCGGCCGCGACGGGACGCTGCCCTGGCGGGAGGCCGTGACCATCGGCGCGGAGGTGACCTCGGCGCTGGCCACCGCGCACGCCCGGGGGGTGGTGCACCGCGACGTGACCCCGGGCAACGTCATGCTCACCTCCACCGGCGTGAAGGTCGTCGACTTCGGCATCTCGGCGCTGGCCGGGGAGAGCGAGAAGGGCGCGGACGGCACGCTGCTCGGCACTCCCGCCTACCTGGCCCCGGAGCGGCTGGACAACGGCCAGGTCTCCCCGGCCACCGACGTGTACGCCCTCGGCCTGCTGCTCTACCGGATGCTCACCGGCCGGCTGCCCTGGCAGGCGAGCACCACCACCCAGATGCTGCGCGCCCACATGTACGCCGAGCCCGCGCCGATGCCGGACGTGCCGGGGCTGCCCGCCGAGGTGGCCGGGCTGGTGCACCGCTGCCTGGCCAAGCGCCCCGAGGACCGCCCGGCCACCGCCGAGGTGGCCCGCACCCTCGCCGGGGCCGCCGGGATGCTCGCCACGGTCACGGTGCCGTCCGCGCCGGCCGGCGGCGACCCGGCCCGGCTCGACCCGGACGTGCTCGCCAACGCCGGAACCACGATCCTGCCCTGGTCGACGGAGACCGGCGCGCTGCCCTTCCCCGGCCGCACCCGCACCCGGCGGGCGGTGGCCCGGCGGCGTCGGGTCGAGGCGGGGGTGGCGGCGGCCGGCCTGGTGGCGGTGACCGCGACGATGTGGGGGCTGACGTCCCGCAGCCCGGCCAGCGGCGGCATCGACCGGCCCATCGAGGCCCGGATGGGGCTGACCGGGCCGCCGCCCTGCGCCGTCGACTACGCGCTGCGCAAGGACTCCGGGAAGGACTTCACCGCCGAGCTGACCCTCACCAACACCTCCGAACGGGAGCTGCGCGACTGGACGATGAGCTTCGCGTTCCCCGGCCAGCAGACCGTGACGAAGACCGACCCGGCCGTACGCCAGCAGGGGCGCACGGTCGAGGTGCGTCCCGCCGCCGGGCAGCCCGCGCTGGCACCCGGAGCGGCCCGCAAGGTCGCCCTGACCGGCCGGTACACCGGCACGAACCCGCTGCCGCTGGAGTTCCGCCTCGGCGACGCCGAGTGCCGGGTACGCGTCTCCGGCGTCGCCGGGACCGTGCCCACCGTCAAGCCGACCGCCAAGCCGACGAAGGCCCCGGCGAAGCCCACCACGAAGAAGGCCACGGTCGCGAAGGCCGGCGGCCCCGGCGGCGGGAACAGCGGCGCGGGCGGCGGCGCGAAGGCCCAGCCGGACAAGCCCTCGAAGCCCGGCCCGCCCGACAAGCCCGCTCCGCCCCGCAAGCCCGGCCCGTCCGGCAAGGGCAAGTAGCTCAGCTCAGGTCAGCTCGGCGAAGCGCTGCACCTGGGCGATGCTCCCTTCCACGATCAGCACGCTGCCGGGGGTGAGCACGGTGCCCGGGTCGGCGTACCGGAACCGCTCGCCGGGCAGCTTCGCCCCGACCACCATCACCCCGTAGCGGTCGGCCGGGGCCAGCTCGCGCAGCGGCCGACCGACCAGCGCGTCCGGCACCCGCACCTTGGCGATGGCGAAGTCGTCGCCGAACTCGATGAAGTCGAGCATCTTGCTGACGATCAGGTGCGCCACCCGCTCCCCGGTCTCCGCCTCCGGGAAGATCACGTGGCGGGCGCCGACGGAGCCGAGGATCTTCGCGTGCTTGTCTGAGGTGGCCCGCGCCCAGATCTCCGGCACGCCCAGCTCGGTCAGCCCGAGGACGGTCAGCACGCTCGCCTCGACGGACGCGCCGATCGCCACGACCACGCGCGGGAAGTCCGTCACGCCGAGCTGCCGCAGCGCCCCCTCCTCGGTCGCGTCGGCCTGCACCACCCGGTCCAGGTACGGCGACCAGCGCTGCACCCGTTCGCCGTCGCGGTCGATGGCCAGCACCTCGTGGCCGAGCTGGGTCAGCGAGGTGGCCAGGTGGCAGCCGAACCGCCCCAGCCCGATCACCGCGACGCCCCCGTCGTCTGAGCTCCTAGCCGACAATGGGTTGCTCCTCCGGGTAGCGGTACAGCCGTCGTCGGGTGTTCAACGCGATCGCCGACCCGAGGGTGAGCGGCCCGACCCGACCGACGTACATGAGGACGGTCAGCAGGAGCTGGCCCGGCTCGGGGACGGTCGACGCGACGCCGGTGGAGAGCCCGGTGGTGCTGAACGCCGAGGTCACCTCGAACAGCGCCAGGTGGTAGGCCAGCCCCTCGGTGAGCAGCAGCAGGACGACCGTGCCGCCGACCACCAGCGCGACGCTGAGCAGGGCGACGGTCAGCGCCTGCCGCAGGCTCGCGGTGGACACCCGCCGCCGGCCCACGATGACGTCCGGTTCGCCGCGCAGCTCCGCCCAGATGGCGAAGCCGAGCAGGAAGAACGTGGCAACCTTGATCCCGCCCGCCGTGCTGGCGCTGCCGCCGCCGATGAACATCAGGGTGATCAGCAGCGGGACGCTCTCCTCGTCCAGCCCCGCCGGGTCGAGGACGGCGAACCCGCCGGTGCGGATCACCGCGCTCTGGGTGAAGGTGGCCAGCACCTTGCCGGCGACGTCGTACCCGCCGACGGTGCGCGGGTCGGGCCATTCGGCGGCGAGCAGCCCGAGGAAGCCGACGACGAGCAGCAGCGCGCTGCCCCACACGGTGAGCTTGGTGGCGATCGCCCAGCGGCCCGGCGTCCGCCACTCCCGCGACGCCTCGAACAGCGCGGGGAAGCCCAGCCCGCCGACGATCGTGCCGAACGCGATCGGCAGGCAGATCCACGGGTCCCGGGCGAACCCGACGAGGCTGTCGGTGAAGAGCGCGAAGCCGCCGTTGTTGAACCCCTGCACGGCGTGGAAGAGGCCGTACCAGAGGGCCCGGCCGGGCGGGTAGCCGTAGCCGAGCCAGAACCGGCCGGCGAGGACGGCGGTCATGGCCAGCTCGAAGCCGGCCATGGTGGCCGCGATCCGCAGCAGCAGCCCGCGGACGTCGCCGATGCCGAACTCGGCGGTCTCGGCCTGCACCAGCAGCCGGTTGCGCAGCCCGAGCTGCCGGGCGACCACGAGCACCACCAGGGTCGCGCCGCTGAGGATGCCGAACCCGCCGACCTGGGTCAGCACGGTGATCATCACCAGCCCGAACCCGTTCCAGTACGTCGGCGTGTCGACGACGGACAGCCCGGTGACCGAGACCGCCGAGGTGGCCGTGAAGAACGCCGTGCTGAACGGGGTGAACCGGTGCGCGCTGGTCGCCGCCGGCAGCATCAGCGCGCCGGTGCCGAGCAGGATCGCCGCCAGGAACCCGAACGGCACCAGCCGCACGGGGTGACGGAGAAACCGGCGCACCAGACAATCTTCCGTTCCCCGCCGACCGCCGGTGCCGAAACGGCCATCTACCGGCCAACCGCCCCCGGTCTGCTGGGCGCGATCCCTCGACGACAGGAGACGGCGTTGCGACGTACCCTTTCCGCCCTCGGCCTGGCCGGCGCGCTGCTCGCGGCGGCCGTGGCGGTGCCGGCCATGAGCGCCTCGGCGAAGCCGGAGGCCGCCTCCGGTACCGCCCCGGACGCCGCCCCGCCGGCCGCCCCGGACCGGTCCCGGGCCGCCGACCGGCCGCTGGTCATCGGCCACCGGGGCGCGAGCGGCTACCGGCCCGAGCACACCCTGGAGGCCTACCGGCTGGCGATCCGGATGGGCGCCGACTACATCGAGCCGGACCTGGTCCCGACGAAGGACGGCCAGCTCGTCGCCCGGCACGAGAACGAGATCTCCGGTACGACCGACGTGGCGGCCCACCCCGAGTTCGCCGCCCGCAAGGCCACCAAGACCATCGACGGGGTGCCGGTGACCGGCTGGTTCACCGAGGACTTCACCCTGGCCGAGCTGAGGACGCTGCGGGCCACGGAGCGGCTGCCCCAGGTGCGGGTCGCCAACACCGCGTTCGACGGCAGGTTCCCGGTGCCCACCCTCCAGGAGGTCATCGACCTGGCCCGCACCGAGAGCAGGGCCCGGGGCCGCACCATCGGCGTCTACCCCGAGACCAAGCACCCGAGCTACTTCGCCTCCATCGGGCTGCCGCTGGAGGAGCGCCTCGTCGCCGTGCTCAAGGCGAACAAGTTCACCCACCGCGGCGACCCGGTGATCATCCAGTCGTTCGAGACGGCCAACCTGCGCAAGCTCGACAAGCTGACCGACGTGAAGCTGGCCCAGCTCCTCGACGCGTCGGGCCGTCCCTACGACTTCACCCTCGCCGGCGACCCCCGCACCTACGCCGACCTGGCCACCGCCTCCGGCCTGAAGTGGATCGCCGGGTACGCCGACGGCGTCGGCGCGAACAAGAACCTCATCGTCCCCCGGGACGCCGCCGGCAGGCTGCTCGCCCCCACCGCCCTGGTCCGGGACGCCCACCGGCTGAAGCTGGTGGTGCACGCCTGGACGTTCCGGGCCGAGAACCAGTTTCTGCCGGCCGACTTCCGCATCGGCGCCGACCCGAACGCCCGCGGCGACAGCACCGCCGAGTACGAGCTGTTCTACGGCCTCGGCCTGGACGGCGTCTTCGCCGACCAGCCGGACACCGCCGTCGCCGCCCGCGCCGGCCTGCCCCGCCACTGACCGACCTCGCCCGAACGCGGCCCGTCCCCTCCACCGGGGGCGGGCCGCGCTGGCTGGGCACAGCCGCGGCTGGGTGGCTGGCTGGCTGGTTGCGCTGCGCTGGTTGGGCGTGCTGCGGCTGGGTAGGTGCGCCGCCTGGCGGCGCGGCCCCTGTTCTGCCGACTAGGGAGCTGATGTCGTAGATGGATCGGGCCCCGCATCGCCATGTTCCGGCTAGGGAGCTGATGTCGTAACTGGATCGGGCCCGCACCGCCACGTTCCGGGCGGGGCCTGGTCGGGCCGCGTGACTGCACCTGTCACCTGCCGGTCCGGCAGACCTGTCCGACCCGGGTCGCGCAGCCCCGGCAGACCTGTCCGACCCGGGTCGCGCAGCCCCGGCAGACCTGTCCGACCCGGGTCGCGCAGCCCCGGCAGACCTGTCCGACCCGGGTCGCGCAGCCCCGGCAGACCTCCCGGCGGCGGGCGGCTCGGTGCCGAGTCATCTGCGACATCAGCTCCCTAGCCGGCGAGAACGCCCCCGAGCCCAGGCGCGCGGCCCGTGATGTCGGGCAGATGGGGGTATCGGCGAGGCAGGACACGCCCAGCTCCCCGACATGGAGTCGATCATCGCCGCCAGCCGCCAGCCGCCAGCCGCCAGCCGCCAGCCGCCAGCCGCCAGCCGCCAGGTGGCGGGTGGAAGGTGGCGGTGGCGGGTGGCGACACACCGGCCGGCGGGCCGGTGCGGAAAGCGGCCCCGGCAGGTGCGGGGCGGCCGTACTACCGCCGCGTGACTGTCCCGGCGGGCCACCCATTCACCGCTACTTATGTGTTTCCGCCACATGGCTCGTGGGTGACGTCACTTCTAGCGTGATCCGACACATGACGTTAACTTCCTCCGAGTCCTCACGTGGAGTCGCAATGACGGTCCGGACGACGCGGCGGGTGTTCCTCTCCGCCGCCACGATGATGGCCGCGGCGCTCGCCGCCACGGCCTGTGGCAGCCCGCAGGACACCGCCTCCGGCGGCGGTGACGGTGCCGCCCCGGTGAAGGTCGGCCTGGTCTACTCCCAGTCGGGAGCGCTGGCCAGCTACGGCAAGCAGTACATCGAGGGGTTCCGGGCCGGGCTCGACCATGCCACCAGGGGCACCGGCAAGGTCGGCGACCGGACTATCGAGGTCAGCGAGGTCGACGACGCGGGCGACCCGGCGAAGGCGGTGTCGGCGGCCAAGGACCTGATCGGCAAGGGCACGAAGATCATTGCTGGCTCGACCTCGTCGGGCGTGGCGCTCCAGGTGGCCCCGATCGCCGCCCAGAACAAGGTCCTGTTCATCTCCGGCCCGGCCGCCACCGACGCCGTGACCGGGGCGAACCGGTACACGTTCCGCTCGGGGCGGCAGTCCTACCAGGACGTGGTGACCGCGAGGTCGTTCATCGGCGACCCGACCGGCAAGAAGGTCGTCGTGTTCGCCCAGGACGGCGCGTTCGGCGACGCCAACGAGGCCGCCGTGAAGGCCGTCATCGGCGGTGCCGGGGCCACGGTGAGCAGCGTCCGCGCGCCGGCCAGCGCCACCGAGTTCACCCCGTTCGCGAGCCAGATCAAGGCTGCCAAGCCCGACCTGCTCTTCGTCGCCTGGGCGGGCACCACCGCCCCCGCCATGTGGCAGACCCTCGACCAGCAGGGCGTGCTCTCCTCGACCACGGTCGTCACCGGGCTGGACATCCGCGCGTCCTGGCCGACGTTCGGTGCGGCCGGCGCCAAGATCTCCTTCCTGTCGCACTGGTTCGACGGGGCCGCCGACACCGAGGCCGCGAAGGCCGCCAAGGCGAAGGTCCCCGGCGGCACCCTCGACCTGTTCCACCCCGACGGCTTCGCCGCCGCCCAGATGGTCGTGCGCGCGGTCGAGCAGGGCGGCGACGACGTGGACAAGATGATCGCCGGCCTGGAGGGCTGGAGCTTCGAGGGCGTCAAGGGCACGATGACGATCCGCGCCGAGGACCACGCCCTGCTCCAGCCCATGTTCCAGGCGAAGCTGACCGGCAGCGGCAGCGCGTACACGGCGACCGCGCAGAAGAGCCTCACCGGCGACGAGACCGCGCCGCCGGTCGGCCAGATGAAGGGCTGACCCGTGCTCGCCACCCGCGCCCTGACCTGGCGCATCGGTGAGGTCGCCATCGTCGACGGCGTGCACCTCGACCTGGCGCCGGGCGAGTTCCTCGGCGTGATCGGGCCGAACGGCGCCGGCAAGACCTCCCTGTTCAACCTGATCACCGGCCTGCGTCCGCCGACGGCCGGCCAGGTGCTGCTCGACGGCGAGGACGTCACCGCCCTCCCGCCGCACCGGCGGGCCCGGCGCGGGCTGGGGCGCACCTTCCAGTCGTCGTCGGTGTTCGGGTCGCTGACCGTGCGGGAGAACGTGCGGCTCGCCGTACAGGCGCACCGGGGTGGCTCGATGAAGCTGTGGCGGCGGGCGGCGGCCGACCGGGGGGTGGCCGCCGCCGCCGACGCGGCGCTCGACCGGGTCGGCCTGCACCACCGGGGTACGGCGCTCGCCGGCACCCTCGCCCACGGCGAGAAGCGCAAGCTGGAGATCGCCCTGCTGCTCGCCGGGGAGCCCCGGGTGATGCTGCTCGACGAGCCGATGGCCGGCGTCAGCGCCGAGGACGTGCCCGAGCTGGTCGCGGTGATCCGGTCGCTGACCGGCGACAGCGGCCGGTCCGTGCTCATGGTGGAACACCACATGGACGTGATCCTCGAACTGGCCGACCGGATCGCCGTGATGCACCACGGCGCGCTGCTGGCCTGCGACACCCCGGAGACCGTGATGGCCGACGCCACCGTCCAGGAGGCGTACCTGGGGGAGTCGCTGTGACGGAACCCATCCTGACCGTCGCGGACCTGTCGGTGCGCATCGCCGGGCTGCACATCCTCCAGGGGGTGTCGTTCACCGTCGCGCCGACCGGCGTGACCGTGCTGCTCGGGCGCAACGGCGTCGGCAAGACCACCACCCTGCGTGCCGTCCTGGGGCTCACGCCCCGGGGCGGCGAGGCGCGCGGCACCGTGCGGACGGGCGGGCGGGAGCTGCTTGGCCGCCCCACCCACCGGCTCGTCCGCGCCGGGCTCGGCTACGTGCCGGAGGACCGCGACGTGTTCGCCGGGCTCACCGTCGCCGAGAACCTGCGGCTCGCCGAGCGGCGGGGCGCCACCCCGGCGTACGACCGGGTGTTCGCGCTCTTTCCGGAGCTGGACCGGCGCGGACGGCAACGGGCCGGCTCGCTCTCCGGCGGGCAGCAGCAGATGCTCGCGATCGGCCGGGTGCTGCTGAACGACAACCGGCTGCTGCTGGTCGACGAGCCGACGAAGGGGCTGGCGCCGAAGGTGGTGACCGAGGTGGCCGAGGTGCTGGAACGCGTCGCGGAGACGGTGCCGGTGCTGCTGGTCGAGCAGAACCTCGCCGTGGTCCGCCGGCTCGCCACCGACGCGGTGGTGCTCTCCGCTGGCCGGGTCGCCTGGGCCGGCGGCGCGGGCGAGCTGCTGGGCTCGGCGGAGCTGACCCGCTCCCTGCTGGGCGTGGGCTCGGGCGAGGTGCCGGTGAGCGCGAGGAGCGAGCCGGGCCTGCGAGCCCCGCAGCCGCGAACGGAAGGTGGCGCTGCGTGAACACGATCGTGCTGCTGACGCTGACCGGGCTCGGCCTGGCGGCGCTGTACTTCCTCGTCGCGTCCGGGTTGTCGCTGGTCTTCGGCCTCGCCGATGTGCTCAACTTCGCCCACGGGCTGTTCCTCGGCGTCGGCGCGTACGGGACGTGGTGGGCGGCGGGCAACCTGCCCGGTGCCGGCGGCGAGGGCCTCGGCTTCGTGTTCGCCGTCGCCTTCGGGGTGGCCGCCGGCACGGCAGTCGCCGTGCTGGTCGAGCTGGTGCTGATCCGGCCGCTCTACTCGCGCACCATCGAGCAGGTGCTCGTCACCGTCGGCCTGTCGCTGGCCGGGGTGGCGCTGCTCCAGGCCACCTGGGGCGCGGACGCCCGGCCGTTCCCCCGCCCGCAGTGGACCCGGCAGGTCACCGGGGTCCTCGGCGCGCAGGTGCCCAACGGCGGGCTGCTGCTGATCGTCGCCGCCGCCGTGGTGCTGGGGGCGCTGCTGGCGTTCCTGCGCTGGACCCGGTACGGGCTGACCATCCGGGCCGGGGTGGAGAACCGGGAGATGGTCACCGCGCTGGGCATCGACGTGCGCAAGGCGTTCACCCTGGTCTTCGCCATCGGCGGGGCCGCCGCCGCGCTGGCCGGCGCGCTCGGAGGCGTCTACTTCGGCACCGTCTCGCCCGGCCAGGGCGGCTCCCTGTTGATCTTCGCGTTCATCGTGGTGGTGATCGGCGGCATGGGCTCCGTCGTCGGCTCCGCGTACGCGGCCGTCGCCGTCGGCCTGCTGCAACAGTTCGTCAACTACTACGGCGCGTCCGGCGTCGGCGACCTGTGCGTCGTCGCGCTGCTGGCCGTGGTGCTGCTGCTGCGCCCGCAGGGCATCGCCGGAAAGGTGGCTCACGCATGACCGACTCGGTGGTCGAGGCGCCCCCGGCGCGGGTGCCGGACGAGCTGACCCCGCACCGGCGGGGCTGGCCCGGGCTGCGGCCGTACCTGCCGCTGGTGGCGCTGGCCGTGGCGGCGGTCCTGCCGTACTCGACGCTGGAGCTGCCCGGGGTCTTCGAGGGGCCGCTGAACTCGCCCGGCACCCTGCAACTGCTCGCCGTCTGCCTCGTCTTCGGCGGCCTCGCCGCCGGCTACGACCTGCTGTTCGGGCGCACCGGGATGCTCTCCTTCGGGCACGCCCTCTACTTCGCCGCCGGCGTCTACGGCACCGACATCCTGGTCACCCGGGCCGGGCTGCCGCTGTGGCAGGCCGCGCTGCTCACGGTCACCGGCGGGACGATCCTCGCCGGGCTGCTCGGCGCGGTGGCGCTGCGGACGGCCGGGATCGCGTTCGCCATGGTCACCCTCGCCTTCGCGCAGGTCGGGGCGATCCTGGTGGCCCGGGACTTCGGCGGGCTCACCGGCGGCGAGGAGGGGCTGCCGCTGGACGTGTCCGGGCTGCCCGCCGGGCTGGTCGGGGTGGCCAACACCGTCAACCTGTACTGGCTGGCGCTGGCGTACCTGGCCCTGGTGGTCCTCGTCGTGCACCGGGTGTCCGGGTCGCCGACCGGCCGGGTGCTCGCCGGGCTGCGCGACGACGAGCGGCGGATCGGGGTGCTCGGGCTCGACCCGTACCGGTTCAAGCTGGTCGCGTTCACCCTGGCCGGCGGGCTCGCGGCGGGCGGGGGAGTGGTCTACTGCCTGATCGTCGGCGGCGCGTCGCCGCACGTCACCTCCAGCGAGCTGACCCTGTCGCTGCTGGTGATGGTGGTGCTCGGCGGGCCCGGCACCCGCTGGGGGCCGGTGCTCGGCGGCGTCGGCTACATGTACCTGGACCACCGGCTCACCGCGTTCGGCAGCAGCGACGCCGTGGAGGCGCTGCCGGCGTTCCTCAGCCGCCCCCTGAGCCAGCCGCTGTTCGTGCTGGGCACCGTGTTCATCCTGGCCGTCTACTTCTTCCCCGGCGGCCTGGCCAGCCTCCGCACCCGCCTCGCCCCGCTGACCCGCCACCTGCCCGCCCGCCGCACCCCTTGACCGGCAGGGCCGGGGGCGGGGGCTGGTAGGAATGGGGGGTGGATCAGCAGGGGCGGGTGCGGGAGCGGGCCGAGGCGGTGCTGCGCCGGTTGGCCGGCGAGCACGCCCGGCTGCGGGAGGACCAGTGGCGGGCCATCGAGGCGCTGGTGGTCGACCGGCGTCGGGTGCTCTGCGTGCAGCGCACCGGGTGGGGCAAGTCGGCCGTCTACTTCGTGGCCACCGCCCTGCTGCGCGACCGCGACGCGGCGGGCCCACCCGCCGACTCCGGAGCCGCCGTCGTCGGGCCGACGGTGATCGTGTCGCCGCTGCTGGCGCTGATGCGCAACCAGGTGGACGCCGCCGCCCGCGCCGGCATCCGGGCCCGCACCATCAACTCGGCCAACCTCGACGAGTGGGACGCGGTCACCGCCGAGATCCACGACGGCGCGGTGGACGTGCTGCTGATCAGCCCCGAGCGGCTCAACAACCCCGATTTCCGGGACGCGGTGCTGCCTCAGCTGGCCGCGACGACCGGGCTGCTCGTCGTCGACGAGGCGCACTGCGTCTCCGACTGGGGGCACGACTTCCGCCCCGACTACCGGCGGCTGCGCACGTTCCTGGCGAACCTGCCGGAGCGTACGCCGGTGCTCGCCACCACGGCCACCGCGAACGCCCGCGTCACCGCCGACGTCGCCGAACAGCTCGGCGACGCGCTCGTGCTGCGCGGCACGCTGGACCGGGAGTCCCTGCGCCTCGGGGTGCTCGACCTGCCCAGCCCCGCGCACCGGCTCGGCTGGCTCGCCGACCACCTGGACCAACTGCCCGGCTCCGGGATCGTCTACACGCTGACCGTGGCGGCGGCCGGCGAGACCGCCGAGTTCCTGCGCTCCCGGGGCTATCCGGTCGCCTCCTACACCGGCCAGGCCGAGGACGCCGACCGGCGGGCCGCCGAGCAGGACCTGCTCGACAACAAGATCAAGGCGCTGGTGGCCACGTCGGCGCTGGGCATGGGCTTCGACAAGCCCGACCTCGGGTTCGTGGTGCACCTCGGCGCGCCGCCGTCGCCGATCGCGTACTACCAGCAGGTCGGCCGCGCCGGGCGCGCCGTCGAGCACGCCGAGGTGCTGCTGCTGCCCGGCGCGGAGGACGCGGCCATCTGGCGCTACTTCGCCTCGCTCGCGTTCCCGCCCGAGGAGCAGGTGCGCGCCGTGCTGGCCGCCCTGCACACCGACCGGCCGCTGTCCACCCAGGCCCTCGAACCGATCGTCGACCTGCGCCGGGCCCGCCTCGAACTGATGCTCAAGGTGCTCGACGTGGACGGCGCGGTCCGCCGGGTGCGTGGGGGCTGGCTCGCCACGGGCGAGCCCTGGGTCTACGACGGGGCCCGGCTGCGCCGCGTCGCCGAGGCGCGCACCGCCGAGCAGCGGGCCATGCGCGAGTACGCGACGACGCCCGGCTGCCGCCTGCGCTACCTGCGGGAGTGCCTCGACGACGCCGGGGCCGGCGACTGCGGGCGGTGCGACCGGTGCGCGGGCCCGCTGTTCACCGCCGACGTGTCCTCGCCGGCGCTGGGCGCGGCCCAGGGCTTCCTGGGCCGCCCCGGGGTGGACGTCCCGCCGAAGAAGCTGTGGCCGACCGGGTTGGACGCGGTGGGCGTACCCCTGAAGGGCCGGATCCCCCCGGCGGAGCAGGCGCTTTCGGGGCGGGCCGTGGGGCGGCTGTCGGACCTGGGCTGGGGTGGCCGGCTGCGGGAGCTGGTCGGCCCCGGCGCGGCCGACCGGCCGGTCCCCGACGACGTGGCCGGCGCGGTCGTCGAGGTGCTCAAGGCGTGGGCGCACGGCGACGACCCGTGGCCGCGCCGCCCGGTGGGCGTGGTCGCGGTCGGCTCCCGGCGGCGGCCGGAGCTGGTCGGCTCGCTCGCGGAGCGGATCGCCGCGGTGGGCCGGCTGCCGCTGCTCGGCGCGGTCGTGCCCACGGGCGCCGCCGGCCCGGACGGCCCGTGCGGCAACAGCGCCCAGCGGGTACGCGCGCTGCACGACGCCTTCGCCCTGCCGGACGGGCTGGCCGACACGCTCGCCGGGCTGGACGGGCCGGTGCTGCTCGTCGACGACCTGGTCGACACGGGCTGGACGGTGACGATGGTGGCCCGGCTGCTGCGCCGGGCCGGCGCGCCCGACGTGCTCCCCCTGGCGCTGGCCGTCGCCGGCTGACGGGTGCAAGGGTGCAAGGAAGGGCCCCCTGTTAACGCATTCTGTTGTACAGGGGGCCCCTGCAAACGAAAGTTCCCGGGGGCGGCGGATTGCGACCAGTGCCACGCCGCGCCGTCGCTGACCAGGCCGGGCGGGCCCCGGCGGTACGGTGGGCCGCATGACCGAGCAGCTTCCCGACGGCGGGGAGCCGCAGCAGCCCGGGGCGCTGGTCGACCGGGGCACGCTGCGGCTCGCGTCGGTCGTCGGCGGGCTGGTGCTCGCGGTCCTGCTCGGGTTCGGCCTCGGTCGGCTCAACCCGCCCCCGGCAGCCGGCGGCTACGCGTCGACGCCGGCCGGCGCGGACCACACGCACGCGCCCGGCACCGGGGAGCACGACCACGGCGGCACCGCCGACGGGAGCGACCCGACGGGCGTCGGGGGCCTCGCGGTCAGCTCCGGCGGCTGGACGCTGACCCCGCTGGCGGCCGACCTCGCGGCCGGGCGGGCCGGCGAGTTCCGGTTCCAGATCCGGGACGCCGAGGGGCGGCCGGTGACCCGCTTCGCGGTCGTGCACGACAAGCCGATGCACATGATCGTGGTGCGCCGCGACCTCACCGGCTACCAGCACCTGCACCCGACGATGGCCCCGGACGGCACCTGGTCGGTCCCGCTGACCCTGCCGCAGCCGGGCGTCTGGCGGGCGTACGCCGACTTCACGCTGGTCACCGACGACGGCGGGCAGAGCGCCCGGACGCTGGGCACCGACCTGGCCGTCCCGGGGGAGTACGCTCCCCGGCCGCTGCCGGCGGCGGCCCGCGCCGCGACCGTGGACGGCTTCGCGGTGAGCTGGTCCGGCGAGCCCGGGATCGGCGTCACCCGGCCGCTGCGGTTCGAGGTGCGCGCCGCCGACGGCACCGCCGCGCCGCTGGAGCGCTACCTGGGCGCGTACGGGCACCTGGTGGCGTTGCGCGAGGGCGACCTGGGCTACCTGCACGTGCACCCGGAGGCGGGGCCGCCGACGGCGGGGGTGAGCTTCCAGGTGACCGTGCCGGGGCCGGGCCGTTACCGGCTCTTCCTCGACTTCCAGGTGGCCGGCGTGGTGCGGACGGCCGAGTTCACGCTGGCCGTGCCCTGACCCGCAGGGCCGAGTGGCCCGCCACGGTCGGAGGACCCGCCACGGTCGGAGGACCCGCAACGGTCGGAGGACCCGCCACGGCCGGGGCGGTTCAGCCGGCGCGAAGGCCGGGCGGCTCAGCCGGGGCGGTTCAGCCGGCGCGAAGGGCGGGCGGCTCAGCCGGGGCGGTTCAGCCGGCGCGAAGGCCGGGCGGCTCAGCCGGGGCGGTTCAGCCGGCGCGGCGGACCGGGCGGCGGGCCAGGTAGCGGAGCAGATCGCGGATGTGGTGCTTCTCCTCGGCCGGCACGGCCGGGTCGGCCAGCCGCTGGAGGATGACCCGGACGTCGGCCTCGACCGGCCCCTCGTCGCCGCGTCGCCGGGGGACGGGCCCCGAGTCGGGCAGCCCGAGGGCCCGGAAGGCCGCCGTCACGGGCAGGTCGAGCGCGGCGCAGAAGCCGCGCACCTTCGCCAGCTCGGGGTAGTCCTGCCAGTCGCCGGCGAGCCAGCGGAAGACGGTGGACCGGCCCACCCCGGTGTGCGACGCCAGGTCGCTGACGGTCCAGCCCCGTTCCTCGCGGGCGTCGTCGATGGCGCGTCGCACGAAACGTGCGAACGCCATCTGCGGGGAAACCTCTGGCGAAGCCATTCCTGCGCGGTCTTCCTTTGGGCCGGAGCACCGGGCGGTGCCCCCTGAGGGTAGTCCCACAGATGGCGGAAGCAAGCGTTTGCTCGCCCCCTTCGTCCCGATCGGTGCCTTCCCGGGGCGGCTACCTGCGAATATCTCTCATGTTCTTTCCCGCCGAATGGGAACGTTCCCACGGGAAGCGTATCGGTCGCTGCGACTGATTGCCGTACGTCAACTAAGCTCGATGCTCATCCGCCCACCGCCCGTGGCCGTGGGTGACCGCCGATGAGGAGCAGCATGAGCGAGCCGAGCCGTCCGGTGCCGCACCGTCCGGGTGCGGTGAGTCTCTTCTTCGTCGCCAAGGCCGGCGTGTTCGCCGCCGGCTTCTGGTGCTGGCTGCTCGTCCTGGTGTCGCACGCCGAGCGGGTGACCGGGGCGCACGTCCTGGCCGCCACGGGCGCGGTCACCACGACGCTGGTCGGCGTGGTGCTCGGCGTGCGCCTGGCCCTGCAACGCAACGCGGCGGTGCGGCACGCCGAGCTCAAGCGGCTGCTGGTCGACATCTCCTGGAACGCCTTCGCCGCCGCAGGCAACGCGGAGACCCCGGCGAAGGTGGTGCCGTTCCCGACCTTGTCGCCGGACGTCGAGCGGCCGGGCGGCCGGGGGCGCGGCGACCGGTTCTCGGCCTTCGACCGCAGCGCCGGCAACGAGCGGGCCCAGGGGCGGGACCGGGGCGGCAGCGGCGACCGCCGCCGCTGAGCGGACCGGCACAGGAGAACGGGTGCGCTGGCGCGAGAGCGGACCCGGCCCGGCCTGCCCGCTGGGCTTGATCGACTCCATGTCGGCGACATAGCGGTATCCCGACCCGCGGACCCCGCCATATTCCCGACATAGCGAGCGTGGGCCGGGCCCGTGAGCAGGTGCGGGCCGGGGTTCGGCGGCCCCCGGGGGCGCGCCGGGTCAGCCGGTCGGCGGCGTGGCGAGCAGCGCCTCCAGGCGCGGGGTCACCTGCCACTGGTCGACCAGCGCCCGGTATTCGGCGCGCTGCTCGGCGGTCGGCGGCCCGCCTGCCCGCCGCGCCCGGATCAGCAGGTTGCGGGGCGTGTGCCGGGAGTCGACGAACTCGACCACCTCGGTCCGGTACCCGTGCAGCCGCAGCAGCGCGGCCCGCAGCGAGTCGGTCAGCACGTCCGCGAAGCGCTCGCGCAGGATGCCCTGCCGGGTCAGCAGGTCGTACGGGGCCGGGGCCGGCCGGGCCCGTAGCTGGGCGGCGAGGTCGTGGTGGCAGCACGGCGCGGCGAGCACCCAGCGGGCGTCCCAGCGCACCGCCCGGGCCAGCGCCTCGTCGGTGGCGGTGTCGCAGGCGTGCAGGGCCAGCACCAGGTCGGGAGCGGGGTCGACCGCCGCGTCGGCGATCGTGCCGGCCACGAAGGTCACCCGGTCGGCCCAGCCGAGCCGCCCGGCCAGCTCGGTGTTGCGTTGCCGCTGGTCCTCCCGCACGTCGACGCCGACCAGCCGCACGTCCAGCCCCCGCTGGTCGAGATACCGGTACGCGGCGAAGGTCAGGTACGCGTTGCCGCAGCCCAGGTCGACCACGCGCAGCGGCCCGGTGAGGTCGTCCGGCAGCGTGGCGGCCAGCGCCCGCAGGAACGCGTCCACCTGTCGGCGCTTGGCCGCCGATCCGCCGATCTCGGCGAAGATCGCGTCGCCCGGGTCGAGCAGCCACTCCTTGGCCCGGTCGTGCCCGACCGCCTCGGCGGCGGGCCGGGCGGCGGCGGCCCGGTGCACCTGCGCCTCGCCGGACTTGGTCACCCGGAGCTGGAGCGTCACGTCGGTCGTCTCCACGTGCCAGTTGCCGAACGGCTCGGCCAGCAGGGCGTCCACGGCCGCGCCGGCCTCCGCGCCGGGCGCGAGGTTGCGGGTGTACGGGCGGGCCCCGTCGGAGGTGGCGATCTGCAACCTCGGGCCCGCCTTGAGGGCGACGGGGCGCAGCTCGGCGCGGACCACCGAGGGGCGGTGCCCCTTGCGGCGGCCGGCGGCGACGGCCCGGGTCAGCGCGGGGTCGAGCAACAGGGCCCGGACCTCGGTCAGGGCGGCGTCCAGGGGTTCGGGCATCTCTCCATCTTCCTCGCCGGGATCGTCCCGCACGCGGCGGGCGGTGCCCTTGGCGGGACGCGGGGTGTGCCGAGCCGCCCCGCCCGGTCGGCCTGCTCCGGAACGCGACATCCCCCGCTCCGGCGGGGCCGGGCGGGGGATGTCGACGGTCGCGCGTGGGTCAGTCGGCGGTCGCCTCGGCGGGCGTACCCGGGCCGGAACCGCCACCCCGGCGGCGTCGGCGGCGGCGCTTGGCCGGGTCGCCGTCAGCCGCCGCCGCAGCGGCGGCGGGCTCGGCGCCGGACGGCTCGGCGGCGACCACCGCGGTCGGCTCGCCGGCCACGACCTCGCCGGCCCGGCGGCGACGCCGGCGGCGCGGGGTGCGGGCCTCGCCCTCGGCGGCCTGCTCGGCCGGGCCATCGGCGGCGTCGCCGTCGGGCCGGCCCCGGCGGCGCTCGCCGCGCCCACGGGACTCGCCCCGCTCGCCGCGCCGGGGGCTCCGGCCGCCGGACTCGCCGCGCCGGGACCGGCCGCCGAGGTCCTCCTCGACCTCCGCGGACAGCCCGGCCCGGGTCCGCTCCGCCGTCGGCAGGGTGCCGGTGACGTCGCGGGAGATGGCCAGGTCGGTGTAGAGGTGCGGCGACGTGTGGTACGTCTCCGGGGGCTCCGGCATCTCCAGCCCGAGCGTCTTGTCGATGATCCGCCAGCGGGGCATGTCGTCCCAGTCGACGAAGGTCACCGCGACGCCCGTGGCGCCGGCCCGGCCGGTGCGGCCGATCCGGTGGGTGTAGGTGTCCTGGTCCTCGGGGCAGTCGTAGTTGATGACGTGGGTGACGCCGCTGACGTCCAGGCCCCGGGCGGCCACGTCGGTGGCGACCAGGATGTCGATCTTGCCGGCCCGGAACGCGCGCAGCGCCCGCTCCCGGGCGCCCTGGCCGAGGTCGCCGTGCACGGCGGCCACGGCGAAGCCGCGGAAGTCGAGATCCTCGGCGACCCGGTCGGCGGCCCGCTTGGTGCGGGTGAAGATCATGGTGAGGCCGCGCCCCTCCGCCTGGAGGATGCGGGCCACGATCTCGATCTTGTTCATCGAGTGGGTGCGGTAGACCAGCTGCTCGGTCTGCGGCGACGGCCCGGTCTCGGCGGTGTGTCCGGCGTGGATCGTCATCGGCTGGCGCAGGAAGCGCCGGGACAGGGTGACGATCGGGTCCGGCATGGTGGCCGAGAAGAGCATCGTCTGCCGGTCCTCCGGCAGCATCGCGAGGATCTTCTCGACGTCGTCGAGGAAGCCCAGGTCGAGCATCCGGTCGGCCTCGTCGAGCACCAGCGCGCGCACCCGGTCGAGGCGCAGGTGCTTCTGCTTCTGCAGGTCCATCAGCCGGCCCGGCGTGCCGACCAGGATCTCGACGCCCTTGCGCAGCGCGTCGATCTGCGGCTCGTACGCCACGCCGCCGTAGATCGGCAGCACCCGGACGCCCCGGGTGCGCCCGGCGGCGGCCAGGTCCTTGGCGACCTGGATGCCCAGCTCGCGGGTGGGGACGACGACGAGGGCCTGCGGCACGCCGTCGCCGCCCTCGGCCGGGGCGAAGACGCGCTCCAGCAGCGGCACGCCGAAGCCGAGGGTCTTGCCGGTGCCGGTCGGCGCCTGGCCGATCATGTCGACGCCGCGCAGCGCGATCGGGATCGCGTATTCCTGGATGGCGAAGGCGCGGGTGATGCCGGCCGCGGCCAGCGCCTCGACGGTCTCCGGCCGGGCGCCGAGCTCGGCGAAGGTGGGTGCCTCCGGGCGGACCGGGGCGGTCGGTGCCAGCTCCTGGCCGGCTGTGGGATCGAAGATCTGATCGCTCATATGGATTTGGGGGTGCCCTCTCGTGGTGCGCCCCTCAGGTCCTCAGGGCGCGGACGGTAGTGCGCGGGCCACACGGTCGGGGGCGAGATCGCCGAGCCGGACCGGGCCGCACGCGCGCCGTGGTGCAGGGCTTCGGGTCGGATCGACCCTTCGCCGGATCAGCGCCCACGGCAACTGCCCCATACTACCTGAGCCGCCCCGGTGTCGTCCCTGTTCAGGGCAGGGTACCCACAATTGGGGTCGGTGATTGTGACCTGGGTCACATGAATGTCACCCGATTGCGCCCCGTTGCGCCGCGTTCGGGGCGGGGTGGGCGGGCCCGGCCGGCCGACCTGCGCGGTCGGGCCGGCCAGCGCCTCTGGCCGCCGGTCTCCCGCAGGGAGCTCAGCGGACGGTGAAACCGACCGCCCGGGGCGACGCCTCGGCGATCTCGACGTAGGCGACCTTGTTGACCGGCACGATGACCCGCCGGCCCTTCTCGTCGGTCAGGGAGAGCGTCCCCTCGTCCTTCGCGAAGGCGTCGGTCACGATCTGCTCGATCTCGGCCGGCGACTGCGCGCTCTCCAGAACCAGCTCGCGCGGCGCGTACTGCACGCCGATCTTGACCTCCACGGTGCCTCCTCAACTGGGGCGAAAAAGCCGCCGTGGGAAGGCTATCCGATCTCACGGCCGGATGTTCAGGCTGACTCACCCTGCAACGGGAAGCTGGCGATGCCCCGCCAGGACAGCGCCGCCACGAGCGCCTCGGCCTCGGCCTTCGGCACCTGCCGGCCCCCGGCCAGCCAGAACTGCGCGGCCGTCTCCGCCGCGCCGACCAGGCCGGAGGCGAGCAGCTCGGCGTGCGCCCGGCTCACCCCCGTGTCGGAGATGATCGTGTCGGTGATCGCGGCGATGCAGCCCTGCTCCACCCGCTCCACCCGCTGCCGCACGGCCGGGTCGTTGCGCAGGTCGGACTCGAAGACCAGGCGGAACGCCTCGCTCTCGTGGTCGACGAAGTCGAAGTACGCGCGGACCGACGCGCTGACGCGTTCCTTGTTGTCGTTGGTGCCCCGCATCGCGTCGTGCACCTTCGCCACGATCGCGTCACAGTGCGTGTCCAGCAGCGCCAGGTAGAGCTCCATCTTGCCCGGGAAGTGCTGGTAGAGCACCGGCTTGGAAACCCCCGCCCGCTCGGCGATGTCGTCCATCGCGGCGGCGTGGTAGCCCTGCGCGACGAACACCTCCTGGGCCGCCGCGAGCAGCTGCTTGCGCCGCGCGGAGCGGGGCAAACGCGTGGGCCGGCCGGCGGTCTGGGCACCGTTCCCCACAGCCGTCATGGGAACCTCCGAAACTGGTCGTACGAGCCGGCATATCGCCCGAACCGGTCGGGGTCGACGAACCCCGCGCGGAATTGGCCCGCCGCTGTAACTTATCGCCACTGTCACCACACGGTAGCCTCAGCGGGGGCGACCAAGGAGCGCGCGGTGAGTGAAGCAGGGCAACCCGGTGCCGCCACCCCGGGAGAGCACGGCGACGGCACGGGTCAGCAGGACGACCTCGCCCGTTCCGTCAGCGGGTGGGCGCCCTCGGCGACCGGCTGGTCCGGTGGCGGCGACGCCGGCGCGTCGCGGGAGGCGCCGTCCGGCTGGGGCCGCGCCGAGCCGGTGTCCGGCTGGGGCGCCTCGTCGCCCCGCCACGGCGACCTGCCGGCCCCCCTGCCCGGCCCGGCGACCCGGGGCGAGCCCGCGACCCGGGTCAACGGCCACCCGCACGTCAACGGCGTGAGCCACCCCGGCGACGAGTCGCGCCCGGGCCGCCCCACGCCGGTCAGCGCGCCGCCGCACGCCGAGGGCGCCGGCTGGGAGGCCGACGACGACCGGCTGGCCGTCCCCGCGCAGCGCCCGGCCTCCGCCCTGGAGCGGTCGGCCCCGGCGCGCGGCGGCGACCCCGACCCCGCCGCCCGGCACTCCTCCGACGACCAGCCGGCCTCCCGCCTGGGTCACTGGCCGGACGACGACGCCCCGGCGTCCGCGCCCCCCGCCGGTCAGGCCCCACCGGCCGACCCCGGCTTCGACGCGGCGCGCGGCTTCCCCGCCGACCGCGCCGCCCCCGATCACGGCGCGACCGCCGGCGGGCCGTACGACTGGGCCCACCGGTTCCCGCCCGAGGACGACGACCCGCGCGGCTACCCGGCGGCCGAGCCCGGTCGCGGCGGCCGGCCCGGCGAGCCGGGTCGTGGCGGCTATCCCGGCGAGCCCGACCGGGGCGGCCGCCCCGGCTATCCCGGCGAGCCCGACCGGGGGCGCGACGAGACCGCCGCGCCGCCCCCGCCGGGCTGGGCCGGCCCCGACTGGAACCGCCCGAGCTGGGGTGGTGGGTGGGCGCCGCCGTGGTCCCGCGACCAGGGCGAGCCGGTCGCCCGCCGGTCCCGCGACGACGAAGACGAGCCCGCCCGCCGGTCCCGCGACGACGAACCGGCCGGGCGTCGCCTGCGCGCCGACGAGGACACCGCCGACCGCCGCGCCGGCGTGGACGAGCTGGCCGGGCGTCGGGCCGGCGTGGACGAGCTGGCCGGGCGTCGGGCCCGCGCGGAGGCCGAGCCGAACGGCCCGGCGCGCGCGGAGGCCGAGCAGGCCGGTCCGCCGTCGCGCGAGGGCCGGGCGGCCGACTGGGCCCCACCGGCCGGTCGGGGCCACCCGCCGGAGCCGGTCCACCCCTACGCCGCCGAGCCGACCCGGCCCTACGAGCCGGTCCGCGCCGAGCCGGTCCGGCCGTACCAGCCGGTCCGCGCCGAGCCGGTCCGGCCGTACGAGGTGCCCCGTCCCGGGTCCGAGCCGCGTGCTGGGTCCGAGCCGCGTGCTGGGTCCGAGCCGCGTGCCGGGTCCGAGCCGCGTGCCGGGTCCGAGCCGGCCACCCGACCCGCCCCGGAGCCGGCCGAGCGCCCCGCCTGGGCCGGTGCCCACCCGGCGTCCGCCCCGCCCGCCGGCGGGCCCGGGACCTCGTCCGCCGCAGCCGTCGACCCGGCCGAGGTCCGGGCCGCCGCCCGGCCCTTCCGGCTCCGTCCGGTCCCCGAGGACGCCCCGCCCACCGACGCACCCGGCCGACCGCCGACCGCCACCGCCACCGGTGCCGGACCGACCGCCGTGCCCGCCACGAGCGGGATCGGCCGGCTGGTCCGCACCCCGCCCGCGCCCGCCCCGGCGAGCGCACCCCCGTACGCGGCCCGCCGATCCGCACCCGACCCGGTGAACCCGGCCGCCCCGGCCGACGGGGGCCGGCAGCCGGACCGCACGGCGGTGCTGCCGCAGCGCGTCCCCGCCGAACCGGACGTGCCCGTCGTGCCGGAGCCGCCAGCCGTGGAGCCCCCCGCAGAGACCCCGGAGCTCGCCCGCATCGCCACCCACCTTCGTCGCGACGACGAGCCCGCCCCGCCGCAGGAGCGGCCCGAGGGGTTCGACGTCAACGCCATCCTCGACGCCGTGCGCGGTGTCGCCGGGGTGCGGGACGCGGCCCTGCGCCGCACCCCGGCCGGCGCGCACAGCCTGCGGCTCGACCTCGCCGACGGCGCCGACCCCGCCGAGGTGAGCCGCCAGGTGGCCCGTCTGCTCCAGGATCGGATGGGGCTGGCCGCCGCCCCGCAGGACGCCGCGGGGCCACCGGGCGTCCCGCCCCCGCCCGTGCGTCGCCGCTCCGCCGAGGCGCGCCCCGACCTGCGGGGCGCCGCCCCCCGGCCCCCCGAGCGGCGGCCCGCCGACCCCCGGGCCGCCGGCCGGCTGCCGGAGGGGCGACCGTCCGCCGACGCGCCGCCGCCCCGGCTCGACCGCCGGGCCGACCCGGCGGGGGAGCCGCCGCGCCGGCGTCGCCAGGCGACCACGCACCGGGGCCGGGCCGCCGTGGAGGAGCCGGGCCAGGTCAGCGCCGCCCCCGCCGGGCTCGCGACCGGCAGCCCGGCGACGCTCGGCTCCTCGTACTCCGGTGGGCAGATGACCACGACGGAGACCGCGCCCTCGCGACCGCTGGACACCGGCGGCGCGCCGGGGCCCCGCGTGGTGATCGACCACGTCCAGGTGAGCACGTTCGGCCTCGACGCGAACGTCGAGGTCCGCCTCCTCGCCGACCGGGAGACCGCATCCGGTTACGCGACCGGGCCCGCCGTCGACGGCTACGTGCTGCGGCTCTGCGCCGTCGCCGCCGCGGCGGCGGTGGACCAGCTGCTGCGCGGCGGCGAGCAGGAGCCCGACCGGGGCCGGTGCTTCGTCGAGCACGCGGCGGTGGTGCCGTTCGGCAACTGCGAGGTGGCCACGGTCGTGGTGCTGCTGGTCTGCGACGGCTGGGTCGAGCAGCTCGCCGGCTCGGCGCTGGTGGCCGGCGACCCCCGGCAGGCCGTCGTCCGGGCCACCCTGGCGGCCGTCAATCGCCGCCTGGAGGCGCTGCTCGCGTGAGCCGCCGGGCCGGGCGCGCCCGACGGGCGGCTCCCGGTGCGGGGCCGGTCGGCGGTCCGGCGTGGCCGTCGCCGGCCGGTGGGCGCAACGCGGGCGGGACGCGGCGGGCGCGGGCAGACTTGGTGCCATGAAAGCCGCCATCCTCGGGCCGGACCACCACCTGCCCCCGCACGGCACCCCGCCGCCGTGGCCCGGTCGGGAGGTACGCCTCGACGGCACCGTCACCCACGTCCGGGACACCCCGGCCACCGCCGCCGGGGCGGAGCCGGCGCTCTACGTCCACGGCCTCGGCGGGTCGTCGCAGAACTGGACCGACCTGGCCGGGCTGCTCGCCGACCGGCTCGACGGCCAGGCCATCGACCTGCCGGGATTCGGGCACAGCGAGCCGAGCCGGCGCTACACCGTCCCCGCGTTCGCCGAGCACGTGGTCCGCTGGATCGAGCACTCCGGCCGGGGGCCGGTGCACCTGCTCGGCAACTCGCTGGGCGGGGCGATCTCGGTGCGGGTCGCCGCGCTGCGCCCGGACCTGGTACGCACGCTGACCCTGATCTCCCCGGCCCTGCCCTTCCTGGACTTCCGCCGCTCGTTGCAGGGCCGGATGCTGCCGCTGCTGGCCGTCCCGCGCGGGGAGCGGCTCGTCGGCTGGCAACTGGCCCGGCTGGATCCGGAGGTGATGGCGCAGCAGGTGCTGGAGTCCTGCGTGGCCGACCTGACCCGGATCAGCGAGCAGCGCCGGCGGGAGGCGTTGGAGGAGATCCTGCTGCGCTACCAGGCCGCGCACTACGCCTCCGTGTACGTGCGCACCTTCCGCGGCCTGGTCTCCAGCTTCCTGCGTTCCTACCTGCGGGGGCCGGAGTCGCTGTGGCGGCTCGCGGCGGCGGTGCGGGTGCCGACGCTGGTGATCGGCGGGTCCGAGGACCGGCTGGTCGACGTGCGGGTGGCCCCGCAGGCCGCCCGGGTGATCCCGGACAGCCGGCTGCTGATGCTGCGCGGCGTCGGGCACGTGGCCCAGCTGGAGGTGCCCCGCACGGTGGCCCGCGCGGTGCTCGGTCTGCTCGACGAAGTGGCGAACCCCGTGACGGTCCGTGACGTGGCATCCTGACCGGGATGCCCGGATTCCTGCCTCGTCGCGCTTCCCGCCCGAATTCCCCCGCAACCCCGCCCGCCCGCCGGCGGGCCCTGCTGTCGGCCGCCGCCCTCGCCGGGTGCGTCCTGGCCGGCGCGGTCCTGCTGACGGCCCGGCCCCCGACCGGCGGCGGGCCCCCGACCGAGGTCGAGGCGCTGGCCGTGGACCAGGCCGCCCGCACACCGGCCCCGCCGGGCGGCGCGGCCCCGGCCCCGGCGTCGCCGGGCCCCGGCGGCCCTCCGGCGGCGGCGTTCGGCGGCTCCCCGCCCGTCGACCCCGGCGCCCCGCCGGCCCCCGGGCCGTCCCCGGTGCTGCGGATCCCGGGCCCCGTGCCGTCGGCCGGCGGGGGCGGCTTCCGGTACGACGACCGCCCCGGCGCGGTGCTCGGCGCGGCCGGCGCGCTGCGCCGCTACCGGGTGGCGGTGGAACGGGAGGCGGGCGAGGACGCGGGCGACTTCGGCACGGCGGTGCAGGAGGCGCTGGCGGGGCCGGGAAGCTGGGTGGACAGCGGCCGGCTGCGGCTGCAACGGGTGCCCGGCACGGCCCGGCACGACTTCACGGTCTACCTGGCCACGGCCGGCACGGCGGCGCGGATGTGCGCGGCCGGCGGGGTCGACATCCGGGTGGACGGGCGGCCCTACACCTCCTGCCGCGCGCCCGGGAAAGTGATCATCAATCTCGACCGGTGGCGGCTGTCGGTGCCGCACTTCGTCGCGGCCGGGGTGCCGCTGGCGGTCTACCGGACGTACGTGGTGAACCACGAGGTCGGGCACCAGTTGGGCCACGGCCACGAGCGCTGCCCGAAGCCGGGCCGGCCGGCGCCGGTGATGATGCAGCAGACCCTCTTCCTCAAGGGCTGCGTGGCGAACCCGTGGCCGTACCGGGACGGCCGCCGCTACGCCGGCCCGCCGCTGTGACCGGGGGCCTGCCGCGGTGATGGGGGCCTGCCGCGGTGATGGGGGGCCTGCCGCCGTGACCGGGGCGGTTCCCGTCGCTGCGGCCGGGGCGGGGCGCGCAGGGAAAGGCGAGGGCTTCTCGCACTGCTAGCGGTAAAAGCGCAGTTGGGCGCGATTTGTCTGTCAGGCTGACGAGGTGACTTCCCTCTCCCGGTCCGGGGCGTACCGCCCCCGGCGGCCGGGTCGCCCGGGGCCCCGTACGGCGCTCGGCGGCCTGTCCGCCCTGGTGGCCGTCGCCGCCGCCGTGCTCCTGGTCCTCGGCGCGGTGCCGCCGACCGGGCCGGCGCAGCCCGGCGGGGCGGGGGCCGGCGCGGGCGACCACAGCGTCGGGGCCGCGCCGCGCGACCGGGCCGACCAGGCCGGTCGGGCCGAGCAGGGGCGGTCGGGCGACTGGCCGACCAGCGGACCCGGCCGGTTCGTCGCCGCCGCGGGCGGGTCCCCGGTCCGGGGCGCGGGCGGGCCGGTGCGCCGCTACCGGGTGCTCGTCGAGCGGGACACGGGCCAGGACGCGGACGCGTTCGCCGAGGCGGTCGACGAGGCGCTGGGCGACCCGCGCAGCTGGACCGCCTCGGGCGAGGTGCGGCTGCAACGGGTGGCCGGGCCCGCCGCCCCCGCCGGCCCGGAAGCCGCCGCCGCCCCCTTCGCCCCCTCCGACCCCTCCGCCCCCGGTGTCTCCGGGGTTTCCGCACCCGAGGTGGACTTCACCGTCTACCTGGCCACCCCCGTCACCTCGGAGCGGATGTGCGCGCTCGGCGGGCTGCGCACCGAGCGGTACACCTCCTGCCGCCTGCCCGGTCAGGTGATCATCAACCTGGCCCGGTGGATGGAGGCGGTTCCGGACTACGGCGCCCCGCTGGACGCCTACCGCACGTACGTGGTCAACCACGAGGTCGGGCACGAGCTCGGCGAGCTGCACGAGGCGTGCCCGGGGCCGGGCGAGCCCGCGCCGGTGATGCAGCAGCAGACGTACGGCCTCGACGGCTGCGTCGCGAACCCCTGGCCCTACCTCGACGGCAGGCGGTACGCGGGGGAGCAGGTCCCGGGCACCTGAGATATTCCCGCTCCCGCATGTCGGGCGGGTGTCCCTGCTCATGGCCGACCGGCGCTCCGGCGAGTGACAATGGCTCGTCACCCACGCCGATCCCGGGGAGTCCACCGTGTCGTTGCCCCCGCTCGTCGAGCCCGCCGCCGAGCTGACCGTTGACGAGATCCGCCGCTACTCGCGCCACCTGATCATCCCCGACGTCGGGGTCGAGGGGCAGAAGCGGCTGAAGAACGCTCGGGTGCTCTGTGTGGGCGCCGGCGGTCTCGGCTCGCCGGCCCTGCTCTACCTGGCCGCGGCGGGCGTCGGGACGCTCGGCATCATCGACTTCGACACCGTCGACGAGTCCAACCTCCAGCGGCAGGTCATCCACGGCGTCTCCGACGTCGGCCGGTCCAAGGCCGAGTCCGCCGCCGCGTCGATCCGGGAGATCAACCCGCTGGTCACCGTGGAGATCCACAACACGGCGCTGGACCGGGACAACGTGCGGGAGATCTTCTCCGGCTACGACCTGATCGTCGACGGCACCGACAACTTCGCCACCCGCTACATGGTCAACGACGCGGCGGTGCTGCTCGGCAAGCCGTACGTCTGGGGGTCGATCTACCGGTTCGACGGCCAGGCGTCGGTGTTCTGGGCCGAGCACGGCCCCTGCTACCGCTGCCTCTACCCGGAGCCCCCGCCGCCCGGCATGGTCCCCTCCTGCGCCGAGGGCGGCGTGCTCGGCGTGCTCTGCGCGTCGATCGGCTCGATCCAGGTCAACGAGGCGATCAAGCTGCTCGCCGGCATCGGTGAGCCGCTGGTCGGCCGGCTGATGGTCTACGACGCCCTGGAGATGAGCTACCGCAAGATCAAGGTCCGGAAGGACCCGAACTGCGTGCTCTGCGGCGAGAACCCGACGGTCACCGACCTGCTGGAGGACTACGAGGACTTCTGCGGCGCGGTCTCCGAGGAGGCCCAGGAGGCGGTGGTCGACGCGACGATCACCGCAGCCGAGCTGAAGGAGTGGCAGGACGCCGGCAAGGACATCTTCCTCGTCGACGTCCGCGAGCCCGCCGAGTACGAGATCGTCCGGATCCCCGGCTCGACGCTCATCCCCAAGGGCGAGATCATCTCCGGCGAGGCGCTGGCGAAGCTGCCGCAGGACAAGCAGATCGTGCTGCACTGCAAGTCCGGCGTCCGCTCCGCCGAGGCGCTCGCCGCGCTCAAGGCGGCCGGCTTCCGCGACGCGGTGCACGTCCAGGGCGGCGTCCTGTCCTGGATCAAGCAGATCGACCCCTCGCTGCCGGCGTACTGACCGCTGGCGGTGCAAGGAAGGGCCCCTTCTTAACGCTTACGGCAGAGAAGGGGCCCCTTCTCACATCCGCGCGCCCACCGTTCACATCTGCTCGCCCACCGTTGGCACCTGCTCGCCCAGTGTCGCCCGGCCGACCATCCGAGGTGGGATCGCGTCTGCGTCGGTAGCGTTCCTGCCGTGGTCGACTTGGACGCCGCGATCGGGTTCGTGGTGGCGCACGGTGACGCGGTGGAACGGGCCCGGCTGTCCTGGCTGCGGGCCGGCGCGACACCGTCGCCGGAGTTGCTCGACAGCGCCGAGGTGGGGCAGACGCCCACCGGCGGCTGGCCCGCCGTGTGGGGCACCGACCTCGCCTCGGTCGACGCCACCTGCTTCCGTCTCGCCGAGCTGGACGACCTCGGCGCGCTCGGCCGGCCCGCCGCCCGCCGGGCGCTGGACTGGCTCGCGTCCTGGCAGCAGGCCGACGGCGGCTGGGAGGAGGACGCCGCCCTCGCCGACGACGCCCCCTGGTGGGCCCGGCCCGGCGACCCCGAGGCGCGGCTGTACCTGACCGCCACCGTCACCTTCTGGCTCACCGTCGCCGACCTGGACGCGGCGCGAGCCGCCGCACCGCCCGGCCGCTGGTCGACGCACGCGCCCGACCCCCGCTGGTCGGCTCCCCCGCCCGACCCCCGCTGGCCGGCCGGCCCGCCCGACCAGGCGACCGGCAGCCCGCACGCCGGCAGCCCGCACGCCGGCAGCCCGCACGCCGGCAACCAGCTCGCCGGCAACCAGCTCGCCGGCGACACGTACGCCGGTGCCGTGCAGGCCGGCGTCCGGGCCCTCGCCGGGCAGCTCCAGCCGGACGGCACCTTCCCGTCGTACCTGGCCGTCGGCTGGCTGAGCGCGGCGGTCTTCCACCAGCAGGAGCTGTTCTACGAGTCGGCCCGGATCCAGGTGGTGCTGGCCGACCGGATGCCGAAGCTCTCCCCGGCCAACGCGGCGTCGCTGGCGGCCGCCCTGCGCCGGGTCGGCGTCGACGAGCAGCACTGGACGCTGGTCGCGGCCCGCCGCCGGCTGACCGAGACCCAGCGCAGCGACGGCGGCTGGGAGAGCGACGACGGCCACCAGTTCGACGTGCACACCACCCTGGCGGCGATCCGCGCCTGCCGCTGACCGGCACCACCGCCGCCTCAGCCCCGCCCAGCGGGGTGAGAAGGGAACCCCTCTCTACCGTATGCGTTAACAGGGGGCCCCTCCTTACCCCTACCCCCGCAGGTGGCCGTCGCCCGTCACCACGTACTTCGTGCTGGTCAGCTCCGGCAGGCCCATCGGCCCCCGGGCGTGCAGCTTCTGCGTCGAGATGCCGATCTCCGCGCCGAAGCCGAACTCGCCGCCATCGGTGAACCGGGTCGAGGCGTTGACCATCACCGCCGCCGCGTCCACCCGGGCCACGAACTCGCGGGCCGCCGACTGGGAGTCGGTGACGATCGCCTCGGTGTGCCCCGTGCCGTACCGGCGGATGTGCGCCACCGCCGCGTCGAGCGAATCGACGACGGCGACGGAGATGTCGGCCGACAGGTATTCCGTGGCGAAGTCCTCGTCGGTCGCCGGCACCACCGCCGACGAGTACGCGGCGACCTCCGGCGAGCCGTGCACCGTCACCCCGGCCTCGGCGAACGCGGCCAGCACCGCCGGCAGGAACGCGTCCGCGACGGAGGCGTGCACCAGCAGCGACTCGGCGGTGTTGCAGGTCGACAGGCGCTGGGTCTTCGCGTTCAGGGTGATCGCGACGGCCTTGGCGAGGTCGGCGGCGGCGTCGACGTACACGTGGCAGTTGCCCACCCCCGTCTCGATCACCGGCACCGTCGACTCCTCGACGACGGTGCGGATCAGCGACGCCCCGCCGCGCGGGATCAGCACGTCGACCAGGCCGCGCGCCCGCATCAGCTCCTTGACCGAGTCGCGGGAGCTGGCGTCGAGCAGCTGCACGGCGTCCGCCGGCAGGCCCGCGTCGGCGATCGCGTCGCGGAGCACCGCGACCAGGGCCGCGTTGGAGTGCGCCGCCGAGCCGGAGCCGCGCAGCAGCGCCGCGTTGCCCGACTTCAGGCAGATCCCGGCGGCGTCGACGGTCACGTTGGGGCGGGCCTCGTAGATGATCCCGACCACCCCGAACGGCACCCGGACCTGCCGCAGCTCCAGCCCGTTGGGCAGGGTCGAGCCGCGGACCACCTCGCCGACCGGGTCGGGCAGCGCGGCCATCTCGCGCAGCGCCTCGGCGATGCCCGCCACCCGCGCGGCGTTGAGCGCGAGCCGGTCCAGGATGGCCGCGCTCAGCCCGGCCTCCCGCCCGGCCGCCAGGTCCGCCGCGTTCGCGGTCACGATCTCGGCGGTACGCGCGACCAGCGCGTCGGCCATCGCCACCAGCGCGGCGTCCTTGGTGGTACGCGTGGCGACCGCCAGGGCCTCCGCCGCGCCCCGGGCCCGCCTGGCCTGCTCGACGACGCTCATCCAGCTCACTCCTCACGGTGTTAGGAAGGGACCCCTGTACAACAGAATGCGTTAACAGGGGGCCCCTGCTTACAGCAGCACCAGGTCGTCGCGGTGGACGACCTCACGTTCGTACGCCGGCCCGAGCGCCGCCGCCAGCTCGCCGGTGGAGCGGCCGAGCAGCCCGGGCAGCTCCACGGCGTCGTAGTTGACCAGCCCCCGGGCCACCGGCGCGCCCCCCGAGTCGACCAGGTCGACGGGGTCGCCGGCGGTGAACGCCCCGTCGACGGCGGTGATCCCGGCCGGCAGCAGCGACTTGCGCCGCCCCACCACGGCGGCCACCGCGCCCGCGTCGAGGTGCAGCCGGCCGCGCGGGGTGGTGGCGTGGGCCAGCCAGAACAGCCGGGCGGTCGGGCGTCTGCGTTCGGCGTGGAACAGGGTGCCGACCTCGTCGCCGGCCAGCGCGGCGGCGGCGAGCGGGGCGGCGGTGAGCACCACCGGGATGCCGAAGCCGGTGGCGATCCGGGCCGCCTCGACCTTGGTCACCATGCCGCCGGTGCCGACGCCGGCCCGCCCGGCCCCGCCGATCTGCACGCCGGCCAGGTCGCGTTCGTCGTGGACGTCGGTGATCCGGGTCGACCCGGGGCGGGCCGGGTCGCCGGTCCACAGGGCGTCGACGTCGGAGAGCAGGACCAGCAGCTCGGCGTGGACGAGGGCGGCGACGAGGGCGGCGAGCCGGTCGTTGTCGCCGAAGCGGATCTCCTCGGTGGCGACGGTGTCGTTCTCGTTGACGATCGGCACGGCCCGCAGGTCGAGCAGCTTGCGCAGCGTCCGGTACGCGTTGCGGTAGTGCGCCCGCCGGGTCACGTCGTCGACGGTGAGCAGCACCTGCCCGACGGTGAGGCGGTGCCGGGCGAAGCCGGCCGCGTACCGGCCGATCAGCAGGCCCTGGCCGACGCTGGCGGCGGCCTGCTGGGTGGCCAGGTCGCGCGGGCGGCGGCTGAGCCCGAGCGGGGCGAGCCCGGCGGCGATCGCGCCGGAGGAGACCAGCACCACCTCGCGGCCGTCGGCGGCGAGCCGGGCGAGGGTGTCGACCAGCGCGTCGACGCGGGCGTCGTCGAGGCCCCCGGACGCGGTGGTCAGCGAGGACGAGCCGATCTTGACGACGACCCGCCGGGCCGAGGTGACTGCGAGACGCACCCGCCCATTCTGCGCGGTCGGGTCGGCGGGCCCCGGCGGCGTTCCCATATCGTGGCAGCTCGTGACACCTGCGGAGTACGTCGAGGCGGTCCTGGAGCTGGTCGAGCGCATCCCGCCTGGCCGGGTGATGTCGTACGGCGCGGTGGCCGACGCGCTGGCCGAGCGCTCGGGGCGGGCGTCGGCGCGGCTGGTCGGCTCGATCATGGCCCGGCACGGGGGCGGGGTGCCGTGGCACCGGGTGGTCACCTCGGCGGGCCGGCTGCCGCCCGGTCACGAGGTCGAGGCGCGGGCCCGGCTGCGCGCCGAGGGCGCCCCGCTGGGCGGGACGGGGGTGGACATGGCCGCGGCGGCCTGGTCGCCGGAAGAGGGGATGTGACCGCGACCGTAACGTGAGTAACATTCGGCGTCATGACGCTGCCGCCCGCCGGACCCGGGACGCCGCCCGCGGCCCAGGCGCCGCAGCCCGGCGCGGGCGGGGCCGCTCCGCAGTCCGGCGGCCACGTCCTGCCCCGCCGGGTGCACGCCGGCTACGCCCTCGGCTCCCTGGTCACCGGGGCTTTCGGCACCGTGCCGGGGCTGCTGCTCCTGCCCTACCTGACCGACACCCTCGGCGTCGCCGCCGGGGTGGCCGCCCTGCTGGTGCTCCTGCCGAAGGCGTGGGACGTGCTGGTCAACCCCGTCGCCGGGCGGATCTCCGACCGCACCAGGTCGCGCTGGGGGGCCCGCCGGCCGTACCTGCTGCTCGGCGGGCTCGCCCTCGCCGTGCTGTTCGCCGCGATCTTCGCCGCCCCGTTCGACGCCGGCCCGGCCGCCGGGGCGTACGTCGCCCTCGCCTTCCTCGCCACGGCGACCGCGTTCGCGTTCTTCCAGGTCCCGTACGTGGCGATGCCGGCCGAGCTGACCGACGACTACGCCGAACGTACCCGGCTGATGAGCTGGCGGATCGCGGTGCTGGCGGTGGCCATCCTGGTCTCCGGCGCGGTGGCCCCCGCCGTGGTGACCGCCGGCGGCGACGGCGTCGCCGGGCACCGCTGGATGGGCCTGTTCGTCGCCGCGCTGATCGTGCTCGGCACCCTCGGCGCGTTCCTCGGCACCCGGGGCGCGCCCACCGGCACGGTCGGCGAGAGCGAGCCGACACTGCGCGCCCAGCTCGCCGTCGCCGCCCGCAACCGGCCGTTCCGGGCGCTGCTGGTCTGCTTCGTGATCCAGTCCGCCGGGGTGGCCACCATCCTGGCCGGGGTCAGCTACTTCGCCGACCAGGTGCTGCGCGACCCCACCACCGGCCCGACCGTGCTGTTCGCCTGCTTCGTCGGGCCGGCGCTGCTGGTGATGCCGCTGTGGACCCGCGTCGGCGCGCGGGTCGGCAAGCGGTCCGCGCTGGTCGCCGCGTCCGTGCTGCTCACGGCGGGGGCCGCCGGCCTGGTCGCCGCGCCGGCGCTGCCGGCCGTCGCGGTCTATCTCGTGGTCGCGGTCATCGGCGTCGGGTACGCCGGCCAGCAGGTCTTCGCGCTGGCCATGCTGCCCGACTGCATCGCGTACGACACGGCGCGCACCGGCCGCCGGCAGGCCGGCGTGTTCACCGGCCTGTGGACGGCGGGGGAGACCCTCGGCCTCGCCCTCGGCCCCGGCATCTACGGCCTGGTGCTCCAGCTCAGCGGCTACGTCTCCTCCGACACCGGCACCGCCGCGGCGCAGTCCGACGCGGCCCGCCTCGGCGTGCTGCTGGGCTTCACCGTGCTGCCCGCCCTGCTGGTCGGCCCGCCCCTGCTCCTGCTGCGCCACTACACGCTCACCCGGGACGACCTGCTTACCGTCGCCGCCGGCCACCAGGGGACCGGCCACCACGAGAGGAACGGCACCGCCGCATGAGCGACGACCAGGACAACGGCCAGGACACCGGCCGGGCGCTGCCGGAGCGCGGGCTGCCGGCCGAGCGGGTGCTCGGCGACGTCAAGGCGCTGCGCGCGGGCGACCGGCCCACGCACGGGGGGCGGCTCTTCGCGTACGTCTACGACCCGGCCGTGCCCGGCCTGGACGAGCTGGCCGCCGCCGCCCACGCGGGCAGCGCGCACGTCAACGGGCTCGACCCGACGGCGTTCCCGTCGCTGCTGGCGATGGAGAACGCGCTGGTCGGGGCGGCGTCCCGGCTGCTCGGCGGCGGCCCCGCCAGCACCGCCCCCGACGTCGTCGGCAGCGTCACCAGCGGCGGCACCGAGTCGCTGATCCTCGCCGTGAAGGCCGCCCGTGACGCCCGCCCCGACGTCGCCGCGCCCCGCATCGCCGTGCCGACGACCGCCCACGCGGCGTTCGCCAAGGCCGCCCACTACCTGCGGGTCGCCCTCGACCCGGTGCCCGTCGACCCGGTGACCCTGCGGCCGTCCGCCGCCGCCGTGGCCGCCGCGATCGGCCCCGACACGGTCCTGGTGGCCTGCTCCGCCCCCTCGTACGCGCACGGCGTCGTCGACCCCGTCGCCGAGATCGCGGCGGTGGCCGCCGAGGCGGGGGTGCGCTGCCACGTCGACGCCTGCTTCGGCGGCTGGACGCTGCCCTGGCTGCGCCGCCTCGGCGAGCCGGTGCCGCCGTTCGACTTCGCCGTCGCCGGGGTCACCTCGATCTCCGTCGACCTGCACAAGTACGCGTACGCCCCGAAGGGCGTCTCCGTGCTGCTGCACCGCACCCCGGCGCTGCGCGCCCCGCAGTTCTTCGCGTACGCCGACTGGCCCGGCTACACGATGGTCAACCCGGTGATCGCCTCCACCCGCTCCGGCGGCCCGATCGCCGCCGCGTACGCCACCCTGCGCCACCTCGGCGAGGACGGCTACCTGCGGCTGGCGGCGGCCACCCGCGACGCCGTGGCCGGCCTCGCCGACGCGGTACGCGGCACCGCCGGGCTGCGGCTGCTGGCCGAGCCCGAGTCGACGGTGGTCTGCTTCACCTCCACCGACCCGACGCTGGACCTGTTCGTGCTGGTCGACGAGCTGACCGCCCGCGGCTGGCACACCCAGCCCCAACTCTCGTACGGTGACCTGCCGGCCAGCGTGCACCTCACGGTGACCGCCGCGGTGGCCCCCCGGGTGGCGGAGTTCGGCCCCGACCTGGCCGACGCGGCGGCGGCGGCCCGCGCCGCCGGCCCGGTGGAGCTGCCCGCCGAGCTGACCGCGCTCGCCGCGACGCTGACCCCCGACGCGCTCACCCCGGAACTGGTCGCCGGCCTGGCCGCCGCCCTTGGCCTCGGCGGCGCTGCGGTTGGCCCGGGCCCGGTGGTGGCCGGCGTTGGCGACGCGACGGCTGGCCCGGGCGACGCGGCGGTTGGCCCGGGCGACGCTGCGGTTGGCCCCGGCGGCGGCTTCGCGCCGGACGCCACCGTCAACGCCCTGCTCGACGCCGCCCCGCCGGCCCTGCGGGAGCGGCTGCTGGTCGAGTTCGTCGGCCTGCTGCAACGCCCGACCTACTGAGCTGCCCCTGAGCCGCCGCCCCGAGCTGTCCCGTTCGGGGCGGGCGGCGGCTGTGGTTGACTGGCGCGGAGGAGAGAGGGGGCGGTCGTGCAGCTGCCGGCAGTGCTCGGGGAGCCGATCCGGTTCGTGCTGAACTGGGGCCGCCGCTACTCGCTGTGGGTGTTCAACTTCGGCCTGGCCTGCTGCGCCATCGAGTTCATCGCCACCAGCATGGGCCGGCACGACTTCATCCGGCTGGGCGTCATCCCGTTCGCCCACGGCCCGCGCCAGGCCGACCTGATGGTGGTCTCCGGCACGGTCACCGACAAGATGGCCCCGGCGATCAAGCGGCTCTACGACCAGATGCCCGAGCCCAAGTACGTCATCTCCTTCGGCGCGTGCTCCAACTGTGGCGGCCCCTACTGGGACTCGTACTCGGTGACCAAGGGCGTCGACCAGCTCATCCCCGTCGACGTGTACGTGCCCGGCTGCCCGCCCCGCCCGGAGGCGCTGCTGCACGGCATCCTGCGCCTCCAGGAGAAGATCGCCGCCGAGCAGTCCGGGATCGGTGGCGTCCCCCGCCCCGACCCCCTGGCCTCCCCGGCCGACGCGGCGCCCGTCGCCGCCCGGCCGCCCCGACCGGTGGACTCGCTGACCGCCCCGCCGGTCCGCCCGCCCACCGTCCCCTAGCTGTACTGCCCGGGCAGGGCGGCGACGAGCAATGACTAGGCAGATCTTGGAAGATTTCGGCCCCCGGAGGGGCCATCTGCTGCCAAGATCTCCCGTTCGCGGGCCGGTGGCTACCGCCGTCCCCGGTCATCGATCAACAGATGACAGAACGCGACCTGGCTCGCCGACGGCATGACTCCAGCGCGGCCCTTTGCTCTGCACCCGCCCACGCAACGCTCGCGCAGAGTGGTCGGCGGCTACCCGCTTCCGCCCATTCGTGACCTTGCATATGGCCGACTCCGTGACGGTGTTGCGTGGGTGGGTGCAGAGCAAAGCGAGCCGCGGGTGTCCTGTGCCGCCAACGCTTCGTCACCCAGAGCGACATTCGCGGTCCCCGCTGGTGGCTGTGCACGGATCATCCCGCGTGCCCGCGGCGTCGGGTTCGGCGCGGCCGTCCGACCCACCTCGCCTGGCCCCGCTCGGCGGCCGAGCCGCGTCTCCTGGCCGAGAGCCGCACCGGCCGGGCGCGACCCAGGGGGCGGGCGGGGCGGTGGCGGGGTGGGATTAGCCTGCGGCCATGAACCAGTCTGCGGACAAGCGTTCCGCTTTCATCGTCGACGTGCTGACCGAGGAGTTCGGCGCGTCGATGGCGCTCGACCCGGCGGCGTTCCGCCGCAAGTTCCGCAAGATGGCCGCCTCGCCGTTCGCGTTCTACCGGGGCAGCGCCTCGCTCTTCTACGCCGACCAGCGGGGCGACTTCGCCGACGACGCGTTCCTCGACGAGCGCACCAGCCGGGTATGGATCCACGGGGACCTGCACGCGGAGAACTTCGGCACCTACATGAACGCCTCCGGGCGGCTGGTGTTCAACGTCAACGACTTCGACGAGGCGTACGTCGGGCCGTTCACCTGGGACCTGCGCCGCCTCGCCGCCAGCGTCGCCCTGCTCGGCTACGCCAAGGCGCTCTCCGACCGCGCGATCGGTGACCTGGTCGCCGGCTTCGCCCGGTCGTACCTGACGGAGCTGCGGGCCATCGCCGCCGGCGGGGACGACGCGATCGGCTCGATCACCCTCGACAACGCCGACGGGGTGCTGCGCCGGGTGCTCCAGCAGGCCCGGCTCAACACCCGGGTGGACCTGCTCGCCGCGCAGACCACCGTCGACAACTACGAGCGCCGGTTCTCCCTCGGCGACGGGGTGTTCGAGATCGACGGCGACACCCGGGAGAAGGTCTGCGCCGCGTTCGCCGACTACCTGGGCAGCCTGCCCGAGTCCTCGGCGAACCTGCGCCCGGTCTCCGCGCACATCAAGGACGTCGTGCTGCGCAAGGGGGTGGGCATCGGCTCGGCCGGGCTGCCGTCGTACAACCTGCTGCTGGAGGGGCACACCGAGGCGCTGGAGAACGACGTCGTCATCTACATGAAGCAGGCCCAGGTGCCGGCGGTCGCCCGGCACATCGACGACGAGCGGGTGCGGTCGTACTTCCGGCACCAGGGGCACCGGACGGCGGAGTCGCAGCGGGCGCTCCAGGCCCACGCCGACCCGTGGCTGGGCTTCACCGAGCTGGACGGGGCGGGGCAGCTCGTCGCGGAGGTCTCCCCGTACGCCGCCGACCTGGACTGGTCGGACGTCAACGAGCCGGAGGAGCTGGCCGGGGTGCTGGCCGACCTGGGCCGGGCGGTGGCCCGGATGCACTCGGTCGCCGACGACGAGTCCAGTCACGACCTGGTCGACTACTCCACCGAGGAGGCGATCGTCGCGGCGGTCGACACGGACCCCGACGGGTTCGTCGCGGGCCTGGTGGAGTTCGCCCACGCGTACGGGCTGCGGGCCCGCGAGGACCATCAGCTCTTCGTCGACCTTTTCCGCAACGGCCGGCTGCCCGGCATCTGATCAGGCCCGGGGCCGGCCCGCTCACCGGGTGAAGTCCAGCACCACCTTGATGTCGTCGCCGGTGGGGGTGTACGCCTGCGCGTACTCCGCCACCGGCACCCGGCGGGTGATCAGCGCGTTCAACCAGGACTGGTCGGCGCGGGCCAGCGCCGTGGCGGCCAGGTCCCAGTGCCGCCGGTTGGCGTTGACCGAGCCGAACACCACGTTGTTCTCCAGCACCAGCTCCCGGTTGAGCGCCCCGGCGTCGAAGTCGAGGGTCCGGCCGCCGCTGGACACGCCGGTGAGACAGACGATGCCGATCGGCCCGGCCTTGCACATCGCGTCGAGCACGACCGCCGGCGCGCCGGTGCACTCCACCACCACGTCCGGCACGAGGTCGAGTCCGCCCACCGGCCCCGTGTGGTACGTCGCGCCGAGCGCCCGGACCAGGTCCGGCTTCGGCCCGGTCTCGGCGCGGTCCAGCACGTGCACGGCGAACCCGCGCTGGGTGGCCAGCAGCGCCGCCAACAGGCCGATCGGCCCGGCCCCGGTGACCAGCGCGGTCTGCGGCTGCCACTCGGCGCGGGCCCCGATGCGCTCGATGTGGTCCCACGCCTTCGCCACCACGCTGGTCGGCTCCAGCAGCATCCCCACCGGGGCGAGGACGGGGTCCAGCCCGACGGCGAAGCGCGGCTGCACCCGCCACCGGTCCCGGGCGAAGCCGGGCAGCCCCTTGATGCCGTGCTCCGTGTACTCGCCGTTGCGGCACATGTCCCACTCGCCGACCGCGCAGTTGGCGCAGGGCACCGGGTCCGGGTGCCGGACGATGCCGACCACCAGGTCGCCGGGGTGCAGGGTGCCGCTCGGGTCCTCCACCACCCGGCCCAGCGACTCGTGCCCGAGCACCAGGGCGGCCGCGCCGGGCGGGGCCTCGCCGTAGGCGCCCTCGACGATCTCGTGGTCGGTGCCGCAGATCCCCACGGCCAGCGCCTCGACGAGGATCGCCCCCTCCTCGGCGTGCGGCTCCGGGTAGTCGTCCACCAGGCGCAGCGAGTCGCGGACTCCGGGGCTGACGGTCACGGCGCGCACGACCCCATCCTTCACCGCCGGGCGCGCCGCCGCTCGGCGAATCCGGCATCCGGCCCGCCGTCCGCCCGGCAGAACCGGCATCCGGGCCGCCCCGGGGGACCGGCGTCGGTCATAGGATCAGCGGCATGACTCCCGAAGAGGTCGGCCAGCGGCTGGTCGCGCTGATCGCGCCCGTCGAGGCCACCGCGTCGGTGTCCGGCGGCCAGGCGTACGCGCGGGCCACCGTCGACGTACCCCCGGCGAGCTGGCGGGACGCGCTGCGCGCGGCCCGCGACGACGCCGACCTGGGCTGCGACTTCTTCGACTGGCTCTCCGCCGTCGACCAGCTCGCCGACGGCTGCGAGGTAGTCGCCCACCTGTGGTCGACGGGGCGTCGGCACGGCCTGCTGCTGCGCACCCGGGTGCCGTGGGACGCGCCCCGGGTGGACTCGGTCGTCGACCTCTACCCCGGCGCGGCCTGGCACGAGCGGGAGACGTTCGAGATGTTCGGCGTCGACTTCCCCGGGCACGGCGAGCTGCGTCCGCTGCTGCTGCCGCCCGAGTTCGAGGGGCACCCGTTGCGCAAGGAGTTCGTGCTCGCCTCGCGGGTGGCGAAGCCGTGGCCGGGCGCGAAGGAGCCGGGCGAGTCGACGGCGGCCGGTGGTCGCCGCGCGGTGCGCCCGCCGGGGGTGCCCGCCCCGGGCGAGTGGGGGCCGACGTCGCCACCGGCCGCCGGGCCGCCCGCCGGCGCGACGCGGGGCGAGGGCGCGACGCGGGGCGGGGGCGCGACCCGGGGCGAGGGCGCGACGCGGGGCGACGGGGGCGCGGCCTGATGCCTGACTGGTTGGAGGCCGTGCTGCGGGTGGTCGGCGTGCTGGTCGCCTTCCTCACGCTGCCGCTCGTCGTCGGGCAGGCCGAGCACAAGGTGATGGCGCACATGCAGGGCCGGCTCGGCCCGATGTACGCGGGCGGCTTCCACGGCTGGGCGCAGCTCGTCGCCGACGGGGTCAAGTTCGTGCAGAAGGAGGACGTGACCCCCCGCGAGGCGGACCGGGCGGTGTTCCGGCTGGCCCCCGTGGTGGCCCTGGTGCCCTACCTGCTCGCCCTGCTGGTGATCCCGCTCGGGCCCGGCGACCTGGTGGGCCAGCCGCTGGACATCGGCCTGTTCTTCGTCCTGGCCGTGGTCGGGGTGGGCGTGGTGGCGGTGCTGATGTCGGCGTGGGCGTCGGCCAACAAGTACAGCCTGCTCGGCGGGCTGCGCGGGGCCGCCCAGCTGCTCGGCTACGAGCTGCCGCTGGTGCTGGCCGCCGCGTCGGTGGCGATGGCGGCCGGCACGCTGAGCCTGCCCGGGATCGTCGAGGCGTGGCGGCCCTGGTGGCTGCTCTGGCAGGCCCCCGCGATGATCGTCTTCTTCGTGGCCGGGCTGGCCGAGATCCGGCGGCCCCCGTTCGACATGCCGGTCGCCGACTCGGAGCTGGTCTTCGGCTACCTGACGGAGTACACGGGGCTGCGCTTCGCGTTCTTCCTGCTCGCCGAGTACGTCGGCATCGTGGTGATCGCCGCGCTGACCACCGTGCTCTTCCTCGGCGGCTGGCAGGGCCCGTTCGCCGACGCGCAGCTCGGCTGGCTGTGGACGCTGCTGAAGGTCTTCGCCGTCTCGTTCGTGATCATCTGGCTGCGGGTGTCGTACCCCCGGCTGCGCGAGGACCAGCTCCAGCGGCTGTGCTGGCTGGTGCTGGTGCCGGCCTCCCTCGCCCAGCTAGTCCTCACGGCCACCGTCCGCGTCTGGATGTAAGGAAGGGCCCCCTGTTAACGCATTCTGTTGTACAAGGGGCCCTTCCTAACCAGCCGGCACGCCCGGTGACGCGGCGTGCGGCGGGGCCGCCGGTGGTTACGGGGCGGCGTAGAGCAGGCGGTTCGGCGAGCCGGGTCCCGGGTCGATCACCACGCCGGTGGTGGCGGCGGCGATCAGCGCGCTCTTGGCCTGCGCGAGGGTGGCCGTCGGGAACTGCTGCCGGTAGCGCGCCATCCAGCCCGTGACGTGCGGCGCGGCCATCGAGGTGCCCGACCAGCCGGACGCGACGGCCGTGTTCGAGGCGATGCCGGCGGAGGTGATGTTCACGCCGGGGGCGAAGACGTCGACGCAGGTGCCGTAGCTGGAGAACGAGGCCCGGGTGTCCGTGACGTCGGTCGCGGCGACGGTGACGCCCCGGGACGACCGGGGGCCGTTGGTGCAGGCGTCGGTGTTGAAGTTGTTGGCGATGAAGACGGTGTGCACGCCCGAGTCGATCAGGTTCTCGGCCGCGGTGTTGGGGGTGGTGCCGTACCCCTGGAGGCTGAAGTTCGCCACCGACACTGGGTCGTGGTGGGTGGCGATCCAGTCCATGCCCTCGATCAGGTCCGTCGTCCAGCCGGAGTTGTCGCACTGGAGGACCCGCACGGCCTTGATGGTGACGGACTTGGCCACCCCGTACGTCGCGCCGCCGACGGTGCCGGCGACGTGCGTGCCGTGGCCGTGGCAGTCGTTGGTGCCGTTGCCGTCGCCGACCGCGTCGTAGACGCCGCTGGCCCGGCCGCCGAAGTCGACGTGGCTGGCCCGGATGCCCGAGTCGACCACGTAGACGGTGACGCCGGACCCGGTCGACGTGTAGCCGAAGCTGTTGTTCAGCGGCAGGTAGTGCTGGTCGATGCGGTCCAGCCCCCAGGACGGCGGGTTCGACTGGACGGCAGACGCCGAGAAGTCGTCGGCGCCGCCGCCGTAGATGCGGCTGTCCCGTTCGACGTACGCGACGGCGGGGTCGGCCCGCACGGCGGCGAGGGCCGCCGGGGAGAGCTGGGCGGCGTACCCGTCGAGAACGTGGGTGTAGCGGTTGAGCACGGTGCCGCCGGCGCGCTCGGCGACGGCGGCGGCCCGGCTCGTGCGGGCGGTGCGCGTGGCGCGGTCGGTGCCGGCGGGCGGGTCGGCGAGCACCACGATGTACCGGTCCGGCGCGGCCTCCGGTCCGCCCGGGCGCAGCGGGGCGGGCGCGGGACGCCCGGGCTCCGCCGCGCCGGGGGCGGCCGACGCGGGTACGGCGAGGGTGGTGACGAGCGCTCCGGTGATCACGCCGGCCAGCACGCCGAGGCGTGCCGTTCTGCGACCTGGCTTCCGCAAGGCTGATCTCCTCAACTGTGGACGGCCTGCGCCGAACACCGGCGAAAAGCCGGCGGCGCAGGCCACTCAAGTCGATCAGCCTGAATTGAAGCGAGTGTTAACTAATGAAGAGCATCGATGTGATTTCAGCCCAGCGGGGTGTGCGCCGGGTCGACCCGCTCGGCGGGCGGCGGGGGCGGCGGCGGGGTGCCGTCGCCGAAGGGCCGGCCGCCGAGGGCCTCCCGGCCGTGCGGGGTGAGCCAGTTCGCCAGGTCCGGGCCGAGCGGGACGACCCCGGTCGGGTTGATGTCCCGGTGCACCTCGTAGTAGTGCCGCTTGATGTGGTCGAAGTCGATCGTGTCGCCGAACCCGGGGGTGGTGAACAGGTCCCGGGCGTACGCCCACAGCACCGGCATCTCCGACAGCTTGCTCCGGTTGCACTTGAAGTGGCCGTGGTAGACCGGGTCGAAGCGGACCAGCGTCGTGAACAGCCGCACGTCGGCCTCGGTGATCGTGTCGCCGACCAGGTACCGCTGCCCCGACAGCCGCTCGGTCAGCCAGTCGAGCCGGTCGAACAGCCGCCGGTACGCCGCCTCGTACGCCCCCTGGCTGCCGGCGAAGCCGCACCGGTACACGCCGTTGTTGACGTCGGCGAAGACCACGGCGTTGACCTCGTCGATCTGGTCGCGCAGCCGGGCCGGGTACAGCTCGGGCGCGCCCTCGCGGTGGTACGCCGTCCACTCCGTCGACAGGTCCAGGCTCATCTGGGCGTAGTCGTTGGTGACCACCTGCCCCGTCGGCACGTCCACCATCGCCGGCACGGTGATCCCCCGCTCGTAGCCGGGGAACCGCTTGAAGTACGCCTCCTGGAGGCGCTCGATGCCGAGCACCGGGTCCCGCCCGCCCGGGTCGAGGTCGAACGTCCAGCTCCGGGCGTCGTGCGTCGGCCCGGCCACCGCCATCGAGATGGCGTCCTCCAGGCCGAGCAGCCGGCGCACGATGATCAGCCGGTTGGCCCAGGGGCAGGCGCGGCTGACCGCCAGCCGGTAGCGACCGGGCTCGACCGGCCAGCCGTCCCGCCCGTCGGCGGTGATCCGGGTGGCGATGTACCGCTGGTCCCGGGTGAACTCCCCACCGGGCTCCACGTACTTCCCGCCGGGCTCCGCGCCGCTCGCGCCGGGCTCCACGCCCTTGTCGCCGGTCGTCGCGCCTGCCTCGTCGCCCACGTCGCCCCCTGCCGTCCGCCTCGCCGTCTCCGTCCGTCCCATCTTGACCGATCCGCCGCCCCGGGGCCCGCCGAGCCCCGATCGCCACGTTCCGGGCCCGCCGAGAGCGCCGCACCCCGCGTCGTACGGGAGGGCCGGCTGGCTAGGCTGCCCCGGTGAGCGACAGGGAGGCGGCGGCCCGGCGCTTCGTCGCCGACGTGTGGAACGCCGGGCGCGAGGAGTCGGTGTACGAGCTGGTGGCGGCGGGCTGCCCCGGGTTGGGCGGGACGGGCCCGGAGGCGGTCCTGGCCTGGCACCGCGAGCGGCGGGCGGCCTTCCCCGACCTGCGCTACAAGCTCGTGGACGTGGTGGCCGCCGACGACCGGGTGGCCCTGCGCTGGCGGGCCGCCGGCACCCAGGCCGGCCCGTTCGGGCCGGTGCCGCCCACCGGGCGGGTGGCGAGCTTCTCGGGGGCGACGTTCCTGCGCTTCGACCCGGCGGGGCGGATCGTCGACGTGTGGCACGCCACCGAGCTGTTCCAGCTCCTCCAGCAGCTCGGCGTCGAGATGCTCCCGCCGCTCACCGGCCCCTGACCCCGCTTCGGCACGCCGCCGCCCCGCCGGGCGGGACCGCTCACAGGTGCCGGGGCGTGATCCGGGCGATCGACAGGTTCACCGGGAACGGCTCGCCGGTGTCGACGAACTTCGTCCAGCGGCCGGTCTCCGTGTAGACCTCGTCGACTGGGTCGATCCGGTGGGTGTGGACGACCAACTCGCCGTCGCCGGTCTCGATCCGCCAGTAGAACGGGATGCCGGCCTGCGCGTAGAGGGCCGGCTTGAGCACCCGGTCGATCGAGCGGGTGCTCGGGGAGACGACCTCGACGGCCAGCACCACCTCGTGCGGCGCGTACCGCGACGGCGAGCGCCGGGCGGCCTCCGCCGTGGTGACCAGCACGTCCGGGATGAAGCAGCGGGTCCGGTTGATCCGCACCTCGACGCCCTGGGTCACGTCGTACTCGTCGGGGCACTCTTCTTCGAGCGCGACGCCGAGCCGCATGGCGATGGTCTGGTGGATGCGGGTGGGGGAGGGGGACAAGAGCAACACTCCGTCGAGCAGTTCGCGGCGGCGACCGTCCTCGGGCATCCCGTCGAGGTCGTCGGTCGTCCACCCGCCCTCGGGCGGGAAGTCGCTCTGCAACGCGGCGGTCATGGGACAGGTCCTTCCCGGCGTGTCGTTCTCCCCGCCGTCACCGTACCGCGCGAAGGGCCGGGTGGTGGTCGCGCGCGCCGGGGGCACAGGGCAGGATGGGCGGCATGGGCGAGACGAACGAGCGGGGCGTGCCCGGCGAGGGGCTGGCGAAGGGGCTGGCGGTCACGCTGCGCACGATGACCCGCCGCTCGACCACCCAGCAATATCCGGACGTCGCCCCCGAGCTGCCGCCCCGGTCGCGGGGCGTGATCGCGCTGCTGGCCGAGAACTGCACCGTCTGCATGCTCTGCGCCCGCGAGTGCCCCGACTGGTGCATCTACATCGACTCGCACAAGGAGGAGGTGGCGGTGCCCGGCGCCGCCCGCCCCCGGCAGCGCAACGTGCTCGACCGGTTCGACATCGACTTCTCGCTCTGCATGTACTGCGGCATCTGCGTCGAGGTCTGCCCCTTCGACGCGCTCTACTGGTCGCCCGAGTTCGAGTACGCCGAGTACGACATCAAGGACCTGCTGCACGACAAGGACCACCTCGGCGAGTGGATGGCCACCGTCCCGCCGCCGCCCGCGCACGACCGCAACGGCGAGCCGGCGAAGGAGGAGGCCACCGCCGCGCGCAAGGCCGCCGCCCCGGCCGGGTCCTCCGCCCGGCCGACCCCCGCCCGGGTACGCCCCGAGCCCGGCCCCGCCGCCCGCCCGGCCTCCGCCCCGGCCGCCCCGGCCCCCGGCCCCGCCGCGACGGAGGGCCCCGCCGCCCACCCGGGCACCGCCCCGAAGGACGGTCCCGCCGCCCCGGCGGACGGCACCCCCACCGACCCGGGTGCCGCCCCGTGACCGGTGCGGACGCGCTGCTGCTGGCCCTCGGCGCGGTGGCGGTCGGCGCGGGGGCGCTGGTGGTGACGACCCGCCACCTGGTCCGCGCCGGCCTCTACCTGGTGGTCTGCCTGGGCGCGCTGGCCGGCGTCTACCTGGTGCTCGCCGCCGAGCTGGTGGCCTGGGTGCAGGTGCTGATCTACGTGGGCGCCGTGGTGGTGCTGCTGCTGTTCGCGGTGATGCTGACCCGCGCCCCGATCGGCGCGTCCGACGACCTGGACCGGCCGGGCTGGCCGGCGGCCCTGATCGGTGGCGGCGTCGGCCTCGGGCTGGCCGCCCTGCTGGTCGACGCCTACCGCTGGACCCGGGTGGACCTGCCCGCGCCGGGCACCGCCGAGCGGCTCGGCGAGCAGGTGTTCCGCACCTGGGTGCTGCCGTTCGAGGTGCTGTCGGTGCTGCTGCTGTCCGCCCTGGTGGGCGCGGTCGTGCTGTCCCGCCCCGACGTCGGCCGCCGCCCGGCCGACGGCCGGGCCCCCGCAGGGGCGGGCAACCAGGACCGCGCGGGAGGCCGCCCGTGAGGCCCGTCGTCCCGTACGTCACCGCCGCGCTCCTGTTCGGCCTCGGCACCTACGGCGTGCTGCGCCGCCGCAACGCGGTGCTCGTGCTGATGGCGGTGGAGCTGATGCTCAACGCCGTCAACCTGATCCTGGTCACCGCCGACGCGACGGTCCGGGCGGCGCTGCCGCACGCGGGGCAGGTGTTCGCGCTGTTCGTGATCGTGCTGGCCGCCGCCGAGATCGGCGTGGGGCTGGCCATCGTGCTCCAGCTCTACCGGCTGCGGGCCAGCGTCGCCGTCGACGAGGTGCCGCTGACGGAGCCGCCGGCCGAGCCGCCGGCCGGGTCCCCGGCCGAACACGCGGGGCGGGCCACGACCACCGGCGAGGTGACCCGGTGACCGGGCTGCTCGGCGCGCTGCTGCCGGCCGTACCCCTGGTGGCGGGTCTGGTGGGGTTGCTGCTGCCGCCCGTGTCGCGCGGCGGGGGCGCGCGGGCCGGGGCGGACCCGGCCCGCCGGGCCGCCGTCGGGCTCGGCGTGGCGGGCGCGGCCGGCGCGCTGCTGGTCGCGGTCGCGCTGCTGGCCCGGGTCGGCGCGCCCGTGGAGACGTCGACCACCTGGGTCGACCTGGGCGGCCTGCGGGTCACCCTCGGTGTCCGGCTCGACGGCGCGGCGGCCCTGGTCGCCGTCGCGGTGGCGGCGGTGGCGCTGGCCGTGCAGGTCTACTCGGTCGGCTACCTGCGGGCGGGCCCGCACGACGACGCGGGCGTCGACGTCGACCACCGCTACCCGCCGTACGCGGCGCAGATCAGCCTCTTCACCGCCGCGATGCTGCTGGTGGTCGTCGCCGGTGACCTGGTCATGCTGCTGGTCGGCTGGGAGGTGATGGGCCTCTGCTCCTACCTGCTCATCGCCCACGACCGCCGGCTGCCCGGCGCGCCGGCCGCCGCGATGAAGGCGTTCCTGGTCACCCGCGTGGGTGACGTCGGCTTCCTGCTCGGCATCGCCCTGCTCGGCGTCTCGGCGGGCAGCTTCCGCATCGCCGACGTGCTCGCCCACGACCACTCCGCCGGCACGCTCACCGCCGCCTGCCTGCTGCTGCTCGCCGGGGTGGCCGGCAAGAGCGCGCAGTTCCCGCTGCACACCTGGCTGCCCGACGCGATGGCCGGCCCGACCCCGGTCTCCGCGTTGATCCACGCCGCCACCATGGTCGCGGCCGGGGTCTACGCGGTCACCCGCCTCTTCCCGCTGTTCGAGCGGGCCCCGGTGGCGCTGGCGGTGCTCGGGGTGCTGGCCTCGGTGACCCTGCTGCTCGGCGCGCTCGCCGCGACCGCCCAGGACGACCTGAAGCGGGTGCTGGCCTGGTCGACGGTCTCCCAGCTCGGCTACATGACGGGCGCGCTCGCCGTGGGTGCCCCGGCTGCTGCGCTGTTCCACCTGCTCACCCACGCCGCGTTCAAGGCGCTGCTGTTCCTGGCCGCCGGCGCGGTGATCCACACCCTCGGCACCCCGCTGCTGTCCCGCATGGGCGGCCTGCGCTCGACGATGCCGGTGACGTTCTGGTGCACGGCGGTGGGCCTCGGCGCGCTGGCCGGCGTCCCCCCGCTGGCCGGCTTCTGGAGCAAGGACGGCGTGCTCGCCGCCGCCCAGGCCGCCGCGCTCGACTCCGCCGGCCCGGCCCCCGCCTGGGTGGGCTGGCTGGTGTGGCTCGCCGGGCTGGCCGGCGTCGCCGTCACCGCCTGGTACGCCACCCGGCTGCTGCTGCGCGCGTTCCTCGGCGCGGCCCGCCCGCCGCTGCCGCAGCACGACCGGCCGATCTCGCTGCACCCGCACGACCCGCCGGCCGTGCTGCGGGTGCCGCTGCTGCTGCTCGCGGTGCCGGCCGCGCTGCTCGGGCTCGCCGCGTTCTGGCCGGCGTTCACCGGCCGGCTCGGCGCGGCCGAGGGGGAGTGGACCCACGTCGGCCCGGCGCTGCTGCTGCCGCTGGCGCTGCTGGTCGCCGGGGCCGTCCTCGCCTGGGCCGGCTGGCGGCGGGACACCGCCGCCGACCCGGCCCGCGCCCTCGGCCCGCTGGGGCCGGTGTTCGCGGCGGGCTTCCGGCTCGACGACGTGCAGCACGCCCTCGTCGTACGCCCGGTGACGGCCCTCGCCCGGTTCGCCCGCGCCGCCGACGAGCGGGTGGTCGACGGCGCGGTGGAGGGCACCGGCCGGGGCGCGACCGGCCTCGGCGGGGCGCTGGCCGGGCTGCACCGGGCCGCGCTGCCCCGGGCGGCGGCCGGGGTGCTCGCCGGGGCGCTGCTGATCGGCCTGGCCGCCGTGCTGATCGGGGGTGCGGCGTGACCGTGGACCGGGGAGCCCGCGTGCGGGCGATCGGGGGAGCCGGATGAGCCTCGGACAGGTCCTGCTCGTCGCGGCGCTGGCCGTCCCGGCCGTCGGCGCGGCAGTGGTCGCGCTGCTGCCCGGCGACCGGGCGGCCCGCGTCGTCGGCACGGTGGCGGCCGGGCTGACCCTGCTGGCCACCCTGCCCCTGGCCACCGGCGACCGGAGCTGGACGGCCTACGGGGCCGCCCCGGCGGTGCGCCCCTGGCACCGGCTCGACCTGCCCTGGGTGCCCGCCCTCGACCTGCGCTTCCACCTGGGCGTGGACGGCATCTCCTACCCGCTGGTCGTGCTGACCGCGCTGCTCACGCTGCTCTGCTGCGCGTACACCCTGTGGAAGGTGCCCGACGGCGGCGGCAGCGGCCGGGCCCTCGTCGCGCTGCTGCTGGTCGTCGAGGTCGGCATCCTCGGCACCTTCCTCGCCCTCGACCTGGTCCTGTTCTTCGTGTTCTTCGAGGTCGTCCTCCTGCCGATGTACGCGATCATCGCTGGCTGGGGCGGGGCCGACCGGCGGCGGGCGGCGGCCAAGTTCGCCCTCTACACGCTGCTCGGCTCGGTGCTGCTGCTCGTCGGCGTCTACGTCGTGGTGGCCGCCGCCGGCACCGCCGACCTCCTCGCGCTCACCGGCGGCACGGGGCTGTCGCGGGGCACCCAGCTCGCCGCGTTCACCCTGCTCGGGCTCGCGTTCGCGGTGAAGAGCCCGCTGTGGCCGCTGCACTCCTGGCTGCCCGACGCGCACACCCAGGCGCCCACCGTCGGCAGCGTGATCCTCGCCGGGGTGCTGCTCAAGATGGGCACGTACGGGCTGATCCGCGTCGCCGTCGGGGTGGCCCCGGAGGGGGCCCGCTGGGCGGCCCCGGTGCTCGGGGTGCTCGCCGTCGCCGCCATCATCGTCGGCTCGCTGGTCTGCCTCGCGCAGAGCGAGCTGAAGCGGCTCATCGCCTACTCCAGCGTCGGCCACATGGGGTTCGTGCTGCTGGGGGTGGCCACGCTCACCGCCACCGGCCTCCAGGCCGCGCTGATCGGCAACGTCGCGCACGGGGTGATCACCGGCCTGCTGTTCTTCCTCGCCGGAGCGATCAAGGACCGCGCGCACTCCGGGGCCCTGGCCGAGCTGTCCGGGCTGCGGGAGACCGCGCCCCGCCTCGCCGGCCTGCTCGGCTTCGCCGCCGTCGCCTCGCTGGGGCTGCCCGGCCTCGCCGGCTTCTGGGGCGAGGCGTTCGCCGTGGTCGCCGCTGTCGGGCGGGGCGGCCCGCTGTGGACCACCCTCGGCGTGCTCGCCGCCGTCGGCGGGGCGCTGACCGCCGCGTACCTGCTGCGGCTGCTGCGCCGGGTCACCCACGGCCCGGCCAGCCCGGCGGTCGGCCGGATCGGCCCGGGCCTCGCCGCCGCCGAGTGGACGGCCTGGGCCCCGCTGGTGCTGCTCGCCCTCGCCGTCGGCCTCGCCCCCACGCTGGTCCTCGGCGTCGCCGCCGACCCAGTGGCGGCCCTCGTGGGGGTGCTCCGGTGAGCGCGAGGAGTGCAGCGCAGCGGAGCCCCGCAGTCGCGAACGAAAGTGGGCGCCGGTGAGTCTGGTGCAGAGCGTCGACAACGTGGCGCTGCTCCCGGCCTACCTGGCCGCCGGCACCGCCGTCCTGGTGCTGCTGGCCGACCTGCTGGTGGCCCGCGCCGCCGCGACGGTCGCCGTGGCCGCCGCCGGGGCGGTCGCCACCGCGCTGGGCAGCGCGGTCGTCGGCGCGGGCGGGCAGCGGTCCACCTTCTGCGTCGCCGCCGACTGCTCGTACGTCTTCGGTGGCCGGGCCGCCCTCGTCGGGGCCCTGTTCGCGCTGCTCACCCTCGGGGTGCTGGCCCTGTCCGGCCCGGCGCTGCGCGCCGGTCGGTCGCCCGTCGGCGAATACTGCTTCCTGCTGGCCTGCTCGATGACCGGCGGCGTGGTGCTCGGCGCGGCCGGCGACCTGATCACCCTGGTCGTGGCGCTGGAGACGCTGACACTCCCGCTGTACGTGCTCGTCGGCCTGCGCCGGGGCAGCCTCGCCTCCGCCGAGGCGGCGGTCACGTTCTTCGTGGTGAGCGTGGTCGCCACCACCGTCACGCTGCTCGGCGCGGCCCTGCTCTTCGCGGTCACCGGCGGCCTGCACCTCGACCGGGTCGGCGCGCTGCTCGCCGGGCGGCCCGACCTGCTGGACGTGCCGCTGACCACGGCGGCGGTGGCGCTGCTGCTGCTCGGGCTGGCGTTCAAGGTGGCCGCCGTGCCGTTCCACGCCTGGGCCCCGGCCACCTACGACGGCGCGCCGCTGCCCGTGGCCGCCTACCTGTCGACCGCGTCGAAGCTGGGCGGGGTGGTGGCCCTGCTCGCGGTGGTGCAGCGGGCGCTGCCCGCCGAGGTGACCGGCCCGGTGCTGGCCGGGCTCGCCGTGCTCACCATGACCGTGGGCAACCTGGTGGCGCTGCGTCAGCGCCGCACCGTGCGGCTGCTCGCCTGGTCGTCGGTGGCCCAGGCCGGCTACATCCTCGCTCCGCTGGGTGCACTCGCACTGGCCGCCGGGCGCACCGCCGACGCCCGCGCCGCCGCGTACGCCGCCGCCGTGGCGTACGCCGTGTTCTTCGTGGTCCTGGAGCTGGCCGCCTTCGCGGCGCTGGTGGCCCTGCGCCCGGCCGGCGCCGACGGCGGCAGCCTCGCCGATCTGCGCGGCGCGGCCCGGCGGCGGCCCTGGGTGGCCGGGGCGTTCGCGCTGGCCCTGGTCGGGCTGGCCGGGCTCCCGCCGGGGCTGGCCGGCCTGTTCGCCAAGGTGACCGTGGTCCGGGCGCTGCTGGACGGCGGCGCGGGCTGGCTGGCGCTGGTGGTGGCGGTCAACGCGGTGATCGGCCTGGCCTACTACCTCCGCCTCGCCGCCACCCTCTACGCCCCGCCCGCCGAGGCCGATCCGGCCGCCGAGGCTGGGGGCACCGCCGGCGCCCGGCCGGCCTGGGCGGTGCTCGGCACCCTCGCCGTGGCCACCCTGGTCGCCCTGGCCGTCGGCGTCGCCCCGCAGCTCGTGCTGGACCTCACCGCCCGCTGAGCGGCCCCTGAGCGGTCGCCGGGCCACCGCCCCACCTCAGTGTTTCCGCAGGTCGATCCCAGGCAACTCACAGCGTTGAGACGGATGGTTGGCGGGTACCGAGGTGTTGTACCGGTCAGCGGATCCCGCGCGGTCCGCGCACCGAAGGAGCGATCGTGCATCACAACCGTCTGAAGACCGCAGCGCTGCTCGGCCTGCTGACCTCGCTGATCCTCGCGGTCGGCTACTGGTTCGGTGGCAGCGGCGGGCTCGTCCTCGCCGTCGTCGTCTCGTTGGTGATGAACGGCGTGACCTACTTCTACTCCGACAAGCTCGCCCTGCGCTCGATGCGGGCGCAACCGGTCAGCGAGGCACAGTTCCCCGAGCTGTACCGGATGGTCCGCGAGCTGGCCACCGAGGCGCGCCAGCCGATGCCCCGCCTCTACGTCAGCCCCACCTCCCAGCCCAACGCGTTCGCCACGGGCCGCAACCCGGCCAACGCGGCGGTCTGCGTGACGCAGGGGATCACCGAGATCCTCGACTACCGGGAGCTGCGGGGCGTGATCGGGCACGAGCTGTCGCACGTCTACAACCGGGACATCCTCATCTCCAGCGTCGCCGCCGGCCTCGCCGGCATCATCACCATGCTGGCCAACATCGCCTGGTTCATCCCGCTCGGCGGTGGTGACGACGAGGACGCCCCCAACCCGGTCGTGCTGCTGCTCACCCTGATCCTCGGCCCGCTCGCGGCCACCGTGATCCAGCTCGCGATCAGCCGCAGCCGCGAGTTCCAGGCCGACGAGTCGGGGGCCCGGCTCACCCGGGACCCGCTGGCCCTGGCCAGCGCCCTGCGGAAGATCCACCTGGGCACCCAGGCCCGGCCGCTGCCGGCCCAGGGGCAGCTCACCAGCACCGCCCACCTGATGATCGACAACCCGTTCAAGCGGGGCGGCGGCATCGCCGCGCTCTTCTCCACCCACCCCCGGATGGAGGAGCGGGTGGCCCGGCTGGAGCGGATGGCCGCCAGCGCCGGCCCCGTGCAGTTCCAGCGCTGACCCGTCCCGATCCCGCCCGCGCCCGGTCCGACCGGGCGCGGGCGTTTCGTCTGGTACGCGGCGAGACGCGCACCATAACCAGTTCACGGCTGCCGGGCTGCGGCGTTAGGGTCGGAACGTTTCCGGCTCGTTACAAGCTCTCGTTGCACCTTTCTCGTTGCACCCCCTGGAGGTTCCCGTGGCCGCACTGCGCCAGTACCTCGGCGTATGGCGGATCCCCGGCGCGCCGATGCTGCTCGTCCTCGGCGTCATCGGCCGGCTCGGGATCGGCATGACGCCGCTGGCGCTGCTGCTCGTCGTGCAACAGGTCACCGGGCGCTACTCGCTCGCCGCCGTCGCCGGTGGCATCTACGCCCTCGCCGGTGCCGCGCTCAGCCCCGTCGCCGGCCGCGTCGCCGACCGGGTCGGCCCCACCCCCGTGCTGCTGGCCACCGCCGTCGCCCACCCCCTCGCCCTCGGCGGGCTGCTCTGGGCCAGCCGCGCCGACGGGGCCAGCATCGCCCTGATCTACCTCGCCGCCGGGGTGGCCGGTGCCACGTATCCGCCGCTGACCGCCGCGCTGCGCGGCGCCTGGAACGACCTCACCAGCCCCGCCACCGGCCGGTACCACCTGCGCAACACCGCCCTCGGCGCGGAGACCGCGCTCCTCGAAGTCGTCTTCGTGCTCGGCCCGCTGCTCGTGGCCGCCTTCGTCCTCATCGCCGACGCGGCAGCCGCCCTGGTCGGCGCGGCCGTGGTCACCCTCGTCGGCACCGTCGCCGTGGCGCTCGGCCGGGTCATGCGCGGCTGGCGACCCCACCCGAAGGAGAACCACGCCCGGGGGCTCGGCCCGCTGCGCGTCGGCGGCTTCCCCGCCCTGCTGCTCTGCATCGCCGGCCTCGGCATCGCGTTCGGGGCCGCCGGAGTCATCGTCCCGGCGTTCGCCGGCAACCAGCCCACCGACGACCCGGAGAGCCTGGCCGGCGTCCTGCTCGCCGTCTGGGGCCTCGGCAGCGCCGCCGCCGGCTTCTGGTTCGGCGTCCGCAAGCCCGCGGCCAACATGACCCGCCAGTTCGCCTGGCTGCTCGCCGCCGTCGCCGCCACCTTCGCCGTGTACGCGGTGATGCCCGGCCCGCTCGCCCTCGGCATCGCGCTGGTCGTCGGCGGGGCCGCCATCGCACCCGCGCTCACCCTGGAGAACACCCTCGTCGGGCGGATCGCCCCGGCCGGCATGCTGAACGAGGCGTACACCTGGGCGGTGACCATCATGGTCGCGTCCAGCGCCGCCGGCGGCGCGGTGGCCGGGCTGATCATCGACCACGCGGGCGGCGTGCCGTGGGCGTTTGTCTTCGCCGGGTCGGCCGTCGCCGTCGGGGCCGCCGTCGCCGCGCTGCCCGCCGGCCCCATCGCCCGCGCGGAGGCCACGGCGGTACGCGTCGAACAGACCCTCGCCGCCTGAGCGTTCTGCTCGCCCGGTGCGTGGGGGCTGTGGTCAGCCGTTGCGTGGCGCGTACATGATGACGGCGACCCCGACCAGGCAGATGGCCGCGCCGACGACGTCGTAACGGTCGGGCCGGAACCTGTCGACGACCATGCCCCACGCGAGCGACCCGGCGACGAACACCCCGCCGTACGCGGCGAGGATGCGGCCGAAGTTCGCGTCGGGCTGGAACGTGGCGACGAAGCCGTAGAGCCCCAGCGCGACCACGCCGCCCGCGATCCAGAGCAGCCCCCGGTGCTCCCGCCAGCCCTGCCACACCAGCCAGGCCCCGCCGATCTCGGCGAGGGCGGCGAGCAGGAACAGCAGGACCGAGCGGGCGACCGTCATGCGTCAGACCGTAGCCCTGTGATCCCTCGGCAGCGGTAGTTGGTGTGGAGTTGCCGGACGGTCGTGGGGGTAGGGGTGGGTGTGCGATCCGGTGCACCGCCTACTCAGGCAGAGCCGAGCGGGCCAGGGCCGACAAGGTCGTTCGTCCTGTAGGGCGCTCCACCTTGTCGCCTCGGCCTCCTCCCCGGTCGTGGGGGCCGGCGGTGGACGGGATGGCGGGGGGCACGGTGCGCGGTGCGCGGTGCGCGCGGCGAGTCAGCGGTACCTTGTCACCAGTAAGCGGGCGGCACGGGCGGAGAGATCTTGGTCGGGCAAGTGAATGAAATCGGCGTTGTTGATCTTTAGCGGCCCAGGTCAGGAAGTCTGTTCCCCGCGCACGCGGGGGTGATCCCTGGATCCCGCGCGCCTGCGCTCTCTCGACGGCCTGTTCCCCGCGCACGCGGGGGTGATCCCTAGCACGAATCCGGTACCGGTGAACACGATGTCTGTTCCCCGCGCACGCGGGGGTGATCCCCGCTTGGTCTACCGCGTCGTCGGCGTCTGCGCCTGTTCCCCGCGCACGCGGGGGTGATCCCACGGTGTCGACGGGCACCCACGCGGTGCTCGACTGTTCCCCGCGCACGCGGGGGTGATCCCGGTCCCTCCACCACCACCAGGTGCGGCTTCACCTGTTCCCCGCGCACGCGGGGGTGATCCGATCGACCCGTACCCCTGCACGAGGCCGGGCACCTGTTCCCCGCGCACGCGGGGGTGATCCCGAGGTAGTGCCGGGTGATGGCGGGGTCAGGGACTGTTCCCCGTGCACGCGGGGGTGATCCTGGGTAAGCGCGTTCAGGGTTGGGAGTGGCGTGCTGTTCCCCGCGCACGCGGGGGTGATCCCTGTACGGGAGTTCGTACAGCAGGGCGAGGGAACTGTTCCCCGCGCACGTGGGTGCTCCCGCCCGGTAGCGGAGCCAGGCCGTCAAAGGCCGGAGAAGGGCGACCAACGACGACCAAAGCCGCCTAGGTTCGCCCAGCTCACACGGTGCGGCTCGCTGCCCAACTAGGAGCCTGACCGGGCCCTTAGCGGTAGTTGGTGAACTGGAGCGCGATGCCGAAGTCCTCGCTCTTGAGCAGGGCGATGACGGCCTGGAGTTCGTCCTTCTTCTTGCCGGTGACCCGGAGCTGGTCGCCCTGGATCTGGGCCTGGATGCCCTTCGGGCCCTCGTCGCGGATCTTCTTGCTGATCGCCTTGGCCTTGTCCGAGTCGATGCCCTGGACCACCTTGGCCTCGATCCTGAAGACCTTGCCCGAGGCGCGCGGGTCGCCCGCGTCCAGGGCCTTCAGCGAGACGTTCCGCTTGACCAGCTTCTCCTTGAAGACGTCCAGGGCGGCCAGGACCCGCTCCTCGGTCTCCGCCTGGAGCCTGATCGCCTCGTCGCCCGTCCAGGAGATCTCCGCGCCGGTGCCCCGGAAGTCGAACCGCGACGCGAGCTCCTTCTCCGCCTGGCGGAGGGCGTTGTCGACCTCCTGCCGGTCGACCTTGCTCACGATGTCGAACGACGGGTTCGCTGCCATGCTGATGCTCCTGCTGTCCGGCGGTGGTCAGTGCACGTACGCGCCGCCAACCAGCGGCACGACCCCCTGACGGTACCCGGTTGCGCTCGCCCCGGGAGCAACCGCTATCCTTGGCTCCGCTGCCACGCCACGGCGCGGCGGCGACGCCCTGGCGGGTTGCCCGAGCGGCCAATGGGAGCGGACTGTAAATCCGTCGCGAAAGCTACAGAGGTTCGAATCCTCTACCCGCCACCAGGTGCAGTCACGGCCCCTGAACAGCAGGAATGCTGATCGGGGGCCGTTCTCGTTGATCTGGCCGAGTCCGGCTTAGTCCAGCCGTCTATAAGCCTCCACGGGAACATCACGGGAACGCTGATCTTGGCTCCGGGTCGCCCCATTCGTGGGTTCAGGTGAGCTTGCCCAGACCGGCGTTACCGCCCGATGATCCGGATCTCGCTAGCCCTGTACGTCTCCACTCGGCCGGCCGCTCTGGTGATCACCACCGTGCCAATGCCGTTGTACGTCACTGAGTCGTCTGGGCCGATGGTGATGTCGACCACAGTGATCCGTCCGCCCCGGGCAGTCGGTGAACCGTCCACATCGTCAGGCGACGCCGCGTCCACGCACCAGCAGCGCTGTGCAGGGGCTACTCACTCGTCTCCGCATCGGATGTCGGCGGCCTCGCCAGCGTTGTCGTAAACGATGTCGCACGTCAGGTGCGGGACGTACTTGGCCTTGTAGCTGATCTCCGAGCGTTCCCAGGCGTCCCACAGATCCCGGTCGTAGATACCTCGCCGGATGTCCCGCTGCCTGGCCCTCTCCCGAGCGATCTCCATCGGCGCATCGACCCAGATCCGGTGGTGGTAGTACTGCCGCAGCTCGGGGTGGTAGGCGGACACGCCCTCCACGATGAGATACCGGACCGCCGGCACCTTCACCCACCTACCCGGCCCGCCGTCGCTGTCGGTCAGAGTCCGATACGCCGTGAGCTCACCACGCCGGGCCGGCTCAAGCACCCGACGCGCGAGTTCCCCGCGGTCGAAGTCGGTCTTGTCCTCGTTGCTGACCACGCCGTGGATCAGGAAATCGTCCAGGTGCACCAGATGGGAACTGCCCAGCGACTGACCAAGCCGCCGAGCGAAGACGGTCTTGCCGGCACCGCCGAACCCTTCCACGCCGACCAGCGTCGGCCGATCTGACCGCCCGCCCTGGCCAATCAGGGCCGCGATCTGCGCCATCTCCAGCCCCAACACAGGACCCACAAGCTGCCGCTCATGCTTCCCCGCCGTCACCTCAGCCGCCACCGCCCCTTCCACCAGGTATGGCACGTTGGCCGCACGCTTCCAGGGCCAGTATCGACCCCGAAACCCTCGATTGGCCATCCACCATCCCCGCCGGAGGTCGCTCGCCGCCTGGGCCACAGCGTGGCCGTGCTCCTGCGGGTCTATTCAAACGGCATCGACGGGGGAGAGGACGGGGTGAACGACCGGATCGGTAACGCGCTCGGATGAGGTGTTCCGCTGCGGGAGCATGACGGGAACTTCGGGCGTCCGGGGCTCATGATCGACACGAAGCGGCTGTTCACGGGTGGTATGGCTTCCAAGATCGCGCCTCGCTTCCCTCCGGTGTGTGGCCGGCGCATCATGCTGCCATGAACGTCTTTGTCGCTCTGGCTGCCGTGATCATTCACCTGTGGCTTCCGTTGTTGATCATCCTCTCTGTCGTCGCGGTGGCGGGATGGCTGGCATGGGCGGCGGTTCGTCGACCGAAGGGTGCTCTTCCTGAGCGACCCGGCCCAGGAAACGGACGCATCCGAGCGCGGGCAGGGGGCCCTGTGCGCCAGTCGGGAGGCCGGGTCAGCTCGACGTCCGGCGAGTTCTTCAACGATGCCCGCGATGTCTGGCCGATGCCTCCGGAAGGCTGAGACCCTCGATGCACGAGCTGTGCCGCACCCACGGGCTGCGCATGATTCGTCGCGGCTTTGGGCGATGGCCTGCCTGACCCTGCTGAGCGAGAATGCGTAAGTGATCTTCAAGCTGGCGTTCCTGTGTCTGGTGCTGATGGTGCTGGGCTTGGTGGCGGTCTTCGCCGTGTGGCATCTGGCGAACTGGCTGCGGTGGTCGGTGCCCCGTGTGGTTGTCTCCCTGGCTCACTGGGCTGTCTCCCTGCCTCGCCGAATGAGGTCGCTGACGGTCGACGCGCCGCAGGGCCAGCCCTTCAACGACTCGCGCGATGTCTGGCCGACGCCAACGGACGATTGAGCTGTTCCTCGCTGGCTCGCGACTACGAGCCCGTCCGGTCGCCTCGAAAGCCCGAATTCGTTCGGCCGCGATCGCCGGCGTGCCCGGCCGCCCCGCCAAAGATTGACCCCCCACCTCGGCTGGGTCGTCGGTGACTCTGATAATCGCGCGGCTTTGCCGCACCTTCCAGCAGGTGGAATTCTCACCGCGAGATTGGGTGGTGCCGCCATATGGGTTGATTTCGGCTTCTGCTGTATCCGTCCACGATCGTCGTTACGTTCAAGCAGCGCGAAGCCTCCCTCTTACCTCTCCGTAGTCGTTCGATTATCGTGAGTAATCCCTGTGAGAGGAGATAGTCAATGCCGTTGTCGGTAGCGGATTTCGCGGCGCTCGGAAGCAAGCCAATCACGATCCTGTCGACGTTCTTTCCGAACGTCTATCTGCGCATGGACGGGGCCGGGGTGACCACCTTCACCGGGTCCGGCGGTGGGACGGTCAACTGTCAGTTCGGCGCAGGACCCCTGGAGAAGTTCAGGCTCCACGCGAATTCGGACGGTTCGTACTCCTTCGAGTCGGTGGTCTCTCCGAACGTGTATCTCCGAATGGACGGTGCCGAGCTGCCGCCCATCACCTCCGGGCCCGGTGGTGGGACGGTAAACTGCCAGTTCGGCGTGGAGCCCTACGAGAAGTTCAAGCTTCGCGCGCAGGCGGACGGCTCGTTCTCCTTCGAGTCGGCGACGGCCTTTCCGAACGTGTATCTGCGCTTGGTCGGCTCCGGGGTGACGGCCTCCACCAATTCTGGCGGCGGGATCGTCAACTGTCAGTTCAACGCTAATGGTGGCGGCCACGAGAAGTTCCTGCTGAACGTGGCCGGATAGTCTCTGCACTGGCTTTCAGTCGGCACCGCTCTGCCGGCTCCTAGGTCCTTAGTCTGACGCACCTGTAATTCCGCTCCGGCGGGGTCGGGTGACGGGCGTCCCGAGAGGGGCTCTCGTCACCCGGCCCTGGTCTGAGTAGCCTCCGTCAGATTGGCGAGAGAATTCGACCTCAGTTCTCGGCAGTGAAAGCAACCGGTGCTTTTTGGTTGGTCATGCCATTTCGGTCTTGAGGTGCCCGTTGAGGTAGGGCTGGGACGGCCGTTGGAAGCACGCGCCGGAGACGCGGGACTCGATGGTCCGGACGTGTCGGAAACCCTGCCGACGATAGTAGTCGTGGAGCCCGTGGTTGGTGGTCCAGGCGTCCAACCGTAGCCAGGTCAGCCCCGCGTCGTAGGCCCGTCCGCCGGCCCAGTCCAGCAGCTCGCCGCCGAGGCCAGCACCGGAGTGGGCCAGCGGGATCATCATCTTCGCCGCGTACAACGCGTCGGCCGGGTCGTCCTCCGGGTACCACAGCGCCTCGGGGTCCCGGTCCGGCTTCCACAGGCCGTCCACGTCCACGTATGCGGTCAGGGTGATGGTGGCGATCGGGTCGTCGCCGTCCCAGACCAGCCACGTCTGTCCGGCGGATACCGTCGCGGCCACGGCGGACCGGGGCAGCGGGATGGACCACTGTTCCTCGCCCCGGGCGGCGAGCCACGCCACCCGCTCGCGCCGCCACTGCATGATGACGTCGACGTCCTGGAGCCGGGCCGGAGTGATGATCACTCGGGGGATTCCTCGGGGCGGAACCTGGCGATGACGCTGACGTCTCCGTGGGTGGTGACGATCTGGTTGCGGTCGCCGGCGAAGACGTTGAAGGACACCCGCACTGGGCGCTGCTCGGTGTAGCCGGTGCGGATGTGCAGCAGGATCGTCGTGCCGGGCTGCAAGCCGAGCAGGTTCGCCTCCTCGGGCGTGGGCATCCGGGAGACGTACTCGTCGTAGTAGGCCGTCTGCTGGTGACCCCGTTCGGCCAGAAGCCTGGTGGTTCCCTGCGGGATGTCCTTCGGCGACAGCAGCTCGCGGATCTCCTCGGCGAGGTCCATTGGGTAGTAGGTGTCCTGTAACGAGGACGGCTGGTCGTTGACATACCGGACGCATCGGCGCAGCACCGCGACCGAGTCGGGTTCGACGTGGAGGCGTTCGGCGAGTTCGGGCGACAGGGACCGGATCGTCAGGGTGAACTCCTGCGACGCCTCGTAGCCCTGGGCCACGACCTCCGAACGCCACGCGTCCGTCTCGGCCGTCGGCTGGGCGGGCATCTCGGCGCGGTGGGCGTGGAACGTCAGAGTGACCTTCCTTCGGACGATCATGCCGCCGCCGCGTCCGGGCACCCTCTGCACCAGGCCCTCGTTCACCAGCAGGGCAGTGGCGTCGCGGACGGTGTTGCGCGAGACGCCGTACTGGTCCTGGAGCTGGGGCTCGGTCGGGAGCCGGTCGCCTTCGCGCAGTGTTCCGGACACGATCTGGCCCCGAAGCTCGCTGGCGATCTGGCGGTACTTCGGCTGGCCCACGTCGCCGTCCCTCCTGATGTCGTACCAACCAATCTATCCGCATGCCTTGACTGCCTCCTGCCCGCCTGTAATGGTTGGTATGAATCCAACCTTACTTACGGCTACGGCTCGATCGCAGAGGAGTGGCATGGATGATCAGGCCGGCGAGCTGGCACGGGACATCGAAGTGGTGAACCGGGCCCTCGCATCGACCCGCGCCCACCTGACCGCACTCGCTCGGGCGGAGGACGCCCTTGAGCTGCGCCGACCGACCCACTCGCCACTGCTCACGCTCGTGGAGCACGCCGAGAAGGCGGCGGCCCGGGTGACGCGGTATCTGCGGGCGCTCTCGCCTGCGAACACCTCTGACGTGACCGGGAAGCGGGAGTGCTCGTGATCTCCGGGGTGGTGTCGATCGTGTTTGGTGGGCTGGTGCCGGGCTTCCTGCTCGGGTTGCTCGCCTTCCGCGTCAAGTCCCGCTGGTGCCCCCGCTGCGGCGAGCACACCCTGGCCATGCCCCCGGAGCTGGACAGATGAGCAGCCGCGACGAGGTGCCGATCGGGCGGCGGATGGCGGAGCTGCGGGCGCGGCGGGGGATGAGTCAGCAGGTCTTCGCCGACCGGATCGGCAGGTCGAAGAGCTGGGTCGACAAGGTCGAGCGGGGCGTACGCACCCTCGACCGGCTCTCCGTCATCGAGACCGTCGCCGCCGCCCTCGGCGTCACCCCGACGATCCTGCTCACCGGCAGGCCCCGCCGGGAGGGCGTCACCGACACCGACGCCGCCGTGGAACGCATCCGCGCGGCGCTGGCCCGCCACGACCCACCCGGGGCCGACGCCGACAGCCCCACGGCGCGGCAGCTCGACGACCAGGCCGGGCATGCCTGGGCCGCGTACCGCAACGGCCACCACGCCCAGGTCCTGCGCGCCCTGCCCGACCTGCTCGCCGCCACCCGGCACACCGGCCGCGCCGAGCCGGCGGCCGACCCGCCCGTCCGCGTCTACCGGCTGACCGCCCAGACGCTGGTCAAGCTCGGCCAGCCCCACCTCGCCTGGCTGGCCGCCGACCGCGCCATGACCGCCGCCACCGGCGACCCGCACCGCACCGCGCTCGCCGCCGTCTCCCTCGCCCAGGCCCTGCGCGCCCTGCATCGGGGGCGCCTGGCGCAGGCCGCCGCGCTCAGTGCCGTACACCAGCTTGACCCGGCGGCGCACGACCGCCTGGCGGACCCCGGCCTCGCCGGGACGCTGCTGCTCGAAGCCGCCCTCGCCGCCGCAAGCTACCGCGACGCCGCCACCGCCCACGACCTCACCGAGCGCGCCGCGCACCTCGCCGCCGCGCACGACGACCACCAGCAGGGTGACGGCGACGGCATCGCCTTCGGCTCCGCCGCCGTCACCCTCGCCCGCGCACTGGTCGCCACCCGGCTCGGCGACCATCATCAGGCCGTCACCATCCATCGGTACGCCACCAGTGGCGACGGCTGGCGTCAGCTTCCCGCCGAGCACCGCGCCGCCCACCTCATCGACATCGCCCGCGCCCACCTCGACCTGGGCGACCCGCGGGCCGCCGGCCGCGCCCTGATCGACGCCGACCGGATCGCCCCCGCCGAGGCCCGCACCCGCCCCGCCGCACGCGCCGCCCTCACCGCGATTGTCCGCACCGGACTCACCGCCGCCGACGTCGCCCGCCTCGCCGCCACCGTCGGCCTCACCCGGCAGTAGGCACCTGCCCGAGCCTGCCGCGCTGTCCGCCGCGCCGCCGGCCCTGCGGCCCTGCGGCCCTGCGGCACCTGCGGCCCTGCCCGACGGTGCTACCGACCCCGGCAGCGCCCGACGGTCGGCCACGAAGATCGCCTGTCGGGTACCGGCATCCGGTTCGGCGTGTCGTGCCGGTGACGAGCAGACGACCAAGGTGTTGCCAGCCGGGAACGAGTGGGGTGGGGAGTGCGGGCGGGCGTCGTGAGTGATGTCGTATCTGACTCAGCTCCCTATGCGCGGCAGAAGCCGCCCGCCGGGGCAATGGCAATGGGCGGCGACTCCGCCCTTTCCGGGGAACTTTCCGGGAAAATCGAATGGGCGCGCGGCATCGCGCCACCTGGCCTCGCGAAGATGGACGATGCTGACGGGCGCGCCTTGGTCGAGCGCGGATACGACGCGTTGTCGTGCCACTACCGAGCGGACGATGCAGGGGACGGCCAATACGCTCCGTGGCTCGCCGCTTTGCACCGACGCCTGCCGTCTGCACCGACGCCTGCCGTCTGCACCGACGCCTGCCGGATGCGGCGGCGGCGGTTCTCGACCTCGGCTGCGGCTGTGGCGTGCCGGCCGCCCGCTTCCTCGCGGCCGCCGGGCACCGCGTCACGGGCGTCGACATCAGCGCCGTGCAGGTCGGGCGGGCCCGCCGCCTGGTGCCCACCGGGACCTTCCTGCCCGAGCAGCCCCGCCTCATCGGGCGGATCGCCACCTGGCTGCGCCCGGGCGGCTGGCTGCTGGCCACCGTCGGCGACAGCGCCTGGACCGGCACCGGGGAGAACTGGCTCGGCGGTCCCGCCCCGATGTGGTGGAGCCAGGCCGACGCGTCGACCTACCGATCCTGGCTGCGGGAGGCCGGGCTGCTGGTCGCCGCCGAGGAGTTCGTGCCCGAGGGGACGAGCGGGCACGCCCTCTTCTGGGCCCGCCGACCTCCGGCCTGACCAGGCGTTCTGTCCGAGCGTCCCGATGTCGGGGAGGTGGCGGTGTCCCGGCCGCCGGATGCCCCCGGGTCGCCGGCGTGCCGGGCCCGGCCCGGCCCGCCCGGGCCCGCCGCGCACCGCCCTGGAGGGGTCGACGTGGGTTCGGGACGAAGGTCCCTTTCGATATCTCGTCGTCTGTGGTGTGCTGTTTCCCGATGCGTGGCGCCAGGGGGCTGGAGCATGCATTCAATGAATTTCCATGATTGGCGCGCTAGGTCCGAGTGTTCGCCAAATGAAGGACAGCGTGGAACGCGGGAACGCAGGGGTATCACCCCGCCAGGCAGGGCGTCCTGCCGATCGGTCGGACTTGTTGCCGTCCAGGCGGAGCCAGGCCACCGAGGGCTTTGTTGCCCTCAGTGCGTGTGGCACCATCATGGAATCTTCACGCCCCCCGTGCTGCCCGTTTCGTGACAGGAGCCCCACAGATGCCTACTCAAAAGCTGGGTCGGCTGCTCGGCATGACCCTGATGCTGTTCGCGCTCGCCTCCGGGGTCGCCTCGGTCGCCTCTGTCGCTGGTGCCCCGGCCTCAGCCTCGGGCGGCCTGGTGAACCTCGAGTTCGAGTGGAACTAGGTTCTTCGCAGTTCGTGTGACGCCGCCGTCGCCCGGCCACCCACCGGGCGGCGGCGGCAGCGGCGAGACACGGGCCAGGCATCGGCGCGGAGTTCACTCTCGGTGACAACAAGGGAGCAGGATGACGAGCCGAGCGGCAGCCGTGCGACGACGCGGGACTGACCTGGCCTGGCTGATCACCGGGCCGCTGGCGTTCCTGGCGGTCATCTGCTGCCTGCTGATCGCGCTGGTCACCGAGGACAAGAAAGACGCCTACGGCGAGTGGGGCCTGGGCCTGCTGCTGCTCACCGCCCTGGTCGCCGCCCACCTGCCGGTGCTGAGCTTCATCGTCCGGCGCCAGACACTCTCGGCCACGATCACCGAGATTCCCCTGGTCCTGGCGCTCTACTATCTCCCGCCGCTGACCCTGGTGCTGGTGGCCACCCTGGCCGCCCTGATCGCCCAGTTCCGGCGGCGGCTCGGCCCGGCCAAGTTCGCGTTCAACGTCGCCCGGTCGGCCGCGGCCACGTCCCTGGCCGGCCTGGTGCTGCTGGCGTTGCCCCCGATCCGGGGGGTGGGCCCCGGCACGTGGGGCATCCTCTTCGCCGCGGTCAGCACCGTCACCCTGGTCACCCTCGCCGCCGTGGTCGGCGTGATCACCCTGCTCCAGGGCTGGCAGGCTGGTCTGGAGGTAGTCCGGACGTCCACCGTGCCGCTGCTCGCGGCGGCGGTGAACGCGACCGTCGGCCTGATCATCCTGCTCGCGCTGAAGGCCACCTACTGGTCGCTGCTGCTGCTCGCGGCGCTCGCGCTCACGGTGGCGCTGGTCTACCGGGCGTACGCCCAGTTCCTCCGCCAGCACCGCACGCTTGCCGACATCTACGACCTGACCCGGGCGATGACCCGCAGCGGCCAGGACGGCACGCTGCCGGACGCGCTGCTCGGCCGGGTCCGCGCCCTCATGCAGGCCGAGTACGCGACGCTGTGGCTGCCCGCCCAGGGCCGGCACCCGGAGGTGCTGCTGACCGCCCGGATCGACGGGCGGGGTCTGCTCGACTTCTCGAAGATCCCGGCGTCGGTGCGGGAACAGGTGGTGCAGCAGCGGCAGACCGTCGCGCTCGGCGCGCGCCTCGGCGGTGACCGCGTGCAGTTGGCCATGCTCCGGGCGGAGTCGACCAAGGACGCGATCGTCGTGCCGCTGCGCTCCGGCGAGGCGGTCATCGGCACGCTGGAGGTGGTCAACCGGCTCAGCGACGTCGGCCACTTCACCCCGTCGGACGTGCCGGTGCTCGAGACGGTCGCCGCGCACGCGGCGGTGGCCCTGGAGAACTCCCGGCTGGTCGACCGGCTGCGCCACGACGCCTACCACGACACGCTGACCAAGTTGCCCAACCGGCGGCGGATCAGCGCGGCGCTCGACGAGGCCGTGAAGATCCGGGCCCCGGGCGAGGTGGTGGCCGTCCTGCTGTTCGACGTCGACGGGCTGCGTCAGGTCAACGAGTCGCTCGGCCACGCCGCCGGCGATCAGGTGCTCGCCGAGGTCGCCGTCCGGCTGCGCGACTCCGCGCCCTCCTCGGCGCTGGTCGGCCGGGCCGGCGGCGACGAGTTCCTGGTGACGCTGCGGCTGGAGAACGCCGAGGCGGCGCTGGACCTGGCCGCCCGGCTGCGCGAGGAGATCCGCGCCGAGATGGTCTTCGACGCGTTCACGCTCGACGTCGACACCGCCGTCGGGGTGGCCGTGCACCCCGACCACGGCAGCGACGCCGCGACCCTGCTGCAACGGGTCGACCTGGCCGCGACCGCGGCGAAGTCCATGCCGGGCAGCATCCAGCTGTTCAACCCGGCGCTGGAGTCGCGCTCGCTGCGCCGCCTCGGCCTCGCCGGTGACCTGCGCAAGGCCCTCGACGACGGCGCGCTGGAGGTCTACTTCCAGCCGAAGGTGACGCTGCGGCACCGCCGCCTGGTCGGGGTGGAGTGCCTGGCCCGCTGGGAGCACCCGGCGCACGGCGAGGTCGCCCCGGAGGACTTCGTGGCCGTGGCGGAGCACACCGGCCAGTTGGGCCGGCTCACCGAGGTGGTGCTGCGGGAGGGGCTGCGGCGCAGCCGGGACTGGGCGCACGCCGAGCAGCCGCTCGCCGTCGCGGTCAACATCTCCGCGCGTACGCTCACCGACCGGCACTTCCCCGACCGCGTGCGCGAGCTGCTCGCCGAGTACGACGTGCCCCCGCAGCGGCTCACCTTCGAGATCCGCGAGGCCGGGGTGCTCGACGGCACCGACCGCCCGATCCCGACGCTGCACCGGCTGCGCGACCTCGGGGTGCGGCTGTCGGTGGACGACTTCGGCACCGGCTCCTCCTCGCTGGCCTACCTGCGCCGGCTGCCCGTGCACGAGGTGAAGGTCGACCGCTCCTTCGTGCAGGGCATGGCCACCGACCCGGGCGACCTGGCCATCGTCAACGCCGTGGTCACCCTCTCCCAGCAGTTCGGCCTCGCGGTGGTGGCCGAGGGGGTGGAGAGCGAGCTGACCCTGGAGCTGCTCCAGGACATCGGCTGCGAGATCGGCCAGGGCTTCCTGTTCAGCCGGCCGCTGCCGTACGAGCGGCTGGAGGCGTGGTTCGGGGCCCAGCTGGAGTCCGAGGCGTTCGCCACCCCGGACGTCCGGCGGCTGCGCATCGTCCCCTGAATCCGCCGCAAACACGGTGCTGAGCTGGGGAAACGTTGCGACGCGCAAGGGTGGGGGGATCCGATTTCACCTCCGGCGCGGGGCCGTGTACTCTTACCTCTGCGCGGCCACCGAGTGATCGCGCAGGCCCCCTTAGCTCAGTCGGCAGAGCGTCTCCATGGTAAGGAGAAGGTCTACGGTTCGATTCCGTAAGGGGGCTCAAAGGGTCCGGCTGGACCCGCCACGGCGGTGTAGCTCAGATGGCAGAGCAAGCGGCTCATAATCGCTGTGTCGCCGGTTCAAGTCCGGCCACCGCTACTCTCGTCCTCCGGGCCAGCTTCCGGTGGTCGGTGGGATGGGCGCCATAGGCGCCCACTTTGCATGTCCGCGTCGCCAGCGCGTAGGCTGAGGCGCTGTAGTTGTTGTCCGTTAGCGAGGAAGGCACTCCGCCGTGGCGAAGGCTACCGATGTCCGGCCGAAGATCACTTTGGCGTGTGTGGAGTGCAAGGAGCGCAACTACATCACGCGCAAGAACCGCCGCAACGACCCGGACCGCATCGAGCTGAAGAAGTTCTGCCCCCGGGACGGCAAGCACACGGTCCACCGCGAGACCCGCTGACCCGTCGCCGGCACCCGCCGGTCAGCACGACACCCCGATCGCCGATCCGGGGCGAGACACGGCCACCCGGCCGACCGTCCGCCCCCGGGTCGGCTTTCGTGCTTCCCGTGTAGGTTCTCGGGCATGTCCCTGGACCCGTCCTACGTCGGCCGGACCTATCCGCCGACCGCCCCCTACCAGGTGGGCCGTGAAAAGATCCGCGAGTTCGCCACGGCGATCGGCGCCGCCGACCCGGCGCACCACGACCCGGAGGCAGCCCGCGCGCTCGGGCACCCGGACGTGGTCGCCCCGCCGACCTTCCCCGTGGTGATCACGATGGCCGCCACCCGGCAGATCGTCGACGACCCGGCCCTCGGGGTCGACTACAGCCGGGTGGTCCACGGCGACCAGCGGTTCGCCTACACCCGGCCGGTGGTGGCCGGCGACGAGCTGGTCTGCGTGAACACCATCGAGGACATCACCAGCCGGGGCGGGCACGACTTCCTGACCACCCGCACCGACGTGAGCACGGCCGCCGGCGAGCCGGTGGTCGCCGTCTGGTCCAAGCTCGTCGTACGCGGGGAGGCCTGACATGGAGCTGTCCACCCAGACCTTCCGGGTCACCCGGGCCGACCTGGTCCGCTACGCGGGCGCGTCGGGCGACTTCAACCCGATCCACTGGAGCGACCGGGTCGCCACCGGGGTCGGCCTGCCCGGGGTCATCGCGCACGGCATGTTCACCATGGCCCTGGTCGGCCGGGCGGTCGCCGAGTGGGCCGGCGCGCCCGACGCGGTGGTCGACTACGGGGTCAGGTTCGCCCGTCCGGTGGTCGTCCCCGACGACGACGCCGGCACCGAGATCGAGGTGTCCGCGAAGGTCCGCGAGGGCGCGGGGGAGGGCCTGACCAGGCTCGACATCACCGCGACGTGCCGGGGCGAGAAGGTGCTCTCGCAGGCCCGGGCGGTGATCCGCACGCCCCGCTGAGGAGGTTGCGCCACGCGCGGGGGCAGACCGGTTGGGAAAGTCGGGTCGGTACCCGTACACTGGTCCGCCGTGGGGCAAGTGACCCCGCCCGGTGCGTCATGGCCGGGTCGGGCGAGCGTTGCCGCACAGGGGTGTAGCTCAATTGGCAGAGCAGCGGTCTCCAAAACCGCAGGCTGCAGGTTCAAGTCCTGTCACCCCTGCGCCTCAGGCCTGACCGTTCCCGTGGGTCGCGCCGCCAACCGGCGGCGTCCGGCCCGTGGTGGTGGCATCGGCGGGGTGGTTCCGAGGCATCGGGGCCGTCCGTCGATCCGCCGGCCGCGGCCCGTCGCGGGACGGTTGGTCCGGCCGGCGTGACCAGCGCCGCGCACGCCGCACGGCGTGCGACCCGATTCCCGCGACGGAGGGCGAAGTGGCCGAGAACAAGCGGCGCAGCGAGGACGCCGGCGACGACGACCGTCTGAACGACGAGGTCGCCGACGACGTTGCCGCCGACGACGACGCCACCGACGCGGACGAGCCGGTCTCCCGCGGTGGCACGGCCACCCGGGCGCGGGCCAAGGCCGAGTCGGCCGACGAGAGGAAGACCCGCAAGGACACCGAGCGGATCGGGCTGTTCGCCCGCATCGCGCGGTTCTTCCGCGAGGTCGTGGCCGAGCTGCGTAAGGTCATCTGGCCGACCCGCAAGGAGCTGCTGACCTACACCGCGGTGGTGGTCACCTTCGTCGCCGTGATGCTGACGATCGTGGCCGGCCTGGACTACGCCTTCGCGAAGGGCGTGCTGTGGGTCTTCGGCAACCCCAGCTGACCGGCTGATCCAGCCGATAGTTACGGAAGTGAGCGAGCGTGCCTGAGTACGACGAGACCGCCGGGACCACGGACGAGCAGTCCGCGGTGGCGACGGCGGCCAACGATGAGTCGGTCGAGGCCGCCAGCGAGCCGGACTTTCCGACCACCGAGCCCGCCCCGGACGAGGACTACGACCCGGTCGCGGAGCTGCGCCAGAAGCTGCGCTACGCACCGGGCGACTGGTACGTGGTGCACTCGTACGCCGGCTACGAGAACAAGGTCAAGACCAACCTCGAGACCCGGATCACGTCCCTCGACATGGAGGACTACATCTACCAGGTCGAGGTGCCGACCCGGGAAGAGGTCGAGGTCAAGAACGGCAAGCGGTCCCAGATCCAGGCCAAGGTCTTCCCGGGCTACATCCTGGTCCGGATGGAGCTGACCGCCGAGTCCTACTCCTGCGTGCGGAACACCCCGGGGGTCACCGGCTTCGTGGGGGCGACCGACCGGGCCGACCGGCCCGCGCCGCTGAGCCTCGACGAGGTCCTCAAGTGGCTGGCCCCGGCGGTCGAGACCGAGCAGAAGAAGGCCAAGCCCGAGATCAAGGTCCTCGACTTCGAGGTGGGCGACTCGGTGACCGTCACCGACGGCGCGTTCGCCTCGCTGCCGGCGACGATCAGCGAGATCAACGCCGACCAGCAGAAGCTCAAGGTGCTCGTGTCGATCTTCGGCCGGGAGACGCCGGTCGAGCTGAACTTCAACCAGGTCACCAAGATCTGACGTTCCGTCTCGCCGGCGGTGGGCAGCGGCCCGCCGCCGGCGAGGCCGTTTCCGTGCCCGGTGCCGGCCCCGGTGGACCTCGCCGCATCCGGTGGCGGAGCCTTGCGCTAACCTAGAACGTCGGCCGTCGCATCGCGCTGACCGTGCGCGCCCCCGGCCGGCACCTTTCCCAGTTCCAAGCCCCAGGAAGAGACATGCCTCCGAAGAAGAAGCTCGTCAAGACGTTCACGCTTCAGCTGAAGGCGGGCCAGGCGACCCCGGCGCCGCCGGTCGGCCCCGCGCTCGGCCAGCACGGCGTCAACATCATGGAGTTCTGCAAGACCTACAACGCGCAGACCGAGGCCCAGCGGGGCGACATCGTCCCCGCCGAGATCAGCGTCTACGAGGACCGCAGCTTCACCTTCGTGCTGAAGACCCCGCCCGCCGCCCAGCTGCTGATCAAGGCCGCCGGTGTGCAGAAGGGCTCGGGCAACCCGCACAAGGAGAAGATCGGCTCCGTCACCCGCGCCCAGCTGCGGGAGATCGCCGAGAAGAAGATGGTCGACCTCAACGCCAACGACCTCGACCAGGCTGAGAAGATCATCGCCGGCACCGCCCGGTCGATGGGCCTGACCGTCGGCGACTGACCGCACCCCACCGCCTCACCCGATCAGTTCGTGGGAGGGCACGCGGAGCGCCGCGGCCCGCCATAGACCACAGGAGTAAGCAGAGATGCAGCGCAGCAAGACCTACCGCAAGGCCGCCGAGGTCATCGACCGGTCGAAGCTCTACACGCCGGCCGAGGCGGTCAAGATCGCCAAGGACACCACCAGCACCAAGTTCGACGCCACGGTCGAGGTCGCCATGCGCCTCGGCGTCGACCCCCGCAAGGCGGACCAGATGGTCCGCGGCGTGGTCAACCTGCCGCACGGCACCGGCAAGACCGCCCGCGTGATCGTCTTCGCCGCCGGCGCGAAGGCCGAGGAGGCCGTCGCCGCGGGTGCGGACGAGGTGGGCACCGACGAGCTCGTCGCCCGGATCCAGGGCGGCTGGCTCGACTTCGACGCGGCGATCGCCACGCCGGACCAGATGGCCAAGATCGGCCGGATCGCGCGGATCCTGGGCCCGCGCGGCCTGATGCCGAACCCGAAGACCGGCACGGTGACCATGGACGTCACCAAGGCCGTCTCGGACATCAAGGGCGGCAAGATCACCTTCCGGGTGGACAAGCACTCCAACCTCCACCTGATCATCGGCAAGGCCTCGTTCTCCGAGACCCAGCTGATCGACAACTACGCGGCGGTCCTCGACGAGGTGCTGCGCGCCAAGCCCTCGGCGGCCAAGGGCAAGTACCTCAAGAAGGTCACCCTCACCACCACGATGGGCCCGGGCGTGCCGGTCGACCCCAACCTGATCAAGAACCTCCAGGAGGGCGTCGAGGCCTGAGCACCACCGCCTCGCCGGGGCCCCGCCACGACTCGTGGCGGGGCCCCGTCCGTCTGTCCGGTGTGGCAGGCTCACCGCATGCGCTGGGAGGATGTCTGGCTCCGCTACCACCGGCGCGGTCCGTGGGTGCTGCGGCAGGTCGACCTGCGGCTGGGTGCCGGCGAGGCCGCCGTGGTGCTCGGCCGCAACGGCGTCGGCAAGTCCACGCTGCTCCAGCTCGCGGCCGGGGTGCTCCGGCCGGCCCGGGGCCGCGTCGTCGACCGGCCCCGGCATGTCGGCTGGGTGCCGGAGCGGTTCCCCGCCGACCAGCCGTTCACCGTGGGCCGCTACCTCGACGGCATGGCCCGCGTCGCCGGCCTGGGCGGGGCCGAGGCCGGCGCGGCCGTGCGGCGGTGGACCGAGCGGCTGGGCCTGGGCCCCTTCCACGGGGTGCGGCTGCCCGAGCTGTCCAAGGGCACCGCCCAGAAGGTCGGCCTGGCCCAGGCCATGCTCCGCCGGCCCGGCCTGCTCATCCTCGACGAGCCCTGGGAGGGCCTCGACGCCGCCGCCCGCGACCTGGTCCCGGCCCTGATCGACGAGGTGCTGGCGGCCGGCGGGTCGGTGCTGGTCAGCGACCACCGGGGCGAGACCGCCCGGCTGCCGGGCGCGGCCCGCTGGACGGTCGCCGACGGCACGGTCTCCGCGCAGGATCCGGCCGACGCGTCGCCGGGGGCGCTCGTCGTGGTCGAGGTGGCGGTCCCGGCCGCGCGGGCCGCGGGGGCCGTGGCCCGGCTCCGCGCCGACGGGCACCACGTCCTTCGCGTACGCGCCGACCCCGCCCCGCCCGACGCCCCCGTGCCCGCCGCCGCCCCGCCCGCCCCGGCTCCCGGGGGCGGCTCGCCGATCGCCCCGCAGGCGGGGGAGGCCGACCCGGAGACCGGGCCGGTGGACGCCGCCGGGGCGGGCGGGCAGGTGCCCCGGTGACCGCGCTCGTGCGGCTGCGACTGGCGGGCTTCCTGCGTACCGGCCGGGCGGTCGCCCCGCTGCTGGCCGGCCTGCTCGCCCTCGGCATCCTCTACGGCGGCGGCCGGGCCCAGCCGGCGGAGGCCTACGGCGTGTCGGCGGTGGTGCTCTTTCCGGTGCTGGCGTGGCAGACCAAGCTCCTGCTCGACGTCGAGCCGGACGTCCAGCGCCGGCTGGCCCTGGTGCTCGCCGGCGCCGCCCGGGAGTGGGCCGCCGGGCTGCTCGCGGCGCTGGTGGCCGGGCTCGGCACGGTCGCCGTCGCGCTGGTCTTCCCCTGGCTGGTGGGCGGGGTGACCGGCCAGGCGGAGCCGGGCGGCCCGTCGGTGGCCGCAGGGGTGGCCCTCGGCGTCTGGGCGCACCTCCTCGCCCTGCCTGCCGCGGTGGCGCTGGGCGCGCTGGCCAGCCGGGCGGTGACGGGCAGCGCCGGCTACGGGGTGGCGGTGCTGGCGCTCGGCGCGGTCGGCTCCTTGGTCCTCGGCCTCTCGGACTCGGTGGCCCCCTGGCTCGCGCCCCCGGTGCTGCCGGTCGCCCGGGCCGCGGCCGCCGGCCCGTCCCCCGCCGCGGTGGCCCTGTTCACCGCGTGGGCCGTCGCCTGGAGCGCGGCGGCGCTCACCGGGTACGCCTGGCGGCGGCGCGCCCGCGCCTGAGGGGCGCGGGCGGCGGGGGAGTGACGGGGCGCACCCGGGGGCGATTTGGTGCTCACGGGGCGTGTCGCGTAACCTTGCGGCGAAGTACCACCCAGAGACCGCTGGTCACCGTGCCCCGGCACGGTCGAAGGTCCCGATCCGACGGGCGACCCGCGCAGGGCGGCAAGCGAAACTCGGCTGTGTTCCCGTGGTCCGCCGACTGCGGTGCGACCGGCCGGCCCTCGCCCCGTGCGCCCTGCGCCGGGGCTTTTCTCGTTGTCGTGGCCCTCCGGTACCGGGAGGCCTGCCGGCCTGCTGGTGGATCAGCCTGGAGCAACGAGAGAGGAGGGACATGGCGGACAAGCCGATCCGGGCCGACAAGGCCACGGCAGTCGCTGAGATGACCGACAGCTTCCGCAACGCGGGAGCTACGGTGCTGACCGAGTACCGTGGTCTGACGGTTTCCCAGCTCACCCAGCTGCGGCGCTCGCTCGGCAAGGAGACCACCTACACGGTCGCGAAGAACACGCTGGCGAAGCGTGCCGCGGCCGACGCGGGCATCTCCGGCCTCGACGAGCTGTTCACCGGTCCTACCGCGCTGACTTTCGTTTCGGGCGACGTCGTCGAGGCGGCGAAGGGGCTTCGCGACTTCGCGAAGGCCAACCCGAAGCTCGTCATCAAGGGCGGCGTCTTCGAGGGCAAGGCCATCTCGGCGGCCGAGGTCACGAAGCTCGCCGACCTGGAGTCCCGCGAGGTGCTGCTGGCCAAGCTGGCCGGTGCCATGAAGGGCAACCTGAGCAAGGCCGCGGCCCTGTTCCAGGCGCCGCTCTCCAAGGCCGCCCGCGTGGCGGCCGCCCTGGCGGACAAGAAGCGCGAGCAGGAGGGCGCCGAGGCGGCCTGAGGCCGCGTCCGGCGCACCCACGTTCTTAGACAACCGTTAGAAAGGACGCCAGCCATGGCGAAGCTCAGCACCGACGAGCTGCTCGACGCGTTCAAGGAGATGACGCTGATCGAGCTCTCCGAGTTCGTGAAGCAGTTCGAGGAGACCTTCGAGGTCACCGCGGCCGCCCCGGTCGCGGTCGCCGCCGCCGGTGGCGCCGGTGGCGCCGCCGCCGCGCCGGCCGAGGAGGAGAAGGACGAGTTCGACGTCATCCTCGAGGCCGACGGTGGCAAGAAGATCCAGGTCATCAAGGTCGTGCGCGAGCTGACCGGCCTGGGCCTCAAGGAGGCCAAGGACGCGGTCGAGGCCGCGCCGAAGGCCATCCTGGAGAAGGTCAACAAGGAGACCGCCGACAAGGCCAAGGCCAAGCTCGAGGGCGAGGGCGCCAAGGTCACCCTCAAGTAATTGAGGTAGGACTCAGGCGTGCGCCCGGCTCGCCACGTGAGCCAGGGCACATCGCGTCGCGGCGGGCGGTGATCCGAATCCGGATCACCGCCCGCCGTGTTCGTGTGGTGACTCCCTGACAGCGTCGTGAGCAGGGCGGCGACGCTCCGCGCCCGTCGGCGGGGCGCTTCGGGGCCGTCGCCCACGCGTGGGAAACACCTGTCGCGCACGAGACGGGCCCTTGACGCGGCCCCCGGCTGCCAGGCACGCTGACACCTGCAAGACCTTCCGCGCTTGCGACGGCCACCATCCGGGTAATGGCAGCGGCGGCACCATCGCCCGCTGCACCTGGGCGGTCCGTGGGTATGCCGCGTTCCGAGCGGCCCGGTGAGGCCCCGTTTCGGGGGCCCCGAGGCACGTTCCGCGGCGACCTGCGGGTTGGGCTGGACAGCGGTTAGCCTCTCGGCTACACTGCTAGTTTGCGCTGCCTTCCGACTTGACCCCTGCGCAGAAATGTCCGATTACGGGTATTTCTGGTGGGGTCATTGGAGTGCACGCGTACCAGCCGTTCTGCAGCACCGGTCCTCGGAAGGACGCATCTTGGCAGCTTCCCGCCCTGCGAAGACCAGTCGTACGTCGAGCGCTTTCGCACCCCGCCGAGTTTCATTCGGCAGGATCACCGAACACCTCGAGGTCCCCAACCTCCTCGCCATCCAGAACGAGTCCTTCGACTGGCTCGTCGGCAACGAGGCTTGGCAGGGCCGGTCGGCGGACGACCCGCACGCACGCTCGGGTCTCGCGGAAATCCTCGACGAGATCAGTCCCATTGAGGACTTTTCCGGCACCATGTCGCTCTCCTTCTCGGCGCCGCGCTTCGACGAGGTCAAGGCCTCGATCGAGGAGTGCAAGGAGAAGGACCTGACCTACTGCGCCCCGCTGTTCGTGACGGCGGAGTTCACCAACAACACCACCGGCGAGATCAAGAGCCAGACGGTGTTCATGGGTGACTTCCCGATGATGACGCCCAAGGGCACCTTCATCATCAACGGCACCGAGCGCGTCGTGGTCAGCCAGCTCGTCCGGTCCCCGGGCGTCTACTTCGACAAGCAGCCGGACAAGACCTCCGACCGCGACCTCTCCAGCGTCAAGGTCATCCCGAGCCGGGGTGCCTGGCTCGAGTTCGACATCGACAAGCGCGACACCGTCGGCGTCCGCATCGACCGCAAGCGCCGGCAGGCCGTCACCGTCCTGCTCAAGGCCATCGGTTGGTCGGCCGAGCGGATCCGCGAGAAGTTCGGCTGGTCCGAGCTGCTGATGACGACGCTCGAGAAGGACCACATCGCCGGCCAGGACGAGGCGCTGCTAGACATCTACCGCAAGCTCCGCCCCGGCGAGCCGCCGACCCGCGAGAACGCCCAGACCCTGCTCGACAACCTCTTCTTCAACCCGAAGCGGTACGACGTCGCCAAGGTCGGTCGGTACAAGTTCAACAAGAAGCTCGAGCTGAGCGTGCCGATCACCACCGGCACGCTCACCGAGGACGACATCGTCGCCACCGTGGAATACCTCTGCCGGCTGCACGCCGGTGAGGACGGCTACGAGGCCGACGACATCGACCACTTCGGCAACCGGCGCCTGCGCACCGTGGGCGAGCTGATCCAGAACCAGGTCCGCGTCGGCCTGTCCCGGATGGAGCGGGTCGTCCGCGAGCGGATGACCACCCAGGACGTCGAGGCGATCACGCCGCAGACCCTGATCAACATCCGTCCCGTCGTGGCGGCGATCAAGGAGTTCTTCGGCACCTCGCAGCTGTCCCAGTTCATGGACCAGACCAACCCGCTGGCGGGCCTGACCCACCGGCGTCGGCTGAGCGCGCTCGGCCCGGGTGGTCTGTCCCGGGAGCGGGCCGGCTTCGAGGTCCGCGACGTGCACCCGTCCCACTACGGCCGGATGTGCCCGATCGAGACGCCCGAAGGCCCGAACATCGGCCTGATCGGCGCCCTGTCCACCTTCGCCCGGGTCAACCCGTTCGGCTTCATCGAGACGCCGTACCGGAAGGTCGTCGACGGTCGGGTCACCGACCAGATCGACTACCTGACCGCGGACGAGGAGGACCGGTTCGTCAAGGCGCAGGCCAACGCGCCGCTGAAGGCCGACGGCACGTTCGCCGAGGACCGGGTCCTGTGCCGCCGTAAGGGTGGCGAGACCGAGGACGTGGTCCCGGCCGCCGTCGACTACATGGACGTCTCGCCGCGGCAGATGACCTCGGTCGCGACCGCGATGATCCCGTTCCTCGAGCACGACGACGCCAACCGGGCCCTGATGGGCGCGAACATGCAGCGCCAGGCGGTGCCGCTGGTCAAGGCGGAGTCGCCGCTGGTCGGCACCGGCATGGAATACCGTGCCGCCGTCGACGCCGGTGACGTGGTCGTGGCCGAGGTCGGCGGTGTCATCGAGGACCTCTGCGCCGACTACATCACCATCCACCAGGACGACGGCCACCGCCGGACGTACCTGCTGCACAAGTTCCGCCGCTCCAACGCCGGCTCCTGCGTCAACCAGAAGCCGGTGGTCTTCGAGGGCGACCGCGTCGAGGCCGGCCAGGTCATCGCCGACGGTCCCTGCACCGACGAGGGCGAGATGGCGCTCGGGCGCAACCTGCTGGTCGCGTTCATGTGCTGGGAGGGCCACAACTACGAGGACGCGATCATCCTGTCGCAGCGCCTCGTGCAGCAGGACGTGCTCACCTCGATCCACATCGAGGAGCACGAGGTCGACGCGCGGGACACCAAGCTCGGCCCGGAGGAGATCACCCGGGACATCCCGAACGTCAGCGAGGAGATGCTCGCCGACCTCGACGAGCGCGGCATCATCCGGATCGGCGCCGAGGTCGTCCCCGGTGACATCCTGGTCGGCAAGGTCACGCCCAAGGGCGAGACCGAGCTGACCCCGGAGGAGCGGCTGCTCCGCGCGATCTTCGGCGAGAAGGCGCGCGAGGTCCGGGACACCTCGCTGAAGGTGCCGCACGGCGAGACCGGCACGGTCATCGGGGTGCGGACCTTCTCCCGCGAGGACGGCGACGAGCTGCCCCCGGGCGTCAACGAGCTGGTCCGGGTCTACGTCGCCCAGAAGCGCAAGATCCAGGACGGCGACAAGCTCGCCGGCCGGCACGGCAACAAGGGCGTCATCTCGAAGATCCTGCCGATCGAGGACATGCCGTTCCTGGAGGACGGCACCCCGGTCGACATCGTGCTCAACCCGCTGGGTGTGCCGTCCCGGATGAACATCGGCCAGGTGCTGGAGACGCACCTCGGCTGGGTGGCCAAGACGGGGTGGAGCGTCGACGGCGACGACGCCGAGTGGAAGCGCCAGCTGCGCTCCATCGAGGCGCACGAGTCCGAGCCGGACACCAACGTGGCCACGCCGGTCTTCGACGGCGCCCGCGAGGAGGAGATCTCCGGTCTGCTCGCGTCGACCCTGCCCAACCGGGACGGCAAGCAGCTGATCGGTTCCTCCGGCAAGGCGCAGCTGTTCGACGGTCGCTCCGGCGAGCCGCTGCCGGACCCGATCGCGGTCGGCTACATCTACATCCTGAAGCTCAACCACCTGGTCGACGACAAGATCCACGCCCGGTCGACCGGTCCGTACTCGATGATCACGCAGCAGCCGCTGGGTGGCAAGGCGCAGTTCGGTGGCCAGCGCTTCGGTGAGATGGAGTGCTGGGCCATGCAGGCGTACGGCGCCGCGTACGCCCTGCAGGAGCTGCTGACCATCAAGTCCGACGACGTCCTGGGCCGGGTCAAGGTCTACGAGGCGATCGTCAAGGGCGAGAACATCCCGGAGCCGGGCATTCCGGAGTCGTTCAAGGTGTTGCTCAAGGAGCTCCAGTCGCTGTGCCTGAACGTCGAGGTGCTCTCCAGCGACGGCGTGGCCCTGGAGATGCGCGAGACCGACGACGAGGTGTTCCGGGCCGCGGAGGAGCTGGGCATCGACCTGTCCCGGCGCGAGCCGAGCTCGGTCGAAGAGGTGTAAGTGGTGTGGGTTGGGGGCCGGCCGCCCCGCTCCGGGCGGTCAGGCTTGATCCCTCCGCGGGGCGGCCGGCCCCCAACCCCGCCCGTGATCTAGCTGTAAAGACGACGACATAGGGGACATAGTGCTCGACGTCAACTTCTTCGACGAGCTGCGCATCGGTCTCGCCACCGCCGACGACATCCGTCAGTGGTCGCACGGCGAGGTCAAGAAGCCCGAGACGATCAACTACCGCACCCTCAAGCCGGAAAAGGACGGGCTCTTCTGCGAGAAGATCTTCGGTCCGCAGCGGGACTGGGAGTGCTACTGCGGTAAGTACAAGCGGGTCCGCTTCAAGGGCATCATCTGCGAGCGCTGCGGCGTCGAGGTGACCCGCTCCAAGGTCCGCCGTGAGCGGATGGGGCACATCGAGCTGGCCGCTCCGGTGACCCACATCTGGTACTTCAAGGGCGTGCCGAGCCGGCTGGGCTACCTGCTGGACCTCGCCCCGAAGGACCTCGAAAAGATCATCTACTTCGCCTCGTACGTCGTGACGAGCGTGGACGCCGAGTCGCGTCACCGTGACCTCTCGACCATCGAGAACGAGATCCTCGCCGAGAAGCGGCAGTCGGAGAACAGCCGCGACTCGGAGATCGAGAAGCGGGCCGCCAAGCTGGAGGCCGACCTGGCCGAGCTGGAGGCCGAGGGCGCGAAGGCGGACGTCCGGCGCAAGGTCAAGGAGGGCGGAGAGCGCGAGATGCGCCAGATCCGCGACCGGGCCCAGCGCGAGATCGACCGCCTGGACGAGGTGCTCGACACCTTCCGCAAGCTGGAGCCGAAGCAGCTCGTCACCGACGAGCTGCTCTACCGGGAGCTGCGCGACCGGTTCGGCGAGTACTTCACCGGCGGCATGGGCGCCGAGGCGATCAAGGCGCTGGTCCAGAACATGGACCTCGACGCCGAGGCCGAGAGCCTGCGCGAGACCATCCGCTCCGGCAAGGGCCAGCGGAAGATCCGGGCGCTCAAGCGACTCAAGGTCGTCGCGGCGTTCCTGAACACCCGCAACTCGCCGCTCGGCATGGTGCTGGACTGCGTCCCGGTCATCCCGCCGGACCTGCGCCCGATGGTGCAGCTCGACGGTGGCCGCTTCGCGACCTCCGACCTGAACGACCTGTACCGCCGCGTGATCAACCGGAACAACCGCCTCAAGCGGCTGATCGACCTCGGCGCGCCCGAGATCATCGTCAACAACGAGAAGCGGATGCTCCAGGAGGCCGTCGACGCGCTGTTCGACAACGGCCGCCGCGGCCGGCCGGTCACCGGCCCGGGCAACCGCCCGCTCAAGTCGCTGTCCGACATGCTCAAGGGCAAGCAGGGCCGGTTCCGGCAGAACCTGCTCGGCAAGCGCGTCGACTACTCCGGCCGTTCGGTCATCGTGGTCGGCCCGAAGCTGAAGCTGCACCAGTGCGGCCTGCCCAAGCAGATGGCGCTGGAGCTGTTCAAGCCCTTCGTGATGAAGCGGCTGGTCGACCTCAACCACGCGCAGAACATCAAGTCCGCCAAGCGGATGGTCGAGCGGCAGCGCCCGGTCGTGTGGGACGTGCTGGAAGAGGTCATCGGCGAGCACCCGGTGCTGCTCAACCGCGCGCCGACCCTGCACCGCCTGGGCATCCAGGCCTTCGAGCCGCAGCTGGTCGAGGGCAAGGCCATCCAGATCCACCCGCTGGTCTGCACCGCGTTCAACGCCGACTTCGACGGCGACCAGATGGCGGTGCACGTGCCGCTGTCCGCCGAGGCGCAGGCCGAGGCGCGGATCCTGATGCTGTCGTCGAACAACATCCTCAAGCCGGCCGACGGCAAGCCGGTCACCATGCCCACCCAGGACATGGTCATCGGCCTCTACCACCTCACCCACCTCACCGCCGGTGAGAAGGGCGAGGGCCGGGCGTTCAGCTCGGACGCCGAGGCGCGGATGGCGTTCGACGCCGGCGAGCTGCACCTGCAGGCGCCGGTGCGGATCCGGCTGCGCGGGCTGGTCGGGGTCGACAACGGCGCCGGCGCGCAGCCGTGGGTCGCGCCGGAGGGCTGGGTCGAGGGTGAGCCGCTCACCGTCGAGACCACCCTGGGCCGGGTGCTGTTCAACGAGACGCTGCCGCAGGGCTACCGCTTCGTGAACTACGAGATCCGCAAGGGTCAGCTCTCCGCGATCGTCAACGACCTCGCCGAGCGCTTCCCGAAGGTCGCCCTCGCCGCGACCCTCGACGGGCTCAAGGAGGCCGGTTTCCACTGGGCCACCTGGTCCGGCGTGACGATCGGCATGGAGGACGTCATCGCTCCGCCGCGCAAGCGGGAGATCCTGGAGCGGTACGAGAAGGAAGCCGACCGGATCGACAAGCAGTACCAGCGTGGTCTGATGACCGCCGAGGAGCGTCGCGGCGAGCTCATCGAGATCTGGACCAAGGCGACCAACGAGGTCGCCAAGGAGATGGACACCGCGCTGCCGCAGGAGAACCCGCTGTGGAAGATGATCAACTCGGGTGCCCGCGGTAACCTGCTCCAGCTCCGCCAGATCGCCGCGATCCGTGGTCTGGTGGCCAACCCCAAGGGCGAGATCATCCCGCGACCCATCAAGGCGTCGTACCGCGAGGGTCTCTCCGTGCTGGAATACTTCATCTCCACGCACGGTGCCCGTAAGGGTCTCGCCGACACCGCGCTGCGGACCGCCGACTCGGGTTACCTGACCCGTCGTCTGGTGGACGTCTCGCAGGACGTCATCATCCGCGAGGAGGACTGCGGCACCGACCGGGCCATCCCGATGCAGATCGGCGAGCGGCGCGACGGCAAGCTGTACGTCCACGAGCACGCCGAGACCAGCGTCCACGCCCGGACCCTGGCCGACGACATCAAGGGCCCGGACGGCACCGTCGTCGCCCACCGGGGCCAGGACATCAACTCCATCCTGGTCGACGCGATCGTCGCCGCCGGGACGGAGACGGTGCGGGTGCGCAGCGTGCTCACCTGCGAGTCGAAGCTGGGCGTCTGCGGTGCGTGCTACGGCCGCTCGCTGCCGACCGGCAAGACCGTGGACGTCGGCGAGGCGGTCGGCATCATCGCCGCCCAGTCGATCGGTGAGCCCGGTACGCAGCTGACGATGCGTACGTTCCACACCGGTGGTGTCGCGGGTGAGGACATCACCCAGGGTCTGCCCCGGGTGCAGGAGATCTTCGAGGCCCGCGTCCCGAAGGGCAAGGCGCCCATCGCCGACACCCCGGGCCGGATCCGGATCGAGGACGGCGAGCGGTCGCGGAAGATCATCGTGGTGCCGGACGACGGCTCCGACGAGATCGTCTACGACAAGATCTCCAAGCGGGTCCGGCTGCGGGCCCACGACGGCGACCACGTCGAGGTCGGCGAGAAGCTCACCGAGGGCACCATCGACCCGCACGAGCTGCTGCGCATCCTCGGCCCGCGCGCGGTCCAGGTCCACCTGACCCAGGAGGTCCAGGAGGTCTACCGCTCGCAGGGTGTGCTCATCCACGACAAGCACATCGAGATCATCATCCGCCAGATGCTCAAGCGGGTGACGGTCATCGACTCCGGCTCGACCGAGTTCCTGCCGGGCGTGCTGGTCGACCGGGCGCTGTTCGAGTCGGAGAACCGCCGGCTCGTCGGCGAGGGCGGCGAGCCCGCCGCCGGTCGCCCCGTGCTGATGGGTATCACCAAGGCCTCGCTGGCCACGGACTCCTGGCTGTCGGCGGCCTCCTTCCAGGAGACCACCCGGGTGCTGACGGACGCGGCGATCCACGCCCGCAGCGACTCGCTGATCGGCCTCAAGGAGAACGTGATCATCGGTAAGCTCATCCCGGCCGGTACGGGCATCAGCAAGTACCGCAACGTCCGGGTCGAGCCGACCGAGGAGGCCAAGGCCAAGGTCTACTCGATGACCGGATACCCGGAGACCGACTACGGCTTCGGGCCGGCCAGCGGGCAGGCTGTGCCGCTGGACGACTTCGACTTCGGGTCGTACCGCTAAGGATCACGCACTGACGACGAGGCCCCCGGCGCACCGTTGGGGGCCTCGTCGCGTGGGGCCGTGCGCCCGCCATGTCGCCGACCTGGCGGGGACGCAGGCTCGGGATACCGCCATCTGTCCGGGGTCGACTGGAGTCGACGCGGGGGACGGGCATGATGGAGGGCATGACGATCGCACCCGGGCAGGTGCCCGTCGCCCCGCACGGGGCACGCCATCCGCTCGACCCCGACCCGGTGCGCTCCAGCAAGGCGCGGGCGGTCTTCGCGCTCGGCCTGATGGGCGCGCTGACCGGGCTGTTCGTCGGCGGTGTGGTGCCGGCCACGCTCGCTCTCGTGCTCGCCCGGCAGGCCCGCCGCGAGGCGTACGCCTCGGGGGGCTTCCTCACCGGCGCGGCCTGGTTGCGGCGCGGGGAGCGCCTGGCCTGGGCCGGGCTGGTCCTGGTCGCGGCGGTCGTGGTGGCGGCCCTGGTGATCGGCCTGGTCCGGTCGGCCGGCACGCCGTTCGGCCACGACTACGCCCCGAACGTGGACTGACCGCCCCGCGCGGGGGAGACGTCGACGCGCGACCACGGGGCTGGCCGGGCGGCGGTAGCCTGGCCGGTGTCCGTCGCGCGGCGACGGGCGACGACCGGTGACAGGAGGCCCTCGTGACGGAACCGGCGCGGCCCTCGGGCGAGTCGGCGGAGGGATCCGCCGCGCTCCCGGATCCGGCGGGGTCGCCGGCAGCGCCGGAGGAGTCCCCGTGGGCCCGGCCCCCCGCCGACGCCGATCCGCAGGCACCGGGCGTGCCCGCCACCGACGCCTCCTCGGTCTCCCCGCCGATCGGGAGCACCGGGCCTTCCGCCGGCGAGTTCCCGCAGCCCGATCCGTTCCCCGGGCCCGGTCCCGGCCCGTCGGCCGGCGCTCCGCCGCAGTTCGGTCCCGGTGGGGCGGCCGGCTCCCCACCGCAGCTCGATCCTGGCCGGGCGGGCGGCTCGTCGCCGCAGTCCGGCCCCTTCGGCCCCGGCCCCGGTCTGGGAGCCGGCGACGTCGCGCGGTCGAGTTCCGGGGCACCGCCGGCCTCCGCCGTGCCGCCGGGTCCTTCGGCGGCGCAGCCTGACTCCTCTGCGCGGCCGGCTTCCCCTGCTCAGGCTGGTCCTCCTGTGCAAGCTGCTTCGCCTGTGCAAGCTGCTTCGCCTGCGCAGCCGGGTGCCTCGGCGCCGCCCGCCTCCTTCGGGCAGCCGTTCTCTCCCGTGCAGCCGGGCCCTGCCACGCAGTCGGCTCCTGCCACGCAGCCGGCTACCGCTGTGCAGCCTGGCCCAGCCCCACAGCCGCCGGCCTGGCCGCAGCCGGGTTCCGCCCCCTGGGCGGGACATCCCGTTGCCGCCCAGGCGGGGAGCGCGCCGGGGGGATACCCGGGCCAGGCGCCGGGCGGCGCCTGGGGCGGGCCGGGCACCGGCTGGGGGGCGGTGCCCCCGCCGCCGAAGGAGGCGGCCCGGCCGCCCAAGCGGGTCGACCCGGTGCCGGGCACCCCGTTCGGCGTGGTGCACCTCGACGTGCCCCCGGTGACGTCCGGGCTCGCGATCGGGTCCCTGGTGGCGGGCATCGCCTCCACCCTCGTGTCGTTCCTGGTGATCTGTCTCGGGGCGACCGCGGGCAGCCAGGGGGCCTGGGCCGCCGGCGTGTTCACGGTCCTGGGACTGCTCGCGGGCACGGCGGCGGTGGTGGCCGGCCTGCTCGGCCGGCGGCAGATCCGGCGTCCGGCACCCCCGCCCGCGGTGCGCTTCACCGGCGGTGGCCTGGCGGTGGCCGGGATCAGCTGCGGCGCGGTGGGTATGGTGCTCAGCCTCCTGGGTCTCGGCCTGGCCCTGCTGCTCGCCCTGGCCTGAGCCTCCGCCCTCCGGGTGTGGCCCGGCTTGATCGACTCCATGTCGGCGACATGGTGGGGTTGTGGGTGCCGGGATACCGCCATGTCGCCGACATGGCGGCTCAGCCCGGGGGCGGCTCGGGCCTGAACCGGGCAGGTGGCGGGCGGGGCGGGAGGCGTTCCCAGGGCCGGCGGGCCGGGTGCCGGGGTAGCCGTTACACTTGTTTCTGTAGGTGCCCATCGCGGGTGGGCAGGCACGACGGTTCGGCCGGCAGGGCGGTGACGCCGATCTCCGGGACCTCTCCGTTTTGACCTGTGCGGCTGTGATAGGTACTCTTTCCCCTTGTGCCCGGGCTCGCCCGGGCAACTCGTGCGTGCGTTGGAACCGGATGCCCGGTGATCGCGCGGCAGCACGACAGAGTCAAGAAGACCCGGCGCGCGGTGACCGTGTGCCGGTGACAGAAAGCCGGTGCGCGCGCGAGCGACTGCGCCGGAACCGTGAGCCGGGCGACACGCCCGACCGCGGGTGCCGGGACCTCCGCAAGGTGGGCCTGGCCGGAATGTAGGAGAGCCTTTCCACGAGGGATGGCTACGAGCAGACGGCGCGGTCGCCGGAAGGCGGCCGAAGGGAGCGGAGAAACCCGGTGCCCACGATCCAGCAGCTGGTCCGAAAGGGCCGCCAGGCGAAGACGAGCAAGACCAAGACCCCGGCGCTGAAGGGTTCCCCTCAGCGGCGCGGCGTGTGCACCCGTGTGTACACCACCACCCCGAAGAAGCCGAACTCGGCGCTGCGCAAGGTCGCTCGTGTCAAGCTCAGCAGCCAGATCGAGGTGACCGCCTACATCCCGGGCGTGGGTCACAACCTGCAGGAGCACTCCATCGTGCTCGTCCGCGGCGGCCGGGTGAAGGACCTCCCCGGCGTGCGTTACAAGATCGTCCGCGGTTCGCTGGACACCCAGGGTGTCCGCAACCGCAAGCAGGCGCGCAGCCGTTACGGCGCGAAGAAGGAGAAGAGCTGAGATGCCGCGTAAGGGACCTGCTCCGCGGAAGCCGCTGGTCGCTGACCCGGTGTACAACTCGCCGTTGGTCACCCAGCTGGTGAACAAGATCCTGCTGCGCGGCAAGCGCCAGCTCGCCGAGCGCATCGTGTACGCGGCCCTGGAGGGCTGCCGCGAGAAGTCCGGCACCGACCCGGTCGTCACCCTGAAGCGGGCGATGGACAACGTCAAGCCGACCCTCGAGGTGCGCAGCCGCCGTGTCGGTGGCGCCACCTACCAGGTCCCGGTCGAGGTCCGCCCGGCCCGGGCGACCACCCTGGGCCTGCGCTGGCTGGTCACCTACTCCCGCGCCCGGCGCGAGAAGACCATGGTCGAGCGGCTGATGAACGAGCTGCTGGACGCGAGCAACGGCCTCGGCGCCGCCGTCAAGCGGCGCGAGGACACGCACAAGATGGCCGAGTCGAACAAGGCCTTCGCGCACTACCGCTGGTAACACATCTGGTTCCGGCGCCCGCGTGGCGCCGGAACCACCACCAGTTGTGTCGAGACGACGATAAGTAGGGACTGAAGTGGCCGCCGCAGACGCGCTCGCCAACGTACGCAACATCGGCATCATGGCGCACATCGATGCCGGTAAGACCACTACCACCGAGCGGATCCTCTTCTACACCGGTATCACGTACAAGATCGGTGAGGTCCACGAGGGCGCTGCCGTCATGGACTGGATGGAGCAGGAGCAGGAGCGTGGTATCACCATCACCTCCGCTGCTACCAAGTGTGAGTGGAAGGGCCACACGATCCAGATCATCGACACGCCCGGTCACGTCGACTTCACGGTCGAGGTCGAGCGGTCGCTGCGGGTGCTGGACGGTGCGGTCGCGGTCTACGACGGCGTCGCCGGTGTGGAGCCGCAGACGGAGAACGTCTGGCGTCAGGCCGACAAGTACAACGTCCCGCGGATGTGCTTCGTCAACAAGCTCGACCGGACCGGCGCGGACTTCTTCCGTTGCGTCCAGATGATGATCGACCGGCTGAACGCCACCCCGCTGGTGCTCCAGATCCCGATCGGTCTCGAGGGCGACCACATCGGCGTCGTCGACCTGATCGGCATGCGTGCCCTCACCTGGCGCGGGGAGACCCAGAAGGGTGAGGACTACGCGATCGAGGAGATCCCGGCCGACCTCGCCGACTCCGCTGCGGAGTGGCGCGAGAAGCTGATGGAGACCCTGGCCGACGTCGACGACGCGGTGATGGAGAAGTACCTGGAGGGCGAGGAGATCTCCGTCGAGGAGATCAAGGCCGCCATCCGGCGGGCCACGATCGCCAGCAAGGCCAACCCGGTGCTGTGCGGCTCGGCGTTCAAGAACAAGGGCGTGCAGCCCATGCTCGACGCCGTGGTCGACTTCCTGCCGTCGCCGCTGGACATCCCGGCCATCGAGGGCACCGCCACCGACGGCGAGACGCCGCTGCAGCGGAAGCCGTCGAAGAAGGAGCCGTTCTCCGGTCTCGCCTTCAAGATCCAGACCGACAAGCACCTCGGCAAGCTCACCTACGTCCGGGTCTACTCCGGCGTGGTCGAGTCCGGGTCCCAGGTGGTCAACTCCACCAAGGACCGCAAGGAGCGGATCGGCAAGATCTACCAGATGCACGCCAACAAGCGGGAAGAGCGCGGCTCGGCCCAGGCTGGCGACATCATCGCGGTGCAGGGTCTGAAGCAGACCACCACCGGTGACACGCTGTGCGACCCGGCGAACCCGGTCATCCTGGAGTCGATGACCTTCCCGGAGCCGGTCATCGAGGTCGCCATCGAGCCGAAGACCAAGGCCGACCAGGAGAAGCTCAGCACCGCCATCCAGCGGCTGGCCGAGGAGGACCCGACCTTCCGCGTCAAGCTGGACGACGAGACCGGCCAGACGGTCATCTCCGGCATGGGCGAGCTGCACCTGGACATCCTGGTCGACCGGATGCGCCGCGAGTTCAACGTCGAGGCGAACATCGGCAAGCCGCAGGTGGCGTACCGCGAGACCATCCGCCGCAAGGTGGAGAAGGTCGAGTTCACCCACAAGAAGCAGACCGGTGGTTCCGGCCAGTACGCCCGGGTCATCATCAGCCTGGAGCCGCTGCCGCTGGACAACGACGCGCCGACCTACGAGTTCGCGAACGCCGTCACCGGTGGCCGCATCCCCCGGGAGTTCATCCCGTCGGTGGACGCCGGCGCCCAGGACGCCATGCAGTACGGCATTCTCGCCGGCTTCCCGCTGGTGGGTGTCAAGCTGACGCTGGTGGACGGCCAGTACCACGAGGTCGACTCGTCCGAGATGGCGTTCAAGATCGCTGGCTCGATGGCGCTGAAGGAGGCGGCCCGCAAGGCCGACCCGGCGCTGCTGGAGCCGGTGATGTCCGTCGAGGTCACCACTCCCGAGGAGAACATGGGTGACGTCATCGGCGACCTCAACTCCCGCCGTGGCATCATCCAGGCGATGGAGGAGCGCAGCGGCACCCGCATCGTGAGGGCGCTGGTGCCGCTGTCGGAGATGTTCGGCTACGTCGGCGACCTGCGGTCGAAGACCCAGGGCCGGGCTAGCTACAGCATGCAGTTCGACTCCTACGCCGAGATTCCGGCCTCGGTGGCCAAGGAGATCATCGCCAAGGCGACTGGTGAGTGACGCTCGCCTGAGCTGATCCGATGAACCAGGGCTGGTCGCGGGAGGGTGCTCCCGCCCGCGGCCACCTCGGTCGGGTTGTGTGAGACCGGGCCTGTAGGCTTCATCGCCGCAGAACCCACAAAAGCTCTCCGGCCGCAAGGCCGGAAAGGCTGTCGACAGAGTCCTAAGCGCCTACCTGGCGTGCCGGGGCGAGAAGAACCAAGAAGTCCACAGGAGGACACCAGTGGCGAAGGCGAAGTTCGAGCGGACTAAGCCGCACGTCAACATCGGCACCATTGGTCACATCGACCACGGTAAGACGACGCTGACGGCGGCCATCACCAAGGTCCTGCACGACCAGTTCCCGGACCTGAACCCGTACACCCCGTTCGACGAGATCGACAAGGCGCCGGAGGAGAAGGCCCGCGGCATCACGATCTCCATCGCGCACGTCGAGTACCAGACCGAGGCGCGGCACTACGCGCACGTCGACTGCCCCGGGCACGCCGACTACATCAAGAACATGATCACCGGTGCCGCGCAGATGGACGGCGCGATCCTGGTGGTGGCGGCGACCGACGGCCCGATGCCGCAGACCCGCGAGCACGTGCTGCTGGCCCGTCAGGTCGGTGTGCCGTACATCGTCGTGGCGCTCAACAAGAGCGACATGGTCGACGACGCCGAGCTCCTGGAGCTCGTCGAGCTCGAGGTCCGCGAGCTGCTCTCCTCGCAGGAGTACCCGGGCGACGACCTGCCGGTCGTGCAGGTCTCCGCGCTGAAGGCGCTCGAGGGCGACCCGGTGTGGACCGAGAAGCTGCTCGAGCTGATGAACGCGGTCGACACCGCGATCCCGCAGCCGGAGCGCGAGACCGAGAAGCCGTTCCTCATGCCCGTCGAGGACGTCTTCACGATCACCGGTCGTGGCACCGTCGTCACCGGTCGTGTCGAGCGTGGCGTGCTGCTCCCGAACGAGGACGTCGAGGTCGTCGGCATCCGCGAGAAGGGCTTCAAGACCAAGGTCACCGCGATCGAGATGTTCCGGAAGACCCTGGACGACGCGCGCGCGGGTGAGAACGTCGGTCTCCTGCTGCGTGGCACCAAGCGCGAGGACGTCGAGCGCGGCATGGTCGTCATCAAGCCGGGCACCACGACCCCGCACACGGAGTTCGAGGCGACGGTCTACATCCTCTCCAAGGAGGAGGGCGGCCGGCACACCCCGTTCTTCCAGAACTACCGCCCGCAGTTCTACTTCCGCACCACGGACGTCACCGGCGTCGTCACGCTGCCCGAGGGCACCGAGATGGTCATGCCGGGCGACAACACCACGATGAGCGTCAAGCTCATCCAGCCCATCGCGATGGAGGAAAACCTCAAGTTCGCGATCCGGGAGGGTGGCCGTACGGTCGGCGCGGGTCGGGTCACCAAGATCGTCAAGTGAACTGGGTAACCCCGATTAGCGTGGCCGCCGGTCGTGCGGCATACTAGTCAGGTTGCGTAACGGCAGTTCCTCGCCCGTGTCCGGCATCCGTTGGACCTCCGGGTCGTTGAACAGTCGCGCGTAGGGTGGTTGGCCTGCCACTGGGCGGCCAACCACCCTCGCACGGCGTCCGGGTCGCGGTGAACGCGATCGGCGCCATTGACCCACCGCATGGCCAGCAGAGCTCCGGGGTCCCGGGGCGGAGCCTGGTCCGAGGGCGCGACACGCCCGACCGCGGGGGTCGGCGGAAGTGGGCCTGCACCAGCCGGTGCAGGCGCCCGCAACACAGCGGCATCGAGAGAAGGAACAGAAGCCACCATGGCGGGACAGAAGATCCGCATCCGGCTCAAGGCCTATGACCACGAGGTCGTCGACTCCTCGGCTCGGAAGATCGTCGAGACGGTGACGCGTACCGGGGCGCAGGTCGCTGGCCCGGTGCCGCTGCCCACGGAGATCAACCGTTTCTGCGTTATCCGCTCGCCGCACAAGTACAAGGACTCGCGCGAGCACTTCGAGATGCGTACGCACAAGCGGCTGATCGACATCATCGACCCGACCCCGAAGACGGTCGACTCGCTCATGCGCCTCGACCTGCCGGCTGGCGTCGACATCGAGATCAAGCTGTAGGGACCGGACAAATGGACAGGCAAGTCAAGGGGATCCTGGGCGCCAAGCTCGGCATGACCCAGGTCTGGGACAACAACAAGGTTGTGCCCGTGACCGTGGTTCAGGCCGGCCCGTGCGTCGTCAGCCAGGTTCGTAGCGCCGAGAAGGACGGTTACTCCGCGGTCCAGCTCGCGTACGGCACGATCGACCCGCGCAAGGCCAAGAAGCCGCTCGCCGGGCACTACGCCAAGGCGGACGTGGCGCCGCGCCGGCACATCGTCGAGCTGCGCACCACGGACGCCGCGGACTACTCGCTGGGCCAGGAGGTCACGGTCGAGGAGTTCCCGGTGGGCGTCACCATCGACGTCACCGGCAAGACCAAGGGCAAGGGCTACGCCGGCCCGATGAAGCGGCACGGCTTCCACGGTCTGCGCGCCAGCCACGGTGTCGAGCGCAAGCACCGCTCGCCGGGCTCCATCGGCGCCTGCGCCACCCCGGGTCGCGTCTTCAAGGGCACCCGGATGGCGGGTCGGATGGGTGGCGTGCGCTACACCGTCCAGAACCTGACCGTCCAGGCGGTCGACACCGAGAACAACCTCCTGCTCGTCCGCGGCGCCATCCCCGGCCCGAAGGGCGCGCTGGTCCTGGTCCGCACCGCGGCCAAGGTCAAGGCGAAGAAGGGCGGTGCGGCCAAGTGACCACCGTTGACGTGCTCAACGTCGAAGGCACGAAGAGCGGCACCGTCGAGCTGCCCGCCGACGTCTTCGACGTCCAGGCCAACATCGCGCTGATGCACCAGGTCGTGGTGGCCCAGCTCGCGGCCGCCCGGCAGGGCACGCACAAGACCAAGACCCGCGGCGAGGTCGCCGGTGGCGGCAAGAAGCCGTACAAGCAGAAGGGCACCGGTCGGGCCCGCCAGGGTTCGATCCGCGCGCCGCAGTTCGCCGGCGGTGGCGTGGTCCACGGCCCGGTGCCGCGCGACTACAGCCAGCGGACCCCGAAGAAGATGAAGGCCGCCGCCCTGCGTGGCGCCCTCTCCGACCGGGCCCGCGCCGGCCAGGTGCACGTCGTCGAGGCGTTCGTCTCGGGCGAGAAGCCGTCGACCAAGGCCGCCCTGGCCACGCTGACCAAGCTGACCGAGGCGCGGCGCGTCCTGGTCGTGCTGAGCAGCACCGACGAGCTGAACTGGGTGTCGCTGCGCAACGAGCCGCGGGTGCACCTGATCGAGGCTGGCCAGCTCAACACGTACGACGTGCTGGTGGCCGACGACGTGGTCTTCACCAAGGACGCCCTGGACGAGTTCCTGGGTGTGCCGGCCGAGACCACCGAGGAGGGTGACAAGTGAGCACGATCGCCGATCCGCGTGACGTCATCATCGCGCCGGTCGTCTCGGAGAAGAGCTACAGCGAGCTGAACCGGAACTGGTACACCTTCCTGGTGCACCCGGACGCCAACAAGACCGAGATCAAGATCGCTATCCAGCAGATCTTCAACGTCCGCGTCCTGACGGTCAACACGCTCAACCGCGAGGGCAAGCGCAAGCGCACCAAGACCGGCTTCGGTCAGCGCAAGGCCACCAAGCGGGCGATCGTGAAGCTGGCTGACGGTGACCGTATCGAGGCCTTCGGCGGCCCGGTCAGCTGAGGGGTGTAGACAATGGCTATCCGTAAGTACAAGCCGACGACGCCGGGCCGGCGTGGCTCCAGCGTCGCCGACTTCGCCGAGATCACCCGGTCGACGCCCGAGAAGTCGCTGCTGGTGCCGCTGCCGAAGAAGGGCGGGCGTAACGCCCACGGCCGGATCACCGCGCGGCATCACGGTGGCGGCCACAAGCGCCAGTACCGTCTGATCGACTTCAAGCGGGTCGACAAGGACGGCGTGCCGGCGAAGGTCGCGCACATCGAGTACGACCCGAACCGCACCGCGCGTATCGCGCTGCTGCACTACGCCGACGGCGAGAAGCGGTACATCATCGCGCCGAAGGACCTGAAGCAGGGCGACGCGGTCGAGTCCGGTCCGGGCGCCGACATCAAGCCCGGCAACAACCTGCCGCTGCGCAACATCCCGGTCGGTACGACGATCCACAACGTGGAGCTGCGTCCGGGTGGCGGCGCCAAGCTGGCCCGCTCGGCCGGCGTCGGCATCCAGCTGCTCGGCCGCGAGGGCGTGTACGCGACCCTGCGCATGCCGTCCGGCGAGATCCGGCGCGTCGACGTGCGCTGCCGCGCCAGCGTCGGCGAGATCGGCAACGCCGACCAGTCGAACATCAACTGGGGCAAGGCCGGCCGGATGCGGTGGAAGGGCAAGCGCCCGACCGTCCGTGGTGTCGCCATGAACCCGGTCGACCACCCGCACGGTGGTGGTGAGGGCAAGACCTCCGGTGGTCGCCACCCGGTCAACCCGCAGGGTAAGCCCGAGGGCCGCACCCGTCGTAAGGGCCAGCCGAGCGACCGGCTGATCGTCCGCCGCCGCTACGCCACGCGTAAGCGCGGCTGAGGGAGATAAGACATGCCTCGCAGCCTGAAGAAGGGCCCGTTCGTCGACGACCACCTGCTCAAGAAGGTGGAGACGCAGAACGACAAGGGCTCGAAGAACGTCATCAAGACCTGGTCGCGGCGCTCGACGATCATCCCCGAGATGCTCGGCCACACGATCGCCGTGCACGACGGACGCAAGCACGTCCCGGTGTTCGTCACCGAGGCGATGGTCGGGCACAAGCTCGGCGAGTTCGCGCTGACCCGCACCTTCAAGGGTCACGAGAAGGACGACCGGAAGAGCCGCCGGCGCTGAGCCGCGGGCATACGGATAGAGGAACAAGGGGTTACAGCGATGCCAGGAAAGGGCGACGCTCCGGTGCTTCCGGGCGCGCGGGCGGTTGCGCGGCACGTGCGCATCTCGCCGATGAAGGCGCGCCGGGTGGTCAACCTCGTCCGCGGCCTGCCCGCGAAGGAGGCGCTCACGGTGCTGCAGTTCGCGCCGCAGGCTGCGAGCGAGCAGGTTTACAAGGTGCTCGCTAGCGCGATCGCCAACGCGGAGAACAACGAGCGGCTGGACCCCGACGCGCTGCTCGTCAGCGAGGCGTTCGTCGACGAGGGCCCGACCATGAAGCGGTTCCGGCCGCGGGCGCAGGGCCGGGCGTACCGGATCCGCAAGCGCACCTGCCACATCACCGTGGCGGTCGAGGCGGTCGCGCCGGCCGCGCCGAAGAAGTCCGCGGCGAAGAAGGCCGCCCCGGCGCAGCAGCCTGCGGCCGCTGAGACGGAGAGCAAGACGGAGGGCGCCGAGTAATGGGTCAGAAGGTTCACCCCACTGGGTTCCGGCTCGGCATCTCGACCGACTGGAAGTCCCGCTGGTTCGCGGACAAGCTCTACAAGGACTACATCGGCGAGGACGTCAAGATCCGCCGGATGATGTCCAAGGGCCTGGAGCGGGCCGGCATCTCCAAGGTCGACATCGAGCGCACCCGGGACCGGGTCCGCGTCGACATCCACACCGCCCGGCCGGGCATCGTCATCGGCCGTAAGGGTGCGGAGGCCGACCGGATCCGCGGCGAGCTGGAGAAGCTCACCGGCAAGCAGGTGCAGCTGAACATCATCGAGGTGAAGAACCCCGAGTCGGACGCGCAGCTGGTCGCCCAGGGCGTCGCCGAGCAGCTCTCCAGCCGGGTCAGCTTCCGTCGGGCGATGCGCAAGGCGATGCAGTCGGCGATGAAGAACCCGGTCTGCAAGGGCATCCGGGTGCAGGTCTCGGGCCGCCTCGGCGGCGCCGAGATGAGCCGGACCGAGTTCTACCGCGAGGGCCGGGTTCCGCTGCACACGCTGCGGGCCAACATCGAGTACGGCTTCTTCGAGGCCCGTACCACCTTCGGCCGGATCGGCGTGAAGGTCTGGATCTACAAGGGCGACGCGGTGCCGGGTCGGGAGACCCCGGCCGAGGCTCCGTCGCGCCCGCGCCGTGAGCGCGGCGACCGCCCCGAGCGGCCGCGCCGTGGTCGGTCCGGTTCGTCCGGGACGACCGCCGGTGGCACCGAGGCCGGCCGGGCTGCCGCGACCACGATCGCGCAGCAGGCCGAGACGCCGAGTGGCGAGCCGGTGGACACGTCCGCCGTCGCCGCCGCGGCAGAAACGCAGCAGGAGGGCTGACAGATGCTGATGCCGCGCAAGCCCCCGAAGGGCTTCCGCAAGCCGCACCACCCGGACCGCCACGGCGCGTCCAAGGGTGGCAACCGCGTGGTGTTCGGCGAGTTCGGGATCCAGGCTCTCGAGCCGGCGTACGTGACGAACCGGCAGATCGAGTCGGCGCGTATCGCGATGACCCGTCACATCAAGCGTGGCGGCAAGGTCTGGATCTCGATCTTCCCGGACCAGGCCCTGACCAAGAAGCCGGCCGAGACCCGGATGGGTTCCGGCAAGGGCTCGCCCGAGTGGTGGGTCGCGAACGTCAAGCCGGGGCGGATCCTGTTCGAGATGTCCTTCCCCAACGAGCAGATCGCGCGAGAGGCGATGCGTCGCGCGATCCACAAGCTCCCGATGAAGTGCCGCATTGTTACGCGCGAAGTGGGTGAATCCTGATGGCAGCGGGCGTTAAGGCCTCCGAGCTGCGTGAGCTCTCCGAGGAGGAGCTGGTCACGAAGCTGCGCGAGGCCAAGGCGGAGCTGTTCAACCTCCGCGTGCAGGCCGCAACCGGTCAGCTGGACAACAACCGGCGGTTGCAGGTCATCCGTCGGGAGATCGCCCGGATCTACACGATCATGCGTGAGCGCGAGCTGGGTCTCTCGGCCGCGCCGACTGAGGTGACTGCGTCATGAGTGAGAACACCGCCACCACCGCCGCCGCGCGGGCCCGCCGTAAGGTGCGCGAGGGCCTCGTGGTCAGCGACAAGATGGACAAGACCGTCGTCGTCGAGGTCGAGGACCGGGTCAAGCACGCGCTGTACGGCAAGATCATGCGCCGTACCAGCAAGCTGAAGGTGCACGACGAGCAGAACGCCGCCGGCATCGGCGACCGGGTCCTGATCATGGAGACCCGGCCGCTGTCCGCCACCAAGCGGTGGCGGCTCGTGGAGATCCTGGAAAAGGCCAAGTAGCGAAGGCTCGAGCTCGCCCGGCGTCAGCCGGGCGCAGGTTCCGCCAGGCTCCGGCCGCGGCAGGCGGCCGGAGAACCGGCAGACATAGGAGATAGACGTGATTCAGCAGGAGTCGCGACTGCGCGTCGCCGACAACACGGGTGCCCGGGAGATCCTGTGCATCCGGGTTCTCGGTGGCTCCGGTCGGCGCTACGCGAGCATCGGCGACGTCATCGTGGCCACGGTCAAGGACGCGATCCCGGGTGCCGGTGTGAAGAAGGGCGACGTCGTCAAGGCCGTCGTCGTTCGCACCGCCAAGGAGAAGCGGCGGCCGGACGGCTCGTACATCCGCTTCGACGAGAACGCCGCCGTCATCATCAAGGACGGCGGGGACCCGCGCGGTACCCGCATCTTCGGCCCGGTGGGTCGGGAGCTGCGGGACAAGCGGTTCATGAAGATCATTTCCCTCGCGCCGGAGGTGTTGTGACCGTGAAGGTCAAGAAGGGCGACACGGTCGTCGTCATCGCCGGCAAGGACAAGGGCGCCAAGGGCAAGGTCATCGCGGCCTACCCGCGGCAGGACAAGGTCCTGGTCGAGGGCGTGAACCGGGTCAAGAAGCACACCCGCATCAGCACCACCCAGCGTGGCGCCAAGACCGGCGGCATCGTCACCCAGGAAGCCCCGATCCACGTCTCCAACGTGATGGTCGTGGACTCCGACGGGAACCCGACCCGCGTCGGATACCGCATCGACGACAACGGCCAGAAGGTCCGCATCGCGCGTAGCACCGGTAAGGACCTGTGATGACCACGGCTACCGAAACCAAGACCATGCCGCGCCTCAAGGAGCGGTACCGCAACGAGATCGTGGCCAAGCTGCAGGAGCAGCACAGCTACGGCAACCCCATGCAGGTGCCGCGGCTGGTCAAGATCGTCGTGAACATGGGTGTCGGCGAGGCCGCCCGGGACGCCAAGCTGATCGACGGCGCCGTCCGGGACCTGGCCACCATCACCGGCCAGAAGCCGCAGGTGCGGCGGGCGACCAAGTCCATCGCGCAGTTCAAGCTCCGCGAGGGCATGCCGATCGGCGCGAAGGTCACACTCCGCGGCGACCGGATGTGGGAGTTCCTGGACCGCCTGCTCTCCATCGCGCTGCCGCGTATCCGCGACTTCCGCGGGCTGGACGGGCGCAAGCTCGACGGGCACGGCAACTACACGTTCGGCCTGACCGAGCAGTCGGTGTTCCACGAGATCGACCAGGACAAGATCGATCGCCAGCGGGGCATGGACATCACGGTGGTCACGACCGCCACGACCGACGACGAGGGCCGGGCGCTGCTCAAGCTCCTGGGCTTCCCGTTCAAGGAGAACTGAGATGGCCAAGAAGGCGCTGATCCTCAAGGCGGCCGCGAAGCCGAAGTTCTCGGTTCGCGCGTACACCCGCTGCCAGCGGTGCGGGCGTCCCAAGGCGGTCTACCGCAAGTTCGGTCTCTGCCGGGTCTGCATCCGGGAGATGGCCCACCGCGGTGAGCTGCCGGGCGTGTCCAAGGCTTCCTGGTAAGGGCGACCGCGCCCCGGCTGCCGGCCGGGGCCCCCTTGCACCGATCATGTATTGCTCTTCGCCGTAGGCCCGGGGCTGACCGCCCCGGGAACCCCGGCGAGAAAGGCTGACGAAATCCATGACGATGACCGACCCGATCGCAGACATGCTCACGCGTCTGCGTAACGCCAACCAGGCGTACCACGACCGGGTGACGATGCCCTACTCCAAGATCAAGGCGAACATCGCCGAGGTCCTGAAGTCCGAGGGCTACATCGCCACCTGGTCGGTCGAGGAGCCCGAGGAGGGCGCCGTCGGCAAGCGACTGGTCGTCGAGCTGAAGTACGGCCAGAACCGCGAGCGGAGCCTGGCCGGCATCAAGCGCGTGTCCAAGCCCGGTCTCCGGGTGTACGCCAAGTCGGACGGGCTCCCGCGGGTGCTCGGCGGGCTGGGCGTGGCGATCATTTCGACGTCCCAGGGGCTGCTCACCGACCGGCAGGCCCGCAAGCGGAGCGTTGGCGGGGAAGTCCTCGCCTTCGTCTGGTAACGGGAGACAGGTAGAAATGTCGCGTATTGGACGTAAGTCGATCCCGGTGCCTGCCGGCGTCGACATCACGATCGACGGCCAGGCCGTCAAGGTCAAGGGCCCGAAGGGCGAGCTCACGCACGTGCTCGCCGAGCCGATCACCGCGGAGCGGGCCGAGGACGGCCAGCTCCAGGTCAACCGGCCGAACGACGAGCGCAAGGCCAAGGAACTGCACGGCCTGAGCCGGACCCTGATCGCCAACATGATCGTCGGCGTGACCGAGGGCCACCGCAAGAGTCTGGAGATCGCCGGCACCGGTTACCGGGTCACGGCCAAGGGCAAGGACCTGGAGTTCGCGCTCGGGTTCTCGCACCCGGTGCTGGTCCCCGCGCCGGACGGCATCACCTTCACGGTGGAGAAGCCGACCGTGTTCCACGTGGCCGGCATCGACAAGCAGCTCGTCGGCGAGGTCGCCGCCAACATCCGGAAGATCCGCCCGCCGGAGCCCTACAAGGGCAAGGGCGTGAAGTACCAGGGCGAGGTCATTCGTCGTAAGGCCGGAAAGGCAGGTAAGAAGTGAGCGCCACGCTGCTCAAGCGTCGCCGCGGCGTCGCCGCCAAGCGCGCCGTCGGCCGTGCGCGTCGACACTTCCGGGTCCGCAAGAACGTCAGCGGCACCCCCGAGCGTCCCCGCCTGGTCGTCACCCGGTCGCTGCGGCACATCGTCGCGCAGGTCGTCGACGACACCAAGGGTCACACCCTGGCGTCGGCCTCGACCCTCGACGCGTCGGTGCGCGGCACCGAGGGCGACAAGAGCGCCCTGGCCGGCAAGGTCGGCGCCCTGCTCGCCGAGCGGGCCAAGGCCGCCGGCGTCTCGAAGGTCGTCTTCGACCGCGGTGGCAACCGGTACGCGGGGCGGGTCGCCGCGCTTGCCGACGCCGCCCGCGAAGCCGGGCTCGAGTTCTAGAAACCCCGTCACGAGAGATAAGGAAGGCTGCTGATGCCAGGTCAACAGCGCCGTGGCGGCGGGTCCGGTGGCAACGAGGGTGGTCGCCGCGACAACCGCCGTGAGGGCGGCCGCGGAAACGCGCCCGTCGAGAAGACCCCGCACCTCGAGCGGGTCGTCGCGATCAACCGCGTCGCCAAGGTCGTGAAGGGTGGTCGTCGCTTCAGCTTCACCGCCCTGGTGATCGTCGGCGACGGCGACGGCACCGTCGGTGTGGGCTACGGAAAGGCCAAGGAGGTGCCCGCGGCGATCGCCAAGGGTGTCGAGGAGGCCAAGAAGCACTTCTTCAAGGTGCCGCGGATCGCTTCCTCGATCCCGCACCCGGTGACGGGTGAGGCCGCCGCCGGTGTGGTGCTGCTCAAGCCGGCCTCCGCCGGTACGGGCGTCATCGCCGGTGGCCCGGTGCGTGCCGTGCTGGAGTGCGCGGGCATCCACGACGTGCTCTCCAAGAGCCTCGGCTCGTCCAACCCGATCAACATCGTGCACGCCACGGTGGCGGCGCTGAAGGGGCTGGAGTCCCCGGAGGCCGTCGCGACCCGTCGTGGCCTGCCGGTCGAGGACGTCGCGCCGGCCGCGATGCTCGCGTCGCGGGCGGGGGTGGCGTCCTGATGGCTCGCCTGAAGGTCACCCAGCTCCGGTCCGAGATCGGTGCCAAGCGCAACCAGCGTGAGTCGCTGCGTTCGCTCGGCCTGAAGCGGATCAACGACGTGGTGGTCAAGGAGGACCGTCCCGAGATCCGGGGCATGATCTTCGCGGTCAACCACCTCGTGAAGGTCGAGGAGGTCGAGTAATGACGATCAAGGTCCACCACCTGCGCCCGGCGCCCGGTGCCAAGACCGCGAAGACCCGCGTGGGTCGCGGTGAGGGCTCCAAGGGCAAGACCGCCGGTCGCGGTACCAAGGGTTCCAAGGCCCGCAAGAACATCTCGGCGGCGTTCGAGGGTGGGCAGATGCCCATCCACATGCGCCTGCCGAAGATGAAGGGCTTCAAGAACAAGTTCAAGGTGGTCTTCCAGGTGGTCAACCTGGACAGGCTCGCCGAGCTGTTCCCGAACGGCGGCCAGGTCGGCCCGCAGGAGCTGGTCGAGGCCGGCGCGGTCCGCAAGGGCCACCCGGTCAAGGTGCTCGGCACCGGCGACCTCAACGGCGTGTCCCTCCAGGTGTCGGCGCAGGCGTTCAGCGCGTCGGCCAAGGAGAAGATCACCGCCGCCGGTGGCTCGGTCACCGAGCTGTAAGGCTGTGTCCGTGGCGCCCGCTCAGTTCTTCGTGACTGGGCGGGCGCCTCGGTCTACCCCGGGCGTCACCACCGGGTAATATCGGATTCGATTTATGTAGCCGGGCACACCTGCCCGGACCGGGACGGGGCTGTTAGGCTCCCATCCCAGCTATGGATATCGGGCGCTCGCCCGGCACCCACCCCGATCCGCCAGGGACCACCACCGGCGGCCCGCCTCGCGCAGGAGGAAGAAGTTGCTGTCCGCCTTTCTCAGTGCGTTCCGTACGCCTGACCTGCGCAAGAAGCTGCTGTTCACGGTAGGCATCATCGCGGTCTACCGGCTCGGCGCCACCCTGCCCAGCCCTGGTGTCTCGTACGGCAACGTCCAGAAGTGCCTCGACACCATCGGCAGCGCGAACACCGGGGTGCTGAACCTGCTGGACCTCTTCTCCGGCGGGGCGCTGCTGCAGCTCTCGGTCTTCGCGCTGGGCATCATGCCCTACATCACAGCGTCGATCATCCTGCAACTGCTCACCGTGGTCATCCCGCGGCTGGAGCAGCTCCGCAAGGAGGGGCAGGCCGGCCAGGCGAAGATCACCCAGTACACCCGCTACCTGACGCTGGGCCTGGGCATCCTCCAGTCGTCGGCGTTCGTGGCGCTGGCCCGGTCCGGGCAGCTCTTCAACAACCAGTGCGACCAGTTCCCGATCGTGCCCGAGGGCACCGGCATCCCGGACTGGCTGACGCTGACGATCCTGGTCATGACGATGACCGCCGGCACCGGCGTGGTGATGTGGCTCGGCGAGCTGATCACCGACCGGGGCGTCGGCAACGGCATGTCCGTGCTGATCTTCACCTCGATCGCGGCCCGCCTCCCCAGCGAGGGCTGGCGGATCAAGACCCAGCAGGGCTGGTGGAAGTTCTTCCTGGTGCTGGCGCTGGTCCTGGTGGTCATCACCGCGGTCACCTTCATCGAGCAGGCGCAGCGGCGGATCCCGGTGCAGTACGCCAAGCGGATGATCGGCCGGCGGATGTACGGCGGCACCTCGACCTACATCCCGCTGAAGGTCAACCAGGCGGGCGTCATCCCGGTCATCTTCGGCTCCTCGCTGCTCTACCTGCCGCAGCTGGCGCTCCAGTTCTTCGACCAGACGAACCCGGGCAAGACCCAGGCCTGGATCCAGAACAACGTGGTCGACCCGTCGAGCCCGCTGCACATCGCGATCTACTTCCTGCTGATCATCTTCTTCACGTACTTCTACGTGTCGATCACGTTCAACCCGACCGAGGTCGCGGACAACATGAAGAAGTACGGCGGCTTCGTGCCGGGCATCCGCCCCGGCAAGCCGACCGCCGACTACCTCGACTTCATCCTCAGCCGGATCACTCTGCCGGGCGCTCTCTACCTGGGCATCGTCTCGATCCTGCCGAACTTCTTCTTCATCTGGCTGAACAGCGAGCAGTTCCAGAACTTCCCGTTCGGCGGCACCGCTGTGCTCATCATGGTCGGCGTCGGTCTGGAGACCGTGAAGCAGATCGAGAGCCAACTCATGCAGCGGAACTACGAAGGGTTCCTGCGGTAGATGCGACTCGTTCTGGTTGGCCCGCCGGGCGCGGGCAAGGGCACACAGGCGGAGTTCATCGCCGCTCACCTCTCGGTGCCGAAGATCTCGACCGGTGACATCTTCCGGGCGAACGTCTCGCAGGGCACGCCGTTGGGTGTCGAGGCGAAGCGCTACATGGACGCGGGCAAGCTGGTTCCGGACGAGGTGACCATCAACATGGTCCGGGACCGGCTCGCCGAGCCGGACGCCTCGGAGGGCTTCCTGCTCGACGGCTTCCCGCGCACCACGCCGCAGGCCGCCGCGCTGGACAAGCTCCTCGCCGACCTGGGCACCGCGCTGGACCTGGTGCTGGAGCTGGTCGTCGACGACGACGAGGTGATCCGGCGGCTGTCGGGCCGGCGCACCTGCCGGGGCTGCGGCAAGATCTGGCACGTCGAGTTCGACGCGACGACCCGGGACGGCATCTGCGACCGCTGCGGCGCCGAGCTGTTCCAGCGCGACGACGACAAGCCCGAGACGATCGCCGCCCGGCTGCGCGAGTACGCCGACAAGACCGCGCCGCTGGTCGACTACTACGGCGCCCAGGGCAAGCTGGTGGGCATCGACGCCACCGGCCCGGTGGAGGACGTCACCGTCCGCGCCATCGACGCCCTGCGCTCGTACGGCGGCTGACGAACGGCCGCGCTGCGGCTGACGGAAGGTCGTCCGGCGACTGGCGGACGCCGGGGTCCCGGCGGATAGAGTGCGAACAGCGGGGTACGTGCGACGTGCCCCGCTGCTCCGCGCGACGAAAGGTAACGGCCCCATGCGTCGTCCCCAGCTGGACATCCAGCTGAAGACCCCCGACCAGATCGAGAAGATGCGCGCCGCCGGCCTCGTGGTGGCCGAGGCGCTGCGTCGGATGCGGGAGGCGGTGGCCCCCGGGGTCAGCACCGCCGACCTGGACGCGATCGCCGAGTCGACCATCCGGGAGGCGGGGGCCGTCCCGTCGTTCAAGGGCTACCACGGCTTCCCGGCCTCGATCTGCTCGTCGGTCAACGGGCAGGTGGTGCATGCGATCCCGTCGCCGGCCCAGGTGCTCCGCGAGGGTGACCTGATCTCGATCGACTGCGGCGCGGTGCTGGATGGCTGGCACGGCGACGCGGCGATCACGGTTGGCGTGGGGGAGGTGGACCCGGCGCTGCTGAAGATGGCCGCGGTGGCCGAGGACGCGATGTGGGCCGGGATCGCCGCGGCGGCGCGCGGGGCGGCCAGCGGCCGGGGCCGGCTCACCGACATCTCGCACGCGGTGGAGAACGCGGTCCGCCGGGGCGGCCGGTACGGCATCGTCGACGGGTACGGCGGGCACGGCATCGGCACCGAGATGCACCAGGACCCGCACGTGCTCAACCACGGCCGGCCCGGCAAGGGCCCCCGGCTGGTGCCGGGCCTGGCGCTGGCCATCGAGCCGATGATCACGATGGGCTCGCCCCGGACGGTGGAGCTGGCCGACGGCTGGACCGTGGTCACCCGGGACGGGTCGATGGCGGTGCACGTCGAGCACTCGATGGCGCTGCTCCCGGACGGGGTCTGGGTGCTCACCGCGTTCGACGGCGGCCGGGCGCGCCTGGGCGACCTCGTGACCGCCCGCCAGCCCGCCGACTCGCCGGCGATCTGACCGTCGGGTGGCCCCTCCGGTCGGCGAGCAGGGGTGACCCCGGTCACTCCCTGCCCCGGGCGGGGCGGGAAGTAACCCGGCCGGGTGACCTGGCGGGTGGCCGGTTTGGCGGCGGCGCGCAGGCGGGCGTACACTTTCTGATCGGCGCACAGCGTCCACTCCGGCATGCCCACCCTGCGCTTCGGTGGGGCCGGAGCCGCGGCTGGCGCGGGCACCCGATCACCGTCGGGGCCCGTGTAAGACGTTGTGGGCCGTCCGGAGTAACCGACGTCAGGACAGCGGAGGACATGCCGAAAAAAGACGGAGCCATCGAGATCGAGGGTCGGGTCATCGAGCCCCTGCCGAACGCCATGTTCCGGGTGGAGCTCGCGAACGGTCACAAGGTGCTGGCTCACATCAGTGGCAAGATGCGGCAGCACTACATCCGCATCCTGCCGGAGGACCGCGTCGTCGTCGAACTCTCGCCGTACGACCTGACCCGCGGGCGCATCGTCTACCGCTACAAGTAAGCGACCTGACGACGGCCGGGTAGTCCCCGTGTCCGTCCTCGACGTCCGGCGTCGCGCGTCGTCGCGCCTCCGGGCCAGATGGGAAGTAAGGCAACCGTGAAGGTCAAGCCGAGCGTCAAGAGGATCTGCAACAAGTGCCGGGTCATCCGCCGGCACGGCCGGGTCATGGTCATCTGTAGCGACCCGCGCCACAAGCAGCGCCAGGGCTGATCCAGCCCGACCGACCGTGAGTCCACGGCCGGTCGGTCCGGTCCCGGCGTCGCAGATCCAGCCAACACATCATCAGCTCGTCCCAGCCGCGAGCGGTGCGCATCGCGTACCCCTGCGTGGTTGACCCCCGGTCGGAGGCCGGGGCCCGCTCGGGCAGCGGTCGTTCCTCCCGGCGCCACGGCGCCGGTCGGACGACCGGAGCGGGGTGGGGCGGGTGCAGACCTCCGCCAGGAAACCACAAGGAGTACGCCCGCACATGGCTCGTCTAGTCGGCGTGGACCTCCCCCGCGAGAAGCGGATGGAGATCGCGCTCACCTACATCTTCGGGGTCGGCCGCACCCGTGCCCTGGAGACGCTGGCCGCGACCGGTATCTCGCCGGACAAGCGCGCTCGGGACCTCACGGACGAGGAGCTGGTCCAGCTCCGCGACCACATCGAGGGCAACTACAAGGTTGAAGGCGACCTGCGCCGCGAGGTCGCCGCTGACATCCGCCGCAAGGTCGAGATCGGCTGCTACGCCGGTATCCGCCACCGCCGTGGTCTCCCGGTGCGTGGCCAGCGGACGCGGACCAACGCCCGCACCCGCAAGGGCCCGAAGCGGACCGTCGCCGGCAAGAAGAAGCCCGGCAAGAAGTAATTAGGAGCGCACAGACTTATGCCACCGAAGGCTCGTGCCGGAGCCGCCGTCAAGAAGGTCCGGCGCAAGGAACGCAAGAACGTCGCCCACGGGCAGGCGCACATCAAGAGCACCTTCAACAACACCATCGTGTCCATCACGGACCCGACCGGTGCGGTCATCTCCTGGGCCTCGGCCGGCCAGGTGGGCTTCAAGGGCTCCCGCAAGTCGACCCCGTTCGCCGCGCAGCTGGCCGCCGAGGCCGCCGCGCGCCGGGCGATGGAGCACGGCATGCGCAAGGTCGACGTGTTCGTCAAGGGCCCCGGCTCCGGCCGGGAGACCGCCATCCGTTCGCTGCAGGCCGTCGGGCTGGAGGTCGGTCAGATTTCCGACGTGACCCCGCAGCCGCACAACGGGTGCCGTCCGCCGAAGCGCCGCCGGGTCTGAGAGGTTAGAGAGAGATGGCTCGTTACACCGGTGCTGACTGCCGCCGTTGCCGGCGGGAGAAGATGAAGCTGTTCCTCAAGGGCAGCAAGTGCGATGGCCCGAAGTGCCCGTTCGAGTCCCGGCCGTTCCCGCCCGGGCAGCACGGCCGCGGCCGCACGAAGGAGACGGAGTACCTGCTCCAGCTCCGTGAGAAGCAGAAGGCCCGCCGCGTCTACGGCGTGCTGGAGAAGCAGTTCCGCGGTTACTACGAGGAGGCCGTGGCCAAGCAGGCCAAGACCGGCGAGGTCCTCCTGCAGATCCTCGAGTCGCGGCTGGACAACGTGGTCTACCGGGCTGGCTACGCCAAGTCCCGGGACATGGCCCGCCAGCTGGTCAAGCACGGTCACTTCACCGTGAACGGCAAGAAGGTCGACATCCCGTCGTACCGCGTCAAGGAGCACGACATCATCGAGGTCCGGGGCAAGAGCAAGGAGCTCACCCCGTTCATCGTGGCGCAGGCCGAGGCCGGCTCCAAGACGGTTCCGGCGTGGCTGGAGGCCATCCCGAGCCAGATGAAGGTGCTCGTGCACTCGCTCCCGGCCCGCCAGGTGATCGACACCCAGGTCCAGGAGCAGCTGATCGTCGAGCTCTACTCCAAGTAGTCGGGCTCGTTGCGGTGGTCCGCCCTGCGGGGCGGGCCACCGGAACGGTTTGTGTCGCGGACGTCAAATAGCGGGCGTCCCGGAAGAGAAGAGAAGACATGCTCATCAGCCAGCGACCGTCTCTGTCCGAAGAGTCGATCAACGAGACCCGCTCCCGGTTCACCATCGAGCCGCTGGAGCCGGGCTTCGGCTACACCCTGGGCAACTCGCTGCGGCGCACGCTGCTGTCGTCGATCCCGGGTGCGGCGGTCACCTCCATCAAGATCGACGGCGTGCTGCACGAGTTCACCACGATCCCCGGCGTCAAGGAGGACGTGGTCGAGCTCGTCATGAACATCAAGGAGCTGTGCGTCAGCTCCGAGCACGACGAGCCGGTCAGCATGTACCTGCGCAAGCAGGGCCCGGGCGACGTGACGGCGGGCGACATCCAGCCCCCGGCCGGCGTCTCGGTGCACAACCCGGACCTGAAGCTCGCCACCCTCAACGGCAAGGGCCGGCTCGACATGGAGCTGACCGTCGAGCGGGGTCGCGGCTACGTGACGGCGGCGCAGAACAAGCAGGCCGGCGCCGAGATCGGCCGGATCCCGGTCGACTCGATCTACTCGCCGGTGCTGAAGGTGACGTACCGCGTCGAGGCGACCCGGGTCGAGCAGCGGACCGACTTCGACCGGCTGATCATCGACGTCGAGACCAAGCCGTCGATGGGCCCGCGCACCGCGCTGGCCTCCGCCGGTTCGACGCTGGTGGAGCTCTTCGGGCTGGCCCGGGAGCTGGACGAGACCGCCGAGGGCATCGACATCGGGCCGTCCCCGCAGGACGCGCAGCTCGCGGCGGACCTGGCCCTGCCGATCGAGGAGCTGGACCTGACCGTCCGCTCCTACAACTGCCTCAAGCGCGAGGGCATCAACTCCGTCGGTGAGCTGATCGGGCGCACCGAGGCCGACCTCCTCGACATCCGCAACTTCGGCCAGAAGTCGATCGACGAGGTCAAGATGAAGCTCGCCGGGATGGGTCTGGGGCTGAAGGACTCGGCCCCGAACTTCGACCCGGCGCACGTCGTGGACACCTTCGGCGAGGCCGACTACGACACCGACGACTACCGCGAGACCGAGCAGCTCTAGTCCGCGCTGCCGCCACACCTGAGGAGCACCAAGCATGCCCACGCCCACCAAGGGCCCCCGCCTCGGCGGCAGCCCCGCGCACGAGCGGCTGATGCTGGCCAACCTGGCCACCGCGCTGTTCCAGCACGGCAAGATCAAGACCACCGAGACGAAGGCCCGGCGGCTGCGTCCGCTGGCCGAGCAGCTCATCACCAAGGCCAAGCGGGGCGACCTCGCCTCCCGTCGGCGGGTGCTGGGCGTCGTCAAGGACAAGGACGTGGTCTACTCCCTGTTCGACCAGATCGCGCCCCGGTACGCCAACCGTCCGGGTGGCTACACCCGGATCGTGAAGACCGGCCCGCGCAAGGGCGACAACGCCCCGATGGCGATCATCGAGCTGGTCGAGGAGCTCCAGGCCGCCGAGCCGAAGGCGAACAAGAAGACCGCCGCCCGCAAGGCCGCGCAGCAGGACAAGGTCGAGGCGCTCGCCCCGGCCGAGGAGACCCCGGCGTCGGCCCAGGCCGACCAGGACTCCGAGGCGCCGGTGTCGGCGTCCGGTGACACCGCCGCCGCCCGCGAGGACAGCGACGAGGCCGCCGAGGGCACCGAGAACAAGGCCTGAGCAAACGGCAGCACCGTCGGGCCCGGCATCCCTTCCTGGGGTGCCGGGCCCGACCCGTGAGGAGGTACGAGGTGGACGAGCGGGTCCGGCTGCGGCTGTCGGTCGCGTACGACGGGACGGGTTTCTCCGGCTGGGCGGCCCAGCCGACCCGGCGGACGGTGGCCGGGGTGCTCGCCGAGACCCTGGACCTGGTCCTCGGCGCGGGCGTGGCGACGGGGCTGACCGTGGCCGGGCGGACCGACGCCGGGGTGCACGCCACCGGTCAGGTTTGCCACCTCGACCTGCCGGCCGCCGTGTGGCGTGAGCACGAGGGACGGCTGCTGCGCCGGCTGGCCCGGCTGCTCCCCACCGACGTGCGGGTGCGGGCGATGACGCCGGTGCCGGCGGACTTCGACGCCCGGTTCTCGGCGACCTACCGGCGCTACGAGTACCGGGTGACCGACGCGCCGTTCGGGGCCGAGCCGCTGCGCCGGCACGAGGTGCTGGCCTGGCCGAGGCCGCTCGACCTCGACCTGCTCAACGCCGCCGCGGCGGGGCTGGTGGGGGAGCACGACTTCGCCGCGTACTGCCGGCGCAAGGAGCACGCCACCACCCTGCGCGAGGTGACCCGGCTGGACTGGCGGCGCGACCCCGACGGGCTGCTGGTCGCCACCGTCCAGGCCGACGCGTTCTGTCAGGCGATGGTGCGCAGCCTGGTCGGGGCGATGCTGGTGGCGGGGGACGGGCGGCGTCCGGTGCAGTGGCCGGGCAGCCTGCTGACCCGGCGGGAGCGGTCCAGCGAGGTGACGGTGGCCCCGGCGCACGGGCTCACGCTGGTCGCCGTCGGCTATCCCGAGGACCCGGCCGAGTACGCCCGCCGCGCCGAGGCGACCCGCCGGCTCCGCGTCCCCACGGGCGGGCTCGCCGTCGAGGGCTGAGAGCCGCCCCGGCCGTTCCCGCCGTCGCCTCAGTCGTTCTCGCTGTCGTTTCAGTCGTTCTCGCTGTCGTTCTCGTCGCTGTCGTTGTCGCTCTCGCTGGGGGTGGCCGTCGGCTGCTCGGCGCTGCCGCCGGTGGCCCGGCGCTCCAGCACCCCCTTGGTGAGGTGCGTCTCGATCAGGTCGAAGAGGATCTCGCGTACCGCCGGGTCGGCGGCCTTCACCGGCTCGCCGTCGGCGCGGACCACGAGGCAGTACGCGAGGTAGTGGCCGCGTACCTGCCAGCCGACCCGGGCCGGGGCCTCGGTCAGCGCCTCGGTGTCGTCCCCGGCCGGCAGGCCACGGAAGCGGCCCTCCCGATCGTCGAGCAGTTGCCGCAGCCGGTCCCGGACGCGCTGTGCGGTGGCCTTGTCGGTGAGGTTGAACAGCCCGGCGGTGAGCAGGTGCTCCCCGTCGGGGGAGCGCAGGCTCGCCCGGACCACCTGGTTGCAGCCGAGCGTGGCGAGCAGGTCCGCCACCTCGCCGCTGGCGGCGAGCGCGCAGCTTCCGCTGGACTGGGTCTTGAGCACCTGGTACGGCTCCGCGCCGTCGTCGACCGTGACCTGCCGGCCGGGGAAGACCTCCTTGACCGTCAGGGGAGCGGAGTCGGTGTCCCGGGAGTCGATGTCCTGCCGTTCGGTCGCGGACGGCGACGGGGCGGCGGCGGCCGGCGGGCTCGGCGCGACCTGGGGGTCGGTGGCCCGGTCGGCCAGCAGCGCGGCACCGCCGAGCCCGCAGAGGGCGAACAGCGCCAGGACCGCCGCCCCGCCGAACACCACCTGCCAGAGCCGGGCGCCGTGGCGGCCGTTGTCCCGGGCGCGCCGGGACCGGGGCAGGTGCAGCGGTTGCGTGGTGGCGTACCCGCCGGCCGGCGGGGCGGGTCGGTGCGCGGCCGGGGGCGGCGGGTAGGCCGCCGCCGGGGGCGGGGGCGGGGCGGCCGCGGGCAGCGCGATCCGGCTGGTCCGGGGCAGCGACGGCGTCGGGAAGCGGGACGGCGCGGGCCCGGTACGGGCGGGCGGGCGGTTCCAGGCCACCGACAGGTCCGACCCCGACCCGGGGTGCCCCTCGAAAGCGTCCTCATCGGACTCGTACCGATACACCATGCGACCCAGACTAGGGGCTATTGTCCCTTTAGGGGGTAATACCCGGAAACTGTGGCAGGTCCGCCGGCCGCCGCCGGTGGGCACGCCGGCCGCGCCCCACACGCCGCCCGAGACCCCGCCCGGCGGACGGCGACACCAGTGCGAGAATGCCGGGCGTGACCGGCGACCACTACTTCACCGCTGAACCCGGAACCGCCGCCCGCCCCCGGGAGGTCGAGTTCACCGTCGCCGGGCGCGACTACACGCTGACCTCGGCCGGCGGGGTCTTCTCCGCCGCCCGCCTCGACCCCGGCACCGCCGTGCTGCTGCGCAAGGCCGACCTGCCGGCCCCCGACGCCGCCGGCGACCTGCTGGACCTGGGCTGCGGCTTCGGCCCGATCGCCTGCGTGCTGGCCGGCAGCGCCCCGGCGGCCACCGTCTGGGCCGTCGACGTCAACGAGCGGGCCCGGGCGCTCGCCGCCGCCAACGCCGAGCGGGTCGGCGCGGCCGACCGGGTCCGGGTCGCCGCCCCCGACGACGTGCCGGCCGACGTGACGTTCGCCCAGCTCTGGTCCAACCCGCCGATCCGCATCGGCAAGGAGGGCCTGCACGAGCTGCTGCTGCGCTGGCTGCCCCGGCTCGCCCCCGACGGCGTGGCCTGGCTGGTGGTCGCCCGGCACCTCGGCGGCGACTCGCTGCACCGCTGGCTGACCGAGCAGGGCTGGCAGGTGGGCCGGCACGCCAGTCAGAAGGGCTACCGGGTGCTGCGGGTCACCCGCTGACCTGCGCACCGGTAATCGGCTGTCGCCGGGCCGGCCCGCTCAGGCAGGATGCCCGGGTGGGATACGTGGACGTGGCAGCCGTCGGGCACATCCTCCCCGACGGCCGGGAGCTCTTCACCGACGTGTCGTTCCGGGTCGGTGAGGGGGCCAAGGTCGCCCTGGTCGGGCCGAACGGCGCGGGCAAGACGACGCTGCTGCGGATGGTCGCCGGCGACCTGCCCGTGCGCAGCGGCGGGATCGCCCGCTCCGGCGGGCTCGGCGTGATGCGCCAGTTCATCGGCATGATCGGCGACGACTCCACCCTCGCCGACCTGGCCCTGTCGCTCGCCCCGCCGGCGCTGCGCGACGCCGGCCGCCGGCTCACCGAGACCGAGGCGGCCATGCGGGCGGCCGAGCTGCGCGGCACGCTCGGCGACGCCGCCGCCAAGGCCCAGCTCGCGTACGCGGACGCGCTCGCCGCCTGGGGCGAGGCCGGCGGGTACGACGCCGAGGTCGTCTTCGACACCGTCGCGACGATCGTCCTCGACGCGCCCTGGGAGGTGGCCCGGGAGCGCCCGGTGCGTACCCTCTCCGGCGGCCAGCAGAAGCGCTTCGCCCTCGAACTGCTGCTGCGCGGCCCCGACGAGGTGCTGCTGCTCGACGAGCCGGACAACTTCCTCGACGTGCCCGGCAAGCGGTGGCTGGAGGACCGGCTGCGCGAGTCGGCCAAGTCGGTGCTCTACGTTTCGCACGACCGGGAGCTGCTGGCCCGCACCGCCGACCGGGTGGTCGCCGTCGAGGGCGGCAGCGCCTGGGTGCACCCGGGCGGCTTCGCCAGCTGGCACGAGGCGAGGACGGCCCGGCACGCCCGCCTCGACGAGTTGCGCCGCCGCTGGGACGAGGAACACCAGAAGCTGCGCGAGCTGATGCTGATGTACAAGCAGAAGGCCGCGTACAACGACGGGCTGGCGTCGCGGTACCAGGCCGCGCAGACCCGGCTGCGCAAGTTCGAGGAGGCCGGGCCGCCGCCCGTACCGCCGAAGGACCAGGACATCCGGATGCGCCTGACCGGCGGGCGGACCGGCAAACGCGCGGTGGTCGCCGAGCAGCTTGAGCTGGACGGCCTGACCTACCCGTTCGACCTGGAGATCTGGTTCGGCGACCGGGTCGCGGTGCTCGGGGCCAACGGCACCGGCAAGTCGCACTTCCTGCGGCTGCTGGCCCGGGGCGGCACCGACCCGGACCCGGCCAACGGCCCGGTCGACGGGGCCGGCGCGCTGGCCGCGGTGGCGCACGACGGGGTGGTGCGGCTCGGCGCGCGGGTCCGCCCCGGCCACTTCTCGCAGACCCACGACCGGCCCGAGCTGATGCAGAAGACCCTGGTCGAGATCCTGTGGCGCGGCGACGACCACCGGGCCGGGATGGACCGGCACGCGGCGATGGCCGCGCTGAGCCGGTACGAGCTGGCCGGGCAGGGCGACCAGCGGTTCGGCACCCTCTCCGGCGGCCAGCAGGCCCGCTTCCTGGTGCTGCTGCTGGAGCTGTCCGGGGCGACGCTGCTGCTGCTCGACGAGCCGACCGACAACCTGGACCTGGCCAGCGCGGAGGCGCTGGAGGCCGGCCTCGCGGCGTTCGCGGGCACGGTGATCGCGGTGACCCACGACCGCTGGTTCACCCGCTCCTTCGACCGCTTCCTGCTGTTCGGCAGGGACGGCGAGGTGACCGAGACCCCGGAGCCGGTCTGGGACGTGTGAGCGGTGCAAGGAAGGGCCCCCTGTTAACGCATAACGGTGTAGAAGGGGCCCTTCCTTGCACCTGGCATAGGGTTGGCGCGTGACTGAGATGACGTACCGCCGGCTGGGCGACTCCGGGCTCGTGGTGTCCGTGGTGGGCATCGGCTGCAACAACTTCGGCCGCAAGCTCGACCTCGACGGCACCCGGGCGGTGGTCGACGCGGCGCTCGACGCCGGCATCACCCTGTTCGACACCGCCGACATCTACGGCGAGCCGCAGGGCGCCTCCGAGGAGCTGCTCGGCCAGGCGCTCAAGGGCCGCCGCGACGAGGTGGTGCTGGCCACCAAGTTCGGCATGGACATGCAGGGGGCCAACGGGGCCGACTTCGGCGCCCGGGGCTCGCGGCGCTACATCGCCCGCGCGGTCGAGGCGTCGCTGCGGCGGCTGGGCACCGACCACATCGACCTGTACCAGATGCACGCGCCCGACCCGGGCACCCCGATCGACGAGACCCTCGCTGCCCTCGACGACCTGGTGCGCGCCGGCAAGGTGCGCTACCTGGGGAACTCCAACTTCGCCGGGTGGCAGATCGCGGACGCCGACTGGGTGGCCTCGTCCAACGGGCACACCCGGTTCGTCAGCGCGCAGAACCACTACTCGCTGCTGGAGCGGGGCGTCGAGGCCGAGGTCGTTCCCGCGTGCGAGCGCTTCGGCCTGGGCCTGCTGCCGTTCTTCCCGCTGGCGAACGGCCTGCTCACCGGCAAGTACCGGCGCGGGGAGGCCGCCCCGGCCGGCAGCCGGCTCTCCGGCGGCGGCCGGTACGCCGAGCGTCTCGCCGCCGCGCGCTGGGACACCATCGAGGCGATCGGGGCGTACGCCGCCGAGCGGGGGCTCACCATGCTCCAGGTGGCCATCGGCGGGCTGGCCGCCCGGCCCGCGGTGACCTCGGTCATCGCCGGGGCCACCACCCCCGAGCAGGTGCGCGCCAACGCCGGTGCCGGCGCGTGGCAGCCCGGCGACGACGACCTGGCCGCGCTCGACGCCGTCCTCTGAGCCGGGTCGGGGAACAACGCCGATCGCGGAGACGGCGAGGGGCGAAACGACGAGGGACGCCGGGGGCGGTTCGCCCCGGCGTCCCTCGTCCGGCTGTCGGCCCGGTCCGGCTGTCGGCCCGGTCCGGCTGTCGGCCCGGTCAGGCCGTCGGTCCTCCCGGCCCGGCCGGCCGACGTCGGCGCACGAGCAGCAGCGGCACCGCCGCCAGCAGCGCGACGGCGACGAGCCCGCCGGCCGCGTACGTCCACCAGCCGCCCCCCGACCGGTCCCGCTCCTCCGGCCCGGCCTGCACGGCGACGGGCCGGGGCGCGGGCGGCGTCTGGGCGGCGCGCGCCTGCACCGTCGCGGTCGCCGACGTCTTGTACGGGGCCGGCGCGGTGACCGTCACCCGCCAGCGGCCGGGGGAGAGCAGCGGGCCGCTGGAGTAGAAGCCCTGCCCCTCCCCGGCCATTTCGAGCTGCACCGGCCCGGCCGTCCGGTCGCCCTCGCCCTTGGCGGTGAGGGTCAGCCGCACCGGCTGGTCCAGTCGGTGACCGTCGGAGTAGACGGCGAGCACCGTGACCCCGCCGGCCCCGTCGCCGCCCACCGACAGCTTGAGCTTTCCGCCGTGCGCCGCCGCCGGGCCCGCCGGCAGCGCCACCAGGCACGCCGCGACGAGCGCGGCGGCGAGGATCCTGAGGGTACGCATCACACGTGCTCCACTCGTTCGGTTCGGGTGGGGCCGCCCCCGCCGTCGTGGTGCACGGCGGGAGCGGCCCCGTCTTCCGTTACAGCGAACCGCCCTCGGCGATCCGGGTGGGGTCGGTGCCGAGCCGGCCCGCCCCGTCGACCGACTTGTTGTCGTTCGCCTTGACGCCGGCCTTGGTGGCCGCGCCGCCGAGCCGGACGATCATGGCGTCGGCGTCACGGACCAGCACGTCCCGGACGTCCGTGTCGGTCACCAGCGCGGCATCGGTGGCCAACGCCTTGAAGGCGGTCAACTGCTGCACCGCCCGCTTGTCGTTGCCCTCCGCCTCGGAGGCCCGCACCGCGTCCAGCTTGTTGGACAGCTTGCGGTGCGCCACGTTGGAGAGTCGTCCGGTCGCCTTGAACCGGTCCAGCAGGTTCTGCATGTCCCGGAACGAGGTGGTGACGTAGAACCGGACCGTCGAGGTGGTGGAGTTGCCCGCCTTGTCGGTCGCGGTCACGACCAGCTCGTGCAGGCCGAGCGGCAGCTCGTACATGGGCTGCAGGGTGCCGCTGGCGTACGTCTTGCCGTCCAACGTGCCGGACATCGTCTTGATGCCGGAGGTCGGGTCGACAGACTGCCACGAGATCCGCACGTCCTGGCTGTCGCCGTAGAGCTGGCCGTCGGCGATGCCGGAGACCAGCAGCGTCGGCTTGTCACCGTCGATCTTCACGACGGCCGACTTGAGCGCCTCCGCGTTGCCGGCGGCGTCGGTGGCCCGGTAGAGCAGCTCGTGCGAGCCGTTCCCGGTCACCTCGACCGGCTCGGTGTACGCCGTCCAGGCCCCGCCGTCGAGCGACCACTCCAGCTTCTTGACCCCGGAACCGGCGTCGGTGGAGGTGAGCACCACCGGGACGGTGCCGGCGTGCCAGCCGTCGTCGTTCGCCGGGGCGAACGCCGCCGAGCTGACCGGCGCGGTGGCGTCGATCTTGACGTTGACCTTCTTGGCCTCCTCCACGTTGCCGGCCTTGTCGGTCGACCGGAACCGCACCTCGTGCGCGCCGTCACCGGTGACCTGCACCGGCTCGGTGTACGCGGTCCACGTCGTGGCCCCGTCGAGCTGGTACTCGGTGGAGGCCACCCCGCTGCCGCCGGCCTCGTCGGCCGCCGCGAGCGTGACCGTGACCGGCGCGTTGTGCCAGCCCTCGGTCGGGGTGCCGGAGACCGTGGCGGTGGTCACCGGCGCGGCCGTGTCGGCGGTCTTGGTGGAGAGGCGGAAGTAGTCGAACGACGCCGTCTTCGACGTGGCCGCGTTGGCCCCGAGAGTGAACAGACCGATCTTCGGGGTGGCCCCGACGGCGGTGTTCGTCAGCGTCTCGAAGGTCGTCCACTCCTGCCCGTCGGCCGAGTACGACGCGGTGAAGGTGTCACCGGCCCGGGCGAGCCGCAGGTGCCACACGCCCGAGGTCAGGTTGGAGACCTGCGGCTGCGGGTTCTGCGTCACCCCGGCGACCTCGCCGCGGAACTCGATCCGCCGGGAGACGGCCTGACCGGCCTGGTTGTCCACGATGTAGTCGAACTTGACGTAGTTGTCGTCGTCGGCGTGGACGATCAGACCCGCCTGCTGGTACTGCTCGGCCAGCAGGCTGCCGTCGACCTTCGTCTCCAGGGTCCAGTCGCCGGACGGCGCGGTCTGGAGGATGAAGTTCGTCGGGCCGGTGTTGCTGGTGCCGTAGATGTCACCCTTCGGCACGTCGATCTGCAGCGCCCCGCCGGTCACCCGGTAGGTGGCCGCGTCCTCCCGCAGGATCGCGTTCCAGCGGCACTTGTCGAGCGCGGTGCCGCCGAACTCGTCCGACGGGTCGACCGGGCCGGCCGGCTCGTCGGGCGTGACCTGGAAGAAGTCGAATGCCGCGTCCACCACCGGCGCGGTGGTGGCGCCGTTGAGGGCGAACAGACCGATCCGGGGGTTGCTGATCCCGGCGAGCGCGGCGGACCGGCCGACCGGGGTGAACGTCGTCCCGTCGCCGGACATCTCCGCCGTCAGGTTGGTGCCGTCGCTGGTCATCCGCAGCCAGACGGTGTCACCGGCCGGCGCGGCGGTGGCGTCCGCCCCCTCGTTGCGGGGCGACCCGGCCGTCTCCCGGATGAACTCCACCCGGCGGGAGCCGGAGTAGAGCAGGTCCAGCTTGGCGTAGTTGTCGTCGTCGCCGTAGATCAGCAGGCCGGCCTGCTGGTAGTTGGCGGTGACGGGCAGCGTGACCTTCGTGGTGGCCTGCCAGGATCCGCTGGGTGCGGGCTGGAGGACCAGGTTGGTGGCGCCGTTGGTCGTGCCGTACAGGTCACCGGAGGCGGTGGGCAGCCGCAGCGACCCGCCCGAGACCGAGTAGAGCTGGTTCTCCCGGACCACGGTCCAGCGGTCCTTGTCCAGGCTGGTGCCGACGAAGTCGTCCGAACGCGCCCCGAAGCAGGACGTGTTGGCCGCCTCCACCTTCACCGGGACGGTCACGTACGCCTTCGCGCCCCGGGCGTCGGTCACCGTCAGGGTGGCGGTGAAGGTGCCCGGCACGGTGTACGTGTGGGTGGCGTCGAGGGTCGACGCCGTCTTGCCGTCGCCGAAGTCCCAGGCGTACGTCAGCGGGGTGTCGCCCTCGGCGTCGGTGGCCGTGCCGTCGAAGGCGACGGTGACCGGCGCGGTGCCGGTGGTCGGCGTCGCCGTGGCGCTGACCTGCGGCGGCGCGTTCTCGGTGACGCCCCGGCCGATGAAGTCCATCCAGTTGACGTTGAACAGCGAGCCGGTGCCGCCGGCCGGGTCCTTGGCGAGGAAGTAGAGCGTGCCCTCAGCCGTGCCGGTGACCGGGGCGGTCACGTCGACGAACTGCTGCCAGCCGCCCGTGCCCGGCACGTTCGCGGTCGCGACCAGCGGGCCGTCGACCGTGCCCGAGCGGACCTCGATCCGCCCGCCCTGGACCTCCGAGGCCACCCGGAAGCGGATCGAGTCGATGCCGGTCAGGCTGGCCGGGGCGAGCGACCACCAGTCACCGTCCTCGATGAAGCCGATGTTCTGGTTGCCACCGGCGGTGTCGGTGGTGGTCTCCTTCTGCACACCCGGGTCGCCGCCGCCGGTGCTGCCGGGGGCCCGGCCGGTGGCGGTGAAGTACTCGGCCTGCTTGCGCTTGGGCTGGAGCTGCTCGATCGCCCGGCCGGTCAGCTCGCCGGCGCCGCCGGCGCCGCCCTTGTCGGTGTAGGTCGCCTCGAAGACGCCGAAGACGTTCGCCTCCGCGCCGTGGCCGGAGGCCAGCGAGGTCTGCACGGTGCCGGTGCAGCCGGTGTGCTGCTCCAGCGGGTGGGCGTGCTCGTCGTGGCCGAGCAGCACCTGGAGTTGGACCCGGTCACAGTCGATGGTGCCGTCCTCCGGGTCGGTCACCTTGATCGTGTAGTTGACCTGGTCGCCCCACTCGAAGAAGCCGCCGTTCGGCGGGAACTCGATGGTCACCGTCGGGGCGGTGTTGCCGACCGTCACCGGCACGTTCGCCACGGCGGTACGGCCCGCGGGGTTGGTGACGGTGAGCTGGGCGGTGTAGTCGCCGGCGGTGGCGTAGGTGTGCGTCGGGTTCGCCTCGGTCGAGGTCTGCCCGTCACCGAACGCCCAGGAGTAGGTCAGCGCGCCGCCGTCGGGGTCGCGGGAACCGGCGCTGGAGAAGTTCACGGTCAGCGGCGCGGGCCCGGAGGTGGGGTCGGCGCTGGCCTGGGCGATCGGGGCCCGGGAGCCGGCGGTGTAGTCGATCCGGTAGACGCCGGAGTTGTCGTTGTTGCCGCCGAAGCCGCTGCCCCACTCGATCATGTAGAGCGCGCCGTCCGGCCCGAACTCGAAGTCCATCGGGCGGACCATGGTCATGCCGGTGAGCAACTGGTTGATGTCGATCAGCGACTTGCCGTCCTGGCTGACCTGCATCGTGTACATCTTCGACTGGTTCCACTCGCCGAGCAGCGCCTTGCCGTCGTAGTACGCCGGCCACTTGCGGTCCGACGTGCTGTCGGCGTCGTACCGGTAGACCGGGCCGCCCATCGGGGCGCCGCCGCCGCCGATCTCGGGGAAGCGCGGGTCGCCCGCGTAGCCGTAGTCCACGGTCGCCGGGATGGCCGGCGGCAGGTTCGTCAGGCCGGTGTTGTTCGGCGAGTCGTTCACCGGCGCGGCGCAGTTGAACTTCGCCCCGCTCGGCCCGTTCGGGAAGGTGTAGTCGTTGTACGCCTTGTTGTTGCCGGTGCAGTACGGCCAGCCGTAGTTGCCGGCGGTGGCGACGATGTTCCACTCCACCAGGCCCTCGGGGCCGCGGTCCGGGTTGGCCGAGTTGGCGTCCGGTCCGTAGTCGGCGACGTAGAGGGTGTCGGTCTTCTGGTCGACGCCGATCCGGAACGGGTTACGGAAGCCCATGCCGAAGATCTCGGGGCGGGTCTTCGCGGTGCCCGGCGCGAACAGGTTCCCCGTGGGGATCGTGTAGGTGCCGTCGTCCTCCGGGTGGATCCGGATCACCTTGCCGCGCAGGTCGTTGGTGTTGCCGGCGCTGCGCTGCGCGTCGTAGTCCTGCCGGCCGGCCCGCTCGTCGATCGGCGTGAAGGCGCTCGACTCGAACGGGTTGGTGTTGTCACCGGTGGCCAGGTACAGGTTGCCCTTCGAGTCGAAGGTCATGCTGCCGCCGGCGTGGCAGCAGGTGTTGCGCTGCGTGTCGACCTGGAGGACGACCTTCTCGGTGGCCTTGTCGATGGCGTCACCGTTGACGGTGAACCGGGACAGGTAGTTGCGGGGGCCGCCACCGGCCGGCGCGTAGTACAGGTAGATCCACTTGTTGGTGGCGAAGTCCGGGTCGAGGCGGAGGCCGAGCAGGCCGTCCTCGTTGCCGGTGAAGACGTCCAGCTTGGTCGCGGTGACCGTGTTGCCGGTGTCCGGCTTGATGATCTGCACCCGGCCGTCACGCTCGGCGTAGAACACCCGACCGTCCGGAGCGATGTCCAGCTCCATCGGGTTGTTGGTGTTGCTGTCCAGCGTCACCTTGTCGAAGTTCGAGGTCTTCGAGGCGCCGCAGTCGGCCTTCTCCACGCCCGCGGCGGTGCGGATGCCGCCGAGCAGGTGGGCCAGGAACTCGGGCTCCTGGTACGACTGCTGGGTGTGGCCGCCGCCGGTGTACCAGGCCCGGCCGCCGTCGTAGTCCTGGCACCAGGCGGTCGGGTGGTCGGCGCCCATCGCGCCGGTGCCCGGGGTGTAGGACTTCTCGTCCAGGCTGGCCAGGACGTGCACGTTGGCGCGCGGGTTGGTCCGGAAGTTGTACCACTCGTCGAACCGGGACCACTTGTCCGGCAGCGTGGCCGTGGACGGGTGGGCGTGGTCCTCGACCTTGACGGTGGCCTGCTGGTTGGCCGGGTGGTTGGAGAAGTACGCGCCGACCAGCTTGCCGTACCAGGGCCAGTCGTACTCGGTGTCCGACGCGGCGTGGACGCCGGCGTAGCCGCCGCCGGCCTGGATGTAGCGCTCGAACGCGGCCTGCTGGTCGGCGGTGAGGACGTCACCGGTGGTCGACAGCCAGATCACGGCCTGGTACTTCGCGAGGTTGGCGTCGTTGAACGCGGCGCCGTCCTCGGTCGTGTCGACGGTGAAGCCGTTGTCGGTCCCGAGCTTCTGGATCGCGGCGATGCCGGCCGGGATCGCGTCGTGCCGGAAGGCGGCGGTCTTGGAGAAGACGAGCACCGAGAACGGGTCCGTGGCGGCGGCCGCCACGGGGGCCGCCGCCAGGGGCGCCGCCTGCGCGGCGGCCGGTGCCGCCTGGGCGGGGGTGCCGGCGACCAGGCCGGTGGCGACGAGGGACAGGCTGAGAAGTGAGGAACTGAGGATGCCGCGAGGTATGCGGCGGCGGCGGGATGGAGACACTCCATGCTCCTTTTGTCCGAGCTGGACAGTGGTGGGCTCGGGGACGACTTCGCCGCAGACCGTCCCCGGTCGGTGCGGGTGCCGGGTCGGACCAGCGCCCGGGCACCTGTAACGTCGGCGCGGGCCTGGGCCCGCGCCGGTCGGACCGGCACGCGAGGGGGCCGCGTGCCGGTGGTCGGTGGGCGGTCACGCCAGGGCCGTCCACCGGTCGGATCGGGGTGGACGACCACGCCAGGGCCGCTCACCGGTAGGTCGGTGCGGGCCACGCCGAGGCCACGCGCCGAAATATGTCGATCGGTTGAACAAATTAGCGCCGCTGGACTCGTTTCCGGCAAGGCGTCGGCGTGTAACGATTCGGTATCGGCGATCGGCCTATCCGGCGCATGCGGAGGAATGGGGAGAAGTGGCTCGCCGGCCGGTTGATCGTGGTCTGGACCACCGGTCGGATCCCTTGGCGGATCGACCGATCCGTCGTACGGTGACACGGAAGTAACCCACGGGAGCCCGGTGCACCGGGCTGAGAGGGGGGCTGGAGCCCCCGACCGTCGAACCTGATCCGGGTAATGCCGGCGCAGGGAGGAGAGTTGCCGTGCCGTCCCTTGGACGACTGCATCTGATCACCGACACCCGGCCGGGGCGCGACCCCCTCGCCGTGCTGCGCGCCGCCCTGCCGGTGGCCCGCGCCGAGCTGGTCGTCCAGGTCCGGGTCACCGACGACGCCACCGACCGCGAGGCGTACGACCTCGCCCGGCGGGCGGTCGCCCTGTGCGCCCCGTACGGGGCGACGTGCCTGGTCAACGACCGGCTGCACGTGGCGCTCGCGGTCGGCGCCGCCGGCGGCCACGTCGGCGCGGACGACCTGCCCGTCCCGGCGGCCCGCCGGATCCTCGGCCCCACCGCGGTGCTCGGCGCGACCGCCCGGTCACCGGGACCGGCCGCCGAGGCGGTGGCCGGCGGGGCCAGCTACCTCGGCGTCGGCCCCTGCCACGCCACCGACACCAAGGCGGGGCTGCCGGACCCGATAGGCCCCGCCGGGGTACGCGCCGTGGCCGGGGCCGTGGCGGTGCCGGTGATCGCCATCGGCGGGGTGACCGCCGCCGGTGTCCCGGCGCTGCGCGCCGCCGGGGCGTACGGGGTGGCGGTGGTCGGGGCGCTCTCCGCCGCCGCCGATCCGGCGCGCGCCACCGCCGAGCTGCTCGGGGCGCTGACGTGCTAGCCGGCGCCGGGGTGTCCGGCGGCGCTGCGGCGTCCGGGGGAGCTGACATGTTAGGAAGGGACCCTTCCTATACAGAAAGCGTTAACAGGGGGCCCTTCCTTACCGACGTGGCGGTGGTGGGGGGCGGGGCCGTCGGGCTGGCCGTGGCGTGGCGGTGCGCGGCGCGCGGGCTGCGCGTCACCGTGCACGACCCGGCCCCCGGGGCGGGCGCGTCCCACGTCGCCGCCGGGATGCTGTCGCCGGTCGCCGAGTCCTACTTCGGCGAACGGGAGCTGACCGCGCTGCTGGTCGCCTCGGCCGCCCGCTGGCCCGCGTTCGCCGCCGAGCTGACCGCCGCCAGCGGCGTCGACCTCGGGTACCGCACCGAGGGCACCCTCGTCGTCGGGCTCACCGGCGACGACCTCGCCGAGGCACGGCGGCTGTGGTCGTACCAGCGGGACCTGGGGCTGCCGATCAGCCCGCTGCGCCCGTCGGAGCTGCGCGACCGCGAACCGGCGCTCGCCACCCGGGTGCGCGGCGGCGCGATCGCCCCCGGCGATCACCAGGTCGACCCCCGGCGGCTGGTCACGGCGCTGCGCACCGCCGCCGGGCGGGCCGGCGCGACCCTCGTCGCCGGCGGGGTGCGGTCGCTGTCCGACCTCGACGCCCGGGTCACCGTCGTCGCGGCCGGCTGCGGGGCCGCCGCGCTCACCGGGCTGCCGGTCCGCCCGGTCAAGGGCCAGATCCTGCGGCTGCGCGCGCCCGACGGCGGCCCGCCGGGCTTCCGGCACGTCCTCCGGGGGTACGCCGACGGCGAACCCGTCTACCTGGTGCCCCGCTCCAGCGGGGAGGTGGTGGTCGGCGCGACCGTCGAGGAACGCGCCGACACCGACGTCACCGCCGGGGCGGTGCTGCGGCTGCTCCGCGCCGCCGTGGATCTCGTCCCCGAGCTGGCCGAGTACGACCTGGTCGAGGCGACCGCCGGGCTGCGCCCCGGCACCCCCGACAACAGGCCGGTCATCGGGCCGCTGCCCGGCCGGCCCGGCGTGCTCGCCGCCACCGGCCACCACCGGCACGGCATCGTGCTCACCCCGGTCACCGCCGACCTCGTCACCGACCTGATCGTCACCGGGCAGGCGGGCTCCCCGGCGGTGGATCCGCTGCTCGCCCCCTTCACCCCCGAGCGGTTCGCCGGCCAACGCCGGTCCGACTGACCGCCGTCGACCCGACCGACCCGACCACCCGACCGACCCGCGCCACCGACCCGCGCCACCGGTCCGCGAGCCGCGCACCGAGCCGCGCACCGAGCCGCGCACCGAGCCGCGCCACTGGTCCGGCCGGGCCGCCGCCGGCCTGACCGATCGCGTCCGGCCCGGCGCGTCCCGTCACCGGTGGCGGGCCGAGGACGCATCCGAGGAGGAGCACCCACATGGAACTGACGGTGAACGGCACCGGGCGTACCCTGCCCGCCGGAGCGACCGTGGCCGACCTGGTCGGCCTGGTCACCGATCAGCGGCGCGGCCTCGCCGTCGCGGTCAACGGCGAGGTCGTGCCGCGCGGCGGCTGGCCGGGGACCCCGCTGCGCGACGGCGACCACGTCGAGGTGCTCAGCGCCGCCCAGGGCGGGTGACGGCATGTCCCACGAGGGCTTCGCGTTCGAGCTGGGCGGCGTGACGTTCGGGTCCCGGCTGATCCTCGGCACCGGCGGCGCGGCCAGCCTGCACGCGCTGGAGCAGGCGATCCGGGCGTCCGGCACCGAGCTGGTGACGCTCGCGCTGCGCCGCGTCGACACCGCCCCCGCCATGGGCGGCGGGCTGCTGGAGCTGCTGGAGCGGTGCGGGGTGCGGCTGCTGCCGAACACGGCCGGCTGCTACACGGCCGGCGAGGCGGTGAAGGTGGCCCACCTGGCCCGCGAGGCGTTCGACACGGACTGGGTGAAGCTGGAGGTGATCGGCGACGAGCGCACGCTGCTGCCCGACGGGGTGGAGCTGCTGCGCGCCGCCGAGATCCTGGTCGCGGACGGGTTCACCGTGCTGCCGTACACGTCGGACGACCCGATCCTGGCCCGGCGGCTCGCCGACGTCGGCTGCGCGGCGGTGATGCCGGCGGGCGCGCCGATCGGCTCCGGCCTGGGCGTGAACAACCCGCACCACATCCGCCTGATCCGGCAGGGCGTCGACGTGCCGGTGATCCTCGACGCGGGGATCGGCACCGCGTCCGACGCGGCGCTCGCCATGGAGCTGGGCTGCGACGCCGTGCTGCTGGCCAGCGCCGTCACCCGGGCCGCCGACCCGGTCGCGATGGCCACCGCGATGCGGTACGCGGTCGGGGCGGGCCGCCTGGCGGCCGGGGCGGGCCGCATCCCCCGCCGCTTCCACGCCCTGCCCTCCACCCCCGACGAGGGAAGGCCCGACCTGTGACCCCACCCCCCGCCCTACCCCCCGCGGATCTTGGAAGGGAACGGCCCCTCCAGGGGCCGGATTCTTCCAAGATCTCGTCGCCGACGCCGTGCGGCGTCGTCCTGCTGGCCGATCGGGGAGGAGACGCCACGGGAGGGGCCGGGCCGGGGGAGCTCGTGCGGGTGGTGGCGGGTGCCGTCGCCGGGGGAGTGCGCTGGGTGGTGCTGCGGGAGAAGGGCCTGCCCCGCGCCGAGCGGGCCGCGCTCGCCGCCGAGCTGCGCCCGATCCTCGCCGAGGCCGGCGGCACCCTGGTCGTGGCGGGCCCCGACCCGCTCGGTGGCGACGCCGTGCACCTCCCGGCCGCCGGCCCCTACCCGCCGCCGCGCCGCGACCCGACCGGCCACGCCCCCACCGACCCGACCGGCCACGCCCCCACCGACCCGGCCGACCGCCCCGTCTCGACCCGCCCCGAAACGGTCTACCGCGCCGGCCCCGCCGACCGCCCCGGCTGCCCCGGCCCCGCCGACCGCCCCGGCCCCGCCGGTCGTGCCCGCCCGTGGCTCGTCGGCCGGTCCTGCCACGACGCGGCCGAGCTGGCGCGGCTGACCACCGAGGACTACGCGACCCTCTCCCCGGTGTACCCGAGCAGGTCGAAGCCCGGCTACGGCCCGCCCCTGGGGGCCCGGCGGCTCGGCGAGCTGATCCGGTTCAGCCCCGTGCCGGTCCTCGCCCTCGGCGGCATCGAGACCCCGGAGCAGGTGCGCGCCTGCCTGACGGCGGGCGCGGCGGGCGTGGCGGTGCAGGGCGCGATCCTGCGCGCCGGGGATCCGGCCGGGGCAGCCGCCGCGCTGACGACCGCCTGGGCCGAGGCCGCCGCGCTGACCACAGACTGGCCCGAGGTCGCCGCCCTGACGACCGCCCGGGCCGGGGCCCGAAGCCGTTGCCAGCACGCGGAGACCCAGGGCACGGGGCTGCGGCCGACCGTGCCCACGCAGGGATCAAGCCTGACCGCCCGGAGTGGGCACGGTCGGCCGCAGCCCCCCGCCGCACCCACCACCACGGTCCCGGCCACCACCCCGACGGACCGAGCGAGCGAGGCGACCAGGTGACCCCGACGACCGTGCTGACCATCGCCGGCTCCGACTCCGGCGGGGGTGCCGGCATCCAGGCCGACCTCAAGGTCTTCGCCGCGCTCGGCGCGTACGGCACGAGCGTCCTCACCGCCGTCACCGCGCAGAACACCCGGGGCGTGGACGCCGTCCTGCCGCTGCCGCCGCGCACCGTCACCGAGCAGCTCGACAGCGTGCTCGGCGACTTCCGGGTGCGGGCGGTGAAGACCGGGATGCTCGGCAACCCGGCCGTCGCCGACGCGGTCGCCGACGCCGCGCGGGCGGGACGCCTGCCGCACCTCGTCGTCGACCCGGTGCTCGTGGCCACCAGCGGGCACCGTCTCGGCGTGGTCGAGGCGGTCGAGCGGCTGCTGCCGTACGCCGAGGTGGCGACGCCGAACTGCGCGGAGGCCGCCGCCCTCACCGGACGCCCGGTGACCACGGTCGAGGAGATGGTGGCCGCCGCCGAGGCCCTCGTCGCCGGCGGCCCGGCGCACGTGGTGGTCACCGGCGGCGACGTGGACGCGGCCGGCGAGTCGGTGGACGTGCTGGCCGGCGGCGGGTCGACCACGCTGCTGCGCGCGCCCCGGGTGCGCACCCGGCACAGCCACGGCACCGGCTGCTCGTTCTCGGCGGCGATCGCCGTGCGGCTGGCGGCCGGTGATCCGGTGCCGGCGGCGGTCGCGGCCGCAAAGGAGTACGTCACCCGCGCGCTGACCGGCGCGCGGGACTGGGAACTGGGCGCGGGACGCGGCCCGCTGGACCACTTCGGCTGGTCCTGACCACCACCTGGGAGGCAGTCATGCAGGCACGACGCAAGGTCTACGTCGAGGGGGCCCGGCCGGACGTCCGGGTGCCGTTCGCCGAGGTCGACCTGACCGGCGACAACCCGCCGGTCCGGCTCTACGACACCTCCGGCCCCGGCTCCGACCCCGAGGTGGGGCTGCCCCCGCTGCGCGGGCCGTGGATCGCCGAGCGCGGCGACGTCGCGCCGGTGCGCGGGGCGGGCACCCCGCTCGCGGGCGCGGACGGGAAGCGCCCGACGCAGCTCGCGTACGCGCGGGCCGGGGTCGTCACCCCGGAGATGGAGTTCGTGGCGATCCGGGAGGGGATGGCCCCGGAGTTCGTCCGCGACGAGATCGCCGCCGGCCGGGCGGTGCTCCCGCTCAACGTCAACCACCCGGAGTGCGAGCCGGCGATCATCGGCAAGGCGTTCCTGGTGAAGGTCAACGCCAACATCGGCACCTCGGCGGTCACCTCCTCGGTGGCAGAGGAGGTGGAGAAGCTGACCTGGGCGACGCGGTGGGGCGCGGACACCGTGATGGACCTGTCCACCGGCAGGCGGATCCACGAGACCCGCGAGGCGATCGTGCGCAACTCGCCGGTGCCGATCGGCACGGTGCCGATCTACCAGGCCCTGGAGAAGGTCGGCGGCGACCCGGTGAAGCTGAGCTGGGAGGTGTTCCGCGAGACGGTGGTCGAGCAGGCCGAGCAGGGCGTCGACTACATGACGGTGCACGCCGGGGTGCTGCTGCCGTACGTGCCGCTGGCGGTGGACCGGGTCACCGGGATCGTCTCCCGGGGCGGGTCGATCATGGCGGCCTGGTGCCTGGCGCACCACGAGGAGAACTTCCTCTACACCAACTTCCGCGAGCTGTGCGAGATCCTCGCCCGGTACGACGTGACGTTCTCCCTCGGCGACGGGCTGCGCCCCGGGTCCATCGCCGACGCCAACGACGCGGCCCAGTTCGCCGAGCTGCGCACCCTCGGCGAGCTGACGAGGATCGCCTGGGAATACGACGTGCAGGTGATGATCGAGGGCCCCGGGCACGTGCCGATGCACAAGATCAAGGAGAACGTGGACCTCCAGCAGGAGTGGTGCCACGAGGCGCCGTTCTACACGCTCGGCCCGCTGACCACGGACATCGCGCCCGCGTACGACCACATCACGTCGGCGATCGGCGCTGCCATGATCGGCATGTTCGGCACCGCGATGCTCTGCTACGTGACGCCGAAGGAGCACCTCGGCCTCCCCGACCGGGACGACGTGAAGGCCGGCGTGATCGCTTACAAGATCGCGGCGCACGCGGCGGACCTGGCCAAGGGCCACCCCGGCGCGCAGGCGTGGGACGACGCGCTGTCGAAGGCGCGGTTCGAGTTCCGCTGGTCCGACCAGTTCAACCTCTCGCTGGACCCGGAGACGGCGCGGTCGTACCACGACGCGACCCTGCCGGCCGAGCCGGCGAAGACGGCGCACTTCTGCTCGATGTGCGGCCCGAAGTTCTGCTCCATGAAGATCACCCAGGAGCTGAAGGAGTACGCGGCACGCGGAATGCGGGACAAGTCGGAGGAGTTCGTGTCTTCCGGCGGCCGGGTGTACCTGCCGCTGGCCTGATCCCGCCCGGCCCGCCGGGGTGGCCTTGCCTGGCCTGCGTCCGGAGCCGGGTCGGCGACATGGTGGTGCCCCGCCGGGGCCGACCCCGTCACGTCGCCGACGTGGTGGGACGCCGGCCGCCAGGCGGGGTCAGTCCCGGTGGTGCCGGCCGGAGGCGCGCAGCGAGCGCCGGGTGGCGTCCTCCGACCCACCGGTCTCGCCCGACACGGGGCGGGCGAGGCCGGTGACCCAGTCGACGTACTCCTCGTCCTGCGCCGGCAGCGGTTCCGGGTCGCGGCGGTCGTCCCGCTCGGCCGCCGCGCCCGGGTCGTCGGCCGCCCGGGTCCGGCCGCGCCGGAACAGGGGCCGCAGGAGCCGGGACCGGCCGGCGGCGGTGTCCTCCGGCGACGGGCCGGCCTCCGCCGGACCCTCGGGCTCGCCGGCGACGGGAGCGGCAGCCGCCCCGCCGGCCGGTGCCGGCCCTGCCCCGCCGACCGGGGACAGGCCCGTGCCGGGGGAGGGGGGCGCGCCGGTCGCCCGCGCCGCGCTCTGCCACAGCTCGCCCGGTCCACCCGGCTCGTCGCGCGGGGGCGGCGTGTCGCCCACCGGGTGCCGCTCGGGCGTCGGCGTGGCGAACCGGCGCGCGGCGTTGCCGAACGCGTCCCAGCTCGCCGCCTTGTCGAGGTCGGGCAGGGGGAGCCGGGGGCGGGGCCGGGCGGCCGCCTCGGCGGCCTGGCCGCTCGGGGACCGGTCGGCGGCCTCGCCGGTCGGGACCGGGTCGGTGGCCCGGCGGCCGGTCGTGGCCGGGTCGGTCGGGGCCGGCTCAGTGGCCGGGTCGGTCGGGTCGGTCGGGGTCGGGCCGGCGGCCCGGCCGGTCGGGGCCGGCTCGGTGGCCGGGTCGGTCGGGGCCGGCTCGGTGGCCTGGCCGGTCGGGGTGGGATCGGTGGCCTGGCCGGTCGGGATCGGGTCGGTCGCCTCGCCGAGCGGGACTGGGCCGGTCGTCTCGCCGGTCCCGGTCGTCTCGGCGGTCGCGGCCGGGGCGGTGGGCCGGGCGGCGGGCGTGCCGGCGGCCATCGGCCACTCCCAGTGGGCGGGGGGAGCGCCGGCCGGACCGTCGGCCCCGGCCGGGTCCCGCGCGTCGTCGCCCCGGCTGTGGGGGCCTGCGCTGCGGGCGGGGGTGTCGCCGGTGCGGTCGTCCGGCAGCGGGTCGCCGATGGTCGCGGGGACCCGGCGGGCCGTGGTCGGGCCCGGCTGGGCGGCCGGGTCGGTCGGGTCGGCGGGCCCGTCGGCGTCGCCGGCCGCCGGTGGGGTGGGGCCGGTCGGCAGCGGCCGGAGGATGTCCGTCGGCTCGATCGCGGCCCGGTGGCCGGCCGCGCGGGCCGTGCCGGGCAGGCCGACGCCGCGCCCCCTGGCCAGGCCGACGCCACGCCCCCTGGCCAGGCCGGCGGCGCGCATCCCGGACAGGGCCGCGCGGAGCGTGCCGGGCGGGCGGGCGCCGAGCGCTCCGGGCAGGGCCGCGCCCCGGGAACCGGCCAGGTCGGCCGGCCCGCCGGCCGGGACGACGACGCCGGCCGGGCCGTCGGCCGGCGGGTCGGCGTCGGCGGACCGGGCGAAGAGGGGCCAGCCGGCGAAGAGGGGCCAGCCGGCGAAGAGGGGCCAGCGGGCCAGGGCGGCGGCCGTGGCGCCGAGCAGGCCGGTGGCGACCGCGAGCAGCGCGCCGTAGTAGGGCGCGAGCTGATACCGGTCGGCCGGGTCGCCCGGGCCCGCGGTGAGGTAGGCGAAGGCGACCAGCACGGGGCCCACCGCCCCGGTCGCGCCCGCGATCAGCGGCGGATGCCCGCGCCGGCGGGCCAGCGCGCCGGAGGCCGCGCCCGCGAGTAGGGCCGCCAGCGGCAGGACGATCGTGGCCAGCCGCTGCGCCGCGTCCGTGGCGAGCCAGGCCGGCTCGAACACCCCGAGGCGTACGGTCGGCAGCGGGCCGGTGCCGACGAGGGACGGCAGGGCCGAGACCAGGGCGACGAACCAGACCGTGCCGGCGACGGCCGCGACGTTCCAGCCCAGCGGCGGGCGCAGCAGCACGGCGAGCGCCGCGCCGGCGCCGACCACCGCGCCGAGGGTCGCGCAGATGCCCACCGCCCAGACCGGGTCCACGCTGTTGAGCTGGGTGGCCCGGGCCGGCTGCATGCACAACGGCGCGACGACGGTCGCGCCCAGGGCCGCCGCGCCGGCCAGGGCGAGCCGCCCGGTCGTGCTGCCGGTGACCGGGTCGGCGCTGGTGAGCCGCTCGGTGACCACCGCGCCGACCACGGCGGCGAGCGCCGCGCACCAGCCCACCCAGACGAGCTGGGCGGGCCACCGGTTGACGGTGGCGTCGGTGAAGTCGCCGGCGATCCGCACGATGCCGAAGCCGTACGCGATGCCGAGCTGGCCGGCCCCGGCCAGCATGCTCACCCCGAGCGCGGTGAACAGCGGCTTGCCCCACGTCCGAAAGGCCATGTCGGGCACGTTACGGCCCGGTGCGCCCGATCGCCACCTTGGCGCGGCGACGCGCCCGGCCTGCGACTACTTCAGCTCGACCAGCCGCGCCAGGTACGTCGTATCCCCGACATTGGTGAGCATGTGGACGGCGCCCGGGTCGCGGTACACCACCCCGCCGGTCGGCTCGTCCGCGTCGATGGTGGTGCCGTCGATCGTCTGCACCACGTTCTTCGCGCCCTGGACGGCGATCACCAGGTACGGGTGGTCGTGCCGGTGCAGCGGCTGCCGCTCGCCCGGCTCCAGCCGGATGTGCCACACCCGCACCCGGTCGTTCTCGTAGACGATCTCCTGGCCCACCGGGCCCAGCTCGGTCCCGTCGATCACGTCGGTCATCCGGTCAGCCTCCAGTGGCGGCAGCGTCGGCGCGCGCCAGGTGCGGGAGCACCTCGGCGGCGATGAGCTCCAGGTGGTCGAGGTCGGCGAGGTCGGTCAGCCGCAGGTGCACCCGGGTCGCGCCGACGGCGGCGAACTCGCCGATCCGGTCGACGAGCTGGGCGGGCGAGCCGACCACCGCGTCCTCCGGCGGCAGGGCGCTCTTGGCGTGCAGCGGTGCGGCCCGCAGCCGCGCCTCGGCGTCGGTGCGCCCGACCGCCACCGCGATGGCGGCGGAGAGGACGAGCGGCTTCCGCCCCGACGCCGGGCGGCCGTGCCGGTCGCACGCCTCGACCACCCGCTCGTACGCGACGGCGGTCTCGGCGACGCTCTTGAACGGCATGTTGAACTCGTCGGCGTACCGGGCGGCGAGTCGGGGGGTGCGCGTGGGGCCGCGTCCGCCGACGATCACCGGTGGGCCGGGCCGCTGGACCGGCTTGGGCAGGGCGGGGGAGTCGACCAGGCGGTAGTGCTCGCCGGTGAAGCTGTACGTCTCGCCGACCGGGGTGCGCCACAGGCCGGTGATCACTTCGAGCTGCTCGGCGAGCCGGTCGAAACGCTCGCCGACGCCGGGGAACGGGATGCCGTACGAGATGTGCTCCCGCTCGTACCAGCCGGCGCCGATGCCCAGCTCGACCCGGCCGCCGCTCATCTGGTCGACCTGGGCGACCATGACGGCGAGCGGGCCGGGCAGCCGGAAGGTGGCCGACGTGACGAGGGTGCCGAGCCGGATCCGGGTGGTCTCCCGCGCCAGCGCGGCGAGGGTGAGCCAGGCGTCGGTGGGGCCGGGCAGGCCGGGCTCGGCGCCGAGGAACTGGTAGTGGTCGGCCCGCAGGAACCCCTCGAAGCCGCCCGCCTCGACGGCCCGCGCGAAGCGCAGCTGGTCGTCGTAGGTGGCGCCCCGGTGCGGCTCGGTGAAGACGCTGACCCGCATGGTCACCGTCCCTCCGCGCCGGCCCCGGCGGGCGCGGAGGGGGTGTCGCGTTCCATCAGCAGCTCGTGCAGCTCGGCGCTGACCCGGGCGACGTCGGCGAGGTGGGCGTTGCGGCCGAGGGTGCGGGGCCGGGGGATGTCGACCTCGACGATCGCGCGGATCCGGCCCGGCCGGGGGCTGAGCACGACCACCCGGTCGGCGAGCAGCACCGCCTCGTCGATGGAGTGGGTGACGAAGACGACGGTGGCCCCGCTGGTCATGTGCACCCGCTGGAGCTCACCGGAGAGCTCCTCGCGGGTGAGCGCGTCCAGGGCGGAGAACGGCTCGTCCATGAGCATCACCCGGGGGTCGCCGATCAGCGACCGGCACAGCGAGACGCGCTGCTGCATGCCGCCGGACAGCTCGTGCGGCAGCCGCTTCTCGAACCCGGCGAGACCGGCCAGGTCGAGCAGCTCCCGGGCGCGCTCGCGGTGCCGGGCCCGCTTCCATCCGAAGATCTCCACGGGCAGCAGCACGTTGTCCAGCACCGACCGCCAGGGCAGCAGGGCGGGGCGCTGGAACAGCATGGCGATGTCGCGGCGGGGGCGGGTGATCGGCGTGCCCGCGACGGTGATCTCCCCGGCGGTGGCCGGCAGCAGGCCGGCGATCATCCGCAGCAGGGTGGACTTGCCGCAGCCCGAGCGCCCGAGCACGGCGACGAACTCGCCCTCGGCGACGTCGAGGTCGATGCCCCGCAGTGCCTCGACCCGGCCGGCCCGACCGTCGAAGGTGCGGGACACGCCGGACAGTCGGATCATCGCCGGTGTCCTCCCTGAGTGGACCATCAGGATCGCAGCTAGGGTAGCCCGCCGTCGTCCGGAGGCAACGGTCCGGGGTGGAGATCAGTTCGTTTCCGTTCCGAAACACACACTCCTCGCTACACCGGCAGGTCTCTTGCGTAGTCTGTGCCGGCGAATAGTCCCCTCACGACGATGGCGTCGGCTCCCCCCTCTGTCGACGCCGTTGCTCTCGACGACCCGCCCGGAGGCGCATCGCCCCTGGTCGGAAAGGACATGGTGCACAGATGAACAGGCTGACCCGCACGGTCGCCGCGGCCCTCCTGGCCTCCGCCCTCACCCTGGTGTCCGCGTGCAGCAGCGACTCGGACGCGTCCGACGCGAAGGGCGGCGACGGCAAGTCACTGGAGAAAGTGACGTACCTCACTTCCTTCGGCAACTTCGGCCGGGACTCCTACGCCTGGGTGGCGAAGGAGAAGGGCTTCTTCAAGGAGGCCGGCTTCGACGTCGAGATCAAGCCCGGCCAGGGCACGGGCGCGGTGATCCAGACCATCGTCGGTGGTCAGGCCGACTTCGGTCCGATCGACCTCACCGGTGGCCTCCTCCAGCTCGGCAACGGGCAGGCCAAGGACTTCGTCGCCGTCGCGGCGATCCAGCAGCGCACCATGGCTGCCATCGTGACGGTCGAGGGCAAGAACATCGCCTCGCCGAAGGACCTGGAGGGCAAGAAGCTCGCCGACGCCCCGGCGTCCGTGGTCCGCAACCTCTTCCCGACGTACGCCCGGCTCGCCGGCGTGGACGTCAACAAGGTGACCTGGGTCAACGGCGAGGCGCAGACCCTGATGGGCACCCTCGCCTCCGGCTCCGTCGACGGCATCGGCCAGTTCGTCGTGGGCCAGCCGACGGTCGAGGCGGTCACCAAGAAGAAGGCCGTCCTGCTGCCGTACAGCAACGTGATGCAGGACCTCTACGGCAACGTGCTGATCACCTCCAGCAAGATCGCCAAGGAGAAGCCGGAGATGGTGAAGCGGTTCACCGCCGCGCTGATGAAGGGCCTGGAGTACTCCCTGGCGAACCCGCAGGAGGCCGCCGAGCTGCTGAAGAAGAACGTCGACGCCACCAACCCGGCGGCGGCCGCCGCCGAGCTCCAGCTCATGGCCGGGTACGTCCGGTCCAACAACTCCGGCACCAAGATCGGCACGCTGGACAGCGGCCGGGTCGCCAAGAGCATCGCGATCCTCCAGGGCGCGGGCTCGCTCAAGCAGAACCTCACCCCCGACCAGATCATCGACTTCAGCCTCGTGCCGCAGTCCTGACCGGTCCGACAAGTCAGCAGGGGTACGCCCCGCCGGCCTCCGGCGGGGCGTACCCCCGTTCCGTCTCCCGGCCGTCGCGCCGGATGGATGAGGAGAACAAGATGACCGACCTCCGGTCACCGGAACCGGCACTCGCGGGCCCGCCCGTCGCCCAGCGCCGCCCCGCCGTCGGGCGCGGCACCCTCGGCGTCGGCGCGCGGGCCGGCGCGAACGGCCTGCTGCTGCCCGGCGCGGGCCTGCTGGTCGCGTTCGCGGTGTGGTGGCTCACCGCCCGGCTGGAGCTGGTGCACCCCGCCGCGCTGCCCACCCCCGGCTCGGTGCTGTCGGCGTTCACCGACAAGCCGGACCGGATGCTGGAGCACACGCTCGACACCATGCTGGAGATCCTGATCGGCTTCGCGCTCTCCGCCGTGGCCGGCGTGCTGCTCGGGCTCTCCCTGGCCGCCTCGCGCACCGTCGAGCGGATGTTCACCCCGCTGCTGGTCGCGGTCAACGCCGTCCCGAAGATCACCCTGGGGCCGCTGCTCGTGGTCGCGCTCGGCTGGGGGCAGAAGCCGATCCTGACCATGGTCTTCCTGCTCTGCTTCTTCCCGATCGTGCTCTCCACCGCGACCGGGCTGACCACCACGCCGTCCGACCTGGCCGAGCTGGTCCGCTCCCTGAACGCCTCCTGGTGGCAGGCGTTCCGCAAGGTGCGCTTCCCGGCCGCGCTGCCGCAGATCTTCGTCGGCCTGAAGGTGGCGATGCCGCTGGCCGCGATCGGCGCGGTGATCGGGGAGTTCCAGGCCGGCGAGAGCGGCCTCGGCTACGTCATCACCCAGTACGCCGGCATCGGCGACACCGCGACCGCCTGGGCGGCGATCATGCTGGTGGCGCTGGTCAGCATCCTGCTCTACTCGGCGCTGGTGTTCGTGGAGCGCCTGGCCCTGCCCTGGGTGCGGGAGACCACCTCGACGAGGTGAGACGACGGTGGGCCCGCCGGTCGACCGGCGGGCCCACCCTCTCGTCGTGCCGTCAGCCGGCGAGCCGCCAGCGCCCGCCCCGGGCGACCAGCGTGGTGAGGGCCTGCGGCATCAGCCCCGAGTGGTTGTCCGGCGTCATCCGGATCGGGCCGGAGAGGCCGTCCATCTGGGACGTCTCCAGCACGTTGCGCAACCCGTCGCGCCCGGCCCTGCCGGGCTCGCCGCCGGCCCGCAGCTCGGCGTCGGCGATGAGCTGCACGGCGTCCGCGGCGAACGAGGAGAAGCCGTTGTAGCCGCCGAAGCGGGCCGTGTAGTCCTGGAACCACTGGCGGCGGGCCGCCTTGGCCGGCGTGGTGGCGATGACGTCGTCGATGACCATCGTCTGCGTGAAGATCAGGGTGGCCCGCTCCGCCGACCGGGACGCCGCGCCCAGGAACAGCTCCCCGGCGGCCGAGGCGTCGAAGAACAGCGAGCCGGTGAACCCGGCCGTCTGGGCCGCGCCCGCGGCGAGCATCGCCTGCTCCGGCGGGGTCCAGACCACCATCGCCTCCGCGTTCCGCGCGGCCAGCGTGGCGACCTGCTGGCTGACGTCGGTGTCGGTGGTCTTCACCGACTGGTCGCTGAGCAGCTTGATGTTGGTCTTGTCGAGCTCGCGGCGCAGCACGTCCAGCCCCTCGCGGCCGTAGCTGTCGTCGCTGTTGAGCACGGTCACCTTGCGGATCCCGCGCCGGCGCAGCTCGGTGGTGAGGGCGGCGGCGCTGTCGGCCGCGTTCGGGGCCAGCTTGAACAGGTAGCGCCGGTCGGCGACCGGGGTGGCCACGGCGCTGGACGAGGCGAGCGCGATCGTCGGGATCTTCTTCTCGTTGATCGTACGCGCCGCGCCGACGGCGCATTCGTTGCACCCGCCCATGATGATCGCGCTCACCTGGGAGTCGTTGCTGAAGTCACCGATGTTGCGCAGCGACTCGCTCGCGTCCGACCGGTTGTCCTTCACCTTGAGCTCGATCTTGCGGGCGCCGAGCGCGCCCGAGCCGTTGAGCTGATCGACCTTCAGTTCCAGCGCGCGCTGGTACGCCTTGCCTACCGGGGCCGCGGAGCCGGACAGCTCCAGGTCGACGGCGATCACGATCGGGCTCGTATCCTGCTCCGCCGCGCCGAACTGGCAGCCGGTGAGCGTGGTGGCCAGGACGGCCGAGGCGAGCGCCGCGATGGTCACGGAGCGGATGGGAGTCAACTCTGTCCTCCAGGTGCGGCGCGGGCAGTTGCCCGGTCACCGCCGCTTGTTCCGTCCTCAGTGGAGAAACGGGATTGGTCTGCCGTACGGTGTGCGCGAAGCCTGCAAAACCTTGCCAATGCCGGGCCCTGTGGTCAAGCGCGGATGCTCCCAAGCTTTTCGGGACGGGTGTCCCACATGTTGGGGTTACCCGATGTTTGCAAACGCTTACTTTGCATAAGCGCACGACCACTCTGGAGTCACATCCCCTGATCAGGGGCTTGGGGAAATGAAGGTATTAGTTGACCGGATCACGCGATGAGTGCCGTGCGACCGTTTCCTACCTCACCGCGGCTTCCCAAACACGATCTTCTCTGATGAAATCGCGGCCGTGCCGCGCGCGGCGCTGTCCGCTGCACCGGGCACGGGTCGGCGGTTCAGGCGTGGAAGAAACGACGGAGGCGATGTCGTGAGCACCGGACCTACGACCCTGCCCGAGAGCGGCGAGTCGAACGAGCGGGGCCGGCGACGGCTGCCCCGCCTCCGGGATGCCCGGATCCGCTCGAAGCTGGCGCTGATTCTGGTGGTGCCCGTCGCGGCGGTGATCGCGCTCGCCACCATCCGGCTCATCTCCACCGGTGAGGGCGCGCTGGAGGCGACCCAGCTGCGGTCGCTGACCGCCCTGTCGATCGACGTCTCGGCGCTCACCCAGGACCTGCACAAGGAGCGGATGGCCGCGGCCACCCTGCTGGCCCGCCCGGGGGAGAAGGGCCGCGTCGACGAGTTCAACCTGCGGGTACGCAGCACCGACGCGCGCATCGAGGCGTACAACGCCGCGCGGGGCGGCATCGGGGAGGTCCCGAGCGACGTACGGGACCGGCTCAAGGTCATCGACGACCACCTGAAGACGCTGAACAGCACCCGCCAGGAGGTGCTGGACCGCAAGCAGATGCCGGTGGCCGAGGCGTCGCTGCGTTACGGCGTCATCGTCACCGACCTGGTCTCCTACAACGACACGCTCGCCCAGATGCCCGGCCAGGAGGCCCTGGCCGACAACCGCCGGGCGGTTGCCGCGTTCGCCCACGCCAAGGCCGCGGTCGCCGAGGAACAGGCGGTCGCCTACACGGCGCTCTCCTCGGGCCGGCTCGACGAGGAGCAGTTCTCGTCCTTCGTGGCCACCCTCACCAGCCAGCAGGAGGCCCTGGTCTCCTTCTCGCTGGCCGCCGACCCGGTCCAGCGGGCCCTGGTCGACGGCACCGTCTCCGGTGACGCCGTCGTGCTCGCCGACCGGGTGGCCGCCGACCTGACCCGGTCGGTCGGGCAGGCACCCCTGGTCACCGCCGCCGACGTGTCCTCCTCCATCGGCTCGGTCAACGACCTGATGCGGTGGGCGGAGATCCAGCTCCAGCGGCGGCTGCTCGACCAGACCGAGCAGGCCCGCGCGGACGTCATCCGGCAGGCCATCGTCGAGTCGGTGCTGGTGCTGCTGACCCTCATCATCGCCGTCACGCTGGCCGTGGTGCTGGCCCGCTCGCTCAACCACTCGCTGCGCCGGCTGCGCGAGGGCGCGCTCTCGGTGGCCAACCACGACCTGCCCGACGCGGTGCAGCGGCTGCAGACCATCGGCAACGTCGGTGACGGCGGCGTGGAGGAGATCGTCCGGCAGGTCCGGGACCCGATCAAGCTCACCAACCGCGACGAGGTCGGGCAGGTCGCCCTGGCGTTCAACGTCGTCCACCGGGAGGCGGTCCGGGTCGCCGCCGAGCAGGCCGCGCTGCGGACCAGCGTCTCCGCGATGTTCCTCAACCTGGCCCGGCGCAGTCAGACGCTGGTCGACCGGATGATCGGCGAGCTGGACGCGATCGAGCGCGGCGAGGAGGACCCGAAGCGGCTCGCCCAGCTCTTCGAACTGGACCACCTGGCCACCCGGATGCGCCGCAACGACGAGAACCTGCTGGTCCTCGCCGGCGCCGACTCCGCCGTGCCGCGCCGCGACGACGCGCTCCTGATCGACGTGCTGCGGGCCTCCCAGTCCGAGGTCGAGCAGTACAACCGGATCGAGTTCGGCACCGTCGACACCGACATCTCGGTCGCCGCGCACGCGGTGAACGACGTCGTCCGCCTGGTCGCCGAGCTGCTCGACAACGCCACCCGCTTCTCCCCGCCGAACACGGTGGTGGTCGCCGACGGCCGGCGGATCCGCGACTACGTGCTCATCCAGGTCGAGGACCGGGGCCTCGGCCTCACCGACGAGCAGCTCGACTCGCTCAACCGCCGGCTCTCCGCGCCGTCGACGGTGGACGTGGCCGCGTTCCGGCTGATGGGTCTCGCCGTGGTGAGCCGCCTCGCCTCCCGGTACGGCATCCGGGTGGAGCTGCGGCGCAACGTGGAGGGCGGCACGGTCGCCCAGGTGACCCTGCCCAGCACGACCGTGGTGCTGCCGTCGCTGCGGGGCCGCGAGCCGGCCCCGGCCCCGCTCACCCCGGCGCGCCAGCCGGCCCAGGTGGAGCAGGCCCCGTCGAGCCCGACCGGCTTCGGCGAGCCGGCGACCGCCGGCCGCACCGCCACCCTGACCGACCAGTGGCGCACCGCGGCGCCCACTCCGGCCCGGTGGCAGGTGCCCGGCGACACCCGGGACGGGGTGACGGCCGCGCCGTTCGGCAGCCCGACCGTGTCCCAGCCGACGCTCCCGACCATGACGCCCGTGTCGCAGCCGCCCACCCCGCAGCCGTCCGCGCCGGCCCAGCCGGCGTACGCGCCCGGCGGCGGGGCGATCGGCAGCCCGACCGTGGCGTTCCCGGCGCTCGACCCGCTGCCCCGCCGGTCGCCGAACGGGGAGCCCGCCCAGCCGGCCACCCCGCTCGCGCCGGCCACCCCGTCGGCGTCGTTCGCGCCGGCCACCCCGTTCGCCCAGACCAACCCGACGGCGTCGTTCGCGCCGACCGCTCCGCTCGCGCCGGCGACCCCGGCGCTGCCGGGTGGCCCGGTCGCCGGGACGACGCCCTCCGCCCCTTCCGCCCCGCCCGTGCCGGTCGCCCCGGCCACCCCGGTGGTCGCCCGCCCGGCCCAACAGGCGGAGGCGCCGATCTTCCGCGAGATGGAGGCGGTATGGTTCCGCTCGCACGGTGACGACGTGACCGCGATCTTCCAGCGCCCCAACTTCGACGAGCCCGCCCCGGCACCGGCCACCGCCGCGCCGCGGGCCCCGCTGCCCACCCGTACCCCGGGGGCCACCGACACGGACGGCCCCGGCGCGACGACGACGGCGCCCCAGGTCCACAGCGCGCCGGTGGCACCGCCCCCGCCGCCGCCGGTCGCCGCCGCGCCCAGCGCCCCGGCGGCACCGACCCCGCCACCGGCGGTGGACCCGGAGGCGTGGCGGACCGCCGCCGACGAGGGCTGGTCCCGGGCCAGCCAGGCGGCCGAACCGCCGGCCGCCGGCACCACCCGCTCCGGCCTGCCCAAGCGGGTGCCCCAGGCCCAGCTCGTCCCCGGCGGGATCGAACCGAAGAGCGGTCGGGACCGCAGCCGGCGCACCCCCGACGAGGTACGCGGCCTGCTGTCGGCCTACCACCGTGGCGTGCAGCGGGGGCGGACGGCCGGCGGGGACCAGAACAGCAATTCGACCAAGGAGACGAGCCGATGAACAGGCCAGCGGCCATGCAGGACATGGGTTGGCTGCTCACCAACTTCGCCGACAGCGTGGCGGGCATCGCCCACGTGGTGGCGGTGTCCGCGGACGGGCTGCTGCTCGCCTCGTCCCGGGACCTCCCCCCGGACCGGGCCGACCAGCTCGCCGCCATCACCTCCGGCGTGGTGAGCCTGACCGAGGGCGCGGCCCGCATGTTCAGCGCCGGCGGGGTGCTCCAGACGGTCATCGAGATGGACAGCGGATACCTCTTCCTGATGTCGATCAGTGACGGCTCGTCGATGGCGGTGCTCGCCGCCCGTAGCTGCGACGTGGGGCAGGTCGGCTACGAGATGGCCCTGCTGGTCGAGCGGGTGGGCGCGGCGCTGGTGCCGCTGCCCCGCGACGCGGTGCGCGCGTAGCGCGGCCGGGCTGCACGGACAGATGACCAGACGTCGAGCGACGACGTCGACCGGGAGGAGGTGATCGCGGATGGACCAACGACGGGAGGACCCGCGCGGCGCGCTGGTGCGTCCGTACGCGGTCACCCGCGGCCGTACCGAGCCACGCCAGGACATCGCGCTGGAGGCGGTGCTGACGGCCAGCCCGACAGCCGTCGCCGAGTCCCGGTTCGCCGGTCACGACAAGCACCGGATCGCCACGATCTGCGAGGGTCGGCCCCAGTCGCTGGCCGAGGTCGCCGCGTACACCCGGATGCCCCTGGGCGTCGCCCGGGTCATCGTCGCCGACATGGTGGCCGAGGGCCTGCTGACCCTGCATACTGCCGCTCCCGCCGAGGGATACGAGGAGCGGATGGAAATTCTTGGAAGGGTGCTAAGTGGACTTCGCAGGCTATGACCCCGCCGGGGCGCGCCGCAACCGCGGGATCACCTCCGCGAAGATCGTGGTTGCGGGCGGCTTCGGGGTGGGCAAGACGACCCTGGTCGGCGCGGTCTCGGAGATCACTCCGCTGACCACCGAGGCGGTGATGACCTCCGCCGGCGTCGGCATCGACGACCCGTCGAAGGTGCCGGGGAAGCAGACGACGACGGTCGCCATGGACTTCGGCCGCATCACCATGGCCGAGGACCTGATCCTGTACCTGTTCGGCACGCCCGGCCAGACCCGGTTCTGGTTCATGTGGGACGAGATCATCAAGGGCGCGGTGGGCGCGGCGGTGCTGGTCGACACCCGCCGGATCACCGACGCCTTCGCCCCGCTGGACTACTTCGAGAACCGCCGCCTGCCGTACGTGGTGGCGCTCAACCGGTTCGACGGCGCGCCGCAGTACGAGCTGGAGGAGGTCCGCGAGGCCCTCGCCATCTCGCCCCAGGTGCCCCTGATCATGACCGACGCCCGGCACCGGGAGCCCGTCAAGCAGGTGCTGGTGACGGTCGTCGAGCACGCGATGATGCGCCTCCAGGCGGAGCACGGCCGGGGCTTCCCGACCCCGGTCGGCTGAGCGTCGCCAACGGCGGGACCCCGCCCGGCGGGCGTGCGGCGGCGGGCGCGCGCTCGGCGGGAGTGCGCTCGGCGGGAGCGCGCTCGATCGTGGAAAGAGTGGCCTCGAAGCGACACCGAGGCCACTCTTTCCTGCATCGGGCGTGATCAGGGCCCGCCACTCGCTGTCGGATGGCTTGGGGCCGGGTGGCGCGGGGCGTGCGGTCGATGGCCGGTTGCGGTGGAGTCGCCTCGGCGTGTCGTGTCCCGGAGGCAGCCACCGTTCCCCGGCATCATCGATCGTCCACGCCGTCCGTCAGCCGTTCGTAGCGCAGTTCGTGCAGGTGCGCGCCCTTGACCATGACGGTCACCTCGATGGGCCGGTCGGGGGAGTGGACGACCCGGAGCTGGCGCAGGACCGGAACGTTGGCGGGCAGGTCGAGCCGCTCCAACTCCTCCGTGGTCGGCATCCGGGCCGACACCTGGTCGACGTGGCGCTGTTGCGGGTGGCCGATCTCGGCGAGGACCCGGGGCGCGCCACCCCGGATTCGTCGCGTCCTGGCCAGCTCGGTGTGCCGAGCGATCGAGGCGGGATAGTACGACCAGGACAACTCGACCGGCTCGGCCCGGTGGAGGAGGAGCCGGTGGCGCAGTAGCGCCGGCTCACTGCTCGCCAGGCCGAGGCAACGGCTGACCTCGGCGGGCGGCTCGATCTCGGCGACCTTCAGGATCTCGTACGCGAAACTGCCCTCGGACGGCGGGACGTATGCGGTGGCGGTGACGATCAGTGGTTCCCGGTCCCGTACGTAGACACCCTTGCCGACGTGACTGTGGAGGTACCCCTCGTCCTTGAGCGCGGCCAGGGCTCGCTGGATCGTCGCGGTGGCCGTGCTGTACTGCGTGACCAGGGTGGGAATGGACGGCAGTTGCGCGCCGGACGGCAGGTCGCCGGCCATGATCCGGGCTCGGAGATCGGCGGCGATCTGCTCGTGTCGTGGACGGCCGTCACTTCTCCTCGTCACGGCGGTGACCCTTCTCCTCGATCGCCACTTGGTATCGCAGGCGGCGGCCCTCGGCCACCATGGTCATCATGCTCACCTCGACCGGGACTCCGGCGTCGGTCGTGAGCAGGCGGGTGAGGCTGAGCACCCACTCGTCGGATGCCAGGTCCAGCAGGGCGCGCTCCGTCGCGGTCGGACGGCGGGCCCGGACGTCCTCGGTCGCCATCCGGGGGCGGTGCCCCAGCTCGGCAAGCAGGCTCACCGCGCCGCCCCGGATCTTCCGGGGCTCGGCGAGCGCGGTGCCCCGCCAGGTGGAGCGGATAGTAGGAGTCGGTCAGTTTGACGGGTCGCTCGTCGAACAGTCAGTCGACGCGGAGGCGGTAGCCGCGCTTCACCACCGTCTGTACCACCCGGGGGGCCTTCAGCCCGGCGCGCAGTCGGGCCACCGCCATCTCCACCGCGTGCTCGTCCGCGCCGCGCGGCAGCGTCCGCAGCAGGGCGGTGCGGGACAGCACCCGACCCGGTGAGGTGGCCAGGGCCCGCAGCACCGCCATCGGCGCCGGGGCGAGCGGGCGCAGCTCCCCGTCGACCACGGCCGCGTGGCCGCGCAGGGTCAGCAGGTGCCCGGCGGCCTTGATGCTGACCGTACGCCGGGGCAGCTCGTCCACGATGGTCCGGACCAGCGCGCCCAGCCGGGCCCGGCTCGGCGCGCTCACCGGCACGCCCCGCCGCACCAGCGGCTCGGCGGTCACCGCGCCCACGCAGCTGGCCAGCACGTCGCCGCGCAGCGCCTCCAGCACCGTCTCGGTGCGGTCCCCGGCGGCGCGCAGCAGCGCCTCGGCCGCCGGGGCGGAGGTGAACGTGACCGCGTCCACCAGCCGGCCCGCGACCAGGTCGATGAGCCGGTGCAGCGGCGCGGGGTCGGTCGGCGGGGCCCACCGGTAGACCGGCACCTCGATCACGGTCGCCCCGGCGTCCTCCAGCGCGCTCGTGCACTCGGGCTGCCGGTCGCCGTGCAACTGCATGGCGATCACCTGCCCGGCCACCCCGCGCCGCACCAGGTGCTCGACGACCTCCTCGCAGCTCTCCGAGTCCGGCGACCACTGGTCGTGCAGGCCGGCGGCGCGGATCGCCCCCCGCGCCTTGGGACCCCGGGCCACCACGTACGCCTGCGACAGCACGCCGCGCAGCGGCTCCGCCAGCCCCCAGCCCTCGGCCGCCTCCAGCCAGCCGCGCATCCCGATGCCGGTGTTGGCCATCAGCACGTCCGGCCGGCGGGCCAGGCACTCCCGGGTTGCCTCGCGCAGGTCCGTGTCGTCGGTCAGCGGCACGATCCGCAGGGCCGGCGCGATCACCACCCGCGCGCCGCGCCGTTGCAGCAGGGCGGCCAGCTCGTCGCGTCGGCGGTCAGCGGTGACCCCGATGGTGAAGCCGGCCAGCTCGTCGGCCATTCACCCCTCCCGTCTCAACCGCACCTCGACCAGGCCGTCCCGGCAGCGCACGTCGTGCCGGGGCACCGCCACGCCGGGCAGGTCCAGGCAGGCGCCGGTGCGCAGGTCGTACACCTGCTTGTGCAGCGGGGAGGCGACCGTCGGGGTGCCGCCCCGGCTGCCCACGATGCCCCGCGACAGCACGTACGCGCCGCCGACCGGGTCGAGGTTGTCCAGGGCGAACAGCTCGTCGCCGGCGCGGAACAGGGCGACCTGCGCCCCGTCGACCAGGGCCGCCACGCCCCGCTCCGGCTCCAGCCGCTCCAGCGGGCAGACCGGGCTCCAGCCCGGTGCGTCCGCCGCCGGGGGGCGCGTGTACGTGTCCGTCGCGATGCTCATCGCCGTACCTCCGGAAGGCCGAGGGTGACCGGTTGCCGGCGGCGGGCGGGCGCCTCGCCGTCGGGTGCCGCCGCGACGGGCCGGGCCCGGCCGGCGGGCACGGGCTGACCGCGTTCGACGGCGAAGGTGATCGACGGGTCCGGCACGTCGGGCGCGTTGACGAACGACGAGAAGCGGCGCAGCCGCTCCGGGTCGTCGAGCACGTCGCGCCACTCGTCCGAGTAGCCCGCCACGTGCCGGGCCATCTCCGCCTCCAGCTCGGCGCAGAGGCCCAGCGAGTCGTCCACGATGACGGCGCGCAGGTGGTCGAGCCCGCCCTCCATCGCCTCGATCCAGGCCGCGGTGCGCTGCAACCGGTCCGCCGTGCGGATGTAGTACATGAGGAACCGGTCGATCAGCGGGATCAGCTCCGCCGTGGACAGGTCGGTGGCGAACAGGTCGGCGTGCCGGGGCCGGAAGCCGCCGTTGCCGCCGACGTAGAGGTTCCAGCCGGTGTCGGTGGCGATGATGCCGAAGTCCTTGCTGCGGGCCTCGGCGCACTCCCGGGCGCAGCCCGACACCGCCGACTTGAGCTTGTGCGGGGCGCGCAGCCCCCGGTAGCGCAGCTCCAGGGCCACGGCCAGGCCGACGGAGTCCTGCACCCCGTACCGGCACCAGGTCTCGCCGACGCACGACTTCACCGTGCGCAGCGCCTTGCCGTACGCGTGGCCGGACTCGAAGCCCGCGTCCACCAGCCGCCGCCAGATCTGCGGGAGCTGGTCGACCCGCGCCCCGAACAGGTCGATGCGCTGCCCGCCGGTGATCTTCGTGTAGAGCTTGAACTCCTGCGCCACCTGACCGATCACGATCAGTTTCTCCGGGGTGATCTCGCCGCCGGGGATCCGGGGCACCACCGAGTAGCTGCCGTCGCGTTGCAGGTTCGCCAGGTACGCGTCGTTGGTGTCCTGCAACGACGCCCGCTCGCCGTCGAGCACGTGCCCGGTGCCCAGCGACGCGAGGATCGAGGCGACCACCGGCTTGCAGATGTCGCAGCCCCGGCCCCGCCCGTGCTCGGCGATCAGCCGCGAGAAGGTGCGGATGCCGCGCACCCGCACCACGTCGAACAGCTCCTGCCGGCTCAGGTCGAAGTGCTCGCACAGCGCGGTGGACTGCTTCACCCCCGCCGCGTCGAGCAGCTGCTTGAGCATCGGCACGCACGACCCGCAGCTCGTCCCGGCCCGGGTGCACGCCTTCAGCGCCGGCACGTCCGCGCAGCCGCCGGCGATCGCCGCGTCGATGTCGTCGCGGGTCACCGCGTTGCACGAGCAGACCTGCGCGCTGCCGGGCAGCGCCCCGGCCCCGGCCGCCGCCCCGCCGGCCGGGGCCAGCAGCGCCAGCGGCGCGGCCGGCAGCGGCCCGCCGACGCTGGCCCGCAGCGTCGGGTAGGCGCTCGCGTCGCCGACCAGCACGCCGCCGAGCAGCGTCGTCGCGTCGTCGGAGAGGACCAGCTTCGCGTACGACCGGGTCGCCGGGTCGGTGAACGTCACGTCGAGGCTGCCCTCGGTGGTGCCGTGGGCGTCGCCGAACGACGCCACGTCCACCCCGAGCAGCTTCAGCTTCGTCGCGGTGTCCGCGCCGGGGAACGTCGCCGCGCCGCCCAGCAGCCGGTCGGCCACGACCTCGGCGGTGGCGTAGCCGGGGGCGACCAGGCCGTGACAGACCCCGTCGACGGCGGCGCACTCGCCGACCGCCCAGATCCGCTCGTCGCCGGTGCGGCACGTCGCGTCGACCAGCACGCCGCCGCGCGGGCCCAGCTCCAGCCCGGCCGCGCGGGCCAGGTCGTCGCGGGGCCGGATGCCGGCCGCCACCACCACCAGCTCGGCGTCGACCGTGCGGCCGTCCGACAGCTCCAGCGCCGCCACCGCGCCGTCCGCGCCGGGTCGCAGCGCGGTGGTCGCCACCCCGAGGTGGGTGGTGACCCCCAGCTCCTCGACGTAGCGGCGCAGCATCGCCCCGCCGGCCTCGTCGACCTGCACCGGCATCAGCCGGGGCGCGAACTCGACCACGTGGGTGGCCAGGCCGAGCAGGCGCAGCGCGTTCGCCGCCTCCAGGCCGAGCAGCCCGCCGCCGATCACCGCGCCCACGCGCCGGCCCCGGGCGTGCTCCCGGATCGCCTCCAGGTCGTCGAGCGTGCGGTAGACGAACACCCCGGGCAGGTCCCGGCCCGCCACCGGCGGCACGAACGGGTACGAGCCGGTCGCCAGCACGACCGCGTCGTACGGGTGCTCGCCGGTCGCCGTGGCCACCACCCGCCGCTCGCGGTCGATGGCGGTGGCCGGCTCGCCGAGGCGCAGCTCCACCCCGTCGTCGGGGGTGTGCAGGTTCAGCTCCTCGGCGGACACCCCGTCGAAGAACGCCGACAGCCGCACCCGGTCGTACGCCGGCCGGCGCTCCTCGGCGAGCACCGTCACCTGCCAGCGGCGGTCGGTGTCCCGGGCGCGCAGCGCCTCGGTGAACCGCTGCCCCACCATGCCGTTGCCGATGACGACCACCCTGCCGCCGGTGGCGGCGTCGCCTCCGGCGGTGCCCGGCCCTGTCGTGTCGCCGTTCATCACGCCACCTCCACGCGGTCGTGTCGCGCCCTCGGGCTGTCGTCGTCGGTCGGGTCGGTCGCGGGCGGCCCGGCCGGTGCGTCGGCCGCCGGGTCGACCTCGGCGAGCCAGCCGACGATGCCGGCGAGGGCGTCGCGGCACCCGCCGCAGCCGGTGCCGGCCCGGGTCGCCGCCGACATCGCCGCCACCGTCCTGGCCCCGGCCCGCCAGCAGGCCACCAGCGCGCCCTTGCTGACGTCGTTGCACTGGCACACGGTCGCCGCGTCCGGCATCAGCGCCGGTGACGCGGCCGGTGCCGCCGGCGCGCCGCCGAGCGCCCGGCCCAGCAGCAGCGCCCGCCGGTCCGACGGCACGGGCGCGCCCCGGTCGAACAGCTGCACCACCGTGCCGACGGCCGGGTTGTCGCCGAGCAGGATCGCCCCGGTCAGCCGCTCGTCGCGGATGCGCAGCCGGGCGTACGTGCCCCGGGCCGGGTCGGCGAAGGTCAGCTCCTCGACCGGCCCGTCGCCGGTCCGGTCGCCCCCGGCGGCGGTGTCGCCCATCGCGGCGAGGTCGATCCCGGCCGCCTTGAGCCGGGTCACCGCCGGCCGGGCCCGGTACGCGGCGTGCGCGTCCGCGCCGCTGAGCAGCTGCGCCACCACCCGGGCCTGCGCCCAGGCCGGCGCGACCAGCCCGCTGGGCGTGCCGTCGTGCTGGGCGCAGTCGCCGATCGCCGACACGTGCGGGTCGCTGGTGCGCAGCCGGTCGTCGACCACGATGCCCCGCTGCACCGCCAGCCCCGCCGCGGCGGCGAGGGCGGTGTCGGGGCGCACCCCGCAGGAGAGCACCAGCAGGTCGGCGGCGAGCGACGAGCCGTCGGACAGGTCGAGCCGGACGCCGTCGGCGTCGGCGGCGAGCCTCGTCGCGGACGCGCCGAGGCGGGCGCGGACGCCGAGGCCGGCGAGCGTGCCGGCGAGCACCGCGCCGGCCGTCGGGTCGAGTTGCCGTTCCATCAGGTGCCCGTTCGGGTGGACCACCGTCACGTCCAGCCCCCGGGCGGCGAGCCCCCGGGCCGCCTCCAGCCCGAGCAGGCCGCCGCCGAGCACCAGCGCGCGGCGCGCGCCCCGGGCCAGGGCCAGGATGCGCCGGCAGTCGTCGAGGGTGCGGAAGACGGCCACCCGGTCGGGCAGGGCCGCCGGGTCCAGCCCCGGCAGCGGCGGCACCACGGCCCGGCTGCCGGTGGCGAGCACCAGGTGGTCGTACCCCATCCGCTCGCCGTCGCCGGTGCGCACCTCGCGGGCGGCCCGGTCGATCGCGGTCACCGCGACCCCGGTGCGCACGTCCACGCCGTGCCCGGCGGCCTCGGTCAGCTCCACGTCCGGCTCGTCGACCTTCCCGGCGAGCAGGGTGGAGAGCATGATCCGGTTGTACGCCCGGTGCGGCTCCGCGCCGAGCACGGTGACCTTGCGGTCCCCGGGGCGGGCGTGCAGCTCGGCGGCGAGCCGCGCGCCGGCCATCCCGTAGCCCACGATCACGACGGCGGTCATGGCTGAGCCCTCTCCACCCGGACGGCGCAGATCTTGAACTCCGGCATCCCGGAGACCGGGTCGACGGCGTCGTTGGTGACCGAGTTCGCCCGCGCGGCCCCGCCCCAGTGGAACGGCGCGAAGACCGTGTCGGGGCGGATCGTCGGGGTGAGCCGGGCCGGGGCCCGCAGCTCGCCGCGACGCGAGGTGACGCGTACGTCCTCGCCGTCGCCGACGCCGAGCCGGGCGGCCAGGTCCGGGTGCAGCTCGACGAACGCACCCGGCGCGGCCCGGCGCAGCGCCGCCACCCGGCGGGTCTGCGCGCCGGACTGGTACTGGGCGAGCACCCGGCCGGTGGTCAGCCGCAGCGGATACTCGGCGCACACCTCCTCGGCGGCCGGCCGGTGGTCGACCGCGCGGAACCGGGCCCGCCCGTCGGGGGTGGGGAACGCGTCGGCGAACAGCCGGGGGGTGTCCGGCGCGGCCGGGTCCGGGCAGGGCCAGAACACCCCGCCGGTGGCGTCGATCCGGTCGTAGCTGACCCCGGCGTAGTCGGCGGCCCCGCCGGCCGAGGCCCGACGCAGCTCGCCGAAGACCTCCGCCGGGTCGTCGCCGAAGCCCGCCTTGGCGCCGAGCCGCTCGGCCAGGTCGGCGATGATCGCCAGGTCGGTCCGCACGCCCGGCGGAGGCGTACGCACCGCGCGGCGGCGCAGCACCCGGCCCTCCAGGTTGGTCATCGTGCCGTCCTCCTCGGCCCACTGGGCGGTGGGCAGCACCACATCGGCCAGCTCGGCGGTCTCCGAGCGCACCAGGTCGGCGACGACCAGCAGGTCCAGGTCCCGCAGCCGGCCCTCGACCCGGGCCGCGCGGGGTGCGGACACCACCGGGTTGGAGCCGAACACCAGCAGCGCCTTCGGGCCCGCCGGGGTGCCGAGGGAATCCAGGAGCTGGTACGCGGGCACGCCCGGCCCGGGCAGCTCGTCGGCGCTCACCCCCCAGACCCCGGCGACGTGCGCGCGGGCCGCCGGGTCGGTGATGCTGCGGTAGCCGGGGAGCTGGTCGGCCTTCTGGCCGTGCTCCCGCCCGCCCTGGCCGTTGCCCTGGCCGGTGAGGCAGCCGTAGCCGGAGCCGGGCCGGCCGGGCAGGCCCAGCGCCAGCGCCAGGTTGATGAACGCGGTGACCGTGTCGACGCCCTTGGCGTGCTGCTCGGCCCCCCGCGCGGTGAGGATGATCGCCCCGCCCGCCGTCGCCAGGGCCCGCGCGGTCGTCTCCAGGTCGGCCACCGGCACGCCGGTGAGCCGCTCCACCTCGGCCGGCCAGTAGCCGGCCACCGTGCGCCGCACCTCGTCGAAGCCGGTGGTGCGCTCGGCGACGTACGCCCGGTCGACGTAGCCCTCGGTGAGCGCGATGTGCAGCAGCGCGTTGGCCAGCGCGAGGTCGGTGCCGGGCACCGGTTGCAGGTGCAGGTCGGCCTGCCGGGCGGTGGCGGTGGCCCGGGGGTCCACCACGATCAGCGTCCCGCCGGCGGCCTGCTGGTCGGCGACGTGGCGCATCAGCGGCGGCATCGTCTCGGCCGGGTTCGCGCCCACCATCAGCAGGGTGCGGGCCCGGCCCAGGTCGGCCAGCGGGAACGGCAGCCCCCGGTCGACGCCGAACGCGCGGTTGCCGGCCGCCGCCGCCGACGACATGCACCAGCGCCCGTTGTAGTCGACGTGCCGGGTGCGCAGCGCCACCCGCGCGAACTTGCCCAGCGCGTACGCCTTCTCGTTGGTCAGCCCGCCGCCGCCGAAGACGGCGACCGCGTCGCGGCCGTGCCGGTCCTGGACGGCGCGCACGCCCCCGACGATCCGCTCCATCGCCTCGGCCCAGGACGCCGGGCGCAGCTGCCCGGTGCCGGCGTCGCGCACCAGCGGGGTGGTCAGCCGGTCGGGGTGGTCGAGCAGGTCGGCGGCCGTCCAGCCCTTCTGGCAGAGGCCGCCACGGTTGGTGGGGAAGTCCCGGGGGAGGACCTCGACCCGGCCGCCGGTCTCGCGCAGCGTCATGCCGCACTGGAGGGCGCAGTACGGGCAGTGTGTCGCCGCCTCCCGGGGGGAGCCCCCCGGGTCAGTCGCCGGCCGTGCACCGTCTGTCATGTCGGCAAAGCGTGCCGCCGGGCGGTTTCGGGTCAGCGTCCCGTTTGTTTCGGTCCTGTCAAGAGCGCCTCACACCGCACAGGAGAAACCCGCCGGACCTCCTGCTGAGCGCAGGCTCGCTGGCGTAACGGTCGATGTCATCAGGTCGCCAGGCGTTCCAGTCGCTCCGCGAAGCGGGCGGCACCGGCCTTGCGCAGGAAGGCGACCAGTTCCGCCTCGGTGTAGTCGTCGGTGCCCCGCGTGCGCTGGTAGTAGTCGAGTTGCTTCGCCAGGACCCGCCACACCGGGGCCATCGAGTCGCCCGCGACGTGGTCCAGGAACTCGTCCGCGGTGTGGACCTCAAGGCGGCCTCGCACGCACTCCGGGGGGAACGCCTCGCGTCCTTGTCGGTCGTTCGTCACCAGCACGTCGACGCCGCCGTGGATCGCGGCGGCGAGCACGTGACGGTCGTCGGGGTCGGGTGGGCAGGGCACCGAACCGGGGGAGTAGCCGGTGACCATGCCGTCGGGGAATGCGGCGACGAACTTGCGTCGCTGCCCGCCGATCGCGTGCTCGGACAGTTCCGGGCGCTTGCGGCGCAGGCGGTAAATCCACTCCGCCAGGACGTCTTCGCTGTAGCGGAGGTCGTAGGCGCTCTCCAGCGCAAGGAGGCAGATCCAGTCGCGGAGCGTCCGCGAATACAGGACGTTGGCATCCAGGAACACCAGGGGGGAGCTGGGGATCACCGGGACACTTTACCGATCGTGACCGATCGAGCACGCACTACTCGTCGTCGAGTCCGAGCGCGTCCGACTCACGCATCAGCGCCTCGTACGACCGGCGACGCTCCTCCAGTTGACGCTGCCTGAAGTCCAGGACGTCGCGCAGGAACACCCGGCGATGGCTGCCGACCCGGTGCGCCGGGATGGTGGCGTCGTCGAGCAGGCGGACGAGCGAGGGGCGGGACATGCCCAGGAGCTTCGCCGCCTCGGTGGTCGACAGTTCCCGGGAGATGGCGTTGACGGCCACGCCGTCGCCGCGGGCCAGCGTGGCGGCGATCTCGCGCAGCAGGTCGAACAGTTGCACGGGAACGGGCACCTCCTCGCCGTTGGCTGAGACGAGTCGCGTCGGGCCGTCGCCGAGGCGGCGGTGGTGACGCCTGAGGAAGTCGTCGATCTCGGCCACTCGTTGGCGCTCAGGGCCCTCGGCGGGCCGCACGGACATCGTGGCGGTGACGCTCATGGCCGTTCCCCCCTGCTTCTGCGTGAGATGTTTGGTGGATCCGTACAACTCACCCTGGACTCCATATTCACTCGTGTCCGAAGCAACCGCAAGCCATTGCGAATATTGCGCCTGTCGCGACTGGTTCGAAGCGGGGGGATGACCGTGCGTCATACCGGGAGTAGGCTGGGTGGCATGACTGCCAAGGTGACGCTGTCGTTCTCCGACGAGACGATCGAGGAGGCGCGCCGGTTCGCCAAGCGCGAGGGGCTGTCGCTCTCCGCCTGGATGGACCAGGCCGCCCGGGAGAAGGCGCTGCGCGAGGTCTTCACCGCGCACGCCGACGCCGTCAACCGGGCCGGGCTCGACCTGGAAGCGGCCGCCGTCGCCGACGCCCGCGAGGTGGCGCTGGTCGACGACGTGCTCTTCCGCGGGCGGCCGCGTGCTGCGTAGGGGGGAGGTCTGGCGGATCTCCGGCGCCCGGGAACGGCTCGGGCTGGTGATCAGCTCCGACGTCTACAACTCCACCGACGTGCCCATCGTGATGGTCGCCGAGGTGGTCGAGGCGGCGCTGCTGCGCGACTCGCCGCTGGCCGTGCCGATGGGCGGGCACGTGGTGATGCCCGACCGGCTCTCCTCGCCCATGAAGCAGTGGTTCACCGAGTGCGTGGACGTGGCCGACGCGGACACCATGCAGCGGGTCGCCCGCGCATTGCGTATCCTGCAACAACTCTGACCGCAGCCCGACCGGGATCTCACCATTGTCCCGACCCGCCCTGTGCGGCGGCTGTTGCGTCGGCGACTCCCGCGACGAATGTTCCGGTAATCCCGGCCTCCTAACTTGCTGGCGGAACCGTCCGTCGCCCGTCCCCATGGCGTCGGGCGACGTGGATGCCCGGCCGGGAGGAGACAGCGGATGACCAGCACGGTGGTCGAGACCGAACCCACAGGCGAGATCGACCTGCAACGCCGGCCGGGCCGGTGGATCGGGCACTGGGACCCCGAGGACCAGGGCTTCTGGCGGGGCGTCGGCAGGTCGATCGCCCGCCGGAACCTCGTCTACTCGATCTTCGCCGAGCACATCGGCTTCTCGGTCTGGCTGCTCTGGAGCATCGTCGTCGTCCGGCTCGACGACGTCGGCTGGCAGCTCAGCACCAGCCAGACGCTGTGGCTGACCGCCGTGCCCAGCGGCGTGGGCGCGCTGCTGCGGCTGCCGTACACCTTCGCGGTGCCGATCTTCGGCGGCCGGAACTGGACCATCGTCTCCGCGTTGCTGCTGGTGCTGCCCTGCCTCGGCCTGGCCTGGGCGGTCGAGAACCCGGAGATCGGGTATGTGCCGCTGCTGCTGGTCGCCGCCACCGCCGGCCTCGGCGGCGGCAACTTCGCCTCCAGCATGGCCAACATCTCCTTCTTCTACCCGGAGCGGGAGAAGGGCTGGGCGCTGGGCCTCAACGCCGCCGGCGGCAACATCGGCGTCGCGGTCGTGCAGTTCCTGGTGCCCCAGGTGATCGTGCTGGGCGGCGGGCTCGCGCTCTCCCGGGCCGGCCTGATGTACGTCCCGCTCGCCGTCGCCGCGGCCGTCTGCGCGTATTTGTTCATGGACAACCTGGCCGAGGCGAAGGCGGACGTGAAGCCGGTCTGGTCCGCGCTGCGGCACGCCGACACCTGGATCATGTCGCTGCTGTACATCGGCACCTTCGGCTCGTTCATCGGCTACTCGGCGGCGTTCCCGACCCTGCTCAACTCGGTGTTCGGCCGGCCCGACATCGCGTTGAGCTGGGCGTTCATCGGTGCCGGCATCGGCTCGTTCTTCCGCCCGCTGGGCGGGCGGCTGGCCGACCGGGTGGGCGGGGCCCGGGTCACCATCGGCAGCTTCGTGCTGATGGCCGTCGGGGCGTACGGCGCGCTCTGGTCCGTGCAGGAACGCAGCCTGGGTGTCTTCTTCGCCGCGTTCATGCTGCTGTTCGTGGCGACCGGGATCGGCAACGGGTCGACGTACCGGATGATCTCCAAGATCTTCCGGGTCAAGGGCGAGGACCTGGGCGGCTCCCCGGAGACCATGCTGGCCATGCGGCGGCAGGCGGCCGGGGCGCTGGGCATCATCTCCTCCGTCGGGGCGTTCGGCGGCTTCCTCGTGCCGATCTGCTATGCCTGGGCCAAGTCCACCTACGGCGGCATCCAGCCGGCGCTGCGCTTCTACGTCGGCTTCTTCCTGGTGCTGCTGGTGGTCACCTGGGTCGCGTACGTGCGGCCCGGCTCCCGGATGGCCCGCGCCGGGGTGTGACCCTGGTCATGATCGAAACGGGGGGCCGCGCCGGGCGGCCCCCCGTTTTGACCTGCCGACCCGGCCCCGGGTATCGTTGCCTGCTGTTGTACGACATTTAGAGGCGTGCCGCATCAGGTACGCTTGGTCGTTCGTGCGCGCTGGTCCGGCCGGGTTGTCCTGGTCACCTCGGCGCGCGACCCCAGACCGACGACGAGACAAGGTAGACCTGTGCGTACGTACAGCCCGAAGCCGGGTGAGATCGAGCGTCAGTGGCACGTCATCGACGCCTCTGATGTCGTGCTGGGCCGCCTCGCGACCCACGCCGCCACGCTGCTGCGTGGCAAGCACAAGCCGACTTTCGCGCCGCACGTCGACACGGGCGACTTCGTCGTCGTCGTGAACGCGGGCAAGGTTGCGCTGACCGGCAACAAGCGTCAGCAGAAGGTCGCCTACCGCCACTCCGGTTACCCGGGCGGCCTCAAGCAGGTCGGCTACGAGGAGCTGCTCAGCAAGCGCCCCGAGCGGGCCATCGAGCTGGCCGTGAAGGGGATGCTCCCGCACAACAAGCTCGGCCGTCAGCTCATCAAGAAGCTGAAGGTCTACGCCGGTGCCGAGCACCCGCACGGCGCGCAGCAGCCGACGCCGTTCGAGATCAAGCAGATCGCGCAGTGAGCGCGGGCGAAGGAAACAGCATGACCGACATCACCGAGACCGAGGTTGCCCCCGAGGCCACCGAGGCGCCGGCGCCCGTCGTCCGCGCCCCCCGCGGCGACCGCCCGATCCAGACCGTGGGCCGCCGCAAGGAGGCCATCGTCCGGGTGCGCATCGTCCCCGGCAGCGGCAAGATCACCTGCAACGGCCGCGACCTCGAGGCCTACTTCCCGAGCAAGGTGCACCAGCAGCTCATCAAGGACCCGCTGGTGACCGCCGAGAAGCCCGAGGCGTTCGACGTCATCGCCAACCTGCGCGGCGGCGGCACCACCGGCCAGGCCGGTGCGCTGCGGCTCGCGATCGCGCGGGCGCTGATCGTCAGCGAGCCCGACGACCGCCCGGCCCTGAAGAAGGCCGGCTTCCTGACCCGTGACGCCCGGGTCAAGGAGAGCAAGAAGTACGGCCTCAAGAAGGCCCGCAAGGCTCCCCAGTACTCGAAGCGCTGATCAACAGCTTCACGTTGTACTTCTGACGAACGGCCGGGTCCACCTCTCCTCGACGGGGGGTGGCCCGGCCGTTTCGCTTTCGCTGTTGCACCATTTCATCGGAGGTTGGCGGGTATGGGCCGGTTGTTCGGCACGGACGGCGTACGCGGACGCGCGAACGCGGATCTCACCCCGGAGCTCGCGCTCGCGGTGGCGGTGGCCGCCGCCCACACACTGGCCGAGACGGACCGCAGTCATCCGCCGCTGGCCGTGGTCGGCCGGGACACCCGGGCCAGCGGCGAGATGCTGGAGGCCGCCGTGGTCGCCGGCCTCACCAGCGCGGGCGCCAACGTCGTGCGCGTCGGAGTGCTGCCCACCCCCGCCGTGGCGTTCCTCACCGCCGAGGCCAAGGCCGACCTGGGCGTGATGCTCTCCGCCTCGCACAACCCCATGCCCGACAACGGCATCAAGCTCTTCGCGGTCGGTGGCCACAAGCTGCCCGACGAGATCGAGGCCCGGATCGAGGCGGCCGTCGAGGCGAACGCCGTCACCGCGTGGGACCGGCCGACCGGCGCCGGGGTGGGGCGGGTGCACGACCTGCTCGACGGCGCGGACCACTACGTGCAGCACCTCGTCGGCACCGTGCCGCACCGCCTCGACGGGATCAAGGTCGTGGTCGACTGCGCCAACGGCGCGGCGGCCGAGGTCGCGCCGGTGGCGTACCGGGAGGCGGGGGCCGAGGTCGTCGCCATCCACGCCGAGCCGGACGGCCTCAACATCAACGACGACTGCGGCTCCAACCACATCGACGCGCTGCGCGAGGCCGTCGTCGCGCACGGGGCGCACCTCGGCATCGCCCACGACGGCGACGCCGACCGGTGCGTGGCGGTCACCGCCGACGGGGTCGAGGTCGACGGCGACCAGGTGATGGCGATCCTCGCCGTGGCCATGCGGGAGTCCGGCGCGCTCACCGACGACACGCTCGTCGCCACCGTGATGAGCAACCTCGGCCTGCGGCTGGCCATGTCCGCGCAGGGCATCCGGCTGATCGAGACGAAGGTCGGCGACCGGTACGTCCTGGAGGAGCTGCGCGGCTCCGGCCTCGCCCTCGGCGGCGAGCAGAGCGGGCACATCGTCATGCCGGCCTACGCGACCACCGGCGACGGGGTGCTCACCGGGCTGCACCTGATGGCCCGGATGGCCGCCACCGGCCGCACCCTCGCCGACCTGGCCGCCGTGGTGACCAAGCTGCCCCAGGTGTTGATCAACGTGCCGGTCGGGGACCGCTCGGTGGGCGCCGCCGCGCCGGCCGTGCGGGCCGAGGTCGAGCGGGCCGAGGCGGAACTGGGCGAGACCGGCCGGGTGCTGCTGCGCCCCTCGGGCACCGAGCCGCTCGTCCGGGTGATGGTCGAGGCGGCCACCGAGAGCGTCGCCCGCGAGGTCGCCGAGCGCATCGCCGAGCAGGTCCGCGCCGCCAGTCCCACGGTGTAAGGGCGGTCAGGTCAGGCTGCGTAGCCGGGTGACCGCCTCGGCGAGCACCTCCGGTCGCTTGCAGAACGCGAACCGGACCAGCCGCCGCCCGGCCTCGACGTCGTCGTAGAACACCTGGGTGGGCACGGCCACCACCCCGCACCGCGCCGGCAGCGACCGGCAGAACTCGACCCCGTCCCGCCCGCCGAGCGGGCCGATGTCGACCGTGACGAAGTATGTCCCCTCGGGCGTGAGGACGCCGAAGCCCGCGTCGGTCAGCCCGGCGACCAACTGGTCCCGGCGGGCCTGCATCCCGGCCGAGAACTCCGCGAAGTAGGCGTCCGGCAGGGCCAGCGCCACCGCCACCGCCGGCTGCAACGGCGCGCCGTTGACGTAGGTGAGGAACTGCTTGACCCGCAGCGCCGCCGAGACCAGCGACGCCGGCCCGCTGACCCAGCCCACCTTCCACCCCGTGCAGGAGAACGTCTTGCCGGCCGACGAGATCCGCAGGGTGCGCTCGCGCATGCCGGGCAGGGTGGCCAGCGGCACGTGCGGGGTGGCGGCGTCGGCGAAGACCAGGTGCTCGTACACCTCGTCGGTCACCGCGTACGCGTCGTGCTCGCGGCACAGCTCGGCGACCAGGGTCAACTCCTCGCGGGTGAAGACCTTGCCCGTCGGGTTGTGCGGGGAGTTGAGCAGGACCAGCCGCGTACGCGGCCCGAACGCGGCGCGCAGCGCCGCCGGGTCGAAGGCGTACCGGCCGTCTGCCTCGGGCCGCAGCGTCACCGGCCGCCGCACCGCGCCCGCGAGGGCGATCGACGCGGCGTACGAGTCGTAGTACGGCTCGAAGCAGACCACCTCGTCGCCCGGCTCGCAGAGGGCGAGGATGCTCGCGGCGATCGCCTCGGTGGCCCCGGCGGTGATCACGACCTCGTCGTCCGGGTCGTACTCCAGGCCCCAGAACCGGCGCTGGTGGGCGGCGACGGCGGCCCGCAGCGCGGGGATGCCCGGACCGGGCGGGTACTGGTTCTGGCCGCCGCGCAGCGCCTCGGTGGCGGCGGCGAGCATCTCGGGCGGCCCGTCCGTGTCGGGGAAGCCCTGCCCCAGGTTGACCGCGCCGGTCCGCACGGCGAGGGCGGACATCTCGGCGAAGATGGTCGTCCCGAACGGCCGCATCCGGGCCACCAGCGGGTCGACATCGGCGGGCGTCGTCGTCACCCGCGTCAGCCTACGGGCTCGGCCCGACCACGCCCACCCTCGGCCGGATGGCCGGTCGTGGTCGGTCGGCCCGCCTCCGGGGGTACGGCCACGGCCGGGTGGCCGCCCGGCGGGCGCGCGTCGGCGCGGAGCCCCGGGTGCGGGCTGGGAGATTTGTTCCCCAGAGTGGCCCGCCCCACCAATTCGCTCAAGCTCGATGCTTGTTTACCCGGCTTCTGCGCACGCGTGGTGAGCGAAACTGGGTTAGGCTGCGGACCATGTGTGGAATCGTGGGTTACGCCGGCGCGCGCCCGGCGCTCGGCATCGTGCTCGACGGCTTGCGTCGCCTGGAGTACCGGGGCTACGACTCGGCCGGGGTGGCCGTCGTGTGCGCCGACGAGCTGCTGGTCGAGAAGAAGGCGGGCAAGCTGGCCAACCTGGAGAAGGTGCTGGCCGAGCGGGCCGCCACCGACCCGGGTGCCTGCGCCGCCAGCCCGATCGGCATCGGCGACGGCACCACCGGCATCGGGCACACCCGCTGGGCCACCCACGGCGGCCCCACCGACCGCAACGCCCACCCGCACCTCGCGCCGGACGGGCGGGTCGCCGTGATCCACAACGGCATCATCGAGAACTTCGCGAAGCTCCGCGCCGAGCTGGAGGACGACGGCGTCCAGTTCAGCAGCGACACCGACACCGAGTGCGCCGCCCACCTGCTCTCCGCCGCGCTGGCCGACCTGCGCGCCGCCGGTGAGCCCGACGGCCCGCCCCTGCTCGCCGCCGCGATGCGGGCGGTCTGCCAGCGCCTCGAAGGCGCGTTCACGCTGCTCGCCGTCGACGCGGCGGTGCCCGGCGCGGTGGTCGGCGCCCGCCGCAACTCGCCGCTGGTGGTGGGCCGGGGCGACGGGGAGAACTACCTCGCCAGCGACGTCGCGGCGTTCATCGAGCACACCCGCGAGGCGGTCGAGCTGGGCCAGGACCAGATCGTCCTGATCACCGCCGACTCGATCGAGATCACCGACTTCGCCGGCCTGCCGGCCACCGGCAAGGACTTCCACATCGACTGGGACTCCTCGGCCGCCGAGAAGGGCGGCTACGACTGGTTCATGCTCAAGGAGATCGAGGAGCAGCCGCAGGCCGTCGCCGACACCCTGCTCGGCCGGCTCACCGACAGCGGCGAGATCATGCTCGACGAGGTCCGCCTCAGCGACCAGGACCTGCGCGACGTCGACAAGATTTTCATCGTGGCGTGCGGCACCGCGTACCACTCGGGGCTGGTCGCGAAGTATGCCATCGAGCACTGGACCCGGATCCCGTGCGAGGTGGAGCTGGCCAGCGAGTTCCGCTACCGCGACCCCGTCCTCGACCGGTCCACGCTGATCATCGTGATCTCCCAGTCCGGCGAGACCATGGACACGCTGATGGCGCTGCGGCACGCCAAGGAGCAGAAGGCCCGGGTGCTCGCCATCTGCAACACCAACGGCTCGACCATCCCGCGCGAGTCCGACGCCGTGCTCTACACCCACGGCGGGCCCGAGATCGCCGTCGCCTCCACGAAGGCGTTCCTCACCCAGCTCGTCGCCTGCTATCTCATCGGCCTGCACCTCGCCCAGGTGCGCGGGATCAAGTTCGCCGACGAGGTGGCCGCCGTCGTGGACCAGCTCCACCAGATGCCCGGCAAGCTGCGCGAGCTGCTGGACCGGATCGAGCCCGTGCGGGAGCTGGCCCGGGAGATCAGGTCCGAGCCGACCGTGCTCTTCATCGGCCGGCACGTCGGCTACCCGGTCGCCCTGGAGGGCGCGCTCAAGCTCAAGGAGCTGGCGTACATGCACGCCGAGGGCTTCGCCGCCGGCGAGCTCAAGCACGGCCCGATCGCGCTCATCGACCAGGGCACCCCGGTGATCTGCATCGTGCCGTCGCCCGTCGGCCGGGGCATGCTGCACGACAAGGTCGTCTCCAACATCCAGGAGGTGCGCGCCCGGGGGGCCCGCACCATCGTGATCGCCGAGGAGGGCGACGAGGCGGTCGTCCGCTACGCCGATCACCTGATCCGGGTGCCGCGTACGCCGACGCTGCTCGCGCCCCTGGTGACCACCGTGCCGTTGCAGGTGCTCGCGGCGGAGATCGCGGCGGCCCGGGGCCACGACGTCGACCAGCCCCGCAACCTCGCCAAGTCCGTCACCGTGGAGTAGCCGCCCGCGCCGGGTCACCGGCCCAGGACGATCCGGGCCATGCCGTCCAGGGCCGGGTTCGCCGGGTCCCAGTAGCCGGTGTGGCCGTGCCGACCGCTGGGGAAGGTGCGCCCGCCGAAGCCCGGGTCGGCCGGGTCGTGGCCGAACCACAGCGCGTGGTCGTCCCGGCCGGTCAGCACGGCGGCCAGCGGGCTGAGCCCGCGCAGGACGCGGCGGGGCAGCTCGTCGGGGGCCGGGGCCAGCCGGATCCCGTCGTCGGGCGCCGTGCTCGCCCAGACCTCCCCGGCGGGCAGCCCCAGCCCGTCGGCCCGGTCGACGCCGACGCCGGGCGAGCCGACGAAGACCAGCGCGTCGGCGGCGAGCCCGTGGTCGCGGGCGGCGGTGCCCACGACCAGCGAGCCGTAGCTGTGCCCGAGCACCGTCTGCCGGGCCGGCGGGCCGTCGTGGGTCGCCCGCAGCCCCTCCTGGAACCGGTGCAGCGCCGGGCCGGCGTCCCGGGCCTGGTGGGGCAGCACGGCCTCGTGCAGGAAGTCCGGCGCGTCGTAGTCCAGCCAGAGCACCGCCGCGGTGGACGCCGTCGGGTCCAGCGCCGCGCACCGGGCCTGCACCCGGGCGGCGCGGCCCAGCTCGCCGGTGGCGTCGGCGAGGCCGGCGGTCATCCCCGGCACGTAGGTCAGCACCCGGTCGGCCCGGTCCGGGTCGCCCAGCGCCACGACCGCCCGCCCCTCGCCGCCCGGGTCCAGCCCCAGCAGGTAGGCCCGGGGCTGCCCGCCGCCGGTCAACCGGGCCGCCAGCGCGTCCAGCCCCGTCAGGGCACCCTCCACCCGGGCCAGCCCGGCCAGCTCCACCGGCCCGCGCGGCAGCCGGTCGAGCAGCCGGCGTCGCTCGGCCAGCAGCACCTCCCGCCGCCGGTCGACCAGCAGCCGGTTCGCCTGGTCCCGGGCCGCCACGGGCACCCCGTCGAGCCGGCCGACGAGCTCGGGCTCCCGGGCCACCAGCCAGCGGCGCTGCGCGGGCGTGAGCCCGGCCCACCAGGACCGGACGGTCGCCGGGCTGGCCCCCGGCGGCGGACGCCAGGGCGGGGGCGGGGCCACCCAGCCCGCGCCGGCCGCCCGGGTCAGCTCGGCGAGCCGGCCGGCGGCCTCCCGGTCGGCCGCGTCGGCCAACTCCAGGGCCGCCGCCACGGCGGCGGCGACCCGGGCCACGGCGGCCGGCTGGCCCGGCCGCGCCCGCGCCGGGTCGGCGCTCGCCCGGCCCCGCCGGTCCAGCCGCACCCCGCCGGCGTCGGCCAGGGCGACCGCCTCGGTCAGCCGCGCCTTGGCCCGCTGGAGCCGCCCGGCCAGCTCGGCGAGCACCTGGTCGGTCTCGATCGCCGCCGGCGCGAGGGCCGCCAGCTCGGACCGGAGCGCGCCGATCCGCCCGCCCGCCGCCCCGGCCGCAGCGCCCGCCCAGCCGCCCCGCAGCGCGCGGGCCGCCGCGTCCAGCTCGGCGGCCCGCCGGCCGACCAGCCCGGTCAGCCCCCGCCAGGCCGCGCCGGCCGCCGCCCACCGGGCCGGGTCGGCCGCCCACAGCCGGGCGTAGGCGTCGCCCCCGGCGGCGGGGGACGCATGCCCGCCGGGGCCGCCGGCCGGGTCGACGCCGCCGGCCCGGCCCGCCCTGCCGGCGGCCGCCCCGGCCGGGCCGCCCGCCCCACCGGCCGCCGGGCTTCCGCCGCCCGCGCCCCGGCGCGTCGCAGGGCTCACCGGGGGAGCACCCTGAGCCGGTGGGCGGCCCGCTCGTCGGCCGCCTGGTAGCCCTCGGCGGCGCCGGTGAGCGCGCCCTGGGCGGCGGCGACCCGCGCGCCGAGCGCCCCACACCAGGCGTGCGCGGCCGACTCCAGGCCGCCCAGGGCGTCGGCCGACCGCCAGCCGGGGGCCGGCACCGCCAGCCCGGGCACGCCGGACAGCCCGTGCCCGAGCCGGTACGCGAGGTCGCCCAGTGCCCCGGCGACCTCCCGCAGCAGCTCCGGGCGGACGGTGAACGGCTCCTCGGTCATCGGTGGCTCCTCCGGCTCGGTGCCCCGTCACGACAGGACGGGCGGCGGGGCCGGCCCGGTGGGCCGACGACACCGCCGTCGACGGGTGGACAGCGACGCCGTCGACGCTAGGCAGCCGCCCCGCCGACCGGAACGCCCTGTGGACAACGGGCGGCGGTCGTACCCCCGGGTTGTCCACAGGCATTGCCCACAGTCGACCCGACGGGTAACCTGCGGCCGCCTCCGCCGGTAGGGTGAGGTCATGATCCTCGACGGTCCGGGGCGGCCCCGGCAGGCGGGCCACGACGGCATCGGCGCCCCCGGCGCGGACGCCGGACGGGGCGCGGCGGCATGAAACCGGTGTGGCGGGTCGCGGACGTGCGGGCGGCGGAGGCCGGGCTGATGGCCACCCTCCCCGCCGGCACGCTGATGCACCGGGCGGCGGCCGGGCTGGCGCGCCGCTGCGCGCTGCTGCTCGCCGACCGGGGCGGGGTCTATGGAGCCCGGGTGCTGCTGCTGGTCGGCGCGGGCGACAACGGCGGCGACGCCCTCTACGCGGGGGAGCGGCTGGCCCGCCGGGGCGCGCAAGTCTCGGCCCTGCTGCTCACCCCGGGCCGGGCGCACGCGCCGGGACTGGCCGCGCTGCGCGCCGCCGGGGGCCGCCTGGTGGACCGGCCGCCCGCCGCGGTCGACCTGGTGCTCGACGGGATCGTCGGGATCGGCGGCACCGGCGGGCTGCGCGAGGCGGCCGACCGGCTGGCCGGCGAGCTGCCCGGCCTGCGTGGCCGCGACGGCGGGCGGGCGGTCGTGGTCGCCGTCGACGTGCCCAGCGGGGTCGCCGTGGACACCGGCCACGTGCCGCCGGCCGCCTCCGGCCGGTCGACCGCGATCCGGGCCGACGTGACGGTGGCGTTCGGCGCGCTGAAGCCGGCCCTGGTGGTGGGCCCGGCGGCGGCGCTGGCCGGGCAGGTCGAGCTGGTCGACATCGGCCTGGGGCCGTGGCTGCGCGGCACGCCCGCGCTGCGGGTCACCGAGCGCTCCGACGTGGCCGACTGGTGGCCGGAGCCGGGCCCGGCCGCCGAGAAGTACACCCGGGGCGTGGTGGGCCTGGCGACGGGCTCGGCGGCGTACCCGGGCGCGGCCGTGCTCTCCGTCGGCGGCGCGCTCGCCGGGCCGACGGGCCTGGTCCGGTACGCCGGCAGCGCCCGCGCCGACGTGCTGCTGCACCACCCCTCCGTGATCGCGAGCGGCCGGGTCGCCGACGCCGGCCGGGTCCAGGCGTGGGTCTGCGGCTCGGGGCTGGGCACCGGCGAGGAGGCCGCCGCCGAGCTGCGGGCGGTGCTCGCCGCCCCGGTGCCGGTGGTGCTCGACGCCGACGCGCTGACGCTGCTCGTGGACGGGTCGATGGCGGACCGGCTGCGCCAGCGGGACGCGCCGATCGTGGTCACCCCGCACGACCGGGAGTTCGCTCGGCTCTGCGGGGAGGAGCCGGGCGCGGACCGGGCCGCCGCCGCGCTGCGGCTGGCCGCCTGGATGAACGCGGTGGTCCTGCTCAAGGGGGACCGCACGATCGTCGCCACCCCCGACGGCCGGGCGTACGTCAACCCGACCGGCACCCCCGCGCTGGCCACCGGGGGCACCGGCGACGTGCTCGCCGGGCTGCTCGGCTCGCTGCTCGCCGCCGGGCTGGCCCCGGAGCGGGCGGCCGCCGCGGCGGCGTACCTGCACGGGCTGGCCGGGCGGGAGGCGGCCCGGTCGGGCCCGGTGACCGCGCCCGACGTGGCCGCCGCGCTCCGCCCGGTGGTGGCCGCGCTCCCCTGACGAGCGGCGGGCGCGGGCCGATCGACACCGTGCCGGGGCCGGTTGATCGACACCATGTCGGCGACATGGCGGGGTCGTTCGCCCCCGGATGCCGCCACCTGCCCGACATCGAGAGGCCCGCGGCGGCCCGGTCAGTAGGCTGAGGGGCATGTGGCAGTCCGAGGTGCGGGTCGATCTTGACGCGATCCGGGAGAACGTGACGCGGCTGCGCGCCGGCACCGGCGCCGAGCTGATGGCGGTGGTCAAGGCCGACGGCTACGGCCACGGCATGATCCCGTCGGCCCGCGCCGCGCTCGACGCCGGCGCGGACTGGCTCGGCGTCTGCACCCTCGACGAGGCGCTGACGCTGCGCCGGGCCGGCATCGACGCGCCCGTGCTGGCCTGGCTGCTCGCCCCCGGGCTGCCGCTGCACGAGGGCGTCGCGGCCGGGGTGGACCTGGCCGCCGCGAGCCTCACCCAGCTCGACGAGATGGTCGAGGCGGGCCGGCTCGCCGACCGCCCGGCCCGCCTGCACCTGAAGGTCGACACGGGGCTGGCCCGGGGCGGGGCCACCGTCGCCGACTGGCCGGCGCTGCTGGAGGCCGCCGCGAAGGCCCAGGCCGACGGCCTGGTCGAGGTGGTCGGCGTGTGGAGCCACTTCGTCTACGCGGACCTGCCCGGCCACCCGACGACCGACCGCCAGCTCGCGGTCTTCCACGAGGCGCTGGACATGGTCGAGCGGGCGGGGCTGCGCCCGCGCTACCGGCACCTGGCCAACTCCGCGGCCACCCTGACCCGCCCCGACACCCACTTCGACCTGGTCCGGCCGGGGCTGGCGACCTACGGGCTCTCCCCGGTGGCCGGCGAGCGGTTCGGGCTGCGCCCGGCGATGACCGCCCGGGCCCGGGTCATGCTCACCAAGCGGGTGCCCGCCGGCAGCGGCGTGTCCTACGGGCACACCTACCTCACCGACGCCGACGCCAACCTGGCCGTGGTGCCGCTCGGCTACGCCGACGGGGTGCCCCGGCACGCCTCCAACACCGGCCCGGTGCAGCTCGCCGGCCGGCGGCGGACCGTCTCGGGCCGGGTCTGCATGGACCAGTTCGTCGTCGACTGCGGCGACGACCCGGTGGCCGCCGGCGACGTGGCGACCCTGTTCGGCCCCGGGGCCGACGGCGAGCCCACGGCCGACGACTGGGCCGAGGCGGTCGGCACGATCAACTACGAGATCGTCACCCGGTTCGGCGGGGTGCGGGTGCCCCGCGTCTACGACGGCGAGCGACCGTGAGCGAGCGCAGGGGCTTCCGCATCCCCCGGCCCCGCACCGCCGCCGGCCGGGTGGCCGGCGTCGTCGGGGCGGCCGTCGGGGTGGCCGCCGCCGGGCTCGCGGCGGGCGTGGTGAGCGAGCGCGCCCTGGTCCGCCGGCTCAAGGCGGACCCGGCCGACCCGCACGCCGACGAGGTCTTCGGCCAGCAGCGCTACGACGAGGCGTTCCGGCTGGAGCTGCCCGACGGCACCGACATCCACGTCGAGGTGGTGGAGCCGACCCGGCCCGTCCCCGGGCACCCGACCGTGGTGCTGGTGCACGGCTTCTGCCTGGACATGGGCACCTTCCACTTCCAGCGCAAGCTGCTCGCCGAGCGGGGCGAGCACCGCATCGTCGCGTACGACCAGCCGGGGCACGGCCGGTCGGGGCGGCTGGAGACCGGCGAATACGATCTCGCCGCGCTCGGCCGCACGCTGCGCCGGGTCATCGACCGGACCGCCCCGGAGGGCCCGCTCGTGCTCGTCGGTCACTCGATGGGCGGCATGACCATCATGGCGTTCGCCGAGCTCTACCCGGAGCTGTTCGGCGACCGGGTGGTCGGCACGGTGCTGATGGCCACCTCGGGCGGGCTGCTGGCCGAGACGAAGCTCGTCGCCCCGGCCCTGCTCGGCCGGGTCGGCGCGCCGGTGCTCTACATGATGAGCAACGCCACCCGCTACGGCGGGCCGGCGATCGACGCGGCGCGCAAGTCGACGTCCAACGTGGCCTGGCTGCTCACCCGCAAGTACGGCTTCGGCACCCCGAAGCCCAGCCCGGCCCTGGTGTCGTACGTCGAGCTGATGAACTCCCGCACCTCGGCCGACACGGTCACCCGCTACCTGCGCACGCTGGCCACCCACTCCCGCTATCCGGCGCTGGCCGCGTTGGCCGGCACCCCGGTGCTGGTGGTGGTCGGCGACAAGGACATGATCACCCCCGTGACCCACTCGGAGGAGATCGTCCGGCGGCTGCCGCACGCCGAATACCTCAAGATCCGTGACAGCGGGCACGTGGTGATGCTGGAGCACGCCGACGAGGTCAACGGGGCCCTGACCCGCTTCCTGGAGGGGCTGTGAGCCGGGCCGACGCGGCCGGTGCCGCCGTGCGCGTGGCGCTGCCGACGGTGGCGGACACCCACGCGTTCGGCCGCCGGCTCGCCGGGGTGCTGCGCGCCGGCGACCTGCTGCTGCTCACCGGCCCGCTGGGGGCCGGCAAGACGGCGCTGACCCAGGGCATCGGCGCGGGCCTCGGCGTGCTGGGCGACATCACCTCGCCGACGTTCGTGATCGCCCGCGTGCACCGGCCCGATCCGGTGCGGGGCCGGGGCGTGGCGCTGGTGCACGCCGACGCGTACCGGCTGGGGGACGCCGCCGACCCGCGCGCCGAGATCGACGACCTCGACCTGGACGCCTCGGTCGACGACTCGGTCACCGTCGTCGAGTGGGGCGAGGGGCTGGTCGAGCAACTGGTCGACGCCCACCTGCGGGTCCGCATCGACCGGCGCGACGACGACACCCGGCTGGTCGAGCTGGCCCCGGCCGGCGGCGACTGGGCCGCCCGCCTGGGTGCCCTCGCCTGACGCGGCACGGGAGCATCCGGTCGCCACCGGCCCGAGGCTTCCGCCCCACCGTCGGACCGTCCCGCGCGGGTGTCGGACCGGGCTGGTAGGAAGGGGGCGACCGACTGCGAAAGGTTGCCGATGCCCCACGACGCCCCCACCCTCGACCTGCTCTCCCTGCTGCCCGAGGAGTGGCGCGCCCTGCTCACCCCGCACCTCGACCCGGCCCGCACGGCCGCGCTGGCCGAGTTCGTCGCCGGGGAATACGCCACCCAGACCGTCTTCCCGCCGGTCGAGGACCTGTTCTCCGCGTACCGGCTGTGCGGGCCGGGCCAGACCCGGGTGCTGATCCTCGGGCAGGACCCGTACCACAAGGCGGGGCAGGCGCACGGGCTGAGCTTCAGCGTCCGCGAGGGGGTGTCCGTCCCGCCGTCGCTGCGCAACGTCTTCAAGGAGTTGACCGAGGACCTGGGGGTGGCGAAGCCGCGCAGCGGCAACCTCGACGGCTGGGCCGCCCAGGGGGTGCTGCTGCTCAACTCGGTGCTGACCGTCCGGCAGGCCACCCCCGGCTCGCACGCCAACAAGGGGTGGGAGGAGTTCACCGACGCGACGATCCGCGCCCTCGACGCCCTCGACCAGCGGGTCGTCTTCCTGCTCTGGGGCGGATACGCCCGCAAGAAGGCGGCCCTGGTCACCAACCCGCAGCACGTGGTGCTGGAGGCCGGTCACCCGAGCCCGATGAACCCGCGCGGGTTCCTCGGCAGCCGCCCGTTCAGCGCGACGAACAAGGCCCTCGCCGACGCCGGCCTGCCGACCATCGACTGGGAGCGTTCGGCCGGCTGACCGGGTCCACCACCCGCCCGCCCGGATCGCCCGCGCGCTGACCACCCGCCCGAGCAGCACGCCCCGCCCGAGCGGGTTTCGTCGCCCGGTCACACCGCACTTTCGGAGTGACCGGGCGATCACCGTCTCATTTAGACTGTCGGCATCCCGCTATCCCGGCGGCTCCACGGATCGGAGGCGGCACGTGGCGGCTACGGCGACGGTCAACCCGCAGCAGTGGCGCGCGGCCCGGGAGGCGCTGGCGGCGGCCACCGACCGGTTCGCCCGGCTCGTCGAGTCGGTCGACCGGCCGCAGACCATGGTGACCGCGCACTGGTCGGTCGCCGACACCGTCGTCCACCTGGTCTCGGTCGCCTGGTGGTATGCGACGAAGCTCGACCCGCAGCACCCGCCGCTGCCGATCCCCGGCCTCGACGCCCGGCTGCCGACGGTCACCGTGGACACCATCGAGGGCGTCAACGACCTGGTCCTGGCGCACCTGACCGAGCGGGATCCCGCGCCGCTGCTGGCGCAGTTCCGCGCCGACGTGGCGAAGATCCTCTCGATCGCCGCCGACCGTGACCCCGACGAGCTGCTGCCCTGGTTCGGCGACGCCCGCGCACCGCTCGCCGGTCTCTTCGGCCACCTCGTCAACGAGCTGCTGGTGCACGGGTGGGACATCGCCCGCGCCACCGGTCGGCCCTGGGAGATGCCCGGCCGGGAGGCCGTGCTGTTCTTCGAGGTGTTCCTCGTCGGGGTGGTCCGCGCCGGTTACGGGCGGCTGCTCGACAACGACGAGCCGCCCCGGGAACGCCCGATCACCGTCGAGTTCCGGTCGGCGTACTGCGCCGACGTCACCCTCGTCCTGCACCGGGGGCTGGTGTCGATCGCCGCGCCCGGGGCCCGGCCGGACGTGCGGGTGCGGTTCGACCCGGCGGCGCTCAACCTGATGCTGTTCGGTCGGGTGGGCCGCGTCCGCACCGCCCTCACCGGTGGCGTCTCCATCCGGGGCCGCCGCCCCTGGCTGCTGTTCCCCTTCCTGCGGGTCCTGCGCACCCCGAGCTGACCCCGTCACCCGCTCGGTGATCAAGAGGTCTGCGCCATCGTGGAGATCGACTCTGCCGCTTTCACCGAAGCAGGGGGCGAGGGCGTGGGGGTGCGGGAGGGGCGGCGGGTGGGCGGTTAGGGTTGCGTTCGTGCTCGTACTGGTGGTGGACTCCTCGACCCCTGCGGTGACCGCGGCGCTGGTCGAGGTCACGGCGGACGGGGTGACGCCGCGCGCCCAGCGGCGCACCGTCGACGCCCGCGCGCACGGCGAACTGCTCGCCCCGCAGGTGCACGCCGTCCTCGCCGAGGTCGCCGCCCGCCCCGCCGACCTGACCGCGATCGTCGCCGGCCTCGGCCCCGGCCCGTTCACCGGGCTGCGGGTGGGGCTGGTCACCGCCGCCACCATGGCCCAGGTGCTCGGCGTCGCGGCGTACGGCGTGTGCTCGCTGGACGGGATCGGCCACCCGGCGGCGGCCGGCGGGCCGGTCCTGGCGGCGGCCGACGCCCGCCGCCGGGAGGTCTACTGGGCGGTGTACGACGGCGCGGGCCAGCGGATCGCCGGCCCCGACGTCGACACCCCGGCGGTCGTCGCGCAGCGCGCCCGCGACCTGGGGGCCACCGCCGCGGTCGGCGACGGCGCACACCGGTACGCCGACGTGCTCGGCCTGCCGCTGCGCGCCGAGCCCCGCTACCCGGACCCGACCGCGCTGGCCCTGCTCGCCGCCGAGCGGATCCGGGCCGGCGCGCCCGGCGAGCCGCTCACCCCCCTGTACCTGCGCCGCCCCGACGCCGTGGCCGCCACCGCCCGCAAGCCGGTCCTACCGTGAGTGGGCGGGCCGTCGGGCGGGTGGCCGCGCCTGCCGTGGGCGGGCGGGAGGCCCGGCGGGCGGGAGCGCCTGCCGTGAGCGGGCGGGCCGCCCGGCGGCTGGTCGCGCCGGCAGTGAGCGGGCGGGAGCGTCGGCGGTGAGCCGGCCGGAGCGGCCCGGCCCGGAGGGGATCCGGCTGGGCCGGTTCCGCTGGTGGCACGTCGACGACGTGCTCCCGATCGAGGCGGACCTGTTCGGGGCGGAACGGTGGTCACCGGCGATGTTCTGGAACGAGTTGGCCAACGGCCACTTCTACCTGGTCGCCACCCCGGCCGACGGGGACGCCGTGATCGGCTACGCCGGGCTCGCCGTCGCCGCGCCGGACGAGGCGTGGGTGCAGAACATCGCCGTCGCCCGGAACGCCCAGCGGCGCGGGGTGGGCCGGGCGCTGCTGGAGGCGCTGCTCGCCGAGGCGGCCCGCCGGGGCGTACGCAGCACGCTGCTGGAGGTGGCGGCGGACAACGGCCCCGCCCAGCGGCTCTACGCGACGTACGGCTTCGAGCCGATCGGCGTGCGCCGCGGCTACTACCAACCCAGCAACACCGACGCGCTGGTCATGCGGCGCGACCAGGACTGAGGAGCCATGGCCGACGCACCGCTCATCCTCGGCATCGAGACCTCCTGCGACGAGACCGGCATCGGCATCGTGCGCGGGCACACCCTGCTCGCGGACGCGTTGGCCTCCAGCGTCGCCGAGCACGCCCGGTTCGGCGGGGTGGTGCCCGAGGTGGCCAGCCGCGCCCACCTGGAGGCCATCGTGCCCACCATGGACCGGGCGTTAACCGAGGCGGGGGTGACCATCGCCGACATCGACGCCATCGCGGTGACGTCCGGCCCGGGGCTGGCCGGCGCGCTGCTGGTCGGCGTGGCCGCCGCGAAGGGCTACGCGCTGGCCGCCGAGAAGCCGGTGTACGGGGTGAACCACCTCGCCGCCCACGTCGCCGTGGACACCCTGGAGCACGGGCCGCTGCCCGAGCCGGCGATCGCCCTGCTGGTCTCCGGCGGGCACTCGTCCCTGCTGCTCGTCGACGACCTGGCCCGGGGGGTGACCCCGCTCGGCGCGACCATCGACGACGCCGCCGGTGAGGCGTTCGACAAGGTGGCCCGGCTGCTCGGCCTGCCGTTCCCCGGCGGCCCGTACGTCGACCGGGAGGCCGCCGCCGGCGACCCGGCCGCGATCGGCTTCCCGCGCGGCCTCACCGCCGCCAAGGACCTTGCGGCCCACCGCTACGACTTCTCCTTCTCCGGCCTGAAGACGGCCGTGGCCCGCTGGGTGGAGGCCCGCCAGCGGGCCGGCGAGCCGGTGCCGGTGGCCGACGTGGCCGCGTCGTTCCAGGAGGCGGTCTGCGACGTGCTCACCGCCAAGGCGCTGGCCGCGTGCCAGGCGCACGGGGTGGACACGCTGGTGATCGGCGGGGGCGTGGCGGCGAACTCGCGGCTGCGGGTGCTGGCCGAGCACCGGGCGGCGAAGCTCGGCATCCGGGTGCGGGTGCCCCGGCCGAAACTGTGCACCGACAACGGGGCGATGGTGGCCGCGCTGGGCTCGCACCTGGTCGCGGCGGGCGTCGCGCCCAGCCGGCTCGACCTGCCGGCCGACTCGGCCCTGCCGCTGACCACGGTCAGCGTGTGACGGCCCGGCCCGGCCCGGGGAGCGTCGCCGGAGGCCCGACACGAGCGAGGGGAGTGACGACGTGATCGTACGGATGTGGGAGGCGCGGGCGGAGCCCTACGGCTTCGCCGACCTGATCACCTGGGTCTGCGACACGGCGCTGCCGGAGGTCGAGCACGACCCGCTGCACGTGTCCAGCGAGGTGTTCAGCTCCACCGATCACCGGGTGGTGGTGATCTCGAAGTGGCGCAGCAACCCCCGGCCGCTGCCCGACCCGCCCGCGACGCTGCTGGCCCGGCCCCCGCACGCGTGGGACTTCACCGAGGTCGACCGCTGACGGGGTAAGGAGGGGTCCCCTGTTAACGCATTCTGTCGTAAAGGGGGCCCTTCCTAACCACAGGCAGCAGTCAACTCCGGCGCAGGATGCGGTACGTGGCGATGCCGCCGGTGCCGAGCGCGGCGATGAAGACCAGCCACACCACCGTCGTGCTGACGCCGAGCCGGCCCCCGCTGCCGACGTTCGCGGCGGCCGCCGCGACCAGCGAGTCGCTCTGCGCCGGGGGGAGGGCGGCGGGCGGGAGCTGCTCCCAGCGGACCAGGCCGGTGCTCTCCAGCATCGCCATGTGGTCGGAGACGAAGTCGTTGGCCTCGTCGGCGAGCTTGCGGACGGTCGCGTCCCTGGTGCTGGCGCGCACCGCGCCGATGACGGGGAAGATCTTGCCGTGCGCCACCCGGAGCCGGGTCACGAAGATCTGGTCGAACCGGCCGCCGCTGGACTCCTGCATCTCCTTGAGCCACCCCTTCTGCTCGGCGGTGGCGTCCGAGGGCAGGGTCGCGCCGAGCTTGTTGGCGGCGTCCACGACGAGCTGGTCCAGCACCCCGTGCTGCCGGGAGATCTCCGCGCCGATCTCGCGTACCCGGGCCGACTGGCCCTTCTCGGCGGCCATCTCACCGGCCGGCATCTCCCACAGGCCGGCCAGCCGTACGCCGGCGAGCAGCGTCATGTCGGCGGCGTTGAGCTGGGCGTTGGCGGGTGCGGCGACGGCCACGCCGGGGAGCACCCCGAGCGCGGCGACGAAGGTGACCACCAGCGCCGCCATCCGGTGGGTCCGGTGCCCTGGCCGGCGACGTGCGGATCTGAGCGGTGCCATGGGTGCGGTGCCTCCTCGGTCCGGGCCGAACGCGTCCGTCCGGGCGGCCGGGTCCCCCGGGCCGCCCCTCCGGTCACTGGTACGGATCGTCGCGGCGATCAGTTCATCCGGATCCCGGAAGAGCGTCTCGTGAAATCCGGCGGCGTGAATCGGGCGGCGTGGATCCGCCGACGGGCACGCGGCGGCGGGTCGGCGGGAGCGGCGGGGAGAACGTGACGGGCGCGGGTCGACCGGGCGGCGCGGCGGGCGCGGGTCAGCGGGTGACGGCCATCAGCAGGCCGAGCAGGAGCAGCGTGGCGACGGCGACCGCGAAGACGACCAGCAGGTCGCGCCGGCCGTGCGCGGGCGAGGCGGGGAGGACCGGGTCGGCCGGCAGGTCCCGGGTCACCGCGGCCAGGTCGCCGAGGGTGCGGGCGGCCCAGGCGTCGGCGGCCCGCTCGGAGAACTCGTCCAGGGTGAGCCGGCCCGCCGAGGCGTGCCGTTGCAGGTCGGCGACCACCCGGTGCCGGTCGTCGTCGGAGGCGCGCAGCTCGACGTCCACGCCGGACAGCGTACGCAGCCGCGCCCGGTCGCGGCACGCCCGCGCGGCGGGCGGTCAGGCCGCGTCGAGGGGGTCGGCGAGGAGCCGCTCGAACGCCAGCTCCGCCGCGCCGATCAGCGCCGCGTCGTCGCCGAGCTTCGGGGTACGCAGCCGCACGTGCTCCAGGCAGGCCGGCAGCCCGATCGAGTTGAGCCGGCTGCGCACCTGGGCCGCCGCGGCGAGGTAGAGGTCCCGCATCGCGCCGCCGAAGATGACCATCTCGGGGTTGAAGATGTTGACCAGGTTGGCCACGCCGAAGCCGAGCCAGTCGCCGGCCTGCCGTACCGCCGTCTGGGCCCGCGCGTCGCCCCGGTCGGCGGCCTCGAAGACGGCCAGCAACGCGTCGGGCCCCCGGGCGTCGGAGCGGCCGGCGGCCCGCAGCAGCCCGTGCTCGCCGATCTCGGTCTCCCAGCAGCCCCGCGAGCCGCACTCGCAGGGCTGGCCGTCGCGCACCACCACCATGTGCCCGACCTCGCCGCTGTACCCGCCGTGCCCGGTCAGCCGCCGGCCGCCGGCGATGATGCCGGCGCCGACGCCGACGTCCCCGTACAGGTAGATGACGTTGTCGCAGCCGGCGGCGACGCCCCGGGCGTGCTCGGCGAACGCCGCCACGTCGGCCACGTTGCCGACGGTGATCGGCACGTCGATGCCCAGCTCGGCGGCGAGGGCCGCGCCGATCGGCTCGTCCACCCAGCCGGTGGTCGGGCTGAGCCGGACCAGGCCGTCGTCGCGGCGGACCATGCCGCAGACCGCCACCCCGGCCCCGACGCAGACCGCGTCGGCGGCGACGGACTGGTGCATCTCCTTGACCGCGCCGGCCAGCAGCGGGGCGGCCTCCCCAGCCACCAGGTTGCGGGGCCGGTCGACCTCCCGGCGGTCGAGCACCGCGCCGCCCAGGCCGATCCGTGCGGCCCGCAGCCGGTCCACCTCCACGCTGTACGCGTACGCGTAGACGCGTTCCGACTCGGGCCGGACGACCAGCGACGGTCGTCCGGCCCGGCCGGTCTCCTTCGGCGCCCCCTCGCTGACCAGCCCGGCGCCGGCCAGGTCGGCGGTGAGCGCGCCGATGGTGCTGCGGTTGAGCCCGAGCGTGGTGGTCAGCTCGGCGCGGGTCGTCGCGCCGTGGACGTGCACGTAGCGCAGCAGGGCACCGAGGTTCTGCCGACGGATCTCGTCCTGACTCGGTCCCACGCGCATCGCTACCGGTGCTTCCGTGCGGGTGTCAACGGTTGCCGGTGGCCGCCGACCGGCGGCGGGACAGCGCGTCCACGCTCGCGGCGAGCAGCAGTACCACGCCCGTGACCACGTACTTGACCCCCGAGCTGTAGCCCATCAGACCCATGCCGTTGTCGATCACGGCGACCACCGCGCCGCCGAGCACGGCGTCGAGCACCCGGCCCTTGCCCCCGAAGAGGCTGGTGCCGCCGATCACCGCCGCGCCCACGGCGTAGAGCAGCACATTACTGCCACCCGTGTTGGGGTCCACCGAGTTGGCCCTGCTCGCCGCCACGATGCCGCCGATCGCGGCCATCGAGGAGCAGATGACGAAGACCGAGATGCGGATCCGGTCGACGTTGATGCCGGCGCGGCGGGCCGCCTCCTTGTTGCCGCCGACCGCGTAGACGTGCCGGCCGTAGCTGGTGCGCTGGAGCACGAACGTCCAGACGATCAGCAGCACCGCGATGACCGGCACCACGATCGGCACGCCCTTGAGCGAGGTGATCAGGACGTTGCGGCTGCGCTCCAGGTTGAGCACGTACACGGCGACGCCGAGGATGACCGCCAGCACGCCGACCCGGGCGGCCACGACGGCCAGCGGGTCGGTGACGAGCCCTCGGGCGGAGCGGTTGCGGTGCCGCATGAGCTGCACCGCCGCGTAGCCGGCGACGGCGACGGCGGCCAGCACCCAGCCGATCGCGGGCGGCAGGTTGCGGTTGGCGATCGCCACCAGCGTGTCGTCGCGTACCGAGATGTTGGCGCCCTCCTTCATCAGCATCAGCACGATGCCCTGGAAGGCGAGGAAGCCGGCGAGGGTGACCACGAACGACGGGATGCCGACCTTCGCCACCAGGAAGCCCAGCGTGGTGCCGATGAGCAGGCCGGTGGCGAGCGCGGCGAGCACCGCGACCCACCAGGGGTAGCCGAGCACGGTGACGATGTTGGCGAGGACGGCCGCACAGACGCCGCTGGCGAAGCCGGCGGAGAGGTCGATCTCGCCGAGCAGCAGGACGAAGACCAGCCCCATCGCGATCAGCGTGACCGCCGCGCCCTGGGTGAACAGGTTGGCGAAGTTGCCGGCGGACAGGAACGACGGGCGCATGATCGCGAAGACCGTGCAGAGCACGATCAGGCCGAGCACGGCGGGCAGGGCGCCGATGTCGCCGCCGCGTACCCGGCTGACGTAGTTGCTCAGGTGGCCGCCGACGGTGACGGGCGGGGTGACCGCCGCCGGCCCTTCCTTCTTCACGGCGGTGGTGGTCATCGGAGGGCTCCCGGGGTCGTGCCGACGGCCGCGCCGCCGGTGCCGTTGCCACCCGCCGGGTCGGCGGCGAGCCCGAGGGCGCCGGAGCGGCCGGCGGTGATCAGCTCGACGATCTGCGAGTGGGTGATGTCGGTGGTCTTCACCTGGGCCACCATCTGGCCGAGGTAGAGCGCGGCGATCCGGTCGGAGACCGCGAAGACGTCGTTCATGTTGTGCGAGATGAGCACGACGGCGAGGCCGCTGTCGGCGAGCCGGCGGACCAGCTCCAGCACCTGGGCGGTCTGCGCGACGCCCAGCGCGGCGGTCGGCTCGTCGAGGATGACCAGCCGGCTGTTCCACAGCACCGCCTTGGCGATGGCGACGGTCTGCCGCTGGCCGCCGGAGAGGCTGGAGACGTGCTGGCGCAGCGACTTCACCGTCCGGACGCTCAGCCCGGCGAGGGTCTCGGCGGCCATCTGCTCCATGGTCGGCTCGTCGAGGACGATGCCGGTGCGCTTCTCCCGGCCGAGGAACATGTTCTGCACGATGTCGAGGTTGTCGCAGAGCGCGAGGTCCTGGTAGACGACCTCGATGCCCAGGGCGGCGGCGTCGCGGGGGCTGCTGATGCCGACCGGGCGGCCCTCGAAGAGGAACTCGCCGGAGTCGACGGGGTGGATGCCGCTGATGCACTTCACCAGGGTCGACTTGCCGGCGCCGTTGTCGCCGACCAGCGCGGTGACCTCGCCGGGATGGACGGTGAGGGCGACGTCGCGCAGCACCTGGACGGGACCGAAGCTCTTGTCGATCCCTCGTAGTTCCAGCAGGGGGGTTGCGGACACAAGGGTCTCCTAATGCACGGAGGGGAGATCGCGGAGCCCGTCCGGCGCGGGCCGCCGCCCGGCACGGGGTCACCGTGCCGGGCGGCGTCGCCTGGCGGGTACGACGGTCGCGTACGGGTCAGCTGATGCCGGCTTCGGTGCAGAACTTGGCGTAGGCGGCGGTGCAGAGCTCTTCCTTGGTGACGAAGCCGTCGGCGACGACGTCCTTGACGTTGTCCTTGTAGATGGCCTTCGGCTCCAGCAGGACGGCCGGGACGTCCCGGTTGCCCTCGACGTCCTTGACGGTCTGCCCGGTGTCCTTCCGCTCGCCCTTGGCGACCGCGATGGCCAGCTCGGCGGCGGCGTCCGCCTCCTTCTTGACGGCCTTGTAGACGGTCATGCACTGGTCGCCGGCGAGGATGTTCTGGAGGCCCTGCACGGTGGCGTCCTGCCCGGTCACCGGGACCTTGCCGTTGAGCTTGTTCTTCTTCAGCACGGAGATGGCGGCGTTGCCGAGGCCGTCGTTCGCGGCCAGCACGCCGTCGATCTTGCCGCTGGCCTTGGTGTACTGCTGCTCGAAGATCGTGGCGGCCTGCGTGCTGTCCCAGTCCGGCACCGAGTCGTCGGCGACCTTGGTGTACTCCTTCGAGTCGAACTTCGGCTTGAGCACCGAGTCGTACCCGTTCTTGAACAGGGTCGCGTTGTTGTCGGTCGGCGAGCCGTTGAGGTAGGCGATCGCCGGGTTCTTGACGCCCTTGTCGGTCAGGCACTTGGCCAGACCCTCGCCCTGGAGCTTGCCGACGGCCTCGTTGTCGAAGCTGACGTAGTACTGCGCGGAGCCGCCCAGCGTGAGCCGGTCGTAGTCGATCGTGGCGACACCCTGCGACTTGGCCTTGTCGAGCACGGCCTTGCCGGTGCCCGAGTCCAGGTTGACGATCATCAGGGTGGTCACCCCGTTGGTGATCATCTGGTCCGCGATGGTCTGGAACGCGGTCTTGTCGCCCTGCGCGTTCTGGATGATCGACTCGACGCCGGCGGCGTCGAAGGCGGCCTGGAGGAACTTGCGGTCGGCGCCCTCCCAGCGGGCGGAGGACTTGCTGTCCGGCAGGATCACGCCGATCTTCGGCTTCTTGGCGGAGGAACCGGCCTGGTCGCCGCTGTCGGAGTTCTCGCCGCAGGCGGCCATGCTGCCGGCGGCCAGCAGGCCCACGGCGGCGAAGGTGAGGAAGCCCTTGCGCATCTGCACGGGTCCTTTCGGGGTGGGGGAGCGGGAGTGGTGTGGTGTTTTGTTGTGTCCGGCAACGTATTGCGCGCCGCGCTGCCGCCACAAGACCGCCGAGGTCAGAAGTTTGTTGGCGGCGGTAACAATTCAGCAACGTGCCCGACTTCGCGGTCACCCCGGGATGCACCGTGACAATGAGCACTGATACTCTTGCCGAGAGTGACTGACGCGCTTCCGGATCGGCTCTGGCAGTAGTTCTGGCGGCGTCTACTACCGGGCTCCGTATGGTGACTCGGGCGTCGCGGCCGAGAGCCTCTCGCGGACATGGACCGTCGCGGCGAACAATTCTGCGGCGAGCACCTGCTTCGTCGGCTTCCCGTCGGCTTTACCTGTGTGCTCAACGAGAACTGGGTCACGTCTACCGACTCCAGTAACTTCGGGGTCAGCAAGCCGACCTCGATGACTACGCCCGCCACCACTCTCATTTCGAGCGGGAAATGGAGCTGACTCAAGACTCGGTCAACGTGGAAGGCCACGTACGCGATCAACGGAATCAACATCGCGCGTAATCTGATCGAGAAAAATGTCTACTCGTCGTGACGACGCAGTTAGAGCGATTAAGTAGATCTGAGCTATTTCGCGACCTTTCCCGGGTGTTGTCAGGGTCAGGGAAGAGTCAAATCCAAGCTTAGTTGATCCTCGTGGTTCCTGATGAGCGCAGGGCCCCCGATTGCGGACGCGGCCTTCCTCGGTGGACCCGCCGGACCAGGATCGGTAATGGCCCAGCTGTCTTTGCCGCCCTCCGCAACACCTCGATCGGCTGCACCGCACCAAGGGTGCAACCAGCATCGCCGAAGCCACCCGGCGTGCCAACCACTGTCCCCGTGACCTCATCGGCGCGGTGACCAGGAGAAACCCCACTAGGTAATGGGGCCTGACGGGTGAGGGTGCGCGTACAAGCATTGACATATGCATTCATGGATGCCACTCTAGTCGTGACGTAAGCAGGGGGTGCCGTCCGAAAGGGATAGTGTTAGTTCCCTGTGGTCACCTGTGGTTCTTGTACCCACATATCGTTCGTCAGGCAGGACCGAGTATCGACGAAGGAGGTCGAATGACGCTCAGTCAACGGCTAGGAACGCTGGTAGCGGCGGGCGCGCTCGCGGTGGGGTCGATCGTCGCGGTCGCCAGTCCCGCCTACGCGGCACCGAGCTGCTCTTACAGCGGAATCGACGATGGTTACCGCTTCAACTGCTCCAACAACACCAGTGGTGGCGTTTGGATTTCAATTACCTGCACGAACGTCTTCACCGGCGGAAGCCATGATGTTCGGTACGAGCACCGGCCGGCCGGTTACCCTTGGTCCTTCGGTAAGTCGCTGATCTGCGGCTCAAGCCTCGACATCGCCGGCAACCCTCGTTGGGGAGCACTCTGACCCGGGTCGTCCATGACGGGGGCAGGGCGTAGACGAGCGGGGCTAGCGGTAGGAGTCCTCGCGCTTCTTCTGCTAGTGCCTCGTCTTGGAACATTGATCGTATAATCCGGCGGTCTGAGGACCCGTCGGGCAGGCTGTCTCCCATCACTGTGTGGGAGGTGGTGGCCGGTGGGCAGACGCCCAGAAGTGTTCGTCCGGCAGGTGTCTATGGCCGAGGGGCAGCGGTTGCAGCGGATCACTCGGACGGCGAAGGACCGGTGAAGCTGCGCCGGGCGATCGTGGTGCTGATGTCCGCTTAAGGCCAGCCGGCGCCGGACATCGCCCACCTGCTGAAGGCGACCGAGGACTACGTGCGAGACGTGATCCACGCGTTCAACGAGCGGGGGTTCGACGCACTCGACCCAAAATGGAGCGGGGGCGCACCGAGACGGATCGATGAGCAGACCCGCGACTGGATCTGCGTCATCGCCCGGTGCGACCCCCGCTTCCTCGGCAAACCGTTCTCCTGCTGGTCATTGTCGAAGCTGCGCGACTACCTGATCGAGGCTGGCTACGTCACGACGATCAGGGTCGAGACCATCCGGCGGATCCTGCACGAGCGAGGGGTGTCCTGGCAGGCCACCAAGACCTGGAAGGCCAGCACCGACCCCGACTTCACCTCGAAGATGCGCCGCATCCTGGCCCTCTACGACCACCCGCCCGCCGACGGTCGGGTGCTCTGCGTTGACGAACTCGGGCCCCTGAACCTGCAGCCCCGTCCCGGCCGCGCCTGGCGACCTCACGGACAGCCGGTGCGGCTGCGGGCCACCTACACCCGCGACCAGGGCGTGCGACACATGATCGCCGCCCTCGATCTGGCCACCGGCCGCATGCACTACCGCATCCGCGACCGCAAACGCTGGCGCGAATTCCTGAGCTTCCTCAAGGCCCTGCGCCGCCGCTGGCCCGACCGACGCCTCTACCTGATCTGCGACAACTTCTCCCCACACAAGCACCCCGAGGTCCGCGCCTGGTGCACGGCCAACCGCGTGGAGCTGGTGTTCCTGCCGACCTACGCGTCCTGGCTGAACTGGATCGAAGCCGAGTTCGCCGCCGTGCGGTACTTCGCTCTCAACGGCACCGACCACCGCAGCCACGCCGAACAGGACGCCGCCATCGGCGACTACATCCGCTGGCGCAACCAGCGAGCCAAACCGAAATCCGGATTCGCCACCGACTCCAAGATCCGCCACCCGAATACCCGTTCAAGGCTGCATGATGAGGCACTAGGCCCTGTGTCGAAGTCGGTCACAGCCACTCGTTGATCGCGGCGATGTGCACGGTGGCTTCGTAGCGGACGGTGAGTTTGTCGAAGCGGGTCGCCACCGCACGGTGGCGTTTGAGTCGGTTGATGCCGCACTCCACGGTATGGCGCTGCTTGTACCGCTGCGGATCGAAGGCCGGGGGCCGGCCGCCCTTCGACCCCTTCTTCCGTCGGTTGGCGTCCTGGTCGGCCTTCGACGGGATCGTCGCTCTGATTCCACGTCGACGCAGGTAGCGGCGGTTGGCCTTCGACGTGTACGCCTTGTCCGCGAGGACCCGGTCCGGACGGGTCCGGGGCCGACCGCCGCCGAGACGGGGCACCCGGATCCCGTCGAGCACCGCGATGAACTGCGGGCTGTCCCCACGCTGCCCGGCGGTCAACACGATCGACAACGGCTTCTGCCCCTGCTCACACGCCAGGTGCACCTTCGTGGTCAACCCACCCCGCGACCGGCCGAGTGCATGATCAGCCGGTTCCACCACGACCCCGCCCGGGGGTTCGACCTGCAGATCCCCCTTCTACGCGCCCCCGCAGCATGCTGATGCGCCCGGGCCACCGTCGAGTCCACCGACACGTCCCACGTGACACGCCCGGACGCGTCCGCGAGAGCCTGCAACGCGGTCAGGATCTCCGCCCAGGTCCCGTCACGCTGCCAACGCCGAAACAGCGCGTATACCGCCCCCCAGGACCCGTAGCACTCCGGAACGTCCCGCCACGGCGCACCGACCCGTATCCGCCACCGCATCCCATCAATGAGCTGCCGTTTCGTCCATCTCGACGGCCGACCCGGCCTACGTCCCACGGGCAGCAACGGCTCCAACGCCACCCACTGTGCGTCGGTCAGGTCATGCCGCCTCGTCACCGCTACAGTGGCCACGAGGTCTCCGGTGTTCGGGTTCTGCTTGGTCGCTGAACCAGATACCGGAGACCTCGCTACATCTCGAACACCAACACGCCACAACCCTCAAGCCAGCAGCTCAACCCCCGGCACCGACTTCGACACAGTGTCTAGTCCCGCTGTCACTCAAGCTGGCCCTCCGAATCCTGGTGAGGGACTGCGTAGTTTTCCGTGTTTGACCTGGGTGTGGTCCGTTGGGCAGGACGTTGGTCCTGTCCGGGAAGGACCACGTCATGGCAGACAAGAAGAACGCTGTTCAACTTCCGCAGCCGACGGCGGCGGAGGTGGAGTTCGCGCAGCAGCTGGTTGAGCGGGCCAAGGCCGATGGAGTGTCGTTGGTCGGGCCGGGTGGGCTCCTCGCGGGGATCACCCGGACCGTCCTGGAATCGGCGCTCGATGCGGAGCTGGATGCTCACCTCGACGAGGCCGGCGTGGACGAGGCCACCGGCCGGCGGGTCAACATCCGTAACGGGCACGGGGTGAAGACGGTGCAGACCGAGGTCGGGCCGGTGCGGATCCAGGTCCCTCGGGATCGGGCCGGGTCGTTCACGCCGCGGATCGTCCCGAAGCACACCCGCCGGCTGGACGGGTTCAACGAGGCGATCCTGTCGCTGTATGCCAAGGGCCTGACGACCGGGGAGATCTCCGCGCATCTGGCGGACGTGTACGACGCCGACGTGTCCCGGGAGTTGATCAGCCGGGTCACCGACAGCGTCGTGGACGAGATGGAAGCCTGGCGGCAACGGCCCCTGGACCGGGTCTATCCGGTGGTGTTCATCGACGCCTTGGTGATGAAGATCCGCCAGGGGCAGGTCGCGAACCGGCCCGTCTACGTGGTGGTCGGGATCAGCCTCGACGGGGAACGTGACGTGCTGGGCATGTGGGCCGGGACCGGCGGTGAGGGCGCCAAGCAGTGGGCCGGTTACCTCACCGAACTGCGTAACCGGGGTGTGGAGGACGTGTTCATGGTCTGCTCTGACGGCCTCAAGGGCATGACCGACGCGATCGAGCAGGTCTGGCCGCAGGCGGTGCACCAGCAGTGCGTCGTGCACCTCGTGCGGGCGTCACTGCGATACACCAACCGCAAGGACTGGCAGAAGATCACCCCCGCGTTGCGGGAGATCTACACCGCCCCCACCGTCGCGGCTGCGGAGGCCCGGTTCGAGGCCTTCGCCGCCGAGTTCGGCGATCAGTACCCGGCCGTGATCCGGCTCTGGCGGACCTCCTGGCCGCAGTTCGTGCCGTTCCTGGACTACGACCACGAGGTCCGCAAAGTCCTCTACACCACCAACATCATCGAAAGCCTGAACGCCCGGTTCCGCCAAGCCGCCCGCAGGCGGGGGCACTTCCCGACCGAGCAGGCCGCGATGAAGGTCCTCTACCTCGTCGTTCAGCAGAAACGTAAGGGCGGCGGGAGCATCACCGGCCGGGTCTACGGTTGGGCCAAGGCCCTCAACGCCCTGATCCTCGCCTACGGCGACCGGATCACCATCTAACAACCTCGATCACACCACAGGCCCAAACACGGAAATCGACACACTCCCGCCGGTGGCGATGGGGGCGGTGGCGGCGTTGGTGAGGGCGACCAGGTCGGCCGGGGCGAGCTGGAGCTGGAGGCCGCGCCGGCCAGCCGAGACGTACACGGTGTCGTGGGCCAGCGCGGAGGCGTCCAGCACCGTGGGCAGCCGCTTGCGCTGGCCGAGCGGGCTGATCCCACCGCGCACGTACCCGGTGGCCCGCTCCGCGACCGTCCGGTCGGCCATCGTCGCCCGCTTGCCGCCGAGCGCGGCGGCGAGCGCCTTGAGGTCCAGCTCGCCGGTCACCGGCACCACCGCCACCGCGAGCGCGCCGTCGACCTCGGCGACGAGGGACTTGAACACCCGCTCCGGCGGCACGCCCAGGGCCGCCGCGACGAGCGCGCCGTAGTTCGGCGCGTCCGGCGACACGTCGTACGGGTGGGTGCTGTGCCGGATCTTCCGCTTCGTCAGCAGCGCCGTCGCCGGAGTCCCCTGTCCCGCCATGCCGACAAGCTAGCCGGCCGCCGCCCCGTGATCCAGCGGATCCGGCACCGGGCGGCAGACCAGCACGGTGGGGGCGCCGGCCACCCGGGTCAGCACCAGGCTCGCCGCCTGCGGACCGGCCAGCCGCAGGTCGCGCCGCAGCCGCTCCGGCTCCAGCGCCGAGCCGCGCTTGAGGATCTCGACTCGGCCCACCCCGCGCTCCCGCAGCAGGGCGCGCAGCCGCTTCAGCGAGAACGGCAGCACGTCGGTGACCTCCAGGCAGCGGGCGAAGGGCGTCGCGCCGGGCGCGTCTGCGTACAGGTAGGCGATGCTCGGGTCGGCGAGCGTGGCGTCCAGCTCGCCGGCCAGCTCCGCCACGAGGTGCGCGCGGACGACGGCCGGGTCGGGGTCGTGGACGTACCGCCGGACCGGGCCGACGGCGGCCTCTTCCGTGCCGGATCCGGTGAGCTGGTGGTGGCAGGCGGGTCGGGGGTGATTGCAGGGGGCCCTTCCTATACAGAAAGCGTTAACAGGGGGCCCTTCCTTCAGCACGGTGGCGCGGCGGGGGACCTCGGCGAGGCGGCCGCACCACAGGGCGGCCTCGACCAGGTCGCCGCCGACGCTCACCCACTCCGCCTCCGCGCCCGCCGGGATCAGCGCGTGGTCGAGCCCGGGGGCCACCTTCACCACCGTGTGCGGCACCTGCTCGGCCAGCGCGGTGACGAAGTCCCACGGCGGCGAGTAGGCGTTCGGGTCGAAGATCCGCCGGCCGGTGCCGGCCCTGCGCCGCGCCGGGTCGCAGAACGCCGCGTCGACGGCGGACACGTCGAACGCCGTGGCGTCGCCGCACTCCACCGTGAAGCGGTCGGCCAGCCCGGCGGCCTCGGCGTTCGCGGCGGCCATCGCGGCGGTGACCGGGTCGGCCTCCACCCCGTACACCCGGATGCCGGCGCGGGCGGCGGCGAGCGCGTCGGCGCCGAGGCCGCAGCCCAGGTCGGCCAGGGTGCGCACCCCGGCGGCGCGCAGCCGGTCGGCCCGCCGGGCCGCGACGACCCCCCGGGTCGCCTGCTCCAGGCCGGCGCGGGTGAGGAACATGCCGGCCGCCGCCGGCCCGAACTTGCCGACCGCCCGGCGGCGCAGCTCGGCCTGGGTGAGCGCGGCGGCGGCCAGCCCGGCGGGCACCCCGGCCGAGCGGAGCGCGGCCGCCGCGGCCAGCGGGTCGCCGCCGGCCACCTCGGTCGCCGCGGCGAGCGCGGCCGACCCCTCGGGGGTATGCAGGGCGGCGAGCTGATCGAGATCCACGCGCCCATTGTCGGGCCCGGGCGGCGGCCGGCCGGCGGCGGTGGCGGCGGTGCCGGAGGTTGGCGGGGTCCGGGGCCCGTGCCGGCGGCGTGTCGAGGTGACGGGTGGCGGAACTGTGGCGACACGACGGGCGACGCGTTGGCACTCTCCTTGACGGAGTGCTAGCCACGGCCTAACCTGCGATTAGCACTCTCCCATCGAGGGTGCCAGCTTCCGGGCCCCGCGCCCGGGGGTGACGCCAGGCGGACCGGCACCCGCGACGACGGCCCCGCCCGGTGGCATGTGGCAGATTGACGCTGGTCGGCCCCGCCGTCCGGCAACGAAACCAGTACCCCAGGAGGGTATGCCCGTGACTACCGCGACCAAGGTTGCGATCAAGCCGCTCGAGGACCGCATCGTGGTCCAGGCGAACGAGGCTGAGACCACCACGGCGTCGGGCATCGTGATCCCCGACACCGCCAAGGAGAAGCCGCAGGAGGGCACCGTCCTCGCTGTCGGCCCGGGCCGGATCGACGACAAGGGCAACCGCGTGCCGATCGACGTCAAGGTCGGCGACACCGTCCTCTACTCGAAGTACGGCGGCACCGAGGTCAAGTACGCCGGCGAGGAGTACCTGGTGCTCTCCGCCCGCGACGTCCTCGCGGTCATCGAGAAGTAAGCAACCGATCCGCGTCACTGCCCCGGTCCGGCTCGCCGGGCCGGGGCAGTGACGCTTCGAAGGGATACAGATGGCGAAGATCCTGAGCTTCTCGGACGACGCCCGGCACCTGCTGGAGCACGGTGTCAACGCCCTCGCGGACGCGGTCAAGGTCACTCTCGGCCCGCGCGGGCGCAACGTCGTCCTGGACAAGAAATTCGGTGCGCCCACGATCACCAACGACGGCGTGACCATCGCCAAGGAGATCGAGCTCACCAACCCGTACGAGAACCTCGGCGCGCAGCTGGTCAAGGAGGTGGCGACCAAGACCAACGACGTCGCCGGCGACGGGACCACCACCGCGACCGTGCTGGCCCAGGCGATGGTCCGCGAGGGCCTGCGCAACGTGGCCGCCGGCGCCAACCCGGCCGGCCTCAAGCGGGGCGTCGACGCGGCGGCGACGAAGGTCTCCGAGGCGCTGCTCGACCGGGCCGTCGAGGTCGCCGGCAAGGAGTCGATCGCGCACGTGGCGACGATCTCCGCGCAGGACGCCACCATCGGCGACCTGATCGCCGAGGCGATGGAGCGGGTCGGTCGCGACGGCGTCATCACCGTCGAGGAGGGCTCGGCGCTCACCACCGAGCTCAACGTGACCGAGGGCCTCCAGTTCGACAAGGGCTTCATCTCCCCCAACTTCGTCACCGACGCGGAGGGCCAGGAGGCGGTCCTGGAGGACCCGTACATCCTGATCACCACGCAGAAGATCTCGGCGATCGAGGAGCTGCTGCCGCTGCTGGAGAAGGTCCTCCAGAACAACAAGCCGCTGCTGATCGTCGCCGAGGACGTCGAGGGCCAGGCCCTGTCCACCCTCATGGTCAACGCGATCCGCAAGACCATCAAGGTCTGCGCGGTCAAGGCCCCGGGCTTCGGCGACCGCCGCAAGGCGATGCTCCAGGACATGGCGATCCTCACCGGCTCCGAGCTGGTCGCCCCGGAGCTGGGCTACAAGCTCGACCAGGTCGGCCTGGAGGTGCTCGGCACCGCCCGGCGCGTCGTGGTCGACAAGGAGACCACGACGATCGTCGACGGCGGCGGCAAGGCCAACGAGGTCGCCGACCGGGTCGCCCAGATCCGCAAGGAGATCGAGGCCTCGGACTCCGACTGGGACCGGGAGAAGCTGGCCGAGCGGCTGGCGAAGCTCTCCGGCGGCGTCGCGGTCATCAAGGTGGGCGCGGCGACCGAGGTCGAGATGAAGGAGCGCAAGCACCGCATCGAGGACGCCATCGCCGCGACGAAGGCCGCCGTCGAGGAGGGCACGGTCCCGGGCGGCGGCGCCGCCCTGGCGCAGATCCTGTCGGTGCTCGACGACGACCTCGGCTTCACCGGTGACGAGAAGACCGGCGTCTCGATCGTGCGCAAGTCGCTCGTCGAGCCGCTGCGCTGGATCGCCCAGAACGCCGGCCACGACGGCTACGTGGTGGTGCAGAAGGTCGCCGGCAGCCAGTGGGGCCACGGCCTCGACGCCGCCGTCGGTGACTACGTCGACCTGGTCAAGTCCGGCATCATCGACCCGGTGAAGGTGACCCGCAACGCCGTCACCAACGCCGCCTCGATCGCCGGCCTGCTGCTCACCACCGAGAGCCTGGTGGTGGAGAAGCCGGAGAAGGCCGAGCCGGCCGCCGCCGGTGGCCACGGCCACTCGCACGGCCACGGCCACCAGCACGGCCCCGGTTTCTGACCCACCCGGGTCCGACCCAGCCGCACCACGGTCAAGGCACGCCGGCTCCCCACGGCGTGCCTTGACGCTTTTCCGCCCCGTGTCCCGGCCGCCCGTCCCGGGTCCGGAGCACGGGGCGGTTGCTTACGGAACGCTGACGTGCCTGTCGCGTTCCCGGCCGATCGGAAACACTGGGCGGATGGGCACCATCTCGCGCGGGTACGCCGCGCTGGCCGGGATCACCGCCGCCGCCGTGGCGATCGGCGCCGCCGAACCGGTGGCGGTGCTGACCGGCCCCCGGTCGGCCCCGCTGGTCGCGGTCGGCGGGCTGGTCGTCGACACCGTCCCCGAACCGGTCAAGCAGTTCGGCATCGCGGTCTTCGGCACGTACGACAAGATCGCCCTGCTGGTCGGGACGGCGCTGCTGCTGGCCGGCTTCGCGGCGCTGCTCGGCGTCCTCGCCGCGCGCCGGCTGTGGTTCGGTCTGGCGGGCATCGGGGCGTTCGCGGCCCTCGGGGTGGCCGCCGCGCTGACCCGGGCCGGCGCGGACGCCACCGACGCGCTGCCGGCGCTGACCGGGGCGGCCCTGGGCGCGCTGACGCTCTGGCTCCTGCTGGCCGGCCCCCTGCACCCCGACCCCTGGCCGTGGACCCCGCCCACCGCCGCCGCCGGCAAGGAAGGGCCCCCTGTTAACACCCCCCTGTTAACAAGGGGCCCTTCCTTGCACCCCGAGCACCCCGAGCATCCCGAGCGCGCGGAGGGGCGGCGGCGGTTCCTGACCGGCGTCGGCGCGCTGGCCGGCGCGGCCGTCGTGACCGGGCTGGGCGGGCACTGGCTGGCCGGGCGGCGCGGGGTGGCGGAGGCCCGGCAGGCGGTCGCCCTGCCCGCGCCGGCCTCGCCCGCGCCGCCGGTGCCGGCCGGTGCGGATCTCTCCCTCACCCAGCTCGCCCCCTACGTCAGCCCGACGTCCGGGTTCTACCGCATCGACACCGCGCTGGTGGTGCCCCAGGTGGACCCGGACGCCTGGCGGTTGCGCATCCACGGCCGGGTGCGCAACCCGATCGAGCTGACCTTCGCCGACCTGCTGGCCCGCCCCATGGTCGAGCGGTACGTCACCCTGGCCTGCGTGTCGAACGAGGTCGGCGGGGACCTGATCGGCAACGCCCGCTGGCTGGGCGTGCCGATCCGGGAGCTGCTCGACGAGGCGCAGCCGGAGGAGGGCGCGGACCAGGTCGTCGGGCGCTCGGTCGACGGTTGGACGTGCGGCACCCCGACGGCGGCGCTGCGCGACGGCCGCGACGCCCTGCTCGCGGTGGGGATGAACGGCGAGCCGCTGCCGGTGGAGCACGGCTTCCCCGTCCGCATGGTGGTGCCCGGCCTCTACGGCTACGTCTCCGCCTGCAAGTGGGTGACCGAGCTGGAGCTGACCAGCTTCGCCGACTTCGACGCGTACTGGGTGCCCCGGGGCTGGTCGGCGCAGGGGCCGATCAAGACGCAGTCACGGATCGACACGCCCCGCCCGCGCAACCGGCTCACCGCCGGCCCGGTCATGGTCGCCGGGGTGGCCTGGGCGCAGCACCGGGGCATCCGCCGGGTCGAGGTACGCGTCGACGACGGCCCGTGGCGGGAGGCGACACTCGCCCCGACGGTGTCGGTCGACACCTGGGTGCAGTGGTCCTGGCAGTGGACGGCCACCCCCGGCGAGCACACCCTCCAGGTCCGGGCCACCGACGCCGACGGCGAGACGCAGACCGAGCGGCGGCAGCGGGTCGACCCGGACGGCGCGACGGGCTGGCACACCGTCCGGGTCACCGTGCGCTGACCGCCGGGCGGAGCCGCGCCGGCAGGTGGGTCACCCGGCCGTGGGCGTGGCGGGTGGCGCGCCGGTGGCCCGGTCACCCGGCCGTGGGCGTGGCGGGCGGCGCGCCGGTCACCCGGCGGTGGGCGTGGCGAAGGACGGCGGCGGCCCGAGGTGGGCGACCTCCGGGGCCAGCAGCACCGACCAGGGCGGCCGGAACTCCGGCGACCGGCGGTCCAGCTCCGCCTGGAGTTCGCCGCGCCACGGCCCGCCCCGGCCGTGGTGCGGCAGCCATTCCGGCCACGAGTCGTAGCACCGATCGACGGTGAAGCCGTCGGCCGTGGTCCGGAGGCGGAGGAAGAGCCAGTGGCCGTGGGCCGGGTCGGCCTCGGCGGTCCGGAGCCGCCGGACCAGCTCGCCGGCCTCCCGGAAGGCCGTCCAGTCGTCTTCGCCGGGCCGTGGGGCGGGTGCCGGGTCGCCGTCGTGCTGGCTGAGGGCGCTGTCGGTGACCTGGACGACCAGCGCGCACCGGCCGTCCCCGGCCGGGGCCCGGCGGCGCGCCCAGTCGACGAGGGCCGCCAGCTCCGCGGTGGGCGTCGGGGCCGGGCGGGGCGTCTCGGCAGCCGCGCGCATGGCGGCCCAGACCAGCTCGTCGTGCTGGTCGTCGCTGAGCACCCGGACGCGCCGCGGCGGGGCCTCGACCGACGCGGGGACCTCCGGCCGGGCGGTGCCCGGGGTCAGCCCGGCGCGCGCGGCCATCGCCAGGCCGGCGGCCACGTCGACCAGGTCGGGCCGGAGCCGGCCGAGCAGCCCGTCCAGCGCCGCCGCGTCGACGAGCCCGGCGACCGCCGCGGCGAGCAGCCGGTCGGCCGCCGCCGTCACGTCGGCCCGCTCCGCCTCGTCCGCGGCGTCGTGCCCGCCCCACTCGAAGACCACGTCGAGCAGTTCCCGCCGGGCCCGGTCGCCGTCGAGCACCGGCCCGGCCGTGGCCGACAGGCCGTCTCCCAGGTTCGGTTCCGGGTACGCGACCCGGGCCCAGCCGCCGGCGTCGTACCAGTGGACGTAGCCGAGCTGGTCCTCCTCGGCGCGCCGGGTCAGCTCCGGCCAGGGCAGCCAGGCGGGCGCCCCGGCGAGCAGGTCGAGCGGCGGGCTGGCCCAGGTCGTGTCGCTGTACTCGTGGTCGTACCCGAAGAGCACCGCCCGGCCGCCCTCGACCAGCACGAGCCGGGCCCAGTTGCCCCCGTGGTCGTCGTGGTGGGCCCCGTCGGCGTCGCACCACCAGACGTCGTGGTGACCGAGCGCGGCGAGGGCGGCGGAGTGCGCGCCCCACCGGGCCCAGAGCGTGTCGGGGTCCGCGATGTCGATCAGCATCCCGGGATCCTGGCAGACCGGTGGGACAACGCACCGCGCGATGGTCGCCGGGGGCGGAGGTGTTCGGGCCGGCGTCCGCCGGTGCCGTCAGGCGACGCTGCGCTGCGCCGGGACGGTGGACTTGTGCGGACGGCCCAGGCGGGCCTCCAGCCGGGCCACGTCGACGCGGGACTGCCGGCGGTCGGCCAGGTCCTCCCAGCCCACCGCGAGCAGCCGCAGCCGCTCCGCCTCGCTGAAGCCGCCCCACACCCCGTAGGGCTCACGGACGGCGAGGGCGTGCGCGGCGCACTCGGCACGTACGGGGCAGGCCCGGCAGACCGTCTTGGCACCGGACTCCCGGCGCAGCCGGGAGGAGCCGCGCTCGCCGTCCGGGTGGAAGAACTGGGCGCTGTCGCGGCCCCGGCAGGCACCGAGCCGCTGCCAGTCCCAGAGGTCGACGATGGGTCCGGGCAGCCTGCGTACGTTCGACATCAGCACCCCTCCTCCCGCGCGGCACCGCGGAGATCCTCAGTTGTCCGGTGTCCGGGCGGCGGCCGCGCTGGCGCACCGTTTCCGGCTCGGGCTCCCCGGTACCCAGCCCCGCTCCCGCTCACACGTGTGTGATCGAAAAGGTCGGACAACTTGCCTGATATGACCTAACTGTCGGAAAAGTTCGAAGGATTGCCGGGAACGCCCACCCGACGCCACCTCCCCATGGTCTGCTCGGGGTCGGAGAGGAGACCACAGTGCGTACCGTCCTCGTGTGCGTTCGGACACCGCTCGCCGCGCAGCAACTGAACTCCGCGGCGGCGCGGCTCGGACTGTCCGCCGCCGTCCGTACCGCCGTCTCCGATCCCGAGGTGATGCTGCGCCTGGCGGAGGGGCCGGCAGACGTCGTGCTCGCCGACACCGCCCTCACCCGGCCGGACAGCGCCGGCTTCGTCCGGCGGGTGCTGGCCCGCGCCCCGCAGGCCGCGGTGCTGCTGCTCGGCGCGGAGGAGTCCGAGGCCGCCGCCGCGACCATCGGCGCCGGTGCCCGGGGGCTGATCCAGGGCACCGACCACGACCTGACCAGCGCGGTGGCGAAGGCGCTGCTGCTGCTCTCGGCACCGGGCCGCGCGACCCGCAGCCGGGTGACCGATCCGGCCCGCGACGCGGCCTCCGTCGGCGGGCCCGCCCGACCCGCACCGGCCGGCCGGCCCCCGGCCAAGTCCGGCCCGGGCTGGCCGGCGGGGCCCGAGGAGCCGCCCGGCGGCGCGCCGCCGGTGGTGCCGGTGCAGCGCGGCGACGACGAGGTGGAGGCGGGCGGCGAGGGGGAGACCCCGGCGACGGCGGGGCAGCGCCCCGCCCCGGCCCGGGGCGGCCGCGGCGCGATCGGCCTGACCGAGCGGGAACTCCAGGTGCTGCTCGGCATGGCCGAGGGCAAGAGCAACGCCGAGATCGGCCGCGAGCTGTTCGTCTCGGAGGACACCGTCAAGACGCACGCCCGCCGGCTGTTCCGCAAGCTCGGCGCCCGGGACCGCGCGCACGCGGTGGCCGCCGGCTTCCGCGCCGGCCTGGTCACCTGACCCGGAAGTCACGAGACGACCGATCGGGGCCGCGGGTGCAGGACTCCCGTGGCGTCGTCCTTGTCGTTCGTGCGCCCGGCGCGGTGGCCCGGTCGAGCAGCCGCTCGGCGATGTCGGTAACGACGGGTGATATTCCTGCCCGGCAACATCAACCCACTTCTCCCTTTGCTCTGCACCCACATACGCAACGATTCACGCTGCGTGCGCGACCGCGGCGAGTGCGTGCCGCGCGTGATTGGCATATCGCCAGCTCATGGCTCGTGGTGCGTGGGTGGGGGCAGAGCAAAGGGAGGGGGTGATGTGTGTTGGGGCCCGGCGATCCTTACGCAGAGTCAGATCGTGGGCTGCGGTGATCGGCCCTGGCGATTGTGACGGAACGTGGTTGGCGGGGTTCGGGTGCCGGGTTCGGGCGCCGCGCGGGAGCCGGGTTGCGCGCAGGCGCGGCGGCGCGGCGTGTGGCCGCGCGCGGAGGTGTGGTGACGGGACCCTAGGGGGTCGGGTCGTCGTCGGTGCCCTCGGTGAGGGTGTCGTGCACGCCGTCGGCGTAGCCGCGGGCGTAGTCCCACGTCACGTAGTGGTCGGGATCCGGGTCGTAGGCCGGCTCGTGCACCCGGGGACGGCCGGAGCTGAGCAGGTGGCGCAGGTTGCCCCGGAGCAGGTCCCAGTCGAAGTAGTGCGGCTCGCGGCAGTCCTCGCACTCGATGACCAGCCCGCGCACGCCGACGGGGGCCAGCAGGGCCTGGTAGATCTCCAGGTCGGCCAGATCCTCCAGCACGTCCTGCCGCTCGACCTCGGTCAGCGGGTCGAGCGTGTCGTCGTCCGCCGGGTCGTGCAGCTCCGCCGCCGGATCGGCCGGGTCGCCGTTGAACGGGTCGATGGGCTCGTCGTGCACCCCCTCACCGTAGACCCCGCGCCCGCCGGACGCCCGCCCCCGTCCGGCCGGTCACCCCGCGTCGGCCTCGGCGGGCGTGAGCGTCACGCAGCGTCGTCCGCCGGCCCGGCTCGGGCGGGGCCGGGCTGGGCCGATGGGTACGATGGCACTGACGCGTCCTCACCCGGTGTGCGCCGGACGTCCGCGCGCGCCGTCTCGCCGAAGCCCGCCCGACCCAGCTCAGGAGAGCAATCGTGGACAATTCGCCCAGCATCGATCTTCCGGCCGGCGCCGACACCGGCGAGCTGGGCGGCCATCTGCCGGAGCTGCCCGCCGGCTCGGCCCGGGTGGTCCCGCTCGGCCTCACCTTCGACGACGTGCTCCTCCAGCCCGGCGAGTCGGACGTCGTGCCCAGCCGGGTCAACACCCGCACCCGGCTCACCCGCAACGTCGAGCTGACCGTCCCGCTGCTGTCCAGCGCGATGGACACGGTCACCGAGGCGCGGATGGCGATCGCCATGGCCCGCCAGGGCGGCATCGGCGTGCTGCACCGCAACCTGTCCCTGGAGGACCAGGCGCTCCAGGTCGACCTGGTCAAGCGCTCCGAGTCCGGCATGATCACCAACCCGGTGACGGCCAGCCCCGACGACACCCTGCGCGACGTCGACGCGCTCTGCGGGCGCTACCGCATCTCCGGCGTCCCCGTGGTCGACGGCGAGGGCCAGCTCGTCGGCATCGTCACCAACCGGGACATGCGCTTCGTCTCCGAGCCGGCCACCCCGGTCCGCGAGATCATGACCCGCACGCCGCTGGTCACCGCCCCGGTCGGGGTCAGCAAGGACGAGGCGCTGGCCCTGCTGCGTCAGCACAAGGTCGAGAAGCTGCCGATCGTCGACGGCGCGGGCCGGCTGCGCGGGCTGATCACCGTGAAGGACTTCACCAAGAGCGAGCAGTACCCGAACGCCACCAAGGACGACGTGGGCCGGCTCCGGGTGGCCGCCGCCGTCGGCGTGGGCGAGGACGCGTACAAGCGGGCCCGGGCGCTGGTCGACGCGGGCGTCGACGTGATCATCGTGGACACCGCCCACGGCCACCAGCGGGCGGTGCTGGACATGGTCCGCCAGCTCAAGAAGGACGTCACGATCGACATCGTCGGCGGCAACGTGGCCACCTACGCCGGGGCGAAGGCCCTGGTCGAGGCCGGCGCGGACGGCGTGAAGGTCGGGGTGGGCCCGGGCGCGATCTGCACCACCCGGATCGTCGCCGGGGTCGGCGTGCCGCAGATCACCGCGATCATGGAGGCGGCGCGGGCCGCCCGCCCGGCCGGCGTGCCGGTCATCGGCGACGGCGGCATCCAATACTCGGGCGACATCGCCAAGGCCCTCGTGGCCGGCGCCGACACCGTGATGCTGGGCAGCCTGCTGGCCGGCTGCGAGGAGAGCCCCGGCGAGCTGATCTTCATCAACGGCAAGCAGTACAAGGCGTACCGGGGGATGGGCTCGCTCGGCGCGATGCAGTCGCGGGGGCAGGCCAAGTCGTATTCGAAGGACCGCTACTTCCAGCAGGACGTGCTCGCCGAGGACAAGCTGGTCCCGGAGGGCGTCGAGGGCCAGGTGCCCTACCGGGGGCCGCTCGCCGCCGTCGCCCACCAGCTCACCGGCGGGCTGCGGGCCGCGATGGGGTACGTCGGCGCGGAGAGCATCCCCGAGCTGCACCGGCGCGGCCAGCTCATCCGGATCACCGCGGCCGGGCTCAAGGAGAGCCACCCGCACGACATCCAGATGACCGTCGAGGCGCCGAACTACCACTCCCGCTGACCCACCACCACCCCGACACCACCTGGAGCCACCATGCGTGACGTGGTCGAGATCGGCCTGGGCAAGACCGCGCAACGCGGTTACCACCTGGACGACATCGCCATCGTGCCGAGCCGCCGCACCCGGGACGTCGACGACGTCTCCACCACCTGGCAGCTCGACGCGTACCAGTTCGGCATCCCCTGCGTGGGGCACCCCTCGGACGCGACGATGAGCCCGGCGTCCGCCGTGCGGCTCGGCCAGCTCGGCGGCCTCGGGGTGCTCAACGTCGAGGGCCTGTGGACCCGGTACGAGAACCCGACCAAGATCCTGGAGGAGCTGTCGGGCCTCGGCGAGGACGCGCGCGCCACCAAGCGGCTCCAGGAGGTCTACGCCGAGCCGATCCGCCCGGACCTCATCGCCGAGCGGGTCCGCGAGCTGCGGGCCGGCGGCGGCACCGTGGCTGTGCGGGTCTCCCCGCAGCACACCCTGGCGCTGGCCCCGGTGATCCTCGACGCGGGCGTGGACATCCTGGTCATCCAGGGCACCATCGTCTCGGCCGAGCACGTCTCCACCACCGACGAGCCGCTCAACCTCAAGGAGTTCATCGCCGACCTCGACCTGCCGGTCATCGTCGGCGGCTGCACCGACTACAAGACGGCGCTGCACCTGATGCGCACCGGCGCGGCCGGCGTGATCGTCGGCATCGGCGGCGACGGCTGGTCGACCACCGAGTCGGTGCTGGGCATCCGGGTGCCGATGGCCACCGCGATCGCCGACGCCGCCGCGGCCCGCCGCGACTACCTCGACGAGACCGGCGGCCGGTACGTGCACCTGATCGCCGACGGCGACATCCAGACCTCCGGCGACATCGCCAAGGCGCTGGGCTGCGGCGCGGACGCGGTGATGCTCGGCGAGCCGCTGTCGCTGTGCGCGGAGGCCCCGGCCGGCGGCGCGTGGTGGCACTCGGCGGCCAGCCACCCGTCGCTGCCGCGCGGCGCGTTCGAGGTGGCCGGCGAGCCGCTCGGGGAGATGGAGCGGCTGCTGTTCGGCCCGGCCGACGAGCCGGACGGCCAGCTCAACCTGTTCGGCGGGCTGCGTCGGGCGATGGCCAAGTGCGGCTACCGCGACCTCAAGGAGTTCCAGAAGGTCGGCCTGGTCCTCGACCGCTGACCCGCCGCCCCGGGGCGACCCCGAGAGCACGTGGAACGGCCCCGCCGCGGGAGAGCGGCGGGGCCGTTCGCGTCGGGCGGGGTCGATTGTGGGCCTATTGCCGGTTATGGACGCTTTTGCCGGCCGGCGTGGGCTAGGCTCGCCCCCGACAGCCGAGGGAGAGCGATGGTCCGCACAGGAAGCCGACCGGTCGGCCGCGTCGTCCTGGCCGCCTGCCTCGTCGCGGCCGCCCTCGCCGCCTGCACCGGGCCGCCGCCCGACGCCGACCGCGCCCGCCGCGGGGCGGCCGACGCGGGCGACCCGTACGTCCCCGGGCGCGGCAACGGCGGCTACGACGTGGCCGCGTACCGGCTGCGGATCCGCTACGACCCGGCCGACGACCGGCTCACCGGCCACGCCACCATCACGGCCACCGCGACGGCCGGGCTGTCCCGGTTCAACCTGGACCTGTCCGGCCTGACCGTCGGCGCGGTCCGCGTCGACGGCGCGCAGGCCCGGCACGCCCGCGAGGGCGACGAGCTGGTGGTCACCCCGGCGCGCGGCCTGGACCGGGGCGCCCGGTTCGCCGTCGACGTGGAGTACGCGGGGGTGCCGCAGCCGGTCGAGAGCACCACGCTGGGCGTCGGCGGCTTCCTCGCCACCGCCGACGGCGCGGTCGCGCTCGGCCAGCCCGACTCGGCGAGCACCTGGTTCCCGGTCAACGACCACCCGTCCGACAAGGCCACCTACGACGTCGAGGTCACCGTCCCCGACGGGCTGGCCGCGCTCGGCAACGGCGTGCCGGCGGGACGCACCAGCGCCGGCGGCTGGACCACCTGGCGCTGGGTCGAGCGGGCCCCGATGGCCAGCTACCTGAGCACGCTGGTGATCGGCGACTACCGGGTCGCCACCGGCACCCACCGGGGCAAGCCGATGGTCACGGCCGTCGCGGCGAGCCTGCCCGCCGACGGTCCGGCCGCCGCCTCGCTGGCCCGCACCGGCGAGATCGCCGACTTCCTCGCCGACCGCTTCGGGCCGTACCCGTTCGACTCGTACGGCGGGATCGCGCTCGCCGAGCGCCGCATCTCGTACGCCCTGGAGACCCAGTCGCGCCCGGTCTACGGGCCGGGCTTCTTCCGCTCCGGCCGCCCCGACACCGGGGTGGTCGCGCACGAGCTGGCCCACCAGTGGTTCGGCGACAGCGTCTCGCTGGCCCGGTGGAGCGACATCTGGCTCAACGAGGGCTTCGCCACGTACGCCGAATGGCTCTGGCTGGAGCACGACGGCGGCCGGACCGTCGCGCAGACCGTCGCGGCCCGCCACGCCGCGACGGACTGGTCGCAGCCGTCGGTCGACCCGGGCCGGGCGAACATGTTCGGCGACGCCGTCTACCAGCGGGGCGCGCTCGCGGTGCACGCGCTGCGGCGGACCGTCGGCGACGACGCCTTCTTCCGGATCCTGCGTGCCTGGACCACCGAGCGGCGCGGCGGCAACGCCACCACGGCGGACTTCGTCGCCCTCGCCGAGCGGGTCTCCGGCCGGCGGCTGGCCGCGCTGCTCGACGCCTGGCTCGTCGGCGGCACCGCGCCCGCGCTGCCCTGAGCGGCGTCGGCACCCGGGGCTGCCGGCCGGTGACCCGCCGTGCCCGCGCCGCCGTGCGCCGTGCCCGCGATGGGTAGGCTGCCGCGGGTGGAGCGGCCCGGACGAGCCGGGCCGGCCGGGTGGGCCGAGGGCCGTCGCCGGGCCGGGGGCCTCCGCCGGGAGGGACGACGCGATGACGCTGCGCCTGCGGGGCCTGCGCCTGCGCACCGTGCTGCTGCTGGCCGGCGTGCTCGGGCTGGCCGCCTGCTCCTCGCCGCCCGAGCCGGCCGCCCGGGAGGCCACCCCGTCGCCGACGGCGGCGCGGCAGTTCAAGCCCGGCGCGGCCGGGGTCGGCGACGACTACTTCCCCCGGTACGGCAACGGCGGGTACGACGTGACCCGGTACGTGGTGAAGGTCCGCTACGACCCCGCGACGGACCGCCTCACCGGCACCACCACCGTGCAGGCCACGGCCACCGCGAGCCTGTCCGCGTTCCACCTGGACCTGGCCGGGCTCACCGTGCGCGGGGTGACGGTCGACGGCGTCGCGGCCCGGCACGCCCGCGCCGGCGACGAGCTGGTCGTCACCCCCGCCGCCGGCCTGACCTCGGGCAACGGCTTCACCGCCGAGATCCGGTACGAGGGCACGCCGAAGCCGCTGACCAACGAGACCCTCGGCGAGGGCGGCTTCCGGCACACCTCCGACGGCGCGGTGGCCCTCGGCCAGCCCGAGTCGGCGAGCACCTGGTTCCCGGTCAACGACCACCCGTCCGACAAGGCCACCTACGACTTCGAGATTACCGTCCCGGAGGGGCTGACCGCCGTCAGCAACGGGGCGCCGGTGGGCAAGGCCACCCGCGCCGGCTGGACCACCTGGAAGTGGGCCGAGCGGTCCCCGATGGCCAGCTACCTGAGCATGGTGGCCATCGGGAACTTCCGGGTGACCCGCGCCGAGCACAAGGGACGGCCGGTGTTCAGCGCGGTCACCACGAAGCTGCCCGAGGGCGCGGCGGACGCCTCGATCGCCCGCACCGTAGAGGTGGCCGACTACCTGGAGGGCGTGTTCGGGCCGTACCCGTTCGGGTCGTACGGCGGGGTGGTCGTCGACGATCCGGGCATCAGGTTCGCCCTGGAGACGCAGAGCCGCCCGGTCTACTCGTCCACCTTCTTCAGCCGCGGCGCGAACAGCGGGGTGGTCGCGCACGAGCTGGCCCACCAGTGGTTCGGCGACAGCGTCTCCCTGGCCCGGTGGAGCGACATCTGGCTCAACGAGGGCTTCGCCACGTACGCCGAATGGCTCTGGCTGGAGCACGACGGCGGCCGGACGGTGCAGCAGTCGTTCGACGGGGAGTACCTCGGCGCGTCGGCGTCGCTGTGGCGGACGCCGCCCGGCCGGCCGGGGGCGGCGAACCTGTTCAGCGACTCCGTCTACCAGCGGGGCGCGATGACCGTGCACGCGCTGCGCGTCACCGTCGGCGACGAGGCGTTCTTCCGGATCGTCCGGGGCTGGGCGGCCGACCGGCGCGACGGCAACGTCACCACCGCCGACTTCGTCGCCCACGCCGAGCAGGTCTCCGGCCGGCAGCTCGACGCGCTCTTCGACGCCTGGCTCCACGGCACCGAGCGGCCGGAGCGCCCGACGGCCCGCTGACCCCGGGCGCTCCGCCCGCCGTCACCCGGTCACGCCGTCACCAGGGCACCACCCCGGCGTCCTCGAAGAAGCCGCCGGTCGGGCCGTCGTCGGGCAGGGTCGCGAGCCGGACCGCGATCGCCGCACCCTGCTCCGGGGTACGGACCCCCCGGAAGTTGTTGAGATCGGTGGCGACGTAGCCGGGGCAGGCGGCGTTGATCAGGATGTTCGTGCCGCGCAGCTCCCTGACGTACTGGACGGTGACGGCGTTGAGGAACGTCTTCGACGGCGAGTACGCGACGGCGATCGGACCCGTGGTGAGCTCGCTCTCGGCGGCGGACTGCCGGGCGAGGGAGCCGACGCTGCTGGACATGTTCACGATCCGGGGCGAGGTCGACCGGCGCAGCAGCGGCAGCATGGCGTTGGTGACCCGGATGACGCCGAGCACGTTCGTCTCCACGACGGCCCGCATCACCGCGAGGTCGACGGTGGTGGGCAGCTGCGCCCGGTCGCCGGTCACCCCGGCGTTGTTGACCAGCGCGTCGAGGCGGCCGGCGCGCTCCTCGACCAGCGCGGCGGCGGCGGTCACGCTCGCGTCGTCGGTCACGTCCAGCGGCACCCCGAACGCGTCGACGCCGGCCGCGCGCAACTTCGCCACGGCGGTCTCCCGGCGCTGCCCGTCCCGCGCGCCGACGCCGACGGTGAAGCCGAGGGCACCCAGGCCGGCGGCGATCTCGTACCCGATTCCCTTGTTGGCGCCGGTGACCAGCGCGATCTTCGCTTCGCTCATGCGGCCGATCCTGGCCGGGGCCGGCCGGGTCACCAACACCGGCTGAGTGGGCAGCGATACCCGACGGGTATCGGCGCGGGTACCGTGGGGGCATGGAGACGCGGGAGCTGCGATATTTCGTCGCCGTCGCCGAGGAACTCCACTTCGGGCGGGCGGCGCAGCGCCTCGGCATCGCGCAGCCGCCGCTGTCGCGGGCGATCGCGCAACTCGAACGGCGGCTCGGGGTGACGCTGCTGGACCGCACCAGCCGCAGCGTCGCCCTGACCGAGGCCGGCGCGGTGCTGCTGGTTGAGGGCCGGGCGGCCCTCGACGCGGTGGCCGCCGCCGACCGCCGTACCCGCCGCGCCGCCCGCGCCGCGACCGGCGACCCCGGCCTGGTCCTGGTCACCAAGGCCGGAGCGTCCAGCGAACTGCTGGCGAAGCTGCTCGACGCCTACGCCGCCGAGCCCGGCGCGGTCGCCGTCGACGTGCACCTGTGCGGGATCGGCGAGCAGGAGCGGTTGCTGCGCGACGGCCGGGCGGACGTGGCGCTGCTGCACCGGCCGTTCGACTCGACCGTCGGGTTCGACGCCGAGGAGCTGTGCACGGAGGGGCAGGTGGTGCTCCTGCCGGCCGGGCATCCCCTCGCCGGCCGGGCGGAGCTGCGGGAGGCCGACGTCGCCGATCTTCCCGGCCTGCCGCTGCCGCGCTGGCCGTGCCGCGACGGCAGCTACCCGGACGGTCCCGGCCCGCAGGTCCGCGACCACGCGCAGCTGCACGAGCTGATCGCGCTCGGCCGGGCGTCGGCGGTCGTGCCCGAGTCGTGCCGGACCCACCTGCGCCGGGACATCGCCGCCGTGCCGGTGTCGGACGCGCCGCGCGTGACGACGGTGATCGCCTGGCCGCCGCACAGCCGGTCCCGGGCGCTGGCCGTGCTGATCCGGACGGCGCTCGGCCTCTAGCCGGGCCTAGTTCTTCACCACCAGCTCCGGGTGGTCGGCGAGGTACTGCTCGGCCCGGTCCTCCTTGAGCGCGGTGAGGAACTGCCGGCCGACCGGCTTGAGCTGCTCACCGCGGTAGCCGCTGCCCTTGCCCACCCCCTCGCCGGGCAGGCCGACGAGGACGAGCCGGTCGGCGGGCAGCCCGCCGAGGGCGTACGCGAGGTCGACGATCCGCGGCCCGCCCGCGTAGACGAGGGTGTCGCCGAGCGCCCCGACGACCTGCTCGACCCGGTCGGGCTGCCGGGGCAGGCTCTCGGACTGCATCTTCGCCACGATGGCCCGGATGAGCTGCTGCTGGTGCCGCTGCCGGTCGTAGTCGCCGTTCTTCAGGCCGTAGCGCTGCCGGGCGTAGTCCAGCGCCTGCCAGCCGTTGAGGTGCCGCTCGCCCTTCTCGTAGACCATCTGCGGGCCGACGTAGCCGCCGCCGCCCGGGGCGGCCTCGCGGTGCCGGCCGTCCGGCCGCCGGTGCAGCGAGACGGTCCGCTCGTCGACGTAGAGGTCGACCCCGCCGACGGCGTCCACCAGCTTCTCGAAGCCGGTGAAGGTGACCACGGCGCCGGCGTCGAAGCGCAGCCCGGTGTAGCCGCTGACGGTGCTGCGCAGCAGCTCGTAGCCCTGGGCGGCGCTCGGCTTCTTGGGCTTGCCCGGCACCCGGCTGCCGTAGCTCATCGCGTGGGTGAGCTTGGTCTTCCCGCCGGAGTAGCCGGCCTTCGGGTAGGCCGGGATGTCGACCAGCAGGTCCCGGGGCAGCGAGAAGAGGTACGCCCGGTCCAGCCCTGCCGGCACGTGCGCCACCAGCACCGCGTCGCCGTGCGGCTCCCAGCCGGGCACGCTGACCCGGGTGTCCACGCCGACGAACAGCAGGTTGAGCGGCCCGGTGACGTCGGCCCCGGGCGGCGGCGTCGGGCTCGGCGTCGGCGACGGCGTGGGGGTGGGCGCGGCCGTGACCCGTCCCGCCCCGCGCTCGGTCTGCCGGTCGGCGACCAGCCGGGCCGCCACCGTGCCCCCGAGCGCCAGCACGACGGCCGCCACGACGACGGCCAGCCCCGCCCGCCACCGCCGCCGTCCGGTCCCCGCCTGTCCGGCCATCTCGCACCCCCGCACCTACAACGCTGGAAGGGCCGCGCCGGGTTGCGGCCGCTGAGCCGCGGATCACCTGCGGCGGGGTGCATGGTCGCGCGAAAACCGGCTATGGCGCGAGAGCTACTCGTCGGTAATGATGCGTTCATGCGGTACGACGTGCTCGTCATCGGGTCCGGCTTCGGCGGCAGCGTCACCGCGCTCCGGCTGGCCGAGAAGGGCTACTCGGTCGGCGTCCTGGAGGCCGGGCGGCGCTTCGCCGACGACGAGTTCCCCGAGACGTCGTGGCGGCTGCGGCGCTTCCTGTGGGCCCCGCGGCTCGGCTGCTTCGGCCTGCAACGCCTCACCCTGCTCCGCTCCGCCGACCGGCGGGCCGGCGGCGGGGTGCTGGTGCTCTCCGGCGCGGGGGTGGGCGGCGGCTCGCTGGTCTACGCGAACACCCTCTACGAGCCCCTCGACGCGTTCTACGCCGACCCGCAGTGGCGGGACGTCACCGACTGGCGGGCCGAGCTGGCCCCGCACTACGACCAGGCGAAGCGGATGCTCGGCGTCACCACCTACCCGCGGCACACCCGCGCGGACTCCGCGATGCGGGCGGTCGCCGACCGGATGGGGGCCGGGAACACCTTCCACCCCACCCCCGTCGGCGTGCACATCGGCCGGCCGGGAGAGCGGGCCGCCGACCCGTACTTCGGCGGCGTCGGCCCGGAGCGCACCGGCTGCACCCACTGCGGGGCGTGCATGACGGGCTGCCGGCAGGGGGCGAAGAACACCCTGGTCAAGAACTACCTCTGGCTGGCCGAGCGGCTCGGCGCGCAGGTGCACCCGCTGACCACCGTCACCGCCGTGCGCCCCGCCGCCGGCGGCGGCTACCGGGTCGAGACCGTCCGCACCGGGTCCTGGCTGCGCAGGCGTCGCCGGGTGTGGCACGCCGACCAGGTGGTCCTCGCCGCCGGGGCGCTCGGCACCCAGCGGCTGCTGCACGAGATGAAGGCCACCGGCGCGCTGCCGCACCTGTCCGACCGCCTCGGCGAGCTGACCCGGACCAACTCCGAGGCGATCCTCGGCGCGTCCGTGCCCCTCGGGCCGGCCCGCGCGCAGGGGCTGGACTTCACCGACGGGGTGGCGATCACCAGCTCGTTCCACCCCGACCCGCAGACCCACATCGAGCCGGTCCGCTACGGGCGGGGCTCCAACGCGATGGGGCTGCTCCAGTCGCTGCTGGTCGACGGCGGGCCGCACCGGGTCCGCCGCTGGCTGGTCGGCCTGCTCACCCAGCCGCGCCTCGCCGTGCGGATGCTCACCGTCCGCGACTGGTCGCGGCGCACCGTCATCGCGCTGGTCATGCAGTCGGCCGACAACTCGCTGACGACCCGCTGGCGGCGCGGCCCGCTCGGGCGGCGGCTGGTCGCCGGGCCCGGCCACGGCGCGCCCAACCCGACGTGGATCCCCGCCGGCAACGCCGCCGCGCGGCTGCTCGCCGAGGAGATCGGCGGCACGCCGGGCGGGTCGCTCACCGAGCCATTCGACATCCCGATCACCGCGCACATCCTCGGCGGGGCGGTGATCGGGGCCACCGCCGCCGACGGGGTGGTCGACCCGTACCACCGGGTGCACGGGCACCCGGGGCTGCACGTGGTGGACGGGGCGGCCGTGTCGGCGAACCTGGGCGTGAACCCGTCGCTGACCATCACCGCGCAGGCGGAACGGGCGATGTCGTTCTGGCCCAACCGGGGCGAGGCGGACCCCCGGCCGCCGCTGGGGGAGGCGTACCGGCGGGTGGCGGCGGTGCCGCCGGTGCGCCCGGCCGTGCCGGCGGACGCCCCCGGCGCGCTCCGCTGGTAAGGAAGGGCCCCTTGTTAACGCCTACGGTAGAGAAGGGTCCCCTTCTCACCACGCACCCACAGGCGCGCGGGGCCGCGCCGGGCGTGCGCCGGGGTCCGCGCCGGGGCGGGGGTGACTGTCGGTAGGCTTCGTGCCCATGAGCACGCCTCGCCCCGTCCTCGTGGTGGACTTCGGAGCCCAGTACGCCCAGCTCATCGCGCGCCGGGTGCGCGAGGCGCGGGTCTACTCGGAGATCGTGCCGCACTCGATGCCGGTGGCGGAGATGCTGGCGAGGGACCCGGCCGCGATCATCCTGTCCGGCGGCCCGGCCAGCGTCTACGCGCCCGACGCCCCGCAGGTCGACGCGGGGGTGTTCGAGGCGGGCGTGCCGGTCTTCGGCATCTGCTACGGCTTCCAGGCGATGGCCCAGGCCCTCGGCGGCACGGTCGCGCGCACCGGCAACCGCGAGTACGGCGGCACCCCGCTGCGCCCCCGCCTCACCGAGCCCGGGGTGCTGCTGCGCGACCTGCCGGCCGACCTGCCGGTCTGGATGAGCCACGGCGACTGCGTGACCGAGGCCCCGGCGGGCTTCGCGGTGACGGCCGAGTCGGCCGGCGCCCCGGTCGCCGCGTTCGAGGACCTGGCCGGTCGCCGCGCGGGCGTGCAGTTCCACCCGGAGGTGGGGCACACCGCGCACGGCCAGGAGATGCTCACCCGGTTCCTCTACGACATCGCCGGCATCGAGCCGACCTGGACGCCCGAGAACATCATCGACGAGCAGGTGGCCCGCATCCGCGCCCAGGTGGGCGACAAGGAGGTCATCTGCGGCCTGTCCGGCGGGGTCGACTCGGCCGTCGCCGCCGCGCTGGTGCACCGGGCCGTCGGCGACCAGCTCACCTGCGTCTTCGTCGACCACGGCCTGCTGCGGGCGGGCGAGGCCGAGCAGGTGGAGAAGGACTACGTCGCCGCCACCGGGATCAAGCTGAAGGTGGTCGACGCGGCCGACCGGTTCCTCGGCGCGCTGGCCGGGGTGACCGATCCGGAGCAGAAGCGCAAGATCATCGGTCGGGAGTTCATCCGGGTCTTCGAGGCCGCCGCCCGAGAGGTCGCCGCGCACGGCGACGTCGAGTTCCTGGTGCAGGGCACCCTCTACCCGGACGTGGTGGAGTCCGGTGGCGGCACCGGCACCGCCAACATCAAGAGCCACCACAACGTCGGCGGCCTGCCGGAGGACCTGAAGTTCGCCCTGGTCGAGCCGCTGCGCACGCTGTTCAAGGACGAGGTGCGCACGCTGGGCCTCCAGCTGGGCCTGCCCGAGGCGATGGTCTGGCGGCACCCGTTCCCGGGGCCGGGCCTGGCCATCCGGATCATCGGGGCGGTCGACCGGGAGCGGCTGGACCTGCTGCGCCAGGCCGACCTGATCGCCCGCGAGGAGCTGACCGCCGCCGGCCTGGACCGGGGCGTGTGGCAGTTCCCCGTGGTGCTCCTGGCCGACGTGCGCAGCGTCGGCGTGCAGGGCGACGGGCGCAGCTACGGGCATCCCGTGGTGCTGCGCCCGGTCTCCAGCGAGGACGCGATGACCGCCGACTGGTCCCGGCTGCCCTACGAGGTGGTGGCCAGGATCTCCACCCGGATCACCAACGAGGTGGCCGAGGTGAACCGGGTGGTCCTGGACGTGACCAGCAAGCCGCCGGGCACCATCGAGTGGGAGTGACCCCCGCCCGCCGGCTCAGCCGCCGGTGGGTGACGCGGGGTCCGTCGGGTGCGGCCACGCCGGGGCGTCGGCCGGCTCCTCCGGCATGAGGAACCACATGACCGGGTACGCGAGCGCGGCCACCCCGGCGGTGGCGAGCGTCGCGACGGCGAAGAGCACCCGGACGAGGGTGGGGTCGACGGCGAAGTAGCGGCCGAGGCCGCTGGCCACCCCGGCGACCATCCGGTCCGTGGTGGGTCGGCGGAGTTGCTTGTACGGGGCCTGGTGCGGTGTCGAGGTCATGCCTCCACGTTCCGCGCCGGAGGGCCCGCCGGCCTCGGTGACGGCCCGGATCATTACCCTGACCGATCCCTGATGATCAAGTATTCAGTCAGGAATCTGACTCTTTTCAATGCAGGTAACGAGGGGCGGGGAGAATTTGGCCCCGTGACCACCATGCTGGAGCCGCTCCGCAGGATCGCGGCATACGCAGTCTGTGCTGACTCAGTCGGCCGAGTGTTGCTGGTCCGCGCATCGGAGCGCTCCGGCACCCCCGGCACGTGGTCCCTCCCCGGCGGGGCGGTCGACCACGGCGAGGACCCGAACCACACCGTCGTCCGCGAGACCGCCGCCGAGACCGGGCTCTCGGTCGCCGTCTCCGGCCTCGACGACGTGCTGGCCGACATGCGGGCCCTGCCCGAGCGCGGCATCACCATCCACACCGACCGGCTCATCTACCGGGTGTCGGTGCGGGGCGGCACGCTCACCGACCGGGTCGACCGCCCCACCGACCTGGCCCGCTGGGTCACCCCCACCGAGGCGCGCGAGCTGCCGCTGCGCTCGTTCACCGCGCGGGCCCTCGGGCTGCCCGCCTCCTCGGCCGACGTGGTGCCCGACGAACCGCCGGAGTTCCCCTCCTTCTACGCGGTGCCCGGCCCCGACGGACTGCACCGCGCCCAGCGCTTCGCCGCGTACGCGGTGGCCACCGACCCCGACGGCCGGGTGCTGCTCACCCGGGTCTCCGACGGCTACCCGGGGGCCGGCTGCTGGCACCTGCCCGGCGGCGGCACCGACTACGGCGAGCAGCCGGGCGCGGCGCTCATCCGCGAGCTGGTCGAGGAGACCGGCCAGCAGGGCCGCCTCGTCGAGCTGCTCGGGGTGGCCAGCCACCGTGACGCCGCCTCCCTCGGCCCCGAGGGCTACCCGATCGACTGGCACGGCGTGCGCGCCTTCTACCGGGTGATGGTCGACCAGCCCGCGCCGCCCACGGTGACGGACGTCGGCGGCTCCACCTGCGAGGCCCGCTGGTTCGCCCGCGAGGAGCTGGGCGCGCTGCCCGCCGACCGCCTCACCGAGGTCACGGCGGAGGCCGTCCAGGCCGCCCGCCTCGGCTGACCGGCCGCAGGGCGCCGGCCCACGCCTCACCGGGCGAGATGCCCGATCGGCGCCTGGCCGGCCGCCGGCCCGACCCGCCCGGGTCGCGGCCCGACCGCCCCACGTCGTCGCCCGCGCGGCCGGCGTCCGCGATAGCTTCTTGACCGACCGGGCGTCCCGCCCGGGGGATCGGGAGGCGCGGCGTGCTGGAGCAGCGACGGCAGGTGGGGGTCCACGGGGTGTGCCGGGGGCGTGACGGGCGGGTGCTGCTCGTGCGCGGCTCCGCGTCGGCCGACCACCCGGGGGTGTGGCGGCTGCCCGGCGGCGGGCTGGCGCACGGGGAACACCCGGAGGCCGGCGTGGTCCGGGAGTTCGCCGCGCAGACCGGCCTCGCCGTGCAGGTGACGGGCCTGCTCGCCGCCGTCTCGGACGTCACCGGGCTGCCGGGCGTGGCGCTGCACACCGACCGGATCGTCTTCGCCGTCGAGGCGTCCGGCGGCAGGCTGCGCGCCGCGCCCGACGGCGTCACCGACCTGGCGCGCTGGTCGACGCCCGAGGAGGCCGCCGGGCTGCCGCTGCTGCCGTTCACCGCCGAGGCGCTCGGCCTGCCGGTCACCCCGGTGCGGCCCGCGTCCGGGGCGTCCCCCGGCGGGGCGCAACCGCCGGTGCCGGCCGACCGGAGGCAGCGCTTCGCGGCGTACGGGCTGGTCACCGACCCGGACGGGCGGGTGCTGCTCACCCTGATCGCCGACGGCTACCCGGGGGCCGGGCTGTGGCACCTGCCCGGTGGCGGCACCGACCACGGCGAGCAGCCGGCCGCCGGCCTGCTCCGCGAGCTGGTCGAGGAGGCCGGCCAGCTCGGCCGGGTGGTCGAGCTGCTCACCGTCCACGACCGCTACGATCCGGGCGCGCTGGGGCCGGAGGGCCGGCCGCTGGACTGGCACGGGGTGCGGGTGGTCTACCGGGTGGTGGTCGACGACCCCACCGAGGCCCGGGTCACCGAGCTGGCCGGCGGCTCGACGGCCGCCGCCGCCTGGTTTCCCCCGGACGCGCTCGGCGACCTGCCGTTGACCGAGGTGGCGGCCCTGGTAACCGGACATCGGGTCGCATAGCGCCCGCCCGCCGAGCCGGTATCGACGCCCTCCGGTAGGCTGAAGCCGGGGTTGGTGGAGGATCGGGCGATCAGGCCCGAGATGGGAATAGAAGAGGCGATTCGCGCGGTTAACGGAGATATCAGGTCCGCCGGCAGCTATCGCCAAGCCCCCTACCCCTGTGCAATGGTGTACTCCGCTTTGACGGCTGCCGGGCCCGAAGCGGTCCGGCACGAGACAGCCGGACACCCGCCCCCGCGGCGGCCAGCCCGATCCGGTGATGGAGGAAACGTGCCGAGAGCCCCATGGCGCCGGCGTCGTACGACTGACAGTCCGCGCCCCGCAGGGCGTCGCTGGGCGGGCCCGTTGCGCCGCAGCAGCACGTTCGCCCGCCAGGTGCTGCTCGTCCGGGTGGGACGCCGCGACGGCGTCGCCGCCGCGGGCACCGACCTGACCTCGCCCGAGCACCGCTACCTCGACCGGCAGCGCCGCCGCTACGGCCTCGACCGCTACCAGCGCACCGAGGTCGAGGCGGTCGCGCCGGTCAGCCCGGCTGTGGGCCCCGCCGCCCCGGTCGACGACGCGGCGTCGATGTCGATCCCGCTGCTGCCCGGCGCGCGCACGACGGGCCGCCGGGTCAAGTTCGCGCTGGTCAACGCCTGTACCCTGGCCAGCCTCGTGCTGGGCATCAACGCCATCTTCGTGGCCATGCAGGGTCAGGTGCGCCTCGCCGCGCTCCTGCTGATCGCCTGCGTGGCGTTCGACGGGCTCGACGGCGCGCTCGCCCGCCGCTTCGGCGTGGCCAGCCCGTTCGGCGCGCAGATGGACTCGCTGGCCGACATGTGCTCCTTCGGCCTGGCCGCCCCCGTGGTGGTCTACGCCTCGCTCGCCGGCGAGGCGCCGCGCGCCGCCGCCGCGGTCGCCGCCGCGCTCGTCGCCGCCTGCGCGGCGATCCGGCTCGCCCGGTTCAACGTCTCGCCGAAGGACGGCCGCTTCTTCTGCGGCGTGCCGACCACGATGGCCGCGGCCGTGCTGGCGCTGACCGTCGCCCTCGGCCTGCCGCTGCCCGGCCTCGTGCAGATCGCCGGGGTGGCGCTGCTCGCGTTCGCGATGGTCTCCAGCTTCCCGTACGCGAAGCTGGCCCGGCTGGTGAAGCTGCCGCCGTGGCTCTGGCTGGCCCCGGTGGTCGGCGCGCTGGTCGACATCCGGCTCACCTTCGCCCTGATCGTGGTGGGCTACCTGGTCAGCGGCCCGGTGCTCTGGCTGCACCAGCGCCGCACCGCCTGATCCGACGCTCGACGACGAAGGGGGCGCCGCAGTCGCGGCGCCCCCTTCGTCGTGCCCGGCTCAGCGCCAGCGGGCGATGACCGTGGACCCGCCGACCACCCGGTCGCCCGGCCCGACCAGCGGGTCGGCGGCGTCGGCCGGCAGGTAGACGTCGGTGCGCGAGCCGAACCGGATCAGGCCGAACCGCTCGCCCCGGGCCAGCAGCGAGCCGACCGGGGCCCGCTGCACGATGCGCCGGGCGATCAGCCCGGTGCGCTGCGCCACAACGACCGTCCCGTGGTCGGTGTCGAGCACCGTGTACGCCGCCACGTTGTGCTCGGCGTCCGGCTTCATGGCGTTGACGAACCCGCCGTCGGCGACGAAGTAGTCGACCACCTTGCCGGCGACCGGAGAGCGGTTGACGTGCACGTCCAGCACCGACAGGAACACCGCGACCCGCAGCCACTCGCCGTCGCCGAACCGCTCGTCGTGCAGCCGCTGCACCGACAGCACCTGACCGTCGGCGGCGGCCACGACGGCCGACTGGTCCTCGGGGACGTCCCGCTGCGGGTCCCGGAAGAACGCGGCCACCGGGACGGCGGCGAGGGCCGGCACCAGCCACAGCTTCGACTTGGGCCGGGCGAGGCGGGTCAGCGCGGCCAGGCCGAGGGTGATGCCGGCCGCCGCGACCCCGTTGGAGTCGATGTGCATGCCCCGGGTCAGCGGAACGCTCGACGGCCGGTGGGCCGGGGCGAGGCGGGCGGCGACCGCCGCGTCGGCCGGGGTGAACCGGAGCCGGTGCACCCGCACCGGCGGGGGGTTGCGCAGCACCAGGTCGCTCCCGACGCCGTGCAGGGCGGCCTGCCGCTCCAGCTCGGCCGCCGCGCCGGCCGTCCGGGCCGGGGCCGCCGGCACCGCCACGGCGAGCACCGCGCCGTCGGCCAGGTATTTCGCCAGGCCGTCGACGGTCGTGCGGGTCTCGTCGGCGGTGCCGGTGAGCGGCTCGGCGGCGATCACCACCTCGACGGCGTCGGCCTCGGCGAGGGAGTCCACCACGCGTACCCGGTCGGCGACCCAACTGCCCTGGGCGCTCACGTGCTCGCGCAGCGCGGCCGGCGTCGCCGATCCGGCGGGCACGACGGTGAGGACGTCGCCGGGCAGCAGGGCGTCGATCGCCGCGGCCAGGACCGCGGAGTCCGGGGTCGCGCCGACCACCAGGGCGGCCTTCGGGTCGTTGCGCCGGGCGAGCTCGGTGACGAGGGTACGGGCGGCACGCTCGCCGATGCGGACCGGACCGGGCCGGCCGGAGGTGCGCACGGCGGGGGACTGGGTCATGTCGGACGGGCTCCTGACGGGGTAGAGACGGCAATCGCGGCGGGATCGCCACGGCGAACCGGTCGGGGTCGACCGCGGACGGGCCCGACGACCGGGCCGCGTCGCGGGGCCCCGCGACGCGGCCCGGTCGTCGACGGCCCGGCGGCTCGTCGCGGGCGAGGCCCGCGGCGTGGACCGGCCGGCGGAGGCGAGATCTCCACGGCCAGCATATGCGCCCTCCGCCGGGAGCCGCACCGCAGCGGTCAACCGCCGGCCCGCTCGTCCCCACGGGGTGTCCCGCCGCCGCTGACCGGCCGGTCCTCGACCGCCTCGGGCAGGTCGTCGGTGACGGCGGCGGTCGGCCATTCGTCGGTCCGCCCGACGCCCGGCTCCTCGGCCTCGGCCCCGACGTCGGCCTGCTGCGGGTCGGCCTGCGGTTGGTCGGCCGCCCGGTTGCCCCGGCCGGAGCGCAGCGCGCCGACCAGCCCCAGCACGCCGATCAGGAGCAGCCCGCCGGCCAGGAACCAGCCGACCGGGGGGAGGGCCAGACCGAGCAGCTGGGCGAGCAGCCACCAGGCGGCCAGCGCGACGAAGAACAGCCCGAAGCCGAGCGATACGACGTCGGTGCGGTGCGCCTTCACCGGGTCACCTCCAGGTCTCCGGCGTTGACGTGGACGTAGAGGCGCAGCTTCCCGCCGCCGGGGCCGTCCGCGCCGAGGTCGGTGACCTCCCGGAGCCGGCCGTCCAGCGCGCCGGAACGGTTGCCGAAGATGGTCGCGTCCCCGGCGTTGACGTCGGCGGTCGTGGTGACGTCGACGTCGGGCGGCACCACGACGGTCGCCTTGCCGAAGTTGATCGCGACGGTGATCTGGGTCTCCTGCTTGTCGAAGTCGATGGCGCGCAGGTCCAGCACGGCGTCGCCGAAGTTGTTCTCGTAGCGGTCGGCCAGGTCGCGGCGGTCCGTGGGGGCCCAGGTGACGTCCCCGTCCACGCCCCGGACCCGGTCGTAGGACTCGGCGACGGTGGCGACGCCGAGCGCCGCCGCGGTGACCAGCCCGAGCGCGATCAGCCACCGCGCCCGGCCGAACCAGGCGCCGACGAGCAGCCCGAGCCCGATGGTCGCCAGGGCCGCGGCGAAGTACGCCGCCGCACCCACCTCGACCACGTCCAGCAGGTCGAGCACGGCCACCACGCCCAGCGCCAGGAAGATCAGCGAGAACGTCACGGCACCCAGCGGGGACCGTTCCCGGGGCCGCTTCGGCGGCTTGGCCGGCGGGTACGGCGCGGCCGGGGCCGGTTGCGGCCCCTGGGCGTACGGGCCGTGCGGGGCGAACGGCTGCCGGTAGCCGGACGGCGCGGGCGGGGTGACCGGCGGGTAGGCGACCGGAGCGGGTGGGCCGGCCGACGGGGCGGGCGTGGGCGGCCAGGCCGGCAGCTCGGCGGTGGCCCCGCCCCGGGGCGGGGGCGGCGCGACCCACCGGGGGCCGGGCTGCCCGGGGACGGCCGCCCCGAACGGCTGCCCGCCGAGCGGTGCCGTGGCCGGCTGACCGGGGGCGCCGGGGCCGGCCGGCGGCGTGCCGGGGGCGGCCCGCGGGCCGGTGGGCGGGGTGAACAGGCCCGGCGCGGGCGGGACGACCGGGCCCCGCGTGGGCCAGGCGACCGGCGGGGCCGACCCCGGCCCGCCGGCGGGCGTCGGAGCGTGGCCCGCGCCCCGGCCCGCCGTGGCGTGGTCGCGGTTGAGCAGCAGCGCGCCGCCGATCAGGATGGCCGCGCCGAGCAGCACCGCCCGGAACGCGTCGGTGACGATGTAGCCGAAGCTCACCGCGACCAGGATGCTCAGCACGATCACGGTGACCGGGGACATGCTGGACCGGCCCCGGCCGAGCATCGACTCGACCGGGGAGGCGGTGTCGCCCTCGCCGGGGATGATCAGCCAGGCCGTGACGTACACCAGGATGCCGATGCCGCCGAAGAAGCCCAGCACCGCCAGCAGCACCCGCCAGAGCACCGGGTCGGTGTTGGTGGCCCGGCCGATCGCCGCGCAGACACCGGCCAGGTAGCGACCCTCGCGCGGCCGGATGAGCCCGTACCGGGAGGTGAAGCCGGCGCCCTCGGGCGGCGGGGGCGGCGGGGCCGCGTACCCCCCGGGTGGTGGGCCGCCCGTCCCCGGACCGTCGCCCCCGGGCGGTGGCGGTGGGGGTGGCCCGGCCGGGCCCGGCGTCTGCGGCGGCGGCCCGCCCCCGGCGTCCCGGCCGGCCTGCCCGGGTGTGCCCGGCGCGTCGGGCGTCGCCGGGCCGAAGGCGGCCGGCGCGGCCCAGGCGGCGGGGGTGGTGGGGGTGGGGGCCGCCGGGGCCGGCGGCGGGGGCGGTGGTGGCCCGCCCGGCGGTGCCGTCCCGGGGCGGGGCGGCGGGGCAGCTTCCTCGGTCATGCCTCGATCCTGCTGCGCGGGCCGGCGAGAGACCTCCGGAACCGACCCTGACCCCACCCTGAGATCCGGCGGGCCGGGATGTCCGGGCGTTCCCCGTGGTCTGGGGCCGGCGTGGCGTGTGACGATCGGATCGGCGACGTCGACCCGGCGTGCGCCCGCGCCGCACACCCGGGGCGCGCCCCGCCCGAGCAGGGAGCCTCCGATCAGCGCCGTGACCCAGCCGCCCCGCCTCTACCGGGCGCCCGAGCACCGGATGGCCGCCGGCGTCGCCGCCGGCATCGCCGACCACCTCGGCATCTCGGTGGTCCGGGTGCGGATCGCGTTCATGGTGCTGCTCGGCCTCAGCGGGCTCGGGCTGCTGCTCTACGCCGCGTTCTGGGCGGTGGTCCCGTTGCGGCCCGGTGACGCGGCCGTCCCGGCCCGCCGTGATCTCGGCCAGCTCCTGCCGTTCGTGGCGATCGGGCTGGTGGTGCTGGTGCTCCAGACGGTGCTCTTCGGCTCCGTCGGGGCGGCGGGCACCGCCGGCTGGCTGGTCGCGATCATCGCGGTGGGGGCCGGGGTGATCTGGCACCAGTCCGCGCCGGAGCGGCGTCGGCAGTGGGGCGAGCGGATGCCGGTGCCCTGGCTCGGCGCGGTGATCGAGGAGAACGACCGGCGCGCGTTCGTGCTGCGGTTCATCGGCGGCGGGGTGCTGGTCGCGGTCGGCATCATCGGCGTCGCGGCGGTCTACTCGCCCGCGCAGAACTTCGACGCGGTGGTCAACGGCGTCATCTTCGCGCTGGTGGGGCTGGCCGGGGTGGGGGTGGTGGCGGCCCCGGTGCTCTGGCGGACGTACAACCAGCTCCGTTCGGAGCGCGAGGGGCGCATCCGCGAGCAGGAGCGGGCGGAGCTGGCCGCCATGGTGCACGACCAGGTGCTGCACACCCTCGCGTTGATCCAGCGCAACGCCGCCGACACCACGACGGTGCAGCGGCTCGCGCGCGGGCAGGAACGGTCGCTGCGCAACTGGCTCTACAAGCCGACCGCCTCGCCGACGGAGCGGTTCGCCGCGGCCCTGGAGCAGGCGGCGGCCGAGGTCGAGGACACCTTCGCCATCACCGTGGAGACGGTGGTGGTGGGCGACCGGGGCACCGACGAGCGGGTCGGCGCGCTGGTGGCGGCGGCCCGCGAGGCGCTGGTGAACGCGGCCCGGCACGCCGGGGTGCGGACGGTCTCGCTGTACGCCGAGGTCGAGCCGGAGCAGGTGAGCGTCTTCGTCCGGGACCGGGGCAAGGGCTTCGACCCGGATACGGTGGAGGACCACCGGCACGGGGTCCGGGGGTCGATCGTCGGGCGGATGAGGCGGCACGGCGGCCGGGCGGAGATCCGCTCCGAGCCGGGCGAGGGGACGGAGGTCCGGTTGATCCTGCCGATCTCCCGCGACCAGTCCACGGCGGAAAGGGACAGATGATCATGGCCGAGCAGTCGACCGGACCGGTCGAGGGCGGGGCGGGCGCGCCTGCGCGCCTGCGCGTCTTCCTCGTTGACGACCACGCCATGTTCCGTGCCGGGGTCCGCGCCGAGTTGGGCGTCCACGTCGACGTGGTGGGCGAGGCCGGCACGGTGGCCGAGGCGGTCGCCCGGATCGCCGCCAGCACGCCCGACGTGGTGCTGCTGGACGTGCACATGCCCGACGGCGGCGGCCGGGCGGTGCTGGAGGCGATGCGCCGCAGCCACCCGCAGGTGCGCTTCCTGGCGCTGAGCGTGTCCGACGCGGCCGAGGACGTGATCGGCCTGATCCGGGCCGGCGCCCGGGGCTACGTCACCAAGACGATCTCCCCGGACGAGCTGGCCGGGGCGATCCGCCGGGTGGCCGACGGGGACGCCGTGTTCAGCCCCCGGCTGGCCGGGTTCGTGCTGGACGCGTTCGCCGCCCGGCCGGACGCCCCGGTGGCCGATCCGGAGCTGGACCAGCTCACCAACCGGGAGCGCGAGGTGCTCCGCCTGCTCGCCCGGGGGTACGCGTACAAGGAGATCGCCAAGGAGCTCTACATCTCGATCAAGACGGTCGAGACGCATGTGTCGAACGTCCTGCGCAAGCTCCAGATGTCCAATCGGTACGAATTGTCGCGCTGGGCTGCGGACCGCCGACTGGTGTGATCGACTCCTTTTCCCGGCCGGCCCCGACGGTGATCCCGGGTGCCGGCCGATGTGACGCAGCGTAACTGTGAGTCTGGTCATTCCCGTCGCATCCCCCGCTCGGTCTGTGCTGCTCACCGGGTGGCCGAAGGCCGCCTCGCCCGGACGGGCAGACCGTGCCGCTGCCCGTCCCGATCCCCCGCGCCCGCAGCGCGGGCGCGGGGAAGCTCACAGGCCGGTCACGGGCGTTGGGCGGAGCGCAAAAAGGGGTTGTATGTTGGCTGTTCAGCGGGGCGCGGCCGACTTGTTTCAAGATCATTTCTCAAGTATCGGCCGCACTGCGGGCAACTAACGGCTTGATAACGGCACCTTCACGTAACGGGCCGGTAGGTGTCACAGTTGCAGCACCTCACCCCCGGTGTGAGGCACCCAGGCACGGTCGCGCGGCCACGGATGCGGCGAGAAGTCACGGTTCGTGGTCGTCGATTCCTGCGCGGGGGCCGAATCCGGTACGGTGCGGCAGCCCGGCGGATCGGTACATCAGGGGTGTCCCGATTTCCTGCGGTAACCGGCGGTCGGTGGTTGTGACCGCCGGCGGTGTCACCCCCCATGCGTGCGTGAAACCCACGACGGAACAGGTTAGAAAGAGGAGGCCCCTCGGAATGAGAGTCTCGAAGCGGGCGAGTGGCGCGATCGCGCTGGGCGCGGCTTTCGCGCTCGTCGCGTCCGGCTGCTCCAGCAGCGACGGAGAGGGTGGCGACGCCACCAGCGCGGACGGCGCGATCACGGTCGACGGCACCGAGCCGGAGAACCCGCTGGTTCCGTCGAACACCACCGAGACCGGTGGCGGCAAGATCATCGACTGGATGTGGACCGGTCTGGTCGAGTACCCCAACAACGGTGGCGCCCCGCAGAACGCCCTGGCCGAGTCGATCGAGACGACCGACTCCAAGGTCTACAAGATCAAGATCAAGCAGGACACGAAGTTCCACGACGGCACCGTCGTGAAGGCCAAGAACTTCGTGGACGCCTGGAACTGGGGCGCCTACTCGCCGAACGGCGCGCAGAACTCCAGCTTCTTCGCCGACATCGAGGGCTTCGCCGACGTCAACACGGCGGACCCGGACGGCCCCGAGGGCCCGCAGAAGGCCCCGGAGCCGAAGGCCAAGGAGATGTCCGGCCTCAAGGTCGTCGACGACTGGAACTTCGAGGTCACGCTCGCCGCGCCGACCGCCGTGTTCCCGACCAAGCTCGGCTACAGCACCTTCATGCCGCTGCCGGACGCGTTCTTCTCGGGCAGCGCCGAGGAGTTCGGCAAGAAGCCGATCGGCAACGGGCCGGTCAAGTTCGTGTCCTGGGAGAACAACGTCCAGATCAAGCTGACGCGGTTCGACGACTACCAGCTGCGCGACAAGATGAAGATCAAGGACGTCACCATCAAGATGTACCAGGACGACACGGCCGCGTACAGCGACCTGGTCTCCGGGAACCTCGACTTCATGCAGCAGGTGCCGGTCTCCGCCCTCGCCGGCGACAAGTGGAAGTCGGACCTGACCGACCGCGCCATCGCGTCGACCACCCCGTCGACCGGCATCATCGCCTTCCCAATCTACGACAAGCGCTTCCAGAACCCGAAGCTGCGTCGCGCCATCTCCCTGTCGATCAACCGGCAGGAGATCACCGACAAGATCTTCTTCGGTAACCGGAAGCCGGCCGACAGCTGGGCCAACCCGCTGACCCCGGGCGCGGCGCCGGGCAACTGCACCGCGTGCCAGTTCAACGTGGACGAGGCCAAGAAGCTGCTCGCCGAGGCCGGCGGCTTCTCGGGCGAGCTGGTCATGTACTACAACGCCGACGCCAGCCACAAGGAGTGGATGGAGGCCGTCGCGCAGCAGGTCAAGACCAACCTCGGCATCAACGCCCGCGCCGAGGGCGTGCCGACCTTCGCGGTGTTCCGTCAGAACATCAACGCCCACAAGATGAAGGGCGCCTACCGCGCGGGCTGGCAGCAGGACTACCCGGACGTGGAGAACTGGATCAACCCGCTCTACGTGACCGGTGGCTCCTCCAACGACGGTCTGTACAGCAACAAGCAGGTCGACGCCCTGGCCAAGGAGGCCAGCTCCGCGCCGAGCCTCGACGCCTCGCACGCCAAGTTCGCCGAGGCCGTCAAGCTCATCGACCAGGACGTTCCGTCGATGCCGATCTACTTCGGTGGCCAGCAGTCCGGCCACTCGGAGAAGGTCAAGAAGATGGAGCTGAGCAACGTCGGCGAACTCGACATCACCTCGGTCGAGCTCTGATCCGTACGGTCTGACCCCGGGTCGGGCTCACCTACCGGTGGGTCCGGCCCGGGGCCGTTCCGCGAGGAGTGCACAACACTCCCCGCCACGTTGACGTCACCCCGTGTCGGCGGTCGTCCGACGCGCCCCCTGTCAGGAGGACCCCCCATGGGCCGTTATCTGTTGAGACGGCTACTGCAACTCGTCCCGGTCTTCATCGGTACGACGTTCCTGATCTACTGGCTCGTCTGGTCCGTGCCGGGCGACCCGTTCGCCGGCAAGTGCGGCGACCGCCGGTGCCCGGACTCGTACATCAACTTCATGACCGAGAAGTACCAGCTCGACGAGTCGATCTGGGTGCAGTACGCCACCTACATGAAGAACCTGTTCCAGGGGGACTTCGGCGTCACCTACAACAACCGCGAGGTGGCCGACATCATCGCCACCGCGTACCCGAACACCCTGAAGCTCGCAGTGGTGGCCCTGGCGATCGAGGCGATCATCGGCCTGAGCGCCGGCGTCCTGACCGGCCTGCGGCGCAACGGCTTCCTCGACAACCTGGTCCTCGTCTCGACGCTCTTCCTGATCGCGCTGCCGGTCTTCGTCGTCGGCTTCATCCTCCAGTGGCTGCTCGGCGTCAAGTGGGGCATCGTCCACCCGACGGTCTCCAGCGAGATGCGGCTGTCCGAGCTGCTCCTGCCGGGCTTCGTGCTCGGCAGCGCCTCCATGGCGTACGTCGCCCGGGTGGCGCGCACCAGCATCGCGGAGAACCGGCGGGCCGACTACGTCCGCACCGCCATCGCCAAGGGCCTGCCGATGCGGCGCGTCGTGGGCGTGCACCTGCTGCGCAACTCGCTGATCCCGGTCGTCACCCTGCTCGGCACCGACCTCGGCGCGCTCATGGGCGGCGCCATCGTCACCGAGGGCATCTTCAGCATCAACGGCATCGGCCGCGCCGTGCTCCGGGCGATCGTCACGAAGGAGAGCGCTACCGTTGTCTCCATCGTGGTGGTCCTGGTGCTCGTCTACCTCCTGATGAACCTGGTGGTGGACCTGCTCTACGCCGCTCTCGACCCGAGGATCCGCTATGAGTGAGCAGCGTCGCGAACGAGTCAGGAACGCAGCGTGCCGGGGCCACCGTCCCGGCACCGAGCGCAGCGAGGTGGCGGCATGAGTGACCCCAGCACCGCATCGATCGTCTCGACCCCGCCGGCGACCATGCCCACCGAGGCGGGCTCCGGCGCGCCCGTCGACGCCGGCCTGCCCGCGAACGCCCGCAAGGAGAAGCCGCGCGGCCTGCTCGGCGACGCCTGGCGCGACCTGCGCCGCAAGCCGCTGTTCTGGATCTCCGCGGTCCTCATCATGATCTTCGTGCTGATGGCGGCCTTCCCGTCGCTGTTCACCTCCGGCGACCCGGTCAACGGCGCCCTGGCCAACAGCCGGGTCGAGCCGTCCGCCGACGCCTGGTTCGGCTACGACGTGCAGGGCCGCGACGTGTTCGCCCGGACGATCTACGGCGCCCGCGCCTCGATCGTGGTGGCCCTGATCTCCACCATCGGCACGCTGCTGATCGGCGGCGCGATCGGCATGATCGCCGGCTACGCCGGCGGCTGGGTCGACGCCCTGCTGTCCCGCTTCGCCGACATCTTCTTCGGCCTGCCGTTCGTGCTCGGCGCGATCGTCATCCTGACCACCTTCAACGGCGCCGAGTCGAGCAACGGCGAGTGGCAGATCATGGGCCTGGTCATCATGTCCCTGGTCGTGCTGAGCTGGCCGGTCGTGATGCGGCTGATGCGCTCCTCGGTGCTGGCCACCAAGGAGGCCGACTACATCGTCGCGGCCCGGGCGCTGGGCGCCGGCCACGGCCGGATCATCCTCAAGCACCTGCTGCCGAACTGCCTCGCCCCGCTGCTGGTCTACGGCACGATCATGGTCGGGTCGTTCATCGGCGCGGAGGCCACGCTGTCGTTCCTGGGCATCGGCCTGAAGACCCCGGTGGTCTCCTGGGGCATCATGATCAGTGAGGCGCAGAACTACATCCGGGTCTCGCCCTTCCTGCTCTTCTTCCCCTCCGCGTTCCTCGTCACCGCCGTGCTGAGCTTCGTGATGCTCGGCGAGGCGGTCCGCGAGGCCCTCGATCCGAAACTGCGCTAGGGGAGATTGAGTTGTCCGACATTCTCGTGTCCGAGCAGTCCAAGCCGGGTGCCGCCGGATCCGGCCGCCCCTCGGGTCGCCTCCTGGAGGTCGAGGACCTGCGGGTCGAGTTCCGCACCCGCGACGGCGTCGCCAAGGTCATCAACGGCGTCACCTACCACGTCGACGCGGGGGAGACCCTCGCCGTGCTCGGCGAGTCCGGCTCCGGCAAGAGCGTCACGGCGCAGACCGTCATGGGCATCCTTGACACGCCGCCCGGCTTCGTCACCGGCGGCCAGGTGCGCTTCCACGGCAAGGACATGCTCACCATGTCCGCCGAGGAGCGCCGCCGCATCCGCGGCGAGGGCATCGCGATGATCTTCCAGGACGCGCTCTCCGCCCTGAACCCCGTCTTCACCGTCGGGTTCCAGATCGCCGAGCAGTTCCGCGTCCGGCGCGGCCTCAGCCGCGCCGACGCCAAGAAGCGTGCGATCGAGATGCTCGACCAGGTCAAGATCCCGAACGCCAAGGGCCGGTTCAGCAACTACCCGCACCAGTTCTCCGGCGGCATGCGGCAGCGCGCGATGATCGCGATGTCGCTGGCGCTCGACCCCGAGGTGCTGATCGCCGACGAGCCCACCACCGCGCTCGACGTGACCGTGCAGGCCCAGATCATGGACCTGCTCGCCGAGCTCCAGCGCGAGCGGCAGATGGGCATGATCCTGATCACCCACGACCTCGGCGTGGTCGCCGACGTCGCGGACCGGATCGCGGTCATGTACGCGGGCCGGATCGTCGAGGAAGCCAACGTCTACGACCTGTACGCCAAGCCGGCGCACCCGTACACGATGGGTCTGATCGACTCGATCCCGCGGATGGACGAGCGGGGGCAGCAGCTCCGCACCATCAAGGGCCTGCCGCCGAACCTGATGAACATCCCGCCGGGCTGCCCGTTCAACCCGCGCTGCCCCATGGCGCAGCCGGTCTGCCGGGAGAAGCTGCCGCCGCTGCTGCAGATCGGCGCCGGCCGGGCCAGCGCCTGCCACTTCGCTGAGGATCTGGTGAACCGTGACTGAGAACATCCTCGAAGTCCGTGACCTGGTCAAGCACTACCCCGTCACCCGCGGCGTGGTGTTCAAGAAGACCATCGGGCACGTCAAGGCCGTCGACGGGGTGTCGCTGGAGCTCAAGGCCGGCGAGACGCTCGGCGTGGTCGGCGAGTCCGGCTGCGGCAAGTCCACGCTGGCCCGGGTGCTGATGAACCTGGAGCGGCCGACCGCCGGCAGCGTCAACTACAAGGGCCAGGACATCTCCAAGCTCTCCGGCGGTGCCCTGCGCCGGCTGCGCCGCCAGATCCAGCTGGTCATGCAGGACCCGTACACCTCGCTGAACCCGCGGATGACGGTCGGCGACCTGATCGGCGAGCCGTTCGAGATCCACCCCGAGGTGGCCCCGAAGGGCAGCCGGCGGGACAAGGTCAAGGAACTGCTCGACCTCGTCGGCCTGAACCCGGAGCACATCAACCGGTACCCGCACCAGTTCTCCGGCGGTCAGCGGCAGCGCATCGGCATCGCCCGGGCGCTCGCCCTGCGGCCGGAGATCATCATCTGCGACGAGCCGGTGTCGGCCCTGGACGTGTCCATCCAGGCCCAGGTGATGAACCTGCTGGAGAAGCTCCAGGCCGAGTTCGGCCTGTCGTACGTCTTCATCGCCCACGACCTGTCGGTGGTCCGGCACCTGTCGGACCGGGTCGCGGTCATGTATCTCGGCAAGATCGTCGAGATCGGCACCGAGGACGAGATCTACGAGCGCCCCACCCACCCGTACACGCAGGCGCTGCTGTCGGCGGTGCCGGTGCCGGACCCGACGCTGCGCGACCAGAAGGCGATCATCCGGCTCACCGGCGACGTGCCGTCGCCCGTCAGCCCGCCCTCGGGCTGCCGGTTCCGCACCCGGTGCTGGAAGGCGCAGGACGTCTGCGCCGAGCAGGTCCCGCTGCTGGAGATCCGCTCCGGCTCGGACCACCCGAGCGCCTGCCACTTCGCCGAGAAGCGCGAGATCGTGGCCAGCCACGAGGCGTGAGCCTCCCCGGCTGACCGACCGGTCCTGGCCGGCCTGCCTGATCCGGGCTGGCTGGATCACCGGGCTGGCCTGCGACATCCGACCGCCTGCCGGCGTCCCCGCGACGCCGGCAGGCGGTTCTGCACATGGGCCCGTCGTGCCCCCCCGTCGTGCCCCCCGTCGTGCGCCCCGCAAGATCGCGCTCGATCCGGGAAACAGTGCCCCCGCCCTCGTGCGGAGGCCACTGTTGCCGTGATTCTGCGCATCCCGGCCGAGGGCTCCCGGCGCAGGCGGCGTCGGCGAGGGGCGAGGCGGGGCGGGGCGGCGCGAGGCGGCGCGGGGCGGGACGAGTGGCTGCTACAGCGGGCCGCGGCCGGCGCGGAGCAGCAGCAGGGCCAACTGGGTGCCGTCGGCCCCCAGGGCCTGCCGGAACCGCTCCAGGATCTCGCGCTCCCGCGACAGCACCAGCCGGGTGCCCCCGGAGGCCATCCGGGTCGCGCCGACCTCCTGCGACAGGGCGGCCCGTTCCTGCCACAGCGCGATCAACGTGCTGTCGATCTCGTCGATCCGCTCCCGGATGGCGACGATCCGCTCCGCCGCCACCGAGTCGTCGGTGCCGGTGCGGGTCGACCCGGCAGCCGACGACGCCGGCTCGCCCCGCCCGCCGCCCGTGTTGCCCGCCTTGCCGGCGGAAACCGGGCCGCCGCTGCCGCCGCCCACGTTGCCGGCCTTGCCGGCGCTGGCCGGGTTTCCGCCGCCGGCGGCACCCGTGTTCGGGTTGCCGGGGCCGGTGCCACCGCCGGGGAGGCCGCCGCCCGCGTTCCCGCTGCCCGTGCCGCCGCTGCCGGCGTTGGCCTGGACGCCGCCGCCCTGGTCACTCTGCGGGCGGGACCGCGCCAAGCTGCCGTTCTGCTCCATCACGTCTGCCATCATCGCCGTACCCCTCGGACGTCGGGCCCGGTGCCCGGATCCCGGGACGGAAAAGCCCCGGGCTCTCCAGAGCCCGGGGCTTTCGTAGGTCTGATCTGATCAGGCGCGACCCACGGCTGCCGGACTCCCGGTGCCGTAGTAAAAGTAGAAGCGCTGACCGAACACGCCGTCGAGTATGCCGACTGCCCGGCCACCTGCGCAAGCACTGCCGCCGCCCACCACCCGGGCGGGAAGTGTGAGAAGGGGCCCCTTCTCGACCGTATGCGTTAACAAGGGGCCCCTCCTTACCACCAGCTCAGCCGAGGCGGGTGATGCGGTTCGCCGGGCCCGGGGCGACCGGGTCGCCCGCGCCCACGTACGCCACCAGCGCGTCGACGTCGAAGCCGGGGGCGGTGGTGCGGCCGGTGCCGCCCGTCAGCTCGGTGAAGCCGTCGCCGCCGTTGGCCAGGAAGTCGTTCGTGGTGACCTGGTAGCTGGCCGCCGGGTCGATCGGGGTCCCGTTCAGCGCCAGGGCGCTCACCCGGGAGCCCACCGGGGCGGTGCTGTCGTACGAGTAGGTCAGCCCGGCCGACACCTGGAGGATCCGCTGGGTGGTCTGCCCCTTGAAGCCCACGAACTGCTGCTCCAGCACGTTCTTGAGCTGCGCCCCGGTGAAGGTCTGGGTGACCACGAGGTTGTTGAACGGCTGCACCGCGAACGCCTCGCCGTAGGTCACCTCGCCCGGCGCCTCGCCGCCGGCCGACGCCCCGTACGACATGGAGGCCCGCACGCCGCCCGGGTTCATCAGCGCGATCTGCGCCCCGTTGCTCTTCGTGTACGCGAGCTGCGCGTCGGCGATCACGTCGCCGAGCGGGCTCTCGCCGTTGGGCAGGGCGTCGCGGACGATGTCGGCGCTGATCCTGCCGACCACCTTGTTGGCGATCGGGGCGACCGCCGTGCGGTACTTGTCGGCCAGCGCCTTCGCGCCCGCGTCCACCAGGTCGGGGTTGCGGGCGTACACGCCGGGGCTGGTCTGCTGCCAGGTGCCGTCGGCGTTGCGGACGCCGTTCTCGACGATGACGTTGCGGGCCGAGATCCCGGTGAACCGGCCGGTGCGCCGGTTGAGGGAGTAGTCGACGTCGGTGATCAGCTGGCCGTTGTTGCCGGCGCTGGTGACCACGCTGGGCTGGCCGGAGGAGTTCGGCAGCGAGCAGGAGTAGAACCGGTGGGTGTGGCCGGAGACGACCAGGCCGAACTCGGGCCGCAGGCCCTTGACGATGTCGACGATCGGGCCGGAGAAGTTGGCGCAGTCGGAGACGCCGGGGGTGCTCGGCGGCGGGGACTGCGCGCCGCCCTCGTGCACCAGCAGCACCATGGCCTTCACGCCGAACAGCTTGAGCAGGCCGCCCCACTTGTTGGCGGTCTCCACCTCGTCCTTGAACGTCACACCGGTGATGCCGGCCGGGTTGACGATGCCGGGGGTGCCCTCCAGGGTGACCCCGACGAAGCCGACCGGTACGCCGCCGACGAACTTGACGTCGACCGGGGGCAGGATCGGCAGCTTGGTCTTCTTGCTGATGGTGTTGGCGGCGAGGTAGGTGAACTTCGCGCCCTTGAAGCCGTCGCCGTCGGCGCAGCCGTCGACCGGGTGGCAGCCGCCCTTGTTGAGCCGGATCAGCTCGTCGACGCCCTCGTCGAACTCGTGGTTGCCGACGGAGCTGATCTCCAGCCCGATCTGGTCCATCAGCTCGATGGTCGGCTCGTCGTGGAACGCGGCGCTGACCAGCGGGGTCGCCCCGACCAGGTCGCCGGCGCCGACCGTGGTGGTGACCCGCCCCTCGGCCTTGGCCTCGGCGCGCAGCTTCTTGAGCCAGGTGGCGAGGTATTCCACGCCGCCGGCCGGGGTGCCGTTGACCACGGCGCCGCTGCCCGCCGGCGGGTCGATCGCGCCGTGGAAGTCGTTGTAGCTGAGGAAGTTGCCCTTGACCTCGCCGCCGGTGGGCTTGGCGTAGGAGACCGAGACCGGGGCGAGCGCCGCCCAGGGGTCGGCGGCCGGGGCCGGCGCGGGCCGCGTGGCGGCCGGCAGCGTGGCGACGACAGCCAGTGCGAGGGCCGGCGCGGCGAGGTGACGCAGCACCGCCCGACCGCGCGAGCGCGGTTGACTCATGGTTTTTCTCCCAAAATCGTGTACGGGGGAGGAAGTGGGGGTTCACCAGCCATCGTTGTGGATCGGGGACGGCCGCGCCAGAGCCGGACGGGTGACGGGTTGGTCTCTTCCTGCTGTCGCCGGGTGTCCCCGCCGTCCTGATCGGTCGCGTCGGGGCCGCGCTGTCGGGAAGTGTCCGGCCGGCGGCATAGACTCGCCGTGCGATGCAGCCTCTCTTCGACATCCCCGCGCCCCCGCCCGAGCCCGAGCCCGCGTCGGCCCCGCCGCCCCGGCCCGGCCCGGCCGTCCGCCTCGACCCGCAGGCCCTGGTGGAGGGCCTCAACGGCCCCCAGCGCGACGCCGTCGTGCACGCCGGCTCGCCGCTGCTGATCGTGGCCGGCGCCGGCTCCGGCAAGACCCGGGTGCTCACCCACCGGATCGCCTACCTGCTCGCGGCCCGCGACGTCCACCCCGGCGAGATCATCGCGATCACCTTCACCAACAAGGCCGCCGGCGAGATGAAGGAGCGGGTGACCCAGCTCGTCGGCCCGCGCGCCCGGCTGATGTGGGTGTCGACGTTCCACTCGGCGTGCGTGCGCATCCTGCGGGCCGAGCACGAGCACGCCGGCCTGAAGTCGAGCTTCTCGATCTACGACGCCGACGACTCCCGCCGCCTGATGCAGCTCGTCGCCCGCGAGCTGGACCTGGACCCGAAGCGCTACCCGGCGCGGGGGCTGGCCGCCCAGGTGTCCAACCTGAAGAACGAGCTGGTCGACCCGGAGGAGTTCGCCGGCCGGGCCAAGGGGCCCAACGAGCGGGCCCTCGCCGAGGCGTACACGCTCTACCAGCGGCGGCTGCGCGAGGCGCACGCGCTGGACTTCGACGACCTGATCATGACGACGGTGCACCTGTTCCAGTCGCACCCGCACGTCGCGGAGGGCTACCGCCGCCGGTTCCGGCACGTGCTGGTCGACGAATACCAGGACACCAACCACGCGCAGTACACGTTGATCAAGGAGCTGGTCTCCGGCACCGAGGGGATCGCGCCGGCGGAGCTGTGCGTGGTCGGCGACGCCGACCAGTCGATCTACGCGTTCCGGGGCGCGACGATCCGCAACATCCTGGAGTTCGAGCGGGACTTCACCGACGCCCGGACGATCCTGCTGGAGCAGAACTACCGCTCCACCCAGACCATCCTCAACGCCGCCAACGCGGTGATCGACCGCAACACCTCCCGCAAGCCCAAGCGGCTGTGGAGCGACGCCGGGGCCGGCGAGCAGATCGTCGGATACGTGGCCGACACCGAGCACGCCGAGGCCGACTGGGTGGGCCGGGAGGTCGACCGGCTGGTCGACGACGACGAGGCCCGCCCCGGCGACGTGGCGGTGTTCTACCGCACCAACGCCCAGTCCCGGGTGTTCGAGGAGGTGTTCATCCGGGTCGGCCTGCCCTACAAGGTGGTCGGCGGGGTGCGCTTCTACGAGCGCAAGGAGGTCCGCGACGCTCTGGCCTACCTGCGGGCGGTGGTCAACGACGACGACACGGTCAGCCTGCGCCGCATCCTCAACACCCCCCGCCGGGGCATCGGCGAGCGCGCGGAGGCGTGCGTGGAGGCCCTGTCCAGCCGGGACCGCATCTCCTTCGGGGCGGCCCTGCGCCGGGCGGGCGACGCGCCCGGCATCTCCACCCGGGCGGCCAACGGCATCGGCGACTTCGTGGCGCTGCTCGACGGGGCCCGGGAGCTGGCCGAGACCGGCACCCCGGAGGAGGTGCTGGAGGCGCTGCTGACCCGCTCGGGCTACCTGACCGAGCTGGAGGAGAGCCTCGACCCGCAGGACGCCGGCCGCGTCGACAACCTCCAGGAGCTGGTGAGCGTCGCCCGGGAGTACACGGAGCGGGTCGAGGCGCTGGGGGAGGAGGGGGAGCGGGCCACCCTCGCCGGCTTCCTGGAGCAGGTGGCGCTGGTCGCCGACGCCGACCAGATCCCCTCCGACGACCCCGACCACCAGGGCGTGGTCACCCTGATGACCCTGCACACCGCCAAGGGGCTGGAGTTCCCGGTGGTGTTCCTGACCGGGCTGGAGGACGGCGTCTTCCCGCACCTGCGCGCGCTGGGCGACACCCGGGAGCTGGAGGAGGAGCGGCGGCTGGCCTACGTGGGGATCACCCGCGCGCGGCAGCGCCTCTACCTGTCCCGGGCGGTGACCCGCTCGGCGTGGGGGCAGCCGGCCTACAACCCGCCGTCGCGGTTCCTTGAGGAGCTGCCGCCGGAGCTGGTCCGCTGGGAGCGCACCGAGGGGACGTACACCTCGTGGGGCGGCGGTGGCGGCGGCGTCGGCGGGCGCGCGGACCGCGCGCCGCGCGGCGGCGGCTTCACCGGGGGCACCCCGAAGGCCGCGCAGCTCGCCAAGCGGCTCGGCGTCGACGGCAGCCGGCTGGCCACGGCCAGCGAGCTGCCCCAGGGCCCGAAGGTCGCGGCCGGGGACCGGGTCAACCACCAGCGGTACGGCCTGGGCCGGGTGCTCGCCGTGGAGGGTCACGGCCCGGGGGCGCGGGCGCAGATCGACTTCGGCGACCAGACGATGTGGCTGGTGCTGCGGCACGCCCCGATCGACAAGCTCTGAGCCGGCCGACGACCATGGACGAGACGCTCACCCGGATCAACGAGGGCGTGCAGCTGCACCACCAGCAGGGTCGGCGCGAGGCGGCCCGCGACCTGTTCGCCCAGCTCTGGGCCGAGATCGGCGGGGAGCGGGGCGATCCGCTGCACGTGTGCGTCCTCGCGCACTCGATGGCCGACGTGCAGGACGACGTCCACGAGGAGCTGCGCTGGGATCAGCGGGCCCTGGCGGCGGCCGACCTGCTCACCGACGATCGCGTGGCGCAGGCCGGGGTGCCGATGTCGGTGGCCGCCCTCTATCCGTCGCTGCACCTCAACCTCGGTGAGTGCTACCGCAGGCTCGGCGACCTCGACCGGGCCCGCGAGTGCCTCCGGCAGGCGCGGGCGGGCATCGGCGCGCTCGGCGACGACGCCTACGGGGAGCTGATCCGGGGCGGCCTGGACACGCTGGCGCAGCAACTGGGCTGACCGGTGGGCGCCGGCCGCCGGTGGTTCCCTCCGGCGGCCGGCGCGTCGCCGGGTGGTCAGCAGGCGACGTCGATGCCCCGGGCCCGCAGGAACGGCGCGGGGTCGATCTGGTTCCACATCTGGCCCTGGTGCACCTCGAAGTGCAGGTGCGGGCCGGTGGAGTCGCCGGTGGAGCCCTCGTAGCCGATGACCTGGCCCGCCGTGACCTTGTCGCCGACGCCGACGGCGGTGCGGCTCTGGTGGGCGTAGTGGGTCAGGTAGCCGTTGCCGTGGTCGACGAAGACGGAGATGCCGTAGCCGTCGCCGACGTCGCCGGCCTTCACGACCGTGCCCGCGGCGGCGGCGTGGATCGGGGTGCCGGCGGGCAGGGCGAAGTCGATGCCGGCGTGCAGGGCGCCTCCGCGCGGGCCGTAGCAGGAGGTGATCGTCGCCCCCGCCATCGGGATGACCCAGGCCGGCGCGGGCTTGCTGGTCTTCTTCGGCGCGGGCTTCGGGGTCGGCTTGGGCTTGGGCTTCGGCTTGGCGGAGGCCTTCGTCGCCGTCGGGCTGGGGCTGGCGCTCGACGGGCTCGGCGAGACGGTGCTGGGGCTGGCGGCGGGGCTGGCCGATTCGCGGGCGGCCCGGTCGGCCCGGTCGGCGGCCTCGGCGCGGGCCGGGGCGTCGACCGCCACGGCGGCGGGGGCCGGGTCGTCGCCGGCGGTGGTGGCGACGGCGGCACCGGCGAGACCGAGCCCGACCAGGGCGACCGCGCCGACGACCAGGGCCCGGGTGCCGGGCCGGGGACGCATCCGGTGGCGGGCCGGCGCGTCGGGGGTGCTGCTGTCGCGGATGTTCTCTTCGTGCACGGCGGACCTACACCTTCGAGGGGACGTGGACCTCGAAATACTGGTGTTCGCGCTGGTGAGGAGGCGGGCAGGGGGACGGGTGGGGCGATGTGGACCGGGAGGGACCGTGTCCGCGGCGTCCCGTGCCGGACCTCCATGTCCGGATAATTGATCATCGGCGATGTGCGGCTGGTCACATCAGCGGCTGTGACGCAGCAGACATCGGTGTGCGGGCGGCGCACGAAGAACCGCCCGGATCAGTCGATCCGGGCGGTCAACGGTCGATGCGCAGCGTCAGGAGGCGGCTACGTCGCTGTAGTACAGCTCGATTTGCATCTTGATGTCCACTCCGCGCTCCTGGAGCCACGGCACCGGGTCCAGCGGGTCCCCGTTGACATGGATCTCCAGGTGCAGGTGGGAGCCGTAGGAGTGGCCGGTGTTGCCGACCAGGCCGAGCTGGTCGCCGGCCTTGACCTGCTGCCCCTCCTTGACGCTCACGGCGGAGGAGTGGCCGTAGATGGCCTCGCTGCCGTCGGCGTGCTTGACGATCACCGCGTAGCCGTAGCCGCCGAACCAGCCGGCCTTCGTGACGGTGCCCTCGTGGATGGCGACGTAGGGGGTGCCCTCGGGGGCCACCAGGTCGATCCCGGTGTGCAGCTTGCCCCAGCGCATGCCGTAGGGGGAGTTGAAGTCGTAGCCCTGCAACGGCAGGAGCCAGGCCTCCTGCTCGCCGGCCGCCTTCGTCTCGACCCGGCTGTCGCGGGAGGCCCGGTCGGCGGAGTCCGCGCGGGCCGCCGCGTCCTGGCTGGTGATGGAGGCCTGCTTGAGCTCGTCGAGGACCGACGGGCTGACGCTCTTGGCGTCCGGCAGTGCTCCCGCGCCGATCGCGACGATGCCGGCCCCGACGAACGCGGTGGTGACGACGGCGGCGTAGCGGCTACGCGGCGGGGTGGGTACGCGGCGGCGACCGCGATATCGATCGGGCTCAGACGACAGGCGCTGGCGCACGCACACCCTCCGTTGTCGGGGATCCGATGCGGTCGGCCGGCGCTCGTGAAGCGGTGGTGAACGTCGGCTGGCCGCGTCGTCACCCGTCCGTGGACCTGATGACAACCGTGGACACGGTAGCCAACCGCCACGCCCGTCACAAGCCAGACGGGGTAATTGGCGTGTCGATCTGTCCGTTTACGTCCTTTATTGTCACGCCTCGTCACTTGGTCATACGTGCCCTCACCTGCCCGTTCGTCGCGCACCGTGACCGCTGTCGCCCGAATGTCCGACCCCCTGCCCCGGCCCCCTAGGCTCTGCCCTCGGAGCGCAGGTCGGATTCCCTGCCGGCGACCCGCCGGGTTACCGTTCGTTCAGGTGACAGTCGTAGCGCCCTCGAAAGGTGTCCGCTGATGAGCTCTCGTATCCGGGTCGTCGTCGCGAAGCCGGGCCTCGACGGCCACGACCGGGGGGCCAAGGTCGTCGCCCGCGCCCTCCGGGACGCCGGCATGGAGGTCATCTACACCGGCCTGCACCAGACCCCGGAGCAGATCGTCGAGACGGCCATCCAGGAGGACGCCGACGCGGTCGGGCTCTCGGTGCTCTCGGGCGCGCACATGACCCTGTTCCGGCGGGTCGTCGAGCTGCTGGGTGAGCGGGACGCGCAGGACATCGTCGTCTTCGGCGGCGGCATCGTCCCCGACGCCGACATCCCCGAGCTGGAGCAGCTCGGCGTCAAGAAGATCTTCACCCCGGGCGCGACCACGCAGTCGATCGTCGAGTGGGTGCGGGCCAACGTGGCCCAGCCGGTCGCCTGACCCGTGCCCCTCCGCCCTGCGGCGGGCAGGGTGAGGGGCCGGACGCACCCCTCACACGTCCGGCCCCTCTATGCACGATGCCCCGCCGCCACCCCTCGACCGACAGGGCATCGGCCGTCTTTGTCCTCGCGCCTCGGCAGCGCTCCGACACCTGACTCAACGACGCCCTGACCAGGGGGTTACGCGGAGCTGGGAACATCCCCCGCGGAATTCCCACACGCGCTGTTGCGCGCGCCGCCGACGACCGCGATCCGGCTGGTTGTGGAGTAGGGCACACCGCGCACCCGCTCGGTTGCCGCCGGTGCCGACCTCGCTAGGCTGCGCCCAATGGCCTGTTTCAACTGATGACAGGCGTCAAACTGATTCCACAACGCTGGCGGCGGCGCGACGGCGCGCCGCGGAGACGGGACGGGACGCGCAATCGTGGACCTGTACGAGTACCAGGGGCGGGACCTGTTCGAGCGGCACGGCTTGCCCGTGCTGGCCGGCGGCGTCGCCAACACCCCGGAGGAGGCCCGCGCGATCGCCGAACGCCTCGGCGGCCGGGTGGTCGTCAAGGCACAGGTGAAGGTCGGCGGCCGTGGCAAGGCCGGCGGCGTGAAGCTGGCCGAGGGCACGGATGAGACGGTGGCCCGCGCCACCGACATCCTCGGCATGGACATCAAGGGTCACACGGTCCACAAGGTCATGATCACCGTGACGGCGGACGTGGCCGAGGAGTACTACTTCTCCTACCTGCTCGACCGGGCGAACCGCACCTTCCTCTGCATCGCCAGCGTCGCCGGCGGAATGGACATCGAGCAGGTCGCCGCCGAGACCCCGGACAAGGTCGTCAAGGCCCCCATCGACGCGGTCGCGGGCGTCGACGAGGCGAAGGCCCGCGAGATCGTCACCGCCGCCGGCTTCCCGGCCGACGTCGCCGACCAGGTCGTCGAGGTCGCCGTGGGCCTGTGGCAGGCATTCGTCGCCGAGGACGCCACGCTGGTCGAGGTGAACCCGCTGGCCAAGACCGGCGACGGCAAGCTGCTGCTGCTCGACGCGAAGGTCACCCTGGACGAGAACGCCGGGTTCCGGCACCCGGACCACGAGGCGCTCGTCGACCAGGCCGCCGTGGACCCGCTGGAGCAGGCCGCCAAGGAGAAGGACCTCAACTACGTCAAGCTCGACGGTGAGGTCGGCATCATCGGCAACGGCGCGGGCCTGGTCATGTCGACCCTCGACGTCGTGGCCTACGCGGGCGAGCGGCACGGCAACGTCAAGCCGGCCAACTTCCTCGACATCGGGGGCGGCGCGAGCGCCGCGGTGATGGCCAACGGGCTGGAGATCGTCCTGTCCGACCCGTCGGTGCGCAGCGTCTTCGTCAACGTCTTCGGCGGCATCACCGCCTGCGACGAGGTCGCCAACGGCATCGTGCAGGCGCTGGCCCTGCTGGAGCAGCGCGGCGAGAAGGTCACCAAGCCGCTCGTCGTCCGGCTGGACGGCAACAACGCCGAGGCCGGTCGGGCGATCCTCGACGGCGCGAACAACCCGCTGGTGCAGCGGGTCGACACCATGGACGGCGCGGCCGAGCGGGCCGCCGAGCTGGCGGCTGCGGGGGTCTGACAATGGCTATCTGGCTGACCAAGGACTCGAAGGTCATCGTGCAGGGGATGACCGGATCCGAGGGTTCCAAGCACACCCGGCGGATGCTCGCCGCGGGCACGAACGTCGTCGGCGGCACCAACCCGCGCAAGGCGGGCCAGAGCGTCGACTTCGACGGCACCGCGCTGCCGGTCTTCGCGACCGTCGCCGACGCGATGGCCGAGACCGGGGCCGACGTGACGGTCATCTTCGTCCCGCCGCAGTTCACCAAGGCCGCCGTGATCGAGGCGATCGACGCGGAGATCCCGCTGGCCGTGGTCATCACCGAGGGCGTGCCGGTGCACGACACCGCCGCCTTCTGGGCGTACAACGTGGCGAAGGGCGAGCGCACCCGGATCATCGGGCCCAACTGCCCCGGCATCGCCTCGCCGGGCGCGTCGAACGCCGGCATCATCCCGGCCGACATCACCGGCTCCGGCCGGATCGGCCTGGTCAGCAAGAGCGGCACCCTGACCTACCAGATGATGTACGAGCTGCGTGACATCGGCTTCTCGACCTGCGTCGGCATCGGCGGCGACCCGATCATCGGGACCACCCACATCGACGCCCTCGCCGCGTTCGAGGCCGACCCCGACACCGACGCCATCGTGATGATCGGCGAGATCGGCGGCGACGCCGAGGAGCGGGCCGCCGAGTTCATCAAGTCGCACGTCACCAAGCCGGTGGTCGGCTACATCGCCGGCTTCACCGCGCCCCCCGGCAAGACCATGGGCCACGCCGGCGCGATCATCTCCGGCTCGGCGGGCACCGCCGAGGCGAAGAAGGAGGCGCTGGAGGCCGTCGGCGTGAAGGTCGGCAAGACCCCGACCGAGACCGCCAAGCTCATGCGGGAGATCATGTCGGCCGGCTGACCGCCGCGCGACGCGCCGAGGGGGTCGACCGAGCCGGTCGGCCCCCTCGCGTCGTCACGTCCGCCCGCCGCAGCGGTCAGTCGTTGTTCCAGAACGGGTAGTTGCCGCTCGCCCGCAGGATCGCGCTGCCGATGATGTTGATCACGCCGAAGGCGATGGCGAGGTAACCCAACACCGGCGACTGGCCGTACCGTTTGGCGTCCCGGATCGACAGGTACCCGAAGATGATCCCCAGGATGCCGCAGCAGAGCAGGCCCAGGATGATGCCGAGCACGCCCCACAACGTGGTGCGGTCCCGGCCCCCGGCCTGCGCGGGGGGCGGTGGATACGGAGCGTTCACGGCTTCCTCCGAGCGGTCCGCGGCCGCGACAGGAATTCGCGTCCTGGGGCCGAGGCTAGACCGGATCGGGGGTGCCAGGTCGGTGGATCACCGAACTTCCGGCCGGTCGGGGGCGGTATCGGACTGCCCACGACGGCGCGACATGCCAGAGTAGAGCCGATGTCCTCCGTCACCCCTGACCAGCCCCGTCGTCCGGCCGCCAGGGTCGGCGCCGACGCCCGGCCCGCCGGCCGCGTCCCGGGTCCCCGGGGGCCCGCGCCCCGGCCCGGGGAGCCCACCCGCGGCCGGGCCCCCCTCGTGGTGGCCGCCGGGGTCGCCGCCGCCTGGGCCGCGCTCACGTCCTACCTCCCGGTCGCCCTCGTGCTCGGGCTCGCCCAGCTCACCGAGGACGCCGGCTCCGTCACCGGCGCGCTGCGCGCCGGGCTCGCCGGCTGGCTGCTCGGCCACGGCGTCCCGCTCGCCACCGATGCCGGCCCGCTCGGCCTGACCCCGCTCGCGCTGACCGCGCTGGCCGTCTGGCGGCTCACCCGCGCCGGGGTGCACGCCAGCCGGGCCATCGGGGCGCGGGGCGGGCGCTCCCCGCGCCAGGCGCTCACCGCCGCCGGCGCGGTCGGCGTCGGGTACGCGCTGCTCGGCGCGCTCGCCGCCGTGCCGACCGGCACCGCCCCGGCCCGCGCCGGGGCGACGTTCGCCCTTGTCGGCACGCTCGCCGCGCTGGCCGGGGCGCTCCGGACCACCGCGGTGGCCCGCCTGCTCGCCGCCCGGGCCCCCACCCAGCTTCGGGACGGGGTGCGCACCGGCCTCGTCGCCGGGCTGCTGCTGCTCGGCGCGGGGGCCGGAGCAGCGGGGCTCGCCGTGGCCACCGGGGGCGGCGACGCCGCCGACATGATCGGCGCCTACCGCACCGGGGTGGCCGGGCAGGCCGGGATCACCCTGGTCAGCCTCGCCTACGCGCCGAACGCGACGATCTGGTCGGCCAGCTACCTGCTCGGCCCCGGGTTCGCCGTCGGAGTCGACACCGCCGTCCGCACCAGCGAGGTCTCCGTCGGCGCGCTCCCGGCGGTGCCGCTGCTGGCGGGGCTGCCCAGCGGGCCCGTCGACGGCTACGGCGCGGGCCTGCTCGCCGTGCCCGTGCTGGCCGGCATGGCCGCCGGGTGGCTGCTCGCCCGCCGGCTGCTGCGGATCGCCGCCGAGGACCGCGCCGAGCTGGCCTGGCCGGCACTGCTCGTCCCGGCGGCGCTGGCCGGACCGGTGGCCGGGCTGCTGCTCGGCGTGCTCGCGGCGGTCTCCGGCGGCCCGCTCGGCGGCGGCCGGCTGGCCGACATCGGCCCGGTCGGCTGGCAGGTGGCCGGGGCGGCCACCGCCGTGGTCGCGGCCGGCGCCCTGCTCGGCGCCGCCGCCACCCGCGCGCTGGGGGTGAAAGGAAGGGTCCCCTCCTAACGCATCCGGTAGAGAGGGGCGCCCCGCTCACACCTGAGCGCGGCGGGCGGGACACGGCGAGGGGCGCCCCGGGAATCTCCGGAGCGCCCCTCGCGTCGGTGCGCGACCAGGTGGTCTGGGCCCGCCTCAGGTGGTGGGCAGGGTCACGTTGCCCACGACCCCGAGGATGAACAGCAGGACGCCGAGCCCGGCGCCGACCGCACCGCAGATCAGGCCGGCCTTGGCCTGACCGTCGTTGCTGGCCAGCCCCTGCGCCGCCTTCTGCCGGCCGAGGTAGCCGGTGACCACGGCGGCGATGCCGACCGGGATGCCCAGGTAGAGGCAGCAGACCAGCGGGATCGACGCGATGCCGAGGATCATCGACACCAGGCCGAGGGTGTTGTTCTGCCCCTGCGGGTGGGGGTAGCCGGCGTTCGGGTAGCCCGGCGCGGCCCCGTAGGGCGGCGGCTGCTGGGCGTACGGGTCCTGCCCGTAGGGCTGGCCCGACGTCGGCTGCTGCCCGTACGGCTGCTGGGCGTATGGGTCCTGCCCGTAGGGCTGGCCCGATGTCGGCTGCTGCCCGTACGGCGCCGCGGGCGGCGGGGCGTACGGGTCGTGGTACTGCGGCTGGTTCGGGTCGTGGGGCTGCTGGCCGTACGGGTCCTGACCGGGCTGCATGCGTCGGTGCTCCTTGCTTCGGGCTGAATCAGTAGCTGCTGGTGCTGCTGGCCCCACCCATGATCCCGGCAAGACCGCCCAGCGCGCAGCACACGAGGACGATCACGAGCCAGACGATGCCGACGATCAGGGCCCACTTGGACCACTTCTTCGACTCGGCCGCCGCCGCCTGGGCCCCGGCGTAGTCACCCTGCTGGATCAGCGGGTTGACCTTCGACGCGTTGATGATGGCGGGGATGGCCAGCGGCCAGAACAGGAAGATGGCCACGATGGACATCGTCATGTTGTTATTGATCTGTTGCGGTTGGGGGGACTGGTAACCGGGCTGCATCCTGGGTGCTCCTCATTCCGTCGACACACCGCGCGTGTCGCGTCACTGACAGGTGCGGGACCCGGCGTGCGCCGGGCACCGAGCGACCGGCAGCGTACAGGGTCCGGGCGACAGGAAGGGGCACCGAATTCCGGCCCGGACCTGGATGCCCCACGCGTCGCTGTGCGGCCCCGGGCCGTCTGCCCGCGCGCCGCTGTGCGGCCCCGACCTGGACGCCCGCCCGGGAGCGGGCCCGACCTGCCCGATAGGGTGGCCGCGTGACCGAGCCCGCGTCCGTCGCCCGCATAGTCGTCCTCGTCTCCGGCTCCGGGAGCAACCTCCAGGCGCTGCTCGACGCCGCCGTCGACCCCGCGTACGGCGCCCGGGTCGTCGCCGTGGGTGCGGACCGCGCCGGGATCGCGGGCCTGGACCGGGCCGCCGCCGCCGGGGTGCCGACCTTCGTCGAGCGGGTCGCCGACCATCCGACCCGGGCGGACTGGGACGCCGCGCTGACCAGGCAGGTCGCCGCGCACCGCCCCGACCTGGTGGTCTCCGCCGGCTTCCTCAAGCTGGTCGGCCCGGAGTTCCTCGCCGCCTTCGGCGACCGCTACCTCAACACCCACAACACGCTGCTGCCGGCGTTCCCCGGCATCCACGGCCCCCGGGACGCCCTCGCCTACGGGGTGAAGATCACCGGGGCCACCCTCTTCTTCGTCGACGCCGGCATGGACACCGGGCCGATCGTGGCCCAGGTCGCCGTGCCCGTGTGCGACGACGACGACGAGGAGGCGCTCACCGAGCGCATCAAGTCCGCCGAGCGGCGTCAGCTCGTGGAGCAGGTCGGTCGGCTGGTCCGCGAAGGTTGGACGATCACCGGAAGAAAGGTCACGGTCGGAGTGAGTTCCAGTCAGGGCGAGCGCCGCCCCATCCGACGGGCGCTGGTCAGCGTCTACGACAAGAGCGGCCTGGTCGAGCTGGCCCAGGCCCTGCACGCGGCCGGCGTGGAGATCGTCTCGACCGGCAGCACCGCGTCGACCGTCGCCGCCGCCGGGGTGCCGGTGACCCCGGTGGAGTCGGTGACCGGCTTCCCCGAGATCCTCGACGGCCGGGTCAAGACCCTGCACCCGGCGATCCACGGCGGGCTCCTGGCCGACCTGCGCAAGCCCGCGCACGCGGCCCAGCTCGACGAGCACGGCATCGCCGGCGTCGACCTGCTGGTGTCGAACCTCTACCCGTTCCAGGACACGGTGGCCTCCGGCGCCGGCGTCGAGGAGTGCGTGGAGCAGATCGACATCGGCGGGCCGGCGATGGTGCGCGCCGCCGCCAAGAACCACGCGTCCGTCGCGGTGGTCACCGACCCGGCCGCGTACCCGGAGCTGGTGGCCGCCCTCGGCACGGGCGGGTTCACCCTGGCCCAGCGCCGGGTGCTGGCGGCCCGCGCGTTCGCCGCCATCGCCGAGTACGACGTGGCCGTGGCGCAGTGGTGCGCGAGCACGCTCGCCCCCGACGCCGCCGGCTGGCCGGAGTCCGCCGGGGTGTCGCTGCGCCGCTCGGCGGTGCTGCGCTACGGCGAGAACCCGCACCAGGCCGCCGCCCTCTACACCGACCCGGCCAGCCCCGCCGGCCTGGCGCAGGCGGAGCAGCTGCACGGCAAGGAGATGTCCTACAACAACTACGTCGACGCGGACGCCGCCTGGCGGGCGGCGAACGACTTCGCCGACCGGCCGGCCGTGGCGATCATCAAGCACGCCAACCCGTGCGGGATCGCGGTCGGCGCCGACGTCGCCGAGGCGCACCGCAAGGCGCACGCCTGCGACCCGGTGTCGGCGTACGGCGGCGTGATCGCCGTGAACCGCCAGGTCACCGCCGAGCTGGCCCGGCAGGTCGCCGACGTGTTCACCGAGGTGCTGGTGGCGCCGGGCTTCGACGAGGACGCGCTGGAGCTGCTGCGGGCGAAGAAGAACCTGCGGCTGCTGCGCGCCCCGGCGTACGCCCCGCTGCCGGCGGAGTGGCGGCAGGTCACGGGCGGCATGCTGGTGCAGACCCGCGACGCCGTGGACGCCGAGGGCGACGACCCGGCCAACTGGCGGCTCGCCACCGGCGAGGCGGCCGACGAGGCCACCCTGCGTGACCTGGCGTTCGCCTGGCGGGCGGTGCGCGCGGTGAAGAGCAACGCGATCCTGCTGGCGAAGGACGGCGCGACCGTCGGCGTCGGCATGGGCCAGGTCAACCGGGTCGACTCTGCGCAGCTCGCGGTCACCCGGGCCGGCGCGGAGCGGGCCGCCGGCTCGGTCTGCGCCTCGGACGCGTTCTTCCCGTTCGCCGACGGCCCGAAGGTCCTCATCGGGGCCGGGGTGAAGGCGATCGTCCAGCCGGGCGGCTCGATCCGCGACGAGGAGGTCGCCACCGCCTGCAAGGAGGCCGGCGTCACGCTCTACCTCACCGGCACCCGCCACTTCTTCCACTGACCCCACCGACCCGCGCGGCTGCGCCGCCGCCGCTGGTCCCTCCGCCCGCCCGCTCCGCCGCCCCCCGGACCCCGCCCCGGGTCCGCAGGCAGCGGGGCGGGCGGACGTGAGACGATCTGGGCGTGACGGCGACGATCCTGGACGGCAAGGCGACCGCGGCGGAGATCAAGGACGAGCTGCGGGCGCGGGTGAAGGCACTGGCGGAGCGGGGCGTCGTCCCCGGGCTGGGCACGGTCCTGGTCGGGGCGGACCCGGGCTCCCAGGCGTACGTCAACGGCAAGCACCGTGACTGCGCCGAGGTGGGGATCGCCTCGATCCGCCGCGAGCTGCCCGCCGACGCCACCCAGCAGCAGGTCGACGACGTCCTCGCCGAGCTGAACGCCGACCCGGCCTGCCACGGCTACATCGTGCAGCTTCCGCTGCCCGGTCACCTCGACACCCAGCGGGCGCTGGAGATGATCGACCCCGACAAGGACGCCGACGGCCTGCACCCGGTCAATCTCGGCCGGCTGGTCCTCGGCTACGACGGCCCGCTGCCCTGCACCCCGCGCGGCATCGTCGAGCTGCTCCGCCGGCACGACGTGCCGCTGCGCGGCGCGAACGTCGCCGTCGTGGGCCGGGGCAACACCGTCGGCCGTCCGCTGGGCCTGCTGTTGACCCGGCGCAGCGAGAACGCCACGGTCACCCTCTGCCACACCGGCACGCTCGACCTCGCCGGGCACACCCGCGCGGCCGAGATCGTGATCGTCGCGGCCGGGGTGCCGGGCCTGCTCACCGCCGACATGGTCACCCCCGGCGCGACGGTGGTCGACGTCGGCATCACCCGGGTGATCGGGGCGGACGGCAAGGGCCGCTACACGGGTGACGTCGACCCCGAGGTCGCCGAGGTGGCCGGCAAGGTGGTCCCGATGCCCGGCGGCGTCGGCCCGATGACGCGCGCCATGCTGCTGACCAACGTCGTCGAGCGGGCCGAGCGCGGCTGAGCCCCGGCCGGTCCGGCGTCGCCGGGGCGCGCCGCCCTGCCCGGCCGGGGCCCGACCCGCCCGACTCCGCGGCGAACCCGGCGACGGTGACGTTCGCCCCATCCCGCCGATGGCCGCCGCCCCTGGCCGGTGGGCTGCCAGGATGACTGATACGGTCCGGAAAACGACTGGTAACAGGGAGTGGGACGACCATGGGTAAGAAGGTCACTGTCGTCGGGGCCGGCTTCTACGGCTCCACCACCGCGCAGCGCCTGGCCGAGTACGACGTCTTCGACACCGTCGTGATCACCGACATCGTGGAGGGCAAGCCCGCCGGCCTGGCCCTGGACCTCAACCAGTCGCGGGCCATCGAGGGCTTCGAGACCAAGGTCGTCGGCGTCACCACCGGCGGAAACGGCGAGGGCTACGAGGCCATCGAGGGCTCGGACGTCGTGGTGATCACCGCCGGCCTCCCGCGCAAGCCGGGCATGAGCCGGATGGACCTGCTGGAGACGAACGCCAAGATCGTCCGTCAGGTCTCCGAGAACGTCGCCAAGTACGCCCCGAACGCCGTCGTCATCGTCGTGTCGAACCCGCTCGACGAGATGACCGCGCTGGCCCAGCTCGCCACCCAGTTCCCCAAGAACCGGGTGCTCGGCCAGGCCGGCATGCTCGACACCGCCCGGTTCACCAACTTCGTCGCCGAGGCGCTCGGCGTGCCGGTGCGCTCGGTGAAGACGCTGACCCTGGGCTCGCACGGCGACACCATGGTCCCGGTGCCGTCGCAGAGCACCGTCGACGGCAAGCCGCTGCGCGAGGCCATGCCGGCCGAGCAGATCGAGGAGCTGGTCGTCAAGACCCGCAACGGCGGCGCCGAGGTGGTCGCGCTGCTGAAGACCGGCTCGGCCTACTACGCCCCGTCGGCCGCCGCCGCCCGGATGGCCAAGGCCGTCGCGGAGGACTCCGGCGAGGTCATGCCGGTCTGCGCCTGGGTCGACGGAGAATATGGCATCTCCGGCGTCTACCTGGGCGTCGAGGCCCAGATCGGCGCCGAGGGGATCAAGCGGGTCGTCGAGACCGACCTCGACGCCGACGAGCTGGCCAGCCTCAAGGAGGCCGCCGAGGCCGTCCGCGCGAAGCAGGCCGACGTCGCCAGCATGTGAGCCACGCGGAAGGGGCGGGCCGGCCGACGCCGGACCCGCCCCTTCGCCGTTTCCGCCGCCCCCGTCCGAGCGGCCGGGACCGGCGCGCCGGGTGCGTGAAGTCCCGTCGGCGCTCAGAGTGCCACGAACGGCTCGCCCAGGTGCGGGGTGGCCAGGGCCGCCGGGCCCCGCGCGGCCAGGTCGCGCAGCAGCGTCGCCCGCGAGGCGCGCGCCGTCTCCGGCTGCTCCTCGTGGGCGTACGCCAGGTCGGGGTCGACGAGCTGGACGGTGTGCACCAGCAGGTCGCCGGTGACCAGCAGCCGCTCGTCGCCGGAGTCCACCAGCACCGACTGGTGGCCGGGGGTGTGCCCGGGCGTGCTCAGCACGCGTACCCCCGGGGTGAGCGGGGTGTCGCCGTCGAGGACCCGGAGCTGGCCGGCGGCGCGCAACGGCGCGACCAGGCCGGCCTCCAGCCCGGGGTTGACCGCGGCGAGGGCGGCCAGCTCGGCCCGCTGGACGAGGTAGTCGGCGTTGCGGAACCAGGGGGTGCCGACGACCGCCCAGCCGACGTGGTCGGTGTGCAGGTGGGTCAGCACGACCGTGCGGACGTCGGCCGGGTCGATGCCGGCGGCGGCCAGCTCGGCGGGCAGTCGGCCGGGCACCGGGGCCCAGCTCGCGGCGGGCGCGTCGGCCGGGCCGATGCCGGCGTCGACCAGGGTGACGGGGCCGTCTCCGGCGCGTAGGGCGAAGCAGCGGAACGGCAGCCACCAGCGGCCGTCGTCGGTGACCGTGGCCGGGTCGCGCCGGTCGGCGGCGGCCCACTGCCCGGCGGTGGCGCCCGGGAACGCCTCCTCGCGCGGCTGGAAGAACGGCCCCTCCCCGTCGGTCAGGGCGGTGACCGTGATAGACCCGAGGGTGCGGCGCGGCGGCATCCGGCGATCGTGTCAGCCGTCGGCTGTGCCGTGCATCCCGTTTTCCCCGGTCGGCGCGGGCCGGCTGGGGGCTGCGAGCCGGTTTCCAGTACGCTCGTACTGTTGAGCACGTGTCCCCCGAGAGGAGCGCCGGTCGATGGCGAAGATCAAGGTAAACAACCCGGTCGTTGAGCTCGACGGCGACGAGATGACCCGGATCATCTGGAAGCAGATCCGGGAGCAGCTGATCCTGCCCTACCTCGACGTCGACCTGCACTACTACGACCTCTCGATCCAGTACCGCGACTCCACCGACGACCAGGTCACCATCGACGCCGCCAACGCGATCAAGGAGCACGGCGTCGGCGTCAAGTGCGCCACCATCACCCCGGACGAGGCGCGGGTGGAGGAGTTCGGCCTGAAGAAGATGTGGCGGTCGCCGAACGGCACCATCCGCAACATCCTCGGCGGCGTCGTCTTCCGCGAGCCGATCATCATGTCGAACGTGCCGCGCCTGGTCCCCGGCTGGACCAAGCCGATCATCATCGGCCGGCACGCCCACGGCGACCAGTACAAGGCCACCGACTTCGTCGTCCCCGGCCCGGGCACGGTGACCATCACCTACACCCCGGCCGACGGCTCCGCCCCGGTCGAGATGGAGGTCGCCAACTTCCCCGGCGGCGGCGTCACCATGGGCATGTACAACTTCGACGACTCGATCCGGGACTTCGCCCGCGCCTCCATGCGCTACGGCCTGGACCGCGGCTACCCGGTCTACCTGTCGACGAAGAACACCATCCTCAAGGCGTACGACGGCCGGTTCAAGGACATCTTCGCCGAGGTGTTCGAGAACGAGTTCAAGGCCGAGTTCGAGGCCGCCGGCATCACCTACGAGCACCGGCTCATCGACGACATGGTGGCCGCCGCGCTCAAGTGGGAGGGCGGCTTCGTCTGGGCCTGCAAGAACTACGACGGCGACGTGCAGTCGGACACCGTGGCGCAGGGCTTCGGCTCGCTGGGCCTGATGACCTCGGTCCTGATGACGCCGGACGGCCGCACCGTCGAGGCGGAGGCCGCGCACGGCACGGTGACCCGGCACTACCGGCAGTACCAGAAGGGCGAGAAGACCTCGACCAACCCGATCGCCTCGATCTACGCCTGGACCCGGGGCCTGGCCCACCGGGGCAAGCTGGACGGCACCCCCGCCGTCACCGAGTTCGCCAACACGCTGGAGCAGGTCATCATCGACACCGTCGAGGGCGGCCAGATGACCAAGGACCTCGCGCTGCTCATCTCGCGCGACGCCCCGTGGCTGACCACCGACGAGTTCATGAACGCGCTGGACGAGAACCTGGCGCGTCGGCTCGCCGCCTGACCGTACCGTCACACCTTCCGAAGCCCGCCGGCCGCCCGCCGGCGGGCTTCGGCGCGCCTGCGGCCGTCCCGCCGTCACTCGGGGTGAGGTGGCTCGTTGTGCAGGATGGACGTGGTGCCAGTCGCGTCCAAGGGGGGTTGACCGCGGTCGCCGCGCGGCACGAGTGCCGACGAAACCAGCCTCCCCGGCTGTCGCACACAGCCAGCCGTCCCTTCCCTGCGGGGGGCCCGTCCCGGGCCCCCCGCGCCCTGTTGCGCCGCCCGCGCCTGGCTCGCGCCGCGTATACACCGCGCCTGCCCCGCGCTGCCTGCGCCGCTGCCCCGCGCCTGCGCCACCTGTTAACAGGGGGCCCCTGCCATACAGAAAGCGTTAACGAGGGGCCCCTCCTTTCAGCAGGGCGGCGGCGCGCTCCGGGGCGATGTCGTTGATGAACACCCCCATGCCCGACTCCGAGCCGGCCAGGAACTTCAGCTTGTCCTTCGCCCGCCGGACGCTGAACAGCTGGAGGTGCAGGTGCCCGAGCTCGCGGTCGATCCGCACCGGCGCCTGGTGCCAGGCCGCGATGTACGGCATCGGCATGTCGAACAGGGCGTCGAAGCGGCGCAGCAGGTCCAGGTAGAGCGGGCCGAACGCGTCGCGCTCGGCGTCGGTCAGCGCGGGGATGTCAGGCACCGGCCGGTGCGGCGCCAGGTGCACCTCGAACGGCCACCGGGCCGCCGCCGGCACGTACGCCGTCCAGTGCTCGTTGGCCGCCACCACGCGCGTGCCGGCGGCGCGCTCGGCGGCGAGCACGTCGGCGTAGAGGTTGCCGCCGCCGGTGCGCTCGGCGTGGCGGCGGGCCGCGCCGAGCATCGCCCGGGTGCGCGGCGTGACGAACGGGTACGCGTAGATCTGGCCGTGCGGGTGGTGCAGGGTCACCCCGATCTCCACGCCCCGGTTCTCGAAGCAGAAGATCTGCTCCACCCCGGGCAGCTCGGCCAGGGCCGCCGTCCGGTCGGCGAGGACGTCGAGCACCGTGCGCACCCGACCCGGCGGGAGGCCGGCGAACGAGGCGTGGTGGTCGTCGGTGAAGCAGACCACCTCGCACCGCCCCTGGCCGGGCCGGACCGGGGTGAACGGGGTGATCTCCGCCGGCTCGTCGGCGGTGCGCTGGCTCAGCGACGGGAACCGGTTCTCGAAGACGGCCACGTCGTAGTCCGGCGCCGGGATCTCGCTGAGCCGGTCGCCCCGGGACGGGCAGAGCGGGCACTGGTCGGCCGGCGGGAGGAAGATCCGGCTCTGCCGGTGCACGGCGACCGCCACCCACTCGTCGGTGAGCGGGTCGTAGCGGAGCTGGGACGCGGGCGGCGGCGGCGGAAGCTCGCGCCGGTCCGGCTGGTCGCGGACCGCGTCGTCCCGCTCGTCGAAGTAGATCAGCTCCCGGCCGTCGGCCAGCTCGATCGTCGTACGCTTCACTCCGCCGTTCCCTCCCTCGTCGCCGCGGCCACGCGGCCGGGGCCGCGATCCGCCGGGGCCGGCGTCCGACCCGGCGTCGGTCTGCTCGTCGTCCCCGCCCCCGCGACCAGGACCAGCTCGCCGACCCGCTCGTCGAGCACCTGCCGGGCCTGCGGGTCGAGCCGGTCGTCGGTGACCAGCACGTCGGCGGCGGAGAGCTCGACGATCGAGGAGATGCCGACGGTGCCCCACTTGGTGTGGTCCGCGAGCACGACCAGCCGGTCGGCGGCGGCCACCAGGGCCCGGTCGGTCTCGGCCTCCATCAGGTTGGGGGTGGTGAAGCCGGCCCGCTCGCTGATCCCGTGCACCCCGAGGAAGAGCAGGTCCAGGTGCAGCGACCGGATCGCCGCGACCGCGAGCGGCCCGACCAGCGCGTCGGACGGCGTCCGCACCCCGCCGGTGAGCACCACGGTCTGATCGGTGCGGCCCCCCGCGTGCAGGATCTCGGCGACCGGCAGGGAGTTGGTCACCACGGTCAGCCCCGGCACGTCGACCAGCCGGCGGGCCAGCTCGGCGGTGGTGGTGCCGGCGGAGAGGGCGACCGCCGCGCCGGGGCGCACCAGCTCGGCGGCGCGGGCGGCGATGGCCGCCTTCTCCGGCAGCTGGCGCACCGACTTCGCGTGGAAGCCCGGCTCGTCGGTGGAGCCGGGGCCGGTCGTGGTGGCGCCGCCGTGCACCTTGGCCAGCACGCCCTGCTCGTGCAGCGTGTCCAGGTCGCGCCGGATCGTCATGTCGGAGACGCCGAACTCGGCGGCCAGCTCGGTCACCCGGACGCCGCCGGTGGCCCGGACGCGGTCCAGGATGGCCGCCTGCCGTTGCCGCGCGAGCATTCCGCACCTCCGACTCCCGCGCCCACTTCTCACGTGGTCGCACGCGTTCCAACAAAGCTGAACACTAGCGCGGCGGGTGGCCGTTGCGGAAGCGGAGCCGTAGGGGCGGTGGGCGCCGACACGCGCCCGGCACACACCGCCGCCCGGCCCCCCGGCGAAGGACGGAGGAGGACCGGGCGGTGGCGACGCGGCGGCGGAGCGGCGGTCAGGTGGACTGGAGGCGTGGCTCGACCCAGCCCGTCTCGGTCAGGTGGTGCATCACCGCCTGCACCGCCTCGTCGATCGACATGCCGGTGGTGTCGACCACGACGTCGGCGTCCGTCGGCACCTCGTACGGGTCGTCGATGCCGGTCATGCCCGTGAGCAGGCCGGCGCGGGCCCGCGCGTAGAGGCCCTTGCGGTCGCGCTGCTCGCACACCTCGATCGGGGTCGCCACGTGCACCAGCACGAAACCGGCCCCGGCCGCGTGCGCCATCTCCCGCGCGGTGGTCCGCGCCGCCGCGTACGGGGCGATCGGGCAGCAGATGCCGACCCCCCGGTGCCGGGCGATCTCGGCCGCCACCCAGCCGATCCGCCGGACGTTCAGGTCCCGGTCGGCCTTGCTGAAGGTCAGCCCGGCGGAGAGCTCCCGGCGCACCACGTCGCCGTCGAGCAGGGTCACCGTGCGGTCGCCGCCCTCGCGCAGCACGTCCGCCAGGCCCCGGGCGATCGTCGACTTGCCGGAGCCGGAGAAGCCGGTGAGGAACAGCACCAGCCCCCGGTGCCGCCGGGGCGGCCGGGCCCGCACCAGCTCCTTCGCCACGGCCGGCGGGGTGTGCCACTCCGGCAGCGGGAAGCCCCGGTCGAGCAGGTCGTCGATCTCCGCCTGGCTGAGCGCCAGCCGCCGGTTGCGCGGCGGGATGTCCTCCCGCCAGCGCCACTGCCCGTCCCGGTTGTCGTAGGCCAGCTCGCGCGGGACCAGCACCCGCAGCCCCGCGCCGGAGAGCATCTCACCGGTGGAGAGCAGGTGGGTCACCCCGTACGCGGCGGCCACCCGGGCCTGGAGCAGCGCGTCGCTGATCTCGTCCCGGCGGCGGGCCAGCGGCACCGCGACCAGCGTCGCCGGGGGCATCCGGTCCCGGGCGGCGAAGACCGCCCGCACCAGCGCCTCGGAGGGCAACCCGTTGATCGTCCCCTCGGCGACCGGGATCATCACCAGCAGGTGTGCGCCCAGGGTGCGCGCCGCGTGGGCGATCTGCGCGAGCTGCGGCCGGTGCAGCGGCCGGTCGGCGACCACCCCCAGCACCCGGCCCGGGGGCAGCAGCGCCCGGATCTCCTCCGGGCTGCGGCGCAGCCGCTGGAACGGGCCGTGGCCGCCGTCGCCGAGCCGGCGCACCGTGCCGCCGACCCCGGCGACGCCCTCGCGGGCCGACCACACGTCGGTGACCTCCAGCGAGGCCACCGGGGCGCCCTCGCCGTCGGAGAGCACCAGCACCCGGCGGGCCGGATCGGCCGGATCCAGGTCGCCGGCGAGCGACGCCGGGATCTGGAGGGCCACCGGCACCTGCCACGGCGCGCCGTCCGCGAGCCGGCCCCGCCGACTCACCGAGGCCAGATCCGCCCGGGTCATGAAGCCGGTCAGGGGCGCGTACGCCCCGGAGACCAGCAACTCCAGATCGGCCAGTTCCCCGGGCCGCGGCGTGTACGCCGGCGCGTCCCGAAGCACCTCGTCGGGCAGCACCCACCCGTTGCTCATCGCACCCCCACTTTCCGGCCGGCTCACAGTTTCTCAGCCCGTCGCCGATCGGTCGAGAGTGCCATTCCCATCACTAGGGGTTGATCCTCGCCACGGGATCAGGTGGCGGCCCGCAGCGGGGCCGCGCCGAACGAGACCGAGAACCGCTTGCACCAGATCGAGACGCTGGTCAGGGCCGTCAGGTCGGTGCCCGCCGGGATGTCGTACGCCTGGTCGCCCCGGTTTCCCTTCAGCCGGCCCAACTCCACCCAGCGACCGTCGTCGAAGACCCGCCAGCCGGCGACCCCCTCACGCACCGGCTGGTCGGTGAGCCAGACCCGGAGGTCCGGCCCGTTGCTGGTGTCCAGCCCGACGAGTTCCAGGCGGTGCCGCCCGTCGGCGGTCCGGACGATCCGGGCGCTGCCCGACGTGTCGTGCTCGTGGGTGACGAAGTCACCCCGGCTCACCAGCGTCGGCCCGGTCGGTCCGGTCGCGGCGGCCGGGCCGGTGGCGGAACCCGGGCCGGTCGCGGGTGGGCCGGCGGGACCCGCCGTCGCCGGGGCGGAGGTGGTCGCCACGGCCGACAGCGTCTCGTCGACCTCGGTGTCGGTGACCAGCTTCCAGGGCTGGAACCAGGCCAGGCCGACGACGGCCCCGGCGGCGACCACGGCGGCCGCGACCCAGGCCAGCGGCTTGCGCAGCAGGCGGGTGATCATGCGTCCAGTCTCGTCCGGCCCGCGCCCGGCGGCACCGGTCGCGCCGGTTACGGAACCCTTACCGGCGCGTCGGCCGCCCGTCACCTGCCGTCCATAGCCCATCCACAGGTCGTTCATACGCCGTTCGCATACCCGACCGGTTGGCTGCCCTTCGACCGATCCGCGCCGCCAGGCCGCGGTCCGCGCCGCCAGAGGGCGATCCGCGCCGCCAGAGGGCGATCCGCGCCGACAGACCGGAGGAAGTGCGTCCATGCGTCTACGGTTCCCCCGCCGAGCCCGAACCCCGGAGCCGGCCGCCGACGGCCGGGGTGGACCGGCCCCGGCCGTCCCGCCCGACGGCGATCCGGCCCCCGCCGCGGGCCCACCCCCCGCCGGCGCGGACCGGGCGGGGCACGCGCTGCGCGCGCCGAGCAAGCTGCACGCCTTCAACCGGTACGAGATCAAGTACCTCGTGGACGCCGCGAAGGTGCCGGGGCTGCGGCGGGAGCTGGCCGCCCGGCTGGCCCCGGACAGCTTCGCCGGCACCAGCGGGTACGGCGTGTGGAGCGTCTACTACGACACCGCCGACCTGCGGTTCTACTGGGAGAAGATCGAGGGGCTCAGGTTCCGCCGCAAGCTGCGCGTGCGCCACTACGGCGACCGGTCCACGATCGACGACGACACCACCGTCTACGTCGAGATCAAGCAGCGGGTCAACCGGGTCACCCAGAAACGGCGGATCGCCCTGCCGTACCGGGTGGCGAGGCGGCTGCTCGACGGGCGGGAACTGGTCGAGCACGACCCGTCCCAGCGGGGGTTCGTCGAGGAGGTCCTCGAACTCGTCTCCGGGCTCGACCTGCGGCCGGTGGCGATGACGGGCTACCACCGCGAGGCGTACGTCGGCCAGGACGCCGACCTCGGGCTGCGGGTCACCCTCGACCACCGGGTCCGGGGCCGGGACCGCGACTTCCACCTCGGCGCGGACGCCGAGAACCGGCTCATCGTGCCGGCCCGGCTCGCGGTCGTCGAGGTCAAGGCCAACGAGCGGGTGCCGTACTGGCTCACCGACCTCGCGGCCCGCGCCGAACTGTCGGTGGTGCGGGTCTCCAAGTACTGCCAGAGCGTCGAGGCGTTCGGCCGCGCCCCGCGCTCGCTCTTCCATGTCCAGGACGACGACCCCGCCGCCGTGCTGGCGGCGGCCACCTTCGAGAAGTGAGGCCCGAACCCCGATGGACATCACGTTCCAGGATCTGTCCGGCACGTTCAGCGTGGGCGACATCGCCATCGCGCTGTCGCTGTCGTTCCTGCTCAGCGCCATGATCGGCTGGGTCTACCGGGCCACCCACCGCAACGTCTCCTACAGCCAGTCGTACGTCCAGACGCTGATCATCCTCGGCATGCTGATCTCGCTGATCATGCTGGTGGTGGGCTCCAACATCGCGCGGGCCTTCGCCCTGGTCGGGGCGCTGTCGGTGGTGCGGTTCCGCAACGCCATCAAGGAGACCCGGGACGTCGGGTTCATCTTCCTGGTGATGGGCGTCGGGATGGCCTGCGGCACCCGCTTCTACACCCTGGCGGTCGTCGCGGCCGTCGCGATCAGCCTGATCATCGTGGTGATGTACCGGTTCAACTGGTTCGCGTTGAACGTGCAGCGGCAGGTGGTCAAGGTCCAGGTGCCGGCCGGCGGCAACCACACCGCCGACATCCAGGACGTGCTGGTCCGCTACACCACCGAGTTCGAGCTGGTCAGCCTGGAGTCGATCCGGGCCGGCGCGCTCACCGAGCTGATGTACACCGTCCGGCTCAAGAAGGGCACCGAGCCGGGCGACCTGATCTCGGCGCTCAGCGAGCGGACCTCCGGCCAGCGGGTGACCGTGCTCACCGGCTACGACCAGACGGACCTGTGATGGCCGAGCCGCCCCGCGCCCGGTCCCCGCTGCCCCGGGCGCTGCGCCGCCGGCTGCCCGCCCGGGTCCGGCAGAACTGGAAGCTGCTCACCACCTGCGCGGCGTTCCTCGCCGTCCTCACCCTGGTGCTCGGCACCGAGCGGATCCGCCCGTACGTGACCAGCGCCGGCGACGTCGCGGCGGACTCGGTGACGGTGGACATCGCCGGCACGACCGACCTGTTCGACGCCACCGTCGCGCACTCGGTCTCGCTGACCTTCCGGGACACCGACTACCAGCAGATGCTGGAGACCTACTGGAAGGAGGGGGAGAAGGGGTACGTCGAGGCGGACCTGACCGTCGACGGCGTCAGCATCCCCAGCGTGGGCATCCGGCTCAAGGGCAACTCGACCCTGCAGGGCCTGACCTGGAAGGGCGAGTCCCGGCCGCGCGGCACCGGCGCCGGCCCGGAGGGCGGGATGCCCGGCGGCGGCGAGCGCCCCGCCGGAGCCGGCCAGCGGGCGGGCGGCCAGCAGGGCGGCCAGCCGAACCAGACCGGTCAGCAGGACGGCCAACAAACGGGCCAGCAGGACGGCCAGACCGGCGGGCAGACGGGCCAGCGGCAGGCCGGCGGCGGGTTCCCCGGCGGCGGGATGACCCGCACCGCCCTGAAGGCCGAGGAGCCCGAGAAGCTGCCCTGGCTGATCAGCTTCGACGAGTTCGTCGACGGCCGCCGCTACCAGGGGCACCGCGAGGTGGCCGTCCGCGTCGCCGGCATGGGCGGCGGCTCCACGGTGCTCAACGAGGCGCTGGCGCTGTCCCTGCTCGACAGCACCGGCGAGGTCGCCCAGCGGTACGCGTACTCGTCGTTCACGGTCAACGACCGGCCCACCACGGCGCGGCTGCTGGTCGAGCACCCGGACGAGAACTTCGCCGACCAGATGGGCGGCACCGGCGTGCTCTACAAGTCGCTGGCCAGCAGCAGCTTCACCGACCAGGGCGACGACCAGACCGACTACGCCGACGACTTCAAGCAGATCACGATGAAGGGCAGCCAGGACCTCCAGCCCGTGATCAACCTGATCAAGTGGGTGAACTCGGCCAGCGACGAGGAGTTCGACGCGCAGCTCGCCGACCGGGTCGACGTGGACTCGTTCGCCCGCTACGTCGCGTTGCAGAACCTGCTGCTCAACTTCGACGACATGTCCGGGCCCGGGAAGAACTACTACCTCTGGTACGACCTGGAGACGAAGAGGTTCAGCGTGATCAGCTGGGACCACAACCTGACCTTCAGCGGCAACGCCTCCCAGGGGCCGCACGACAGCGGCGGCTTCGGCATGCGGGGCGGCGGGCAGGCCCCGGGCGGGACGCAGCCCCCCGAGGGGATGGAGCTGCCCGAGGGCATGCAGCTCCCCGGGGGGATGGAGCTGCCCGAGGGGATGCAGCTCCCCGAGGGCATGCAGCCGCCGGGCGGCGGGGCCGCGGCGCAGGAGGGCGACGCCGCCGGGCCGGGCCGCGCGGGCGGCATGATGACCGGCCACAAGCTCAAGGAGCGGTTCCTGGCCAGCGACGCGTTCCAGGAGGTCTACGAGGGCGCGTACCGCGAGCTGTACCAGCAGGTCTACGCCAGCGGCCGGGCGACCGGGGCGCTCGACGCGATCATCGGGGTGCTGAAGACCGTCGACGGGGTCGACGCGACGGCGGTGGACTCCGACGCCGAGCGGCTGCGCACCCTCGTCCAGCAGCGCACCGAGAGCCTCAAGAGCAACGAGGTGATCACCCGGAGCTGAGCCCGGGGAGCCGGGCAGCCGGGGCCAGCCGGGCAGCCGGGGCAGCCGGGAAGCAGGGGAGCCGGGAAGCGGGGGAGCCGGGACGCCGGGCCCGTCGCGCCGGCTCCCCACCCGGCTGCCGGAACGGACAAGGTAGGGCCTGCCGGATGGTCCCCGCCCGCGCCGCCCGGCAGGCTGGGGGCATGGTGGCCGACACGGGCCGGGCGGCGCCCCGGCGGACGTACCCGAAGCACGCCCGGCACTGGGCGACCAGCCTGGCGGCCGCCGGCGTGGCCGTGGCGGCGACCACCTCGGTCGCCCAGATGATCGACCGGTTCCACTGGTGGGCGGGCTTCGTGCTGATCCCCGGCGCGCTGATCGGCGCGGCCGGCGGGGCGCTGCTGACGCGCGGCGGTGGCCGGGCCTTCGCCGGATACGTCGTCGGCTGCGTCGGGCTGCTGGTCTTCACGGTCGGCGCGCTGCTGATGACCGGCACGATGGGCGGGGGCTGGCCCGTCCTGGTCATGCTGCCCTGCCTCGCGGGCGTCGGCACCTACCTGTGGCGGCCCGCCGACCCGCTGGCGCGCGGGCTGCACCGCACGGTCGCCCTGCTCGCCCTGGCCGGCGCGGGGGTCGGCGTGGCCCTGCTGCTGATCCGGCACCGCCTGGTCGACCCGGGGCAGACGCACTGGTGGGGCGGCTTCGTGCTGGCCGCCGGCCTGCTCGTCGGCGCGAACGCCGTCGAGGTGGCCCGGCACCGGATGCCGTACCGGCTCCAGGCGGTCACCCTGCTGCTCGGGCCGGCGGTGGTCGCCGCCCTGCTCGGCGTGCGCATGCTGCGCGGCTGGTGACCCGCCCGCCGCCCGTCGCCCCGCAGCCCCGCCGCCGGTGCCCCGCCGCCGGTGTTAAGAGGGGGCCCCTGCTATGCAGAATGCGTTAACAAGGGGCCCCTCCTTGCTACACGGCGCAGGCGATCACCAGTTCCGGGGTGCGGCCCGGCAGCAGGTCGAGCCGGCCGATCCGCCCCGCCACCCGCACGTCGTCGACCACCAGCGTCAGCCGGTCGAGCAGGTCGGCCGGGCCGAGCGCCTCGGCCAGCGGCACCTCCGCCTTCATCGACAGCTTCCGCTCCGTCTTGGCGCGGCGCACCTGGCCCAGCGCGTCGGACGCCAGCCGCAGCAGCCCCGCGTCGGCCGCGCCGCCGATCGCCCGGTCCACCTCGTAGGTGGTGGGCCACGGCGCGCGGTGCACCGAACCGTAGCGCCACCAGGACCACACCTCCTCGGTGACGAACGGCAGCACCGGGGCGAACAGCCGTAGCTGCACCGACAGGGCGGTGGTCAGCGCCGCCCGCGCCGAGTCGGCCCCCGGCCCGGTGCCGTAGGCGCGCTCCTTCACCAGCTCGATGTAGTCGTCGCAGAACCGCCAGAAGAACGACTCGGTCGCCTGCAACGCGGCCGTGTGGTCGTACGCGTCGAAGGCCGCCGTGGCGGCGGCGACCACGCCGGACAGCTCGGCGAGCAGCGCGGTGTCCAGCGGCTGTGTCGCCGACAGCCCCAGGTCGCGGCGCGGAGTCGGACGCGCCGAGCTGGAGCTGTCGTACGGGGCGCGCAGGGCGTCCGCCGCGCCCAGCCCGAGGGCGAACCGCGACGCGTTGAGCAGCTTGGTGGCCAGCCGCCGGCCCACCCGGATCTGCGCCGGGTCGAACGCCAGGTCCATCCCCGGCCGTCCGCTGGCGGCCCAGTAGCGGACCGCGTCGGAGCCGTACTGCTCCAGCAGCGCCATCGGGGTGACCACGTTCCCCTTGGACTTGGCCATCTTCTTGCGGTCCGGGTCGAGGATCCAGCCGGACAGCACCGCGTCCCGCCAGGGCAGCACCCCGTGCTCGGCGTGGGCGCGGGCCACCGTGGCGAACAGCCAGGTGCGGATGATCTCCTGCCCCTGTGGGCGCAGGTCCATCGGGAAGACCCGCCCGAACAGGTCCGGGTCGGTCTCCCAGCCGCCCACGATCTGCGGGGTCAGCGACGACGTGGCCCAGGTGTCCAGCACGTCCGGGTCGCCGACGAAGCCGCCCGGCAGCCCGCGAAGCGACTCGTCGTAGCCGGGCGGCGGCTCGCCGGACGGGTCGACCGGCAGCGCCGACTCGTCCGGTGTGAGAGGGTGGGTGAAGTCCGGCTCGCCAGTGTCGTCGAGCCGGTACCACACCGGCACCGGCACCCCGAAGAAGCGCTGCCGGCTGACCAGCCAGTCACCGGTCAGCCCGCCCACCCAGTGCTCGTAGCGGCTGCGCATGTGCCCCGGCACCCAGTGCAGCTCCCCGCCCCGGGCCAGCAGTTCCGCGCGCAGGCCGGCGTCGCGGCCCCCGTTGCGCAGATACCACTGCCGGGTCGAGACGATCTCCAGCGGCCGGTCGCCCTTCTCGTAGAACTTCACCGGGTGCACCACCGGGCGCGGCTCGCCCACCAGGTCGCCCGCGTCGGCGAGCAGCCCCACCACGGCCCGCCGGGCGCCGGCCACGGTCTGCCCGGCCAGCGCCGCGTACGGCCCCGCCGGCACCCCGGCCGGCGGCTCCGGCAGCAGCCGGCCGTCGCGGCCGACCACCACCCGCGTGTCGAGCTGAAGCTCCCGCCACCAGGTCACGTCGGTCAGGTCGCCGAACGTGCACACCATCGCGACGCCCGTGCCCTTGGCCGGGTCCGCCAGCGGGTGCGCGCGCACCGGCACCGCCACCCCGAACACGGGGGTACGCACGACCGCGCCCACCAGCCCGGCGTAGCGCTCGTCGTCGGGGTGGCAGACCAGCGCCACGCACGCCGGCAGCAGCTCCGGCCGGGTGGTGTCGATCAGCACCTCCCGCCCGTCCGGCCCGGCGAACCGCAGCCGGTGGTACGCCCCCGGCCGCTCCCGGTCCTCCAGCTCGGCCTGCGCCACGGCGGTGGCGAACCCGATGTCCCACAGCGTCGGGGCCTCCGCCTGGTACGCCTCGCCCCGGGCCAGGTTGCGCAGGAACGCCCGCTGCGAGGCGACCCGGGCCGCCCGGCCGATCGTCGTGTACGTCAGCGACCAGTCCACGCTCAGCCCGAGCCGCCGCCACAACGCCTCGAACGCCTCCTCGTCGACGGCGGTCAGCGTCTCGCACAGCTCCACGAAGTTGCGCCGGGAGACCGGGGTCGGGTTCTTCCGGGCGGCGTCGTCCACGGGCGCGTCCGGCGGCCGCCAGTGCGGGTCGTACGGCAACGTCGGCTCGCAGCGCACCCCGTAGACGTTCTGCACCCGCCGCTCGGTGGGCAGGCCGTTGTCGTCCCAGCCCATCGGGTAGAAGACCGTCCGGCCGCGCATCCGCTGGAACCGGGCCACCGTGTCGGTGTGCGTGTAGGAGAAGACGTGGCCCATGTGCAGCTCGCCCGATACGGTCGGCGGCGGGGTGTCGATGGAGTACACGTCGGCCCGCGCCTTGGTGCGGTCGAACGCGTACGTGCCGTCGTCCTGCCAGCGGCGCGCCCAGGTGTCCTCGATCCCGTCGAGCGTGGGACGCTCGGGGACACCGGCGCGGGCCGACCTGCCCGGTTCAGTCATCCGCCGATGGTAGGCACCGCCGACCGCGCCGGCCACGGCATATCGGCTCGCCGGGCGCCCGGTCAACCCAGATCGCCGGGCGTGTCCGGTCAGCCCAGATCGCCGGGCGTGTCCGGTCAGCCCAGATCGGCGGGCACCGGTCAGACCAGGGAGTCGCGCCACTGGCGGCGCAGCGCCGCGTACCGGCCGCCGCAGGCGGTGAGCCGCTCCGGCGGGCCGTCCTCCACGACCCGGCCGCCGTCGAGGACGAGCACCCGGTCGGCCGTCTCGACGGTGGAGAGCCGGTGCGCGATCACCAGCGCCGTCCGGTCCCGCAGCACCGTGGCGAGCGCCCGCTGCACCAGCCGTTCCGTGGGCACGTCGAGCGACGACGTCGCCTCGTCGAGGATCAGCACGCGGGGGTCGGCGAGGAACGCGCGGGCGAACGCCACGAGCTGCCGCTGCCCGGCGGAGAGCCGGCCGCCGCGGCGGCGCACCTCGGTGGCGTACCCGTCGGGCAGGGCGGCGATGAAGTCGTGCGCGCCGATGGCGCGGGCCGCCGCCCGCACCGCCGCGTCGTCCGCGCCCGGTCGGCCGAACCGGATGTTCTCCGCCACCGAGCCGCTGAACAGGTGGTTCTCCTGGGTCACCAGCACCACCGCCCGGCGCAGCTCGGCGTCGGCCAGGTCCCGCAGGTCGACCCCGTCCAGGGCGACCGCGCCGGCGTCCGGGTCGTGGAACCGGGCCAGCAGCTTGGCGATGGTGGACTTGCCCGCCCCGGTCGCCCCGACCAGCGCGACGGTCTGCCCGGCCGGGACGGTCAGGTCCAGGCCCGACAGGATCGGCGCGTCGGCCCGGTAGCCGAAGCGGACCGACCGGAACTCCACCGCGCCCCGCCCGCCGCCGCCGGGCAGCGGCACCGGGTGCGCCGGCTCGGCGACCCCCGGCCGCTCGTCGAGCACCCCGGCGAGCTTCTCCAGCGCCGCCGTCGCCGACTGGAGGGAGTTGTAGAACTGGCTCAGCTCCTGCATCGGCTCGAAGAAGCGGCGCAGGTAGAGCAGGAACGCGGCGAGCACCCCCACCTCCATCCCGCCGCCGAGCACCCGGGCCCCGCCGTAGCCGAGCACCACCGCCACGGTCACGTTCCCGATCACCTTGATCCCGGGGGAGTAGGTGGCGATCAGCCGGAACGCGTGCAGGCTGGCCTGACGGTAGTCGTCGTTGACGGCCGCGAAGATCCGCTGGTTGCGCGGCTCCCGCCGGTACGCCTGCACCGCCCGGATGCCGCGCAGCGACTCGACGAAGTGCACGATGACCAGCGACACCGCCTCCCGGGTCCGCCGGTACGCGCCGGCCGAGGCGCGGGCGAACCAGCGGGACAGCCAGAACAGGAACGGGAACGCCAGCAGCGTCACCGCCGCCAGCGGCAGGTCCAGCCAGAGCAGGATGCCGGCCACCGACAGGATCGACAGCGCGGCGAGGACCAGGTTGTCGACGCCCCCGTCGAGCAACTCGGCGATCGAGTCCAGGTCGCTGGTGAGGCGGGAGATCATCCGGCCCGACGTGTAGCGCTCGTGGAAGCCGACGGACAGCCGCAGGAAGTGGCCGTACACCCGCTGGCGCAGCTCCAGCAGCACGGCCTGGCCGATCCGGGCGGAGAGGGTGAGGAAGCCGCGCCGGGCCGCGTACTCGACGACGGTGGCGGCGGCGAACGCGCCGGCGATGGCGGCCAGGGGCCCGCTGTCGCCGGCCCGCAGGGGCCCGATGGCCCGGTCGATGCCGAGCATCACCAGGTACGGCCCGGACATGGCGGCGGCGTTCTGGGCCAGCAGCAGCCCCACGGCCAGCCCCAGCCGGCCCCGGTGCGGGCGCAGCAGGTCGCGCAGCAGCGCCCGGCTGCGCACCCGCAGCCGCGCGACGGCCTCGGGGGTCGCCTCCTCGGCCCGGCTCCGGTCGGCCTCCGGGTCGGTGGCGCGCCCCCGCCACCGCTGGAGCTCCAGGCGCGTGGCCGGCCCGCGCCGGCCGGCGTCCCCGGCTGCGTCGGCTGCGGCGTCGTCGGCGGTCGTGGTCACGACCGCACCAGCCCACGGCCGTCCGGCCCGGTCGGCAGCGTGCCGGCGGGGCGGGCGTCGCCGGGCAGCGTGCCGGCGGGGCGGGCGGCGCCCGGGGGCGGCTCGGCCGGGGGCGGCTCGGCGGAGAGGACCGCCCGGTACGCCGGCACCGTGGCCAGCAGCCGCGAGTGGGTGCCGACCGCCGTGATCCGGCCCCGTTCCAGCAGCGCCACCCGGTCGGCCAGCGCGACGGTCGACGGCCGGTGCACCACGAGCAGGGCGGTGGTGTCCCGCAGCACCCGCCGCAGCGCCGCCTCGACCAGCGCCTCGGTGTGCACGTCGAGGGCGGACAGCGGGTCGTCCAGCACCAGCAGCGCCGGCCGGCCGAGGACGGCCCGGGCCAGCGCCAGCCGCTGCCGCTGCCCGCCGGAGAGGGTGAGCCCCTGCTCGCCGACCCGGGTGGCCAGCCCCCACGGCAACTCGTACGCGAAGTCGGCCTGGGCCAGCGCCAGCGCCGCGTGGACCTCGTCCTCGTCGGCGTCCGGGCGGCCCAGCGTGAGGTTCTCCCAGACCGACATGGAGAACAGCGTCGGCTCCTCGAAGGCCACCCCGACCAGCCGGCGCAGCGAGGCCAGCCGCAGGTCCCGCACGTCGTGACCGTCGAGGGTGATCCGGCCGGCGGTCACGTCGTGCAGCCGGGGCACCAGCGAGAGCAGGGTGCTCTTGCCGGCCCCGGTGGCCCCCACCAGGGCCAGCGTCTCGCCCGGCTCCACGGTCAGGTCGATGCCGCGCAGCACCGGCGCGGGCGTGCCGGGGTAGCGGAACGACACGCCCTCGAACGCCAGCCGGCCCCGGACCCCCGCCCGGGCCAGGCCGACGGCGTGCGGAGCGTCCACGATCGCCGGCTCGGTGTCCAGCACCTCCTGGATGCGGTCGGCGGCCGTCGCCGCCTCCTGGCCGTTGGCGATGATCCAGCCCAGCGACTGCACCGGCCAGACCAGCATCAGTTGCAGGCTGACGAACGCGACCAGCTCGCCGATGGTCAGCGCGCCCCGGGCGGCGGAGACCGCCCCGGCGACCAGCACCACGCCGAGGGTCAGGTTGGGCACCAGGTCGAACAGCGCGGAGGTGCGGGCCAGCAGCCGGCTCTTGGCCACGCCGGTGTCGTGCAGCGCCCGCGCGCCGTCGGCGAACCGGGCGGCCAGCTCCGGCCCCCGGCCGTACGCCTTCATCGTGCGCAGGCCCTGCGCGGTCTCCTCGACGAGGGTGGCCACGTCGCCCTGCTGGTCCTGCATCCGCCGCGACGCCGAATGGTAATACCGGCCGAAGCGGCGGCTGATCAGGAACAGCGGCACGGCGCTGGCCGCCACCAGCAGCCCCAGCGTCGGGTGCAGCCGGACCAGCAGCACCACCACGGCGACGTAGGTGACCAGGTTGAGCACCAGGAACAGCAGGCCGAAGGAGAGGAACCGGCGGATCACCGACAGGTCGCTGGTGACCCGCGACAGCAGCTGCCCGGTCTGCCACCGGTCGTGGAAGCCGGCCGGCAGCCGTTGCAGGTGGGCGTAGACGTCGGCCCGGATCGTCGCCTCCATGCCCACCGAGGACGAGGTCTGGGCCCACCGGCGGATGAAGATCAGCAGGGCCTCGGCCAGGCCGAGCAGCAGGGCCAGCCCACCGAGCCGGACCAGGCCGCCCGGGTCGTGCCGGGCGACCGGGCCGTCGACCACCCGCTGCACCACCAGCGGCACCGCCAGGCTCGCCCCGGTGGCCGCCAGCGCCGCCGCGAGCAGCCAGCAGAACGCGACGGCGTGCGGGCGAAGGTAGTGGCGCAGCCGCCAGAGGTTGCGCAGCGGGCGAGCGGCGTCGCCACGGTGGGTTCGGACGCCGTCGCTCTCCGCAGGCACTAACCGACGGTAGCGCCTAAGTGGACGGTCGCCGCTGTCAACTTTCGGCAGTTCCCGTTGCCCGCAAGGGTTTCCGCCGTCGCGCCGGGCTCGTGTGCCGCGCCGGGCTCGTGTGCCGCGCCGGGCTCGCGGGCCTCGTGGGCGAGCAGCCAGCGCTTCACGTCCAGCCCCCAGCGGTAGCCGCCGAGGCTCCCGTCGGTGCGCAGCACCCGGTGGCACGGGACGAACAGGGCGGCGGCGTTGCGGGCACAGGCCGCCGCCGCGGCGCGCACCGCCGCCGGCCGCCCGGCCAGCGCCGCGTACGCCGTGTAGGTGACCGGGTGACCGGGCCCCACCTCGCGCAGCACCCGCCACGCGTGCGCCTGGAACGCCCCGCCGGTGTGCTGCTGCACGGGCACCGGGTCGATGGCCGTCAGGTCGCCGTCGAGGTACGCGGCGACGGCGGCGGTCACCGGCCCGAGGTCGTCGCGCCGCCGCACCGGGCCACGCAGCCCGGGGTGCACCAGCGGCAGCAGCGAATCCGGTTCGGCGGTGAACCCGGCCGCCCGGACCGCCCCGTCGGGGCCGGTCACGATGCTCAGCGGGCCGGCGGGGGTGCCGACGACCGCGCCGTCGAGGGTGGTGGTCATGCTGCTCTCCAGAGTCGGATCACCGCGTACGAGCGCCAGGGGCGCCAGCGCCCGGCGTACGCGTCGAGGGTCGATGGGTCGTCGGGCAGGCCGAGCGCGGCGGCGCCGCGCCGCACGGCCAGGTCGGTGGTGAGGCCGATGTCCGGGTCGCCGAGGGCGCGCATGGCCACGTAGCCGGCCGTCCAGGCGCCGATCCCGGGGATCGCCAGGAGCCGCCGCACGGCCTCCTCCCGGTCCCCGCCCGGGTCGAGGTCGAGCGTGCCGTCGGCGACGGCCCGCGCGGCGGCGCGGATCGTCTCCCGCCGGGCCGCCGGCATCCGGAACTCCCCGTCGGCCGCCGCCAGCAGCTCCTCCGCGTCGGGGAAGCCCCGCAACCCGCCGTCGGCGGGGGCGGGCGGCAGCAGCCGGGTGAGGGTGGTGCGGGCCGAGGCCACCGAGACCTGCTGGGTGGCGACGGCGCGGACGAGCATCTCCAGGCCGTCGACGGCGCGGGGCAGGCGCACGCCCGGTTCGGCCGCCACCGCCGGGGCCAGCGCGGGATCGGCGGCGAGGGTGCCGTCGACGGCCGCCGGGTCGGCGTCGAGGTCGAACAGCCGGCGGCAGCGGGCCACCGCCGGGGCCAGGTCGCGCAGGTCGGCCAGCCGCAGCGTCGCCGAGACGTGGCCGTCCGCCGGGGTCAGCGCCACCTCCGCCGCGCCGTGCGGCAGCCGCAGCCCCCGGTGGTACGTCCCGTCGCGCACCTCCTCCACGCCGGGCAGCGCCCGCAGCGCGAGGAAGTCCAGCAGCGCCGCCGCGTGCAACGGCGGCCGGTACGCCAGCCGCAGCGTGATCGTGCCCGCCCCGCCCGGCGTCGGCCGGCCACCCCGGGCGGCCCGTAGCTGCGACGGGGCGAGGGCGTAGACCTCCCGCACCGTGTCGTTGAACTGCCGGACGCTGCCGAACCCGGCCGCGAACGCGATCTCGGCCATCCCGAGCCCTGTCGTCTCGATCAGGATGCGGGCGGTCTGGGCGCGCTGCGCCCGGGCGAGCGCCAGGGGCCCGGCCCCCAACTCGGCGCGGAGCATCCGGTGCAGGTGCCGCTCGGTGTAGCCGAGCCGGGTGGCCAGCCCGGGCACGCCGTCCCGGTCGACGACCCCGTCGGCGATGAGCCGCATGGCCCGGCCCACCACGTCCGCCCGGACGTCCCACTCGGGCGAGCCCGGGGCGGCGTCGGGGCGGCACCGGCGGCAGGCCCGCAGCCCGGCCGACTGGGCGGCGGCGGCCGACGGGAAGAACCGGACGTTTCGCCGCTTCGGCGTCGTCGCCGGGCAGGACGGCCGGCAGTAGATCCCGGTCGACGTCACGCCCGTGTAGAACCAGCCGTCGAACCGCTGGTCGCGGCTGTCGACGGCCCGGTAGCAGCGCTCGAACTCCAACTCCACGCCCCCGATACTGCCCCGCCCTCCCGGCGCCCGGCTCGCGGAATTCGGACCTGGTTGCAAGGAAGGGCCCCTTGTTAACGCCTTCTGTAGAGGAAGGGCCCCCTGTTAACAACGGCGCTCCAGGTCAGCCCGCCCGCGTGCGCCGGAGCGGGCGGATCCGGGCGGGAAAGTGTCGGTCGTGGCCGGTACCGTCCCGCCACCAACTCAAGAAGGGGTGCGGCGATGGCGAGCCTGGTCGGGCGGGAGGTCCGCTGATGCGGTCGGGGCGGGCGCGGCTCGACCGCACGGTGGTCCAGGGCTTCTACGACCGGATGCGGGCGGTCGCCCCGGCGGCGTACGGGGCGATGGAGCGGGACCGGGCCGGTGACCCGGGGCGGGCGTTCCCGGACACGGCCTGCGGCCGGCTCGTCGCCTCGCTCGACGCCCCCGGCCTGCGCGCGCTCGGCATGTGGGCGCACCACTGGTGCATGCGGTTCTACGACGACGACACCCGGGTGGGGCTGCGCCTGGTGCGGGAGATCGCCGGTCGCCCCGGGCTGGGCTGGACGGTCGACGAGGTGCGCTGGATGCTCGGGGAGTCGGAGGCGGCCGGCCCGTCGGCGGCGCACCGGTTCACGCTGCCGGGCGCGGCGGCCCGGGGCCTGCCGCCGACGGCCCGCCGGGAGTTCGCCGCCGCCGTGCTCTCCGGGGCCGGCAGCCGCGAGCCCGGATAGCCTGCGGGTGGTGCCGCGCCTGCGGAGGTCGTCGTATGCGCGGGCGGTGACGCGCCTGCGGAGGTCGTCGTACGCGCAGGCGGTGACGCGCCTGCGGAGGTCGTCGTACGCGCAGGCGGTGACGCGCCTGCGGAGGTCATCGTGTGCGCGGGCGGTGCCGCGCCTGCGGGCGGCGTCGTGCGGGGCCGTTGGTGGCCGGCGGCGCGTCGTCCGGGCCGGCTGCCCGGCAGCGCCGGGAGCTGCCCGACGACGGTGGCGGCGATCGCCAGGGCGAAGCCCGCGAGCTGCGTCGCGCTCAACGCCTGGCCCAGCGCCAGCCAGCCGAGCGCGGCGGCGGTCAGCGGGCTCAGCGCGCCGAGCACGGAGACCTGGGTCAGGGGCAGCCGCGCCGCGCCGCGGAACCACAGGGCGTACGCGGCGGCGGTGCCGACCAGCCCGAGCCAGGCGTACCCGAGCAGGGCCGGGCCGTCGACGGGCGGCGGCGGTCCCTCGACCGCGACGGCGAGCGGCGCGATCAGCAGGCCCCCGGCGGTGAGCTGCCAGCTCGTCGCGGCGAGGGTGCCGACGCCGGCCGGGCGGCCCCAGCGGCGGGTCAGCACCAGCCCGGCCGCCATCGCGGCGGTGCCGATGAGCCCGGCGGCGACGCCCAGCGGGTCGGTGCCGGCGTCGGGGCGGAGCACGACCAGCGTCACGCCCAGCGGGGCGACGAGCGCGGCGAGCACGGCCGGCGGCCGGGGGCGTTCGCCGAGGGCGCCCACGGCCAGCGCGGCGACCAGCAGCGGCTGTGCCGCGCCGAGCACGGCGGCGGTGCCGCCGGGCAGCCGGTACGCGGCGTAGAAGAGCAGCGGGAAGAACGCACCGATGTTGAGCGCGCCGAGCGCGGCGGCCCGCCACCACCACGCGCCGTGGGGGCGGCGTCGGGTCAGGGCGAGCAGCAGCAGCCCGGCCGGGAGGGCCCGCACCACCCCGGACCAGAGCGGCCGGTCGGGCGGCAGCAGCTCGGAGGTGACCAGGTAGGTGGTGCCCCAGGCGGCGGGCGCGGCGGCGGTGGCCAGCAGGTCGGCGGTGCGGCGGGACATGGGACACCAATCATTAGCAACTAAGTAGCTTGTCGCTAAGCTAATCACCGCCGAGCCGACAGCGCCAGTGCGAGGTGCGGCACAATGCCGGGGTGACCGAGCGGGACGACGTCGACGCCATCGTCGAGCAGTGGCGGCGCGAACGCGCCGGGATGCGACCCGAGCCGATGGCCGTCTTCGGCCGGATCTACCGCCTGGCCCGGCTGGTCGGCGACGAGCAGGAGCGGGTGTACGCGGCCTGGGGCATCAGCCGGGGCGAGTTCGACGTGCTGGCCGCCCTGCGCCGGGCCGGCGCCCCGTACACGCTCGCGCCCAAGGCCCTGGCCGCCGGGCTGATGCTCACCTCGGGCGGGATGACCGGCCGCCTCGACCGCCTGGAGCGCGCCGGCCTCGTGCGCCGCGCCCCGGATCCGGCCGACCGGCGGGGCCTCCAGGTGACCCTGACCGACACCGGCCGGCGGGTCGCCGAGGAGGCCGCCGACGCCGGGCTGGCGACCCAGCAGCGGCTGCTCGACGTCCTCCCGCAACGGGACCAGGAGCGGCTGGCGGAGCTGCTGCGCGAGCTGCTCGCCGCTGCCGCCCCCGACCCCACCAGCCGCCGCCCCCGCCCGCCCCTGACCCCGCGCCCCTGACCTCATCCCACCCCTGACACCCCGCCCCGACGCCACCCCCGCCCTGAGGCCGTGCCGCGAGCGCCCGACGCGCGTCGCGGCGGCCCCACCGAGGAGAGGACCGACCGCCGTGCCCGCCAGCGAACCGACCATCGTCGCCACCAGCATGGGCTTCCTCAGCCGCCGGCTCGGGCCCTACGACCTGCGCCCCGGGCCGGTCTTCGAGCTGGCCGCCGAGCTGGCCGGGGCCGGTCCCGAGCCCCGGCTGTGCTACCTCGGCCAGGCCGTCGGCGACCGGGACGCCTCCATCGCCGCCGTCCACGCGGCCTTCGCCGGCACCCGGTTCCGGGCGTCGCACCTGGCGCTGTTCCCGATGCCGAACGTCGACGACGTCCGGGCGCACCTGCTCGCCCAGGACGTGCTCTGGGTCGGCGGCGGCAGCGTCGCCAACCTGTGCGCTGTGTGGCGGGTGCACGGCCTCGACGAGATCCTGCACGAGTGCTGGCAGGCCGGGGTGGTGCTGGCCGGGGTCTCCGCCGGCTCGATCTGCTGGCACCTCGGCGGCGCCACCGACAGCTTCGGCCCTCGGCTGCGCGGCTTCACCGACGGCCTGGGCTGGTTGCCGTACGGCAACGGGGTGCACTACGACAGCGAGGAGCAGCGGCGACCCCTGATGCACGCGCTGGTCGCCGACGGCACGCTGCCGACGAGCCACTGCACCGACGACGGCGTCGGGCTGGTCTACCGGGGCACCCGCCTGGTCGAGGCGGTCGCCGACCGGCCGGGCGTCGCCGCGTACGAGGTCACTCGCGCCGCCGACGGCGAGGTCCGGGAGGCCCGGATCGAGCCGCGCCTGTTGGCCGGGTGAGGTGAGCCGACCGGAGGCGGCCGGCGACCCGGTGGGGCGAGCTGACCGGAGCCGACGGGGGTCGGCCGCGTAGACTGGCCGGCCGTGAGCCTCACCATCGGGATCGTCGGCCTGCCCAACGTCGGCAAGAGCACCCTGTTCAACGCGCTGACCAAGAACGACGTGCTCGCGGCGAACTACCCCTTCGCCACCATCGAGCCCAACGTCGGCGTCGTCGGGCTGCCGGACGAGCGGCTGACCAAGCTGGCCGAGATCTTCTCCTCGCAGAAGGTCCTGCCCGCGCCGGTGTCGTTCGTCGACATCGCCGGCCTGGTCCGGGGCGCGTCGAAGGGGCAGGGGCGGGGCAACGCGTTCCTGGCGAACATCCGGGACGCGTCGGCGATCTGCCAGGTGGTGCGCGCCTTCTCCGACCCGAACGTGGTGCACGTCGACGGCAAGGTCTCCCCGGCCGACGACATCGAGACGATCAACACCGAGCTGATCCTGGCCGACCTCCAGACGCTGGAGAAGGCGCTGCCCCGGCTGGAGAAGGAGGCCAAGCTCCGCAAGGACCGGGCCGCCGCCGTGACCGCCGCGAAGCAGGCCGTCGAGGTCCTCGACGGCGGCACGACCCTGTACGCCGGCGCGGCCCCCGCCAAGATCGACCTGGAGCACCTGCGCGAGCTGCACCTGCTCACCACCAAGCCGTTCCTCTACGTCTTCAACGTCGACGAGGCCGAGCTGGCCAACGCCGAGTTCCTCGACGAGCTGCGCGCCCTGGTCGCCCCGGCCGAGGCGGTCTTCATGGACGCCAAGATCGAGTCCGAGCTGGTGGACCTGCCCGAGGAGGAGGCCCGCGAGCTGCTGGAGTCCATCGGGCAGTCCGAGCCGGGGCTCGACCAGCTCGTCCGGGTCGGCTTCCGCACGCTGGGGCTCCAGACGTACCTCACGGCCGGGCCCAAGGAAGCGCGGGCCTGGACGGTCCCGGTCGGCGCGACCGCCCCGGAGGCCGCGGGGGTCATCCACTCCGACTTCCAGCGCGGGTTCATCAAGGCCGAGGTGGTCTCCTACGACGACCTGGTCGCGGCCGGCTCGATGGCGGCGGCGAAGGCGGCGGGCAAGGTCCGCATCGAGGGCAAGGAGTACGTCATGCAGGACGGCGACGTCGTGGAGTTCCGCTTCAACGTCTGAGGCCGGTCAGGTCATGCGCGCGCCTCGGATCGGTTCGGTTCAGCGGTGGTAACACCGTGGTATGGTCGATGAATGGCGAGGACGAAGAAGGTCACCATCACGCTGCCGGCAGAGCTGCTGGAGAGCATGAAGGCCCACACCGACAACGTCTCCGGCTACCTCACCGAGCTGGCCGAGCGGGCCGAGCGGCGCAGGCTTCTCCGGGAGGAGTTGGACCGCTACCAAGACGAGCTCGGGGCGTTCACTGACGAGGAGATGGCCGAGGCTCGGGCGCTGTTGCACGGAACCGAGGAGATCGGGCGCGCGGCGTGAGCCTTGAGTCGCTGGTGCTCGACTCGCAGGGTTTCTCAAGGTGGATCGACCAGGATCGAAAGGTAATGCGCCTGTTCGAGCAGGCGGAGCGTGACGGGGTCGACCTCGCCATGTCGGCGGCCACCATCATCGAGGTCTCCCACTCCGGTCTGGACATCGCGCGGCTGGACTGGTTGCTGTCCCGAATCCGAGTCGAGGCGGTGACGAAGGAGAGTGCCCGCCGCAGTGCCGGGCTGCTGAAGGCGGCAGGGCTGCACGGGCACAAGTACGCCGTCGACGCCATGGTCGCCGAGGTGGCGCTACGGCTACCCGCACCGGTGGCGGTCCTGACCTCCGATGTCGACGACATGGTCAAGCTGTGCGGGCGGCGGGTGCGGGCCATAGCGCTGTAGGCGGGTTCTCCGATGGTCGCGACGGTGCGTCAAGCTGTTGATCGGCGACGCAACCCGGTGGAGTTCCGCTTCAACGTCTGAGGCCGCTCCGCCGATGAGTTCGCCGGCCGGCGGCGGTCCACCCGACCGACCACCGACGAACGGAGCACCATGGCCAAGCTGCTGTACTCGGCGACGGCGTCGCTCGACGGCTACATCGCCGGCCCCGGCGGGGACATGTCCTGGCTGACCGAGCACCTGACGGGCGAGAACCCGACGGCGGACCGCCTGCTGGCCGGGGTCGGCGCGATCCTCGCCGGCAACGGCACCTTCGGCGGCGGCGACCCCAACCGGGGCACCGACAAGGAGGGCGCGTTCGGCGGGCAGTACCACGGCCCGGTGTTCGTCCTCACCCACCGGCCACCGGCCGAGCCGCACCCGGGGATCACGTTCGTCGGCGATTTGCCCAGCGCCGTGGCGCAGGCCCGGGAGGCCGCCGGCGACAGGTACGTCAACGTCCTCGGCGCGGAGGTCGCCCGCCAGTGCGTCCGCGCCGGGCTGCTCGACGAAGTCCTGATCTTCTTCGCTCCGGTGCTGCTCGGCGCAGGGGTGCGCATCTTCGACGACCCGGGCGGGCCTGCCGTTCGACTGACGCCGATCCCCGGCGAGACGGCCCACTGGTACCGCGTGGCGTACTGAACGTTGCCGCTGCTTGATCGACAGGGTGCCCCGGGGCAGGACATGATGTCCTGATGCGAACTCGGCTCCTCTTCGTCCGGCACGGCGAGTCGGTGCACAAGGTCGAGGATGTCGTGGGTGGCCCCGGTGGCTGCCGGGGACTGACCGACTCTGGCCATCAGCAGGCGCGCCGGCTGGCCGACCGGCTCCGCGACGAACTCGCCGTCGCCGGGCCGGTGGCGGTCTACTCCTCGGTGCTGCGCCGGACCGTCGAGACCGCGTGGCCCATCGCCGAGGCGCTGGGCGTCAGCCCGGTGCCCGACTGCGGGCTCTGCGCCTGGCACACCCCGCCGTACGCCGACGGGCTGCCCACCGCCCAGTTCCAGACCGAGCACGCCGTCGAGGGCGGCGGCGTGTTCCGGCCGTTCGAGGAGGGCAACGAGAGCTGGGCCGAGCTGGTCGTCCGCGTCAGCCGCGCGATCATGGACATCGCCCACCGGCACTGGGGCGGCACGGCCGTGCTGGTCGGGCACACCGAGACGGTCGAGGCGTCCTTCCACGCGCTCGCCGCCCAGCCGCTGTTCCGGGCGTTCGACATGGAGGTGGCGCCGGCCTCGATCACCGAGTGGACCACCGACGGCGATCCGACGGGCTGGCCGCCGCCCCGCTGGACCCTGCGGCGCTTCAGCGACGTCTCCTGAAGCCCTCGGGGGTGTCGGTCCTGACGTGCACACTGTGCGGATGACGGAACGACTGGCACCCGTGTTGCGGGTCGCGGACGCGGAGGCGACCGCCGGGTGGTATGCCCGGCTCGGCTTCCGCAAGCAGTGGGAGCACCGGTTCGCGCCGGAGCTGCCGAGATACGTGAGCATCGCGCGGGGCGGCATCGAGGTGCACCTGTCGGAGCACGCGGGGGACGCCCGGCCGGGCACCTCGCTCTACCTGTACGTCGACGACGTCGACGCGGTCGCGGCGGACTGCGGCGGCGTCGAGATCGCCGAGCGGGACTGGGGCCGGGAGTTCCAGCTCACCGACCCCGACGGCAACCGCATCCGGGTCGGCACCGTCCCCGCCTGATCCCGCCGCGTTCCTGGACGGTCGGCGGGACGAGTCCGACTCAGGCGCCGCGCAGGGCGTCGTCGACGCCGGTCTCGCGGCGGCCGAGGTGCGCGGGGTCGCGGCCGGAGAGCAGGTCGACGGCGGCTTTCACGCAGGCCCCGTACTCCCGGGTGGAGCTGATCTGCCACGTCCTGGCGTACGCGCGGGCGGTCTCGTCGCCCACCCCGCTGGCGTCGACGCCGAGCCGCCGGCACACCGCCACGGCGCGGGGCAGGTGGAAGGACTGCGTCACCACCGTGGCCCGCTCCACCCCGAAGATCCGCTTCGCGCGGGCGCACGAGTCGTACGTGTCGAAGCCCGCGTAGTCCAGCACGATCTTCTCCGCCGGCACCCCGTTGTCGAGCAGCCAGCGCCGCATCGCGGTCGGCTCGTCGTAGTCGGCGTTCATGTTGTCGCCGGAGAGCAGGACGGCGCGCACCTTCCCGGCGACGAACAGCCGCCGGGCGATCTCCAGCCGGGCGGTGAGGAACGGCGACGGCGTCCCGTCCGGGTGCACCTTCGTGCCGAGCACCAGGGCGACGGGGGCCTCCGGGACGTCCGCCTCGGCGAAGATGTGCCCCTGCGCGCCGTCGCGGATCCATGTCACGCTGGCCACGGTGCCGCCGGTCAGCAACGCCGCCCCGACGACGCCCGCGACGGCGGCGCGGCGCAGCCAACGCCAGCGCCTGCGCGTGCCGCCGGCCGTGCGCAGCCTGCCGATCATGGTGGACAGTCGACGCCGCATGGGTACGAGTATTCCCGATCATCCGCGCGACTGAGCGTTGATCAACTCCATGTCGGGGACATGGCGGTATCAACCGGCCCCCGACCGGACCATGTCCCCGACGTGGTGTGGATCAAGGGTGATCAGGCGAGCCCTGACCGGCGCGGTGCGCCTCGCCCGGGTGGTGGCCCGCTGGGCGGGGGTGCTCTCCTGCGCGGACCCGGGGGAGACCACGGTGTCGGCGGAGGACGAGCAGGGCGTACGGCATCGGGTCTTCTGCGACCTGCGGCTGCCCGGCGGCCGGCGCTGCCTGCTCCGCGCCGACCACGACGGCCCCTGCGCCCGCCGTCCGGCTCGCTGAGGCAGGCGGCCGCCGCTCGGTTCGCCGGCATTCGGGGAATTCGACTACGAAGCTCCCGGTAGTCGCCCGGTGTCTTTGGGTGGCTGACAAGAGCGGTCGCCGACGGTACGCTATGGGCGCTCGAAATCAGAGCAAGCTATCCACCAGAGCCGCTGTGTCGAATCGCCACCAAGATGCATTGCGGGCAATGCTCGTGCGCCGATTGCTGCGACTGGCGACCACGCCTCCGTCCCCGTGGTGGCTGCATCTTTCGATGACCGACGCCATTGCCGTGCATCACTACTAATGGGCTTCGTTTGAGGAGAGGTTAGCGATGCATCGGCCCAGAATGTCTCGATGGCGGCTACTGTCCGCCGTGTTGCTCGGCGTCCTGCCGGTTCTCGTCGCCGTCCCGTCCGCGGCGGGTGCCGGGCGCGGCGTGCTGCTGCCGGACTCGACGCCGACCTTCCAGCACCAACTGCTGGCCAAGGCCACTCCCGACGAGTGCTTCGCCGGGGTCGGGGTGCCCTACCCGGCCGGGCCGCCCTGCGCGCAGGGGCAGGCCAAGGTCAACCAGGCGTACGTGTGGTCGCTCGCCCAGGCGAACGGCCGGCTGTGGTTCGGCACCGGGGCGAATGTGAACTGCATCGTCGCCGGCACCACTCTCGCCCAGCCGACGCCCCGGCTGTACGACGACTACGTGTGCGAATACGCGAGCAGTCAGATCGTGGTGCAGAATCCGACCATGCCGACAAATGTCGGCGATCACCGGCAACCCCGGGTCTACGTCCACGATCTCGCCTCCGGTGTGCTCACCGAGAAGACGGACGTCATCAAGAACCGGTCGACCGACGACCTGAACCGGTTGAAGCGGACGCTGGGACTGCGGGCCGGCGGGACCAACCAGGGAGTCGTCTTCCTCGCCGGGCCGGCCCTCGGCGCGACGGTCAACATGTTCGCTTTCGACACCGTCACCGGCGACTATCTCGGCTCGGCCAACTTCACCAAGTACGGCAACATCCGCCACTTCCTGGTGGCCGACGGCGTCCTCTACGCGGGCGTCGGGGTGGGTGCCAACGGCAAGGACGGCGGATACCTGCTGCGCTGGGCCGGCGACCGGACCAACCCGTTCAACTTCGTCGAGGTCGGCAAGCTCCCGGCCCAGATCGCCGACCTGACCGAGCACGACGGCCGGATCTTCGTCAGCACCTGGTCGGCGTGGAGCGGCGGCGGCTCGCTGGCGGGCGGCCCGGCGGGCGGGTCGGCGGGCGGAAACCCGCCGCACACCGTCCTCGACCCGCTGCTCGAACGCCTCGGCGTCCGGCCGATCCAGGACGTCGACCCCACCATCGCCGGGGTGTGGATGAGCCCGCCGCTGAAGAACGGCGCGCCCGGCCTGACCACGGACGACGTCACCGGCTGGGAGCAGGTCTGGAGCGTCCAGCAGTACGAGCCGGATCCGCTGATCGCCACCACCTACGGGCTCGGCGCGCTGGTCTCCTACGGCGGCTACCTCTACTGGGGCACGATGCACGTGCCGATGAAGTCGACGAGCGTGGTCGCCGCCATGTACCCGCCGGCCGACGAGTACGCGGCCCGGGACACGCTGGAGAACACCCAGCGGGCGGTCAGCATCTTCCGGGGCCGGGGGTTCGGCCCGCTCCTCGGCGGGATCGACCTGATCGAGGACGTGGACCTGCTCTACGGCGAGCCGCAACTGCCCGTCTACAACGCGCAGGCGAACGCCGGCGCGGGCGGCTGGGAGAACATGACCACCGGCTACAGCGCGCAGTTCGGGCGGATGGGGTTCGGCAACATCTACACGAACTACACCTGGACCATGGCCGTCACCGACGGCCGGCTCTTCGTCGGCACGATGGACTGGAGCTATCTCGCCAAGGACCTGCTGCCGCAGACGGCGGCGCAGCTGGGCTTCAGCGGCGCGGTCGAGGGGCTGAGCGACGGGCTGGATCCGATCACGATCGACCCGGAGCTCTACGGCGGCGACCTGTTCATGTTCGACTCGAACCTGCACCCGGCGACGGCGGTGGACACGAAGGGGCTGGGCAACCAGCTCAACTACGGCTTCCGCACCATGATCACTGACGGGAAGACCCTCTACCTCGGCATGGGCAACCCGATGAACCTGCGTACGGACCCGACCGACGACATCCCGGAAGGCGGCTGGGAACTGCTCAAGCTGACCTGGAGCTGACCCTGACCCCGGTGGGTCGCCCGGCAAGCCGGGCGACCCACCGGGGCGGGCTCGGGGCGGCGGGGCGGGCGGGTCGACGGGTCAGAGGTGGCCCTGCATCTGGCCGCTGCGTCCCACGTCGCCCTGGTGGCCGTGCCGCTCGGCGGCGTAGCGCTGCTGGTCGGCGGCTGCCGCACGGGCCGCCGCCGAGTCCTCCGGCGACGACTGCCGCCGCCGGTCGCGCCAGGCGACCACCAGGAACGCGCCCACGATCAGCGCCAGGGCCGCCCCGAAGAGAACCGCCAGTGTAGTCATGTCCTGACGGTAGGCCACCGGGTCGACCCCGGGACAGGGCCGGAGCCGGCCTCGGGCCCGGTCAGGAGATGTAGTGCAGGATCACGTTGTGCACGTGGTGGCTCTTCTGCGCGCCCCGGAACTCGACCTCGTACGTGTGCGTGCCGACGTGGATGGCGATCGAGCCGGTGGAGAAGAACTCCCCGCCCCACGACTTGTTGCTCACCACGCTCACGCTGGTGATCTTCGAGTAGGGGATGCTGGTGATCGCGTACCGCTTGCCGACGAAGGAGCGGTCCTGGATGATCACCCGCCGGTCGGTGAGGCCGATGAACCCGGTGCCGGTGCCGACGGCGTCGTAGACGGCGATGATCTGCTCACCCGTGAGCAGGCCGCTCTGGATCTGCTGGAACTGCTCCTTGCGGTCGTATGTCGCATTCGCCATGACCCCACGGTAGGCGGGCCCGCCAAACAGGCGACCGCTCAGGAGCCGGTGACGGTGCGGTACGCGTCCTCGATGCGGGCGGCCAGCAGGACCTCGCCCTCGCTCAGCGGCGCGCCGTCGCCGTGCCCGACCCGGATCTGCGTCCGGTCGTCGCGGCGGCTGATCTCGGGGCGCAGGTGCAGGGCGTCGGCGACCACCTTGACCCGTTCGGTCAGCGCGGCGTGCTGGGTGTCGTCGATCTCCAGCGTGCGCCGGATCTGCTCGCCCTCTCGGGTCCACCCGGTCAGCAGGGTGAGTGCGTCGCTCAGGTAGTCGTGCTTCGCCCGGCTCCTGAACAGCACCCGCATCACCGCACCTCCCAGGCGTCGTTGCCGGCTTGTGGCCAAATCGTCGCCGTCCCGTGTCTAAGTCGGTAACCCCAGTCTGTCGTCCGACCGAGGGTGTGTCCACGCCCACACTTCCCACTTCTACTGGCCTAGCGGACGGCCACGGTACCCAAACCGCCTATTGATCTGGCACGCTGGGAGCCCGTGCGGACCGAACGGGCTAACGAAAGCGGACAGACCGAGCGACGGGACCCGAAGGTGGTCGTCGGCGCGGCGATCATCGCCGACGGGCGGGTGCTCGCCTGCGCCCGGTCGGCCCCGCCCGAGGTGGCCGGCATGTGGGAGTTCCCCGGCGGCAAGGTCGAGCCGGGCGAGAGCGAGACCGCCGCCCTGGTCCGCGAGTGCGCCGAGGAGCTGGCCGTACGCGTGGAGATCGGCGACCGGGTCGGCCGCAACGTGCGGATGGCCCACGGCCGTTCGGTGCTGAAGGTGTACGCGGCCCGCCTGCTGCACGGCGACCGGCCGAAGGCCCTGGAGCACTCGGCGCTGCGCTGGCTCTCTGCGGCCGAGCTGGACACCGTGACCTGGCTGCCCGCCGACGCCCCTATCGTCGCCGCCCTGCGCCCCCTGCTCGCCACCGACTGAAGCCGACGGGCAGCAGGGGAGCGGGGACGGTCGGGCAACAGGGGCGGCAGGACCAGGCGGGCGACGACCCCGGAAACGCCGACGGGGGCCGGCGGCCTGCGCCGCCAGCCCCCGCCGTCTCGCCGTGGTCAGTGCTTGTCCTGCTCCGGGTGGGCGAAGTTGAGGTGCTCCGGCGGCAGCGGGAACTGCACGTCGTCGCCGAACGGCGACGGCGCGGCGGCCCGGTCGAAGGTGAGCTCCGTCAGCGGCAGCTTGCCGTTGTCGTCCACGGCCGGGGCGGTCGGCTTCGGCACCTCGCGGTGCCAGTTGACGCCGGCCTGGGCCTGCGCCTCGGCGGCCTGGTCGTGGGAGCCACCCGCGTGCGAGTGGACCCCGCCGGCGGCGGCGTGGGAGTGCACGGCGCCGCTGTGCGAGGCGCTGGTCACGCTGGTCTGAGGCACCTGACCCCTCCGGAAGATCTTGCTACCGAGCCATACCAGGGGATCGTACCTGCGGTCGACCACGCGCTCCTTCATGGGGATGATCGCGTTGTCAGTGATCTTGATGTGCTCGGGGCAGACCTCGGTGCAGCACTTGGTGATGTTGCAGAAGCCGAGGCCCTGCTCCGCCTGCGCGTACTCCTTGCGGTCGGTCTTCGCGTCGAGCGGGTGCATGTCCAGCTCGGCGGCCCGGATGAAGAACCGGGGACCCGAGAACGCCTGCTTGTTCTCCTCGTGGTCGCGGACCACGTGGCAGACGTTCTGGCACAGGAAGCACTCGATGCACTTGCGGAACTCCTGCGAGCGCTCGACGTCGACCTGCTGCATCCGGTACTCGCCCGGGGCGACCCCGGCCGGCGGCGCGAACGCCGGGGTCTCCCGCGCCTTCTCGTAGTTGAACGAGACGTCGGTGACCAGGTCCCGGATGATCGGGAACGTGCGCAGCGGGGTGACCGTGACGGTCTCGGCCTCCTCGAACGTCGACATCCGGGTCATGCAGCCCAGCTTGGGCATCCCGTTGATCTCCATCGAGCAGGAGCCGCACTTGCCGGCCTTGCAGTTCCACCGGCAGGCCAGGTCCGGCGCGTCGGTGGCCTGGAGCCGGTGGATGACGTCGAGGACCACCTCGCCCTCGTTGACCTCGACCTGGTAGTCCTGCAGGTCGCCGCCGCTCTCGTCGCCCCGCCAGATCCTGAAGTGACGCTTGGTTCCCATTACTTGCCCGCCTCCTCAGCGAGGGCGTCGAAGTCCGCGAGCTCCTCGTCGGTCAGGTACTTGGCCAGTTCGGCCCGGTCGAACAGGGCGACCAGCTCGGCGCGCATCTTCGGCAGCGGCTTGTGGGTCAGCCGCACCGTGTCGCCGTCCAGGGCGCAGACCAGGTTCACCATGCGCCACTTCGGGTCCATCGCCGGGAAGTCCTCCCGGGTGTGGCCGCCGCGCGACTCCTGCCGCTCCAGCGCCGCCTTCGCGGTGCACTCCGAGACCACCAGCATGTTGCGCAGGTCCAGCGCGAGGTGCCAGCCCGGGTTGTAGCGCCGCCCGCCGGCCGCGCTGACCTTCGCCACCCGCTCGCGCAGCTCGGCCAGCCTGACCAGCGCGTCGGCCAGCTCGCCCTCCCGGCGGATGATCCCGACCAGATCCCCCATGACCGCCTGGAGGTCCTGCTGGAGGTGGTACGGGTTCTCCCCGGTGTCGCGCTGCAACGGCGCGAGCGCCGTCTCCACGGCCGCCTCGACCGCGCCGATCGACACCTTCGGGCGCGAGGTCAACTGATCAGCGTACGACGCCGCGTGGCCGCCCGCCCGCTTGCCGAAGACCAGCAGGTCCGACAGCGAGTTGCCGCCGAGCCGGTTGGAGCCGTGCATGCCGCCCGACACCTCACCGGCGGCGAACAGCCCGCGCACCGTGCCGAAGGCGGCGCCCGAGTCCGGGTCCACCTCGACGCCGCCCATCACGTAGTGACAGGTCGGGCCGACCTCCATCGGCTCCTTGGTGATGTCGACGTCGGCCAGCTCCTTGAACTGGTGGTACATCGACGGCAGGCGGCGACGGATCTCCTCGGCCGGCAGCCGGGACGCGATGTCGAGGTAGACGCCGCCGGCCGGCGTGCCCCGACCGGCCTTGACCTCGCTGTTGATCGCCCGGGCCACCTCGTCGCGGGGCAGCAGCTCCGGCGGACGCCGGTTGTTGTCCGGGTCCTTGTACCAGCGGTCGGCCTCGGCCTCGTTGTCCGCGTACTGCTTGCGGAACACGTCCGGGACGTAGTCGAACATGAACCGCTTGCCGTCGGAGTTCTTCAGGATGCCGCCGTCGCCGCGCACCGACTCGGTGACCAGGATGCCCTTCACCGAGGGCGGCCACACCATGCCGGTCGGGTGGAACTGGAGGAACTCCATGTTGATCAGCGTCGCCCCGGCGCGCAGGGCCAGCGCGTGCCCGTCGCCCGTGTACTCCCAGGAGTTCGACGTGACCTTGTAGGACCGGCCGACGCCACCGGTGGCCAGCACCACGGCCGGGGCCTCGAACAGGATGAACTCGCCCGACTCCCGGTAGTAGCCGAACGCCCCGGCGACCTTGTCGCCGTCGAGCAGCAGCTCGGTGATCGTCGTCTCGGCGAACACCTTGATCCGGGCGTCGTACGAGCCGAACTCCGCCTTGTCCTCCTGCTGGAGGGAGACGATCTTCTGCTGGAGGGTGCGGATCAGCTCCAGACCCGTCCGGTCGCCGACGTGCGCCAGCCGGGGATACTCGTGGCCACCGAAGTTGCGCTGCGAGATCTTCCCGTCCTTGGTGCGGTCGAACAGCGCGCCGTACGTCTCCAGCTCCCAGATGCGCTGCGGCGACTCCTTCGCGTGCAGCTCGGCCATCCGGAAGTTGTTGAGGAACTTGCCGCCGCGCATGGTGTCGCGGAAGTGCACCTGCCAGTTGTCCCGGCTGTTGACGTTGCCCATGGCGGCGGCCGCGCCGCCCTCGGCCATCACGGTGTGCGCCTTGCCGAACAGCGACTTCGAGATGATCGCCGTCTTCTTGCCCGCGAGCCGGGCCTCGATCGCCGCGCGCAGGCCGGCGCCGCCGGCCCCGATCACGACGACGTCGTAGTGGTGTCGTTCGATGCGATTCGTGGTCGTCATGTCAGGCCCTCTAGTTGATGAACCGCAGGTCGTTGAACCAGCCGGCCGCGACCGCCATGACGTAGAAGTCGGTCAGCGCCAGGGTGCCGAGGGTGATCCACGCGAGCTGCATGTGCCGGACGTTCAGCCAGGACACGCCGGTCCAGGCCTTGTATCGCACCGGGTGCTTGGAGAAGTGCTTGAGCCGCCCGCCGATGATGTGCCGGCAGGAGTGGCAGGAGATCGTGTACGCCCACAGCATGACCACGTTGACCAGCAGGACGACGTTGCCCAGCCCGAAGCCGAAGCCCTCCGGCGAGTGGAAGGCCAGCACCGCGTCCCAGGTGTTGATCAGCGAGATGATCGCGGCGGCGTAGAAGAAGTAGCGGTGCAGGTTCTGGCCCAGCAGCGGGAACCGGGTCTCGCCCGAGTAGCTGTCGTGCTTGTCCGGCACGGCGCAGGCCGGCGGCGACAGCCAGAACGACCGGTAGTAGGCCTTGCGGTAGTAGTAGCAGGTGAGCCGGAACAGCAGCAGGAACGGCAGGGTCAGCGCCGCGTCCGGGATGATCCACCAGCCGGGCAGGAACCTGCCGAAGTGGGCGGCCCCCTCGACGCACCGGTCCGTGACGCACGGGGAGTAGAACGGGGTCAGGTAGTGGTACTGCTCGACCCAGTACCACTTGTGCATGAAGACCCGGACCGTCGCGTACGCCACCCAGGCGCTGAGCCCGATGACGGTGATCAGCGGAGCGAACCACCACCGGTCCGTCCGCAACGTCTTCGCCGCTATGGCGGCGCGCGCTCGCGCTCCCCGCGGCCTCGTTGCCGTTGAAGTCATTCGGTCGTCTCCCTGACGGGGCCCTCACGGGCGGCAGTTGTTCCGGTCGGCACGCGGACCGGCGACCCCGTACCCGCTGCCACCTCACCGCGCACACCAACGACCACACCGGCCGTACCGGCGCAGCTAGTTGACACACGTTACGCCGATCTCCGTGGGCCGTCCGCGCAAGGGAGTGTCCCGTGTGTCCGGCCTGCGGAAAAGTCCCCGCAACACGATCGATGTCGGATGTTAAGAACCTCACTCTCCGGCTGCCGCCAGAACCGGCGAGGATCATCCGCGCGGGTCAGCCGGACGCGCCCCCGGTGAAGTTCCAGGACGCCAGCCGCAGCGCCGGCGCGTCCCACCAGACGCCGTCGAACCGGTCCGGCTGCCGGACCGCCCGGCGGCCGATCCCGAGCACGGCCCCCGGGCCCAGCGCCCGGGGGTAGGACTCGGTGAACCGGAAGTTCTGCACCGCCCGCACCGGCACCCCGCCCTCCACGAGCCACACCCCGTTGCGGGTCAGCCCCGTGATCACCAGGCTCTTCGTGTCCAGCACCCGGGTGTACCACAGGTCGCTGACCAGCAGGCCCCGTTCCATCCCGGCGACCAGGTCGGCCGTGGCGTCGTCGACCAGCGGCCCCGCCGGCGTCGGCGACCCGTGCCCTGCCCCGTCGCCGCGCCCTGCCCCGGCGGCGTGCTGAGCCCGGTAGCCGCCGGCCGGCGCGTGCGCCGGAGCGCCGTCGCCGCCCGCCGGAGCGGGGCCCGACAGCCGCAGGTTGGCCGGCATCGGGCCGAAGGTGGCCGCCTCCGGCGACGCGTGCCCGGTCGAGCCCACCCCGGCCGCCGCGCCGCTGCGCCGGTCGTGCGCCACGGCGACGGTGGTGCCGGCGTCGACGAGCGTCAGGGCCCGCCGGCCCGTGCCCTCCACGTCGAACGGCAGACCCGACCCGGCGAGCGGGTCGTCGACCAGCGTGACCGCCGGGTCGAACTGGGCCACGCCCGGCTCGGCGAAGGACTGCCGCTCGGCGTGCCGCTTGCCGTTGAAGCCCCACATGGCGAAGTTGTGCAGCAGGTCGGCGACGGCGGCCGGCTCCAGCACCACCTCGTAGCGGCCCGGGGGCAGCTCGACCGGGTCCACGGCCGCCCGCGCCTTCGCGGCGGCCCGGGCCCCCAGCGCCGCCCCGTCGAGGTCGGCGAGCCGGTCGACGTGCAGCCGGGCCACCCCGTCCGCGCCGCCGGTGCGGGCGATGCCGTCCATCGCCGCCGCAGCGGCGACGCCCTGCGCCGAGTGCCCGGTGGAGTTGGCGAACGCCGCCGCCCGGTAGCCGGTGCGGCAGTAGCCGGCGGCCTCCAGCCCACCCACGGCGTCGACGAAGGCGCGCACCCGCTCGGCGCGCTCGCCCGGCTCGGCGAAGGCCGTGGCCTCGTCCCAGGCCGGGGCGGCGGGCACCGGCGAGCGCGGGGTCAGCCCCGGCCAGGCCGGATCCGGTGGGCAGAGGCGGGCCGCCGCGAGGACCCGCTCGACCAGGGCGGCCAGCCCCTCCGGGGTGACCATGCTGCCGCCGCCGGCCGCCGTGCGCCCGTCGGCGTGCACGCGCAGCCGCACGGAGACGCCCGACTCGGCGACGTTCTGGTGCACGAAGGAGTTGGCGAACCGGGTCAGCGCCAGGTCGGCGCGGGTGACCACCACCTCCGCCTCGGCCTGCGGCCCGGCCAGCCGGCGGACCAGGTCGACCACCTGGTCGGCGAGCCCCAGCACGTCCTCGCTCATGCGACCACCCCGCTGCGTTCGGCGGCCGCGGGAGACCTCACCGCACCGAGCCTGCTGATTCGCTCGCTCACGCGCGCACCCCCACTCGGACGTTGCGGAACCGGGCCGGCGCGGCCGGGTGACCCGTGTGGCCGACCTGGCCGGGCTGGCCCTTGCCGCAGTTGGGCGTGCCCCAGGCGACGGTCTCGGCCGAGAGCATGTCCATCGAGCGCCAGAACAGCGGGCCGATGCCCGTGTAGGTCGGGTTGCGCAGCATCCGTCCCCGCCGGCCCCGCTTCACCTCCCAGCCGATCTCGCAGCCGAACTGGAAGTTGAGCCGCTTGTCGTCGATCGACCAGGAGCGGTTGATGTCCATCAGCACCCCGTCGTCGGTGGCGGCGACGATCTCGTCGAGGGTGTGCGGGCCGGGCTCCAGCCCGACGTTCGTCATCCGCACCATCGGCAGCCGCGCCCAGCCGTCGGCGCGTACGCTGCCGCCGTAGTCCAGGCCGGCGACGGCGGCCGAGTCACGGCCGGCGAGCACTCCCACCCACCGGCCCTCGCGCACCGCGTCGCGCCGCACCGCCGGGGAGCCCTCGTCGTCGAAGCCGAAGCTGCCCAGCGCGCCCGGGATGGTCGGGTCGATCGTGACGTTCATCAGCTCGGAGCCATAGCGCAGCGAGCCGAGCTGCGCCAGGTCCAGCCAGGACGTGCCGGCGAAGGCGGCCTCCCAGCCGAGGATGCGGTCCAACTCGATGGCATGCCCGACGGACTCGTGGATCTGCAACGCGAGCTGCTCGCCGCCGAGGATCAGGTCGGTCTCGCCCGCCGGGCACTCGGGCGCGGTGAGCAGCGCCCGGCTCTCCTCGGCGACCCGGGCGGCGTGCGCGGCCAGGTCGAGCCGGGTGACCAGCTCCCAGCCGGTCGTGCCGTACTGGCCGCGGTAGCTCGGGTAGGACCGGCGCTGGGTCTCGCCGTCGCCGATCGAGGTGGCCGAGATGCCGCCGCCGCACTCGCGGATGCGCTGGTCGATGCGGTGGCCCTCGCTGGAGACGAACCACTTCGTCGTGTCCCACACCTGGTAGAGGCCCTCGGCCAGGTCGGCGCCGTGCTCCCGCATCGTCGCGGTCGCCCCGACCAGCAGGTCACCCTTGGCGGACAGGGCCACCCCGAGCGGGTCCACCTCGCACGCCGAGGACCAGCTCGCGACGACCGGCTCGGCCGGCACCAGGTCGACCGGCGGGCCGGGGACCCGGGCGCTCGCGGCGGCGATCAGCGCGGCCCGCCGGCCGGCGTCGCGGGCGGTGGCGTCCGACAGCTCCGGTACGGCGTGGAAGCCCCAGCCCGACCCCACCAGTGCCCGGACGCCCAGCCCGAGGCTCTCGTCCTGGGTCAGCTCCTCGACGTCGCCGTTGCGGGCCGACATCGACTCGTAGCGGCGGTGCATCACCCGGGCGTCGGCGTAGCGCGCGCCCGCGTCGAGGGCGGCCTGCACGGCGGCGGACGCCGCATCGAATCCGGTCATGACGACGCTCCGCCGCGCTGAGACACCGGGCCAGCCTGAGACACCGGGCCAGATGGATGGTTCGCTCGCTGGCGCTCGCTCATGCGCCCGACCCTAGGGGACGGGACCGACATCCGTCAGGGGACGAGATCCTCGGGCCGGATCTTCGCCCGGACGGGCTCCACCAACTCCAGCACCTCGCCCACGGCGGCGACCGACTGCTCGATGTAGTGCCCGCCCTGCCGGCGGTAGAGGTGCAGCGTCCCGCTCTGCTGCTCGATCAGCAGGTACCACGGGATGCCTGCGGCGGCGTAGTAGTGCATCTTGAGCACCTTGTCGGTGGACGCGTTGCTCGGCGAGATGATCTCGCAGACCAGCCGCACGTCGCTCGCCTCGATGTTGGGCTCGTCGAAGTCGATCTCACCGGTGATCACGAGGTCGGGGATGGGGATGCGACCGGGCTTCAACCGGACGTTCACGGCTTCCAGGACGCGTAGCCCGGCGTCGCGGGCCGGCGTCCGTAAGGCGGCACGTAGCTCGCCGGAGATGTTCTGGTGGCGTGGGGTGGGGGCTGGGGTCACGTGGAGGCTCCCGTCGAAGAGTTCGACCCGTTGCGACGTCTCGCCGAGGGCGAGGTACTCCTCCTCGGTCCACGGTCCGTCGTGGTCGAACACCGCCGCGGTCATGGTCACCCCCACCTCGATCGATCGGGCACGGATCCTCTCCCGGCCACCCCCATCATGGTCGCACCCGAGGTGCGACCTGTGCGGCTTCGCCGGTCTCGCGATCAGGGGTGTCGGAGGGAGTTGCCGAGTCGTTACGCTCAGCACCGCTGACAGCCCTCGATCTGTAGCTTATTTTCAGCCTCAGTGATCTGTTGTAGTTTCTCTTCTTCGTCACTGGGGAGGTGGTCGTGGGCGAGCCGGCACCGGCGTCCGACCCGTACCTGCGGGTCGACGACCTGCGGGTGCGCTTCGACACCGCCGACGGCACCGTCCGCGCGGTCGACGGGGTCTCCTTCGCCGTCGAGCGGGGCCGCACCCTCGCCGTCGTCGGCGAGTCCGGCTCCGGCAAGAGCGTCACCTCGTTGGCGATCCTCGGGCTGCACGACCCGAGGCGCACCACCGTCACCGGCGGGATCGCCGTCGGCGGCCGGCAGCTCGTCGGCCTGCCCGAAGAGGACGTCCGCCGGCTGCGCGGCCGGGACGTCGCGATGATCTTCCAGGACCCGCTGTCGGCGCTGCACCCCTACTACACCGTCGGTCGGCAGATCGCCGAGGCATACCGGGTGCACCACCGCCGGGCCGGGCGGCGGGAGGCCCGGCGGCGGGCCGTCGACATGCTCGGCCGGGTCGGCATCCCCCAGCCGGAGCGGCGCTACGACCAGTATCCGCACGAGTTCTCCGGCGGCATGCGGCAGCGGGCGATGATCGCCATGGCCCTGGTCAACGACCCGGCCCTGCTGATCGCCGACGAGCCGACCACCGCCCTCGACGTCACCGTGCAGGCGCAGATCCTCGACCTGCTCGCCGACCTCCAGGCCGAGTTCCGCTCGGCGATCATCCTGATCACCCACGACCTCGGCGTGGTCGGCCAGGTCGCCGACGAGGTGCTGGTCATGTACGCCGGCCGGGCCGTCGAGCACGGCAGCGCGGAGCAGGTGCTGCGCCGGCCCCGGCACCCGTACACCTGGGGTCTGCTCTCCAGCGTGCCGTCGCTGCACGGCGACGCCGACGCGGACCTGACGCCCATCCCCGGCAACCCGCCCAGCCTGATCGACCTGCCGCCCGGCTGCGCCTTCCACCCCCGCTGCCGGTACGCCGACCGCACCGGCGGCCGCTCGCGCGCCGAGGTGCCGGCGCTGGCCCCGGCCGGCGAGCCCGGCCACCTGGCGGCCTGCCACCTGCCGGCCGACGAGCGCGCCCGGCTGCACGCCGAGGGTGTCGCGCCCACGGGGGCGGCCCGATGAGCGAGCCGCTGCTGCGGGTCAGCGGGCTGACCAAGCACTTCCCGGTGCGCACCGGGTTCCGCGCCACGGGCCTGGTGCGGGCCGTCGACGGCCTCGACTTCGCGGTGCGCCCCGCCGAGACGCTCGGCCTGGTGGGGGAGTCCGGCTGCGGCAAGAGCACCACCGGCCGGCTGCTGGTGCGGCTGTTGGAGCCGACCGCCGGGCGCATCGAGTTCGCCGGCCGCGACATCACCCACGCCGGGCGGCGGGAGCTGCGCCCGCTGCGCCAGGACCTCCAGATCATCTTCCAGGACCCGTACGCGTCGCTGAACCCCCGGCACACCGTGGGCCGGATCGTGGCGATGCCGCTGCGGGTCAACGGGATCGACCCGCCGGGCGGGGTGCGCCGCCGGGTGCAGGAGCTGCTGGAACTGGTCGGGCTCAACCCCGAGCACTACAACCGCTACCCGCACGAGTTCTCCGGCGGGCAGCGCCAGCGCGTCGGCATCGCCCGGGCCCTCGCGCTGCGGCCGAAGCTGATCGTCGCCGACGAGCCCGTCTCCGCCCTCGACGTGTCGATCCAGGCGCAGGTCGTCAACCTGCTGCGCGAGCTGCAACGCGACCTCGGGCTGGCGTTCGTGTTCATCGCCCACGACCTCGCGGTGGTGCGGCACTTCTGCCAGCGGGTCGCCGTCATGTACCTGGGGCGGATCGTGGAGATCGGCGACCGGGCGGACATCTACGAGCGGCCCCGGCACCCGTACACCCGGGCCCTGCTGTCGGCGGTCCCGGACCCGACGCGGCTCGGCCCCGGCGGGCGGATCCGGCTCACCGGCGACGTGCCGACGCCGCTGGACCCGCCGTCGGGCTGCCGGTTCCGCACCCGCTGCCCCAAGGCCCGCGACGTCTGCGCCACCGAGGAGCCGGCCCTGGTGCCCCGCGACGGCAGCGGGCAGTCGGTCGCCTGCCACTTCCCGGAGCCGGCCGGTGCCGGCGACCTCCCGGGGCACGACGGTGCCGGCGACCTCCCGGAGCCGGACGGGCGCGGCGCGACCGGCGCGAGCGACGCGAGCGGTACGGAGGTGACGGCGTGAGCCTGTCCCCGGTCGAGGGCGTGGCCCTCGCGGAGATCGAGTCGACCGGCGACGGCCCCGGGGGCTCCCGCGTCGTCGGCCGGTCGCCCGGCCAGCTCGCCTGGGCCCGGCTGCGCCGGGACCGCACGGCCGTCGTCAGCGCCGCGGTGCTCGCCTTCTTCCTGCTGGTCGCGCTCGCCGTGCCGCTGATCGAGGCGCTGTACGGCATCGGCCCCCGCGAGCAGTTCCAGGGCCGGCTCGACGGCTTCGGCATGCCGCTCGGCTACGCCGGCGGCGTCACCGGGGAGCACTGGTTCGGGCTGGAGCCGGGCCTGGGCCGGGACATCTTCATCCGGATGGTGCACGGGCTGCGCACGTCGCTGTTCATCGCGATCGCCGCCGCCGTGATCACCGCCGCGATCGGCGTCGTGCTCGGCACCCTCGCCGGCTACCTCGGCGGCTGGCTCGACGCGGTGGTCAACTGGATCACCGACCTGACCCTGGCCATGCCGTTCCTGATCATCGCGTTGGCGCTGACCCCGACGATCGCGCTGCGCTTCTACGGCCAGCGCGAGGAGGTGCCGCCCGCGTTCCAGATCGGTGTGCTCATCGCCATCTTCGCCCTGTTCGGCTGGACCAGCACCGCCCGCCTCGTGCGCGGGCAGGTCATCGCGCTGCGCGAGCGGGAGTTCGTGGAGGCCGCCCGGGCCAGCGGGGCCGGGCTGGGGCACATGCTGTTCCGCCAGCTCCTGCCGAACCTCTGGGCGCCCATCCTGGTGTCGTTCTCGCTGGCCGTGCCGTCGTACGTCACCAGCGAGGCGGCACTGTCGTTCATCGGGGTCGGGCTCACCGACGCCACGCCGAGCTTCGGCCGGATGATCTACCGCAGCCTCGACTACCTCCAGACCGACCCGGCGTACGTCTTCTTCCCCGGCGTCACGATCTTCGCGCTGGTCTTCGCCTTCAACCTCTTCGGGGACGCGCTGCGCGACGCGCTCGACCCGAAGTCGTCCCGGTAGGAGGGCTGCACCGTGGCGCGGTTCCTGGTCAAGCGGCTGCTCTCGGCGGCGCTCACCCTGTTCGCGGTGAGCGTGCTCAGCTTCCTGATGTTCTTCGCCCTGCCCCGCGACCCGGTCAGCGGCATGTGCCCCAAGAACTGCAACCCGGAGCGCCTGGAGCGGGTCCGCCAGGAGTTGGGCCTGCGCGACCCGCTGGTCAGCCAGTACGCCGGCTACATGAAGGGCATCGTCACCGGGCGGGACCTCGGCAGCGCCCAGGGCGGCCGGTGCGACGCGCCCTGCCTGGGCTGGTCGTACGTCACCAACGAGGCCGTCAGCGACACCATCGCCCGGGTGCTGCCGGTGACCCTGAGCATCGTGATCCCGGCGGCGGTGCTGTGGCTGCTGCTCGGCGTCGGCCTCGGCATGGTCTCGGCGCTGCGCCGGGGCACCTGGCTGGACCGGCTGGCCATCGGCTTCTCGCTGACCGGCGCGTCGTTGCAGCTCTACTTCGTCGGGGCGGTGCTGCTGCTGGTCTTCGTCTACCACCTGCGGCTGCTGCCGGTGCCCAGCTACACGCCGCTGTTCGACGACCCGCTCAAGTGGGCCAGCGGCCTCGTGCTGGCGTGGGTCTCGCTGGCGTTCCTCTTCTCCGCCATCTACGCCCGGCTGTCGCGGGCGCAGATGCTGGAGACGCTGTCGGAGGACTTCGTCCGCACGGCCCGCGCCAAGGGCCTGACCAAACCCCGGGTGTACGGGCGGCACGCGCTGCGCGCGGCCATCACCCCGGTGGTGACCATCGCGGGGCTGGACGTGGGCGGGGCGCTGGGCGGCACCGTCATCACGGAGACCACGTTCGGCATCCAGGGGCTCGGGCGTACGGCCGTCGACGCCGTCCGAGCCGGCGACCTGCCCACCATCATGGCGACCGTGCTCATCGCCGCGGTGTTCGTGGTGCTGGCCAACGTCGTGGTGGACCTGCTCTACGCGGCGATCGACCCTCGGGTGCGGCTGCGCTGATCGTTTCGACGGGATTCATCCGACAGAGGAGGTAGGAGATGCGACCACGCGCAGCGGCCGGCGTCGGCGGCGCCATCGCACTGGTGGTGGCGCTGGGGGCGTGCTCGGAGAACACGGGCGAGGGCACCACGGTCGACACCGGCCGGCAGCAGACCGGCGTCATCGCCACCGACCCGAAGGACTCGCAGGGCCCGGCGGCCGAGGTGAGCGGGGCGCGCAAGGGCGGCACGTTCACCATCATCCGGGAGACCCCGATCTCCCATTTGGACCCGCAGCGGACGTACTCGTTCGCGGGCCTGATGGCCAACCCGCTCTTCGCCCGCTACCTGACGACCTGGAAGGACGACGGCAAGGGCGGGCTCGTGCTCGTCGGTGACCTGGCCGAGACCCCGGGGACCAACGTCGACAACGACTGCAAGGTCTGGCAGTTCACGATCAAGCAGGGTGTGAAGTTCGAGGACGGCAGCCCGATCACGTCGAAGGAGATCGCGTACGGCATCGCCCGGTCCTTCGACCCGGACCTCGCCGGCGGCCCCACCTACCTCCAGGAGTGGCTGGCCGACACCCCGCAGTTCGACACGAAGTGGGACTTCACGAAGAACAAGGGCGCGCTGCCGCCCGGCCTGACCACCCCGGACGAGCGGACCCTGCGCTTCGAGTTCGCCAAGCCCCGCTGCGACCTGCCGTTCGCGGTGTCGCTGCCGACCACCGCGCCGCTGCGGCCCGACAAGGACACCGGGGTCAACCTGGACCAGCGGCCGTTCTCGTCCGGGCCCTACAAGATCGCCAACAACCAGGTCGGCGTGCAGCTCACCCTCGACCGCAACCCGAACTGGGACCCGGCCACCGACCCGGTGCGCCACCAGTACCCGGACCAGTTCGTGTGGAGCTTCGGCCCGACCGCCGACGCCGCCAACAACCGGGTGATCGCCGACAACGGCCCCGACCAGAGCGCGCTCGCCTTCAACTCCGTGCCGCCCTCGCTGGTCGCCCGGGTGGCCCAGGACGCGGCGCTGAAGTCGCGCACCATCCTCTCGCCGACGCCGAGCGCCAACCAGCTCGTCATCAACAACCAGCGGGTGACCGACCTCAAGGTCCGCCAGGCGCTGAACTACGCCATCGACCGGGAGGGCCTGGTCAAGGCGCTCGGCGGGCAGACCGTCGCCCAGCCGCTGACCACCCTGATGCCGCCGGCCACGATCGGCTACCAGGCGTACGAGGCGTACCCGGCCGGGGCGAACGGCGACGTCGACAAGGCCAAGGAGCTGCTCGGCGGCAAGACGCCCGAGCTGGTCCTCGGCGTGGCCGACAACACCAACGAGCAGGTGCAGGCGACCCAGCTCAAGGGCAACCTGGAGCGGGCCGGCTTCAAGATCACCGTGCGGAACATCCCGGACGACGCCAAGCTCGACGAGGTCAAGAAGAAGAACAACCCCTGGGACCTCTACATCGGCAACTGGGCGGCGGACTGGCCCAGCGGCGCGTCGATCCTGCCGGTGCTCTACGACGGCCGCACCATCAAGGCCGAGGGCAACAGCAACCAGTCGTACTTCAACGACCCGGCGATCAACGCCGAGTTCGACCGGATCCTCGCCCTGGAGCCGGCCAAGCAGGGCCCGGAGTGGGCCAAGCTCGACCAGCGGATCATGCAGGAGCACGCCCCCGTGGTGCCGCTCTACGTCGACGTGGCCTACAACGTGCACGGCTCCAAGGCTGGTGGCGTCTTCATCTCCAGCGTCTTCGGCTACCCGTCCTTCGTCAACGCGTACGTCAAGGGCTAACCCCCGCTGCCCCACCCCGCCCCGCGTTGGTGATCAAGAGGTTTGCGTCATCGTCGAGATCAAACTTGACGCTTTCCTCTTGATCACCGGGTGGGGTGGGGGGTGGGGTGGGCGCGCGGGGCGGGAGGCTCAGTCGGCGCGGAGCGCCAGCAGGGCGTTCTTGAGGTCGTGTCCGTTGTGCTGGCGGGCATCAAGGTCGGCGACCATGAGCAGGTAGGCGTCCTGTCGGATCGGGACCCCCGGCACCGAGAACCAGAACCGGCAGGTGCCGTCGGCGAGCGCGCGGGCGTCGGTCAGCCTCCCGCCGGCGAACGAGCCGCCGGTCGTGATGATTACCGGTGCCCCGTCCTTGATGTCGGCGTGGTCGCCGGTGCCGGCGCAGCCGCCGTGGTCGTCCCTGACGAAGGACACGCCGTCGCCCAGCAGCACCGCGCCGGAGACCACGAACGTCTCTGTCGGCGGTCGGCTCACGGTGGTAGGCGTACCGGACTTACCGCTGTTCAAGAACATGCTGACGGCGCGTGCGGGCCCGGCGGTAGCGCCGGCCCACATCCAGACCGGACGCCGTGCGTCGGCTCCATCTGCAACGGCTGCATGTCACTTCTCCGGTGGGGTTCGGGGCGGCGCAGAGACAGCGCGTCGGGCTGAGGCGGCTTCGAGGACGAAGAACAGGAAACAGATGAAGGACCCGGAGGGCAGGTCGGGCGGAAGCAACTCCGCCGGAGTGTCCGGAGCAGGAGGTGGCTCGCTGATCGTCTCGATGCGGAACCCGGCAGCAGCGAAAGCGTCTGCCATGGCGTGCAGCGGCCGGTGCCAGAAGGTCAGCCATACCGTCCTGCCGTCCATGACGTATTCCTCGGAATACTTCGTGACGGCAAAGTAGTCGGCCTTGGTGTACTCGACCACGAAGCCGGCGGGCTGGTTGACCGAGAGCAGCAGGCGGCCGCCCGGCTTCAGCACACGACGCAGCTCGGCGAGCGGGCCGGACCAGTCTTCAGGTAGTGCAGGACCAGGGATGCGACGACGTCGTCGAACACGGCGTCCGCGAACGGCAGCGGCGCGCTCAGGTCCGCCACGTGCAGGTCGGCGTCCGCGTCCAGTCGCTGGCGGGCCAGGTCGACCATGCCCGCACTCACGTCGAAGCGGTGACCACGGCACCCCTGGCGCGCAGCGCGGCTGACAACGGCCCGGAGCCGCACCCCGCGTCGAGGATTCGGCGCCCCGCGACGTCACCGGCGAGGCGAAGCATCGCGGGTCGCTCGTAACAGGCGTTGAACAGGTTGTATTCGTTCTCGGTCGAGTAGGCGTTCGCAAAGTCGTCGTAGTCGGTGGTTGTCACCTTTCCCCCCGGTTCTGCGCTCCGGCGAGAAGCATTCCTACCAGAGCTGCGCGGGTTACGGCGCCCACGGCTGAACCAGGCGACCGGGTCCTGACCACGGCGTCGTTAATAAGGGGCCCCTGCTATACAGAAAGCGTTAACAAGGTGCCCTTCCTTACCCCAAATGGGTGCGGAGGAAGTCGAGTTCCAGGCGGAGCAGGCGTTCCGACAGGCCGCCGGCCGCCATGTGGGTGGCCCCGGTCAGCGGCAGCACCGAGTGCGGGCGGCCCGCCGCCAGCAGCGCCGCCGACAGCCGCAGCGTGTGCGCGGCCACCACGTTGTCGTCGACCAGGCCGTGCACCAGCAGCAGCGGCCGGGCCGGCTCACCCGGCACCGGCGGTTCGGCCGCCAGCTCCAGCAGCGAGTGGTGCGCGTACACGTCCATGCCGTCCTCCGGCAGGCCCAGGTAGCGCTCGGTGTACGCCGTGTCGTACAGCGTCCAGTCGGTGACCGGGGCGCCGGCGATGCCGCAGCGGAACAGCTCCGGGTGGCGCAGCACCGCCAGCCCGGCCAGCCAGCCCCCGAACGACCAGCCCCGGATGCCGACCCGCTCCAGGTCCAGGTCGGGATGCTTGTCGGCGAGCGCGGTCAGCGCGTCGATCTGGTCGGTCAGCACCACGTCGGCCAGCCGGCGGTGCACCGCCTTCTCGAACGACGGGGCCACCCCCGGGGTGCCCCGGTTGTCGACCGTCACCACCGCGAAGCCCGAGTCGGCCCACCACTGCCGCTCCAGCCAGGCCGCCCGCGCGGCCACCACCTCCTGGTGCCCCGGCCCGCCGTAGACGTCCAGCAGCACCGGCAGCCGGGTGCCCTTGACGTGCTGGGTGGGGTAGACCACCGCGCTGGGCAGCCGCCGGTCGGTCACCCGCACCATCGTCGGCCGGGGCGCGTACGGCGGGGCGGCGGCCAGCGAGCGGAGCTGGGCGACCTCCCGGTCGCCGCGCCACACCGCCCAGGTGGTGCCCGGCTGGTCCAGCGACGCGGTGCCGACCACCAGCGTGTCCCCGCCCACGGCCGCCGTGTGCCAGCCGGGGGTGCCGCTCATCCGGCGGGCGTCCACGCCGCCGCCGATCAGCGTGCGCACCCGGTAGAGGTGCCGCTGGCTGGGCTCGCCCTCGCTCGCCTCCACCAGCAGGTCGGCCGGGCCGTTGCCGCCGGGCAGCCGGCCCACCACCCGGCGCACGTACAGCGACGGCGGGGTGAGCAGGGTGCCGTCGGCGAACAGGCAGCGGGCGTCGTACCCGTCGTGGGCCAGCTCGCCGCCGACCAGCACCCGGCCGTCGGGCAGGTGGGCCGGGGTGCCGGGGATCGGCTCGACCCAGCGCGGGTCGGCCAGCTCGGCGTGCACCTGGGTCTCGCCGGTGCGCGGGTCGACCGCGAGCACCAGGCCGTGCTGCTGCGACCGGCGCAGCACCGTGAGCAGCGGGTTGCCGTCGGCCCAGTCGACGGAGGCGAGGTACGGGTAGGTCTCCCGGTCCCAGTGCACGTCGACCCAGCCGTCGTCGAGGTCGAGCAGGTGCAGGCTGACCTCGGCGTTCGGCCCGCCCGAGCGGGGGTACGCCACCGTGGTCGGCGGGCTGGCCGGGTCGGCCGGGTCGTGCAGGTGCCAGCGGGGCAGGCGGGACTCGTCGACGCGGGCGGCCAGCACGCCGCGCCCGTCGGGCGCCCACCAGTAGCCCCGGAACCGCTGGAACTCCTCGGCGGCGACGTGCTCGGGCAGCCCCCAGGTGACCCCGCCGTCCTCGCCGGCCAGCAGGCTGTCGGTGCCGTCGGGGGCCACCACCCGCAGCTCGCCCCGGCGGACCCCGTCGGCGGCGTCGGTGACGTACGCCAGCCGCTCGCCGGTGGGGTCGGGGCGCGGGTCGAGCACCGGGCCGACGGTGGCCACCTCGACCACGTCGCCGTGCACCAGGTCGGCCCGGAACAGCCGCCCGGCCAGCGCGAACACCGCGATCCGGCCGGCCGCGTCCAGCGCGTACGAGCCGATGCCGGCGGCGCTGAGCCGCCGCCGCTCGCGCAGCGCCCGCTCGCCGGGGGTGAGGGCGGCCGGGTCGCCGCCCGCGCCGAGCAGGGCCACCGGGTCGGCGACCAGCCGCTCCTCGCCGGTGGCCGGGTCGAGCAGCCAGAGCGCGTCGGCGGGATCCTCGGGACCGGCCGAGCGCAGGAACATCACCCGGGACCCGTCGCCGGCCACGGTGACGGCGCGCGGCGCCCCGTGGCCGAACCGGCGGGTACGGGCGGCCAGCTCCGGAAAGTCCACACGTCGGATCGTAGAGCCGCCCCGGCGGTGATGTGGCGGACCTGGCGGGACGCGTCGGGGCCGGCGCGGGCGAACCGCCGGTTAGAGTGACCGTCGTGACGACGCTGCCCGACCGCCGCCTCCTGCTGGTCCACGCGCACCCCGACGACGAGTCCATCGGCACCGGCTCGACGATGGCCCACTACGCCGCCGCCGGCGCCCACGTCACGCTGGTGACCTGCACGCTCGGCGAGGAGGGCGAGATCCACGTGCCGGCGCTGGCGCAGCTCGCCGCCGCCGAGGCCGACCAGCTCGGCGGGTTCCGCATCGGGGAGCTGACCGCCGCCTGCGCCGCGCTCGGCGTCACCGACCACCGGTTCCTCGGCGGCGCGGGCCGCTACCGCGACTCCGGGATGATGGGCCTGGCCACCAACGACCACCCCCGGGCGTTCTGGCAGGCCGACCTCGACACGGCCGCCGGGTTCGTCGTGGAGGTCATGCGGGAGGTACGCCCGCAGGTCATGATCACGTACGACCCGAACGGCTTCTACGGCCACCCCGACCACATCCAGGCGCACCGGGTGGCGATGCGGGCGCACGAGCTGGCCGTCGCGGAGGGGATCGCCCCGGCGAAGGTCTACTGGACGGCCATGCCGCGCAGCGTGCTGGAGGCCGGCCTGAGCCACTTCACCGAGGCGGCGGACAACCCGTTCGAGGGCATCGGCAGCATCGACGACCTGCCCTTCGGCACCCCGGACGAGCAGATCGCCGCCCGGATCGACGCCACCGACCAGCACGCCGCGAAGGAGGCGGCGATGCGGGCGCACGCCACCCAGATCCCGGCCAACTCCTGGCTCTACTCGATCGCCGGCAACTTCGGGGCCGAGTTCATGGGCGTGGAGTACTTCACGCTGGCGGTGGGGGAGAAGGGGCCGGGCAGCGGCCCGTACGGCTGGGAGGACGACCTGTTCGCCGGGCTCGGCCTCGACGGGGACGGCTCGGGGCGGGCCCCGGTCGCGGCGGCCGGCGTCCGGTGACCCTGCCCGCCGCGCCGATGTCGGTCGTCCCGCCGCAGGCCCCCGCCCCGTCCCCGCCGGGGCGGCCGGGGTGGCCGTGGCGGCTGCTCGACCTCGCCCTGCGGGTCGCCGGTGGCGTGGTGGCCGTGGTGGGCGCGGTGGCGACGGGCCTGCTGGAGCTGATCCTGTCGACCGTCCGGGTCTCCGGGACGCTGGTCGGCGTGTCGGTGCCGGTGGCGGTCCTCGCCAACGTCGCGCTGAGCTGGTTCGCCCACGCGGCGGTGGGCCGCCGCTGGGCGGTGGTGCTGCCCGCGACGCCGTGGTTCGTGCTGATGGGCGCGGCGGCGATCCGCACCAGCGAGGGCGACCTGCTGCTGGCCGGGGACAACTGGGTCGGGCTGGCGATGATCGTGGCGGGCGCGATGACGTTCGCGGTGATGGGGTTCCGGCAGGTGCTCGCCCCGCCACCGGCCCGTCGCGACGGGTGATGACGGCGCACAGGTTGCGGTGGTAGATATTCCTGCCAGGAGGCCCGCCGTCGGGGCGGGCGGTGCGGCGGGAGGCGTGCGATGAGGGATCGGTGGCGGGCGGTCGGGGTGCTCGCGGTGGCGCTGTTCGCGGTCAACGTGGTCGCCCGGTTGGTCATCAGGCTCGGCTTCGACGGCGACGACACCGCCGCCGACCGGGTCTCGTTGGCGATGTTCCTGGTGATCGGGCTGATCCTCGCCGTGCTGGCGTTCCGCTGGGGGCAGGACCGCCCGTTGGGCCGCTGGGCCGCCGACGTGACAGCCGCAGTCGGGGCGGCGCTGCTGCTGACCGTCCTGGTCGGGCCGCTGCTGGTCGGGCAGAACCCGTTCGGCGGTGGCGCGGGCACCTTCTTCGCCCAGATCTGGCTCTATCTCGCGGCGACCGCCGCCGGTGTCCTCGTCGGCTACCTGACCGTCACCGCGCTCGGCCGCGACCACCGCTCGCGGATGCTCAAGCGCTACGCCGAGATCAAGACCGCCAAGCCGCGCCGGCCCGTGCGCCGCTGACCGTCGCCCTTGCCGTCGCGGGTCAGGGGGCGACGCGGGTGAGGTACGTGTGGTGCGTGGTGAAGCCCAGGCCACGGTAGAGGTTCACCGCCGGGGTGTTGCGCTGCTCCACCTGGAGGAACGCGCCGGAGGCACCCAGGGCGGCCCCCCAGTCGGCCAGGGCGCGGATGACGTGGGTGGCGAGGCCGAGGCGGCGGGCGTGCGGCAGCGCCTCGATCAGGCTCAGCCCGAGCCAGCGTCCGTCGCCGGTGACCGTGCCGCGGCCGACGGCGAGCAGCGCGCCGTCGGCGTACACGTGGGCGAAGCGGACCTGGTCCACGGCGGTGAGCACGTGGCGGGCGGCGTCCGGGAAGCCGCCCTTGCGCCCGGCGGCGACCGCGAGCCAGTCGTCGGACGGCGCGGCGGCCAGTTCGACCGGCGGCAGGCCGGCGCGGTGCGGCGCGGCGGGCGGGGTGCCGGCCCCCGGCTCGACCTCGCCGTGCCGGCCCGGCGGCGTGTCGGGGCGGCCGGGAGGTGGGCCGGCCTGGTCGGCGCGTGGGTCGGCGCGGCCGGCGCGCAGCGGGGCGAGGGGTGCGGTCTGCACCAGCGTCAGCGGCCGGGAGGTCCAGCCCCGCGCGTCCAGCTCGGCCCCGACCGGGGCGGCGAGCGGCAGCGGCGTGTTGACCATGGCGGGCTGCCCGAGGTCGGCGTACCAGCGTTCGACGGCGTCCAGCGCGGCCGGCAGCGGCCGGTCCGGGTCGCCGACCGGCAGCGCCGAGTTCGCCCGGCCCGTCCAGCCCTGCGCGCTGCGCAGCAGCCAGTCGCCGAGCCGACCCCGGGTGGGCGCCGGCCACGCCTCGTCGGAGGCCAGCTCCAGCGCCACGACGGCGGCAGCGGTCGGCCGGCGCGCCGGCGGCACCCGCTTGGCCCGGTGCACCTCGGCCACCGGCACCCGCAGCCGGCCCTGATCGGTGGTCAGGGTGACGTGGGTCTCGGTCAGCTCGACCAGCTCGCCGAGGGCATCGGAAAAAAGCGGGCGACCCTCGCGAACCCCCACAATTCGGCGGACCACGATCCGGTGTCCCACATCCTGCTGTCGGAGCACGATCGACCCCCTCCCCGGCGAGATACTAGGCTCTAACCGTCGCGGGTGATCGCGGCGTGTCTTGCGGAGGAGAAGACCGGTGACCTACATCATCGCCGAGCCCTGCGTGGATGTGCTCGACAAGGCATGCATCGAGGAATGCCCGGTCGACTGCATCTACGAGGGCAACCGGATGCTCTACATCCACCCCGACGAGTGCGTCGACTGCGGTGCCTGTGAGCCGGTCTGCCCGGTCGAGGCGATCTTCTACGAGGACGACGTCCCGGAGCAGTGGAAGGACTACACCGGGGCGAACTACGAGTTCTTCGAGGACCTGGGCTCGCCCGGTGGCGCCTCGAAGATCGGCAAGGTGGAGAAGGACGCGACGTTCGTCGCGGGCCAGCCGCCGCGCGGAGAGGGCCACTGAACCGGCCCGCGCCGGTCTCGTCGCGGCTGCCCGAGTTCACCTGGGACACCCTGGACGCCGCGGCCGCCCTGGCCGCGGCGCACCCGGACGGCCCGATCAACCTGTCGATGGGCACCCCGGTCGACCCGGTGCCCCCGGTGATCCGGCAGGCCCTGGCCGACGCGTCCGACGCGCCCGGATACCCGCTGACCGCCGGCACCCCCGCCCTGCGGGACGCCGTCGCGACGTGGGTGGCCCGGTCCTGCGGCGCGCGCGTCGACGGCCTCGGCGTGCTGCCCACCATCGGCTCCAAGGAGCTGGTGGCGTGGCTGCCCACCCTGCTGGGCCTCGGGCCCGGTGACGTCGTCGTGGTGCCGTCGATCTGCTACCCGACGTACGAGGACGGGGCTCGGATCGCCGGGGCCACCACCGTGCGCACCGACTCGCTGACCGCGCTCGGCCCCGACCCCCGGGTCCGGCTGGTCTGGGTCAACTCGCCCGGCAACCCGACCGGCCGGGTGCTGCCCGCCAACCACCTGCGCAAGGTGGTCGACTGGGCGCGGGAGCGGGGGGCCGTCGTGGCCAGCGACGAGTGCTACCTGCCGCTGGGCTGGTCGGCCGCCGCCGAGCCGGTCTCGGTGCTCGCGCCCGAGGTGAGCGGCGGGTCGTACGACGGCCTGCTGGCCGTGCACTCGCTGTCCAAGCGGTCCAACCTGGCCGGCTACCGAGCGGGCTTCGTCGCCGGGGACCCCGCCCTGGTGGCGGAGCTGCTGAAGGTGCGCAAGCACGCCGGCATGATCGTGCCGGCCCCCGTGCAGGCGGCGATGATCGCCGCGCTCGGCGACCAGGAGCACGCCGACGCCCAGCGGGAGCGCTACCGGGCGCGGCGGGAGCGGCTGCTGGCCGCGTTCACCGGGGCCGGGTTCACCGTCGAGCACTCCGAGGCCGGGCTCTACCTGTGGCTGACCCGGGGCGAGGACTGCTGGGCGACCGTCGACTGGCTGGCCCGCCGGGGCATCCTGGTCGCCGCCGGCGTCTTCTACGGGCCGGGCGGCGCGCGGCACGTCCGGGCGGCGCTGACCGAGTCCGACGAGCACGTCGCGGCGGTCGCCGCCCGCCTCGCCCAGCCCTGACCCGGGCCTGACGTCCGGCCGGCGCGGAGCCGGCCTGATCTCCGATGCGCCCCGGGCGCCCCGGCCGGGATCGGCCGCAGCACCCGGGGCGTCACTCGTCGATCCGCCGGAAGATCGCGAGTAGGAGGTCGCGGCTGTTCCACTCCAGCACGTCGCTGGTGTGGCGCTCCCGCAGCGCCACCGTGCGGCCGTCGTGCAGGGTCAGCTCGGCCTTCAGCGGCACCTCCCGCTTGATCGCCACCGAGGCGATCTCCTCGTACGGCCAGAAGGTGTGCCGCTGCGTCAGCTCGGCCACCGGCACCGACGCGACCAGCGCCCGCAGCCGCCTCTCGCCCTGGCTCGCCCTGCCGGGGTCGGCGACCAGCACCAGCCCGCGGTCCAGGACCAGCACGTCGTACTCCGTACCGTCGATCTTGATGTTGGCGAGCCCGCCCACGACGTCGGCGTCGCGGGCGGAGACCCGCCGCTGCACCACGGTCGCGTCGGACGGGTCGACGCCCAGTTCGGCGAGGCGGGCCAGCGCCTCGTCCAGAGTCGCCGGGTCCACCGCCAGCTTGGCCACTTCGGTGAGGTCCCACGGCTCGCCGTCCGCGCCGACCAACTCGGCCGGCCCGGACCAGGACAGCCGGAACCGCGCCCGGCCGGCGACCAGGGCGGCGTCGACCAGCAGCGACTCCATCGGCCCGGCGAAGCGCGCCGCCGCCTCTCGGTGCGGGCCCACGGCCAGGAACTGCGTGGCGAACTCGCCCAACCGGCCCGCGCGGACCAGGTCCAGCACCGTGGCGAGGCCCGGCTCCGGCGCGCCGGTGAACGGGCCGGCGGCCCGGTAGACGGCGTCGGCCTCGGCCTGCACCCCTGCGGCGACCGCCGCCGCGACGAACTCCGGCCACGGCAGGAGCCGGCGGTCCTCGTGCCTGACCACGGCTTGCTGCAACGCCCGGCACGAAGCGTCGATGTCGGCCAGTAGCACGGCGGCGGGACGCTCGTCCGGCGTGGGCGTGGGCGCGTCGTCCGGCGCGTCGTTCATCGCGGCCACCCGTACGCCGATCGGCGGGTGGGTGTCCCAGCGGGACGCCGCCCTGTCGGGCGTGCTCTCGCGTAGCCCGCTCAGCTCGTCGCCGCGGGCGGCGAGCATCCGGCCGAAACCGCCGAACAGGTCGTCCGGGGCGAGCCCCGCCGACCAGCCCGGCTCGACGTAGCGACGCAGGTAGGACGCCCAGGCGGCGTCGAGCGCCGGTAGGGTACGCAGCGCGGAGCTGGCCGCCTCCCGGCCGGCCAGCCGCACCGAGGACCGGTCGGCCTCCAACTCCTGGCGGCGCGACGCGGCGTTGTCCACCAGCAGGTAGAGCTTCGCGTACCCCCGGAAGACCCAGCCCACCGGGTTGCGCGGTCCGATCCGCGCGATGGTCTCCGCGATCGCCAGCCGCCCCCGGTACGCCACCCCGCCGAGCCGGGTGTGCCGGCCCGAGTAGTGGCCCAGCTCGTGCGCCAGCACCGAACGGAGCTCGTCCACCCGCATCGCCTGGAGCAGCGGCAGCCCCACGCACATCGTCCGCCGGCCGCCGACCAGGCCCAACAGAGTGCTCTGCTCGGCGACCGCCGCGTTCACCTCGGGCACCAGCCGGATCTCATCCGGGGCACGGGTGCCGACGGCAGCCGCCAGCTCCCGCACGGTGGCCCAGAGCTGCGGGGCCTCGCGCTCGCCGAGGGCCAGGCCGGGCACGGGCTCGTGCCTCGTACGGATGGCTCGCCACAGCCCCGCCAGCGCGGCGCTCAGGGCGACCACCAGCGGGATGGTGATCTTGGCGGTGATCAGGTCGCCCGCCCACTGGTGGACCCAGAGGGCGAGCCCGACGGCGGCGGCGAGCTGGAGCAGCGCGACGACGTAGAAGCCGACCAACATGAGCACCGAGGCGAGCGCCCGGTACGTCGCGGACATGGTGCGGCCCCTTCCCCGTACGCCCCCGGTGTGGTGGGCGGCGGAGGGGACCGTACGGCTTTCGATCTTTGCGGAGCAACTCCTCTTCCGGGCGGGGAGATATCCTCGGGCCGGACCGGGTCGGGGAGATCTCGACGGGCACCGACCGAGACGCCGAGGTGCGAGATGGTGGACAGTCTCCGGGCCGCGGTGGTGGGCACCGGGCTCATCGGCGGCTCGATCCTGCTCCGGCTGCGGGAGCGGGGCGTCGACGTCGCCGGCTGGGACCCGGACGCCGCCACCCGGGCGGAGGGCCGCGCGCGGGGTGTCGCCTTCCCCGACGCGCTCGCCGACGCCGTCCGCGACCGGGACGTGGTGTTCCTCTGCGGCCCGCTGTCCAGCCTGCCGGAGACCCTGCGCACCGTCAGCGGGCTGACCGGCCCCGACTGCGTGCTCACCGACGTCGGCAGCACCAAGGGCGGGATCGCCGCGTACGCGGCGGCGCACGGGCTGACCGGCCGCTTCGTGCCGGGACATCCGATGGCCGGGACGGAGCGCGCCGGGCTGACCGCCGCCAGCCCCGCCCTCTTCGACGGGGCGGCCTGGGTGCTCTGCCCCACGGCGGCGGGCCTCGACCGGTTCCGGGCGCTGGCCGCCCTGCTCGTGGGGGTGTTCGGCGCGCGGATCGTACCGCTGGATCCGGACGCCCACGACGCGGCCGCGGCCCTCGCCTCGCACCTGCCGCACCTGTTGGCCGGCGTCCTGGCCGCCACGGTGGCGGAGGCCGACCTGCGCGACGCCGCGCTGGGCCTGGCCGCCGGCAGCTTCCGCGACGGCACCCGCGTCGTCGGCACGCCGGCCGCCCGCACGGTGGACATGCTGCTGAACAACCGCGACCAGGTTCTCGCCCAGCTCGACCGGGTGCGCGGCCTCCTCGACCGGTACGCCACCGCGCTGCGCGGCGGCGACGCGGCGGCCCTGGCCGGTCTCCAGCAGCGGGCGCGCGGGCTCCGGCTGGCGCTGCTCGACCGGGAGCTGCCCGCCGCCGCCCCCCGCGCCTTCCCGCGCGCACTCCCGCACGGCCTTCCACCCGCACTTCCGCGCGCACTTCCCCATGACCTTCCGCACGACGCGGAGCCCGCCGACGCGGAGCCCGCCGACGCGGAGCCCGCCGACGCGGAGCCCGCCGACGCGGCCGACGGCGAGCTGGCCTACCTGCTGTCGCTCGGCGCGGCCGGCGGCTACCTGACCGGCTGCGTGGTCACCGACGCCACGGTGACCTACACGGCCCACCTGCCCGCCGCCCACCTGCCCGCCGCCCCGGGTTAAGAAGGGGCCCCTGCTCTACAGAATGCGTTAACAAGGTGCCCTTCCTTTAGGGTGAAGGCATGGTGGACGGACCGGTCGTGGCGGTGCGCGGCGAGGCGTACCGGGAGGTTCCGCCCGAGCTGGCGCGGTTCGCGGTGACCGCGACGGCCCGGGACCGCAGCCGGGAGGCCGTCCTGAGCCGGCTCGCCGAGCGGGCCGCCGCCGTGCGGGTGCTGCTCGACGCCGCCGAGCCGGCCGTGGACCGCCGGGAGACCGGCGACCTGCGGGTGTGGCCGCAGACGCGTCGCTCCGGCGAGCGGGTGGTGGCCTGGCACGGCAGCGTCGCCACCACCGTCACCGTCACCGACTTCACCGCGCTGGGCGAGCTGATGCTGCGGCTGGCCGACCAGGACCAGGTCGAGATCGCCGGCCCGTGGTGGTCGCTGCGGCCGGACAGCCCGGCCCACCGCGACGCCCGGCACGCCGCGATCGCCGACGCGCTGGCCCGCGCCCGGGAGTACGCGGAGGCGCTCGGCGCGCGGGTGACCGCCCTGCTGGAGCTGGCCGACACCGGTCCGGCCCCCCAGCCGATGTTCGCCCGTGCCGCGTTCGCCGGCGGCGGCGCGGAGTCCGGCGGCCCGCCGGAGCTGGACCTGGACCCGCAGCCGCAGACCGTGCACGCGGCGGTCGAGGCCCGGTTCACGATCTCCGAGCCGGTGCTGGGCTGATGCCGGACGCCGATGTGCTGGCCGTCGAGGAGCTGGTCGCGCGGGCCCGTGCCCTCGCCGACGCCGGCCCCCGCCAGTTGTTGGGGATCGCGGGCGCGCCCGGGGCGGGCAAGTCGACGCTGGCCGAGCGGGTCGTCGCCGAGCTGGGCGGGGTGGCCCGGCTGGTGCCCATGGACGGCTTCCACCTGGCGCAGGCGGAGCTGCGCCGGCTCGGCCTGGACGCGCGCAAGGGCGCGGTGGACACGTTCGACGTGGTCGGGTACGTGTCGCTGCTGCGCCGGCTGCATCGGCTGGAGCCGACGTCGGTGTGGGCCCCGGAGTTCCGCCGGGACCTGGAGGAGCCGGTCGCGGGGGCGATCGAGGTGCCGCCGGAGGTCCGGCTGGTGGTGACCGAGGGCAACTACCTGCTGCTGCCGGACTACCCGTGGGACGAGGTGCGGGCGCTGCTGCACGAGGCGTGGTTCCTGGACCTGGACGTCGAGGTGCGGCGTCGCCGGCTGACCGCCCGGCACGAGGCGTACGGGCGGTCGCCGGAGCAGGCGCGGGCCTGGGCGCTGGGCAGCGACGAGACCAACGCGGCCCTGGTGGCCGGCACCGCCGGCCGGGCGGACCTGGTGGTCCGGCTGGCCGACCCGCCGCCGGCCTGACGAGGGCGGACTCCTCAGCCGACGCCCTGCCGGGGCGTCGGGACGCCGCGCCGCAGCAGCCAGGTCACCCGGGCCCGCTCGCGGCGGAACTCGGCGGCGTCGGGATAGGCGCTGTGGTTGCGGATCGGCGGGTCGGCGACCTCCCCGCCGGTGGGGTGCAGCGCGTCCGGGTCGTGGACGGGCAGGTTCCGTTCGCCGGCCGTCACCGGCCAGCCCAGCGGGTCGGTGTCCCGCCAGAAGTTGGTCCAGCCGGGCCGCCCGGACGGCCCGCGCAGCGCGTCGGCCAGCGCCGGCAGCCGGTCCGGCCCGAAGTACGCGGGGAAGATCCGCCCGTACAGCCGGGTGAGCTGGCAGCCGTAGGAGAAGAACCAGATCCGCCGCCGCCACCGGGCGGGGAGCTGGAGCAGCACCGCCGCGCAGATCACCGCGCCCTGGCTGTGCCCGGAGAGGATGATCCCGTCGACCCGGCGCGGGTCGTGCTCGCCGAGCGCGAGCAGGCCGGCGGTGCGGGTCTGGAGTTCCGGCACGGCCCGTTCGGCGTAGCTGGGCGGGGCGAGCGGGTGCGCGGCCCGGGGCCAGAAGGTGCCGATGTCCCAGAGCACGCCCACCGAGCGGCGCACGGTGTCGTTGCGGTAGACCATGAGCCCGACGGCGGCGATGGCCACCGGCAGCCAGCCGAGCAGGCTGTCGCCGGCGTCGGCCACCGTCTTGACCACGGTCGGCCACCCGTTCACTGCGGCCGCGTCGGGCGGGACGTGGGACAGGGCGGCGGCGGCGCCGAGGGTGGCGAGCGCGGCGCCGACCGCCGCGTACCAGCCGATCAGGCGCAGCGCGTGCTCGCCCACCAGCCGGTGCAGCGCCCGGTAGCCGCTCACGTCGCGGCAGCGCCGCCGGTCGTGCGCGGAGAGGGCGTTGTCGCCGGGCACCAGCCCGGCGTACTCCTGCCGGCGGAGCCGGTGGAACAGCAGGCCGGCGCGGAGCGCGACGCCGGCCAGGGCGAGCACCGCGACGGCGAAGGCCAGACCGGCCCACATCACCGGCAGCGGCGGGACCACCCCGGTCCGGCCGCCTGCCGGGTCGCCGTCGGTGAGCCGGTCGGTGACCCAGTAGAGCACCCCGGAGCAGTACGCGATGCCGAGCAGCCAGCCGAATCCGGCGATTACCGCCGGCCCGCGCCCGCCCCAGCCGAGGTCGGCGTGCGGCTGCCCGGGCCGGGGCGGCGCGGCGGGGCCGGTGCGGGGCAGCAGCAGCCCGCCGCCGGCCAGCGCGATCGCGGGGACGGTGAGCATCCAGTCGTCCAGCCGGTGCGGGGCCGGCGGGACGGCGGGCAGCCAGCCGGCGATCCAGGCGACGCCGAGCGGCAGGAGCAGCGCGGCGGCGACCGGCGCGGCCAGCGCCCGCCGGCCGGACCGGGCGACCGCGCCGATGGCGGCGAGCAGGAGCACCTGCCCGGTGCCGTACCAGGCGATGATCCAGTCGTAGCCGGGCAGCGAGCGGTCGACGAGGCAGCCGGCCTGCGCCGGGTCGCGGATGCACCCGGCGGGCGGGCGCAGTTGCGCCAGCGGGGTGCCGGCCGGGCCGTCGGGCAGCAGCAGGAGCAGCACCGTGCCGGCCACCCCGGCGCAGGTGAGCACGATGACCGCCGCGCTCCACGGGCCGAGGGGGGTGTCCCCGGCGCGGCGGCTGAGCCAGGGCCGGCCGAGGGCCACCACGGCGATCAGCACCACCGCGCCGAGCACCGCCACGGTGGGCCAGGCGACGGCGGCCCGTGCGCCCACGGGCGGGTCCATGGCCAGCACCGTGCCGAGCGGCACGGCGGCCGCGACCACCGCGCCGACGCAGAGGTGCAGCACCCCGGCGCGGCGTAGCTGCCCCTCGCCGCACCAGAAGGTGGGGTCCTGCAACGGGTTGGCGCTGGCGGCCTCGCCCGGCGGCGGGCCGTCGGCGGGAGGCGGCCCTCCAGCGGGGTCGCGGGGCGGGGCCGGGTCGCGGGCGGGGTCGGCCGGGGGCCGGGCGGCCGGCGCGGCCGGCATCTCCGCCTCGTACTGGTAGGTGCGCCAGGCGAGCAGGCCGAGCAGCGCCAGCAGGCCGAGCGGGATCACGAGGCCGACGACGAGGGAGTGCGCGCCCTGCCGCCACCAGCCGTGGGCGAGGAACTCCCACACGCCCGGGACGCGGCGCAGGCACTCCTCGTCGACGCACTGCCAGGCGACGAGGTCCACGCCGATGCCGGTGGCGGCGAGGACCAGCGTCCCGGTGAGGCTGAGGCAGAACAGCCGGACCAGCCAGGCGGTGATGCCGGACCGGCTGCCCCAGCGTTCCTCGTCGGGGTCGGGTGGGATGCCGGGCCGGGCGTGCAGCGCCACGTTCGCCAGGGTGAAGGGCAGCAGCAGCGTCCAGAGGGCCCGTTCGACGTCCCGCGCGGTCCGCGCGCCGGAGGTCAACTGCCCCCAGCTGTACGCCTCGACGACCACCGCGTCGTCCGGCCCGACGTCGGTGGAGCGGTAGAAGCCGGTCACCTCGTCGCCGGCGACGAGCCAGGGGCGGGGACCCTCGTCGCCGGGCTGTGGGGCCAGGCCGAGGACCTGGTCCGGGGGAGTGTTGGACACCCCGTGTACGCGCAGTTCGAGCACCCGACCGGCCATCGGTACCTCCTAGTGATGGCTCCACTACCCAGAGTGCACCCTGCGGGGCTGCTTCGACCACCCCTGGGGCGAGATGTTTTCGCAGGTAGGGACCGTGATGACCGGATCTGCGGCGGGTCAGTCGATGGCGCGTACCACCCGGGCGGGGTTGCCCACGGCGACGACGTTCGCCGGCAGGTCGCGGGTCACCACGGCCCCGGCGCCGACCACGGTGTTGTCGCCGATGGTGACCCCGGCGAGCACGATCACCCCACCGCCGAGCCAGACGTTGTCGCCGAGGGTGATCGGCTGTGCCGCCTCCCACTTCTGTCGCCGTGGCTCCGGGTCGACGGGGTGGGTGGCCGTCAGGAGCTGCACGTTCGGTCCGATCTGGACGTCCGCGCCGATGGTGATGGGGGCGACGTCGAGGAAGACGGCGTTGAAGTTGACGAACCCGCGCGGCCCGAGGTGGGTGTTCCAGCCGTAGTCGCAGTGGAACGGCGGGCGGACCCAGGTGTCCTCGCCGACCGAGCCGAGCAGCTCGCGCAGCGCGGCCAGCCGGGCCTCGGGGTCGGCGGCGGAGCTGCGGTTGAACGCCTCGGTGCGGCGCGCGGCGAGGTCCAGGTCGGCGAGGAGCTCGGGACCCTCGGCGCGGTAGGGCTCGCCGGCCAGCATGCGGTCCTTCATGGAGGTCATCGGACGATGATGCCCGGTCGAATCTCCGCCTTGTGCGAAGTTCGTCACATTTACGTCTTTACCTTGCATACTCGGTATGCAATTCTACTCCTGTCAATGCGATCCCGTATTGACTACGCCTAGCGAGGAGGATCGAGTTGCATCGAAAGGGAAGAAAACCGGCCGGCCTGGCGCTGGCCCTGGGTCTGGTGCTCGCCGCGCCCCTGACCACCCCGGCCGCCGCCGCCCCGGCCACGTCCCCCGCGGCCGTTCCACCCGGGACGCCCGCCGCCGCGGCTGGCGCGGCCGGCGCGACCGGTCCGGCGGGGCCCGTCGCCGGCCGACCGGCCACCGTCACCCTGGTCACCGGTGACCGGGTCACCGTCACCGGCTCCGGCGCGGTGAGCATCCGCCCCGGCGCGGGGCGCGACAAGCTGCGCTTCCTGGTCCGGCGCGACCGGGGCCACGTCACCGTGCAGCCGCAGGACGCCCTGCCCCTGCTGCGCTCCGGCCGGGTGGATCCCCGGCTGTTCGACGTGACCGAGCTGATCGCCGCCGGCTACGACGACTCCCGCCGTGACAGCCTGCCGCTGCTGGTGTCGTACCGGCCGGGTGACGCCCGCCGGGCCGTCGCCGGCATCGCCGGCACCCGGGTGACCCGCGACCTGCCGGCCATCCGGGGCGCGGCCGTGACCGCCGAGAAGGCCCGGGCCGGCGCGGTCTGGGGCGCGGTGACCACCGGCCGGGCGGCCGCCCGGGTCGACACGGCGGGGGGTGTCGACCGGCTCTGGCTGGACGGCAGGCGTCGGATCGCCCTCGACCACAGCGTGCCGCAGATCGGCGCGCCGACCGCGTGGGCGGCCGGCCTCACCGGCAGGGGCGTCACCGTCGCGGTGCTGGACACCGGCGTCGACGCCGAGCACCCCGACCTCGCCGGCCGGCTCGCCGAGTCGCGCAACTTCAGCGGTGTGGCCGAGCCGAGCGACACCATCGGCCACGGCACCCACGTCGCCTCCACCATTGCCGGCAGCGGCGCCGCCTCCGGCGGGAAGTACCGGGGCGTCGCGCCGGACGCCACGCTGGTCTCCGGCAAGGTGTGCGAGGAGAACAGCTGCCCCGACTCGGCGATCCTCGCGGGCATGCAGTGGGCCGCCGTCGACAAGCGGGCCACCGTGGTCAACATGAGCCTCAGCGGCTGGGACACCCCGGAGACCGACCCGCTGGAGGAGGCGGTGCAGACCCTCACCGCGCAGACCGGCACCCTGTTCGTCCTCGCCGCCGGCAACTTCGGCACGGACGCCTCCGTCGGCTCACCGGCCAGCGCCGACGCCGCCCTCGCCGTCGGCGCGGTCGACCGGGACGACGAGCTGGCCGACTTCTCCAGCCGCGGCCCCCGCACCGGCGACGACGCCCTCAAGCCGGACATCACCGCCCCCGGCGTGGACATCGTCGCCGCCCGCGCCGCCGGCACCACCCTCGGCGAGCCGGTCGGCGACCAGTACGTGACGGCCTCCGGCACGTCCATGGCCACCCCGCACGTCGCCGGCTCGGTGGCGCTGCTCGCCCAGCGGCACCCCGACTGGAAGGCCGGCGCGCTGAAGGCCACCCTGATGGCCGCCGCGAAGCCGCACCCCGGGCAGACCGCCTACCAGCAGGGCGCGGGCCGGGTCGACGTGGCCCGGGCGATCGGGCAGCAGGTCACCAGCGACCCGGTGAGCGTGTCGTTCGGCCGGGCGCAGTGGCCGCACGACGACGACCCGGTGCTCGACCGCACGCTCACCTGGCACAACTCCGGGACCGCCCCGGTCACCCTCGACCTCGCGATCGAGGCCACCGGGCCGGACGGCGAGCCGGCCCCCGCCGGCCTGTTCCGCCTCGGCGCGCCCCGCGTCACCGTGCCGGCCGGCGGCACGGCCGGGGTGACGGTCAGCGCCGACACCCGGGTCGACGCCCCGGACGGATACCACACCGGGCGGGTCGTCGCCCGCTCCGGCGACACGGTGGCGGTCACCCCGATCGCCGTGCACCGCGAGGTGGAGAGCTACGACGTCACCATCAGCCACATCGGGGTCGACGGCAAGCCCACCACCGACTACGGCACCAGCCTGATGGACCTGGACGGCTTCGCCTTCCCCGTCGACCTCTACGGCGGCGTCCCGACGGCCACGGTGCGCCTGCCGAAGGGCCGCTACGGGCTGGGCAGCTACCTGTTCGCCACCGACGAGGCGGGCGAACCGGTCGGGGCCACCCTGCTCGCCCGGCCTGAGCTGGTCGTCGACGGGCCGGTCGAGCTCACCCTCGACGCCCGCGCCGGCAAGCCGGTGCTGGCCACGGTGCCCGAGCGCGGCGCGACGGCGGAGCTGGTCGACGTGAGCGCGGTCTTCTACGGGGCCGACGACAGCGTCTACTCGTTCAGCCTGTGGAGCTCCGGCTTCGCCGGGTTGACCAGCGGGCAGCTCGGCCCGGCCAGCACGCCGGACCGCTTCGTCGCCACCATCGGCAGCCAGTGGGTCGACGCGGACGCCGAGAGCAGCCCCTACCTCTACGCGCTGCTGGAGGCGTTCCCGGGCCGGCTGCCGACCGGCTTCGTCAAGCACTACCGCGCCAAGGACCTCGCCACCGTCGTGCAGACCTTCCGGGACGCGTACCCGGGGACGAAGGCGGAACGGATCGTCTACGGCGAGCCGGAGTACAACACGGGCGGGTCCGCGCTGGTCGTGCCCACGGCGGTGCCCGGCAAGCGGGTCGAGCACTTCAGCACCAACGCCGTGAGCTGGAGCACCGAGCTGGACTTCGGCACGCCGACCGAGGACGGCTGGCTGGACGTGCAGGCGCTGCTGGCATCGCCGCTGACCCGGTACCGGCCCGGCGAGACCCGGCACGAGACCTGGGGCGTCGCCCCGTTCGCGCCGTCGTTCCCGGTGCGGCGCTGGGGGACCGAGGGGATCACCCGCCAGGGCGACCTCATCGTGGTCGACCTGGCCGCGCACAGCGACCAGGCCGGGCACGTCGGCGGGTCCCTCAACGAGACCCAGTGGACCCGGCTCTACCGCAACGGGAAGCTGGTCGGCGAGAGCGGATACCCCGGCTACGGCGAGTTCGAGGTGCCCCCGGGCGCGGCGGACTACCGGGTGGAGACCCTCGCCACCCGCGACGTCGCCGACCTGAGCGCCGAGGTGGCCGCCGCGTGGACGTTCCGCTCGAAGCACGTCGCCGGTGACGACTTCGTGCCGCAGCCGGCGGCGGCGGTGCGCTTCGCCCCGGCGCTGCGCCCCGGCAACAGCGCCCCGGCGGGCCGCACCTTCACCGTGCCGGTGCGGGTCGAACCGCAGGACGGCGCGCCGGCGGCGAAGGTGGCGTCGCTGGCCGTCGACGCCTCCTACGACGGGGGCAGGACCTGGCGCAAGGCGGAGCTGCGCCGCCAGGGGGCCGGCTGGGTGGCGACGCTGCACCACCCGGCGGGCCCCGGCTACGCGTCGCTGCGCGCCACCGCGAAGGACACCGCCGGCAACACGGTGACCACGCGGATCATCCAGGCGTACCGGCTGAGGTGAACCGGCGTCCGGGCCCGGCGGTCCCCTCCCGCCGGGCCCGGACGCGCGGCCCTGCCGTCGGTCGTCGGCGCGCGGCCCCATCGTCGGTCGTCGGCGCGCGGGCCGCCGTCGGCCCTCGGGCGCAGGGCCGCCCGGCCGTCGGCGCGGGCGTCAGTCGTTGGCGTGCAGGGCGGCGTTCAGCTCGATGCCCCGGCCCGTGCGCGGGCGGGCCTCCAGCGCGCCGGTGACCGAGTTGCGCCAGAACAGCAGCCCGTCCACCCCGGACAGCTCGCGGGCCTTGACCACCCGGCCGTCCGGCAGGGCGATCTTCGAGGCCGCCGTGACGTAGCAGCCGGCCTCGACCACGCAGTCGTCGCCGAGCGAGATGCCGACGCCCGCGTTCGCGCCCACCAGGCTCCGCTCGCCGATGCGTACCCGGTCGGTGCCGCCGCCGGAGAGGGTGCCCATGATCGACGCGCCGCCGCCGATGTCGGAGCCGTCGCCGACCACCACGCCCTGCACGATCCGCCCCTCCACCATCGAGGCGCCCAGCGTGCCGGCGTTGAAGTTGACGAAGCCCTCGTGCATGACCGTGGTGCCGGCGGCCAGGTGCGCGCCGAGCCGGACCCGGTCCGCGTCGGCGATCCGCACCCCGGAGGGCACCACGTAGTCGGTCATCCGGGGGAACTTGTCGACCCCGTAAACGGCCAGGTGGCGGCCGGCGGCCCGCTCGATCACCCGCAGCTCGTCGACCCGCTCCGGCGGGCACGGCCCGGCCGACGTCCAGGCCACGTTGGCCAGCTTGCCGAAGATGCCGTCGAGGTTCAGCTCGTTGGGCCGCACCAGGCGGTGGGACAGCAGGTGCAACCTGAGGTACGCGTCCGCGGCGTCCTTGATCGGGTCGTCCAGCGAGCCGATCACGGTGACCACCTGGACCGTGCGCAGCCCCGGCAGCGCCCGCTCGCCGACCGCGCCCGGCGGCAGGTCCAGCACGTCCGCCTCGTCCTCGCCCGGGACCAGCGGCAGCTCGCCGAGCCCCAGCTTGCCCGTCGGATACCAGGTGTCGAGCACCTGCTCGTCAGCGGTGATCGTGGCCAGGCCGATGCCCCACGCAGGCTGTGCAGTCGTCACGCCTGTGACGGTACCGTGCGAACCATGGAGAACCCGCTGACCCCCGAGGTCCTCGCCGATCCGGTGGCGTTGACCCGTGCACTGGTCGACATAGAGTCCGTCTCCCTCCACGAGAAGGCCATCGCCGACTGCGTCGAGGAGGTGCTGCGCGGGGTGCCGCACCTGACCACGTTCCGGCACGGCAACACCGTGATGGCGCGCACCGACCTGGGGCGGTCCTCCCGGGTCGTGCTCGCCGGGCACCTGGACACCGTGCCGCTGAACAACAACTTCCCGTCGACCATGCGCGGCGACCTCATGTACGGCTGCGGCACCTCCGACATGAAGTCCGGCGTCGCGTACGCGCTGCACCTGGCGGTCACCCTGCCCGACCCGCGCTACGACGTGACGTACTTCTTCTACGAGGCCGAGGAGATCGAGTCCAAGTACAACGGGCTCTTCCTCGTCGCCGAGGCGCACCCGGAGTGGCTCCAGGCGGACTTCGCCGTGCTGCTGGAGCCGACGTACGGCATCGTCGAGGCCGGCTGCCAGGGGACCATGCGGTCGGTGGTGACCACCACCGGCGTACGGGCCCACTCGGCGCGCTCCTGGCACGGGGTGAACGCCATCCACGGCGCGGGCGAGGTGCTGCGCCGCCTGTCGGCGTACGAGGCGCGGCGCGTCACCATCGACGGCTGCGACTACCGCGAGGGCATGAACGCGGTGCGGATCAGCGGCGGGGTCGCCGGCAACGTGGTGCCCGACCGGTGCGAGATCGAGGTCAACTACCGGTTCGCGCCCGACCGGACGCCGGCCGAGGCCGAGGCGCACCTGCGCGAGGTCTTCGACGGCTTCGAGCTGCGGGTGACCGACGTGGCCGCCGGGGCGGCGCCCGGGCTGGAGGCGGCCCCGGCGAAGGAGTTCCTGGCCGCCGTCGGCGCCGCGCCGATCGGCAAGCTCGGCTGGACGGACGTGGCCCGGTTCGCCGCGATGGGCATCCCCGCGCTGAACTTCGGCCCGGGCGACCCCAACCTGGCCCACCACCCCGACGAGCACGTCGAGATCGGCAAGATCCGCGACGGCGCGGCGACCCTGCACCGCTGGCTCGCCCCGGCCTGAGCATCCTGGGGCCGGTGCGCACCGGAGCCGGCCCGGCCCGAGCGCACGGGAACCGGCCCGGCCTGAGCGCATCGGAACCGGCCCGGACGCGCCGGGGCGGCCCGCGGCACCGTGCTGCGGTGGGCGGGCCGCCCCGGCGACCTGCGGTGGTCGGTCAGGCGGTCGGGGTCAGGGACGACTCGGGGCGGGTGTCGGTCGGGTCGCCGGTGAGGTCGGCGACGGGGGCTTCCATCTGCCGGGCGCGGCGGCGCTCGGCCACCACGTCCCGGATCCGCCGCTGCATCTGCCGACGGATCCGGATCATCTCGCTGTTGCTGATCACGCTGGCTCCTCCCCCGAAGGCGCGTGCCGGGGCATACCCGGTATATGAATGGTAAGACGTACGGGCGAGCGAATTAGTTGCCCTGGTCGCGGAAAATTTCTCCGGCCCGCCCCTGGTGCGGGCGTCGCACCCCGCTACCACCCCTCCACTACGGTTGCTTCCATGAGTGACAGGGCTGCCAGGAGCGACAGCGACGGGCGCGGTACGGCCCGCGGGCCGGGGCGGGAGCGGCACCGGGGTGCGGTCACCCTGCGTCGCGGCGCGATCCCGACCAGCACCGCCGATCAGCGGCTGCTGGACTCCCGGGGCCGGGGCGACTGGAAGACGAAGGACGCCTGGCGGGCGCTGCGCATCCTGTCCGAGTTCGTGGAGGGCTTCGACACCCTCGCCGACCTGCCGCCCGCGGTCAGCGTCTTCGGCTCCGCCCGCAGCAAGCCGGACAGCCCCGAGTGCCGGCTGGCCGAGGAGCTCGGCGCCGCCCTGGCCCGCGCCGGGTACGCGGTGATCACCGGCGGCGGGCCGGGCGTGATGGAGGCGGCCAACCGGGGCGCCAGCGAGGCCGGCGGGCTCTCCGTCGGGCTCGGCATCGAGCTCCCCTTCGAGCAGGGCCTCAACGACTGGGTCGACCTGGCCATCGACTTCCGGTACTTCTTCGCCCGCAAGACCATGTTCGTCAAGTACGCGCAGGCGTTCGTGGTGCTGCCCGGCGGGTTCGGCACCATGGACGAGCTGTTCGAGGCGCTGACGCTGGTGCAGACCGGCAAGGTCACCCGGTTCCCGGTGGTGCTGATGGGCACGGAGTACTGGCGGGGCCTGCTCGACTGGCTACGCGACACGATGGCCGTCGACGGCAAGATCGGGCCGGCCGACCTGGAGTTGATCTGCCTCACCGACGACGTCGACGCCGCCGTGCGGCACATCGTGGCCGCCGAGGCGGCGCTCTCCGCCGAGCAGGCCGCCGTCGAGCAGGCCGCCGTCGAGCGGACCGCCGCCGACCAGCAGGCCGCCGACCAGCAGGCCCGGGAGGGCTGAACCGGTGGCCGCGATCTGCGTGTTCTGCGCGTCCTCCCGCACGCTCGACCAGCGCTGGCTTGACCTCGCCGCCGAGACCGGCCGGGAGATCGCCCGACGGGGGCACACCCTGGTCAGCGGCGGCGGCTGCGTCGGGATGATGGGGGCGGTGGTCGAGGGGGCCCGGTCGGCCGGCGGCCGTACGGTCGGGGTGATCCCGCAGTCCCTGGTCGACCTGGAGGTCGCCGATCTCGCCTCGGACGAGCTGCTGGTCACCGCCAGCATGGCCGACCGCAAGACCCTGATGATCGAGAAGTCGGACGCGTTCCTCACCCTGCCCGGCGGGCTGGGCACCCTGGACGAGCTGTTCGAGGTGTGGACGACCGCCACCCTCGCCCTGCACGCCAAGCCGATGGCGCTGGTCGACACGGACGGCTTCTACCGCCCCCTGCTCGACTGGCTCACGCTGCTCACCGACCGCAACTTCCTCAAGCCGGCGGGCATGGACCTCCTCCTGCTGGCCGACACCGTCCCCGACGCCCTGACCACCCTGGAATCCCACCTCCCCTGACCCCCAGACCCACCCCACCCCCTCGCGGCGCGGGGGCGGGGGAAGTGGGTGGGGCGCGGTGGGGTGGGTGTCGGTGGGGCGTGGTGGGATGGGGGGATGCAGGCGTACCGGCTGGTGCGCCGGCCTGTCGAGACGGCCCGGGGGGACCGTCGGCCCGACGGGGCGGCGTTGGGGGGCGGTCGGCCCGAAGGTGAGGCCGGCGGCGGGTGGCGGGCCGACCCGGTGCAGGCCGAGGTCGTGGCGCACACCGACGGGCCGATGCTGGTCGTCGGCGGGCCGGGCACCGGCAAGAGCAGCGTCCTGGTGGAGGCGGTGGCCGCCCGGGTGGCCGAGGGGGTCGACCCGGAGCGGGTGCTGGTGCTCACCTTCGGCCGGCGGCAGGCCACCGACCTGCGCCGCCGGATCGAGGCCCGGGTGGCGGGCGACGGGCAGCGGGTGCTGCGCGAGCCGTTGGTGCGCACCTTCCCGGCGTACGCGTTCGGGCTGTTGCGTCGGGCCGCCGCCGAGCGGGGCGAGCCGTCGCCGCGCCTGCTCACCGGCCCCGAGCAGGATCTGATCATCCGGGAGCTGCTGGACGTGGTCGGCGAGGATCCCGACGACGACCCGGTCGGCTGGCCGGAGGACCTGCGGCCGGCCCTGCGTACCCGGGCGTTCGCGGCCCAGCTCCGCGACCTGCTGATGCGGGCGGCGGAGCGCGGGGTGGGCCCGGTGGAGCTGGCCCGGCTGGGCGAGCGGCTGGGCCGCGCCGACTGGCCGGCCGCCGCGCGTTTCCTGCGGGAGTACGTGGCCGTGCTCGCGCTGCGCGACGTCAGCAACCGCGGCTCGATCGCGTACGACCCGGCGGAGCTGGTCCGCGCCGCGACCGGCCTGCTGCTCGACGATCCGGAGCTGCTGGAGGCCGAGCGCCGCCGCCTCGCCCACGTCTACGTCGACGAGCTGGCCGACACCGACCCCGCCCAGCTCGACCTGCTCGCCGTGCTGGCCGGCGGCGGCAAGTCCCTGGTCGCGTTCGCCGACCCCGACTCGGCCACGTACGCGTTCCGGGGCACCGACCCGGCCGGGGTGGCCGCGTTCCCGCACCGCTTCCGCACCGCCTCCGGAGCACCGGCCGCGCAGGTCGTGCTGACCACCTCGTACCGGGCGGGGCCGGGGCTGATCGCCGCGACCCGGCGGCTCGCCGGCCGGCTGCGTGGCCCGGCGGCCCACCGGCGGCTGCGCCCGCTGCCCGAGGCCCCGCCCGGCACGGTGGAAGTACGCACGTTCCGCTCGGCCACCAGCGAGGCCGCCTGGCTGGCCCAGGCGCTGCGGGCCGCGCACCTGCTCGACGGGGTGCCGTGGTCGCGGATGGCGGTGCTGGTGCGCTCGACGGCCCGGCAGTTGCCGTCGCTGCGCCGGGCCCTGCACACGGCCGGGGTGCCGACGGTGGTGCACGGCGAGGACCTGCCGCTGCACCTCCAGCCGGCGGTCGCCCCGCTGCTGCTCCTGCTGCGGTGTGCCCTGGAGCCGACCCGGCTGGACGAGGAGGCGGCGGTGGCGCTGCTGCACTCGCCGCTGGGCGGGGCCGACCCGCTGGCCGAGCGGCGGCTGCGCCAGGGGCTGCGGGCGCTTGCCCTGGCGGTCGGGGACCGTCGTCCCTCCGGCGAGCTGATCGTCGACGCGCTGCGCGACCCGGAGGAGCTGTCCGGCATCGACCGGCACTGGGCGGAGCCGGCGCAGGCGGTCGCCGGGCTGCTGGCCATCGCCCGGGAGGCGGCCCAGCGGCCGGGCGCCACCGCCGAGGACGTGCTGTGGGCGGTCTGGGACGCCAGCGGGCTGGCCGAGCGCTGGGCCGGCGCGATCACCCTCGGGCGGGCGGCGACCGGGGAGCACGAGACCGCGCGGCGGTGGCGGGCGGAGGCCGCCGACCGGGATCTCGACGCCGTGCTGGTGCTCTTCGACGCGGCGGCCCGGTTCGCCGACCGGCTGCCCGGCGCGCGCACCGAGGTCTTCCTCGACCACGTGCTCGGCCAGGACCTGCCGGCCGACACGCTCGCGCCGACGGCGGACCGGGGCGAGGCCGTCCGGCTGCTCACGGCGCACGCAGCGAAGGGACTGGAGTGGGACCTGGTCGCCGTCGCCGGGGTGCAGGAGGGCGTCTGGCCGGACCTGCGGCTGCGCGGCACCCTGCTCGGCTCCGAGCGGCTGGTGGACGTGCTCGCCGGCCGCGACGCCGGCCACGACCTCGACGCCGGCCGCGATTCCGGCGAGGGTCGCCGGGGTTCCGGGGACGTCGGGCGGGCGGTCCTCGTCGGGCAGACCTCCGCCCTGCTCGACGAGGAGCGCCGGCTCTTCCACGTGGCGGTTACCCGGGCCCGCCGCCGGCTGCTGGTCAGCGCCGTCGCCTCGGCCGCGGTGGGCGGCGACGACCACGAGGAGCAGCCCAGCCGGTTCCTGTACGAGCTGGACCCGACCCCGCCGCCCGGCGGCGACGCCGGCGGCCCGGTCCCCGGCGGCGACCCCGACCCCGCCCCCGGCGGCGGGGCAGCCGAAACGGCGGGCACCGCCCCCGGCGGCGACCCCGACACCGCCCCCGGCGGCGGGCGAGGCGGAACGGCGGGTGCCACCCCCGCTGGCCCGGCGGGCATCCCCGGTGAGCCGGCCGGCGGCGCGGAGCCCGGCCGGGGGGCCCTGCCGGTGGCCGGGCCACCCCGGGCGTTGACGCTGCCGGCGCTGGTCGCGGAGCTGCGTACCGCCGTGGCCGACCCGGCCGCGCCCTACCACCGGCGCAGCGCGGCGGCAGCCGAGCTGGCCCGCCTGGCCGCCGCCGGGGTGCCCGGCGCGCACCCGGACGACTGGTGGGGCCTGCGCGGCCTCTCCGACGACCGGCCGCTGGTCGACGAGGGCGAGCCGGTGCGGGTCACCCCGTCGGGCATGGAGAGCGCGCTGCGGTGCAGCCTGCGCTGGCTGCTGGAGCGGCACGGCGGCAGCGGCCCGGCCAGCGCCGCGCAGGGGGTGGGCAACCTGGTGCACGCCGCCGCGATGCTCGCCGAGGACGCCAGCGCCGACCGGTCCGCGCTGCTGGAATACGTGGCGGCCCGGTTCGACGCGATCGAGCTGGCCGCCCGGTGGATGGTGGGTCCCGAGCGGGAGCGCGCCGAGGCGATGGTGGACAAGCTGCTGCGCTGGCTGGCGGGCAACCCGCGCCGGCTGCTGGCCATCGAGCACGAGTTCGCCGTCCGCCTGGACGACCCGCAGCGGCCCGTCGAGCTGACCGGCCGGGTGGACCGGCTGGAGGTCGACGCCGCCGGCCGGCTGGTGGTGGTCGACCTGAAGACCGGCAAGTCCACCGTGGTCACCGAGCGGGAGATCGGCGAGCACCCGCAGCTCGGGGCCTACCAGGCGGCGGTCGAGGCGGGGGCGTTCGCCGAGCACGGCGACGAGTCCGGCGGGGCGGCCCTGGTGCAGCTCGGCACGGGGGCGCGCGACGCCCGGGAGCAGAGCCAGCCGGCGGCGGGGCAGGGGCCGGCGGCCGGCTGGGCGACCGCGCTGGTCCGGCGCACCGCCGATACGATGGCCGCCGCCACCTTCGCCGCGGTCGCCAACTCCACGTGCCGGGTCTGCCCGGTGCGCACGAGCTGTCCGGTGTCCGGGCAGGGCCGCCAGGTGGTCGAGCCACCAGCCCCCCGCCGGGAGCAGCCAGAGTGAGCGCGAGGAGTGAGCTTGTGAGCCCCGCAGGCGCGACCTGAGATGAACCCGTGAGCCTGCGAGCCGCGCCGTCGCGACCTGAGGACGCCCCGTGACCCAGCCCGCCCTGTTCAGCGCCGCCGCCCCGGCGCCCCGGGCCGCCGACTCCGGCCCCCGCTACACGCCGGTCGAGCTGGCGAGGCTGCTCCGGCTGCCCGCGCCCACCCGGGAGCAGGCCGCGATCATCGCCGCGCCGGTCGAGCCGCTGCTGGTGGTCGCGGGGGCCGGCTCGGGCAAGACCGAGACGATGGCCGCCCGGGTGGTCTGGCTGGTCGCCAACGCGTACGTCCGGCCGGAGCAGGTCCTCGGCCTGACGTTCACCCGTAAGGCGGCCGGCGAGCTGGCGCACCGGGTGCGTACCCGGCTCGACCAGTTGGTGCGCCGGCTGGGGCGGCGGGGCCGCGACCCGCTCGACGACCCGCTGGCCGGCGAGCCGACGGTGTCCACCTACCACTCGTACGCGGGCCGGATCGTCACCGAGCACGGGCTGCGCGCCGGGTACGAGCCGTCCACCCGGCTGCTCACCGAGGCGTCCCGCTGGCAGCTCGTGGACCTGCTGGTGCGCAACTACGACGGCGACATGACCGGCGTGGACCGGATGCCCAGCACGATCACCGACGCGGTGCTGGCGCTGGCCGGCGAGCTGGACGAGCACCTGGTCGACCCGGACGCCCTGGCCGCCTGGACGGGCCGGTTCTTCGCCGACGTGCAGTCCCGCCCCGGCCGCGTCTACGCCGACGTGCGCCGGGCGCTCGCCCTCCAGCAGACCCGGCTGAAGCTGCTGCCGCTGGTCCGCGCGTACGGCCGGCGCAAGGACGACTTCGAGGCGATGGACTTCGCCGACCAGCTCGCCCGGGCGGCCCGGGTGGCCCGTGACCATCCGGCGGTCGGCGCGATCGAGCGAGACCGGTTCCGGGTGGTGCTGCTCGACGAATACCAGGACACCAGCCACGCGCAGGTGGTGCTGCTCAACGCGCTGTTCGGCGGCGGTCACCCGGTGACCGCCGTCGGTGACCCCTGCCAGTCGATCTACGGCTGGCGCGGGGCCAGCGCGGGCACCCTGGACCGCTTCCCGGCCGAGTTCGCCCGCGCCGACGGCACGCCCGCCGCCGTGCTGGGGCTCACCACGAGCTGGCGCAACCGCCCGGAGATCCTGGGGGTGGCGAACGCCCTGGCCACGCCGCTGCGGGCGGCGGGCGCCCGGGTGCCGGAGCTGCGCGCGGCGCTGAGCGTCGCCGAACCGATCGGCCACCGCACGCCGGGTGGCCTGGCCGCCGGCACCGTGCACTGCGCGCTCCTGCCGACGTACGCCGACGAGGCCGACTGGATCGCCGACAGCGTCCTCGCGGCGTGGCGGGGGGCGGCCGGGATGCCGGGCGCGTCGCCCGAGCACGTCCCGGTGCGGCTGCGACCCACCACCGCCGTGCTGGTGCGGCTGCGCAGCCAGATCCCCGCCCTGGCCACGGCGCTGCGCGCCCGGGGGCTGCCGGTCGAGGTGGTGGGGCTGGGCGGGCTGCTGGACACCCCCGAGGTGCGGGACGTGGTGTGCACCCTGCGGGTGCTCGCCGACCCGACCGACGGGGCGGCGCTGCTGCGGCTGCTGACCGGGGCGCGCTGGCGGATCGGGCCGCGCGACCTGGTGGCCCTGCACCGGCGGGCCCGGTCGATCGCCGGCCAACGCCGCCGGCTCGCCGCCGGGGACGAGCCGGAGATCGCCGTGGACCTGCTCGACGAGGCCACCCTCGTGGAGGCGCTGGCCGACCTGGGGCCGGCGCAGGCGTACTCGGACCAGGGCTACGCGCGGCTGCGCGCGTACGGCGAGGAACTGGCCCTGCTGCGCTACCGGCTGGACCAGACGCTGCCGGAGCTGATCGCGGACGTCGAGCGGACCATCGGCCTGGACGTGGAGGTGGCGGTGCGGGCGGGCCGGGACGGCACCGGCGACGCCGGCCTGGCCCGGGGCCACCTGGACGCCCTCGGCGACGTGGCGGCCCGGTTCAGCGGGGAGTCCCCGGCGGCGACCCTGTCGGGGTTCCTGGCCTACCTGTCCGCCGCCGAGGACGAGGAACGCGGCCTCGCCCCGGGCGAGGTGGAGGTGGTCGACGGCGCGGTGCAGATCCTCACGGCGCACGCCGCGAAGGGCCTGGAGTGGGACGTGGTGGCGGTCGCCGGCCTGAGCCGGGGCGTCTGGCCGGGGCCGGTGCGCAACTCCGATCACTGGCTGGGCGGGCTGGGGGTGCTGCCGTTCCCGCTGCGCGGGGACGCCGACGGGCTGCCCGAGCTGGGCCTGGCCGACGCCGCCGACCAGCGCGCGGTGGCGCGGGCGCTGGCCGACTTCACCGACGCGTGGCGGGCGCACGACGAGCGGGAGGAGCGCCGCCTGGCGTACGTGGCGGTGACCCGTCCCCGGCGGCTGCTGCTCTGCTCCGGCTACTGGTGGGGCGAGGGGACGAAGCGTCCGCGCGGCCCGTCGGCGTTCCTGCGGGAGGTGCACGACGCGTGCTCCGGCGACGGGCTGCTGGTGGACCGGTGGGCCCCGGAGCCGGCCGGTGACGCGGTGAACCCGACCACGGAGGTGGTGCTGCGCGCCGAGTGGCCGGCGGATCCGCTGGGCGGGCGTCGTCCGGCGCTGGCCGAGGCCGCCGCGTTGGTGCGCCGCTTCCTCGCCGACCCGGACGCCGCACCGGCCGCCCCCGGTGGCGGGGCCGCCGTTCCGGACGGGGGACCAGCGGCCCCCGGTGGCGAGGCCGCCCTCCCGGCCGCCGGACCGACCGCTCCTGGTGGCGGGGCCGCCGTCCCGGATGGCGGATCCGGCGGCCCAGACGGGGGGCGGGGGCCGGTCGTCGCCGAGGACCCGGAGGTGGCGCGCTGGCGGCGGGAGGCCGACCTGCTGCTCGCCGAGCGGGCCGAGCTGGTCGCCGGGGCGGGGGCGGTCGAGGTGGCCCTGCCCGGGCAGCTCTCCGTCACCCAGCTCGTCGCGCTGCGCCGCGACCCGGCGGAGCTGGCCCGCGCCCTGCGCCGGCCGATGCCCAGCGCACCGAACCCGTACGCCCGGCGGGGCACCGCGTTCCACACCTGGCTGGAGCAGCGCTTCGGCGCGGACCGGCTGCTCGACGTGGACGAGCTGCCCGGGGCGGCCGACGCCGACGCCGCGCCGGACGAGGCGCTCGCGGAGTTGCAGGCGCGCTTCCTGGCCGGCGAGTGGGCGCAGCGGGTGCCGGTGGAGGTGGAGGTGCCGTTCGCCACGGTGATCGCCGGGGTGGTGGTGCGGGGCCGGATGGACGCCGTCTTCGCCCGGCCGGGCGGGCGGTTCGACGTGGTCGACTGGAAGACCGGGCGGCAGCCCTCGGGGGCGGCGGCCGAGGCGGCGGCGGTGCAGCTCGCCGTCTACCGGCTGGCCTGGGCCGAGCTTGCCGGGGTGCCGGTCGACCGGGTCGGCGCGGCCTTCCACTACGTGCGGGACGGCGCGACCGTCCGCCCGGCGGACCTGCTGGACGCCGACGGCCTCACCGCGCTGGTCGCGGCCGTGCCGGAGGTCGCCCGCGACCAGGTCGCCGCAGGCGCCGTCGCCCCGGTGGACGCCGCGGCGGGCGGTGCGCGGTCGGCAAGTTTCCGGTGACGGGAGACGGGCGGCGTGATCCGTGATAGTCTGGCTGCGTTGCAGTTATGGTTCCCAGAGACTCTGTGTGCGCCTGGCGGATTGTGGCCCCAGGCGCTCTTTGTTGTGTCCGGAGTTCTCCGGGCGGGGCGAACCAGAAGCGACAGGTGGTCCGCGCACCCCGCGCGGAGCGCTCCTCTTCGGGCCCGCAACAGGTGCGGGTCCGACGTTCCGTCAAGGAGACGAAACACATGGCAATTGGCACCGTCAAGTGGTTCAACGCTGACAAGGGCTTCGGCTTCATCACCCCGGACGGCGGCGGCGCCGACGTCTTCGCCCACTTCTCGGCGATCCAGACCTCCGGCTACCGGAGCCTGGACGAGAACCAGCGGGTCGAGTTCGAGATCACCCAGGGCCAGAAGGGCCCGCAGGCGGAGAACATCCGCCCGCTCTGATCTCCGGCACCCGTTCCACCCGTAACATCCGTCGCGCCCTCCGGGCGTGACGACGTGGCCGGTCCGCCCCTCGTGCGGCGGGCCGGCCACGACCCCATTCGGTTCGTGCTTGTGAGTCCCGGCGGCCCCGTCCGCCGGTCGACAGCGCCGCCCCGGCGCCCTCCCTCGACACGTGCCGCGTCGAGGAAGGCTCTGCCATGACCACCGTTCTGCCCTCTTTCTCCGCCACTGGCCTGGCGCCGGCGCTGCTCGCCGAGCTGACCACGCAGGGCATCACCGAGCCGTTCCCGATCCAGGCGGCGACGCTGCCGGACTCGCTGGCCGGCCGGGACGTGCTCGGCCGGGGCCGCACCGGCTCGGGCAAGACCCTCGCCTTCGGGCTGCCGCTGCTGCACCGCACCGCCGGCCGTCGCGCCCGCCCGGGGCGTCCGCTGGCGCTGGTGCTGGTGCCGACGCGTGAGCTGGCCCAGCAGGTGACCACCGCGCTCGCCCCGTACGCCCGGGTGCTGGGGCTGCGCGTCGCGACCGTGGTCGGCGGCCTGTCGCTAGGGCGGCAGGCGGACGCGCTGCGCGCCGGCGCCGAGGTGGTCGTGGCGACCCCCGGCCGGCTGCACGACCTGATCAACCGCGGTGACGCCCGGCTCGACCAGGTGGCCGTGACGGTGCTGGACGAGGCCGACCAGATGGCCGACATGGGCTTCCTGCCGCAGGTCACCAAGCTGCTGGAGCAGGTGGCCGGCGACGGCCAGCGGATGCTCTTCTCCGCCACCCTCGACGGTGGCGTGGACAAGCTGGTCCGCCGGTTCCTCACCGACCCGGTGTCGCACTCCGTCGACCCGGGCACCGCCACGGTCACCGCGATGACGCACCACGTGCTGCACGTCGAGGCGGAGGACAAGCCGGCCACGCTGACCCGGATCGCGGCCCGCGAGGGCCGCACCATCCTGTTCATGGGCACCAAGCACCGCGCCGACCGGCTGGCCCGGCAGCTCCTCGCCAAGGGCGTGCGCGCGGCGGCCCTGCACGGCGGCAAGTCGCAGCCGCAGCGCACCCGGATCCTGGAGCAGTTCCGCACGGGCCAGGTGACCGCGCTGGTCGCCACCGACGTGGCGGCCCGGGGCATCCACGTCGACGGCCTCGACATGGTGGTCAACGTCGACCCGCCGACCGAGGCGAAGGACTACCTGCACCGGGGCGGGCGCACGGCGCGGGCCGGCGAGTCGGGCACGGTGGTCACCCTGGTCCTGCCCGAGCAGCGCCGGGAGGTGTCCCGGCTGATGGCCACCGCCGGCATCCGGCCGCAGGCCACCCAGGTCCGCCCGGGCGAGGAGGCGGCGCTGGCCCGGGTCACCGGCGCCCGGGAGCCGTCGGGCGTGCCGGTGACCGTCGTCGCCCCGCCGCCGCAGCGGTCCGCCCCGGCGACGTCGGGCCGGGGCTCCCGGTCCGCCCGCGCCGCCCACGGCGCGGCCGCGTCCGGCGGCGCGTCCCGTCCCGCCGGCGGGCAGGGCGACACCCCGGCCGGCCGCGACGCGGCGGCCGGCGAGGGCCGGCGCGCCGGGCACCGCGCGTCGGGCCGGTCGCGTCGCCCGCGTCGCCCCCGTTCCGCCTGACCGTCCGCCGGTCGGGAGCCGCACCCCTGCCTCTGGCTGATTCGAAAACCAGGCGTGCCTGAGCCGATAATCAGAAGGCTGAGTCGGGAATCAGGCAGGCGCGGGTCCGATCGGCGACTGTCGCCCGCGCGCCTGGTGGACGATGCTAGCCGTGGGGGAACACGGCCGGTGGGGACCGGCCTTGCTGGGGGGAGGAAGACCATGACGGCCGACGTCGAGTCGGGGGCGGCACGGGAGTTGCTGGTGGTGCTGGCGGTCGCGGGGGCGGGACTGCTGCTTGCCACGGCGGCGGCCTTCTCGCCGTGGCACCCCGCCCGGAGCGCCCGGCCGCCCGCCGGGGTGGTGGGGCTGCACAACCCGGACGGGGCGGACGCGAAGCTCACCGGCGCCGTCATCGAGGTGACCGACCGGTCCGCCGGCTGAGCCCGTGGCGGTCCGCCGGCCGAGCCCACACCGCTCAGCCGGCGGACCGCCCGATCAGGCCCCGCCGACCGGGTCGACGACGGGCGTCCTGGCCGTCGCCCCGGCCCCGTCCCGCGCGGTCGGCGTCGGGTCGTCCTCCCCGGTGAGCAGAGCGGCCAGGGTCGTGCGGTCCACCACCAGGGCGATCGCCCCGTCGACCGCCAGCCACACGTCGCGCAGCCCGGCGGCCACCCCGTGATAGCCGGCCACCTCGGCCGGCAGGCCGCGCACCGAGGTGAGCGACCCGCCGACCGCGCGGAGCACGTCCCCGACGCTGATCTCGGCGGCCGGCCGGGCCAGGGCGTAGCCGCCGTCGGTGCCCCGGTGGCTGAACAGCAGCCCGGCCCGCCGCAGGTCGAGCAGGATGCCCTGGAGGAAACTCAGCGGGATGGCCTGGCTCTCGGCCAGGGCCGCCGCCTTGACCAGCTCGCCGCCGGGCGCGGGGCGCGGGCTGCGGGCCGCGGCGGCGACGGCCAGCATGGCCCGGAGCGCGTAGTCGCTGCGCGCGGAGACGTACACGTCACTGCCCGGCCTGGTCCAGCACGCCCCAGCGGCGTCGGATCGCCTGGTCCGCGGCCCCGAACGCGGCGTCGACCCCGAGGCCGACGACCAGGATGACGATCATCGTGGAGAGCAGCCAGGGCGCGTCGGCCAGTTCCCGGGCGTACGTCAGTTGCGCGCCGAGCGAGGTCTGCGAGATGCCCACCACGATCAGCTCGCCGGCCATCAGGCTGCGCCAGGAGAACGCCCAGCCCTGCTTGAGCCCGGCGACGATGGCGGGCAGGGCGGCCGGGGCGATGACGTACCGGTAGAGGTTGAGCCCCCGGGCGCCGAGGTTGCGCCCGGCCCGTTGCAGCAGCGGCGGCACGTAGTCGACCCCGCTGATCACCCCGTTGGCGATGGACGGGGCCGCGCCGAGCACCACGACGAAGAAGATGGCCTTCTCGCTCAGCTCGAACAGCAGGATCGCCAGCGGGAACCAGGCGATCGACGGCATGGTCTGCAACGCGGTGATCATCGAGCCGATGGCCGCCCGCAGCACCCGGAACCGGGCCACGGCGAGGCCGAGCAGCAGGCCGACGCCGACGGAGAAGACGTAGCCGAGGGCGGCCCGGCGCAGGGTGGTGACCAGGCCGTCCCAGAGCTGCGCCCCGCTGGCCTGGCGGACCAGCTCCTGCCAGACGGGGCTGGGCCCGGGCAGCGAGTACGGCGGCCAGATCTCCGCCCACACCACGACCTGCCAGGCGGCGATGGCGATGGCCAGCGCGGCCAGCTTCGGCCAGGTGGACGCCCAGATGGTGGCGGCCCGGGTGGTCGTCTTCTGCCGGCCGGCGATCTCCAGCGCGTCGAGGCCGGAGATCTCGGCGTCGGCGCGCGCCTCGGCGATCGTGTCACTGGCCATGGCGGCCCACCTCCGTACGGAGCCGGTCGGTGACGTCGGCGGCGATCGACGCGATCTCCGGGGAGTCGATGCGTCGGGGCCGGGGCACGTCGACCCGGGTGGAGTAGATGATCCGGCCGGGCCGGCTGGAGAGCAGGATGATCCGGTCGGCCAGCCGCGCCGCCTCCCGGACGTTGTGCGTCACGAAGAGCACGGTGAGCTTGCGCTCGGCCCAGATCCGTTCCAGCTCGTCGTGCAGGATGTCGCGGGTCATCGCGTCGAGCGCGCCGAACGGCTCGTCCATCAGCAGGACCGGGGTGTCCAGGGCGAGGGTGCGGGCGAGCGCGACCCGCTGCCGCATGCCGCCGGAGAGCTGGTGCGGGCGCTTGCGCCCGAACTCGGCCAGGTGCACCGTGCGCAGCAGCTCGGCGACCCGTTCCCGGCGCTGCGCCCGGGGCAGCCGGCGCAGCTTGAGCGGCACGTCGACGTTGCCCTCGACGGTGAGCCACGGGAAGAGGGCGGACTCCTGGAACATCAGGCCGGGGTTGACCCCGTCGCCCAGCTCGATCCGGCCGCTGCTGACCTTGTCCAGGCCGGCGACCAGGTTGAGCAGGGTGCTCTTGCCGCAGCCGGAGGCGCCCACGAGGCAGACGAACTCGCCGGGGGCGACGTCGAGGGAGACCCCGTCCAGGGCGAGGACGGCGTGCTCGCCCTGCCCGTACACCTTGGTGACCCCGTGCAGCGCGACCGAGCCGGTCGCGCTGCGGGGCGTCGTCGTGGTCGACGTCATGGTTGGACGACCTCGGGCTTGCCCTGGTTCTTGAGCACCTCGTTGAGGTACTTCAGGTCGTAGAGCCCGTCGAGGCTGACCGGCTGGGTCAGCTCGACGGCGACCGCGTGGTCGAGGCCGGCCTTCAGCGAGGAGGCGATGGGGTCGTTGGTGAACTCCAGCGTCGGCCACGCCTGCTTGATCAGCTTCACGTCGAGCGGCTTGCCGGTGATCTTGCCGATGTGGTCGGAGATGGCCTGCTGCGACTCGTCGGGCCTGGAGTTGACGAACTCGTTGGCCGCCACCTGGCCCTCGACCAGCTTCTTCACCACGTCGGGGTGGGCCTTGAGGAACTTGGTGGAGACGATCAGGTTGGTGATGACGAACTTCTTGTCCGGCCACAGGTCGCGCTCGTCGACGAGCACCTTGCCGCCGGCGTTGACCAGCCGGGAGACGAACGGCTCGGGCACCCAGGCCCCGTCGATCGCCCCGCTGCTGAACGTCTCCACGGTCTGTGCGTTCTCCTGGGGGACGACCCTGACGTCGCCGCCGCCCTCCTTGGTGGCGGTCAGGCCCTTCTCCCGCAGCCAGTAGCGCAGCGCCACGTCCTGCGTGTTGCCGAGCTGCGGGGTGGCGATCTTCTTGCCCCTGAGCTGCTCGACGGAGGTGATCTCCGGCTTGACCACCAGGGCCACGCCGCCGGACGCCGCGCCGGAGATCACCCGGACCGCCTCGCCCTTGGACTTGGAGAACGCGTTAACCGTCGGGTTCGGACCGATGTACGTCGCGTCGAGCGCGCCGGAGAAGATGGCCTCGATGGCGGCCGGGCCGGCGTTGAAGGTCTTCGTCTCCAGCTTGACGTCGCCGCCGAGCTTCTCGGCGAAGATGCCCTTCTCCACCCCGACGACCGCCGGTGCGTGGGTGATGTTGGGGAAGTAGCCCAGCCGGAGCGTGACCGGGCCGGAGCCGCCCGCGGCCGCGCCGTCGTCCTCGCCGCAGGCGGCGGTGGCACCCAGGGTCGCCGCGCCCACCACGGCGAGGGTGGCCAGGGTGACCGTCCGACGGAGGGGTAGCCGTCTCATCGTCTGTCCAATCCGCAGTATTCCTACTTAGTTGGTAGGAAGACTGGGGCAGGTCCTGGCCGGCGTCAAGGGCCGTCCACATCGCGGGATTAGCGCTCGAAATTATTCCCGCTTTTCCTACCTTCTTGCTAGGTTTGTTCGACGTGACCTTCCACTGGTTCCTCCCCACCTCCGGCGACGGGCGCCAGGTCGGCGCCGCCACCGTCACGGCCGGCGCGGCCCGGCACGAGCGGGCCGCCACCGTCGGCTACCTGGCCGAGGTCGCCCGCGCCGCCGAGGCGGCCGGCTTCGCCGCGCTGCTCACCCCGGTCGGCTCCGGCTGCCCCGACCCGTGGATCGTCTGCGCCGCCGTCGCCCAGCACACCGACCGGATCGGCCTGCTGGTCGCGGTGCGGGCCGGATTCGCGCTGCCCACGCTCGTCGCCGCCCAGGCCGAGGCGTTCCAGGCCGTCTCCGGCGGGCGGCTCGCGCTCAACGTCGTCACCGGCGGCGACCCCGCCGAACAGCGGGCGTACGGCGACTTCCTCGACCACGACGACCGGTACGCGCGCACCGGCGAGTTCCTCGACGTGCTCCGCCGCACCTGGCGCGGCGTGCCGTTCGACTTCGCCGGCGCGCACTACCGGATCACCGGCGGCGGCCTGCCCGCCCCGCTGGCCGACCCGCCGCCCGTCTACCTCGGTGGGGCGTCCCCGGCCGCCGAGGCGGTGGCGGCCCGGCACGCCGACGCGTACCTCATGTGGGGTGAGCCGCCGGCCGCGGTCGCCGCCCGGGTGGCCCGGGTGCGGGCCCTGGCCGCCGAGCGGGGCCGCGCCCTGCGCACGGGCCTGCGGCTGCACGTCATCGCCCGGCCGACGGCCGGCGAGGCGTGGGCGGAGGCCGACCGGCTGTTGGCCGGGATGAGCCCCGGGCGGATCGCCGCCGCGCAGGCCCGGTTCCGCCGGATGGACTCCGTCGGCCAGGCCCGGATGGCCGCCCTGCACGGCGGGACCGCCGACGCGCTCACCGTCGCGCCGAACCTGTGGGCCGGGATCGGCCTGGTCCGCGAGGGCGCCGGCACCGCGCTCGTCGGCAGCTACGCCGAGGTCGCGGCCCGGATCGACGAGTACGCCTCGCACGGCGTCGACGAGTTCGTCCTCTCCGGGTGGCCGCACCGCGAGGAGGCCGAGCGGGTCGGCGCGGAGGTGCTGCCCCGGGTGGCCGCCGTCGCACCCGTGGGCTGAGCCGACGCGCTAGGGTCGACCCGTGGCGGCGCGGAGATCCAGAATTCCAGCGACGAAGTATCCGGTCGAGCGGTTCACCCTCGGCAACGGCCTGCGGGTGGTGCTCACCCCCGACCGGAGCGCACCGGTGATCGGGGTGGCGGTCGTCTACGACGTCGGCATCCGCTCCGAGCCCGAGGGGCGCACGGGCTTCGCCCACCTCTTCGAGCACCTGATGTTCCAGGGCTCGGAGAACCTGGAGAAGCTGGCCCACTTCCGGCACGTGCAGGGCGCGGGCGGCACGTTCAACGGATCCACCCACCACGACTACACGGACTACTACGAGACGCTGCCGAGCAACGCCCTGGAGCGGGCGCTGTTCCTGGAGGCCGACCGGATGCGCGGCCCCCGGCTGACCGAGGAGAACCTGCGCAACCAGGTCGACGTGGTCAAGGAGGAGATCCGGGTCAACGTGCTCAACCGGCCGTACGGCGGGTTCCCCTGGCTGACCCTCCCGCCGGTCATGTTCGACACGTTCCCCAACGCGCACGACGGCTACGGCTCCTTCGACGACCTGGAGTCCGCCACCGTCGACGACGCGGCCGACTTCTTCCGCCGCTACTACGCCAGCGGCAACGCCGTCCTCGCCGTCAGCGGCGACGTCGACGTGGCCGAGGCCACCGCGCTGATCGAGCGGCACTTCGGCGACGTGCCGGCCCGGCCCGCCCCCGACCGCCCCGACTTCGCCGAGCCGGACCTGACCGCCGAGCGGCGCTCGTCGTACACCGACGCCCTGGCCCCGCTGCCGGCGGTGGCCTCGGCCTGGCGGGTGCCCGACCCGGTCACCGACTTCGCCGGCTACCTGCCCTACGTGGTGCTCGCCGAGGTGCTCACCGACGGCGACGCGTCCCGGCTGGTCGAGCGGCTGGTCCAGCGCGACCGCGCGGTGACCAGCCTCGGCGGGTACGTGGGCTTCATGGGCGACCCGTTCGACGTGCGCGACCCCACCGCCCTGCTGCTCCAGGCGCACCTGCCGCCCGGCGGCGACGTCGACAAGGTGCTGCGCACCGTCGACGAGGAGCTGGACCGGCTGGCCACCGACGGCCCGGCCGCCGGCGAGCTGGCCCGCACCCAGGCCCGGATGGCCACCCACCTGCTGCGCGACACCGACGCGGTGCTCGGCCGGGCGCTGCGGATGGCGGTGCTGGAGCAGCAGCGCGGCGAGCCGGGGCTGCTCAACGACCTGCCCCGGCTGGTCGGCGAGGTCACCGACGAGCAGGTCCGGGCCGCCGCCGCCACCCTGCGGCCGGAGCGCCGCGCGTCCGTCGAGGTTGTTCCTGGGAGTGCCCGATGAGTGTGGCAGACGTGTCGCCTCGGGCGTTGCCGCCGCTCGGCCCCAACCGCAGGCTCAAGGTGCCGAAGCAGGCCGAGCGGAGGCTCGGCAACGGGCTGACCGTCATCGCGGTGCGCCGCCCGGCCGTCCCCCTGGTCGAGCTGCGGCTGTGGATGCCGACGGGCCGGACCCACCTGGCCCGGGGCGCGATGCTCGCGCAGACCATGCTCTCCGGCACACAGTCGATGACCAGCGTGCAGATCGCCGCCGAGCTCCAGGCGGTCGGCGGCGGGCTGTCGGCCGGCATCGACCCCGACCGGCTGATGCTCTCCGGCGCGGGCCTGGTCACCGGGCTGGACCGGATGCTGGAGATCCTGGCCGACGTGCTGACCGGCGCGACGTACCCGGGTCAGGAGGTCGGCACCGAGCGGGACCGGCTGGTCGACCGCATCCAGGTGGCGCAGAGCCAACCGGCCCACCTGGCCCGCACCGCCCTGCTGCGCCGGGTCTACGGCAAGCACCCGTACGCGGTGCAGACCCCCGAGCCGGAGCAGGTGCGCGCGGTCCGGCCGGCGGCGCTGCGCCGGCTGCACGCCGAGCGGGTCCACCCGGCAGACGCGGTGCTGGTGCTGGTCGGCGACGTGCAGCCCGAGCGGGCCCTGGACGCCGCCGAGAAGGCCCTCGCCGCCTGGAACGGTGGCGGCCACACCGCCGAGCTGCCGCCCGCCCCGCCGCTGGAGCCGGGCCCGCTGCTGCTGGTCGACCGGCCCGGCTCGGTGCAGTCGTCGCTGCGGATCGCCCTGCCGGCGGTGCCCCGCACCCACCCCGACCACGCCGCGCTGCAACTGGCCAACCTGGTCTTCGGCGGCTACTTCTCCTCCCGCTGGGTGGAGAACATCCGGGAGGACAAGGGCTACACGTACGGGCCGCACTCGCTGGTCGAGCACTCGGTGGCCGGGTCGGTGCTGGTCGCCGGCGCCGAGGTGGCCACCGAGGTGACCGGGCCGGCGCTGCTGGAGACGACGTACGAGCTGGGCCGCCTCGCCACGCTCCCGCCGAAGCCGGACGAGCTGGAGCAGGCCCGCCAGTACGCCCTCGGCACCCTCCAGCTCGGCATGTCCACCCAGGCCGGGTTGGCGTCGCTGACCAGCGCGTTCGCGGGCAGCGGGCTGCGCCTGGAGTTCCTCGCCGAGCACGCCGCCCGGCTGGCGAAGGCCACCGTCGACGACGTGGCCGAGGTGGCCCAGCGCTACCTGGCCCCGACCGGGGCGGTCACGGTGGTGCTCGGCGACGCCGAGCGGATCGCCCCCGCGCTGTCGGCCATCGCCCCGGTCCGCACCGAGCCGGTCCGGCCGTGACCGCCGTGGGCGGGCCGCACCGGGGCGGGGGCGGGGAGACCGCCCCGCCGCTGGCCCGCTCCACCCTGGACCGGGCCGCGCACCGGCGCACCGACCCGCAGTGGCTGGCCGAGGCGTGGGAGCGGGCCCGGGTCCTGGTGCTCGACTCCGCCGCCGACGGCCGGGCCCTGGTCCGCGCCGGGGCCTCCCCGCCGGAGCTGGTGCTGCTCGGCTCGGGCGAGCTGCCCGAGGTGCCCCGCTCCGTGCCGATGTTCCTCGGCGTCGAGCCCGACGGCGTGCCCGTGTTCGCGGTGGACTCGCCGCTGCCGGAGCTGCCGGGCACCCGGGCGGTGGGCCTGCGGGAGGTCGGGCACCTGCTGCTGGACCGGGACGCCGGCATCTTCACCGCCGCGCTGGCGCTGACCAACTGGCACGCCCGGCACGGCTTCTCCTCGGTCACCGGCCAGCCGACCCGCGTCGACGAGGCCGGCTGGTCCCGGGTGGACGAGACCGGCGACCGGGTCTGGCCGCGCACCGACCCGGCGATGATCGCGTTGGTGCACGACGGGGTGGCCGGGCCTGAGGGCGCCTGCCTGCTCGGCAGCAACGCGGCCTGGCCGCGCACCGGGGGGCAGCGCCGCTTCTCCTGCTTCGCCGGCTACGTGGAGCCCGGCGAGTCGGCCGAGGATGCCGTCGTGCGCGAGGTCGGCGAGGAGGTCGGGGTCGCGGTCGGGAACATCACGTACGCGGGCAGCCAGTCCTGGCCGTTCCCCGGCTCGCTGATGCTCGGCTTCGTCGCCCTGGCCGACCCGGCGCAGCCGGTGCGCGTGGACCCGACGGAGATCGCGTACGCCCGGTGGTTCACCCGCCGGGAGATCGGCGCGGCGCTGGCCGGGCGGCCGGTTACCGTCGACGACGACGGCGAGCACCTGCTCCTGCCCCCGCCGTCGTCGATCGCGCTCTTCCTGATCCACCGCTGGCTCGACGGCCACTGCTGACACCGGCTCTTGGTGGCACCGGCTCCTGCTGACGGCGGCCCGGCGGCGATGGCCCTGGACGCGCCGGGTGACCGACGCGCGACCCGCGGGGGCAGCTCGCCGTCACCCTGAGTCGCAGAGCCCGCCCGCGTGGCCCGGGGCGGCAACCCTGCGTTCCGTCCCCTTTGCTCTGCACCCAGATCCGCAACGGTTGCGGATAGTGGTGGAACCGTCTGGTCGCCGCCGGCCGCCCTCTTGCAAGTCCGCTGCTCGCCATGGATGCCGCGTGGGTGGGTGCAGAGCAAAGGGAGCGCGGGAGCGTGGCGGGGGCCGAGAGGCGTGACGGAGGGTGAGATCGGCCAAAGCGCGGGAACGCCTCGGTCGTCAGTGCGGAGAGTGAGCGGCGGTGGAGGCGGGTCAGCAGCGTGCCGGGTCAGCAGGGGGCGGGGCCAGCAGCGGGCCGGGTCGGGCGGGGCCGGGCTCAGCGGGGAGCGGCGTCGTCGATCGGCAGCACCTTGACGCGCTGCCTGCCGCGGCGGACCGCGCCCACCGTGGACAGGGCCCGGGCCAGCAGCAGGGCGGCCTCCCGGTCCTCGGCGTGCACCACCTGGCGGCGCGGCTCGGGGGAGACGGTCTCGTCGCGCACCCGGCCGCCGCCGGCCCAGGCGACCGCGATGTCGACGTCTGCGGCGGCACGGATGTCGGTGCGAACGATCAGGAACCGCATGGTGGTCTCCGATGCGACGGTGACGGGCGGCACTCGGTGGAAGTTCCACGTCACTCTGTCGACACATGTTACGCCCGACCGGCGTCCCAGCAAGTGGAACGAGGCGTTCGGCGGCCCGGATCCCCCGATCGGATGACGGCGCGCCGAACCTGGTCGCGGGCCCGGACACGGATCGGGGCCGCCGGCACGGGCCGGCGGCCCCGATCGGGCCGGCACGGTCAGCTCAGGTCGAACTGCCCGTTCTTCGTGCCGGCGAGGAAGCCCGCCCAGCCGGCGCGGTCGAAGAGCAGCACCGGGCCGCCCCGGTCCTTGCTGTCCCGCAGCGCCACGGCCGCCGGGCCGCCGCGCAGCGGGGCCACCTCGACGCAGTTGGAGGTCTGGCTGCGGGTGCTGGTCCGCCAGGGCGCGTCGGCCAGCCGCCGGGCGAGAACGGAGGACACGTCGGGGATCTCGTTCATGGTCTGCTCCTGATTGGACTGTACCGATGGAACGAGTGGCTGCGCGCGGCCGGGCGGGCCGGGTCCGGCGTCGCCTCGGCGGGTCACCGATCCGTCAGGCGGTCGGAGTGCCGGCGGCGTTGGGCCGGCGCCGTTGCCGACCCGTTGGCCGCCGTGGACGGGCCTGCCGCCTCGGCCAGCCGCCCCGCCGCCTCGAAGAGCCAGGAGGTGGTGTCCGCTGCGGAGAGCGCCGCCGAGCGCAACCACTCGAAAGCCACTTTATAGGCATTTAGGGTGTTTGCCTCGGTCGACATGGCGTTGGTGAAGCCACCTTCTATCGCCAACGTCTCCGGATCGAGCGGGTCGGCGAACCGGTAGATCGAGAACGCCGTCGGCGGGAGGTACCAGTTGCCGATCGGGGTGTCCCGCAGCAGCACGTGCAGGGTGACGTGCGGCAACACGGCCAGCTCGCAGAGCTGGGCGAGCTGTTCCCGCAGCACCTCCGGCGGGCCGGCCCGCCGGCCCAGCGCCGACTCCTCCAGCACCGCCGTGTAGCGCGGCGCGTCGTCGGGGTGGCTCAGCAGCGACTGCCGGGCCACCCGGGCGGCCACCTCGTCCTCCGGCGACCCGACGTGCTCCGACTCGCCGGCCCAGAACTCGACCTGGCGGGCGGAGACGATCCGCAGCCGGGCGTACCCGATGGTCTGCAACAGCCCCGGCACCAGGACCGGGTTGTACTCCAGGATCTCGGCGCAGCCCGCCTCCAGCTCGGCGAAGCTCCGCTGCTGCGGGGTCATCACCGAGTATCTGCGCAGCCAGCCCCGCATGTCCCCGGCCTCGCCGGTGATGCCGAGCAACTCGTCACGCTGCGCCTCGGTCACGCCGAAGAGGTCGAGCAGGGCGGCGACGTCGGCGGGGTCGGGACGGCTGCGGCCGTTCTCCAGTCGGGACAGTTTCGACGCGGATGCCCAGCCGACCCGCGCGATGACCTGGTCACCGGTCAGGCCAGCGGCTTCGCGCAGCTTACGCAGCTCAAGGCCCAACCTGCGGCGGCGCAGCACTGGGCTCGGTCCGGTAGGAGGCACGGTGTCCTCATCTCCGTCGACCGCCGCGGGACGCGACGGTAACTGTATGAAATTCGCCCCCCACGGTCAGTATGGACGGCGCGGCCGGCGTCGGGAGCCTCCGACAGGCGCGTGTCTTCCAGAAACCGTCCCGCCCGACAACCGAGAACCCCCTCCCCGCCCCGAGAAGAGGAACCCGATGCGCACCGTCCTGGGTCGCCCCGACTTCCGCCTGCTGTTCGGCGCGCTCCTGGCCAGCATGGCCGCCGAGTCGATCCTGCTGCTCGCCCTCGCGATCTGGGTCAAGGACCTGACCGGCTCCGACGGGCTGGCCGGCGCGACCATCTTCGCGATCATCGCGCCGATGATGCTCGCGCCGCTGGTCGGCTGGGTCGTCGACCGGTACCCCCGGCGGCCCTTCTTCGTCGCCGCGAACCTCGCCACCGCCGCCCTGCTCACCCCGCTGTTCGCGGTCTCCCGCCCCGGCGACATCTGGATCATCTACGTGGTGGCGGGCCTCTACGGGCTGTCGTACCTGACGCTGAGCGCGGCCCTGGCCGGGCTGATCCGGCAACTCGTCCCGGTCGAGCTGCTGGCCGACGCCAACGGCGTGCTGCAGACCGTGCGACAGGGACTGCGGCTGGCCGGCCCGCTCGCCGGGGCCGCGCTCTACGCCGCCGTCGGCGGCTGGCTGCTGGCCGGGCTGGCGATGGCCGGCTTCGTCACGGCCGCCGCCGTGGTCGCCCTGCTACGCGCGCCCGAGGACACGCCCGCCGACGGCGGGTCGCGCTGGACGGCCGAGCTGGGCGCCGGGCTGCGGCACCTGGTCGGCGAGCCGGCGCTGCGCCGGGCCCTGCTCGGCTACGGCCTCGGCTCGCTGGTGATGGGCTTCACCGAGTCGCTGATCTTCGCGTACGTCGATCAGGGCCTGCGCCGCGACGCCGCGTTCGTCGGCGTGCTGGTCACCGTGCAGGGCCTCGGCGGCCTGGTCGGCGGCCTCTTCTCCGCCGCCCTGGTGCGCCGCGCCGGTGAGGTCGGCGCGCTGGCCGTCGGGGTGACCCTGTTCGGTCCCGCCGCCCTCGCCCTGGCCTACCCGGCCCTCTGGCTGGGGTTCGCGGCGCTGCTGCTGGCCGGGCTCTCGCTCCCGCTGATCACCGTGGGCCTCAACACGCTGATCCAGCGCCGCACCCCGGCGGGCCTGCTGGGCCGGGTGGTCGCGGCGGCGGAGGCGCTGGTCAGCGGCCCGCAGGCGGTCTCCATCGGAGCCGGCGCGCTGCTCGTCGGCGTGCTCGACTTCCGGCTGCTGTTCGTGCTCGTCGGCGTGGTCACCACCGGGGCCGGCGTCTTCCTGTGGCGGGGCCGCCGGCTCTCCGCGCCGCCCGCGCCCAGCGTGCCCCGCATCCCGCTGCAACGCCGGCCCGCCCCGGCCGCCGGGTCCGAGGCCGAGCCGCAGGTGGCGCGCCCCGCCCGCTGACGCGCGGAGGTGGCCGCCCCCGGCCTGGGCGCGGCCACCTCCGGACGGGCGCGGGGCCCGGTCAGCCGGGCAGGCCGGCGAGGTGCTGCTTGACCTGGGTGATCGACGGGTTGGTGAGCGCGCTGCCGTCGGCGAAGCGCAGCGTCGGGACCGTCTGGTTGCCGCCGTTGACGCTCATCACGAACTCGGCCGCCTTCGGGTCCTGCTCGATGTCGACCACCTGGTAGGCGATGCCCTCCCGGTCGAGCTGCGACTTGAGCCGGTGGCAGTAGCCGCACCACGGGGTCGAGTACATCGTCAACATGATCGCGTCCTCCAAGGTCCGTTCCGCCCGTCCGGTCAGGCCAGGCTAACCGCTGCAACATCCGGGGGAGCTGAGATGATTCCTCGCTGTGGGGGTTCACTCAGGCTCGGAACGGGTGCTCGCCGGGCTGGACCCGGAGCAGCGCGCCGCGGTGACCGCCCCGGCCGGCCCGGTCTGCGTCCTGGCCGGCGCCGGCACCGGCAAGACCCGCGCGGTCACCTCCCGCATCGCCCACCGCGCCCTGACCGGCGAGGTCTCCGGCCGGCACGTGCTCGCGGTCACCTTCACCGCCCGCGCTGCCGCCGAGCTGCGGGCCCGGCTCACCGCGCTCGGGGTCGGCGGGGTGCAGGCGCGCACGTTCCACGCCGCCGCGCTGCGGCAGGTGCGCTACTTCGCGCCCCGCCTGCTCGCCGGGCGGGCCATGCCGGAGCTGCTGGACAGCAAGGCGCGGATCGTCACGCTCGCCGCCGCCCGGGTCGGCCTGCGTGCCGACCGGGCCGCCGCCCGGGACCTGGCCGGCGAGATCGAGTGGGCCAAGTCGTCCCTCGTGGAGCCGGGGGAGTACGTGGCCGCCGCCGCCAAGGCCCTGCGCGACACTCCGCACGAGCCGGCGAAGGTGGCCGAGGTCTTCGTCGCGTACGAGAAGCTCAAGCGGGCCAACGGCGTCATCGACTTCGAGGACATGCTGCGCGCCGCGGTCTGGGGCATCGAGGAGCACCCCGACGTCGCCGAGCAGGTCCGGGGGCAGTACCGGCACTTCGTGGTCGACGAGTACCAGGACGTCAACCCGTTGCAGCAGCGGCTGCTGGAGGCGTGGCTCGGCGGCCGGGACGACCTGACCGTGGTCGGCGACGCCAGCCAGACCATCTACTCGTTCACCGGGGCGACCTCGGCCTACCTGGTCGACTTCCCCCGCCGCCACCGCGGGGCGACCGTGGTCCGGCTGGTCCGCGACTACCGCTCCACCCCGCAGGTGGTCGGCCTGGCCAACGCGGTGATCTCCCAGGCCCGGGGCACCGAGGCGCGGCTGCGGCTGGAGCTGGTCGGGCAGCGCCCGCCGGGCCCCGAGCCCGAGCTGCGGATCTTCACCGACGAGCCGGCGGAGGCCGCCGCCGTGGCGATCCGCTGCAAGGCCCTGGTCGACGCCGGCACCCCGGCCCGGGAGATCGCCGTGCTGTTCCGCACCAACGCCCAGTCCGAGGCGTACGAGAAGGCGCTCACCGAGGCCGAGGTGCCGTACGTGGTGCAGGGCTCCGAGCGGTTCTTCGAGCGGGCCGAGGTGCGGCAGGCGATGGTGGCGCTGCGGGCCGCCACCCGTTCGATCCCCGGCGAGACCCCGCTGCGTGACGCCGTGGTGGAGGGGCTCGCCGCCGTCGGCTGGGCCCCCGACGCCGCCCCGGCCGGCGGCGCGGCCCGGGAACGCTGGGAGGCGCTCGCGGCCCTGGTGCAGCTCGCCGAGGAGCACGCGGCCAGCCCGCCCGTGCTGCCGATCGGCGAGGCCGCCGCCGTGCAGCGCCTCGTGACGCTGGCCGACTTCAACGACGAGCTGGCCCGCCGCGCCGCCGCGCAGCACGTGCCGACCGTCGAGGGGGTGACCCTGGCGTCCCTGCACTCCGCCAAGGGCCTGGAGTGGGACGCCGTCTTCCTGGTCGGGCTCTCCGAGGGCACCCTGCCCACCACGTACGCGCGCACCGCCGAGCAGGTCGAGGAGGAACGCCGGCTGCTCTACGTCGGCATCACCCGCGCCCGGGCGCAGCTCTGGCTGTCGTACGCGGTGGCCCGCTCGCCGGGCGGCCGGGCCCGGCGGCCGTCGCGGTTCCTGCCCCAGCTCGACCGCTCCGGCGGTCCGACGGAGCGGGCCGGCGCGGCGACGCCCCGGCGGGCCGAGCGTCGCCGCAACCAGGTGGTGTCCTGCCGGATCTGCGGCGCGACGCTGCTCGCCGGCCCGGACCGCAAGCTCGGCCGCTGCCCGACCTGCCCCTCGGACATCGACGAGGAGCTGTACGAGCGGCTGCGCGACTGGCGGGCCCGGGTGGCCGCCGCGCAGAAGGTCCCCGCGTACGTGGTCTTCACCGACGCCACCATCACCGCGCTGGCCGAGCGGCGGCCCGGCCGGGCCGAGGAGTTGGTCGCGATCGCCGGCATCGGCCCCCGCAAGATCGGCCTGTACGGCGAGCTGGTGCTGGCCCTCGTGGCCGGCGCGGCGGTCGACGAGGTCTGCCCCGAGAAAACTTTGAAAATCGACCCGTAAATTCGTTTGCCCTCGCCCCGGGGCGAGGAATAGCCTCAGGGCACACCTCGCGAGCAGCGCCATTCCGGCTGCTCACGGGGGTGGAGACCCAGTCGGCATCGAGGAAACGTCAGGGAGGTGGCACCAATGGAGATCTACACCAACGAGCGTCCGCTGGCGCTGCCCGCTGCCGTCGCTCCGCTGTCGGCTGTCCGGGTGGTCCCGGCCGCTCGACCGTCGGCTCCGCAGGCGCACCAGGTCCAGGTTCAGGCCGAGCTGAACCTGACGGTCGCGCCGCTCACCGGAGCCGAGGGGACCAGTGGCTTCACGGGCATGGACATCGAGGGCGCCAAGCAGGGCACCGATGTCCGCGGCGTTCCACCTCGAGGTAGACCGGTCTGATCACCAGACCAACCGGCTCACCTCGAGGCCGCGGAACCCGCTACCGGGATCCGCGGCCTTAGTTTTTGCCCCGCCGAAGTACGTCGGCAATCCGATCCACGAGATCGAAGTGAGAGAGAGGTGACCGGGAGATGAGTCTGGCGTTGGCCCCCGTCGACCTGAGCGTCGAGCTGGAGGCGAACCTGCCCTGCCGGAAGTTCGACCCCGACCTGTGGTTCTCCGACCAGCCCGCCGAGCTGGAGCTGGCCAAGTCGCTCTGCGGGGACTGCCCGCTGCGCGTCGAGTGCCTCGCCGGCGCGGTCGAGCGGGCCGAGCCCTGGGGCGTCTGGGGCGGCGAGATCTTCGAGCGTGGCGCGGTCGTCCCGCGCAAGCGGCCCCGGGGCCGCCCGCGCAAGGAGGACGTCGCGCGCGACGCCGCACTGAAGGTCGAGGCCGAGGCGCGTCTGGCGGCCAGTGGGCTGTCCACGTCGCGGCACGCCGTCCGGTTGGCTGCCTGACACACCCGATCCGCACCACCCCGCCGGTGTCCACCGGCCCGAGCAAATCAGAGAAGGTCGATACCCATGCTGCACATTCCCCACGGCGCCGTCGAGCTGCAACTACTCCACGAAGCGTTGTCCCGGGCCCGAATGCCCCGGCCTCAGGCCGGTCGCATCACCACGAGCACTGAGGCAACCCGCACCACCCGAACCGCCCGTACCGTCGCGATGAACAGCCGCAACCAGTCGGCACGCGACCTGGGCGTCCACTGACCGATCACCACACCCGCGCGGGGCGGGTCGGCCGCCGGCCGACCCGCCCCGCGTCGTCGTACCGGGGCACCGCTACCGGCCCGCCCGTCGCCGCTCGTCAGGTGGCGCCTGCCGCCCGGCGCGGCCCGTGGCCCCGGATCAGCCGACCGGGGCGAAGCCCGGCAGCCAGCGCTCCAGGATCGACCGGTACGGCGCCTTCGCCTCCAGCTGGCACAGCACCCCGATCGAGCCGAGCGTCACCCGGTGGATCAGCAGGTACGACGGCGGCAGGTTGAGCTGCCGACCGAGCTGGTACGCGGGCGAGCGCGGGCTGGCCAGCCGGGTCGCCTCGGCCCGCAGCCAGGCCCGGGTGAACCGGAACTCCTCCTCGGCCACCGGATCCAGCATGGGCCGGATGAAGTCGAGCACGGCCTGGGCGTCGATCTGCTCCGTCCGGCTGACGAAGCCCTCCTCGCGCAGCCCGTCGACCACCGCGTCCGCCTCGCCGCGCAGGGCGAGCCCGGCCAGCCGGCCGATCGGCTCGGGCGTGCCCTCCGGCATCCGGGCCACCGCGCCGAAGTCGATGACGCCGAGCCGGCCGTCGGGCAGCAGCCGGAAGTTCCCCGGGTGCGGGTCGGCGTGCAGCAGCCCGGCGCGGGCCGGCGCGGACAGGTGCAGGATCGCCATGAGCCGGCCGGCCTCGTCGCGCTGCTCCTCGCTGCCCGCGCGGATGATCTCGGCGAGCGGGGTGCCCTCGATCCACTCGGTGACCAGCACCCGGGGGGTGGCGGTGAGCACCGCCGGAATGAAGATCTCGTCGTCGCCGGCGTACGCGGCGGCGAAGGCGCGCTGGGACTCTGCCTCCAGCTCGTAGTCCAGCTCCTCGGTGATCCGCTCCCGCAGCTCGACCAGCAGCGGCTTGACGTCCAGCCCCGGCTGGATCGCCCGGAACATGCCGCCCAGCCGGGAGAGCTGCTTGAGGTCGGCCAGCAGCGCGTCGCCGGCCCCCGGGTACTGGATCTTGACGGCGACGTCCCGGGGCGCGCCGTCGTCCGGGTCCCGCCACACGGCCCGGTGCACCTGGCCGATGCTGGCCGCGGCGGCCGGGGTGTCGTCGAAGGAGACGAAGCGCTCCCGCCAGGCCGGGCCGAGCTGCTCGGCGAGCACCCGGTGCACGGTGGCCGCCGGCAGCGGCGGGGCGGCCTCCTGGAGCTTCGTGAGGGCCTGCCGGTAGGGGGCGGCGATCTCCTCGGGCAGGGCCGCCTCGAAGACCGACAGCGCCTGGCCGAACTTCATCGCCCCGCCCTTGAGCTGGCCCAGCACGCTGAACAGCTGCTCGGCGGTGCGCTGCTGGATCTCGGCGGAGATCACGTCGGACGCCAACCCGGTGACGCGCTTGCCCATGCCGAGGACGGTCCGGCCGGCGAAGCCGAGCGGCAGAGCGGCGAGCTTGGCGGTCCGGGACACGGCCCGGCGCGGGATGTCGGTCACCCGGCCATTGTTACCGACTCGGCGGCCCTACGGCTGCTCCGCTGCCGGGCCGGGGCCGCCCGCCCCCGGATCGTGGCGGCCCAGCCCTCGTCCCGGCCCCGGCTCGTGGCGGCTTCGCCCTCGGATCGTAGTGGTCCCGGCTCCCCGGGATCGTGACCGTCCGTGGTGCCGCCGGGGCCCGCCCCGGGGGTCAGTGGCCCGGCCCGGGGGTCAGTGGCCCGGCCCGGCGCAGCGGCACGACGGGTGGGGCGGCCAGGCCCGCCGGCGAAGCCGGCCCGCCCCGGCGATCTCCACGGCGCAGCCGAGGGTCTCCGGCGTGCCGCCGTCGAGGTGGGCCAGTGCCTCGGCGGCGGCGTACCCGGCTGCGGCGAGCAGGGTAGCCGTCCCGCCGGCCTGGCCCGGGGCGTCGGTGGCGAGCTGCGCGGCGAGCGTCGGCCAGCCCGGGTCCCGGTCCGTGCGGTGCAGGTCGACGCAGCGCAGGCAGGGCCCGATCGGCGGACGGACCAGCGGCCCGACCGTGGGCACCCCCTCGCGGAGGCCGAGCAGCAGGTGCGGTTGACGGCGCTGGGCGAAACCGGCCGCGACGAGGGCCGCCGGCCGGTCGAGGCCGAGCTGGAGCACGAGGTCGGGCCGACCGCCGCGCAGCGGGCGGGTGACGGTGCCGGGGGCGACCCGGTCCACCGCGTCGCGTAGGGCGGCGGCGAGCGGCCGGCCCAGGTCGGCGGCGGCGAGGCCCGTGCCGACCAGGTCGGCCGGGCACACCGGCCCGGCCAGGTCCGGGCGCACGTGCCCGACCCCGGCCTGGGCGAGCGCGACGGCGACCGGCGCGCCGAGCCGCCCGCCGCCGGTGACCAGCACCCGCGCGGCCCGCCGTCGCCGCAGCACCTGGGCCGGCGTGCCGGGCAGCGCCGGAGCGGCGAAGGCCAACGCCCCAGCCTCCGCGCTGAGCCGCCGCCGCGCCGGGCCCGCGAGGTCGCGGGGAAGCAGCGTGTGCGCGGGTACGACCAGCCCGGCGGCGCGCAGCGCGTCGACGAGCCCGCGTGCCTCGTCCCGTGCCACGTCGGCCCCGGCGGCGTGGGCGAGCACGAGGCGTTCGCTGCGGGTGCCGTCGAGCAGGTCGAGCACCCGTACGGCGCGGGGGTTGGCCACCTCGACGAGGACCGCGCGGCCCGGCTCCAGGCCGAGCTGGAGCGTGTGCCGGTCCCGCCAGAGGCGGGTCAGGCCGGGCAGCAGGATGGGGCGGGGCAGCGGATCGCGGGTCATGACGACGAATCGTGACCGAGTCCCTGCTTTCCGTCGATCGTTGTCCACAGGTGCGCACCCGCTTACGCAGGGTTGTCCACAGCAAATCGCGGGTTATCCACAACCGGCCGGTAACCATGTCGGGTGACCGACACTCCCGCGCCCCGGAAAGGCGACGGGGGAGGGCGGCCGATGGCCGCCCTCCCCCGTGCCGGACCCGGACGGGTCAGACCTTCGCCTTGCCCAGGATGCGGTTCACTGTTGTGCCGCACACCGGACACTTGCCCTTGGCCATGTTCATCCCGGTCTTCGAGACCTCGACGTGCCCCTCGAAGTCCCGCTTCTCCTTGCACTTCACGCAGTAACCGTTGTAGGTCTGGGCCTGGTCGGCCACGGTGTCCTCCTCGTCTCGTCCGCCGGTCAATCCGGTTCCGGCGGGTTGCCCGGCGGCGGGCCACAGGGGGCGCCGGCGCTGGGACTTCTCCGCGGCCACCCTCGTGACCGCTGGTCCGCGGACCCTACCCAGGTGCGGGCGGTTCCATGTCAGCTGTGCTTCGACACTGTGAGCAAGTCGACGTCGAGAGTGTGCATGCCGAATTACGTCGGATAAGTCAGTTTCGCGGGGACACGCCGGGTGAACCCACTCAGATCGCCCGAGAGGCGGCCCCGGGCGGGCGGGCGGCGGCGTGATCACATACCGTGGGGCGGAGGCGCGCGCCGTCCCGACGCGGCCACCACGAACCGTGACGGAGCCCTTCCGTGACGGTCCGCAAGGATTTTTTTCGGGACTCCTGGTCACCAACCATGACTTTCCGGGCGCGTGTCGTGGTGTTGACTCTTGCGGACCCCTGGTCAGTACCCATTAGCTTTCCTTCGTGACAGCAATCCAAGGCTGCGCGGCCCGCTGATGGCAGGGGCGCGGAAGCCGGTCGTCGAAGTACGGCGCAGCCAGCGCCGGCGACGCACGGTGTCCGCCTACCGCGACGGTGAACGGGTCGTGGTCCTGATCCCCGACCAGTTCTCCCGGGCCGAGGAGACCGAGTGGGTCGACCGGATGCTGGCCCGGTTGGCCGCCCGCGAGGGGCGCCTGGTCCGCACCGACGACGAGCTGTTCGGCCGCGCCACCCGGCTCCGCGGTCTCTACCTCGCCGAATATGGCGACCAGGCCGTCCCGGTGAGCGTCCGCTGGGTGACCAACCAGAACGGCCGCTGGGGCTCCTGCACCCCGGCCGACCGCACCATCCGCATCTCGCACCGCATCCAGGACATGCCCGACTGGGTGATCGACTACGTCCTGCTGCACGAGCTGGCCCACCTCATCGTGCCCAGCCACAACGCCCGGTTCTGGGCGCTGGTCGGCCGCTACCCGAAGGCCGAGCGCGCCCGCGGCTACCTGGAGGGCGTCGCCGCCGCCTCCGGCACCCCCCTACCCCACTAAATCCCCACAAAACCCCACCCACCCACCCACCCACCACTCTTACCCCCACCCCCGTGCCCCACCCCGCCCCGCCCCCCGCCCCACCCCCGCGCCGATCTTGCAGTTGGGGCCCCGGCAAAGGGGGTGAAGCGGACTTTTGGGGGGCCGAAAGTGCAAGATCGGCGCAGGGTGGGGGCGCGGGGTGGGGCGGCGGGGTGGGGAGAAGGGTGGGGTGGGGTGGGGGAGCAGGGGGTGGGGCCGGGGGGCCAGGGTTCGTGGCGGGCTCGTCTAGGGTCGGCGGGTGGCCCGACGTGTGGTGGTGGCGTTGCTCGGCCCGGTGGCGTGGACGCCCCCGGGGATCGACCCGGCGGCCTGGCGGGCCGCGCTCGCGGAGGACGTGGTGGACCTGCTCGCCACCCTCCAGGAGGTCGAGACCGCGATCGCGGCCGTCCCGGCCGACCGTGTCCTGGCGGAGTCCGTCACCTGGCCCGGCATGGCCGTGTACGAGGTGCCCGCCGCCACCGGCACCGCCGTCCTCACCGCGCTGGCCGGAGCCGGGTACGACGAGGCCGTCGTCGTCGCCGCCGATGCCCCGGACCTGCCCGGCCTGACCGTCGGCAAGCTGCTCCGCCCGCTGACCACCCGGCCGGTGGCCCTCGCCCCGGTCGAGGGCTCCGACACCGGCCTGCTCGGCGTCGCGTCCCGGCTGCCCGTGCCCGCGTGGCTGCCCGAGGTGGACCTGGACGCCGCGCACCCGGCCGAGGTGCGCCGGGCCGCCCCGCGCCCCGGGGACGTGGCCGTCACCGCCGCCTGGCGGCGGATGCGTGGCCCGGCCGACCTGGCCGCCCTGGACCCCGCCGTCGAGGGCTGGGAAACCACCCGCGCCCTCCTCTCATCCCCCCACCCCTGACACCCCACCCACCCCAACGCCCGCCCAGCCCGCGGTGATCAAGAGCTTTGCGTCACCGTGGAGATCGACTTTGACGCTTTTCTCTTGATCACCGGGCCGAGGCGGGCCGAGGCGGGGTGGGGCGGGGTGGGGCGGGGTGGGGGAGCGAGCGGGTGGGGTCAGGGTTGGGAGGTGGGGGGGTCCGAGGGGCCCGGGGTGGGCGGGGGCTGTTCCTCGGGGCCGCCCGGGGCGGTGAAGTCGAAGGTGGCCAGCTCGTCGTCGAGGTCGAGCCGGGCCGTGGCGAACGCCACCGGGTCGGTGAAGTCGTCGTCGGAGGGGAGCAGGTCGGGGTGGCCCCAGACGGCGTCCCGGCCGGCGATGCCCCGGTGCTCGGTCAGCGCCGCCCACAGGGTCGCCGCCTCGCGCAGCCGGCGCGGGCGCAGTTCCAACCCGACCAGCGCGGCGAACGTCTGCTCGGCCGGCCCGCCGGCCGCCCGCCGACGGCGGAACGCCTCGCCGAGGCGTACGACGTTGGGCAGGCGCTCGCCGGCGGCGTCGTCGACCACGTGGCAGACCCAGCCCTCCACCAGGGCGAGCGCGGTCTCCAGCCGGGCCAGCGACGCCTTCTGCGCCGGGGTGTCCTCGGGGGTGAAGATGCCCTCCAGGGCGATCGCCTGCATCGACTCCGGGTCGGTCGGGTCGACCCGGCCCATCGCCTCCTCGATCGCCTCCCGGTTGACCCGGATGCCCGAGGCATACGTCTCGACGGCGGTGAGAACGTGCCCGCGCAGCCACGGCACGTGCTCGAAGAGCCGCTGGTGGGCCGCCTCGCGCAGGGCCACGTACAGCCGCACCTCGTCCTCCGGCAGCTCCAGGCCCTGCCCGTACACCCGGATGTTGGCCGGGATCAGCGCGGCCGTGCCGGCCGGGCCGAGCGGCAGGCCGATGTCGCCGGCGGAGAGCACCTCGGCGGCGAGCGAGCCGAGGGCCTGGCCGAGCTGCCCGCCGAAGAGCGCGCCGCCCAGCGTCGCCACCATCGACTGCATCGGGCCGAGCTGGGCGCGGGCCTCCGGCGGCACCAGGTCGCCCATCGCGCCGACCATCCGGCTGGCCACCGGATCGCACAGCTTGCGCCAGACGTCGAGCGTCTTGTAGATCCACTCGTTGCGGTTCCAGGCCAGCGAGGTGCGGATGCCCGTCGGCCAGGCGGTGGCCGGCTCCAGCCAGAGGTCGGCCAGGCGCAGCGCCTCCTCGACCGCGTGCCGCTCGTAGGGTGAGGCCGCCGGGTCGCCGGTGGCGGCGAGCTGACTGGCGGCCACCTGCCGGGCCAGGTCCCAGTTGACCGGTCCGCCGCCCTGCGCGGAGAGCAGGTGCTGCAACTGCGACATGAACTGCTGCATCGCCGCGGGATCGTTGGGGTCTGGTGGTTGCCCACCCGGGAGCGCGAAACCGAACGGAATATCAGGCACGACCTCTACGGTACGCGGGCTGCGCCCCAGGCAGCCGTCACCGGCGTTGCGCTGAGGGCGAAGTCCCCGTCACCCTCGGGCACCCACCGCCGCTCGGTACGCTCACCGCCATGAGACGTCGCGGCGTGACCGTCCTCCTGGGTGCCCTGTTGACCGCCCTGCTCAGCTTCGGCGTGCTCAACGCGCCCATCCCGTACGTGGTGCTCGGCCCCGGCCCGACGGTCAACACGCTCGGCACCGTGGACGGCAAGGAGGTCATCCAGGTGACCGGGCGGGCGACGTCCACCTCCGCCGGCCAGCTCCGGCTGACCACGGTCGGCGTGCAGCCCACGGTGCGGCTGCGGTCCGCGCTGGCGGGCTGGTTCTCCGCCGACGAGGCGGTGGTGCCGCGCGAGCTGGTCTACCCGCCGGGAGAGACCCAGCAGGAGGTCGAGCAGCGCAACGAGGAGGACTTCCGCAACTCGCAGACCAGCGCCGAGACCGCCGCGCTGCGGGAGCTGGGGTTCCCCGTGCAGGTGCTGGTCAAGACCGTGACGGCGGGCGGCCCGTCGGAGGGGGTGCTCAAGCCGGGCGACGTCGTCACTTCGGTCGACGGCACGCCGGTCACCAGCGCGGGCAAGCTCACCGAGCTGATCCGCGCCAAGCCGGCCGGCACCGCCCTGACCGTCGGCTACACCCGCGCCGGTGCCGCCGCCACGGCCCGGATCACCAGCCGGGAGTCCGACGGCCGGCCGCGCATCGGGGTCGAGATCGACCAGCAGCAGCCGCACCCGTTCACCCTCTCCATCGACCTCGGCGACATCGGCGGGCCGAGCGCCGGCCTGATGTTCGCCCTCGGGATCGTGGACAAGCTGGAACCGGCCGACCTCACCGGCGGGATGGTCATCGCGGGCACCGGCACCATCGACGACGAGGGGCGGGTGGGCCCGATCGGCGGGATCGCCCAGAAGCTGGTCGGCGCGAAGGACTCCGGGGCGAAGGTGTTCCTGGTGCCGGAGGCGAACTGTGCGGAGGCGGTACGTAACCCGCAGCCCGGCCTGCCGTTGCTCAGGGTGGGGTCGCTGGCCGACGCGCTCACCGCCCTGGAGACCCTCCGCGCCGGGGGCCAGCCCACCCGCTGCTGACCGATGCGCCCGCCCGACCCGCCGCCCGGCGTGACCGTGGGCCGCCACTCTCAGGAACACCCCGTACTCTGGGTGCCTGGTCGGAGCCGATCACATCGAGCGTGCGGAGCCAAACAGTGGTCATGCGTAGCAGCCCCCTGCCGAGGATGAGCCGGCGCGGACGCGTCACCATCGGAGTCCTGGTCGGGGTGTTCGTCCTCTTCACCCTCCTCGGATGGGGGGTGCAGGCGTGGACGGACTGGCTGTGGTACGACGAGGTGCGATACACACAGGTCTTCACCGGCGTGCTGGCCACCCGGCTGCTGCTCTTCCTCGTCGTCGGCCTCGCGATGGCGCTGGTCGTCGGCGGCAACCTCTGGCTGGCGCACCGGCTGCGCCCCAAGCTGCGGCCCCACTCGCTGGAGCAGGCCACCCTGGAACGCTACCGGATGCTGCTCGGCCCCCGGCTCGGCCTGTGGATCAGCCTGATCGCCCTGGTGGTGGGCCTCTTCGCCGGGCTGTCGGCGCAGAGCCGGTGGAACCAGTGGCTGCTGTTCCGCAACGGCGGCGACTTCGGCGTCAAGGACCCGGAGTTCGGCGTCGACGTCGGCTTCTACGTCTTCCAGCTGCCGTTCTGGCGCTACGTGCTGGGCGTCGGCTTCACGGCGGTGGTGCTGGCCCTGCTCGGCGCGCTGGCCGTGCACTACATCTTCGGCGGTGTGCGCCTGCAGGGCGTCGGCGACCGGATGACCAACGCCGCGCGGGCCCACCTGAGCACGCTCGTCGCGGTCTTCGTCCTGCTCAAGGCCGTGGCGTACGTGCTCGACCGGCGCAGCATGCTGCTGGAGTACAACGAGGGCGCGAAGCTCTACGGCGCCGGGTACGCCGACATCAACGCGCTGCTGCCGGCCAAGGAGATCCTCGCCTACATCTCGGTCGTGGTGGCCATCGCGATCATCGTGTTCTCCAACGCGGTGATGCGGAACCTGGTGTGGCCGGGCATCTCGCTGGCCCTGCTCGGCGTCTCCGCCGTCGCCATCGGCGGCATCTACCCGTGGGCCGTGCAGACCTTCGAGGTCAAGCCGAGCGCCAAGGACAAGGAAGCGCCGTACATCGAGCGGAGCATCGACGCCACCCGGGCCGCGTTCGGGCTGGCCGACACGAAGATCCAGCCGTACGCGGCGAGCAACCTGGTGCCGCCGGCGAGCCTGGGCACCGACGCCTCCGTGGTGCCGAACGTCCGGCTGCTCGACCCGCAGCTCGTCTCGGAGACGTACACCCAGCTCCAGCAGGTCCGGGGTTTCTACGACTTCGGCCCGAAGCTGGACATCGACCGGTACGCCGTGGGCGGCAAGACCTCCGACTACGTGGTCGGCGTCCGGGAGGTCAACTACGGCGAGCTGACCGACCAGCAGAACACCTGGATCAACCGGCACACCGTCTACACCCACGGCTACGGGCTGGTGGCCGCGCCGGCCAACCAGGTGGTCTGCGGCGGCCAGCCGTACTTCGTCTCGGGCTTCCTCGGCGAGAAGACCCAGGAGGCGTGCTCCTCGCAGACCGAGCAGATCCCGGCCACCCAGCCGCGCATCTACTACGGCGAGCGGATGGAGCCCGAGGACTACGCGATCGTCGGGCAGGCCAACCCGGAGCGCAACGCCGAGTTCGACCGGCCGACCCAGACCGGTGGCGAGCAGTACTACACCTACACCGGCGAGGGCGGCGTCGAGATCGGCTCGTTCACCCGCCGGCTGCTCTACGCCATCAAGGAGCAGGAGTCCAACTTCCTGCTCTCCGAGGCCGTCAACGAGAACTCGAAGCTGCTGTACGTGCGCAACCCCCGGGACCGGGTGGAGAAGGTCGCGCCGTTCCTCACCCTCGACGGCGACCCGTACCCGGCGGTGGTCGGCGGCCGGGTGCAGTGGATCGTCGACGGCTACACCACGGCCGCGACCTACCCCTACGCCGAGCGGGTCAACCTCCAGGCGGAGACCACCGACGAGCTGACCGGCCGGGGCACGTTCCAGCTCGCCCGGGAGAACGTCAACTACATCCGCAACTCGGTCAAGGCCACGGTCGACGCGTACGACGGCACGGTCCGGCTGTACGAGTTCGACCAGACCGACCCGGTGCTCAAGGCGTGGAACAAGGCGTTCGGCGGGGACCTGGTGCTGCCGAACGACAAGATCCCGGCCGAGCTGCGGGAGCACTTCCGGTACCCGGCCGACCTGTTCAAGGTGCAGCGCAACCTGCTGACCAAGTTCCACGTCACCGACCCGGGCGACTTCTACTCGGCGCAGGACTTCTGGCAGGTGCCGAACGTGCCGGACAACCCCGACGGCGGGCAGAAGCAGCCGCCGTACTACCTGTGGACGCAGTTCCCGGGGCAGACCGCGCCGCGCTTCCAGCTCACCTCCGCCGTCACCCCGAACGGCCGGCAGAACCTCGCCGCGTTGATCTCCGGGTCGTACGTCGACGGCAAGCCGCAGCTGGAGGTGCTGGAGCTGCCCGACCAGACCCGGATCTCCGGGCCGGTGCAGGTGCACCAGCAGATGACCAACAACGCCAACATCCGGCAGCAGCTGAACCTGCTCTCGTCCAACCAGGCCCAGGTGCAGTACGGCAACCTGCTGTCGCTGCCGTTCGGCGACGGGATGCTGTACGTCGAGCCGGTCTACGTCAAGAGCAACCAGCAGGACGCGTACCCGCTGTTGCAGAAGGTGCTGCTCTCCTACGGCGACGGCGGCTCGTACGTGGTGCTCGCCAACAACCTGACCGACGGCATCAAGCAGCTCGTCGACCAGGGCAAGCAGGCCGCCGAGGGCGGGACCCCGCCGCCGACCGGCGGCACGCCGCCGCCGGGCGACGGCAGCAACGCCCCGCCCCTGACCGGCGAGCTGGCCGAGGCGGCGAGCAAGGTGCAGGCGGCCATCGCCGAGGTCAAGGCCGCCCAGACGTCCGGTGACTTCGAGCGGTACGGCCGGGCGCTCAAGGCCCTGGACGAGGCGATGACGGCGTTCCAGCAGGCCCAGCAGGCGGCCAGCCCGACCGCTCCGGCCGCCCCGTCGGGCTCGCCGTCCGCCTCGCCCAGCGGTGGTTCCGCCCCGTCGCCGTCGGCCCCGGCAGGGGGATGACCAGCGGTTACGCCCCGGCCCGTGGGCCGTTTTGCGGCCCGCGGGCGCGGTGCGTTAGGGTTAACGAGCCGACGCGGGGTGGAGCAGCTCGGTAGCTCGCTGGGCTCATAACCCAGAGGTCGCAGGTTCAAATCCTGTCCCCGCTACTCGTTCGGAAAGGCCCCGGAGTTCGCTCCGGGGCCTTTCGCGTGGGCCGTGTCGAATCGGTCGGGCGGTGTCGGCGGATCGGCATCCCGACGCTCCGGCGGTGCGACGCTCCGGCGGTGCGGCGGTGCGGCGGTGCGGCGGTGGCTCCTGGGGGTGCGGCGCTCTTGGCGGTGCGGCGCTCCTAGGGGTTCGGTGGTCCGGTGCTGCGCCGGTCGGCGGCCGGGCTGAGCTGCGGTGCGGTGGTCCGGCGGCGGGCTTTCGGGGGGCCGCTGAGCTCCGCTGCGGGGATGCGCTAAGCTTTGTGAGCCGACGCGGGGTGGAGCAGCTCGGTAGCTCGCTGGGCTCATAACCCAGAGGTCGCAGGTTCAAATCCTGTCCCCGCTACTCGTTCGGAAGGGCCCCGGAGTTCGCTCCGGGGCCCTTCACCTTTCCAACCCGTATGCGCGGGCCCTTCGCCTTTCCTCCGCATGCGCTGGGCCCTCTCCACACCCCGCCGCGAGGCTCCGCGCGCCGCCGGGGACGCCGTCCGGCGAATCCCCGGCCGTCCCGCGTGCTCCACTTGCGTTCCTCGGCGAGGATGGGGGCATGTCTTCGTGGAACAAGTGGTGGGGCCGGCTCAGCACGGTCCTCGGTGCGGTCGTGCTGTCGGTCTTCGTCCCGGTCGCGGCCTGGGCGTCCACCGGCACGGGTGAGCTCGTGGTGGAGGCCGCCAAGCGGCGGTCGAGGGGCGGCGGCATCGGCTTCCTCGGGCTGCTGTGCTGCCTGGTCGTCGTCGGCGGGATCGTCCTGCTGGTGGTCCTGCTCATGCGCAACCGGCGCAACCGCCCGCCGCGCTGACTCCGGCGGCCCGCGGGCCGGCCCCTGCCCAGGCCCGTGTGCCCGGCCCGCCCCGCGTCCGCGTGCCCAACATCGCGCTCGAACCGGGAAAGAGTGGCCTCCGGCCGCTCGGAGGCCACTCGATCCGCGATTGAGCACGATCTTGCCGGCGGTGACCCGAGGACGGTGACCGAGGGCGGTCACCCGCGGCGCGCACCGAAGGCGGGCGCCCGGGGCCGGCGGGCACCCGAGAACGGGCACCCGCGGGCGGGCCCGGACGGGTGGCGGGTCTCGGGCGGGTGGTCAGGAGGCCAGGGCGGCCTCGGCCTGGGCGACGAACCGGGTGGCGGCCGCCCGGGTCCCGGCCCGGCCGGAGCGCACGCCCTCGGCCGTCTCGACCAGCAGGGCCCGGACCCGGGCGTGCCCCTTCGGCGGCGGGCCGGGGGCCGGGCCGAGCTGGTCGGCCACGGCCTCGGCGAGGGCGGCGGCGGCCTGCTGCCCCGGGTCGGCCAGGCTCTCCCGCACGTACCGACGGATGGCGAGATTGGGGCTCACCCCGCGTTCGTGGCCGAGGGCCAGACCGGCGTCCATGTTGTTGGTGAGGAACTGGATGACGTCGGCCACCAGGGCGGGGTGCCGGGTGCCCCGGAAGCCCGCCCAGTACATCGAGGCGCGCGGCCACTGCGCCGCCGGTGGCCCGGGGAACGCGGCCAGGGCCATCTCGTCCCGGGTCTGCCGGCGGAACTCGGGGAACTGGTGGGCCCAGGCGAACGACGCGGCCGTGTGGCCGGTCACCACCAGTTGCCGACCCGGCTCGCCGCCGTCGGCCTGGTCGACCAGGGCGGCGCTCGGGGTGGCCTGCCGGGCCCGCGCGTCCTGCCACAGCTCGAACCAGTCGACCAGCTCGGTCGCGCCGAAGCCGAGCTGCCGGCCCTGGTACAGCTCGGTGCCCCCGGACCGCAACCACAGCCAGAGCGCCCGGTGGTCCCCGGACGGGTCCATGGTGCCGGCCACCCGGCCGTCGGCGGCCCGGGTGACCCGGGCCGCCCAGTCGACGTACGCGGGCCAGGACATGCCGGTGCGGGGCTCGGCGACGCCGAGCCGGCGCAGCAGGCTGCGGTTGTAGACGAGGGCGGCGGTCGTCTGGGCGGCGGCGACCGCCACGGTGCGGCCGTCCACCTCGCCGTAGCGCGCCAGCTCCGGCGGGAGCCCCCGCAGGTCGAGCCTCTCGTCGGTGACGTACCCGCCGAGGTCGAGCAGGATCTCCCGCCGGGCGTACTCGGCGAGGACGGTGTCGTCGACCTGGATCAGGTCGGGCACGTTGCCGCCGGCGGCCTGGGTGGCGAGCCGGTCGTAGTAGCCGGGCAGGCCCTGCCAGGTGACCCGGAAGCTGACCAGGTTGTTGCGGGAGGAGTAGAGCCGGAGCGCCTTCTCGGTCGTCTCGGCCCGGGCGGCGGTGCCGTACCAGAAGACCGAGAGCTCGACCGGCCCGTCCTCGACCGGACGGTCGTCCGCCCGGCCGCCGCAGCCCGCGAGACCGGTCGCCGCGAGCGGCGCACCGAGCAACGCCCCGAGCAGCCGCCGCCGGCCCGGGTCCGGGCCGGTGCGGGGCGGTGGGGTACGGGCGTCGGGCACGGGTGCTCCTGGTCTGTCCGGCGGGGGTCGGACCATTTACACAGCCGGGGCGGGCGGGTGTCAACGGCCGCCGGCCCGACGGGTGGCCGTCCCGGGGCGTCCGCCGGCCCGTGGTGTACTAGGGCGCGTGGAACTTCTGCACTCGGGCAAGGTCCGGGACGTCTACGCCGACGGCGACGACCTGATCCTGGTCGCCTCCGACCGGATCTCGATCTACGACGTGGTGCTGCCGACCCCGGTGCCGGACAAGGGCCGCCTGCTCACCGCGCTGTCCCTGTGGTGGTTCGAGCAGCTCGCCGACCTGGTGCCCAACCACGTCGTCTCCGCCACGGACGTGCCGGCGGAGTTCGCCGGCCGCGCGATCCGCTGCCGGCGGCTGGAGATGGTCCCGGTCGAGTGCGTCGCGCGGGGCTACCTCACCGGCGGCGGCCTCGCCGAGTACGAGCGCACCGGCGCGGTCTCCGGCGTGGCGCTGCCGAGGGGCCTGGTCGAGGCGTCGATCCTGCCCGAGCCGATCTTCACCCCGTCGACGAAGGCCCCCAAGGGCGAGCACGACGAGCCGATCACCTACCAGCAGGTGGTGGACAAGGTCGGCGCGGAGACCGCCGCGCGGCTGCGGCAGATCACCCTCGACATCTACTGCCGGGGGGCGGAGCTGGCCGCCGACCGGGGCATCCTGGTCGCCGACACCAAGATCGAGCTGGGCTGGGCGGCGGACGGCACCCTCGTCCTCGGCGACGAGGTGCTCACCTCCGACTCGTCGCGGTTCTGGCCGGCCGAGTCGTACCAGCCGGGCCGGACCCAGTTCTCCTACGACAAGCAGTACGTCCGGGACTGGGCGACCGGCGGCGGCTGGGACAAGCGGCCCCCGGCACCCGAGGTGCCCGCCGAGGTGATCGAGGCGACCCGGGCCCGCTACGTCGAGGTCTACGAGAAGCTCACCGGCCGTACCTGGTCCTGACACCGCTCCCTTGCCCCAGCCCCAGATCCTGCAGTCCGGCAGCGATACGAGCCGGCGGCGCGGACGACCGTGTCCCTTGGAGCTGCCCGAGGGTCGAGGCGCCCTGGAGGGACGCTCGGGTCATCGCCCAGAGTGACTGAAAGTTGACACTGCGAGCACGTCGGCCCGGCTACGATCGTTGGGTGTGGTGATGTTCGCGAGATTTAGGGGGTTTGACCTCGGAAGTCCCGCCGGTGATACTGCTGTCCGTAGGAACAGAGTCACGTTCAGCGACAGCAGCAGCACTCCAAGGGCGGATGCATGCCAAGGCGGCCGGGAAAGTCTCTTGATGTCCCAGATGGTGCCCAGCTCACCCAGTATGGCAAGGGTCCTCTCGGCTCTCCCACCCGCTTCCGGGACCGGCCGCGGGCGGAGATCAATGAGCCGGACGTGTCGTTGCTGTGGGGCCGGGTGACTGTCGATGAGGCGCGACGGATCGTCGACAAGTGGGGGAGTCCGCTTTCGGCGGTGCGGTACACGACTGCGGGAGCGCTCCGTGCAAGAGGCTTTATTGTTCGACACACGCCAACGGGCCCAAACCCGAAGCACATCAGTGTTTTCCCGCCAATTGATGGGAACGATCCCAAAGAGTGGGATGACGCCCTAGCCAAGAGCTTCTCTGACTGCTTCACTGAACCGCACGGAGGAGGTGGTACTCGTGAGTAGCTTCGGACCTGCGCCCGAGCTGGGAAACCTCGCTTGGGCGCCGCTGCCTACCGTCGATGCTGTGGAGATCATCGATAGGTACAACGGTGTTCCCACTCTGGGGGTCGTTGAGGCGGGGGGCGAGCCTTGCCTGTTCTGGCGAGTTCTCTCTGACGACGATCACGTCTCGGTCTGGCTTTACGTGCCCCTGACCAGGGAAGACGAGGAGCATCTCGACGCGGACGACGACTCCGATGTCTTGGATTCGATCGTGATCGCATCGCCCAGGCCTCGATACACGACAATGGGTGTAGCCTACGATAATCGTCTCATCTTCGAGAGGGAATGGCAGCTTTCGGCCAATTTGACTGCCGATGAGGCGGCTTTGGCTTGCCTGGAGTTCTGTGCTGAGTCCATGCGGGTGGCGCTGGCCCAGAATCCACCCTTGCCAGCAACCCGCCGTAAGATCGTCCAGAAGGCATCTGACGCGGTGCGGCATCTCGCCCCTTGTTGACTTGACGCATTGTCGCTATCGTCAGTCCACCCAGTCGAGGGTGCGCTGCACGGCCTTGCGCCACTGGCGCAGCTCCCGCTCCCGCTCGTCCGGGGCCATCGCGGCGGTCCACTGCGCGTCGGAGCGCCACTGGGCGCGCAGGGTGGCCAGGTCCGGCCAGAAGCCCACGGCGAGGCCCGCCGCGTACGCCGCGCCGAGGCAGGTCGTCTCCGTGATCCGGGAGCGGACCACCGGCACGTCCAGCACGTCGGCGAGGAACTGCATGAGCAGCCCGTTGGCGGTCATCCCGCCGTCGACCCGCAGCCGGCGCAGCGCCACGTCGGAGTCGGCGTTCATCGCGTCGACCACCTCGCGGGTCTGCCACGCCGACGCCTCCAGCGCCGCCCGGGCCAGGTGCCCCTTGGTGATGTAGCCGGTCAGCCCGGCGACCACCCCGCGCGCGTCGCTGCGCCAGTGCGGGGCGAACAGCCCGGAGAACGCCGGCACCACGTAACAGCCGCCGTTGTCGTCGACCGTGCGGGCCAGCTCCTCCACCTCGGCGGCGGTGGAGATCAGGCCGAGGTTGTCCCGCAGCCACTGCACCAGCGACCCGGTGACCGCGATCGCGCCCTCCAGCGCGTACACGGCGGGCTGCCCCTCGATCCGGTACGCGAGGGTGGTCAGCAGCCCGTGCGAGGAGATGACCGGGCTCGCGCCCGTGTTGAGCAGCAGGAAGCTGCCGGTGCCGTACGTGCACTTGGCCTCGCCGGGCTGGAAGCAGGTCTGCCCGAACAGGGCGGCCTGCTGGTCGCCGAGGGCGCTGGCCACCGGCACCCCGGCGAGCGGCCCGTCGACGGCGGTGCCGTAGACCTCGGCGGAGCTGCGGATCTCGGGGAGCATCGCGCCCGGCACGCCGAGCGCGTCGAGCAGCTCCGGATCCCAGTCGAGGGTGTCCAGGCCCATCAGCATGGTGCGGCTCGCGTTGGTCACGTCGGTGACGTGCCGCCCGGTCAGCTTCCAGATCAGCCAGCTGTCCATGGTGCCGAACAGCACCTCGCCCCGCTCGGCCCGCGCGCGCAGCCCGTCGACGTTGTCCAGCAGCCAGCGCAGCTTCGGGCCGGCGAAGTAGGTGGCCAGCCGCAGCCCGGTGCGCTCGCAGAGCCGCTGCTCGCCGTACGCCTCGGCGAGCGCGCGTAGCTGCGGCCCGGTGCGGGTGTCCTGCCAGACGACGGCGTTGGCGACCGGGCGGCCCGTGGCGCGGTCCCAGACGACGGTGGTCTCCCGCTGGTTGGTGATGCCGACGGCCGCGATCCGCTCCGGGCCGGTGCCGGCCGCGTCCAGTGCCTCGCGGACGACGATCCGGACGTTGTCCCAGATCTCCTCGGCGTCGTGCTCGACCCAGCCCGGCCGGGGGAAGTGCTGCCGGTGCTCGCGCTGGGCCACGGAGACGATCTCCCCGGCCCGGTCGAAGACGAGGCACCGGGACGAGGTGGTGCCCTGGTCGATGGCGGCGACGTACTCTCCGGTCACCGCAGCACCGTACCCGCCCCGCCACCGGTGCGCCGCCCATCGTCGACGGGCGGGCCGGTGCGGTGTCAGTCCGACACGCGCCCGCCCGCGTCGAGGAGCGGGCCGAGGGGCGTGCCGATCCGGACCGTGGTGCCGGCCGGGCCGGTCTCGACGTCCATGGCGTCGCTCAGCTCCCGGGCCAGCCAGAGGCCCCAGCCGCCGGCGGTCTCGGGCGCGGGGCGGCTCCGGTCGTCGAGCCGCCGGGAGCTGATCCCCCGACCGTGGTCGGCGACCTCGCAGACCAGGCGCCCCGGCTGCCGCCACAGCCGCAGCCACCCCCGCCCGCCGCCGTGCCGCACCGCGTTGGTGAGCAGCTCGTTGACGGCCAGCACGAAGTCGTCCAGCCGTTGCCCGCGCAGCCCGACGGCGTGCGCGCAGGAGGTGACCGAGTGCCGGAGCTCGGTCACCTGTGCCTGGTCGAAGGCCTCGGCGATCAGGAGGGTGGTGTCGATGGGCACAACCGTACGCCGTGTCGGTCGGGGCAGCCATGATCGTCCGCTGTTCCCGGGGCAGGTGGCGGGCGGGTCGCCCCGGACGGCAGGCGATCATGCAGGGCGCGGGCGTGTGGCATCGTGTCGGGGTGCCGTCGACGACCGGTGGATTCGAGGTCCCGCTCTGGCGGGCCGTCGCGGTGTTCCGGTTCGCCGCCCTGGCGTACGTCGGCCTGATCGTGGCGCGCGACGCCAGCCGGTACGCCCACCCGGTCGTCGCCGGCCTCGTCCTGCTGGTGATGCTCGGCTGGACGGTGACCACGGCCCTCGGCTACGCCCGCCCCGCCCGGCGGGGCTGGCCGCTGCTGGCCGCCGACCTCGCCGTCGTGGTCGGGGTGCTCCAGGTCAGCCCGTGGGCGGTCGGCCGGTCGGCCCTCGCGGCCGGCGCGCCCAGCCTCGCCGTGGTCTGGCTGGCCGGGCCGGTGCTCGCCTGGGCGGTCTCCGGCGGGCGGCGGCGCGGCACCGTGGCCGCGCTGGTGGTGTGCGCGGCCGACCTGGCGGCCCGGGAGCGGATCGGCCAGTCCGCCCTCACCGGCTGGATCCTGCTGCTGATGGCGGGGGCGGTGGTCGGCCACGTCGCCCGGCTGGCGGTGACCGCCGAGCAGCGGCTGCACCGGGCGGTGGAGCTGGAGGCGGCGACCCGGGAGCGGGAGCGGCTGGCCCGGGACATCCACGACTCGGTGCTCCAGGTGCTCGCGCTGGTGCAGCGGCGCGGCGCGCACCTGGACGGGGAGGCCGGCGAGCTGGCCCGGCTGGCGGGGGAGCAGGAGGCCGCCCTGCGTGCCCTGATCGCCGGCGCGGCGTCCCCCGGCGACGCCGGCCCGGCCGGGCCGGACACCCTCGACCTGCGCGCCCTGCTCGGCCGGTACGCCTCGGCTACGGTTTCGCTGTCGGCGCCGGCCACCGGCGTCCCGCTGCCCGCCCTGGTGGCCCGGGAACTCGCCGCCGCGACCGGGGCGACGCTGGACAACGTGCGCCGGCACGCGGGCGGCCGGGCCTGGGTGCTGATCGAGGACGAGGGGGAGACGGTGACGGTCTCGGTACGCGACGAGGGGCCGGGGATCCCGGCGGGCCGGCTCGACGAGGCGGTCCGGCAGGGCCGGCTCGGGGTGGCGCAGTCGATCCGGGGCCGCGTCGCCGACCTGGGCGGCACGGTCACCATCACCTCCACGCCGGGCGCGGGCACCGAGGTCGAGCTGACCGTGCCGAGGACGCCCCGGTGAGCGCCGCCGACGCCCCGCCCGGCGTACGGGTGATGGTGGTGGACGACCACCCGATGTGGCGCGAGGGGGTGGCCCGCGACCTCACCGAGGCCGGTCACCTCGTGGTCGCCACCAGCGGGGAGGGCCGCCAGGCCGTGCGGGTCGCCCCCGCCGCCCGGCCCGACCTGGTGGTGCTCGATTTGCAACTGCCGGACATCTCCGGGGTGGAGGTGATCCGTGGGCTGCGCGCGGCGCTGCCCGAGGTGCGGGTGCTGATGCTCTCGGCCAGCGGCGAGCAGCAGAGCGTCCTGGACGCGGTGAAGGCCGGCGCGACCGGCTACCTGGTGAAGTCGGCGGCCCCGGCCGAGTTCCTGGACGCGGTGCGCCGCACCGCCGCCGGCGAGCCGGTCTTCACCCCCGGCCTGGCCGGCCTCGTGCTCGGGGAGTTTCGCCGGCTCGCGGCGGGCGCGGGCGGGGCCGCCGGGGACCGGGGGCCGGCACCGGCGGGCCACCCCGCCGACGCGCCCCGGCTCACCGACCGGGAGACCGAGGTGCTGCGCCTGGTCGCCAAGGGGATGTCGTACAAGCAGATCGCGGAGCGGCTCGGGCTGTCCCACCGGACGGTGCAGAACCACGTGCAGAACACGCTGGGCAAGCTCCAGCTGCACAACCGGGTCGAGCTGACCCGCTACGCGATCGAGCGCGGCCTCGACGCCTGACCCGCCGGGCCGGGCGCGACCGCCCCACCGGCCGGCGCATCCGGTCGGCCGGGCGCGGGGGCCCGGTCAGTGCGCCCCGGGCGGCCGGGTCTCGTGGATCGCCAGCTCCTCGGCGCTCGCCCCGCCACCGGCGGAGCCCGCGTCGTACGCGACGTTGTCGGTCTCCAGGTCGGTGTGCGCCCCCTCGTCCGGTTCCACCAGCCGGCCCACCTCGGCGTCGGCGACGCTGCCGAGCTGGCCGTGGTCGTAGAGGGAGACGGGGGAGTGCGGGTCCGAGGTGGGGCCCGGGTCGATCACGTCGGCGTCGAGCTGCGCCTGGGCGGCGGCCTCCTCGCTGTCCGCCTCGGCCGCGATGTCCGGGTCGACCGGGCCGGCCAGCGGGTCGTCGGCGGGGCGCTCGAAGCTCTCCCGCTGGAGCTTGTAGTCCAGCGACTCGCCGTCGAGCTGCTCCTCGGCGGTGGTGCCGTACCGGTCCACCGCCACGGGCATGCGGTCGCCGGGCAGCTGGGCCGGCGCCGGGCCGTCCGCCTCGCGACCGGTCTCGACGTCGTCGTTGGCGGTCGAGTCGTCGTCGGCGGTGTCGGGCAGGCCGTCGGCCTCCGGGTCGGAGACGGGGGTCGGGTACTCGTCGTCGCGCATGGCTGATCACTACCCGCTGCCCACCGCCCGTAACCGGCCACGGGCGGGCGAAGCGGGGTCAAGCGTGCCGGTCCGGCCCGCCGTCGGGCCGCGCGCCCCCGGTGTCCGGATGCGCGACGTCCGGGTCGGGACGCGTGTCCCCGCCCTCGGGGTGCACGACCGCCCAGACGAGCTTGCCGTCGGGCAGCAGGGTGCTGCCCCAGCGGCGGGCCACCGTGTCGATCAGCAGCAGCCCCCGGCCGCCGGCCAGGTGCGGCGGGGTCACCCCGGTGTACCGCGGCTGCCGCCGCGACCGGTCGCGCACGCCGAGGTGCAGCGTGCCGTCGCCGGGGGCCAGCCGCAGGGTCATCGGGGTGCGCGCGTGCGCCACCACGTTGTTGACCATCTCGGTCACCGCGATGCAGCCCGCCTCGGCCAGGGCGCCGATCCCCCACCGGGCGCAGCCGTCGGTGACCAGCGCCCGGGCCTGCCGGGCCGCACCGACGACCGGCGGCAGCGCGGTGGTGGTCGCCGCGGCCATCGGTGCCCGGGTCAGCGCCGTCGTCGCCTCCGCCAGGGTCGCGCAGACCGGCAGCTCCGGGCCGGCCGCCGCCCCCGTCGGGTCGACGACCAGCAGCCCCGCCGCCGGCCAGTCGGCGATCTCGCGGCGCACCTCGGCGAACAGCCCCCGGGCGGGGGCGGCCAACCGCAGCCGGGTCAGGTCGACCACCACCGGGCCGGGGCGGTCGCAGAGCCGCACGAGCAGCGCGTCCCGGACGGCGGCGGTGCCGGCGGCGTCGAGCACCCCCGTCAGCCGGAGCACTCCGGACGACTCGTCCGTCTCCACCACGCAGCGCAGGTCGGTCGGCATGATCGTCCCATTGTGCGTCGTGGCGACCGACGGCGCATCCTGCCGGTCGGGCGAGTTCATCAGCGGTCCGCCCGCGACCGCCTGGCCCGGGCCGCCATCGTGCCGACCGCCGTGCCGGCGGCGGCGAGCCCGAAGGCCGTGGTCATCCGGACCAGGTGCCGCCGCCGGCCGTGCCACCCGCCGTCCCGCCGGGCGGTGGCGTCGGCGACAAAGACGTTGCCGGCGCTGTCCGGCCGCCGGGCCGGCCCGAACTGGGTGCGGTGGACGTACCAGCCGAGGACGCGTTCGGCCAGCGCGGGGGCGAGCCGCCACTGCGCGCCGAGCAGCCGGGCGGCCCCGCCGGCGTACGCCTCGCGGCGCGGCCGGCGCAGCAGCCGGACGACGGTCTCGGCCACCAGCTCCGGCGGGTACACCGGCGGGGGCGGCACCAGCTCCCGGCCGGTGTGGTTGGCGGCGTGCCGGAAGAACGGGGTGTCGATGCTCGCCGGCAGCACCGTGCACACGGAGACGTTGCCCCGCCCGGTCAGCCGCAGCTCCTGCCGCACCGTGTCGGCCAGCCCCCGGATGCCGTGCTTGGTGGCGTTGTACGCCGACTGGTAGGGCATCGCCACCTCGGCCAGCACGGAGGCGTTGTTGACCAGGACCCCGCCGCCGGCCGCCGCGAGGTACGGCAGGGCGGCCCGCATGCCGTGCACGACGCCGAGCAGGTTCACCTCCAGCACCCGGCGGAACTCCCGCACCGGTATCTCGTCGAACAGCCCGACCGCGCTCACCGCCGCGTTGTTGACCCAGGCGTCGATCCGGCCGAACTCCTCCGCCGTGCGGGCGGCGAGGATCTCCACGGCCACCGGGTCCGTGACGTCCGTGGGCACGGCGAGCGCCTGCCCGCCCAGCTCCCGGCACCGCGCCGCCACCCGCTCCAGGGCGTCCTCGCTGCGGGCCGCCAGCGCCACGGCCGCCCCCCGTCGGGCGAGGGCGTACGCGGTGGCCGCGCCGATGCCGCTGGAGGCGCCGGTGAGCACGACGACGGCGTCGTCGAGGGTGCGGGTCAGAGGCATTCCACGCCCGTACCCCGGTGGGGCCCGCTCATGCCGGCGGCCCGGCCCGGATCGGCGGCCGGCGGCCCGGACCGGCGGGGGACTTGGCAGGTTTCGGCTCCGGGCGGCGCGGTTAATGGGACCCTCTGACCGGGGAGGACCCACCAGCTCAACGAACCGCATGGAGGTGACCCATGCGCGTCGGCCTAGTGTGCGCGCACTCCGGCCCGTCGCGGCCCGCCGACGGCCCCGTCGTCGGCACGCGCGAGCACATCGCGCGGGTCGCCGCCGAGCTGGCCGGGCGCGGCCACGACGTGCACGTCTACGAGCGCCGGGACGATCCCGCGCTGCCCGCCACGGCGGAGGTCGACGGCTACCGGGTGGAGCGGGCGCCGGTCGGCCCGGCCGCCCCGATGCCCACCGCCGAGCTGGTCGGACACGTGTCCGAGTTCGGGCGGTGGCTGGCCGACCGGTGGGCAGGCGGGTGGTCCCCGGAGGTGGTGCACGGGCACTACTGGGTCGGCGGCCTGGCCGCCGCGCACGCGGTGCGCGAGACCGACATCCCCGTCGTGCAGACCTTCCACTCGCTCGGCGTGGAGCAGCTGCGCCACCTCGGCCCCGGCTACGACGGCCCCGGCACCCGGATCCCGCTGGAGCGGGCCCTGACCCGGGCGGTGGACATCGCGGTCGCCCAGTGCAACGACGAGGTCGACGAGCTGACCCGGATGGGGCTGCAACGCAGCTCCGTGGCGATGGTCCCCACCGGGGTCGACACCGACCAGTTCCACCCCGACGGCGAGGCGGCCCCGCGCGACCAGCGCTCGCGCATCCTCTCCGTGGGCGGCCTGACGCCCGGGCACGGCCACGACGACCTGATCCGGGCGATGCGGCTGGTCGGCGACGCCGAGCTGGTGATCGCCGGCGGCCCGCCGGCCGACCAGCTCGCCGGCCACGCCGAGGCGCGCCGCCTGCGCGAGCTGGCCGAGCGCACCGGGGTGGCCGAGCAGGTGACGCTGGTCGGCGCGGTGCCGCACGACCAGATGGCCACCTGGTACCGCTCGGCCGACGTGGTGGCCTGCACCCCGCACTACTCGTCCGCCGGCCGGGTCTCGCTGGAGGCGATGGCCTGCGGCGTGCCGGTCGTCGGGTACGCGATGGGCGGCATCGCCGACGCCGTCGTCGACGAGGTCACCGGGAAGCTGGTGCCGCCGGGCGACGTGCGGGCCCTCGGGATGACCCTGCGGCGGCTGCTCGCCGACAACGCCGGCCGGTTCGCGTACGGGCACGCCGCCGTGGACCGGGTCCGGTGCAGCTACACGTGGGAACGCACGGCCGGCGCGCTGGAGCGGCTCTACGAGCGGGTGGTGCTGCGCCGCAGGCCGGTCGAGGCGGCGTAGCCGGAAACCGGCCCGCGTGCACGATGCCGGGGCGGCCGGTCAGCGGCGGGGGCGGGCCGGCGCGCCGGCGGGGAGCATCCCCCGGGCGCGTTCCCGGGAGGCCACCTCGTGGTGGTGCTGCGGCTCGGCGTAGCGCGTCAGCCCGATCACCGCGGCCAGCGTGGCCAGGAAGCCCAGGGCGGCCAGCCACTCCCGGCCCGGCCAGATCCTGTCGTTGAGCAGCAGCAGCCCGACGATCGCGGCGGGCACCGCCCCGGCCGCGTCCATCGCGGCCACCGCCGCCGTGGTCGAGCCGCGCTGCATGGCCAGGCCGAGCAGGAGCTGGCCGACCAGCGAGTGGGCCACCAGCAGGTAGAGCAGCGGGTCCCGGACGAACCCCTCCACGCTCGTCACGGCGGCCAGTGGGCGGGCGGCCACCGCGGCGGCGGAGAAGGCCAGCCCGGCCAGCGAGCCGAGCGCCACCGACCCGGGCGCGCCGTGCAGCCGTACCGCGAAGAAGCCGACCACGGCGATCACCGCGAGCGCCGCCGCCAGCGCGACCAGGCCGGCGGGCCCCAGCGGCCGGGACTGCGCCGGCTGCGCCGACAGCACCAGGCCGGTGACCCCGGCGAAGAGCAGCACCAGCAGCGCGACCTCGGCGGTGGGCAGCCGCCACTTGAGCACCAGCACGCCGAGGATCGCGGTCACCCCGAGCCCCGCCGCCACGCTGGCCTGGACCAGGAACAGCGGCAGGTCCCGGCGGGCCAGGAAGGCCAGCACGAAGCCGCCGACCTGGCAGGCCAGCCCCACGAGGTACGTGCGGTGGCCGGCCAGCCGCAGCAGCAGCCCCGGGTCGAAGGTGTGGTGCACGGTGGTCCGCGCCGCGGCGACGGACTGGAGCAGGTTGGCGAAACCGTACGCGACGATCATCGCCGCCAGGAAGCACCAACCGGAGGACACCACCTGGCGAGGATAGAGGCTGGCGGCGCTCAGCGCTCGGCCGGCCGACCCAGCCTCGCCAGGATGTCGGCGTGTAGCGGCCCGTTGCTGGCCACGGCGCTGTTCTCCACCGCGGCGTCGCCGCCCGGGGCGGGCCGCCCGGCCAGGTCGGTGAACGTGCCGCCCGCCTCGGTCACGATCGGCACCAGCGCGGCGACGTCCCACAGGGACAGTTCCGGCTCGACCATCACGTCCAGGGCCCCCTCGGCGAGCAGCATGTAGCCGTAGAAGTCGCCGTAGGCCCGGCTGCGCCAGGTGTCCCGCATGAGCTGGAGCACCGGCTCCAGCAGGCCGGCGGACTCCCACCCCGACAGCGACGAGTAGCAGAAGCTGGCGTCGGCGAGGCGGGTCACCGCCGACACCCGGATCGGCGTGCCGTGCGCGGCGTCCGGGCCGGCGTACGCGCCCGCGCCGAGCGCGCCCCACCAGCGGCGGCCCAGCGCCGGCGCGGAGACCAGCCCGAGCACCGGCCGGTCGCCCTCCAGCAGGGCGATCAGGGTGGCCCAGACGGGCACCCCCCGGACGAAGTTCTTGGTGCCGTCGATCGGGTCGACCACCCAGCGCCGCCCGCCCGGGGCGGCCGGGGGCTGCCCGCCGTACTCCTCGCCGAGCAGGCCGTCGCCGGGGCGGTGCTCCGCCAGCAGCGCCCGGATCTGCCGCTCCACGGCCGTGTCGGCGTCGGAGACCGGGGTCAGGTCCGGCTTCGCCTCCACCCGCAGGTCGAGGGCCCGGAACCGGGCCGTGGAGATGGCGTCCGCGGCGTCGGCGAGCAGGTGGGCGAGGGCGAGGTCGTCGGCGTACCCGGTCATGCCGCAAACGGTAGCGGCGGCCCGGTCACGCTCCTGCCGGCGGGTCGCCGGTGAGCCCTCCGGCGGGTCGCCGTGCCGCCTTCCGCGTGCGACTGCGGGGCTCGCCGGCTCACTCCTCGCGCACGCCCGGGTTGCGCTGGTCGGGCTCGCGGCTGTCGCCCTCCCCGGACCGGGAGGCCAGCAGCCGGCGGTACGAGGCCAGCCGACGCCCGTCGGCCTTGCCGGCGGCCACCCAGGCGTCCAGCGCGCAGTCGGCCTCCTCGGCGGTGTGCTGGCAGTTCACCGGGCAGTCGACCGTGCCCTCCACCAGGTCGGGGAAGCCGTGCAGCAGGCTGTCGGCCGAGACGTGCGCCAGCCCGAAGCTGCGCACCCCCGGGGTGTCGACGATCCAGCCCGGGTCGGTGCCGACGCCGGGGCGGGGCGGCAACCGCAGCGCCACCGCGCTGGTCGAGGTGTGCCGGCCCCGGCCGATCGCGCTGACCACCCCGACCGCCCGGTCGGCGTCGGGGACCAGCCGGTTGACCAGCGTCGACTTGCCCACCCCGGAGTGGCCCACCAGGACCGACACCCGGCCGGCGAGCAGGTCGCGCAGCGCGTCGAGGTCGGCGTCGGGCCGCAGCAGCACGTACGGCAGCTCCAGCTCGGCGTAGTAGCCGAGCACCTGCTCCGGACCGGCCAGGTCGGCCTTGGTGAGGCAGAGCAGCGGATCGATGTCCGCGTCGTACGCGGCGACCAGGCAGCGGTCGACGAACCCGGTGCGCGGCGGCGGGTCGGCCAGCGCGCTGACGATGACGAGCTGGTCGGCATTGGCCACCACGACCCGCTCCAGCCGCCCCTCGGCGGTGTTCTCGTCGTCGTCGGCGGTGCGCCGCAGCACCGAGGTGCGCTCGGTGATCCGGACGATGCGGGCCAGCGCGCCGGCCGCCCCGGAGGTGTCCCCGACCAGGCCCACCCGGTCGCCCACCACCACCGACTTGCGGCCCAGCTCCCGGGCCCGCATGGCGGTCACCAGCGGGGCGTCGGGGTCGCCGCCGGGCAGCAGCACGCACGTGTAGCGGCCCCGGTCCACGGCGATGACGAAGCCGTCGACGGCGTCGGCGTGCCGGGGTCTCGTGCGGGTCCGCGGGCGCGACGACCTCCCGGGCCGGACCCGTACGTCGTCCTCGTCGTACTCCCGCCGCTTCGTCGCCAGGACGCCCTCCGTCGGGTCAGCTCGCTCCGGTCACCATCGCCGACCATAGTGCCGGAAACTCCGGCATGGTCTTGGAGGTGCACGACACGTCGTCGAGCTCGACGCCGGGGACCGCCAGGCCGGTCACCGCCGCCGCGTGCGCCATGCGGTGATCGTGGTACGTCCGGAACTGCCCGCCGTGCAGCGGCCGGGGCCGGACCTCCAGCCCGTCGGCCGACTCGGTGAGGTCGGCGCCGAGGCCGGTGAACTCGCGGGCGAGCGCGGCGATCCGGTCGGTCTCGTGCCCCCGGATGTGCGCCACGCCGGTGAACCGGGACGGCGAGTCGGCGAGCACGGCGAGCGCGGTCAGCGCCGGGGTCAGCTCGCTGACGTCGGAGAGGTCGGCCTCGATGCCGTGCACCACGCCGGTGCCGCGCACGGTCAGCCCGTCGGTGGTGAGGACCACCTCGCCGCCCATCCGGTGCAGCAGCGTGCGGAGCTGCTCGACGGGCTGGGCGCTGCTGCGCGGCCAGCCCCGCAACGTCACCTCGCCGCCCGTGACCAGCGCCGCGGCGAAGAACGGCACCGCGCCCGACAGGTCGGGCTCGATCTCCCAGCCCCGCCCGGTCAGCGGCCCCGGCTCGACGACCCAGACGTCCGGGGTGCCGTCGTCGACGGCCGCCCCGGCGGCCCGCAGCATCTGCACGGTCATCCGCAGGTGCGGCGTGGACGGCACCGGCGGGCCGACGTGCCGGACCACCACGCCCCGGTCGAAGCGCGGCGCGGCCAGCAGCAGGCCGGAGACGAGCTGGCTGGAGGCGGAGGCGTCGATGACCACCTCGCCGCCGGCCACGCTCCCGGTGCCGAACACGGTCAGCGGGAGGCTGCCGGTGGCCGGGGACTCGACCCGCACCCCGAGGGAGCGCAGCGCGTCGATCAGCGGACCCAGCGGGCGGGTGCGGGCCTGCGGGTCGCCGTCGAAGGTGATCCGCCCCTCGGCGAGCCCGGCGACCGGGGGCACGAACCGCATGATGGTGCCGGCGAGGCCGACGTCGACGTGCGCCGGGCCGGCGAGCGGGTGGGGCCGGACCAGCCAGCGGTCGTCGTCGGCGATCGACATGTGCGCGCCGAGGGCCCGCAGGCCGCCGGCCATCAGCTCGGTGTCGCGGGCGCGCAGCGCCCCGGCGATGGTGGAGGGGCCGCCGGCCAGCGCGCTGAGCACCAGCGCGCGGGCGGTCATCGACTTGGAGCCGGGCAGCCGCAGCGTGGCAACCACCGGGTCGGACGCGGTCGGAGCGGTCCACGGCCGCAGCGGCCGGGTCGCGGTCGTGTTCCCCACGGTCACATTCTGCCGCGCCCCGGCCGCCGCCGGACGGGCCGCCCGGGCGCGCTCCCGGTGGGCGGGACGGGCCTCCCGACGCCGGGCCCGGGCCGGGGCGGTCCCCGGCGGGACAGCCGAACGCGGCCCGGGGCGTTAGCGTGTGCCCCATGTGTGGGAGGTACGCCACGACCCGGAGCGCGGTCGACCTGAGCGCCGTTTTCGAGTCGGCCGACGAGACGCAGGGCCGGGCCCGGTCGAGCCACAACGTCGCCCCCACGACGACCGTGCCGCTGGTGCGGCTCACCCCGGAGGGGCACCGCGCCCTGTCCGCCGGCCGCTGGGGGTTCCTCCCGCCCTGGTCGAAGTCGCCCGCCGCCGGGGCCCGCATGATCAACGCGCGGGCGGAGACGGTGGCCACCAGCCGGGCGTACGCGCCCGCGTTCGCCCGGCGGCGCTGCCTCGTCCCCGCCGACGGCTGGTACGAGTGGGTCCGGCTGCCCGAGGGCGGGCGGCAGCCCTACTTCATGACCCCGGCCGACTCGTCGGTGCTCGCCCTGGCGGGCATCTGGTCGGTCTGGGAGGGGCCCGCCGGGCCCGTGCTGACCTTCAGCGTGCTGACCACCGCGGCGGTGGGCGAGCTGGCCCGGGTGCACGAGCGGATGCCCCTGCTGCTGCCCCGCCAGCGGTGGGCGTCCTGGCTGGGGTCGACCGACGAGCCGGCCGCCCTGCTGGCCCCGCCCGATCCCGGGTGGCTGGCGGGGCTGGAGATCCGCCCGGTCGGCCCGGCGGTCGGCAACGTCCGCAACGACGGGCCGGAGTTGATCACCAGGGTGCCCGCCCCGGCCGCCCCGGCCGACGAGGTGACGCTTTTCTGACAGTCGCCGCGGGCATTGTCGCGTGCTGATTTGCCAGAGTTGCGGGCGAATCGTCGCCTGAGCTTTTAGTCATCTTTACGGAAGACTCTTGTCCCGGTGTCTGAAAGTGCGATACAACACAGCGCCGGTAGTGGGTGACGATTCGTACGGTGCGAACGGCACTCATCGATCTTTCCGGTCCCACGGGGGAGGTGGGTGGATGACACGGGCGCGTATGCCCCGCCCGCACGAGGTGGCTGCCGCACGACGAGATCCGCGACTGTTGCGGGCGTTGCGGGAACGGCGGCAGGACGAAGCCTGGCGCACCAGAGGCACCTGCCAGAGCGTGGATCCGGAGACGTTCTTTCCGGCCCCCAACGAGCCGGCCGACGCGGCCGTCGCGCTCTGCCGCAGTTGTGACGTGCAGGGATCGTGCCTGGCCTGGGCGCTGGAGGTCGGTGACTGCCACGGCGTGTGGGGCGGCACCACCCCGCGCGAGCGCCGGGCCATGCTGGTCGCCTGGCGCAGCGAGGTCGACCCGAACCCCGACGCGGCCGACGAGGCCGGCCCGCCGGTGCGGGACCGGCTGCTCACCCTGGTGCCGCTGAGCTGACCGCCCCGGCCGTCCCGCCCCCCGGCAAGGACGGGACGGCCGGCGGCGGTCCGACAGCGCCCGGCGGTCCGACAGCGCCCGGCGGGACGGCGGCGACCAACGGGACGGCGGCCGGCTGGGACGGCGGGCGCGCCCGCCTCCGGGTGGCGTGGGCCGGGTGCCCCGGGCCCGGCGAGGTCCATCGGCTCCGGCGCGTGCCGGGTCGGTTCGCGGCGGTGACCCGCAGAATGGGCCCGTGCGAGACGCGGACGAGATCGTCACCCCACGCGGACCGGCCCGGGTCGACACCGACCTGCCCGCCGGCCCGCCGAGGGCGCTGCTGGCGCTCGGGCACGGCGCGGGCGGTGACGTCGACGCGCCGGACCTGGGCGCGCTGCGGGACGCGGCGGCCCGCGCCGGGCTCGTCGTGTGCCGGGTGACCCAGCCCTACCGGGTCGCCGGGCGACGCGCGCCGGCCCCCGCCGGGCACCTCGACGAGGCGTGGACGGCGGTCCTGGCCGAGCTGCGCCGGCGGCACCCCGCCGTGCCCGCGCTCGTGGTCGGCGGCCGGTCCAGCGGTGCCCGGGTGGCCTGCCGCACCGCGACCGCCGTCGGCGCGGACGCGGTGGTGGCCCTGGCGTTCCCGCTGCACCCGCCCGGTCGGCCGGAGCGTTCCCGGGCGGCGGAACTGGCCACCGGGCTGCCGACGCTGGTGGTCAACGGCGACCGCGACCCGTTCGGCGTGCCCGAGCCGGGCCGACGGGTGCGGGTGGTGGTCCGGCCCGGCGAGCGGCACGACCTGGCCGGTGATCCGGCCGGCACGGCCGCGGTGGTCGTCGACTGGCTGCGTAGGCGGGGCTGGGCGTCGCGCTGAGGCGCACCGGCCGTGACCCGGGGCCGTACGCCTCGTTGTCTCCGATGGTGTCGGGTGCCCGGTCCGGGAGGCCGACGCCGTCCCTCCCAGGCCCTTCCTGGTCCCAGCGCCGGCGCCCGCCGGGGCCGGGACCAGGAACGGGGCCGGCGGGCCGGAATGCCGGGACCCGCGCCCCGCGTTACCCCCCACGGAAGAGACTTCTGCTTCAGGGGGGTGTGACCGGTGCCGACCGAGACGCGGAGCCGGGAACGGGACGAACGGGAGGCGCAGCGGCTCAGAAGGCTGCTGGGCGGACCGGACTGGCCCGCGGTGGCGGGGCCGGCCGGGCCGGGGTGGCCCGGGGCGGTGAGGACCAGCACACCGGCCGAAAGTGAATCTGCGGGCACTGCCCGGCGCGTATCCTCGGCGGGAAAGCATCCGACGCGAGGGGATGTGCGGTTGACCACCGAGAAGACGGACGAGCGCAGGGCCCGCTTCGAGCGGGACGCGATGCCATTCGTCGACCAGCTCTACGCTGCCGGGCTGCGGATGACCCGCAACCCGGCGGATGCCGAGGACCTGGTCCAGGAGACGTACCTGAAGGCGTACGCGGCCTTCCACCAGTTCGAGCAGGGCACCAACCTGAAGGCCTGGCTGTACCGGATCCTGACCAACACCTACATCAACTCCTACCGCAAACGGCAGCGCCAGCCCATCCAGGCACCGACCGAGGAGATCACCGACTGGCAGCTCGCCGAGGCCGAGTCGCACACCTCCAGCGGGCTGCGTTCGGCCGAGACCGAGGCGCTCGACCGGCTGCCCGACAGCGACGTCAAGGAGGCCCTCCAGCAGTTGCCGGAGGAGTTCCGCCTGGCGGTCTACCTCACCGACGTCGAGGGCTTCTCCTACAAGGAGGTGGCCGACATCATGGGCACGCCCATCGGCACGGTGATGTCGCGGTTGCACCGGGGTCGTCGTAATCTGCGCAAGCTGCTCGAGGGCTACGCCGCCGAGCGCGGTTTCAGCGCTGCGCGGTCCCCGAAGGGCTCGACCGCCGCCGCCGGCCGGGAGGTGTGACGTGAGCTGTGGGAAGCCGCACGAGACGGACTGCCGTGAGGTGCTCGCGGAGGTCTACTTCTACCTCGACCTGGAGTGCGCCGAGGAGCGCCGGACGCTGATCCGGCGGCACCTCGACGAGTGCGGGCCGTGCCTGCGGGAGTACGGCCTGGAGCAGGAGGTGAAGGCGCTGGTCGCCCGCTGCTGCGGCAACGAGACCGCGCCCGAGCAGTTGCGCGAGCGGCTGCGGGTCCGCCTCACCGAGCTGGTGGTCTTCGAGACGAGCGAGTCCCGGGAGCTGGCCGACTGACGGCCGGCGTGCCTGGACGTGGCGGTGGCCCGGGTCGATCGGACCCGGGCCACCGGCGTCTCCGGCCGTGGGCGGCGAGGAGCGCTGAGCGGTCGGCGGTCGCCCGCCGCGCGACTCAGGAGTTGGGGCGCTTGCCGTGGTTCGCGCTGCTCTTCTTGCGGGCCTTCTTCTTGCGGGCCTTCTTCGCCATGCTGACCTCCTCGGGTGCTGGTCGGTGTCCGCCGGCGGCGAGCGCGGCGGTGGTCGCGTACCGGTCGCCCGGTCACCCGGGGCCGATCCGCTGATGCTAGTGCGGCCCGCCGCGGCCGTGGTCCGCCGGGGCACCGGTGGCGGGGCCGATGCGCCGTCGACCGGCCCGGTGCGGCGCGCGGGCCCGACGGGATCGCACGTCGGGGGCCGCCGACCCGCCCGCGACGGTCCGGCACGTGATTGGATACCGATCGAGACACTGGCGGAAGAGGGAGGGCCCGGAGATGGCCGACGAGATCCGCGCCGAGATGGTGGCGAACGTGTGGAAGGTCGTCGCGTCGGCCGGGGACACCGTGTCCGAGGGGGACACGCTGGTGATCCTGGAGTCGATGAAGATGGAGATCCCGGTCGTCGCCGAGTCCGACGGCGTCGTCGAGCGGCTCGCCGTCAACGAGGGCGACGTGGTGCAGGACGGTGACCTGATCGCGGTGATCGGTTGACCGGGCTGCGGGTCAGGCGGGCCACCCCGGCCGACTTCTCGGCGGTGGCCCGGCTGACGGTCGCCGCGTACGAGGCCGACGGTCAGCTCAAGGGCGAGCACGGCTACGGTGCCGTGCTCGCCGACGTGGCCGCCCGGGCGGAGGCCGGCGAGGTGCTGGTCGCCGTCGACGCGGCGACCGGCGAGCTGCTCGGTTCGGTCACGTTCGTGCTGCCCGGCACCCCCTACGCCGAGCTCTCCGGGCCCGGCGAGGCCGAGTTCCGGATGCTGGCCGTGGACCCGGCGGCCCAGGGCCGGGGAGTCGGCGCGGCGCTGGTCGAGGCGTGCCTGTCCCGCGCCGCCGAGCGGGGCTGCTCGGCGGTGGTGATCTGCGTGCGCGGCGGGCTCGCCGCGGCCGCCCACCGGCTCTACGAGCGGCTGGGCTTCGTCCGCACGCCGGAGCGGGACTGGTCCCCGCTGCCCGGGGTGGACCTGCTCGGCCTGCGGCGGGAGCTGCCCGGCCCGAGCTGATCCCTGCGCCCGGTCGCCCCGCTCACGGCCGGCGCTGCTCCCGGTCGGCCCCGCCCGCGCCGCCGCGCGGACCCCGCCGCCCGGGTCGGCCGGACGGCGGCGGCTCAGCCCTCGGCGATGCGGGCGAGCAGCTCGTCGGCCACCTCCAGGGCGATCTTCCGCCGCTCCTCGTCGGTGACGTGCGGGGTGCGGATGGCGAACCAGCTGCTGTGCACGGCGAACAGCGACAGGGCGGCGCGCAGCTGGGCTTCGGGCGACTCGTCGCCCCGGGCCAGCGCGTCGGCCAGCCGGAACATCCGGTCGCGCATCTGCTGCCCGGCGGCCAGGCTCTTGAGCGCGGTCTGGTTCTGCTCGAAGAAGCGCATCACCGAGGGCTGCTCGGTGGCGAACATGCTGTCGGCGTAGCGGGCGATCAGCTCCCGCCGCGTCGCCAGCGTGGCGGGCTGCCCGTCGGCCCAGGCGATCAGCGCGTCCATCCGGTCCAGCCGCTCCTCGACGAAGCTGCTGACGATCTCGTCCTTGCTCTTGAAGTGGTAGTAGAGGGCGGCCTTCGTCACGTTCAGCCGCTCGGCGATCTCGCGCAGCGAGGTCTTCTCGTAGCCCTGCTCGGTGAAGAGTTCGAGGGCCACGGCCTTGATGCGCTCCCGCGTGCCTGTGCTCTCTCTCACCCGAACCACCCAACTCGCTTGACGACCAGTTGCCACCCAACTTACCGTGCGGCTAGTAAGGTAACTAGCCGGTCGGCAAGTAAGTCGGTCACATCCCGGGGGGAGCTTACCGATGAGTCAGGAAGTCGAGGGCGCGGAGCGACGACCCAACATCCGGGTCGTCCTTTTCGGCCTCATGATCGCGATGATGCTCGCGATGCTCGACAACATGATCGTCAGCACCGCGCTGCCGCGGATCGTCGGCGAGTTCGGCGGGGTCGACCACTTCACCTGGGTCGTCACCGCGTACGTGCTGGGCACCACCGTCTCCACCCCCATCTGGGGCAAGCTCGGCGACCTCTACGGCCGCAAGGCGGTCTTCCTGACCTCCGTGGGCATCTTCCTGCTCGGCTCCGCGCTGTGCGGCATGGCCGGCTCCGGCGTGTTCGGCGGCACCGACAGCGGCATGATCGAGCTGATCGCCTTCCGGGCCGTCCAGGGCCTCGGCGCGGGCGGGCTGATGGTCGGCGTGATGGCGATCATCGGCGACCTCGTCCCGCCCCGGGAACGGGGCCGCTACCAGGGCATGATGGCCGGCATCATGGCCATCGCCATGGTGGCCGGGCCGCTGGTCGGCGGCTTCATCACCGACAACCTCTCGTGGCGCTGGGCGTTCTACGTCAACCTGCCGCTCGGCGGCGTCGCGCTGCTGGTGCTCGCCACCACCATGCACCTGCCGAAGTACCGCACCGAGCACCGGATCGACTGGCTCGGCGCGGGGCTGCTCTCGGTCGGCATCACCGCGATCGTGCTGATCACCACCTGGGGCGGCAACTCCTACGACTGGACCTCGCCGCAGATCCTCGGCCTGTCCGCCCTGGCCCTGGTGAGCCTGGTCGTGTTCGGCTTCGTGGAGCGGCGCGCGGCGGAGCCGATCCTGCCGCTCGGGCTGTTCGCCAACCGCAACTTCGCGCTGATCTCGATGATCGGCTTCCTGCTCGGCTTCGCGATGTTCGGGGCCATGAACTTCCTGCCGCTCTACCAGCAGACCGTGCAGGGGGCGACGGCCACCAACAGCGGCCTGCTGCTGCTGCCGCTGATGTTCGGCATGCTGGTGGTCTCGCTGGCGGTCGGTCGGGCGATCACGAGGACCGGCCGGTACCGGATGTTCCCGATCGTCGGCGGCGTGGTGATGACCGCCGGCCTGGCCCTGCTGACCCGGCTCGACGTGGACACGAGCAAGGTGGAGTCCTCGCTCTACATGGTCGTCCTCGGCGTCGGCATGGGCTTCCTCATGCAGACCTCGATGCTGATCGCGCAGAACAGCGTCGAGCAGAAGGACCTCGGCGCGGCCAGCGGCGCGGCCACCTTCTTCCGCTCGATCGGCGGCTCGTTCGGCATCTCGCTGTTCGGCGCGATCTTCGCCAACCGGCTCGCCGACTCGCCCGCCGGGTCCGCGTTCAGCGGCGGGGGCGAGGGCGGCCAGGTCGACCTCGACAAGCTCAAGCAGCTGCCGGCGCAGGCCCGCGAGCTGGTGCTCGGCGGTCTCGCCGACGCCGTCTCGCACGTCTTCTGGTGGGCCGTGCTGTTCACCGTGCTGGTGCCGGTGCTGGCCTGGTTCATCCGGGAGATCCCGCTGCGCTCGACGAACGACGCCCCGCCGGCCGCTTCGCCGGACGAGCAGGCCGAGGCGGCCCTGGGCAGGGCGTCGGCGGTCTGAGCGGCGGCCCCGGCCGGGCCGCCCACCCCGAGCGCCGGGGCGGGCGGCCCGGCCGGCAGTGCCGCCGGCCCCGCCTCAGCCCCGGCGGCGGGTGAGGCGGCCCCAGAGGCGGCGCAGCCGGCCCGGGCGGGACCGGCCCGCCGCCGGGCCGGAGATCAGCTCGCCGGCCAGCGCGGCCGTCGCCGGGTCGAGGGCCGGGGTGGCCAGCGCCAGGTACGCCAGCGAGACCGCGATCGGCATGCTCCGGTCCCGGGCCACGGCCGCCGCGTCGGCGAGCCGGTCGGCCACCACGCCGGCCACGTCCTCGCGGACCGAGGGGTCCACCCAGGCGGCGGTGACCAGGGCGAACAGGGCCGCCTCGGTGATCCAGTCCTCCACCCCCCAGACCAGATCGACGAGCGTCCGGCGGCGGGTGGAGGACGGCCACGGCTCGTCCGTGCGGTGGTGCAGCAGGCCCAGGCACGCCCACACCTGCACGCAGCGCACCCAGAGCGACGGGTCCTGCCCGGCCAGCACCCGGCCCAGCCCGGTCGGCGGGGCCGCGGGCGGGTGCACCAGCAGCCCGAGCAGGTCGGGCAGCCCCAGCGTGGCCAGGCCGACCGCCGCGTCGTACGCCGCCGGGGGGTGCGGCCACGCCGGGTGGGCGAGCTGCCGGACGCGGTCCGCCGCCTCGGCCGAGGGCGCCGGCACCGCCGGGGCGGCCACGGTGCCGTCCCAGCGCCACAGCGGCCGGTCGGTGGCCCGGCGGGGCTCGCGCGGGTCCGGCTCGGCCACCGCCGCCACCTCGACCCGCAGGCCGGGCGCGGCCGCCGCCACGGTACGCAGCGCGCTCGGCGGCTCCAGCGTCTCCAGCCGTACGGTCGCGCCGAGGGCGTCCTGCTCGGCGGCCAGGGCGTGCCGCAGCACGGCGACCGCCGCCCCGGCGGCCGGGGTGACCTGCCCCAGCCACGGCCGGCTGCGGCAGCACTCGGCGAGGTCGCCGTGCTCGTGCGAGTCGTCGGGATGGTCGCGGACGAAGTCGGCCAGCGCCACCAGGTGCGCCACGTCGCCGTCGCGCTGGAAGCGCAGCCGGTGCGCGGTGTGCACGGCGCAGTCGAAGGCGGGGTTCCGGGCGAGGGCCCGGTCGGTCCACTCCAGGGCCTCGTCGAGCCGGCCGGTGTCGGCCAGCGTGCCGGCGATGTCGGCGTACACGGCGAGGTCGTCCGGGTCGTGGTCGACGGCCCGGCGGAGCGCGGCGAGGGCGTCGCGGGTGCGGCCGGCGCTGCGGTACGCGTACCCGAGCCACACCTCGCCGAGCTTGGACGGGCGCACCCGTACGCCCCGGCCGGCCCAGCGGACCGCCAGGTCGACCTCGCCGAGGCGCCGGGCCAGGGCGGACGCCGCGCCCAGCAGCAGGGCGTGCTCGGGGTGGACGGTGACCGCGTTGCGGGCCAGGGTGAGGTACGGCATCAGGGGCGCCCGGTCGGCGCGCGGCACCGGGTCGGGCGTGGCGGCGCACACCTGCATCAGCACCTGGGCGAGGCCCTCCGGGTCGAGCCGTTCCGGCAGCTCGGGGGCCGTCACCCAGGGCACCCCGGCCCAGTCGGCGCTGCGGTCGTGCCCGGTGGCGGCGGCCAGCAGCTCCAGCCCCTCGGCGGGCCGCCCCGCCGCGGCGAGCAGGTGTGCCCGGGCCACCACCGTGCCGACGAAGGCGCGCTGGTGCAGGGGGAACAGGTCGAGGCCGCCGCCGCTGGCGGCGGCCAGCCGGGCCAGCGTCTCGTGCGCCTCGGGCAGGGTGGGCGACCGGGTCAGCGCGCCGGCGACGTGCCCGGCGGCGTGCGCCAGGTCCCCCTCGTCCAGCGCGAGCCGGGCCAGGGCCAGCTCCTCCTCCGCCGTCAGCGGGGGATCGTCCCTTCCCTCGGACACGTGGGCCTCTCGGTGGTAGGTGCGGGTGGCCGGGCGGCGGATGCGTCCCCCGTCGCAGTGTCGCCGGGCCGGGCAAGCGTAGGTGATGTTGGCTCGGCTTGGTGATCCGCTGCGCAATGCTGCTCGCAAGATTGTTCATGTACGCCGAAACATGCAAGACTGAGCAGGAAACGCGCGGCAATCGCGCAGGGAAAGGGGCACTCCGTGACGCGTGCAGGGGCCGGCATGGCCGCCGACATCTCCGAGCAGCCGGCCGGCTACGAGCGGCTGCTCTCCGCCGAGCACGCCGGGGCGATCGCCCGGGTGGCCGCCGTCGTCGCGCAGCGCCGCCCCCGGCACGTGGTCTTCACCGCGCGGGGCACCTCCGACCACGCCGCGCTCTACGCGGCGTACCTGACCGAGATCCGGCTCGGCCTGCCCGCCGGGCTCGCCTCGCCCAGCGCGGTCACCCTCTTCGGCGCGCGCCCCGACCTGTCCGACGCGCTGGTCGTCGGGGTCAGCCAGAGCGGCGGCTCACCCGACCTGGCCGAGGTGCTGCGTGCCGCCCGCGCCTCCGGCGCGCTCACCCTCGCCGTGACCAACAACCCCGACTCGCCGCTGGCCGGGATCGCCGAGCTGAACGTCGACATCGCCGCCGGAGCAGAGCGGGCGGTGGCGGCCACCAAGACGTACACGGCGGAGCTGCTCGCCCTGCTGCTGCTCGTGGAGGGCGTCCGGGCCGGCGACGGGGCGCTGCCCGCCGCCGAGCGCGCCGCCCTGGCGGCCCTGCCCGAGCTGGCCGCCCGCACCCTCGACGACCCCACCCCGGCCCAGCTCGCGCCGCGCTACCGGTTCGCCGCCCAGCTCGTCACCACCGGCCGGGGGTACGCGTACCCGACCGCCCGGGAGGCGGCGCTCAAGCTGATGGAGACCTCGTACCTGCCGGCGCTCGCCTTCTCCGGCGCGGACCTGCTGCACGGCCCGCTCGCGATGACCGACCCGGACGTGCCGGTGCTGGCCGTGGTCGGCTCCGGCCCCGGCGGCCGGTCGATGGGCGAGGTGCTGCCCCGCCTCGGCGAGCGCCGCGCCGACGTGGTCGTGGTCGGCTCCGCCGACGTCGAGGGGGCCACCCGGATGGCCGTCCCCGAGGTCGACGAGCGGTACGCCCCGCTGCTGGACATCCTGCCGTTGCAGCGCCTCGCCCTGGCGCTGGCCCTGGCCCGGGGCGAGGACCCCGACGCGCCGCGCGGCCTGAAGAAGGTCACCGCGACGATGTGAGCGCCCCGGGCCGGCCGGCGAACGTGGGGCGGGCCGGCGGAGGCGCGCCGGCCGGGCCGGCGTGGGCGCGCGGGCCGGTCGGTGTGAGCCCGGCCGGCCAGCGGGACGGGGCGCGGGTGGGCGTGGCACGCTGTGCAGCGTGTCCACGTTGCGCGACCTCGCCGAGGAGCACACCCAGCTCCGCCCCGCCGACATCGACCACCTGCACCGGATCGCCGGAGACTGGCAGCTGCTGTCCGACCTGTCCTTCGCCGACCTGCTGCTGTGGGTGCCGGTGGACCGCGACGGCACCTTCCTCTGCGTGGCCCAGGTCCGCCCGACGACCGCGCCCACCGCGTACCAGGACGACCAGGTGGGGCGGATCGTCGGCGGGCCCGAGGTGGCCCACCTGGAGGTCGCGTACGGCCAGGGCCGGATCTGGCGGGAGGGCGACCCGGTCTGGTACGGCGACGTGCCCGCCCGGCACGAGGCGATCCCGGTCCGGCTGCGCACCGCCGACGGGGAGGCCGGCGAGGTGATCGCGGTCGTCGGCCGGGACACCAACCTCTCCACCGCGCGCACGCCCAGCCAGCTCGAACTGAACTACCTGACCACCGCCGACGACCTCGCCCAGATGATCGCCGACGGCACGTTCCCACCGCCCCGGCACCCCGGGGAGACGACGTCCGCGCCCCGGGTCGGCGACGGCCTGGTCCGGCTCGACGCCGGCGGCAAGGTCACCTACGCCAGCCCCAACGCGCAGTCCGCGTACCGGCGGCTCGGCTTCGCCGCGCATCTGGTGGGCGAGGACCTGGCCAAGCTGCACCGCCGGCTGGCCGCCGACCCCCTGGAGGGCACCGAGGCGGCCAACGGCATCCTCGCCGCGCTGCGCGGCGAGGGCCCGCCCCGGCGGGAGATCGACGCCCGGGGCGCGACCATGCTCACCCGGGCCCTGCCGCTGATGCCCGCCGGGGTGCCGATCGGCGCGCTGGTCCTGGTCCGCGACATCACCGAGGTACGCCGCCGCGACCGCGCCCTGATCACCAAGGACGCCACCATCCGGGAGATCCACCACCGGGTGAAGAACAACCTGCAGACCGTCGCGGCGCTGTTGCGCCTCCAGGCCCGCCGGGTGGCCATGCCGGAGGCCCGGGTCGCCCTGGAGGAGTCCGTACGCCGGGTCGCCTCCATCGCCCTGGTGCACGAGACGCTCTCCATGTCCAGCGACGAGGCGGTCGAGTTCGACGGCATCGTCGACCGGGTGGCCAGCGCGGCGACCGAGGTCGCCGCGACCGAGCAGACCGTCGGGATGCGCCGCCGGGGCAGCTTCGGCGTGCTGCCGGCCGAGATCGCCACCTCGCTGGTCATGGTCCTCAACGAGCTGCTGCTCAACGCCGTCGAGCACGGCTTCCCGCCGGCCGCCGAGCCCCAGACCGGCCCGGCGGACACCGCTTCGGCCGGCGGCTCCGGGGTGAGTGGGGTGCTTCCGCAGGTCGCCGCCGGGGTCGAGGCGGTGACACCGCCCGAGGTCGTCGTGTCGGCGCACCGGTTCCGCAAGCAGCTGCACGTCACCGTCGCCGACAACGGGCGGGGCCTGCCGGCCGGGTTCGACGCCGAACGCGGCAGCCGGCTCGGGCTCCAGATCGTCCGGGCGCTGGTGACCGGCGAGCTGCGCGGCACCATCGAGCTGCGCAACGGCGCGGAGGGCGGCACCGAGGCGGTGCTGGTGGTCCCCCTCGTCCGCTCCTGACACCGGGCCACCCGCCCCCGGGGCGGGGCGCCGGCGGGGGTGCCTGGTCGACTCCAGGTCGGCGACATGGCGGTGTCCCGTCGCCCGGATACCCCCACCCGACCGGCACGGCCCGGCCGTCCAGCGGTGATCGGGCGACGGGCCGGTCAGCCTCGGCGGCTGAGCAGCGCCACGGTCAGGCCGGGGCGTGGCCAGACCCGCTCGACGGCGAAGCCGTCCCGCAGCGCCGTCCCCTTCGCGCCGGGCACCGCGTCGGCCGGGTCCGCCTGCCGGCCGGCGACCACCAGCCAGACCCGTCGCGCCCCGGCCAGGCAGGCGGCCGGGGCGGGGCACTCATCGGTCCAGTAGTCGCCGCGCGCGTCGCGGCCCCGCACGGCCAGCGCGTCCGGGGGCTGCCGGTCGCCGAGGTGGTAGCCGATGCCGAGGTCCGTGAACAGCCAGCCGTCCCGGGGCGAGAAGACGATCACGTCGCCGGGGCGGCGCCCCGCGTCGACCACCCTGGCCGCCCCCCGGTAGTCGACCAGCGCGCCGCGCGGCCATTCGTGGCTACGCCGTAGCGCCACCTGGTCGGGCAGCCCGAGCAGGCCGGCGAGGAGCACCACGGCCAGCGCCGCCGGTAGCGCCACCGTGGCCAGCGCCGCCCCGGCCAGCAGACAGGCGAACGGCACGGCGAAGAACAGGTAGCGCGGCACCCACAGCGGCCCGGCCAGCCCGGCCAGGAAGACCAGGGCCACCGGCAGGACCAGGCAGGCGGCGGGGGGCAGCCCGGCCCGGCCCGACCGGGCGACGCCGAGGGCGGCCAGGCCCAGCAGCAGCCCGCCCACCGCGCCGCTCTGGGCCAGCGCGCCGGGCAGGGCGGCCAGGTCGGCGGGGCGGGCCGGGTCCACCCAGTCGAGCTGCCGCCCCCGCTGGCCGGCTGCCAGCAGCACCAGGGGAGCGAGCACGACCGCAGCCGGCAGGAGCGCGAGCAGCCAGCCCCACGACGCCCGCCGCGGCCACCGGCCGGCGATCCGGGGGAGACCGGCCGGGCCACCGGCCCGGCGGGCCGCCGGGCCGGGTACGCCGGGCGGGTTTCCGTCGGTGGTGCCCGAGGTGGTGTCCGGAGCGTCCCGGTTGACGGTTGGCTGGGTGGCGCGGCGGGCGGACCGGTCGGCGGCCAGCACGACTGCCGCGTGGGCGGCGAGCAGGGTGAGCGCGACCAGGTGGGCCAGGCCGAGGGCGGCCACCGCGGCGGCGTACCCGGCCCAGCGCCGCCAGCCGGGCCGCTCCAGCGCCCGGGCCAGCAGCAGCGTCGCCAGCACCGCGAAGAGGGCGACGAACGCGTACGGGCGGGCCTCCTGGGCGTACCGGGAGGTGCCGGGCAGGACCGCGAACAGCAGGCCGCCGGCGAGTCCGGCCCGTCGCCCGAGCAGCCGGGCGCCGAGCGTGGCGGCGAGCCCGGCCGTGCCCGCCATGGCCAGCGCCGACGGCAGCCGCAGCGCGGCGGGGGAGTCCCCGCAGAGCGCCACCCAGCCGTGCATGAACAGGTAGTACGGCCAGGTGGCGGCATCGATGGTGCCGGCCATCCGGGTCAGGTCGCCCAGCGGCCGGGTGGCGGCGCTCCAGGTGGCCAGCTCGTCGCGCCACGGCTGGGCCGTGCCGATGCCCACGCCGGTGACCGCCAGCGCCCCCGCAGCCGGCCACAGCCAGACCGCCCTGAGCCGTTCCAACAAAAACCGCCAAACGGACGATTTCGCCACGTCATCGAGCCTCCCACACCCGCCCCCCGGCCCGGTGATCAAGAGGAAAGTGTCACCGTGGAGATCGACATCGACGCCTTTCTCTTGATCGCCGGGGTGGGGAGCGGTGGGGCGGGGGTGCGGGGTGGGAGGGTGGTGGGGTGGTTTGGCTGTTGGGGTGGGGTGTCGGTGGGGGTGGGGATCGGTGGCCCGTGATGTGGGATCACACTCACGGCCGTTGGTAGGTCCACCCTGCGTGTGGGAGCATGGGCACATGCTTGCCGCTGTCGTCCGTCGCTTCGTGGCCCGTCGCCACGTCGACTACGGCCGCGTGCGCAGCGCCATCTGTCCGGCCCACTGACGACGCCCGACCCATCCGTCTCGGGCGCGTAGTCGCGCCGGCCGTCCGACACCGCTGTCCACGGCCCCGTCCCACGGGCCGGCCGCGCGCCCGCGTCCAGAGGCACAGCAGACAACGGAGGACGCCGCGATGGCGGTCAGCAGCACCCCCGCCCGACCCGACGCACCCACGGCACCCGTCGCGCGGGCACCCCGCCGCCCCCGTGGGGAGGGCCAGTGGGCGCTCGGTCACCGTGAGCCGCTCAACGCCAACGAGCGGATCAAGAAGGACGACGATCCGCTGAACGTCCGGGCCCGGATCGAGAACGTCTACGCCCACCGGGGCTTCGCCTCGATCGACCCGCAGGACCTGCGCGGCCGGTTCCGCTGGTGGGGCCTCTACACCCAGCGCAAGGCCGGCATCGACGGCGGACGCACCGCCGTGCTGGAGCCGCACGAGCTGGAGGACGAGTTCTTCATGCTCCGGGTCCGGGTCGACGGCGGCCAGCTCACCCTGGAGCAGCTCCGGGTGGTCGCGGACATCTCCCGGGAGTTCGCCCGGGACACCGCCGACATCACCGACCGGCAGAACATCCAGTACCACTGGATCCGGGTCGAGGACATGCCGGAGATCTGGCGTCGGCTGGAGTCGGTGGGCCTGCAGACCACCGAGGCGTGCGGCGACTGCCCGCGGATCGTGCTCGGCAGCCCGGTCGCCGGGGTGGCCGAGGCCGAGCTGCTCGACCCGACCCCGGCGCTGGAGGAGATCGTCCGGCGGTACGTCGGCGACAAGCGCTTCTCCAACCTGCCCCGCAAGTTCAAGACGTCGATCTCCTGGCTGGTGGACACCCCGTACGAGGCGAACGACATCGCCTTCCTGGGCGTCGACCACCCGGAGCACGGCCCCGGCTTCGACGTCTGGGTCGGCGGGGGCCTCTCCACCAACCCGATGCTGGCCAAGCGGCTCGGCGTCTGGGTGCCGCTGACCGAGGTGCCGGACGTCTGGGCCGGCGTGGTCGGCATCTTCCGCGACTACGGCTACCGCCGGCTGCGCAACCGGGCCCGGCTGAAGTTCCTCGTCGCCGACTGGGGCGTGGAGAAGTTCCGCGAGGTGCTGGAGAAGGAATACCTGGGCCGCACGCTGCTCGACGGGCCCGCCCCGGAGCTGCCCGCCAAGCCGGTCGACCACATCGGGGTGCACCGCCAGCGCGACGGGCTCGCCTACGTCGGGGCCTCCCCGGTGGTGGGGCGGGTCTCCGGCACGCAGCTCGCCCGGCTCGCCGACGTGGTCGAGGCGCACGGCAGCGGCCGGGTGCGGCTCACCCCGTACCAGAAGCTCCTGGTCCTGGACGTGCCCCCGGAGCGGACCAACTCGCTGGTGGCCGAGCTGAGCACCATCGGCCTTGAGGCCCGGCCGTCGGCGTGGCGGCGCGGCACGATGGCCTGCACCGGCATCGAGTTCTGCAAGCTGGCCATCGTCGAGACGAAGGCGCGCGGCGAGGAGCTGGTGGCCCGGCTGGAGGAGCGCCTGCGCGACTTCGACGCGGACATCTCCATCCACCTCAACGGCTGCCCGAACGCCTGCGCCCGCACGCAGGTCGCCGACATCGGCCTCAAGGGGCAGCTCGTGGTCGGCCCGGACGGCCGCCAGGTCGAGGGCTTCCAGGTGCACCTGGGCGGCGGCCTGGGCATGGCGCAGGGCCAGACCGCCGGTTTCGGCCGCAAGCTGCGCGGCCTGAAGACCACCGCCGCCGAGCTTCCGGAGTACGTGGAACGGCTCGCCCGCCGCTACCTGGCGAGCCGGACCGAGGGCGAGTCCTTCGCCAACTGGGTGATCAGGGTAGACGAGGAGGAACTCCGATGAGTGAGACTCGTTCAGCGCCGCTCTACTGCCCCTACTGCGGTGAGGAGGACCTGCGGCCGAGCGAGGCCGGGCACGGCGCGTGGGAGTGCCACGCCTGCGCCCGGGTGTTCACGGTGAAGTTCACCGGCCTGCTGACCGAGGCGGTGACCCGATGACCGCCCTGGTGTCGGCCGCGACCCTGGGGCTGGTCGGCCCCGGCGGCCCGACTCCCGCCGATCCCGCCCGGCGCAGCCCGCAGGAGCTGCGGGAGCTGGCCGAGCGGGCGGGCCGGGAGCTGGAGGGCGCTCCGGCGCTGGAGATCGCCCGCTGGGCGGCCGAGACGTTCGGCGACCGGTTCTGCGTGACCAGCTCGATGGCCGACGCCGTGCTCGCCCACCTCGTCTCCCGGGTCGCGCCCGGGGTCGACGTGATCTTCCTCGACACCGGGCTGCACTTCCCGGAGACGCTGCGGGTCCGCGACGAGGTGGCCCGCCGGCTGCCCGTCAACGTCCGGTCGATCCGGCCCCGGCTCACCGTCGGCCAGCAGGACGGCGAGTACGGCCCCCGGCTGTTCAACCGGTCGCCGGACGACTGCTGCCAGCTGCGCAAGGTCGAGCCGCTGGAGCGGGCGCTGTCCGGGTACGACGCCTGGGCCGCCGGGCTGCGCCGCGACGAGTCGCCGACCCGGGCCAACACGCCGGTGGTGACGTTCGACGCCCGCCGGGGAAGGGTGAAGGTGAACCCGATCGCCGCCTGGAAGCAGGCCGACGTGGACGCCTACATCGCCCGGCACGACATCCCGGTCAACGAGCTGTTCAAGCGCGGCTACGGCTCGATCGGCTGCTGGCCCTGCACCCGCCGCACGAAGGCAGGGGAGGACCCGCGGGCCGGCCGCTGGGCGATGTTCGAGAAGACCGAGTGCGGGCTGCACCTCTGACCGGGTCCGGGATCCGGGGGCCGGCGCTCGCGGCCGGCGACCCGGTGGTCCTGGTGGCGCACGGCAGCCGGGATCCCCGGGCGGCCGAGGCGACCCGGGCGCTGGCCCGGGCGGTCGCGGCCGCCCGCCCCGGCGTGGCCGTGTCGGCGAGCTGGCTGGACCACACGGACCCGGGGCCGACGGAGGCGCTGCGCTCGCTGGCGGCGGCCGGACATCCCCGGGCGGTGCTGGTGCCGCTGCTGCTCACCGCCGCGTACCACCGGCGGGTGGACGTCCCGGCGGCGGTCGCGGCGGCCCGGGAGTCGGGGCCGCCGATCGACGTGCGCGTCTCCGACGTGCTCGGCCCGGCCGACGGGGTGGTCGACGGGGCGCTGCTGGCCGGGCTGCGGCGGCGGCTGGCGGAGGCGGATCCCGGCCGGTTCGACGCGCTGGTGCTCGCCGCCGCGGGCACCCGGGATCCCCGGGCGCGGGGTTCGGTGGGCCGGGTCGCGGCGGCGCTCGGCGCGGCGCTCGGGGTGCCCTGCCGGGTGTCGTACGCCTCGGCGGCCCCGCCGGACGCGGGCGCGGCGGTGTCCCGGCTGCGCGCGGCGGGCGCGCGGCGGGTGGCCGTGTCGGCGTACTTCCTGGCCCCGGGGCTCTTCCACGACGCGGTGCTGGCGGGGGCGCGGGCGGCCGGCGCGGTGACCGTCTCCGGGCCGCTCACCGACGCCCCGGAGCTGGCCGATCTGGTGCTGCGCCGGGCGGACGCCGCGCCGCCGGAGTGAATCCGGGCGGGCGGCTGCTTCCGGGCGGCGGCCCGTCGGCCGGGTGATCGGGGCGGCCCCGGCCCGGGGCGCGCAACGGGCCGGGAGGACGCCGCACAGCAGAACGCCCCGACAGGGGTTGCCCTGTCGGGGCGTGGAGCTGTGGTGCGTGCAGTAGGTCAGGCGGAGTGAGCGCGCAGCACCCGGAGACCACCGCGGCGCTTGACGGCGCGCCGCTCCTCCTCGCTCATCCCGCCCCAGACGCCGGCGTCCTGACCGGACTCAAGTGCCCACTGGAGGCACTGGTCGGTCACGGAGCAGCGCCGGCAGACGGCCTTGGCCTGCTCGACCTGCAGGAGAGCCGGACCGGACGTCCCGATCGGGAAGAACAGCTCCGGGTCCTCGTCGCGGCAGACAGCATGGTGACGCCAGTCCATGGCGGCAACACTCCTCATTCTGGATGGGTGGCAGATATTGCGTTGGTGCTTTTCCTTTATGCATCCGCACGCCGATGGTCACGGTTCGCATCCATCAATTCGGCGCTGCGTGAGCAGGCTCTGGTAGCCACTGGGACCTGCTCGAACACCTCAACACAATGAGCATGTCCTAGCAATGTCCCGGTAACTCAAGTTCGCTTGTGAATACTTTCACGAACTCACGCGATGTCAAGGGTGACGCTCGGAAAAACTCCGAGCGGTGAGCAAGCTCACGACCCCTTTGTCCGGTTTGCAGGGAGTCCTGGTTACCCGGCGTACCACAGTCGAGGATCAATATAGTACAGTCTGCGTGACATTGCTGACATTTCCGGCACCTCGCCCTCGGTGTGGCGGCCACCGCATCGACAGCGGTGGGGGGACCGCGCTCGACCAAGGGCTGTACCCGAGACCTAGCAGATTACTCTCAGTGCGGCCGGAACGGATGCGAATCTGACTTTTTCCCGCTCGCCGAGATAGTCCCCGTCGAGCTGGAAAGCCTGAGGACGGCTCGCGACCAGGGTGAACTCGGCCAGGTCGTGCAGCTGCAACACCTGACGCCCCCGCGGATCGGGCGTGTGGGAGAAGAACTGGGTCACTGTGCGTGCCGTGCTGGCCACGCGGAGCTGCCGCATGGCGAGCACGTCGAGCCCGAGATCGAAGGACGCCGCCGGATTCGGGTTGATCTCCCGCTCGCCCAGGTACGTCCAGGGCGCGGTGTTCTGGATGATGACCGTGGCGAGCTCACCCTCGGTAACCTCGCCGGGGCGTTCCAGTGAGATCGTCGGATGGCGACGGTTCGAGCCGAGGAAATACTGATTGACCGTCGAGCGCAGATAGAGCGCCGGCGTCGAGACCCGGCCGCGCCGACGGGCCTGCTCGACCCGGTGGATCACCGCCGCGTCGAGGCCGAAGCCGGCGCAGAAGGTGAAGTAGCGGTCGTCGGCCCGGCCCAGCCCGATCGTGCGGGACCGCCCGAGCCGCAGCCCCTCCAGGATCATGCTGGTGCCCTCCGGCCACTCCCGGGGCAGGCCGAGCGCGCGGGCGAACACGTTCGTGGAGCCCCCGGGGACGGTGGCCAGCGCCGGCAGCCGCTCGGCGGGACTGCCCCCGGTGCGGATCGTCGGGGGCTCGGCCGCCATCAGGCCGTTGACCACCTCGTTGACGGTGCCGTCGCCGCCGAGCGTCACCACCAGGTCGACGCCCTCCTCGGCCGCCTCCCGGGCGAGGTCCATGGCGTGACCCCGCCGGCGGGTGTACCGCACCGACAGGTCGACTTCGCTGCGCAGCGCCCGGACCAGGACGTCCCGGCTGCGTTCGCTGGTGGTGGTGGCCTTCGGATTGACCACCAGGACGGCCCGCATGGGCGGCACTGTACCGCGCCCCACCACCGGTATCGTGGCGCGCGTGACCATCGACTCGGGCCAGGACCCGACCACGCTGCGCTGGGCGGTCCGGCTGCTCCGGGCGGAGGCGGTCGCCCTCGGTCTGGTCGCCGTCTGGCTCGTCTGGGCCGACCTCACCGCCACCACCACCGACCTGCCGTCGGCGCTGCTGGTGACCGCGTTCGCCCTCGGCGGCGCGGCCGCCCTCTGGGCGCTCGGCGGCGCGCTCGGCCGCCGGCGCGCCGGGGCCCGGGCCCCGGCGATCGTCCTGCAACTGATGCTGCTGCCGGTCGGCTGGTACATGATCCAGGGCGGGCTCGGCTGGCTCGGCGTGCCGCTGATGGCGCTCGGCCTCGGCGTCAGCGCGCTGCTCGTCAGCCCGCCGACCACCCGGGCCCTCGGCCTCACCTGAGCCGGGTGGGCGCGGGCCCGCTGGGCGGCCCGTGGCGGGCGAGGAGCGCGGTCAGTAGCCGGCGCGGCGGGTCAGCAGGGAGATGGTGGCCCGGCCGTTGTGGGCGCTCGCCGAGGCGGCCGTGGTGAGTGCCGTCAGCACCTTCCAGGCGAACGACGACTCGGAGGGGAGCGTCGCCCCGCGCACGGTCGGCACGGTCACCTCGACGGTCAGGGCGTCCTCGGTCACCTGGAACCGGCACTCCAGCTCGGCGTCGCGGGTGGCGATCGCGAGGAGCATGGCGCACGCCTCGTCCACGGCGATCCGCAGGTCCTCGATCTCGTCGAGGGCGAACTGGAGACGGGCGGCGAGGCCGGCCGTGGCGGTGCGGAGCACGCCGAGGTAGCCACCGTCGGCGGGCACCGTGAGGTGCACGATGTCGTCGTCGGTGGCTGGCTGGCCGGTCAGTTGAGTCACGCCTCATCCCCCCGGTGGGGGACTCTACCCCGTCAGGCGGACGGACGCGTGGGCGCGGCGCTCGCGGGCGGCGTCACGTCGGCCGCGAGCGCGGTCAGGGCCGCCCCCGTCAGCCGGTACGGCACCCACTCCGCCATCGGGGACGCGCCGATCGAGGCGTAGAACCGGGCCGCCGGGTTCCAGTCGATCATCGACCAGTCGAGCCGGCGGTAGCCCCGCTCGACGCAGATCGCGGCCAGGGTGGCCAGCAGCCGCCGGCCCGCGCCGGTGCCCCGCGCCTCGGGGCGGACGTAGAGGTCCTCCAGGTAGATGCCGTGCACGCCGGCCCAGGTGGAGAAGTTGAGGAACCACAACGCGAAGCCGAGCGGCCGGTCGGCCCCGTCGACGACCACGTGCCCGAAGAGCGCGGGCGTCGGGCCGAAAAGGGCCTCGGTGAGCTGCCCGGCGGTCAGGTGGCACTCGTCGGCGGCCCGCTCGTACGCGGCCAGCTCGTGCACCATGGCGACGACGGCCGGCACGTCCCCGGGACGCGCCGGCCGTACCGTCGGTGTCGACCCGGAGGTCACGCCTGCTTGGTCTCCCAGAAGATCTTCGAGATCTCCTCGATCTTCGCGAGCAGCTCCTCGGCCTTGGCCGGATCGGCGCTGCCCTTGGCGCCGCTGGCGCCCGCGAGCTTGGTGGCCTCGTTGAACAGGCTGTGCAGGTTCGGGTACTTCTCGAAGTGCGCCGGCTTGAAGTAGTCCGTCCACAGCACCCACAGGTGGTGCTTGACCAGCTCGGCGCGCTGCTCCTTGATGATCAGCGCCCGGGTGCGGAACTCGGGGTCGGTGTTCGCCTGGTACTTCTCGGCGATCGCCTTGATCGACTCGGCCTCGATCCGGGCCTGGGCCGGGTCGTAGACGCCGCACGGCAGGTCGCAGTGGGCGCTGACGGTGACGCTCGGCATGAGGATGCGCGGAAGTCGCATCGGGATCCTCCATGGGAAGTTTGCGATGATCCAGGACGACATTACTCCTGGAGATGCTCCCCAGCGGTGCGGAGGTGAAACCGGTGCCCCCCGACACGCCCGCCGCCGACCGGCTGCGGGGGCCGCTCACCGCCGTACTGGTGACCGGTCCGTCGATGGCACCCACCCTGCGCCACGGCGACGCCCTGCTGGTGCGGCGCGGGGGCCGTCCGATCCGCCCCGGCGACGTCGTGGTCGCGGTCTTCCGCAGCCGTCCGGGCCTGCTCGTGGTCAAGCGCGCGGTCCGCCCCGCCGACGGCGGCTGGTGGGTACGCGGCGACAACGACCTCGTCACCGACGACTCCCGGGCGTACGGCGTGGCCGACGTGCACGGCCGCGTCGTGGCCCGCTACTGGCCCCGGCCGGGCCGGCTGCCCCGCCCCGCCGGCTACCGGCGAGTATGACCCTACTCACATCCGACTTGTGCTCCCGACACTATGCTCGGCAGGTATCCGGGTGACCCCCGCACCGTGCCACCGCCGCTGGCCGCCTCACCTCGCGCTGGCGCCGGTCGCCTCGTCTACCCGACAGATTTCCTGGAGTCACCATGCCTTCGTCCACCGTGGACCCCGCTGATCCCGTCTTCCAACTGCACGTCGGCGGCAAGCTGGCCGTCGCCTCCACCGTCCCGCTGAGCAGCCGCGAGGACCTCTCCCTCGCGTACACCCCGGGCGTGGCCCGGGTGTGCGAGGCGATCGCCGCCGACCCGGCGCTGGCCGACGACTACACCTGGGCGGGGCACACCGTCGCCGTCGTCACCGACGGCTCGGCCGTGCTCGGGCTGGGCAACATCGGCCCGCGCGCGGCGCTGCCGGTGATGGAGGGCAAGGCGGTGCTGTTCAAGCAGTTCGCCGACGTCGACGCGGTGCCGGTCTGCCTCGACACGCAGGACGTGGACGAGATCGTCGCCGTGGTGCAGGCCCTCGCCCCCTCGTTCGGCGGGATCAACCTGGAGGACATCAGCGCCCCGCGCTGCTTCGAGGTGGAGCGCCGGCTCGACGAGGCGCTGGACATCCCCGTCTTCCACGACGACCAGCACGGCACCGCGATCGTCGTGCTCGCCGCGCTGCGCAACGCGGCCGCGCTGCTCAACCGCAAGCTCGGCGACCTGCGGGTGGCGGTCAGCGGCGCGGGCGCGGCCGGCGTGGCGGTCACCCGGATGCTCATCGCCGGCGGCGTCGACCCGGCCCGGGTCGTCGTCTGCGACTCGAAGGGGATCATCGGCCGGCACCGCGCCGACCTCACCGGCACCAAGGCCGACCTCGCGGCCGACACCAACGCCGAGGGGCGGTCGGGCGACATCGGCGAGGCGCTGCGCGGCGCGGACGTGCTCGTCGGCGTCTCCGGCGGCGAGATCTGCGAGGCGGCGGTGGCCGGGATGGCCCCCGGCGGCATCGTCTTCGCCCTGGCCAACCCGACGCCCGAGGTGCACCCCGAGGTGGCCGCCCGGCACGTCGCCGTCGTCGCCACCGGCCGCAGCGACTACCCCAACCAGATCAACAACGTGCTGGCCTTCCCCGGGGTGTTCCGGGGCGCGCTGGACGCCCGGGCGACCCGGATCACCGACGGGATGAAGGTGGCCGCCGCCGACGCGATCGCCGGCGTGGTGGCCGAGACGCTCACCGCCGACGCGATCGTGCCGTCCCCGCTGGACCCGCGCGTCGCCCCCGCGGTGGCCGAGGCCGTCGCCGAGGCCGCCCGCCGCGACGGCGTCGCCCGCGCCTGACGTGCAAGGAGGGGCACCCTGTTAACGCCTTCGGTATAGCAGGGGCCCTTCTTAACACCCCCACTCCTTGTTACGGTGCGGATCATGCGTGCCGCCTTCGCCTCGAGATTCGACGCCGACAACCCGCTCGCCGCGCTGACCGTCGGCGAGCAGCCCGAGCCGGCCCACCCCGAGGACGACTGGGTGACCGTGCAGGTGCGGGCCAGCTCGATCAACCATCACGACCTGTGGTCGCTGCGCGGCATCGGGCTCGGTGCCGACCGGCTGCCGATGATCCTCGGCTGCGACGCCGTCGGCACGGCCCCGGACGGCACCGACGTGGTGGTCTTCCCGCTGGTCGTCGACCCGGGCGACCCGCGCGGCATGTCGATCCTCTCCGAGCACTTCCCCGGCACCTTCGCCGAGCGGGTGGCCGTACCCCGGATGAACCTGCTGCCCCTGCCGGCGGGCCTGTCGGCGACGGACGCCGCCTGCCTGCCGACGGCCTGGCTCACCGCGTGGCGGATGCTGACCACCAAGGGCCGGGTCGACGAGGCCGACGCCGTGCTGGTCCAGGGCGCGGGCGGCGGCGTCGCGACGGCGGCCGTCGCGCTCGCCGTCGCGCTCGGCAAGCGGGTGTACGCGACCAGCCGCGACGCCGGCAAGCGGGAGCGGATCGCGCAGTTGGGGGCGACCGCGCTGGAGCCCGGCGCGCGGCTGCCCGAACGGGTCGACGTGGTGATCGAGACGGTCGGGGAGGCCACGTTCGACCACTCCCTGAAGTCGGCCGCGCCGATGGCCCGGATCGTGGTCTCCGGCGCGACCGCCGGGCACGAGCCGAAGGTCAACCTGCGGCGGGTCTTCGCCATGCAGCTGGAGATCCTCGGCACCTCGATGGGCACGCCGGGGGAGCTGACCGAGCTGCTGACGTTCTGCGCCGAGCACGAGGTGCGCCCGGTGGTGGACAGCGTGGTGCCGTTCGGTCGGATCGAGGAGGCGTTCGCCCGGCTGCACTCGGGCGAGGCGTTCGGCAAGATCGTCATCGACCACACGGCGTGAGCGCTGGCCGTCGGGCGCCTGCTGGGAGCTTGTTAGGAGGGGGCCCTTCCTATACCGAATGCGTTAACAGGGGGCCCTTCCTTACAAGCGGTCGTCGAGGGTGGCCACGCCGCCCCGGGTGGCCTCGTCCGGCAGCCGGCGCTTGGCCGCCGCGTCCCCGTACAGGGTCCAGCGCAGGAACTCGACGCAGGTGTCCGAGACCACCCGCAGGGCCGCGCCGTCGGTGAGCAGGGCCCGCCCGTGGTCGCCCTTCGGCAGGCTCAGCATCGCCTTGGGCCAGGGCACCCTGTCGTACGCGGCCTTGCCCGAGGCGTAGTCGACCACCTCGTCGGCCTCGCCGTGCACGAACAACTGCGGGGCGGCGGCCCCCGCGAACGCGGTGCCCACGCCCAGGCCGGTGCCGGCGAAGACCACCCCGGCGTCCAGCCGGTCGTCCCGGCCCGCGGTGAACAGGCCGATGGTGGTCACCCCGCCGGCCGAGTGCCCCGCCGCCGCCACCCGGTCGGTGGCGAGCCGGCCGCGCAGCGGGTCGCCCGCCTTCGCGTCCAGGGCGAGCACCCGGGTCAGCGCGTACGACACGTCGGCCGGCTGGTTCAGCACGTCCAGCACGTTGGTGTCGGTGCCCCGGGCGGTGTGCGGGAAGGCCGGCGCGGCCACCACGAACCCGGCCGCCGCCCAGCGGGTGAGCAGCAGCTCGTAGTCCTCGGGCCGCCCGTTGAGGCCGTGGCTGAACATCACCACCGGGAAGCGCCCCGTCGCGGCCGTCGCGGACCGCTGCGGCGTCCCGCCCGCCGCACCCCGGGCCGGATACCAGATCGTCACCGGCAGCGGGCGGTCGCCGTCGCGGTTGAGCTTGAGCTGACGTACGCCGACGGCGAAGCTCTCGCTCGGCGCGCTGCCGGCGGGCACGCGCGGGGCCGGGGTGGTCGCCTTCGGCGCCTGCGTCGGGGCGGCCTCGCGCCAGGCGGGCTCCGCGCCACCCGAGCAGCCGGCCAGGCCGGCGGCGAGCAGGGCGGTGGCCAGCAGGGCTGCGGTACGACGGCGGCGGCACATGAAACCGATTGTGCCTCGCCGGACGGGGGCGCCGGCCCGCATCGCACCGCAGGTCAGGGCGCGCTCACCCCGGGCGACGGCGTGCCGCCCGCTGGGGCGCTGTTAGGAGGGGGCCCTTCCTATACAGAAAGCGTTAACAGGGGGCCCTTCCTTGCAAATCCAGCGGGTGGGGTGGGTGGCGTCCGTGGGGAGGCGGCGCAGGGCGGCCCGGTCGCCGTACAGCGCCCAGCGCAGGAAGTCCGTGGTGGCGGCGAGGACCTGGGCGAAGCCGGGGCGGCCCGGGGTCAGGTAGGCGCCGTGGTCGCCCCCGGTGACGGTGAGGAACCCGGCCGGGCCGGGCGTGCGGGCGTACGCGGCCCGGCCGACGGTCACCCCGACGACCGGGTCGGCGTCGCCGTGCACGAACAGCACCGGCGCGGTCGGCCCGGCGAACGCCCCGGCCAGGCCGCCCCCGGCGATCACGATGCCCGCCCGCAGCCGGGGCGGGTGCCCGGAGGTGAGCATCCCGGCGGTGGTGAAGCCGCCCGCCGAGTGGCCGGCGGCGGCGAACCGGGCCACGTCCAGGTGCCCGGCGAGCGGGTCGCCCCGGCGGGTGTCGAGGCGCACCAGGTGCCGGATCAGCCGCCACCCGTCGGCCGGCTGGTGGCGCACGTCGGCGCGGGTGAACCGGGCCGCCCCGCGCCGGGTGCGCGGGTACGCGGGCGCGGCGACCACGAAGCCGGCGGCGGCCCACCGGCTGGTCAGCGGGGCGTGCAGGGCGGGCAGGCTGTCGAGCCCGTGGCTGAACACGACGACGGGGAACCGGCCGGGGGCGACCCCGCCCCGGGCGGCCGGATACCAGACGGTCACCGGCAGCGGGCGCGCGCCGCCCGGGTCGAGGGTGAAGGTGTGCACCCCGACCGGGTACGTCGTCGCCGGGGCGGGACCGGCAGACGGGGCGCTGCGGAACCCCGGGGCCGACCCCGGGGCCACGGTGGCCGTGCCGCAGCCGGCCAGCAGCGCCGTCACCGTCGCGGCGACCAGCCGGCGTACCCACACACCCTCACGGTAGGCGGCCGGCGACGCCCGGCGGCCCCGCCGTCCGGACCGGTGGCCGACGCCACCCGGTCGGGGTGGCTCCGCCGATCCGGCGGTCCTACGGCGTGCCGCCCGGTCGGGCGGGCGCGGGGTGGACCTTCTTGGCTAGGGTCTGGCCATGTCTGACAAGTACGTGGACCCGAGCGGCAACACAGAGCAGTTCCGGGCGTTCGCCCACGCGCCGGAGGCAGCCGCCCCGGCCGCCCCGGCGTCCCGGGTTCCGCTGATCGCCGGCATCGCGGTGGCCGTGGTGCTGCTGGTCGCCGTTGTCGCCTGGCTCGCGCTGAGCTGAGGGCGCGCGCCGCCGCCCGGCCGGCCGGCCCCGAGCTGACGACGCGCGCTGCCGCCCGGCTCGCCTTCGACTGAGGCGCGCGCCGCCGCCTCAGGTCGCCGCGTCGACCACGGCCCGGGCCGCGCGGGCGATCTCGCGTTCCTCGTCGGTGCCGACGACGCAGACGGCGACCTCCGCGCCCGCCGGGGAGATCACCCGGTCGCCGGTGCCGTCGTTGCGGGCCGGGTCGACGGCGATGCCGAGCCGCTCCAGGCCGGCCAGCGCGGCGGCCCGCACCGGCGCGGCGTGCTCGCCCACCCCGGCGGTGAAGGTGACCGCGTCCACCCGGCCGAGCAGCGCGTAGTACGCCCCGACGTAGCCGGTGATCCGGCGGGTGTAGACGTCGAACGCGAGCGCGGCGGCCGGGTCACCGGCGGCGCGGCGGGCCAGCACCTCGCGCATGTCGTTGACCCCGGCCAGGCCGAGCAGGCCGCTGCGGTGGTTGAGCAGGTCGTCGATCTCGTCGACGCCCATGCCGGCCTCGCGGCGCAGGTGGAAGACGATCGTCGGGTCGAGGTCGCCGCTGCGGGTGCCCATCACGAGGCCCTCCAGCGGGGACATCCCCATCGAGGTGGCCACGCTGCACCCGCCCTGCACCGCGCAGGCGCTCGCGCCGTTGCCCAGGTGCAGGGTGATCGTGTTCAACTCGTCGTACGGCCGGCCCAGCAGCTCGGCGGTGCGCCGGGAGACGTACGCGTGGGAGGTGCCGTGGAAGCCGTACCGGCGGATGTCGTGCCGCTGCGCGGTGTCCCGGTCGATCGCGTAGGTGGCGGCGGCCTCGGGCAGCGTGTGGTGGAACGCGGTGTCGAAGACGGCGACCTGCGGCACCCCGGGCAGCGCCTCGCGGGCGACCCGGATGCCGGCCAGGTTGGCGGGGTTGTGCAGCGGGGCGAGCGGCACGAGTTCCCCGATCGCCGCGAACACGGCGTCGTCGACCAGCACCGGCTCGGTGAAGCGCCGTCCGCCGTGCACCACCCGGTGCCCGACGGCGGTCAGCCCGGCGAGCCCGTCCGGGCCGAGCCGGTCGAGGATCCCCCGGACGGCCGTCTCGTGGTCGGCCGGCCCGCCGCCGGGCTCGCCGACCCGCTCGACGGTGCCCTTCGCCAGGACCTCGTCGCCGTCGTAGAGCCGGTATTTCACCGAGGACGAGCCGCAGTTGAGGACGAGCACCCGACTCATGAGGACTCCCCGGCGGCGGCCTGGATGGCGGTGATGGCGACGGTGTTGACGATGTCGGGCACGGTCGCGCCCCGGGACAGGTCGTTGACGGGGCGGCGCAGGCCCTGCATGACGGGGCCGACGGCCACCGCCCCGGCGGAGCGCTGCACCGCCTTGTACGTGTTGTTGCCCGTGTTGAGGTCGGGGAAGACGAACACGGTGGCCCGCCCGGCGACCTCGCTGTCGGGCAGCTTGGTGGCCGCGACGTGCGGGTCGATCGCCGCGTCGTACTGGATGGGGCCCTCGACTAGCAGCTCCGGCCGCCGCTCGCGCACGAGGCGGGTGGCGGCGGCCACCTTCTCCACGTCGGCCCCGGCCCCGGAGTCCCCGGTCGAGTAGGACAGCATCGCCACCCGGGGCTCGATGCCGAACCGGGCGGCGGTGTCGGCCGACGAGATGGCGATGTCGGCCAGCTGGGCGGCGTCCGGGTCGGGGTTGACGGCGCAGTCGCCGTAGACGAGCACCCGGTCGGCGAGCAGCATGAAGAACACGCTGGAGGCCACCGACACCCCCGGCACCGTGCGGATGATCTCGAACGCGGGGCGGATGGTGGCGGCGGTGGTGTGGGTGGCCCCGGAGACCATCCCGTCGGCGTGCCCGGTGTGCACCATCATCGTGCCGAAGTAGTTGGGCTGCGCCACGATGTCGTGCGCCAGCTCGGCGGTCATGCCCCGGTGGGCGCGCAGCTTCGCGTACGCCTCGGCGAACTCGTCGCGCCAGGGGCTCGTCGCCGGGTCGACGACGGCCGCCCCGGTGATGTCGACGCCCAGCTCCCGGGTGCGCCGGGCGATGTCGTCGGGGCGGCCGAGCAGGGTCAGGTCGGCCACGCCCCGGCGCAGCAGGATCTCCGCCGCGCGCAGGATCCGCTCCTCCGCCCCCTCGGGCAGCACGAGGCGGCGGCGGTGGGACCGGGCCCGGTCGATCAGGTCGTACTCGAACATCAGCGGGGTGACCCGCGCGGAGCGGCTGACCCGCAGCCGGCGGGCGAGGTCGACGGTGTCGACGCAGTCCTCGAACGCGCCGAGCGCGGCCTCGACCTTGCGCGGGTGGGCCATGCTGGGCCGGCCCTCGATCCGGCTGGACGCGGCGACCGTGTCGTAGCTGTCGCTGCGCACCGAGAGCACCGCGAGCCCGGTGTTGAGTGCCTCGACCAGGCGCATCGCCCTCGGGTCGGGCCGTTCGCCGAGGGTGAGCACCAGCCCGGCGACGGAGACCTGGCCGGCGACGTGCGCGGCGCTGGCCGCCACCAGCAGGTCGGCCCGGTCGGCCGGGGTGATCACCAGCGCGCCCTCGGTGAGGTGGTCCAGCAGCGTCGGCACGTGCGCCGCGCCGACGACGTAGTCGAGCACGTCGCGGCCGAGCGCGGCGTCGTCGCCGGCCAGCAGGGTCGCGCCGAGCGCCGCCGCGACCTCGGCCACCGTCGGCGCCGACACGGTCGGCACCTCCGGGATCGCGTACGCGGGGACGGGCAGGTCGGGCAGCGTCATCGGCCCCGGCACCCGGTTGGCGATCACCGCCAGCACCGTCGCGCCGAGGTCCACCAGATCGTGGTACGCCCCGCGCGCCGCCGCCGCGATCGCCTCGGGCTCCTGCCCGAAGCCGTCGACGACGGGCACCACCACGCTGCCGAACTCGGTGGCGAGGCGGGCGTTGAACGCCAGCTCGCGGGGGCCCGCGCCGTCGCCGCCGTCGGCGAAGTCGCTGCCCACCACGACCACCGCGGGGCAGCGCCGCTCGACGTCGCGGTAGCGCTCGACGATCCGGGAGATCAGCTCCTCGCGCCGCCCCTCGCCGACCAGCGCGCCCGCCTCGGCGTAGGTGCAGCCGTGCAGCTCGTCGACCGGGATCTCGACGCGGTAGCGCTCGGTGAGCAGGGCGAGGATCTGGTCGGGGCCCCGGCCGGGGACGAGGGGCCGGAACGCGCCGATCCGGCCGACCTGCCGGGAGAGCAGCTCGGCGAGGCCGAGCGCGATCGTCGACTTGCCCCCGCCGGAACCGACGCTGGTCAGATACACGCTCCGGGCCACGCCCCCACGCTACAAGATCGCGGCGAGGGTCGCCCGGGTCCTTGGACCCGGGCCGGCGGGGCGGCCGACCGTCGTCGCCGGCTGTCGTCGCCGTCAGTCGCCGCAGCCAGTCGTCGCCGTCAGTCGTCGTCTTCGTCGTCCAACCGGGCGAGCCAGGTGGCGAAGCGCTCGATCGGCGTCTCGAACTCGGGGTTCAGGTCCACGAAGTCGCGCAGGCGCTCGCCCAGCCACTCCACGCTCACCTGCTCCTCGCCCCGCCGCTCGACCAGTTCCTCGATGCCACGGTCGGTGAAGTACATCGTGCGTCCTCATCGGTAGTGCCGGCCGGCGGCCGGGTCGTGCGGTCAGGGACGCGAGCGGGGCAGCGACCGTCGTGGTGACGGTCGCTGCCCCGGCGCGCGGTGGCACGGTCAGGTCACGGGCGGGGCAGGGCCGCCTCGATCAGCTTGTGCTGCTCGACCTCGTGCATCTTCGCCGAGCCGACCGCCGGCGCGGCGGCGGCGGGGCGGGAGATGCGGCGCAGCCGGACCTCGCTGAGGTGCTCCAGCAGGTTGAGCGCGACGAAGCTCCACGCGCCCTGGTTGGCCGGCTCCTCCTGCACCCAGGCGAAGTCCTCGGCGTTCGGGTACTGCGCGAGGGCGGCCCGGATCTCCTCGACGGGCAGCGGGTAGAGCTGCTCCATCCGGACGATCGCCGTGTCGGTGACGCCGCGCTCGGCCCGGGCCTGGAACAGGTCGTAGTAGACCTTGCCCGAGCAGAGCAGCACCCGCTTCACCTGCCCGGCGGGCGGGGCGGCGGTGTCGGCCAGCACCGGGGCGAAGGTGCCCGTGGTGAAGTCCTCCACCGGCGACACGCAGAGCTTGTGCCGCAGCAGCGACTTCGGCGTGAACACCACCAGCGGCTTGCGCTTCGGCGACAGGGCCTGGCGGCGCAGCAGGTGGAAGTGGTTCGCCGGGGTGGTCGGCATGGCCACCCGCATGTTGTCCTCGGCGCAGAGCTGGAGGAACCGCTCCGGGCGGCCGGACGTGTGGTCCGGGCCCTGGCCCTCGTGGCCGTGCGGCAGCAGCAGGGTGACGGCGGAGCGCTGGCCCCACTTCACCTCGCCGGAGGAGATGAACTCGTCGATCACCGACTGCGCGCCGTTGACGAAGTCGCCGAACTGGGCCTCCCAGCAGACCAGCGCGTTGACGTTCTCCACCGAGTAGCCGTACTCGAAGCCCATCGCCGCGTACTCCGACAGCAGGGAGTCGTGCACGAAGAACCGGGACCGCTCGCCGTCGGCGGTGAGCGACTTCAGCGGCAGGTAGTCGTCGCCGGTGCGGGCGTCCACCACCGAGGCGTGCCGTTGCACGAACGTGCCCCGGCGGGAGTCCTGCCCGGCGAGCCGGACGGTGACCCCGTCGTGCAGCAGCGCGCCGAACGCGATGATCTCGCCGTACCCCCAGTCGATGTTGCCCTCGACGGACATCTTGGCCCGCCGGTCGAGCAGCTGCTGGATCCGCTTGTGCGGGGTGAAGCCCTCCGGCAGGGTGGTGTGCGCCTCGCCGACGGCCTTGACGACCTCGGCCGTCGTGGCGGTCGCCACCTGCGGCTCCGGCTCGTCCTCGCGGCGCGGCCGGGCCGCCTGCTTCGGCGCGGAGGCGGCGTCCCGGGTGGCCTTGAAGACCCGCTCCAGCTGCGCCTGGTAGTCGCGCAGCAGCTCCTCCGCGTCCTCCACGGTGATGTCGCCCCGGCCGATCAGCTCCTCGGTGTAGAGCTTGCGGACCGACCGCTTCGAGTCAATGATCTTGTACATCTGCGGGTTGGACATCGAGGGGTCGTCGCCCTCGTTGTGGCCGCGCCGGCGGTAGCAGACCATGTCGATCACGACGTCCTTGTTGAACGCCTGCCGGTATTCGAACGCCAGCCGGGCGACCCGGACCACGGCCTCGGGGTCGTCGCCGTTGACGTGCAGGATCGGGGCCTCGATCATCCGGGCCACGTCGGTGCTGTAGAGGCTGGACCGGGAGTGCTCGGGGGCGGTGGTGAAGCCCACCTGGTTGTTGACCACCACGTGCACCGTGCCGCCGGTGCGGTAGCCGCGCAGCTGCGACAGGTTGAGCGTCTCGGCGACCACGCCCTGCCCGGCGAAGGCGGCGTCACCGTGCACCGCCAGCGGCAGCACGGTGTAGCCCTCCAGCTTGAGGTCGATCCGGTCCTGCTTGGCCCGGACGATGCCCTCCAGCACCGGGTCGACGGCCTCCAGGTGCGACGGGTTGGCCACCACCGACACCTTGACGGAGTGCTCGCCGTCGGGGGTGGTGAACTTGCCGTTCTGGCCGAGGTGGTATTTCACGTCGCCCGAGCCCTGCGTCGAGCGCGGGTCGAGGTGCCCCTCGAACTCCGAGAAGATCTTCTCGTACGGCTTGCCGACGATGTTGGCCAGCACGTTGAGCCGGCCCCGGTGGGCCATGCCGATGACGACCTCGTCGAGCCCCGCCTCGGCGGAGGACTCCAGCACCTCGCCGAGCAGCGGGATCAGCGACTCGCCGCCCTCCAGCGAGAAGCGCTTCTGGCCGACGTATTTCGTCTGGAGGAAGGTCTCGAACGCCTCGGCGGCGTTGAGCCGGTTGAGCACGTGCTTCTGCTCGTCGGAGGTGGGCTTTTCGTATTTGCGCTCGATCCGCTCCTGGATCCAGCGCCGCTCCTCCGGGTCCTGGATGTGCATGTACTCCACGCCGACCCGGCGGCAGTAGGAGTCGCGCAGCACGCCGAGGATGTCGCGCAGCTTCATCCGCTGCTTGCCGGCGAAGCCGTTGACCGGGAAGACCCGGTCCAGGTCCCACAGGGTCAGCCCGTGCTGGAGGACGTCCAGGTCGGGGTGCTTGCGGATCTTGAATTCCAGCGGGTCGGTGTCGGCCATCAGGTGACCGCGCACCCGGTACGCGTGGATCAGCTCGTGCACCCGCGCGGTCTTGTTGATCTGGCCCTCGGAGTTGACGGCCACGTCCTGCATCCAGCGCACCGGCTCGTACGGGATGCGCAGCGAGGTGAAGATCTGGTCGTAGAAGCCGTGCCCGCCGAGTAGCAGCTCGTGCATGACCTTGAGGAACTCGCCGGACTGCGCGCCCTGGATGATCCGGTGGTCGTACGTGCTGGTCAGCGTGATGATCTTGCTGACGGCCAGCTCGGCGAGGGTGGCCTCGCTCATCCCCTGGTAGGGCGCCGGGTACTCCATCGCGCCGACGCCGATGATGGCGCTCTGCCCCGTCATCAGGCGCGGGATCGAGTGCACCGTGCCGATGCCGCCCGGGTTGGTCAGCGAGATCGTGGTGCCCGAGTAGTCCTCCATGGTCAGCTCGTTGCGGCGGGCGCGCCGGACCACGTCCTCGTACGCCTGCCAGAACTGCCGGAAGTCCATCGTCTCGCAGCCCTTGATGGACGGCACCACCAGGTTGCGGCTGCCGTCGGGCTTGGCCAGGTCGATCGCGATGCCCAGGTTGACGTGCTCGGGGCGGACCATCGCCGGCTTGCCGTCGACCTCGGCGAAGGAGTTGTTCATCTCCGGGTGCTCGACGAGCGCCCGGACCATCGCGTAACCGATCAGGTGGGTGAAGCTGACCTTGCCGCCGCGCCCCCGGGCGAGGTGGTTGTTGATCACGATGCGGTTGTCCACCAGCAGCTTCGCCGGGACGGCGCGCACGCTCGTCGCGGTCGGCACGCTCAGCGAGGCGTCCATGTTCTGGACGATCTTCGCGGCGACGCCGCGCAGCGGGGTGGTCTGCGGGCCGGTCACCGTCGGCTTCGCCGCCGCCTTCGCGGCCGGCTCGGCCTTCGTGGCCCTGGCGGGCGTCGGCTTCGTGGCGGGCTTCACCGTCGGCTGCGCCCCGGCCGCGGACGCCTTCGGCGTGGGGGCCTTCGCGGGGGCCGGCGCGGCCTGCGCCGCCGGCTGGGCGACGGTGGCGGCGGCCTCCTGCTGCCCGGCCGGCTCCGGCGCGGCCTTGGCGGCCTGGCCGTCCGGGCGTGCCGTGGCGGCGCCCGGCGCGGGGCGGTAGTCGGCGAAGAAGTCGTGCCAGGCCGAATCGACGCTGCTCGGGTCGGCGAGGTAACGCTGGTACATCTCCTCGACGAGCCACTCGTTAGGGCCGAAACCCGCCAGTGGGTTCTCCTGCGAAGTCTGCTGGGTCGACACGGCCGGTAATCGCCTCTTTCACGCGGGTTTGTGTGTCACGCGGTGTCCTTCGACGCCCCGAATGCGAGGGGCGGACGGGGGACGGCTCCCAGGCTACGCCGTACGAATACGCTAGGCATTTCCGGCTCGGGCGCGTGGTCGGTTTCACAGAAGATGACACAAGTTCGGTCAGCGCCGCGTGTCCCGTTGACTCCGGCCCGGAACGGAGCCGGCCCCGGGCGCGATCCTGCGATCACGCTCCGGGGCCGGGCACCGGCCAGCCGCGAGGGGTCAGGAGATGTCCCGCCGCCGCATGGTGAGGGTGCCGATCATGCCGGTCACCACGGCGTACCCGATCAGCACCGCCGCGCCCGCCCAGCGCGGCGGGTTGCCGGGGATCTCGGTGCCGCTGACCATCAGCGACGAGGCCAGCGAGGGCACCAGCACCTGGAGGTTGTTGATCCAGTCGCCCCAGCGGGCGGCGAGGATGCTGATCGCGATGGCCGCGCCGATCGAGCCGCCCAGGTAGAGCAGGATGCCGGTCACCGTCGCGCCGATCTGGCTGCGGATCAGCACGCCGATGCCGACGCCCAGCACCGACCAGAGCAGGTACGCCAGCGCGTTGAGCGCCGTCGCCGTCCAGACCGCGCCGTTGCCGAGCTGGGAGCCGAGGTCGACGCTGTTGAGCACCAGCACGCCGAGCACCAGGTTGAGCCCCGTGGTGACCAGCCAGAACAGCATCGCCAGCACGGCCGCCGCGACCAGCTTCGCCGTCATCACCGCCGTGCGGTGCGGCACGGTGAGGAACGTGGTGGTCACCGTCTGGTGGAAGAACTCGCTGGTCACCACGATGATGCCGAGCAGCATCACGATGAGCAGCCCGAAGAACTGCCCGTTGGTGTAGATGTTGGCGGCCAGGCTGTCCACGGACTGCACGGCCGCCACCTGGTCGGCCTGGTCGGCCGGCACGTCGCCGAAGTTGCCGCTGGCCAGCGCGTCGGTCTGCAACCAGTTGATCAGCGCGGTGAGGCCCCACAGCGGCAGCGAGATGAGCGCGAAGACCCACCAGGTGTTGGTGGTGCGGATCTTGAGCAGCTCGGATCGGACGAGGTTCATCGGATGCCCGCCTTTCCGGCCGTCAGTTCCAGGAAGACCCGTTCCAGGTCGGGCCGTTCCGGGGTCAGTTCGTGCAGCTCCACACCGGCGGCCAGCGCGGCCTTGCCGATCGCCGGGGCGTCCGCCCCGGTGACCAGCAGCACGCCGTGCTCGCCGGTCTCCACCGTCGCCGACTGCGCGCGCAGCGCCGCGACCAGCTCGTCGGCCTGCGGGGTGCGCACCCGCACCCGGCCGCCGCCCTGCGCCATCGAGCCCAGCACCTGCTCGACCGGCCCCTGCCGGACCAGCTTGCCGGCCGCGATGATCACCACGTCGTCGGCGAGCAGCTGCATCTCCGACAGCAGGTGGCTGGAGACCAGCACCGTGCGGCCCTCGTGGGCCAGGCCCTTGAGGAAGCCGCGCATCCACCGGATGCCCTCGGGGTCGAGCCCGTTCGCGGGCTCGTCGAGGATCAGCACCCGGGGGTCGCCGAGCATCGCGGCGGCGATGCCGAGGCGCTGCTTCATGCCCAGCGAGTAGCCCTTGAACTTGCGCTTCGCCGCCGGGGTGAGCCCCACCAGGGCCAGCGCCTCGTCGGCGCGCGACTTCGGCAGGCCGGCCGCCGCGCAGATCACCCGCAGGTGGTTGATCCCGGTGCGGCCCTTGTGCGCGCTGGACGCCTCCAGCACCGCGCCGACGTGGCGCAGCGGGTCGGTCAGGTCCGCGTAGCGCTGGCCGCCGATGGTCGCCGTGCCGCCCGTCGGGGTGACCAGGTTCAGCAGCATACGCAGCGTGGTGGTCTTGCCGGCGCCGTTCGGGCCGAGGAAGCCGGTGACCCGCCCCGGTTCGACCGTGAACGACAGATTGTCGACCGCCCGGACGTTCTTGTACTGCTTCGTCAGGCCGGACACCACGATCTGACCGCTGCCGGTTATGGGGCTTCGCTGCCCGTCAGACATCTTTCTCCTCCCGTGCACGGCGCGGAGAGCGCGCCGAGATGTGCGGCGCGGTTGCGGACGCGCCGTGGCACAGCCTGGCAAGGCCGCGCAACCAGGTCAATCAGGCGCGACACCTACCTCCGCCTCCACCTCAGGCAGGAGTCGGTCCTCCCCAGGGACGAGAGCGCCCCGCCGGGGCCCCGCCCCCCGACCCGCCGGTCACGCCTCCGACAGGGCGATCCAGGCGGCCAGGGCCCGGCCCAGCAGCCGGCCGTCCGGGGCGTACAGGCTGGTCCGGACCACCGCCTTGCGCCCCCACACGCCGTCGGCCACGCCCGTCACCACGCACTCGTCGCCCGGCGTCGGCAGCCCCTCCAGCACGGCGGTCATCCGGCCCAGCACGTAGGGCCGGCCCGCGTCGATCACCGCCCAGCCGCCGGGGCAGTCCAGCGCCGCCCATACCGTAGCCGCGTCCACCTCGGCCGGGGCGGTGAACGGCGCGGCGGTCCGCCCGTCGGGCAGGCGGCCCGGGAAGATCCGCAGCCCGTCGGCCCGGCCGGGCCCGCAGACGAAGCAGCCGGGGAACGGGTGGTCCACCAGGCCCGGGTACGTCGCCGACGCGGCCCGCGCCGTGTCGACGTCCACCGGGGGCACCACCTCCGGAACCTCGTCCACGCCGCGCACCTGGGCGATCAGCCGGCCGTCCGGGTCGTGCACCCCGCCGCCGTCGAGGGTCAGCGGGGTCTCCAGCGGCGGCGGCTGCCGCAACGTCACCTCGACCGTGCCGCCGAGCCCGGACGCGGCGGCGAAGACGCCGGCGCACCAACCGCCGTTGCCCGACCCGGGCGGCCCGTTGAATCTCGCGGGGATGATCACGCGCACCTCCTCCGCGCAGCCTCGCACGCCCGGTTCCGGGCAAGGAAGGGCCCCTTGTTAACGCTTGCGGTAGAGAAGGGTCCCCCTCTCACCGCCTTCCACCGGGCCGGGAAAGTCCGCCCGTTGGCGTTCACCGGATCGACACCGGTCGTCCCCGCCCGCGGCATCCGGGACACCTACACAGAGCTCATGGCTGTTCTGCCCGTCGCTGGCGTTCCCCTGACGACCAGCGGATACACCGTGTCGATCGCCGACGACCCCCGTCAGGTCGCGGCCGCGCAGCGACTGCGCCACGAGGTCTTCGCCACCGAGCTCGGGGCCACCCTGCGCCCCGGTCCGGCCGGCCTGGACGTTGACGACCTCGACCCCTACTGCGACCACCTGATCGTCCGCGAGGAGCGCACCGGGGCGGTGGTCGGGACGTACCGGCTGCTGCCGCCCGGCCGGACCCCGCGCCGGTACGCGGAGGCCGAGTTCGACCTCACCGCGCTCGACCCGCTGCGGGACGTCCTGGTGGAGGCCGGTCGGTCCTGCGTCCACCCGGCGCACCGCTCCGGCGCGGTGATCAACCTGATGTGGACCGGCATCACCCGCTACCTGCACCTGCGCGGGTCGCGCTGGCTGGGCGGCTGCGCCTCCGTGCCCGTCGACGACGGCGGGCTGCTCGCCGCCGGCGTCTGGGAGCACGTCCGGGCCCGGCACCTGGCCCCGCCGCCGCTGCGGGTCCGGCCGCTGCGCCCCTGGCTGGCCGAGCCGCGCGCCGCCGAGCCGCCCGCCGCGGGGCCGCGCGCCGCTGAGCCGCCCGCCGCCGAGCCGCCCGCCGCCGGGTCGCCCGCCGGGTCGCGCGTCGGCGCCGGGAAGGCCGCCGCCGGGCCCGACACCACCGCCCCGCACGCCGTCGCGACGCCCACCGCCGCCGCGCCCGGCGATCCGCGCCCGGCCGGGCGGGTCGCGCTGCCGCCGCTGCTGCGCGGGTACCTGCGACTGGGCGCCTGGGTGGCCGGCGAGCCGGCGTACGACCCGGACTTCCGGGTCGCCGACTTCTACGTGATCTTCTCGCTGGACCGGATGAGCCCCCGCCACCTGCGGCACTTCCTCGGCGACGGGGGCGGGCGGTGACCGCCCGCCACGACCTCTGGCGGCCGGTCTCCGGCTGCGACGCGGACTGCCTGCCCGGCCCGGGGGAGACCCCCACCGTGCCGGTCGCCCGCCGGCTCGGGCGGCTGGCGGCCGTACTCCTGATGCTGGTGGCCGGCGCGGCGCTGGCCGGGCTGCTGCCGGTGCTGCCGGCGAGGGAGCGGCGGGCCGCGCTGCGCGGCTGGGCCCGGGGCACGGCCCGGGCCTGCGGCGTGCGGCTGGTGGTCCGGGGCCGGCTGCCCCGGCGGCCGTCGCTCGTGGTCGCCAACCACGCGTCGTGGCTGGACGTGCTCGCGCTGCTGGCCGTGGCGCCGGCCCGGGTCCTGGCCAAGCGCGAGGTGCGCCGCTGGCCGCTGGTCGGGCCGCTGGCCGTCGCGGTGGGCACCCTCTTCGTGGACCGCGCGCGCCCCCGGGCGCTGCCCGCCGCCGTGCGCCGGGTCGCCGCCGCGCTGCGGGCCGGTCACCCGGTCGCGGTCTTTCCCGAGGGTACGACGTGGTGCGGCGCGGGCGTGGGCTGCCGGCCGGGCGGCGGGTTCCGTCCCGCCGTGTTCCAGGCGGCGGTCGACGCGGGCGCGCCGGTCGTCCCGGTCCGGATCGGTTACCACCTGGCCGCCGCTGCGCCGGCCCCCGGCCTCCCGGCTGCTCCCGCCGGCGGGCCGACGACCGTCGGCGCCTTCCTCGGCGCGGAGAGCCTGGGCCGGTCGGTCTGGCGGGTCCTGGCGACCCGGGGGCTCACGGTGACGGTGACGGCGACCGCCGCGCTGCACCCCGGGCGGGACGCGGACCGGCGACTGCTCGCCCGGATCGCCGAGTCGGCGGTCCACCTCGTGCCGCCCCGGGTCGCCGCTGCGGCCGTCCCGCCCCGGGCCGCCGTCCCGGTGCTGCCGCTCGCGCCCGGGTCGCCTCGGGTCGCCGGCACGCAGGTCGGCACGACGTCGCCCGCCGGCACGCAGGTCGGCCTCGCGGCCTGACGCGTCCCCGACACGCGACAGTCTTGTTAGGTCGCGATGTATCGCGTTATCCTGCCACCGGAGGAGCGCGCCGCCGGGGCGCGCCCGCCGGCGGGAGGATGCCATGCCCAGGTGGACCGTCGACCGCCCCCAGCGGCTCACCCTCGACGAGCCGGTCACCGCGCTGCACGTCCGGCTGGTGACCGGGCGGCTCGCCGTCGTCGGCACGGACGGCCCGGCCCGGCTGGACGTCACCCGGGTCAGCAGCCGGCCCGTGCTCGTCGAGCAGCACGACGGGGTGCTGACCGTCCGGCACGAACGCCGACCGAGGTGGCCCGGGCTGCTCTGGTGGCTCGGCCAGCTCGGCCGGCGCTTCCGGGCCGACGTCTCGATCGCCGTACCCGCCGACGTGCTGGCCGACCTCGGGCTGGTCGACGGCTCGCTGGTCGCCTCGGGCCTGAGCCGGGAGACGCGCGCCGACGTCACGGCGGGCCAGATCGCCCTGATGGGTGTGCGGGGCCGCACCACCGCGAAGACCGTCTCCGGGCCGGTGGAGGCCCTGGGGGTGGCCGGGGACCTGAGCCTGGAGACCGTCTCCGGGGAGGTCGTCCTCGCCGACGGCACCGTCGGCACGGTGCGCGCGCACACCGTCTCCGGCGAGATCACCTGCGACCTGGACACCCAGCGCGGCGGCGAGATCCGGCTGAGCACCATCTCCGGCCGGATCACCGTCCGGGTCCGCGAGGACAGCGACCTCGACGTCCGCCTGCACACCACCGCCGGCCGGATCACCAGCGGGTTCCCGCAGGTGCGCGACGGAGGCGGGCTCGGCGGCGTGCGGGACAGCGCGGGGGTCCTCGGCACCGGCGCGGGTAGGCTCTGGGCGTCCGCGACCTCCGGCAGCATCGCGCTGCTCGCCCGTCCGGTCGACGACGACGCCGAGGAGCTGCCGTGACCACCGTGTTCAGCCACGGGCGGCTCCGGCTCTATCTGCTCAAGCTGCTCGACGACGGCCCGAAGCACGGCTACGAGCTGATCCGGCTGCTGGAGGACCGCTTCCTCGGCCTGTACGCGCCGAGCGCCGGCACGATCTACCCCCGGCTCCAGCGGCTGGAGGCGGAGGGGCGGGTGACCCACACCGCCGCCGGTGGCCGCAAGGTCTACGACATCACCGAGGCGGGCCGGGCCGAGCTGCGCCAGCGGGCCGCCGAGCTGGCCACCCTGGAGTCCGACATCAGCTCGTCGGTGGCCGACCTCTCCGCCCTGGCCGGCGAGATCCGCTCCGAGGTACGCGGGTCGGTGCGCGACCTCAAGCGGGAGCTGCGCGAGGCGACCCGGCGGACGCGCCAGTCCCGCCGTACCCCGTGGGAGGCCGCGTCGCCCCCGCCCCCGGCGCGGTCCGCCGGTTCCTCGCCGCTGCTGGCCGAGCTCGACGACCGGTTGGCCGCGTTCACCGTCGAGGTCGACGCGTTGACGCGGGCGGGCCGGCTCGACGACGTCCAGCTCCGCGCGGCGATCCGGGTCCTCGACGGCGCCCTGGACGGGCTGCGCCGGCTGCTGCGCTAGCCGGCCCGTGACCGGCGGGGAGGCGGCCCGGAGTTCTCAGGGAGTTTCCAGCAACCGCCCAGCGCCGACGCAGCGAGGTCACGGATGATGGTCGGCATGGCCGCTACCCAGACCGAGGCGCGACTGCTCGTCGTCGAGGACGATCCCAACATCCTCGAACTGCTCTCCGCGAGCCTCCGCTTCGCCGGCTTCGACGTGGCCACCGCGACCAGCGGGAGCGCCGCGCTGCACGCCGCCAAGGACCACCGCCCCGACCTGGTGGTCCTCGACGTGATGCTCCCCGACCTCGACGGCTTCGAGGTCATCCGGATGCTCCGCGAGGGCGGCACCCGGACCCCGGTGGTCTTCCTGACGGCCCGGGACGCGACCGACGACAAGATCCGCGGGTTGACCCTGGGCGGCGACGACTACGTCACCAAGCCGTTCAGCCTGGAGGAGCTCACGGCCCGGATCCGCGCCGTGCTGCGCCGCACGGCCAGCGGCGACCAGACGCCCTCCCGGCTCACCTTCGCCGACCTGGAGCTGGACGAGGAGACCCACGAGGTGCACCGGGCCGGGCAGCGCGTGCAGCTCTCGCCCACCGAGTTCAAGCTGCTGCGCTACCTGATGCTCAACGCCAACCGGGTGCTGTCCAAGGCGCAGATCCTCGACCACGTGTGGAACTACGACTTCCGGGGCGACGACAACATCGTCGAGTCCTACATCTCCTACCTGCGGCGCAAGGTCGACAACACCCAGCCCCGGCTGATCCACACTCTGCGCGGCGTGGGATACGTGCTGCGCAAGCCGGCGGCGTGAACGCCGTCGCGCTGGCGAAGGGGCGGCTGCGGAGCGTACCGCTGCGGGTGAAGCTGGTGGCGGCGGTGCTGACGCTGGTCGCCGCGGCGCTGTTGGTGATCAGCTCCCTGACCACCTACTTCCTGCGCAACTACCTGGTCGCCCAGGTCGACGGGGAACTGCGGGCCTCCGTGGAGAGCATCGAGTCCGCCCTGCTCACCGCGCAGGCCGGGCAGCAGGTCACGCAGCCGCTCGTGCCCACCGACTATCTGCTGGTGGCCACCGACCGGCGGACCGGGGCGGTGACGGTCACGCAGTACGATCCACGGCTGCACACCGCCGACCTGCCGGCCTGGCCGTCCGACGCGGAGGGCTTCGCGGCCCGGGTCGGCGAGCTCAAGTCGGTCCCGGCGCGCAACAGCCGGGTGCGCTGGCGGATCATCTACGCCGAGCTGCCGAACGGGCAGATGGTGGCCATCGCGCAGAACCTCACCGACGTCGACCTGGCGGTCAAGCGGCTGGTCTGGATAGACCTGCTGGTCGGCGGGGCGGTGCTGATCCTGCTCGCGTCCATCGGCGCGGCGATCGTGCGGACCAGCCTCAAGCCGCTGGTGGAGATCGAGCGCACCGCCGCCGCCATCGCCGGTGGCGACCTGACCCGGCGGGTGCCCGACCCGGAGGACGGCGAGCCCTGCCCGACCTCGGAGCTGGGGCGGCTGTCCCGGGCCCTGAACACGATGCTGGCCCAGATCGAGGCCGCCTTCACCGCCCGCGCGGCCTCGGAGATCGCCGCCCGCTCGGCCGAGGCCGGCGCGCGGGACGCGGCCGCCGCGGCGCAGGCGTCCGAGGCGCGGGCCCGCCGCTCGGAGGAGCGGATGCGGCAGTTCGTCGCGGACGCCTCGCACGAGCTGCGTACCCCGTTGACCACCATCCGCGGCTTCGCCGAGCTGTACCGGCAGGGCGCGGCGCGGGCCCCGGAGGAGACCGCCGGCCTGCTGCGCCGCATCGAGGACGAGGCCGCCCGGATGGGGCTGCTGGTGGAGGACCTGCTGCTGCTCGCCCGGCTGGACCGGGAGCGGCCCCTCGCCCTCGGCCCGGTGGAGCTGCCGCTGCTGGCCGGCGACGCCGTGCAGGCCGCCCGGGTGGTGGCCCCCGACCGGCGCATCGAGCTGGAGATCGAGCCGGGCTCCGGGCCGCTGGTGGTGCTGGGCGACGACGCCCGGTTGCGGCAGGTGATCGGCAACCTGATGACGAACGCGCTCACCCACACCCCGCCGGACGCCTCGGTGACGCTGCGGCTGCGTACCGAGCCGGGGAACCTGGCGGTGGTGGAGGTGGCCGACACCGGCCCGGGGCTCTCCCCGGAGCAGGCCGAGCGGGTGTTCGAGCGGTTCTACCGGGCCGACGCGGCCCGCACCCGGCGGGCCGGCGGGATGACCAGCACCGGGCTGGGGCTGGCCATCGTAGCGGCGCTGGTCGCCGCGCACCACGGCACCGTCGAGGTCGCCGAGACGCCGGGCGGGGGAGCGACCTTCCGGGTCCGGGTGCCGCTGCTGCCCGACGGCGGCGACGACCCGGGCGAGTGACTTTCAGGGAACTTCCAGGCGGATTCCAGGCTCGTCGCAGTGGCATGGGAGAAGGTGGATGCATGACCGAGTACGAGACCGACCCGCAGCGGCGACCGGCGCCCTCCGACGCCGAGCCGTCGCACCCCACCGCCGAGCTGTCCCGCGTCGAGACCGGGCAGTCCGACTCCCCGGCCGTCGAGCCCGCCGCTCCGGCCGCGCCCGCCGCCCACCCCACCTACCCCGGCCCCGCCGCGCCGGCCGCCGGGCAGCACGCCCCCGCCGGGCCCGCCGCCCCCGTCTCCGGGCCCGTCGCCCCGGCTTCCGGCGCGCAGCCGTACGGCGGCCCGGCCACCCCGTCCGCGCCGCCGTACCCGGTGTCGGGGCAGCCGCAGCCGGCCGGGCCGTACCCGAACAGTCCCTGGCAGCCCCAGCACGCCGGGCAGCACTCCGCCGGGCAGCACTCCGGCTGGGCCGCGGGGGGCCAGCACGGTCCGGCCGCCCCCGGCTACGCCCCGCACGCCGGCGGTCCCGCGTACCCGGGCGGCCCGGTGCCGCCGCAGCACCCCGGCCAGCCGGTGCCGGCGTGGGCGCAGGCCCCGAAGCCGAGCCGGGTGGCCAAGCTGGCGGGCGCCGGGGTGGCGGTGTTCGCGCTGATGCTCGGCTCCGGCGTGGCCGGCGGCGCGCTCGCGCTCGCCGTCGACGGCAACTCGGGCGGGATCACCCGCACCTACTCGGCCGCGCCGGTGCTCAACAGCGCCGACCTGCCGAAGATCGCCGCGTCCGTGCAGGACAGCGTGGTCTCGATCAGCACCGGCAGCGGCGAGGGCTCCGGGGTCATCCTCTCCGAGGACGGCTACGTGCTGACCAACAACCACGTGGTCGCCTCCGCCTCTGGCAAGACCGTCAAGGTGGTCTTCGCCGACGGCAAGACCGCCGACGCGGAGATCGTCGGCACCGACCCGAAGACCGACCTGGCCGTGGTGAAGGCCGGCGGGGTCAGCGGGCTGAAGGCCGCCACGTTGGGCGACAGCGACGCGATGCAGGTCGGCGACCAGGTGCTCGCCCTGGGCAGCCCGCTGGGCCTGCAGGGCTCGGTCACCTCGGGCATCATCAGCGCCCGGGACCGCACCATCCAGGCCGGCGAGAGCCAGCAGCAGGACCCGCGGCAGGGGGTCAGCTCGATCGCCGGGCTGCTCCAGACCGACGCCCCGATCAACCCGGGCAACTCCGGCGGCGCGCTGGTCAACACGCGGGGCGAGGTGATCGGCATCAACACCGCCATCGCCACCTCCGGGCAGAGCACCGGCAACATCGGCGTCGGCTTCGCCATCCCGAGCAACAAGGCCAAGGACGTGGCCGGCAAGCTCCAGCGCGGCGAGAAGGTCAGCCACCCCTCGCTCGGGGTGAGCGTGAGCCCGGCCGAGAACGGCGGCGCGGTGGTCGCGTCCGTCACCCCCGGCAGCGCCGCCGAGAAGGCCGGCATCCGGCAGGGCGACGTGATCACCAAGTTCGGCGACACCGTGATCAACGACTCCGACGACCTGGTGGGCGCGGTCCAGGCCCGCAAGGTCGGCGACCGGGTCGAGGTGCAGTACCAGCGGAATGGATCGGCGGCGACGGCAACCGTGACGCTCGCCGAAACGTCGTAACGACAGCAGACCTACCTCCTCGGCGGAGGGCGGTGGGTGGCGGAGCCAAGGGGGTTGGCTTCGTCACCCGCCGCCCTCCGCCCTTCCCGACCCCCCGGAGCCGTCGCGGGCGCAGGCCGTTCACCCGGACCGGGTGAGTCGCGTTCACCCCCGGCCGGCCGGCCCCGCCCGTGCGGGGCCCGCTCCGTTTGGCCCGACCGGGGCCGGGAAAGCCCGCAGACCACGCGCGCTGGGACCACCGGGGAGGACTCGTGGCCGTGAACCACCTGCCGCTCGACCGCTCGGAGGAACGGCCGCTGCGGATCGCCATGGTGGTCCCGCCGTGGCTGACCGTGCCGCCGCCCGGCTACGGCGGCCTGGAACAGGTCGTCGCCGGCCTGGTGGACGCGCTGGTCGAGCGGGGGCACGCGGTGACCGTCTTCGGGGCGGGCCGGCGGCACGGCACCCGGGCCGGCTACGTCGCCACCTGCGACGACCTCCAGTACGACCGGCTCGGCGAGGCGCTGCCCGAGCTGGCGCACCTGGCCCACGTCGGCCACCTCGTCTCGCCGGCCGACTTCGACGTCGTGCACGACCACACCACGATCGGCCCGCTGGTCGCCGGCCGGCGGGCGGTGCCCACGGTGGCCACCGTGCACGGCAACCCGGTCGGCGAGTACGGCACCGTGCTCAGCGACACCGACCAGGGGGTCGGCCTGGTCGCCATCTCGCACACCCAGCGGCGGCTGAACCCCGGGCTGCCGTGGGTCGGCACCGTGCACAACGCGCTCGACGTCGCCGACGTGCCGCACAAGACCGCCCCGGGGCGTGGCCCGGTGCTCTGGCTGGCCCGGTTCAGCCCCGACAAGGGCCCGGACGTGGCGATCGGGGCCTGCCGGGCGGCGGGCCTGCCGCTGGTCCTCGCCGGCAAGTGCAACGAGCCCGCCGAGCGTCGCTACTACGAGCAGGTGGTGGAGCCGATGCTCGACGACGACGTGACAGTGGTGTTCAACGCCGACCGGGCGGCCGCGCTGCGGATGCTCGTCGACGCCCGCTGCCTGATCATGCCGATCCAGTGGGAGGAGCCGTTCGGGATGGTGATCCTGGAGGCGATGGCGACGGGCACGCCCGTGGTGGCGCTGCGCCGGGGCGCCGTGCCGGAGCTGGTCCGCCCCGGCGTCACCGGGCTGGTCTGCGACCGCCCCGACGACCTGCCCGGCGCGCTGCGGCAGGTCGACCGGCTGGACCCGGCCGACTGCGTGGCGCACGTCGCGGAGAACTTCTCCACGGCCCGGATGGCGCAGGGCTACGAGGCGGTCTACCGCGACTTCCTGCACGGGTTCGCGCCCGCCCCGCCGAGCCGGCCGATCCCGGTGCCGGCCCGCTGACCGTCGCGCCGGCCGGGGCGGCCGCGCCGGCCGGGGCGGGTCACAGGCGCGCCGCCCCGAGCCGCTGGAACGCGGTGTCGAGCTGGCGGGCGTACGCGGGGGTGATGCTGCCCTCGCGCTGCCGCTCGGCGACCTTGTCGCGGGCCCGCTGCACGGCGGCGGCCAGGTCGCTCGGGCCGGTGGCCTCGACGGCGTGGCCGAGCAGGTTGCGGATGTCGGTGCCGACGTCGACGCGGATCCCGCCGTCGTCGACCCCCGTGTCGATGAGCTGCCCGATGTCGCTGGCCACCTCGGTCACGCTGCCGCCGGACGGGGCGGGCGGCGTGGTCGTCGGCGCGGCCGAGGGGGTGGCCCGGGGCCGGGCGGGCGGCCGGGTCGTGGTCGGCGGCGCGCTCGGCGACCGGGTCGGCGCCGTCCCCAGCGACTCGCCGGCGGGCGACTCGGTGGGCAGCGCCCGGGGCATCGGGTCGGGCTGCTCGTCGGGCCTGGGCCACAGGAGCGCCCCCGCCGCCGCCACCGCGGCCCCCGCCGCCACCACGGGCACCGCCCAGCGACGCCGGGACCGGCCCTGCGATGCGGCCCCGGCGGGCTGCGGGGACGACGCGGGGCCGGGCGTGCCACCCGCCGGGGCCGCCCCGGGGGGCGCGGCCGGCGGCGGGGGAGCCGACGTCGGGGCGGGCGGACCGGCCGGGGCCGACGGCGCGGCGGGCGGGGCGACGATCGACGGCAGGGTCATCGTCGGGGCGAGCATGGTGGCGGCCTGCGGGTCGGCCGGCAGGAGCTGGTCGCGCAGCGCGAGGGCCACCTGGTGCGCGGTGGGCCGGTCCCGTGGCTGCCGGGACAGGCAGCGCAGGCAGATCCGGACCACCTCGGGCGGCAGGCCCGGCACCTCCAGCGGCGGTGGCTCGTCGCCGCCGGCCAGGGCCGCGCCGAGCTGCTCCCAGGTGTCCGCCGGGTACGGCACCTGGCCGGTCAGGGTCTCGTAGAGCAGCACGCCGAGCGAGTAGATGTCGGTGGCCGGCTGCGCCGGGGCCCCGTCCAGCCGCTCCGGCGCGACGTACGCGGGCGTGCCGAAGGTGCCGCCGTCCTCGTCCTCGTCCGGTGCGCCGACGTGGGTGGCGATGCCGAAGTCGAGGACCTTCGCGCCGACCGGGGTCATCATCACGTTGGCCGGGGTGATGTCCCGGTGCACGATGCCGAGCCGGTGCGCGGCGGCGAGCGCCTCGGCCACCTGGGCGCCGATCTCCACCGCCTCCGGCCAGGGCAGCGGGCCCTCGGTCAGCCGGTATTCCAGCTCCTCACCGGCGAGCAGCTCCATCACCACGAACGAGGTGATGCTGCCGTCCGGGGCGAGCGTCTCGCCGTAGTCGTGCACCGACGTCACGTGCGGGTGGACGAGCTGCGCGGCGGAGCGGGCCTCCTCGCGGACCATGTCGCGGAACCGGGCGTCCGCCGCGAGCGAGGGCGCGAGCACCTTCAGGGCGACCGTGCGGTCGAGAACCTCGTCGCGGGCCCGCCAGATGACCGACATGCCACCCGCGCCGATCTGGTCGATGAGTCGGTACCTGCGGGCCAGCAGCCTGCCGGCGTGCAGTGTTGCCATGACGGATCGCACCTGCCTGAGGTCGGGGCGGTATCAGGTTGCGCGAATGTGTCCGGCCTGTCAACGCCCGTCCGGTCTCACCCGACCGGCGCGTGGACGGGCGCGCCCGGGCACCGGACGGCCGGCGTGACCCCGCGTGCCAGGATGAACGGCATGGTCAGCGGTCCGGTGGCGTTCGTGCTCGGCGGCGGGGGAGTCCTCGGCGCGGTCGAGGTGGGCATGCTGCGCGCCCTGTTCCGCGCCGACGTCCGCCCGGACCTGGTGCTCGGCACCTCGATCGGGGCGGTCAACGGGGCGCTCGTCGCGGCCGATCCGACGGAGGCGGTCACCGACCGGCTGGTCCGGCTCTGGGCGTCCCCCGAGGCCAGCGAGGTGTACGGCGACTCCGTCGCCCGTCAGCTGCGCCGCTTCGCCGCCCGCACCCACCTGCACTCGCCCCGGCCGCTGCGCCGGCTGCTGGAGGCCGAGCTGGGCGAGGAGACCACCTTCGCCGACCTGCGGGTGCCGTTCCGCTGCTGCGCGGCGCACATCGAGCGGGCCGCCGAGCACTGGTTCGACGCCGGCCCGCTGGTGCCGGCGGTGCTCGCCTCCGCCTCCGTGCCGGGGCTGCTGCCGCCCACCGAGATCGACGGGCAGCACTTCATCGACGGCGGGATCGTCAACTCCATCCCGATCGGCGCGGCGGTCGAGGCCGGAGCGCGGGAGGTCTTCGTGCTCCAGGTGGGCCGCATCGAGCGGGAGCTGACGCCGCCCCGGCGGCCCTGGGAGATCGCCCAGGTGGCGTTCGAGATCGCCCGCCGGCACCGGTTCTCCCGGGAGATGGCGGCGCTGCCCGACGGGGTGCGGGTGCACGTGCTGCCCACCGGGGGGCCGGGGCCGCGTGAGGACAGCCCGTGGGCGTACCGGGACATGGCGGCGGTGGGGCGGCGGATCAGCCGCGCGTACACGGCCTCCCGCCGCTACCTGGCCACCCACCTGGACCGCTGATGCCGCTGCCGCCCCGATGGGTCCGCCGGTTGCTGCTGGCGCCCGGTGTGGTGCTGCTCGCCGTGGTCGTGGTGACCACCCTGCCGGTCTGGGCGTTCGCCGCCCTGGCGCTGTCCCCGCTGGTCCCCGGCCGGCTGCGGCCGCTGCGCCTGCTCTGGATCGGCTGTGTCTACCTGGTCTGGGACGCGGCGGCGCTGCTGGCCCTGTTCGTGCTCTGGGTGGCCTCCGGCTTCGGGGTGTGGAAGCGGACGCCGCCGTTCCAGCGGGCGCACTACGTGCTCGCCGGCCACTTCCTCCAGGTGTTCTTCTGGCAGGCCCGGTGGACGCTGCGGCTGCGCATCGACGTGGTCGGCACCGACCCCGACACGGCGCTGCCCGGCCGCCCGGAGCTGGTGCTCTGCCGGCACGCCGGGCCGGGCGACTCGTTCATCCTGATCCACGCGCTGGTCAACTGGTTCCACCGGGAGCCCCGGATCGTGCTCAAGGAGAGCCTCCAGTGGGACCCGGCGATCGACGTGCTGCTCAACCGGCTGCCCAACCGGTTCCTCGCCCCGGCCTCCGACCGGCGCGAGCCGGTGACCGAGCAGATCGGCCACCTGGCCACCGGCCTCGACGACGACGACGCCTTCGTGATCTTCCCCGAGGGGGGCAACTTCACCCCGCGCCGCCGGCTGCGGGCCATCGCCCGGCTGCGGTCGCGCGGCCTGGAGCAGATGGCGCTGCGGGCGGAGCGGATGCGGCACGTGCTCGCCCCGCAGCCGGGCGGGCTGCTGGCCGCGCTGGACGCCGCCCCCGACGCCGGGGTGATCTTCGTGGCGCACACCGGCCTCGACCGGATGCTCACCGTCGCCGACGTGTGGCGCGAGCTGCCGATGGACAAGCGGATCATCATGCGGTTCTGGTCGGTGCCCCCGGAGGAGATCCCCGCCGGCCGCCAGGAGCGTGTTGACTGGCTGTTCGACTGGTGGTCACGCATCGACGAATGGATCGCGGCGCACCACGACGGGGGCGTCGACGACGCGTAGGGTGCGCTCGTGGAGCAGATCAGCGTGGTGACGACCGTGGTGGACAGCCGCTCGGTCGCGGACGTGCTCGCGGCGGCCGCGGTCGCCGGTCGGCTGGCCGCCTGCGCGCAGGTGGGCGGCCAGGTGGACAGCACCTACTGGTGGCGGTCCGCGGTGGAGACGACCACCGAGTGGTCGGTGCTGTTCAAGACCGCCCCGGACCGGGTTCCGGCGCTGGTCGACCACATCCGCCTCAGCCATCCGTACGAAGTTCCGGAGGTCCTGGTGACCCGGGTGGACAGCGGCAACCCCGACTACACGGCCTGGGTGCACGAGCAGACCCGGCCCTGAGTACGCGCACTCTGGGTGGGTCTTGACCAGGGCACCATGATGGCCGGGTGGACACGAGTGGCTACCCCTGCCCGGCGTGCGGGGCCCCGGCCGACCTGAGTGTCGGCTGCCGGCGCTGCGGGCAGGCACCCGACCCGACCGCCGCCGAGGTGATCCGGCTCGACCGGGAGATCGTCGTGCTCTCCGGGCAGGCGGAGCAGGCCCGGCGGGCGTACCTCGAACTGGTCGGTTCGGTGCGGTCGGCGCAGGCCCGCCGGGCGGACCTGGCGGCCCGGGTCCGCGCGGCGACCCCGGTCGGCGCCCTGCGCCCGGCCGGGCCGGCTGCCGTGCCGCCGCCCCCCGTCGCGCCGGCCCCCGTGCCGGCGGCCGGGCCTCAGGTGCGGCTGCCCGGCCCCGCGTCGCCGGTGTCCGGCGAACAGGTGCGGCCGCCGGGCCCGGCGGTGCGGCTGCCCGGCCCGGTGCCGGCCGCGCCGGTCGGCCCGGTGCCGCCGCAGCGGCCGGTGCAGGTCGGCGGGGCGGAGACCTCCACCCGCACGGTGCAGGGGCTGCTCTTCGTGCTCGGCGGCCTGCTGCTCGGCACGGCGGCGGTGGTCTTCACGGCGGTCGCCTGGGCCACGGTGGGCGTCGCCGGCCGGGCGCTGATCCTGCTCGCGTTCACCGCGCTCGCCCTGGCCGTCCCGCCGGTCGCGGCGCGGCGCGGGCTGCGCGGCACGGCGGAGACGTTCGCCGCCGTGGGGCTGCTGCTGGTGGTGCTCGACGGGTACGCCGCCTGGTCGGTGGACCTGTTCGGGGTGGCCGGCTGGCCCGGTGCCCGCTACGCCGCGCTGGTCGGGGGGGGCAGCGCGGCGCTGGCGGCGGGCTACGGCCGGCTGACCCGGCTGACGGTGCCGTGGTTCGCGGCGCTGTGCACCGTGCAGCCGGTGCTGCCGCTGCTGGCCGGCCCGGCCCACCCGTCGGCGGCCGGCTGGACGGTGGTGTTCGTCGGCGTCGCGGCGCTGAACCTCGCCGTGGTCGCCGCCCTGCGCGACCGTGCCCCGGCCCCGACGCCGGCCCCCGCTCCGGCAGCGGCCCCGGTCCCGCCGGGGTCGCCGGGGTCGCTTGGGTCCTTGGGGTCGCCGGCCCAGCCGGCAGCGGCGTCGACGACAGCGCCGGTCGGGGGAGCGCCGGTCGGGGCGGGGGCCGCCGGGGGGGCGGCCCCCGCCGCCGGCCGGGTGCTGGCCTGGCTCGGCTACGGCGGCGCGCTCCTCGTCGCGGCCGGCTGCGCGCTGGTGCCGCTCGCCGTGGGCCGGGCCGCCGGGTCGCCGCTGCTGGCCGGCGGGCCCCTGCTCCTGGTCAGCCTGGCCCTGCTCGGCGCGGCGCTGGTCGCCGGCGGCCGGCTGTTCCGGGTCGCCGCGGCCGGGGCGCTGGTCCCGGTGCTCGGCCTCGCGCTGCTGCGGCCGGTGGCGGAGCTGCGCCCGGGGCTGCTGACGGTGGCCACGGCGCTCGTCGCGCTGGCGCTGGCCGGGGCGGTCCGGGCGCTGCCCGGCCGGGTCGGCACCGGGCCGAGGGCCGGGGCCCTGGTGGTCGCGGCCGGGGCGGCGCAGGTCGGTGCCGTGCTCGCCGTGGTGCTGGGCGCGGTCGCGGTGGGCCGGGTGCTGCCGCCCTGGTCGGGCGTCGCCGCCGGCCCGCACCTGCCCTGGGGGTGGCAGGTCCCGGTCGCCGTGGCGGCGGCGGCCCTCGCCCTGGCGGTGCTGCTGCCCCGGGTGGCGTGGCCGGTGATCGGGGTGGCCGCCGTCGCGTTCGCCACCCTCGGCGTGTCGGGCGTCGGGCCGGTGCCGTGGCCGGTGGTGCCGGCTGCCGGCCTGGTCGTCGGCGCGGGGCTGCTGCTGTTCGCCGTCACCCGGGCCCGGCCCTGGTGGGGCGTGCTGGCGGCGGCGGTCGCCGGCGCCGCGCTGGTCGGGCACGCGCTCCTGGTCGGCCTGGCCTCCCCGGCCGGGGAGGCGGCGTTGCTCGGCGCGGTCGTGCCGCTCGGGGCGGCCGTCGCCGCCCTGGGCCGGCGGGCCGGCGGCGTCCGGCGGGGCGTCGCGGGGGCCGCCCTGGCCGCCGCGCTGCTCGCGGTGCCGGCGGCGGTCACCGTCGCGCTCTTCGCCGCCGGGGTGCCGCCCTGGTGGCAGGCGCGGGCCGCCCTCGCCGCCGTCGGGCTGCCGCTGGTCGCGCTGGTCGCCGTCCGCCGCCGGTGGCCCGAGCTGACCGGGTACGCCTCCGTCGCCTTCGCCGCCGGGTCCGCGCTGGTGGCGCTGGCCCCCCTAGTCGTACGGGTCGACGAGCCGGTGGCGCTCTACGCCGCCGTGGTGGTCCTGCTGACCGTGCTCGCCGGGCCGGGCACCCGGCCGGCGGGAGCGCCGCTGGTCAGCGGCCTCGGTCTGCTCGCGGTGGCGCTGTCCGCCGCCGCCGGTGTGCTCGCGCGGGTGCTCGTCGCCCCGTACGGCGAGGTGGCCGCGCCGTGGTCGGGCGCGCCCACCGGCGGCCCGGTCCCGGGGGCCACCCCGGCCGGCGTGGCCCTGCTCGTGCTGACCCTGGCCGCCGCGCTGGCGGGCCGCGCGCCCGGCCGGGCGACGGTCGATCCGGCCGGCGGGCCGCCGCCCCGGGCGGCGGGGCCGGGCGACGCGGCGCTGTTCGCGCTGCCGTTCGCCGCGGCGGCGACGCCGGTGCTGCACGCCGCCGCCGGTGCGCCGTGGCCGGTGGTGCCGGCGGTCCTGCTGGGGATCGGGGTGGCCGCCCTGCTGGCTGCCGCGCTGGCCCGGCCCCGGCCGTTGCTCGTCGCGGTCACCGTGCCGGTGGGGCTGGTGGCCACGGTGGCCGGGCTGGTCGGGCTGCTCGCCACCCGGGCCGGCACGCTCACCGGCCTCGGGACGCTGGTGGTCGCCGCCGTGGTGGCCGCCGTCGCGGGCCGCACGGGCGTGGCCCGGCTGGCCGGTGCCCTGGTGGCGGTCGGTTCGGCGACCGGGTTCGCGGTCACCGCCGCGCGGGCGGCGGGCCTGCCGCTGCGCGGGGCCTCCTTCGCCGTCCTGGCGGTGGCGGTGCTGGTCCTGGTCGCCGCCGCCCTGCCGGCCGCCGACCGGCTGCGGGGCCGGGTGCTCGACGTGGCCGCCCAGGCCGTGGCCCTGCTGGCGGTGCTGCTCGCCGTCGGGTCGCCCCGCTACGCCGCCGCGGTCTGCGTGCTCTGGGGGGCCGCCGTGGGGCTGCGGCTGCTGCGCCGGGGCGAGCCGGTCGGCTGGCGCTGGGCGTTCGCGGGCGTCGCCGGGGGCAGCGAACTGCTCGGCGCCTGGCTGCTGCTGGTCGCGGGCGGGGTGGTGCTGCTGGAGGCGTACACCCTGCCGGCGGCGGGCCTGGCCCTGGCGGCGGGCGCGGTGGCGCTGCGCACCCGGCCGGGCCTGAACAGCTGGCTCGCGCTGGGCCCGGGGCTGGTCGCCGCGCTGCTGCCCAGCGGGGTGTCGGTGCTGTTCGCGCCCGACCCGCAGCCCTGGCGGCGGCTGCTGCTCGGGGCCGGCGCGCTGGCCGTGGTGCTGGCCGGCGCGGCCCGCCGATGGCAGGCCCCGGTGCTGCTCGGCGGGGTCACCCTCGTCCTGCTCGCGCTGCACGAGCTGGCCCGCGGCTGGGACCTGCTGCCCCGGTGGATCTTCCTGGCGGTCGGCGGGCTGGCGCTGATCGGCCTGGCCGCGACCTACGAGCGGCGTCGCCGCGACCTGGCCCGGTTCCGGGCGGCGGTGGGGCGGATGAGCTGACGGACGGGGCCGGCGGGACGGGGGTGGGGAGCACCCCACCCCGGATGCGGGTGCTGCCCGGATTACCCAGAGCTACTGTTGCCGCGAGACTCGACATCAGGGCCCGCCGTCCGGCGCAGCCCGGGTGTCGAGATGCGGGGAGCTCAGATCATGCTTGCAGCGACAGCGGACCCGCCGGCCCGACGGGGCAGCGACTATGCACGACTGTCCAGACGGATCAACGAGGCGGGCCTGCTCGACCGCCGGCCCGCCGGCTACGCCGCCCGGATCGTCCTGACCGTGGCCGCCTTCGTCGCCGGCTGGGCGGCGGTGCCGCTGGTCGGAGACTCCTGGTGGCAGCTCGCGGTGGCGGCCGGCCTGGCCGTGGCGACCACCCAGGTGGCGTTCCTCGGGCACGACGCCGGCCACCGGCAGATGTTCCGCCGCCGGGGCCCGAGCGAGGTGGCCGGGCTGCTCGCCGGCAACCTCGCGGTCGGCCTCAGCTACGGCTGGTGGGTCGACAAGCACAACCGGCACCACGCCAACCCCAACCACCACGACGAGGACCCGGACGTCGGGGCCGGGGCGCTGGTCTGGTCGCACGAGCAGGCCGCCGCGACCCGGGGGATCGGCCGGCGGCTGGCCCGGCGGCAGGCGTGGCTGTTCTTCCCGATGCTGCTGCTGGAGGGGCTGGCCCTGCACGTGGCGAGCGTGCGGGCGCTGCTGGGGCGCACCGCCGACGGCCGGTACGCCACCCCGGTGCGGCACCGGGCCGTCGAGGGGCTGTTGCTCGCGCTGCACGCGGCCGGCTACCTCGGCCTGCTCTTCGCGGTGCTGCCGCCGGGGAAGGCGCTGGCGTTCGTCGCCGTGCACCAGGGGCTGTGGGGGCTCTACATGGGGTGCGCGTTCGCCCCGAACCACAAGGGCATGCCGATGCCGAGGGCCGGCGAGGAGCTGGACTTCCTGCGCAAGCAGGTGCTCACCTCGCGCAACGTGCGGGGCGGCTGGTTCGTCGACGTCGCGCTGGGCGGGCTCAACTACCAGATCGAGCACCACCTGTTCCCGAACATGCCCCGGGGCAACCTGCGCCGGGCCCGGCCGATCGTGCGGGCGTACTGCGCCGAGCACGGGGTGCCGTACGTCGAGACCGGGCTGGTCGAGTCGTACCGGCAGGCGCTGGCCCACCTGCACGAGGTGGGCCGCCCGCTGCGGGGCTGAGCCGCCCGGTCGGCCCTGGCAGGTAGGGTCTGGCCATGGCAGACGTGCTCACCGCGGAGGCGGTGCGAGACGGGCTGGGCGGGCTGGCCGGCTGGACGGGGGATCCCACCGGGATCGGTCGCACCGTCGAGCTGGCGAGCTTCCCGGCGGCCGTCGCGGTGGTCGACCGGGTCGCCGAGGTGGCCGAGGAGCTCGACCATCATCCCGACATCGACATCCGGTGGCGGACCCTCACCTTCCGCTGCGTCACCCACTCGGCCGGCGGGGTGACCCACCGGGACCTGGAGCTGGCGCGGCGCATCGACGACATCGTCCGGAGTGCCCGATGAGATTCGAGATCAGCAAGGTGCTCGACGCCATCGAGGGGCGGGTCTGCACCGACCCGTCGCTGGCGCGGGCCGTCCTCGACCTGGCCGAGGTGATCCGCTACCAGGACCTCGACGGCGGCCGACCGGCGAACCTGCTCCGGCTCGGCATGGTGATCGACGCGCTCGCCCGCGACCTGGAGGAGGACAGCGTCCCGGTGTACGCGATCGTGCACCGCGCCCTGCTCTCCGACCCCGACCTCACCTCCAACGAGCGGATGGTGGTGCGCCGTTGGGCCGACGACGGCCTGGTGGAGGTGCTCGACCACCCGGGCGACCGGATGCTGGAGGTCGCCGACCTGCTGGGGCTGCCGGTGCTCAGCCGGGCCCGCTTCGACGGCCTGCGCGGCCGGTTCCCGTGGACCGTCGAGCAGCCCGGCCGGGTGCTCGCCCCGGTGCCCGGCGCGGGCGGGCCGGTGTTCATCGCCCACGTCGGCGGCGGCAACGTGCCGGTCGCCGGCACCCGCTCGGCGACGGGGGAGAAGCTGCTCGCCCGGCAGTGGCGCTGCCCGGAGCCGGGTTGCGCGCTGTTCGGCGGCGGGGGCGGCGGCGCGTTCGCCGACCTGGCCCGGGTCGAGCGGGCCCCGGCCGGGCAGCCGCCGCCCGCCCTGCGCGGCGGCGTGCCGACCTGCCCCCGGCACGGCGCGCGGCTCGGCGACGCCGGGCCCCGGCCCCGCACGGAGGTGCTGGCCGTACGCATCGGCGGGCTGATCCGCCGCCGGTTCGTGCTCACCGAGGAGCAGCCGGTGCTGGTCGGGCGCGCGCCGGAGGAGCAGGGCGGGATCGTGCTCGGCCAGTGGCTCAACGACGAGGCGCGGCGCTGGATCAGCCGCGGCCACGTCCGCTTCGAGCTCCGCGTCGGCGAGGTGATCGTGACCGACGTGAGCACCAACGGGTCGGGGGTGCGCCCCGGCGGCTCGATGGCGGAGGCGGACCGGATCGCGCTCAAGCCGCAGCAGTCGCGGGTGCTGTCCGCCGGCGACATGGTCGAGCTCTATCCGGGGGTGCAGGTCGGTCGCGCCGACGAGCTGCCCTCGGGCGCGCCGTTCACCCCGACCTCGGTGATGGCCGAGGCCCCGACCATGGCGATGCGCCTGCCCCGGCCGTGAGCCGGGCGCGTCGCGGGGGCGTGGGGCAGTGGCCCGGCGCCCCCGCGACGTCGTACGGTCAGTCGGTCAGCACGGCGGCGAGCTGGGCGACCGCGTGGTCGATCTCCTCGGCGGTGATGACCAGCGGCGGGGCGAGCCGGATCGTGGAGCCGTGGGTGTCCTTGGCCAGCACGCCGCGGGCCATCAGCCGCTCGCACGCCTGCCGGCCGGTCATCAGCGCCGGGTCGATGTCGAGGCCGGCCCAGAGCCCCCGGCCGCGCACGGCGACGAGGCCCCGGCCGACGAGGCCGTGCAGCCCGGCGTGCAGCCGCTCGCCCAGCTCCGCCGAGCGGCGCTGGAACTCGCCGGTGGCCAGCAGCCGGACGACCTGGGTGGCCACCGCGCAGGCCAGCGGGTTGCCGCCGAACGTCGAGCCGTGCTGGCCGGGCTGGAGCACCCCGAGCACGTCGGCGTTCGCGGCGACCGCGGAGACGGGCACGATGCCGCCGCCCAGCGCCTTGCCGAGCAGGTACATGTCGGGCACCACGTCCTCGTGGTCGCAGGCGAACGTCGCCCCGGTGCGGCCCAGGCCGGACTGGATCTCGTCGGCGAGGAACAGCACGTTCCGCTCGGTGCAGACCCGCCGTACGCCCGGCAGGTAGCCGGCCGGCGGCACCACGACGCCCTGCTCGCCCTGGATCGGCTCCAGCAGCACGGCCACGGTGTCGTCGTCGATCGCCGCCTCCAGCGCCGCCAGGTCGCCGTAGGGGACCACGGTGAAGCCCGGCGTGTACGGCCCGAAGTCGGCCCGCGCGTCCTCATCCGTGGAGAAGCTCACGATGGTGGTCGTACGCCCGTGGAAGTTGCCCTCGGCCACCACGATGTTCGCCCGCCCGGCCGGGACGCCCTTGACCCGGTAGCCCCACTTGCGGGCCACCTTGATCCCGGTCTCGACGGCCTCCGCGCCGGTGTTCATCGGCAGGACCAGGTCCTTGCCGCACAGCTCGGCGAGCTCCCGGCAGAAGTCGGCGAACTGGTCGTGGACGAACGCCCGGCTGGTGAGGGTCAGCCGGTCGAGCTGGGCGTGCGCGGCGGCGATCAGCCGGGGGTGCCGGTGGCCGAAGTTGAGCGCCGAGTAGCCGGCGAGGCAGTCCAGGTAGCGCCGCCCGTCGACGTCGGTGAGCCAGGCGCCCTCCGCGGAGCTGATCACCACCGGCAGCGGGTGGTAGTTGTGCGCGGTGTGGCGCTCGGCGTCCCGGACCGCCCCCGGCGTCCGCAGCATGTCTTCCACGATCACTTGCTCGCCTTTCCCTGACGGAGTCGCAACGTGCAGCACTTCGGTCCGCCGCCGGCCTTGCGCAGCTCGGACAGGTCGACCCCGATGGTCTCGTAGCCCCGGTCGCGCAGCCGCGCGGCCAGGTCGGTGGCCTGCTCCGGCAGCACCACGTGCCGGCCGTCGCTGACGGCGTTGAGGCCGAGCACCTCGGCGTCGGCGGCGGTGGCGTGGACGGCGTCCGGGAAGAGGCGGCGCAGCGCGGCCCGGCTGCCGGGCGAGAACGCCTCCGGCAGGTACGCCACGGTGCGCTCGTCGAGCACGGTGAGCGCGGTGTCCAGGTGGTAGAAGCGGGGGTCGACCAGTTGCAGGGTGACCACCGGGTAGCCGAAGACCTCCTGGAGCTGGGCGTGTGAGGCGTGCGCCGTGCGGAACCCGGTGCCGGCGAGCAGCACGTCCCCGGCGAGCAGGACGTCGCCCTCACCCTCGTTGACGTGCTTCGGGTCGTGCAGCTCGAAGCCGGCGGCGGCGAACCAGGCCCGGTAGGCCGGGGCCTCGTCGGCGCGCTGCGGGTCGCGGAACTGCACGGACATCGCCCTGCCGTCGATCACGGTGCCGCCGTTGGCGGCGAAGACCATGTCGGGCAGGCCGGGCACGGGCACGATCTCCTCGACGGTGTGGCCCAGCTCGCGGTAGACCTGCCGCAGCCGCTCCCACTGCCGCACGGCCAGGCCGGCGTCGACGGGGGCGGTCGGGTCCATCCAGGGGTTGATCGCGTAGTCGACGGCGAAGTACGTCGGCCGGCACATCAGAAAGCGCTGGCTGGTGGCGTCCATCGTCACTGTCCTGCTCCCATGGGTCGGGCGCGCCCGGCCACCTTCGGCCCACGGGCTGGCGCCGTTGCCCAACGGTATGCGGGGGCAGCGACGACATCCACCGCCGGAAGTTGCGTCGCCCGACGATTCGTTGCGTCTCGGATCCCGACGGCGGCGATGTGTTGCGCAGTCGCCGCCCCCGCGCTTGTCCGGCGGTCTCCTCCCCGCCGCTGGCGACTACCGCCGTCACACGTGGGGCGTCGTGCCCTCTACGCCCAGGTGCACCCGGTGATGGCGGGGCGCGTCGATCTCGTCGAGCAGGGCGAGGGCGAGATCGGGGTAGGTGATCCGGCTCGCGCCGTCCGCCGTGGCGAACCGGTAGCCCCCGGCGGGCTGGCCGGTGTGGTCGAAGTCGCCGGCCGGGCTGAGCACCAGCCAGTCCGGCGCGTCCCCGGCCCGGCGCAACTCGTCGGTGCCGGCGCCGTGCCCCAGGCAGAACGACCGGAACTCCGGCGGGAAGCCCGGGGTGTCCAGCAGCGGGGTCCCGGCCGCGGTGGGCAGGACGGCGGCCAGCCCGACGACCACCAGCCGGCCCACCCCGGCCCGCCCCAGCCCGGCCGCGAGCGCGCGGGCGGCGGCGGGGAAGAAGACGTCGGCCGGCACGCCGAGGTCGACGGCGGCGTGCACCGCCGCGGCGTGCCCGGCCGCCAGCTCGGCGACCTGTCCCGCGTCGGTGACGTCGCCGGTGGCGACCCGGACGCCCGGCTCGGCCGCCAGGGCGGTGTGGCGGGCCGGATCCCGCACCACGGCGGTCACCTCGTGGCCGCGCGCCCGCGCCTCGGCCAGCACGGCCCGGCCGGCCCGGCCGCCGGCCCCGAAGACGACGATCCCGCTCATCGACGTACCCCCTCGCTCCGGTCGCCCCGTCGGCGACCCCGCGGCGACGCTAGCCGGGGGGCCGGTTACCGCCCGGATACCGATTACGGTGAGTGCCATGGTGACGCCGCTGGATCCGGAGATGTTCGATCCGCTCTGCCCGTCGGACCTGTCGCCGTTCCGGTTCGGCGACAAGTGGGGCGGCATGGTGATCCGCTGCCTGGAGGGCGGCCCCCGGCGCTTCTCCGAGCTGCGGGTGCCGCTGCGCGGCGTCAGCGCCAAGGCCCTCACCGCCTCGCTACGCCGGCTGGAGGCCAGCGGCCTGGTGCGCCGCGCGGAGCAGCCCGGCCCGCCGCGCCGCGTCGAGTACGCTCTCACGCCGCTCGGCCGCAGCATGCTCGGCCCGATCGAGGCCGTCTGCGCCTGGAACCGCGAGCACTGGGACGAGCTTCTCGACGCCCGGGAGGGCGTCGCCCGACCGGACTGAGGCGGGACCGAGGGCGGGGCCCACCCCCGGAGACGCCACCCGCACCTGCTCGCCGGACCGGCTCGCCGGACATGCTTCGGGGGCGGCGAATCGCCGCCCCCGAAAAGGGTGTGCCCGGCCGGTGAACCACCGGATCCGTCGGGCTGCCGGCGAGTTCGCCGGGTCGCACAAGTCCCGGTGCACCACCGGGTTTCACCGCCCCGGCGCACCACCGGGGTCGAGCAGCCCGGCGAACCGCCGGGTCGATCAGGGCCGGCGCATCGCCGGTTCGAGCGGTGCCGGCGAACCGCCGGCGGGGTCCAATGTGCCCGTCAGAGGCGGTCGACAAACTGTGAGTCGAGCCACTCGCGCAGCCGCTGCACCCAGTCGCCGTCGGTGGTGGGCCAGACGAACTGCCCGGTCATCGCCAGCACGCCGAGCACCACGGCGGCCACGCCGAAGGCCATGCCCAGCAGCGCGTCCGTCTTGCCCGCGATGTGCCGGCGGCGGGTGGCGAGCAGGCCGAACACCGACAGCACCGCGCCCAGCGCGCCGACCGCGATGCCGTAGCCGGCGAGGGTGCCGGTCAGCACGGCGGCCAGCCCGGCGACGCCGACGACCAGGCCGAGGCTGGCGAGCAGGCTGGCCCGTGGCTTCGGCCCGGCCGGCACCGGCACCGGCTCCCGCCGGGCCTCGTCCCCCGCCTCGACCCGGTCGGCCGGCAGCGGGCGTTCGGCGGCGCGGTCCCGCTCGGCCGGCAGCGGGCGCTCGGCCGTCCGGTCCGTCGCCGGTGCGGCCGTGCGGTCCGTTGCCGGTGCGGCCGTGGGGGCCGCCGGCAGGGTCCGGGTGACGCCGTGTTCCCGCTCCGGGCCCGGGGAGTCGACCGTGGGCGCGGCGGTGGCCGGGCGGCGCAGCTCGCCGTCCGGGGTGCGGGCGGTGGCCGCGCGGGCGGTAGCGGCGCGGGCCAGCGCCCCCCGCTCGGCGGCCCGGCGCTCCACGTCGGAGGCCCGCTCGCCGTCGGTGGCGGTCGCGCTGCTGCGGTACGTCGTCTGCTCCCCGCCCCGGTCGGTGACGACCGGCTGCCCGTCGGGGCGGCCGTCGGCGCCGGACGCGACAGCACCGTCGCGCTCGTCGACCCGGCCGTCGCCGTTGCTGTCGTACGTCGTCGCCGGCTCGTTCCGGCGGGACAACAGCGAAGGAATCTTCACCTCTTCACCTCCTGATGAACGCGTGGAGACCTCGGAAGCGCCGGCGGCAGCCACGCGGTAACGCCACCGAGGTACCCAGCCGCCGATCCGGCGACACCCGGTTCACCCGATCGGGGGCCGCGTGTGCCCCCGGTGGCCCGCCCCCGCCGTTGTCTATGCTTGGCGCCCGTGCCAGAGGGACACACCATCCACCGTCTCGCCGCCCGGCACGCCGAGCTGTTCGCCGGGGCCGAGGTGCGGGCCACCAGCCCGCAGGGCCGCTTCGCCGACGGCGCGGCCCGGCTCTGCGGCACCGTCCTGGAGAGCACCGAGGCGTACGGCAAGCACCTGCTGCACCACCACGCGAACGGGCTGACCCTGCACGTGCACCTCGGCCTGTACGGCAAGTTCGCCGACGGGTCGGGCGAGCCCCCGCCGCCCGTCGGTCAGGTGCGGCTGCGGCTGACCGGCGACGGTTCGCGTACGCGCTCCGGGCCGGCGGCGTCGCACCACGCGCACTGGCTGGACCTGCGCGGCCCGAACGCCTGCGAGCTGCTCACCCCGCCCGAGGTGGCGGCGCTGCGCGACCGCCTCGGCCCCGACCCGCTGCGCGCCGACGCCGACCCGGCCCGCGCGTACGCCCGGATCTCCCGCAGCGCGACCCCGCTCGCGGCGCTGCTGCTCGACCAGTCGGTGGTGGCCGGCACCGGCCTGATCTTCGTCACGGAGGCGTTGTTCCGGGCCGGCCTGTCGCCGCTGCTGGCCGGCCGGGAGCTGACCCCGGCCCGGTGGCGGGAGCTGTGGGCGGACCTGGTGCACCTGATGACCCGGGCCGTCGAGGCGGGCCGGATCGACACCGTGCGGGACGCCCACCTGCCGGAGGTCACCGGCCGCGCGCCCCGGGTGGACCGGCACGGCGGCGAGGTCTACGTCTACCGCCGGCCCGGCCAGCCGTGCCACGTCTGCGGCGACGAGGTGCGCCGGGGCGAGCTGGCGGGCCGCAACCTCTACTGGTGCCCCAGCTGCCAGCCCGGTCGGCCCTGACCCGCCGGCAGCTCAGGCGAGGTCGAGCAGCCAGCGGACGGTGTCGGCCTGGCCGGCGAACACCATGTCGTCGGTCATGCTCCAGGCCAGCGTGTGCCCGATCGCCCAGCCCAGCACGCGTTCGCGGTCGAGGCTGAGCGCGTCGGTGAGCCGGTCCAGCCGCCGCCGCACCGCCGCCGGGGAGTGGCCGAGCTCCTGGCCCCGGACGATCGCCACCACGCCGAACTCGCGCTCCCCGGCCAGCGGCTTCGGGTCGATCACCAGCCACGGCTCGCGGGTGGCCCGCAGGATGTTGCCCGCGTGCATGTCCTGGTTGACCAGCACCTGCTCGCCCTGCGTGTCGACCAGCTCGGCGAGCCGGCCGAGCGCGGCGTCGAGCAGCCGGCGCTCGAACGGCCGCCCGAGCCGCTCCCACCGCGCCGGCAACTGCTCCGACCAGACGGCGGCCTCCTCGGCCAGCGGCGTGAACGGCGCGCCGACGGGCCGCCACAGCCGGGGCAGCAGCCCGGCGACGACGTCCAGCGCCTCGTCCAGCGGCACCGCCGGCGCGCCGTCCCGACCGGGGGCGTGCAGCTGCGTGCCCGGGTCGCAGCGCTCCACCAGCAGCGCCCGCCGGCCCGGATCGTGCGCCAGCAGCCGGGCGGCCCCGTCGCCCGCCCAGCACGCCAGGGCCGTGGCCTCGTGCACGCTGTCGGCGTCGGGAAGCTGGAGCTTGAGCACCGCCCGGGTGCCGTCGGGCAGCTCGACCGGCCGCGCCAGCGAGGCGAACGCGTACGGAAACGGCGGGCCGGTGAGCCGCAGCCCCCACTGCGCGACGCAGTCGGCGAGCCGGCCCGGCAGCGCCGCCAGCCAGGCCCGGCCGGCGGGTGTCCGCCGCACCCAGCTCAGCCGCTCGGGGATCGCCAGCTCCGTCTCCATCGGACCATCCTGCCGCAGCACGGCCGCGCGCCGCGGACCGCTCAGCGCAGCCGGCGGATGTCGCCGTACGCCCGGTAGAAGCCGCCCCGGCCCGCCTCGCGGACCTCGGTGACCAGGTAGCGCGCGCCCGGCTCGCGGATGCCCTTGGGGAACTGCACCGACCAGTCCCGCCGGTAACCGTCGGAGAGCACGTGGATGCGCAGCCGCCCGCCGTCGTCGACGCACTGCACCACCACGCCGCCCCGGTCGTCGGTGACCACCTCCACGGCGGTCCACGCCGCCGGCTCGGGCTGCCGGGCGGGGGCCTTGACGTCCACCACCTCGGGCACGGTGCCCGCCTCGGCGGCCCGGATCGCCGGCTCGCTGGCGTCGACGCAGGCCAGGTAGCCGCTGGTGGTGACCACGTAGAGCCGGTCGTCGTGGTATTGCATCGAGTAGGCCGAGCCGCAGCCGGTGCCGAGCTTCCACAGCCGGTTGCCGGCCGCGTCGAAGCAGTAGATCGAGGACTGGTTGTCGCCGGCGAAGACGTACCGGCCGTCCTCCGCGGTGGCGCAGGAGAAGACCGGGGCGTCGCAGCGGTACGTCTGCCCGGCCCGCCCGTCCTTGCGCAGCCGCACCACCTCGCGGGTGCCGGTGCCGGCGAACACGGCGTCGCGCTCCTGCCACCCGAACAGGACCGGGCCGGTGCGGGTGTGCCACAGCTCCCGCCCGGTGCGCCAGTCGTAGCCGGTGACCCCCTGCGAGTGGCCGTGGTAGAGAGCGTCGGCGTCGCAGCGCACCATCCACGCCGCCCGGCCGCGCCCCGGCCGCCGCCACAGGAACTCGTCCTCGTGGTCGACCGCGGCGATGCCGCCGTCGGCGTCGGAGACGCCCAGCACCCCGTCGTGGATGTCCAGCCAGTAGATGTCGATGTCGGGGGCGATCGCGTACGCGACCCGGGGCACCTTGCCCGACAGGTCGTAGACGTTGCCGTCGTCGCAGCCCGCGTAGATCCACGCGTCGTCGGCGACGATGCACTTCACCCCGTCGGGCAGGCGGACCTGGCCCAGCACCCGGGCCTCGTGGTCGAGGGTGGTGATCACCCCGTGCTCGTTGCCGACCATGCAGTGCCGCCCGTCGACGAAGATGCCGAACGCGGGCGCGCCGGAGGCGTAGCGCCACAGCACCGGGGCGGTGCGGGCCGTCGAGCGGGTGCTGACGATCTGCCGCCGCGACACGGGCCGCTTCTGGCGGACGCCGGGCACCGCCGGCGCGTACCCCTTGCGGACCTTCTCGCCGATCTTCTTCGCGGCGGCGGCGCGGGCGCGCGCGTTGTCCGGGTAGGTCGTGGTCTTCACCTGGCCCTGGTCGCCGATCCGGCCGTAGCGCAGCGTCAGCGCGGTGTCGTCCACCACCACCTCGTAGAACTTGTGCGCCGCACCGTCCACTTCGGACAGTTCGAGGTAGGTCGTCTCCTGCGACATGGCGTGCCTTTCGAGGGGGAGTGGGCGCCGGACCCGGCACCACGACTGCGCCCACACGCTAACCACGCCCCCCGACACAAAGCGCCGCCGTCGCGCCAGCGGTGTTGGGAAGGGGCCCTTCCCATACAAAAAGCGTTAACAGGGTGCCCTTCCTTACCCCTGGTGCAGGGCGTCGACCGCCTTGCGGGCGGCGATCAGCACCGGGTCCCACACCGGCGCGTACGGCGGGGCGTAGCCGAGGTCGAGGGCGGTCATCTCGTCCACCGTCATCTCGTTCCACAGCGCCACGGCCAGCGTGTCGATCCGCTTCGCCGCCTCCGACCAGCCGACGATCTGCGCCCCGAGCAGCCGCCCGCTGGACCGCTCGGCGATCAGCTTCACCGTCATCGTCCGCGCCCCCGGGTAGTAGCCGGCCCGGTTCGTCGACTCGGCCCGCACCGACACGAACTCGAAGCCGCTAGCCGCGGCGTCCCGCTCGCGCAGGCCGGTGCGCCCCACCTCCAGCTCGCAGACCTTCGTCACGGCCGTGCCGATGACGCCCGGGAAGGTGGCGTACCCGCCGCCGATGTTGATCCCCGCGACCCGGCCCTGCTTGTTGGCGTGGGTGCCGAGCGGCACGTGCACGGGCACCCCGCTGACCCGGTGCAGGGTCTCCACGCAGTCGCCGGCCGCCCACACCCCGGGCGCCCCGGGCACCCGCATCCGCCGGTCCACCCGGATCCCCCCGGAGAGGCCGACGGGCAGGCCGGCGGCCTCGGCGAGGGCGGTGTCGGGGCGTACGCCCAGGCCCAGCACCACGACGTCGGCCGGCAGCGGCCCGTCGGCGGTGACCACCGCCGACACCCGCCCGTCGCGGCCGTCGAGCCCGATCACCTCGACCCCGGTGCGGATGTCGATGCCGATGCCGCGCATCGCGTCGGCGACCAGCGCCGCCATGTCCGGGTCGACGGTCGACATGGGCTGGTCGGCCTGCTCGACGAGGGTGACCGCCAGCCCGCGCTGGATCAGCGCCTCGGCCATCTCCACCCCGATGTAGCCGCCGCCCACCACCACGGCACGGCGGGGCGCGGGCTCGGCGTCCAGCCACTCGCGCAGCGCCGAGGCGTCGCCGAGGGTCTGCACGCCGAAGACGCCGCGCACCGCGGGGTCGGCCCAGTCGGGCTGCTTCGGCACCGCGCCGGTGGCGTATACCAGCTCGTCGAAGCGCTCGCGGACCTCGCCGCCGCCGTCGAGGTCGTGGGCGACGACCTCCCGGCGGTCCAGGTCGATCGCGGTGACCTCGTGCCGCAGCCGGACGTCGATGTCGAAGTCGGCGCGGAAGGTGGCCGGGTCGCGGGCGATGAGCTGGTCCCGTTCCGGGACCAGCCCGCTGATCCAGTACGGGATGCCGCACGCCGAGTACGACGTGAAGCGCCCCCGCTCGAACGCCACGATCTCCAGGTCGGACCGGTCGCGGCGGCGGCGCGCCTGGGAGGCCGCCGCCATGCCGGCGGCGTCCCCGCCGACGACGATCAGCCGTTGCGCCACGCCGACCATCCTGTCACGCCGCGCCCCGCCCCGGGCCGGTCCCGGCGGCGCGGGCGGCGGGCATCCCGCCGGGGGAGAAGCAGGCGTTCACCCTGGCCGGGGGCGGGGGCGCGGCCACCGCGCTCAGCCACGGGTCTGCCGGGCCACGTCCCGCACCACGTCGACCAGGCTGCCGGTGCGCGCGAAGACGGCCCGCTGCCGGGCCGCCCCGGTGCCCTGCTGGCGCAGCCCGCCCAGCAGGTCGGTCACCTCGGCCAGGTCGCCGTGCCGTTCGAGGGCGGGGGAGAGCCGCTCGACGAGGGAGTCCAACAGCTCCCACGCCGGGCGCAGCTCGCCGTCGGTCAGGTCGACGCCCTGACCCTCCAGGCCGTCGTGGGCGGCCCGCCAGTGCGCGGCCACCAGCAGGTGGTGGTCGGTGCGGACGGGCGGTCGGCCCGCGGCGATGTCGGTCATCGCGGTCGCCACCAGGGCCCGCACCAGGGCGGCGATCAGCACCGCGTCGTCCACCGAGGGGCAGACGTCGCCGATGCGCAGCTCCACCGTCGGGTACTTCGCCGACAGCCGGGCATACCAGTAGAGCATCCCCTCGTCGAGCATTACCCCGCTGGCGATGAGCTGCCGGATCAGCCGCTCGTAGTGCTCGTGCGACTCCAGGTACGGCGTCGGCGCCACCGAGGGCCAGCGCTCCCACTCCACCGAACGCCAGCTCGCGTAGCCGGTGTCCACCCCGGCGGAGAACGGCGAGTTCGCGGTGGCCGCGTGCAGGATCGGCAGCCAGGGCCGGACGTGGTTGAGCACCCGCACCCCGGTCTCCGCGTCCGGCACCCCGACGTGCACGTGCATGCCGTTGTTGCCGGGCCCCGGCACCAGCAGCCGGAACCGCTCGATCATCCGGTCGAAGCGGGGCTTGTCGACCACCGGTGGGACGGGGCCCTCGACCGGGCCCGTGCCGATCGCCAGCACCCGTACGCCGGCCCGCTCGGCGGCGTCGGCCAGCGCCCGGCGCAGCACCCCGAGGGAGTGCCGGATCGACGACAGCTCCAACCCCGGTGGGCTGCCGATCTCGATCTGGCTGGTCTGGAACTCCCGCTCGACCTGCCCGCGCAGCTCCGCCGGCACCTGCTCCATGACCAGGTCGACGGCCGGCACGGCGGTGCCGGTGTGCGGGTCGACGAGCAGGAACTCCTCCTCCACGCCGACGGTGAGCAGGTCGGTGCCGCCCTGGGCGGCGTCCCGCTCCCGCTCGACCACTGACCCGCTCATCGCCCTCACCGTCCGTCCCGTGCCGGTCGCGGCACCGTGCCACGACGTCGACGGCGCATTACCCACCGTGTCGGCGCGGGAAAACGCCGACCCGCGTGTCGGGCCGGCGCGTCGCGCGCAAGGAAGGGCCCCTTGTTAACGCTTTCGGTAGAGAAGGGAACCCCTCTCACCGGAGGTGTTAACAGGGGGCCCTTCCTTCGTCGGCGGGTGGACGGCACCTCCTACCCTGGCCGGCGTGACGGGGCTGCTGCTGGCGGTGACAGGGGCGTGGGCGTACGCGCTCACCCACCTGACCCTGCTCGCGGACCGCCCCGCCGAGCTGCTCGCCGGGGCGGCCGTGGTCGCCGTCGTGCTGCTCGCCGTGCTGCTGGCGGGGCGTCCGTCGGCGGCGGCCGGCCCGCCGGGGCGGGGCACCGGCCGGGGCGTGGGCCTGCGCGAACGCGCCCGCCGCCGGGGCGTGCCCCGGCAGGTCGACCCGGACGCCGACGGCCGTCCCCGCCCCCGCGCGCCGGGCCTGGTCCTGCCGGCCGGGTAGCGCTCCCCGGGTGGCGTCCGCCCCCCGCTCCGCCCGCCGGTGGGCCGGGCGGCAGCCCGCCGTCCCCTGCCGCCGCCCGGCCGGTTCCGCCGTGATCCGTCCCGCCGCGCCCGTCCCCGGGCCGGCCGGAGATCACGGGATGTCGTCCGTGCCGCCGCGCCCGTTGCCGGGCCGGTGGGAGGTCACGGACAGTCGTCCGTGCCGCCGAGCCCGTTCCCGGGCCGGTCGCAGGTCACGGACAGTCCTCCGTCCCGCCGCGCCCTTTGCCGGGCCGGCCGGACGCCACCGGAAACCGGACCGAGGGGTCACCCATGCTCGCCTTCGCACCGCTGCACGCCGCCGCCGGCGTCGCCGCCGACGCCGTCACCTGGCTTGCCGGCACGCTGCAACCGCTGACCGGCGGGGCCGCCACGGCCGCCGCCATCGTCGTGTTCACGATCGCCGTCCGCCTGTTGATCTCACCGCTCACCCTGGCCCAGGTCCGCGGGGAGCGCCGCCGCGCGGCCCTCGCCCCGCAGGTCCGCGACCTCCAGCGCCGGCACGCCGACGACCCCGCCCGGCTACAGGCCGAGCTGTTCGGGCTGTACCGGTCGGCCGGGGCGAGCCCGGTCGCGGGCTGCCTGCCGGCGCTGCTCCAGGCCCCCTTCTTCCTGGTGATGTACCGGCTGTTCAGCACCGGCGAGGGCAGCACGGGCGACGGCGGGACCGGTGCGGGGGGCGCCGGCGCCGGGCTGTTGGGGGAGCAGTTGGCCGGGGTGCCGCTGGGCTGGCACCTCTCCGACGGGCTGGCCGGGGCGGCGGGTCCGCTGTTCGGGGCGCTGCTGGCGGCGCTGGTGGCGTTGGCCTGGTGGTCGTCCCGGCGCGCCCGGCGCGCGGCGGCGGCCGGCGCTGCCACGGCCGCCGGCACCGGACCCGGCGCGACCGGCGGCACCCAGGCCGGCACCCAGGCCGGCACCCAGGCCGGCGCGGCGGCCGACGGGGCGGTGCCGGCCGTGCTCGGCCGGGTGCTGCCGCTGCTGCCGTACCTGACCGTGGTGGCGGCGCTGGTGGTGCCGCTGGCGGCGGTGCTCTACCTGGTCACCACGACGGCGTGGACGGCTCTCGAACAGGCGGTGCTGCGCCGCCCGCAGGTTCGGACCGGTCAACCTCTGGACAGAAACAGTTAACAGTCCTAATAATAAGCGCCAACGTTGACGGATGTGAATGCCGTCCGGGCGTGGAGGGCTGCATGAGGCGTACCCGATCCCTGATCCTCACGCTGGTGACCGCCTTGGCGGCGACCGTCGGCGCGGCCTGGGTGGCCCTGCCGGCGTTCGCCGCCGGGGCCACCGCGACCTTCGTCAAGACCGCCGACTGGGGCACCGGCTGGGAGGGCAAGTACACGATCACCAACGGCGGGGCCAGCACCATCTCCGGCTGGGCGGTCACCTTCGACCTGCCGGCCGGCACCACCCTCGGCACCTACTGGGACGCCCTGCTGACCTCCTCCGGCCAGCGGCACACCTTCACCAACCGGTCCTGGAACGGCACCCTCGCCCCGGGGGCGAGCACCTCGTTCGGCTTCCTCGCCACCGGCTCCGGCAGCCCGGCCAACTGCCAGCTCAACGGCGCGCCCTGCGGCGGGGGCCCCACCCCCACCCCGACCCGCACCACGCCGCCGGCCACCACCGCGCCCCCGACGACCCCGCCGGCCACCACCCCGCCGGCCACGACACCACCGCCCACCACCGCCCCGCCCACCGGTGACCTGCCGAAGCACCTGCTCACCGGCTACTGGCACAACTTCGACAACCCGGCCGTCGAGCTGCGGCTGCGCGACGTGCCCGCCGACTACGACCTCGTCGCGGTCGCCTTCGCCGAGGCCACCACGACGCCCGGGGCGGTCACCTTCGCCGTCGACCCCGGCCTGTCCGCCGCCCTCGGCGGCTACTCCGACGCCGAGTTCACCGCCGACGTGCAGGCGCTGCGCTCGCGCGGCAAGAGGGTGATCCTCTCCGTCGGCGGCGAGACCGGCCGGGTCGCCGTGAACGACGCCGCCTCGGCCACCGCGTTCGCCGACAGCACGTACGCGCTGCTGCGCCGCTACGGCTTCGACGGCGTCGACATCGACCTGGAGAACGGGCTCAACCCGACGTACATGGCGCAGGCCCTGCGCGCCCTGCGGGCCAAGGCCGGCCCGTCCCTGATCATCGCCATGGCGCCGCAGACCATCGACATGCAGTCGCCGGCCGCCGGCTACTTCAAGCTGGCCCTCGACATCCGCGACATCCTCACCGTCGTCAACACCCAGTTCTACAACTCGGGGGCGATGCTCGGCTGCGACCAGAACGCCGCCTACCCCCAGGGCAGCGTGAACTTCATCGTCGCGCTCGCCTGCATCCAGCTGGAGGCCGGGCTGCGCCCCGACCAGGTCGGCCTCGGCCTGCCCGCCGGTCCCGGCGCGGCCGGCGGCGGCATCGTCGCCCCGAGCGTCGTCAACGCCGCCCTCGACTGCCTGGCGAGGGGCGCCAACTGCGGCAGCTTCCGCCCGCCGCGCACCTACCCGGGCATCCGTGGCGCGATGACCTGGTCGGTCAACTGGGACGTCAGCAACGGCAACGGCTTCGCCCGCACCGTCAAGCCGCACCTCGCCACCCTGCCCTGAGCTCCCGCCCCGCCCCCACCCCCACTCCCCGGTCCCTGGAGGCCACCGTGAAACTGCGCGCCCCGACACTGCGTACCCCGAGACTGCGCACCCCCCGCGTGGCGACGTTCGCCGCCGCGCTCGCCGCCGCCGTCGTCGCGGCCACCCTCGTGGCCCCGCCGGCCGCGTCGGCGGCCACCGCCGCGTTCGTCCGCACCGCGAGCTGGAGCAGCGGGTACGAGGCGAGGTTCACCGTCACCAACAACACCTCGGCCGCGATCGGCTCCTGGAACGTCCAGTTCGACCTGCCCGCCGGCACCACCCTCGGCTCCTTCTGGGACGCCTCGATGACCGCCTCCGGCCAGCACGTCACCGCCGTCAACGCGTCCTGGAACGGCGCGCTCGCCCCGGGGGCGAGCACCTCGTTCGGCTTCGTCGCCGCCGGCACCGGCGACCCGACCAACTGCACCGTCAACGGCGGCTCCTGCACCGGCGGCGGCAACCCGTCCGGCCCGGCCACGCCGGGCGGGCTGCGGGTCACCGGCACCACCGCCTCGTCGGTGTCGCTGGCCTGGAACACCGTCTCCGGCGCGACCGGCTACCGGGTGTACGAGGGCAGCGCCCTGCGGGCCACCGTCACCGGCGCCTCGGCGACGGTCTCCGGGCTGGCCACCTGCTCCGCGCACAGCTACACCGTCGCGGCGTACAACTCCTCGGGCGAGTCGGCGAAGTCGGCCGCCGTGTCCGCCACCACCTCCGGCTGCACGGGCGGGAACGGCCCGATGGCCGCCGCGCCGTACCTCTACCCGGGCTGGGGCGACCCGCCCGCCCCGGCCACGGTGATGGGCGCGACCGGCGTCAAGTGGTTCACCATCGCGTTCGTCCTCTCCGGCGGCGGCTGCACCCCGGCGTGGGACGGCAGCGGCCCGCTGACCGGCGGCGCGCACGCCGCCACCATCGCCGCGATCCGGGCGGCCGGCGGCGACGTCATCCCGTCCTTCGGCGGCTGGAGCGGCAACAAGCTGGGCCCGAACTGCTCCTCGGCCAGCGCGCTCGCCGGGGCGTACCAGCAGGTCATCAACGCGTACGGGCTCAAGGCCATCGACATCGACATCGAGAACAGCGACGAGTTCGAGAACGAGGCGGTGCAGGACCGCATCCTCGGCGCGCTGAAGATCGTCAAGCAGAACAACCCGGGGATCAAGACGATCGTCACGTTCGGCACCTCGACCACCGGGCCGTCGTACTACGGCACCCGGCTGATCAACCAGGCCGCCGCGCTCGGGGCGAACATCGACACGTTCACGATCATGCCGTTCGACTTCGGCGGCGGCGCGAACATGTACCAGAACACCGTCAACGCGTCCGAGGGGCTGAAGACCGCGCTGAAGAGCGCGTTCGGCTGGTCCGACGCCACCGCGTACGCGCACATGGGCATCTCCGGCATGAACGGCCTGTCCGACCAGCAGGAGCTGACCTCCCCGGCCACCTGGACGCAGATCCGCGACTGGGCGAAGGCGCGCGGCCTGTCCCGCTTCACCTTCTGGTCGGTCAACCGCGACCGGCCGTGCCCCGGCGGGGGAGTGGTCGCCAACTGCTCCGGCATCGCCCAGAACACCTGGGAGTTCACCAACATCACGGCCCGGTACTGAGCGCCCGGTACTGAGCACCGGGACGCGAACACCGGGCCCGCGCGCGGTCAGCGGCCGGCGGTCACCGACTGCCGGTCGCGCCGCGCGCGGCGGCGGCGCACCTTCTTCGCCGCCCAGCTCACGACCATCACCCCGAAGACGGCGAAGATCGCGTAGTTGAACCAGCTGCTGTAGCGGTCCACCTCCTCCCAGCGCGACCCGAGCGCGAAGCCGGCCCCCACGATCAGCGCGTTCCACACCCCGCTGCCCAGCGTGGTCAGCAGCACGAACTCGCCCAGCGGCATCCGGTCCGCCCCGGCCGGGACCGACACCAGGCTGCGCACCACCGGGACCACCCGGCCGATCAGCACCGCCCACCGGCCGTGCCGCTCGAACCAGCGGTCGGCCTTCTCCAGGTCGTCGCGGTCGACCAGCGGGATGTGGTCCAGCCACCGCTTCAGCCGCTCCTCGCCCAGCGCCGCGCCGAGCCAGTAGAGCACCAGCGCCCCGAGCAGCGAGCCGACCGTTGCGGCGACGACGATCAGCACCACGTTGAACTGACCCTGCGAGGCGAGGTAGCCGGCCATGGCCAGCACGATCTCGCTCGGGATCGGCGGGATGATGCTCTCCAGGGCCACCAGCAGGGCCACCCCGACCGCGCCGAGCGCCCCGATGACGTCGGCCACCCACCCGGTCAGCCCGGTGAACTGCGACGGTTCGACGTCCTGGGCGAGGGCCATGGGTGTCCTTCCGTGGAGCCGGGGGAGCGGACCGGGTGGGCCGCCGGGGGATCGGGAGGTGTTACCCACTCCGCGGCCGATCACACCCGCCGGTGACCGGGCCCACCCGGAGCGGGGCTCAGTGCAGGGCCGCGTCCGCCGGGCCGCGCCGCCAGCCGGTGAACGTCACGGCCAGCCCGCCGCGTGACGGCGAGCAGCAGAACGGCCCGGCCGCCGCCTCGGCGTCCGGCGCGAGCGGGGCCACCCGGACCAGCCGCCACGGCTCGTCGCCCGCGCGGGCCCGCACGGTCAGCGCGTCGCCGGCCCGGCTCACCCGCACGCTCACCGCGCGCCCCGACCACTGCGGCACCGGGGCCACCGACCAGTCGGAGACCTCCCGGGTGACCACCGCGCCGACCTGGGGCTCGCCGTCGCTGACCTCCACCCCGGCCTTGACCCAGGTGCGCTCGTCCACCCGGACCAGCACGCCCGCCTGGTCGAACTGCTCGGTGAAGTCGAGCCGGAAGTCGACCTCCACGGCGCTGCCGGCCGGCAGCGGGGCGAGCAGGGCCGGGCCGTCGTCGTGCACGAAGCCGTAGCTGGTGTGCCGCCAGAAGTCGCTGCCCGCGCCCGGCTCCACGACGAGCCCGCCGTCGGGCGTCGGCTCGGTCCGCACCGGCCGGTGCAGCCATTCACCCTGCGCCCAGTCGACGTCGCGCAGCCCCGTACCCGATCCGATGCTCATGCCCGGACGGTACCGCCCCGCGGCCCGGAGGGTTCTCGCGTTTGCCGGCGGGCCGGATCGGAGAAGGTACGCCGGCATGGGTGACAGGTGGTACTCCGAGGCCGTCGTCTACTGCCTCGACATCGACACGTACGCGGACTCCGACGGCGACGGGGTCGGCGACATCCGGGGCCTCATCGGCCGGCTCGACTACCTGGCCCGGCTCGGGGTGACCTGCCTGTGGCTGCACCCGATCCACCCGTCGCCCAACCGGGACGACGGCTACGACGTCACCGACTTCTACAACGTGGACCCCCGCTTCGGCACCCTCGGCGACTTCGCCGAGCTGCTGCACCAGGCGCAGAACCGGGGCATCCGCGTCATCATCGACCTGGTGGTCAACCACACCTCCGACCAGCACCCGTGGTTCGTCTCCGCCCGGTCCTCGCCCGACTCGCCCTACCGCGACTGGTACGTCTGGGCCGACCACGAGCCCGCCGACCGGCATCAGGGCATGGTCTTCCCGGGCGAGCAGAACGAGACGTGGACGTACGACCGCACGGCGAAGGCGTGGTTCTACCACCGGTTCTACAAGTACCAACCGGACCTCAACTTCGCGAACCCGCAGGTGCGCGCCGAGGTCAAGAAGATCGTCTCGTTCTGGCTCCAGCTCGGCGTCTCCGGGTTCCGGATGGACGCCGTGCCGTTCATCATCGAGCTGACCGAGCCCGGCAACCCGGACTCCCCGAAGGACTTCGAGTTCCTCACCGAGCTGCGCCAGCACGTCCAGTGGCGGCGCGGCGACGCCGTCCTGCTCGCCGAGGCCAACGTGGAGCCCGACGAGCTGCCCACGTTCTTCGGCGACGGCAGCGGCTCCGGCAACCGGATCCACATGCTGTTCGACTTCATGCTCAACGGCCGGCTCATGCTCGCCCTGGCCCGGCGGGACCCGGAGCCCGTCATCGAGGCGCTGCGCGACACCCCGACGCTGCCCACCGGCGGCCAGTGGGCCACCTTCCTGCGCAACCACGACGAGATCGACCTGTCCCGGCTCACCGCCACGCAGCGCGACCAGGTGTACGCCGAGTTCGGCCCCGAGGAGCGCATGCGCATCTATGACCGGGGCATCCGTCGCCGGCTCGCCCCGATGCTCGGCAACGACCGCCGCCGCGTCGAGCTGGCGTACGCGCTCCAGTTCTCGCTGCGCGGCACGCCGGTGCTGCGCTACGGCGAGGAGATCGGCATGGGCGAGGACCTGTCGCTGCCGGGGCGGGAGGCGATCCGTACCCCGATGCAGTGGTCGTTCAAGCCGAACGCCGGCTTCTCCACGGCGGACCCGGAGAAACTGGTCCGCCCCGTGATCGACTCGGGCGACTACTCGTACGAGAAGGTCAACGTGACCGCCCAGCGCGGCGACCCGCGCTCGCTGCTGTCGTGGTTCGAGCGGATGATCCGCACGCTGCGCGAGGCCCCGGAGATCGGCTCCGGGTCGACCACCCACATCGACGTGCCGATGCCGGCCGGGGTGCTGGCGCACCGGGCCGACGGCCCGACCGGGACGATGGTCTTCCTGCACAACCTCGGCACCGACGACGTGGAGGTCGACCTGGGCATGCTCGCCGCCGAGGCGGACCTGCCGATGGACGTGCTCGCCGACCGGCGGTACGGCGAGGTGGGCAAGCTCGACTCGCTGAAGCTCGCCGGCTACGGCTACCGCTGGATCCGGCTCTGCCGCGGCGACACGTTCTGACCCCGGGCCGGTGGGTTACGCTCCCCGGGTCGGGCGTAGGTTACCGGGAGGTAGGCATGTCGGAGGAGCAGCGGGTCGCCATCGTGACCGGGGCCGCGCGGGGGATCGGGGCGGCCACCGCCCGCAGGCTGGCCGCCGACGGGCTGGCCGTCGCCGTGGTCGACATCGACGAGGCGGCCACCGCCGACACCGTCGACGCGATCGTGGCCGCCGGCGGCCGGGCGCTCGGCGTCGGCGCGGACGTCGCCGACCGGGCCCAGGTCACCGCCGCCGTCGAGCGGGTCGCCGCCGACCTGGGCGCGCCCACCGTGCTGGTCAACAACGCCGGCGTGCTCCGCGACAACCTGCTGTTCAAGATGACCGACGCCGACTGGGACACGGTCATGGCCGTGCACCTGCGCGGCGCGTTCCTGTTCAGCCAGGCCGCCCAGCAGCACATGGTCGAGCGGCGCTGGGGCCGGATCGTCAACCTGTCCAGCACCTCCGCGCTGGGCAACCGGGGTCAGGCCAACTACGCGGCGGCGAAGGCTGGCCTGCAGGGCTTCACCAAGACCCTCGCCATCGAGCTGGGCCCGTTCGGGGTGACCGTCAACGCGGTCGCGCCCGGGTTCATCGTCACCGACATGACCGCCGCCACCGCCGCCCGGATGAAGGTGGACTTCGAGGCGTTCCAGAAGCACGCCGAGTCGGAGATCCCGGTGCGCCGCGTCGGCCGCCCCGAGGACGTGGCGCACACCATCTCGTTCCTGGTCAGCGAGGGCGCGTCGTTCGTCTCCGGCCAGGTCGTCTACGTCGCGGGCGGCCCGAAGGACTGAGGTGCAAGGAAGGGCACCTTGTTAACGCTTTCTGCATAGAGGGGCACCCTTCTCACCCCGCCGGCGGTGAGGTGGGGCGGGGCGTCAGCGGGTGCGGGTGCGCCAGAGCCAGAGCAGGCCGAGCACCGGCAGCACCAGCGGGACGTAGCCGTACCCGCTGCCGAACCCGGACCAGACCGTCTCGTCGGGGAACAGCGCCGGGTCGGCGAGGCTGAGCAGGCCCACGCCGACCACCCCGACCAGCTCCACCGAGCAGCAGGCCAGCGCGACCCGCCGGCCGGCGTGCCCGGCGCGGGCCAGCCCCACGGCGGCCACGATGTAGACCAGCGCGGCCAGCGCCGACAGCACGTACGCCACCGGGGCCTCGGCGAACCGCGTGGCGATCTGCAGGCCCGCCCGGGACGTCGCGGCGATGGCGAACAGCAGGTACACGGCGATCAGCAGCCGGCCGGGCCCGGTGTTGGTGGCGGGCGGGTGCGTCTCGGTCTCAACCACCGACGACCTCCCAGGTCTGCTGGAGCCGGACCACCACGACCGGCGTGACCACGCAGATCGCGCAGACGATCGCCGAGCCCCACCGGGTCGGCTCCATCCGGGCCAGCACCCAGGCCAGCGGCGGCAGGCAGACCAGCGTCACCAGGTAGCCGAAGAACGCGCCCGGCTCGCCCGGCCGCTCGCCGCCGCCGAGGGCGACCAGCGCCACCACGGCCAGCGCTAGCAGCGCCAGCTCCAGCAGGGCCAGGCCGGCGAGCTGCGCCCGGTCCGGCGGCCGGTTGCGCACCGCCGCCACCAGCGCCCACCCGGCGAGTACGAGCGACAGCACGATCGTCGCCGTCGCCAGCACCCCGTCCACCGGGGAGCCGGCCGCCGCGCTGGTCATCGACGCCAACGGCGTCGCAGTCTCGGTCACCGGGACAGCCTACTAACCGGCGTAGTACACGCCCCCGGCCCGGTCCGTCCGCTGCCGCGTCCCGCCCCGTGCCCGTCCGACCGCGTTCGGCGTTCCCGACGCGTCGACTGCGTCGGGTGGGGGCGGGCGGGCTAGCGTGGATCACGGCTCCGGGCTCGCCGGCGCCGACGACGGACACCGGGGGTGGACCGTGTTGCGGTTCGGCTTGTTCGGCACCGGCCACTGGGCGGCCGAGACGCACGCGGCGGGCATCGGCGCGCACCCCCGCGCCGAGCTGGCCGGCGTCTGGGGCCGCAACCCCGAGCGCGCCGCCGCGCTGGCCCGACGGCACGGGGTGCCCGCGTTCACCGAGGTCGACGCGCTGCTCGACGCCTGCGACGCGGTCGCCGTGGCGCTGCCGCCGGACGTCCAGGCCGACGTCGCCGTCCGCGCCGCCACGGCCGGGCGGCACCTGCTGCTGGACAAGCCACTGGCGCTGACGGTCGCCGACGCCGACCGGGTGGTCGCCGCCGCCGCACAGTCCGGCGTCGCCTCCGTGGTCTTCTTCACCAGCCGCTTCCAGCCGAACATCGCCGGCTTCCTCGCCTCGGCCGCCGCCGCGGGCGGCTGGCACACCGCCAAGGCGGTCCGCTTCGGGTCGATCTTCCAGCCCGGCAGCCCGTACGGCGGCTCCCAGTGGCGTCGCGACCGGGGCGCGCTGTGGGACATCGGCCCGCACGCCCTGTCGATCATCCTGCCGGTGCTCGGCCCGGTGACCCGGGTCGCCGCGATGGACGGCCCGCGCGGCATGGTCCACCTGCTGCTCACCCACTCCGGCGGCGCGACGAGCACGGTCTCGCTGACCCTCGACGCCCCGCCCGAGGCCGTCGCCACCGAGTTCGCCTTCTACGGCGACGGCGGCGTCGAGCCGGTCCCGCCCGGCGACGGCAGCTCGCTGACCGCGTTCGGGGTGGCCATCGACCAGCTCCTGGAGGAGATCGACGCCGGCACCCGGGACCACCGGTGCGACGTGCGGTTCGGCCGCGACGTGGTGGCCGTCCTCGCCGCCGCCGAGACGGCCCGCGCCGAGGGCCGCACCGTCACCGTGTCCGACTGAGACCGCACCGGATCGCCCTGCACCGCCTGCTCCGCTGAGGGTCACACCCCCGCCGGGTACGTCTCCATCTCGCCGAACGAGGTGAGCGCCGGCAGCGGATGAAGGCCCCGGGTGTCGTCGCACCAGACGAACGCGTCGTAGCGCTCGCCCAGCCGGGTCGGCACGTAGTTGCCCCACGACTCGAAGCTCGGGTCGTACACGACGCCGACCGCCCGGTGGTCCTGCTCCTCGGTGACCCAGCCGGGCTGGTCGGCGCCGCCGAAGACCAGCACCGCCCGCTCCGGCAGCAGTTCGTGCAGCCGCCGCTCGACCGAGCCGGGGCGGGCGGGCGGCACCACCATCTCCTCGGCGGGGGAGCCCCAGCGTGGCGCGGCGACGACGGTGCCCCGGTAGCTGCCGAAGCCGACCAGCACCACGGCGTCCGCGCCGTGCCGTTCCCGGGCGAGCTGGCCGATGTTGACCATCCCGTCGGCGGCCATGTCGGTGGCCCGGGCGTCGCCGACGTGGGTGTTGTGCGCCCACACGATCCCCCGCGAGCCGGGGCCGTGGAAGTCCAGCAGCCGGTCCAGGGTGTCCGCCATGTGGATGTCCCGGACGTTCCACGAGTGCGGACCGCCGCCCATCATCGCCCGGTAGTAGCGTTCCGCGCCGGCCACCACCTCCGCGTTCTGCCAGGCCGAGAAGCGGTCCGGGCCGTCCGCGGTGGCCTGTTCCCGGGTACGCGCCAACAGCCGCACCACCTCCTCCTCGCAGCGGGCCGAGACGAACCGGCTGGCCGCCCCGTACTCCTCGATGCGCCGCCCGTACGGCTCGAAGCACCGGTACGCCTCCTGCGCGGCCTCCAACGAGGCCGGTTCCTCCTCGCCCAGGTAGTCGAAGATCGCCTGCATGGACTCCCAGAGGCTGTAGACGTCGAGCCCGTGGAAGCCGGCGCGCTGCTCCCGGGGGCGCTCCTGGTTCCAGGCGCGCAGCCAGCGGCAGAAGCGCGCCACCTCGGCGTTGGACCACATCCAGGTCGGCCAGCGGGTGAAGCGTTCCAGCGCGGCCTGCGGGTCGGCGAGCCCGCCGGGCGCGGCGGTGACCGACCGGTGTACGCGCTCGCAGTCCGGCCAGTCCCCCTCGACGGCGACGAAGCGGAAGCCCTGCTCGGCGATGAGCCGCCGGGTGAGCTGCTCGCGGAGGCGGTAGTAGTCGTGGGTGCCGTGCGTCGCCTCGCCGATCATGACGATCCGGGCACCCCGGATCCGGTCCAGCAGGGGATCGAAGTCGCTCGGCGCGCCGAGCCGCTGTACCAGCATGTCCGCGGCTACCCGGCCCCCGCCGGGACAAACCGCCCGGCGGGCCCGCCGGGCGGGGCTGCCGGGGCGGGCATGGAGCGGGGCCGAACGGGTAGCCGGCAGACATGACCGTCAGTGGGGTGGAGTTGCAGGAGCACCTGGCCGGGCTCGACTACCCGGTCTCCCGGGAGGACCTGGTCCGCTGGGGGCAGGAGAACGGGGTCGGCACCGAGGTGTTGCAGATGCTGCGCGCGCTGCCGGCGGAGGAGTTCTCCTCCCCGGCGGAGCTGACCGAGGCGCTGGGCACGCTCGCCTGAGCGCGCCCGCTCAGGTGTTTGCAGGGGCCCCCTGTGCAACAGAAAGCGTTAACAGGGGGCCCCTCCTTGCACCGCTCAGACGTTGGCCGGTTCCTTCTCGGCCAGGTGGGTGCGCAGGCCCTCGCCCTCGACGTCCACGTTGGGCAGGACCTTGTCCAGCCAGCGGGGGATCCACCACGCCGCCGTGTTGAGCAGCGACATCACCGCCGGCACGATGGTCATCCGGACCACGAAGGCGTCGATCGCGACCCCGGCGGCGAGCGCGAAGCCCATCGACTTGATCACCGGGTCGTCGAGGAACACGAAGCCGCCGAAGACCGAGATCATGATGAGCGCGGCGGCGGTGACGACGCGCGCGCCGTGGCCCATGCCGTTGATCGTGGCCTGGCGCGCGGTGTCGCCGTGCACGTAGTCCTCCCGCATCCGGGAGACCAGGAACACCTCGTAGTCCATGGCCAGGCCGAACAGGATGCCGATGAGCAGGATCGGCAGGAAGCTGACCAGCGGCCCCGGGGTGTCGAGGCCGACCAGCCCGGCCAGCGTCCCCTCCTGGAACACCGCCACCGTGATGCCGAACGTCGCGGCGACCGTGAGCAGGAAGCCCAGCGCCGCCTTGACCGGCACCAGGATCGACCGGAACACCAGCATCAGCAGCAGGATCGACAGGCCGACGACCAGCAGCAGATAGACCGGCAGCGCGTCCGAGAGCTTCTCCGACACGTCGATGCCGATCGCGGTCGCGCCGGTCAGCAGCACGTCCGCCCCGTCGACGTCGGCGACCTGGCGGCGGATGTCGTGCACCAGATCCTCGGTCGCCTCGTCGGTCGGGCCGCTGCGGGGGATCACCCCGAGCAGCGCGGTCCGCCCGGTCGGGTCGGTCTGCGGCGGGGCCACCGCGAGCACCCCGTCCGTGGCCTGGACCAGCTTGGCGACCTGCGGGGCCGCGGCGGCGGTGGCCTGCGGGGAGTCGGACGTGACGAGCACCGCGAGGCGGCCGGTGAAGCCGGGGCCGAAGCCCTCCCGGACCAGGTCGTTGTTGACCCGGGCCGGCGAGCCCGCGGCGGCGGTGCTGGCGTCCGGCAGGGCCAGCCGCATGTCGGGGGCGGGCACCGCGAGCAGGCCCAGGCCGAGTAGGGCCACCAGGATCACCGGTACGCGCAGCCGGGTGACCAGGCGGGCCCAGCGGAAGCCGAAGCCGGACCGGTCCTCGGCGCCTTCCGGCCCGGTGCGCTCACCGGCTGCGACGCCGTTCGCCGGCGCGGCGGCCGCGGTGCTGCCGGCCCGGCGCAGCCGGCGGGGGAGCACCCGGTGGCCGGCGAAGCCGAGCAGCGCGGGGGCGAGGGTGATGGCGACCAGCACGGCGATGCTCACCGTGCCGGCGGCGGCCAGGCCCATGACGGTGAGGAACGGGATGTCCACCACGGCGAGACCGGCCAGCGCGATGACCACGGTGGCCCCGGCGAAGACCACGGCGGAGCCGGCGGTGCCGACGGCGCGGCCGACCGCCTCCTCGGGGGAGAGACCCTCGATCAGGTGCTGCCGGTGGCGGGAGGTGATGAACAGCGAGTAGTCGATGCCGACCGCGAGGCCGAGCATCAGGGCCAGGATCGGCGCGGTGCTGGTCAGCTCGATGGTGCCGGAGAGCGCGTAGAGGCCGGCCATGCCGACGCCGACGCCGATCAGCGCGTTGAGCATGGTCATCCCGGCCGCGACCAGCGACCCGAACGTGATGACCAGGACGATCGCCGCCACCAGGACGCCCAGCGCCTCGGTGGAGCCGACCTCCGGCTCGCCGCCGAGCACCTCGCCGCCCGGGGCGATCTGCCAACCCTGCGCCTCGGCCTGCGCGCCCACCTGCTCGTACGCGTCGCGCTGGTCGTCGGTGACGTCGTCGGCGCGGCCGGCGAACTGCACCTGGATCAGCGCGTACCGGCCGTTGGGGGAGATCGCCTGGGACTGGTACGGGTCCACTGCGCCGACCACCCCGGGCAGGGTGGCCGCCTCCTGGGTCACCTGCTTGACCAGGGCCTGCCCCTCGGGCGTGGCGAGCTGGCCGTCCGCCGGCGCCTTGACGGCGATGGTGCCGGTGGCCCCGCTGGCCGCCGGGAACCGCTCGGCGAGCAGGTCGATCGCGCGCTGGGACTCGGTGCCGGGCATGGTGAAGTTGCTCGCCGTCGGGCCGCGCAGCGTCGCCGCGGCGATGCCGAGGCCGACGAGCACGACGAGCCAGACGACGGCGACGAGCCGCCGGTGGCGTAGTGAGGCCCGGCCGAGCCGGTACAACAGGGTCGCCATCAGATCCTTGTCCTCGGTCGTGGGTGGAGTCTGTCGTGGGTCAAACCGTGGTGGTGGAGTCGTCGTGGGGGGAGCCGTCGGGCCGACCGGGCGGCGTCGGGTCAGCCGGCGTCGGGTCGGTCGGCGGCACCAGCGCCCGCCGGACGAGGCCGAGCAGCGCGTCGCGTAGCGCGTCGTCGTCGAGGTCGTCGAACTCGCCGCAGGTCTCGGCGATCCCGGCGAGCACGACCAGGGCCGCGACCCGGGCGGCCGGGCGCGGCGAGTGGCCGGCGAAGGCCGCGACCAGCCGTTCGGAGATCTGCTGCACGTGCGCGAAGGCCGGCTGCTGGAGCAGCACGGGGAACTCGCCGCGCAGCAGCGCGATCTGCCGGCGGAAGCGCACCGCGAGGTCGACGAAGCCCTCGGCGGCGACCCGCTGGGCCCGGTCGCCGGCGAGCCCGGCGATCCGCTGGTCGAGCTCGACCACCGCCGCCAGCTCCGGGGCCATCAGCTCGCTGAGCAGGGCCTCCTTATTGGCGAAGTGGTAGAGCACGGTGGCCTTCGAGACGCCCACCTCGCGGGCGATGTCCTGCAACGAGGTGCCCTTGTACCCGGTGACGGCGAACCGCCGCCCCGCCGCCGCGAGGATCTCCGCGTGTGTCTCCGGTACCGCCCGTGCCATGCCGGCCACCTCCCGCCCACCAGCATGCCTGACCGATCGGTCAGACCCTGACCGATCGGTCAGAGGAATCGGGTGGCGTTGGCCACAGCGCCGCCCGCCGGTGGCGGAACCGGCACCGGCCGGGGTTGGACGGCACCGGCCGGGGTCGGGTCGGACGGCACCGGCTGGGGTCGGGTCGGACGGCACCGGCTGGGGTCGGGTCGGACGGCACCGGCCGGCGGCGACGCCGGACACGGCCCGCTCGAAGAACCGGGCCCGCGCCCCGGGGTGCCATGATGCGGGGATGACCGAGAACCCATCGACCTCCGTCGAGCGCGCGGACGCGCTGCGCGCCCTGCACAAGTCCGGCGACCCGCTGGTGTTGCCCAACGCCTGGGACGCCGGCTCGGCCCGGGCGGTCGTCGCGGCCGGCTTCGCGGCCGTCGCCACCAGCAGCGCCGCCGTCGCCGAGTCCCTCGGGTACGCCGACGGCGAGGACACCCCGGTCGAGGAGATGTTCGCCGCCGTCGCCCGGATGGTGCGCGCCGTGCCCGTCCCGGTCACCGCCGACCTGGAGCGGGGGTACGGCCTGCGCCCCGCCGAACTGGTCGAACGGATGCTCGCCACCGGGGTCGTCGGGTGCAACCTGGAGGACTCCGACCCGCGCACCGGCGCGCTGTACGACGCCGAGGAGCAGGCCGACCTGCTGGCCGCCGTGCGGGCGGCGGCCGACGCGGCCGGGGTGCCGCTGGTGCTCAACGCGCGCATCGACCTCTACCTGCGCGGGGCCGGCGACCCGGCGGGCCGCACCGCCGAGGCGGTCCGCCGGGGGCAGCTCTACCGGGCCGCCGGGGCTGACTGCGTCTATCCGATCTTCCTCGCCGAGCCGGAGGGGATCGCGGAACTCGTGTCCGCCGTGCCCGCCCCGGTGAACGTCGGCTTCAAACCGGGCGGGCCGAGCCTGGCCGAGCTGGCCGCGCTGGGCGTGTCCCGGGTGAGCTTCGGCCCCGGCCCGTACCGGGTCAGCCAGGCGCGGATCGCCGGGCTGCTCGACGCCGTCCGCTCCGGCGCCAACCCCTACGCGTAAGGAAGGGCCCCTGGTTAACGCTTTCGGTATAGGAAGGGCCCCTTCCTAACCAGCCCGGCCCGGCCGGCGAGGCCGATCCGGTGGGCCCGTTCCGGTTGCCGGCCGGCGGGCGGGGGGCCAGGGTGGGACGATGAGCAGCGCGGAGCAGACCCGCGACGGGGTGTCGCTGACCAACCTCGACCAGCCCCTCGCCCCCGGGGTCGGGGCGAGCAAGCGGGACCTGGTCGACTATCTCGACGCCGTCCACGGGCGGCTGGTGCCGTGGCTGCGAGACCGGCCGCTGTCGGTGGTGCGGGCGCTGCGCGGGCAGGCGCCGTTCATGCAGAAGAACCTGCCGAAGTACACCCCCGACTGGGTACGCCGGACGTCGGTCTGGGCCGAGGCGTCCCACCGCGACGTGTCGTACGCCCTCTGCGACGACCGGCGGACGCTGCTCTGGTTCGCCAACCAGCGCGCGGTGGAGTACCACCCGACCCTCTCGACGGCCGACCGCCCGGGGCACCCGACCCACCTGGTGCTGGACCTGGACCCGCCGGAGGGGGCCGACTTCGGCGTGGCCGTGGCCGCCGCCCGGCTGGTGCGGCAGGCGCTCGCCGACGCCGGGCTCGCCGGTGCGGTCAAGACCAGCGGGGCGAAGGGGCTGCACGTCCTCGTCCCGGTGGACGGGGCGACGAGCGCCGAGGAGGCCGCCGCCGCCACCCGGGCTCTCGCCGTCCGGGCCGAGCGGCTCGACCCGGCGCTGGCCACCACCGCCTTCATCCGCGAGGACCGGGGCGGCCGGGTGTTCGTCGACTCGACCCGGGTGGGTGGGGCGAGCCTGGTGGCCGTGTTCAGCCCCCGGCTGCGCCCGGGGCTGCCCGTGTCGTACCCCGTGGGGTGGGACGATCTCGGCGCGGTCGCCCCCGCCGACTTCACCGTGCGGACGGTGCCCGCGCTGGTCGCGGACCGCGACCCGTGGGCGGGGCTGCTGCCGCCGCCGCAGCGCCTCCCCGACGACCTGGTCGAGCAGGGGCGCGGCATCCCGGTCGCCCGCGTGCAGGCGATGCACGAGGGCCGCCGCCGGGCGCGGGCCCGCCGCGCCGCGCAGTCGCCGTAGCGGCCGGGCGACCGGTACGCCGGCACGCCGATCTCCGTCGTCACGTCGCCGATCCCCGCCGGCCCGCCGCCGGAGCCCCCGTGTGCCCGGCGGCCGTCAGCGGGCCTCGCCGTACGCGGCGAAGCGGTCGACGAGGCCGTTCGGTGCGTCGTCGCGGAAGCAGATCTCCAGGTTCGCGGCGGATTCCCGGGCAGCCTCCTCGGCGCGGGGGAACAGCGCCCGTTCGTACTCCGCCAGCGCGCTTTCGACGTCGTCGGGGCGGGCGGCGATGGCCCGGCCGAGCTCGGCGCCGTCGAGCATGGCGAGGTTGGCGCCCTCCCCGGCGAAGGGCGACATGAGGTGGGCGGCGTCGCCGAGCAGGGTGACGCCGGGCACGCGGTCCCAGCGGTGGCCGACCGGCAGGGCGTGGATGGCGCGCGGCACCAGGGGGCCGTCGGCGTCGGTGATCAGCGCCCGCAGCTCGGGCGCCCAGCCGGCGAACCGGTCGAGCAGGAAGGACCGGGCCGGTTCGCCGCTTGGCCGCCGGTGCCCCGGTTCGTCGCCCGACCGCCGGTGCCCCGGGGCCGCGCCGGTGCCGAGGCCGGCGAGTCCGCCCTCGGGCACCCGGAGGGCGACGTAGACGTGCAGGCTGTCGTCGGTCTCCCGGTGGGCCAGGAAGCCCCGCCCGGGGCCGAGGGCGAACAGCATTCCGGGCCCGACGAGCGCGGCGTGCGCGGGATGTCGGCGGTCGGCGTCGCGCAGGGTGACCTCGACGAACGACAACCCGGAGTACGTGGGCGTGGCGGCGGAGAGCAGCGGGCGGATCCGGGACCAGGCGCCGTCGGCGCCCACGAGCAGGTCGGTGGTGGCGGTGCCGCCGTCGGCGAGGGTCAGCTCGTGCCGCCCGTCGCCGAGGGGGCGGGCGGCGGTGACCCCGCCGCCCCAGCGGACGGTGCCCGCGGGCAGGGAGTCCAGCAGCAGCCGGCGCAGGTGGCCCCGGTTGACCTCGGGGCGGTCGCCGTCGGCGTCGTCGGCCTCGTCCAGGTGCACGGTGCCGTGCCGGTCGAGCACCCGCACGGCCTGCCCGCCGGGGTGGACGAGGCGCAGGAACTGCTCGTGCAGGCCGGCGGCCCGCAGGGCGACCTGGCCGTTCTGCCGGTGGATGTCGAGCATGCCGCCCTGGGTGCGGGCGTCCGGTGCGGCGTCGCGCTCGTAGACGGTGGCGGGGATGCCGTGGACGTGCAGGACGCGGGCGAGCGTGAGGCCGCCCAGTCCGCCGCCGACGATGCCGATCGATGGTGTGCGCACGGGTCTCCTTCAGGGTGGGGATGCTGCTGGTCGCGAGCGTCGAACGCGTTCCTGACGAACGCGTTCGGAGCGGTCATGGAAGGCCGCCGCGCGGCCGGGCGGCGGTCAGTCGCCGGCCCGGCCGGCGGCGAGGCCGTCGAGGAGTGTGGTGAACGCCCACCGCACCCGCTGCTCGCCCGTGCCGGAGAACAGCTCGCCGCGGGCGCGGTGGAGGTGGGGGTGGTCGTCCGGATCGGCGTCGGCCACGGCCGACACCTGGTGGCGCACCTCGCCGTCGGCGTCGGCCGACTCGCCCCGGGTGCCCTGTTCGGCGGCGGTGGCCGTGGCGTGCTGCAACAGCAGGTCGAGGCCCCAGGCGGCCTGCCGCGCGGGGATGCCGCCCGCGTGCAGCAGGCCCAGCACCGCATCGACCAGCCGGAGATAGTGCGGCCCGGAGGGGCGCAGCACCAGCGCCGACCGGGCCAGGCCCGGATGGCCCATGAGGATCCGGGTGTACGCGTCGAGCAGGTCGATCAGGTCCTCCCGCCAGCGCCGGGGCTCGTCGCCGGACGGCAGCGGAAGATCCGCGATCAGGGCGTCGAGCAGGGCGGCGTGCATCTCGGCCAGGTTGTCGACGTAGACGTACAGGGAGGCCGGGCCGGTGTCGAGCTCCGCCGCCAGCCGGCGCATCGTGACCCGCTCCAGCCCCTCCTCGCGCATGACGCGCAGGGCGACGCTCACCACCCCGTCCCGGCTCAGCGGCGGCTTGGCGGGGCGGTCGCGGCGACTCACGGGAACGCGCCGAGGACTCATGAACGCGATCGTAACGAACGCGTTCGTCGACTGCAAGGCGCGACCGGCCTCGTGCGTCGACCTCGACCCCACGCGAACGGGAAGAGCGCCGACGACCGGGCGCGGCCGGGCACACGATAAAGGCCGCTGACCGGGTTCACCCTGGTCGGCGGCCTTTTCGTGCTGGTCTGCTCAGGTGCCCCCGGCAGGATTCGAACCTGCGCCCCCGCCTCCGGAGGGCGGACCTTCTCTCAGGCCCATCCGGCGCTTGAACTGGGAAAACTTGCCAAAAGTCAGAGGCCGCGCGTTGTTTTTGGCACGTATTCGGCACAGGGGGGCGCGGCCCGGTATGCGCGGGCGAGGCAGGTGACATGAGCTGGAGTTACGATCACGCGGTGAGTGATGAGCCGCCTTCGGCCGCTAGCCGCCTGATGTCGCAAGTTCGTCAGCGTGCTGAGAGTGCTGGTTTGCCGTGCCATGATATTTCTGACCTGAAAAACGATTCAGTTCTTCGCATAACATTGCCGACTTCGGGGGGAGAGCCGCGTGACATCTTCGTCCACGCGCGCAACGCAGCCATTTACTTGTCAGCCGATTTTGAGTACTGGACCTTCTTGGGTGATTACTTTGCGGTAGATAATGCAAAGCTGTCGGAAGCTGAACTAATCTTGACACCAGTAACGATTCAGCATTATCGGAAACTTGTGCGCCTTGCTGGTGCCGCAGAGTTTGCTGGTTCGAGATTGCAGCGGAGCTTTACTTCGAATATGGTTATCGACTTCGCGCCTCGTTCTGGATCTGCATTGCGGGTCCGAATTGGGCCTGCTAGTGCTGCGCTTCGGGTGGCGGGCGGCAAACCAAGCGAGAGCATTGTTGTCCCGCCCAGCTTGTATATTAGCGGATTGAATAGTGGGCTCCGAGGCCGCGAGCGTCTGTTTGGTTCTGTACAACAGGTCGTCGATGCCGTCTTGTTTGAACTGTGGGTCGTGCACGGGGTGGCGGTCGACCTGACGCCTTTGCCGGAGTACATCGCGCTAACTGCGATGGTCGATGAAGTGAAAGCGCCGCCGGTAACCCCTGGCCTGAAGTACTCGGCGGAAGCGATGTCGCTATTTCGGTATGCGCAGTCATCGGAGAAGCTTCCGCTCCTGCGCTTTCTTGCGTTCTATCAGGTTGCCGAGTATTTCTTTCCGACCTACGCTGAACGCGATACGCTGCGTCGGCTGCGTCAGATTGTTATAGACCCAAACTTCAATGCAGACAGGGATTTGGATCTTGCGCGCCTATCGCAGGCGATTCGCAATAAGATGCACCTCACTGAACGTGATCAGCTAAAGTCGACTATCCGGCACTGCGTGAATGATGACGACTTGAGAGACTTCATCGCGGCGGATCCCGAGCGGGTTGCTTTCGTGTCGAATCGTAAGAACGGCCTTAAGTCGGTGAAGCCTCTAGCCCTCAAGGACGCCGGCTCGCCGCTCGGCGATCAGGTGGCAGAAAGAGTCTACGAAATTCGCTGCCGTATCGTTCATGCCAAAGACGGCGGAGGACCTACGCAAGCGCCACTGCTGCTTCCCTTCAGTGCCGAAGCGAGCAGGCTCAATCACGATATAGACATCGTACGGTTCGTTGCTGAAAAGGTATTGATTTCTAGCGCCTCAAAAGCCTCTTGGGATCCGGAGTGATCCGATCCCTGTGTCGGTGAAGATTGCATTTCTCGCCGATCGACTTGAGGTGAAGCCGCCTGTGGGCTGCTATCGAGGGTCCGCGACGTATACGAGAGTGGCGTCATCGCTCTTTTTGTTGCGAGGCCATCGGGTAGCGATCGGGTCGGACTCTTCAAGCTGTCGCACACGCCGGAGTGCTTCGCTGGGTCCTTGGCTTTCTAGTAACTCAAGCATTTGTTTCCAGCTAACGTCGTTGAACATTCGCACGAGCCTTGCCGCGCCATCGGTCAAGACGATCGATCGAGTGACGGTTTCGATGGGCACTGATTCGATGATTGCGTGGCTGACGACCGTGGGGTCTGCTGCCGAAACCCAGAAACCGCCCTTGGTGTTTCGGGCGGCTAGTTCGGCGTGCTTCATTCGGATAAGGGCATTGGCCTTCTCTGCCGAGCCGATCGGGTGTTCGTCCGCTTCTCGGCGCTCTGCCTGTGCAGTCTTATCCACCCGATCATCAATGATGACACTTAGATGAGACTCGGAAGCAAGGATGATGCCGACATCTCCGAGGACCAGGTATTCGAGGTGACTCGGCGTCCGACGGAGAATGGCCACGGCAGCTGAGGGGGTGCCGGGGCTCGTTAGGTCACAGTCGGGATGCTTCTCGGCGACGGTCTTAATCGCCGCCGCCAGTGCTGTTGGCAGCGTTATTGATGCGTCGCTTGCCTGTGCGGAGACTGCGGCACCGAGCTGGGCCGCATACCAGGAGACGCCGTGAATGCAACCGGTGTCGGTTCGGGCGGTCGCACCGTCCAGCACCACGACCAGATTCGGCGATGCCGAGAACCAGTCTTCATTGAGCTTGTCTGCCTTCGAGGGCTCTGACGCTGCAAGGATTCGCATGCTTCTCAGCTTTCGTGGCGGTAGATCGGAGTCACGCGCTCGCAGGAAAGAACCTTCCTTGGGTTGGCCGGGTCGTACTCGCAGCGAACCACCATCGAGAATCGGCGGCTCTTAAGCTCCTTGTGGAGCTGGGCAAGGTTGTTGGCGACGAAATGAGCAGCGCCTAGCGTTCCTTGTGCATGTGTGCCAGCAAGGTACAGGAATGATCCCTTGCCGTCCGGTCGGGGCAAGCGGCCGATGTAGCCGTAGTCTGCTGATTGCCCGTCGTCGCGGGGAGAGCGGTACTCGGTTTCGCCGTCGATGAGGTACCAGCCGCGTTCATCTGAGGCGAAGCGCAGATGTGGATCGGCTTCCATTACCTGACCCACGAAAGGCAAGAGCCGTGGTGAGGTGAGGACAATAAGGTTCGGGCGATTTAGATGCACGAATCCTGGGGGCGGGACTACCTCGTAGTTGGCATCGAGTCCGACCGTCCGGGCCAGGTCCGCTAGGACGTTGTAGGCCGCGAAGCTCTCGGCCGAGAGCATGTCGCCCGGGTCGTGCCGGCCAGACTCCTGCTTGCCTCCGATGGCAACCGTCAGCCGGCCAGTGCCGAGGAAGGCACGTTCGGGGCGGGTGCCAGCGGAGAGCAATTGCGAGACCCGCGATCGAGACATGTCGAGCAGGTCTGCGATCTGCGCCTGCGTCATGCCGTCGACCAAGAGCTGTTCAAGGGCTTCCCGCCGGATCCGTGACAGTTCGGCGATCGCGGCTTGGTAGTCCTCGATCAGCGTGTGGGCGGCCCTTGCTCGCTCTCGTGTGTCGCCCACGGTGGCTACCGCTGCGGGGTCCTTCACCCGGCGCTCCCTTCGTCAAGGGGGCTAATCCTACCTGAGCTGGCTTGACCCGCCCGAACGCCTGCCGCCTTGTGAGCGGGGGCGAACTCGCTTGTTAAGGGGGGTTGACTCGCCTTGGCGGAGCGTGTTCAACTTGTCGCCACCACCCCCCTGGATAGCACAGTTAAGGGGGGTAAACCTGTCGGTTGGTTGGCGGCGTCGGCGTTGCGGCTTCGGCTGCGGCGTGCGCGTACGGGCTGCCGTGCACACGTTCATTGAGAACTTCACAGCACGAAGCGCCGCGTTGATTCGTCTGCGGTATGCCTGCATTGATCCACACGGTGGCCGACCTCGGTAGATCCCGAGCGAGCGGGCCGAGTGGGCGGATCTGGCGCGCGGTTGCTTCTGCCACTGATCGCCCCTGTCGGGGGTCGCGCTGTTAGGGCGCGGCCCCCGCTCCGGGGGGCTTTCCCCGGCCCGCTGTGTTCGGGCCGTGCGTGACCGGGGCGTGATCGCCCCGCGCTGTCTACCTGACCTGACCTGTAGGGAGAGGTGATCTCGCTATGTCCGTGCTCGCTGCGTGTGTCCGCGTCACGACCAAGTCCAGCGCCACCTGGCGCACCTGCGCCGCGTGCGGGGGCCTCGCCCCGCTGGCCCCCGCCGAGCAGCACTGCCGGCCCTGCCGGCCGTCGTCCTCTCGCCGTACCGGAAGGAATCGATCGAAATGACCATCGACCACGACGCCGCCATGGGGCCGGCCGCCGCTGACCTGGCCGCGATCGAGCAGGAGTGGCCGTTGATCGCGGCCGACTTGGACCTGCTCGACGCCGAGATCGCGATGCTCTACGCCGCCGACGACGGCGGGCCGACCGCGCTGGACTGGCGCAGGCTGCGCCGGGCCGAGTCTCGGGTTACCCGGGCCGCCGCCGAGGTGGCCGCCCGCCCCGCGCACGTCTGCAACCTCATTGAGGTGCGGTTGACGACGGACTGCCGCTACGGCTGCAAGATCCTGGCCTGCCGGGTGTGCGGGGGCGAGCAGGTGTCGCACCGGGCCGTCTACGGCTGCCCCGCCGGCCAGAACGCGACCCCCCGGGTCGCGTGATGTCGCGGATGAGGGCCGCGTACTGGGACCCCGACGGGGAGCGTTACGGCATCCCTACCTTCTGGTGGAGGGGTGCCCCGCCCGGCTACGCCACCCGCCGCCAGTTGCGCGCCGCCGGCCTGCGCCCCGCTCAGCCGGTCGCCGCTCAGGTGCTCTGGCGTGGCGTCGGTGGCACCCGCGCCGCCTACCTGTACCGGGTTGACCTGGCGCGGCCGAAGCGCACCGCCAGCCCCGCCCAGCTCCGCGCCGTCCGCGCCGCGTTGACCGCGCGCCGTACCTGCCGCATCTGCGGCGTGACCCGCTCCTACTACATCCCGCGTTCGCTCGGCGAGTGCCTGACCTGCGCCGACCCGGCCACGTTCCCTGAGGAGGAAGCAGCATGACCGCCCCGACCATCAACGGCACCCGCTACCCACAACCCGTGGACGAGTTGCTTCCGGCCGCCCGTGATTTGCCGCTGCCCGCCGGGCAGCAGTTCCCGTCGCGGAACCGGTTGATGCGTGAGTTCCGCATCGGTGCGGCGAAGGCTGACGACCTGCTCGCCCGTCTCAAGTCCGAGCACGCCGACCGTACCCGGGCCGAGACGCTGCGCACCGCGATGGTCGTGCGCGGCGCGCTGCTGACCCCCGCAACGGCCGCCGACGAATCCGCCGTGCCCCGGCTGGACTACCCGGAGCCGATCGGCCCGGACCCGGCCCCCGTCCCGATCGTGGCCGAGCAGACCACGCCGACCGCGCCGGCCCCGGCCGTCGCCGTGGACAGTGCGCCGGTCGAGCAGGTCGAGCAGGTCACGGTGGTCAGTCACCCGGGTACGAAGATCAGCCCCGACCGGCACGGCAAGCGGGCCCAGGGCCGGGGGTGGGCCTACGTCGGGGTGATCCTGGGTGGGGTGGTGTCGATCGCGGCGAACGTGGCGCATACCTACCTGCCGAAGCCGCCCGACGGCGCGCCCGCCGGGTGGGCCCCGGCCCCGGGGTGGTCCCCGTCGCCGCTGGCCGTGGCGTTGTCGGTGTTCTGGCCGGTGGCCCTGTTCGTCGCGGTGGAGATCCTGACCCGCATCCCGTGGGGCGAAGGGGTCAGTTCGGTGGTCGCCCGGGTCGCGGGTGTGCTGCCGGTCGCGGTGGTCGCCGCGGTGGTGTCCTACCGGCACCTGTCCGGGCTGCTGGAGCACTTCGGCGAGGACCCGCTCACCATCGCCATCGGCCCCCTCGCCGTTGACGGCCTGATGGTCATGGCGTCGGCCGCGCTGCTGGTCACGAACCGTCGTAGCCGTACCTGACCCCGCCCGGCGGCACAGCCCCTGGCTCGCAACCTGTGCTGTGCCGCCGGTCCGGTCACCCAACCCCCACATGAAGGGAGGGCACCTCTGATGGTGCCAGACACCACGTTCCTCACTACCGAGGTGGCCACGGTGCGGGCCGAGTTGGTGCGGGTGGACGCGAAAGCGTCGACGTTGCTGACGCTCGCCGGCACCGCCCTCACCGTCGGCCTGGCCGGCACCGCGCTCACCGCCGCCCTGGTCCTGTTCGGCTGACCGGTGCTCAACCGCTACCCCTTTCACTGAGAGGAGGCACCGGTGATGGTGCCGAGAAGTGAGCAGATTGACCGGCCGCGCGTGGCTGCGGCGGCGGTCGGGTCGAAGGATTCGCGGGCGGGGTTGGCCGTCGGATTGACGGTCGGCGGTCCGGTGGTCGTGTTCGCGACCGGGTTCGGGCTGGCGCGCGATGCGCAGGTCACCGGGTGGCTGTTGCTGGCCCTGCTGATCGCGGCCGGGGGTTACGGGATCGTGCGGTGGCTGCTGCGCTCCCGGGCAGGCCGCCGGTGAGTACCGACACGATCGAGGCCACCGACACGACCGAAGCCACGCCGCCCACCACCGACCCGGAGCAGGGCCACGGCCCCGCTGGCGAGGTCGGGGGTGATGGCCTGCCCCTGGCCGACGCCGACGGACCGGCCGACGAGTCGACCGCCGACGACACCGGAGGTGACCCGCCCGACGGTGACGGCCCGACCGGGTTTCCTGGTGGGGCGCTGCTGCTCAGTGCCGCTGACGTCCTGGCCGTGGGTGGTGGGGCGGTGTGGGCCGGTGCCGGTGGTGTCGGTGCGCTGCTGCTGGCCGCCGCCGCGACCGCCGCCGCCGGACTCGCCGTAGCCGACCGGAAGGCCAAACGGGACCGCGCACGCCGCGACGCCGCTGGGCGTACCGGTCAGGTGGCGCGGTCGTCGCGGCGGGCCGCCGCCGCTGGCGGCATCCCTACCAGCGCCCGGGGTCGGGGTCGGGCCGGCGGCGGGAAGGGTTCACCCGGCGGCGGGCTGTTCGGCCGGGCCAGGCCCGGCGGGAAGAGCAGGGGCGCGGGCCGCCCTGCCGCCGGTGGCCTGGGCAGACCCACGGGCCGTAAGGGTGCCGCCGGTGGCACCGGCGGTGGTGGGCTGTTCGGGCGGACCAAGCCCCGTGCGGGTAACGGCTCTACCGGCGGTGGGCTGTTCGGCCGGGGCAAGTCCACCGGCGGGAAGGGCACCTCCGGGGGTGGGCTGTTCGGACGCGGCAGGCCCGGCGCGGGCAAGGGCGGCACCGGCGGTGGCCTGTTCGGCCGGGGCAGCCCCAGCAAGGGCCGGAAGCCGCAGCCGATCACGGGCGTGCGCCCCCGCACGGGTGCCACACCCCGGGGTAGATCCACCGGCCCGAAGTCGGCCCCGAAGCCGATCGGTAGCCCGGAGGAAGCCGCCCGCCTCGCCGAGGAAGCCCGCAAGGCGCGGGAGGCCAGCGAGCGCAACAACCCCATCAACGGCAACGGCCCGGCCGGACTGGTCGGGTCGCTGGAGATCACCGCAGGAGGTAGCGCAGCCATGGGCAACTTCCCTCTCCCCGGGGCCGCATCGGAGTTCCGATCGGCCGCGAGCAGGTACACCCCCGATGACATGTACGAGTTCGGGGCGCATCTGGCGCAGATGCCCGCCGCGATGCTCGACATCGCCGAGGGCTTGAAGGCGATGGCGTTGCGCACCCACGCCGAGCGGCCCGTCGACCCCCGGGTAGTCGAGGCACTCGCGGCGCTTTACCAGGTGCAGCGGGCCACGATCGCCGCCGCCGAGACGATCGCTCCGGTGTTCCGCAAGGTCCACGAACGCGACCTGGCCCGTAAGGAAGCCCCGCGCACCAACGAGCAGGAGTGGAACGTTTGATGACCAGCACCGACACCAACCCGCAGATGGTGCCCCCGGCCAGCGTGCCGGGGGCCACCCCCAACCCCGCCCCTGCCCCGGCCAAGCCGGCCCGGGGGCGGGCCATGTCGTGGGCCGCCTACGCCCTGTCGACCTGGCACTGGCGGCACCCCCACCCCGCCTGGGGCACGTTGAACGCCGCCGGGGCGACCCTGGGCGCGGCGAGCATCGCTGCTGCCGCGCAGGTGCCCGGCCCGTTCGCCGCGATCGGTGGGGCGCTCGGCGCGGCCGGCGCGGTCGCCGCCGGCATGGCCGACGACCTGCCCGGCCACCGGCTGCTGTGGCGCGGCTGCTGCTGGATGATGCCCGGCGCGTGGGCGACCGCCGCCCTGATGACGGATGCGGTGTGGTCGGGGTGGGCGGTCGGCACCCTCGCCGCCGGCACCGCCGGGTTCGGCACCGTCGCCACCGCCATCGGCCGCACTCGCCGCCGCCGCGCCACCGCCGCCCAGCAGCACGCCGCCGCTATGGACGCCGCCGCCCGCCGGGACCGGGTCGCCGCCGTGTGGGAAGCCCGCATCGCCCGCGTCACCGACGTGAAGGTGCGGGTGCGTAACGTGCAGGGGTGGGCGACCCGCACCGGGTTCACCCTCGACGCCGACCTGCCCGCCGGGGGTGCGACGTGGCGGGACATCGCCCGCCGCACCGAAGGGCTGGCCGCCGACGCGCGGCTGCCGCACGGCTGCGAGGTCACCGTCGAACCCGGCGACAGCCGCGGCGCGGTGCTGCTGCACGTCTCCACCGTCAACGCCCTCGCCCAGGATCACTACCTGGACGACTACAGCCCCCTATCGATCAACAACCCGCTCGCGATCGGGCCGCTGCGCAACGGCGAACAGGCCGTGATCAACCTGCGCTACGCCTGCGGTGTGCTGGTCGGGCAGACCGACAGCGGTAAGACCAACCAGTTGCAGACCATCAACACCCAACTCGTCCGGTGCGTGGACACCCTCGTGTGGCAGATCGACCTGGCCGGCGGCGGGCTGTCCCGGCCGTGGGTCACCCCCTACGCCGAAGGCCGCGCGCCGCGCCCCGCCGTGGACTGGGTCGCCACCAGCATCGGCGAGGCGGAGATCATGGTCCGCGCCGCCATCGAGATCATCAACGGCCGCAAACCCGCGTATCAGCAGCGGATGCGGGCGGCGAACGACGACAAGATCCCGGACGGGCCGGACCTGCCCGAGATCGTGATCGTGGTCGACGAGATCAAGACCGTGCCGCCGCACATCGTGAACATGCTCGCCCAGATCAGCGACACCGGCCGCGCCGCCGGAGTCCGCACCCTGTGCTGCGCGCTGCGCGCCACCGACGACTACCTGCCCATCGCCATCAAAGAGCAGGCCCGGATCAGGATCGGGATGCGGGTCACGGATGAGAAGGAACTGAACTACCTGTTCGGCTGGAAGTACAACATCGACGCCGAAGCCGCCCCCTACCAAGGCTGCGGGTTCCTGCTCGCCGGCAACCCCGGCGAGGCCGCGCCCATGCCGTTCAAGGGCTACCGCACCGACCCCAACCGCATCGACGCCGCCGCCGTCGCGGTCGCCCCCTGGCGACCCGACCTCGACGCCGTCTCCGCCCAGTTGGCCGGCAAGGTCGCGGTCAAGGGCACCCGCGCCTACGCCGACCGGTGGGCGCGCACCATGCCCACCCTGTTCACCGACCCCATCACCATCACCCCGGCCGCGACCACCCCGACCGCGCCGCCCGCCCCGACTACCGGCTCCATCCCGGCCGTCGGTGGTGCGGGGGCGGACATCGCGCACCTGTTCGACCCGATCCCCGGCGACACCCTCGACGCCGCCCTCGACCGGTTCAAGACCATCGCCGCCCGCAACATCAACGAACTCGGCATCGACATGACCGCCGCCCTGAACCACCTCAACCCGGTGCCAGAGTTGCTGACCCGCGCGCTGGAGGCCACCGACGCCAACGGCGGACGCATCCACACCGGAGAACTCGCCACCCGCCTCGACATGGACCCGGCCACCCTCGGTGCCGAACTCGGCCGGCTCCTGCGCGATGTCGGGGTCGAGCGGCACAACGCCAGCGGCACCATCCGTATCGGCGACGCCGTCAAAGCCGGCTTCACGTCCGTGACGCTGCGTCAAGCAATCGAGGGCTACCGCATCGGCGGACAACAGGCAGCCTGACCCCTACACAACCCGTGTGTGGGGCTATACACGACAGCCTTCACGCCTGTATAGCCCCACACACCCTGTAGAACCCTCTGACCTGCCTGTGAAGCCGTGAAGGCTTCACACCAACAGGGGGGTTCCGGCCCGAAAACCCCGCCCGACCCCCCACCCTCGCGCACCGCCTTCACACCCCACACACGCCACCACGCCGGACCCCACCCGGCGCGATCCCACACACCCACAGACGACTACCCACAGTCAACGCTGAGGAAGGTCATCACCGATGACCGATCACCTACCGCAGTCCCCGGCCGATGCCCTCCGCGCCGCCGCCGGCTACCTGCGTCGGCATGGCTGGCACCCCGGTCCCGGCCTCTACGACCCGCACCACGGCTGCACCCACGGCGGTTGTCGGGTGGTCCGCTCTGGCATGTACCCGGCCAGCATCTACGGCGCGATCCGCGCCGCCCTGCTCGGCCGACCGCGCTGGTTCGCCATCACCGACCCCACCACCGCCCAGGTCTACGCCGCCGCCGTCGACCACCTCACCCGACACCTACGCACCCGCACAGTTGTCGACCTGCACGCGGCCATCCTTCCCTGGGAACACGCACCAGGCCGCACCCGGCAACAGGTCATGACCCTGCTTCTGTCCGCCGCCGGCACCGCACCCGCGACCCCGGCCCCGGCGGCACGGCTCGCCCCGGTCATCCCGCTGGACGCCCGCCGGCCGAGTAACCGGCCGCGCCGGATCGCCTAACCCGAAGTGCCTGATCGGCGCGCTTCGCGCGCTCACCGCTCGGTGGCCAGCGTCCGCGCGGCGCTGGCCACCGGCCCGCCCGCGCCAGGAAGGAAACGCCCTGATGCCCGACCTGCTCGCCGCCGCCCTCGACTACGCCGCCCGGGGCTGGCCGGTGTTCATGCTCGCCCGGTCGAAACGGCCCGTCGCCAACTGCCCGCCCTGCACCGATGCCGGCCCCGATCATGACCGCGACGCCTGCCCGTGTTTGACCTGCCACGGCTTCTACGCCGCCACCACTGCCCCCGACCGGGTCGCCGCGATCGTGGCCGCCGTTCCTACGGGGCAGCTCGCCCTGCGCACCGGTGCCCCGTCAGGGACGGTCGTGGCCGATGTCGACCCTGCCCACGGTGGCCGCGACACCATGAACGCCCTCATCGGCCGGAGGTTGCTGCCGCCGACCGCGTACGTGGTGACCGGCTCCGGTGGCCTGCACCTGTACTACCGGCACCCCGGACAGCCCGTGTCGTGTAGCCAGGGCAAGCCCGGTCAGGGGCTGGGGCCCGGTGTCGACGTGAAGGCCGATGGCGGGTACGTGGTGCTGCCCCCGAGCGTGCATCCGCGCACGGGCCGCCCGTACCAGTGGGCACCCGGCAGGGGGATGGAGGAGATGCCTCCCGCGCTGGTTGATGCCTGCCGACCGGCCCCGCCCGCACCGCCCGCCGACCCGCCGCACTGCCCGAGCAGCATCCGCGCGGCGGGAGGCATCTCCTTCCCTGATCGGCTGTTGGCCGCGCACCTGCACGCGGTCACCACCGCCGCTGAGGGAACCCGCCGCACCACCCTCTACGGGGCCGCCCGGGGTGTGGCCCGGATGGTCGCCGCCGATGCGATCAGCCGCGACGACGCGATAGCCGCCCTCACCACCGCCGGCCGCCAGGCCGAGCAAACCGACCGCGACATCCGCGCCGCCATTCGAGGTGGCTTCCACGCCGAAGGACTCGCCGCATGAACCCACCCACCAGCACGACCGGCCAGCCCGACGACGGTGCGGCGATCCTCGACCAGGTCCACGCCTGCCTCACCAAGTACGTGATCCTCCCCAGCCCCGAAGCGGTCGACGCGGTGACGCTGTGGATCGCCGCGACCCACGCCCAAGCCGCGTGGGCGCACGCGCCCCGCCTCGTGATTCGGGCGCCGGAGAAGCGGTGTGGGAAGTCTCGGCTGCTCGACGTGGTCGAGGGCACCTGCCACGACCCGCTCATCACCGTCAACGCCAGCCCCGCCGCTGTCTACCGCGCGATCGGCACCGGCCAACCCCCGACCCTGCTCGTGGATGAGGCCGACACCCTGTTCGGCGGGAAGAACGCCGACGCCAACGAGGACCTACGCGGGCTGCTCAACGCCGGTCACCAGCGCAACCGGCCCGCGATCCGGTGGGACAACAACACCCAGAGCCTGGAAAAGATCCCCACCTTCGCCATGGCCGCCCTCGCCGGCATCGGCGCGATGCCCGACACCATCGAAGACCGCGCCGTCGTCATCCGCATGCGCCGCCGCGCACCGGGAGAGACCGTTGCCCCCTACCGCCACCGCCGCGACGGCCCGGCCCTGCGCGCCGTCGCGCAACGCCTGGCCGGATGGCTCCGCGCGAACCTTGCGATTCTCGAAGCCGCGGAACCGCCCATGCCGGTAGAGGACCGGGCCGCCGACACCTGGGAACCCCTCGTGGCCGTTGCCGACCTCGCCGGGGGTACCTGGCCGGCCCGCGCCCGCCAAGCCGTCACCGTCCTGACCGCCGAAGCCGACGACGCCGGCAACGTCTCCCAACGCGTCCGGCTCCTCGCCGACATCCGCACCGCGTTCGCCACCCTCGGCGACCCGCCCGCCGCGCCCACCGCCGACCTGCTCGCCGCCCTCAACGGCGACCCCGAAGCACCCTGGGCCGACAGCGGCCCCAACGGACTGACCGGCAAGAGGCTCGGCGACCTGCTCCGCGAGTTCGACATCCGCTCCGACACCATCCGCTTCCCCGTCGGGCAGGCCAAGGGCTACACCCGCGACGCCTTCACCGACGCCTGGCAGCGCTACTGCCCCCAACCGGAAACCCCCTCCACCGGGGTATCCGTACCATCCGTACCAACCTCGTTTCCGCAGGTCATCCCCGGTACGGATAACCCCGCTGGTACGGATCGATCCGTACCACGACGCACCCTCACCGCCGCCCCCGGTACGCATTAATCCGTACCGCGATCCAATCCGTACCGCCCCTGACCAGGCAAAACGAGCTTGGTACGGATGGTACGGATACCCCCGGCCAAGCCGACCCACCAGAACGGCCCGCTGAGAAACCCTCAGCCGCACCGGCCCACACCCGCACACCGGGCAACACCGGATCGCGGCCCCACGACGCCCTCAGCGGGCCGTTCTGCGCCCATCTAGGCGAATACCTCCTGCTTTCCAAGTCCGACGGCAGCCGTCGACCGAGAGGCGCTCTGCATGCGAATCAGGCTGCACGGCACACCCGCTGAAACAGCCGCCGCCCTCACCGCGCTCGCCCGTGTCCTCACCGTCAACCGCGTCAGCCGGCCCTACCCCGACCGGCAACCCTCCACCCGGCACCGCATCTACCTCGACGCCACCCCGAGGAAGGACGCCCGGCCATGACCGATCCGGCCCGCCCTCACCGCAAGGCCCCTCGCCCGAATCGTCACCTGACCATCGCCGAAGTCTGCGACGACCTCGGAATCAGCCGATCGACCTTCTACGACTGGCGAGCGAAGCGAAAGGGGCCGCCCGCCCGCAAGCTGCCGAACGGAGAAATCCGGATCGAGCGCCATGACTACGAAAGCTGGCTTGAATCGCTCTACGAGGAGGCCGCTTGAGCACCACCTACGACGTTCGAGTGTGGTCGATCGACGTCTACGAGGGAAAGAGGGGGCGCACGTACTGGGTTCGTTGGGTCGTCGCCGGTCGGCGGAACAAGGAGCCCTTCAAGACCAAGGCTCTTGCCGAGAGCTTCCGATCCGACCTGCTCTCGGCGGCGCGAAAGGGTGAGGCGTTCGACATCGAATCGGGCCGTCCCGTCTCGATGCGCCGCGAGACCGCCGTCATGTCGTGGTACGACCTCGCCTGCGCATTCGCTGACATGAAGTGGCCGCACGTCGCCGCGACGACCCGGCGCACTCACGCGGAAGCCTTGACCGCGCTGACCGTGCTCATGCTGTCCGGCACCAAGGGCCGCCCGGACGGCAAGCTTCTGCGGCACGCGCTGAGCCTCTGGGCGTTCAACACCCCCCGGCGAGAGTCGCCGGATGCCCCCGCTCATGTGCGGGCCGCGCTGGACTGGGTCAAGAAGAACACCCGCGACGTGGGCAGCCTGAGTCGCCCGGAGGTGCTGCGTCCGGTACTGGACGGTCTGACAATCCGACTCGACGGCTTGCCGGCCGCGCCGAGCGTCATCAGCCGCCGCCGCAAGATTCTCAACACGACGGTTGAATACGCGGTGGAACGGCGGTTGCTGCCGACCAACCCGCTACCGCAGTTGAAGTGGAAGCCGCCAAGAACCGTCACGACCGTGGATAGGCGGTCGGTGGCCAACCCGGTGCAGGCGCGGACCCTGCTCGATGGAGTCCGAGAGCAGGGCCGCATCGGGCCGCGCATGGTTGCCTTCTACGGCTGCCTGTACTACGCCGCGATGCGTCCGGAGGAAGCCGCTCGCCTCGCAAAGGCGAATCTGCGTTTGCCAGAGAAAGGGTGGGGAGAGTTCATTCTCGACGGCGCGGCCCCGCACGCCGGGCGCGAATGGACCGACAGCGGAAAGAACCGGGATTCTCGCCAACTCAAGCAACGGGCGCGCGGCGAGTCGCGTACTGTGCCGTGCCCGCCCGAGCTGACCGCGCTGATCAACGCCCACGTCGAGCAGTTCGGCTACGGCCAGGGCGACCGGCTGTTCGTGTCGGAGCGGAACAAGGAGGAGGTACCCAAGGGCACCATCAACCGCATCTGGCGATGGACCCGCGCAGCCGTGTTCACGCCCGAGGTCTACGCCTCCCCGCTGGCCCGCACGCCGTACGACCTGCGGCACGCCGCCGTGTCGACCTGGCTCAACGGGGGAGTGCCGCCGACGCAGGTAGCCGAATGGGCCGGGCAGTCGGTAGAGGTGCTGCTTCGGATCTACGCAAAATGCCTTGACGGGGGCGATGAGGCGCTGCGGCGGCGTATCGAGCGGGCCCTTGGCCACGACTGACCCGCGCCGAAACTTCGGCACCACTTCGGCACAGACACCCGCCAAGGGCCGTTGACGGCCGGACACAGCCGGACACACGATGAAGGCCGCTGACCGGGTTCGCCCTGGTCAGCGGCCTTTTCGTGCTGGTCAAAGATTCCCTAGCAAGGGTGCCCCCGGCAGGATTCGAACCTGCGCCCCCGCCTCCGGAGGGCGGTGCTCTATCCCCTGAGCTACGGGGGCTCAGCGACGGGAGAAGACTAGCAAACGTCCTCACCGAACGCCGAATCGGTATCGGGCCCGGCGGGTCAGGCCGCGATCGCCCGTCCGCAGCTCGGTAGCGGGTGCAGGGCGATCCGCCGGGGCAGCCGGCGCGGCCACTCGTTCTTCGGCCAGGAGCCGTCGACGATGAGGTGCACCGGGTTCTCCTCGGCCCCGCTGAGCCGCAGCACGAAGTCGCGGGGCAGCGGCGGGTCGACCGACGGGGTGGTGATCATGAAGCGGACCCGGCCCCGGGACGACACGGCGGAGATCACGTCGGCCGCCGGCATCGTGCCGCGCAGCCGCACCCGGCCGAGCCAGTAGACCTCGGCGAGGTGCTCCTGGGCGGCCCGGGTGATCGCCGGGTACTCCAGGCGTACCCAGCGCTCGACCGCGCCGACGCAGAGCCCGCAGGCGCGCTCGCGCGGCTCGCGCGGACCCAACCCCCAGGCCCGCAGGTACGCCCCGACGGCGCCCGCGTCGGCCCGGGGGTCGAAGCGGCGCTGGACGAGCGTGGTGAGGCTCTGCCGCGTCCACAGCTCCTCGTCCAGGCCGAACTCGTCGGGGTGGACGCCGCGCAGGACGTCGATCAGCTCCAGTTCCTGTTCGCGGCTGAGGGCTCCCGGCTCGCCCTGCCGCTGTCCGCGACGGACGGCTGCCACCGTCCCGTCACCGCCGATGGTGTGGCGTCGGCACCAGCTGGTGACCGACCGCCGTGCGTCTCTGAGTGCAACCCCCACGTCCTGCGCAACGAGCCCGAATCGCAACTGGTCACGATATGTAGGTAGAAAACTCTCTCAAGCTGGCTAAAGGGTCAGACGCCATCTAAACGGACATGGGGTGCCGATGGGCGCGCGAGCGGCCCGGAAAAGGCCCGCGCCCCGCCGGGGTCGGCGGGGCGCGGGCCTTCGATGCCGGAATCCGGCGATCAGCCCTTCGAGAGCCGGTCGCGCGCGGCCGTGAGGTTGGTCAGATCGGTCTGCTGCGTGTTCTTCATCGTCTGGGCCACCCGCACGACCTCGGAGTCGTCGCTGGCCTTGAGGATGCCGTCGATCATGTGCACACCGCCCAGGTGGTGCTGGATCATCATCTCCAGGAAGAGGACGTCCTTCTCCCGGCCCCGGGGGGTGTCCCGCAGCTTCGCCATCTGCTCCGGGGTGGCCATCCCCGGCATCAGGCCGTTCTTCATCGACGCCGCGCCGTCGGGCATCCACGCCATCCGGGGCTGCGACCCGGTGGGGTCGAGGCCCCAGGAACGCAGCCACGTCTGCATGGTGCCGATCTCGCCCTGCTGGCCGGTGGCGATGTCGCCACCGATGCTGACCACCTCGGCGTCGGTGCCCTGCTGGAACGCGATCAGCCCCATCTCCACCGCCTGGGCGTGGTGGGTGGTCATGTCCCGGGCGAAGCCCGCCTCGGCCGAGGCGTCACCCGGGCGGGTGAGCTTCGGGGTGAGCAGGCCGCCCGCGTACCCGAGGAGGAGGCCGACCACGACGGCGGCGACCACCGCGAGGGTGCCGAAGCGTCGGCGCGCGCCCGGCGCGCCGCCGTCGTCGCCGGTCGCCGGGCCCTCGGCCGTGTCGGGTTCCGTCGTCGTGGGTGCGGTCATCGGTGTCCTCGTCCTCGGTGGTCTCGGTCCCGGGTCACTGGGTGGGCATCGCGGCGCCGTCACGCGGCGTGGTGCCGGTGGCGGTGATGCCCGGCTGGCCGCAGTTGGCGGTGGGACCCTCGATGGAGGCGTTCACCCGCAGCGTCTTGATGAACTCGTCGATCCGGCTGTCGTCTGCGTTGTCGACCTTGAGCTGGTAGCCCCACGCCTGGAGGGAGATCGGCTTGTCCAGCCCCTCGTACGGGCTGAGCATCAGCTTCTCCTGGCCCTGGACCCGCTCCTTGAGCTTGGTCACCTGGTCGGCCGGCAGGTCGGGGCGGTAGGTGATCCACACCGCGCCGTGCTCCAGGCTGTGCACCGCGTGCTCGTTGGCGATCGGGGCGTCGTAGACGTCGCCCATGCAGTTCTGCCAGGTCGCGTTGTGCGGGCCGGCCACCGGCGGGGCCTGGGCGTACTTGATCGAGCCCTGCTGGTGGTTGCTGCCCTTGACCAGCTCCGGGTCCGTCTTGCGGAAGTTGACGATGCCGCTGATGTCGGCGGCCCGGTCCTCCCACGGCTTCGAGCCCTGGAACGTCGCCCAGGCGCCGAAGCCGATGATGGCGACGGCGAGCACGCCGACCGCGGTGAACAGCGCGATCGGGCCCCACGAGCGGCCCTGGCTCACCTTCACCGGTGCGATCGGCTTGCGGGGGCCCTTGCCCTTGCCGCCCGCCGAGGGGCGTGGGGCGTCGCCCGTCGACTTGCCGGCCCCGGCCTTGGCGCCGGCCGCCGGCCGGCCCGCCGCCGGCTTCTTGCCGGTGGTGACCACGGTCGGACGGCGCTCCGGGCCGCCCGGGGTGCTGATGCTCATCGTGCCTCGTCAGGTCGGTCGGTCAGAGTGGGTGGCGGACGGTGTTCACGCGCAGGGTGGCCGCCGAGTGACCGAGTCTACCCCCGATAACATGGTTCGGTGACTCCCGCAGAACTGGCCGAGGTCGTCCTCTCCGCAGCCCACGCAGTCTTCGCCGACCGGGGCCTGGACAGCTCCGCGCTCCCGGGGCGCACCGCCGTCGAGCGACCGCGCAACCCCGAGCACGGCGACTACGCCTCGACGCTCGCGCTCCAGCTGAGCAAGAAGGTGGGCGTGCCGCCGCGGGAGCTGGCCACCGCGCTGGCCGAGCAGCTCGGCCGGGCCCCCGGGGTCAAGTCGGTGGAGATCGCGGGGCCGGGCTTCCTCAACATCCGGCTCGACGCCGCCGCCGCCGGGCAGCTCGCCCGGTCGATCGTCGAGGCCGGCCCGGCGTACGGCACCGGCACGGCCCTTGCCGGCCAGAAGATCAACCTGGAGTTCGTCTCGGCGAACCCGACCGGCCCGGTGCACATCGGCGGGGTCCGCTGGGCCGCCGTCGGCGACGCGCTGAGCCGGCTGCTGCGCGCGACCGGCGCCGACGTGGGCACGGAATACTACTTCAACGACGCCGGCTCCCAGATCGACCGGTTCGCCCGGTCCCTGCTCGCCGCCGCCAAGGGCGAGCCCGCCCCGGAGGACGGCTACGGCGGCGCGTACATCGCGGAGATCGCCACCGAGGTCCGCAGCCGGCGGCCCGACGTGCTGGAGCTGGGCGACGCCGCCGCGCAGGAGGTGTTCCGGGTCGAGGGCGTCGAGCTGATGTTCGAGGAGATCAGGTCCTCGCTGCGCGACTTCGGGGTGGAGTTCGACACCTACTTCAACGAGAAGGACCTGCACGACCGGGGCGAGCTGGACCACGCCCTGGCCCGGCTGCGCGAGCAGGGCCACCTCTACGAGGCCGACGGGGCCACCTGGCTGCGCACCACCGACTTCGGCGACGACAAGGACCGGGTGCTGCGCAAGTCCAACGGTGAGTGGACGTACTTCGCCGCGGACTGCGCGTACTACCTCGACAAGCGTGAGCGCGGCTTCGACCGCGTGGTGATCATGCTGGGCGCCGACCACCACGGCTACATCGGCCGGATGAAGGCGATGTCCGCCTGCTTCGGCGACGACCCCGCCGTCAACCTGGAGATCCTGATCGGCCAGCTGGTCAACCTGGTCCGCGACGGGCAGCCGGTGCGGATGAGCAAGCGGGCCGGCACCGTGGTCACCCTGGAGGACCTGGTCGACGCGATCGGCGTGGACGCCTCCCGGTACGCGCTGGCCCGCTACTCCAGCGACTCGCCGATCGACATCGACGTGGAGCTGTGGACCCGGGCCACCCGCGACAACCCGGTCTACTACGTGCAGTACGTGGCGGCGCGCACCGCCAGCGTGGGCCGCAACGCGGCCGAGGTGGGGCTGACCCGGGGCGACGCCGAGGCGTTCCGCCCCGAGCTGCTCTCCCACGACAAGGAGAACGACCTGCTCAAGGCGCTCGCCGAGTTCCCGGCCGTGGTCGCCACCGCCGCCGAGCTGCGGGAGCCGCACCGGGTGGCCCGCTATCTGGAGGAGCTGGCCGGGGCGTACCACCGGTTCTACGACAACTGCCGGATCCTGCCGCGCGGCGACGAGGAGGTCACCGACCTGCACCGGGCCCGGCTCTGGCTCAACGACGCCACCCGCACGGTGATCGCCAACGGGCTGCGGCTGCTCGGCGTGTCCGCCCCGGAGAGGATGTGACATGCGAGCGCGAGGAGTGAGCTTGCGAGCCCCGCAGTCGCGAAGCGGAGACCGGTGCATGCGAGCGCGAGGAGTGAGCTTGCGAGCCCCGCAGTCGCGAAGCGGAGACCGGTGCATGCGAGCGCGAGGAGTGAGCTTGCGAGCCCCGCAGCCGCGAAGCGGAGAACGCTGATGCGGGCGCACGAGGCCGGCGCGCTGCACGGCGACATCGGCAGCCGGGGACCGGCGTGGCTGCGTACCCCGATCGACGTCAACGCCCTGGTGCCGCAGCTCTGGCCGCGCACGGTGACCCGGGCCGCCGACGGCGCGCTCGCCGTCGGCGGGCTCGGTGTGCGCGAGATCGCGGCCGAGTTCGGCACCCCGGTGTACGTGCTCGACGAGGACGACCTGCGCTCGCGCTGCCGCGACTTCCGGGCGGCCTTCCCCGACGCCGACGTCTACTACGCGGGCAAGGCGTTCCTGTGCCGGGCGGTGGTGCGGATGATCGCCGAGGAGGGCCTCTTCCTCGACGTCTGCACCGGCGGCGAGCTGGCCACCGCGCTGTCGGCCGGGATGCCGGCGGAGCGGATCGGATTCCACGGCAACAACAAGTCGGTGGCGGAGCTGACCCGGGCCCTGGACGCGGGGGTGGGGCGGATCGTCCTGGACTCGTTCACCGAGATCGACCGGCTCACCGCGCTGGCCCGCGAGCGCGGGGTACGCCCCGCCGTGCTGATCCGGGTCACCGTCGGCGTGGAGGCGCACACCCACGAGTTCATCGCCACCGCGCACGAGGACCAGAAGTTCGGCTTCTCGCTGGCCGGCGGGGCGGCGGTCGCCGCCGCCTTCCAGGTCATCGACGACGGCGTGCTCGACCTGCGCGGGCTGCACTCGCACATCGGCTCGCAGATCTTCGACGCCAGCGGGTTCGAGGTCTCCGCCCGCCGGGTGCTCGCCCTCCAGGCGCAGATCCGCGACGCCCGGGGCGTCGAGCTGCCCGAGCTGGACCTGGGCGGCGGCTTCGGCATCGCGTACACGACGCAGGACGACCCGGCGACCCCGCAGGAGCTGGCCAAGCGGCTGCGCAAGATCGTCGACGGGGAGTGCGCCGCCGAGCGGCTGGCCGTGCCGCGCCTGTCCATCGAGCCCGGCCGGGCCATCGTCGGCCCGGCGGTGTTCACGCTCTACGAGGTCGGCACGGTCAAGGACGTCGACGGCCTGCGCACCTACGTGAGCGTGGACGGGGGGATGAGCGACAACATCCGCACCGCCCTCTACGACGCGTCGTACTCGGCGACGCTGGCCTCCCGGGCCTCGACGGCCGAGCCGCTGCTCGCCCGCGTGGTGGGAAAGCACTGTGAGTCCGGGGACATCGTGGTGAAGGATGAATTCCTGCCCGCTGACGTGCAGGCCGGAGATCTTGTCGCGGTGCCCGGGACGGGTGCCTACTGCCGGAGCATGGCCAGCAACTACAACCACGTGCCCCGCCCCGCGGTGGTGGCGGTGCGCGCCGGCCGGGCGCGACTGATCGTCCGGCGGGAGACGGAAGAGGACCTGCTCGCATTGGACGTCGGATGACCTCACCTGTGCGCTTGGCGCTGCTCGGCTGCGGAACGGTCGGCAGCGAGGTGGTACGGCTGCTGCACGAGCAGTCGGCCGACCTCGCGGCCCGCATCGGCGCGCCCCTGGAGATCGCCGGCATCGCCGTGCGCCGGCTCGGCCGGGACCGGGGCGACCTGCCGGTCGACGAGGCGCTGTTCACCACCGACCCGCTCGGCCTGATCAAGCGGGACGACGTCGACGTGGTGGTCGAGGTGGTCGGCGGGATCGAGCCGGCCCGGGGCTGGCTCGTCGAGGCGCTGCGGGCGGGCAAGAGCGTGGTCACCGCCAACAAGGCGCTGCTCGCCGAGGACGGCCCGGCCCTGCACGACGCGGCGGCCGAGGGCGGTGCCGACCTCTACTACGAGGCGTCGGTCGCCGGGGCCATCCCGCTGCTGCGCCCGCTGCGCGAATCGCTGCACGGCGACCGGGTCAACCGGGTCACCGGCATCGTCAACGGCACCACCAACTTCATCCTCTCGGCCATGGACGCCACCGGGGCCGGCTTCGCCGAGGCCCTGGAGGAGGCCACCGAGCTGGGCTACGCCGAGGCCGACCCGACGGCCGACGTGGAGGGCTTCGACGCGGCGGCCAAGGCGGCGATCCTCGCCTCGCTGGCGTTCCACACCCGGGTCACCGCCGCCGACGTGCACCGCGAGGGGATCACCGAGGTCACCGCCGCCGACGTCGCCAGCGCCAAGGCGATGGGCTGCACGATCAAGCTGCTCTGCATCGCCGCCCGGGGCCGCGACGCCGCCGGCCGGGAGACGGTCAGCGTGCGGGTGCACCCGGCGATGATTCCCCTGACCCACCCGCTGGCCAGCGTCGGCGACGCGTTCAACGCGGTCTTCGTCGAGGCCGAGGCGGCCGGGCAGCTCATGTTCTACGGCCGGGGCGCGGGCGGCGCGCCGACCGCCAGCGCCGTGCTCGGCGACGTGGTGGCGGTGGCCCGCAACCGGCTCGCCGGGGTGCGCGCGCCCAGCGAGTCGGCGTACGCGGATCTCGCGGTGCGGCCGATGGGTGAGGCGCTGACGCGCTACCACATCAGCCTCGACGTGGCCGACCGTCCGGGGGTGCTCGCGGCGGTGGCCGGGGTGTTCGCCCGGCACGACGTGTCCATCGCCACGGTCCGGCAGGGCTCGGCGGACGGTCCGGCCGGCTCCGGCGACGCCGAGCTGGTCATCGTCACCCACGTCGCGCCGGACGCCGCGCTCGCCGCCACCGTGGAGGAGCTGCGCGGGCTGGACATCGTGCGGTCGGTGGCGAGCGTCCTGCGGGTCGAGGGCGGGGCCTGACGCGGCTGCCCGCCGGCTCCCGCGCGGGCGGCGCGCCCACCACGGCGCGCGCGTGGGCGTCTCGCCTGGTGGTTACGCTCAGGTGCGGCGCGCGCCGGTCGGCGAGGCTGGTCCACGCTGGGTGTGCCCGGCCTGTCGGCGGGGCGGTAGAGGTGAGGAGAGCGACATGTGGCGGGGTCTGATCGAGACGTACCGGGACCGGCTGCCGGTCACCGACGCCACCCCGGTCGTCACCCTGCACGAGGGGAACACCCCGCTGCTGCCCGCGCCGGTGCTCTCCGCCCGGCTCGGCTGTGACGTCTATCTCAAGGTCGAGGGGGCCAACCCGACCGGCTCGTTCAAGGACCGGGGCATGACGCTCGCGGTCTCCAAGGCCGTCGAGCACGGCGACAAGGCCATCATCTGCGCCTCGACCGGCAACACCAGTGCCTCCGCCGCCGCGTACGCGGCCCGCGCCGGGATCACCTGCGCCGTGCTGGTGCCGCAGGGCAAGATCGCGCTGGGCAAGCTGGCCCAGGCGCTGGTGCACGGCGCGCGGCTGCTCCAGGTCACCGGCAACTTCGACGACTGCCTGGCGCTGGCCGCCAAGCTCGCCCAGGACTACCCGGTCGCGCTGGTCAACTCGGTCAACCCCGACCGCCTGCACGGGCAGAAGACGGCCGCGTTCGAGATCGTCGAGGCGCTCGGCGACGCGCCCGACATCCACTGCCTGCCGGTCGGCAACGCGGGCAACATCTCCGCCTACTGGATGGGCTACTCGGAGGACCTGCGCGACGGCAACGCCACGAAGGCCCCGAAGATGTACGGCTTCCAGGCCGCCGGGGCCGCTCCGATCGTCACCGGCCAGGTGGTGCACGAGCCGTCGACCATCGCCACCGCCATCCGGATCGGCAACCCGGCGAGCTGGACGAAGGCCGTCGACGCCCGGGACGCCTCCGGCGGCCTGATCGCCGCCGTCAGCGACCGGGAGATCCTGGCCGCCTACCGGCTGCTGGCCCGCGAGGTCGGCGCGTTCGTGGAGCTGGGCAGCGCGGCCAGCGTCGCCGGGCTGCTCCAGCAGGCCGCCGCCGGCAGGGTGCCGGCCGGCTCGACGGTCGTCTGCACGGTCACCGGGCACGGCCTCAAGGACCCGGAGTGGGCCATCTCCACGGCCCCCGCCCCGATCACCATCGGCAACGACGCCCTCGCCGCCGCCCGCTCCCTCGACCTGGCCTGAGCCCGCGCCGGGCGGCGGCCCGCCGAGCGCCGACGTGGCCGGTCGGGCGGGCCGGTGACGGGGGGTGACGGGCCGTCTGGTCCACGGGCGGCGGGCGCGGCCCGCGCGGCGACGGGCGGGACACGCCGTCGGGGCGGGGCAGCGCGACCCCTGGACCAACCGGGATGATGGGGTCGGGCACACTCTTCGTTACCGAGTCGTCCCATCCTTCTCTTCCCAGGAGTTGAGCCACGCCGATGTCGCTGCTCGCCAGATTCAGCCTCGCCAACCGAGGGCTGGTCGCCCTCATCGCGGTGGTCACGACGCTGTTCGGTCTGTTCGCCGTCCCGTCGTTGAAGCAGCAACTCCTGCCGTCGCTGGAGTTCCCGGGCGCGTTCGTCGTGGCCGTCTACCCCGGCGCCGCGCCCGAGATCGTCGAGTCGCAGGTGACCGAGCCGATCGAGAACAGCATCCAGGGCATCCCCGGGCTCGAGAAGGTCACCTCCACCTCCCGCGAGGGCTCGGCCACCGTCCAGGTGGAGTTCACGTTCGGCACCGACCTGGACAACGTGGTCAACAAGATGGAGACCGCGCTGAACCGGATCGACAGCCTGCTCCCCGAGGGCGTCGACCCGCAGATCCTCACCGGCACCACCGACGACCTCCCGGCCGTGGTCATCGCCGCTTCGGGCGGCGGCGGCGACGAGCGGGCGCTGGCCGACCGGCTGCGCGACACCGTCGTGCCGGAGCTGGAGGGCATCGACGGGGTCCGCACCGTCGCGGTGACCGGCACCCGGGAGCAGGTCGTCACGATCACGCCGGACCCGGCGAAGCTGGCCGCCGCGAAGCTCGCGCCGACCGCGATCGGCGCCGCCCTGAAGACCAACGGCGTCGCCGTGCCGGCCGGCGCGGTCAGCGACGGCTCGCGGGCCCTCACCGTCCAGGTGGGCACGCCGATCCGCTCCGTCGACGACCTCAAGGGCATCGTGCTCGCCTCCACCGCGCCGAAGACGGCCCCGGTGAAGCTCGGCGACGTGGCGGCCGTGGAGCAGCAGCTCGCCCCGCCCACCTCGTTCACCCGCACCAACGGCCGGGACAGCCTCGGCATCGCCGTCATCGCCGCGCCGGACGGCAACGCCGTCGAGATCTCCCACGAGATCCGCGACCGCCTCGCCGACCTGCGTTCGGCCTCCGGCGCGGACCTGACCGTCGTGTTCGACCAGGCCCCGTTCGTGGAGAAGTCCATCGAGAGCCTCACCACCGAGGGCCTGCTGGGCCTGGTCATGGCGGTCGTGGTCATCCTGGTCTTCCTGCTGTCGGTGCGTTCCACCGTGGTCACCGCCGTGTCGATCCCGCTGTCGGTGCTGGTGGCGCTCATCGCGCTGTGGATCGGCGACTACTCGCTCAACCTGCTCACCCTCGGCGCGTTGACCATCGCGGTCGGCCGGGTGGTCGACGACTCGATCGTGGTGCTGGAGAACATCAAACGCCACCTGGAATACGGCGAGCCGAAGCGGCAGGCGATCCTCGCGGCGGTCCGGGAGGTGGCCGGCGCGGTGACCGCGTCGACGCTGACCACGGTCGCCGTGTTCGCCCCGATCGCGCTGGTCGGCGGCTTCGTCGGGCAGCTCTTCGCGCCGTTCGCGATCACCGTGACGGTGGCCCTGCTCGCCTCGCTGCTGGTCTCGCTCACGGTGATCCCGGTGCTGGCCTACTGGTTCCTCAAGCCGAAGCAGGGCGGGGCGGACGACGAGGCCGCGCGCCGGGCCGCCGAGGAGAAGGAGCTGCGCAGCCCGCTCCAGCGGGGCTACCTGCCGGTGATCGGGTTCGCCACCCGCAGCCGGGGCACCCGCTGGATCACCGTCGCGTTGGGGCTGGTGGTGCTGCTCGGCACGGTCGTCCTCTCCGGCGCGCTGAAGACCAACTTCCTGGACGACTCCGGTCAGGACACGCTGACCATCACCCAGCAGCTCCCGGCGGGCAGCGGCCTGGCCGCCACCGACCGGGCGGCCCGCCAGGTCGAGTCGGTGCTCGACCGGGCCGAGGGCGTCGAGACCTACCAGGTCAGCGCCGGGGGCAGCGACCAGCCCTGGGCGGGCGGCGGTGGCAACAACGCCGCCGCCTTCTCGGTGACGCTCGACGGCGAGACCGACGTCGCCGAGGTGAAGCGGGAGCTGCGCCGCGAGTTCGACTCCCTCGGCGCCTCCGTCGGCGAGCTGAGCTTCGGCGGGGCCGACGCCGGCGGGTCGACCAACCAGCTTGAGGTCGTCGTGCAGGCGGCGGACACCGAGGTGCTGACCCGGGCCGCCGAGCAGGCGCGGGCCGCCATGGCCGGCACGGCCGACGTCGAGGACGTCTCGACCAGCCTGGCCGAGCGGGTGCCGCGGGTGGACGTGACCGTGGACCGGCTGGCCGCGGCGCGGGCGGGGCTCACCGAGGCGGCCGTCGGGCAGCTCGTGGCCCAGGTCTACCGGGGCACCCCGCTGGGGCAGGTCACCTTCGACGGCGGCCAGCAGGACGTGGTGCTGCGTTCCGGCGCGCAGCCGCCGCTGACGGTGGAGGAGCTGCGGGCCCTGCGCGTCGGCCCGGTCAAGCTCGACGACATCGCCGACATCACCCAGGCCGAGGGGCCGCAGCAGGTGACCCGCATCGACGGGGAGCGCAGCGTCACGGTCACCGGCACGGCGACCGGCGCCAACCTCGGCGCGACCACCGAGGAGCTGCGCAAGAAGCTGGACGCCATCGACGTCCCCGGCGCGACCATCAGCATCGGCGGCGTCAGCGCCGACCAGGCGGACGCGTTCGCCGACCTGGGGCTGGCCGTGCTCGCGGCCATCGCGATCGTGTTCCTGATCATGGTGGCGACGTTCCGCAGCCTGACCCAGGCGCTGATCCTGCTGATCTCCGTGCCGTTCGCGGCGACCGGCGCGATCGGCCTGCTGCTGGCCACCGGCACCCCGCTGGGCGTGCCGGCGCTGATCGGCGTGCTGATGCTGGTCGGCATCGTGGTGACCAACGCCATCGTGCTGCTGGATCTGATCAACCAGTACCGGGCGCAGGGCATGGGCGTCGGCGAGGCGGTGATCGAGGGCGGCCGGCGGCGGCTGCGCCCGATCCTGATGACGGCCGTCGCCACGATCTTCGCGCTGCTGCCGATGGCGTTCGGCCTGACCGGGGAGGGCGGCTTCATCTCCAAGCCGCTGGCGATCGTGGTGATCGGTGGCCTGCTCAGCTCCACCATGCTCACCCTGATCCTGGTCCCGACCCTCTACACGATGGTGGAGAACACCAAGGAGTCGCTGCGGGCCCGCCGGCAGCGTCGTCGGGGAGTTCCGCCGGTGGAGCCCGCCGCCGACGGCCCGACGCCGGCCGGCGAGCCCGTGCCCGCCGCCGAGCCCGTGCCTGCCGGGACCGCGCCGTCGGCGGCCCTGGTGGACGGCACCGACCAGTTCGAGGTGCTGCGCCTGCCGAAGAGCCGGCAGTCGCCGCTGCCACCGCCGGCCGAGTAACCGCCGCGACCGCGCACGCCCCCGCCGGGTCCACTCCGGCGGGGGCGTGCGCGCGTCCGGCCGGGTCGCGCATCCGGCCGGTTGCGCTGCGTCAGAGGTCGCATACTGACGGTGTCGGGTCGCGGCGGGTGACCTGCTGTCGCGCGGGAGCGGGCATGGCGGACGGCGCGGGCCGGTGGGGGCGGCGGGCGGTGCTGCGCCGGGCCGGGCTGCTCGCCGGGGGCGCGCTCGTCGGGGCCGGCGTCACGGCCCAGTCCACCTGGATCGCCGACCGGCGGCTGCCCCTGGCCGGCGGCCCGGCCAGCGCCACCGTGGGCGGCGACGCGCAGCAGGTCGGCGACGGCGAGGTGTCGGTCGTCTGGGGCGCCCGCACCGGCCAGCGGCTGGTGGCGCTCACCTTCGACGACGGCCCCCGCCCACAGTGGACCCCGATGGTGCTCGACACCCTGGAGCGGTATGCCGTGCCGGCCACGTTCTTCCTGGTCGGGCAGCGCGTCCGGCAGCACGCGGGCCTGCTGCGCGGCCGGCTCGGCCGGCACGAGGTGGGCAACCACAGCTGGGCGCACCACGACCTCGCCCGGCACGACGCCGACGAGGTCCACGACGACCTGAGCCGGGCGCACGACGCGATCGCCGAGGGCGTCGGGGTCGCCCCCCGGCTGCTGCGTCCCCCGTACGGGCACCTCGGCGGCGCGGTGCTGCACGCCGCCGCCCGGCTGGACTACCGGCTCGTGCTCTGGTCGTTCCAGATGGCCGAGGCGCGGTTCCCGGACGACCCGGCCGGGCACGCCCGGCGGGTCGTCGCCGGGGTGCGACCGGGCATGATCCTGCTCGCCCACGACGTCGGGGACGCCCGCCGGCTGGTCGCCCTGCGCGGCCTGCCCGACATGATCACGGGCCTGCGGGGCCGGGGCTTCACCTTCGTCACCGTCTCCGAGCTGCTGCGGCAGGCGGGCGCGCCGCAGCCCGGCGGGTAGGCTTCCCGTACGTGTCTCCCACCCTCTCGGTCCTGGTCCGCAACCGCAGCTTCCGCAACCTCTTCCTGGCCGAACTGGTGGTCTTCGGCGCGGACTGGTTCGTCATGGTGCCGCTGCTCGTCCTGCTGCCGAAGCTGACCGGCAGCGGGGTCTGGGGCGCCCTCGTGCTCGCCCTGGACACCGGCGTGGTGGCGCTGCTGCTGCCGTACACGGGGACGATCGCGGACCGGTTCGACCGCAAGAAGATCATGATGGCGGCCAACGTCGCCGCGCTGCTCGGCGTGCTCCTGCTGCTGGGCGTCCGGGGCGCGGGCACGGCGTGGCTGGCGATGGTGGCGATCGCCGTGGTGGCGGTGGCGAAGGCGTTCTACTCGCCGGCCGCCCAGGCCGCCCTGCCCAACGTCCTCGACCCGCAGGACCTGGCCGCCGGCAACGCGATCGCCGGCTCGGCCTGGGGCACCATGACCGTCGTCGGCGCGTCGCTGGGCGGCGTGCTCAGTGCCGCCGCCGGGCCGTACGTCTGCTTCTGGGTGGCCGCCGGCGGCCTGGCGCTGGCGGCGGGCCTCGCCGGGCTGATCCGCCGCCCGTTGCAGGCCCCCCGCGACACCGCCGTGCCCGCGCAGCGCACCTGGGCGGCGATCCGGGAGGCCCTCGGCTACATAGGGCACCGGCCCCGGGTGCTCGGCCTGGTCACGGTGAAGTCGGCGGTCGGGCTCGGCAACGGGGTGCTGACCGTCTTCCCGCTGCTCGCCGGCGTCTACGGGGTGAGTGCGATCGGCGTCGGCCTGCTCTTCGCGGTACGCGGCGCGGGCGCGCTGGTCGGGCCGATCCTGATGCGCCAGGTGCTGACGAACCGCGCCTGGCTGCTCCCCGGCCTCGCGCTGTCGATGTCGCTGTACGGCCTGGCCTACCTGGGCACGGCGGTGGTGAACTGGTTCCCGCTGGTGCTGGCGCTGGTGTTCGTCGCGCACTTCGCCGGCGGGAGCAACTGGGTGATGTCGAACTTCGCCCTCCAGGGCGAGGTGCCGGACCGGCTGCGCGGGCGCGTCTTCGCCACCGACATGATGCTGGCCACCCTGGCGATCTCGGTGAGCCAGCTGGTGGTGGCCGGGGTGGTGGACCTGGTCGACGAGCGGGTGGTGCTGGCCGGATGCGGCCTGGTCACCCTGGTCTACGCGCTCGGCTGGCGGGTCGCCACCCGGCGGCTGTCGCTGACCGACCCGGTCGCCGAGGCCACTGCGACGGGGGCGGCGTGAGGGGCGCGCCCGGTCAGCGCCCCGGCGATCACCAGACCCAGCCCGGTGGGGTGCAGCAGGGCGAAGACCACGCCGACCGCCGCGCTGTAGCGGGCGACCGTACCGGCGGGCAGCGACGACCACGCGGAGGAGTAGAGCTGGGGCAGGGCGACCAGCCAGGCGATGTTGAGCAGGGCGGTGACCAGCAGGACAATCACGCCGGCCAGCAGCAGGGCCCGCGAGGGGCCCCGCAGGCGGTGGCGGCTCACGGCGGCCAGGACCAGCCCGGTCACCAGCACCAGCACGGTGGGCAGTTGGGTGGCCGTCTGCACGGCCGCGTACCCCAGGAATTCCACGCCGTTCTCCTCCCTGCGGACCTGTCGGCCGTCAGGCTAGCGAGGGGCGTCACGTCCCACGGGCCGGGCGGGACGCCGCGGGGCCGGTGCCGGGCCGGTGCGGCGGCCTAGCATGAGCGTCGTGCCGACGACATTCGTGTCCGGGCCGGTGAAGGTCCGGGTCCCCGCCACCAGCGCCAACCTCGGGCCGGGGTTCGACGCGCTGGGGCTGGCGCTCGGCCTGCACGACGACGTGGCCGCCGAGGTGGTGCCCGACGGCGTCCGGGTCACGGTGTCCGGGCAGGGCGCGGGCGAGTTGCCCGCCGACGAGTCGCACCTGGTCGTCCAGGCCATGCGGGCCACCTTCGACGCGCTGGGCGCGCAGCCGCCGGGCCTCGCGGTGGAGTGCGTCAACCGGATCCCGCAGGCCCGTGGGCTGGGCTCCTCGTCGGCCGCCATCGTGGCCGGCGTGCAACTGGCCCGGTCCCTGGTCGTCGACGGCTTGACCCGGTTGGACGACGCGGGCGCGCTGCGGCTGGCGGCCGAGATCGAGGGGCACCCCGACAACGTCGCGCCCTGCCTGCTCGGCGGCTTCACGATCGCCTGGACGGAGCCGACCGGCGCCCGGGCGGTCTCGCTGGCCGTGGCCGAGGGGGTGCGCCCGATCGTCTTCGTGCCCGCCGAGCGCGGGCTGACCGCCGTGGCCCGGGCCGCGTTGCCGGCGGCGGTCCCGCACGGCGACGCCGCGCTCAACGCCGGCCGGGCGGCGCTGCTGGTGCACGCCCTGACCGCCGAGCCGGCGCTGCTGCTGCCCGCCACGGTCGACCGGCTGCACCAGGACTACCGCGCCGCCGGTATGCCGGGCTCGTCTGCGCTGGTGTCAGCGCTGCGTGCGGCCGGTGTGGCGGCGGTGGTCAGTGGGGCCGGGCCCACCGTGCTGGCGCTCACCGAGCCCGCGGAACATTTCGCGCCCGGGGCCGGTTGGCAGGTCTGGTCGTTGGGTATAGACAGCAGCGGAGCGCGTGTCGCGCGGGGTACACTTGAACACGCCGAGCGGGACCCTGTTGCCGCAGGTCGGAAGAGTTGATTACGCTCTAGACTTAGCACAGCCGCGAAGCATGCGATCCTCCTGCGGGTCGGCGCACCCCCGAAGCTATCGGCGGTCAGCCCGTCACCCCTGCCTAAGGCCCACGCCGCACCGCAGTTTCCGCAGGTCGCCGCAGACGGCGAGACCTGCTCACCGAGGTTGGTGAGTCGGGGAAACCGACCGGCTGCTGTGTCACAGTCTCCCGCGACGCGTCATGCGAGGCGGGTGCACCGAGGCCGCCCGGCCACCTGCTTGTCGACTCCGGGCAGTCCCGGCCTATCGAGGGAAGGAATCCATTGAGCGACACCACCGACGTGACGTCGGATGTTTCCAACGTCGCTGGCGATGCCACCGCGGCTGCCCCCACCCGTCGTCGGCGTAGCGGCACCGGGCTGTCGGCGATGCTGCTGCCGGAGCTCCAGAGCCTGGCCGCGTCGCTCGGCATCTCCGGCACGGCTCGCATGCGCAAGGGCGAGCTGATCAGCGCGATCTCCGAGCGGCAGGGCGGCGCCGCCGCCGGGACCCCTCGTCCACGGGCCGAGGCCACGGCCGCCGCCGCTCCGGCCCGCGAGGAGGTGCGCGCCGAGGTCACCCAGGCCCCGTCGGGCGCCGAGCGGGCCCCGGCCGAGCCGACCGCCGCCCCGGCGGAGGGCCGGACCCGGACCCGGCGCAGCCGGGCCGTCGCGGCGGCCGAGTCGCGGCCCGCCGAGGCCGAGACCCGGCCGGCGGAGCCCCGGGCCGAGGAGCCGCCGGCCGCCGCCACCGTTGTCGCCGAGCCCGCCGAGCGGGTCGAGGGGCGTCGGGAGCGGGGCAGCCGGGACCAGGCCGAGCGCGGCGAGCGGGCCGAGCGGACCGAGCGCGGCGACCGGGCCGAGCGCGGCGACCGGGCCGAGCGCGGTGGGGACCGCAACGAGCGGGGCGACCGGTCCGAGCGGGCCGAGCGTGACCGCAACGACCGTGGCGAGCGGGCCGAGCGTGGCGACCGCAACGAGCGGACCGACCGCAACGAGCGGACCGACCGTGGCGACCGCAACGACCGCAACGACCGGGGTCAGCGCGCCGAGCGGGACAACGGCGACGACGACGACGAGGGCGGCGGCCGGCGGGGCCGGCGCAGCCGCTTCCGCGACCGCCGCCGGGGCCGGGGCGAGCGCGGCGAGGGCGACGGCGCCGCCGGTGGCGGTGGCGGCGGGCGCGAGCCGCAGGTGAGCGAGGACGACGTGCTCGTCCCGGTCGCCGGCATCATCGACGTGCTCGACAACTACGCCTTCGTCCGGACCACCGGCTACCTGGCCGGCCCGAACGACGTCTACGTCTCGATGTCCCAGATCAAGAAGTACGGCCTGCGCCGGGGCGACGCGATCACCGGCGCGGTGCGGGCGGCCCGGGACGGCGAGCAGCGGCGGGACAAGTACAACCCGCTGGTGCGGCTCGACACGATCAACGGGATGGAGCCGGAGGAGGCCCGGCGGCGGCCGGAGTTCTACAAGCTCACCCCGCTCTACCCGCAGGAGCGGCTGCGGCTGGAGACGGAGCCGCACATCCTGACGACGCGGGTGATCGACCTGGTCATGCCGCTCGGCAAGGGCCAGCGGGCGCTGATCGTCTCGCCGCCGAAGGCGGGCAAGACGATGGTGCTCCAGGCGATCGCGAACGCCATCACGCACAACAACCCGGAGTGCCACCTGATGGTGGTGCTGGTGGACGAGCGGCCCGAAGAGGTCACCGACATGCAGCGGTCGGTGAAGGGCGAGGTCATCGCGGCCACGTTCGACCGTCCGCCGCAGGACCACACGACGGTGGCGGAGCTGGCGATCGAGCGGGCGAAGCGACTGGTCGAGCTGGGGCACGACGTGGTCGTGCTGCTCGACTCGGTGACCCGGCTCGGCCGGTCGTACAACCTGGCGGCGCCGGCCTCCGGCCGGATCATGTCGGGTGGTATCGACTCCACCGCGCTCTACCCGCCGAAGCGCTTCCTGGGTGCGGCCCGCAACATCGAGAACGGCGGCTCGCTGACCATCCTCGCCACCGCGCTGGTGGAGACCGGTTCCATGGCGGACACGGTCATCTTCGAGGAGTTCAAGGGCACCGGCAACGCGGAGCTGAAGCTCGACCGGAAGATCGCCGACAAGCGCACCTTCCCGGCCGTGGACGTCAGCGCCTCGGGCACGCGCAAGGAGGAGATCCTGCTCGCGCCGGAGGAGCTGGCCATCATCCACAAGCTCCGCAAGGTGCTGCACTCGCTGGACTCGCAGGCGGCGCTCGACCTCCTGCTGGACCGGCTCAAGCAGTCCCGCACCAACATCGAGTTCCTGATGCAGATCGCGAAGTCCACACCGGGCGAGTGATCCGGTAGGCAGTACGCGCGGAAGGGCACGGCCGCTCACGGCCGTGCCCTTCCGCGCGGTGTGCGCCCCGCGTGTCGCGTGCCCCCTCCGCGCGCCCCGCGCCCCTGGCCCGGTTGGTGAGAAGGGGACCCTTCTCTACCGGATGCGTTAACAAGGTGCCCTTCCTTGCACCCCGGGAATGCGGGAGGGGACCGGCACGTTGACGAAGCCGGACCTGCTGTGCGGCCCGCGCGAGGGGCCGGCTCACGCCCATGGCACACTGGTCAATCGGCCACCGGTTCCGGTTCACGCCCGATCCCGACGCACGTGTCGGGGCCGCACGGGCGACCCGGCGACCACCAAGCGAGAGGACCGAGGCGACATGAAGCCCAACATCCACCCGGAGTACACGACCACCGAGGTCACCTGCTCCTGCGGCAGCACCTTCACGACCCGCAGCACCGCCAAGGGCGGTTCCATCCACGTCGAGACCTGCAGCGCCTGCCACCCGTTCTACACCGGTAAGCAGCGCGTTCTCGACACGGCCGGCCGGGTCGCCAAGTTCCAGCAGAAGTACGCCAAGGTTCAGGCCAAGAAGGCCAAGTAGCTCCACGTTCGGCGCCCGCGTCCGGCTTCCCGCCGGGCGCGGGCGCTGTCCGTATTGCCCGCTTCCGTCCGGATGCCGCCGGCCGGTACGTCGTCGTCGAAGGAGCATCCGAGCATGAGCAGCGAGCGGCTGGCGGCCCTCCTCGACGAGTACGCCGAGCTGGAGAAGCGCCTCGCGGACCCGGCGATCCACGCGGACCAGGGCGTCGCCCGCCGGGTGGGCCGCCGCTACGCCGAGCTGTCGCCCCTGCACAAGGCGGCCGGCGAGCTGGAGCAGGCCCGCGCCGACCTGGCCGCGGCCCGGGAGCTGGCCGCCGAGGACCCGTCCTTCGCCGGCGAGGCGGAGTCGATCGCCGCCGGGCTGCCCGCCCTGGAGGAGCGCCTCGCCGAGCTGCTGATCCCGCGCGACCCGCACGACGCCAAGGACGTCATCGTCGAGATCAAGGCCGGCGAGGGCGGCGAGGAGTCGGCCCTGTTCGCCGGGGACCTGCTGCGGATGTACACCCGGTACGCCGAGCGCCGTGGCTGGCTCACCGAGGTCATCGACGCGCAGGACTCCGACCTGGGCGGAGTCAAGGACGTCTCGCTGGCGATCAAGACCAAGGGCGTCCCGGAGGGCGGCAACGGGGTGTGGTCGCGGCTCAAGTGGGAGGGCGGCGTGCACCGGGTGCAGCGCGTACCCGTCACCGAGTCGCAGGGGCGCATCCACACCAGCGCCGCCGGGGTGCTGGTGCTGCCCGAGGCCGAGGACGTCGACGTCACCATCGACGCCAACGACCTGCGGATCGACGTGTTCCGCTCGTCGGGCCCGGGCGGGCAGTCGGTCAACACCACCGACTCGGCGGTGCGGATCACCCACGTGCCGACCGGGATCGTCGTCTCCTGCCAGAACGAGAAGTCGCAGCTACAGAACCGGGAGCAGGCGATGCGCATCCTGCGGGCGCGGCTGCTGGCCGCCGCCCAGGAGCAGGCCGACGCCGCCGCCTCGGACGCCCGCAAGGCCCAGGTGCGCACCGTGGACCGCTCGGAGCGCATCCGCACGTACAACTTCCCGCAGAACCGGATCACCGACCACCGGATCGGCTACACGGCGTACAACCTCGACCTGGCCCTCGCCGGTGAGCTGGACGGCGTGCTGGACGCCCTGGCCGACGCGGACCGCGCGGCGCGGCTGGCCGGCGACCCGGAGCTGACCCGCCGCTGAGGCGGGCCGGCGGGGCTGCCGCCGCTCGCGGCCCCGGGCTGTGCCGCCGGTGCGGGGCGGCCCGGACAGGGGCTCAGCCGGCGCGGAGGCGGTTCTTCGCGGCGAGCATCTCCCGGTCGGCGGTCTCGAACGCCGCGCCGATCGCCCCGCGCAGGCCTGGGCCGTTGGCCTCGACCTCGGCGAAGCCGATGGTCACCCCGACCGGGGTGCCCGGCACCAGCGCCTCCCAGTCCTCCGTGCGCACCGCCGCCTCGATCCGGCGGGCCACGTCGGCCGCCTCGGCCATGCCCGCGCCGGAGAGCACCACCACGAACTCGTCGCCGCCGTAGCGGGCCACGAAGTCGCCCCGGCGCATGACCCGGTTGATCACCCCGGCGATGCGCTGGAGGACCAGGTCGCCGGAGTGGTGGCCGTGGCGGGTGTTGACCGCCTTGAAGCCGTCGAGGTCGCACACCCCGATCACCACCCGCTCCCCGCCGGCCACGACGGCCGCGATGTAGCGCTCCAGCCGGCGGCGGTTGGGCAGGCCGGTCAGCGGGTCGGTGAGCGCCTCGCCCTCGAACCGGGCCGCCTCCCGCCGCATCTCCTCGTGGTCGATCCGGGCGGCGATGCCGTCGATGTAGACGTCCCGCAGCCGGTCGTTGCGCTGGGCGGCGAGGCGGAACGCGTGCCGGTCGGCCCGGTGGGCCGCCGCGTGGTCGCCCGCCCGGGCATACGCGATGCTGCGCAGCCGGGCCGGCTCCGCCGCGCCGAGGGTCTCGTTGGAGACCCGGGCGGTGTCGAGCCGGGTGATCGCCTCGATCGGGTTGCCGGCCGCGATGGCCAGGCAGACCTGGCCGAGCTGGCGCATGTCCCGGGCGCGGGCGCTGTCCGCGCCGTGGCCGAGCAGCCGGTTCGGGTCGGCGTCGGCGGCGGTCTCCACCCGGTCGCCGAGGGCGGCCCGTCGGGCGGCGGCGTAGCCGTACGCGGCCAGGCTGCTCGGGCGCAGCTCCTCGGCGCGCCCGCCGCGCAGGAACCGGCCCAGGTCGGCGGCGACGTCCCGCAGCACCCGCAGGCAGCCGTCGCTGTCGCCGTTGTGGTCGAGGGCGACCGCGTTGCGCAGCCGGATGCCGGGCGCGGCGAACGTCTCCTCGGGGATGCCGGCGGCCAGCCCGAGCTGGCGGGCGCGCTCGATCGCGCCGAGCGCGTACCCGTGGAAGCTGAGGTAGGAGTAGGCCATCGCCAGGTCGTGCCAACCCCAGGCGGTGTCCCGGTCCGGGTCCTCGACCGCGCCCAGCGCCCGGGCCGCCTTCACCAGGTGGGTGACGCACCGGTCGAGCGCCCCCTGATGGTGGGCGGCGAGCGCGGCCAGCGCGTTGAGGTGCCCGTGCAGGTAGGGCTCGGCGAGGTCCCGTACGGCGGCGGACGCCTCCTCGATGGCCCGGGTGTATTCGGCGGTGCGCCCGAGATTGATCAACGCGGAGAGGCGCTGCACGAGCGCGTCGGCCCGGGCGTACTGGTCGTCCGTGCTGCGGATCACGCCGTCGAGCAGGAGGCAGGACTCGGCGGAGCGACTCACCTCCTGCAGGGCGCGCGCCCGTGTCAGGACGTCAACCTGGTCGTTGACCCGGTTGAGCCATCCCACCCGCGACCTCCCTGTCGGTGTGTGCACACGGAGGCACCAACTCGTGGCGCGGGCCCGCGACGCTTCATGATTATGTCGTGACCTCCCGTCCGCAACACCCGTCCGAAGGGTCAGAACGCCTCAGGCCCACGGTGGCGGTGGCCCGCGCCGCCCGCGTCCTCGCCGCGGCGGGGATCGATGCCCCCCGCGCCGAGGCCGAGCTGCTCGCCGCGCACGTGCTGGGCGTGCCCCGGGGACGGCTGGCGCTGGCCGACGGCCTCGCCCCCGACCAGGTCGACCGGTACGACGCCCTGGTCGCCCGGCGGGCCACCCGCGAGCCCCTCCAGCACCTCACCGGCACGGCCGCCTTCCGGCACCTGGAGCTGGCGGTCGGCCCCGGCGTCTTCGTGCCCCGCCCGGAGACGGAGCTGCTCGCCGGCTGGGGCGTCGACCAGGCCCGGCTACGGTCCGGCGGCGGAGGGCCGTCGATCCCGGGCGGGTCGGCGGTCCCGGGCGGCTCGTCGGTCCCGGGCGGGTCGGTGGCCGGCGCGGCGCCGCTGGCCGCCGGCAGCCCGCTGGTCGTCGACCTGTGCAGCGGGTCGGGGGCGATCGCCCTCGCCGTGGCCCAGGAGACGCCCGCCGCCCGGGTGGTGGCCGTGGAACGGTCCCCGGCGGCGCTGGCGTGGCTGCGGCGCAACGCGGCCGACCGGGCCGCGGCCGGGGACCGCCCGGTGGAGGTGGTGGCCGCCGACGTCACCGATCCGGGCCTGCTGGGCGGCCTGGAGGGGCGGGTGGACGTGCTGCTGTGCAACCCGCCGTACGTGCCGAGGGCGGTCGAGGTGCCCCCGGAGGTGGCGGCGCACGACCCGGACGAGGCGGTCTTCGGCGGGGCGGACGGGTTGGACGTGATCCGGCCGGTGCTGGCCCGGGCCGCGCTGCTGCTCCGCCCCGGCGGGGTGCTCGGCGTCGAGCACGACGACACGCACGGCGCGGCGGTGCCGGCGCTGCTGGCCGCCGACGGCCGGTACGAGGCGGTCGAGGAGCACCGGGACCTGGCCGGGCGGCCCCGGTTCGCCACCGCCCGCCGCCGGCTGCCGGCCGCCGCCCGCTGACCGCGCGCCGCCGGTTGCCGGCCCGCCCCTCGGTTACCACGCGCCGCCGGTGACCGGCCGCCCGCCGCGCCTCGCGGAGGCGGTCGCATCCGGACCTGTGGGACCCGTTCACGCCGACGACGCCGACCGGGCCGGGGCGTGGCAGACTGACTTCTCGTGATGCTCTACGACTGTCGGTCGCTCGCCGACCGGGACCGCGGCATCGCCGCTGCCATCGAGGCCGTCAAGAACGGCGAGCTGGTCGTCCTGCCGACGGACACGGTCTACGGGATCGGCGCGGACGCCTTCACCCCGTACGCGGTGCGGGCGCTCTCGGACGCCAAGGGCGGCACCCGGCAGGCGCCCCCGGTGCTGATCGGGTCCCGGCACACCCTCGACGGCCTGGTCTTCACGCTGCCCCGGTCGGCCCGCGACCTGGTCGAGGCGTTCTGGCCGGGCGCGCTCACGATCATCGTGGAGCACTCGCCGAGCCTGTCGTGGGACCTCGGCGACGAGACGGGCAGCGGCACGGTCGCGGTGCGGATGCCCCTGCACCCGGTGGCCCTGGAGGTGCTGCGGGAGACCGGCCCGATGGCGGTGGCGTCGGCCAACAAGGTGGGCCAGCCGGCTGCGGTGACCGCCGAGGCGGCCCGGGAACAGCTCGGCTACACGGTGCGGGCCTACCTGGAGGCGGGGGCGTGCCCCGACCCGGTGCCGAGCACCATCGTCGACCTCACCGGCGAGACGCCGACGCTGGTGCGCGCCGGGGCCATCCCGGTCGAGCAGCTGCGCGACGTCGTGCCGGACCTCGTCGAGAGCCGGGTGGGCTGAGTGCCGCCGTTCACCGTCCTGCACGTCTGCATGGGGAACATCTGCCGCTCGCCGATGGCGGAGCGGCTGCTGGCGCTGGCCGTCCGCGAGCGGCTGGCGCGGCGCGGCGTCGACCCGGCCGACGCCGACGCGCTGCTGCACAGCCACAGCGCCGGCACCGGGGGGTGGCACGCGGGCGAGGAGATGAACCCGCCGGCCGCCCGTCAGCTGGCCGCCCGGGGCGGCGACGTGGCCGGCTTCGCCGCCCGCAAGCTGCGCTCCGACCTCATCGACGCGGCCGACCTGGTGCTCACCGCCACCGCAGACCAGCAGGAGTACGTGGTGGCGCTGCGCCCCGACGCCGCGTCCCGCACGTTCGTGCTCGGCGAGTTCGGCCGGCTGCTGGCGGCCGTGGACGCCGCCGGGCTGCCTCCGGCCGACGCCACCGGCGACGCCGTGTACGCCCGGGGGGTGGCCCTGGTCGCCGCCGTGCACGCCGCCCGGGAGGGCGCGGCCCCGCTGCACACCGACGACCTCGACGACCCGTGGGGGCGCGGCGACCAGTGCTTCAGCCGGGTCGCCGACGAGATCGAGGAGACCGTTCACCCGCTGGCCGCCGCGCTGCTGCCCTGAGCCGGTTCCTCCCGCTGGCGCGGCGGGGGCGGGGCACGTCGCGTCGCGTGTCTTTCTCGCGAATTTCGTACCCCTTTGGGGAAAAGCGGCGGGGTCAGCCGCCGTCCGGGTCATTCTGAACGGGTCCGTACCTGACCGGCTCCTGCGGGGAGAGCTGATGATCCGGGCCCGTCGTCTCCACAAGCTCATGACCATCGTGCTGGCCGGCGTGCTCGCCGGGCTGGCGCTCGCCGTGGCGGCGCTGCCGGCCGCCCTGGTCTTCGGGATCGGCATCCGGGGCATCACCGAGCCGTGGTCGGAGCTGCCGGCGTCGCTGCTCACGCCGCCCACGGCGCAACGGTCGACCCTCTACGCCGACGACGGCCGCACCCTGATCACGTCCTTCTACACCGAGGACCGGGTCGACGTGCCGCTGGCCCAGGTGGCGCCGGCGATGCGCCAGGCCGTCGTCGCCGCCGAGGACGTGCGCTTCTACGAGCACAAGGGCGTGGACCCGCGCGGCGTCGTCCGGGCGTTCACCGCCAACCGGCGCGACGGCGCGCCCCGGCAGGGCGCGTCGACCCTGACCATGCAGTACGTGCGCAACGTGCTGGCCGGCGACCCCGCCCTCACCGAGGAGCAGCGGGCCAAGGCCACCGAGGTCACCCTCACCCGCAAGATCAAGGAGATGCGGTACGCCCTGGCGCTGGAGCGCGAGCTCAGCAAGGACCAGATCCTCGCCGGCTACCTCAACATCGCCTACTTCGGCGCCGGCGCCTACGGGGTGGGCGCCGCCAGCAAGCGCTACTTCTCGAAGGCACCGGCGAAGCTCACCCTGGCCGAGTCGGCCCTGCTGGCCGGCCTGGTCCGCTCGCCGGACACCGACGACCCGATCAACGGCGACGCCGACGCGGCGCTGGCCCGCCGGGCGTACGTGCTGGACCGGATGGTCGAGACCGGCCAGGTCGCGCCCGAGGCGGCCGCGGCGGCGAAGGCCGAGCCGCTCAAGCTGAAGCCCAGCGCCACGCCGAACGACTGCACGGCCGTCCCGCAGGAGCACAGCGACTGGGGCTTCTTCTGCGACTGGTTCACCCGCTGGTGGGGCGAGCAGCCGGCGTTCGGCGCCACCGCCGACGAGCGGCAGCGCACCCTGCGCCGGGGCGGCTTCCGGATCGTCACCTCGCTCGACCCGGCGGTGCAGCGGACCGCCACGGAGCAGGTGCGCGACGTCTACGCCGTCGACGACCCCCGCGTCGCGCCGACCGCCGTGGTGCAGCCCGGCACCGGCCGGGTGCTCGCCCTCGCGGTGAACCGCAACTACAGCGTCGAGGAGAACCCGCAGGGCTGGCGCAACCGCCCGAACACGGTCAACCAGCTCGTCGCCGGGGGCGGCGCGATCAACGGGTACCAGGCCGGGTCGACGTTCAAGATCTTCGCGGTGCTCGCGGCGCTGGAGGCGGGCCTGCCGCTGGACACCCTGTTCGACGCGCCGTCCCGCATCGTCACCCGCTTCCCGGTGACCGGCGGCACCGCCGACTGCCGGGGCCGCTGGTGCCCGGCCAACGCCGACCCGCTCGGGATGGACGGCTACCGGACCATGTGGGACGCGTTCGGCCGCTCGGTGAACACCTACTTCGCCTGGCTCACCGAGCGGGTCGGCGCGGACCGGGTGGTGGAGATGGCCGAGCGGCTCGGCATCCGGCTGCGCGCCGAGCCCGACGCCAGGATGGCCCGCTACGGCGCGCGGGACTGGGGCCCGTTCACGCTGGGCGTCGCCGCGACCACCCCGCTCGACCTCGCCGGGGCGTACGCGGCGGTGGCCGCCGAGGGGATGTGGTGCGCGCCCACGCCGGTGGTGCGGATCCTCGACGCCGCCGGACGGGAGGTCGCCGCCGGACGCCCGGACTGCCGGCAGGTGCTCGACACGGACGTGGCCCGGGGCGCGGCCGACGCGGCCCGGTGCCCGGTCGGCGACCAGTCGATGTACGGCGGCTGCGCCGGCGGCACCGCCCCGGACCTGCGCGCCCGGCTGGGGCGGCCGGTGGCCGGCAAGACCGGCAGCTCGGAGGGGAACGGCACGGAGACCGTCGTCGCGTTCACGCCGCAGCTCGCCGTCGCCTCGATCGCCGCGAACCCGGACGATCCCCGCGACGCGGTCGGCCGGGCGGTCCAGGCCCAACTGGTCGACGTGGTGGGGCGCATCCTCTACGACACCCTCCAGGGCCAGCCGGTGCGTGACTTCGTCCCGCCGAGCGAGTCGGTGGCCCGACACGCCACCCCCCCTCGCGCCGGCAACTGACCGCCCGCCAAGGGCGCGGACGCCCTCCCTTGAGCAGTCCCCTCGATCGTTTGCTGCCTACCGGCGCGACACGCCGGACGGGATGCCGGTAGGCGACAAACGATCTTCCTGCGTCGGCCGCACGACGTAGCCCACCCTTCAGCTCCGCAGGGCGCGCGAAGGGTCGTCGGCCGCCGACGGGAGGGCTTCCGCGCCCCGGGCGATGTTCCTCGCCATGCCGCCGAAGACGATCGCGTGGAAGGGCAACACCGCGCCCCAGTACGCGTGCCCGGGCAGGCCCCTCGGCAGGAAGACCGCCCGCTGGACGTACCGGCTGACGCCGTCGCCGGCCGGCTCGGCGCGCATCTCCAGCCAGGCCCGGCCGGGCAGTCGCATCTCGGCGCGCAGCCGCAGCAGCTCGCCCGGGACGATCTCCTCGACCCGCCAGAAGTCCAGCGCCTCGCCGACGCGCAGCCGGTGCGGGTCGCGCCGGCCCCGGCGCAGCCCCACCCCGCCGACCAGCCGGTCCAGCCAGCCACGCACGGCCCAGGCGAGCGGGAACGAATACCAGCCGTGCTCTCCGCCGACGCCCTCGATCACCCGCCACAGCGCGTCGGCCGGGGCGTGCACGTCGCGTTCCCGCACGTCGGTGTAGGCCGTGCCGCCGGACCACTTCGGGTCGCTGGGCAGCGGCTCGGCCGGGGCGTCGGGCCCGCTCGCGGTGGACCAGCGGGTCTCCACCTGCGCGTCGCGGACCCGGGTGAGCGCCAGCTCGACCGCCCGGTCGAAGCCGGTCAGCCCGCCGGGCGGGTCCGGGACGTACGCCGCGATGTCGTGCTCGTGGGCGACCGCCTCGTGGACCAGGCTCTCGACCAGCGGCCGGGCGATCGCGTTGGGCACGGGGGTGATCAGGCCGACCCAGTGCGACGACAGCGACGGGGTCAGTGGCCGGACCGGAAGGATGATCCGCCGGCGCAGCCCGGCCACCCTGGCGTAGCGCTGCATCATGTCGCCGAAGGTGAGCACGTCGGGTCCGCCGATGTCGAACGCCCGGTCGACGTGCGGCGGCAGCGTGGCGCAGCCGACCAGGTAGTGCAGCACGTCCCGCACGGCGATCGGTTGGATCCGGTTGCGCACCCAGCGCGGGGTGACCATGGCGGGCAGCCGCTCGGTGAGGTGGCGCAGCATCTCGAACGACGCCGAGCCGGACCCGATGATCACCGCCGCCCGGAGCACCACCGTGGGCACCCCGCTGTCGAGCAGGATCCGGCCGACCTCGGCCCGGGACCGCAGGTGCGCCGACGGGAGCCCGTCGTCGGCCTTCGGCTCGGGGCCGCCGAGGTAGACGATCCGGCGTACGCCCGCGGCGCGCGCCGCGTCGGCGAAGGCGAGCGCGGCCTCCCGGTCGGCGGCCTCGAAGCCGGCCTGCCCGAGCGAGTGCACCAGGTAGTAGGCGACGTCCACGTCCGCGAACGCGGCCGGCAGGGTCTCCGGCCGGCGCAGGTCGCCCTCGGCGATCTCGGCCCGCGCCGCCCACGGCACGTCGCGCAGCCGGCCGGCGTGCCGGGCCAGGCAGCGCACCTGGTGCCCCTCGGTGAGCAGCAGCGGCGCGAGCCGCCCGCCGATGTATCCGGTCGCGCCGGTGACGAGGCATCTCACGGCCTCCAGTGTGCGGCTCCGTAGACTCGTTCGCTGTGGAGAACGCGAGGAGCGCCTTCCGGGGGCCGGAGCACACCCGTGGCTGAGCCGGGGGTGGCCGCGGAGCCGGCGGCCGACGACCGGGGCTGGCGGCTGCGCCACCTGCCCGTGCTGGTGGCCGTGTCGGCCGCGGTGGCGGCGCTGGGCGCGGCGGCCGGCGGCGTCTTCGGCGGGGCCGACGCGGCGCTCGGCGTGGCGGCCGGTGTCGCGGTCACGGTGGCCAGCTACGTCCTCACCACCGTGGTCCTGGCCTGGGCGGACGCGCGTAACCCGCAGCTCGTGCTGCCGTTCGGGGTGGGCCTGTACGTCGCGAAGTTCACCCTCCTGGGTGGCGTGATGGTGGCGGTCGCCTCGACGGGCTGGGCGGGCGTGGTCCCGCTCTGCCTGGGCATCGCCGTCGGCGTGGTCGTCTGGACCGGCGCGCACATCTGGTGGATCAGCACGGTGCACGCGCGCCGGACCAGGAGCTGAGGTTCCAGCGTCCCACGTTTCGGTACGACGCGCGATTGTGTCCGACACCGGTCGTTCATTCGGTGGCGCAAGGGGAGTAGCGTGCCCACAGACGACGCGCCCGCCCGACGCCCACACAACCACGGTTGTGCGGGGGGTGAGGCACAGCCTCGTTTCTCCGACTGATATCGTTCGCCCCGTCATGGCTGGTGACCAAAACCCCCGACCCAGCGGCGGCCCGGACGACATTCCGACCGGTGCCGGCCAGGGTTGGACCGCGCTCTCGTACCTCATCGGGGGCATGCTCGTCTGGGGTTTCATCGGCTGGCTGGTCGACCAGTGGCTCGACACCGGCGGCATCGCCACCGGGATCGGCGTCGTGCTCGGCATGGCCGGGGGGATCATCCTGGTCGTCCGCCGACTCGGCACGCCTACTTAGGAAGGGACGCGGTGTTCGGACAGGCGAACGTCCTGGCAGCGGGCCAGGCGGCATTCCCACCCAGCGTGGAGGACTTCTACCTGCCCAGCATCCTGCCCTGGGGTGCGCACGACTCCTACTGGTTCACCAAGATCACGGCCATGGTCTGGATCGCCGTCGGCGTCCTGATCATCTTCTTCCTGGCGACCTACCGGAAGCCGCAGCTCGTGCCGACGAAGAAGCAGTGGCTCGCCGAGTCCATCTACGGCTTCGTGCGCAACAACATCGCCGTCGACATGATCGGGCACGCGGGGGTGCGGTTCGCGCCGTACTTCACGACGCTGTTCTGCTTCATCCTGCTGACGAACTTCTTCGCGATTGTGCCGCTGTTCCAGATCTCGCCGAACTCGCACATCGCCTTCCCGGCCTTCCTCGCCGTGATCAGCTACGTGATGTTCATCTGGGTGGGCATCCGGCACCACGGTTTCGGCAAGTTCGTCAAGAACTCCCTGATCCCGCCGGCGCCGTGGTACATCCTGCCGCTGCTGATCCCGATCGAGTTCTTCTCGACCTTCCTGGTCCGGCCGTTCTCGCTGGCCGTCCGTCTCTTCGCGAACATGTTCGCCGGCCACATGCTCCTGCTGGTCTTCACGCTCGGCGGGTTCGCGATGCTCAGCGCCAACGCCTGGCTGGCCCCGGTCTCGGTGCTCTCGTGGGTGATGACCATCGCGCTCACCTTCCTCGAGTTCCTGGTCATCTGCCTGCAGGCATACGTCTTCACGGTGCTCACCGCCAGCTACGTGCAGGGCGCGCTCGCCGACGAGCACTGATCAACCTCGTACCACCCGTTGTCGTCCCGCGTGAGAGTCACGCGTGATAACCAGGAGGAACCCACTAATGGACTTCATCGCCGCGGTAGAGGGCAGCACCGCCGCCATCGGCTACGGTCTCGCGGCCATCGGCCCGGGCATCGGTGTCGGCCTGGTCTTCGCCGCCTACATCCAGTCGACCGCCCGGCAGCCGGAGTCGTCCCGGATGACCCTGCCGTACGTCTGGATCGGCTTCGCCGTCATCGAGGCGCTCGCGCTGCTCGGCATCGCCTTCGGCTTCATCTGGCAGGGCCAGCTCTAATCCCCGCCCCCCTTTGACCGGGAGGTCTCCCATGTACCTGCTCGCCGCAGAGGGTGGTGAGTCGACGCACAACCCGATCATCCCGATCTGGCAGGAGATCGTGGTCGGTGGCGTCGCCTTCATCCTGCTCTGCATCGTGCTGATGAAGTTCGTCTTCCCGCGCATGGAGCAGACGTTCCAGGCCCGGGTCGACGCGATCGAGGGTGGCATCAAGCGTGCCGAGGCCGCCCAGGCCGAGGCCAACCAGCTCCTTGAGCAATACCGTGCGCAGCTCGCCGAGGCGCGCACCGACGCCGCGAAGATCCGGGACGACGCCCGGGCCGACGCGGAGGGCATCCGGCAGGACATCCTCGCCAAGGCGCGGGAGGAATCCGACCGCATCATCGCCGCCGGCAAGGAGCAGCTCGCCGCCGAGCGGGCCACCATCGTGCGCGAGCTGCGCACGGAGGTCGGCACGATCGCGGTCGACCTGGCCAGCAAGATCGTCGGTGAGTCGCTGGCCGACGAGGCCCGCCGCAAGGGCACCGTCGACCGCTTCCTCAGCGACCTCGAGAGCGCGGGGGCCCGCTGATGCAGGCCGCCAGCCGGGAGTCGTACCAGGCCGCGACCGAGCGCCTGGCGGCGTACGCGCGGGGTGCGGAGCCGTCGGCGGTGGCCGCCACCGCCGACGACCTGCTCGCCGTCGCCGGCCTGCTGCGGCGCGAGCCGCGGCTGCGCCGGGCGCTGTCCGACCCGGCCCGGCCGGGCGCGGACCGCGCCGGGCTGCTGGGGGAGATGCTCCGGGGCAAGGTCGGCGCGGACGCGCTCGACCTGCTCACCGGGCTGGTCTCCGGCCGGTGGTCGGCGCCGTCGGAGCTGCTCGACGGTGTCGAGCGCCTCGGCGTGGAGGCGCTGCTGGCCAGCGCCGACGCGGCCGGCGACCTGGGCGAGGTCGAGGACGAGCTGTTCCGCTTCGGTCAGGTGGTCGCCGGGCAGCCCGCGCTGTCGGCGGCGCTGTCCGACCCGGTCGGCCCGGCCGAGCGGCGGGCCGAGCTGGCCCGCGAGCTGCTCGCCGGCAAGGCCCGCCCGGTCACCGTCCGCCTCGTCGAGGTGGCGCTGAACGGGTTCGGCGGGCGCTCCTTCACCGGCTCGCTGACCCGGCTGGTCGAGCTGACCGCCGACCGGCGGGACCGGCAGGTCGCGTACGTGACCGTGGCGGCCCCGTTGAGCGACGAGGACGAGCGCCGGCTCGGTGCCCGCCTCTCCGCGATGTACGGTCGGGAGGTCTCCGTCAAGCAGACGGTCGACCCCTCGGTCCTCGGCGGCGTCAGCGTCCGGGTCGGGTCCGACCTGTACGACGGCACCGTCCTGCGCCGCCTCAACGAGACCCGCAACGCGCTCGCGAAGCGCTGACCGGCGTCCCGCTGGCACACCGCGAACGCCTGGATTGACAGACGCCATTCGGACCGGTCGGTACTAGGTATCCCCGGGCCCCTGATACTTAAGGAAGCAGAGGATGGCCGAGCTGACCATCTCGACGGAGGAGATCCGCGGCGCCCTGGAGCGCTACGTCTCCTCCTACTCGCCCGACGTCTCCCGCGAGGAGGTCGGCACCGTCGCCGACACCGGCGACGGCATCGCCCACGTCGAGGGCCTGCCCTCGACCATGACCAACGAGCTCCTGGAGTTCGAGGACGGCACGCTCGGCGTGGCGCTGAACCTCGACGTCCGGGAGATCGGCGTCGTCGTTCTCGGTGACTCCGCCAAGCTCGAAGAGGGCCAGCGCGTCAAGCGCACCGGCCGGGTGCTCTCGGTGCCGGTCGGCGACGCCTTCCTCGGCCGCGTGGTCAACGCGCTCGGCCAGCCGATCGACGGCCTCGGTGACATCGCCAACGAGGGCTTCCGCGAGCTGGAGCTCCAGGCCCCGAACGTGATGGCCCGGCAGTCCGTGGACGAGCCGCTGCAGACCGGTATCAAGGCGGTCGACGCCATGACCCCGATCGGCCGGGGCCAGCGGCAGCTGATCATCGGTGACCGCAAGACCGGCAAGACCACGGTCGCCCTGGACACCATCCTCAACCAGCGGGACAACTGGCGCTCCGGCGACCCGAAGAAGCAGGTCCGCTGCATCTACGTCGCCATCGGCCAGAAGGCCTCCACGATCGCCTCGATCAAGGGCATCCTGGAGGAGGCGGGCGCGATGGAATACACCACCATCGTGGCCTCCCCGGCGTCCGACCCGGCCGGCTTCAAGTACCTGGCGCCCTACACCGGCTCGTCCATCGGGCAGCACTGGATGTACGGCGGCAAGCACGTCCTCATCGTCTTCGACGACCTGAGCAAGCAGGCCGAGGCGTACCGCGCCGTGTCGCTGCTGCTGCGCCGCCCGCCGGGCCGCGAGGCGTACCCGGGTGACGTCTTCTACCTGCACTCCCGGCTGCTGGAGCGCTGCGCGAAGCTCTCCGACGAGCTGGGCGGCGGCTCGATGACCGGCCTGCCGATCATCGAGACGAAGGCCAACGACATCTCGGCCTTCATCCCGACCAACGTCATCTCCATCACCGACGGCCAGATCTTCCTGGAGACGGACCTGTTCAACCAGGGCGTCCGGCCGGCCATCAACGTCGGCACCTCGGTCTCCCGGGTCGGCGGCGCCGCCCAGGTGAAGCCGATGAAGAAGGTCGCCGGCTCGCTGCGGCTCAACCTCGCCCAGTTCCGTGAGCTGGAGGCGTTCGCCGCCTTCGCCTCCGACCTGGACAAGGCCTCCCGCGCCCAGCTGGAGCGCGGTTCCCGCCTGGTCGAGCTGCTCAAGCAGCCGAACTACTCGCCGTTCCCGGTGCAGGAGCAGGTCGTCTCCGTCTGGGCCGGCACCGAGGGCAAGCTCGACGACATCCCCGTCGGCGAGGTCCGCCGGTTCGAGTCCGAGTTCCTCCAGTACCTGCGGCACAAGCACGAGGGCGTCCTCGCGGCGATCGCCGACAACAAGTGGGACGACGAGGTGATCTCCTCCCTCGACCAGGCCATCGTGAGCTTCAAGCAGACGTTCCTGGGCAAGGAGGACGAGCCCCGGATCAACGAGGCCCCGGCCGCCCCGCTGGAGGGTGACGTGGACCGCGAGACGGTGACCCGCTACCGCGACAACGCCGAGAAGCAGTAGGGCTGACTCATGGCGGCCCAGGTACGCGTTCTTCGTCAACGGATCCGCTCGGCGAAGGGGATGAAGAAGATCACCAAGGCGATGGAGCTCGTGGCGACGAGCCGGATCGCCAAGGCCCAGGCCCGGGTGGAGGCGTCCCTGCCGTACGCCCAGGCCATCACCGGCGTGCTCACCGCGCTGGCGTCCAACGCCCGGATCGACCACCCGCTGCTCACCCCGCGCGAGCGGGTGCGGCGGGCGGGCGTCCTGCTGGTGACCGCCGACCGGGGCCTGGCCGGCGGTTACAGCTCCAACGCGATCAAGACGGCGGAGTCGCTGATCGCCCGGCTGCGCGCCGAGGGCAAGGAGCCCGTGCTCTACGTCATCGGGCGCAAGGGCGTCGGGTTCTACCGGTTCCGCGACCGGCCGATCGAGGCGAACTGGACGGGCTTCTCGGAGCAGCCGACGTTCGCCGACGCCCGCGAGGTCGGTGAGACGCTGATCAAGGCGTTCACCGCCGGCGCGGACGACACCGACGGCTCCGCCGGGCCGGACGGGGTGCTCGGGGTCGACGAGCTGCACATCGTCTACACCGAGTTCCACTCCCTGATGACCCAGACCCCGGTCACGAAGGTCATCGGCCCGATGCAGGTCGAGGACCGGCCCAAGTCCGAGGGCCTGCTCCCGGCGTACGAGTTCGAGCCGGAGGCGGAGGCGCTGCTCGACGCGCTCCTGCCGAAGTACATCAACACGCGGATCTACGCGGCGTTGCTGGAGTCGGCGGCGAGCGAGTCGGCGTCGCGTCGGCGGGCGATGAAGAGCGCCACCGACAACGCCGAAGAGATGATCGAGAAGTACACGCGTGAGATGAACTCGGCCCGCCAGGCCGGGATCACCCAGGAGATCAGCGAGATCGTCGGCGGCGCGAACGCGCTCGCCGCGTCGGGAAGTGAAGTGTGATGACTGCCCCAGTAGAGACCAAGACGGCCACCGGTCGGGTGGTCCGGGTCATCGGCCCGGTCGTCGACGCCGAGTTCCCGCGCGACGCCATGCCGACCCTGTTCAACGCCCTGAACGTCCAGGTGAGCCTCTCCGGCGGCGAGAAGACGCTGACCCTGGAGGTCGCCCAGCACCTGGGCGACAACCTGATCCGCGCCATCTCGATGCAGCCGACCGACGGCCTGGTGCGCGGCGCCGAGGTGCGCGACACCGGCTCGCCGATCACCGTGCCGGTGGGCGACACCGTCAAGGGCCACGTGTTCAACGCCATCGGCGAGTGCCTCAACCTCACCGAGGGCGAGACGCTCAGCCCCGACGACCACTGGGGCATCCACCGCAAGGCCCCGGCCTTCGCGGACCTGGAGCCGAAGACCGAGATGCTGGAGACCGGCATCAAGGTCATCGACCTGCTCGCCCCGTACGTCAAGGGCGGCAAGATCGGCCTGTTCGGCGGCGCGGGCGTGGGCAAGACGGTGCTCATCCAGGAGATGATCACCCGCGTGGCGCGGAACTTCGGTGGCACGTCGGTCTTCGCCGGCGTGGGTGAGCGCACCCGTGAGGGCAACGACCTCATCGCCGAGATGACCGAGTCCGGCGTCATCGACAAGACCGCGCTGGTCTACGGCCAGATGGACGAGCCGCCGGGCACCCGGCTGCGCGTCGCCCTGTCCGCGCTGACCATGGCGGAGTACTTCCGCGACGTGAAGAAGCAGGAGGTGCTGCTCTTCATCGACAACATCTTCCGCTTCACCCAGGCCGGTTCCGAGGTGTCCACCCTGCTCGGCCGGATGCCGAGCGCCGTGGGTTACCAGCCGACCCTGGCCGACGAGATGGGCGAGCTCCAGGAGCGGATCACCTCCGTCCGGGGCCAGGCCATCACCTCGCTCCAGGCGATCTACGTGCCGGCGGACGACTACACCGACCCCGCCCCGGCCACCACGTTCGCCCACCTCGACGCGACCACCAACCTGGAGCGGTCGATCTCCGACAAGGGCATCTACCCGGCCGTGGACCCGCTGGCGTCCTCGTCCCGGATCCTCGCCCCGGAGTTCGTCGGCGCCGAGCACTTCGCGGTGGCCACCGAGGTCAAGCGGATCCTGCAGAAGTACAAGGACCTGCAGGACATCATCGCCATCCTCGGCATCGAGGAGCTCTCCGAGGAAGACAAGATCACCGTGCAGCGCGCGCGGCGCATCGAGCGCTTCCTGTCGCAGAACACCTACGCCGCCGAGCAGTTCACCGGCGTGCCGGGCTCGACGGTCCCGATCGCCGAGACCATCGAGGCGTTCAAGAAGATCAGCGAGGGTGAGTACGACCACTTCCCCGAGCAGGCCTTCTTCATGTGCGGTGGCCTGGAGGACCTGGAGCGCAAGGCCGCGGAGCTGATGAAGAGCTAGACGCACGTCACACCGTCGAGGGCCGTCCCGGAAACATCCGGGGCGGCCCTCGTTCATCTACAGGCCCTATGATCTCCGCTGTCCGGTCGCTGATCGGCGGCTCGGCCAAACGCGAGGTACCGTCGACTCACGCCGTCCCCCGGACGAGTGAACATCGTTGCAACTTTTCGGCAGCGTGCGCCCGTCTCCACTTCGTGGGCGTGACGAACGGAGATGCTCGTGGGTAAGGGCGGCAGGAAGAAACCGTCGGCGTGGTCCCGGGTGCCCCGCTGGGCGCGGGTGTGCACGGTCTTCGGTTCCGTGCTCATGCTGCTCAGCGGCGCGGTGCTGGTCGGCTACGAGGCGCTGATGGCCCGCTACGAGGGCGCGGTGGGCAAGGGCGACCTGTTCGGCGACCAGGCCGCCGGCGCCCAGGAGCGCAAGAGCGACATCAAGGGCCCGCTCAACATCCTGCTGGTCGGCATCGACCCGCGCGACGCGAAGACCCCGCCGCTGGCCGACTCGATCATGGTCCTGCACATTCCGAGCGAGCTGGACCGGGCCTACCTCTTCTCGCTGCCCCGGGACCTGCGGGTCGAGATCCCGAGGTTCAGCAAGGCGGACTTCAACGGCGGCACCGACAAGCTCAACGCCGCCATGTCGTACGGCAGCCGGGTGCCGGGGCAGAATCCCGACGCGGCCCGGGGCTTCGAGCTGCTGGCCAAGACCGTGCAGCAGGTGACCGGCATCGACCGCTTCGACGCGGGCGCGATCATCAACTTCACCGGCTTCCAGAAGATCGTCGACGCGATGGGCGGCGTCGACATGTACATCGAGCGCGAGGTGCGCTCCGAGCACCGCGAGCCGAGCGGCGTGCACCGCAAGGGCAACCCGAACGGCGAGGGCTACATCGGCCCGCAGGCGGTCTACAAGAAGGGCAACCAGCACCTCAGCGGCTGGCAGGCGCTGGACTACGTCCGGCAGCGGTACCCGAAGAACGGCGTCCCCGACGCCGACTACGGCCGGCAGCGGCACCAGCAGCAGTTCATCAAGGCGATGGTCGACCAGGCGTTCAGCGCCGACGTGGTGACCAACCCGATCAAGCTGGACAAGGTGATCCGGGCCGCCGGGCAGTCGCTGATCTTCAACGGCCGGGGCAACAGCGTGGTCGACTTCGCGATCGCGCTCAAGGACATCCGCTCGAACAACGTCGAGCTGATCAAGCTGCCGGGGGAGAACATCGGCACCGGGTCGGCGTACCGGGGGGAGCGGCTGCGGCCCGAGGCGGAGGACTTCTTCACCGCCCTGGAGAAGGAACAGCTCGACGCCTTCCTGCTGGAGCACCCGGATTTCCGGAACAAGACGAAGTAGCGTTTCCCCGGGCCGAACGGGGCGCTCCTCAGGCGCGGGTGGCGCAGCTTACGCCACCCGCGTTGGGGGCCCGCGACGGGCGCGACTAGACTTTCGGAAATCCGCCGCCGCAGCAAGGAGACAGCGTGGCACAGCAGCTTCACGTCGAGCTCGTAGCCGTCGAGGAGAAGGTCTGGTCCGGCGAGGCCGAGATGGTCGTCGCCCGCACGACCGAGGGTGAGCTGGGTGTGCTGCCGGGGCACGCGCCCCTGCTGGGGCAGCTCGCCGAGCCCGGCCAGGTCCGCATCAAGCTTCCCGGCGGCGAGCAGGTCTCGTACGAGGTGGCCGGTGGCTTCCTCTCGGTGAGCCGCGAGGGCGTCACCGTGCTGGCCGAGAGCGCCACCCCGGTCACCGCCGCGCAGAGCCGCTGAGCCGCCCCGCCGATGGAGATCGTGGAAGGGATCGGAATCGGCGTCGCCGCGGTGCTCGTGGCCCTGTTCGTCCTCTTCCTCCGGCGCGCGCTGGTCACCCGTAGCGGTGGGATCATCCGGCTTAGCGTCCGGGTGACCACCGTGCTCGACGGGCGGGGCTGGTCGCCCGGTTTCGGCCGGTTCGCCGGTGACGAACTCCGGTGGTACCGGATGTTCAGTTTCGCCCTGCGCCCTAAGCGCGTGCTCTCCCGCAAGACGCTGGTCGTGGAGCGCCGCCGGCTGCCCGAGGGGCAGGAACGCCTCTCCATGCCCGCCGACTGGGTGATCCTGCGCTGTGCCAGTCGCCATGTGCCGGTGGAGATCGCCATGGCCCGCTCCACCGTCACGGGCTTCCTGTCCTGGCTAGAGGCCGCCCCGCCCGGGGCGGCCTCGCCGCGTCTGGCCCCCCAGGACTGGCCCGCCGCCTAACCCGCCCCGCCCCAAAGTTCCCCGGCAGGCCCCCACCCCCACCCCCACCCCGCCCGGCCCCGCTCCCGTCCCCGCCCCGTGCGCGATCTTGCACTTTGGGCCCCGGCGAACGGGGCAAAAGGCGCATCCCGAGGGCCGCAAGTGCAAGATCGCGGTGGTCGGGGGCGCGCCGGGGGCGGGGTGGGTTTCGGGTGGGCAGGGGCGGGGACTCTGCCGGCCCGTGGTGGGCGGGCCCAGCCGACCGGGTGGGCCCGCTGGTGAGCGGCTGGCGGCCCGATCACCCGCGGGGGAGACGGGTCAGCGTTGGCCGCCCGGGACCCATAGCACGTCGCCCGCCGGATTCGCCGTTCTTGACAGGATGAAGAGCAGATCGGAGAGCCGGTTGAGATACTTTGCCGGGAGGGTGCTGGTCCGGTCGGGGTCGTGCGCGACCAGTGCCCACGCCGCCCGCTCGGCCCGCCGGGCGATCGTCCGTGCCACGTGCAGCAGCGCCGCTCCCGCGGTGCCGCCGGGGAGGATGAAGGAGTCGAGCTTGCCCAGGCGTGCGTTGAACTCGTCGCACCATCCTTCGAGCCGCTCCACGTACTCCTCGGTGACCCGCAGCGGCGGATACTTCGGGTCCGGCTCCACCGGCGTGGACAGGTCGGCGCCCACGTCGAACATGTCGTTCTGGATCGACCCGAGCACCGCCCGCAACTCGTCGTCGAGCTGGCCGAGGGCGAGCGCGACGCCGATCGCGGCGTTGCACTCGTCCACGTCCGCGTACGCGGCGATCCGCGGATCGGTCTTGGGCACCTGCTCGTTGTTGCTCAGCCTGGTCATGCCGGCGTCGCCGGCCTTGGTGTAGATGCGCGTGAGGTGGACGGCCATGACGCACAGCCTACGGATACCGGACCTGACGATCCCCGCCCGACCGGCCCCGGCGCGCCCCGCCGGGCTCGGCCCCGGCGACGCCGGCGACCCGGCGGTCAACGACGTCGACGTCATCCGCGTCGCCGGTGACGCCCGCCTCGCCGGCACGGTGCACGTGGTCGGGGCGAAGAACTCGGCCCTCAAGCTGATGGCCGCCGCGCTGCTCGCCCCCGGCCGCACCGTGATCACCAACGTCCCGCGCATCACCGACATCGCCATCATGGGCGAGGTGCTGCGCCGGCTGGGCTGCGGCGTCCGCTTCGACGCCGACGAGCCGGTCGATCCGATGGTGGCCCGGGGCGGCGTGGCCCGGTCCCGGTCGGTCACCATCGACGTGCCCGAGCTGCCCGGCGCGGAGGCCGACTACGACCTCGTGCGCCGGCTGCGCGCGTCCATCTGCGTGCTGGGCCCGCTGCTGGCCCGCCGGGGGTACGTCCGGGTGGCCCACCCCGGCGGGGACGCCATCGGCTCCCGGGGGCTGGACATGCACGTCGCCGGGCTGACCCGGATGGGCGCGGACATCTCCGGCGAGCACGGCTTCGTCATCGCCGCCGCCCCGGACGGCCTGCACGGCGCGGACATCGTCCTCGACTTCCCCAGCGTCGGTGCCACCGAGAACCTGGTGATGGCCGCCGTGCTGGCCCAGGGCACGACGGTGATCGACAACGCGGCCCGGGAGCCGGAGATCGTCGACATCTGCTCGATGCTGATCCGGATGGGCGCGCGCATCGAGGGGGAGGGCACCTCCACCCTGCACATCGACGGGGTGCCCGAGCTGCGGCCGGTGCGGCATGCCACGGTGGGGGACCGCATCGTCGCCGGGACCTGGGCGTTCGCCGCCGCGATGACCCGGGGGGACGTCACCGTCACCGGCATCGACCCGGGCTTCCTGGAGGTCGCGCTGGACAAGCTGGTCTGCGCCGGCGGCCTGGTGGAGACCCGGGGCGACGCCTTCCGGGTACGGATGGACGAGCGGCCCACGTCCGTCGACGTGGTCACCCTGCCGTACCCGGGGTTCGCCACGGACCTGCTGCCGATGGCGATCGGCCTCGCGGCGGTGAGCGACGGCGCGTCCCTGATCACCGAGAACATCTTCGACGGCCGGTTCATGTTCGCCAACGAGATGATGCGGCTCGGCGCGGACATCAAGACCGACGGGCACCACGCCGTCGTGCGGGGCCGGGACCGGCTCTCCGGCGCGCCCGTGCGGGCCACCGACATCCGGGCCGGCGCGGGGCTGATCATCGCCGGGCTCTGCGCGGACGGGGTCACCGAGGTCTCGCACGTGCACCACGTCGACCGTGGCTACCCGGACTTCGTCGCCGACCTGCGGGCGCTCGGCGTGGAGGTCGAGCGGGGCAGCGTACCGGAGGAACCGGCCCTGGAGATCTGAGCGCGCGCGGACGGGCCCGGCGCGCGCCGCGCGGCCTGTGCCCGGCGGCCCGCGCCCCGGCGCGCGTCGGGCGCCCCCGTCCCAGCCTGCGCGCCGCGCGGCCCTCGGCTTAGTCTTCGTTCAGTGTCGCCGCTAGGGTGCTGCCAGGCACTCATTCAGGCGAGGGAGAAGCAGATGGCGGGTCGACTCGCAGTTGTCGGGGCCGGGCTGATGGGCTCGGGCATCGCCCAGGTGGCGGCGCAGGCGGGATGGCAGGTGACGCTGCGGGACCTGGACGACGCGGCCACCGGCCGCGGACTGGCCGGCATCCGGAAGTCGCTGGAGAAGTTCGCCGAGAAGGGCAAGATCGAGCCGGGCGAGGTGGACGCCGCGCTCGGCCGGATCACCCCGACGACCGACCTGGAGGCGGTGGCCGACGCGGACATCGTCGTCGAGGCGGTCTTCGAGCGGCTGGAGATCAAGCAGGAGGTCTTCCGGGCCCTGGACAAGCTCTGCAGGGCCGACGCGGTGCTCGCCACCAACACCTCGGCCATCCCGGTCACCCAGATCGCCGCCGTCACCGAGCGCCCAGAGTCGGTCGTCGGCACGCACTTCTTCTCGCCGGTGCCGATGATGAAGCTGTGCGAGCTGGTCCGGGGCTACAAGACCAGCGACGAGACCCTGGCCACCGCGAGGGCGTTCGCCGAGGAGATCGGCAAGACCGTCGTCGTGGTGAACCGGGACATCGCCGGCTTCGTCACCACCCGGCTGATCGCCGCGCTGGTCGTCGAGGCGGTCAAGCTGGTCGAGTCCGGCGTGGTGTCGGCCGAGGACCTGGACACCGCCTGCAAGCTCGGCTTCGGGCACGCGATGGGGCCGCTGGCGACCACCGACCTGACCGGCGTCGACGTGCTCATGCACGCCTCGAAGAACATCTACACCGACACGGCCGACGAGAAGTTCTTCCCGCCGGAGCTGCTCCAGCGGATGGTCACCGCCGGTGACCTGGGGCGCAAGACGGGCAAGGGCTTCTACACGTACTGACGGTTGCGGCGTGGCCCGCAGGTGCGCTCGCCTGCGGGCCGGCCCCCTGCGGCGGGGCGGCGTCAGGGGCGGGCGAGGGCGGCGCCCAGCAGGGCGAAGGCGTCCGGGACGACCCGCCCCCAGTAGGTGAAGTCGTGCCGGCCGTCGGCGTACTCTTCCCGGACCGGGGGCTCGGGCAGGGCGCGGGCCAGCGCCTGCACCTCGCGTAGCAGCCCGTCCTGCCGGCCGCACCAGAGCCCGACCGGGGTGCCGCGCAGCCGGGCCGCGCCGGTGAAGACGGCGTCCCCGTCGCGTACGGCGGGGGAGAAGGCGGCCACCGCGCGCAGCCAGCCGGGGAAGGTCTCGGCGAGCAGCAGCGACCCGAAGCCGCCCATCGACCAGCCCCAGGCGGCGACCCGGGCGACGTCGAAGCCGCGCTCGGCGCACCAGGCCGGCACCTCCTCGCGCACCATCCGCTGCGGGTCGTCGGCCCCCGAGGGTCGCCAGGAGAGCCGGCCGCCGGTCGCCCCGGCGAGGACGAACGGCGGCGCGCCGCGGCGCACGGCGTCGGTGAGGAACCGGGCGAGACCGAAGCGCGCGTAGTCGCGCGGGGTGGCCGACGCGCCGTGCAACACCAGGCAGACCGGCAGCCCCCGCCCGTCGCCGTGGCCGGCGGGCACGGCCGTCCAGAAGTCGACGGTACGGCCCCGGGCCGCCGACTCCCGCCGGAGCAGCCGCTCGTCGCCGGCCGGGGCGTCCGGCAGCTCGGGGGCCGGCCCCGGGCGGGGGCGGGTCGCCTCCCGGGCCGCCACGCCACCGCCCACGGCGAGCACCGCCGCGCCGGCCCCGGCCATCAGCACCCCGCGCCGACTCAGTCGCGCCACCACCGGCACAGTCTCCCAGCCCCGCCCCGCATCGGCTGCCCCGCGTTCGGCGCGCGGGTGGGGATCGGCGGTGAGCGGGGTACCCCGCTCTACCGAATGCGTTAACAGGGGGCCCTTCCTTGCACCGCCTCAGCCGTCGCGCTTCGTCGTCCAGCGGAAGGTGGTCAGGCACAGGACCAGGCCGATCACGCACCACAGGCCCAGCACGAGGGCGACCCGGCCCAGCTCGAACGAGCCGCCCGGCTCCTGCGCGCCGAAGCCGTCGGGCAGGAAGACCGAGCGCAGGCCCTGGCACATCCACTTCAGCGGGAACAGCGCCGCCACCTGCTGCATCCAGGAGGGCAGGTTGGTGAAGACGAAGAAGACGCCGGAGATGAACTGGAGGACGAGGGCGACCGGGGTGACCACGGCCGAGCCGCTGCGCGCCGTGCGGGCCAGCGACGAGATCGCGATGCCGCACAGGGTGCACGCGGTGACCCCGAGGACGGAGACCCAGCCGAAGGTGAGCCACCTGCCGGCCGTGCCGGGCAGTTCCAGGTCGAACAGGGCGACCGAGACGGCGAGCAGCAGGGCGGTCTCGGCGACGCCGACCGCCACCACCATGATCACCTTGCCGGCGAACCACACCCACTTCGGCATCGGCGTGCCCCGGTAGCGCTTCAGCACCCCCCGGTCCCGCTCGATCGGGATCCAGATGCCCAGGTTCTGGAAGCTGACCGTCATCAGGCCGGTCGCGATCATGCCGGTGATGAAGTACTGCGTGTAGCTCACCCCGGGGGCGATCTCGTCGCTGAAGATGGCCGCGAAGATCAGGATCATGATGATCGGGAAGCCCATCGTGAACACGACGGACTCCCGGCTGCGCAGGAACTGGGTGATCTCCAGCCGGCCCTGGCGCAGGGCGAGCGTGCCCGCGCCCGGCCGGCGGGCGGGCGCGGCGGCGGTGGCCGGGGCCGCCGGCTTCGTCGTGGTCGTCATCGGTGTCCGATCATGGTCAGGTAGACGTCTTCCAGGGTCGGCCGGGTCACCGTGAGGCCGGGGACCTCGCCGCCGTAGCGCGCGGCCAGCTCGGCGACCAGGGCCGTCGGCGTCGCGCTCTCCGCGCTCTCCGGCACCCCGTCGGGGGTACGCCAGGAGACCGTCGCCAGGGACTCCTGGCGGTTGCCCAGCAGCTTCGGCGGGGCCACCTCGATCACCCGTCCGGCGGCGATCACCCCGACCCGGTCGGCGAGCGCCTCGGCCTCGTCGAGGTAGTGGGTGGTCAGCACGATGGTGGTGCCGGCGGCGGCCAGGTCCCGGATCAGCTCCCAGAACTCGCGCCGCGCCTCCGGGTCGAACCCGGTGGTCGGCTCGTCGAGGAAGAGCAGCTCGGGGCAGCCGATGATGCCCAGCGCCACGTCGAGGCGGCGCTTCTGCCCGCCCGAGAGGGTGTGCGTGCGGGCCTTCGCCTTCGCGCCGAGGCCGACCCGCTCGACGACCTTCGCCGGGTCGTCGGCGTCGGGATAGAAGCCCGAGAAGTGCCGGACCACCTCGCCGACGGTCAGCTCGTCGAACTCGCCGGTGCCCTGGAGCACGATGCCGACCCGGGAGCGCCAGTCCGGGGTGGGGTCGGCGGGGTCGCTGCCCAGCACCCGGACCTCGCCGGAGTCGCGCCGCCGGTAGCCCTCCAGGATCTCCACCGTGGTGGTCTTGCCCGCCCCGTTCGGGCCGAGGAGCGCGAACACCTCGCCCCGCCGGACGTCGAGGTCCACGCCCGCCACCGCGACGTTGTCGCCGTACGCCTTGCGCAGCCCCCGGACGGAGATCGCCAGCTCGTCATCCATGCCGTCAAGTGTGCGACCTGGGCGGGACGGGCGGGCAGGCGGGCCTGTGTGGTTTTGCACAACCCGTTCTACTGAGCGGTAACTTAAACTCCGGAAATGGACGAGAAGGCCCCCGCCGGCCGGCTGCCCGAGCGCGACCGCCCCTGGCTGATGCGCACCTATGCCGGCCACTCCTCGGCCGCCGCGAGCAACGCCCTCTTCCATCGCAACCTGGCCAAGGGGCAGACCGGCCTGTCGGTCGCCTTCGACCTGCCCACCCAGACCGGATACGACCCCGACCACGAGCTCGCGGCCGGCGAGGTCGGCCGGGTCGGGGTGCCCGTGGCGAACCTCGGCGACATGCGGGCCCTCTTCGACGGCATCCCGCTGGCCGACACGAACACGTCCATGACGATCAACGCGCCGGCCATGTGGCTGCTCGCCCTCTACGGCACGGTCGCCGCCGAGCAGGGGGCGGAGCTGGCCCGCTGCGCCGGCACCACGCAGAACGACATCATCAAGGAGTACCTGTCCCGGGGCACGTACATCTTCCCGCCGGCGGCGTCGCTGCGGCTCACCGCCGACCTGGTCGCGTACGCGCTGCTCCGGATGCCCCGGTGGAACCCGGTGAACATCTGCTCCTACCACCTCCAGGAGGCCGGGGCGACGCCAGTGCAGGAGGTCGGCTTCGCCCTCGCCACCGCCGTCGCCGTCCTCGACGCGGTGCGCGACTGCGGCCAGGTGCCGCCCGGGCGGATGGGCGACGTCGTCGCCCGGGTCTCGTTCTTCGTCAATGCCGGGGTGCGGTTCGTCGAGGAGACCGCCAAGATGCGCGCGTTCGGCGCGCTCTGGGACGAGATCACCCGCGAGCGCTACGGCGTGACCGACCCCGGGCAGCGCCGCTTCCGGTACGGGGTGCAGGTCAACTCGCTCGGGCTGACCGAGGCCCAGCCGGAGAACAACGTCCAGCGCATCGTGCTGGAGATGCTCGGCGTCACCCTCTCCCGGGACGCCCGCGCCCGCGCCGTGCAGCTCCCGGCCTGGAACGAGGCGCTGGGCCTGCCCCGCCCCTTCGACCAGCAGTGGTCGCTGCGGATGCAGCAGGTCCTCGCGTACGAGTCGGACCTGCTGGAATATCCGGACCTGTTCGCCGGCTCGCACGTGATGACCGCGCTGGTCGACGGGATCGTCGCCGGGGCGCGGGCCGAACTGGAGAAGGTGCTGGGGATGGGCGGCGTGGTGGCCGCCGTCGAGTCCGGATACCTCAAGAGCGCGCTGGTCGCCTCGCTCGCCGAGCGCCGCCGCCGGCTGGAGTCCGGCGCGGACACGGTGGTGGGCGTCAACCGGTTCACCGGGACCGAGCCGTCGCCGCTGACCATGGCCGGCGCCGGGTCGATCGAGCAGGTCGACCCGGCGGCGGAGGCGGCGGCCGTGACCGCCGTACGCGACTGGCGGGCCGGGCGTGACGGCGCGGCGGTCGACGCGGCACTGGAACGGCTGCGCGCGGACGCCGCGACCACCGCCAACCTGATGCCGGCGACGCTGGAGTGCGTGCGGGCCGGGGTGACCACCGGAGAGTGGGCCGGCGCGCTGCGGCGGGTCTTCGGCGAGTACCGCGCGCCGACCGGGCTGGCCGGCGGTGCCGGGGCGGGCGGCGACGCGACGCTGGCCGCCGTGCGGGAGCGGGTCGCCGTGACCGGCCGGGAGTTGGGCGGCGGCCGGCTGCGGCTGCTGGTCGGCAAGCCCGGCCTCGACGGGCACTCCAACGGGGCCGAGCAGATCGCCGTGCGCGCCCGCGACGCCGGGTTCGAGGTGATCTACCAGGGGATCCGGCTGACCGCCGGCCAGATCGTCGCCGCCGCCGTGGAGGAGGACGTCGACCTCGTCGGCCTGTCCGTGCTCTCCGGCTCGCACCTGGCCGTCGTGCCGGCGGTGCTGGACGGCCTGCGCGCCGCCGGCCGGGGCGACCTGCCGGTGGTGGTCGGCGGCATCATCCCGGCCGGCGACGCCGACGCGCTGCGGGCGGCCGGCGTCGCCCGGGTCTTCACGCCGAGGGACTTCGCGCTGACCGGCATCGTCGACGAGATGGTCACCGTGGTCCGCCACGCCAACGGCTTGTAAGGAAGGGCCCCCTGTTAACGCTTTTCGTTGTGCAGGGGGCCCCTGTTAACACCTGCCGGCAGCGGTCAGCGGCCGGCCTGAGCGGTCAGCGGCTGGCGTAGGTCATGCAGTCGGCCATGTCGTTGTCCGGCCCGACGCGGATCGCCGGAGCGTGACACTCCAGGTCGGCGTTGTGCCGGCAGTCCGAGCGCTGACACGCGCCGACCTGGGCGATCATCGTGTCGATGCCGCCCCGGACGGGCATCTCGACGAACGTGTGGCAGTGCGCGTGATCGGTGCTGCCGATCGTGATGGCGAACGCGTGGCAGTCGCCGGTGTGGTTGTAGGCGCAGGCTGCGACCACGCATTCCTGGACGCGGGGCATCTCCATCGCCGTAGTCATGACGACCTCCTCTGGGTTCTCGAATCTCCCCCTATATTAGTTTTTTGTCGGTTTTGTCGTTGCGGATCGGTCATCCCGGCCGGCCGCGACCGGGTCACCCGGCCGGCGTCGCCCCCAGCACCTCGGAGAGCGGGGCCGGCCGCAGGCCCAACTCGGCGAGCCCGGCCAGGATGCGCGGCAGCGCCTCGTCGGTCATGGGGGCGTTCGCCTCGGTGACGTGCAGGACGACGACCGAGCCGGGACGCACCCGGGACAGCACCGCGTCGACGACCGGCCGCCAGGACTTCGCGAACGGGTCCCCGCTGACGACGTCCCCGTCCACCACGGTCACGCCCAGCGGGGCGAGTTCGGCCAGCGCGGTGCGGTCGTGGCACAGCCCGGGGAAACGGAAGTAGCGGGTCTGCCGGCCGCCGTACGGGGCGATCACGTCGAACGTCCTGGCCACGTCGGCGGCCATCCGCTGCCGGGGGATCGTCGGCAACTGGTAGCAGTCGGCGGTGAAGGCGAGATGGCCGTACGTGTGGTTGGCCAGCTCGAAGCGCGGATTGGCGGCCAGGCGACGGGTCACCCCGGGGTACTCCTCGACCCACTTGCCGGTCAGGAAGAAGGTGGCCGGCACCCGCTCCCGCTCCAGCAGGTCGATGATCGCCAGGTTCGCGTACGACCGCACCGCCCCGCTGCGCAGCTGGTACCGCATGGCGTCCGTCATGTCCGCGTCGAAGGTCAACGCCACCAGATTGCCGACGCGCGGCCCGTGGTCGACCACCGGGGGCCGCCGGTCGGTGCGGCTCGCGCCCGGGCGGGCCGTGGCGGAGGGCTCCGCGCCGGGCTCGTCGGCCCGCCCGTCCCGTTCCGGCCGCGAGGGGCCTCCCGGTCGCCCCGATGCCGACACCGGCGGGGTCGGGCGGTTCGTCCCCTGGCCGGGCCGGTCCTCCCCGTCGGCGGCGGGGGGTGTCGCGGCCGTGGGCACCCGGCCGATGGCGGCCCGGCCGGGAGCGTCCGACGGCGCGGGCGCGACGAGGAGGACGGCGACGCCCGCCAGGGCGGCGAGCGTCGCGATCAGTGGTACGCGAGAGGTCTGTGCGGGCACCGGGAGATGATCTCTTGGCGGCTGCCCGTCGGCTGCCCCACCCCACCGGGGCCGTGCCGTCGGGGCTGCGCCGTCCGTTGGGATGTCGGGGAGACGGCGGTATCCCGCCCCGTTGATGCCCCCACCTGCCTGGCATCCCGTCACGCCCCCACCGGGATGGGCGGATTGTCCGACTCGGCGAGGCGGGGTGGGCGTGGGGCGTGGGTGCGGGGCGTGGTGCGGGGCGTGGGCGTCGAGGCCGGCACCCGGCCCGGGCGTGGGCCCGGGGGTGGGGTGGCCGGCGGCACCCGTGGGCCGGAATCTCGACGGGGTCGGGGTCGTTACACCTGACGCACGACCGAAGCAGCACCCACCAGACCCCCCGACCCAGCAGCCCCCCGCCCCCAGGGGTGGTGGCCGGTCGCCGGGAATGGGCGCGGGTCGCCGGTCGTTACACCTGGACCCGGGCCGGCACCACCACTGATGGCAGCCGCCCCGGTCCCCTTCCCCCGCTCGTCTTTCCCCCTTTTGTTCGTTGTTCGGGCGCCTCGACGTGGTGCTCGCACACCCCCACACCACCCCCGTTCGGGGCGTGAGGGTGTGCCGACCCCCCGATTGGAGTCACCCCCCATGAACACGACCATCCTGCGCAAGAGCGTCCTGGGCATCGCCGGACTCGCCTTCGCCGGTGGCCTCGCCGCCGGCCCCCTCCACCACACCACCACCGACACCGGTGACGCGCGGCCCGTCGCCACCACCACCCAGTCCAGCGGCGTGGACGCCGGGAAGCTCATCCCCCACGGCGTGCAGGGCACCCAGTCCCGCATCCACCTCGACCCGGAGCAGACCGCCAACGTCAAGGCCATCATCGCCGCCACCAAGAAGGCCGGCCTCGACGAGCGGGCCGCGGTCATCTCCATCGGCACCGCGTTGCAGGAGTCGAAGCTGCAGAACCTGGGCCACCTCGGCGACCGCAACGACCACGACTCCCTCGGCCTGTTCCAACAGCGCCCCTCCAGCGGCTGGGGCACCCCCGAACAGATCACCGACCCCGAGTACGCGACGACAGCATTCCTCAAGGGCCTGCGACAGGTCGACGGCTGGCAGAACATGGCCCTGACCGACGCCGCCCAGACCGTCCAGGTCTCCGCCTACCCCGACGCCTACGCGCAGTGGGAACAGCAGGCCGCCGACCTCGTCACCCAGCACTGGAACAACAGCTGACACCACAACCAGCCACAACCAGCCACCGGCCGGGCCCCGATGACGGGGCCCGGCCGGTGGCTGGTTGCGTGGGGCGTACCGGATCAGACGCGGTAGCCGGCGGCGCGGGCGGCCTGGCGTTCGCGGCGGCGGCCCCGGCGGCGGCGCAGGAACCAGACGGTGAAGGCGGCCAGGCCGAGCAGGAAGGCCAGCACCAGCACCGGCAGGATGATCGCCACCAGGGACATGACGACGCTGGTGGCGTCCTCGGCGGTGCTGGCCACCGGCGCGCCGAATCCGGCGGTGGTCGCGTTGATCACCGGGCGGGCGGCGGACTTGAGCAGGTGGACGCCGAGCGCGATGAGCACGCCGGTGACCACCGGCACCCAGTCGTTGGACGAGAAGAAGCTGCCCGGGTCGCTCACGGTGACCGTCTCGGAGGTGGCGCCCGCGCCGAAGGCCAGGCCGCCGGCGGTCGGCCGGACCACGGTCTGTACGACGTCGTTGACGTGGTCGAGCACCGGCACCTTGTCGGCGACGACCTCGACGGCGAGCAGCACCGCGAGGATGGCGACGACCCAGCCGTTGCCGAGCCACTGCCAGCCGCCGGGCAGGTCGATCAGGTCGGTGTAGCGGGCGAGCAGTCCCATGGTCAGCAGGGGTATGTAGGCGTTCAGGCCGGCCGACGCGGCCAGCCCGGTACCCGTGAGGACTTCGAACACCGTCTCAGCATGGCACCGGCGCGCCAGTGCCGCTCGGCGGTGGACACCGGCGTCTGGGCTACCCTCTCCGGGTGCGGCTGGTGATTGCGAAGTGCTCGGTGGACTACGTCGGACGGCTCTCGGCACATCTGCCGTTGGCCACGCGCCTATTGATGGTGAAGGCGGACGGGTCGGTGTCGATCCACGCCGACGACCGGGCGTACAAGCCGTTGAACTGGATGAGTCCGCCCTGCCGGCTGGAGGAGGCCCCCGGCGTGTGGCGGGTGGTCAACAAGGCCGGCGAGGAGCTGCGGATCACCCTGGAGGAGGTCTTCCAGGACACCTCGTACGAGCTGGGCGTCGACCCCGGGCTGCGCAAGGACGGCGTCGAGGCGCACCTCCAGGAGCTGCTGGCGGCCAACCCGACGGCGCTGGGCGAGGGCTACACGCTGGTGCGCCGGGAGTACATGACGGCGATCGGGCCGGTGGACCTGCTCTGCCGGGACGCCGACCTCGGCGCCGTCGCCGTCGAGGTGAAGCGGCGCGGCGAGATCGACGGGGTGGAGCAGCTCACCCGCTACCTCGAACTGATGAACCGCGACCCCCTGCTCGCCCCGGTCACCGGCGTCTTCGCCGCCCAGGAGATCAAGCCGCAGGCCCGGGTGCTGGCCACGGACCGGGGCATCCGGTGCGTGGTCGTCGACTACGACAAGCTGCGCGGGATCGAGCGCGACGAGCTGACCCTGTTCTGAGCGCTCACCGCCCGCCCGGCGGGAGTCACCCGGCGGCCGGGTCAGCGCCGGCGGCCGTACAGCAGCTTGGTGACCTTGACCAGGCGGGCGACGTCGGCGGGGGTGCGCTCGAAGGTCATCGCCGGCAGCAGCGACCGGGCCCGGCGGCGCGTGACGGCCTTGGGGCGGCCGAACTCGCGCAGCCCGTCCTCGCCGTGGATGCGGCCGAATCCGGACTCGCCGACCCCGCCGAACGGCAGGGTGGACATGCCCGCGAACGTCAGGGTGGAGTTCACCGCGGCCATCCCCGAGCGCAGCCGCCGCGCGATGGCCACGGCCCGCCGCCGGCCGAAGACCGAACCCCCCAGGCCGTACGGGAGCGCGTTGGCGCGGGTGACGGCCTCCTCGGCGTCGCGGACCCGGTTGATGGTCAGCGTCGGGCCGAAGGTCTCCTCGCGGACGGCGAGCGAGTCCTCCGGCACGTCGACCAGGATGGTCGGCCGCACGTAGGGCGGCTGCACCGCCTCGGCGCCGCCGAGGACCGCCTTCCCGCCCCGGGCCAGCGCGTCGTCGATGTGCCGGCGGATCACGTCGAGCTGACCGGGCATGGTGATCGGCCCGATGTCGGCCCCGTCGGCGCCGACGGTCAGCCGCCCGGCCCGCTCGACGACCTTGCCGACGAACGCGTCGAAGACGGGCTCGACGGCGTAGACCCGCTCGATGCCGATGCAGGTCTGGCCGGCGTTGGTGAGCCCGCCCCAGACGCACGCCTCGGCGGCGGCGTCGAGGTCGGCGTCGCTGTCGACGATCATCGCGTCCTTGCCGCCCGCCTCCAGCAGGACCGGAGTGAGCGTCTCGGCGCACGCGGCCATCACCTTCTTGGCGGTGGCCGTCGAGCCGGTGAAGGCCAGCTTGTCGACCCCGGATCGGCACAGGGCCGCGCCGACGTCGCCGAGGCCGTGCACGGCGGTGAGGACGGGCTGCTCGGGCACCACCTCGGCGAGGCTGTCGACCAGCCACTGGCCGACGACGGGGGTGTATTCGCTGGGCTTCAGCACGACCGTGTTGCCGGCGGCGAGCGCGTACGCGGCGGAGCCGACCGGGGTGAAGACCGGGTAGTTCCACGGGCCGATGACGCCGACCACCCCGTACGGCTGGTATTCGAGGTGGCCGGTGAACTCGGCCAGGATGAGCCGGGAGCGCACGCGGCGCGGGCGCAGCACCCGGCCGGCGTTGCGGGCGGCCCAGTCGATGTGCTCGATGGCGGTGAGGACCTCGACGATCGCGTCCGGGACGGGCTTGCCGCCCTCGGCGTGCATCAGCTCGGCCAGCTCCTCGATCCGCCGGGCGAGGACACCCCGCCAGCGCAGCAGCCGCTCCCGGCGGCCGGTGAAGCCGAGCCCCGCCCACCAGCCGGCCGCCTCGCGGGCCCGCGCGACCGCGCGCGTGACGTCGTCCCCGGCGGCGACGGGCAGTCGACCGACCTCGGCCCCGGTGGCGGGGCTGGTGGAGACCAGCCGGCCGTCTGAGATGATCGGGGCACCCGGGGCACGCACAGCCGTCATGGCGGAAGTGTAGACCCCGAAGCTACTCGTCGGTAGGTGTTCGGATGGCCCGTACGCCGACCCCGGCGCGGGGCCAACGGGCCTGGTGGCGGGGCCCTCGGGTGGTGCCGGCGGGCCCGGGAGTCGGTTTTCGGCACGGGACCAACGGCCCTGGCGCGCCACCGGCGAAAGCCGAACCGGCTAACGGGAGTTGTCCGCCCGGGGACCGGGAGGTGTCCGGGCGGTGGTGGGCATCGATGCGGTGTGCTGGCAGGCTGACGCCGGACACCGGTGGCTGGAGGCTGACCGTCCATGGAGGACTTTCCGGAACTGATGCCGCTGCTGACGGTGGCGGGTGGACCGATGCGTGGGGCGAGCTTCCGGCTCGGCCGCACGCCACAGGTGATCGGCCGTGCGACGACCGCGGAGGTCAGCGTGGACGATCCGCACCTGAGCCGCCGGCACGCCAGCGTACGGCTGTCGGGCGACGGGGTGTGGCTTGAGGATCTGGGCTCGACCAACGGCACGTGGCTCAACGACCGCCGGATCGAGTCGCCGGAGCTGCTCTCCGACGGGGACGTGATCCGGCTGGGCCGCACCGAGCTGCGCTTCTTCGACCCGGGCCTGGCCCGGACCGACCCGGTCGGGCTGCGGCTGGCCCCCCAACTGGGCCCCCAGCGCCGCGACCGCCGGCCCACCCTGCCGCTGCCCGTCGCCACCCCGCCGGCCGCCCGCCTCTGAGCCGCGCCGGCGGGTGAGAAGGGGACCCTTCTCTACCGCATGCGTTAACAGGGGGCCCCTCCTTTCATGTGGGCCGGCCACATGGAGCCGGGCGTCGCCGCGTGGCAGCATGCCGCGGCATGGAGAGCACGCAGCACACCGTGCAGGCCAACGGCATCGTCCAGCGGGTCCGGGTGGCCGGCCCGCCCGACGGCGCGCCCGTGCTGCTGGTGCACGGCAACTGCTCGTCCTCGGCGTTCTGGGAGCCGCTGCTGCGGCGGCTGCCCGACACCCTCCGGGTGGTCGCCCCGGACCTGCGGGGCTACGGCGGCACCGAGACCGTCGCGGTGGACGCCACCCGGGGCCTGCGGGACTTCGCCGACGACGTCGCCGCCCTGCTCGACGCCCCGGGGCTCTTCGCCCCCGGCGCGCGGCCGGTGGTGGTCGGGCACTCCCTCGGCGGGGGCGTCGCGATGCGGCTGCTGGTCGACCACCCCGGCCGGGTGGCCGGGCTGCTGCTCGCCGCGCCCGTCTCCCCGTACGGCTTCGGCGGCACCCGGGACCTGGCCGGCACCCCGACCACGCCCGACTTCGCGGGCACCGGCGGCGGCACCGCGAACGGGGACTTCGTGGCCCGGCTGGCCGCGGGCGACCGGGGCGCGGACGGCCCGACCAGCCCCCGCAACGTGCTGCGGACCGCGTACGTGGCCGATCCGGCGTCGCTCGGCGACGACGAGGAACTGCTGCTGGACAGCCTCCTGTCCACCGCCACCGGGGACGGCAACTACCCCGGCACGGCGGTCGCCTCGCCGCACTGGCCGGGCATCGCGGCCGGCGGCAGCGGCGTGCTCAACGCCCTCGCCCCGGCCCACTTCCGCATCGCCGACGACCTCGTCGCCGTCGCCGGCAAGCCCCCCGTCACCTGGGTACGCGGCGACGCCGACGTGATCGTGTCGGACACCTCGCTGTTCGACCTGGCCCACCTCGGGTCGCTCGGGGTGGTGCCCGGCTGGCCGGGGGAGCGGGACTGCCCGCCGCAGCCGATGGTCGGGCAGACCCGGGCGGTGCTCGACCGGTACGCTGCGGCCGGCGGGGCGTACCGCGAGGTGGTGTTGCCGGGGTGCGGGCACAGCCCGCACCTGGAGCGGCCGGCGGAGTTCGTCGCCGAGCTGCTGGCGCTGACCGGCCGGAGCCGCTGAGGGGCCGCGACCGGAGGCGTTCGGCGGCCCGGGCCGGAGCCGCCGGCGCCCTCCGCGTCCCGGCGGCGGACCGTCACGTGGCAGACTCGCGCGCAGAACCTTAGTGACCGTTCAAGCGGTCCCGCGGGGGTCCCGTCCCGTGGTCCCGCGCAGCATTGGGGAGGCCGGTCGTGGCGCGCGAGTTCACCAGCGTGGGCGTTGTGGGGCTGGGCACCATGGGTGCCGGCATCGTCGAGGTCTTCGCGCGCAACGGCATCGACGTCGTCGCGGTCGAGGTCTCCGACGCCGCCCTCGACCGTGGCCGGGCCCACCTGACCGGCTCGACCGACCGGGCCGTCGCCCGGGGCAAGCTCGCCGAGGCCGACCGGGACGCCCTGCTGGCCCGGGTCGACTTCCAGGTCGGGCTGGCCGCGCTGCACTCGGTGGACCTGGTGGTCGAGGCGGTCCCCGAGCGCCTCGACCTCAAGCGGCGGATCTTCGCCGAGCTGGACCGGGTCTGCAAGCCCGAGGCGGTCCTCGCCACCAACACCTCCTCGCTGTCGGTCACCGAGGTCTCCGTCGCCACCGGCCGACCCCGGCAGGTCGTCGGCATCCACTTCTTCAACCCGGCCCCGGTGATGAAGCTGGTCGAGGTGGTCCGCACGGTGGTCACCGCCGCCGACGTGGTCGCCGACGTCGAGGCCCTCTGCGCCCGGCTCGGCAAGGTCGGCGTCACCATCGGCGACCGGGCCGGCTTCATCGCCAACGCGCTGCTCTTCGGCTACCTCAACCACGCCGTCGGCATGTTCGAGTCGCGCTACGCCAGCCGCGAGGACATCGACGCCGCCATGAAACTCGGCGGCGGCCTGCCGATGGGGCCGCTCGCCCTGCTGGACCTCATCGGCCTCGACACCGCGTGCGAGATCCTGGACACCATGTACCGGCGCGGCGGGCGGGACCGCCGGCACGCCCCGGCGCCGCTGGTCCGGCAGATGGTCACCGCGGGCCTGCTCGGCCGCAAGTCCGGCCGGGGCTTCTACACCTACGAGAAGCCGGGCTCGGCGAAGGTCGTGCCGGACGGGTCGACCCCGCAGGAGCGGCCGGCGGCCGGCGACGGCACGCGCCCTGTCGCCCGGGTCGGCGTCGTCGGCTCCGGGGCGACGGCCGCCGGGCTCGTCGAGGTCTTCGCCGGGGCCGGCTACGAGGTGGCCCGGGTGGCCCCGGGCGGGGACCTCGACGGCCTGGCCGAGGTCGACCTGGTCGTCGAGGCCGTGGCCGAGGACCTCGACGTCAAGAAGGAGCTGTTCGCCGGCCTCGACGGCGTCTGCAAGCCGGGCGTCGTGCTCGCCACCACCACCTCGTCGCTGCCGGTGATCGACATCGCGATGGCCACCGGGCGGCCCGCCGACGTGATCGGGCTGCACTTCTCCGGCCCGGCGCCGGCGTGGCCCCTGGTGGAGATCGTGCGGACCGTCCGCACCGGCGCGGAGGCCACCGAGACCGCCCGCGCCGTCTGCGCCACGCTCGACAGGACCGCCGTGGTCTGCGGCGACCGGGCCGGCTTCGTGGTCGACGCGCTGCTCTTCCCGTACCTGAACGACGCGGTGAGGATGCTGGAGGCCGGCTACGCCACCGTCGACGACATCGACCACGCGATGAAGCTCGGCTGCGGCTACCCGACGGGCCCGTTCGAGCTGCTCGACGCGGTCGGCCTGGACGTGGCGCTTGCCAGCCAGCGCGCGCTGTACCGCGAGCTGCGCGACCCCGGCCTCGCCCCGGCCCCGCTGCTGGAGCACCTCGTCACCGCCGGCTACCTGGGCCGCAGGGCCGGGCGCGGCTTCCGCGAGCACCCCGGCCGCTGACGGGCCGCCCCGGCCGGGCCCGCGCGCGTGCGGCACCTCCCGCCGGCCGGGCCGCCCAGCCGCGCACCTCGCCGGGCCGGGGTGGGGAACCGACCGTAACCTTGACGAGGTGAGCCCCCGTCGCAACCGTCCCCGCCGGGACGAGCACGCCCACCTCGACGCCGACCGGGCCCGCCACGGGGTGCCCACCGTGCAGCAGTGGCGCGACGGCGACTGGCAGGTGCGCGGGATCAGCGGCGGCGCGTCGGTCAAGACGTACCGCTGCCCGGGCTGCGACCAGGAGATCCGCCCGGGGGTGGCGCACCTGGTGGCCTGGCCGGCCGACGACCGGGGCGACCTCACCGACCGCCGGCACTGGCACAGCGGGTGCTGGCGGGCGCGGGACCGGCGCGGCCCCGGGATCCAGCGCGGGCGGGGCGCGCCCCGCTACGGCTGAGCGATCTGGATCACCCTGTTTCCGCCCGGGCGGGCGGTGCCGACGCCGACGCGCGAGACTGGGACGGTGAGCACACCGATCCGCGCGTCCTCGATCCTGCCCGGGCACCGCGAGGACATCGAGCTGCACACCGCCGACGGGCTGACCCTCGTCGGCGAGCTGGCCCGCCCCGTGGGGAAGGAGCCGGCCGGCACGCTGGTCTGCCTGCACCCGCTGCCCACCCACGGCGGGATGATGGACAGCCACGTCTTCCGCAAGGCCGCCTGGCGGCTGCCGGCGCTGGCCGACCTGGCCGTGCTCCGGTTCAACACGCGCGGCACCAGCAGCGTGCGGGGCACCAGCGAGGGCGCGTTCGACAACGCCGTCGGCGAGCGCTTCGACGTGGCCGCCGCCATCGAGTACGCCGAGTTCGCCGAGCTGCCGAACGTCTGGCTGGTCGGCTGGTCGTTCGGCACCGACCTGACCCTCAAGTACGGCTGCGACCCGGCGGTGGCCGGCGCGATCCTGCTCTCCCCGCCGCTGCGCTTCTCCGCCCCCGCCGATCTCGCGCACTGGGCGCAGGAGGGCAAGCCGCTGACCGCCCTGGTGCCCGAGTTCGACGACTACCTGCGCCCCGACGAGGCGCGGCGGCGCTTCACGGCGGTGCCGCAGGCCGAGGTCGTCGGGGTGCCCGGCGCGAAGCACCTGTGGGTCGGCGACGCCGAGACCGTGCTCGACGAGATCGTCCGGCGGGTCAACCCGGCCGCCCCGCTGCCCCTGCCCCGCACCTGGGACGGCCCGATGACCACCGGCGACGTCAGCGCGTACGCCGACCGGACGGTCGCCTCGTTCGCCGACGTCCCGGTGCCGGGCCCGAAGGCCGACGCCGCCGACTGAGCCCGGTCGGGGCGGGCGGCGGTCAGCGGGAGTCCTGGCGGGGCAGCACCACCTCGCGCAGGATGAGCTGGAGGGCGGCCACCGTCGGGATCGCGATCAGCGCGCCGACCACGCCCATCAGCGACACCCCCAGCAGCGCGGCGAGCAGGGCCGCGACCTCGTTGACCTCGACCGAGCGGCGCATCACCTTCGGGTAGATCAGATAGTTCTCCACCTGCTGGTAGACCACGAAGAACGCGACGCACGCGATCCCCACCGGCAGGTCGGTGGCGAAGCCGACGAGGCTGACCACCACCGCGCCGATGGTGGCGCCGATCTGCGGGATCAGGTCGGTCACCGCGACCACCACGGCCAGCGCGAACGGGTACGGCAGCCCGACGGCCAGCGCGAACACGAAGGTGGTCACCCCGGCCAGCACGGCGATGCTCAGCGCGCCCACCATGTACGCGCCGACCTTCGCCAGGATCTCGTCGCCGATGAGCCGCACCCGGTGCCGGCGGGAGCGGGGCACCAGCGCGTACCCGACGCGGCGCAGCCGGTCGAAGTAGGCGAGGAAATAGATCGTCAGGACCAGCACGGTGAGCGCCCGGAAGACCGTGCCGAAGATGAGCTGGGCGCCGCCGAGGACCCCGCCGAGCGCCCGCCCCACGGTGTCGGCGTTGGCCGCGGCCTGCACCTTCGCCATCACGTCGTACCGGACGACGAAGTCGTTGACGGCCTCGTTGCGGCGCAGCTCCTCGACGTAGCTGGGCAACTGCTCGACGAACTGCCCGGACTGGGTGACCACCGGCGGGACCAGCGCCACCAAACCGCCGACGATCAGCGACAGCACGATCAGCGTCACCGCCGCGACGGCCAGCCCGTTGGGCAGGCCCCACGAGCGCAGCCGGACCACCGCCGGGTTGAGCCCGACGGCGAGGAAGAGCGCGATGACGACCAGCACCAGGATGCCGGCCGAGTTGCGGACGCCGAGGAAGACGGCGTACGCCAGCAGCACGCCGAGTGCGCCGGTGAAGCCGACGAGGAAGCTGTTGCGGCGCAGGGGCCGCCCCGGCACCCCGAAGCGGCCCGAGCCGGCGGCGAGCGCGCCGGGCGGGTCGAAGTCGCCGGGGTCGCCGGGGTCCGCCCGGTCGTCGTCCGCCCGGTCGTCGTCTGGCCGGCTGCCGCCGGGCGGGGGGCCGACGGGGGTGGCGCGGTCCGCCGGGTCGTCGTCCGGACCGGTGTGGCCCGGCTGCCCGTGGCCCACCGGTCCGTGGCCGACCGGTCCGTGGCTTACCGGTGGCTCGTGGCTTACCGGCCTGTCGTCCGGCTGCCCGCCGTGCGTCCGTGCGCCGTCCGCCACCGAGACCTCCTCCGCCCTCCGGCGGATGCGCCCGGAGCGTCGTCGTCAGCCGCCCACGGCCCTGGCCGGGCGCGGGTCCTGCCGACAGGAGGGTAGTTGCCGGGCGGACGGCCCGGCCACCCCGGCTCACTCGGACTCGACGGACACCTTGCTCGGCCGGGCGCTGCGCTCGTCGGTCGTCGGCTTGGTTGGCCGCTTGCCGTTCTCGCCGGTGCTGGTGATCTTCGTGGGGGTCGCCCCCCGGCCGCCCTCGCCGGGCACCGCGGCCACCGTCGGCTCGCCGTCCACCCCGGCGCTGGCCGCGCCCCCGTCCACCGTGGTCACCGGTTCGGCCACCGGCCGGGTCCGGGCCGGGGCGGCGTCGTCGGCCGGCACGGCCTTCGCCACCCCCGCGTCGGCGGTCGCCTTGACCGGCGCGGGCTGCGCCGGCTCGCCGGACTCGGCCGCCGCCGTCGCCGGCCCGGTCGCCTTCACGGGCACCGGCCCGGTGCCCTTCGGCATGCCGGTCGCCTTCGCGGGCCCGGTCCCCTTCGGCGCGCCGGCCGTCGTCGCCGGCCCGGTCCCGTTCGGTGTGTCGCCGGCCTTCGCGGGCCCGGTCCTGTTCGGTGTGTCGCCCGCCTTCGCGGGCCCGGCCACCGGCGCGCCCGCCGCCGCCGACAGCCGGACGCCGGCCAGCTGCTGCCGCAGGTCGAGCAGCTGGTGCTGGAGCTCGTCCGACTCCTGCCGGGACTGCCAGGTCTCCTGCCGCAGGTCGGCCAGCTGCTGCTGGGCCTGGGCGATCTCCAGCATCACCTGGGCGAGCTGCTGGCGGCCGGCGGCCACCTCCTGCTGGGTCGCCGCGAGGTGCTGCTGCGTGGTGGCCAGATGCTGCTGCGTGGTGGCCGCGTACTCCTCGAACTGGCGGCGGGACGCGGCGACGTGCTCGTCGGCCCGGCGTCGCTTGTCGGCCGCGTCGGCCTCGGCCCGGCCCAGCAGGTCGGCGGCCTCCTCCTCGGCCTGCCGGCGCATCGTGAGGGCGTCCTGCTCGGCGGCGCGCCGGATCTCCGCGGCACCGTCCTCGATCTCGGCCCGCCGGGCGGTGTACTGCTGCTCCAGCTCGGTCTGCCGGGCCGTGAACTGCTGCTCCAGATCGTCCTGCCGGGCCGTGTGCTGCCGGTCCAGCTCCTCGCGGCGCTGGGAGTGTTCCCGCTCGGCGGCCTCCTTGCGCTGGGCCAGCTCCCGGTCGGCCGCCTCGCGCCGGCCGTTGACCTCCTGCTCCACCCCGGCCCGCCAGGCGCCCAGCTCCTGCTGCGTCTGGGCGCGGGCCTGCTGCACGTACGCCTCGGTCTCGGTGCGCATCCGTTGCACGTACGCCTCGGTGTCGGCGCGTTGGCGCTTGCCGGCCTCGGCCGCCTGGGCGGTGACCCGCTCGGCCTCCTGCCGGGCCCGGTCGCGGGTGGCCTTCGCGGCACCCTCGGCATCGTCGGTGATCCGCTTGGCCTCCTGCAACGCCTTGGCGTGGGTGGCCCGGCTGGCCTCGGTGGCGTTGTCGGTGAGCCGCTTCGCCTCCTGCTGGGCCTTGGCGTGCACCTCCTTGGCCGCCTCGCGGAGCTGGGTGGCCTCCTGCTGGGCCTTGGCGAGGGCCTCCCGGGCGGCCTCGCGCAGCTTGGTCGCCTCCTGCTGGGCCCGGGTGTGGATCTCCTTCGCGGCGTCCCGGAGCTGGGTCGCCTCCTGCTGGGCCTTCTCCAGGGCCTCCTGGGCGGCCTTGCGCAGCCGGGTCGACTCGTCCTTGGCCGCCGCGCGCAGCTGGGCGGACTCGTCCCGGGCGGCCTTCAGCGTGGCGTCCGCCTCGGCGCGCCGGGCGGCGCCGTGCCGCTCCTCCTCGGCCCGCCGGGCGGCGAGGGCGATCTCGAAGTCCTTGAGCGCCTGGGCGGCCTGTTCCTTGGCCTCCGCGACGATGTGCTCGGCGGCGGCCCGCCGCGCCTCGATCTCCTCGTTGGCGGCGGCGAGGATGTCGTCGGCCTGCTCCTCGGCGAGGACGAGAATCTGCTCCACCCGCGGGCCGAGGTGCCGGAACGAGGCCCGGTCCACCACGCCGACCTGCTTGCGCACCTGGGCGAGGTCGCGTTGCAGCACCTCGACCTGCCCGGCCAGCTTGTGGATCTGGGTGTACGCCTGTTCCCGCTCGGCCGCCAGTGTCGCGATCTCGTGCTCCGCGCGAGCGACGTACCTGTCGACCTGTCGTTTCTCGTACCCCCGCAGGGCGGACTCGAAGCTGGGCTCCGTCGTCACATCCCCGCCGAGAGCGAACAGTTCCTCGCCGTGCGACATGCCCCCATCCTCACACGCATCCGGCTCGGCTGGGGCGATACGGACGCCCCGGATGGGAGCTGATTCACTGCCGTTACCGACGCCCGTGCCGCGGCGCGGGAAAACGCATACGGCGCGGGGTCGCACCGGTTACCCGGTGTCACCCCGCGCCGTGTCCATGCCCCCCGGCCGTGCGGTCGGTCAGCCGGCGGACTCCGCGCTCACCCGCTCGTCCTTGCCGTCCGCCTTGGCCGGCTCCGGCTTGGCCTGCGCCGGCGGCACGCCCGGCACGATGCCGGCGAGGCCCGACAGCATCTGGCCGAGCTGCGAGGTGACGGCGTCCTTCTGCCGGGTGAGGTCCTCGACCTCGCGGCGGGCGGCCTGCGTGGTCAGGTCGGCCTCGGTGCGGGCCTCCGTGAGCAGCCGCTTCGCCTCGGCCTTGGCCTCGTTGAGCGTCTTCTCGGACAGCGCCTTGGCCTTCTCGACGGTGTCGTTGGCGGTGCGCTCGGACTCGACCCGACGGGCCTCGGCGCGCTGCTCGATCTCCTTGGCCCGCTCCTGGGCGGCCCGGGCGCGCTGCTCGGCCTCGCCGACCAGCTTCTGCGTCTGGGCGACCTGGGCGGCGTGCCGCTCGGACTCCTCGCGCTCGGCCTTCTCGCGCCGCTCGGCGAGCTGCAGCTCCAGGGCCTGGAGGTCCTTGTCGCGCTTGTCGCGGGCGTCGGTGAGGAGCTTGGTCGCCTCGGCGCGCTTCTCCTCGGCCTCCCGCGCTGCCTTCGCCCGCTGCTGGGTGATCTCCCGCTCGGCGGTGGCGCGCAGGGTCGCGACCTCACGCTCGACGGTCGACTTCAGCTCGGCGACCTCGTGCGCGGTGACGGTGCGCAGCTGCTTGGTCTCCCGCTCGGCGTCGGCGCGCAGGGTGTCGGCCTCCCGGCGGGCCTGCACGCGCACCTCGGCGGCCTCGCGCTCGGCGGCGGTGCGGACACTGCCGGCCTCGCGCTCGGCGGTGGCCTTCATCGCGGCGGCCTCGGCGCGGGCCTTGTCGGTGATCTCGCGCGCCTCCAGACGGGCCGCGGAGAGGATGCCCTCGGACTCGCGCTTGGCCTCGTTGCGGTGGTCGTTGGCCTGCTCCTCGGCCAGCCGCAGGATCTGCTCGACGCGGGTGCCCAGGCCGGAGAGGGTCGGCCGGCTGTTCTCCTCGAGCTGCTTGTTGGTCTCGGCGAGCTTCTGCTCCAGCGCGCTCTGGCGCTGCTCGGCCTGGCGGAGCCGACGCTGGGCGTCGTTCATCCGCTGCTCGGCCTCGGCGCGGGCCTGCTCGGACTGGGTCAGCGCGGCGGTCAGCCGACCGATGAAGTCATCGACCTGCCCGACGTTGTATCCGCGCAGGCCAACGGTGAAATCTGGCTGCGAGTTCGCGTTATCGAAGAACGCAAGAGGGGAGGACTGCTGCTGGGGCATTGGGACATACTCGCAGACCCCCCGGGGTGCTTCGCAAGAGCGGTGCGGGCCTTTCGTGTCCTGTTTACATGGTCAACTGACTGCCGTCGGGCGGGTCCGATCGGTGGGCGATCTTGGCAGCTCCCGGGCCGGTCCGGGGGCCCGGTGGGCGGATGGTCGGGCGCGCCGGAGGCGAGTGGTCGGGCGGCCCGGTGGGCGGTGGCCGGGTGGCCCTGTGGACGGGTGTTCGGGCGCGCGGGGGCGTGCGGGAAAAGGGCCGCGGGAGCGCCCGGCGGTCCTTTGCCGGCCCGTGCCGGTTTCTTGTCGGCCGGCGCCGGTTTCTTGTCGGTTGGTGCCGGCGACTTTCCCTGTCGGCCGTGCCGGCATCGCGCGAAATGGGGACCGCAGCCGGCGTCGAAAGGCAATGCCCGACCACGGCGATGCCCGACCGGGCCGCCCCGGACGACTTGCCGGCGGCCGGGGGTCAGCGGCTGCAGGACCGCTTGACCGACTTCATGTCGGCCGGATGGGGGTCTCCCGTCCCGTCGATACCGCCAGGTCACCGACGTGAAGTCGATCAACTCGGCCGCGCACCACTGCGCTCGCGCGGGGGGCTGTGGTGCCGCCGGGCGGGCGCGGCGCCGGGTGGGGTGGGGGTGGTTAAGAAGGGGCCCCTGCTCTACAGAATGCGTTAACAGGGGGCCCTTCCTTTCACCTTTCACCGCCGGGCGGGCTCGACCAGCTCGACGAGGACGCCGCCCGCGTCCTTCGGGTGGACGAAGTTGATCCGGGAGTCGGCGGTGCCCCGGCGCGGGGTCTCGAAGAGCAGCCGCAGGCCGCGCTCGCGCAGCGCCGCGCACGCCGCGTCGATGTCGGCCACCGTGTACGCCACCTGCTGCACGCCGGGCCCCGAGCGGTCGAGGAACTTGGCGATGGTCGACTCCGGGGTGAGCGGGGCGAGCAGTTGCACGCAGCCGCCCTCGGCGGTCGGCCCGACCGTCAGCATCGCCTCGCGGACGCCCTGCTCGGTGTTGGTCTCGGTGTGCACGCAGCGCATGCCGAAGGTGCGCTGGTAGAAGTCGATCGCGGCGTCGAGGTCGGCGACGGCGATCCCGACGTGGTCGATGCGGCGCAGGCCGATGTCTGTGACGAAGTCGGCAGCGGGCTCGACGGGGGAGTTCTCAGCCATGGCGTTAGTCTGACCGAACACCCGTCCAACCGAACAATCGTTAAGGTTCACAGCTCGGCACCCCCCTCGGAGGGCAAGCACATGGCTTCGGTGATCGTCAGCGGCGCGCGGACCCCGATGGGTCGCCTGCTCGGCAACCTCAAGGACCTCCCCGCCACCAAGCTCGGCGGCATCGCGATCAAGGCCGCGCTGGAGCGCGCCGGGGTGCCCCCCGAGCAGGTGCAGTACGTCATCATGGGCCAGGTCCTCCAGGCCGGCACCGGGCAGATCCCGGCCCGGCAGGCCGCCGTCGAGGCGGGCATCCCGATGTCCGTGCCGGCGCTGACGATCAACAAGGTCTGCCTCTCCGGCCTGGACGCGATCGCCCTGGCCGACCAGCTCATCCGGGCCGGCGAGTTCGACGTCGTGGTGGCCGGCGGCATGGAGTCGATGACCAACGCCCCGCACCTGCTGCTCGGCCAGCGCGCCGGCTACAAGTACGGCGACGTGACGATCAAGGACCACATGGCCCTCGACGGGCTGACCGACGCCTGGGACTGCTGCTCGATGGGCGAGTCCACCGAGCGGCACGGCGCGCGGCACGGCATCACCCGCGCCGAGCAGGACGCCTTCGCCGCCGCCAGCCACCAGCGGGCCGCCGCCGCGCAGAAGAACGGCCACTTCGCCGACGAGATCACCCCGGTGGTCATCCCGCAGCGCAAGGGCGACCCGGTGGTGATCAGCGAGGACGAGGGCATCCGCCCGGACACCACCGTCGAGTCGCTGGGCCGGCTGCGCCCCGCCTTCACCTCCGACGGCACGATCACCGCCGGCAGCGCCTCGCCGATCTCCGACGGGGCCGCGGCCGTGGTCGTGATGAGCGAGGCGAAGGCCCGGGAGCTGGGGCTGACCTGGCTCGCCGAGATCGGCGCGCACGGCAACGTGGCGGGCCCCGACAACTCGCTGCACTCGCAGCCCTCCAACGCGATCAACCACGCGCTGCGCAAGGGCGGCCTGGGGGTGGAGGACCTCGACCTGGTCGAGATCAACGAGGCGTTCGCCGCGGTCGGCATCCAGTCCATGCGCGACCTGGGCATCGGCGACGACAAGGTCAACGTCAACGGCGGCGCGATCGCGCTGGGCCACCCGATCGGCATGTCCGGGGCCCGGCTGGTGCTCACCCTCGCCATGGAGCTGCGGCGGCGCGGCGGTGGCACCGGCGCGGCGGCGCTCTGCGGCGGCGGGGGCCAGGGCGACGCCCTGATCATCCACGTACCCGACCCCACCGAGCAGCAGTGAGCGGAGCCGTCGCGCAGGTCCCGGCCGGCGGCGTGCCGTCGGTGCGCCGCAGCCGGGACGTGCCGATGCTCGTGGAGCGGGCCCGCGCCGGCGACCCGCGCGCCGTGGCCCGGCTGATCACCCTGGTCGAGTCCGGCGACGAGGTGCTGCCCCGGGTGGCGGCGGCCCTCGCGCCGTACGCGGGGCAGGCCCAGGTGGTCGGGCTGACCGGGTCGCCCGGGGTGGGCAAGTCGACCACCACCAACGAGCTGGTCCGGGCGCTGCGCTCGCGCGGGCACCGCGTCGGGGTGCTGGCCGTCGACCCGTCCAGCCCGTTCACCGGCGGGGCGATCCTCGGCGACCGGGTCCGGATGCAGGACCACGCCACCGACCCGGGCGTCTACATCCGGTCGATGTCCAGCCGGGGCCACCTCGGCGGGCTGTCGGCGGCGACCCCGCAGGCGGTGCGGGTGCTGGAGGGCGCCGGCTGCGACGTGGTGCTGGTGGAGACCGTCGGCGTCGGGCAGGCCGAGGTCGAGGTCGCCTCGCTGGCCGACACGACGCTGGTGCTGCTCGCCCCGGGCATGGGCGACGCGATCCAGGCGGTGAAGGCCGGCATCCTGGAGATCGCCGACGTCTTCGTGGTCAACAAGGCCGACCGGGATGGCGCCGACGCCACCGTCCGCGACATCCAGGGCATGATCGCCCTCGGGGAGCGGGGGCCCGGCGAGTGGCGGCCGCAGGTGGTCCGCTCGATCGCCGCGCGGGGCGAGGGGATCGACGACATCGCCGCCGCGATCGACAAGCACCGCGGCTGGCTGGTCGAGCACGACGAGCTGCGCCGCCGCCGCGAGAAGCGGGCCGCCGCCGAGATCGAGGCGATCACGCTGGGCGTGCTGCGGGCCCGGATCGGTTCACTGCGCGACGGTACGGAGCTGCCGGCGCTTGCCGCGAAGGTGGCCGAGGGGGCGCTCGACCCGTACGCCGCAGCCGACGAGTTGCTGGCGCAGATCGGCTCCTGACGCGTCCACTGCGGACCCTCGGCAACGAGTACGCTCGCACCGCTCCACGGTCGGCGTGGGGCGGTGCGCGCGTGTTGGGGGAGAGGTCATGGCTGACGAGGCGACGCAGGAGCTGTCGGTGACGCCGGACGCGGTGGCGGGCGGGACCACCCACGTCTCCGACGAGGTGGTGGAGAAGATCGCGGTGGCCGCCGCGCGGTCCGTCCCCGGCGTGGCCGACCTGGGCGGCGACGTGGCCCGGTTCTTCAACGCCGTCTTCGACCGGGTCGGCCTGGACCAGGTCGGCGACGCCCGGCGCGGCTGCTCGGCGCACGTCACGAACGGCGCGGCCGTGGTCAACCTGGTCGTCGTGCTCGACGCCGGCCGGCCGGTGCCGGAGGTGACCGACGGGGTGCGGGCGGCGGTGACCCGGGCCGTCGAGGCGTACGGGCTGCGGGTCGACGAGATCAACATCCGGGTGGACGACGTGGCGCTCGGCGACCCCGCCGCCGCGCCGGCCTGACCGGGTTACCTACCGGTACGCGACTCCTTAGCGATCGTTCAGGCCGGGGACTACACTCGGTCCTCTGACGAGGACTCGAGGAGGAGCCCTGCGCATGGACGCCGACGAGATCGCCGCCGGACGGGCGCGCTGGCAGGCCCGCTACGACGCCGCGCGGAAGCGGGACGCCGACTTCACCACGCTCTCCGGGATGCCCGTCGACCCGGTCTACGGGCCGCCCGAGGGCGTCGCCCACCCCGGCTTCGAGCGGATCGGCTGGCCGGGCGAGTTCCCGTACACCCGGGGGTTGTATCCCACCGGCTACCGGGGGCGGACCTGGACGATCCGGCAGTTCGCCGGCTTCGGCAACGCCCGGCAGACCAACGAGCGCTACAAGATGATCCTCGGCGCGGGCGGCGGCGGCCTCTCCGTCGCGTTCGACATGCCGACCCTGATGGGCCGCGACTCCGACGACCCGCAGGCCCTCGGCGAGGTCGGGCACTGCGGGGTGGCCGTCGACTCGGCCGCCGACATGGAGGTGCTCTTCGACGGCATCGACCTGGCCGGCGTCACCACCTCGATGACCATCTCCGGCCCGGCCGTGCCGGTGTTCTGCATGTACCTCGTCGCCGCCGAGCGGCAGGGCGCCGACCTGTCCACCCTGGACGGCACGCTCCAGACGGACATCTTCAAGGAGTACATCGCGCAGAAGGAGTGGCTCTTCGACCCGGAGCCGCACCTGCGCCTCATCGGCGACCTGATGGAATACTGCGCGCGCGAGATCCCGCGCTACAAGCCGCTCTCCGTCTCCGGCTACCACATCCGCGAGGCCGGCGCGACTGCCGCGCAGGAGCTGGCGTACACCCTCGCCGACGGGTTCGGCTACGTCGAGCTGGGGCTGTCGCGCGGGCTGGACGTCGACGTCTTCGCCCCCGGGCTGAGCTTCTTCTTCGACTCGCACGTCGACTTCTTCGAGGAGATCGCGAAGTTCCGGGCCGCCCGCCGGATCTGGGCCCGCTGGCTGCGCGACGTCTACGGCGCGACCAGCGAGAAGGCGCAGTGGCTGCGGTTCCACACCCAGACCGCCGGGGTGTCGCTGACCGCCCAGCAGCCGGTCAACAACGTCGTACGCACCGCCGTCGAGGCGCTCGCCGCCGTGCTCGGCGGGACGAACTCGCTGCACACCAACGCCCTCGACGAGACCCTCGCGCTGCCCACCGACGAGTCCGCCGAGATCGCCCTGCGCACGCAGCAGGTGCTGATGGAGGAGACCGGCGTGGTCAACGTGGCGGATCCGCTCGGCGGCTCCTGGTACGTCGAGGCGCTGACCGACAAGATCGAGGCCGAGGCGGAGGAGATCTTCGCCCGCATCCGGCAGCTCGGCGGGGACGGGACGCACCGGATCGGTCCGATGACCTCAGGCATCCTGCGCGGCATCGAGGACGGCTGGTTCACCGGGCACATCGCCGAGTCCGCCTTCGTCTACCAGCAGGCCCTCGAAAAGGGCGACAAGCGCATCGTCGGCGTCAACTGCCACACCGGCACCATCGCCAAGGACCTGGAGATCCTGCGCATCTCGCACGAGGTCGAGGTGGAGCAGCGCCGGGTGCTCGCCGAGCGCAAGGCGGCCCGCGACGTCGCAGCGGCGCGCGCGGCGGTGACCCGGATGGTCGAGGTCGGCCGCACCGGCGACAACATGATCCCGGCCATGCTCGATGCCGTCCGCGCCGAGGCGACCCTCGGCGAGATCTGCGACGCGCTGCGCGCCGAGTGGGGCACCTACCGCGAGCCGGCCCGCTTCTGACAGGTGCAAGGAAGGGTCCCTTCCTATCGCTTTTCGGATAGGAAGGGACCCTTCCTTGCAGGCCGGGGCGGGGGTGAGAGTCGCAACTGTCGCCGTCGCGGTTGATCTGAGTTCGGCGGGACACGTGCGAGACTAGATAACCATGAGCGACCCACGGATCACCTCGTCGATCTTCACCCGCGGCGCGGTCGACCTCAGCGGACTGCGCAACACCGCACCGCCCGCCACCCGCCCCAGCACACCGGCCCAGGCCGGTCCGTCCTCCGGGCTGCCGGCCGCCGCCGGCGGCGGCTCCGTGATCGACGTGACAGAGGCCAACCTCCAGGCCGAGGTGCTCGAACGGTCCACCACGATGCCCGTCGTCGTCTTCTTCGGCGCGGCCGGCTACCCGGAGAGCGACCAGTTCGCCCCGCTGCTGGAGCGGCTGGCCGCCGAGGGCGGCGGCGCGTGGGCGCTGGCCCGCATCGACGTCCAGGAGAACCCGCGGATCGCTCAGATGTTCCAGGTGCAGGGGGTCCCGACGGTCTACGCGGTGGTCGGCGGCCGGCCCGTCGACGCGTTCTCGGGCGCGGTCCCCGAGGCCCAGCTGCGGCAGTGGATCGGCGCGGTGCTCAAGGCCGGCGGCGTCGACGTCGCCGCACCGGGCGACCCCCGCCTCGACGAGGCCGACGACGCCCTGATGAGCGGCGACCTGGACGCGGCCGAGGAGGCGTACCGGAAGATCCTCGCCGAGTCGCCGGCGGACGCCGCGGCCGAGGCCGGCCTGGCCCAGGTCGGGCTGGCCCGCCGGGTCGCCGGCGCCGACCCGCGCGCGGCGCTCGCCGCCGCCGAGGCCAACCCCGACGACGTGCCCGCCCAGTTGCTCGCCGCCGACATCGAGGTGCTCAGCGGCATGGCCGAGCAGGCGTACGCCCGCCTGGTCGACCTGGTGCGCCGCACCTCCGGCGACGACCGGGACAGGGCGCGCCAGCACCTGATCGCCCTGTTCACCGTCGCCGGCCCGGACGACCCCGCCGTCGCCTCCGCCCGCCGGGCCCTGGCCAGCGCCCTGTTCTGAGTTCCGCCGTACGCCAGCGCGGGCCGGCGTTCGCCGGCCCGCCCGACCCACGAGGACGGGAGCCCATGATGCGCCGGATCGCCGTCCTCGACGCGCCGTCCAACCTCGGGCTGCGCCCGCCCACCCCCACCGCCGTCCCCGGCTGCGCCAAGGCACCGGGAGCGCTGCGCGACCAGGGCCTGCTCGCCCGGCTGCGGGCGCGCGACGCCGGCTGCCTCACCCCGCCCCGGTACGACCCGGGCGACTGGCGCCCCGGCGACGGCGTCTGCCACGCCTCGGAGATCGCCGCGTACTCGGCGGCGCTGGCCGACCGGATCGGGGCGATCATCGACCGGGGGGAGTTCCCGCTCGTCCTCGGCGGCGACTGCTCGATCCTGCTCGGCTCGGCGCTGGCCATGCACCGCCTCGGCGAGGCGGTCGGCGGGCGGATCGGGCTCGTCTTCGTCGACGGCCACTCCGACTTCCGGCACCCCGGCAACGCCTCGTACGTCGGCGCGGCGGCCGGGGAGGACCTGGCGCTGGTCACCGGGCGGGGGCAGGCCGACCTGGCCGCGATCGAGGGGCGGCGGCCCTACTTCCGCGACATCGACGTGGTGGTCCTCGGCATCCGCGCCCAGGACGAGTACCGCCTCGACCTCCAGGCCGCCGGCATCACCACCCGGCCGGTGCCGGCGCTGCGCGCCGAGGGCGCGGCCCGCACCGCCCAGTGGGCCCACGAGGAGCTGGCCGACTGCGCCGGCTACTGGGTGCACGTCGACGTGGACGTGCTCGACCCGGCGGTGATGCCGGCGGTCGACGCACCGGACGCGGGCGGGATCGCCTTCGCCGAGCTGGAGATCCTGCTCGCCGGCCTGGTCGACACCCCGCACTGCCTCGGCGTGGAGCTGACCGTCTTCGACCCCGACTACGACGTCGACGGCGCGTACGCCGCCGAGATCGTCAACACGGTGGTGGCCGGGCTCGCCCCGGTGACCGCCCCGAGCGCGGTGCCGCCCCGCCTGCTGCCGGCCGCCCCGGAGCCCCGCCTGCCGCCGGCGGCCCCGGAGACCCGTCTGGTCCCGGCGGCCCCGGAGCCCCGCCTGCCTCCCGGGTCCCGCCCGTTCCCGGCCCCGGAGCGGCTGTCGCCCGCCGGTCCCGCCGGTCCCGCCGGCCCGGCCGCCGACCCGCTGGCCGCCGACCTGTCGGCCGCAGCCGGTGCGCCGCCGGCCGTCGCCGGTGCGCCGACCGACCCGCCGGCCGGGCCGGACAGGACCGGGGGCGGACCGGTGGGACCGGCCGGGCGGGTCGACGATGCCGGCCTCGTCGCGGGCTATCCACCCGGCCCGACGGGGACCGCCCCGCTGCTGGAGCCCGTCGGGCCGCCGGCCTCGGCCGGGCCGGGCCTGCTGCGCCGGGTCACCGGGGCGACCCCGGGCGACGCCCCGCCCCCCGAGGACGGTGCCCCGCCCCGGCCGGCGGCCGGCATCGCCTGACCGGGGGCCGCTGCTCCCCACCGCCCGCCGGTGCCGCCGGGGTGCCGCCGCCGGCCCCGTCGTGGGCCGTCGCGGGGCTCGGGCGGGGGCGCGTGGGGCTCGGGCGTGCTGCCATGTCGGCGACATGGGGGCATCCCGCCGCCCCGGATACCGCTAGGTCGCCGACATGGCGGCCCGGCCCGGTGCGCGGCCCCCCGGCGCGGCCGGCGCGGCCCGGCGCGGCCCAGGCCGGGCCGCCGGCCCCGGCAGGTGTCCAGCCTGGGCCGGGGCGTCAGGAGGCGGCCAGGGCGCGCAGGAAGCGCTCGGCGATCGGGACCGCGCTCGACCCGCTCGACCCGCCCCGCTCCACGAAGACCGCGAACGCGACGTCGCCCTGCCAGCCGACGAACCAGGCGTGGGTGTGCGCCGGGTCGTCGTCGTACTCGGCGGTGCCGGTCTTGCCGTGCACGGGGCCGCCGGGAGCGTCCTTGAGGGCGGTGGCGGTGCCGGCGGTGACCACCTCGCGCATCATCGTGCGCAGCGGCTCGACCGACTCCGGCTTGAGCTGCGGCCCGGCGGGCGCGGCCTTGGCCGGGGCCGGGTCGACGACCAGCTTCGGCTGCTCCCAGTGGCCCCGGGCGACGGCGGCGGTGGCGGCGGCCATGGCCAGCGGGCTGACCAGGGTGGTGCCCTGCCCGAACGCGGCGGCGGCCTGCTCGGCCGGTGAGCCGCCGGCGGAGACCTTGCCGGTGAAGGCGTCCAGGCCGAGGTCCCACTCGGTCTCCAGGCCCAGTGCCCGGCCGGTCGCGGCGAGGCCGTCGGGGCCGAGCTTCGGCGCGAGCGCGGCGAACGCCGTGTTGCAGGACTTCGCGAAGTCGGTGCGGAACGGCACCGTGCCGAGGGCGAAGTTGTCGGAGTTCTTGAACGAGCGACCGTCCACCGTGAACGTCTTCGGGCAGGCGACCGGGCCGTCCAGGGTGACCGCCCCCCGGTCGAGCAGGCCGAGGGCGCTGACCATCTTGAACGTCGAGCCGGGCGGCACCTGGGCGGTGAACGCGAGGTTCTCGCCGGCGGCCCCGGGGCCGTTCGCGGCGGCCAGGACCGCGCCGTCGCCGACCCGCACCGCCACCAGCGCGGCCCGACGCTTCTCGCCGCGCAGGGCCGCGTCGGCGGCGTTCTGGGTGGCCACGTCGAGGGTGGTCCGCACCGGCTGGCCGGGCCTCGGCTCCTGCCGGAACAGCTCCGTGCCGGTCGGCGCGACGGTGCCGTCCGGCCCGGCCCGCTCGCTGATCACGGTGAGCCCCGGCGTGCCGCGCAGCCGTTCGTCGTGCCGGCCCTGGAGGCCGCCGTGGCCGACGAGGTCACCTTGCCGGTAGCGGTCGGGGTGGGCGGCCAGGTCGTCGGCCTGGGCCTGGTCGACCGAGCCGAGCAGCGCGCGGGCGAACTCGCGGGTCGGGGCCAGGTCGAGCTTCTCGGCCCGGAACTTGGTGCCGGGCAGGTCGTAGATGCGGGACCGGATCTGCCGGTACGCCTCCTCGCGCAGCGTCACCACCTCGACGAACGCGCCCGGGTCGGCGTCGGCGAGGCGCTTGGGCAGGTCGGCGAGGTCGACCGGCGGGGTGATGGCCGGCCGGACCGCCCGGAACGCGGCGTCGAGCTGCCGCGACACCGACTTCACGTCGGTCACCTCGCTCGGTTGCAGCCCGACGCGGACCACGGGCCGGGGCGTGACGATCGGCTCGCCCGCGCCGTCGAGCACCCCGGCCCGGGGCGCGGCGTCGCGGCGCACCGCGATCCGGTCGCCGTCGGTGAGCTGCTCGTGCACCACCTGGGGCTCCCAGATGACCCGCCACTGCCCGTCGTCGCCGGTGGTGAGCCGCACCTGCCGGTCGTATTCCCAGGGGGTGCCCCCGGGCAGGGACCAGGCGACCCGGATCCCGGCGGTGGCGGTGTTGGCGTCGACCTTCGGGTCGCCGGTGCGCCGCAGGGCCGGCGGGGTGTCGGCCAGCTCGCCGGAGAGCTCGCGGAGCTGGCGCGTCACGTCGGCGGCGGGGACCTTCAGCCCGGCCGGGGTCACGAAGCCGACGGCCTGGAGGTCGCCCTTGCCCCAACCGGACAGGAAGGCGTCAACGGTCGGTCCGGGGCCGTCGTCGGACGAGCAGCCGACCAACGCGCCGGCGGCCAGCACGGTGGCCGCGACCGCGGCGAGCGACCGCCGGGCGCGGCTGCGGCTGTGGGCGCTGCCGCGGCGGATCGGGCGCGTCAGGTGCATGCGGGCGGTCCCTCCTGATCTCCGACTGCCCGTCACGGTAGTACGACCGCTCCCCGCGCACCGCCCCGCCGGGCACGCCACGTGCGGGAAGACCTGTCGCGGGCAGGTGCATGAACATCCCGCGCGGGGTAATCCCCAGCCGGCCCACCAGGGATCTGCACGGTGGAAGGACTGGAGTCCCGACCGTACGCTCCGGGCCAAGGTCAACCGAAGCGCGCTCTTCGGCAGGGCCTAGGCTGAGCGGCAGAGTGACCCACAACGCGGTGGGTCGAGGGGAGTGGCACCGATGGACCGGCGTCCGGCGATCAAACCGGGACCCGACCTCCGGCAGGATGACACCGGCCGGGACGACAGTTTCGATTCGGCAACCGACGGGGACGGCTTCGGCCGACTCGACACAGGCGTGACCGGGATGACCGGTTCGAGCATCGACACCCTCTACGACCTCGGGCTGCCCGCGGAGGCGCTGGCCGACGACGTCGAGGATGCCGAGCTCGACGAGCCGGTCCCGAACGCCGAACGCCTGGTCGCCCAGGCCGTCGCACTGGCCGGGGACGACCACGATGCGGCGACACTGGTCAGCCGCTTCTGGCGGTTCGCCCCGGACGAGGAGCTGATCGGGTTCACCGCCGAGGAGATGCTCGACGCGGCCCGCGCCCACCGGGACCTCGCCCACCAGCGGGTGCCGGGCGAGCTGAAGCTGCGCATCCACGAGCCGGACGCCGACCAGCACCACACGGTGATCGAGATCGTCACCGACGACATGCCGTTCCTGGTCGACTCGGTGACCGCCCTGCTCAACGCCCACCACCTCGACGTGCACCTGCTGGTGCACCCGCTGGTCGTGGTGCGCCGCGAGCCGCTGGGCCGCCTCGTCGAGGTCGCCGCCGACGTGGAGCCCGACGACTCCATCGACGGGGACCTCGTCGAGAGCTGGATGCGGATCGAGGTCGACCCCGTCCGCGACGCCGCCGAGCGGGAGAAGCTGCGCCGCGAGTTGCAGCGGGTGCTCACCGACGTGCGGGAGGCCGTGGAGGACTGGCCGCGGATGCGCCAGCGCGCCCTGGCCCTGGCCGACGAGCTGGCCACCGCGCGCACCTCGGACAGCCGCCCGCCGGTGCCGGAGAAGGACATCACCGACTCGGTGGAGCTGCTGCGCTGGCTCGCCCACGACCACTTCACCTTTCTCGGCTACCGGGAGTACCGGCTGGTCGACGCCCCCGACGGCGAGGGGCCGGCGCTGGAGGCGGTGCTCGGCACGGGCCTGGGCATCCTGCGGTCGGACTCGCCGGAGGCGCGGGCGCTGTCGTCGATGACGCCCGAGGCGCACGAGAAGGTGACCGAGAAGCGCCTGCTGATCATCACGAAGGCGAACTCCCGGGCCACCGTGCACCGGTCGGCGTACCTCGACTACATCGGCTTCAAGGTCTTCGACGACGCCGGTCAGGTGGTCGGCGAGCGGCGGTTCCTCGGCCTGTTTTCCACGGCGGCGTACCGCACGAGCGTGCGGGAGCTGCCGGTGGTGCGCCGGAAGGTGGCCGAGGTGCTGGACCGCTCCGGTCTGAGCCAGCGCAGCCACTCCGGCAAGGACCTGCTCCAGATCCTGGAGACCTACCCGCGCGACGAGCTGTTCCAGATCAAGACCGAGGACCTCTACCACGCGGTGATCGGCGTGCTGCGGATGGCGGGCCGCCGCCAGCTGCGGGTGTTCCTGCGCCGCGACGCGTACGGGCGGTTCATCTCCTGCCTGATCTACCTGCCCCGGGACCGGTTCACCACGCAGAACCGGCTGCGCATGCAGGACATCCTGCTGCGGGAGCTGAACGGCGTCGGGGTGGACTACACCACCCGGGTCACCGAGTCGATGCTGGCCCGGGTGCACTTCATCGTGCGGACGGACCCGACCCGCCCGCCGGGGGACATCGACGCGGACCTGCTCGCCGAGGAGCTGGCCGACGCGACCCGGCTGTGGGACGACGACTACCGCCTGGTGCTGGAGCGCAAGCTCGGCGACGAGCAGGCCAAGCACCTGTTCAGCCGGTACGCCGACGCGTTCCCGGAGGGCTACAAGGACGGGCACACGCCGTACGAGGCGATGAAGGACCTGGCGAAGCTGGAGCTGCTGGAGGAGCCCGGCCAGCTGGAGATGCACCTGTTCCGCAAGCAGCTCGCGCCGCGCGCGGGCGTCGCCCGGGACGCCGACGTCGACGAGACGATGGACGTGCGGTTCAAGGTCTACCGCTACGGCGAGCCGATGATGCTGTCGGCGGTGCTGCCGGTGCTGCACTCGCTCGGCGTGAAGGTCGTCGACGAGCACCCGTACGAGGTGGAGCGGGTCGACGGGCGGATCTGGCTGTACGACTTCGGGCTGCGGCTGCCCGAGGGGCATCAGGAGTTGGCCGAGGTGCGCCCGCACGTGGAGAACGCCTTCGCGGCGGCGTGGCGGGGCGAGGCCGAGGTGGACGGCTTCAACGAGCTGGTGCTGCGCGGCGGGCTCACCTGGCGGCAGGTGGTGGTGCTGCGGGCGTACGCGAAGTACCTGCGGCAGACCGGGACGGTCTTCTCGCAGGACTACATGGAGCAGACGTTCATCGCGTACCCGAGGATCGCCGCGCTGCTGGTGGAGCTGTTCGAGGTGCGGTTCGCCCCCGGCGAGGCGAGCGTCGAGCAGCGCCGCGAGCGCGGCGGCGAGCTGGTGGCGGCGGTCAAGGCGGCGCTGGACGATGTCGCCAGCCTCGACCAGGACCGCATCCTGCGCTCCTACCTGACGCTGATCCAGGCCACCCTGCGCACCAGCTTCTACGCCAAGCCGGTCGGCGGCCGGCCGAAGCCGTACGTGGCGTTCAAGCTGGACCCGCAGGCCATCCCGGACCTGCCGGCCCCGCGCCCCCGGTTCGAGATCTTCGTCTACTCGCCCCGGTTCGAGGGCGTGCACCTGCGCTACGGGCCGGTGGCCCGGGGCGGGCTGCGCTGGTCCGACCGGCGGGAGGACTTCCGCACGGAGGTGCTCGGCCTGGTCAAGGCGCAGATGGTGAAGAACGCCGTGATCGTGCCGGTGGGCGCGAAGGGCGGCTTCGTGCTCAAGCAGAAGCCGGGGGACCGGGACGAGGCAGTCGCCTGCTACCAGGAGTTCGTCGGCGCGATGCTCGACGTCACCGACAACATCGTCGCCGGTGAGATCGTGCCGCCGGAGGACGTGGTCCGGCACGACGCGGACGACCCGTACCTGGTGGTGGCGGCGGACAAGGGCACCGCCACGTTCTCCGACATCGCCAACGAGATCTCGGCGGGGCACCAGTTCTGGCTGGGCGACGCGTTCGCCTCGGGCGGCTCCGCCGGCTATGACCACAAGAAGATGGGCATCACCGCCCGGGGTGCCTGGGAGTCGGTGAAGCGGCACTTCCGGGAGCTGGGGCACGACACCCAGACCCGGGACTTCACGGTGGTCGGCGTCGGCGACATGTCGGGCGACGTGTTCGGCAACGGGATGCTGCTCAGCGAGCACATCCGGCTGGTGGCCGCGTTCGACCACCGGCACATCTTCCTCGACCCGGACCCGGACGCCGCCACCTCGTACGCCGAGCGGAAGCGGCTGTTCGACCTGCCCCGGTCGTCGTGGGAGGACTACGACGAGAAGCTGATCTCCGCCGGCGGCGGGGTGTACCCGCGCGCCGCGAAGTCGGTGCCGGTGTCGCCGCAGGTCCGCGCGGTGCTCGGGCTGGCCGACGACGTCGACCAGCTCTCGCCGCAGGAGCTGATGAAGGCGATCCTGACGGCCCCGGTGGACCTGTTCTGGAACGGCGGCATCGGCACCTACGTCAAGGCGTCCTCGGAGACCAACGCGCAGGTGGGCGACAAGTCCAACGACGCGATCCGGGTCGACGGCCGCAGCCTGCGCTGCCGGGTGGTCGGCGAGGGCGGCAACCTGGGCTGCACCCAGCTCGGCCGGATCGAGTACGCCCTCGCGGGCGGGCGGATCTACACCGACTTCATCGACAACGCGGCCGGGGTGGACTGCTCCGACCACGAGGTGAACATCAAGATCCTGCTCAACACGGCGGTCGCCGACGGGGAACTGACCGTGCCGGAGCGCGACGAGCTGCTGGCCGGGATGACCGACGAGGTCGCCGAGCTGGTGCTGCGCGACAACTACGACCAGGCCCGCGCGATCAACAACTCGCAGGCGCAGGCCGCCTCGCTGCTCCCGGTGCACCGGCGGATGATCAACGAGCTGGAGCGCTCGGGCGCGCTGAACCGGGCGCTGGAGGCGCTGCCGCCGGACGAGGAGCTGGCGGCCCGCACCGAGACCGGGCTGACCGCGCCGGAGTTCGCGGTGCTGCTCGCGTACACGAAGATCGTGCTGGAGCGGGAGATCCTGGCCGAGGGTCTCGCGGACGAGGAGTGGACGACCGACGTCCTGGTCAACTACTTCCCGACGCCCATGCGCGAGCGGTTCGCCGACCGGATGGGTCAGCACCGGCTGCGCCGCGACATCGTCACCACCGTGCTGGTGAACGAGGCGATCAACCGGGGCGGCATCACGTTCGTCTTCCGGGTGGTCGAGGAGACGGCGGCGTCGGCGGCGGACGTGATCCGGGCGTACGTGGTGGTCCGCGAGGTGTTCGGGCTGCGCGAGCTGTGGGACGCCGTCGAGGCGCTGGACAATAAGGTCGACCCGGAGTTGCAGACCGCGGTCTACCTGGACACCCGGCGGCTGCTCGACCGGGCGGTGCGCTGGCTGGTGACCAACCGGCGCTCGCCGCTGGACGTGCCGGCGGAGATCGACCGGCTGCGCGCCGGGGTGGCCCGGCTGCTGCCCGGCCTGGAGAACCTCTTCTACGGCGGCGAGCGGGAGGCCATCGCCGCCCACATCGACGCGATGACCTCGCGGGGGCTGCCGCGCGGGCTGGCCGAGCAGGCGACCCGGCTGATGTACAGCTTCGGCCTGCTGGACGTGGTGGAGACGACGGCGACGAGCGGGCGGGACGTCGGCGAGGTGGCCTCGGTCTACTTCGTGCTCTCCGACCGGTTCCGGGTCGACTCGCTGCTGTCGAAGATCTCCCTGCTGCCCCGGGCGGACCGCTGGCAGACCCTGGCCCGGATGGCGCTGCGCTACGACCTGTACGCCGCGCTGGCCGCGCTCACCGCGGAGGTGCTCGGCTCGACGCCGGACTCGCTGCCGCCGCTGGAGCGGGTGGAGCAGTGGGAGCAGTCCAACGCGACGTCGATCCACCGGGCCCGGCGGGCGATGGGGGAGTTCGACGAGTCGCGGGCGGACCTCGCCGCGCTGTCGGTGCTGCTGCGCCAGATCCGCACGCTGGTGCGCACCTCGGCGGCCTGACGCCGGACGCGGTGCGGGGCGCGGCCGGTCGGGCATCCGACCGGCCGCGCCCCGCCTGCCCGCTCCGGCTGGTCAGCCGGTCATCGTGGCGAACACGATGACGTTGTCCACGTAGCTGCCCGCCGCCTGGTCGAACTGCCCGCCGCAGGTGACGATCCGCAGGCCGGCCCGGTCGTTGGGCCCGTAGACCAGCTCGGTGGGAAAGGCGGCCTTCGGGTACGCCCGCACCTCGTCGACGGTGAAGGTGACGCGGCTGCCGTCGTCCCGGGCCACCTCGACGGTGTCGCCGGGCTGGAGCGCGCCGAGGGAGTAGAACACGGCGGGGCCGCCGACCTTCGCCGAGTCGACGTGGCCCACGACGACGGCGTTGCCGATCTCGCCGGGGCTCGCGCCCGGGGAGTACCACCCGGCGCTCAACGCCTGCTCCAGCGGGGGGACCTGGACGGTGCCGTCCGGGTTGGTGCCGAGCGTCATGATCGGGGCGTCGACGCCGATGCGGGGGATCCTGATGGTGGTCGGGGTGGCCCGGGCCAGGCCGGTCGCCGACCGCTCCCCGTCCGCCGCCCCCGGGCCGGCGTCGAGGGGGCCCTGACCGGCGACGTTCCCGCCGTCGTCCGTGGTCCCGCCGACGCGGTCGGGACCGGCCTGGGTGACCGGCTGGGGCGGGCGGGGGGTGGGCGCGGCGCGCATGGAGGCGCCGACCATCCCGGCGCCCACCATGGCGAGCAGGACGACGACGGCCGCGCCGGCGGCGCGCCACGGTGTCCCGTGACGGCCGCCGGCCGGTGTCGCCGTCACGTCAGGCGAGGGACCCATTGGCCCGACGCCGCCGCATCAGCACGAGGCCGCCGAGCGCCGCGGCGCCCAGCATGCTCGCCCCGGTGGTGGCCAGCCCGCGGTCGGTGCCGCCGGCCGCGCCGCCGTCACCGCCCTCGACGTGGCCGCGCGGGAGCACGACCAGCTCGCCCTCGCCGCAGGAGCCCTTCAGCTCGTAGCGGCCCGGAGCGGCGTCCTCGGCGACCTCCGCCTCGCCGTAGTAGACGAAGTCCTTCTTGTGCTCCCAGGACTTCTCCTCGCCGTAGCCGGAGTCCTCGCCGTAGCCCTTGTCCTCGCCGTAGCTGGAGTCCTCGCCGTAGCTCTTGTCCTCGCCGTGGCTGGAGTCCTTGCCGTAGCTCTTGTCTTCGCCGTGGCTGGAGTCCTCGCTCGACCAGTCCTTCTCGGCCTTCTTCTCGGACTTGTCCCCGTAGCCCTTCTCGGCCTCCTGGTCGTGCTCGTAGCCGCTCCACTCGCCGGAGTCGTCGGCGGCACCGCCGCCCTTGCCGCCCTTGGCCTTCTCGTCCTCCTTGGCCTTGGCCTTCTCGTCCTCCTTGGCCTTCTCGTCTTCCTTGGCCCCGCCGTGCTCCTCGCCGGCCTTCTCCTCGCCGGCCTTCTCCTCGGCCCAGGCGCCCTCTTCCTCGCCCTGGTACCCGCGGTCCTCGTCCGCCGGGTGCAGCTTGACCTTGCCGGTCACCTCGGACCAGACGGCGGCGTGCTCCTGGGCCTCCGGGCAGATCTCCAGGATCTTGACCTTCTCGCCGGGCTTGACGACGTGCGGCTTGGCGTAGACCTTGCCGTCGCGGGTCTCGCCGTCGTAGTGGCCGTCCGCGAACGCGATCCCCGGCGTGAACACCAGCAGGGACGCGCCGCCGAGCGCGGCTCCCGCAACGACCTTCCCGAGCATCTTGTTTGCCATGACCTGCGTCACTCCATCCCTCTTCGTCCTGAGCCCGACGTCAGCCGAGCTACCCACGACGTTAGCCCCGTTCGCGAGCTATCAGGGGAAAGATTCGTGTTTTACAGTTTGCCGGGCGATGAGGTGAAGAGGGCTTTAGCGGTATTGATGCCATGTGTCGGATTGTTCGGGGTGGTCGACGGGGTTGCGACCTGCCGGGCGTTCCCGCACTCTTTCGAGTGGGGCGGGGTGCCCGCGTGCGGCGTCCCGGTCGACACCTTCGGTGCTCAGCCGCCCCGACCGGGGCGCTCGTCCCCGGTGGGCGGGGTCGCCCGGCATCGAACCATTGCCATGGAAGCGCTCCCATGCAAGAATTCCCTCACGCGGTACGGGGAGCCACACCGCGCAAGGCAGATGTCGAGGGCACCGGTTCCACCGGACGACGTCCGCCGCCCGGCCGGCCATGCAAGCGCCGGCCGCGCACCACCACCAAACTGCCCGTCCGGGTCGGGCACCCCCGAAATCCCCCGTGGCGCCGTCGACGTCCGTTCGATGTCGCGCGCCGTTCCGCCGGGCCGCGAGTCCGGTCTCGCCCAAGGAGATCAGTGGCATGAGTATGAGGAAGAGACTGTCCGGCCGCCGCCGGGCGCTCGCACTGACCGGTGCGGGCGCGCTGGTCGCCGGCGGTCTGGTGACCATTCCGGTCACCGCGGCCCAGGCCGCGACCCAGTGCAGCGTCGACTACACCACCAACGACTGGGCCGGCGGCTTCACCGGCAGCGTCACCATCAAGAACATCGGCGACGCCGTCTCGTCCTGGAACCTCGGCTTCACCTTCCCGAACAGCAGCCAGAAGGTCGTGCAGGGCTGGTCGGCGAAGTGGAGCCAGAGCGGGCAGAACGTCACCGCCGCGAACGAGTCCTACAACGGCTCGATCTCCAGCGGTGGCAGCGTGACCATCGGCTTCAACGGCTCGTGGAGCGGCAGCAACCCGAAGCCCACCTCGTTCACCCTGAACGGCGTGGTCTGCAACGGCGGCACCACCAACCCCACGACGCCGCCGCCGACCACCCCTCCGCCGACGACGCCGCCGCCGACCACCCCTCCGCCGACGACGCCCCCGCCCACCACCCCTCCGCCGACGACTCCGCCGGGGCAGAAGGTGGACAACCCGTACCTGAACGCCAAGGGGTACGTGAACCCGGAGTGGAAGGCCAAGGCCGAGTCCGTCGCGGGCGGCAACCGGGTGTCCAACACCCCCACCGCCGTGTGGATCGACCGGATCGCCGCCATCAACGGCACCCCGGACAGCAGCTCCAACGGGGCCATGGGCGTGCGTGACCACCTGGACGCCGCGCTCGCCCAGGGCGCGAACTACATCCAGTTCGTCATCTACAACCTGCCCGGCCGCGACTGCTCCGCCCTCGCCTCCAACGGCGAGCTGAAGCCGGACGAGCTGCCCCGCTACAAGTCGGAGTACATCGACCCGATCGCCGCGATCCAGGGCGACTCGAAGTACGCCAGCCTGCGGATCATCAACATCGTCGAGATCGACTCGCTGCCGAACCTGATCACCAACACCTCGGACAAGCCGGGCGGCACCGCGACGTGCGACACGATGAAGGCCAACGGCGGGTACGTCAACGGCGTGGGCTACGCCCTGGCGAAGCTGGGCGCGATCGGCAACGTCTACAACTACATCGACGCCGGCCACCACGGCTGGCTGGGCTGGGACAGCAACTTCAGCCCGAGCGCCGCGATCCTGCGTGAGGCCGCCGGCGCGTCCGGCAGCACCCCGGCCAACGTGCACGGCTTCATCGTCAACACCGCGAACTACTCGGCCCTCAAGGAGCCGTACTTCAAGGTGACCGACACCGTGAACGGCCAGACCGTCCGCCAGTCCAAGTGGGTCGACTGGAACTACTACGTCGACGAGCTCTCCTTCGCCCAGGCGTTCCGCAACGAGCTGGTCTCCAAGGGCTTCAGCAGCAACATCGGCATGCTGATCGACACCTCCCGCAACGGCTGGGGCGGCTCCGCCCGGCCCACCGGCGCGGGCCCGACGACCAGCGTGGACGCCTACGTCAACGGCGGTCGGGTCGACCGGCGCTTCCACACCGGCAACTGGTGCAACCAGGCCGGCGCGGGCCTCGGCGAGCGCCCCAAGGCCGCTCCGGAGCCGGGCATCGACGCCTACGTCTGGGTGAAGCCCCCGGGTGAGTCGGACGGCTCCAGCACCGAGATCCCGAACAACGAGGGCAAGGGCTTCGACCGGATGTGCGACCCGACCTACACCGGTAACGCCCGCAACGGCAACAACATGAGTGGCGCGCTGTCGGGCGCCCCGATCTCGGGTGCCTGGTTCCCGGCGCAGTTCACCCAGCTGATGCAGAACGCCTACCCGCCGCTCTCCTGATCCGGCGGAAGGCCTACCGGCCGCCGCGGGAGTGAGGCACCGCGCCGGCAGGTTCCCCCGGCCCCTGGTCCGACCGTCCACCGGTCGGGCCAGGGGCCCCCGCCTGTACCGGGCCGGCCCGCCCCTGGTCCGTCAGCCCCGGGCCGGCCCGCCCCCGGGGCGGGTCAGGGCACCGTCCGTTCCACCGCCGCCCGGCCCTGCTCGGCCAGGTCCCGGCGGGCCCGCTCGATGTTCTCCGGCGTCGGGTCCTGGCCCCGCGCCAGCACCAGGTCCTCCGGGTCCCACGGCTGCTCCGCGCCGGTGCGGATGGTGTCCCCGCCAGCGCCCGTGCCCCCGCCGTACGGGTCGCCGAGCAGGTCCTCGGTCGAACCGGCCCCCTCGACGACCTCCCCCGGCCCGGCGAAGGACGGGTCGGCCCGGTCCGCACCGCCGGTACGCAGCTGCGGCACCGTGCTCTCGTCGTCCACCGCCGCCGCCACCTCGGGGGTCTCCTCCAGCGGTCGCCCCGCGTTCGGCTCGCGCTCCGTCATCCTGCTGCCCTCCTGTGCGCCCAGGTGCTGCCTGATCCCCCCGGCGTACCCCGAAGGGCGGAGGGCATGCCGACGGCGCCGGACCCTGCGGTCCGGCGCCGTGGAATCGACCTCCTGCGCGGTGGCGGCTGGATCGTCCGTGCCGCCCGCTACGGGTGAACCGATCGGCGGCGACGCTCCGCCGCCTTCTCGTTGAACACCACCCGGGGCTCCGGACGGCCCCGGGCCAGCCAGAGCCCGAGGGTGATCGGCCAGAACAGGCTGGCGGACAAGGCGGTCAGAAACCAGCCCAGCCCGAACCCGTCGGACCCGAGGATCTTTATCGGGCCCTGGCCGACGCCGGCCCGCGACCGGATGACGATGGTGGCCACGAGAATTCCGAGAAGATAGACGATGCCGGGCACCGCTTCCATGACACTGTCCCCCTACAGCCGTTCGGTCCGTGGTCAGCGCGTTTCGACGAACGCCTTCTCGGTCATGCGGCAGCGCCCGTTGCCGCACTTCGGGCAGTGCAGCGTCTTGCACTCGAACACCGCCCAGTAGCCGGCGGGTCCCGCTCCACTCTTCGAGCCCGGTCGTGCGTACATCGGAACGCCACAGTGACAGGTGGGCCTGCTCATGCCTGCTACCTCCATCGATCAGTTGACAGAAGACCGTCGCCGACCGCTCAGTCGAGCCGCGGCGCGGGCAACGGAAAACACGGTTCCAGTTCCGGATGGCACCAGAACGGCGGAGTCTGGAAGACCGGTGCCGAACTGCGAGTAGAGCTCCTCGACGGGGTCGGTGTCGCCGCCACCGGCGACCGCCCGCGCAGCCACCGGGCGACGACGACCGATGCGCCACCGACGGCCGGGAGGCCGAGGCGCAGGGCTGAGGTCCACGATGCTCTCCAGATCCGGTGACGAATGCGTTTGGCGGGTGGTGGCGGCGGTACCGGATCGACGCGTTGATCCGGCGGGCTCGGGGCTGATTCGGCTGGCTCAGGAATGGGTGATCGGCGGGAACGCCCGACCGCCCGCCGGACGTCCACTTGTCCGACTGCTGCGCCCGGCTGCCGCTCGGCCCGGTGGTCCGCCGGAAAGACGGTCGCGTAACGGGGCCGGCGAGGACAAGCATGTCGGCAGAAGACCGGAAAACCCCGGTTCGTTGTCCGGTACCCAACTGTTGTCCGACCTGGACAGACGCCGGGATGCATACGGAAAATCACCACGAAGATCCGGATAATCGTCGGAGGCTCGGCAGTGGGACGTCCTGAAGGCTCTCTCGATCGTGACGGATCGCTGGCCACGGAATTCGCGTACTGGTTGCGCGATCTGCGTAACCGGTCGGGTCTGACGTACGAACAGCTCTCCCGGCGGACCGGATACGGCAAGAGCACCCTGCAGGAAGCCGCGGCGGGACGCCGGCTGCCCACCCTCGACGTCACCCTCGCCTTCGTCAAGGCCTGCGACGGCGACGAGGACGCCTGGCGGGACTACTGGACCCGGCTGAAGCGCGCCGCCGGCCAGGGGCGACCCTCAGGCGCGCCGGAGAGCCTCGACCTGACTCCTCCGTGGGTCGCCGCCGCCCGTCCGACGCCGCCCGAGCGCCGCCGGGCGCAGGCGGAACGGGAGCCGGCGGAACCGGCGTCCGCCGACGCCCCGAGCCGGACCGGCGACGAGCCGGCGGCCGGCGGTGTCGAGGGGCGCGCTCCGGCGTCCCGGCGGTGGTTGCCCGCCCGGTGGTGGATCGGGGCGACCGCCACGGCGGTGCTGGTGGTGTCCGTCGCCGTGGTCGGGTTCGTCGCGTTCGCCGACGCCGACGACCGGCCGCCCCCGGCGCAGGCCACCAGCGCGACGCCGAAGGCGCTGCTCGTCCAGAACAAGGTGGCGATCGGTCCGTCCGACCTGGTGGAGGACCGCACCCCCGCCTACCTGTCGGCGGAGCCGGCGGCCCGCTGCGCGGCGCGTGGCTGCAAGCTCGACGACACGGAGATGTGGAGCGGAACCCTCGTCCCCGTCACCTGCTGGGTGACCGGCACGGAGGTCACGAACCGGGACACCACGTCGGCGGGGATCGAGCAGAACCCGAACGGCGTCACCTCCCGGCTGTGGTACCGGGTGGTGTGGCCGGACGGCCGGGCCGGATTCCTCGCGGAGATATACGTGGCGCCCGAGTACCGCGGCGGACTCGCCCTGCCGGCGTGTTGACCCGCCCGCGCGGCGGCCTCCGTCGCCCGGCCCGCCGGCGGGGCCCGGGGCGCGCGTCGCGCCCCGGCCGTGGTCGGCCGGGGCGCGCGGGGCGGGGACGGTCAGCGGCCGAGCACCCGGTCCAGGAAGTCGCGGTACCCGCGCACCGCGATCCGGAGCTGCTCGGTGTCGTCGCCGGTCTGCTGCCAGTCGCCCAGCTTGTTCTTCTGCTCCGCGAGCGCGGCGGCCAGCGCCTCGATCGCCTCCCCGACCAGCGACTCGGCCTGGCCGGCGGCGGCCCTGGGGTCGTCGACGAAGCGGAGCTGGACGTCGCGCCAGCGGTCCCGGAAGCCCTGCGCCGTGCCGGGCTCGAAGAGGGTGGCGGCGTCCTCGGGCACCGCGCCCGCGGTGGGCCGGGCCGCCGCCGTGACCGCGCCGACGCCGTGGGCCGACGGGGCGTCGTCCCGCGCGTCCGGGTCGATCATGCCGGGCTCGGACCGGCCGTACCCGGCCGCGCCGGCGGCCACCGCGTCCTCCTGGCTGCGGTCCGCGCCGACCCGCCCGTCGACCGGGTGCCGGCCGTCGTGCTCGTGCCGGGTGCCGTGCTCGTGCCGGGTGTCGTCGGCGTGCCGGTGTTCCGCGTGGCGGCCCTCGCCACGCTCGTCGTCCGGTCCGCCGTCCGCCCACCGGGACCGGTCGTGCAGCCGGTCGGCGGCGGTCGGGTCGGCCCGCTCGTCGTCGAACGCGTCCGTCCTGCCCGGCGCGCCGTCGCCCGGCCTGGCGGTGTCCTCGGCGCGCGGGTCCCGCTCGTCCTCCGGGCGGCCGCTGGCCATCGCCGAGGCGGCGACCGCGCCGCCGACCGTGGTGGCCCCGAACGCGGTCGGCAACGGGGCGGGCTCGTGGAACTCGGGCTCGCCGTCGCCGCGCCCGTCGGCCACGGTCGGGTCGTCGAAGGTGCCCCGGTCGTCCAGCACGTCCTCGGGCACCTCGGCGCGGCCCTCGACGTCCCGGCCCCGGCGCGCCGCCGCGTCGCCGGTCGCCCGGCCCGGGGGCGGCACCGGCACCGGCGCGGACCGGACGGCCTCGGGGTGGTCGCTGCTCACCTGCTGCTCCTGGCGCATCTGGCTCTCCTCAACGGCTCGTGACGTCGTGCGGACGGTCGACCGGCGTCTCCTGCGCCTCCCGGGATGCGTGCTCCGGGTGGCGCTGCTCGGGCCGGTGGTGCTGCTCGGGCCGGTGGTGCTCCGGGTGGTGCTGGTCCGGGTCGCGCTGGTCGGGGACGCGGGCGTCCAGCGGATCCCCGCCGAGCAGGTCGGCGAAGAGGGCCCGGTAGTGGACGACGGCCTGGCGCAGCTCCTCGGTGCCGGCCTCGCCGCGCTCGTTGCGCAGCCGGATCTCGTGGGCGTCCCGGTAGTGCGAGAGCGTCCGGGCGTGCTCGACGGAGAGCTGGGCGATCTGGTCGGAGAAGTCCCCGGTCGGATACCCGCGCTCGGCGACGAGCCGGCCGACCAGCTCGTCGGCGTCGCTCACCGTCTCGGCGGGGGAGTCGACGAAGCGGACCTGGAGCTCCTCCCACGCCGCCGCGTACCGGGCCCGGGACTCGGGGGTGAGCGGGGTGAGCGTCAGCTCCGCGTGCCGGCGTTCCCGCTCCCGCAGCTCCCGCTCGGCGTCGGCGCGGCTGTCCCGTTCGGCGACGACCCGGTCGTATTCGGGCCCGAACCGGGACCGCAGCGCGCGGCGGCGGGCCGCCTGCCGGGCGACGACGGCCAGGACCGCGGCCACCACGAGTACGACGAGAACTATGACGATTACCTGCGTGGGCGACATGGCTCCTCCTTCGTCCCTCCGGTATTCCCTCCGGTCGCTGATCGCCAATCCCGATCCGGGGGACTTTCCTGGGCGATCGGCGGATGTCGGGTGACGGATGGGGGGTTCCCGCCCTGATGGGTCAGGACTCCGAAGCAGCGGAGCGTGCCGGGGCGAGCGCACCGGGCGAGAGGCCGGTACCGCATCCGGCGACGATTACGTATCCTGCCCAAGGCGCCCGTGCCGGTGCCCCGGTGCCGTGGCGGCGAAGCCTGGCCGGCACCGGTGCCACCCGCTGCCACACGTTCCGGGCGAGGTCTGATGAACACCCGCGACTGGCCGATCCGCTCGAAGCTGACGGCCCTGGTCGTAGCGCCGGTCAGCGCGCTGCTGGCCCTGTGGATCTTCGCCACCACGCTCGCCTTCGGTCCCGCCCTGGACCTGCTCTCCGCGGGCACCCTCCTCTACGACTTCGGCCGGCCCGGTGAGACGGTCGTCGCCGAGCTGCAACGCGAGCGCCGGCTGACCGTGGTGCAGCTCGCCGGCACCGCCGAGTTGCCGGAGCTGGCCGAGCAGCGGCGACGCACCGATGTCGCGGTCGCCGAACTGCGTCGCCGGGTCAACGGCGAGCGCCTGCGGGACGCCGCCGGCGACCTGCTCGACGCCCGGCTCGACCGGCTGCTCGGCGCGCTGGACGCGCTGCCCGCCGGCCGGGGTTTCATCGACCGCCGCGAGGTGGACCGGACGGGCGCGATCGGGCTCTACAGCGGCATGGTGGGCGCGGCCTTCCAGGCGTTCACCGCGCTGGCCGCCCTGCCCGACAACGACCTCAACCGGCAGGCGCTGGCGCTGACCGCGCTCGGCCGGTCCCGGGAGCTGCTCGGGCAGGCCGACGCGCTGCTCGCCGGGGTGCTGGTCACCGGGCGCTACGCCCCGGGCGAGCACACCCAGCTCGTCCAGGTCATCGGCAACCAGCGCTTCCTGACCGAGACGGCGGTGGCCGACCTGCCGGCGGACGACCGGGCGGCCTACCAGCGGCTCGCGGAGAGCGAGGCGTTCGTCCGGCTGCGCTCCCTCCAGGACGAGCTGGTGCGGGCCGATCCCGGCCGGACGCCGCAGCTCGACGCCCGGGCCTGGGAGACCAGCCAGGAGGCGGTCCAACGGGGACTGCGCGACTTCGAGCTCACCCAGGCCGACGCGATCGCCGACCGGACGGTGCCGGTGGCGGTCGGCATCCTGGCCCGGCTCGGCGTCGCCGGGGTGCTCGGGCTCGCCGCGATCGTGGCGTCGGTGCTGGTGTCGCTGCGGGTCGGCCGGTCGCTGGCGCGCCGGCTCACCGCCGTGCGCGACGCGGCGCTGGAGATGGCCGAGCACCGGCTGCCGGACGTGGTCACCCGGCTGCGTCGCGGCGAGGACGTCGACGTGGCCCGGGAAGCCCCGCTGCTGCAACACGGCGAGGACGAGATCGGCCAGGTGGGGCGCGCGTTCACCGAGGTGGGCCGCACGGCCGTCCGGTCCGCGGTCGACGAGGTGACCCTCCGGCGCGGCCTCAACGAGGTCTTCCTCAACATCGCCCGGCGCAGTCAGGGGCTGGTGCACCGGCAGCTCGCCCTGCTCGACCGGATGGAGCGCCGGGTCGAGGACCCGGACGAGCTGGCCGAGCTGTTCCGGGTGGACCACCTGGCGACCCGGCTGCGCCGGCACGCCGAGGACCTGGTGATCCTCGCCGGGGCCGCGCCGGGCCGGGGCTGGCGCAACCCGGTCGCGATGGTCGACCTGGTGCGGGGCGCGATCTCCGAGGTGGAGGCGTACGACCGGGTCGACATCGCCGACGTGCAGCCGGCCGCCACCGTCGGCCGGGCGGTCGGCGACGTCATCCACCTGCTGGCCGAGCTGATCGAGAACGCCACCGTGTTCTCCCCGCCCGGCACCCGCGTCGCGGTGCGGGGGCAGAGCCTGCCCAACGGGTACGCCGTGGAGATCGTCGACCAGGGCCTCGGCATGGCCGCACCGGCGCTGGAGGAGGCCAACCGCAGGCTGGCGACGCCGCCGGAGTTCGACCCGGCCGACAGCGCCCGGCTCGGGCTGTTCGTGGTCGCCCGGCTCGCCGCGCGGCACGGCATCCGGGTGCAGCTGCGGCCGGCCGCCCAGGGCGGGGTCACCGCCGTGGTGCTGATCCCGCACGGCCTGGTGACCAGCGAGCCGCCGCCCGGCCCCGCCGGCAGGCGGGCGGCGCAGGGCGCGGCCGACGACCGGCGGATGGCCAAGGTGACCCGGCTCAACACGCTGCCCCGGCCCCGCTCGGCCCGGATCACCCGGGAGCGCGGCGACTCGTCGACGGCCGTGGTCCCGCTGGTGCCCAGCCGCTCCGTGCCGGCCGACCCGGGCGACGGCGACGGCCTGCCCCGCCGGGTGCGCCGGCGCGGCCCCACCACCCGCCCCCGGCCGACGGCCCAGGACGCCCCGACCCCCCGCGCCCCGGAGGAGGCCCGGCGGCTGATGTCCGCGCTCCAGGCCGGCACCGCCCGGGGCCGCCGGGACGGCGTGGCCGGCGCGGCCGCGGACGGCGGCGACGCCGCCGGGGGCGACCCCCCGGCGGCCGGCCCCGGCCCGGCCCCGGCCGCCCCGACCGCCGCCGTTCCCCACCCGACCGCCGCCGGCGCGACGCCGGAACCGGACGTCCCGGCGGCGCCCCCGCAACCCACGACCGCAACTGAGAGGGACGCCTAGTGGTGCACAGGACGAAGCCGAACGTCGATCTCGACTGGTTGCTCGACGAGCTGGTGGAACGCCTACCGGCCGCCCGTGAGGCGGTGGTGCTCTCGGCGGACGGCCTCCTGCTCGGCGCGTCCGCCGAGCTCGACCGGACCGCCGCCGAGCACCTCTGCGCCCTGGCCTCCGGTTTCTCCAGCCTGGCCAAGGGCGCCAGCCGGCACCTCGCCGCCGGCGGGGTGCGGCAGACGGTGGTGGAGATGGAGTCGGCGTACCTCTTCGTCACCGCCGCCGGCCAGGGGGCGTGCCTCGCGGTCGTCGCCGAGGCCGACGCGGACATCGGCCTGGTGGCGTACGAGATGGCGATGCTGGTGATCCGGGTGGGCGAGAACCTGACGGCCCCGGTCCGGTCCACCTCGGGTGGGGCCGATGCGGGCTGAGTCCCCGGGGCCGCAGCACGAGTGGCTGGACGGCGACGCGGGCCCGGTCGTCCGCCCGTACACCCTGACCGGCGGGCGGGTCCGGCCGTCGGTCGGCCTCGACCTGGTGGCGTTCGTGCTCGCCGGCCGGGGCGTGGACCCGGCGGCCCACCCGCGGCTGCACCCGGAGCACCGCCGCCTGGTGGAGCTGGCCCGGCGGCCGGTCCCGGTCGCCGAGCTGGCCGTCGAGCTTGACCTCGCGGTGGGGGTGGTCCGGGTGCTCGTCGGCGACCTGCTCGCCCGGGGCCTGGTCTCGGTGCACGAGCCGGCCGGCACCGCGTTCCTACCCGACGACAACATCCTCAAGGCGGTGGTCAATGGACTCCGTGCGCTATGACCGGGACGGGTCCGGGGTGCGGATCCCGCTGGCCCTGAAGATCCTCATCGCGGGCGGCTTCGGCGCCGGCAAGACGACGCTGGTGAGCGCGCTGAGCGAGGTCCGGCCGTTGCAGACCGAGGAGGTCCTCACCGGCGCCGGGATCGGCGTGGACGACCTCTCGGGGGTGGAGGGCAAGTCCACCACCACGGTGGCCATGGACTTCGGCCGGATCACCATCAACGAGGACCTCCAGGTCTATCTGTTCGGCACCCCGGGCCAGGACCGGTTCTGGTTCCTCTGGGACGAGCTGGCCTTCGGGGCGCTCGGCGCGGTGGTGCTCGCCGACACCCGCCGGCTGGCCGACTGCTTCCCGTCGATCGACTACTTCGAGCAGCGGAACATCCCGTTCGTGGTCGGGGTGAACTGCTTCGACGACGGCCGCCGGTTCAGCCTGGACTCCGTACGGCACGCGCTGGACCTCGACCCGGGCGTGCCGTTGCTGTTCTGCGACGCCCGGGACCGCCAGTCCGGCAAGCTGGTGCTGATCTCCCTGGTCGAGCACGTCGCCCGGCAGCGCGGCGAGCCGGTGCCGGCCTGACCCGGGGGCGCACGGGTAGGGGCCGGGCCGACGTGGGTACGGTCCCCGGGGCGACGGGCCCGGCCGGCGCACGGCCGGCGGCGCACACGGACAGCAGCGGAGGGCGGACCGGATGACCGGGCAGCAGACGATCGTCCACATCGGGGGCTACACGGCGGCCACCGGGGGGCGGGGCGAGGGGATCGTCGCCGCCCGGCGCGACCCGGTGACTGGCGCGCTGACCCCGCTCGGCACCGCCGCGGCGACCCCGTCGCCGTCCTTCCTCGCCCGGCATCCCACCCTGCCGGTGCTCTACGCCGTCAACGAGCTGCCCGAGGGGGAGGTCAGCGCGTTCCGGGTCGGCCCGGACGGCGACCTGACCCCGCTCGGCTCGGTCGACACCGGGGGCGCGGAGCCCTGTCACCTGGCGGTCACCCACGACGGCCGGCACCTCGTGGCGGCCAACTACGGCGGCGGGAGCCTGGCGGTGTTCCCGCTCGACCCGACGGGCGCGCCGGGCGACCGCAGCGACCTGGTGGTCCACGCCGGGCACGGGCCCGACCCGCAGCGGCAGGAGAGGGCGCACTGCCACATGGTCAGCCCGGCGTCGGACGGCGGGCCGCTGCTCGCCGTCGACCTGGGGACCGACTCGGTCTACCGGTACGACCTCGACGCCGCCTCGGGGCGGCTGGTGCCCCGGGCGCCCCGGGTGCACGCCCCGGCCGGCTCCGGCCCGCGTCACCTGGCCCGGCACCCGGACGGCCGGCGTTGCTGGCTGGTGGGTGAGCTGGACGCCGCGGTCACCGCGTACGAGCTGACCGCCGACGGGGCGCTGCACCAGCGGGGCCGGGTGGACGCCAGCGGCCGCGCCGGGCACGTCCAGCCCTCCGAGATCGCCGTCGGCCCGGACGGGCGCTTCCTCTACGTCGGCAACCGGGGCGTCGGCACGGTATCGGTCTTCGCGCTCGCCGGTGACCTGCCCGAGCTGGTCGCGGAGGTGGCGACCGGCGGGGAGTGGCCCCGGCACTTCGCCCTGGCCGGCGAGCACCTGTACGTCGCCGACGAGCGCGCCGACATGGTCCGGGTGTTCCGGGTGGAGGCCGCGACGGGGGTCCCGACGCCGGTGGGGGAGCCCGTGGCGGTGTCCAGCCCGACCTGCGTCCTGCCGTGACCGCCGGCGACCGTGGCCGCCGGCCTGCGGGTCCCGGCCACGGGTCCCGCGGCGACGCCGGCCGGGGTCGCGGCCCTGATCAGGGGCGTGCCGGCGACCTCGGGGCACGGGCTAGTCACTCAGCGTCATAAAAGTGATGACATCTGTCTCTCCTGAGTAACTTTCGTCCGAACGGACGTGGCAGTACCAGCAGCGGGTCCGCAAGATGGTCACCGTGTCAGGCCGCCATCGTATGCAGTCAGGTATCCGCGGAGCAGGCGCGGTCGCGTCGGCGACGGCGCTCGTCGTCGTCATCGCGGGTGCCTGGTTCGGCTACCGGGCGCTGGTCCAGCCCGCCTGTTCGGGGCAGGTCCAGCTGTCGGTGGCGGCGGCGCCCGAGCTGGCCCCGGCGGTGCAGGCCGCCGCGGCGCAGTGGGTGTCCGACGGGGCGGCGGTCGGCGGCACCTGCATCGCCGTGAACGTCACGGCGGCCGAGCCGGTGGACGTCGCCGCCGCGGTGGCCGGCAAGCACGGGGTGCAGCTGGCCGGCGTCGGCCAGGCCAGCGGCACGGCGGTCACCCCGGACGTCTGGGTGCCGGACTCCTCGACCTGGCTGCTGCGGCTGAAGAACGCCGGGGCCACCGCGTTCGCCCCGGGCAACGGCGCGTCCATCGCCCGCAGCCCCGTGGTGGTGGCGGTGCCCGAGCCGGTGGCCGAGACCCGGTTCGGCTGGCCGGAGAAGAAGCTGACCTGGACCGACCTGCTGCGCCAGGTGAGCAGCAGCAAGCCGATCCGGGCCGGGATCGTCGAGCCGACGCAGGACGCGGCCGGCCTGTCCGGGCTGCTGTCGATGACCGCCGCCGCCAGCGGCGCGGGCGGCGACGCGCAGCAGGCCACCACGGGGGCGTTGCGGGCGCTGGCCACCGGCCGTTCCGCGCTGCGCGAGGACCTGCTGGCCCGGTTCCCCCGCTCCTCCGACCCGACGGCGATCGCCTCCGGCCTCGGCGCGGCCGCGCTGTCGGAGGAGGACGTGATGGCGTACAACGAGCGGAAGCCGCCGATCCCGCTGGCGGCGCTCTACCTGGAGCCGTCGCCGATGCCGCTGGACTACCCGTACGCGGTGCTGCCGGGCATCGAGCCGGCGAAGCAGGCCGCCGCGAAGGTGCTGTTCGAGGTGCTCACCACGCCGGGCTTCCGCAACCGGCTGGCCGAGCGGTCGCTGCGCGCGCCGGACGGCAACTGGGGCGACGGCTTCAACGCGCCGCAGGGCGCGCCGAGCCCGGCGGGTGGTGCGGCGACCGCGCCGGCGCCGGGCGGCAACGGCGCGGGAGGTCTGGACCCCGTCGCGATAGAGCGCGCCGTCTCCAGCTGGTCCATCGCCACCCAGTCCGGGCGGATGCTCTGCGTCATCGACGTCTCCGGCTCGATGAAGCAGCCGGTGCCCAGCGCCAACAACGCCACCCGGGAGCAGGTGACGGTCGCGGCGGCCAGCCGGGGCCTGAACCTCTTCGACGACTCCTGGTCGATCGGGCTGTGGACCTTCTCCACCGAGTTGGTCGGCAGCCTCGACTACCGGGAGCTGGTGCCGATCAACCCGCTCTCCAGCAACCGCAGCCGACTGGAGCAGGGGCTGGCCACGATCCGGCCCTCCAACGGCGACACGGGCCTGTACGACACGATGCTGGCCGCCTACAAGGCGGTGCAGGAGGACTGGGAGCCGGGGCGGGTCAACTCGATCGTGTTGTTCACCGACGGCAAGAACGAGGACGCCAACGGCATCTCCCAGCAGAAGCTGCTCGCCGAGCTGAAGCGGATCGCCGACCCGGAGCGGCCGGTGCAGGTCGTGATCATCGGCATCGGCAACGACGTCAGCAAGTCCGAGCTGGAGTCGATCACCAAGGTCACCGGCGGCGGCAACTTCGTCACCGAGGACCCGACCAAGATCGGTGACATCTTCCTCAAGGCGATCGCGCTCCGCCCGAACGCGCCTCGCTGACGTGCGCCATACTGAGTCATCAATCAGCGGCGAGGGCTCGCCGCGCGGGGAGACCCTTGCGCCGAGCCACGCGCCGCGCCGGTCCGCCAGCAAACTGACGGCAATACGTCCGAAGTAATCGGCGGCCATAGTTATTAAGAGAAGATGTCGAGGTGCTCCGGCGCCGTCGGTCCCGTTGGGGAGACCGGACAACGCCCGGGGCCTTTCTCAGCAGAGTGGGGAGGGCCGGTGACGTCGGCGACGCTGTTGACCGCCACCAGGACGCCGCCGCGGCCTGGTGCCGACCGGGGCGGGCCCGTGGCCCGCGTCGACGAGCGGGCGTACGTTCGCATGCTGGTCGTGCTGGACACCGCCGTCCTGGCGGTCGCGGTGCTGATCGGCTACGTGGCCCGTTTCGGCGACGAGGAGCCGGTGGGTTCGGAGATCCCGTACGTCGTGGTGGCCCCCGTGCTGCTGCTGACCTGGCTGCTCTCGCTCAAGGTCCTGCGCTGCTACGACGACCGGGTGCTCGGCTACGGCGCCGACGAGTACCGGCGGGTCGGCAGCGCCAGCCTGCGCCTCGCGGGCGGCACCGCCATCGCCGGCTACATCGCCGACGTCGGCGTCTCCCGGGGCTTCCTGGCCATCTCGTTCGCCGTCGGCATGCTGGGCCTGGAGGTGGCCCGGTTCGCCGCCCGCAAGCGGCTGCACCGGGCCCGGTCCCGGGGGCGCGGCTGGTCGCGCAAGGTGCTGGTGGTCGGCGACACCGCGCACGTGCTGGAACTGGTGCACCAGCTGCGGCGCGAGCCGTACGCCGGCTACCACGTGGTGGGGGCCTGCATCCCCGACGCGCTGCTCGCGCCGGTGCCGCAGCGGCTCGGCGACGTGCCGGTCGTGGGCTCGTTCCGGGGCATCCCGGAGGCGGCCACCGCGATCGGCGCGGACACCGTGGCCGTCACCGCCTCCGGCGAGCTGACCGCGACCCGGCTGCGGCGGCTCGGCTGGCAGCTGGAGGGCACCGGCGTCGACCTGGTCGTCGCGCCCGCGCTCACCGACGTGGCCGGCCCCCGCATCCACACCCGCCCGGTCGCCGGCCTGCCCCTGATCCACGTGGAGGCCCCCGAGTTCCGGGGGGCCCGCAAGCTGGTCAAGGGCTTCGTCGACCGGTCCGCCGCCGCCGTGGCGCTGGCCCTGCTGCTGCCCCTGCTGGCCGTGATCGCCCTGGCGATCAAGCTCGACAGCCGGGGGCCGGTGCTGTTCCGGCAGATCCGCGTCGGCCAGGGCGGCCGCGAGTTCGGGGTGTTCAAGTTCCGCACGATGGTGGTCAACGCCGACGCCCTGCTCGCCGAGCTGACCACCCGCAACGAGACCGACGGCCTCATGTTCAAGATGCGCGACGACCCCCGGGTGACCCGGGTCGGCCGGGTGCTGCGCAAGTGGTCGCTCGACGAGCTGCCCCAGCTCGCCAACGTGCTGCTGGGGCAGATGAGCCTGGTCGGCCCGCGTCCCCCGCTGCCCTCCGAGGTGGCCCGCTACGACGGCGACGTGGCCCGGCGGCTGCTGGTCAAGCCCGGGATGACCGGCCTCTGGCAGGTCAGCGGCCGGTCCGACCTGAGCTGGGAGGACGGCATCCGGCTCGACCTCTACTACGTGGAGAACTGGTCGCTCGCCGCCGACCTGACGATCCTGTGGAAGACGTTCGGCGCGGTGGTGCGCAGCCGGGGCGCCTACTGACCCCGGCGCGTCGCCGGGCCGGTCAGGGCCGCGGGCCCGTCCAGTCGAGGCAGACCACCACCGCGTCGTCGACCAGGTCACCGGCGACGAACGCCCGCAGGTCGCCGATCAGCGACCGCACCGCGTCCAGCGGCTCCATCGGGCCGGTCCGGCGCAGGAACCGGTCCAGCGCGCTCTCGCCGTAGCGGACGTTCTGCCCGGTCGCCTCGACGACGCCGTCGCTGAGCACGAAGAGCCGGTCGCCGCGGCGCAGCGTGAACCGCTGCTCCCGGTAGTCGGTGCCGTCGAACATGCCGAGCGGGAACTGCGCCTCCAGCGGCTGCTCCACCACCTCCCCGTCGCGCAGCAGCACCAGCCGGGGCGAGCCCGCGTCGACCACGGTCAGCACGCCGCCGGCCAGGTCCAGCTCCAGCAGCAGCGCCGAGACGTGCTGCTCGCCCCGGTGCAGCGCGTACACGGCCTGGTCGGCGAGGGCGGCCTGGTCGGCCAGGCCCAGCCCCGCCCGGCGGGCGTTGCGCAGGGCGTGCGTGGCCAGGGCCGTCAGCACCGACGCCTGCACGCCCTCGCCCATCCCGTTGATCGTCGACAGCCACAGCCGGTGCCCGTCGTCGGACCAGTCGAAGCTGTCGCCCCGCACCGCGTACGCCGGTTCGAGCTGGCCGGCGAGGCTGAACGACGCGCGGATCCGGCTGCGCCCGGGCAGCAGCTCCCACTGCATCTCGGCGGCGAGGGTGAGCCGGCGGCTGCGGCGGGCGGCCCGGTAGACGTCCGTGCCCTCGTTGACCGCGACCAGCTCGTGCCCCAGCGCGGTGGCGACCCCGAGCAGCTCGCCCACGGCGGCCGGGTCGCCGGGCACCGGCGACACCCGGAGCACGCCCCGCCGGTCGCCGCGCATGCTGACCGGGAAGTAGCCGGTGCGCTCGGCGACGATCGGCTCCTGGTGGTCGAAGCAGCGCCAGGCGGGGTGCCCCGGGCCCTCGACCGGTTCACCCTCGGTGAGCGGCAGCAGCGCCGAGAGGCGGTAGTCGACCTGGAGGAGTTCGACCTCCGTGATCCCGTACGACCGCAGGAGCTCCCCGGCGAGCCGGTCGACCAGCAGGTCGGCGGGTGCCTCGGTCAGGGTACGACGGGCCCGGTCTTCCCCACCGCTCATCGTCACTCCTCTGTTCGGAGGGGCCGGCGACCAGGGACGCCGGGTAGTCTCTTGCCCAACATGACCGAAGAACACGGTCCGCACGGACCAGAAGCGAGTATGGCCGCCGCCCTCGACGCGGCGGCCGGCACCCTGCTCACGGTCTTCGAGGCGGCGCGCGAGCGCACCACCAGCCGGCTCTCCGGGGCGCAACTGCGCGCCGTCATGGTGGTCGAGCAGCACGACGGGATCAACCTGCGCCGGCTGGCCACGCTGCTCGACATGCTGCTCTCCTCGGCCAGCCGGCTCTGCGACCGGCTCGTCGCGGCGGGCATGCTGGAGCGCGAGCCGGGCCGGTCCGACCGGCGGGAGATCTCCCTGCACCTCACGCCGGAGGCCGAGAAGCTCCTCGCCGAGCTGCGGGCCGACCGCCGGCAGCGGCTGGCGGCGATCCTGTCCGGGATGAGCCCCGAGGGGCGGCAGGCCCTGCTCGGCGGGCTCCAGGAGTTCGACGAGGTCGCCCGGCTGCGGCACCCGCCGGAGCCGCCGACGGCGGAGTTAGCCGCCGAGGCCCGGTCGGACGAGTGGGCACCGCCGCCCGGCCAGGGCTGGCCGGCGGGGGAGCACCCGGCCGGCTGGTCGACCCCGGGCGTGCCGCGCGGCCGACCGGCGACGGACGCGACCCCGGGCGGCTGGCCCGCGGACGCCACTGCGGGCGGCGGCTGGCCGGCCGGCGACCCGCAGGTCGCCCGCACCGCCTGACCCCCGCACCGCCTGACCCCCTCGCTGCTTGGCGCGCCTCCTCCGGCGCGGCAGGTGTTAGGAGGGGGCCCTTCCTATACAGAAAGCGTTAACAGGGGGCCCTTCCTTGCACCTCGCCGGCCCAGCGCAGGTGGTCGCACGCGCGGGGATGGTCGGCCAGGACGGTGCCGCAGGCCGCCAGCACGGCGTCCAGCAGCGGCCCGCGGCCCCCGTCCCGGGCCGCCAGCAGGTCGGCCTGCCACGTCGTGTGGTCGAGCAGGAGCTGCGGATCACCGACCCGGATCGAGGCGGCGAGCGCGTCCACCAGGTGCCCGACGGCGGCGGCGAACTGGTCGGCCTCCGCCTCGGGCGGGGCCACCGCGCGCAGGGCGAACTGCACGACGTCGCGCCGCCGGCGCAGCACCGCGGCGTAGTCGTCGCCGCCCGTCGCGGGCGGCGGGCCGGTGTGCCCGGCGAAGAGGTCCGTCTCCAGCAGCCGGGCCGCGTCGCGGGCGGACGCGCCCCAGGCCGCCGCCCCCACGGCGGCGGCCCACCGGCCGTCGGGGCCGAACCCCGGGCCGCCGGCGACCACCGGGACCCCGGCCGACCGGCACGCCTCGATCGTGCGGCCGGCCCGGACCAGCCGGCTCGGCTGCACGCAGCTCAGCAGCACCGCGTCCGGGCCGGTCTGGTGCAGGTAGGAGACGAGGTGGCGGGCGGGGACGCTGGCGCCGAGGAAGGTCACCCGCCAGCCCTCGGCCCGGACCACCTCGGCGACGATGCGGGCGGCCAGCGCGTGCCACTCGCCCTCCACGCAGGCCAGCACCACGTGGCCGCGCGCCGGCCGGCCCGTGGTCCGCGCGCCGACGGCGGCGACCACCAGCTCGCTGACGTAGGTGGCGGCGTGCTCCTGGGCGACGCTCCACCGCCCGGCCGACCAGCGCAGGCCGATCTCCCGCTGCGCCACGGCCACCACGTCCACCAGGACGTCCGCGACGCTGGCCCCGGCGTCGAGCAGGCCGAGGGCGAGCCCGACGGCCGCCGGGTGGTCGGCGGAGTCCAGGCAGGCGAGGTACGCCTCGACCGCCGCCGCCCCGGGCCCGACGGCGACGCCGGACACCGCCGTCACGGGCCGTCCGCCCGCACGGCGAGCATCGCGATGTCGTCGTGGGCCTGCCCGTCGAGCCACTCGTCGACGATCTGGAGCACCCGGTCGACCAGGGCGGCGGGCGGCAGCCCGACGCCCGACGCGACCGCCCGGCGCAGCCGCTCGTCGCCGAACATGTCGACCTCGCCCGCGCCGCCCCGGGCCTCGGTCACCCCGTCGGTGTAGGCGAGCAGCAGCTCGCCGGGGGCGAGGTGGACCTCCGTCTCGGCGAACCGGGGCGCGGGGAGCGCCCCGATCGGCATGCCGCCGACCCAGACCTGTCCGACGGTGCCGTCGGCGCGGACGACCAGCGGCGACGGGTGGCCGCCGCCGGCGACGCGGACCAGCAGGCCCCCGTCGGGCCGGGGGGTGAGGGTGCCGAGCAGGACGGTGGTGAACTGGCTGCGCCGGGCGGCGTCCGGCGCGTCGAACAGGGCCCGGTGCAGCAGCCGCATCAGCTCCAGCGGGCGCTGCTCGACCAGCCGCAGCGTCTGGAGGGACTGGCGGACGCGGCCGGTGAGCACGGCCGCCCCGACGCCCTTGCCGCAGACGTCGCCCAGGGCGAACAGCGCGCCGTCGGCGGTGGGGAAGACCTCGTAGAAGTCCCCGCCGATGCGCAGGCTGTCCCCGGCGGCCCGGTAGCCGCCGGCGAGGGTGACGCCGCCGATCGTGGGCAGCTCGGGCGGCAGGAGGCTGTGCTGCAACACCCTGGCCAGGTGGGCCTGCTCGCCGTAGAGCTCGGCGGTGGCCAGGGCCGCGCCCGCCCGCGCCGCGAACTCCCGGGCCAGCTCGATCTCCCGGGCGTCGAAGCCGGGCCGTCCGACCCGCCGGATCAGCACCAGCGCCCCGACGGCGCCGGCCGCGCCGAGCAGCGGGCTGACCAGCACGGTGCCGGGCCGCCCGAAGCCCGCCGGCAGCACGGCGTCGAGGTCGGCCAGCTCGGCGTCCAGCCAGGGGCTCGGCTCGGCGTGGTCGCCGGCGAGCGCCTCGGCGAGGCCGGGCACCGCGAGGGGCGGGCCCCCCGGCGAGACCCCGGCCGTCGGGCCCCGGTCGCCCTCGGCGTACCGGAGCCAGTGCGGGGCGTCCTCGGCCGGGGGCGGCGGGCGGTGCACGACCAGCGCCGCGTCCGCGAGGTACGGCACCGGGAGGGTGGCCGCGGCCCGCAGGGTCTGCTCGCGGTGCAGGGAGAGCCCGAGCCGGCTGCCGGCCTGGGCCAGGAACGTGGTGCGCGACCGCTCGGCCAGCAGGGCGTCGGTGCGGGCGCGCTCCTCGGTGACGTCGCGCACGTACCAGGCGAACCGGCCGCCCCGCAGCGCGCGGCGGACGCCGTGCAACCGCCGGCCGTGGTGCTCGGCGTCGAACGTGTCCGCGCCGGCCGCCGCGGCCCCGGCCAGCGCGGGCACCGCGCACCCGGCCAGCTCGCCGCCCGGTGCGAGCTCCGGCAGCAGCTCGCTCGCCATAGCGTTGAGCAGGGTGACCACGCCGGCGTGGTCGGCGGTGACGACCGCCTCGGCGAGCCCGTCCAGCAGCTCCCGGGCCAGGCCGGAGTCGGCCGGCAGCGGGGACTCGGCGGGGCGTCGGTGCGCCGGGCGGGACGCCTGCCCGCCGCCGCTGACCGGCCCGGCGAGACCGCCCCGTCGGGTGGTCGTCACGGCCGGTCGCCGGCCGCACCGGTCGGAGGCGCTGTGTGCATGCTGGTCGTGCGCTCCTCCGCTGCCGAGAACTTGCCTTCGGGCAAGCGTACCGAGGGGCTCCGACGGTCGCCCATCGAGCGGAAGGGGAGGTCAGGACTGCCGGGTCAGCCAGCCGACCGGTTCGGCGACGATCCGGCGGACGACCGAGCCGGCCGCGCCGACCACGGCGGCCTCGGGGCCGAGCGTCGACGGGCGTACGGTGACCGGCGCCCAGCCGGCGGTGAGCACCCGCCGGGACACCTCGGCCAGCACCGCCGGCCGCAGCCAGGGGGTGAGCAGCGCGTAGCCGCCCCCGAGGACCACGGTGTCCAGGTCCAGCAGGTTCACCACGCCCGCCACCGCGACCCCGAGGGCCTGCCCCGCCTCGGCCAGCGCGGCCAGGGCGGCGGGGTGGCCGGCGGCGGCGAGGTCGGCCAAGCGCGCGGCGGCGGTGTCCGCCGGCAGGTCCGCCCGGTCCAGCCCGGCGGCGGCGAGCACGGCCTCCTGGCCCGCGTACTGCTCCAGGCAGCCCCGGCCGCCGCAGCGGCAGGGCCGCCCCTGCGGCTGCACGGGGATGTGACCGATCTCGCCGCTCCACCCACGGACCCCCCGGAACAGCGCGCCGTCGAGGACGATCCCGGCGCCGATGCCCACCTCGCCGGAGACGTGCAGGAAGCTCGCCGGCCCGGTCGGGTCGGCGTGCAGCTCGCCCACGGCGGCCAGGTTGGCCTCGTTGTCGACGACCAGCGGCGGGACCCCGGGCACCGGCCCGGCCAGCGGCGGGTGGTCGGCCAGCAGCTCGGGGACGGCCACGTCGCGCCAGCCCAGGTTGGGGGCGAGCCGGACCAGCCCGGCGTCGCCGACCAGGCCGGGCACGGCGAGGGCCACCCCGGCCAGGTCGAGGCCCTGCCGCTCGGCGTCGGCCCGCGCCTCGGCGGCCAGCGCGACGAGCCGGGCGAGGGCGTCGGCGGGGGAGACCGGGCGCAGGTCGGCCCGGCGCACGGTGTGGTGCCGGACCTCGCCGGCCAGGTCGACCACGCAGGCGGCCAGGTAGTCGACGTTGATCTCCAGCCCGAGGCCGGCGGGACCCGACCCGGCGAGCACCAGCCCGCGCGCCGGACGGCCCGCCCCGTTGCGCGGCGCGGGATCCGACTCGGCGACCAGCCGGCCGGCGATGAGGTCGTCGACGACGGCCGAGACGGTGGCCCGGGTCAGGCCGGTCGAGGCGGCCACGTCGGCCCGCGACGGTGGGCGGGGCGCGGCGGCGATCCGGCCGAGCACCACGGCGAGGTTCAGCTCGCGCAGGCTGCCCTGGCGGACCGCCCCGGGGACAGGGGCGGGGCGGGTCACCCCTTGACAGTGCCACATGCCCGCCAAATAATTCAACCACTGAACAAATAGCTACCGGAGGTCTGCCATGGCACCCCGTCCCACCCCCGCCGACAAATTCTCCTTCGGCCTCTGGACGGTGGGCTGGCAGGCCCGCGACCCGTTCGGCGACGCCACCCGCGGCGAGCTCGACGCCGTCGAGGCCGTGCACAAGCTCGCCGAGCTGGGCGCGTACGGGATCACCTTCCACGACGACGACCTGATCCCGTTCGGCGCGGACTCCGCCGCCCGCGACGCCCAGCTCGCCCGGTTCCGCAAGGCCCTCGACGAGACCGGCCTGGTCGTGCCGATGGTCACCACCAACCTGTTCACCCACCCGGTGTTCAAGGATGGCGGCTTCACCAGCAACGACCGCGACGTGCGGCGGTACGCGCTGCGCAAGGTGCTGCGCAACGTCGACCTCGCCGCCGAGCTGGGCGCCAAGACGTTCGTGATGTGGGGCGGTCGGGAGGGCTCCGAGTACGACCTGGCCAAGGACATCCGCGCGGCGCTGGACCGCTACCGCGAGGGCGTCGACCTGCTCTGCGAGTACGTCGTCGACCGCGGCTACGACCTGCGCTTCGCCATCGAGCCGAAGCCGAACGAGCCGCGCGGCGACATCCTGCTGCCCACCGTCGGGCACGCCCTGGCGTTCATCTCCACGCTGGCCCGCCCGGAGATGGTCGGCCTCAACCCCGAGGTCGGCCACGAGCAGATGGCCGGGCTCAACTACGCCCACGGCATCGCCCAGGCGCTGTGGCAGGGCAAGCTGTTCCACCTCGACCTCAACGGCCAGCGCGGCATCAAGTACGACCAGGACCTCGTCTTCGGCCACGGCGACCTGATGAACGCGTTCGCCCTGGTGGACCTGCTGGAGAACGGTGGCCCCGACGGCGGCCCCGCCTACGACGGCCCCCGGCACTTCGACTACAAGCCCTCGCGCACCGAGGACTTCACCGGCGTGTGGGCCTCGGCCGAGGCGAACATGCGCACCTACCTGCTGCTCAAGGAGCGGGCCGCGGCGTTCCGGGCCGACCCGGAGGTGGCCGAGGCCCTCGCCGCGAGCCGCGTCGGCGACCTGGCCATCCCGACCGTCGCCGACGGCGAGGGCTACGCCGGGCTGCTCGCCGACCGCGCCTCCTTCGAGGAGTACGACGTCGACGCCGCCGCCGCGCGGGGCTTCCACTTCGTCCGGCTCAACCAGCTGGCCGTCGAGCACCTGCTCGGCGCTCGCTGAGGCCGCCGCCATGCCCCTGGTCGCCGGGTTCGACTCGTCCACCCAGTCCTGCAAGCTGGTGATCCGCGACGCGGAGACCGGAGCGCTGGTGCGCTCGGGCCGTGCCGCCCATCCCGACGGCACCGAGGTCGACCCGGCGGCCTGGTGGGCGGCCCTGGAGGCCGCCGTGGCGCAGGCCGGCGGCCTGGCCGACGTCGCGGCCGTCTCCGTCGCCGGCCAGCAGCACGGCATGGTCTGCCTCGACGAGTCGGGCGAGGTGGTCCGCCCGGCGCTGCTGTGGAACGACACCCGCTCCGCCGGCGCCGCCGCCGACCTGATCTCCGAGGCCGGCGGCGGCGAGGCCGGCGGACGGTTCTGGGCCGACGCCGTCGGCGTCGTCCCGGTGGCCAGCTTCACCGCCACCAAGCTGCGCTGGCTGGCCCGGCACGAGCCGGCCAACGCCGACCGGGTCGCCGCCGTCTGCCTGCCGCACGACTGGCTGACCTGGCGGCTGGCCGGCGCGCCCGGCCTGGACGCGTTGCGCACCGACCGCAGCGACGCCAGCGGCACCGGCTACTGGTCCCCGGCCACCGGCGAATACCGGTTCGACCTGCTCGAACGCGCCTTCGGCCGGCGGCTGGAGGTGCCCGTCGTGCTCGGGCCGACCCAGACCGCCGGGGCCGTCGACCCGGCGGCGCTCGCCGCCGGCGGGGGGCCCGGCGGGGCGGTGCTCGGCCCGGGGGCCGGCGACAACGCGGCCGCCGCGTTCGGCGTCGGTGCCCGCCCCGGCGACGTGGTCGTCTCCATCGGCACCTCCGGCACCGTGTTCAGCGTCGCCGACGCGCCGACGGCCGACCCGACCGGCACCGTCGCCGGCTTCGCCGACGTGACCGGCCGCTATCTCCCGCTGGTCTGCACGCTCAACGCGGCCCGGGTGCTCGACGCGGCGGCCACCCTGCTCGGGGTCGACCTCGACACCCTGTCCGACCTCGCGCTGTCCGCCCCGCCCGGCGCGGACGGCCTGGTGATGGTCCCCTACCTGGAGGGGGAGCGGACCCCGAACCGGCCGTCGGCCACCGGGGCGGTGCACGGGCTCACCCTGCGCACCTCCACCCCGGCACACCTGGCCCGCGCCGCGGTCGAGGGGATGCTCTGCGCGCTCGCCGACGGCCTCGACGCGCTGACCGCGCAGGGCTGCCGGGCCGAGCGGGTGATCCTGGTCGGCGGCGGGGCCCGGTCGGCGGCGGTGCGCCGCATCGCGCCGCAGGTCTTCGGCCGCCCGGTGGTCGTGCCACCGCCGGGGGAGTACGTCGCCGACGGGGCCGCCCGCCAGGCGGCCTGGCTGGCCCTGGGCGGGCAGGACGCGCCCGACTGGTCGCCGGCCGGCACCCAGGAGTACGCGGCCGACGGCGTCGCGGCCGTCCGCGAGCGGTACGCGGCGGCCCGCGACCGGGTGCTCGACCGCCCCGCCTGACGGGGGCCGACCCGGCAGCGGGCATGCTGGGTCGGTGACGGGTCGGTCGGTGGTACGGCGGCGGGGCTGGGGCGGCGGCGCGGTGCACCGGTCGTACAGCGTGCTGGTGTTCGTGCTGCTCGCCTCGCTGGACAACGTGGCGATCGGCCTCGTCCCGCCGCTGTACGGCCCGATCTCCGGTTCGTTCGACGTGTCCCAGCGCCTCCTCGGGCTGGTCACCGCCGTCAGCTTCCTGGTCAGCGCGGTGGCCGCCGTGGGCTGGGCGTACGTCGGCGACCGCACCGACCGCAAGCCGCTGCTCATGGTCGGCACCCTCGTCTGGGCGGCCGGCACCGGCGGCAGCGCGCTGGCGCAGGGCTACCCGGCGTTCCTGGCCGCCCAGCTCGTCGCGGCGGTCGGCCTCGGCGCGGTCGGTTCGGTCGGCTACTCGGTGGTCACCGACCTGATCTCGCCGCGCCGCCGAGGGCTGGTGATGAGCTTCTGGGGGCTGTCCCAGGGCGTCGGCACCCTGGCGGGCACGTTGGTCGGCGGCCTGCTCGGGGCCGCCGACTGGCGGCGGCCGTTCTGGCTGCTCACCGTGGTCGGCCTGGCGGCGACGGCGGCGTACCTGTTCACCTACGACATCCGGCGCGGGCAGAGCGAGCCGGAGCTGGCCGGCGCGCTGGCGGGCGGCGCGGAGTACGACTACCGGATCACCCGCGCCGACCTGCCGGGCATCCTGGCCCGGCGCACCAACCGCTGGCTGGTCCTGCAGGGGCTGACCGCCCAGGCGGCCTTCGGGTCGTTGGTCTGGCTGCCGGTGCTGTTCGCCCAGCGGGCCCAGGCCCAGGGCTACTCGGCGGCCACCGCCGTCGTCGTCGGCAGCGTCTTCGCCACCCTGTTCCAGCTCGGCGGGGTGCTGTCCATCGTCGGCGGGCTGGTGGGCGACGCCGTGCAGCGGCGTACCCCCCGGGGCCGGGCGCTGGTCGCGGCGGTGGGCATCCTCGCGGCGCTGCCGTTCTACCTGGTCTTGTTCTTCGTGCCGTTGCGCATCGACGTGCCCGACGGCGGCTCCACCGGCGCGGTGGCCGGCGCGGTCCTGGCGAGCGTCGTCACCGAGCCGACGGTCGGGCTGAGCCTGCTCACCGCCGTGCTCGCGCTGGCGCTGACGTCGGCGAACTCGCCGAACTGGTTCGCCCTGATCGCCGACGTCAACCCGCCCGAGCACCGGGGCACCGTCTACAGCCTCGGCAACCTGGTCAACGGGATCGGCCGGGCGGCCGGCAACGGGCTGGTCGGGGTGGCCTTCCACGCACTGCGGGCGGCGTTCCCGCCGCCGCTGAACTACGCCGTCGGGCTGGCCGTGTTCCAGCTCTTCTTCGTGCCGACCGGCGTCATGTACTGGCTGGCCTCCCGCACCTCACCGCGCGACATCGACGAGGTGCGGACCCTGCTGCACGAGCGCGCCGAACGCCTGTAGGCCGCGAGGGCCGCGTGCTGGGCCGGGCTGGGCCAGGTCGGGCTAGGCCGGGCCGTGCTGGGCCGGCTCGTGCTGGGCCGGCTCGGGCTGGGCCGGCTCGGGTGGGGTCGGGCCGAGTCGGCCCAGGTCGGGCTGGGCCGGGTCGGGTGGGGGGTCGGGCGGGCGCTCCCGGCGCTCCCGGCGAGGGCCTCTTCGGCCGCCTAGGGAGCTGATGTCGTGGATGACTCACGGCCGCGGCCCCGCCGGCCCCGCCTGCTCCGCCGGCCCCGCCTGTCCCGCTGGCGTGCCCTGTTTGCCGCGCGTCCCCGCCCGCCCCGGCGGTCGGCGGGGCGGGCGGGGCGAAACGGGGGCGAGTCATCCACGACATCAGCTCCCTAGGCGGCGGCAGAGCCGCCAGCAGCCGCCGGACCACCCCGGGACGCCGGCCGGGCACCCGCTGCCCGGCAGGCCAGGCCGGGCCGGGCCAGGCCAGGCCAGGTCGTGGGGCGGACCAGGCGGGTCGGGGCAGGCGGGCCGGGCGGGGCCAGGCCGGGGAGATCAGGCGGCGCGGAACCAGACGGTGACGTCTTGCCCGACCGTGCCGTCGTCGGGCAGCGGGGCGCTGGAGTGCAGCACCTGCGCCCCGGCCGGCACGGGCACCGGCGTCGCGCCGAAGTTCGTCAGCACCGTGACGTCGCCGTTGCGGAAGCTCACCACCTCGTCACCCGAGGCCAGCCAGTAGAGGCCGCCCCGGCCGAGCCCGTGCTCGCGGCGCAGCCGCAGGGCGGTGCGGTACAGCTCGTACGTCGAGCCGGGCACGTCGCGCTGCCGGTCGAGGGCGTACTCGGCCCACGACGGCGGCTGGGGCAGCCAGCTCGCGTCGGTCGGCCCGAAGCCGTACGACGGGGCGTCGGCCTCCCACGGGATCGGCACCCGGCAGCCGTCCCGGCCGCGCTCGGTGTGCCCGCTGCGCTCCCAGGTCGGGTCCTGCCGCACCTCGTCGGGGAGCGTCATGTGCTCCGGCAGGCCCAGCTCCTCGCCCTGGTAGAGGTAGGCCGAGCCGGGCAGGGCCAGCATCAGCAGGGTGGCCGCCCTGGCCCGGCGCAGGCCCAGCGCGGCGTCGGGCTGCGGGTCGCCGACGCCGATGCCGTTCGGGCGGGGGGTGCCGACGGGCAGGCCCAGGCGGGAGGCGTGCCGGACGACGTCGTGGTTGGACAGCACCCACGTGGTCGGCGCGCCGACGGCGTCGGTGGCCTCCAGCGAGCGGGTGATCACCGCGTACTGGGCGGGCGCGGTCCAGGACGCGGTGAGGTACTCGAAGTTGAACGCCTGGTGCATCTCGTCGGGCCGCACGTAGCGGGCCAGCCGCTCGGCGGGCTGCACCCACGCCTCGGCGACCAGGATCCGCTCGCCGTCGTACGAGTCGAGCAGTCGACGCCAGTCCCGGTAGACCTCGTGGACGCCGTCCTGGTCCCACATCGGCGGGCGGGGCTTGTCGACCTCGTTGCCGGAGAGGATCTCCTGCGGCTCCTGCCAGTTCGCCAGGTCGGCCTGCTTGATCAGGCCGTGCGCCACGTCCACCCGGAAGCCGTCGACGCCCCGGTCGAGCCAGAACCGCAGCACGTCCAGGAATTCGGCGCGCACCTCCGGGTTGTCCCAGTTGAGGTCGGGCTGCCCGGGGTCGAACAGGTGCAGGTACCACTGGCCGGGCCGGCCGTCGGGCTCCGTGACCCGGGTCCACGCCGGGCCGCCGAAGACGCTGCTCCAGTCGTTGGGCGGCTGGTCGCCGTCGGGCCCGAGGCCGTCGCGGAAGACGTACCGGGCGCGTTCGGGGCTGCCCGGGGCGGCGGCGAGGGCGGCGGCGAACCAGCGGTGCGCCGACGACGTGTGGTTGGGCACCAGGTCGACGATGACCCGCAGCCGGCGGGCGTGCGCCTCGGTGATCAGCCGGTCGGCGTCGGCGAGCCGCCCGAACAGCGGGTCCACGTCGCGGTAGTCGGCCACGTCGTATCCGGCGTCGGCCTGCGGCGACGGGTAGAACGGCGACAGCCAGACCGCGTCCACGCCCAGCTCGACGAAGTGGTCGAGGCGGGCGGTGATGCCCGGCAGGTCGCCGATGCCGTCACCGTTCGCGTCGGCGAACGAGCGCGGGTAGATCTGGTAGATCACGGCCTCGGTCCACCAGGCGGTGGCGGGGCCGGCGGACTGTTGCTGGGGGGTCGCGTCGGTGTTCAGGGCCTTCTCCCGTGTGTCGAAGCCATCCCGGTCGTGGTTCCCCGGTGGCACGTGGACGAACCCGTTCAGTCTGCCCGGTGCCGGGCGGACGGTCCGCGTTCAGTCCGCCCGGGGCGGGGCGGTCGAGTCGCGTACCACGAGACGGGTGGGCAGGATCAGCGGCCCGCCCGGCGGGGGGAGGTCCCGGCCGTCGAGCGGGTCGAGCAGGATGCGGGCCGCGAGCCGGCCCTGCTCCGCCGCCGGCTGCGCGATCGTGCTCAGCCCGAGCACCCCGGACAGGTCGTGGTCGTCGATGCCGATGACGCTGACGTCCTGCGGGACCCGCAGGCCCGCCTCGCGCAGCGCGCTCATCGCGCCCATGGCCATCTCGTCGCAGGCGGCGAAGATGGCGGTCGGCGGCTCGCCCCGGGCGAGCAGCTCGACGGTGGCCCGCTCGCCGCCGTCGATGGTGAACTGCGACTCGACGTCCAGGCCGGGGTCGGGCTCGATGCCGGCGGCCCGCAGCGCCTCCTGGTAGCCCCGGCGTCGGTCCAGGTGGGTGGTGAAGGCCAGCTCGTCGTCCGGGTCGCCGGAGATGTGCGCGATCCGGCGGTGCCCCAGGTCGAGCAGGTGCCGGGTGGCGGTCCGCGCGGCGGCCACGTCGTCGATGCGTACGCAGGGCCAGCCGGGCACCCCGCTGCCGGAGCTGATGGTCACGCCGGGCAGGTCCAGCACGGTGAGCGCGGCCAGCTCGGCCCGGCGCAGCGGGGTGGCGACCAGCATCACGGCGTCCACCCGCTTGTGCAGGTTGGCGGTGCCCAGCACCCGCTGGCGGGTGCGTTCCCGGCCGCCGAGGTTGTAGAGCAGCAGGTCGTAGCCGGATTCGTGCAGGGTCTCCTCGACGGCCTCGACCACGGTGCCGAAGAACCAGCGGGTGATCCGGGGGACGATCACGGCCACGGTGGCGGTCCGCCCGCCGGCCAGCCGCGACGCACTCGGCGAGACCGCGTACTGGAGCTGCTCGGCGGCGGCGAGGACCCGGCGGCGGGTGGCCGCGGAGACCGTCGGCAGGCCGCGCAGGGCCCGCGACACGGTTGCGGTGGAGACCCCGGCCAGGCGGGCGACATCATCGATCTTGGTCATGGATACCCCGCTCCGGCCCGGACCGCCGCCGCCCGGGGACGCGGGCGGCGGCGGTCGCGAGTCAGCCCTTGACGCTGCCGGCGAGCAGGCCACGCACGAAGTACCGCTGGAGCGACAGGAACACGATCAGCGGTACGACGATCGAGACGAACGCGCCGGCGGTCAGCCGCTGCCACTCGTTGCCCCGGGTGCCGGCCATCTCGGCCAGCCGTACGGTCAGTGGTGCGGTTTCGCTGCTGCCCCCGGCGAAGATGAGCGCGACCAGCAGGTCGTTCCAGACCCAGAGGAACTGGAAGATGCCGAAGGCCGCCAGGGCCGGGGTGATCAACGGCAGCACGATGGTGCGGAAGATCTTGGGGTGGGTGGCCCCGTCGACCCGGGCCGCCTCCATCAGGTCCTTGGGGAGCTGCGCGATGAAGTTGTGCAGCAGGAAGACGGCGAACGGCAGCGCGAAGCAGGTGTGCGCGAACCACACCTGCACGAACTTCTGCTCGTCGACCAGGTCCCAGGCGGGCATGAGGGTCACCCCGCCGAGGCTCACCCCGGTGGAGAAGAACCTCAGCAACGGCACCAGGGCCATCTGGAGCGGGACGATCTGCAACGCGAAGATCGCGATGTACGCCCAGTCCCGGCCCCGGAAGTTGATCCAGGCCAACGCGTACGCGGCCAGGGACGCGAACGCGATCGGGAACAGCACCGACGGGATGGTGATCGCCAGCGAGTTGACGAAGTAGTTGGCCAGCTGCCCCGAGGAGGAGGAGCGGCCGAACAGCACCTCCTGGTAGTTCTCCAGGGTGAACTGCGGGTTGGTGAAGAACGTCCACCAGCCGGTGGTCTTGATCTGGTCCTCCGGCCGGAACGAGGAGACGAACAGGCCGAAGGTGGGGATCGTCCAGAACAGCGCGATGACGATCGAGACCAGGGTCGCCGTGCGGCTGTTGAGCCGCTTGCGCACCCGGCCGGCGGTGGTGGAGGTCTTCCCGGTGGCCTGTGCCCCGGCGGGGAGCGTGGGCGTCGTAGTGGTCATCTCAGCCCTCCCGCTGCTGACGCAGGTTGCGGATCTGGTAGATCACGAGCGGGATCACCAGGACGAAGAGGAAGACCGCCAGCGCCGAGCCCTGCCCGTTCTGGCCGTACCGGAACGCCTGGTTGTACATCTCGTTCGCGATGACGCTGGTGTCGTAGTTGCCGTTGGTCGCGGTGCGGACGATGTCGAACACCTTGAGCGTGGCGATCGACAGGGTCACCACCACGACGATCAGCGCGGGTCGGATGCTCGGCATGGTGATCTGCCAGAACATCTGCCACGGGGTGACCCCGTCGAGCCGGGCGGCCTCGACGATGTCGGCCGGGATGGCCTTGATCGCCGCGGAGAGCACCACCATGGCGAAGCCGGCCTGGATCCAGACCATGATCACGATCAGCAGCAGGGTGTTCAGCGGCGAGTCCAGCAGCCACTGCTTCGGCTCGCCGCCGAGGCTCACCACGATCTGGTTGAGCAGGCCGATCTGCTCCTGCCCGTCGCCCCGGTAGGCGTAGACGAACTTCCAGATGATCGCCGCGCCGACGAACGAGATCGCCATCGGCATGAAGATCAGCGACTTGGCCACCGACTCGAACCGGGCCTTGTCCACCAGGACCGAGTAGAGCAGGCCGAACGCCGTGGCCACCAGCGGCACCAGCAGCACCCAGACGAGCGTGTTGATCAGCACCCGGACGATCGAGTCGTCGGAGAACATCCAGGTGTAGTTACGTAGGCCTACCCAGTTCCGGCTGCCGCCGTCCATGAACGACAGCAGCGTGGTGCGGATGGCCGGGACGACCAGGCCGATCATGAGCAGCAGCACCGCTGGCAGCAGGAAGAAGAACGCGAACATGCCCTCGCGCGGCTTGCGACGTCGGGGCAGTGGAGCCCCGCTCGCCGAGGCGGCGATCAGCTGTGCCTCGTGGCGTCGGGCGAACCAGGACGGCACGGCGTCGAGGAGCAGCAGCAGGCCCCCGACGACCACGGCGAACGCGATCAACCCGTACAACAGCATGAGGAACTTCGGCTGCACGTCGGCGAAGTCGAACTCCATCAACCCTCCCTCGGGTTCGGATCAGCCGGTGGTCCGGCCCGCCGAGGCGGGCCGGACCACCGCCTCAGATCACTTCGGCCAGCTGGTCTCGATGCCCTGGAGCACCGCGGCGGTGTCCTTGCCGTTGACCCACTCGACCATGCCCTTCCAGAAGGTCCCGGCGCCGACGGCGGCCGGCATCAGGTCGGAGCCGTCGAACCGGAAGACGGTCTTCTGGTCCTGGAGGATCTGCACGGAGAGCTTGTCGACCGGGTTCGGCACGTTCGCCAGGTCGAGCTTCTTGTTGGCCGACACCCAGTCACCGATCTTGGCGCGGCTGTTGGCGTACTCGCCGGAGGCCAGGTAGGTCTGCACGGCCTGGACCTCGGGGCGGTCGGCGAAGGCCGCGACGAACTCGCCGCCGCCCAGCACCGGCTTGCCCTTGGCCGGGTCGATCGCCGGGAAGTAGAACGCGAAGACGTCGCCGTCCTCGGCCACCTTCGTGCCCTCGGGCCACTGGTTGGCGTAGAAGGACGCCTGGCGGTGCAGGGCGCACTTGCCGGTGGTGATCGGCGTGCCCGCCTCCTGGAACGAGGTGGTGGCGATGCTCTTCACGCCGCCGAAGCCGCCGTTGACGTACTTCTCGTTCTTGAGGATGGTGCCGGCCTTGTCGAGCGCCTCGGCGACCTTCGGGTCGTTGAACGGGATGCCGTGCGTGGTCCACTGGTCGTAGACCTCGGGGGTCTGCGTCCGCAGCATCAGGTCTTCGATCCAGTCGGTGGCCGGCCAGCCGGTCGCGTCACCGGACTCGATGCCCGCGCACCACGGCTTGGTGCCGTCCGCCGCGATCTTGTCGCTCAGGGCGATCAGCTCGTCCCAGGTGGTGGGAACGGTCCAGCCCTTCTCCTTGAACGTCTTCGGCGAGTACCACACGAAGGACTTGACGTTGGAGCCGAGCGGGGCGCCGTAGAACTGCCCGTTCACGGTGCTGTACTTCAGCCAGTCGGCCGAGTAGTTCTCCTCCGCCATCGCCTTGGTGTCGGCGCTGGCGGCCTTGAGCTTGCCGGCGTCGGCGAACCGCTTGAGCAGACCCGGCTGCGGGATGAAGGCGAGGTCGGGCGCGTTGCCGCCGTCGACCCGGACACCGAGCTGGGCCTCGAACTCACCGCTGCCCTCGTGGTCGATCTCGATGCCGGTGCAGTCCTCGAACTGCTTCCAGGACTCGTCGAGGCGGTCGGCCTCGATGTCCCGGATCGACGAGTAGATCGTGACCTTCTTGCCGTCGTTGCCCTGGTACTTCTCGTAAGCCGCACACTCCGCGGAGTCCGCCTTGTCGCTGCTCTTGTCGTCGCCGGTGCCGCAGGCAGTGACGCTGAGCGCCAGCCCCAGTACGCCGGCGACCGCGAGAGCCTGGCGTGGTCTGGCAAAGACCGCCATGCCGTTCTCCTTCCTTGCCGGCGCGGTCGCGTTCAACCGGCGCCGGTCCGATGGGCGTCACCACATGTAAGCGCTTGCATTGGAGCGCGTCCACCCCCAGTCGGACACGGACGAGTAACAATCCCGAAACCGGCTCACCAGTAGTGGGCGCGCTCCCACGGATAGGGGTGTTCGCCCCGCCGCGACCCCTTTCGGTCGATGCAGGATTCTGTCACGCTGGAGGGAATCGATTGAAGTTTATCGACATCGGAGGTGCTGGATGCGTAAGCGGTGGTACAGCCTCGCGGCGGTCGGCGCGCTGATCGCGGCGACCCTGGTGCCGGCGACCCCGGCCATGGCCGCCCCGACCTTCAAGGTCCCCTTCCCCTGCGGCCAGTCCTGGTCCGGCCAGACCCGCTCCGACCACAGCCCGGCGTACGCCGTCGACTTCAACCGCACCGACGACCAGGGCGACCCGGTGGTCGCCAGCGCCCCCGGCACGGTCGACCGGGTGACCGACCTCGGCGGCACCAGCTACGGCAAGTACGTCCGTATCGACCACGGTGGCGGCTACACCACCTACTACGCCCACCTCAACGGCTTCAACGTCTCGGTCGGCCAGAGCGTCGGCTACGGCAAGGTGATCGGCTGGGTCGGCAGCACCGGCGGCTCCACCGGCCCGCACCTGCACTACGAGCAGCGGCTCAACGGCAACGACATCCAGGTCCGGTTCAACGGCAACCTGGCGCTGTACTGGGGCACCAAGACGTACACCAGCGACAACAACTGCTCGTCGAGCACCGGCTCCGGCACGGTCGACACCAGCGGCACCCCGCTGACCGTCCGCTCCGGGCCGGGCACCGGGTACTCCTCGGTCGGCACGGTCGCGGACGGGACGAAGGTGACGATCCACTGCCAGACCAGCGGCACCACGGTCACCGGCACGTACGGCACCAGCTCGATCTGGGACCGGATCGGCAGCGGCCGGTACATCGCCGACGCGTACGTCTACACCGGGTACGACGGCTACATCCCGAACGTCCCGCGCTGCTGAGCGCTGCGCCCGGTTAGGAAGGGCCCCCTGTGCAACAGAAAGCGTTAACAGGGGGCCCTTCCTTGCACCTCAGTTGAGCTGCCAGATCGAGAAGTTGAGGGCGGCGGCGAAGGTGACCCACGCCCAGTACGGCAGCAGCAGCGCCGCCGCCGGCCGGGACAGGCGCGCGAACAGCGCCACGGTCACCCCGATGGCCAGCCACATCAGCACGATCTCGGCGAACGCCAGGCCGTACCGGCCCGCGCCGAAGAACAGCGGGGTCCAGATCGCGTTCAGCACGAGCTGGGCCGTCCAGGCGTACAGCGCCGGCCCGAAGCCGGCCCGCCGCCACACCAGCCACCCGGCGATCGCGATCAGCGCGTAGAGGAGGGTCCAGACCGGGCCGAAGACCCAGGACGGGGGCGCCCAGCCCGGCTGCTCCAGGCTCGCGTACTCCTGCGCGGTGCCCCGCACGCCGAGCCCCCCGATGGCGGCGGCGACCGTCACGGCCGCGCCGAAGCCGAGCAGCGCCCACCATCCGCGCCTCCCGGTCGTGCGCCGGAGGCTGTCCGAAACTGTCATGTGGGGCAGGTGCCCGGCGGCCGCCGCCGGCAAACCCCGGACGGCACGGCGCCGGGGTCGTCCTGTCCGGTGGCCCCTGTCTGGGAGGACGGGGCTCCGGCCACGACGACCCCGGCGGGTCGGTGGTGGATACGACGAAGTCGGGGGATCAAGTGTTGAAGATGCTGACCCCGCCCGGGCCGACCAGGAGCCCGACGACGATGAGGACGATGCCCCACAGGATCTGCCGGCGGAACAGCGCGAGAATGCCGGCGACCACGAGTACGACTGCGAGAATCCAGAGAATCAGCTCCATGGCTGCTGAATACCCGAATGACCGATCCGGGAAACCTCTCCGGCGTCCAGGTGATCTCCCAGGTGGAAGATGCTGTACGCCTGCTTGATCACCGGGTGCGCCACGTTGCGGACCCGCACCCCGCCCGGGGTGGTGCCCCGCTCGCTGCCGGCGTGCGCGTGCCCGTGCAGGGCCAACGCGGTCGGCGCCGAGTCGATGGCCTGCCCGAGCTGGTAGGACCCGAGGAACGGATAGATCTCCAGCGGCTCGCCGGCCAGGGTGTCCGGCACGGGGGAGTAGTGGGTCAGCGCCACCAGCAGGTCGCAGTCCAGCCCGCGCAGGGCCGCGCCCAGCGCCTCCGCGCTCTCGTTCGTGGTGCGGACGAACGCCTTCATCTCCGGCTCGCCGAAGTCGCTGGCGCACCGCCCGGCGAAGCCGCCGCCGAAGCCCTTCACCCCGGCCACGCCGAGCCGCCCGGCGGGAAACTCCAGCACGATCCCCTCGCCCTCCAGCACCCGGATGCCGGCATCCTCCAGCACCTTGACCACCTGCGGCACCTGGTCGCACTGGTGGTCGTGGTTGCCGAGCACCGTCACCACCGGCACGCCCAGCCCGCCGAACTCGCGGGCCACGCAGCGCGCCTCGGCCTCGGTGCCGTGCCGGGTCAGGTCGCCGGCGAGCAGCAGCACGTCGGCGCAGTCGGGCAGCTCGTCCAGGGCGGGCCGGAACCGGCCCACCACGTCCTCGTCCAGGTGCACGTCGCCCACGGCGGCGATCCGGATCACCTTCCGACCTCCCTCACGGCAACTGTTCGACTTCCGTGGGCGCCTGCGTGCGGATCACCCCGATGTCGCTGGTCACGGGCACGTCGGGGAAGCGCTCGGCGACCCGGCGCAGGATCTCCTCGCGCCGGTGCGGGCTCTCCACCTCGCCGTAGAGGACCAGGCCGCGTTCCCGGCGGACCACGGTGATCCCCTGCTCGGCGACGGCCGGGTCCTCGGCCAGCAGCCGGTGGATCTCGGCCTCCACGTACTCGTCGGGCGGGCCGGCGGTGACGGCGGGCGTCCCGACGGCGTTGTCACGGTGCTCGCTCACGCGGTCTCCTTCTCCTGGGTGGCGTCGGCGTACGGCACCACGTCCAACCGGTCGAGCAGCACCAGGAACGCCTCGGCGTACGGCGAGTGCTGCGTCTCCTTGCGTACCCGTTCCCAGTCGATCTGTTCGCGCAGCGACCGGGCCAGCGGCAGCGCCCGGGCGAAGTCGCAGTAGTGCTGGGAGAAGCTGAGCAGCTTGTGCACCATGAGCAGGGAGGCGGACAGCACGGGCATGTGGATCGCGTCGACCGGGCGGTCGATCGTGTCGGCGAACGTCTCCTCGGTGACCGGGGTCTCGATCGGGCGGTGGATCAGGTCCACCATCCGGCCGTCGTCGTAGACCTTCACCAGCCAGTCCTCGGGCGGGCGCTCGGCGTCGAAGCCCGCCTCGACCAGCGCCTCCAGCGCCCGGTCCACGTCCTCGCCCCGGATCAGGAAGTCGACGTCGTGCTCGCTGGAGTGCCCGCCGTGGGCGTACACCGCGAAGCTGCCGCCGAGGGCGAACGGGATCTCGGACTGTTTGAGCACGGCGGCGACCTTCTTCAGCGTGTGCACCAGGGTCTCGTCCCCGCGCTCGGCCATGTGGCTCTCCCGTCGGTCGTGTCGTGGACAGGCGGATTCGATTTGCGTACCCGGCATTCCGTTCGCCCACACCTGAGCGCCGCCCCTCGGGGTGCGAACCGGCTGCAAAGGGACGAAGAACCGGAGGTGAGCGTGGGTCCGATAGTCTGGGGAGGGTGGCCAGATCACTGCGGGACCGGCGGGGCGGGGCCCGACTGCGCGCCGTCGCCCTGATCGGCATCGACGGGTCGGGCAAGACCACCCAGGCCCACCACCTCGCCGAGGCGCTGACCGCCGCCGGCCGCCCCGCCACCTACCACCGCAACGCCGGTGGCCGGCGCTGGCTCGGCCGCGTCGCCCAGCGGCTCGGCCGTCCCGACGCCGAGCGCCTGGTCGGCCGGCGCGGCCTGCTCGCCGTCGAGTCCGTGCTGCGCTGGCTGGCGATCGCGGCGGCGCTGCTGAGCTGCCTCGTCACCGGCCGCACGGCCGTCATGGACCGCTACTCCGCCTGCCAGTACGCCAGTATCCGGGCGCACGGCGGGCAGCGCTGGGAGCGGCTGGCCAGGGCTGGGTACCGCCTCTTCCCGCCGCCGCAGGTCACCTTCCTCCTCGCGGTCGACCCCGCCGAGGCGTACCGGCGCATCGAGCGGCGCGGCACCGACCACGAGACGATGGGCTGGCTGACCGCCGCCGACCGGGCGTACCGCACGCTGCCGGAGTTCCCCAGCTTCGTGGTGGTCGACGCCGGCCGGCCGCCCGAGGAGGTGTCCCGGCAGATCCGGGCCCACCTGGCCGCCTGGCTGCCGGCCCAGGGCGTCCCGTCCGCCGGGGCCGCCGCCCCGGCCGGGCCGCCGCCGGCCGAGCCCACGCCGGCCGCCCCGTCGGCCCAGCCCGCCCCGGCCGCCCCGCCGGCCCCGGCCGGCGCGCCCGGTGCGGTGGCGCTCCCCGTCGACGACGCCGGCCGGGGGCCGGGGCTGCTCGTGGCGGGTCAGGCCTGACGTAGGCCGCCCGGCCCACCCCGGCTGCCCCACCGAAGGACGCCGCCGCCCGGACGGCGGTCGCCCGCCCCCGTCCAGCACGGGGCGGGGCCCCTCCGGGGGAAGCGCCGTGGGCGGCGGAAATGACAGCCTTTTCGCAACACTCGTGAACGTCCGGAGTACTTTTTTCCCGATACGTGGAGACATGGTTGACGCTTGCGCCTGGTGAAAGTAAGTTTCATCCGTGGCGAAGAGTCCGAAGATTTCTGCGAGTCACGAGCCGGGTGGGTTGATCGTCCACATCAGCGGCCTGCTCCCCTCGCTGTCGCCCGCCGAGCAGCGGGTGGCCCGGCTGGTGGTCGCCGACCCGGCGGACGCCGCCCGGCGCACCATCACCGACCTCGCCACCGCCGCCGAGACGTCCGAGGCGACCGTCATCCGGTTCTGCCGCTCGGTCGGCATGGACGGCTACCCGCAGCTGCGCATCCGGCTCGCCGCCGAGGCCGCCCGCCGGGTCGAGCCACCCGACGCCCGGGTCGTCGGCGGCGACATCCCGCCCGGGGCGGACCTGGCCCAGATCATCGCCACCATCGCGTTCAACGACGCCCGCGCCGTGGAGGAGACGGCCGAGCAGCTCGACCCCGCCGTCTGCGAACAGGTCGTCGAGGCGATCGTCGGCGCGGGCCGGATCGAGGTCTACGGCGCGGGGGCCAGCGGCTTCGTCGCCTCGGACTTCCAGCAGAAGCTGCACCGCATCGGCCGCACGGCGTTCTACTTCCCCGACGTGCACACCGCCCTCACCTCGGCCGCGCTGCTCGCCAAGGACGACGTGGCCGTGGGCATCTCGCACAGCGGCACCACGGCCGACGTGATCGAGGTGCTGGAGCAGGCCCGCGCCCGGGGGGCCAGCACGGTGGCGCTGACCAACTTCCCCCGCTCGCCGATCACCGACGTCGCCGACTTCGTGCTCACCACGGCGGCCCGCGAGACGACGTACCGCTCGGGCGCGATGGCCAGCCGGCTGGCCCAGCTCACCGTGGTCGACTGCCTCTTCGTCGGGGTGGCCGCCCGCAACCGCGCGCGGGCCCGCCGGGCGCTGGAGGTCACCGCCGACGCGGTGCGGACCCGGCGGGTCGGCCCCGGCCGGAGGCGGGGATGACGGCCGGGCGCGTCGAGCCCGGGGAGGTCGCGGCGGTCCCCGGCCGCCCGGTGGTCCGGGTGGGCGCGCCCACCGAGCGGCGCAACCCGCGCAGCGTCGACCTCGACCTGATGTCCACCCGGGACGTGCTCACCGTGATCAACGAGGCGGACCGGCGGGTGCCGGCCGCCGTCGCGGCGGTCCTCGACGAGATCGCCGCCACCGTCGACCTCGCGGTCGCCGCGCTGCGCGGCGGGCACCGGGTGCACTACTTCGGCGCCGGGACCTCCGGCCGCCTCGGGGTGCTGGACGCCGCCGAGTTGGCCCCCACCTTCAACTCGCCCCGGCACTGGTTCTGCGCCCACCTCGCCGGCGGCCCGGAGGCGATGTGGCGGGCCGTCGAGGACGCCGAGGACGACCACCGGGGCGGGGCCGCCGAGGCGGCCGACTGCGTCGGCGCGGGCGACCTGGTGGTCGGGCTGGCCGCCAGCGGACGCACCCCGTACGTGCTCGGTGCGCTCGCCGCCTCCCGGGCCCAGGGGGCCTCGACCGTGCTGCTCTGCGCCAATCCGGAGGCCGAGGCCGCCGGGTCGGTCGACGTCTTCATCGGGGTCGACACCGGCCCCGAGGTGGTGACCGGCTCGACCCGGATGAAGGCGGGCACCGCGCAGAAGCTGGTGCTCAACACCTTCTCCACGGCCGTCATGGTGCGGCTGGGCCGGGTCTACTCGAACCTCATGATCGACATGGTGGCCACCAACGCCAAGCTGCGCGGCCGGATGATCTCGATCCTGGTGGACGCCACGGGCTGCGCCGAGGAGGTCTGCCGGCGGGCCCTGCACGAGGCCGACGGCGACCTCAAGACCGCCCTGGTGTCGCTCGTCTCCGGGGCCGAGGTCCCCGCCGCCCGGGCCGCCCTGGCCCGCGCCGCCCACCAGGTCAGGGGCGCGCTCGACCTGCTCGCCTCCTGAGCGGCCCGACTTCGCCGGCGTGGACCGTGACGGTGGTCACCAACGGCCGGCGGCGGGACTTACCACACGGCACGGATTGTTCAACCGGGTCGAGGGTATTCCGCATCCGTGGATGAACCGACCGGTCCGCCGCCGCGTATCAGCCGGTGACCAGGATCGCAGCGCGACGGTGACGCGGGTCGCTGTGCGCCCCGGGAGGGCGATGGTGCCATGCCAGGGGCGGACGCGTTCCGTCGATCCGCCGACCCGTCGGTGGCGCCGACGGCGAGCCACTTTTCGGGGTGCTGACAGCAAACATGGACCGGGCTCTCAGCTACTACTCAGGCATTCGTGACACTTTCGACTCACGACATGGAATCCCCGACGCGTCTCCACTGTTGTGCAGGTGTCAGGTCAGCACCGGAGGGCACAGACGGGAGTTACGGGGGAGGGCTGATGGACGTGGGGATGGCAAGGAACCGGGCAACCGGCGCGAGCGAGGGGACCGTGGGCAACGTGGACAAGAACATCGGCATGCGAACCGACGAGGTGGCCGAGGAGCGCGACCTCGTCGGAGTCTACCTTCACGAGATCTCCCGGACGCCACTGCTGGACGCCGCCACCGAGGTCGACCTCTCCAAGTCGATCGAGGCCGGGCTGTACGCCGAGCACCTGCTCGAGACGGACCGCGTTCCCGCCGGTGTCGCCCGGGACGACCTGGCGCGGGTGGTCGCCGAGGGGGAGCGGGCGAAGGACCTCTTCATCCGCGCCAACCTGCGGCTGGTCGTCTCCATCGCCCGGCGCTACGTGCGCTCGGGCATGCCCATGCTCGACCTGATCCAGGAGGGCAACACCGGCCTGGTCCGGGCGGTCGAGAAGTTCGACTACGAGCGCGGCTTCAAGTTCTCCACCTACGCGACCTGGTGGATCCGCCAGGCGATCAGCCGGGCTATCGCCCAGCAGGAGCGCACCGTGCGGCTGCCGGTGCACCTGGTGGAGGACGTCAACCGGATGCGCAACGTCGCCCGGCAGCTCACCCGCGAGCTGGGCAGCGACCCGGAGCCCGAGCAGATCGCGGCGGCCCTCGGCGTCACCGTCGAGCGGGTCAACGAGCTGGTGCGCTGGTCGCAGGACACCGTGTCGCTCGACACGCCGGTCGGCGACGACGGCGACACCAACCTCGGTGACCTGGTCGCCGACAGCGACGCCCCGTCGCCGGAGGACATCGTCCTCACCGGCCTGGAGCGGCAGCGCATCGAGGGCCTGCTCAACCACCTCGACGACCGGTCGGCCGGCATCATGCGGGCCCGCTACGGCCTGGAGGACGGGCGGGAGCACTCGCTGACCGAGGTCGCCTCGCGGTTCTCGCTGTCGCGGGAGCGGATCCGGCAGCTGGAGATCCAGGCGCTGGGCCGGCTGCGCGAGCTGGCCCGGGCGGAGGGGCTACAGGCCGCCTGAGCTGGTAGTAATGACGGCGAACGGCCGGCGTCCGATAGGGGGACGCCGGCCGTTCGCCGTCGCACGGGGAGCGGTCAGCGGACCCGGCCGTACCCGTAGGGCGGCATCAGGGCCAGGGCCCGCTTCTCCACGTTCCGGCCGAAGGTCGGCGCGTGGATCACCTGGCCGTCGCCGACGTAGATGGCCACGTGGCCGAGGCTGTTGTAGAAGACGAGGTCGCCCGGGCGCAGCTCGCTGCGGCTGATGTGGCTGACCACGCCCCACTGCATGCGCGTGTTGTGCGGCAGGGACTTGCCGGCCGCCCGCCAGGCGGCGGAGGTGAGGCCCGAGCAGTCGTACCCGTTCGGGCCGTCGGCGGCCCAGACGTAGGGCTTGCCGAGCGCCCCGTACGCGTACCGCACGGCCGCGCCGGCCCGGCCCGAGACGGCCGGGGCCTTCTCGCCGGAGCCGGACTTCCCGCCCGAGCGGGCCTTCGGCGGGGTGGGCTCGGTGGCCCGCCCGTACGCCTGCCGGCGCATCTCGTACAGCTCGGCGAGGTCCTTCTCGATCCGCTTGCGGCTGGCGGTGAGCTGCTTCGCCTGCGCGGCCTGCTTCGCCAGCGTCGCGTCCAGCCGCCCCTTCTGGTCGAGCAGCTGGCGCTGGTTCTCGGTGTAGCCGGCGATCCGCTGCTGCCGCTGCCGGCTGAGCTGGTCGAGCGTGTCGAGCCGGTCCAGCAGGGTGCTCGGCCCGCCGGGGCTCAGCAGCGCGTTGGCGGCGTCCAGCCGGCCCGACTTGTACGCGGTGACGGCGATCGTGCCGACGTCCGCCCGGCTCTGCGCGGTCTGCTCCTCCAGCGGCCCGATCCGGGCCGCGAGCTTCGCCGCGGTGGCCTTGTTCGCCTTGATGTCCTCGGCGAGCTTGTTGTAGGACTCGACGACCCGTTCCAGCTCGGTCGAGGACTTCTCGATCCGCCGCGTCAGCTCGGCGGGGGTCGGCTCGGCCCGAGCCACCGCCGCCGGGGCGATCAGCGCGGCCACGAGGCCGGCCGTCACCAGTGCGCGCAGCGAATTTCTGAGGGACGACAAGAGCGGAGGGCTCCTCTCCCACCAGCCGGCACGACGTCGTGGACGCCGCGTCGGCACCGGCCCGGGGCTGTCCTGGTGGACGGCGGTCGACCGGTCCGGCCTGATCAACCTAGCGCGGGACGGAAGTTACCCGCAGGTGAAGCAGGGACGAACGTGGCGGAACGGCCCAGTGGTACGCGAGGGGCGGTCACGTACGGTGGCGCGGCGCGTTCAGCCGGCCACCGGCTCCGCCGTCGGGGCTGCCTGCGGGGCGAGCCAGCCGCTGACCCGGCGCTCGGCGTAGAACGACACGAACGGGACGGTGCCGGCGAGCATCACCAGCAGCATCCGCTTCAACGGCCAGTCCGCCCGGCGGGACAGGTCGAACGTCGCGCCCAGGTAGAGCATGTAGAGCCAGCCGTGCGCGGTGCCGACGACCGCCACCACGGCCGGCTCGTCGAACCCGTACTTCAGGGGCATGCCGATCAAGACCAGCACGACCAGCGCCACGCCCACGATCCAGGCGATCACGCGGTACCGGGTAAGGGCTCCGCCCACCTTCGTCCGTCCTTCCGAACCGGCCTGCGCCGGATAGTCGTGAACCGGCCTCAGCCGGGATAGTCACCTGGCCGGGCCCCCGGATTGGCGTTCAACCATGCCAGGTAGCGGTTGTAGGCGGCCAGGTCGGCGTCGTCCGCGCCGTCGACCGGCGTGGCCGGCGCGCGGGACACCCGCACCGGCCGGCGTACCCCGGTGGGGGTGGCGGACGGCGTGACCGCCGCGACCCGGTCGGCCGGCGCCGGCCCGGTCGCCGTCGGCTCGGCCGGCGCGTCGCCGGGGGCCGACCGCAGGGTGTGCCGCAGCTCACGCCACCAGACGAAGAGCACGAACGCGGCGAAGACCGGCCACTCGACCGCGTACCCCCAGCTCAGCGCGTTGCCCCCGGCGGCCCGGGACAGCTGCCACCAGCCCAGCCCGAGGAAGCCGACGACGAGCACGACCATGGCCACGTGGCGGGCGATCCACGCCGGTGTCCAGAGCCGCTTCATGGCATCGAGGGTACCGGTCGGCGGCGTCGTCTCCGACGCGGCGTCGTAGTGCCGGTGGTTTGCCGGGCGCGCGGGTGGGCATCCGTCTAGACGCCAGCCCAGCCGAGACGAGGGGGGCGACATGACCGAATCAGCCTGGCGGACGACCACCGGCCCGGCCGAGGCCAGCCCGGAGCAGCGGATGCCCGAGTGGGACGGTGACCACCTGCGCGACCCGGCCACCGACGAGGAGCCCGGCATCGACCCGGCCGAGCTCGCCGACGACGACCTGATCCGCGAGATGCACAGCCTGCACCGCACCCGCCTCGACACCCTGCGGCACGCGTCGGACTCGGCGCTCGCCAACCACCTGCGCCGCACGGCGGAGCTGGAGACGGAGTACCTGGCCCGGCACCCGGGGCGGGAGATCGACCCGGCCCGGCTGCGGGACGAGTGATGACCGCCCGCGCCCGGCGCGGCATGTCCGCGCCGCCCGAGGTGGTGTTCAGCACGGCGACCGACCCGGACCGCGCCGCGGCCTGGCTGCCCGAGCCGCTGCGGTCCGACGGCGACAGCCGCCCCGAGGTCGACGCCGGGGACCTGCGGGCCTGGTGGCGCAGCGACTCCGCGCCCGGCTGGTCGGCCGAGATCCGGGTCGAGCCGGCCGACGCCGGGGGCGCGCAGGTGTCGATCGACCTTGCCGGCGCGGCCGGCGGGGCGGAGGCCGGGCTCGCCGACGAGACCCTGGCCAACCTCGCCCGCGAGGTGGCCGACAACCTGACCGCCGGCTGACCGGCCGGCGGGCAAGCCCCCGGCGGGGGCCGCGACGCGCTGACGACGAGGAGAGCGGGTTGAGCGAGAGCAGCCTGAGGCAGAAGGCGGCGCGACTGCGCCAGGCGTACGCGCCGCACGAGCACCGTCCGCTGGGCGGCTACCTCGCGGCGATGGGCACGTACGCGGGGGTGACCGCCATGATCGCGGGCCTGGTCCGGGCGACCGGTCGCCCCGTGCCCGAGCGGCCCGCCACCGCCGACGTGGTGCTGCTCGCCGTCGCCACCCACAAGCTCAGCCGGCTGCTGTCCAAGGACGCCGTGACCAGCCCGCTGCGCGCCCCGTTCACCCGCTACGACCACCCGATCGGCAGCGGCGAGGTGATGGAGCAGGTCCGCGACTCGGGCAGCCCGACCCGGCACGCCATCGGCGAGCTGCTGAGCTGCCCGTTCTGCCTGGCCGTCTGGGTGGCCACCGGGCTCACCGGCGGGCTCGTCCTGGCCCCCCGGCTGACCCGGCTGGTGGCCACCGCCCTGACCGCCGTCGCGGCCTCCGACTTCCTCCAGATGGGCTACGCCGTGGCCCAGCAGGCCGCCGAGGGCGGCCACCACAGGGACTGACCCTGTCGTACGCGCGAGGGGAGGGGGCCGGCGCCGGCCCCCTCCCCTCAGCGGTCGCGTCAGCGCTGCATCCCCGACCAGCCGTGCGGCGACTCCGGCTCGCGTTCGTCCTCGTCCTCGCCGGTGATCACGTCGGCGTCGACGGCCGTGCGGTCGTGCTCGTTGGCGAAGTCCGGCTCGGGCGTCGTGTCCAGGCCCTCCGGCGGCTGGCCGAGCGCCTCGACGTGCTCCTGGTGCCGCTCCTGGCGGTCGGTCATCTCGCTGTCCTCTCGGGTTGCGCGGCCGGGCGTCAGGACGCCGATCCGCCCAGCAGGTCGGCGGCCTCGTCCACGGCGTACTCGCCCTGGGGGAGGGCGGCGACGCGGGTGAGCAGCGCTGCGGGCAGCTCGGCGGCGACGGCCCGGCGGTAGATGTCCGCCTGGCTGATCCGCTCCTGGCCGTGGTAGATGTCGTCGAGCAGCTCGTCGAGCGGCCGGGTGTCCGCCTCCTCGACCGGCCCGGCGTCGCTCACCGGCGCTGCCGTCACGGGTGCCCCGTCGGTCACGGCCTCGTCGGTCACGGCCTTGTCGGTCACTGCTTCGTCGGTCACGACGATCAGCTACCCGGGGCGGAAACGAGCAAACCCGGAAGGGCCTGGGGCGGCCACGGTAGCGTGATGCCCGTCACGTCGGCGGCCGGAACATCGACCGGCTCCCGCCGGTTGTGACGGGTGTCGGTGTGCCCAGTGTCCCCGGGCCTCACCTGAAATGCCTTCGCGGAATACCGTCCGGCTGGAGCCGCGTCGCGCCACGCGCCGAGAGGCGACCTGCACACCGACACCAGCGGCGCCCCGGTCTTCGGCCGGGGCGCCGCTGGCTTTGTGCCTACCCGGGGCCGCACGTGGCAGGAGCCGAACCGCGGGCACGCCTCGCGCCGGGCCCGCGCCTGAGCGCCGTCGGGTGTGACGCACTGCTACCGCCGGCCGGGTCTGCCGGGCGATGCCCGCCACCCGTTCCCGCCCCTTTGCTCTGCACCCGCCGACGCAACGGTTACCGTGCGTCACCAGGCTGTCCGGGCCCGACCCGCGCGGACGTCGCGAACATGCTGTTCCGCCGGGTGCTGCGCCGGTGGGTGCAGAGCAAAGGAAATGCGGGGGCTGGCGTGGGGTTGACCGGCCGGCACGCAGCGTGAGACCGCCCCGCATCCCTCTGGGCCGAGCGTGGAAGTCGCCGCCGGTGAGTAGTAGTGGTGCCGTGCCCCTCGCCGGTGTCAGGCGGGGGCGGAGGTGGGGGCGGCGGTGGTGTCGGCCGGGGTGCCGCGGCGGGTGCGGACGGCGGCGGCCAGGCCGTCGAGCACCTCCTCGGTGTCGTCCCAGCCCAGGCAGGCATCGGTGATCGAGCGGCCGTACTCCAGCTCCCGCGTCGGGTCCAGGTCCTGCCGGCCGGGCAGCAGGAAGCTCTCCAACATGACGCCGACGATGCCGCGCTGGCCGGCGGCGAGCTGGGCCGCGACGTCGGCGGCGACCAGCGGCTGACGGCGGTGGTCCTTGCCGCTGTTGGCGTGGCTCGCGTCGACCACGACCCGTTCCGGCAGGCCGGCGGCCCGCAGCTTCGTCAGCGCCCCGGCGACGGAGGCGGCGTCGTAGTTCGGGCCGTCGTTGCCGCCCCGCAGCACCAGGTGGCTGTCGGCGTTGCCCCGGGTGTGCATGATCGCCGGGGTGCCGGAGACGTCGATGCCGGGGAAGACGTGCGGGACGCCGGCCGCGCGGATCGCGTCCACGGCCGTGCCGATGCTGCCGTCGGGGCGGTTCTTCATGCCGATCGCCATCGACAGCCCGGAGGCGAGCTGCCGGTGCACCTGGCTCTCCACGGTGCGCGCGCCGATCGCGCCCCAGGCGACGGTGTCGGCGATGTACTGCGGGGTGATCGGGTCGAGGAACTCGCAGCCCACCGGCAGGCCCAGCCGCAGCACGTCCAGCAGCAGCGCGCGGGCGGTGCGCAGGCCCGTGTTGACGTCGCCGGAGCCGTCCAGCGCAGGGTCGTTGATCAGGCCCTTCCAGCCCACCGTGGAACGCGGCTTCTCGAAGTAGACCCGCATCACGATCAGCAGGTCGTCGGCGAGCCGGTCGGCGACGGTGCGCAGCCGGGCCGCGTACTCCAGGGCGGCGGCCGGGTCGTGCACCGAGCACGGGCCGACCACGACCAGCAGCCGGTCGTCGGCGCGGTCCAGCACCCGGGCGACCGCGCGCCGGCCGTCGAGCACGGCCTCGGTGAGCGTCGCGTCCAGGGGCAGGTGGTGGTGGAGCAGGGCCGGGGTGGTCAACGGCACGACGCGGTCGATTCGCTGGTCGATCACGCGATGGCTGTCCGGGGACGTCACGGTGGGGTTCCTTCCGCCGACCGTGCCCCGGGGCCGGCGCCCGAGGTCGAGCCGGCTGCTCGTACGCAAAAGGGCAGGGAATCAGGCCCCTGCCCAGCCGGCTCGAAGAGGAAGTGACGTCAGATCACGATGAAGTCACCGGCTCCTCCAGCCGGCTGTCTAAACCATCGATACGACCGCGTCACGCCGACCAGCCTACCCGACGCGGCGGGAAAGGCTCACCCCGTCGTCGGGCGGGATCACCTACGAGGTGCGCGGCCCGTTCCGCCGAGCCGCCCGCTGGGTAGAGACACCGGCATGAGCCACCACGACAGCGACGCCGACCGGATCTCCTCCCGCGCCCACCTGCTGCCCGAGGAGGCGGCGGTCGGCAGCGACGACGCGTACGCCCAGGCCGAGGCGATCCTCGACGAGTCCGACCGGCGGGAGGCCGACCGCGCCGCCGCCCCCGACACCGTGCTGGAGCGGCGCACCTCCGACGAGACGGTGACCACGGTCGAGCCCCCGGACTGACCCCGACCCCGGCCCCCGGGCGGCGTGTGCCGCCCGGGGGCCGGGCCGCGGACCGGCCGGGCTGCGCCGCGCCGACCCCCGCGCGTCACGTCCGCGACCTCGGGATCGGATAGCGTCGGGCCATGCCCGACAGCGGTTTCCCCTGGCCGATCGAAACGACCCGACTGGACAACGGCCTGCGTGTGGTGGTGAGCGAGGACCGCACCGCGCCGGCGGTCGCGGTGAACCTCTGGTACGACGTGGGCTCCCGGCACGAGCCCGACGGGCAGACCGGGTTCGCCCACCTCTTCGAGCACCTCATGTTCGAGGGCTCGGTGAACGTGGCGAAGACCGAACACATGAAGCTCGTCCAGGGCGCCGGCGGCTCGCTGAACGCCACCACCAACCCGGACCGGACGAACTACTTCGAGACCGTCCCCGCCGAGCACCTGGAGCTGGCGCTCTGGCTGGAGGCCGACCGGATGGGCGGCCTGGTGCCGGCGCTGACCCAGGAGACCCTGGACAACCAGCGGGACGTGGTCAAGAACGAGCGCCGCCAGCGCTACGACAACGTCCCCTACGGCGACGCGTGGCTGCGGCTGCTGCCGCTGCTCTATCCGCCCGGGCACCCCTACCACCACGCGACGATCGGCTCGATGGCCGACCTGAACGCCGCCGACCTGGCCACCTTCCAGGCGTTCCACCGCACCTACTACGCGCCGAACAACGCCGTGCTGACCGTCGTCGGCGACGCCGCCGCGACCGAGGTGTTCGCGCTGGCCGACAAGTACTTCGGGGCGATCCCGGCCCGGGAGTCGATCCCGGCCGCGCCGGACGGCCGGCACGTGCCCCGCACCGGCGCGCCGGTCGCCGAGACCGTCACCGCCGCCGTGCCCGCCCCCCGCGTGTTCGTCGCGCACCGCACCCACCCGTTCGGCACCCCCGGCTACGACGTGCTCACCGTCCTGGCCACCGTGCTGGGCAGCGGCCGGGGCAGCCGCCTCTACCAGCGCCTCGCCGACGGCGAGCGGCTCGCCCAGCCCGACCTGGTCGGCGCGTACGGGGTGGACCTGCGGCACGCGCCGGCCCCGCTGATCGTCACCGCCACCGCCCGGGACGGGGTGACCGGCGAGCGGCTGGCCGCCGGGGTGGCCGAGGTCGTCGACGAGCTGGCCACGGTGCCGGTCACCGCCGCCGAGCTGGACCGCGCCAAGGCGCTGCTCAGCACCGCGTGGTGGCGGCAGATGTCCACCGTCGACGGCCGCGCCGACACCCTCGGCCGGTACGCCACCCAGTTCGGCGACCCGGCGAAGGCGGCGGAGCGGCTGCCCGCCTGGCTCGCGGTCACCGCCGAGCAGATCGCCGAACTCGCCGCCGAGGCGCTGCGCGCCGACGACCGGGTCACCCTGACCTACCTGCCCGAGGAGACCGCATGAGCCTGATCGCCGACCGTCCCGGGCCGGGGCTGGCCCGGCCCTACCGGTTCCCGCAGGTGGTGCGCCGCGACACCGCCGGCGGCCGGGTCGTCGCCGCGCACCTGCCCGGGCAGAACCTGGCCGTGGCGCTGCTGCTGCTCGACGCCGGGGCGGGCCGCGAGCCGGTCGGCCGGGAGGGGCTCGGCGCGGTGCTGGCCAAGGCCCTGGAGGAGGGCACCGCGCAGCGGGACGCCACCGCGTACGCGCTGGCCATCGAGGCGCTCGGCACCGAGCTGGTGACCGGGCTCGACTGGGACTCGTTCCAGGTCAGCGTCCAGGTGCCGGTGGAGCGGCTGAGCGCCGCCGTCGCGCTGCTCGCCGAGGCCGTCCGCACGCCGAAGCTGGACCCGGACGACGTGCGGCGGGTGCGCGACGACGAGGCGACCGCCCTGCGGATGGACTGGGCCAACCCCGGCCCCCGGGCCGAGGCGGCGCTGCGGGCCGACCTGTTCGGCGCGCAGCACCGCTGGGGCCGACCCATGTACGGCGACCCCGAGTCGGTGGCGGCCCTGGACCCGGAGGACGTCACCGTCTTCCACTCCGAGTGGTTCCTGCGCCCCGGCACCCTGGTCGTCGCCGGTGACCTGGACCGGCTCGACCTGGACGCGCTGGGCGCGGCGGCGTTCGCCGGCACCGGCGGCGGCCCGCCCCCGGCCGAGGGCCCGATCGACGTGCCGCTGCGCGCCGGCCGGCGGATCATCCTGGTCGACCGCCCCGGGTCGGTGCAGTCCACGCTGCGGCTGGGCCACGCCGCCCCGCACCGGGCGCACCCCGACCACGTGCCGACGAGCCTGGCCGGCACGGTGCTCGGCGGCGCGTTCACCTCCCGGCTCAACCACCTGATCCGCGAGGTGCGCGGCTACACCTACGGCATCCGGGGCGACTTCGCCTCGTCCCGCCGGTTCGGCCGGTTCGCGGTCAGCTCCGGGGTGCAGACGTCGGTGACCGCGCCGGCCCTCGTCGAGGCGGTCGGGGAGATCACCCGGACCCGGGCCGGCGGGGTGACCGAGGACGAGCTGGCGGTGGCCCGGTCGTGGCGGGCCGGGCAGCTCTCGGTCGAGTTGCAGAGCCCCCGGGCGATCGCGTCGGCGCTGACCACCCTGGTCGTGCACGACCTGCCGGACGACTACCACGCCCGGCTGCGCGAGTCGCTGCTCGCCGCCGACGTGGCCGACGTGTCGGCCGCCGCCGCGACCCACCTGCACCCGGAGGCGCTGACCCTGGTGGTCGAGGGCGACGCCGCGCTCATCCGCGACGAGCTGGCGGCCACCGGCCTCGGGGAGATCGTCGACGCCCGTCCCTGATCCGGGCGGGTGTGATTCGCGTCGCGTCCCGGCCGGCGGGGCGGCCCGGCCGGGGCGGCGATGTTCCGGCCCGGGCCCGCCCGCGCCCCGGAAATTCCGGCGCGGCGCGCGGTGGCGACGCCGACGTTGCGGCGCGGGCCCGTCGCCGGGCCCGCCCGCCGGGGCCCGGGCGGTGGGAAAGCGTTCCCGGCCCGGCCGCCGACCTGGGTAGCCTCGCGGGCATGAGGATCGGCATTGTGGGGGCCACCGGCCAGGTCGGTGGCGTGATGCGGCAGGTGCTGGCGGAGCGCGAGTTCCCGGCGGAGCAGGTGCGGTTGTTCGCCTCCGCCCGGTCGGCCGGGCGGACCGTGCCGTGGCGCGGCGGCGAGGTGACGATCGAGGACGCGGCCACCGCCGACTACGCGGGCCTGGACATCGTGCTCTTCTCCGCCGGCAAGGGCACCGCCCTGGAGCTGGCCCCCCGGGTCGCCGCCGCCGGCGCGGTGGTGATCGACAACTCGTCGGCGTTCCGGATGGACCCGGACGTGCCGCTGGTCGTCGCCGAGGTCAACCCGCACGCCGCCGCGCGCCGCCCGAAGGGCATCATCGCCAACCCGAACTGCACCACGATGGCCGCGATGCCGGTGCTGCGCCCGCTGCACGACGAGGCGGAGCTGGTGAGCCTCGTCGTCGCCACCTACCAGGCGGTCTCCGGGGCCGGCCTGGCCGGCGTGGCCGAGCTGGAGGAGCAGGTCCGCAAGGTCGCCGAGCAGGCCGCCGGCCTGGCGTTCGACGGCGCGGCCGTGGAGTTCCCCGCCCCCCGCGTCTTCGCCCGGACCATCGCGTTCAACGTGCTCCCGCTCGCCGGCTCGATCGTCGACGACGGCTCGGCGGAGACCGACGAGGAGCAGAAGCTGCGCAACGAGAGCCGCAAGATCCTGGAGATCCCCGGGCTGAAGGTCTCCGGCACCTGCGTCCGGGTGCCGGTCTTCACCGGGCACTCGCTCCAGATCAACGCCCGGTTCGCCCGGCCGATCACCCCGCAGCGGGCCCGCGAGCTGCTCGACGGCGCGCCCGGCGTGGCCCTGTCCGACGTGCCGACCCCGTTGCAGGCCGCCGGCCACGACCCGACGTACGTGGGCCGGCTGCGCGCCGACGAGACGGTGGAGCACGGGCTGTCGCTGTTCTGCTCCAACGACAACCTCCGCAAGGGTGCCGCCCTCAACGCCGTCCAGCTCGCCGAGCTCGTCGCCGCCGACCTGCGCTGACCGTCGCCGCGCCCCCGGTGTCGGCACGCGGCGTTACCCCGCCCGGGCGGCGGGTAGACCGCGGTGCCGACACCGAGAGGGGAGCACCATGACAACGGTCGGAGAGTTCATGACGACCCGGTTGGTGACGATGGACGGCCACGAGACGCTCACCGCCGCCGCGCGGGAGATGCGCGACAGCGCCATCGGCGACGTGGTGGTGACGGCCGGTGACGACGTGGTCGGCATCGTCACGGACCGGGACATCGCGGTCCGGTGCGTCGCCGAGGAGCGGGACCCGGACACGACCCGGCTCGACCAGATCACCACCCGCGACGTGATCACGGTGAGCCAGTACGACGACGCCGTGGCCGCCGCCGACCTGATGCGCACGTACGCCGTACGGCGGCTGCCGGTGATCGACGACGGCCGGCTGGTCGGCCTGGTCTCCATGGGCGACCTCGCGGTCGAGCGGGAACCGCAGTCGGTGCTGGCGGACATCAGCGCCGACGACCCCAACAACTGACCGTCCGCCGCGCGACGCCGGCCCCCGAACCGGGGGCCGGCGTCGAGTCGTGCCCGCGCCGCGCCCCTCACCCGATCCGGGTGAGGTTGACCCCGCGCCGGACGGGGACCCTTCCGCGACGTCGAACGCCGCGGGTCGACGGGAGGGGAGGGGCCCGATGCCGGACGCGACCACCAGATTCTTCGAGGACCTGGACCGGCGGGGGTACGAGCCGCTGCTGGTCAAGACTTCCGGAACCATCCGCTTCGACCTGCACGAGGGGCAGCAGACGACGCACTGGCTGGTCGCGATCGACCGGGGCCGGATCAGCGTCAGCCGGGAGGACCGGGAGGCGGACACGGTCGTCAACACCAACCCCGTCCTCTTCGAGGACCTCGCCGCCGGCCGGGAGGACGGCATCGCCGCGATCCTGCGCGGGGACATGACGGTCAGCGGTGACGCCCGGCTGGTGGTGCAGGTGGAACGCCTCTTCCCCGGCCCGCCGACCAGCCAGGGCCCGCGCCGGCTGTTCCAGAAGGAGGCACGCTGATGACGGAGGGCAACACGATCCGGATCCTCGACGGCAGCACCTTCGTCGTCTCCGAGGACACCGGCGACATCGAGGCGACCCCGAGCGAGCCCACCGGCATGTTCTCCCTCGACACCCGGTTCCTGTCCCGCTGGGTGCTGACCGTCAACGGCGAGCGGCTCAACACGCTGTCCTACGACGACCTCCAGTACTACGAGGCGCGGTTCTTCCTGGTGCCGGGGATGGCCACCCACTACGTCGACGCGAAGCTGTCGATCATCCGCGAGCGGGTGGTCGGCGGCAGCTTCCGCGAGCAGCTCACCATCCTCAACCACGACGAGAAGCCCGTCGACCTGCGGGTCCGGATGGACGCCGGCTCCGACTTCGCCGACCTGTTCCAGGTCAAGGACGAGATCGTCAACAAGAAGGGCGAGCTGTACGCCGAGGCGGAGGCCGACCGGCTGCGCCTGGGCTACCGCCGGGGCAACTTCCGGCGCGAGACGGTCATCTCCTGCTCGCGGACCGCCAGGTACGACCGCAACGGCTTCGAGTTCAGCGTCCACCTCGAACCCAACGAGCAGTGGAGCACCGACATCGACGTGCAGACCTTCGCCCTCGGGCCGGGCGGGCGGGACCTGCGGATGGGCGTGCGGGCGCACGGCACCGAACGGCTGGCCCTCCAGCAGGACCTCCAGGAGTGGATCGCCGCCGCGCCGAAGGTGAACACCGAGTGCGAGCACCTGGCCCGCACGTACCAGCGGAGCCTGGTCGACCTCGCCGCGCTGCGCTTCTCGCCCCTGTCGCTCGGCGGCAGCACCCTGCCCGCCGCCGGCCTGCCCTGGTTCATGACGATGTTCGGTCGGGACAGCATCCTGACCTGCCTCCAGGTGCTGCCGTACGCCCCGGCGCTGTCCAAGACGACGCTGCGCATCCTCGCCTCGTTGCAGGGCACCCGGTTCGACGACTTCCGCGACGAGGACCCCGGCCGCATCCTGCACGAGATGCGCTACGGCGAGACGGCCGCGTTCGAGGAGCAGCCCCACTCGCCGTACTACGGCTCGGTCGACGCGACGCCGCTGTTCGTGGTGCTGCTCGACGAGTACGAGCGGTGGAGCGGCGACGAGTCCCTGGTGCGGGAGCTGGAGCAGGAGTGCCGGGCCGCGCTGAAGTGGATCGACGACTACGCCGACCTGGTCGGCAACGGCTACATCTGGTACGAGCGGCGCAACACCGACACCGGCCTGGAGAACCAGTGCTGGAAGGACTCCTGGGACTCGATCTCCTACCGCGACGGCACCCTCCTGCCGTTCCCCCGGGCCACCTGCGAGGTGCAGGGGTACGCGTACGACGCGAAGATGCGGGCCGCCCGGATGGCGCGCGAGTTCTGGGGCGACCCCGCGTACGGCGACCAGCTGGAGCGGGAGGCGACGCTGCTCAAGGAGCGGTTCAACCGGGACTGGTGGGTCGACGACGGCCAGTTCTACGCGCTCGCCCTCGACCCCGACGGCCGCCGGGCGGACGTGCTCAGCTCCAACATCGGCCACCTGCTGTGGAGCGGCATCGTCGAGGACGACCGGGCCGGACGGATCGCCGAGCACCTGGTCGGGCCGAGGCTGTTCTCCGGCTGGGGGGTGCGGACGCTGGCCGAGGGGGAGGTCCGCTACAACCCCATCGGCTACCACAACGGCACGATCTGGCCGTTCGACAACTCGTTCATCGCGTGGGGGCTGCGCCGGTACGGCTTCGCCGAGGAGGCCGCCGTGATCGCCAACGGGATCCTCGACGCGGCCCGCTACTTCGACGGGCGGCTGCCGGAGGCGTTCGGCGGCTACCACCGGGAGCTGACCAAGTTCCCGGTGGAGTATCCGACGGCGTGCAGCCCGCAGGCCTGGTCGACGGGCGCGCCGATGCTGCTGCTGCGCACCATGCTCGGCATCGAGCCGCACGAGGGGCACCTGGCGGTGGAGCCGTGCCTGCCCGTGGGCATGGGCCGGATCGAGATGCTGGACATCCCGGGCCGGTGGGGCAAGGTCGACGCGTTCGCCCGGGGCCGGCTGGACCTGCACAACCTGGCCGACTGACGGGTCGCCACCGGGGACGGCGGCCCGCCGGCCCCCGGTGGCGGCACGCCGTGGGAGGGCGCGTGCGGCCCTGGCGTGTCCCCACCCCCAGCAGGGTAAAGTCGCCGGATGCCGGAACTCGTGTATCCGCCCGTGATCGCCGCCGCCAAGACGATGTTCCGGGTCCTCGACCTGCGCCTGACCGTGGAGGGCAGCCACCACGTGCCGCGCGCCGGCGGGGCGGTGCTGGCCAGCAACCACGTGAGCTACCTGGACTTCATCTTCTGCGGCTACGGCGCGCACGCGTCCGGCCGGCTGGTGCGGTTCATGGCCAAGCACGAGGTGTTCGCGCACAAGGTCTCCGGCCCGCTGATGCGCGGCATGAAGCACATCCCGGTCAACCGGCGGGCCGGCGCCGGCTCCTACAGCACGGCGGTGGACGCGCTGCGCCGGGGCGAGGTGGTGGGGGTCTTCCCCGAGGCGACCATCAGCCGCTCGTTCACGGTGAAGGACCTCAAGAACGGGGCGGCCCGGATGGCGCAGGACGCCGCCGTGCCGCTGCTGCCGGTGGCGCTGTGGGGCACCCAGCGGCTCTGGACGAAGGGCCGCCCGAGGACGCTCACCCGCCGGCACACCCCGATCACCATCCTGGTGGGCGAGCCCATCGACCCCGCCGACCACGCCGACGCGAACGCGCTGAGCGCCGAGCTGAAGACCCGGCTGGCCGCCCTCGTCGACCGGGCCCAGCGGACGTACCCGGACACCCCGGCCGGGCCGGACGACACCTGGTGGCAGCCGGCCCACCTGGGCGGCACCGCGCCGACGCCCGAGGAGGCCGCCGCGCTCGACCGGGGCGGCCGGCGCACCCCCGCCGCCTGACCGCGTCCGCCCGGCGTCGCCGGGCGCGGGGTGCGCGGCTGGTCTAACCTCGCGGCCATGCGGAAGTTCAAGGGCGGCCGGGGCAGGTCCGTCGACCTGGTCGCGGAGGCCCGCGCGGACGCGGAACGGCGGCACGCCCACCCGCAGGCCGACGCCGGGCCACGGGCCGACGCCGGGCCGCCGGCCCGGCGTGGTGCCGCGCCGACGGCCGCCCGGCCCGCCCCCACCGGGGCGCTGATCGGCGTGCTGCTCGTGCTCGGCCTGGTCGCCTTCCCCATCGTGTCGGTCGTGATCGGCCCCGCCAGCCGGGAGCGGATCGAGGGGTACGCGTGCGCGGTCACCGGCTGCACCGGGCCCGGCATGGCCACGGCGGGCTGGCTGCTGATCACGGTGCCGTTCCTCTCCGTGGTGACCGCCGTCGCGTTCTGGTCCCGGCTGCCCGGCCGGGCCCGCACGGCGGTGGCCGTGGTGGCCGCGCCCCTGGTGCTGGGCGCGTACCTCTTCATCCCCAGCCGGCGTCGCGACCTCGACGACCTCCTCGACGGCCCCGCCCGGTACGCGACGGCCACCGGCATCACCTGGGCCTGGGCGGGCCTCGCGCTCGCTCTGCTCGGTCTCCTCGTCGTCGCGGTGCTCGCCGACATCAGGAAGACGACGCCCGCCGAGAGCAAGAAGACTATGCCCACCGGGCGTGGGAAGGCGGCCCTGCCGCCGGTCTGGGCGCCGCTGGTCGCGGCCGGGGCGTGCCTGGCCATGCTCGGGGTGGCCCTGGGCCGGGCCGACCCGGTGCCGGTCACCGCCGAGCTGGCGTTCCCCGAGCGCACGTTCACCGTCGCGGGGGACACGCTCACCCGCACGTCCGCCGACGACCAGCGGGGCTGCGCCGGGGTGCTGGACGACGACGAGCGGCTGGCGGGCTGCGTGCGTACCGTGCGGGGAAGCTGGACCACCGACGACAGCGACGCCGTGGTGCGTCTCGCGGCGGTGCTGTTCCCGACGGAGGACGCGGCCCGCGAGCGCCGGGGGCCGCTGCGCTCCGGCACCGCGCAGGCCGGGCTCGACGGCGACACGGCCGACGTGGTGTCGACGTCGAAGAACTGGGTGCTGTTCGTCAGCGTCGGCCACGCCGACGGGCGGGCGATCGACCGGGCCGACCGGGGCCACCTGATGTGGGCGGCGAGCCAGGTCGTCTACCGGTTCATCGGGCACCAGGTGGGGCTGCTGGTGGCCCCCACGCCGAAGGACGGCATCGGCCCCCGCACGCCCTGACCGGATCCGGTGGGGGCGCAAATCCGGTGGGGCGGCGGCGGGGCGGCCGGCTAGGGTGCCCCGGTGCCCACCCCACGCCTGGAGAAGATCACCCCGGCCAACCTCGACGCCGCCTGTGAGCTGCGCATCCGCCCCGACCAGGAACACCTGGTGGAGCCGGTCGCCCGGTCGCTGGCCGAGGCGTACGTCTGGCCGGGCGTCGCCTGGCCCCGGCTCGTCTACGACGGCGACGACCTCGTCGGCTTCCTGATGGGCTTCTTCCGCATCCCGTGGAGCGAGGACGCCCCGGGCGACCTGCGCTCCGGGCTGTGGCGGCTGAACATCGCCGCCGACCGGCAGGGGCGCGGCTACGGGCGGTTCGCCGTGCGGGCCGTGGCCGAGGAGGCGCGGCGGCGCGGCGAGCGGCGCATCTTCACCACGTGGGAGCCGGGCGGGGACGGGCCGGAGGGGTTCTACCTGCGGCTCGGGTTCCGCCCTACGGGGGAGCGCAGCGGCGGCCAGACCGTCGGCGCACTCGACCTGCAAGCCGGGTGAGGCCGTCACGACGAGCTCCGGGCGGAACCGTCCCCGACAGGGGTTATCCGGTCGCGGTGTCGTAGGCGGCCTGGTTGGCGGCGACCTCGTCCGTGTGGGTCTCCGCCCAGACCTTCAGGCCGCGCATCATCTGGTGCAGGGAGAGACCGAGCTCGGTGATCTCGTAGGACACGGTGACCGGCACGGTCGGCGTCACCGTGCGGGTGACCAGACCGTCGCGTTCCAGCGAACGCAGGGTCTGGGTGAGCATCTTCTGGCTGACGCCGGCCAGGAGCCGGGACAGCTCGGAGTAGCGCATCGGCCGGGGCCCGCCCGCGCAGTCCGGGCCGCTGCCGAGGGCGGAGAGCAGGAGCATGACCCATTTGCCGGAGATCCGCTCCAGCATCTTGTGGCTCGGGCACACCGCCAGGAACGCGTTGTACTCCGCCTTGCGCCGGGCCCGAACCTCGGCCGCTGTCGTCGTAGCCATCGGATGCTCCCCTCCCCGCCATCGGCAGCCGCCACCCCGGACCGGCAACTACTTCCTGATGGAGAGTAGCGCCCACCGGTTGACGAGATCGTTGGTGCGCGGGGCGTTGCGGTGCAGCGCCAGGTCGTGCGCCGCGTCCTCGATCACGACGGCGTCGACCCGCGACGCCGCGCCGAAGGAACGCTTCTGGTCGGCCCCGAACGCCGCCGGATCGCCGCCGACGTAGAGGTAGTCGTGCTCGCCGACGACGACCAGGACGGGCACGCGGACCGTCGCGGCGAACGTGCCGGTGGTCAGTTCCGCACCGAAGCCGGGGATCTCGGCGGCCGTCGTGGTCGCCTTGGTGGCCTCGTCGGCGGCGAGGGTCGCCGGATCGGTGTTGGGCAGGTGGTAGAAGAACGCCCGTGAGTTCGGCGCGGTGGTCAGATAGCCGGCGGGCCGGGCCGGCACCAGCTCGGGGAAGCCCTCGAACGACGGCAGCGTCGCGCGGTACATGAAGCCGGTGACCACCAGCGCGTCGACCTTGTCCGAGACCCCGGCGACCCCTTCGGCGACGACGCTTCCGTAGGAGTGACCCACCACGACGATCGGGAGGTGGGGATACCGGCGGCTGAGGTCGTCGATGAAGTGGTCGATCGACGCGACGTGCACTGCGGTGGTGACCGAGTCGGCAGGGGGCCTGGTCGACCGGCCGGTCCCGATCCGGTCCAGGGCCACGGCCAGCCAGCCGGCGCGGGCCGCCTGCCGGGCCTGGGAGACGGTGCCGTTGCTGGTGGGGAGATCGAAGTAACGGTGGTCGTAGGTGACGCCGGGGATGAGCACCTGGATGCCGCGGGCGCGCCGCTTCGGCGCGTACTGCTCGGCGTGGATGGTCGCCGCCGAGACCCCGTCCACGCCCACGGCCACGCGCACGTCCAGCGAGCTGTGCTGCCACGGCCGGGCGTGCGCGGCGGCGGGTGACGCGAAGCCGGCCACGCCGGTGGCGAGGGCGACCGCGGTCGCGACGGAGGCCAGCCAGGCCCGGATCGGGTTCATCGGCCGATCCGATCGAGCTCGGCGACGTCCGCGTCGGTCAGGGTCACGCCCGTGCCGGCGACGTTCTCGCGCAGGTGGGCCACCTTCGAGGTGCCCGGGATCAGCAGGATGTTGGGTGATCGTCGCAGCAGCCAGGCCAGGGCGACGGCCATCGGGGTGCTGCGCAGGCGGGCCGCGACCGCCGAGAGCGCCTCGGACTGCAACGGAGAGAAGCCGCCGAGCGGGAAGAACGGCACGTAGGCGACGTGCTCGGCGGCGAGCCGGTCGATCAGGGCGTCGTCGTGGCGGTAGGCCAGGTTGTACATGTTCTGCACGGCCACGACCGGCGCGATGCTCTGGGCCTCGGCGACCTGCTCGGCGGTGACGTTGCTGACCCCGAGGTGGCGGATCAGGCCGTCCCGCTGGAGGTCGACGAGAGTGCCGAAGGCCTCGGCGAGCGAACCGGCCTGCGGCCCCTGGGCGTCGCCCATGCGCAGGTACACCAGGTCGAGGGCCGCCACGCCGAGACCGTCGAGGTTGTCGTGCACCTGCTTGCGCAGGTCCTCGGGGCGTCGGGCCGTCGGCCACCCGCCCTGCGCGTCGCGGAACGCGCCGACCTTGGTGGCGACGAGCAGCGACTCCGGGTACGGGTGCAGGGCCTCGCGGATCAGCTCGTTGGTCACCCGGGGGCCGTAGGCGTCGCTGGTGTCGATGTGGGTGATGCCCAGCTCGACCGCCTCGCGCAGGACGGCCAGCGCGCCCGCGTGGTCGGCGGGCGGCCCCATGACGTAGGGGCCGGCGAGCTGCATGGCGCCGTAGCCGAAGCGGGACACGACCGAGCTTCCCAGGCGCCAGGTGCCGCCGGGGAGGGAAATAGTGGAGTTCGTCATGGCTCTACTTTTACCCGGTAACTCTCCATCGGGTAGTACGTACTTCCAGGTGCGTTAGGCACCCGGGGGGCAGCCGGCGGCCCGGAAGCTGGTGGCCTCTCCAGGGGGTCGAGCCGTTGCCGGTGCGCTTCTCGATAGAGACCGCCGACCGGCAGACCGGGGAGGTCGGCCACCCCGTCGCGGTGCGGGGCAGTGTCTGGCATCGGGGGCGGAAGTGCCCTGCGGACACTTCCGTTGACTGGCCGCCGCGGGCATTTCTTCGGACCTCGGACACCTGCTGTTCGTGGCGTACGTCAAGTGTCCGAGGTCCGTGCGGCGCGGCGCGGTGGTGGCTAGGCCGGGAAATAGACGTCGACCGCGGTGAATCCGCCGGCCACGTCGCACGTCTCGCTGAACCCGAACGTGCGGGTGGTGCCCGCCGAGGCGGTGCGCGTCTCGTCGAAGTAGCAGCTGAGGTTGCCGTTGTAGCCGATGAACTCGACCGTCCGCGAGGCGCTGACCGCCTTCACGTAGCCGCTGATGTCCAGGCTGCGGTTGTAGAAGGTGACGGTGCCCTCGGTGATCGACGCGCCGTAGGTGATGCGGAAGGGCTGGGTGGTCGAGTCGGCCACCCTGATCGTGGCCACGTGAATGCGGGCCGGCGCTGTGGCCTGGGCCGGCGTGGCCATGGCGGTGGTGAGGACGGCTGCGGCGGCCAGGGTGCCCACCAGCCTTCCGGCCTTCCCGTGTGCGATCGTCGACATTTCCTGATCCCGCCTTCCAAGAATTCTTGCCCGACGATGAGCGTCAATGTCTGTAGTATGCCCGGAGTGTCTCCCGCGCGACGTCAAGGAGAACTTCGTGTTTCGATCCCGCAATGTCGCCAGCGCTGTCGCCACCGCCGTCGCAGCCATCACCGTCCTGGCCGGCACACCCGCCCACGCCGGCTCCCGACCCGGTCCACCACTGAGCCTCGACCTCGACCGGGCCGAGCTGCACCAGAGCATCGACGGCTTCGGCTACTCGATCGCCTTCCAGCGCTCCACGCTGGTCCACGACCTGTCCGAGGCGAAGCGCGCGGAGGTCCTCGACCTGCTCCTGGACCGGCGCAAGGGCGCCGCGCCGACGATCCTGCGGCTCGGCATCGGCTCGTCGGCCACCGACGTGTACGACAACATGCTGTCCATCCAGCCGACCGACCCGGGTGGCCCGGCGGCCACCCCGAACTACCAGTGGGACGGCTGGGACGGCGGCCAGGTGTGGTACGCCAAGGAGGCGCGTAAGCGCGGGATCCACCGGTTCTACGCCGACGCGTGGAGCGCGCCGGGATACATGAAGAACAACGGCACCGACGCCAACGGCGGCAGCCTCTGCGGCCTGTCGGGCGTCACCTGCGCCAGCGGCGACTGGCGGGAGGCGTACGCGCGTTATCTCGTGCAGTACGCCACGTTCTACCGGCAGGAGGGAATCCGGATCGACGAGATCGGGTTCACCAACGAGCCCGACTGGACGGCCCCGTACGCCTCGATGCGGTTCACCCCGGCGCAGGCCGCCGAGTTCGTGAAGGTCATCGGGCCCATCGCCGAGCAGGCCGGGGTGGGGCTGGTCTGCTGCGACTCGTTCGGCTGGCAGCAGTCCGACGCGTACGCGCAGGCGATCGAGGCGGACCCGGAGGCCCGCCGCCACCTGGACCTGTTCACCGGGCACGGCTACGCCAGCCCGTCGGACCGCCCGTTGCCGACGACGGCGCCGACCTGGATGACGGAGTGGGCCCCGTCGAGCACCTCCGACGGCTGGAACGAGGCGTGGGACAGCGGCAAGGTCACCGACGGCATCGCGGTCGCCCAGCGCATCCACGACACCCTCGCCAAGGCCGACGCCAGCGCCTTCGTCTACTGGCTCGGGTCGTCCCGGGGCGGGACGGCGGCCCTCGTGCAGGTCGACAACGCCACGGACAGCTACCGGGTGTCCTCCCGGCTCTACGCCTTCGCCGCGTACAGCAGGTTCATCCGGCCCGGGGCGGTGCGCATCGGCGTCGACGGCGCGCCGGCGGGCCTGGCGGTGTCGGCCTACCGCAACGCCGACGGCACCGAGGTGGTGCAGGTCATCAACACCTCGACCGAGGCAGTGCGGACCACCGTCGACCTGCGCAGGCCGACCGCCTACCTCACCGACTCGACGCACAAGCTGGAGAAGGTCGACGGGCTCGTCTCGGGGCACGGCGCGCACCGGACGGTCGAGCTGCCGCCGCGTTCGTTGACCACCCTGGTCGGTGGCCGGAGCTGAGTCGTCCGGTCTTCACCCCGCGTGGCCTCGGGGCCGCCCGCCGGCGCGGTGGGCGGCCCCGGTCGCGGTGTCGGCCCTGGTCGCGGCCCGGTCGTGGGGCCGGCCCTGCCGCGGCCCCGGTCAGCGCTGCCGGCCGTGGTCGCGGCCCCGGTCAGCGCGGGGGGCGGCCCGCCTGATTGACGAAGGCGGCCCAGGCCGTCGGGGCGAACAGGAGCGCCGGCCCGGCCGGGTCCTTGCTGTCGCGTACGCCCACGACGCCCGGCAGGTTGGCGGCCACCTCGACGCAGTTACCGCCGCTCCCGCCGCTGCGGGTGCTCTTGCGCCAGACGGCACCGGCAAGGTCAGTCATGCGCGCTCCTCGATGATCATGTTGATCATTTTCTCTGATTCTGCCTCATCCGAGGCGAGCGTTTCCAGGTCGGACCAGACGTGCTCGTAGGCGGCGACCTCGGCCGGCCGGTCGAGGTAGAGCGCGCCGGTGATGTTCTCCAGGTAGACGGTCGTCGGCTCGGTCGAGGCCCGGCCGAACGCCTGCGGGAAGTCGAGCACCACGAAGGTGCCCGTCTCGCTGGCCAGCGGCGGGCCGGCGGCCAGCGGGAGGACGCGCAGGCTCACGTTGGGCAGCGCGGCCATGTCGAGCAGGTGGCGCAGTTGCCCGGCCATCGCCCGCCGGTCGGGGATGGTGCGGCGCAGCACGGCCTCGCTGAGCACTGCCTTCAGCGTGGGCGCGCTGGGCAGCCGCCGGGTCAGCACGTGCTGGCGGTGCATCCGCACCTCGACGAGCTTCTCCCGCTCGGCCTCGGTCATCGTGGGATTCTTGCGGCGGAAGAGCTCGGCGGCGTATTCGCGGGTCTGGAGCAGCCCCGGGATCAGTTCGGCGTCGTAATGGCGCATGAGTGCGGCGGTGCTTTCCAGCCCGACGTAGAGCGAGAACCACGGCGGGACGATTTCGCCGTACGAGTGCCACCAGCCCTTGGCGCGGGTCTCCTTCGCCAGGCCGGTGACGATCGCCTTCATGTCCTCCGGCGCGCGGTAGATCTCGCACATGGCGCGGGCATCCACCACCCGCACCGGGACGAGGCCCTTCTCGATGCGCCACACCTTCTGCCGCGAGCAGTCCAGCCCCTCGGCGGCGGCGTCCAGCGAGACCGAGGCGCCCTCGCGGAGCTGCGTGAGCAGCCTGCCGAGCTGCCGCCGGGGCACCGTCGACCCGCTTGTTTCATCCGTCATGCAACATCACCGCGCCCCTCGTGCAACATTCCAATCCCATTCCCGCGCATTTCCTTCCTCCATTCCTCGGGGATTGATTCGAATCGAGGCTAGAGGGGGTGGGTTGTGTTGCGCAAGGTGGTGGGCGGGTTGCAATCTGTCGAATGTCGGCAGGGTGGCGCGGGGCCGAGAATGACGTCGGCAATAGCCCGTCGCCCCCCTGCCGGCCCGCTGTCCCGCTCGTTGCGAGTCACGCGCGGGCGGGGCGGCGCAATTCTTCGGCGGCGCTGTTTTTCGGCGACGCCATCCCTCGGGAAGGACGCCCGATGTGCGCTCTGGAAGGACGCCCGATGCGCGTGACGTACGAGGAGTACGTGGTCGCCGTCGCCCTGACGCTCGCCCGCCGGCACCGGCCGGTCTGGAGCTGGAAGCGCTGGCGCAGGATGTGCCGCTGCGGCGCGGAACTGCCCTGCCGGGCCCGGCACCGCATCCCGATCGGCCGCGCGCACTGGCCGGGGGAGGGCGACGGCCCGCTCGGGTCGGGGCAGGGTGGCCGACGCCCGTCCGGGAAGGGCGCTCGGCGCGGGTCGGGGGAGGGGCCGTGACCGGCGTTCGCCCGCCTTCGGCCACGGGCGCGGCGGTGCGGGGTGCGGCGGTGCGGGGTGCGGAGGTGCGGGGTGCGGCGGTGCGGGGTGCGGCGGTGCGGGGTGCGGCGGTGCGGGGCGCGGCGGTGCCGAAGCCGGGCGACCTGGTGCAGGTGACCCGGGCGGCCAGCGTGCAGTTCGTCGAGCCGATCAGGTGCCGGGTCGTCCGGGTGCTCGACTGGATCACCTACGACGGATGGGTGTGGCTCGACGTCTACCAACTCGACGGCAGGGGAGACGCCGTCGCCCGCCGGTCGATCTTCGTGCGCCCGGCCGGGCTGCGCGTCCTGCGGCCCGCCTCTGCACCCCGCCCGACCCCCGGCCGACGCGCGGCAACCGACGCCTGACCGAGCGCCGCCCCCACGCCCCCTCACCGGTGCGAGCCCCCGTGCGCGGCGGCACCCCTGTGCACCCGTGCGCCCAGTGCCCCCCGTGCGCGGCGATCTTGCAGTTGTGGCCCCGGCAAAAGGGGTGAAGCGCCCTTCTGTGGGGCCGAAAGTGCAAGATCGCCGCGCACGGGGGCGCACGGGGGGCGCGGGGCGCACTGGGCGCACTGGGTGGGCGCATGGGCGGCGGGGTCCCGTTCGGCCTGTGGGTCCGCACCCGCGGACTGCGGCGCAGGCGCGACGGGTCGTCCGCCGTGCCTGCGCCGCAGTCGCCGGTGCCCCGGTCAGCGGGCGTGCCGCAGCGCCCAGTCCAGCGCGTAGTCGGCGACCTGCTCCCAGCCGGGCTCGGCGCACGTCCAGTGGGAGCGGCCGGGGAACTCGTGGAAGTCGGTGACCGTGCCGGGGGCCTTGTAGTGGTGGGCGTTGGACCGGTTCACCGACGGGGGCATGATGTGGTCCGCGCCGCCCGCGATGAACAGCAGCGGGGCGCGCTGCTCGTTGTGGAAGTCCACCCAGGTCTCCTGCTTGCCGGGGGTGAAGTTGGCCAGCAGCCCGTACGCCCAGACCCAGCTGCCGGGGGCGGGGATCGCGTAGCGGTCGTAGGCCGCGCGGGCGTCCTCCTCCGAGAGGGTGTTGGTGAACGCGTAGTGGAACTGGTCCGGGGTGAAGCCGGCCGCCTGGTGCCGCTTCGCCGGGTTGTTGAGGATCGGGAACAGCGACTTGATCTGCGACGGCGGGGTGACCCGGATGCCCTCCGGCGGGGCCGAGTCGATGACGACGCCGGCCGCGCCGTGGCCCCGGTCGAGCAGGAGCTGGGTCAGCGTGCCGCCGAACGAGTGGCCCATGATGATCGGCTTCTCCGGCAGCGCCGTGATGATCTTTTCGAGGTGCGCGACGGTGTCGGGCACGGTGACGGTGGCGATCGGCGTCGGGTCGGCCCGCAGCGCCTCGACCTCGACCTCGAAGCCGGGATAGGCCGGGGTGAGGACGGTGTGCCCCTGCGCCTCGTAGTAGGGCACCCAGTGCTCCCAGCTGCGCGGCGTGACCCAGAGGCCGTGGATCAGGACGATGGTGCTCATGCGTCGTACTCCTTCAGGAACGCGAGCAGGTCGTCGCCGAGCTGCTCCTTGTGGGTGTCGGTGATGCCGTGCGGGGCCCCGGGGTAGACGATCAGGCTGGCGTTCTTGACGAGCGCGGCCGACGCCATGCCGCCCACCTCGAACGGTACGACCTGGTCGTCGTCGCCGTGCACGACCAGCGTGGGCACGTCGAACCGGGCCAGGTCGGCGCGGAAGTCGGTGGCCGAGAAGGCGGCGATGCACTCGTAGGCGTTGCGGTGCCCGGCGGCCATGGACTGCAACCAGAACGCGTCGCGGATGCCCTGCGACACGCTCGCGCCGGGGCGGTTGTTGCCGAAGAACGGGCCGTCGGCGAGGTCCCGGTAGGTCTGCGACCGGTCGGCCAGCGAGCCGGCGCGGATCGCGTCGAACACCCCGACCGGTACGCCGCCCGGGTTGTCCGGCCCCTGGAGCATGTACGGCGGCACCGCCGAGACGAGCACGGCCTGCGCGATGCGGCCGGTGCCGTGGCGGCCGATGTAGCGGGCGACCTCGCCGCCGCCGGTGGAGAACCCGACCAGCGTCGCGTCCCGCAGGTCGAGGGCGTCGAGGACGGCGGCGAGGTCGTCGGCGTACGTGTCCATCTCGTTGCCGTGCCAGGTGCGGGTGGAGCGGCCGTGGCCGCGCCGGTCGTGGGCGACGACCCGGTAGCCGTTGCCGGCCAGGAACAGGGCCTGCGCCTCCCAACTGTCGGAGTTCAGCGGCCAGCCGTGCGACAGCACGACCGGGCGGCCGGCACCCCAGTCCTGGTAGTAGATCTGCGCGCCGTCGGCGGCGGTCACGTACATGATGGTCGGTCCCTTCAGCGGGTGGCGGCTCAGCGGGCCGCGGTCCTGATGAGGTTCGCGGTGGCCCGCGGCTGCGAGATCATCGCGACGTGCGAGGCGGTGACCTCGGTGGTGCGTGCACCCGCCCGCTGGGCCATGAACCGCTGCGCGGCCGGCGGGATCAGGTTGTCGTTGCGGGCGACCAGGTAGAAGCTCGGGATGGTCCGCCAGGCCGGCGCGCCGGACGGCTCCTGGAGCGTGTGGACGTCGCCGGGCCGCTGGGTGGCCGCCATGACGTCGGTGGTCGACTGGGGCAGGTCGCCGGCGAAGACGTCGCGGAACACGGCCGGCTTGACGTAGCCGTCGACGCTGCCGACGCCGTCGGGGGTCGGGTAGGGGCGGAAGTCAAGCGCCGCCTCGTCGAGCTTGCTGCCGGGGAACTGCAACTGGAGCCCCTGCAACGTCTCGCCCTGGTCCGGGGCGAACGCCGCCACGTACACGAGCGCCCTGACGTTCGGGTTGCCGACGGCCGCGTTGGTGATCACCATCCCGCCGTAGGAGTGGGCCACCAGCACCAGCGGGCCGGGCAGCGTCGCGAGGATGCTGGCCAGGTAGGCCGAGTCGGCCGAGACGCTGCGCAACGGGTTGGCCGGCGCGATCACCGGGTAGCCGTCGCAGCGCAGGAGGCGGGCGACCTCGGTCCAGCCGGAGGCGTCGGCGAACGCGCCGTGCACGAGCACGACGGTCGGCTTCGCCCCGGCCGCCGGGCGCGCCCCGGCCGCGGCCGCGGGCGTCCCGACGAGGGCGCCGGTGGCGACCGCCGCGGTTCCGGCGAGCAGGGTACGACGAGTGGTGTGCATCGGTCGGGCTCCTTCCGTGCAGGTCGATGTGTCCACCAGCGTGGGGGAGCGCGCCCGCGCCAGGCATCGGTACGTTGACGGTCACGCGACGGTGCGTAGCGTCGGTCCGCCCCCGGGGCCTCCGCGGACGGCACCGGCCGGCGTCCGGTCAGCGACGGTCCCGGTGGCGCAGCGGCAACCAGTGCAGGCGGTCGCCCAGCCCGTCGGGCGCGGCGGCGAACGCCTCCTCCACCGCCGCCCGCCCCTGGCTGAAGTGCGACCAGCCCTCGTAGTGCACGGGCACGATCGTGCGCGGCCGGACCAGCGCACACAGCTCGACGGCCTCTGCCGCCGTCAGGCTGTAGTGCAGCCGGCCGGTGACGGGAAACCGCACGGCCCCGAGGTGCAGCAGCACCGTGTCGACCGTCATCCGGCGCGGCACCTCCCGCACGCCGCGATAGAGCACGGTGTCCCCGGTGATCCAGAGGACCCCGTGCTCCTGACCGTCCCAGCCCAGCGCGAAGCCGATCGCCGCGCCGGCGACCGGGCGGCTCAACGGAGGGCCGTGCCGGCACGGTGTGGCGGTCACCCTGATGGTCCGCCGGCCGGGTGCGGCCAGCTCCGTGCGCGCCCACGGGCGCAGCCCCTGCGCGCCGCCGCCCAGCCGCCGCGCCCCGGGCGCGGTGGTGACGACGATCGGCACCCCGGCGAGGAAGGCGCGGCCCCGGTCGTCGAGGTTGTCGGCGTGGTGGTCGTGGCTGAGCAGGACGGCGTCGACCGGCCCGAGCTCGTCGGGTTCGAGGGCCGGGCCGTGCTCCTTGCGGGAGCTGGTGCCCCAACCGAACGAGTAGCGGCGGCCGGGACCGTCGAACGTCGGGTCGGTGAGGATGCGCCAGCCGGCCGCCTCGATGAGGGCCGTCGGGCCCCCGATGTGGGTCACTCGTACGTCCTTCAACGATGCCGTCCTCACGTCGTCCGGTTGCGCTGCGGTGGGCGCGCGCCGTGGCCAACGATGCACGGCCGGTGGGGGGCGCACATCCGTACGTTGACTGCCGTGCGCCGGCCGCGTCCGGCCCCGTGCCGATCCCTCGTCGGCCCCGTGCCGATCCGGTGCCTGCCCCGCGTCGGCCCGTCCCGGGTCAGCCCCCGTCGTGCCGGAGCGCGGCGAGCGCGTCGCGCAACTGCGACCGGGCGGTGATGCCGAGCTTCGGGAAGATCCGGTAGAGGTGCGAGCTCACCGTGCGGTGCGACACGAACAGCCGCTGGCCGATCTCGCGGTTGCTCAGCCCGGCCGCGGCGAGCATCGCCGTCTGCAACTCCTGCGCGGTCAACTGCTCGCCCGACGGCACCGCGCGCCCCGTGCTCTCCTCCCCGGCGGCGCGCAGCTCCTCCCGGGCGAGCCGGCCCCAGACGACCGCGCCGAGAGCCTCGAAGCCGTCCCGGGCGATCCGCAGCGGCACCCGCGACTCCAGGATGTGCCGGCGGCGGCGCAGCCACGCGCCGTACGCGAGGTTCAGCCGGGCCCGGTGCACCGGCCACGCCCCGAGATCCAGGGCGAACGCCTCGGCGAACCGCGCGCCCGCCTCCGGCTCGGGGGCGAGCACGGCGACGGCGTAGGCGAGCGAATGGTGCAGCATCGGCGACGGGAAACGCGCCGCCCGCTCCGCGGCCCGGGCCACGATGCCCAGGATCTCGTCCTGCCGGCCCGACCGGACGGCCGCGTCGGCGAGGTCCGGCAGCGCCCAGCCGGACATGTCGAGATGGAACGTCGCATCCTGCGGATCGAAGGTGCGCACGAGCAGATCGAGGGCCTCGTCGTGGTGCCCGGCGGCGTTCGCGGCGACCCCGCGGGCGTGCTGGGCGGCCTGGGTGACGAACCGCACCCCCGCCGCCAACGGGCTGGTCAGCACCTGGTCGGCGAGCCGGAATGCGGCCGCGCTGTCGCCGCGCATCGCCTCGTGCATGGCGCGGGCCGCCCGGGCGGCGACGAGCCAGAAGTGGTCGCCGGTCTCCTCGGCGAGCGCCTCGGCCTCCTCCAGGTCGGCCCGCACCGTCGGCCAACGGCCGAGCCACAGCCGGATGTAGCCGGCGGAGGAGAGGCTGCGGGCCAGCAGCGCCGCCCGGCCCCCGGCACGGTAGCCCGCAGCCGCCGTCGCCATGAACGACGACGCGGTGACGAAGTCGCCGAGGACCAGCGCCGCCCCGCCCAGGGAACGCATGCCGTCGACGTCGGCGCGGTCGGGCACCAGTGTGGACAACTGGCGCAGGATCGCGGCGCCCCGCGCCTCCGACTGCGCGTAGGCGGCGATCGCCACCGTACGCGGATCGTCGTCGGCGAGCCCGAGCCCGCCGAGCACCGCCGTGACCCGCGCGCCCACCTGCGGCGGCAGGCTGGCCCACCAGCAGCGCGACGCCGCTCGCCAACACAGCGTCGCCCCCAGCTCCGTGTCGCCGGCGGCGTGCGCCTCCACCGCCAGGCCGCAGAGCAGGTCGATGCGGCCCGGGTCACCCATGTCGCCGGGATCGACGATGTCGCGGACCAGGGCCAGCCGCCCCCGGTCGGCGGGACCGCCCGCCGCCGGGTCGGCCTTGGCGGCCAACTGCGCGGCGACCGTACGATCATGCAGCTGCGACGCGAGTTCCGCCGCCCGCAGCAGCAGCGACGAACGGCGGGCCGGGCCCTCGGTCAGCTCGGCGGCCCGGTCCAGGTCGGTCACCGCCACTCCCAGTGCCCCCCGTTCGAGCGCCCGCGCGGCGGCGGCCTCCAGCTCCACGCTGGCCTCCTCGTCGGGGCCGAGGACGGCGGCGCTGCGGTGCCAGGCCCGGCGGTCCGGGTCGTGGGCGAGCGCGTCGGCCAGCACCGAGTGCACCGTGAGCCGGGCGAAGTCGCTGACGGACCGGTAGACCGCCGACCGCATCAGCGGATGCCGGAACTGGAGCCGTCGCCCCTGGATCTGCAACAGGCCCGCGTCGATCGCCGGCTGGAAGCTGTCCGCGGCCACGTCGACGCCGGTCAGCGCCCGGGCGGCGGCGAGCACTGCCGGCAGCCGGCAGGTGGTGTCGGCGGAGAACGCGGCGACGACCGCCCGGGTCGGCGCGGGCAACTGCCCGAACCGGTCGGCGAACGCGCTCTCCAGCCGCTCGTTGAGCGGCAGCAGCTCCGGCAGGTCGTCGAGGCTACCGGAGGTGACGCACCGGGGCAGCTCGACCAGGGCGAGCGGGTTGCCCGCAGCCTCCGTCAGGATCCGGCTGCGCAGGCCCGGTGGGAGGCCGGGCGCATGGTCGGCCAGCACCCGCCGGGCGGCGTCGTCGTCCAGCGCGCCGAGGTGCAACTGGCCGATGCCGGCGCCGGCGAGCACGTCGGCGTGCGGGGTGCGCACGGCCATGACCGCCGCGATCGGCTCGCCCGCGAGCCGGCGCGCGACGAAGACGAGCACGTCGAGCGTCTCCGGATCCAGCCAGTGCGCGTCCTCCGCCACGATCAGCAGCGGGGTCCTGGACGCCCGTTCCCCGAGCAGCTCCAGCACCGACAGGCCGGTCGTGAACAGGTCCGGGCGGGTCCCCTCCTGCCCGAACGCGCCCCGCAGGGTGCGTTGCAGCCGTGGGGTGAGCGACGACAGGTCGTCCAGCAGCGGCGCGAGGAGCTGGTGCAGGCCCGCGAACGGCAGCGCCGACTCCGCCTCGGCCCCGTTCGCGGTGAGCACCAGCATGCCGGCGTCGGCCGCGCACCGCCGGGCCGCGGACAGGAGCACGCTCTTGCCGATGCCGGCCTGCCCGCGTACGACAAGTGCCGCGCCGCGGCCCGCGCCGCTGTCAGCCAACAGACGGGCCACGGCCGCCAGTTCGCCCTGCCGACCGTGCACCGCCGGTCGGCCGTCACCTGACTGGAGCATCGACGGCGGCCCCTCCCTCCCGGCGCTACCCGGCTGCGGTCGGCGGCCCGCCCGCCGACCCGGCCGTTCCAGCCTGCGGGCCCGCCAGCGGGCGCGGACCACGTGCCGCACGTAGTCCCCGGGCGGTCACTACTGGTCGAGGCGGCCGGCGAGCTGGCGTCGGGAGGTGACGCCGAGCCGCTGGAAGACCTTGCGGAGGTGATAGTCGACGGTGTTCGGGCTGATGAACATGGTGGCGCTGATCTCCGCATTGGTCGCTCCGGCGGCGGCGAGCCGGGCGACCGCCAGCTCCTGCGGGGTCAGGTCGGGACGCCGGGGCTGCTCGCCGGCCGACGGCGGCCGGCCGCTCGCCGCCAACTCGGTGCGGGCCCGCTGCGCGAACGCCGGCGCGCCGGCGTCGTCGAAGATCTCCACCGCCCGGCTGAGCTGCTCCCGGGCGTCCCGGCGGCGTCTGCGGCGGCGCAGCCACTCGCCGTAGACCAGGTGGGACCGGCCCCGCTCGACGGTCAACGCGGTGGGCCCGAGCGTCGCGACGGCGGCGGCGTGCCACGGCTCGGCGTCACCGTCGTCGGCCACCAGGGCGCGGGCCCGCTGCGCCAGGCCCCTGGTCCAGGCCGAGCCGTTGACCGACGCCATGTCCTCCAGCTGCTCCACGAACCCCACCACTTCGGCGGCGCGCCCGCTCCGGCTGGCCGCCTCGACGAAGTCCGCGTAGTTCAGCGGTGTCACCTGGAGGAACGGCGTGTCCATGAGCGGCTTCAGCCGCGCGTACGCGTCGGGGTAGCGGCGCTCGGCCAGGTCCCGTACCGCCAGCGCGGACACCCCCGAGGCGTGCACCCCGCCGAAGCCTCCCGCCCGGGCCGCCTCGGCGATCGCTTCGACCCCCTCGCGGGGGCCACCGGACCAGGCGATCAGCGCCGCGTTGACGACCTGCTCGGCGTCGTAGCCGATGGCGCGGCGCAGCTCGCGCACCTGGTCGATGTGCTGTTGCGCCGCGCGCGGGGTGCCGATGTGCAGCAGGGACAACGACAGGATCCACAGGGCGGCGTCGACGATCTGTACCGAGCCCAGGTCGCGGGCGGTCGCGGCGGTCCGCTCCAGGCAGCGCCGGATCGCGGCGTCGTCCCACAACGCCGTGGTGAGCGCGACGCTGATCACGCCGTACTTCAGCAGGTCGGCGCCGTCGAGGCCGTCGATGACCTTGACCGCGGCCCGCAATTCGGGCACCGCTTCCCGATAGGGCCGCAGGATGTACGTGCCCAGGGCGCGCAGGATCGTCGCGGCGACGCCGTCGACCTGTCCTGTGTGGTCGCTCCGCCCTGCGCCGTCGAGGAGCCGCCGGCCCAGCGTCGGCAGCGGCACGTCCCGCCCCAGCCGCTCCACGACGAGGGCCCGCAGGAACGCCTGGAGCAGCGCGTCCTGCTCGGCCGCCGCATCGTGGCCGTGGAAGCAGGCGGCGGCCGTGAGCATGTCGGCGACGCCGCGCACCACGTCCGGGCCTGCGGTGAAGAACGCGTGGTCGACCCGGACGCGGGTCAACCGGCCCCGGGTGACCGGATCCAGCGACTCCTCGGCCACCTCGTCGACCAGGCTGCGCGCCAGCCCCGCCGCGCCGGCCGCCAAGGCGGCCTCGGCCGCCGCGACCAGCCGGCCGTCGCGGACCGGCCCCGGCGGGGTCAACCTCGACGCCTGCGTGAGAACCCCGGCCCGCGACGTGAACCCGCCGCGCCGCCCCGCCAGCTCCGCCACCTGTTCGAGCCGGTCGGCCACGTGCGCGTCGGTGCCGATCGTCGCCTTGGCCGCGTGCCAGGCCGCCAACTCGACCAGTCCCAGGGCCCCCGCCGCGTCGGACAGCGCCTCGTGCACCCGGCGGCGGTCGGCCCCCGCCGCGCCGTTGTACGTCGCCGACGGCACCAGCGCGTGCCGGAACCGCAGCGACGTGCCGACCTCGACCAGCCCCCGCAGCTCCGGCTCGTCGCCCCACGTGCCGGCGAGACCGAGCCGCCGGGCCGCCGCCTGGACCAGGTCGACGTTGCCCGTCGACTCGGCTGCGGCGATCAACAGCCACAACTGCTGCTGCGGGGCCGTCCGACGCACCTGACGGAGGTAGAACGCCTCCAGCCGGCCGCCCACCGGAATCGGCTCGGCGTCGACGCTGGAGCGGGTCAGATCCCGCACGCTCAGCTCGTCGGCCAGGTCGATAAGCGCCAGCGGGTTGCCCCCCGTGGCGGCGGCGACCCGCGCGGCCGTCGCCGGGTCGATCGGCTCCCGCAGCACCGACGTCAGCAACTGCACCGCAGGCCCCGTGGCCAGGCCGAGCAGCCGCAGCACGGGCAGCCCGGCCAGTCGCTCGGCGACCGGTGGCTCGTCGCGGGCGGCGAACACGAACGCGACGCGGTCGGCCACCAGGCGACGGGTAACGAACGCCAGCACGTCCAGGGACTCGGCGTCGAGGAGATGGGCGTCGTCGACGACGCACACGACCGGCGACGTCGAGACGACGGCCGCCGTCAACAGCCCTAGCACGCCGAGGCCGACGAGATAGCGGTCCGGCGGCGGGCCGTCCGCGAGCCCGGTCGCCACCTGCAACGCCTGCTGCTGCCGCTGCGGAAGGACCATGACGTGCTCGCGCAGCGGAATGGTCAGCCGGTGCACCCCGGCGAACGGGATCCCCGACTCGGCCTCGTAGCCGTCCAGGCGCAGCAGCCGGAAGCCCTCCGCCGCCGCGGCCGTCGCCTCCAGCAGCGCTGTCTTCCCGATCCCCGGCTCGCCGCTGACCACCAGCCCGCCGCCGCGACCGTCCCGGGCCGCGGCCAGCAGCGCGTCGACGCGCCGCAGCTCGTCGTCCCGGCCGAGGAGCCGGGCGGCCCGCTCACCGGGGGCAGGCGGCCCTTCCCAGGTCACGCCGGCCACGACAGGTCATGGAAACGCCGCCCGGACCGCACCTGGTTCTCACGTCTGCGCACGCTGTCATCGTCGCATCGCGAACCGTGTCGCGGCAGTACCGGGATCGCGCGCCGGATCGACCGCGGGTGACGTCCCGGTCGCGCTGGCTGCCGTACGCGCTGGGGTGTGGGAACCGGTCCGCCTGCCCGGCTGGGGTCCCGGGGGCGGACCCGGCTCCCCGCGTCGGGGCCCACCGGGTCGGAGAGACAGGAACGCGCCCGCCGCCCCTCGGCTCGCCGACGATGGGCGAGGGGTGTGCCGAGGGTGCGGAAGGGTCGCCTGCCGCCGCGTCTCGTGCAGCATCGACTGCCGGCGACCGGGCCGCTCACCACGTGGATGAGCAGGACGCGGCCGGGCGAACGGCGTCGCCTGAATGTGGGCAGGGTGCTACGAGACGCGGGGATCCCGATCAGAACGGAACGAGCGCCTTCCCGGCCCCGGTGCCGGGGCGGATGGCGGGGAACTCCGGCCCTTTCCAGTGGCCGATCGGCGCGCGGGAGATGGCTGGAACGGCCTCGGGGGGCGTCTCCAAGCTCATGTCCACTCCCGGGTCGACGGGCCGGCGCTGTCTGTTGGAGAAGCTAGCCGCCGCCGTCTGCCCCGTCAACCGATGAAGGCGGATCGTTACGCCTGCTCAACCCGCCTGTCGGAAGGCAGGGCGGCCTGCCCCGCCGATTCGGTCCTTCGCGCGATGCGAGATCCCATTCCGCATCTTGACAGGGTTTCGGGTGCCGCGTACGTTCGCTCCAAGTCGGCGAGGCGTCAGGGTGCTGCTGGGGTGCAGCCCGAGCCTGAACCGACCGGCGACCAACCTGCTCGGCCATGCCGTGAATCCACCGGGGCCCCCGAGGCGTCGGGCCGGCTCCAGCCGAAGCGGGCACGCGGTCACCCACCCCCTTCCACGCCAGGGCAAGACCCGTCGTACCGAGACCGCAGGGCGATTCCACGCGCCAGGCGGGCAGGTTCGCAGCGGTGGAGCCCAGATCGCGCAAGCGCCTACCCGCCACCAAGAACCGCCATTGCCAGCAGTGGTGGGAACACCGGGTCACCTGCGAGCACATAGGAGCGACAAGATGATTTCCCGACGTATCGGTGCGGCCGCGGCCGTCACCGCCATGCTTCTCGTGAGCGCCTGCGGCGGGGGCGACGACGCCGGCGACTCCGCGAACGCCACGACGAAGGTCTCCGTCACGACGTTCGGCTGCGAAATCTGGAACACCTGGGCGATCTCGAAGGGCGTCTACGCGAAGCACCGCCTCGACGTCGAGCTGGTCCGGTCCGGGGGCGGCTCGGCCGCCGTCGCCGCGGTGCTCTCCGGGGCGGCCGACTTCGGCTACGTCAACGGCTACACCGCGATCAACGCCTACAACACGGGCTTCCCCATCCAGATGGTGTCCGGCGCCAACGTCAACGCGCTGCCGCCGGCCAAGCCCGCGCAGGGCGTCTTCGTCGGCAAGGACTCCCCGATCACGTCGCCCGCCGACCTGGCCGGCAAGAAGATCGCGGTCAACGAGATCAACGGCATCAACCAGATCGTGACCGCGAGCTGGCTGAAGGCCAACGGGGTCGAGCCGGACAGCGTGAGCTTCGTGGCGCTGCCCTTCGCCGAGCAGATTCCCGCCGTGCTCAGCGGGCGGGTCGACGCCGCCCAGCTCGGCTACTCGCTGCTCGGCAACAACAACGACGGCGTCCGCAGCCTGGCGGACCCCTTCGCCAGCAGCAACAAGGTCTACATCGCGACCTACGTCGCCGCGAAGAACTTCGTGGCCAAGGGCGACGCGGCGAAGCGCTTCCACGAGGCGATGACCGAAACCGCCCAGCAGCTCAACGACCCGGCCAACAAGGACGAGTCGTTCCGGCTGCTCTCCGAGTGCCAGAAGGTGCCGGCGGAGACCCTCGCCGCCCAGCCGCAGAACGCCATCGAGGCCGCCGTCGACCTCGGCGCGCTGGACCGGATGGCGCAGCAGATGGTCGACCTCAAGATGATGCAGAAGAAGCCCGATCTTGAGCCTTTCGTCACCGACTTCGCCCGGTCCTGAACCGTCTGCCGGCGACCGACCGACCGTCAAGGGAGAGGACGTGACAGGGGTGTCGAGTCACTCGGTCGAGGTTGATGTCCCCGCCCCGTCGCCCTCCGGCGTGCCCGCCACGGCACGCCGGAGGGGCCCGACGCCCGACTGGGCGTACGGGCTGGCGGGCATCGCCACGATGTTCGTGGTGTGGGAAATCGTGGTACGCACGGGGGCGGTCTCGACGGACTCCCTGCCGTACCCTGCGGCCACCATGCAACGGGCCGGCGAGCTCCTCGTCGACGCGAACTTCCTGACGGAGGTGGCGCAGACCCTGTGGGCCTGGCTGCTCGCCATGCTCGTCGCCAGCGCCGTCGGCATTCCGCTGGGCCTGACCCTCGGCTACTTCTCCGCGTTCTACCGGCCGTCGTCCTCGGTCGTGCACGCCGGCCGGTCGATCCCCTCCTCGGCGTTCCTGCCGATCGCCATCCTGCTGTTCGGCCTCGGCACCCAGATGAAGGTGTCGCTGGCGATCTACGCGATCTTCTGGCCGATCCTGCTCAACGCCATGTACGGCGTGCGCGACACCGAACCGCTCATGCTGGCCACCGGCCGGAGCATGGGCTGGGGCAGGACGCGGCTGCTGACCAGAGTCGTGCTGCCGTCGGCGGCCCCGTCCATCGCCACCGGCCTGCGGGTGGCCAGCTCGACGGCGCTCATCGTGGTGCTCTCCGCCGAGCTGCTCGGCGCGACCAGCGGGGTGGGCACGGTGATCACCACATACCAGCAGGCGCAACGACCCGACTTCGTCTACGCGGGGATCCTCCTCGTAGGGCTGCTCGGAATGGCCCTCTACTACGGCTTCAACCTGGTCGAACGCCTGGTGGTCCCCTGGGGCCAGGCCCAACGGGAGAGCGGACGATGAGCGATCACGGTGCGAAGCGGTCGAGCGTGGCCGCCACGGCGCAGGCGATGGGACGCGGCGTGCAGTCGCTGTGGCTGCTCGCGGCACTGCTGGTGGTGTGGGAGATCGCCGCCCGGCTGGCCGGGTCCCTGTTCGTCCCGCCGGTGTCGCAGATCTTCGTCGCGTTCGTCGACACCTGGCTCTCCGGCTCGCCGTCGTCGCTCTTCCTCAGCGACCAGTTCCGGACCGACGTCCTGCCCAGCCTCGCGCGGCTCGGCCTCGGCTACGGCGCGGCGGCGGCGATCGGCATCAGCGCCGGCATCCTGATCGGGGTGTGGCGACCCGCCGGAGCGTTCTTCAACCCGTTGATCCGGCTGGGCATGTCCGTGCCGGTTACCGCGCTCCTGCCCATCGCCATCGTGATCTTCGGCATCACCAGCGGGATGAACGTCTTCCTCATCGCGCTGGGCTGCCTGTGGCCGATCCTCATCAACACCTACGACGGGGTACGCGGACTCGACCGCACGGTGGTCACCGCCGCCAAGAGCATGCGGCTGACCCGACGCCGCTACTTCCTCCAGGTCCTGCTGCCCGGCGCCAGCCCCGCGATCTTCGCGGGAATGCGGATCAGCATCGGGATCGCCCTGGTGCTCATGGTGATCTCCGAGCTCTACGCCGCCACGGCGGGCCTCGGCTTCTACATCGTGAGCCAGCAGCGGCTGTTCCGGTTCCCGGAACTGTGGGCGGCCATCGTGCTGCTGGCGCTGCTGGGCATCCTCTTCAACGCCATCTTCGCCGTGGTCGAAAGGGTGCTGCTCAGGTGGCACCGCAACGTGCGGCCGGAGGGCGCGGAGAGCCACTAGCGGGGGCCGCGCCCAGTTCCCTGCCGCCAACCGCGCTCCGCACCGCCGATTCCCTGCCGCCACATTCCAGAGCCGCCGACGACAACGACGACACCACGTAGAGGAGTCCCGGATGAAGTCCGTGACGATCCAACCGCACCAACCGGGCCCCGGAACCGACACGCCCGTGCTGGCCGTGCAGGAACTCGGCAAGTCGTACCCCTCGCGCAAGGGCGACGTCCTCGCCGTCCGCAGCATCGACTTCGCCGTCCACGCCGGCCAGTTCGTGTCGGTCGTCGGCCCCTCCGGCTGCGGCAAGACGACCCTCATGATGTGCATCGCCGGACTCCTGCCCATCACCACCGGGAGCGTCATGTTCCGGGGGGACCGCATGTCGGGCCCGCGGGACGGCGTCGCGGTCGTCTTCCAGGACTACAGCCGGTCGCTGTTCCCCTGGCTCACCGTCGAGAAGAACGTCGCCCTGCCCCTGCGGGACCGCGGGCTGCCCCGCACCGAGATCCGCGACCGCGTACGGGAGTCACTGGAGATGGTGGGCCTGGCCCACGCCGCGGCGCTGCACCCGTGGCAGCTCTCCGGCGGCATGCAGCAGCGCGTCGCCATCGCGCGGGGTCTCGCCGTACGGCCGGAAATGCTGATCATGGACGAGCCCTTCGCCTCGGTGGACGCCCAGACCCGGGCCAGCCTGGAGGACCTGCTGCTCAAGGTCTGGGCGGAGACCGGCACGACGGTGCTGTTCGTGACCCACGACATCGACGAGGCCGTCTACCTGTCCGACCGGGTGGTCGTGCTGTCGCAGGGGCCGTCCGTCGTCGTCGAGGACCTGCCGGTCGAGCTGGAGCGGCCCCGCGACCAGATCGCGACCAAGCAGACGGCGCTCTTCGGCGAACTCCGCGAGAACGTCTACTCCCTGGTCATGGCGTCACAACGGCGCACCTCCCTGTCCGGCGACCCGCACTGACCCGTCGTGGGCCGAGGCCCGGTCGCGCCGCCCGGCAACCATCGGCGGGCGCGTGACCGGGCACGTCGGCGTCGCCCCTGCGTTGTGGTGCGGCGCTCCGTCGGACCCGAGTCTGCGGCTGTGCTCAGCGCCTGGTCTCGTACCTCGTCAGCACCACGCCGCCAGGGAACGTCCTGGTCTCCACCAGGGTCAGGTTCACCCAGTTGTCGAGGGCGGTGAAGAACGGCTTGCCGCCGCCCAGCAGGACCGGATGGGTGACGAGCGTGTACTCGTCGATCAGTCCGGCGCGCATGGCCCCGGCGGCGAGGGTGGGGCTGGAGATGTCCAGGGAACCGCCGTCCTCGGCCCTGAGCCGCGCGATCTCGGTGACCGCGTCGCCGGTGAACAGGCGCGCGTTCCAGTCGACCGTGCTGATCGTCGAGGAGAACACCACCTTCGGCATGTCCCGCCAGCGGCGGGCGAACTCGACCTCCGCCGGGGTGGCACCCGGCCGCTGGTCGGCGGTCGGCCAGTGGGAACTCATCGTCTCCCACAGCCTGCGCCCGTACAGCCCCGTGCCCGTCGCCCCCACCCGGTCGGACCACCACTGGAACAGCTCGTCGCTCGGCGCACTCCAGCCGAGGTCGTCGCCGGGCGCGGCGATGTAGCCGTCCAGGCTCAGGTTCATGCCGAAGGTCAGTTTCCGCATCGTGCCAGCCTCCTGTGGGTCCGTACGTCGGCATACAGACCAGCACGGCGCGGGAGAATCATCGGTCAGGCCACACCGAAGGCTGGCTCACCAGGGGGAGAGGTGGTGTGCCCGCCGGCACGGGGTTGCCAGCCCGCTGTGCGGCGCGTCATGAAGAAGCTCTGTTGGTGCCCTCCCGGTCAAGATCATTCAGACAGTAGGGCGCTCCCGCTTGACCGGGCAGTCCCCCCATGCTCCCCGATGTGCAGAAGAAAGTCGACGGGTTGGCCATGAAGTGCAGGCAAAGAGGTTGGCCGACGTAAGTGGAATGGCGTAACTCCGGTGGATGCCCCAAACTGATTAGATGGGCATCGACATCGATTCTTGGCTGCGTGGTTGTGTGCTCGGCGGAATATGTTGCGGCTTACCGCTATTGGTTCTCATATGGTTTACGTCTGGCGGTAAGCAAGAGGCGCGGCCCCCGGGGGCGCCCTCCTGCGGATACTGTGGAGGGTCGGGCCGGTTCCATGGCGCGTCCCAAGGAGGGCTCATCTGCACCAGATGCAACGGCAAAGGCTACTAACCAAGTGCAGGTGCGCCCTGTCCGAGGGGATTGAGGGCGATTCAACGCCACCGGGCGGGGTGACTGAAGGCGCCACTGGGCATCCAGTGGATCTGTAGGGCCGGCGACGACGCACTGAATGGCGTGCAGACGTGCGACCGGCACTTCGCCGTGTAGGTGTACTTGCCTTCTACGCGGTGCTTCACGTGCCGCAGGCTCGCGTAGAACGACTCCAGCGTCTATGGGGCGAGCCGTCCGACCTCGGTCTAGGAGTTGGTCGAGCGTGGCTCGGTGCGCGGGTTGCCTGCTCGTCAACCTGGGTCAGCAGTCGGGTGCGTGCACGTGAGCTGTTCAAACAGGGACAGTGCCTGTGCGCCCGGCAGGATTCGAACCTGCGGCCTTGGGATTAGAAGTCCCCTGCTCTATCCGCTGAGCTACGGGCGCGCGCTGGTGGGTCTCGCGCCAAGAGGGTACCGCCGCGCCGAGGGTGCCCGGCGCGACGGGGCGGCCCGTCGACGCGCGTTCAGCGTCGCACGGCCCGGCGTCGCCGGGCACCCCTGTTTCGCCCGGTCAGCCCGCTGCGGCGGCCCCCGTGCTCTGCGTGGTCGCCTCCGCAGGCGACCGGCTGGCCGGCACCTCGGGCGACGGCACGCCGCCCGGCTCCCCGGCCGTCGAATCGTCGCCCGGCACGGTGGGCGTCGGCTGGTCGGCAGGCTGCTCGGGCGTCGGGCCGGCGGCGAGGAACGCCTCCGCCCACCGGCCCACCTCGACGAAGACCTGCTCCCGGACGGCGGGGCCGGAGAGGGTCAGGTCGTGCATGCCGCCGTCGAAGCGGGCCAGGGTCACGTGCCGGCCGAGGCGGGGCGCCCAGCGGACCATGTGCTCCACGTCCAGGACGGCGTCGGCGAGGGCCGCCGAGTCGTGCCACTTCGTGCCCCGGAAGGTGCGGGTCGAGCAGGCCAGCAGCACCGGCACCGGGATGTCGAGGCCGGCGCGGAGCTGCCGCTGACCGGCGCGCACGGCGTTCAGCCAGCCGGCCCGGACCGGGAAGCCGGCGAGCGGCTTCCACGCCAGGTCGTACGTCCACTCGCCGCGATGGTCGGCGTGCAGGCTCTCGCCGTACACGGTGCCGAGGCCGAAGGGGAGGCGGCGGCGCGGCGCGCTGCGGCCCAGGCGCGAGACGGCGGCCGCGAGGGGTCTGCGGATCACCCACGGGGCGTTGATGTCGAAGAAGGGGCTGTTGAGCACCAGCCCGTCGACGATGCCGGCGTCGCGTCGGGCGTGCGCCCAGAGGGAGATGACGAGGCCGCCGGTCGAGTGACCCATGACCAGCAGCGTGTCGTGGCCGTCTTCGGTGCGGACGATCTTCGCGGCGGCGTCCAGCTCGGGGAAGTAGTCGCCGAGGTCGCGGCAGAAGTTCGGGGTCTGGTGCGCGAGCAGGCTGCGGCCGTACTTTCGCAGGTCGAGGGCGTAGAAGTCCCAGCCCCGCTCGGCGAAGAAGTCGGCCACGTGGGTCTGGAAGAAGTAGTCGACGTAGCCGTGCACGTAGAGCACCGCGCGGCGGGTCGGCCGGTCGGCCCGGCGGCGGACCAGGGTCGCGACGACCGGGCCCTCATCGTCGGTGCCCAGGTCGATCGTCTGCCGCTCGTACGGCGGCCCCAGCACATCCGGTTCCACGACCGCGACGGTACGCCCGCAACCTACCCGACGGTAGCCCCGCCGGGGAGATGACGGACCGCCGTGGCGGACACCACCTCCCCGACGGGGGTCGGCTCAGGCGGTCTCGGCGTCGACCCGGTGCGCGTCGCCGCCGGTGTGGTCCAGCTCGGCGTCGTCCAGCTCCGTGTCGGGCAGGCCCGCCTCGGGCTGGCCGATGTCGCGCAGCCGCTTGTTGTTGCGCGGCTCTTGCCGGGTCTTGGCGTCGTTGAGCCGGCGGCGCAGGTCGTCGCGGACGTCGTTGAGCGCGGCGTGCAGGTCCTCCTCGGCGGAGGTGGTGACGATCTTCTGCCGGCCGGCGATCCAGCACTCCAGGGTGACCTTCTGCCCCCGGGCCTCCCGGTCCTTCACCGACACCTCCAGCTCGGTGGCGTCGGCGTGGAAGCCGGCGAGCCGGGCGTCGAGGGTGGCGAACTGCTCGGCGATCCAGTTCCGGTCACCCTGGGAGAACCCGGCCCCGACGCGCAGGCACTCGGCCACGGTCGCGGGGTTCGCCACGGCGCTCATCGCAGCGCCTCGCCGTCCGTGCGGACGAAAGCGGTCGTACGGGGTCGGCAGGAAGTCATGTCCCGTGGCCTTTCTCATCGGACGGCGTGCCGTCGGTGGTGCTCGCTTGATCGAATCTGTACCCAGTCACGGGCCGTCCGGAAACGCCTCCGGCGGGGCCGCCCGGGGGGCATCCCAGCCGGGGCCTAGCACATCCGGGCTTGATCAGGTCTTTGTCCACAGGCCGCCGGCCTGTCCACAGGTGGCGGCCTCACGGTGGCGACGGGCGGGCCGGAGCGGCCAGTGTCGGCGGCGGGTCGACTCACCACGGCAACCCCGATCTCTTCCCTGGAGGGACGATGTTCGACACCCACGTAACGATCGTCGGCAACATTCTGACGGCGCCGGAGTGGCGGCGTACCACCCAGAGCGGCACGCTCGTGGCCAACTTCAAGGTGGCCTCCACGGCCCGCCGGCTCGACCGGGGCAGCGGCCGGTGGGTCGACGGCAACAGCCTCCGCGTCCGCGTCAACTGCTGGCGGAAGCTGGCCGAGGGGGTGGCGGCCTCCGTGATGGTCGGCGACCCGGTGGTGGTCGTCGGCCGGCTCTACACCCGTGACTGGACCGACGACGCGGGCAACCACCGCACGGTGTACGAGTTGGAGGCGGTCGCCGTCGGCCACGACCTGTCCCGAGGGCGGGCCCGGTTCCTGCGCAACCGGCCGAACGTGGCCACCAGCACAGTCGAGGACGCCGAGGCGGAGAGCCGGGTGCACGGCGAGCCGACCGAGCGGGTCCCGCGTGAGCAGGCCCCCAGCGGGCCGCCCCTCAGCGGGCCGGAGGGCCGCCCCTTCGACGAGGACTTCGAGCCGGACGACCTTGTCCCGGCCCACGTCTCCTTCGACCCGCGCGTCGTGGACGCCGCCCACGGCCCGGCGGCTGCGAACGGGCTGGGTGCTGCGCCCGGGCTGGGGGCGGTGCACCGGCTGGGCGACGCCCCGCGTGGCCTGGACGACCTCGACGAGCGGGACGACCTGGACGACGACTCCGAGGGCGACTCCGACGAGGACGACTTCGGGAACGACGACTCCGGCCACGACGACTCCGGCCACGACGGGCTCGGCGACGACGGCGGGCGTGGACAGGGCTCCGGCCTCGACGCCGGCTCCGGGTTCGGTGCCGGCACCGGCGGGGGCTCCGGGTTCGGTGACGAGGGGGAGTCGGCCGAGGCGGGCGCGGCGGATGGTGGCCCACCCCCGTCCGGTAGCGCCCTGGTCCCGCCCGCCGGGCGCGACGAGTCGTCCGTCGGGCGCGACGAGTCGTTCGCCGGGCACAGCGAGTCGTCCGCCGGACGCGACGGGTTGTCCGCCGGGGTCGGACCCGACGGCTCCGCGCCGCCCGCCGGAAAGCCCACCGGGGAGCTCGACGGGGTGACGCCGACCCGGCGTGGTCGGCGGGGGCGGGGTCGGGCCGGCGTGCCGGCCTGACGCCCCGACTGCGGACTCCCGTCGGGCCCCGGCACGGGGCGGGCCCCCACGGGAGAGGTGATCATGTCGGGGAGATAGGGGTGTCCCGGCGTTGGGATACCGCTGTCTCCCCGACATGATCTTGCCTAGTGAGCCCCGGCCGGCATGAGGCCGCCCTGCTGGGGAGCGGCGGCTAGGCTGCCCGCCGGAGGTGGTGGCAGGTGCGACAGTCGATCGCCGTGGCTAACGCGGCAGGGCTGGTGGCGGGGTACGCGCTGGACTCCCTCCTCGGCGACCCACGACGCTGGCATCCCGTGGCCGGGTTCGGCCGGGCGGCCGGGGCGCTGGAGCGGCGCGTCTACCGGCCGGACCGGGCGGCCGGCGCGGCGTTCACGGCGCTCGCCGTGGGCGTGCCGGTGCTGGTGGGAGTGGCGGCGATGGTGGGCACCCGGCACCGGCCCCTTGGTCGGGCCGTGCTGACGGCCGCCGCGACGTGGACGGTGCTTGGCGGGCGCACCCTGCGTCACGAGGCGACGGTGATGGGGCGGGCGCTGCGTGGCGGGGACGTGCCGGCGGCCCGCCGCCGGTTGGGGCACCTGTGCGGGCGGGACCCGTCGGCGCTGGACGAGCCCGAGCTGGCGCGCGCCACCGTCGAGTCCGTCGCCGAGAACACCTCCGACGCGGTCGTCGCCCCGCTGCTGTGGGGGGCGGTCGCCGGGCTGCCCGGCCTGCTCGGCTACCGGGCGGCGAACACGCTCGACGCGATGGTCGGTCACCGCTCGCCCCGGTACGCCCGCTTCGGCACCGCGTCCGCCCGCCTCGACGACCTGCTCAACCTCGTGCCGTCCCGGCTGACCGGCCTGCTCACCGTCGCCGTGGCCCCGACGGCGCACGGCGACCGGGGACGGGCCTGGCGGGTGTGGCTGCGCGACCGCGACGACCATCCCAGCCCGAACGCCGGGCAGTGCGAGGCGGCGATGGCGGGCGCGCTCGGCGTGCGGCTGGGCGGCCGCAACGTCTACTTCGGGCGGTCGGAGGTGCGGCCGTACCTCGGCGACGGGCCGCGCCCGGAGGCGCGGCACCTGAAGCGCGCGGCGCGGATCTCCGGGGCGGTGGGGTTGGCCGCGCTCGGGCTGGCCGCCGCCTATTCGGTGACGGTCGGCCGGCTGGCCGGCGCGGCGGCAGGGACTGCGCTGAGGAGGACCGCGGCGGCGGGGACTGTGCTGAGGAGGACGGCGGCGGCGGGGACTGCCGTGGCGGGGAGCGTGCTGAGGAGGACCGCGGCGGCGAGGGCGGGCCGGTGGGGCGGTGGCGTCCGGTGAGCGGGGGGCTGCTGGTTGCCGGCACCACCTCCGACGCGGGCAAGAGCGTGCTCACCGCCGGGATCTGCCGCTGGCTGCACCGGCGCGGGGTGAAGGTCGCCCCGTTCAAGGCGCAGAACATGTCGAACAACTCGGCCGTGGTGGTCGGCCCGGACGGGCGGGGCGGCGAGATCGGCCGGGCCCAGGCGATGCAGGCGGCGGCCTGCGGCGTCGCCCCCGACCTGCGGTTCAACCCGGTGCTGCTCAAGCCGGGCAGTGACCGGTCCAGCCAGGTGGTGCTGCTCGGCGAGGCCGTCGACACGGTCACCGCCGGCAACTACCACGCCCTGCGGCCCCGGCTCGCCGAGGCGGCGTTCGCCGCGCTGGCCGAGCTGCGGGAGGCGTACGAAGTGGTGGTCTGCGAGGGGGCCGGCAGCCCGGCGGAGATCAACCTGCGGGCCGGGGACTACGTGAACATGGGGCTGGCCCGGCACGCCGGGCTGCCCACGATCGTGGTGGGCGACATCGACCGGGGCGGGGTGTTCGCCTCCATGTTCGGCACGGTCGCCCTGCTCGACCCGGCCGACCAGGCGCTGGTCGCCGGCTTCGTGATCAACAAGTTCCGGGGCGACCTCGGGCTGCTGCGGCCGGGGTTGGACATGCTGGCCCGGGTCACCGGCCGCCCCACGTACGGGGTGTTGCCCTGGCACCTCGACCTGTGGCTGGACGCGGAGGACTCGCTCGCGTACGGCCGGGTGCTCGGTCGGCCGGCGGCCCCGCACGGCACGGAGTGGCTGGACGTGGCGGTCGTCCGGCTGCCCCGGATCAGCAACGCCACGGACGTGGAGGCGCTGGCCACCGAGCCCGGCGTCCGGGTCCGGCTGACCGTGGAGCCGGCCGAGCTGGCCGCCGCCGACCTGGTCGTGCTGCCCGGCTCGAAGTCCACAGTGGTCGACCTGGCCTGGCTGCGCGAGACCGGGCTGGCCGACGCAGTGGCGGCGCACGCGGCGGCCGGGAAGCCGCTGCTGGGCATCTGCGGCGGCTTCCAGATGCTCGGCCGGGCCGTGCACGACGAGGTGGAGAGCCGGGCGGGCAGCGTCGCGGGGCTGGGCCTGCTGCCCGTCGAGGTCACCTTCGCCGCGCGCAAGACCGTCCGGCAGGCCGCCGGCACCGCCGCCGCCGATTCGGGCGTCCCCGTCCGGGGGTACGAGATCCATCACGGGCACGTCTCGTCGGCCGACCCGGGGCTGCCGCCCATGCTGACGTACGACGACGGCACCGGCGAGGGGGCTGTGCTCGGCGCGGTGTGCGGCACCCACTGGCACGGGGCCTTCGAGTCCGACGCGTTCCGCCGCCGCTTCCTCACCGAGGCGGCCCGCCTCGCCGGCCGTACCGGATTCCGGGTGGCCCCGGACACCAGCTTCGCCGCCGCCCGCGAGCGTTCCCTGGACCTGCTCGGCGACCTGGTCGAGGAGCACCTCGACACGACGGCCCTGTGGCGGCTGGTCGAGTCCGGCCCCCCGGCCGGGCTGCCGTTCGTCCCGCCCGGAGCGCCGCGCTGACCCGGGCTGCGTCCCGCTCGGAGCGCCGCGCTGATCCGGGCTCCGAGCCGCCCGGAGCGCCGCGCCGAACCGGGTTCCCGTGGCGCGCCGGCAGTGACGTGTCGCACATGTCCGGACACGTGCAGGTCGGCGACCGCGAGCCGGATGCCGGGTCGCCGCCACCCCGACGGTGGCCGTGCGGGACCCGGCGCGCTCGCTAGGCTGCGCCGATGATCTTCAATCGCAGGGGGAAGCTGGCGGACCGGGTCGCCGACGTCGAGGTGGCCGTGCGCGGGCGCGACGGCGACGCCATGACCAGGGCCGTGGCGCGGGTCTGGCAGGCGGCGCAGCAGGCGTCCGTGGCGGAGCTGGACGCGGTGCTGCCCCGGTGCGTGGCGCTGCTGCCGCAGCTCGGCACCGGCGCGGGCGGCCAGTTCTCCGTCCTCTGCGGCGCGCTGGTCGAGCTGGGGGCCCGCCCCGACGAGCTGGTCGCCCCGGCGGCCGACGGGCTCGCCGCCGCGCTGGCCGGCGCGCACCGCTTCCGCTCCGGCTGGCAGCGGGTACGCGGCGACGACGCCCCGCCCGACCCCGACGACCCTGCCACGATGGACGAGGCGCTGGCCGCCCTGACCCAGGCGTACGACGACGAGGCCGCCGCCGTGGACGCGGTGCAGGGCTGGTACGCGGTCGGCACCTGGGCGATGCCCGTGATCACCCTGTTGCAGCAGTCCGCGGCGGTGCGCGCCTCGTTCCCGCACCGGGAGGGGCTGCTGGAGGCGGGGGCGGGGCTGGCCGGCGAGCGGCCCGACCTGGAGTGCGTCCTGGGGCTGCTGCGGGTGCTCGACGGCGAGCGGCTGCTGGTGCTGCACCGGGCCACGGGCCGGGGCTGGTGGGTCACCATCGACGGGGTGGCCGACAACTTCCAGCTGCACACCCTGCTGGCCGGGGCGCTCGCCGGCCCGGCCGAGCGGGGGCTGATCGAGGGGCTGACCGTCGACCCGGCCTGGGTGGAGGTGGCCACGGACGCGCCCGAGGACCGGTTCGGTGGCACCGTCGTGGGCAGCTTCAACCTGGTCGACGGGCACGGCAAGTGGATCTGGAACGAGGGCGCCCCGGCGGACATCCCGCTCTTCGAGGGCGTCCGCGTCGTGGTCCTGGACCCGCCGCCGTACCAGCGGAGCTGGAACAACATCCGGCGGTTCCCGCTGATGGCGGCGGCCCTGACGGTCGACGGGGCGCTCACCGGGGCCGAGGCGGCGCACTGGCTGGGCCGGGTGGCCGAGCCGGCCTGACCGCCGCCCGGCCAGCCGCCACCGGGGCGTCGCCGGGGTCAGTAGCGGATGTCGGCGGGGCGGTCGGACATCGGCAGCCCCGCCTCCCGCCACGCCTCGACGCCGCCGACCAGGTCGGTCGCGCGGTGCAGGCCGAGCGTCCGCAGGCTCGCCACGGCCAGGCTGGAGCTGTAGCCCTGCCGGCACACCACGACGATCTCCCGGTCGTACCCGGTGGCCTCGGGGATGCGCCACTCGCTTGCCGGATCGAGCCGCCACTCCAGCACCGTCCGGTCGATGACGACCGCGCCGGGCAGGTCGCCCTGTTCCCGGCGCTGCACGTCGGTGCGGGTGTCGACGAGCAACGCGCCGAGGCGTACCGCCTCGACCGTCTCGTGCGGGGTCAGCCGGCGGACCCCCGAACGGGCCTGTTCCAGCAGGGCGTCGACGCCCGGGCTCATCACGTTGTGGCGCACGGCACGATCATGCCTGCGGCCCGGGGACTCCGCGCAACGAAACGGCCTCGGTTCGACCGGACGACGTACGGCCGACGTGCCCGCCGGGGCGGACCGCTAGCGTCGGGGCCGTGGGGGTGCCGGTCGTCGAGACGTACGCCGGGCTGGGCCGGCGGGTGCTGGCCGGGCCGGCGCGGTTGGGGCGTACCCGACTGGTGGCGGTCGACGGGCCGAGCGGCGCGGGCAAGAGCCTCTTCGCGGCGCGCCTCGCGGACGCCCTGGCGGCGCTGCCCGGCGGCGGGCGGCCACCGGTGGTGCACACCGACGACCTGCTCGACGGCTGGGCCGACCAGCTCACCTTCTGGTCCCGGCTGGAGCGGTGGGTGCTCGCCCCGCTGCGGGCCGGGCGGCCGGGGTCCTACCGGCGGTACAGCTGGGTGCGGCACCGCTTCCTGCCCGGCGAGCTGCCCGTCCCGCCCGCCCCCGTCGTGATCGTCGAGGGGGTGTCGGCGGCGCGGGCGGCCGTGCGGCCCGAGCTGACCCTGTCGGTGCTGGTCACCGCGCCCGCCGGGCTGCGGCTGACCCGGGCCGTCGCCCGGGACGGGCCGGGGATCCTGCCCGAGCTGCGCCGCTGGCACGTCGGCGAGCGCGCGCACTTCGCCGCCGACGGCACGGCGGACGCGGTCGACCTGCTCGTCGACGGCGCGCCGGAGGTGCCGCACGACCCCCGCACCGAGTACGTCCGCCACCGGCCTCGGTAAGGCCGGCATACGATGCCGGTCATGACCTCACCGATCATGTCCGACGCCGAGGTGCGGGCCGCCGTCGCGCGCGAACTGCCCGGCGTCCGCGCCGACCTGGAACGACTCGTCCGCATTCCCGGCATCGCCTTCGACGGCTTCGACCACTCGCACGTCGAGCGGTCCGCCGAGGCGGTGGCGGAGCTGCTGCGCGGCTGCGGCCTCGACGTGAAGGTCGTGCGGTCCGGCGGGCAGCCGGCGGTGATCGGCACGCGGGCCGCCCCGCCCGGCGCGCCGACCGTGCTGCTCTACGCCCACCACGACGTGCAGCCCGTGGGCGACCTGTCGCTGTGGGAGTCCGACCCGTTCGAGCCCGTCGAGCGGGACGGCCGCCTCTACGGCCGGGGCGCGGCCGACGACAAGGCCGGGATCATGGCGCACGTCGCGGCGCTGCGCGCGTTCGGCGACCGGCTCCCCGTCGGCGTGGTGATCTTCGTCGAGGGCGAGGAGGAGTACGGCTCGGACTCGCTGGAGCGGCTGCTCGCCGAGCACCGCGACGCGCTCGCCTCGGACGTGATCGTGATCGCCGACTCGGCCAACTGGGACGTCGGCGTGCCGGCGCTGACCACGTCGCTGCGCGGCATCGTCAACTGCTTCGTGGAGGTCCGCACCCTGGACCACGCCGTGCACAGCGGCATGTTCGGCGGCGCGGTGCCGGACGCGCTGACGACGCTGGTCCGGCTGCTGGCCACGCTGCACGACGACGCCGGGGACGTGGCGGTCGCCGGGCTGTCCGGCCGGGCGGGCGCGACCGTGGACTATCCGCAGGACCGGTTCCGGGCCGAGGCCGGGCTGGTCGACGGCGTGTCGCTCATCGGCACCGGCCGGATCACCGACCGGATCTGGACCAAGCCGGCGCTGGCCGTGCTCGGCATCGACGCCCCGGCCACCGGCGAGGCCCCGAACGCCCTGGTCCCGGCGGCGAAGGCCAAGCTGAGCGTGCGGCTCGCGCCGGGCGACGACCCGCAGCGGGCGTACGCGGCGGTGCGCGAGCACCTGACGAAGCACGCCCCGTGGGGCGCCCGGGTGACGGTGACACTGGAGCACGACGGGGCCCCGTGCGTCATCGACGCGTCCGGCCCGATGTTCGACGCGGCCCGCGACGCCTTCCGTACGGCCTGGGACGGCACCGACCCGGTGGACATCGGCATCGGCGGCTCGATCCCGTTCATCGCCACGTTCCAGGAGATGTTCCCGCAGGCGGCGATCCTGGTGACCGGGGTGGAGGACCCGCACGCCCGGGCGCACGGCCCGAACGAGAGTCTGCACCTCGGCGAGTTCGCCCGGGTCTGCGCGGCCGAGGCGCTGCTGCTGGCGAAGGTGGCCGCAGCGGCGGAGCGGGGCCGGTGAGCCTCGGGCGACGCCGCCGGCACGGAACGGAGTCAGGTGACGGAACCGTAACGTCCCAGTTCATCGGGGTGTTTTCGGCGTGTCGCGGGACATCCTGGTATAGCCTTTCGAACATGAGTACGAACGAGGTGATGGCGCGGCTCGGTGCCGCCGTCGGCGCTCTGGGGGACGTGGACGTCTCCGCGTGGTCCGAGGACACGCTCAAGGAACAGCTCGGTGACCTCTCCACCGCCCTGGTGACGCTCGACGCGCTGCTCTCCCGCGTCGCCGACGAGGTGCGCGCCCGCGGCCTGCGCATCGAGGAGCCCGTCGCGGCCTGACCGGCCGTCGGCCCGGGTCGCGGCCCGACCGTCCGTTCGCGGTCGCGGCTCGACAGGTCGCGCGCGTACGGTTGCGGCCCGACCGTCCGCTCCCGCGCGGTCGCGGCGCGACTGTCCGTTTGCGCGGTCGCGGCTCGACCGTCCGTGCGCGGTCGGCGCGGACCGGGCTCCACCGAGACACCGGTCCCCGCACGCTGGGGGGCGTCGGGGACCGGGCGGTCCAGGCATCCGGCACGGATGCCGGGCCGGGGTGGCGCGGCAGCGCCGGAAGCGGCAACTTCCGGCGGCGTTCCGCGTATCCCCAGCGGTGTCGGGGGTGGCTGGCAGGATGAGGTGCGTGCGGTTCCTCGACCTGGCGGCCACCTCCGCCGCCGTGGGCGCGACCACCGGCCGACGGGCCAAGGTGGAGCTGCTCGCGGCGGCGCTGCGGTCGCTCGACCCCGCCGAGATCCCGGCGGGTGCCGGCTGGCTCGCCGGTGAGCTGCGACAGCGGCAGACCGGCGTCGGCTGGGCCGGGCTGCGCGACCTGCCGCAGCCGGCCGCCGAGCCGACCCTGACCGTCCGCGCCGTCGACGCCGTGATCGACGACATCGCGTCGGTGGGCGGCCCCGGCTCGCAGGCCCGCCGCCGGCAGCTCCTGCACGGCCTCTTCGCCGCCGCCACCGCCGACGAGCAGCGGATGCTGCGCGGCCTGTTCAGCGGCGAGCTGCGCCAGGGCGCCCAGGCCGGGCTGCTCGCCGACGCGGTCGCCCGCGCCGCCGACGTGCCGCTGGCCGCCGTGCGCCGGGCGCTGCTGCTCGCCGGTGACCTGCGGGCCGTGGCGGTGGCCGCCCTGGGTGGCGGCGCGGCGGCGCTGGCCGAGTTCCGGCTCCAGGTCGGCCGGCCGCTCGCCCCGATGCTGGCGTCCAGCGCCCCCACCGTCGACGACGCGCTGGCCGCGACCGGTGTCCCCGCCGTGGTCGACGTGAAGCTCGACGGCATCCGCATTCAGGTGCACCGCTCCGGCTCCGACATCGCGGTCTTCACCCGCAGCCTGGACGAGATCACCGCCCGGCTGCCCGAGGTGGTCGCCGCCGTGCGGGCGCTGCCCGCCCGGGAGCTGGTGCTCGACGGCGAGGCCATCGGGCTGGACGCCACGGGCCGGCCGCTGCCGTTCCAGCAGACCTCCAGCCGGGCCGCCCGCCGCGCCGCGTCGGCCGCCGGGGGCGGCCCGCCCGGCGACCCGTCCGCGTCGGCGCCCGTCGGCGACGCCGTCGCCCCGGTCGCCCCGGCCGTGCGCGCCGCCGCCGAGAGCACGGGCGAGGCGGTGCTGACGCCGTACTTCTTCGACCTGCTGCACCTCGACGGCGACGACCTGATCGACCGGCCCGGCCACGAGCGGTGGGCGGCGCTGGCCGGCGCGGTCGACCCGACGCTGCTGGTCGGCCGGGTGACGGTCGACGACACCGGGGCGGCCGGGGCGGCCTTCGCCGCGGCGCTCGACGCCGGGCAGGAGGGCGTGGTGGTCAAGAACCCCGACGCGCCCTACGATGCCGGCCGGCGCGGCGCGGCCTGGGTGAAGGTGAAGCCGCGGCACACCCTCGACCTGGTGGTGATCGCGGTCGAGTGGGGCAGCGGCCGGCGCAGCGGCTGGCTGTCCAACCTGCACCTCGGCGCGCGGGACCCGGCGACCGGCGAGTTCGTCATGCTCGGCAAGACGTTCAAGGGGCTCACCGACGAGGTGCTGCGCTGGCAGACCGAGCGGTTCCTCGCCCTGGCCGTGGAACGCGGCGACTGGCTGGTGCGGGTCCGTCCCGAGCAGGTGGTCGAGATCGCGTTCGACGGGGTGCAGGCCAGTTCCCGCTACCCGGGCGGGATGGCGCTGCGCTTCGCCCGCGTGGTCCGCTACCGCACCGACAAGACCGCCGCCGAGGCGGACACCATCGACGCGGTCCGGGCCATCCACGCCGGGCACCTGTCGGCGTGACGCCGGGCGGGTGGCGGCATCCCGAGCTGCGGACACCGCCACCGGCCCGACCCGGCCGTCAGGCGGACAGCGACCGGGCGTAGTTGACCTGGTTGTTGATGTGCATGACCTGGCCCTGGTCGGTGACGGGGATGCGGGCCACATACTGGTGCGGGCCGTTGCTGACCGTCACCTGCACGGTGCCGTAGTGCCGGGTCTCCTTGATCAGCAGGAAGAGCAGGCTGAAGATCGTGAGGCAGAAGAACCCGAGCACGGCGCAGACGATCGCCCAGGTGGCGACCTTCTGCTCCGTCTGCCAGTAGTCGGCGACGTGCCACTGCGTCCCGGCCAGGGGCAGCACGCCGGCCGGGGTGCGGATCTCCGGCGGGGAGACCGTGATCTCGCCGATCTGCACCGCCACCCCGGAGGACGCCCCGTACTGCGGGGCCCCGAGCGGCGCCGCCAGCGCCGGCGGGTACGGCCCGGCCGGCGGCGCGGAGAACGCCCCGGTTCCCGGCGGCGCGGAGTACGGCCCGGCGGCGGGCGGGGCTGAGTACGGGCCGGCGGCCGGCGGGGCCGAGTACGGGCCGGTTCCCGGTGGGGCCGAGTACGGCCCGGCGGCGGGCGGGGCCGAGTACGGTCCCGTGACGGGCGGAGCCGAGTACGGCCCGGCGGCCGGCGGCGCGGAGAACGGGCCGGCGGCCGGTGCCGGGTGCGGCGCGAGGGCCGGCGGCACCGGGAACGGCGCGGTGGCCGGCGGCGGGGCGAACGGGTCGGCCGTGGCCGGGAACCCCGCCGGCGGGGTCGAGTACGTCGTCGAGCGCGGCGTGACCGCCCACGGGTCGGTCGACGGATGCGTCGCCGTCACCGGGTCCGGGAAGGCGGGCCCCGCTGCGGGCGGCTCCGGGAGGGCCGGCCCCGAGGCGGGCGGCTCCGGGAAGGCCGGCGGTGCCGGGAAGGCGGACGGCTCCGGGAAGGCGGGCCCTGAGGCGGGCGGCCCCGGAGCGGGCGGGCCCGAGGAGGGCGGCTCCGGCGGGTGTGGTGGCGGCGTGGGATCAGGGGTCACCGCGACCCCCCACGGTTCTCGATCACCCGGCGGACACTACAACTTCCCGCGGTGCCCCGGCGACCCGTCGAGTGTCCGGTTTCCGCAGCGAGCCGGAGCGGGGGAGGGCCCGGTTGCGGTCAGGCGGGGGCGCTCGGGGAGGGCTCGGCGGCCCGGTCGACCGGCTTGCCCGGCCCGTCCAGCCCGGCCGCCCGGCGGGCCTCCCGCCGCGCCACCCAGCCGTAGCCGAAGAGCGTCATGACGGCGAAGATCCACCACTGCACGACGTAACCGAAGTTCTGCCAGTTGTTGGTGTGCCCGATCGGCACCGCCTGGAAGACCGGGTCGGCGGCCGGCGTCTGCTCGTCGAGCAGCACGTACGCGCCGTAGACCGGGTACGGCAGCTCCCGGGCCAGCCGGGGGACGGCGATCCGCCGGGTCTCCAGCCGGCCGTCGCGCCGGTCGACGGCCCCCGCGCCGCTCTCGCTCGGGTGCACCCGGCCCACCACGGTCACCTCGCCCTGCGGCACCGGCGGGAGCTGCGGCTGCGCCAGGGCCCCGCCCGGGGCGGGCGGCACCCAGCCCTGGTCGACGAGCACGGCCGTGCCGTCGGCGAGGAGCAGCGGGGTGACGACCTCGAAGCCGACCCGGTTGTCGACCGTGCGGCCCCGGACCAGGACGATGTTGGCCGTGTCGTACCGGCCGGTCACGGTGACCCGCGACCAGGTGGCCTCGTCGGCGGGGGCCGGGCCGGCCGTGCCGCCGCCCCCGGTGGGGGCCGGCACGGCGTCACGCAGCGGCGCCGGCGTCATCCGACTGCCGGCGTCGATCCGCTCGTTGATCGCGGTGCGGCCCCGGTAGCGGTCCAGCTGCCAGTTGCCGAGCAGCACCATCACGGCCGCGGCGACCAGGGTCAGCGCGAGGATGCCCAGCCAGCGTGGCGTCAGGAGGAACCGGTACACGGGTCGAGGCTACCCGCAGGACCGCAGCCACCAGGCGGCCGGCCCGGGACCGCCGCCGGCACGCCGCGACCCCGGCGGCCCTGCGGCGCGACGCGGGCCGGTCGTGGCCGCCGGGTGTGCGTCCGGGCGGTATCGTCACGCGGGCGGATCGGGGGGCCGACCGCCGCCGCGTACCACCCTCGCCGGAGGAGTCGCTGATGACCGTCGTGCCGCGCCTCGTGCTCAGCGCGCCGTCCTCGGGCCACGGCACGAGCGCGGTGGCGCTCGGGCTGCTCGCCGCCTTCGCCGAGCGGGGCCTCGACGTCGCCGGGTTCAAGGTCGGGCCGGACCAGGTCGACGCCGGCTACCTGGGGCTCGCCGCCGGCCGTCCGGGGCGCACCCTCGACGCCCGGCTGGTCGGGCCCGACGGCGTCCCGGCCCTGTTCGGCCACGGTGCCGCCGGTGCCGGGCTCGCCGTGGTGCAGGGCACCATGGGGCTGTACGACTCGGTCGCCGGCCAGTCCGAGACGGAGTCCACGGCCGCCGTGGCGATCGCGCTGCGCAGCCCGGTGGTGCTGGTGGTCGACGTGGCGGCGATGGGGCAGTCGGTGGCGGCCCTCGTGCACGGCTTCCGGGCGTACGACGATCAGCTCTGGCTGGGCGGGGTGATCCTCAACCGGGTGGCCTCGCCCCGGCACGAGGCGATGCTGCGCGAGGCGCTCGACGACGTCGGCGTGCCGGTCTACGGCGCGGTGCGCCGCCACGAGCTGCCCCCGGTGCTGCCGCCCCGGCGGCACGGCCTGGCCCCGGTGGTCGGCCGCGACGCCGACGCGCTGCGGGCGGTCCGCCGGCTCGGCGAGGCGGTGGCCGCCACGCTCGACCTGGACCGGCTGCTGACGCTGGCCAGGTCGGCCCCGCCGGTGCCGGGCGAGCCCTGGTCGCCGGAGCCGGCCGAGCCGGCGGACCCGTCGGGGCCCGTGCCGGCCGGCGCGTCCCCGGTGATCGCGGTGGCCGGCGGGCCGGGCGGCGACTACGGCCCCGCCGAGACGACCGAGCTGCTGCGGGCGGCCGGCGCGGAGGTGGTCCGCTTCGATCCGCTGCGCGACGAGGCGCTGCCCGCCGGGGCGGCCGCGCTGGTCGTCGGCGGCGGCCTCCCCGAGTCGTACGCGGAGCAGCTCTCCGCCAACCGCCGGCTCTGCATCGCGGTGGCGGAGCTGGCCCGGACGGGGCGGCCGGTGCTCGCCGAGGGCGCCGGCGTGCTCTGGCTGGCGCGGGAGCTGGACGGGCTGCCGATGTGCGGCGTGCTCGACACGGTGGGCGTCAGCCGCGAGGGCGTGGTGGTCGGCTACCGGTCGGCGACCGCCCGCACCGACAGCGTGCTCGCCCCGGCCGGCGCGACGGTGGTCGGCTACAAGGAACACCGGGCGGTGCTCACCCCCCGCGCCGGCCAGTCCCCGGCGTGGAGCTGGGACGGCGGCGCGCCCGAGGGGTTCGTCTGGCGGGGCGTGCACGCCTCCCAGCTGATGGTGCACTGGGCCGGGCAGCCCGGGGTCGGTGCCCGGGTCGTCGCGGCGGCCCGGGCCGCCGCGGTGCTCGGGGCTCCCGCCTGATCGCCGCTCCCGCCTGATCGCCGCCGCTCACCCGGGGACGGGCCCCGGGTGAGCGGCGGCGTCGTCAGCCGACGATGGCGTCGGAGGGTGGGGTGAACTGGCGGGTGGGCTGGCCCTTCAAACCGTCGCGCAGGGTGTTCGCCACCGCCGCGATCGGGATCTGGGACTGCCCGTCGCCGACCGCGTTGAACGGGTTGTCCGGGTCCGCGATGAAGCTCGCCGCCGCCAGCTCCGGCGTGTAGCCGACGAACCAGGCCGACCGGGTGCTGTCGGTCGTACCCGTCTTGCCGGCCACCGGCCGCCCCACCGTGCGCCGCACGCTGTCGGCGGTCGACCAGCCGCCGCAGCTCCCCTTGGCCGGGGTGTCGCCCGTCGGGCAGCGGGCCGCGTCGGTGGCGGCGCGGGCCGCGTCGGCGCTGACCACCTGCCGGCAGCGCGGCTTGGCGACCTCCCGCTCGATCCCGCCCGCCGTCGTGTACGTGGCCGGGGTGCCGTCCCGCTTGCTGATGGACTGGACGGGCATCGCCTCGCAGTACCGCCCGTCGGCGGCGATCGCGGCGTAGGCGTTCGCCATCTCCAGCGGGGTGGCGTCGGAGACGCCCAGGGTGAACGCGCCCCACTTCTTCGCCTTGGCCGGCGACGCCTGCTCCCGGTCGACGTCGGTGCGCCAGCGCAGCCCGAGCTGCTCGGCGAGCCGCACGGCGGCGTCCGCCCCGACCTTCTCCTCCAGTTGGACGAAGTAGGTGTTCACCGACTTGCCGAACCCGGACCACATGGTCTGCCGGCCGGTCATCGCGCCGCTGGCGTTGGACGGGGCCCACCCGTCGTACACCTCGGAGCGGTAGCGGTACGGCGAGTCGTAGGCGGTGGACAGCGGCATCCCGGAGTTGAGCGCGGCCAGCATCGGGAACATCTTGAACGTCGACCCGGCCTGGTAACCGGGGAGGTCGCCGCCGCCGAGCAGGGGCGCCACGGTGTTCGGATAGTTCGCCTTCACCTTCGGTGACGCCTCCGGGTTGGAGCTGGGCCCGTTCTCGCTGACGTCCAGCGAGTAGTTGCGGTTCACCGCCATCGCCTTGATCCGCCCGGTGCCCGGTTCGGCGACGACGATGCCGTTGGCGAACGGGCTGCCGGTGTTCTCCTTGGCCCCGACGTTCTTCTCGGCCGCCGCCTGGATCTTCGGGTCGATGCTGAGCACGATGCGGTAGCCGCCACGGCGCAGCTTGTCCATCCGTTCCAGCCTGTTCTCCCCGAACGCGGGCTGGGCGCTCCACCAGTTCTTCAGGTAGTCGCAGGCGAAGCCCCAGGTCTGGTACGTCGCCGGCAGCGACGCGCAGTCGTTCGGCGGGTCGGTCAGCTTGAGCCGGATCGGCTCGGCCTTCGCCGCGGTGGCGGCGTCCGGGCTGAGGTAGCCGAGCTGCGCCATCCGGTCCAGCACGTAGTTGCGCCGGCCGGTGGCGTCCTTCTGGTCGGAGCTGGCCGGGTCGTACTCGGAGGGCGACTTGACCAGCCCGGCGAGGGTGGCCGCCTCGACCGGACTGAGGGTGGCCGGCGTCTTGGAGAAGAAGATCTGCGCGGCGGCGTAGATGCCGTACGCCCGGTGGCCGAAGTACGCCGAGTTGAGGTAGCGCTCCAGGATCTGCTCCTTGGTCAGCTCCTTCTCGACGTCCAGCGCCATCCGCATCTCCTTGACCTTGCGCAGGCTGGTCTGCTGGGTGGCCTCCTGGACCTCCTTCGGGGTCTTGGCGCTGTCCCGCAGGGTCATCCGGACGAACTGCATGGTCAGGGTCGACGCGCCCTGGGAGACCCCGCCGGATTGGGAGTTGGCCACGAAGGCGCGGGCGGCGCCCTTCGGGTCGACGCCCCGGTGCTGGTAGAAGCGGCTGTCCTCGGCGGCCACGATGGCCTGCTGGATGTTCGGGGACATGTCGGACAGCTTCGTGTAGCGGCGGTACTCCTCGTAGAACATCGTCAGCACGGTGCGTCCGTCCGGCGCGTACACGTAGGAGGTCTCGGCGGGCAGCGCGGTGCGCAGGATGTCGGCCTTCTGCTCCCCGGCGTGCGCGGTGGCCTTGGCGCCGAGGCCGGTGACGGCGGCCAGTGGGTAGAGCGCCCCGGCTATCACGATGCCGGCGATCAGCCCGGCGCGCAGGAGAGGGACGAGACGGCCAACGGAGGCAAGGGGTCGGTTGCTCACGGGGTCAAGTTATGACATTTCCGAATCGTCCGTGAGAACAATTCATAAACCGGCAGCGGGTGACGCGGCCCACGCCGGGATGCGCTGTCCCACGCGGCGGCTTCCCGGCAGGATCGCGGACATGCGTGCTCACCTGGTGCCGCCACCACCCACCCGGGACGAGCCGGACGCCACCGTCGAGGCGGACCCCGGTCCCGCCCCCGGTCCCGACCCCGCCCCCGGTCCCCACCCCGCCACCGGTCCCGACCGGCCCGGCCCCGGCCAGGCCGGCACCGCCCCCGGTCAGGCCGGTCCGGCCCTCGGCCACGACGGTCCCGTCCCCGACGGTCCCGACCTCGGCCACCACGGGGACGCCGAGGTCGGCGACGGCCTGGTCGACCTCGCCGTCAACGTCCGCCGCGCCCCGATGCCGGACTGGCTGGCCGACCCGATCACCGCGGCCCTGGGCGAGCTGGCCGCGTACCCGGATCCCCGGCCCGCCCGCGCTGCCGTCGCGGCCCGGCACGGCCGCCCCCCGGAGGAGGTGCTGCTCACCGCCGGGGCCGCCGAGGGCTTCGTGCTGCTCGCCCGCGCCCTGACCGGCGCACGCCGGCCGGTCGTCGTGCACCCCCAGTTCACCGAGCCGGAGGCCGCGCTGCGGGCCGCCGGGCACCACGTCGAGCGGGTGCTGCTCGACCCCGCCGACGGCTTCCGCCTCGACCCGGCCCGGGTGCCCGCGGACGCCGACCTCGTCATGGTCGGCAACCCCACCAACCCCACCTCCGTGCTGCACCCGGCGGCCGACCTCGCCGCGCTGGCCCGCCCCGGCCGCGTTCTCGTCGTCGACGAGGCGTTCGCCGACACCACCGCCGCGCCCGGCGTCGCCGGCGAGCCCGAGTCCCTCGCCGCCCGGCGGGACCTGCCCGGCCTGGTCGTCGTGCGCAGCCTCACCAAGACCTGGGGGCTGGCCGGGCTGCGGATCGGCTACCTGCTCGGCGAGGCCCCGCTGCTGGCCCGCCTCGCCGCCGCCCAGCCGCTGTGGGCGGTCTCCACCCCGGCGCTCGCCGCCGCCACCGCCTGCGCGTCCCCGGCCGCCGTCGCGGCCGAACGCGCGATCGCCGCCGAGCTGGCCGCCGACCGCGACCACCTGGTGACCCGCCTGTCGGCCCTGCCCGGGGTACGCGTCGCGGGCCGCCCGGCGAGCGCGTTCGTGCTGATCCACCTGCCCGGCGCGGCCGACGTCCGGCTGCGCCTGCGCGAGCGCGGCTGGGCGGTACGTCGGGGCGACACGTTCCCCGGCCTCGGCGCAGACTGGCTGCGGGTGGCCGTGCGCGACCGGGCCACCACCGACGCCTTCGCCGGGATGCTGGCGGAGATCCTGGAGGCATGATGCTGCACACCACCATCGCGGCGATCCGGCCGCTCGACGAGCCGGCGATGGTCGCCGCCGGTGAGCTGCACGGCCGGCTCACCAAGCCGGCCGGCTCGCTCGGCGTCCTGGAGGAGCTCTCGGTGCGGCTCGCCGGCCTGGCCCGCGCCTGCCCGCCGCCGCTGCCCGAGCCGGCCGCCGTGGCGATCTTCGCCGGCGACCACGGCGTGCACGCCCAGGGGGTGACCCCCTGGCCGCAGGAGGTCACCGCCCAGATGATCGGCAACTTCCTCGCCGGCGGGGCGGTGGTCAACGCGTTCGCCCGGCAGGCCGGCGCCTCGGTCACCGTCGTCGACGTCGGCGTCGCCACCCCGCTGCCGCCGGCCGTCCCCGCCCAGGCGGACGGCCCGCCCGCCGGAGCAGACGGCGGCCCAGGCGGCGGCACGGGTGGCCCCGGGGGCGTCCGGGCACCCCGCCTCGTGGCGGCGAACGTCCGCCCCGGCACCCGCGACCTCGCCGTCACCGCCGCCCTCACCCGCGACGAGGCGCTCGCCGCCGTCGAGACCGGCATCCGCATCGCCCGCGAGCTGATCGACGCCGGGGCGGGCATCCTGCTCACCGGGGACATGGGCATCGGCAACACCACCCCGGCCGCCGCCCTGGTCGCCGCGTTCACCGGCGTCGACCCAGCCGAGGCGACCGGCCGGGGCACCGGCGTGGACGACCCCACGTACGCCCGCAAGATCGGGGTGGTGCGGGCGGCGCTGGCCCGGCACGCCCCCGACCCGGCGGACCCGCTGGGCGTCCTCGCCGCCGTCGGCGGCCTGGAGCACGCCGCCCTGGCCGGGCTGATCCTCGGCGCCGCCGCCCGCCGGGTGCCGGTGCTGCTCGACGGGGTGATCGCGGTCAGCGCCGCGCTCGCCGCCGTCGCATTCGCCCCGGACGCGGTCGGCGCGCTGGTCGCCGGGCACCGCTCGGCCGAGCCGGGGGCCACGGTGGGGCTGCGCCACCTCGGGCTCGACCCGCTCATCGACCTCGGGCTGCGCCTCGGCGAGGGCACCGGCGCGCTGCTGGCCCTGCCCGTGGTCACCGGCGCGGTCCGGGTGCTGCACGAGGTGGCCACGTTCGACTCCGCGGGGGTGGCCGAGAAGTGAGCGCACCCAATCCGTACCCCCTGGGTCTGCGCCTGGCGGGCCGGCGGGTGGTCGTGGTGGGCGGGGGAGCGGTGGCCACCCGGCGGGTGCCGGCGCTGCTCGACGCCGGCGCGGACGTCCTGCTGGTCTCGCCGGAGCTGACCCCCGCGCTGCGCGCCCACGTCGACGCCGGCCGGCTGCACTGGGAGCCGCGCCGCTTCGCCCCCGACGACCTGGACGGGGCCTGGCTGGTGCAGGCGGCCGTCGACGACCCAGTGGCCGCCGCGGCGGTCAGCGCCGCCGCCGCCGAGCGGCGGATCTTCTGCGTCCGGGCCGACGACCGGGCCGCCGCGACCGCGTGGACGCCCGCCGTCACCCGGCACGGCCCCGTCACGGTCGCCGTCCTCGGCGGCGGCGACCCCCGCCGCGCCATGACGGTCCGCGACGCCATCCGCGCCCTCCTGGGTGCAAGGAAGGGCCCCCTGTTAACGGATTCTGTAGAGGAGGGGGCCCCTGTTAACAACGCTGCCGCCGGGCGCGGGCGGGTGGCGCTCGTCGGGGCCGGGCCGGGCGACCCGGAGCTGATCACCGTGAAGGGATGGCGGCTGCTCACCGAGGCCGACGTCGTGGTCGCCGACCGCCTCGTGCCGGGGCTGCTCCTCGACGAGCTGCGCCCGGACGTCGAGCTGGTGGACGCCTCGAAGATCCCGTACGGGCCGTCGCGGGCCCAGGAGGAGATCAACCGGATCCTCGTCGACCGGGCCCTGGCCGGGGCGTTCGTGGTGCGGCTCAAGGGCGGCGACCCGTACGTCTTCGGTCGGGGCGGCGAGGAGCTGCTGGCCTGCGCGGCGGCCGGGGTGCCGGTGACCGTGGTCCCCGGGGTGACCAGCTCGATCGCCGCCCCGGCGGCGGCGGGCGTCCCGGTGACCCACCGGGCGGTGGCGCACGAGTTCACCGTGGTCTCCGGGCACGTCGCGCCCGACTCGCCGGCATCCCTGGTGCGCTGGGAGGCCCTCGCGGGGCTGCGCGGCACACTGGTGATCATGATGGGGCTGAAGAACCTCGCCGCGATCGCCGGGACGCTGATCGGGCACGGGCGGCCGGCGGACACGCCGGTCGCGGTGGTGCAGGAGGGCACGACCGGCGACCAGCGCAGCCTGCGCTCGACGCTCGGGACGGTGGCCGCCGACGTGGCCGAGGCGGGCCTGCGGCCCCCGGCAGTCGTGGTGGTCGGCGACGTGGTGACCGCACTGGACGCCTGACCGACGCCGCCCGATGCCTGAGGCGGCCGTGCGCCGGCTCCCGCCCGGCGCTACCCGTGCCGGGCCCACGGTCGGGCGCGGGCGTGCGGTCGGGCGTGGGCGTGCGGTCGGGCGCGGGCGTGCGGTCGGGCGTGGGCGTTAAGAAGGGCCCCCTGCTATGCGGAAAGCGTTAACAGGGGGCCCTTCCTTACACCTCGGTCACTGCTTGAGCATGTTGTCCAGCAGCAGGGCGCAGCGGATCAGGCCGAGGTGGCTGTACGCCTGCGGGTGGTTGCCCAGCCCGCGCTCGGCCAGCGGGTCGTACTGCTCGGGGAGCAGCCCCGTCGGGCCCGCCGTGTCGACCATCTGGGCGAACAGCTCCTCCGCGTCGGTGCGGCGGCCGGTGCGCAGGTACGCCTCGATCAGCCACGCCGTGCAGATGTGGAAGCCGCCCTCGCGCCCGGGCAGGCCGTCGTCCCAGTGGTAGCGGTAGACGACCGGGCCGCTGCGCAGGTCCGCCTCGATCCGCAGCACGGTGGACAGGAAGCGCGGGTCGTCGCCGGGGAGCAGCCCCGACAGGCCGATCCACAGCGAGGACGCGTCCATGTCCTCGTCGCCGTACGCGACGCTGTACGCCTCGACGTCGGCGTGCCAGCCGTACTCCAGCACGTTGGCGCCGATCCGGTCGCGCAGCTCCACCCACTCGGGCCGGTCCTCGCCGCCGTGCTGCCGCACCACGTGCAGCGCCCGGTCGACGGTCATCCAGCACATCACCTTCGAGAAGATGTGGTGCCGCGGGGGGAGGCGGGCCTCCCAGATGCCGTGGTCGGGCTCGTGCCAGCGGCGGCGGACCGCCTCGACCATGTTCTCCAGCACCCGCCACTCGTCCTCGCGTACGGTGCCCCGGGCGTCGGCGACGGCGGCGATGAGGTCGGCGATCGGGCCGAACACGTCGAGCTGGAGCTGGTGGTTGGCGAGGTTGCCGACCCGCACCGGCCGGGAGCCGGCGTAGCCGGGCAGGGTGTCGATGACCGCCTCGGCGCCCAGCTCGTACCCGTCGACGGTGTAGAGCGGGTGCAGCCGCTCGGGGTGCCCGCCGGTGCGCTCGATGCAGCCGTCCACCCAGCGCAGCAGCGCCTCGGCCTCCTCGGTGGAGCCGAGGTCGACCAGCGCCCGTGCGGTCATCGCCGCGTCGCGCAGCCAGCAGTAGCGGTAGTCCCAGTTGCGCACGCCGCCCAGCTCCTCGGGCAGCGACGTGGTCGCCGCCGCGAGGATCGAGCCGGTGGCCTCGTGGCAGAGGCCGCGCAGGGTGAGCGCGCTGCGGGCGACCAGGTCCCGGGCGGTGGTGGGCAGCCGCAGCGAGGCCACCCAGTCCTTCCACGGCTGCTCGGCGGCGGCCTGCCGCTCGTGGACCGTCAGCCGGTGGTGCTCCAGGCTGTGCGTGCCGAAGCGCAGCTCCAGCACCACCTGACCGCCGGCGGCGGACAGGTCGACGACGGCCTTCGCCGTCTCGTAGCCGCCGTCGTTGTCGACCTGCCACTGCACCCCGGGGGAGTAGAGCGCGATCGGCTCGTTGGAGCCGAGCACCAGCAGCCCGTCGCCGACCGGCTGGAGCTGCGTGGCGACCTGGCCGAACTCGGGCCGGGGGGCGAACTCCACCCGCACCGTCCCGGAGCCGGTGAGCACCCGCACCAGGGCGGAGTCGCCGGTGACGACCGCCGGGCCGTCGGGGGTGGTCTCCCGGGCCGGCTTGTCCAGCCAGTCGGTGACGGTGAGGCCCGACCAGCGGGTCTCCACGGTCATCGTGCCGGAGCGGTAGCGCTGGCCGAGCGGGATGCCGCCGCGCTCGGGGGCGACGCTGAAGTGCCCGGCCGGGCTGCCGCCGACCAGGTCGGCGAAGATCGCCGCCGAGTCCGGCTTGGGGTGGCAGAGCCAGGTGACCTTGGCCTCGGGGGTGAGCAGCGCGACCGTACGCCCGTTGGCGAGCATCGAGTGCCGCTCGATCGGGACGGCCCGCTCCCCGAACAGCCAGTGCCGCCGGGTCTCCAGCAGCAGGCCCAGCGCGCGGGCGGCCTCGATCGGCTCGCCGACGCGGTAGTCGGCCTTCGTCTCGCCGAGGCCGATCTTGATGCCCATGTCGGGGCCGTGCAGGTTGCCGAACGCGTTCTCGTCGGTGACGTCGTCGCCGATGAACAGCACGGCGCTGGCCGAGAGCTGGGTGCGGAGCTGGTCGACGGCGGTGCCCTTGTGGGTCGCCACCACGGACAGCTCGATGACCTCCTTGCCCTGGGTGACGGTGACGCCGTCCCAGGTGGCGGGGCCGGCGCGGACCGCGTCGACGGCGGCGGCGGCGACCTGCGGGTCCACCCCGCGGGTGTGCACGGCGACGCTGGCGGGCTTGCGCTCCAGCCGGACGCCCGGGTGGGCGTTGGCGATCTCGCGCAGCTCGTCGCGCAGCCGGGTGCGCACGGCGATCAGCTCGGGGGAGAGCCGCTCGACGAAGCCGATGTCGAACTCGGAGCCGTGGCTGCCGACGAGGTGGACCTCGCTGGGCAGCCGGGAGAGCGCAGCCAGGTCGCGCAGCGCCCGGCCGGAGACCACGGCGACGGTGGTCTGCGGCAGCGCCGCGAGCGCGCGGACGGCGGCGACCGACTCGGGCAGCGGCACGGCCTTGCTCGGGTCCTCCACGATCGGCGCGAGGGTGCCGTCGTAGTCACAGGCGACGAGGAGCTGCGGGACCCGGGCTATCCGCCCGATGGCCGCCCGCAGCTCCGGATCCAGCACTCCCGCGGCCGGGGCCGCCCCGTCGTGGACGGACGTGTTCACGCAACCTCCGTATCAGGCACACCGAGCTCGGTGAGGAACGACTTCGCCCAGTGCCCCACGTCGTGGGTACGCAGGTGGCGCTGCATGACCCGCATGCGACGGCGGGCCTCGGGCTTCTCCACGTGCACGGCCTTGAGCAACGCGTCCTTGACCGCGTCCGGGTCGTGCGGGTTACACAGGAACGCCTGGCGCAGCTCTGTCGCGGCGCCGGCGAACTCACTGAGCACGAGCGCGCCGCCCTGGTCGGCGCGCGATGCCACGTACTCCTTGGCCACCAGATTCATTCCGTCTCGCAGCGGGGTCACCATCATCACGTCGGCGGCCACGTACATCGCCGCCAACTCACTGCGACTGTACGACTGATGCAGATAATGCACCGCCGGCACGCCGACCCTGCCGAATTCCCCATTAATCCGGCCAACCTCGCGCTCGACCTTGACCCGTAGGGCCTGGTAGTGCTCCACCCGTTCCCGGCTCGGCGTGGCCACCTGCACCATAACCGCGTCCGGAACTGTCAACTTTCCGTCAGCGAGAAGTTCGCGGAAAGCCTTGAGTCGGAGCTCGATGCCCTTCGTGTAGTCGAGCCGGTCGACGCCCAGGATGATCGTCCGGGGGTTGCCCAGCTCCTCGCGGATCTGCTTGGCCCGGGACTGGATCGCCGGGTCCTCGGCCAGCCGCTCCATCTCCCTGGTGTCGATGGAGATGGGGAACGCGCCCGCCTTCACCTGGCGGCCGTCGACCTGGATCATCTGCCCCTCGTAGCGCAGCCCGAGCAGGTGCCGGGCCAGCCGGACGAAGTTCTGCGCCGCCAGCCGCTGCTGGAAGCCGATCAGGTCCGCGCCGAGCAGCCCGCGCAGGATCTCGGTGCGGAACGGCATCTGCATGAACAGCTCGATCGGCGGGAACGGGATGTGCAGGAAGAACCCGATCCGCAGGTCGGGGCGCAGCTCGCGGAGCATCGCGGGCACGAGCTGGAGCTGGTAGTCCTGCACCCAGACCGTCGCGCCGTCGGCCGCGACCTCCGCCGCGGCCTCCGCGAACCGCGCGTTGACCAGCCGGTACGCCTCGCGCCAACGCCGCTTGTACGCCGGTGTCTCCACCGCGTCGTGATAGAGCGGCCAGATTGTCGCGTTCGACTGGCCCTCGTAGTAGCGCTCCAGCTCGTCGGCGCTCAGCGGCACCGGGTGCAGCCGGATGCCCTCCAGGTCGAACGGCTCGGGGGCGGGGCCGGTGCCGCCGGCCCAGCCGACCCACGTGCCCTGGTGTTCGGCGAGGACGGGGTGCAGGGCGGTGACGAGGCCACCGGGGCTGCGTCGCCACTGCCGCCCCTCGGGGGTGTTCACCTCGTCGACCGGTAGTCGGTTCGCCACGACGACAAAGGAACTACGGACGGTCACGTTCGGCCACCTCCGGGTGCTGACGGGTCCACCGCGCTGAGCGTACTGAGCGTAGCTGCGGCGTCTGGAGCCCCGTGCCGGAGTTACCTACCCGTCCCACGCTGGCCGAACCGTGAAGACGATCACGTCGCCCGCCCGGCTCACAGATCGATGATCGGCCATTCCTTCGGCAGCACTTCGCCCAGCACCTCGCGCCGGTCCGTCATGAGCGGCGTCGTCGCCCGGGCGGCCTCCATCGCCGCCTGCGCCAGGTCCGTGCTGCCCAGGGCCCGCGACCAGCCACCGAGGATCGCGCACATGTCGTGCTCGACGGGGGTGACGACCACCTGTTCGAGGTCGCCGAGGATGTCCAGGAGGGGCCAGCCGTCGCTGCTCACCTGCCGGTACGCGGCGGCCAGGCAGAGGGCGGGGACGACCACGACCTGGAGTTTGTCCGCGACCTTGGCGATCTGCTCGCCGACCGCCTCGGCCCCTTCGGAATAGGCGAGCAGGCAGGAGGTGTCGAGCACCAGGCCGGCCTCGTTCACGAGGCCAGCCGTCCGCGCGACGCCTCGCCCAGCAGCGCCGCCGCCTTAGCCCGCAGCTCGGGCGTGATCCTCGCCTGCGCCTCGTCGAGCCGCTGCCCGGCTTCGGTGAGACCCGCCTCGGTCAACCGGAAGCCGACCTGCCGCAGGGCCCGACGGGTGCGTTCCCCGGCCATCCGTTGCCGGACGCTCTCGGTGATGAACGCCGAGACGTTCGGCTCCTCGGCCAGCCGCTCCGCCACGTCGTCGGGAACGCTGATGGCGATCTTCTTGGTCATACCGCGAAAGCTATCCGGTTATACCGGGTGCGGCAAGGAGGCGCGCCGGGGTGGTCGCCGGGCGGGGTGATGTGGGCGCAGCTCGGCGTACCTGTCAGGATTGACGACGGCGTGCGTTGTGGCCGGCCCCCGGCCGGCGGTGGCGAGCGGCCCACCGAGCCCGCGCCCGTTCGTCGAGACCAGCAACCAACGGAGGTAGCCCGCACCGTGGCCCAGTACATCTACGTCCTGGAAAAGGCGCGCAAGGCGCACGGCGACAAGGTCGTGCTCGACAACGTGACGCTGAGCTTCCTGCCGGGGGCCAAGATCGGTGTGGTCGGCCCCAACGGCGCGGGCAAGTCCAGCCTCCTCAAGATCATGGCAGGGCTGGACAAGCCGAGCAACGGCGAGGCCCGGTTGATGCCCGGCTACACCGTCGGCATGCTCGCCCAGGAGCCCCCGCTCAACGACGCCAAGACCGTGCTCGGCAACGTCGAGGAGGCGGTCGCCGAGACCAAGGCCAAGCTGGAGCGGTTCAACAAGATCGCCGAGCAGATGGCGACCGACTACTCCGACGAGCTGATGGAGGAGATGGGCAAGCTCCAGGAGGAGCTCGACCACGCCGATGCGTGGGACATCGACTCCAAGCTCGAACTGGCCATGGACGCGCTGCGCTGCCCGCCGCCGGACGCCGACGTCACCCAGCTCTCCGGTGGCGAGCGCCGCCGGGTCGCCCTGTGCAAGCTGCTGCTGGAGGCGCCCGACCTGCTGCTGCTCGACGAGCCCACCAACCACCTGGACGCGGAGAGCGTCTCCTGGCTGGAGCAGCACCTGGCCAAGTACGCCGGCACCGTCATGGCGATCACCCACGACCGGTACTTCCTGGACAAGGTGGCCGGCTGGATCCTGGAGCTGGACCGCGGCCGGGCCATCGGCTACGAGGGCAACTACTCCACCTACCTGGAGAAGAAGGCCGCCCGGCTCTCCGTCGAGGGGCGCCGCGACGCCAAGATGAAGAAGCGCCTCTCCGAGGAGCTGGAGTGGGTCCGCTCCAACGCCAAGGCCCGGCAGACCAAGTCCAAGGCCCGCCTCGACCGCTACGACGAGATGGCCACCGAGGCGGAGAAGACCCGCAAGCTGGACTTCGAGGAGATCCAGATCCCGCCGGGCCCGCGCCTGGGCAGCACGGTGATCGAGGCCAACCACCTCAGCAAGGGCTTCGGCGACCGGCTGCTGATCGACGACCTGTCGTTCTCGCTGCCGCGCAACGGCATCGTCGGCATCATCGGCCCCAACGGCGTCGGCAAGACCACCCTGTTCAAGACCATCGTCGGGCTGGAGCAGCCCACCGGCGGCGAGGTCCGGGTGGGCCCCACCGTCTCGCTGTCCTACGTCGACCAGAACCGGCAGGGCCTGGACGGCGACAAGACGGTCTGGGAGGTCGTCTCCGACGGGCTCGACTACCTGATGGTCGGCAAGGTCGAGATGCCGTCGCGGGCGTACATCGCGGCGTTCGGGTTCAAGGGGCCCGACCAGCAGAAGCCGACCAAGGTGCTCTCCGGCGGCGAGCGCAACCGGCTCAACCTGGCGCTGACGCTGAAGATCGGCGGCAACGTCATCCTGCTCGACGAGCCGACCAACGACCTTGACGTCGAGACCCTCTCCAGCCTGGAGAACGCGCTGCTGGAGTTCCCCGGCTGCGCCGTGGTCATCTCCCACGACCGGATGTTCCTCGACCGGGTCGCCACGCACATCCTGGCCTGGGAGGGCGACGAGGCGAACCCGGCGAAGTGGTTCTGGTTCGAGGGCAACTTCGAGGCGTACGAGAAGAACAAGGTCGACCGGCTCGGCGCGGAGGCGGCCCGCCCGCACCGGGTCACCTACCGCAAGCTCACCCGCGACTGAGCATGGCGGACCGCTTCGTCTACCACTGCACCCTGCGCTGGTCCGACCTGGACGCGTACGGCCACGTCAACAACTCGCGCTTCCTCACCCTCTACGAGGAGGCGCGGGTGGCGCTGATGTTCGCCGGCGGCAAGGCGTGGGGGGTCGGCTCGTTCGCCGACGGGGTCGTCATCCGCCGGCACGAGGTCGACTACCTGCGCCCGGTCGACTACGCGCTGGGCCGGGCCACGGCCGAGGCCGCCCCCACCGTCCGGATCGAGCTGTGGGTGGAGGAGATCCGGGCCGCCCGGTTCACCGTCGCCTACGAGCTGTACGACGGCGACACCCTCGCCAGCACCGCCCGCTCGGTGCTGGTCCCGTTCGACCTGGCCGCCCAGCGGCCCCGGCGGGTCACCGACGAGGAGCGGGCCTTCCTGCTGTCGTACGCCCCCGGCGGCGCGGCCGGGCGGCCGGCGTGAGCGACGCACCGGCGCGCCCGCAGCGGCCCGGCCCGGCTGGCACGGACCCCGGCCCGGCCGGCGGGCACGGGCTGACCGGGGTGGCCGACGCGGGCGCGTTCCTGGCCCGGCTGGTCCGGCTCGACCCGGCCGCGCCGGTCCGGCTGCGCCCGGCCGCGCCGGTCCGGCTGCGCCCGGCCGCGCCGGCCGGTGGGCCGGACGCGGCGGGCGGCCGGACGGCGCTCTGGGCCCGGCTGCCGTGGGGCGTGCTGGCCGTCCGCACGGTGGCCGGGCCGGGGTGCGGTGACGTCACGGTGGCCGCCGGGGAACTGCTGGACACGCTGTCGTCCGGCGTGGGCGGCCTGCCCGTGCGGCGGGACGCGCAGTGGCGCTGGCCGCTGCCGCCGCCGGCCAGCCGGTCGGTGGAGCTGTTGCCGGCCGGGGAGCTGTGGCGGATCGCCGAGGCGGCCGCCGGCACGCTGCGGGAGGCCGCCGCGCACGGGGTGGCCGGCCGGGCGGTGGGTCAGCGGGTGCTGCGGGACGCCCTGCTCGACCACGTCGCGGTGGTGGTCACCCCGGACGACCCGCCCGGGCCCCCCGTCGAGATCGCCCAGCGGCTGGTGCAGGGGCTGGTGCGGATGGGCTTCCTGGGCCGCCCCGGCGACGGCGACACGGCCGCCGCGGGCCCTGGTGCGGGGGCCGGGGGCGGCGACGTTCAGGTGAGGACGGCCGGCCGGTGGGTCGGTCTGGTGGGACCATACGGAGCCGTGTGGTCGCAGAAGGTCGTGGATCTTGCCGTCATGCCGCTCGGGACTCATCCGAAAGTATGACCGGCGGTCGTTCTTCTGGCCTGGGGCTGCCGTTGGGGGGATGCCACAACCCGGCTGTCCGGGTACCGTCCATCCTCGGATCCAACGCACCGTAGGCGGCTGGATCCGCTGGGGAGTGAGGTGCGCGAGCGATGCCGTGGTGGTCATGGCGCCCCGGTCCCGCCATTGGCGGCGAACCGGAAACTCGAAGCGGGATCACAGTGGACAGCACCGTCCGGGTCGGACCACCGGCCCCACGTCAACCGGGCGACGACTGCCCGTCCGTCGATCGGCCGATGATCGCCGACATGTCGGCCACCATCGCGCCGGTCACCCTCCGCCGGGTCTGCGACGCGCTCGACCTGCTGGACGTGCGCTACCTGGCCGACGGCGACGGCAACCTGCTGGCCATGTGGGAGCGGCACGCGGTGCTGGTCACCCTGGAGGGGCCCGAGGACGAGATCCTGGTGATGCGGGCCCGCCCGCACGCCACGGTGCCACCGGACTGGGCCGACCGGGCCTACCGGGTGGTCAACGAGTGGAACCACACCCGACGGTTCTGCAAGGCATACATCGGTGACCCCACCGAGCGGGGGCAGCTGCCCATCTACGCGGAGCTCCAGGTGCCGCTCGGCGCCGGCGCGCACGACGCGCTGCTGGTGGAGATGCTCGACTGCGGGGCCGCGGTGGCCACCACCTTCGTGGACTGGCTGCACGACGAGGGTGCCCTGCTCTGATCCGCACGGTCCCGTCCGGGCCGCCGCCGACGGCGGCCCGGACGGGACCGCGGCAGGCTCAGGCCGGCCCGGCCGGGTCCTCCATGACGTTGACCATGAAGTAGGCGGCCCGCTCCAGATAGTCCCAGAGCGCCGTGGCGATCTCCGGCGGCAGCTCCAGCCGGTCGACGGCCCGTCGCATATGGTGCAGCCAGGCGTCGCGCTCGGCGGCGCCGATCCGGAACGGGGCGTGCCGCATCCGCAGCCGGGGGTGCCCCCGCTGGGCGGAGTAGGTGTTGGGGCCGCCCCAGTACTGCATGAGGAACAGCGTCAGCCGGTCGGCGGCGGGGCCCAGATCCTCCTCCGGATACATCGGCCGCAGCAGCGGATCGGCGGCGACGCCGACGTAGAACTCGTCCACCAGCTTGCGGAAGGTGGGTTCGCCGCCGACCGCTTCGAAGAGGGTCGCGGCACGCTCGGACTCACCGGTGGGATTCACCGTTCCATCCTGCCAGGTGCTGCCGGACCCGGCGGGGGCCTACCGGCCCGGCCACTGCCGACCTCGTCACAGCGGGATCACGGCGGCCCGGCGCGGCGGGAAGGCCGGGCGGCCCGCGACGGCAGCCCCCGGGTGGTCAGCTCACCGCCTGGCTGGCCCGGCCACGCTCGCCCGGCGCGCCGCCCTCGCGCCCGTCGCCCGGGGCGACGGGCCGGGGCCGGGGCTCGCCGGCACCGGCCGGTGCCGGCGTTGCGGCGTTGCCGGCGGCCTCCACCGCCGCGTCGATCGCCGTCCGCGTCGGCCACGCCGCCGCGGTGAGCAGCATCAGCAGCACGCCGGCCGCGCTCCACCCCCCGACCACCACCGGGATCGGGAAACGCTCGGCGAGCAGGCCGGTGACCAGCACGGCGAGGCCCTGGATCACCTGGACGCCGGTGGCCATCACGCCGAACGCCCGGGCCCGGTAGCCGTTGGGCAGCGCGCGGACGAAGAGACCGTTGGCGACCGGGAGCAGCCCGGCGACCGCGAAGCCGCACAGGCCGGCGAGCAGCGCCACCACCAGCGGCGGCGGGTCGAGCAGCGACGGCACCAGGACGAGCGGGGCGAGCACCGCCAGCGGCCGGATCAGCACGAGCCGGCGGGCCGGGGCGACCGCCCGGCTGACCAGCAGCCCGCCCAGGATGAAGCCGACCGGGTTGGCGGCCATGATCACGGCCTGGGCGACGCCGCTGTCCATGCCGTCGTCGACGCCCTCGCGGGCCCAGGCGGCGGCCAGCCCCTCCGGCACGATGGAGAAGAGCATGGCGCTGAAGACCAGCAGGGCGATCGCCCGCAGCACCGGGGTGCCGAACACGATCCGGAAGCCGTCGCCGGTCTCCCGCAGCAGGTGGCTGCGGTGGGCGCTGGTCATCGCCGGCGGCCGGTCCTGCACGCCGAAGCGGACCAGGGCCGCCGACAGGGCGAAGGTGGCCGCGTTGACCAGCAGGGCGAGGGTCGGGTCGAACGCGGCGAGGGCCGCGCCGATGAGATAGCCGAGCACCTGGGCGGCCTGGCCGGTGCTGCTGTTGAGCGAGAGCCCGACGACCAGCCGGTCGCCGGTCAGGATGAGCGGCATCAGCGCGGACCGGGCGGCCTGGCTGGGCGGGTTGGCCAGGGTGGTCGCGAAGAGCAGGCAGAGGATCAGCCACGGCTCGTTGCCCGGGAGGGCGACCAGCACCATCAGGGCCATCCGGATCAGGTCGCACGCCACCATCACCGAGCGGTAGCGGTAGCGCTCGGCCAGCGTGGCCAGCAGCGGGCCGCCGATCAACCAGGGCAGGAAGCTGACCGCGAACGCGGCAGCCGAATAGGCCACGGACTGCGTCTCGCGGTAGACCAGCACCGTGACGGCGGCCTTGGCGATGAAGTCGCCGATCCAGGAGAGCGCGCTGGCGGTGAAGACCGCCCTGTACTCCCGCTGGGCGAACACCTCGCGGAAGGTGGCCGGCCCTTCCTGGGAGGGTCGCTCGTCGGACACCGTGGCCTCCATCGTTCCCACGGTGGGCCACTCGTGATGGCCTGACCGGGAACCGTCGTCAGATCTACGGATCAGCGAGACGTGATCACGCTCCGGCAGGTGGCGTGCGTACCGGATTCTGCCCGATCGTCTGACAACTAGCTAGGGCGAACGGATTGATCGTCGCATCTCCGACTGAACGAACGGACGATACCCGAGGGGCCGCGAGGTCCGCGACCCCTGTATTCTCGGCCAACATATCCGCAGGTCATCGACGTTTCTCGGTGGCTCTGGCGGGTGGTGGCCCGCCCGCGGCGGTGGCGGCGGAGCCGGATCGGGGGCGGTGGGCCCGCTCAGGTGGCCCCGCCCTGGCCGGTCGCCGTGTCGTCCGGGGCCCGCAGCGGGACGCCCGGATAGAGGCGGGCGGCGGCGATCCTGGCGGTGATGCCCGAGTTCTCCAGCGCCTCGGCGAGCCGCCGGCGCAACTCCCGGCCCACCGCGAACTGCCCGTCCGCGGTGGTCTTCACCACCGTGCGGATCACCGCGCCGTCCACCGTCATCTGCTCGACGCCCAGCACGTCGGGCTGCTCCACGATCTCCGGGGCCAGGTCCGGGTCCAGGGCCACCGACGCGGCGGCCGTGCGCAGCACCGCCGTCGCCTCCTCGGTGCCGGCGAACCCGATCGGCAGGTCCACCACGACCAGCGCCCACCCCTGGCTCTTGTTGCCCACCCGGACGATCTCGCCGTTGCGGATGTACCAGAGCACGCCCCGGCCGTCGCGGACGGTGGTGACCCGCAGGCCGACCGACTCCACCACGCCCGTCGCCTCGCCCAGGTCCACCGTGTCGCCCACGCCGTACTGGTCCTCGACCAGCATGAAAAGGCCGGCGATCAGGTCCTTGACCAGGCTCTGCGCGCCGAAGCCGAGCGCCACGCCGGCGATGCCCGCGCTGGCCAGCAGCGGCGCCAGGTCGAAGCTGAACTCCCGCAGGATCATCAGCAGCGCGATGCCGAAGACGAACGCCGTGACCATGCTGCGCAGCACCGAGCCGATCGCCTCGGCCCGCTGCCGCCGCCGCTCGGGGATGAACTCGCCGGGCTCGTGGGCGGCGGTCGGCACCCGCTCGCGCAGCGGACGCAGCAGCGTGGGCACCCCGTCGGCGGTGGTCCGGACCAGCCGCTTGATCATCCGGTGCAGCGCCCACCGGGCGAGGAAGGCCAGCGCGAGGATCAGCAGCACCCGCAGCGGCTTGAGCAGGATCCAGTAGCTGCCCTCCGCGAACCAGGCCGAGCCGCTCGTCTCGTACAGCCACTCGCAGGAGGTGCTGCCCTGACAGTCCGCGCTCGGCGACGGGCCCGGGGACGCCCCGGGGGCCGCGGTGGCGGGCGCGGTGACGGCCACGACGTCGGAGAGGGTGGCGAGAAACAGGCTGCGGGCGCTCACCCTGCTTTCGTACCCCACCGCCCGCGACCGGCCGGCGGCGGGGCGCGTGCCCCCGGGCGGACCGTGCGGAACCGGTCATCCTGACACAACCGCCGAATGCTTCGAGGAGGGACCCCGGATTAGTACGTGCAATCCGGGGCCTTATCAGGGACGATTGGCGCAACGGACGTCGGTGATCCCGCCGACGCCGGCGTCGTTCCGCCCTGCGCGGATCGGCCCGGCGTGCCAGCGGCGGGAGCAGCTGGACCGGGAGGGTGAGCTCGATGCCTGACATACGACCCGCGGTGGGCTCTGGCGCGCTGGTTCTCAACGCCACCTACGAGCCGCTGTGTGTCGTGTCGGTGCGTCGCGCCGCCATTCTCGTGCTCTCCGCGAAGGCCGTCTGCGTCGCCGACGGCGAGGGGATCCTGCACAGCGCCCGCGACGCGCTCCCGGTGCCCTCCGTGGTCCGGCTCACCCGGTTCGTGCGGGTGCCCTACCGCGCCCACGTCGGGCTCTCCCGGCGGGCGATCTTCGCCCGGGACGGCTGGCGGTGCGCCTACTGCCGGGGCCCGGCCGAGACCATCGACCACGTCTTCCCGCGCAGCCGGGGCGGCCGGCACGCCTGGGAGAACGTGGTGGCCGCCTGCGCCCGGTGCAACCACACCAAGGGCGACAAGACCCCGGCCGAGCTGGGCTGGCGGCTGCACGTCCCGCCCGCCGTGCCGAAGGGGACCGCGTGGCGGGTGCTCGGGCACCGGGCCCCCGACCCGCGCTGGGCGGACTGGCTCGACCTGCGCGAGGCCGAGACCGAGGCGGCGGCCTGAGCCACCTGCCCTCCGGCGGCGCGGTGCCCGTCAGCCGGTGCGGGCCTTCACCAGCGACGCGTACACCACCACGTTGTCGGCGTACCCCGTCTCGCCGCCGACCCACGCGCCGCCGCAGGTGATCAGGCGCAGCCCCGGGCGGCTGAAGTCGCCGTAGACCTCGTCCACCGGCAGTCGGGCCTTGGCGTAGCGCCGCACCTCGTCGACCTCGAAGATCGCCACGGAGCGGTCGGCCCGGCGCACCTCGACCCGGTCGCCGGAGCGCAGCTCCTTCAGCTCGTGGAAGACCGCCGGCCCGGTGCGGGTGTCGACGTGGCCGACGATCACCGCCGGGCCGTACTGGCCGGGGGTCGGGCCCTGGTCGTACCAGCCGGCTTCCTGGGCACGGTCGGCGTCGGGCACCCCGATGCTGCCGTCCGCGGCGATGCCCACGTCGTGCACCGGGGCGTCGAGGCCGATCGGCGCGCTCGTGATGCCGACCGGCCGGCTGGCCGCCAGCACCGGGAACTTCTTCGGCGGGGGCCGCAGGCCGGCGATGAAGCGGTCCGGCAGGAGACTCTGCCCCGTCACCCGTTCGACGCCCAGCATCGCCACGATCAGCACCATCAGGGCGGCGACGAACAGCACCGGGAAACCCGGGCCCCGGCGGACCGCCCGCTGCCACCGCCGGGCGGCCGTACCGGATCGGGCCGCCGCGCCGACGGGCCCGGCGCGGCCGGGCGGCACGGCGGCGCGGCCGGGCGGTCCCACGGTGGTCACGCTGGCCGAGAAGGCCTGCCGGGCCACCCGGGCGAACCGGCCGCAGCCCCGGGCCACCAGCCGGGCCGCCGCCCGGACCGGCCTGCGCCGCGTCCGCCGGGTGCGGTCCCGCCGGTCGCGCTCGCGTCGGGTCGTGGCGGCGGCGCGGGTACGTCGGGCCATGACGGCTCCCGGTCAGGACCGCGTCCCGGTCTGCCGGCGGGAGCCGAACGCGCCGAACCCGGCCGCGACGGCCGCCGCCACCAGGCCGCCGACCAGCAGCAGCGAGCCCGTGCCCCGGCCCTCGCCGGCCGTGCCGCCGGCGCCGGTGTTCGGGCCCTTGCTCGGCTGCGTCATGTTCAGCACGGTGAGGGTGGTGGTCGCGGTGCCGCCGTTGGCGCAGCGCAGCTCGACCGGGTAGTCGCCGGCCTGCTTGTTGCCGGGCACGGTGACCGCCCCGGTCAGGAAGCCGTTGTTCGGCCGGAGCACGACCCGCCCGAACGCGTCGGACTGCACGTCGGCCTGCCGGTTGTTGTCGTTGTCGCAGCTCGCCCGGATGTCGACGCGGGTGCCGGCCGGCGCGCTGTTCGGGGTGACCTCGACGAAGGTGTTCTCCCCGGCTCGGGCCGGCGCGCCGGCGAGCAGGACGAACGCCCCGAGCACGCCGAGCACGGCCAGCGCGGCCCGCACGGTCGGCCCCACGCCCACGGCCCGCGCGCCGCGTCCGGCCGGCCGGGCCGGGGCCGGCGTGGGCGGCGTTGCCGGACGCATCCTGGCTGCCGGCGCGGCGCACATGGCCGGCCGGGCACGGTGTGACGTGGTGAGCCCCCGCATCGTTCCCCCCTCCCGGTGCCGAGGCACCGGAATCCTCCCCGGGACAAGTCCGCCCTGCATTCCCCCTGAGGTGGGGGCAAACCCGCCGGCGCCGGCCCGCGCGCCGGCTCGGCTGGTGCTCGGCAGGGTGTTAGGAGGGGGCCCTTCCTATGCAGAAAGCGTTAACAAGGTGCCCTTCCTTACAGGCGGGTGACGGGGTGCCAGGCGAGGGGGGTGGAGAGGACCATCGTGCTCGACGGCTGGCCGTACGGGGCGAGCCGGTCGATCACCCGCTCGAAGTCGCCGATCGAGCCGGCCGCCACCCGAAGCACGCTGCACGCGTCGCCGGTGATCCGGTGGATCTCCATGATCTCCGGCCAACCCGGCACGTCCGGGTCGTTGAGGATGCAGCGCGACCCGTAGCAGGACATCCGGATCAGGGCGACCACCGTGCGGCCGGCGCGGGCCAGGTCGACGTGGGCGTGGTAGCCGGTGATCACCCCCGACTCCTCCAGCCGGCGGACCCGTTCGGCCACGGCCGGCGGCGACAGGTGCACGCGGCGGGACAGCTCGCTGTAGGAGAGCCGGGCGTCGGCCTGGAGTTCCCGCAGCAGCGCCCAGTCCATGTCGTCCACGCCTGGCCTTCCTCTCCGAAAGGTGGATGGGGGTTTCGGCTTTGGCTTCGCAGGTCGAAGGGCGGCAGCGCCGTCGAATCGGCATTCCGTTCGGCCCGTCGACCGGGGCACCATGACGCTACCCGGCTCATGGAGGAGACGACAGGTGGAGCAGACGGACCTGCGGGTGCCCGCACCGGCCACGGCGGTCCGTCCGGCGACCCCGCGGCAGCGGGCGGCCCGGGCGGCCCGTAACGGCGGCGAACCGACCCTGGACTTCGCCGACCGGGTGCCCTACGACGCGTACGTGCACGCCAGCACCCTGCACCGGTTGCAGCAGCCGCTGAGCGACGACCCGGGCGAGATGTCCTTCCTGATGGTCAGTCAGATCATGGAGCTCTACTTCGGGCTGACCCGTCACGAGCTGCGCGAGGCCCAGCGCTGCCTGCGCGCCGACCGGGTGCGGGCCGCCCTGGCCCCGCTGCGCCGCGCGGCGCTGCACCTGGAGGGGCTCAACGCGGCCTGGAAGGGGCTGCGCTGGATGACCCCGGCCGACTTCAACCGGTTCCGCAACCTGCTCGGCGAGGGCTCCGGCTTCCAGTCGGCGATGTACCGGCACCTGGAGTTCACGCTGGGCCTGCGCGACGCGGCCCTGATCCGGCCGTTCCGCCGGCAGGCCGAGGTACACGCCGAGCTGCGCGCCACGCTGGCCGCCCCGAGCCTGTGGGACGACGTGGTCGCCCTGCTGGCCCGCCGCGGCTTCGCCGTGCCGGCGGAGGTGCTGGGGCGCGACGTCGCCGAGGAGCACCGGCCGCACCCGGCGGTGGAGGCCGCGTGGGTGGCGATCTACGACGACGAGGAAGCAGCCGACGAGGTGGAGGCCGGCGTCGGGGAGACGGCCGGCGAGGAGGCCGGCGGCGCGGGCGGGCCGGGCGACGAGCTGCGGCTGCTCGGCGAGGCGCTGGCCGAGGTGGCCGAGCAGTTCGGCGACTGGCGGTGGAACCACGTCAAGGCGGTGCAGCGCACCATGGGCGCGAAGGTCGGCAGCGGCGGCTCCGCCGGGCTGGCCTGGTTGCAGCGCAGCATGGCCCGGGTGGTCTTCCCCGAGCTGTGGTCGGCCCGGACGGCGATGTGAGCGGGAAGGACACGATGACCGTCGCGGAGAGCGAGGCGCACCGCCTCGACAAGGCCGACCCCGGGCACCGGCACCTGTTCCACGTGCCGCCGGCAGACGGCGGGCGCTACCCGGAGGCCGCGTACCTGGCCGGCAACTCGCTCGGCCTGCAACCCCGGGCCACCCGCGCCGAGCTGCTGGCCGACCTGGACGCGTGGGGCCGCCTCGGCGTCGAGGGGCACCTGGAGGGGCAGCGGCCCTGGCTGTCGTACCACGAGCTGTTGACCGGGCCCGTCGCGCGGCTGGTCGGCGCGCGGCCCACGGAGGCCGTGGTGATGAACTCCCTCACCGTCGACCTGCACCTGCTGATGGTCAGCTTCTACCGGCCGGCGGGGCGGCGCACCCGGATCGTCATCGAGGACTCCGCCTTCCCGTCGGACAGCTACGCGGTGCGCAGCCAGGCCCGCTTCCACGGCCTCGACCCCGACGCCGCCGTGCTGCGGCTGCGCCCGCGCCCCGGCGAGGACGCCCTGCGCACCGCCGACGTGACCGACCTGCTCGCCGCCGAGGGCGACACGATCGCGCTGGTGCTGCTCGGCGGGGTCAACTACCTCACCGGCGAGCTGCTGGACATCCCGGCGATCACCGCCGCAGGCCGGGCCGCCGGCGCGGTCGTCGGCTGGGACCTGGCGCACGCGGCCGGCAACGTGCCGCTCGCGCTGCACGACTGGGGCGTCGACTTCGCCGCCTGGTGCTCCTACAAGTACCTCAACTCCGGCCCGGGCGCGCTGGCCGGCGTCTTCGTCCACGAGCGGCACCTCGGCCGGGCCGACCTGCCCCGCTTCGAGGGCTGGTGGAGCACCGAGGCGGCCACCCGGTTCGAGATGGCCCCCACCTCCCGGCCCCCGGCGACCGTGGAGGCGTGGCAGGTGTCCAACCCGCCGATCCTCGCCATGGGCCCGGTGCGCACCTCGCTGGAGCTGTTCGACTCGGTCGGCATGCCGGCGCTCCGGGAGCGCAGCGTGCGGCTCACCGGCTACCTGGAGCGGCTGCTCGACGACGTCACCGCGACCCGCCCGCTGACCGTGGTGACGCCGCGCGACCCGGCCCGCCGGGGCTGTCAGCTCTCGGTGCGCGTCGGCGCGGGCAGCGCGGGCGAGCTGACCAAGCGGCTGCGCCACGAGCACGGGGTGATAGCCGACGCCCGGGAGCCGGACGTCGTCCGGTTCGCCCCGGTGCCGCTCTACTCGACGTACCACGACTGCTGGCGGGTCGCCGACGCGCTGGCCGCGACGGTCGCGGAGGTGACCCCATGAACCCCGAACGGGACGAGATCGCCGTCGTCGGGGCCGGGCTGGCCGGCTGCCTGCTGGCCTGCTTCCTGGCCCGGCGCGGCTACCGGGTGGCGCTCTACGAGCGGCGGCCGGACCCGCGCGCCGGCCGCGTCGAGCGGGGCCGCTCGATCAACCTGGCGCTGTCCGAGCGCGGGCTCGACGCGCTGCGCCGCATCGGCCTGGCCGAGCAGGTGCTGGCCGACGCGCTGCCGATGCGCGGGCGCATGATCCACCCCGTGACGGGGGAGCCGGCGTTCCAGTCCTACAGCGCCGCCGGGGACCGGGCGATCAACTCGATCAGCCGGGGCGCGCTCAACAACGCCCTGCTCACCGCCGCCACCGCGCTGCCCGGGGTGCGGGCCGCCTTCGACCACCGGCTCGTCGGCCTCGACCCGGCCACCGGAGAGATGACCTTCGAGACCCCGCGGGGCAAGACCACGGCCGCCGCGCCGGTCGTCCTCGGCGCCGACGGGGCCGGCTCCGCCGTGCGCGGGCAACTCCTCGCGTACGGGGTCCTGGAAGAGAGCCTCGACTTCCTCGACTACGGCTACAAGGAGCTGACCCTCCCCCCGCTGGGCGGGGAGTTCGCCCTCGACCCGGCGGCCCTGCACATCTGGCCGCGCGGCACGTCGATGATGATCGCCCTGCCCAACCCCGACCGCTCGTTCACCTGCACGCTGTTCTGGCCCACCCACGGCACGGCGAGCTTCGCCTCGCTGACCAGCCCGGCGGCGATCGAGCGGCACTTCGCCACCCACTACCCGGACCTGCTGCCGCTGGCCCCCAACCTGGTCGACGACTACCAGCACAACCCGGTCGGGGTGCTCGGCACCGTCCGCTGCACCCCGTGGCAGGCGGGCGGGCGGGTCGGGCTGCTCGGCGACGCCGCGCACGCCATCGTCCCGTTCTACGGCCAGGGCGCGAACTGCGCGTTCGAGGACGTGGTGGCGCTGGACCGCTGCCTCGACGAGTGCGCCGACGACTGGGCGGCCGCGCTGCCGCTGTTCCAGGCGCGGCGGCAGGACGACGCCGAGGCGATCGCTCGGATGGCCCTGGCCAACTTCGTGGAGATGCGCGACAAGGTGGCCTCCCCGGTCTTCCAGGCCCGCCGCCGCCTCGACCACGCGCTGGAGCGGGCCCTGCCCGGGCGGTACGCCTCCCAGTACGAGCTGGTCTCCTTCTCCACCACCCCGTACGCGCGGGTGCGGCGGCGGGTGCGCCGCCAGCAGGCGGCGCTCGGGGCGGTGGCCGCCGGCACGGCGGCGCTGCTGGCCGGCGCGGTCGGCGCGGCGTGGACCCGGGGGCGGCGGCGGTGAGCGTGACCTGGGATCCGGGCCTGATGGCCGGGCGGGCGGCCGAAGGGCCGCCGCTGCTGCGGCACTTCGTCGGCGGGGAGTTCGTCGCCGCGGGCCGGCGGTTCACCAAGCGCAGCCCCGTCACCGGCGAGCCGGTCTTCGAGGTGGTCGAGGCCGACCGGTCCACCGTCGACGACGCGGTGGCCGCCGCCCGGGCGGCGCTGCGCGGGCCGTGGGGCCGGACGGGGGAGCGGGACCGCGCCGAGGTGCTGCGCCGCGTCGCCGACGAGCTGGAACGCCGCTTCGCCGACCTGGTCACCGCCGAGGTCGCCGACACCGGCAAGTCCATCAGCCAGGCCCGCACGCTGGACGTGCCCCGGGCCGCGGCCAACTTCCGGGCGTTCGCGGAGATCGTGGCGACCGCACCGACGGAGTCGTTCACCACCGTCACCCCCACCGGCGGGCGGGCGTTGAACTACGCCGTGCGCAAGCCCGTCGGCGTCGTCGCCGTGATCGTGCCGTGGAACCTGCCGCTGCTGCTGCTCACCTGGAAGGTCGCCCCGGCCCTGGCCTGCGGCAACGCCGTGGTGGTCAAGCCCAGCGAGGAGACCCCCGCCTCGGCGACCCTGCTCGCCGAGGTGCTGGCCGCCGCCGGGCTGCCCGACGGGGTGTTCAACCTGGTGCACGGCTTCGGCCCCGACTCGGCCGGCGAGTTCCTCACCCGCCACCCGGGCGTCGACGCGATCACGTTCACCGGCGAGTCCGCCACCGGCGGGGCGATCATGCGGGCCGCCGCCGACGGGGTGAAGGCCGTCTCGTTCGAGCTGGGCGGCAAGAACGCCGGCCTGGTCTTCGCCGACGCCGACCTCGACGCCGCCGTCGCCGGGTCGGTGCGGTCCAGCTTCACCAACGGCGGCCAGGTGTGCCTGTGCACCGAGCGGATCTACGTGCAGCGGCCCGTGTTCGACGAGTTCGTCGGGCGGCTGGCGAAGGCGGCCGACGCGCTCGCGTACGGGTGGCCCGCCGACGAGGCCACCGTCAACATGCCGCTGATCTCCCACCAGCACCGGGACAAGGTGCTCGGCTACCACGACCTGGCCCGCGCCGAGGGGGCCGAGTTCCGGGCCGGCGGCGGCACGCCCGCCTTCGGCGACGCCCGCGACGGCGGCGCGTACGTGCGGCCCACCGTGCTCACCGGCCTCGGCCCCGACGCCCGCACCAACCGCGAGGAGATCTTCGGGCCGGTGGTGCACGTCGCCCCGTTCGACACCGAGGAGGAGGCGTACGCGCTGGCCAACGGCACCGAGTACGGCCTCGCGGCGACCGTGTGGACCCGGGACGTGGGCCGGGCGCACCGGGCCGGGGCCCGCCTCGACGCCGGCATCGTCTGGGTCAACACCTGGTTCCTGCGGGACCTGCGCACCCCGTTCGGCGGGGTCAAGGCGTCCGGCATCGGCCGCGAGGGCGGCGTGCACTCCCTCGACTTCTACTCCGAACTCACCAACGTCTGCGTGGACCTCACATGACCGTCGACATCGAAGCCGCCGCCCGGGAGCTGACCGAGGCCCGGTCCAGCGGCAGGCCCTGCCCGCCGCTGCGCGGCCGGCTGCTGCCCGAGGGGGACGTCGCGTCGGCGTACCTCGTGCAGCAGCGCCAGGCGCGGGCCTGGCACGGCCGGGGCGAACGCCGGGTCGGCGCGAAGATCGGCCTGACCTCCCGGGCCGTGCAGGACAGCCTCGGCGTGTACGAGCCCGACTTCGGGGTGCTGACCGACGCGATGGCCGTCGCCGACGGCGACGAGGTGCCGGTCGGGCGGCTGCTCCAGCCCCGGGTGGAGGCGGAGATCGCGTTCGTGCTCGGCGCGGACCTCACCGTCGGGCGGCCCACCACCGTCGACCTGCTGCGGGCCGTCGACCACCTGCTGCCGGCCATCGAGATCGTCGACTCGCGCGTCGCCGGCTGGGACATCTCCATCGTCGACACCGTCGCCGACAACGCCTCCAGCGGGCTGTTCGTGCTCGGCGCCGCGCCGCGCCGGCTCGCCGACGTCGACCTGCGGCTGTGCGGGATGGTCCTGGAGCACGCGGGGGAGCCCGTCTCGGTCGGCGCGGGCGCGGCGTGCCTCGGCAACCCGCTGCACGCCCTCGGCTGGCTCGCCGGCACCCTCGCCCGCGCCGGCGACCCGCTGCGCGCCGGCGACGTGGTGCTCTCCGGGGCGCTCGGGCCCATGGTGCCGGTGACGCCCGGCGCGGCGTACGAGGCGCGGATCTCCGGGCTCGGCTCGGTGCGGACCTGCTTCAGCGAGGAGAAGTCATGATCGGGGTGGACACCGCCGGCATCGCCGCGAGGCTGGGCGAGGCGGCCGACACGGCCACCGCCATCGGCCAGCTCGCCGCCGAGACCGGCCTCGACGTCGACGGCGCGTACGCGGTGCAGACCGCCCTCGTGCAGCGCCGGCTCGACCGGGGCGAGCGCCTCGTCGGGCTGAAGATGGGGCTGACCAGCCGCGCGAAGATGGCCCAGGTCGGCGTCGACGAGGTGATCTGGGGGCGGCTCACCGACGTGATGCGGGTGCCCGACGGCGGCACGGTCGACGTGGCCGACTTCATCCACCCCCGGGTCGAGCCGGAGGTGGCGTTCCTGCTGGACCGGGTGCCCGAGCCGGGCGAGCCCGTCGGGTCGTTCGCCGACGCGGTGCGCGCCGTGGCCCCGGCGATCGAGTTGATCGACTCCCGGTACGCGAACTTCACCTTCTCCCTGCCGGACGTGATCGCCGACAACACCTCGGCGGGGGCGTTCGTGGTCGGGCCGTGGTCGCCGGTGCCCGACGGGCTGGACAACCTCGGCGTGCTGCTGGAGGTCGACGGGCGCATCGCGCAGGTCGGCTCGACCGCGGCGATCCTCGGCGACCCGCGCCGGGCCCTGGACGAGGGGCTGCGCCTCGCCGGCCGGCACGGGGTGCGGCTGCGCTCCGGCTGGGTGTTTCTCGCCGGTGCCGCCACGGCCGCCGTGCCGCTGCGGCCGGGCGCGCACGTGCGGGCCGTCGTGGAGAAGCTCGGCGTCGCGTCGCTGCGGGCCGCGTCGTCCGGGGCGGCGTCGTGAGCGGGCAGGCGCGGGTGGTTGCCGGGAAGGCCGTGCCGCGCGGGGCGTTTCCGCATGTCAAGGTCGCGGGCGGCTTCGTCTTCGTCTCCGGTACGTCGTCGCGGCGGCCCGACAACACGTTCGCCGGGGTCGCCGTGGACGAGTTCGGCACCACCGACCTGGACATCCGGGAGCAGACCCGGGCGGTCGTCGGCAATCTGCGGGACCTGCTGCGCTCGGTCGGCGCGGACCTGGCCGACCTGGTGCAGGTCACCTCGTACCTGGTCAACATGAACGACTTCGGGGGCTACAACGAGGTGTGGGCCGAGTTCTTCGACGTGGACGGGCCGACCCGGACCACGGTGGCCGTGCACCAGCTTCCGCACCCGCACCTGCTGATCGAGATGCAGGCCGTGGCACTTCTTCCGGCGGAAGGCCGGTCGTGAGTCCGGAAGGTCGGCCATGAGTTCGGAAGGTCAGTCGTGAGTTCGGGAGGTCAGTCATGAGTGAGATCGCCGAGCCGTTCAGCTTCCCCGGCTGGATCGCCGAGAACCAGCACCTGCTGAAGCCGCCGGTGGGCAACAAGGAGATGTTCCCCGGCGGCGACGACTTCATCGTGATGGTCGTGGGCGGGCCCAACCAGCGCACCGACTTCCACGTCGACCCGTACGAGGAGTTCTTCTACCAGGTCAAGGGCAACATGCACGTCAACCTGATGACGCCGGAGGGGCCGCGTACGGTGCACGTGCGCGAGGGGCAGATGTGGATGCTGCCGCGCGACACCCCGCACTCGCCGCAACGCCCCGAGCCCGGCTCGATCGGCGTGGTCGTCGAGCGGGTCCGCGAGGAGGGCACGCTGGAGAAGTTCCAGTGGTACTGCCCGCAGTGCGGGGCGAAGGTGCACGAGGTGGAGTTGCAGGTCCGCGACATCGCCGCCGACCTGCCCCCGGTGTTCGGCGCGTTCTACGCCGACGAGGCCGCCCGCACCTGCGGCGAGTGCGGCGCGCTGCACCCGGGCAAGGGCTGATGACCGGACCCGCCGCACCCGCACCCGCACCCGGCCCCGCCGTCGCGGGGCGGCCCGTCGTGGACGTGCACACGCACGTCGTACCGAAGGGGTGGCCGGACCTCGGCGCGGCGTGCGGCGGGTCCGGCTGGCCCTGGCTGCGGGTCGACTCCGAGCGGGCCGCCATGATCATGGTGGGGGAGACGGAGTTCCGGCCGGTCGGGGCGGAGTGCTGGGACGCGCCGACCCGGCTGGCCGACATGGCCGCCGACGGGGTCGACGTGCAGGTGGTGTCGCCGACGCCGGTCTTCTTCGGCTACGACCGGCCCGCCGGCCAGGCGGCGAAGGTCGCCCGGATCTTCAACGACCTGACCCTGGAGGTCACGGCCGGCGGCGGCGACCGGCTCGTGCCGTTCTGCCAGGTGCCGCTGCAGGACCCGGACGCGGCCTGCGCCGAGCTGGACCGCTGCCTCGCGGCCGGGCACGTCGGGGTGGAGATCGGCAACCACGTCGGCGACCGCGACCTCGACGACGCGGGCGTGGTCACCTTCCTCCAGCACTGCGCGCACGTCGGCGCGCCCGTCTTCGTGCACCCGTGGGACATGCCGGACGGCCCCCGGCTCGACCGGTGGATGGCCCGCTGGCTGACCGGGATGCCTGCCGAGACGCACCTGTCGGTGCTGGCGATGATCCTCGGCGGGGTGTTCGACCGGGTGCCGGAGACGCTGCGGATCTGCTTCGCCCACGGCGGCGGCAGCTTCCCGTTCTGGCTGGGCCGCGCCGACAACGCCTGGCACCGCCGGGGCGACCTGGTCCGGGGCGCGTCGGCCGCCCCGCCCAGCGCGTACGTCGACCGGTTCTGCGTCGACTCGGTGGTGTTCGCCCCGGCGGCGCTGCGCCTGCTCGTCGACACGATGGGAGAGGACCGGGTGCTGGTCGGCAGCGACTACCCGTACCCGCTGGGGGAACGCCCGGCGGGCCGGGTGGTCCGCGAGGCCGGCTTCCTCACCGCCGGGCAGCGCGCCAAGCTCCTCTCCACCAACGCCCTGCGCTTCCTCGGCAGGCCGCCGCGCCTGACCTGACCGGCTCGGTCGTGTCGGGCGGCGGGGCGGGGCGGGGTCGGGCAGGATGGCGGGGTGGCCGAGCTGCACGACCTGACCGCCCTGGAGCAGGGCGCCGCGATCGCGCGCGGCGAGTGCTCCAGCGCGGACCTGGTCGAGCACCACCTGGCCCGGGTCGACGCGCTCGGCGACACCGTCGGCGCGTTCGTCACCGTCACCGGCGAGGCGGCCCGCCAGGCGGCGCGGGTGGCCGACGCCGCCCCCGCGCAGGGGCGCGGCCCGCTGCACGGCGTGCCCACCGCGATCAAGGACCTGACGCTCACCGCCGGGGTGCGCACCACGTTCGGCTCGGCGGCCTTCGCCGACCTGGTGCCCCCGGTCGACGCCGACGTCGTCCGGCTGATCCGCGCCGCCGGGCTGGTCAGCCTCGGCAAGACCACCACCAGCGAGCTGGGCTGCTCGCTCTACTCCGAGGGCCTGGTCGCGCCGCCGGCCCGCAACCCGTGGGACCTGGCCTACACGGCCGGCGGGTCCTCCGGCGGGGCGGCGGCGGCCGTCGCGGCCGGGCTGGTCCCCGTCGCCCAGGGCTCCGACGGCGGCGGCTCGCTGCGCATCCCCGCCTCGCTGTGCGGCCTCGTCGGCCACAAGCCGAGCCGGGGCACGGTCCCCGGCGGGCCGGTGGGCTTCGGCGCGTTCGGGCTGCCGATCAACGGGCCGCTGGGGCGCACCGTCGCCGACGTCGCCGCGCTGCTCGACGTCATGGCGGTGCCGGTGCCCGGCGAGCCCTACCTGCCGCCGCCCGCGCCCGACGGCGGCTACCTCGGCGCGGCCCGCGGCGCCGCGCCCGGCCGGCTGCGGGTCGGCCGGTTCACCGCCCCGATGCTCGCCGACGAGCCCGTCCACCCCGACTGCGTGGCCGCCGTCGACACCGCCGCCGCGCTGCTCGCCGAGGCCGGGCACGAGGTGGTGGACGTCCCCGCGCCGTTCGGCCCGGAGGTGTGGCCGCTGTTCGAGATCGTGTGGTATGTCCTGGCGCTCGCCCCCGTCCCGCCCGAGCGGGAGAGCCGCCTGCTGCCGCTGACCCGGCTCCTGCGCTCCCGCGGCGCGGAGATCTCCGCCGGCACGCTGACGAGCACCCTCGGCGAGCTCCAGGCGCAGGCGCGGCGGGCCGCCCACCGCACCGCCGGCTGCGACCTGCTGCTCTGCCCGACGCTGGCCGCGCCGCAGGCCGAGGTGGGCTGGTTCACCGCCGACGGCGACCCCGAGCGCGACTTCGACAGGCAACGGCGGTTCTCGCCGTACTGCGCCGTGTTCAACGTCACGGGGCAACCGTCCGTGTCGCTGCCGCTGGGGCGCACCGCCGAAGGGCTGCCCGTCGGGGTCCTGCTCACCGGCCGCTACGGCGCCGACGCGACCCTGATCGGCGTCGCCGCGCAGCTTGAGCACGCCAGTGGCGGGTGGGATCGCCACCCCGCAGTCTGGCGGGCCGTGGGCTCCGCTAACGTGAATACGAGCGGAGTCGGCGAGCCGATGTCATGATCGTCCAACCGACCCGGAAGTTCCTGGTCTCTCTTTCCGCCTGGGGGCGTTGGGATTGTCTGTTACCGAGACGTTGCTGGTCTTCGTCGGCATCCCGGCGGCCGTGGTGCTGGTGATCACCGCGCTGGCGTTCGCCGGCGGCCGTTCCTCCGGTGGCGGCGCCAAGCGCTACCGGCCGGGTCGACCCTTCGACTTCACTCCGGTCTGGTTCCTGGGCCGTCCGGAGCAGCTGGCCGACTCGGCCGGCACCGCGCTGGCGGCGGGCGCGCAGGCGCCGGCGCTGACCAGCCACAAGCTTGACCGGGCCGGCGTCGAGGCGCCGGCCGGTGGAACCGGAGGCGCAAGTGACCGTTGGTGAGAAGCAGGCCGAGGCGGGCACCCCGCCCGAGGTGCTGGACGGGCCGTTCTCGACCCGCCAGCTGCTGCGCATCGACGAGGCGCTCCGCCTGGCCGACCAGGGGACCGGGCTGGTCTTCTCGGTCTACGTCGGCGGGCTCGACGAGCCGATCCGCGCGCACGCCCAGCGGCTGCACCGCCAGCTCGCCGACCCCGACCGGTCCGTGCTGATCGCGGTGTCGCCCAACCAGCGCCAGCTGGAGATCGTCACCGGGCGGCAGGCCCGCAAGCGCATCCCCGACACCTACGCGAAGCTCGCCGCGCTCTCCATGGTGGCGTCCTTCGGCGGCGGCGACCTGGCCGGCGGCATCATCAGCGGCCTCGACCAGCTCGCCAGCCACGCCGGCCGGGCGTAAGGAAGGGCCCCTTCTTAACGCCTACTGTCGAGAAGGGCACCCTTCTCACCACGGCTGCGTCAGCGGGGCCAGCGGCCCGGGTCGAGCGTCATCGGCCAGGGCTCGGCGACCTCCACCGGGTCGTCGGGGCCGACGGTGCCGAGCAGGCGGTAGTGGTCGTCCTTGGCCAGCTCGTAGCGGTACACGACCGGCCCGAAGTCGCCCCGCTCGACCCGCCAGTAGGCGGGGATGCCGGCCTCGGCGTAGAGGGCCGGCTTCGTGAACCGGTCGTGCCGGCGGCTGCTGGGTGACTCGACCTCGACGACGAGCGCCACATCCACGGGCTCGGCCCACATCCGCTCCCGCGGGGCGGTCGGCCGCAGCACCGTGACGTCGGGGATCAGGTTGCCGCCCGGCACCCGCACGCCGATCTCGCGGATGACCCGCCAGCCCGGCGCAGCGGCCTGGCGCAGCGCCATCCGGATGTCGTCGGCCAGCTCGTGGTGGTCCGGTCCGGTCGGCGGGGTCACGTGCAGGCTCCCGTCGATGATCTCGTAGCGGTTCCCGTTCTCGGGCAGGTCGCGCAGGTCCTCCTCGCGCCAGCCGCGCCCCGGCGGCTGCCATCCGTACGTCGGCTGTGCCATCGCGTCCACCTCCTCACGCCACACTAAACGCCCCGGGGCCGGCGGTGGACTCGCGTCCACCGCCGGCCCCGGGCCGCGTACCACGTGGGGTCAGGCGCTGCGGGCGTCGCGCTCGCGGGCCTTCAGCGCGCGCACGACGGCGTCGCGGCCCTCGGCGACCAGCCGCCGCAGCGACGCCGGCTTGTCGCCGGCGGCGGCCAGCCACGCGTCCGTGGCGGCCACCGTGTCCTCGGAGACCTGCTGCGTCGGGTACGCGAGCTGCACGAACTCCTGCGCCGGCTCGCTGTCGCGCTGCGCCCAGACCTGGTCCACCACCTCGAAGTACCGCTCCCGGTACGGCGCGACCAGCTCCGCCTGCACGGCCGGGGCGAAGCCCTGCAACAGCGCCCGGTTGCGCCAGTTCGGCAGCGCGTCGGGGCCGGTGAGCTGCGCCCAGACCGCCGCCTTGTTCTCCGGCGTCGGCACCAGCGCGTGCGCGTACGCGGCCTCCCGCTCGCCGCTGGCGGTGCGGTCGCCGGCCAGCTCCGCCTCGATCTCGGCCGGCCCGCCGACGCCCTTGCTGATCAGCGACTGGAGGATCACCCAGCGCAGCTCGGTGTCGATGGCCAGCCCGGGGGGCACGTCCACCCCGCCCAGCCAGCCCCGGACGGTGGCCAGGTCCTCCGCCGAGCGGGACGCCTGCACGTAGGTGCGCGCCCAGGCGAGCTGGAGCCCGCTGCCCGGCTCGGCGGTGGCCAGCGTCGCCTTCGCGGCCCGGGCCAGCTGCGCCCAGCCCGTCGGGGCCCAGGCCGGGTCGGCGTACAGGTTGAGGGTGGTCACCACGGACTGCCGCAGGGTGGCGGTGACCAGGTTGATGTCGGTCTCGGCGGGCAGCCCGGCCAGCACCAACGCCAGGTAGTCGCGGGCCGACAGTTCGGCGTCGCGGACCATGTCCCACGCCGCCATCCAGCACAGGGCCCGCGACAGCGACGACTCGAACCCGGCGATGTGCTGCACCACCGTGGCCATCGACCGCTCGTCCAGGCGCAGCTTCGTGTACGTCAGGTCGTCGTCGTTGAGCAGCAGCACGTCGGCGGCCCGCACCCCGGCCAGGTCGGTCAGCTCGGTCGACTCGCCGGTCACGTCGACCTCGATCCGGTCGCGGCGCACCAGCCGGCCGTCGGTCAGGTCGTACAGGCCCACGCCGATGCGGTGCGTGCGCAGCGTCGGGTGCCCCGACGGGGCCTCCTGCCGCACCACGACCCGCTCGTAGCTGCCGTCCGCGCCGATCGTCACCTCGGGACGCAGCGTGTTGACCTGCGCGGTCTCCAGCCACTGGGCGGCGAACTTGCGCAGCTCCCGGCCGGAGGCCGCCTCCAGCTCCGACAGCAGGTCGTCGAAGGTGGCGTTGCCCCAGGCGTGCTTGCCGAAGTAGGCCCGCAGCCCGGCCAGGAACGGCTCCTCGCCGACGTACGCGACGAGCTGCTTGAGCACGCTCGCGCCCTTGGCGTACGTGATGCCGTCGAAGTTGACCTCGACGGCCTCCAGGTCCGGCATCTCGCAGTAGACCGGGTGGGTGGAGGAGAGCTGGTCCTGCCGGTAGCCCCAGTTCTTGCGGATCGACAGGAACGTCGTCCACGCGTCGGTGAAGCGGGTGGCATGGGCGTTGCACCAGTGGCTGGCCCACTCGGCGAACGACTCGTTGAGCCACAGGTCGTTCCACCAGCGCATGGTGACCAGGTCACCGAACCACATGTGCGCCAGCTCGTGCAGGATCGTGTTGGCCCGCTGCTCGTACTCGAAGTCGGTGACCTGCGAGCGGAAGATGTAGTGCGACTCGGCGTGCGTGACACAGCCGAAGTTCTCCATCGCCCCGGCGTTGAAGTCGGGCACCCAGAGCTGGTCGTACTTGGGCAGCGGGTAGCGCACCCCGAACTGCTCGTGGAAGAAGTCGAAGCCCTGCTTGGTGATCAGGAACAGGTCGTCGGCGTCGAGGTGCTGCGCCATCGACGCCCGGCAGTAGACCCCCAGGTCGATGCCGTCGTGGCTGTCGCGCACCTCGTGGTACGGGCCGGCGCAGAGCGCGGTGATGTAGGTGCTCATCCGCGCCGACTCCGCGAAGTGGACCGCCTTGAGCCCCTCGCCGGCCGGCTCCTCACGCGCCACCGGCATGTTGGACACCACCCGCCAGTGCTCCGGGACGGTGGCGTGCCAGGTGTAGACGCTCTTGAGGTCGGGCTGGTCGAAGCAGGCGAACACCTTCTGCGCGTCGGCCGTCTCGAACTGGCTGTAGAGGTAGGTCTCCCCGTCGACCGGGTCGACCGTGCGGTGCAGCCCCTGCCCGCTGTTGGAGTACGCGAAGTCGGCGTCCACCAGAAGGGTGTTCTCGGCGGCCAGGCCGGGCAGCGCCAGCCCCTTCTCCGCCGACCAGCCCGACAGGTCGAGCGGGACGCCGTTGAGGGTGGCCGACCGGACCGACTCGGCGGCGGCCTCGATGAAGGTGGCCGCACCCGGCTCGGCGCAACGGAACCGGACCTCGGTCACCGACCGGAAGGTGCGTCCGTCGGCCGCCTGCACGGCGGTCGACAGGTCCAGACTGATGTCGTACCCGGTCACCTCAAGCAGGCGGGCCCGCTCGGTGGCCTCCACCTGGGTCAGGTTGCGCACTCCCGGCACTGTTCGTCTCCATCCCACTCTCGCCGTGCGCCGCCGCGGCGCCAGCCCACCGCTCGCTCGTGGCGACCGGTTCCGATCCGAGTCTTCCATGCGAGGGCACCTCGCGGTGGTCGAGCTCACGCTCTCATTCCGCTACCGGTCGATGCGCCGTGGGGTGAGGATCGAGGGACGAGGCGCCGGCTTTCGGCCCTCCCGTCGCGAAGGGAACCTCACGTGACCGAGCGTGTCGCCGTCGACATGTGGTTCGACCCCATCTGCCCCTGGGCGTGGGTGACCTCCCGCTGGCTGCTGGAGGTGGAACAGGTCCGCGACGTGGACATCCGTTTCCACGTGATGAGCCTGTCGGTGCTCAACGAGGGCCGGGACGTGCCCGAGCAGTACCAGGAGCTCATGAAGGCCGGCTGGGGCCCGGTGCGGGTGTGCGTCGCGGTGCAGCAGCAGCACGGCCCCGACGCCGTCCGCGCCCTCTACACGGCGCTGGGCACCCGCATCCACCTCGGCAAGGAGGAGCTGGGCCGCGACCTGTACGTGGCCGCGCTCGCCGACGCCGGGCTGGGCCCGGAGCTGGCCGCCGCCGCCGACTCCACCGACCACGACGAGGCGCTGCGGGCCAGCCACGAGGCGGGCATGCGGCCGGTCGGCCAGGACGTCGGCACCCCGGTGATCCACGCGCCGGGCCCCGACGGCTCCCCGGTGGCGTTCTTCGGCCCGGTGGTCACCCCGCGCCCGAAGGGGGAGGCCGCCGGCCGGCTCTGGGACGGCGTCCTGCTGGTCGCCGGCACGCCCGGCTTCTACGAGCTGAAGCGCTCCCGCGAGGTCGGCCCGAGCTTCGAGTAAGGAAGGGCCCCCTCTTAACGCCTGCGGCAGAGAAGGGTTCCCCTCTCACCCTCGCCCGGGGCGCGCGCCGGCCCGCGCGCGCCCCGGGCGGGGGCCCCGCTCAGTTGGTGGACTCGGGTGGGGCGCGGGGGGTGGCGTAACCCCGCGGCGGTAGCGTCAGCGGACATGACGGTCGTGCATCCGATCGCCCGGGCCTGGATCACCACTGGCGGCACCGGCGCGCAGAACTACGACGAGTTCGCCGACGACGCGGAGATCACCGCGATCATCGAGGCGAACCCGCACAGTGCCCTCGGCATCGAGATGCCCCACCGGGCCCCGGAGAGCCTGGGCAGGTCGTTCCTCGACGCGCTGCCCGACGCGGTGACCCGGCTCGCCGAGGCGAAGGCCGACGGCAGCTACACCCCGGCCGAGCAGGTCGTCGTCCTCTACCGGATCAGCGCGCCGGGCGAGGAGACCGCGTACGGGCTGTTCGCCATGGTCGACACCGACCAGATCTCCACCAGCGCCGACGAGCCCGGCCTGGTCATCCGCAACGAGGACGTCTTCATCGCCAAGGTCCGGGAGCGGGTCGCGCTCGCCGAGGCGCTCGGGCACCTGCTCTCGCCCGTGCTCCTGCTCCAGACCGGCCGGGGCGACGAGCTGCACGCCGCGCTCGCGGCGGCGACCGAGACGGCCGGCGTGCCCGCCGCGACCGACACGGACCAGGCCGGCCGCACGCACGCCGTGTGGCTGCTCGGTCCCGGCCCGGAGCAGGACGCGCTGACCGCGCTCGCCGGCGGCGGCGAGCTGGTGGTCGCCGACGGCAACCACCGCAGCCTCGCCGCCCAGACCGGCGGCCTGCCGCGCTTCCTGGCCGTGGTGACCACCCCCGCGTCGGTCGCCATCCAGCCCTACAACCGGCTCGTCAGCGAGCTGACCGTCACCCCGGCCGAGCTGCTCGACCGGCTCCGCGCCGCCGGGGCCGAGGTCGAGCCGCTCGACGGCCCGGTCGAGGTCCCGACGGCCGGCGGCACCGTCGCGCTCCGGCTCCCCGACCAGGGGTACGCCGTGCGCCTGCCGCACGTCGACGGCGGCCGGCTGGAGAACCTCGACCACGCCCTGGTCGAGCGGGTGCTGCTGCGCGACGCGCTCGGCCTCGACCCCGGCGACAAGCGGATCACGTACGTCGGCGGCGACTACCCGGCGAGCTGGCTGACCGGCGAGGTCGAGGCGGGCCGGGCCGAGCTGGCCGTGCTGATCGCCCCGGTGACCGTCGACGACTTCGTCGCGGTGAACCTGGCCCGGGAGAAGATGCCGCGCAAGAGCACCTGGTTCACCCCGAAGGCCCGCGGCGGCCTCGTGGTGGCCGAGCTGCCCCGCTGACCTGGGATTCTGTGACGCAACCGGCTCCGCGCCGCCGCCCGCTCGTCGGCGCGTGAGCCGGCCTGACAGACTGCGCGGTATGCGCGTCTATCTGGGATCCGACCATGCCGGTTTCGAGCTGAAGGTGCACCTGGCCAGCCACCTCGCCAAGCAGGGGTACGAGGTGGTCGACGTCGGGCCGCACGTCTTCGACCCGGACGACGACTACCCGGCGTTCTGCCTGCACACGGGCACCCGGGTGGTCGCCGACCCGGGCAGTCTCGGGGTCGTCATCGGCGGTTCGGGCAACGGCGAGCAGATCGCCGCCAACAAGGTCGCCGGCGCCCGGGCGGCGCTGGCCTGGAACATCGACACGGCCCAGCTCGGCCGGGAGCACAACGACGCGAACCTCGTGGCCGTCGGCGCCCGCCAGCACACCCTGGACGAGGCGACCGCCATCGTCGAGGCGTTCCTCACCACGTCGTTCTCCGGCAACCCCCGGCACGCCCGGCGGATCGAGCAGGTCGCCGCGTACGAGCAGAGCCGCGAGCTGCCCGAGCTGCCCTGACCCGGCGCGAGGACCCGCCCCGCCCCGCGCAGCTCAGCGGCCGGAGCGGGGCAGGTCCTCGCGGGGCACCCAGTTGCGCCGGACGACGACCACCCGTTGCTCCGCCTCGGCCAGGTCCGCCTCGGTCGGTCGGGCGGCGTCCCGGGCCCGCATCGCCGCCCGGGGCCCCACCTGCGAGGAGCCGGGGCCGACCAGGCCGCGCAGGCCCCGGTCGCCGCCGTCCCGGTCGTCGCCGCCGGGGGCGGGCCGCCGGCGCGGCGGGTCGGCCGCCACGTCCTGCGTCCCCGCCGTGGCGGCGAGGGCCTCGCCGTCGGTGTGGTGCCTCGACCGGCGTCGCCGTCGCTCCGCGTCACCCATCCGTCGACCGTACCGCCCGGGGCCGCCCCCGCGCCCCCGGCCGGACCGGCCGATCGGCCGCCGGCCACGGCCGGACCAACCGGATCGGCCCGCCGCCCCGGCCAGGCCGGACGGTCCGGCCCGACGCGACCCGGGCGTCAGAAGACGCCCATCCCCGACGGTGCCCGGCGCCAGGAGAAGGCCGGGCCGGCGGCGGCGAGCGCACCGGGGCGCAGCTCGGCGACCCGTCCGGCGTCGGCGAGCGTGGTGATCCCCACCCCGCCCAGATACAGCTCGCCGAGCGCCCGCACGTCGCAGGCCAGGTCGGCCGGGGCGTCGGCGGGCACGCAGCGGGCCCCGTCCGGGCCCCCGGTCAGCCGCCAGCGCCCCGAGTTCTCCGGCAGCAGCTCGTCGGTCACCTCGACCACCACGTCGACGGCGGCGGCGTACCGGCGGCCGGCGAGGGCGGCCGGCACGTCCACCACCCGCACCCACAGCGCGTCGTCCACCCGGGGCTCCAGCCGGCGCGGCTCGTTCACCAGCCGCAGCAGCGGGTCGTCCACCGGCCCCTGATAGGACAGCCGGCGGGTCAGGTCGAGCGAGAGCAGCAGCCGCCACAGCGCCGCCCGGGCCGCCGGGTTCGCGGCCACCAGCTCCTCGACGACGGTCACCCCGCGCGGGCCGGCGGTCTCGTAGCCGCGCCGGGAGCGCCACAGCGCGTACCCGTCGATCTCGCCGTCCGGGGCCTCGTGCAGCAGCACCCGCCGCTCCGTCGCGCCGTTGCGGTGGCCGGGCAGGTCGCCGAGCACGTACCGCCACCACCGCTCGTCCCGGTCGGACCAGCCGGGGCGGTCGGCGCGCTGCCGGTCGTACAGCCGGGCCAGCTCGGCCCGCCGCGCGGCCGGGCGGTCCAGGCGCAGCCGGCCCTCGGCGGCGGTCGGGGCGGGCAGCCGCAGCTCGGTGGTGGCGCACTCGACGACGAGCTGCTGGGCGGCGAGGCCGTAGCCGAAGCGGGGGTAGATCCGGCCCTCGCTGGCCCAGAGCACGGCCACCGGCTCCCGGCCGGCGTCGCGGACCTCCCGGAGCTGCCGGCGCATGAGCCGGGTGAGCAGGCCCCGGCGGCGGTGGGTGGGCAGCACCGCGACCATGGTCACGTGGGCGGCCGGCACGACCGCCCCGGGCACGGTCAGCTCCCGGGTGTACGCCCCGGCGGACGCGACGAGGTCCGCGCCGTCGCGGACCACCAGGCTGCGCTCCGGCTCGAAGATGCTCCGCTCCGCGTCCCGCGTCTCGGCGTCGAGGGTGGTGTGGAACGCGACCTCGACCAGGCGGGACAGCTCGTCGAAGTCGTCGGGGCGGCCGACGGTGATCGGCAGGGCAGTATCCGTCATCCGCCGTGTCTATCCCATGGCGCACGCCCGGGCGAGCGGGTTTGCCGGCTGGTTACCCTCGGAGATGACGGACCGGCGACGCCGGCATCGGTCAGGGGGAGGACACGAGATGGCAGACCAGACACAGCCGTGGGCGGAGCGCACGGTCGAGGTGCCGCCGCAGCCGGGTGTCGGGGTGCCGCCGCAGCCCGACGCCTTCCGCCGGGGCGTGGCGTCCGTCGGCCAGCGCCGCCCGCCGCGCACGGAGCAGTTCCCGACCGTCGAGCACGGGGGCCACGGCGGTCACGACGGGCAGTGGTCCGACGTGTCGGCGCCCCGCCGGCCGCTGAGCTGGCACCTCAACCAGCTCCGGGTCGGCGGCGAGTGGAGCGCCGCGGGCGCCCTGTTCGCCTTCGTCTGCTGGGGCATCTGGGCCATCTCCGGGCGGGGCAACCTGGGCGCGCCGGTGCTCACCTTCCTGCTGAGCCTGCTGGTCGCCGCGGGCCTGTTCGGGCTGTCCCGGCTGCTCGGCCGGGTGGTCCTGGAACGCCAGCTCGGCCGGGTCCGGCGCAGCGCGCGCGGCGCCCACCTGGTGACGGCCGTCTTCCTGGTCGGCCTGGGGGTCGCCTACCTCCAGCAGACCGAGTGGGTGGTCTCCGCCTGGAACTGGGTCACCGGCAACTGAGCCCGCCGCGCCCGGGCGGTCGGCGGAAGGCCGGACCGCCCGGGCGTCGCCGTCGCGGCCCGCGCGACGCGGGCCGTTCCTCACCAGGCCGACGCCGCTTACCCGCCCGGCGGGCCTTCATCCGCCCCGGCGGGGCCGGGCTGCGCGGAGCGGACCGGCTGACCGTCCGGCCCGCGCCCGGCACCCGGCCGCCGCGCCGTTCGGCGACCCGGGGGGTACGTCCGGCGCAGCGGAGCCGGCCGGCCGTCGTTCCCACCCGCCGCCCCCGGCGATCATGGCCGGATGGGCGCGTATCGAGCAGCGTACGAGCGGAGCATCACCGACCCGACCGGATTCTGGCGGGACGCGGCGGCGGAGATCGACTGGCACCGGCCCCCGCAGCGGATCCTCGACGACACCCGGGCCCCGTTGTACCGCTGGTTCCCCGACGGCGAGCTGAACACCTGCCACAACGCCCTCGACCGGCACGTGGCGGCGGGGCGGGGCGACCAGCCGGCGCTGATCCACGACAGCCCGGTCACCGGCGTCACCCGCGCCTACACGTACGCCGAGCTGCTTGACGCGACCGCGCGGTTCGCCGGGGCGCTGCGGCGGCTCGGGGTCGGCCGGGGCGACCGGGTGCTGCTCTACCTGGCGATGGTCCCGGAGGCGGTGGTCGCGATGCTGGCCTGCGCCCGGATCGGCGCGGTGCACTCCGTGGTGTTCGGCGGCTTCGCCGCGCACGAGCTGGCCGTCCGCATCGACGACGCCCGGCCGAAGGTGGTCGTGGCCACCTCGTGCGGCATCGAGGTGGACCGGATCGTGCCCTACCACCCGATCCTCGACGCGGCCCTCGCCGAGGCCGAGCACGCCCCGCAGCGGTGCGTGATCGTGCAGCGCCCGCAGCACCCCGCCCCGCTGACCCCCGGCCGCGACGTCACCTGGGACGACGCCCTCGACGGCGCGGAGCCCGCCGACTGCGTCCCCGTCGCCGCCACCGACCCGCTCTACGTGCTCTACACCTCCGGCACGACGGGCCGGCCCAAGGGCGTCGTCCGCGACAACGGCGGGCACGCGGTGGCGCTGCGCTGGTCGATGGCCAACGTCTTCGACATCGGGCCGGGCGACGTCTTCTGGGCCGCCTCCGACGTCGGCTGGGTGGTCGGCCACTCCTACATCGTGTACGGCCCGCTGCTCACCGGGGCGACCACGGTGCTCTACGAGGGCAAGCCCGTCGGCACGCCCGACGCGGGGGCGTTCTGGCGGGTCGTCTCGCAGCACCGGGTGGCCGCCCTGTTCACCGCGCCGACGGCGATCCGGGCGATCCGCCGCCAGGACCCGGACGGCACCCGCATCGGCCGGTACGACCTGACCAGCCTGCGGACGCTGTTCCTGGCCGGCGAGCGGCTCGACCCGGACACCTTCGCCTGGGCCGGGGCGCGGCTGGGCGTGCCGGTGGTGGACAACTGGTGGCAGACGGAGACGGGCTGGCCGGTGGCGGCGAACCCGCGCGGGCTCGAACCGCTGCCGATCAAGGCCGGCTCGCCCTCGGTGCCGGTCCCCGGCTACGACGTGCGGGTGGTCGACTCGCGGGGTGAACAGGTGCCGGCGGGCGTCGACGGCTCGATCGTGCTCAGGCTGCCGCTGCCGCCGGGCTGCCTGCCGACCCTCTGGGGCGACGACGAGCGGTACGTCCGGTCCTACCTGAGCACCTTCGACGGCTACTACCTGACCGGCGACGGCGGCCGGTTCGACGCCGACGGCTACCTGTACGTGATGGGCCGCACCGACGACGTGATCAACGTGGCCGGGCACCGGCTCTCCACCGGGGCGATGGAGGAGGTGCTGGCCGGGCACCCGGCGGTCGCCGAGTGCGCCGTGATCGGCGTCGCCGACGCCCTGAAGGGCCAGGTGCCCAGCGGGTACGTCGTGCTGAAGGCCGGCGTCGACGTCGACCCCGAGGCCCTCGCCGCCGAGCTGGTGGCCCTGGTGCGGCAGCGGATCGGCCCGGTCGCCGCGTTCCGCCGGGTGACCGTCGTGCCGGCGCTGCCGAAGACCCGCTCCGGCAAGATCCTGCGCCGCACCATGCGTGGGCTGGTGGAGGGGCGCGACGAGCCGGTCCCGGCCACCATCGACGACCCGGCCACGCTCACCGTCTTCCGGGACCTGGCCAGCGCCGACTGACGGCCGCCCCGCCTGGGGGCCGCCCTGCCTGACGGCCGCCCCGCCTGGGGGCCGACCCGCCTGACGGCCGATCGACGGCCGCCCGGCTCCGCCCGCTCCGCACCGGCGGGCGGGGCCGGGCGGCGATCCACCGCTGCCGTCGTCAGGGCGTCGGGGCGAAGCGGTACAGCACGAAGTCCTTCGCCGCGCCGCACAGCAGCACGCTGGTGTTCCACGAGCAGGACTCGCTGCGCACGTCCTCGGCCAGGCCCAGTTCGACGGGGCCGGTGCCGTCGACGGCCAGCCCGGCGAGGCTGCGGTCGGCCTCGCCGCCGCTGAGCGGGTCGGCGAAGATCAGCACGTTGCCCGCGTCCAGCCGCACGGCCACCCCGCCCCGGTCGCGCAGCACCGCGCGGCCCGCCGGGTCGAACAGCGTGGACGTCGCCTCGGGGAACTGCCGCCGCACGATCAGGTGCGCGCCCACCGGCACCAGCTCCCGGGCCCCCGGCGTCGCCCAGCGCTTCGCCCTCTCGCCCTCCGCGACGGCGACCACCTCGGCGCGGTCCGCGTCGCCGGCCGGGGCCTCCAACAGGCACGCCCGGTGCTTGCCGCAGGCCACCAGCGCCGCCACCCGACGCCCGTCGTCGGCGGCGCTGTGCAGCACCGTCGGCTCGGCCACCCGGGTCAGGTCGTACCCGAGCAGCCGGTACCCGCCGACCCCGGCGTCGTCGACCACGTACAACCGGTCGTCCCGCGCGACCATCTGGTCGTCGAGGTCGGCGACGGCGGGCCAGCTGCGCAGCACCGTGCCCTCGGCCAGGTCGAGCAGCCGGGCCGAGCGGTCCGCGCCGATCTGCACGAGCCGGTCGGCCCGGCCCCGCCACGGGTCGCGGGGCGTCCCGTCGGGGTACGCCGGCCCGCCGGCCGCCTCGGCGGTCTCGACGGGCAGCACGGCGCTGCGGGCGTTGCCCGACGAGTCGCGCGGGTTGTCCTGGGCCCAGACCTGGTTCCCGTCGCGCATCCGCAGCCCGACGAGCCGGTTCCCGGCGGTGTCGACCAGCACCGCCACGTCCCGCCCGAAGATCACCCGGTCGTCGTCGCCGATGCTGCGGCTCCACCGCTGCTCGCCGGAGGCGGCGTCGCGCACCACCAGCTCGCGGGGCGCGTCGACGCCGATCGGGTCGGAGAGGGCCGCGACCGCCCCGGGCACGGCGACGAGCGCCTCCCACTGCTGCGCAGCCTGCGTGGTCTGCTTGCGCCACCGGGTGCGGCCGGTCCCCGCGTCGACCGCCACGATCTCCAGCCGGTCGTCCGGCAGCGGGTACGCCGCGTAGCCGGCGTCGCCGAGCAGCGCGGTGAGGGTCTCGGTCGGCCGGTCCTCGCCGGCCGGGACGCGCTCGACCTCGGCCAGGTTCTGGAACTCCAGCCCCGGGTAGCGGTCCCGGGTGAACCACAGCGCGGCCCCGACGCCCACCCCGGCGAGGGCGAGCACCGCCGCCACCGTGATCCACAGCGCGCGCCGCCGGCGGGCGGCCGGCGGCGACCCGGGGGCGGCGGGCGACCCGGGCGCGGTCGGCGACGCGGGCCCGGGCGGTGGCGTGCCGGGCGGGCCCCAGACGGTGACCGGCGCGCCGGCGGGCACGGTCGGCTGCGGAATGGGGGTGCCTGGCGGCGGAGCGGGGGCGGGCACGGCCGGTGGTGGAGCGGAGGCGGCCGGTGGCGGTGCGGGGGCGCCCGGCGGCGCGGGGGCCGGGCGGGGGGCCGGCAGGTCCGTCAGCGCCCCCTCGGCCACCGGCAGTTCCGGCTGCTCCAGCACGGTCGGCGCGACGCCCAGCTCGGCGTGCAGCATGCGGGCCACCAGCGGCATCCGGGTCGGGCCGCCCACCAGGAACAGGCCGGCGAGCCGGTCGGGGGTGAGGCCGGCGGCGGCGATCACCCGCCGGGTCTCGGCGACCGCGCGGGCCAGCAGCGGGGCGGCGACGCCTTCGACGTCCTCGCGGGTCAGCTCGACCACCGCCGGCAGGCCCGGCACGACCACCGGCGCGACCGTGGCCCGGGACAGCATCTCCCGCGCCTCGCGGACGCCCTCCCACAGCTGGTGCCGGTCGCGCCACTGCGGCGCGTCGGCCGGCGCGGTGAGCCGCTGCCACACCTGCGGGTCGGTCGCGGACACCCGCTCGCCCAGCCGGGCCACCAGGGCCGCGTCCAGGTCCAGCCCGCCCAGGTCGGGCACGCCCCCGGTGGCGGTCACGGTGAAGCCCGAGTCGCCCCACGGGTCGGCGCCCTCGTTGCGCAGCACCGCCACGTCGAGGGTGCCGCCGCCGAGGTCGAACACGGCGATCGAGCCGCCGACGGGCACCGGCTGGCGCAGCACCTGGGCGTAGTAGCGGGCGGCGGCGACGGGCTCGCGCAGCAGCCGGGTGCCGGGCGGGGTGGGACCGGACAGCGTGTGCTCGGCGGCCTGCGGCCAGCCGGCCCGCAGCAGCGCGTCGGCGAGGACCTGGCGGCGGGCGTCGTCCCAGGACGCCGGGCAGGTGAGCACCGCCGGGGGGAGGAAGCCGACTGCGGCGACGGCCGCCTGCCCCACCGCGTGCAGGACCGCGGCGAGCAGGTCGGCGGGGGCGTACCCGCGGTCGCCCAGCGGCACGGTCGGGGCGTCGATGCGGCGCTTCGGGTTCGGCTCGTAGCGCCCCGGGTCGGCCTGTGCCAGCCGCCGGGCGTCCCGGCCGACGTGCAGCCGGCCGTCGGCGTCGGCGTACACCCCGGAGGGGACGACCGGCTGCCCGTCGACCAGCAGCGGCCGGGTCCGCCCGTCCGGCCAGCGCAGCACGGCCACGGTGTTGGACGTGCCGAGGTCGACGCCGAGGGCGAACCCCTCGTGCTGGCCTGCCATCTGCCGTCACCTCCGCCGGGACGAGCCGCTGTCCGGCCCCGCATCGTACGCAGGGCCGGACAGCGGTCCCTCGCCACCGCCGGACGGGCTCAGCCGGCGACGGTGGCGTGCATCTCCCAGACCAGGATCTCGGCCGGCTCGGTGGCGGTGACCCGCTGCCCGCCGGTGGCGGTGAAGCGGACCGCGTCGGCGGTGCCGAGCGCGCCGGACCCTTCGAGGGTCACCGCGCCCCGGGGCACGAACAGGATGTCCCGGTGCGGGTGCGTCTCGAAGCCGGTGCCCGCCCGGACGACGTCGTCGTTGTTCACCAGCAGCAGCCCGTGGTGGGTGTTGTCGGCCGACCAGTGGTTGCCGAACGAGAACGAGTGCTTGGAGTCGAGCCAGGCGATATCCGTCTTGTACCGGTCGTCGGCCCGGCGGACGTCCACCCGGGGGGTCGGCGTGGCGCTCATGGGAGCTCCTCTCGAAGGCCGCTGGTGGGGAGGGGGAGCGGGATCAGGCGTTCTTGATCGCGGAGACCTCGAACTCCAGGGTGATCTTCTCGCTGACGAGGACGCCGCCGGTCTCCAGCGCCGCGTTCCAGGTCACGCCGTAGTCCTTGCGGTTGATCGTCACCGCGCCCTCGAAGCCGAGGCGCAGGTTGCCGAACGGGTCGTTGGCCGCGCCCTCGTAGGTGAAGGGGATCGTCACGGAGTTGGTGACGCCCTTGACGGTCAGGTCGCCGGTGAGGTCGAAGGTGTCCTCGCCGGTCTGCCGGAACGCCGTGGAGACGAAGGTGATCTCCGGGTAGGTCTCCATCGCCAGGAAGTCGTTGCTGCGCAGGTGCGCGTCGCGCTGGGCGTTGCGGGTGTCGATGCTCGTGGCCTGGATGGTCACCCGCACGTCGGTGCGGGCGGGGTCGGCCGCGTCGAAGGCGACGGAGCCCTCGAACTCGTTGAACGCGCCGCGCACCTTGGTCACCATCGCGTGCCGGGCGACGAAGCCGATGCGGGTGTGGCTCGGGTCGATGGTGTAGGTGCCGGTCAGCTGGGCGAGGTCGGTGCGGGTGGCGGTGCTCATCTCGATCTCCTCCGGAATCTCATGATGTGTCATGTACGTTGGCCTCAACCTGCATGACGCATCATTCATTCCGTCCATGACGTGTCATGCATCACTGGTACGCTGGGCCCATGGCCGGCACCCGATGGCTCGACGACGACCAGCAGCGCGCCTGGCGGGCGTACCTGCGCATGCAGGCCGAGGTGGCCGCGCGGCTGGGGCGGCAGTTGCAGGCCGACGCCGGCCTCTCCCTCGCCGACTACGGCGTGCTGGCCCAGCTCGCCGAGGCCCCCGACGGGCGGCTGCGCCCGTTCGCGCTGCAACGAGACCTCCAGTGGGAGCAGAGCCGCCTGTCGCACCACCTGGGCCGCATGCAGCGGCGAGGGTTGGTCGACCGCGAGGAGTGCCCCCAGGACGCCCGGGGCGCGTTCGTGGTGCTCACCGCCGCCGGCCGCGCGGCCATCGAGGCCGCCGCGCCCGCCCACGTCGACACCGTCCGGCGGCTCGTCTTCGACCGGCTGGACCCCGACGAGGTACGCGCCCTGGAGCGGATCGCCACCCGCGTCGTCGACGGCCTCGACGCCGAGCCCCGGCTGCCCTGACGGCCGCGCCGGAGGCTGCCCTGACGGCTGTCCGTGGCCGACCGGAACGGCTTATTGCATCGACGTTCATCGAATGGAAGGCTGTCGCTGGGTCGCGCGCCCGGGAGCCGGCGCGAAGCCCCGAACCAGCCTGGGAAGGTGCGCGGGGTGGCAGGGCCATCCGGTGCCGGGCCGCCCTCCCGGCGACCGCTGCCGACCGCTGCCCGCCTGCCGGTCGGCGCGTCCCCGCGATCCAAGGAGGTACGGATGTTCCGGATGCCCGGCGTGGTGCTCGCCGCCGCGACCCTGACCCTGGCCACCTGGGCCGGCGCGGCCGGTGCCGCCGCCGCGCCCCCCGCCGCGATGCAGACCCCGGCGCCGCCGATCCCCACCCCGACCGTGGCGTGCCCGCCGGCGCTGCCGATCTGGGGCCAGGTGACGGCGACCACCGCGACGAGCCTGACCATCACCTACGGGATGCTGCTCACCCCGCCCTGCGGCTACGACCCGCCGATGCAGGTGCACCTCTTCACCAGCCGCTCCGACGCGGAGCAGTGGCGCAACCCCGCCGCCCAGGCCCTCACCGGGCCCGAGCGCAACGGGACGGTGACCGTCGGCGGGCTGACCCCGAACACCGACTACTGGTTCCGGTTCAGCGAGCCCGACGGCAAGAGGGACCCGTACGTCATCGGCGGGCCGGCCCGCACCACCGACCAGTCGGTGTGCACCGCGACCGCCACCGTCGACAACCGGTGGACCGGCGGCTTCGTCGCCACGGTCACCGTGCGCGCCACCGGCAGCGCACCGGTCCAGGGCTGGCGCGTGAGCTGGCGGTGGCCCGGCGACGAGCGCATCTCGGCGGCCTGGAACGGCGTGGTGGAGACCACCGGCAGCGACGTCGTCGTCGGCAACGCGTCGTACAACGGGACGCTGGCGCCCGGTGGCTGGACGACGTTCGGGATGATGGTGTGGTCCAGCGGAGCGGCCGGCGTCCCCGCACTGACCTGTAGCCGGTAGTCGCCGGCCGGTCGGCTGCGCCGGCCTCGCCGGGGCGCGAGGTCGCCGGGGGCGGGGGCCGGGGGTGGGGGTCGTGCTCGATCCGGGAAACAGTGGCATCGTCCCGAGCGGGAGCCCACTCTGTCCGGGATCGGGCACGACCTCGCCCGCGCCGCCCCGGCCGCCGGGCGGTCCGTCCGGCGACCCGCGTCCCACAGTCCGGTTACCAGGCTGTTGCGCATGGGTGACTATCGATGGGTTAATGGTCGTCCCGGCCCAGAAGGGACGATCGGATGAGAAGCAACGGACGGCGCCTCCTGTCTCTCGGGGTGGCGCTCATCGTGACTCTGGCGACGACGCTCGGGCCGGGCACGGGTGCCCAGGCGGCACCGGTGACCGTCACCAACGGCACGCAGTTCACCGATACCAGCGGCGCGGTGGTGCACGCCCACGGCGGCGGTGTCCTCAAGGTCGGCGACTATTACTACTGGTTCGGCGAGAACCGCAACCCCGACAACACCTTCCGGGCGGTCTCCGTCTACCGCTCCACCGACCTGCGCACCTGGGAGTTCCGCAACAACGTGCTGACCCAGTCGTCGGCCGGCGAGTTGCAGCGCGCCAACATCGAGCGACCGAAGGTCATCTACAACGCCGGCACCGGCCGGTACGTGATGTGGATGCACAAGGAGAACGGGTCCGACTACAACGAGGCGCGGGCCGCCGTGGCCTCGTCGGCCACCGTGGACGGCAACTACACCTACCACGGCAGCTTCCGGCCGCTCGGCCAGCACATGTCCCGGGACATCACGCTCTACAACGACAACGGCACCGCGTACATGATCTCGGCCGCCAACGAGAACCGCGACCTGCACATCTACCGGCTCACCTCGGACTACCTCAACGTCGCCAGCCTGGTGGGCAACTTCTGGGCCGGCGCGACCCGCGAGGCGCCCGCCATGTTCAAGCGGGGCGGCACGTACTTCCTGCTGACCTCCGGAGCGACGGGCTGGAGCCCCAACCAGGCGAAGTACGCCACCGCGCCGAGCATCTCCGGGCCGTGGAGCGGCTGGACCGACGTGGGCAACAGCAACACCTTCAGCTCCCAGCCGGCCTACGTGCTGCCCATCCAGGGCACCTCCACCACCAGCTACCTCTACCTGGGCGACCGCTGGGCGGGAGCGTGGGGCGGCCCCGTCGGCGACTCGCAGTACGTCTGGCTGCCGATCGCCTTCCCGTCCAGCACCAGCATGAGCCTGACCTGGTACCCGTCCGTCACCATCGACACGGCCACCGGGACGGTCACCGGCAACTCGCCCGCCTACTACCGCGTCACCGCCCGGCACAGCGGCAAGGTGATGGACGTGGTGGGCTACTCCACGGCCAACAACGCCGAGATCAGGCAGTACACCTGGAACGGCGGCGGAAACCAGAAGTGGGAGTTCCAGGACGCCGGCGGCGGCTACGTCCGCGTCGTCAACGTCAACAGCGGCAAGTGCCTCGACGTCGCCAACGCCTCCACCGCCGACGGGGCCAACATCATCCAGTACACCTGCGGCAGCGGCGCCAACCAGCAGTGGCAGTGGGTCGCGATCGGCGACTACTTCCAGCTCCGGGCCCGGCACAGCGGCAAGTGCCTCGACGTGGTCAACGCCGGCACCGGCGACAGCGCCGACATCCAGCAGTACGCCTGCAACGGCGGCACCAACCAGCAGTGGTCGCGTACCGCGTCCTGACGACGACCCGATGGCCGGGAACGCCCTGGTCTGTCAGCATCGGCGGATGTCAGTGCGGGAACGGCCGGCCCGGCTGCCCGCCGCCTCCGGGGTGAGCCTCGTCGTCAAGTCCTCGGTGCTGTCCCCCGACCTGCTGCGCGCGCTGCTCGCGGGTGGCAGCCGCGTACTGGCCGTGCACGGGTCATGCCGCCGGGGCTGGATCCCGGCGTGTTGCACCGTCTCCTCCTGGCCTGATGCGACAGGAAACCCGTTCCGGAACGGGGTCTGATCGATCGATTCTGATGGCAGCGAGCTGGCCTCCCTGCCAGCCCTCACAACACGAGGAGAATCCAGGATGTCGAAGAGCAACCTGGCGGTTCGCCGCCGTCTCGCACGGGTCGCCGCGATCGTCGGCGCCGCCGGCGCCCTCGTGGCGGTGACGAGCATGCCCGCGGCGGCGGCGGGACCGTACATCAGCTCCAACTCCGGCGGCGCCAACATCCGCAGCTGCGCCAACACCGGTTGCTCGTCCAACGGCTACTACGGCAACGGTACGGGCGTCACGATGGTCTGCTGGGTCGATTCCCAGTGGGTCTACCCGCCGAACTCCAACTACGCGTCCAACCGCTGGTTCCGGGTCAACAGCCCGACGAGCGGCTACGTCCACTCGTCGCTGATCGCGAACCAGGTATCGACCCCCGCTTGCTGACCCTGGCGGTGGTCCGGCGGCTCCCGCCAGTCGCTGGACCACCGTCGAACAGGGGCTCACATTGATACAGTTACGACGTGTCTTGCGAAGGCGACGCTGCGCGATGACCGCGGTGCGTGACGACGGATGCGAGTCACTGACCAACAGTCCGGAGCGGCTGGGGGAGTGCCTCCGCCGGTTCCGGGAGCACGCCGGGCTGTCCCTGTCCGGGCTGGCCCGGAAGGTCAACTACAGCCGGGGCTATCTGAGCAAGGTGGAGACGGGTCGAGCGCCGGGCAATGTCCAGCTGGCCCAGCGCTGTGACGAGGCGTTGGGGACAGGCGGTGTGCTGGCCAGACTGGCGCAGGCGCGCGATGCGCGGCCGTCCCGGGGGGCCGCATCCGCTGACCGGACGTGGGACACGTCGACGGGATGGCAGCGACAGCCCCGCCCCGACGAGCCCACCACCGACCACCGGCCCGACGCACCACTGACCCGGGGCGAGCTGCCGATCCCCTCGGCGACCGCCGTGGCGTTCATGCTCGCGCTCGACGAGGCCCACAACGCCCTGCGCGCGGTGGCCCGCGCCGACCTGCCACCGTCGGCACGCCACGACGCGGCCAACGAGACGCTTCACAACGCCCGGGTGTACGCGATCCGCGAACGCCTGCTGGTGCTGGGTGCGGCACCCCTGGTGGCCGCGGCCGAAGTCGCGTTCCTGCGGCTCATCGCGATCCGTGACGCGATCCGGGCCGGCGCGCGCCTCGACGATGCCGACTACCACCGGGTCTACCACCCCTTCGCCGAGGGGCTCTGGGCCTTCCGGATGGCCTTGCGGGCCGACCTGGGACAGTCGCCGTTGACCCCGGAAGAGCTCGGCCGGGCGGACTGGTCCGATCGTGAACGGTGCCGCGACTGTGGCGAGCGCTACCGACCCTCCGCGTGACCGGGCTCGATGCTCTCGACGGCCGCTCGGCCGACGGTGGCAGTCAGGCGAGCGTATCCAGGACGGAGGCCGCGGCCTTCGCGCTGGTGACCCGCGCCGCCATAGTCCGCCGGACCCGCTCGGCGAGGGCGAAGGCACCTGCCGGGTCCCGCAGGATGCGAGCCGTCTCGAAGGCCCAGCGGCGGGTGTCGGTCGACTCGTCGTCCTCGACCGGCAGCACCGTCAACGCCGCGTCCTGCGGTGTCAGCGTTTCGTGGAGCAGCCTCCCCAGCCCGCTCCTCGCACTGACCAGCAACGGGGTGCCGGCGACGATGGCCTCGCGTCCGACGAGACCGAATGCCTCGGCGCGGGAGGGCATGAGCGCGAGGCACGCCCGGCGCAGGTCGGCCCGGAGATCGTCCGCACTGGTGGAGTAGGCCCGGGGGGTGACCTGCAGGCTGCGTCGGCCCGCCCACTGCAGGACCAGCTCCCGCACCCGACCATGCTCGTTCGGCGGCACGCCCCGCAGCACCAGTTCCGGCTCGGTGCCGCCGAGACTGAGCAACTCCACAGCCGCTCCCACCGCCCGTGCCGCCAGATCCAGCCCCTTCACCGACCAGTCGTCAAGCCGGCCCGACAACACCACCTGACGTTGCTGCCACAGCGGCGGGACGCGGAGGGTCTCGTCGTCGAGCTCGAAGCCCGGATCGACCCGCCCCGGAGCGGGGGCGTCGGGGTAGCCGGAAAGGTCGCGGCTGAGGAGATCGTGCAGCAGGGGACCCACGCCGAACGCACGGGTCGCGGTGCGGGCCAGCTCGATGTCCTCCTTCCAGCGTCGCTCGGCGATGGCGCCGCTGTCCGGCCGGTCACCGCGTTGCCATTCGATCTGATCCGACCAGGTGTGCACGATGTGTGCCCTGGCCGCCGCCGGGAAGTGGTCCTCGACCTGGACCCGGGCGTGCCCGCCGGTGATCCGGCCGTGTCCGATCACCAGGTCCGGTGCCCAGCCGCCGGCCAGCCGCGGACGCCGGGCCAGCGCGTCCCGCAGCCCGCCGGTGGTCGCCGCGGGTGCCGCCACCAGGGTGACCCCGACCTCGCGGGCGTGTGCGATCTCCTCCGGGGACGGTTCGAGGACGACGCAGACGACGTCCGCGCCTGCTCGGGCGAGCGCCGCGCAGAGCGACCGGTTGAACGTGCTCAGACCGCCCTTCGCGGAGAACCAGTCGGTATCCAGGGCCAGCACCCGGGGCGGCGGGCCGGCGAGCCGGCCGGTCGCCGGCGTCGGCGCGACGTCCCACCGGTCGCCGTGCCAGGTCAGCGGCCCGGCGGCGAGGCCGCCGGACAGGAACTTCCCCACGGTCTCGGTCGCCCGGTCCGGATCGCTGGCCCAGACCCGTACCGTCTGACCGGTGACGTCGATCTCCACCTCGACGAAACCCGGCGCGGCGGCAGCCGCCAGCCAGTCCCGCGCCGTCTGCGTGACCCGGGCGAGTTGGTGGGCGCCCACCGCGGCCAGGTCGTCGAAGAGGGTGATCACCGCGGCCGGCAGCAGCCGTTCCGGAACGAGACCGAGTTCGCCCAGGTCGAAGCCGACCCGGGGCGCGAGCCCGGCCTCCGCCAGCCGGGTGGTGAGATCCCCGCGGGCGGCCGCGTCGATCTCCTCGACGAACTTGACGACCGCCCGCCCGGAAACTGAGTGTGTCACGGCCCCCATGGTCTCATTCCACAGTCGACCTCGAATGGACGGTGGCGCGATGCTCGACTCCGCACGGCGATCGGCGCTTCTCGACCGCCTTGTCGATCCTGCGGTCGCGCTGCCAGCCGGCCACGACCAGCAGCCCGCCGCCGGACGACTGCACGCCGCAGGGCAGTGGCGGCAACTGGCCGAGCTGTACCAGGAACAGGCGACGGCGGCCTGGCGGCAGCGGCGTCCAGGGCTGGCGATCCGGCTGCTGCTCGCGGAGAGCCGGACCGCCCTACGCGCGGACGACCGCTCGCGCTGCCACGAGGCGGTCGCGTTCGCCGCCCAGTGGCACCGACTCAGCGGGGCATTCACCGCAGCGGAGCTGTGGAACCACGTCCTGTTGCGGGAGTCGTTGCCCGCCGGCACGGCGTGGCTCCACGCGTACGCCTGGCGGGAGATGGCGGCGCTGCGGGAGGTGGCGAGCCGGTACGACGTGGGGCTGTCCTACTGCGACGAGGGCATCGCGGTGTGCCGCCGGCACGCCGACGAGCCCCGCATTCCCCGGCAGCACGTCCGGGTCCTGATGCAGAAGGCGACGCTGCACCGGCATCGGGGCGAGCTGGAGGTCGCGCGGAACGTCCTGCACGAGGTTCGCGAGTTCGCCGATACCCGCGACCTCGACCCGTTCACCCGAGGACTGATCGCGCACCGGGAAGGGGGGTTGGAGATCGCGCTCGGGCGACCCGAAGCAGCGCTGGACGCATACCGGCGGGCCGCTGCGGCGTTCGCCGGCGTGAGCGAGGAGAACCTCCTCACCGCCCGGCTGCGCGAGGTGGCGGCGCTGCGTGAACTGCGCCGGCTCGGCGAGGCGCTGCGGCTCACCGACGACCTGGCAACCCGGTTCCGCGCCCACGGTGACACCTACCGGCTCGGTCAGATCCTGCTGGAACGGGCCGAGGTCCTGCAGAGCCTCGGCGACCCGGCCGCCGTCGCGGCCACCCTGCGCGAGGCGCAGCCCTACTACGAGGGGGCCGAGACGCTGGAGGCGCTGCGTTGGCACCGGCACATGGCCCGCAACCTCATCACCTCCCACGGCGACCCGGCGACCATCGCCGGACACCTGGCGGCCGTCCTGGGCCTGGCCGCCCGACCGCAACGGCGGGACCTCAACCGGACCATGCTCGCGCTGTACGACCTGCACCGGGCTCCACCCACGCAGCTACTGCCGCCGGCGCTGCGGCACGCCGCCGGTCGGGCCGCTCTCCTCGCCGCCGACCTGCAACGCGACTCGCTGCCCGACCCGGACGAGCGGTGGTCGACGCACGCCGCGCGGGAGGAGGTGTACGCGGCTGCGCTGCTGACACACACCGAACTCGGCGAGCCGGAGGCCACCGCGCGGATCGCCGAGACCGGACGCGCCGACCTGTTGAACCACCTGCTGACGGCCGGGTCGGCGGAGGCCGTCGCGCGTTCCCCGATCGCCGCGCCGCCCACCGACCGTGCGGCGGTCGACGAGGTCTTCGCGGTGGCCCGGCTCGCCGCCGCGTCGATTCGCTCGGGGCGACCGACCGGTCCGATACCGCTGCCGCCACTGCCCGGCCACCTGCCCACCCCGGCCGCCCTCGACGCGATGGCCGACGTCGTGGTGGTCATCACCCTCGGGCCGAGGTCGGACGGCTGGTGGTCGTCGGTGCTGACCCGGCCCCGCCACGGGGCGTGGCGGGCGACGCTACGTACCGCCTCCGCCCGCCTGGCGGCTCTGCTCGACAGCATGACCACCGGGGTCCCACCGGGACGAGGCGTGGCCCGCGACATCTGGGACGAACTCGGCGCGTTCCTCCTGCCCGATCCGGCCGTCTGGGCGGGCTCCCCGGAACGTCCCCGGTCGGTGATGATCGTTCCGGATCCGCGGCTGTGGCACCTGCCGCACGCGGCCCTGACGCGCGACCGAACGTACCTCTGCGACGTGGCCGAGGTCGTCCTCGCACCGAGCCTGCGCACCATGGAACTCCTCCTGGCCCGGTCCGCGACGACCGGCGGACCTCGCGTGCCGGCGACCGACCCGGCAGCGAGCCTGCTCGACCCCGGCCTGCCGAGCCACCAGGTGGAGCGGTCCGCCCTGGCCACCTGGCCGGGCGGCCACCGGGAGCTCGCCGCGCTGCCGGCAATCGACGACGGGCTCCGCCCCGCCCTGCTCTACCTGTCGGGCCACGGCGACCAGCCCGGTGCCACGGCGCTGTTCGGCCCCGACAGCGTCACGATGGACGCCCTCGCCCTGCGCCGGCTGCCCCGACTGGTGGTGCTGAACGGCTGCTGGAGCGGCACGGCGTCGAGCCGGTACGGGCACGACCCGCTGAGCCTGGCCGTCGGCGCGCTGATCGGCGGTGCCGACACCGTGGTGGCCGGTACCGGCTGGATCGGCGGCGTCGCGTCGGCGCACGTCGGCGCACGCTTCGTCCAGCAGGTCGGGCGGGGGACGCCGGTGGTGGCGGCGCTGCGCGCCGCGCAGCGGGAGATCCGTGCAGAGAACCCCGATCTGGGCCCGTTCGACTGGGCCGGTCTCTGTGTCGTCGGCACCGGGTCGTGACCCGTGCGCATCCCCCGGCCGGGCGTGGCGGTTTCCCGTCCCCTGTTTCCTCCTGTCGTCTCCTTGCTGTCGACGGGGCTGGAGACAGGAGGGCGTAGCGGGTTCGTCACCGTCGGTGGAAACTGAAGACGTGGAATGGATTTCCGTCATCGGCGCGGTCTGCGGAGCTGTCATCGCCCTCGCCGGCGCGGTGACCGTGGAGGCGCAGCACAGCCGCCAGGAGCGTCGGCGCAGCCGGGAGGCAGAGCGCCTCGGCTACTGTCTCGACTTTGCTGTCGCGCTCGACTCGGCCCACAGCGGGCTACGGGAGATCGCCCAGGACGACGACGATCCACCGCGCCGCTTCCGTCGCGCCAACCGCGTGGTCCACGAGGCAGACGTCTTCGCCGCACGGGAACGACTGCTCGTGGCCGGCACGGTGGAACTCGTCAAGGCCGGAGAGCTCGCCTACCAGAGGCTGATCGCCGTGCGCAACGCCGTCCGGTCCGGCGCGACCCTCTCCTCCCGGGAGTACCACCAGACCTACCACGGGTACGCCGAGGCGATCTGGCAGCTCAGGATGGCGGCGCGTGCGGATCTCGACCAGGCCCGGATGGAGCCCGTGGACCTCGCACGCCGGAGCTGGTCCGAGCGGGAGGGCTGTCACGGGTGCCTCGGGCCGGAGCGTAAAGCAGCCCTGCCGGCCGGGGGGTGTGGAGCGGGCGACGGGAATCGAACCCGCACCGTCAGTTTGGAAGACTGAAGCTCTGCCATTGAGCTACGCCCGCGTGCGCCCCGGTGCACGGGGCGCGCCGACAGCCTACCCGGTGCCCGGGTTCGGCGCGCATCCTGTCCGCGCGCACCCATGATCCACTTCATGCCGGGGAAGTGGCGGTATCCGCACCCCTGGAAACCGCCATGTCGCCGACATGTCGGCGACGGCCCGCGTCCTGCCCGGCGCCGGCCCGCGCAGCGCGCCAACGCGGCGTGTCCGGCCCCGGCACCCCTGCCGCGCCTCGACGGCATACACTTCTCGTCGCCACGGGGTGTGGCGCAGCTTGGTAGCGCACTCGCTTTGGGAGCGAGGGGCCGTGGGTTCAAATCCCGCCACCCCGACTGTCGTCCGCGGCCGGGGCGCCCCGGGAGCCGCCGGTTCCCGCCTGGTGTCCCGGGCGCTGCCGAGGGGCCGTTCAGGCTCGCCTACACTCGATGGGCTGAATCACGCCCAGACTCAACTGAGATCCGTCAAGGAGTACGCCTGTGAAGAGCACCGTCGAGACTCTGAGCCCGACGCGCGTGCGGCTCGCCATCGAGGTGCCGTTCGTCGAGCTCGAGCCGAGCCTCAAGAAGGCGTACCGGGAGATCGGTTCGCAGGTGCAGGTGCCCGGCTTCCGGCGGGGCAAGGTGCCGGCCGCCGTGATCGACCAGCGGGTGGGCCGGGGCACCGTCCTCAACGAGGCGGTGCAGGAGGCCATCCCGCAGAACATCCTCGCCGCGGTCCGCGAGCACGACCTGAAGACCCTCGGTCGCCCCGAGGTCGAGATCACCGAGTTCAACGACGGCGACTCCCTCAACTTCACCGCCGAGGTGGACGTCCGGCCCGAGATCACCCTGCCGGAGCTCGACTCGATCGAGGTCACCGTCGACGAGCTCCAGATCGACGACAGCGAGATCGAGGAGCAGGTGAAGAACCTGCGCGAGCGGTTCGCCACCCTGAAGACCGTCGAGCGGGCCGCCGTCGAGGGCGACTACGTGCAGATCGACCTGAACGCCACGGTCGACGGCGAGGACGTGCCGGGCGGCTCGGCGACCAACATCTCCCACGAGGTCGGCAGCAAGCAGCTCCTGCCGGGGCTGGACGAGGCCCTCGTCGGCCTCGCCGCCGGCGAGAGCACCACCTTCACCACCCAGCTCGTCGGCGGCGACTTCGCCGGCCGGGACGCCGAGGTGGCGGTGACCGTGCGCACGGTCAAGGAGAAGGAGCTGCCGGAGCTGGACGACGACTTCGCCCAGATGGCGAGCGAGTTCGACACCATCGACGAGCTGCGCGCCGACGTGCGTGAGCGGGTCACCCGGGGCAAGCGGGTCGAGCAGATCTACGCCGCCCGGGACAAGGCCCTGGAGCAGCTCGTCGAGGCCGCCGGGGTGCCGGCGCCGGAGGGTGTCGTCCGCGAGGAGGTCGAGGGCCGCAAGCAGGCCATGATCGACCAGCTGGAGCGGATCGGCGCGTCCCTGGAGGAATACCTCGCGGCCGAGGAGAAGACCGAGGAGCAGATCGACGCCGAGCTCAACGAGGCGGCGACCGACGGCGTCAAGATCCAGCTGCTGCTGGACACCCTGGCGGACGCCGAGGAGATCCAGGTCTCCGACGACGAGTTCGGCCACGAGATCGTCCACCGCGCGCAGCGCGCCGGGATGCCCCCGCAGCAGTACTACGACCAGCTGGTCCGCTCGGGCAGCGCGGCGGCCGTCTTCGGCGACGTGCGGCGCGGCAAGGCGCTGGCCTCGGTGATGGAGCGCATCAAGATCAAGGACACGGCGGGCAACGAGGTGAGCCTCGACGCCATCCGCGCCGAGAGCGAAGAGGCCCACGACCACGACCACGAGCACTGACATCTCGGGTGCGGCCGCCGTCCACCGGTTGCGGTGGGCGGCGGCCCGAGCCCTTTTCCGGGTACGTCCCGGAGGGGCTGCGCTGAGAGCGAAAAGCGCCCCGACCGGGACTCTGCCGCCCGGGCGAGCGGTTAGTGTCGGGTAGGACGGTACGGAGAGCGAAGGGCTGCCATGACCGACATGCACATCCCAGCGAAGCCGCTCCGGGCGATCGATGCCCGCGGTGGCGAGAACATTGGCAACCTCGACGACTCGGTCTACAACCGGTTGCTCAGGGAACGCATCATCTTCCTCGGCAGCGAGGTGAACGACCAGGTGGCCAACCGCATCTGCGCGCAGCTGCTGCTGCTCGCGGCGGAGGACCCGGACCGGGACATCTTCCTCTGGATCAACTCGCCCGGGGGCTCGGTCTACTCGGGCATGGCGATCTACGACACGATGCAGTACATCGACAACGACGTCTCCACGGTGGCGATGGGCATGGCCGCCTCCATGGGGCAGCTGCTGCTCTGCGCGGGCACCAAGGGCAAGCGCTACGCCCTGCCCCACGCGCGGATCATGATGCACCAGCCGTCCGGCGGCATGGGCGGCACCGCGTCGGACATCGCCATCCAGGCGGAGCAGATGCTCTACACGAAGCGGATGTTCCAGGAGCGGGTGGCCTTCCACACCGGCCAGACCCAGGCCCAGATCGAGGCGGACTCGGACCGCGACCGCTGGTTCACCGCCCAGGAGGCCATGGACTACGGCTTCATCGACAAGGTGATCACCGGAGCCGCGCAGGTTCCGGAAGGCGCCGGGACCCTGAGCTGACCGAGGAGCTGACGATGACCGACCTGAGCCTGCCGCCCCAGTTCGCGGCCGTGCACAACCGCTACGTCCTGCCGTCCTTCGTCGAGCGCACGTCGTACGGGGTGAAGGAGTCCAACCCGTACAACAAGCTCTTCGAAGACCGGATCATCTTCCTCGGCGTCCAGGTGGACGACGCGTCCGCCAACGACGTGATGGCGCAGTTGCTGACGCTCGAGGGCACCGACCCCGACCGCGACATCATCATGTACATCAACTCGCCGGGTGGTTCGTTCACCGCGATGACGGCGATCTACGACACGATGCAGTACGTCCGGCCGGACATCTCCACCGTCTGCCTGGGGCAGGCCGCCAGCGCGGCCGCGGTGCTGCTCGCCGCCGGCACGCCGGGCAAGCGGATGGCGCTGCCGAACTCGCGGATCATCATCCACCAGCCGGCCACCGAGGGCGGCTACGGGCAGGGTTCGGACATCGAGATCCAGGCCCGGGAGATCATGCGGATGCGGACGCAGCTGGAGGAGATGCTCTCCCGGCACTGCAACCAGCCGGTGGAGAAGGTCCGCAAGGACATCGACCGGGACAAGATCATGACGGCCGAGGAGTCCCGCGAGTACGGGCTGGTCGACACGATCCTCACCAGCCGCAAGAAGGGGCTGCTCGCCGCCAACGCGGCCAGCTGAGACGAGCATGGGGTCGGAGGTCGGCCGGGCGTGTCGCCGGCCGACCTCTGACACGCCCGATTTGGGGGTCGGAGAAACCCCCGCCAGCGGGTAACGTCGGGCCCGTACCGCTGCGTCGGGACGGTCCGGCGAGCGAACGGAGACGGACGGAGCGCAGCGTCCGCAGGTCATGGCCGGTGCACCGGCCGATGAGTGCAGGGAGAACGTAGGTGGCACGGATCGGTGACGGCGGCGACCTACTCAAATGCTCCTTCTGCGGCAAGTCGCAGAAGCAGGTTAAAAAGCTCATCGCGGGGCCCGGGGTCTATATCTGCGACGAGTGCATCGATCTCTGTAACGAGATCATCGAGGAGGAGCTGGCCGAGTCCGGCGAGGTGAAGTGGGAAGAGCTTCCCAAGCCGATGGAGATCTGCCAGTTCCTCGACAACTACGTGGTCGGCCAGGACCAGGCCAAGAAGGCCCTCGCGGTCGCCGTCTACAACCACTACAAGCGGATCCAGGCCGAGGCGGCCGGAGCGCCGGGTTCCGGCAGCGACGCCGTCGAGCTGGCCAAGTCCAACATCCTGCTGCTCGGGCCGACCGGGTGCGGCAAGACCCACCTCGCGCAGACCCTCGCCCGGATGCTGAACGTCCCCTTCGCGATCGCGGACGCCACCGCCCTCACCGAGGCGGGCTACGTGGGCGAGGACGTGGAGAACATCCTCCTCAAGCTGATCCAGGCCGCGGACTACGACATCAAGCGGGCCGAGACCGGCATCATCTACATCGACGAGGTCGACAAGATCGCCCGCAAGTCGGAGAATCCGTCGATCACCCGGGACGTCTCCGGCGAGGGCGTCCAGCAGGCGCTGCTGAAGATGCTCGAAGGCACGGTGGCCAACGTGCCGCCGCAGGGCGGGCGCAAGCACCCGCACCAGGAGTTCATCCAGATCGACACCACCAACGTGCTGTTCATCTGCGGTGGCGCCTTCGCCGGCCTCGACCAGATCATCGAGGCCCGCACGGGCCACGGCGGGACGGGCTTCGGCGCGCGGCTCCGCTCGGTCTCCGAGCGGTCGACCGACGACATCTTCAGCCAGGTCATGCCAGAGGACATGCTGAAGTTCGGCCTGATCCCCGAGTTCATCGGCCGGCTTCCGGTGATCACCAACGTCCGTAGCCTCGACCGGTCCGCCCTCGTGCGGATCCTCACCGAGCCGCGCAACGCCCTCGTGAAGCAATACCAGCGCCTCTTCGAGCTCGACGGCGTGGAGTTGGAGTTCGAGCCCCCGGCCCTGGAGGCCATCGCCGACCAGGCGATGCTGCGCGGCACGGGCGCCCGGGGCCTGCGTGCCATCATGGAGGAGGTCCTGCTCTCCGTGATGTACGAGGTGCCGAGCAACCCCGACGCCGCCCGGGTCCTGATCACCCGCGAGGTGGTCCTGGAGAACGTCAACCCGACGATCGTGCCGCGCGAGTTCACCGGCCGCCGGGCCCGCCGGGACCGCGAGGAGAAGTCCGCCTGACCCCTTCGCCCGGTGGGGAGGGGTCCACGACCCCTCCGCCGGCGGTGGAGGCTGTCGCGGGGGCCCCACCAGCCGTACGCTGAGGGTCATGCGTGTCGCCGTCTGCCAGCTGAACTCCCGCGACGACCGGGCCGCCAACCTCGCGGCCGCAGAGGCGTTGTTGGTCCGCGCCGCAGCGGCCGGCGCGGACCTGGCGGTCCTCCCGGAGTATGTCGACTATCTCGGCACGGCAGCCGGGATGCCGGCGCCCGAGCCCGTCGACGGCACCGTGGGCCGGTTCTTCGCCGACGTCGCCCGCCGGCTCGGCATCTGGGTGCACGCCGGGTCGTTCCACGAGGCGGGCCCGGACCGGGACCACACCTGGAACACGTCGTTGCTCTTCGACCGCACAGGCGCGCTCGCGGGGACCTACCGCAAGATCCACCTGTACGACGTGGAGATCCCCGGCCGGGTGTCATACCTGGAGTCGGCGACGGTGGCCCCGGGGGAGAAGCCGGTGGTGGTCGACGTCGAGGGGGTCAGGGTCGGCCTGTCGATCTGCTATGACCTCCGGTTCCCGGAGCTGTACCGGCACCTGGCCGCGGACGAGGGTGCCACGCTGTTGGTGGTGCCGGCCGCGTTCATGGTGCACACCGGGCGTGACCACTGGGAGGTCCTGCTGCGGGCGCGGGCCATCGAGAACCAGTGTTTCGTGGCCGCCGCCGGGCAGACCGG
>NZ_JARUBI010000005.1:77500-1182500 GCF_029626125.1 Micromonospora sp. WMMD956 | reverse complement strand
GACCTGTTAGCTCTTTCGGGGGCGAAGCGGAGAACTTAAGCGCCAGTAAACGGCGGTGGTAACTATAACCATCCTAAGGTAGCGAAATTCCTTGTCGGGTAAGTTCCGACCTGCACGAATGGCGTAACGACTTCCCCACTGTCTCAACCACAGGCCCGGCGAAATTGCATTACGAGTAAAGATGCTCGTTACGCGCGGCAGGACGGAAAGACCCCGGGACCTTTACTATAGCTTGACATTGGTATCTGAGTTAGCTTGTGTAGGATAGGTGGGAGCCGGTGAAGCTCATACGCCAGTATGGGTGGAGGCAATCTTGAAATACCACTCTGGTTGATTCGGGTATCTAACTTCGGGCCGTTATCCGGTTCAGGGACAGTGTCTGGTGGGTAGTTTAACTGGGGCGGTTGCCTCCTAAAGGGTAACGGAGGCGCCCAAAGGTTCCCTCAGCCTGGTTGGCAATCAGGTGTTGAGTGCAAGTGCACAAGGGGGCTTGACTGTGAGACTGACAGGTCGAGCAGGGACGAAAGTCGGGACTAGTGATCCGGCACTTGCGTGTGGAAGCGGTGTCGCTCAACGGATAAAAGGTACCCCGGGGATAACAGGCTGATCTTCCCCAAGAGTCCATATCGACGGGATGGTTTGGCACCTCGATGTCGGCTCGTCGCATCCTGGGGCTGTAGCAGGTCCCAAGGGTTGGGCTGTTCGCCCATTAAAGCGGTACGCGAGCTGGGTTTAGAACGTCGTGAGACAGTTCGGTCCCTATCCGCCGTGCGCGTAGGATACTTGAGAAGGGCTGTCCCTAGTACGAGAGGACCGGGACGGACGAACCTCTGGTGTGCCAGTTGTCCCGCCAGGGGCACGGCTGGTTGGCTACGTTCGGAAGGGATAACCGCTGAAAGCATCTAAGCGGGAAGCCTGCTTCAAGATGAGGTATCCCACCCACTTTTGGTGGGGTAAGGCCCCCAGCTAGACGACTGGGTTGATAGGCCGGAGATGTAAGCTCGGTAACGGGTTGAGTTGACCGGTACTAATAGGCCGAGGACTTGACTACAAAGCTGCTACGCGTCCACTGTGCAACTCTGAACAAACAGACGCCCACCCCGGCTGGGGTTGTGGTTGTTTGATATGTTCATAGAGTTACGGCGGTCATGGCGGAGGGGAAACGCCCGGTTACATTCCGAACCCGGAAGCTAAGCCCTCCAGCGCCGATGGTACTGCACTCGGGAGGGTGTGGGAGAGTAGGACACCGCCGGACATTCGTTCGTTTCAGGGCCACCCCGACCGGGGTGGCCCTGAAACGCATTCCGGCCCGAACACCGCCCGCGGCACGCGGGTGCCGCCGGCGGTCGCAGACCCCGGACGGGATCAGGCGCGTGTCTGGATCTCCTCGCGGATCTGGCGTAGCAGGTCACCGGCGGAATCCACCGGACGGCCCGGGAACATCGCCATCGCGACGCTACCGTGGTCGGCCCAGCCGCAGATCGCGAAGTCGCCGCCCTCGCCGCTGGTGGTGCCGCACTTCATCACCCCGCCGAGCCGCCCGGGGGAGACCTCCCGCAGGCCGGTGACCTTCCCGGTCTCGTCCGTCATGAGGCGGAACAGGGTGTCCAGGTCGCGTTCGGGCTGCCACAGCAGCGTCGTACCGCCGAAGATGAGCACCGCCCGCTTGTCGTCGGCCGGGTCCCGGTAGACGGTGCCGAAGCTGCGGTCCAGGTCGATGTCGGCGGAGAGCCCGTCGCGCAGGTAGTCGGCGGTGCTGCGGGCGCGTTCGCTGTCGTCCCGCTGTAGGCCGGCGACGGCCTCGGGGCTGGACAGCTCGGTGTCCTTCTGCTGCGCCATCCGCCAGCCGGCGATGCCGAGCGCGCCGACGCCGGCGAGGCCGGCCGCCAGGACCGCCGCGAGGACGATCCGCCGCCGCCGGGACCGGGGCGCGGGGCCGGGGCCGTCCTCCGGATCCCGGTTGCCGAGGCGGATCGGTTCCTCGGTGAGGTCGATCGGCTCGGGCTCGTCGGCGAGTGAACGCTGCGTGAGATGCGCCTCGGACATAGCCGACACCGTACGCGAACAACAGGTGGCGCACGTCAGGTCCTCGGAAGCGCTCCGTAGACTTTGAGGGTGACCGAGAGACTGGATGCCCGACGCCCCGCCGCCCCGACCCTCTCCGCCCAGTACCAGCCGGGCGAGGTAGAGCAGCGACGGTACGAGCAGTGGGTAGCCGGTGGCCGGTTCCGGGCGTCGGCCCAGAGCGACAAGCCGCCGTTCACCGTGGTCATCCCCCCGCCGAACGTCACCGGTTCGCTGCACATGGGCCACGCCTTCGAGCACACGCTGATGGACGCGCTGACCCGGCGCAAGCGGATGCAGGGCTACGAGGCGCTCTGGCTGCCGGGCATGGACCACGCCGGCATCGCCACCCAGAACCTCGTGGAGCGGCAGCTGGCGGGGGAGGGCCTGTCCCGTCACGACCTGGGCCGCGAGAAGTTCGTCGAGCGGGTGTGGCAGTGGAAGGCCGAGTCCGGCGGCGCGATCCTGGGCCAGATGCGCCGCCTCGGCGACGCCGTCGACTGGGACCGGGAGCGTTTCACCATGGACGCCGGCCTCTCCCGGGCCGTGCAGACCATGTTCAAGAAGCTCTTCGACGACGGGCTGATCTACCGGGCCAACCGGATCATCAACTGGTGCCCGCGCTGCCTGACCGCGCTCTCCGACATCGAGGTCGAGCACACCGACGACGAGGGCGAGCTGGTCTCGATCCGCTACTCCGCCGACGTGGTGGTGGCCACCACCCGCGCCGAGACGATGCTCGGCGACACCGCAGTGGCGGTGCACCCCGACGACGAGCGGTACCAGCACCTGATCGGCACCGAGGTCGAGGTGCCGCTGACCGGCCGCCGGATCCCGATCGTGGCCGACGAACACGTCGACCCGGCCTTCGGCACGGGCATGGTGAAGGTGACCCCGGCGCACGACCCGAACGACTTCGAGATCGGCCAGCGGCACGGCCTGCCCGCCCTGGCGATCATGGACGAGCGCGGGGTGATCACCGCTCACGGGCCGTTCCAGGGCCTCGACCGCTACGAGGCCCGGCCGGCGATCGTGGCCGCGCTGCGCGAGCAGGGCCTGATCGTGGCCGAGAAGCGGCCGTACGTGCACGCCGTCGGCCACTGCTCGCGGTGCAAGACCACGGTCGAGCCGCGGCTGTCGTTGCAGTGGTTCGTCAACACCGGCCCGCTGGCCAAGGCGGCCGGTGACGCGGTGCGCGACGGCCGGGTGAAGATCGAGCCCGCCGAGCTGGCGAAGCGGTACTTCGCGTGGGTCGACAACATGCACGACTGGTGCATCTCCCGCCAGCTGTGGTGGGGCCACCGCATCCCCGTCTGGTACGGGCCGGACGGCGAGATCGTCTGCGTCGGGCCCGACGAGGAGCCGCCGACCGGCGCGGGCTGGCACCAGGACGAGGACGTGCTGGACACCTGGTTCTCCAGCGGCCTGTGGCCGTTCTCCACGCTTGGCTGGCCGGAGCAGACGCCGGACCTGGCGAAGTTCTACCCGACCAGCGTCCTGGTCACCGGCTACGACATCCTGTTCTTCTGGGTCGCCCGGATGATGATGTTCGGCCTGTACGCGATGGACGGCCGGCAGCCGTTCGACGTCGTCGCCCTGCACGGCATGGTGCGCGACGAGCACGGCAAGAAGATGTCGAAGTCGTTCGGCAACGTGGTCGACCCGCTGGACTGGATCGACCGGTTCGGCGCCGACGCGACCCGGTTCACCCTCGCCCGGGGCGCCAACCCCGGCCAGGACGTCCCGGTCAGCGAGGACTGGTGCCAGGGCTCCCGCAACTTCTGCAACAAGCTCTGGAACGCCACCCGCTTCGCGCTGATGAACGGCGCGCACGTCGACGGCCCGCTGCCGGACGCCGGGCAGCTCTCCACCGTCGACCGGTGGATCCTGTCCCGGCTCGCGCACGTCACCGCCGAGGTGGACGAGCAGTTCGAGGCGTACGAGTTCGCGAAGGTCTGCGACCTGCTCTACCACTTCGCCTGGGACGACGTCTGCGACTGGTACGTGGAGCTGAGCAAGCCGGTGCTCGCCGAGGGCGGGCCCGCCGCCGACGCCACCCGCCGGGTGCTCGGGCACGTGCTCGACCAGCTGCTGCGGCTGCTGCACCCGGTGATCCCCTTCGTCACCGAGGAGCTGTGGATCGCCCTCACCGGCAGGGAGACCGTCATGACGGCCGCCTGGCCGGCTGCCGACCGTACCGGAATCGACGACGCCGCGGAGGGCGAGGTCGGCACCGTCCAGCGGGTGGTGACCGAGATCCGGCGCTTCCGGTCCGACCAGGGCCTGCGGCCCACCCAGCGGGTCGTCGCGCGGCTCGACGGCCTGGCCGGCGCGGGCATCGCGGGCCACGAACGGCTGATCCGGTCGCTGGTCCGGCTCGACCCGCCCGCCGACGACTTCCAGGCCAGCGCCACCCTCGCCATGCCCGGCGAGGTGAGCGTCGCGCTGGACACCCGGGGTTCGATCGACGTGGCCGCCGAGCGGGCCCGGCTCACCAAGGACCGGGCGGCGGCCGAGAAGGAGGTCGCCCAGGCCCGGGCGAAGCTCGACAACCCGGCGTTCGTGGGGAAGGCCCCGGAGCCGGTGGTCGCCAAGATCCGGGAGCGGCTGGCCACCGCCGAGGCCGACCTGGTCCGCATCGACGCCGCTCTGGAGGCGCTGCCCTCGTGACCGACCGCACCGACCGCACCGACCGCGCCCGTGGGGGCGACCGCACCGACCGCGCCCGTGGGGGCGACGGCGGTGGCCGCACCGAGTTCGCCGAGGTGGAGGCCGCGCTCAACGGGCGCGGCTTCACCCGCATGCACTTCGAGCTGGACCGCATCGAGACGCTGCTCGACCTGCTCGGCAGCCCGCAGCGGGCGTACCCGTCGATCCACCTCACCGGGACCAACGGCAAGACGTCCACCGCCCGGATGATCGACTCGCTGCTGCGGGCGTTCGGGCTGCACACCGGCCGCTACACCAGCCCGCACCTGGAGAGCGTGCGGGAGCGGATCAGCCTCGACGGGGAGCCGGTGACCGAGGACCGGTTCGTGGCCACGTACCGCGAGGTCGCCCCCCTGGCCGAGCTGGTCGACCAGCGTTCCGCCGAGCCGCTGACGTACTTCGACATGACGACGGCGCTGGCGTTCGCGGCGTTCGCCGACGCCCCGGTGGACGTCGCGGTGGTCGAGGTGGGGCTCGGCGGCGCGGAGGACGCCACCAACGTGCTCCAGGCCGGGGTGGCGGTGCTCACCCCGATCGGGCTCGACCACACCGAGTGGCTCGGCGACACCCTCCAGGACATCGCCCTGCACAAGGCCGGGATCATCCACAAGGGCGCCACGGTCGTCTGCGCGGCGCAGGAGGAGGAGGCCGCCCGGCCGATCCTGGAACGCTGCGCCGAGGTCGGCGCGACCGTCGCCCGCGAGGGGTCCGAGTTCGGCGTGCTGCGCCGGTCGGTCGCCGTCGGCGGCCAGGTCCTGAACATCCAAGGGCTCGGCGGGGTGTACGAGGAGGTGTTCGTCCCGCTGCACGGCGCGCACCAGGCGCAGAACGCGGCGGTGGCGCTGGCCGCCGTGGAGGCGTTCCTCGGTGCGGGGGCGAAGCGGCAGCTCGACGTCGAGGCCGTCCGGGAGGGGTTCGCCTCCGTCAGCTCGCCCGGCCGGCTGGAGAAGGTGCGCACGGCGCCGACGATCCTGCTCGACGGCGCGCACAACCCGCACGGGATGGCCGCGACGGTCACCGCGTTGCAGGAGGAGTTCGCGTTCAGCAAGCTCGTCGGCGTGCTCGCCGTGCTCGGCGACAAGGACGCCGCGGGCCTGCTGGAGCTGCTGGAACCGGTGCTCGATCACCTGGTGGTCGCCCGCAACTCCTCGCCCCGGGCGATGCCGGCCGAGGAGCTGGCCGGGCTGGCCCGGGAGGTCTTCGGGCCGGAACGGGTGGAGGTGGCCGAGGAGATGCCCGACGCGATCGAGGCGGCGGTGGCGCAGGCCGAGTCCGACGTGCCCGGCGAGCTGGCCGGGGTCGGCGTGCTCATCACCGGGTCGGTGGTGACCGTGGCCGACGCCCGCCGGCTGCTGAAGCGATGACGTCCCCCGAGGAGCGTCCTTCCTCCGCCTCCGCCGAGGAGGGCTCCTCCTCGCTGGCCGGGGCGGGGCAGCGGCGGTCCGGGCTGCGTAACCCCGAGGGAGCCGTACGGGGCCTCGGCGCGGGGACGCTGGGCCTGGAGGCGCTGGTGCTGCTGCTCGCCATCCAGCCGATCCGGGTGGTCGGCGGCGAGCTCAGCGGCGCGGCCATCGCGGTGATCGTGGCGTTGGCCGTGGCGGCGGTGGCGCTCGCCGGCATGATGCGCCGGCCGTGGGCCTGGCACGCCGGCACCGTGCTCCAGGGGGCGCTGCTGCTCGCCGGGCTGCTGCACTGGTCGCTGCTGGCGCTGGGGATCATCTTCGCGCTGGTCTGGGGCTATGCCCTGCACGTGCGCCGGGTGATCCTCGGTCGCTGAGCCGCCCAACGCCGCGCCAGCCACCCGTCCACCCGCGCTGCTGCGCCGTTCGCCGCGCCGTTGGCTTCGGGGCGGGAGGAGGTTAGGAAGGGACCCCTGCTCTACCGAATGCGTTAACAGGGGGCCCTTCCTTGCGCCTCAGGCGTCGGCGCGGGTGCGCCACTGGGTGAGGGCGACCCCGTGGCCGTCCGGGTCGCGGAACGCGGCCGCCCACACCTCCAGCTTGGTGCCCCGGTTGACCACCCGGGGGGCGTAGGTGAAGCGGACGCCGGAGTCGCGCATCCGCTCGTACGCGCCCTGGATGTCGTCGACCTCCAGGTTGACGTGGACGAGGCGGCGGCTCATGGGGGCGGCGCCGGCGACCTCGCGCAGCACCAGCCGGGTCGCCCCGGAGGCGAGCACGGCGTTGCCGGAGCCCCGGTCGACCTCGGTGAAGCCGAGGGTGTCGCGGTAGAACTCCAGCGAGCGGCCCAGGTCGGTGACCAGCAGGGTGATGCCGACGCCGCTGATCGGGGCGGCGGCGTCGGCCGGCTCGGCCTCCGGGTCGTAGCCGAAGATCGCCTCGTCCAGCTCGGCCTGGTCCAGGGGGGCCGCCCGGGTGCCCGGGTCGTCCAGCGGCACGTCGATCGGGTCGGCGATCGGGTCGGCGGGCGGGCGCGCCTCGACCGGGTCGGCGGGCGCGGGGCCCGCGTCGATGGTCTCCACCGGCACGGTCCGGTCGAACCGGTCGTCGGCCGGGTCGAACCGCTCCTCGGTCGCCGCGAACCGCTCCTCGGCCGGGGAACGGGGGGCCGGGGTGGCCCGGCGGGGCAACTGGCCGGTGCTCGGCTCCACCAGCGTCCCCTCCAGCACGACCGGTCCGCCGGGGCGGTGGTGCATCACGACGGGCTCCCGGTCCTCCGGCAGCGGGCCGAGGTCGTCGTGCAGCGGGTGCAGGTCGTCGGGCACCGGCGCGTCGCGCGGGTCGTCGTGGAAGTCGTCGTCCGGGGCGCGACCGGCCCACGGCGGCGCCTCCTGCCCGATGAGCACCTCGTCGACGGGGTCGGGCGCGGCGAACTCGGGCGGCAGGTCCGCGGCCGCCGCCGCGGCGGTCTCCGAATGGGTGGGCACGTCGTCCCAGAGGACCCGGACGTGGCGCTGGTCGTCGAGGGCCACCCGGATCGGCAGGGCCTGGCCGACCGCCGGCCACTTCGCCACCGGCACCCTCGGCTCGATGATCTTCTTCGACCGGGGCGGCATGCCGGGCGCGTCGATGACCAGTTGCAGCTCGCAGCGGCCGAACGCGTACGTGGTGGGGGGCTCGGAGGCGCTGTGCACGTGCCCGATGCCGACGACCCAGGTGCGCCCGCCGCCGCGCACGGTGGCCAGGGCGATCGCCAGCACCACCAGCGCCACGCCCAGCGCCACGATCGCCCAACTGGTCATGCCCAGCCCGAACAGGACCACGAAGGTCGCCACGGTGCCGAGCACCGCGGCGATGAGCTTGCGTACCGGCGCGATGGGTCGGTTCCCGTTAGCCACAGTGGACCTCCCTGGAGTCAAGGGCCAGGCTAGGCCGGATCGGCGACCCAGGGAAAGAGCAGCCGCCGCGCCGGCGCCGGGACCGGGTCGCTAGGCTGACCGTACCCAGCCGAGCCGCCTTCCGCGCACAGGAGGAACCCAGCGTGTCCAGCAGCAGCCCGGACGAGCGCACCCTCGTCCTGATCAAGCCCGACGCGGTCCGCCGTGGCCTGGTCGGCGAGATCCTCTCCCGCTTCGAGCGCAAGGGCCTGCGGATCGACGCCATGGTGACCCGGGCGATGGACGGCGACTTCGCCGACCAGCACTATGCCGAGCACGTCGACAAGCCGTTCTACCCGCCGCTGAAGGGCTTCATGACCAGCGGCCCGCTGGTCGCCCTCGTGCTCGCCGGCGACCAGGTCATCGAGGTCGTGCGCGGCATGATCGGCAGCACCGACGGTCGCCGCGCCGCCGCCGGCACCATCCGCGGCGACTTCTCCCTGTCCAACCGGGAGAACCTGGTGCACGCCTCCGACTCGGCCGACAGCGCCAAGCGCGAGATCGCGCTCTGGTTCCCCGAGCTGGACTGACGCCCCCGGGCGAACTGACGGGTTTCCGACCGCGCGGGCGGTGCGGCGGCCCGGTGGCCGCCTCACCCCGCCAGCCGGGTCAGCTTGTCCGGGTTGCCCACCACGTAGAGGCCGGTGATCCGGCCGTCGGCGGCGGCCACGGCCAGCGCGTACCGCCGGCCGTCGGGCCAGTGGATGACGACCCCGGGCCGGCCGTTGAGCTCGGTCGGGGCGACCCGGGCCGCCGGCCGGCGGCGAGGCCCGTGGATGCCGGCGAAGAAGCGGGCGACCCGGTCCGCCCCGTGCACCGGGTTGCGGGCCGACCGGACCCGCCCGCCGCCGTCGGCCCACACCGTGACGTCGTCGGCCACCAGGTCGGTCAGCCGGGCCAGGTCGCCGTCGCGGGCGGCGGCGAGGAACGCGTCGAGCAGCCGCCGCTGCTCGCCGGGGCCCGCGGTGAAGCGGCGGCGGCCCGCGGCGACCTTGTCCGTCGCCCGGTGGTGCAACTGCCGGCAGTCCGCCGCCGACCGGCCGAGGATCCCGGCGATCTCGGCGAACGGCAGCGCGAACGCGGTGCGCAGCACGTAGACGGCGCGTTCCGGCGCGGTCAGCCGCTCCAACAGGTGCAGCAGCGCCAGCGAGAGCGAGTCGCGCAGCTCCGCGTGCTCGGCTGGCCCGCAGGGCGGCTCGACCGGCGGCCCGAACGGCGAGGGCGCGGTGGCCACGGGCTCGGGCAGCCACGTTCCGACGTACGTCTCCCGGGCCGCCTGCCGCGCGCGGAGCCGGTCGATCGCGAGCCGGGTGACCACCCGGGACAGGTAGCGGCGCGGCTCGACCACGGCCGACCGGTCGACGCCGACCCACCGCAGGTAGGCGTCCTGGAGCACGTCCTCGGCATCGTGCAGGCTGCCGAGCAGCCGGTACGCCAGCCCGAGCAACATCGGCCGGTGCGCGTCGAGCACGCCGGCCGCCCCCGTCGCGTCGGCTGCCGTCGTACCGGCCGGCTCCGTCGGCGGGACCAGCGCGCGACCGGGCCGGCACCCGCTCCCGGCCAGCCGCGCCCCCGGCGCCGTCACTCGTCCGTCGAGGGGCGGCGTCGGGTGGCCGCCACGATCCGGTTCCACACGTTGATGGTGGCGATCGCGACCGTCAGGTCCGCCAGCTCCCGCTCCGACCAGACCTTCGCGGCGGCGTCCCACACGTCGTCGGGCACCCCGTGCTCGCCGAGGCGGGTGAGCGCGTCGGTGAGCGCGAGCGCCGTGCGTTCCCGCTCGTCGAAGAAGGGCGCCTCCCGCCAGGCGGCCACGGCGAACAGCCGCCGGCTGGACTCGCCCGCCGCGAGCGCCTCCCGGCTGTGCATGTCCACGCAGAACGCGCAGCCGTTCAGCATGGACGCCCGGAGCTTCACCAGCTCCAGCACGGTGTGGTCGACGTTGTCCCGGGCGTAGCGCTCCAGCCCGGACACCGCCCGGTAGGCCTCCGGCGCCACCGCCGTCAGGTCGATCCGGCTCATCGTGTCTCCCCTCGTCGTGAGCATGCACCCGGGACGACGGCCGACGGGGCCCGGATGTGACAGCTCGCGGTGTGACGCGCGTCATCCCGGCGGCGCGCGGGGCCACGACGGCCCCGACTGGTCAGTCGGCCTTTCCCCGCCGGTCATCCGGCCCGCCGCGACAGCACACCTGCCCCCGGTACACCACTGGTGACCAACTTCCCGTGGAGGGGACAGATGACTTCTCTCGACCGACGTACCCTGCTGCGCGCCGGCCTCGCGACCGGGGCGGGCCTGGCCGGCGGCACGCTGTTCGGCGCGGCCGACGGCCGGGCTGCCGGTGCCGGGGCGACCCCGCCGGCCGGCGCGCCCGCCTGGCGGCCCGCCGGCCGGCCCGTGCTCACCCACGGCGTGCAGAGCGGCGACGTCACGGCCGACTCGGCGCTGGTGTGGACCCGCGCCGACCGGCCGGGCCGGATGTGGGTGGAGGTGAGCCGCCGGCCCGACCTGCGCGGCGCGCGGCTGCTGCGCGGCCCGGTGCTCGACCCGTCCGCCGACTTCACCGGCCGGGTGCGGGTGCGCGGCCTGCCGTGCGGCGAGCGGCTGCACTACCGGGTGTCGGTGGAGAGCCTGGACCGGCACGGGGTGCGCAGCGAGCCGCTGGTCGGCTCGTTCGCCACCGCGCCCGGCGCGCACGGCCGGCGGGGTGTGCGGTTCGTCTGGACCGGCGACATCGCCGGGCAGGGGTGGGGCATCGCCCCCGACTTCGGCGGGATGCGGATCTTCCAGGCGATGCGGTCCGTCCGCCCCGACTTCTTCCTGTGCAGCGGCGACACCGTGTACGCCGACGGGCCGCTCGCCGAGACGGTGACGCTGCCCGACGGCCGGATCTGGCGCAACCTGGTCACCCCGGAGAAGAGCAAGGTCGCCGAGACCCTCGCCGAGTACCGGGGGCAGTTCGCGTACAACCTGCTCGACGAGCACCTGCGCGCGTTCGTCGCCGAGGTGCCGCAGGTCAACCAGTGGGACGACCACGAGGTGACCAACAACTGGTATCCCGGGGAGGTCCTGGCCGACGCCCGGTACACCGAGCAGCGGGTCGACGTGCTCGCCGCGCGGGCCCGGCAGGCGTTCGGCGAGTGGCTGCCGGTGCCGGCGGGCGGGCCGCTGTACCGGAAGCTGTCGTACGGGCCGCTGCTGGACGTGTTCGTGCTGGACATGCGCACCTACAAGGACCCCAACGACGGCAACACGTACGCCGACCCGAAGCGCGGCCTGCTCGGCCGGGAGCAGCGGGCGTGGCTGGTCCGGGAGCTGAAGCGGTCCCGGGCGACGTGGAAGGTGATCGCCAACGACCTGCCGATCGGCCTGGTGGTGCCGGACGGGGCGGCGCAGGAGGGCGTGGCGCAGGGCGACCCCGGCGCGCCCGCCGGGCGGGAGTTGGAGTTCGCCGAGGTGCTGGGCTCGGCGCACCGGGCCGGGGTGACCGGGATCGTGTTCCTCACGGCCGACGTGCACTACACGGCGGCGCACCACTACGACCCGGCGCGGGCGGCGGTGGCCGACTTCACCCCGTTCTGGGAGTTCGTCTCCGGGCCGGCGCACGCGGGCGCGTTCGGGCCGAACGCCCTGGACGGCACGTTCGGCCCGCAGGCGGTCTTCGTCAACGCCCCGCCGCGGGCGAACACGTCGCCGGCCGAGGGCTTCCAGCACTTCGGCGAGGTGGCCATCGACGGGGAGTCGGGCGCGTTCACGGTGCACCTGCGCGACCGCGACGGGGCCTCGCTCTGGACCACCACCCTGCCCGCCCCGGGCCGCTGACCCGATCCCGACCCGGTCCGCGGGCGGTTGCCGTGGCGCGCGAGACGGCAACCGCCCCCGGGGCCGGGCGGAGCGATTAAGTCGGCGGCGGGCGACGACGCCGATCGCGTATCCTTGACCCTCAGCAAGGCGACGACCCGGCCATCACCGGTGAGCCTCCGGAAGAACAGCCGGCGCAACCCGGCCCAGTAGAACCGGACGGGTCCGGCCCGTCACAGCCGGCAACGAGCGGGCGGTCGATCCTGGCCGCCAAGCGGGGTGGTACCGCGGGCCTGCCCCGGCGCGCCGGCGACGGCGTACCGGAGGAGGGCTCGTCCTCGCAGACCCACACTGAGTGAGCTGCGCGAGGAGAGCGACCCCCGATGGCCTATCCGTTGCACGACCCGACCGCCGCCGGCGTCCCGGCGAGCCCCGACCTGCCCGCGGTCGAGCGCCGGGTGCTGGAGCACTGGGCGGCCGACAAGACCTTCGAGGCGTCCGTCGAGGCCCGTCCCGCCGGTGAGAACGGCAAGAACGAGTACGTCTTCTACGACGGCCCGCCGTTCGCCAACGGCCTGCCGCACTACGGCCACCTCTTCACGGGGTACGTCAAGGACGCGGTGCCCCGCTACCAGACGATGCGCGGCCGGCACGTCGAGCGGCGCTTCGGCTGGGACTGCCACGGCCTGCCGGCCGAGGTCGTCGCCGAGAAGCAACTCGGCATCACCAGCAAGGCGGAGATCCTCGACCTGGGCGTGGCCCGGTTCAACGAGGCGTGCCGCGCCTCGGTGCTGGAGTTCACCCAGGACTGGGAGCGGTACGTCACCCGGCAGGCCCGCTGGGTCGACTTCGCCAACGACTACAAGACCCTCGACCTGGACTACATGGAAAGCGTCATGTGGGCCTTCAAGACCCTGCACGACAAGGGCCTGGTCTACGAGGGCTTCCGGGTGCTGGCGTACTGCTGGCGGTGCGAGACCCCGCTGTCGAACACCGAGACCCGGATGGACGACGTCTACAAGGACCGGCACGACCCCACGCTGACCGTGTGGTTCGGGCTGACCGCCGACGACGCCGCCCCCGAGCTGCTGCGCGGGCCGGTGAAGCTGGGCGTGTGGACCACGACGCCGTGGACGCTGCCGTCGAACCTGGCGCTCGCCGTCGGCCCCGACATCGAGTACGCGGTGCTGGAGCACCGGGGTTCCCCCGACAGCGAGCGCAGGGGCGACCGGTTCGTCGTCGGGGCGGCGCGGCTGGGCGCGTACGCGAAGGAGCTGGAGGGCTACGAGCAGGTCGGCACCGTGTACGGCCGCGACCTGGTCGGCCGCCGCTACACCCCGCTGTACGACTTCCTCGTCTCCCGGGCCGGCGAGAACGCGTACCAGGTGCTCGGGGCGGAGTTCGTCACCACCGAGGACGGCACCGGGATCGTCCACCTCGCCCCCGCCTTCGGCGAGGACGACCAGAACGTCTGCAACGCGGCCGGCATCCCGACCGTCGTCACCGTCGACGACCACACCCGGTTCACCGCGCTCGTGCCGCCGTACCAGGGCGAGCAGGTCTTCGACGTCAACAAGCCGGTGATCCGGGAGCTGAAGGAGCGGGGGGTGGTGCTGCGGCAGGACACCTACACCCACTCCTACCCGCACTGCTGGCGCTGCGACACCCCGCTGGTCTACAAGGCGGTGTCGTCGTGGTTCGTGGCGGTGACGCGGTTCAAGGACCGGATGGTCGAGCTGAACCAGCAGATCAACTGGACGCCGGGGCACATCAAGGACGGCTCGTTCGGCAAGTGGCTGGCCAACGCCCGGGACTGGTCGATCAGCCGCAACCGGTTCTGGGGCTCGCCGATCCCGGTGTGGAAGTCCGACGACCCGAACCACCCGCGCGTCGACGTCTACGGCTCGCTGGACGAGATCGAGCGGGACTTCGGCGTACGCCTGACCGACCTGCACCGGCCGGCGGTCGACGACCTGGTGCGCCCCAACCCGGACGACCCGACCGGCAGGTCGACGATGCGCCGGGTGCCGGAGGTGCTGGACTGCTGGTTCGAGTCCGGCTCGATGCCGTTCGCCCAGGTGCACTACCCGTTCGAGAACGCGGACTGGTTCGAGCACCACTACCCGGGCGACTTCATCGTCGAGTACATCGGGCAGACCCGCGGCTGGTTCTACACCATGCACGTGCTGGCCACGGCGCTGTTCGACCGGCCGGCGTTCCGCAACTGCCTCAGCCACGGCATCCTGCTCGGCTCCGACGGGCGCAAGATGTCCAAGAGCCTGCGCAACTATCCGGACGTCTACCACGTCTTCGACTCGTACGGCTCCGACGCGATGCGCTGGATGCTGATGTCGTCGCCGGTGCTGCGCGGCGGGGACATGCCGGTCACCGAGGGGTCGATCCGCGACGCCGTCCGGCAGGTGCTGCTGCCGCTGTGGAACGTGTGGTACTTCTTCTCGCTCTACGCCAACGCCGACGGGTACACGGCGAAGCGGCGGGTGGACTCCACCCACCTGCTCGACCGGTACGTGCTGGCGAAGACGAACGAGCTGGTCGCCACGACGCAGGCGCAGCTCGACGCGTACGACATCTCGGGGGCCTGCGCGACGGTCCGGTCGTTCCTCGACGCGCTGACCAACTGGTACGTCCGCCGGTCCCGCGACCGGTTCTGGTCCGGCGACGCCGACGCGTTCGACACGCTCTGGACGGTGCTGGAGACGCTGTGCCGGGTGGTGGCCCCGCTGGCGCCGCTGACCGCCGAGGAGATCTGGCGCGGCCTCACCGGCGAACGGTCGGTGCACCTGACCGACTGGCCGGCGGCCGAGGAGTTCCCCGCCGACCACGAGCTCGTCGCGGCGATGGACGCCGTCCGGGACGTCTGCTCGGCGGCGCTGTCGCTGCGCAAGGCCAAGGGGCTGCGGGTGCGGCTGCCGCTGGCGAAGCTGACCGTCGCCTCGCCGGTGGCGGCGCAGCTGCGCCCGTTCGCCGACCTGGTCGCCGACGAGGTCAACGTGAAGGCCGTGGAGTTCTCCGAGGAGGTCGCCAGCTACTGCCAGCAGGTGCTGACCGTGGTGCCCCGGGCGCTCGGGCCCCGCGTCGGCAAGCAGGTGCAGCAGGTGATCAAGGCGGTCAAGGCGGGCGAGTGGGAGCTGGTCGACGGCGCCCCCGTCGCCGCCGGGGTCACCCTCGCCGAGGGCGAGTACGAGCTGCGCCTCGTCGCCGCCGACGCCGAGCACTCCGCGCCGCTGCCCGGCGCGCAGGGCGTGGTCGTGCTCGACACGGCGGTCACCCCGGAGCTGGCCGCCGAGGGGCTGGCCCGCGACGTGGTGCGGGTGGTGCAGCAGGCCCGCCGCGACGCCGACCTGGACGTGTCGGACCGGATCGCGCTGACGCTGTCGGCGTCGGCGGAGGTCCGGGCGGCGGTGGCGGCGTACCGGGACTTCGTGGCCCGCGAGGTGCTCGCCGACGCGATCGAGGTGGTGGCGGAGGACGCCGACCTCGCCGACCGGGCCGACCGGCCCGGCTTCGCCGGTGAGGTCGGCGACGGCGAGGGCGTGACGGTCGCGGTGCGCCGCGCCTGAGGTGTAAGGAGGGGCCCCCTGTTAACGCTTTCTGTATAGGAGGGGGCCCCTCCTAACCGCCCCGGGCCGCGTCGCGCGGTGGCCCGGGGGGTGGCGGCCATCCGAGCGGGCGTGCCGGCCATCCGAGCGGGCGTGCCGGTCACGGAGCGGGCGCGGCGGCGACCCGTGCGGGCCGGCTCGACAGCGTCGGCTAACGTGACAACACCCGTGCCAGCACGGACCACCGGTATCGGCCGACCGCTGGTTACCGGCCCGACCGGCCGTCCCCGCACGACCGCCTGTCCCAGCACGACCCCGGAGGACCAGTGCCGCTGCTCTACACCATCGGCAAGCTCACCGTGGCACCCACGCTCCGGTTGGCGTTCCGACCGACCGTGGAGGGTCTCGAGCACATCCCGGCGGCCGGCGGCGCGATCTTCGCCGGCAACCACCTCTCGGTCGCCGACGAGCTGTTCCTCGGCACGGTCGTGCCCCGGCACCTGGCGTTCTGGGCGAAGTCCGAATACTTCAAGGGCACCGGCGTGAAGGGTGCCTTCTCCAAGTTCGTGCTCACCGGCCTGGGGGCGATCCCCGTCGAGCGGGCCGGCGGCCGGGCCGCGCTGTCCGCGTTCGACGCGGCGATCCCGGCCCTCCAGGGCGGCGACCTGGTCGCCGTCTACCCGGAGGGGACCCGCTCGCCCGACGGGCGGCTCTACCGGGGGCGCACCGGCGCGGCCCGGCTGGCCGTAGCGGCCGGCGTGCCGATCATCCCGGTCGGCATGATCGGCACCGACAAGGCACAGCCGATCGGCGCCCGGGTGCCCCGGCCGGGCAAGGCGAAGATCGTCGTCCGGTTCGGCAAGCCGCTGGACTTCACCGGCCGCCCCGACGACCGGACGTCGCTGCGCGAGATGACCGACGAGCTGATGAGCGAGATCCAGAAGCTCACCGGCCAGGAGTACGTCCCGCGCTACGCCCCGCCGCGCGCCAACGCGCCGGTCGCCGGCGAGCCCCCGGCCGGGGCCTGACCCGCCCGGGCGCGCCCGACGTCGCGGGCCGGGACGGGTTCACGGGCCGGTTCGTCGCCACGGGTCGGGTCGTGTGCACGGTCGATCCGTCACGACGGGCGGGATGCCACGGCGCGTCGTCACGACCTGTCGTCACGGCGCGTCGTTGCCGCGTCGGCGTTCCTGCGCCACGAGCCGGTCGACGTCCGCGAGGCGGTCCAACTGCTTCATCGTGCGGGCCATCCGGGCGTTCGCCGGGATCCGGTCCCGGTTGCGGTCCAGGAACGCCCAGTACCCCGCCGTGTACGGGCACGCGTCCGGGCCGAGACGCTTGCGCGGGTCGTACCGGCAGCCGCCGCAGTAGTCGCTCATCCGGTTGACGTACGCGCCGCCGGAGACGTACGGCTTGGTGGTCATCCGGCCCAGGTCGGCGTACTGGCTCATGCCGACCACGTTGGCGGTCATCACCCACTCGTAGCCGTCCACGAAGCGGGTGTGGAACCACTCCACCAACTCGGCGGGCCGCCAGCCGCGTTGCAGGGCGTAGTTGCCGAGCACCATCAGCCGGGGGATGTGGTGCACCCAGCCGTGGTCGCGCACCCCGGCCAGCACGTCCGACAGGCAGTGCGCCTGCACCGCGTCGGCGTCCAGCTCCTGAAACCAGCCGGGCACCGGGCGGCGGGCGGCGAGCGCGTTGCTGCGCCGCCAGCCGGCGTCGAAGTGCCAGTACAGGTGCCAGACGAAGTCCCGCCAGCCCAGGATCTGCCGGACGAAGCCCTCGACGCTGGCCAGCGGCGCGCCCTGGCTCCGGTACGCCTTCTCCGCGCCCCGGACCGCGTCGAGGGGGTCGAGCAGGCCGAGGTTGAACGAGGAGGAGAGCACGCTGTGCGCCAGCCACGGGTCGGTGGAGAGCATCGCGTCCTCGTACGGGCCGAAGGCGGGCAGCCGGTGCCGCAGGAAGTGGCGTAGCCGGGCCTGGGCCTCCTTCGCGGTCGCCGGGAAGCGCCGTGGCCCGTCCCGGCCGACGAACCGGATGCCCTCCCGTTCCCAGCGGTCGAGGTCGGCGCGGACCTCGGCGTCGACGTCGTCCTCCTTCGGCGCCGGCGGGGCGGGGACGGTGAGCCTGCCGTCCTTCGGCGGCGGTTCCCGGTTCTCGACGTCGAGGCTCCACCGCCCGCCGACCGGCTCGTCGCCGTCGACCAGCACCCGGTGGTGCTCGCGGGCGAACCGGTAGAACGCCTCCATCCGCAGCGCGCCGCTCCGCCCGCCGGCCCACTCGGCGAAGTCGTCCAGGCTGGTGACGAAGCCGCGCGGCGGCAGCACGGTCACCCCGTCCCGCCGCCGGACGAACTCCAGGGCCCGGCGCGAGGTGGGATGGCAGACCTCGACCGGCTCGCGGACCTTGCGCAGCCCCTCCGCGTACGTCTCGGCGCGCAGGTAGGTGGCCTGCGCGCCGAGTTCGGCGGCGCGGTGACGCAGCGCGGAGAGGATCAGGTGCGCCTTCTGCCGGTGGTAGACGCGGCGGCGGAAGACCGCCTTCGACTCGATCAGCAGGACCGGCTGGCGGCGGTCGTCGAGGAAGTGCGGCCCCAGCTGATCAGCGAAGAGCCAACGCCGCGACATGCCCCGATTGTGGCCCGGGCCGGTCGCCGTCCGGCCCCGAAGCCGGAAAACCCGGGCGCTGCCCAGGGAACCCCCGGTGCCGGGACCGCCGCCGCCCGCCGTCACCCGCCGCCCGGTGGCAGCTTTCCAGGCATCCGTTCGCCCGGTCGGGTCACGCCGAGCCGGAGCCCACCTGCTCCGGGGTGATGATCTGCTCGCGCATCTCGTCGAGCAGTCGGGCGCTGTCGTCCACGGAGAGCTGGGAGAAGATCCCGTTGGTGAGGCTGCCGTGGTCGACCGAGGTGCAGACCACCACGTCTGTGCCGTCGAGCGCGCCGACGGCGCAGCGGGCGAACCGCCCCCGCACGTCGGTGTCGACCACCTGGGGATCGCCGAGCTGGTATCGCGGCTTGAGCCGGGCCAACTCGTCGTCCGCGTCGCTCTCGGGGGTCAGCCGGAAGCCGGTGCCGCCGAACACGACGGCGGGCTTGCCGGCCGACGAGACGTACACGCCGGCGAAGGTGTCCTCGGCCAGGAGGTGCGCCTCGCGCGTCTCGGCCTCCAGCTGATTCGCGGTGGTCTTGCTGCGGGCGTCCTCGCGCAGCGACAGGTCGGCGATCTGCGCCGGCAGCGCCGCCTTCGCCGGATACTGCTCCCACATCGGCTTCACCCAGTACGCGGGGCAGCCGCAGCAGCAGGCGATGCTCAGCAGCAGCACCCACGGCCAGCGCCGCCGGCGTCGGCGGGGCGCCTTCGGCGCGGGCGGGGGAGGGGCGGGCCGGCGTTGCTGCGGAGGCGGTGGCGGCGGTGCCACCGGACGGGCCGCGGGCGGCGACACCGGCCGAGCCGGCGGCGACACGGGTCGGGGCGGCGACACCTGCCGGGCCGGCGGCGGCAGCGGCTGGGCCATGGGCGGCGGCGCGGACCGGGCGGCCGGCGGCGGGCTCACGGGCCGGGCCGCCGGCGACACGGGCCGGGCCGGCTGCGGCGGGGTCACCGGGTGGGACGCCGCCGGGGTGCCGCGACCGACGACGGGCGCTGAGCCGGCCGCCGGCCCCGGGTACTGCCGGGTGGGTGGCGTCGCGGGGTACGGCATGGCCGGCGGCAGCTCGGCGGCGTGCAGGTCCCAACTGCCGGTGTCCACGCCGGCCCACGGGTCCACCGGAACCTGGCTCTCCGGGGGCGGCAGCGGCCCGTGCCCGACCGGTGCGGGCGGCGGCGGAGCCGGGGTCGGTGGCGGAGGGGCGGGCGGGGTGAACATGACGGACTCGCCCCAGCTCCGCTTGCGCGGGGCCGGCGGCGGGACCGATGCGGACCCGCGCAAGCGGGGCGCGGGCGGCTCGGCGGCGGCGGGGTCGACGGTCGTCCGGTCCGGACGCGGGTCCAGCTTCGTGGCGTCGGGGCGGGCGGCGGATCCCGGGGCGTCCGGGCCGGTGTCCAGCCTCGTGGCGTCCGGGCGCGGGCCCAGCTTCGCGTCCGGGTGGGCGTCGATCCTCGTCGGGTCCGGGGTGGGGGTCGGCCTGCCGGCCCTGGCGCGGCCCGGGGCGAAGGCCGGCGGGGTCACCCCGGCCCGGCCGAGGGCGGGCCGCGGCGGCGTGGGCTCGACCCTGGTCGGGTCCGGGCCGGACAGCGGCGGGGTGGGGGCGATCCGGGTCGGGTCCGGGCCGGGGCGCACCGGGGTGGCGGTGCCGACCGGTCGAGGCGGCGCGGGAGGCGCCCCGTGGGCGCCGGCCGGATCGACCCGGGTGGGCTCCGGCCCCGGCGACGACCCGGGCTCCGGCGAGGCGTCCGCTACCGGGACGGTCGCCTCGGCGGCCCCGCCGTCGGGGAGCGCGGCGGTCCTGGTCGCGTCGGTTCCGTGGTCGGTCGCCACCGTCCGGTCGCCGGTCGCTTCCGCCTCGTCGCCGGTCGCTTCCGCCTCGTCGCCGGTCGCTTCCGCCTCGTCGCCGGTCGCTTCCGCCTCGTCGCCGGTCGCTTCCGCCCCGTCGTCGGTCGCTTCCGCCCCGTCGTCGGTCGCCCCGTCGGTCGCCGAACCGTCGGCCCTCACCCCACCGTCGGCCCTCGTCGTACCGTCGGTCGGCGGCTCTCCGTCGGCGCCTGTCGCGCCGTTCGTCCTCGGCTCACGGTCGGTCGGCGTCTCCGGGTCGGTCGGCGTGTGCCCGATGGCCGCCGTCTCGACCGGGGCCGTCGTGTCGTCGGTCGCCGTGGAGCCGGTCGCCGTCGTGTCGTCGGTCGCCGTGGAGCCGGTCGCCGTCGTGTCGGTCGCCGTGGAGCCGGTCGCCGTCGTGTCGCCGGTCGCCGTCGTGTCGGTCGTCGGCTCGGCGGAGGGGACCTGCACGGCATCGACCGGCTCGACCCGCTGGGTGTCGACCCGCTGGGTGTCGACCTGCTCGGTGTCGGTCTGCCCGGCCTGCGTGGGGTCGGTCTGCGGGGGGTCGGCCTGCCCGCTGTCGGTCGGCTCGGCGGAGCCGCGCGGGGCCGGTGCGACCGGCGATGGTACGGGGGAGGGGGCCGCCTCTCCGACGACCGCCGGATCCTGGTCCCGGTCGACGGCCGGGGTGCCCCCGTCGGCCGGTCGATCTGCTCCCGGCTGCGGGTGCGGCATCGCGGCAATCTCCTCTCGCGCCGGTCCGAGGTTAGTACCGGCGTGCCACCGGCGGCGATCCGCCCACGTCCGGGGCGATCATGACGGGGCCCGTGGCGTGCTCCCGGACGCCGCGGGCCGGGGGATCCCAGCGGTGACCGGGGCCGTGCCTCGGCGACGGGCGTTGTTCCGGGTGGGGCAGGCGGGTGGGCGCGCCGGGCGGGCGGCGGGCGGCCGCGTACCCTTGGGCATCATGAGCGTTCCGTCCACCACGCCGAGTCCCACCGTGGAGCCGTCGATCTGGCCCCGCCTGGAGCCGCTGCTGCCCCAGGTGACCAAGCCCATCCAGTACGTCGGTGGCGAGCTGGGCGCGGTGGTCAAGGACTGGGACGCGGCGACCGTGCGCTGGGCGCTGATGTATCCCGACGCGTACGAGGTGGGCCTGCCCAACCAGGGCGTGCAGATCCTCTACGAGGTGCTCAACGAGCTGCCCGACGTGCTGGCCGAGCGGACGTACGCGGTCTGGCCCGACCTGGAGCGGCTGATGCGCGCCCACGGCGTGCCGCAGTTCACCGTCGACGCCCACCGCTCGGTGCGCGGGTTCGACGTGTTCGGCGTCTCGTTCTCCACCGAGCTGGGCTACACCAACCTGCTCACCGCGATCGACCTGGCGGGCATTCCGCTGCTGGCGGCCGACCGCACCGACGCCGACCCGGTGATCGTGGCCGGTGGGCACGCCGCGTTCAACCCGGAGCCGATCGCCGACTTCGTCGACGCCGCCGTGCTCGGCGACGGCGAGGAGGCGGTCCTGGAGATCACCGCGATCGTCCGGGAGTGGAAGGCGGAGGGCTCCCCGGGCGGCCGCGACGAGCTGCTGCTGCGGCTGGCCCGCACGGAGAGCGTCTACGTGCCGCGCTTCTACGACGTGGACTACCTGCCCGACGGCCGGATCCAGCGGGTCGTGCCGAACCGGGCGGACGTGCCGTTCCGGGTGCACAAGCGCACGACGATGGACCTGGACGCCTGGCCGTACCCGAAGAAGCCCCTCGTCCCACTGGCCGAGACGGTCCACGAGCGGTACGCGGTGGAGATCTTCCGGGGGTGCACCCGGGGCTGCCGGTTCTGCCAGGCCGGCATGATCACCCGGCCGGTGCGGGAGCGGTCCATCACGACGGTGGGGCAGATGGTGCAGCAGGGGCTGGAGTTCTCCGGCTTCCACGAGGTGGGCCTGCTGTCGCTGTCGTCGGCCGACCACTCGGAGATCGGCGACATGTGCTCGGGCCTGGCCGAGCAGTACGCCGGCACCAACGTGTCGCTGTCGCTGCCGTCGACGCGGGTCGACGCGTTCAACATCGACCTGGCGCAGGAGCTGTCGCGCAACGGCCGGCGCACCGGGCTGACCTTCGCCCCCGAGGGCGGGTCGGAGCGGATCCGCAAGGTCATCAACAAGATGGTGTCGAAGGAAGACCTGATCCGCACCGTCGTCACCGCGTACACCAACGGCTGGCGGCAGGTGAAGCTCTACTTCATGTGCGGCCTGCCCACCGAGACCGACGCCGACGTCCTGGAGATCGCGGACATGGCGCACGAGGTGATCCGGGCGGGCCGGGCCGCCACCGGCAGCAAGGACATCCGCTGCACCGTCTCGATCGGCGGGTTCGTGCCGAAGCCGCACACCCCGTTCCAGTGGGCGGCGATGGAGCGGCCGGAGGTCATCGACGGCCGGCTGCGGCTGCTCAAGCAGGCGATCAACGCCGACCGTTCGCTCGGCCGGGCGATCGGCTTCCGCTACCACGACGGCGAGCCGTCGTTGATCGAGGGCCTGCTCAGCCGGGGCGACCGCCGGGTCGGCGCGGTCATCCGGCGGGTGTGGGAGAACGGTGGCCGGTTCGACGGCTGGAGCGAGCACTTCTCGTACCAGCGGTGGGTGGACGCCGCGGCCGAGGTGCTGCCGGCCTTCGGCGTCGACCTCGACTGGTACACCACCCGCCAGCGCGACGAGCTGGAGGTCCTGCCCTGGGACCACCTGGACTCGGGCCTGGACAAGGACTGGCTCTGGCAGGACTGGCAGGACGCCCTGTCCGAGTACGAGCAGGACGACTGCCGGTGGACCCCGTGCTTCGACTGCGGAGTCTGCCCGTCGATGGACACCGAGATCCAGATCGGCCCCACGGGCAGGAAGCTGCTCCCACTGACCCCGATCAACGGTGCCGGGCTGCGGATTCCCGCCCCCACCCCGCAGTGATCCCCCGCGCGGGATGACCAACCGATCCGAGGAGCACGACGATCAGTAGGAAACCACAGCCGGAGGGCGGTCAGGCGCCGGTCGTCCAGCGCGTCCGCATCCGGTACGCCAAGCGTGGGCCGTTGCGGTTCACCTCGCACCGCGACTTCGCCCGTGCGTTCGAGCGGGCGCTGCGGCGGGCCGGGGTGCCGATCGCCTTCTCCCAGGGCTTCACCCCGCACCCCAAGATCTCGTACGCCAGCGCGGCGCCGACCGGGGTGGCCAGCGAGGCGGAGTACCTGGAGATCGGGCTGCGCGAGCCGGTCGACCCGGCGCAGCTCCGGGCGGCGCTGGACGCCGCGCTCTCGCCCGGCCTCGACGTGCTCGACGCGGTCGTCGCCGCCGGGGGCAGCCTGGCCGACCGGATCGAGGCGTCGCACTGGCGGATCGAGCTGCCGCAGGTGGAGCCGGCCGTGCTGGAGCGCGCCGTGGCCGCCTTCGCCGCGGCGGGGGAGGTTCAGGTCGAGCGGATGACGAAGCAGGGGCGGCGCACGTTCGACGCCCGCGCGGCAGTCATGAAGATCGATGTGATCCGGTCCGTCGAGACGCCTTCCGGGGTGCCGGGCGTGTCGTGTGCGATACTCGAACTGGTCGTCCGGCAGGTCACCCCGTCCGTACGACCCGATGACGTCCTTTCCGGCCTGCGCGCGGTGGCCGACCTGGAGCCGCCGGTCTCCCCGAGGGTGATCCGGCTGGCGCAGGGCACGCTGACCGCACAGGGCGAGATCGTCGATCCGTTGGACGCGGATCGCGACGGGGCAGCCATCGTGTGAGCGTTGACCGACGGTCAGCGTTCTGGCAGGCAGACTTCGGCGGTCGCGCAGCTTGCGCGCCCGGCGGAAACACTTTTGCGGCGACCCTGCGTGGCAGCGCTCACCCGCGCCCGGGGCAGCCAGAACTGGAGAACGTCCATGCTCGAGAACGAGCCCGAGGGCGGCGAACGGACCGGTTCCCAGCCGGCCGGCGAGACCGCTGACCGCACCACCGACACCGGCCGCGCCAGCGGTGACACCGTCACCGGCACGGCGGATCTCACCGCGGGCGGCCCCACCGCCGAGGGCGCGGCCCCGGCCGGCGGCCCCACCGCCGCGCAGGGCGAGGCCGCCGGGGACGCCGCCGGCGAGGCGCCGGCCCCGCCGCCCCGCAAGCGGGCCACCCGTCGGCGGGCCACCCCGCTCAACCAGCCGGAGCAGACCGAGGCTCCGGTGGAGGCGTCCACCTCCGCCGGCTCGGCCAGCGGGGAGGCCCCCCAGGCCGAGGTCCTCGCCCCGGTTGCCGGTGAGCTGGAGGAGATGCCGAAGACGCCGCGTCGACGCCGGAAGGCGACCACCGCGAAGGCGACGGCGGAGCCGGTCGTCGCCGCTGCCGCGGAGGAGGCCGGCGCGGAGGTCGTACCCCCGGTCAAGGTGACCCGGACCCGCCGCCGCAAGGCCACCGCGCCCCCGGTGGAGGCCCCGGCGGCCGAGCCGGCCGAGGCCGCCGCGACGGGCGAGCAGCCGACGGAGGCCGCGCCGACGCCGGCCGTGGTCGAGCCGCCGGCAGCCCAGCCGCCGTCCGCTGCCGCAGCCCAGCCGGATGCTGCCGCTGCCGGCGGTGCCGTGGACCAGCCGGCAGCCGGCGCGACCGAGGCCAGCCAGCCGGCCGCTTCCGGCCGGGCCGCCGCCGGGCGTGGCCGCCGCCGGTCCAGCGGTGCCGAGAACCGTTCCGGTGAGGTGCCGCCCGGGGTGGCCGTCTCCGGTGCCGTCGAACTGCCGGCCGGCACCGCCGAGGCTGCCGAGATCATCGAGCTGGCCGAGCCCGCCCAGGCCGCCGAGCCCGCGCAGGCCAGCCAGCCCGTCGAGGCCGCCGAGCCCGCCACGCCCAGCGAGCCGGTCGAGGCCGCCGAGCCGAGGACCCGCCGGCGGCGGGCCGCCCTCTCCGCGCCGACCGTTCTGTTCATGGCCCCGCAGCCGGACGAGCTGCCGGTGGCCCGCGTCGTGGTGCCGGCCCCCGTGGAGCCGGAGGCGGTCGAGGAGCAGCCCGAGCCGTCCCGCCGGCGTCGCCGCGCCCGGCGCGAGGTCGAGCCGGTCGAGCAGGCCGAGGTGCCGGAGGTCGAGGAGGAGCCGGCCGCCGAGGCGGAGGAGCCCGAGGCCGCCGACGACGAGGAGGACGAGGAGAGCGCCGCCCGTCGGCGGCGCCGCCGGGGCCGCCGGGGCCGGGGCCGGGGCAAGGGCGGCGCGGACGAGGCCGACGACGACGAGGCCGAGGAGGCCGCCCAGGCCGAGGAGCCCGAGGCCGAGGGTGACGAGGACGAGGGCGAGACCGACGAGGGCGGTGACGGGCTGACCCGTCGTCGGCGGCGTCGCCGCCGCCGGGGCGCGGGGGACACCGACGGGGGCGCCGACGACGGCGTGCCGACGGTCGTCAAGATCCGTGAGCCGCGCAAGGCCGTCGACGAGGTGCAGGGCGTCTCCGGCTCGACCCGGCTGGAGGCCAAGCGGCAGCGCCGCCGGGACGGCCGGGAGCAGCGCCGGACCCGCCCGCCGATCCTGAGCGAGTCCGAGTTCCTGGCCCGCCGGGAGGCGGTCGACCGGGTGATGGCCGTCCGCCAGCGCGGTGACCGCACCCAGATCGCCGTCCTGGAGGACGGCGTGCTGGTCGAGCACTACGTCACCCGCAACTCCTCCGGCACCATGGCCGGCAACGTCTACCTCGGCAAGGTGCAGAACGTCCTGCCGAGCATGGAGGCGGCCTTCGTCGACATCGGGCGCGGCCGCAACGCCGTCCTGTACGCGGGCGAGGTCAACTGGGACACCACCGGCCTGGAGGGGCGGGCCCGGTCGATCGAGCAGGCCCTGCGTTCCGGCGACTCGGTGCTGGTGCAGGTCACCAAGGACCCGATCGGGCACAAGGGGGCCCGGCTGACCAGCCACATCGCGCTCTCCGGCCGGCACCTGGTCTACGTGCCGAACGGCAACGCCTCCGGCATCAGCCGCAAGCTGCCCGACACCGAACGCAAGCGGCTGCGCGACGCGCTCAAGAAGCTGGTCCCGGACGGCGCGGGCGTGATCGTCCGCACGGCCGCCGAGGGGGCGAGCGAGGACGAGCTGGCCCGCGACGTCAAGCGCCTCCAGGCCCAGTGGGAGGACATCCAGGCCAAGGCCGCCTCCGGCGGCGCGCCGGTGCTGCTCTACGAGGAGCCGGACCTGGTCATCCGGGTCGTGCGGGATCTGTTCAACGAGGACTTCCGTGAGCTGGTGATCGAGGGCGACGAGTCGTACGGGATGGTCGAGTCGTACCTCTCGCACGTCTCCCCGGACCTGGTCGACCGGGTGCGCCGGCACGCGGGCGCGGCCGACGTGTTCGCCACCTACCGGATCGACGAGCAGATCCTCAAGGGCCTGGACCGGAAGGTCTTCCTGCCCTCCGGCGGCTCGCTGGTGATCGACCGCACCGAGGCGATGACCGTCATCGACGTCAACACCGGCAAGTACACCGGCTCCGGCGGGAACCTGGAGGAGACGGTCACCCGGAACAACCTGGAGGCGGCCGAGGAGATCGTCCGCCAGCTCCGGTTGCGCGACATCGGCGGCATCGTGGTGATCGACTTCATCGACATGGTGCTGGAGTCGAACCGTGAGCTGGTGCTGCGCCGGCTCACGGAGTGCCTCGGCCGGGACCGCACGAAGCACCAGGTCACCGAGATCACCTCGCTCGGCCTGGTGCAGATGACCCGCAAGCGCATCGGCGCGGGGCTGCTGGAGGCGTTCAGCGAGCCCTGCGAGTGCTGCAAGGGCCGGGGTCTGATCATGCACACCGAGCCGGTGCCGGAGAAGCCGCGTTCGGGCGGTGGCGCGGGGGAGAAGGTCAAGGCGGTCGCCTCGGCGGCCCCCGCTCCCGCCGCCGCCCCGGCGACGGCCGAGCCGGTCGGCGGGGCGTCGTCGCGACGCCGGGCGCGCAAGAGCGCTGCCCCGGAGCGCACGGTCGTCGAGGTGGTCGAGGCCCCTGCCGACACCGACACCGACTACCACGACACGATGGGCTACGACCTGTCCCGGTACGAGGCGGACACCGCCGCCGCGCCGGCCGTGGCGGACAGCCAGCAGGGCGAGTCCGCCCGGCTGGCGGGCGCCGACGACCCGGACGCGCTCGGCGACGACGAGGGCGACGGTGACGGCGGCGACACGGGCGGGGGCCGGCGGCGGTCCCGCCGGGGCGGCGCCCGGCGGCGTACCCGCCCGTGACCGGCTGACCGGCCGCGCGTTTCGCAGGACCCCTGCCCGGGTGACAGCACCGGGGCGGGGGTCCTGTCGCGTGCCCGACCCCGGTTAGGATCGGCCACCCCCGGTCAGGAGAAGAAGAATGCGTCGTCTGCTCGCCCTCACCGTCGCCGCGGTCGTCCTGTCGGCCACGGCGGCCTGTTCCGCCGGGCGTTCCGGCTCCGACCCCGCCGACGGGCCGGGCGGCTCCTCCCCGGCCCCGGCCGGCGGGGCCACCCCGGGCGGCGGGGGCGCGGCGCCCGGCGCGCCGGGCGGGCCGTCCGCCGCGAGCGGCGCGGCCGGGGGGAACGCCCCGGAGGTCTGCGCCGCCGCCCAGCAGGCCAGCGGCACGGCGGTCCGCACGTACGTGGCGGAGCTAGGCCGGATGATCGGGGCGGTCGGCGCGAGCGACAGCGCCACGGCGGAGGCCGCCCGCAAGCGGGCGGAGGCGGCGCTGACCGGCTGGCGCACGGCGCTGCGGGAGCAGTCGACCCGGGCGACCGACCCGCAGCTGCGGACGCTCCTGGCCGATCTCGCCACCGAGGTGGGGATGCTCGGCACCGACGTGGACGCGATCGACGAGGAGGAGCTGGACGAGCTCCAGCAGCGCCTCGACCAGCTCTGCGCCCGCTGACCGGCCCGGTGCGGGTGGGCGGGGTGGCGCACCCCGGTTTGGGTGTCGCCCCGCCGATGGCGTACGCTATCTTGCGGCGCACTTTGGTGTGCCGAGTTCCCGCGTGCCCGCGCCGCCGCGCTTCTGCTACCCGGCGAGCCGCCGAGGGAACGACCGCCAGCAGCCTCAACGACAGGGAGTCCGCCTCCGATGTACGCGATCGTCAAGACCGGCGGCAAGCAGTACAAGGTCGCCGAGGGCGACGTGATCGAGGTCGAGAAGCTCGCCGGTGCCCCCGGCGACGCGGTGAAGCTCACCGCGGTGCTCCTCGTCGACGGTGACGACCTGGTGACCGACGCGGCGAAGCTTGCCGAGGTCGCGGTGTCCGGCGAGATCGCCGCGCACACCAAGGGCCCGAAGATCAAGATCCACAAGTTCAAGAACAAGACCGGCTACCACAAGCGCCAGGGTCACCGCCAGCCGCTGACCCAGGTCAAGGTGACCGGCATCTCCAGCGGGAAGTAGGTCGTCCTCAGATGGCTCACAAAAAGGGTGCGTCCAGCTCGCGTAACGGCCGTGACTCCGCGGCCCAGCGGCTCGGCGTGAAGCGCTTCGGTGGTCAGGTCGTCAGCGCGGGTGAGATCCTCATCCGGCAGCGTGGCACCAAGTTCCACCCCGGTGACCTGGTCGGCCGTGGCGGCGACGACACGCTCTTCGCGCTGGCCGCCGGCTCGGTCCTGTTCGGCACCAAGCGCGGTCGCAAGACCGTCAGCATCGTGCCGCAGCAGTAACTTCGACGCGTCGCGGGCCGCGGACCGGTTGGTCCCGGCCCGCTTCGCTTTTCTCGTACGTGCGGGGCGTCTCCCGCTGGAAGGATTGACGACGTGACGATGTTCGTGGACCGGGTCGTCCTGCACCTGCAGGCCGGCGACGGCGGGCACGGCTGTGTCTCGATCCACCGGGAGAAGTTCAAGCCGTTCGGCGGCCCCGACGGCGGCAACGGCGGGCACGGCGGCAGCGTGACGCTGGTCGTCGACCCGCAGGTGCACACCCTGCTCGACTTCCACTTCCACCCGCACGTCAAGGGCGAGAACGGCAAGGGCGGCGCGGGCTCGAACCGGGACGGCGCGAACGGGCGCGGCCTGGTGCTGAAGGTGCCCAACGGCACCGTCGTGCAGACCCCCGGCGGTGAGGTGCTGGCCGACATGGTCGGCGCGGGCACCACGTTCGAGGTGGCCCGGGGTGGCCGGGGCGGCCGGGGCAACGCCTCGCTGGCCAACGCCCGGCGCAAGGCGCCCGGATTCGCCGAGCTCGGCGAGCCCGGCGAGCAGCTCGACGTGGTGCTGGAGCTCAAGAGCGTCGCCGACGTGGGCCTGGTCGGCTTCCCGTCGGCCGGCAAGTCGTCGCTGATCTCGGTCATCTCCGCCGCCAAGCCGAAGATCGCCGACTACCCCTTCACCACCCTCGTGCCGAACCTGGGCGTGGTCCGGGTCGACAACCACACCTTCACCGTGGCCGACGTGCCCGGCCTCATCCCCGGAGCGGCCACCGGCAAGGGCCTCGGGCTGGAGTTCCTCCGGCACGTCGAGCGCTGCGCGGTGCTGGTGCACGTGATCGACACGGCGACGCTGGAGCCGGGCCGGGATCCGCTGGCCGACATCGACGCCATCGAGTCGGAGCTGAGCCAGTACGGCGGGCTGGCCGACCGGCCCCGCCTCGTCGCCCTCAACAAGATCGACGTGCCGGACGGCCGGGACCTCGCCGAGATCGTCCGCGCCGACCTGGAGGCCCGTGGCCTGCGGGTGTTCGAGGTCTCCGCGGCGACCCGCGAGGGCCTCAAGGAGCTGATGTTCGCCATGGCGGAGCTGGTCGAGAAGGCCCGTGCCGCCGCCCCGCCGGCCGAGCCGACCCGCATCGTCATCCGCCCGAGGGCGGTCGACGACACCGGCTTCACCATCACCGCCGAGCCGGACGGCTCGTTCACCGTGCGGGGCGACCGGCCGGAGCGCTGGGTGCGGCAGACCAACTTCGACAACGACGAGGCGGTGGGCTACCTGGCCGACCGGCTGGCCCGCCTCGGCGTCGAGGACAAGCTGGCCAAGGCCGGGGCCAACCCGGGCGACCTGGTGCGGATCGGGGAGCGCGAGTTCGACTGGCAGCCCACCCTCTACGCGGGCGTCGACTTCGTCCCCGGCAACCGGGGCACCGACGTGCGGCTGGAGGAGAAGTCGAGCCGCCCCTCGGCCGCCGAGCGGCTCGCCGCGCGCAAGGCCCGCCGGGTGCGGCCCGCCGACGAGCTGGGGGCCGACGTCAGCGACGACGAGCCGACCGCCGGCGCGCACCTCGACGGCGACCTCGACGACGAGGAGTAGGCCGGCGCGGGGCGGGGAGGCCGGCGACGGGGACCGGCCCGCCCGCGCGACCACGACCGCTCGCGGGGCCTCCGCCGGCGGGTCGCCCGCCGGAAACCTGCCGGAAATCCGCCGCGCCTAGCTTGACGGAATGCTGATCGAATCGCGGCCCACGACCGACCCGGAGATCGCCACCCTGGTCGTGGCGCAGCAGCGTGAGCTGCGCGAGGCCGACGGCGGGCTGGACGGGCAGGCGACCCTCACGCACGACGACATCCGCTACCTCGCCGTCGTCGACGCCGGCCGGGTCGTCGCGTGCGGCGGCATCCAGGAGCTGGACCCCCACACCGGCGAGCTGAAGCGGATGTACGTCCGGCCCGCCCACCGGGGGCGGGGGATCGCCCGCCAGCTGCTGGCCGCCCTGGAGGACCTGGCCTTCCAGCAGGGGTACGCCGAGCTGCGGCTGGAGACCGGCAGCTACCTGCCGGCGGCCATCGGCCTCTACACCTCCTGCGGGTACGCCCCCATCCCCGGGTACGGCGAGTACGTCGACAACCCGTACAGCCGCTGCTTCGCCAAGCGCCTCCCGGTGGCCGCCTGAGCGGGCAGGGGCGCGCCGGCCGGTCGGGCGGCCCGGTCAGGGGCGGTCGATCGGGTCGTCCAGCCGCCCGCCCGTGCCCATCCCGTTCGACAGCAGCAGGCCCAGCGCGAGCATGCCGAGGCCGAGCAGCAGGTGCAGGAAGTCGTCCGCGCCGTTGAGCGGGATGAAGTTGGCCGCGCCCTGCTCGTTCTCGGCGAACTTGACGAACAGCCCGTAGAGGCAGAGGCCGAGGTAGAGCGCTCCGCCCCCGGCCAGGAAGAGCCGCGCCCCCGCGACGCTGCGGGCCAGGGCCAGCCCGGCCAGCCCGAAGAGCAGGTGCAGGGCGTTGTGCAGGACCGAGACCTGGAACAGCCCCAGCAGCTTGGCGCCCGAGTGGTGCCCGGCGAAGGTCAGGTCGTCGTATCCGGTGGTGACGCCGGGGACGAAGCCGAGGACCCCGAGCAGGAGGAAGAGCGCGGCCACCGCGACGGCGGCCACCTGCACCCGGGCCCGTGGGCGGTGCCGGTCATGCGCCATCGGCGTCACCTCCGTGGATCAGCAGCCCTCGACGATCCTCCATTTTGGGTGCGCGCCGACGCGTTCCGCAGCGAAACCGGGAATCAGGTGTGGGCTGCCGGAGCCAGGGTAGGTCAAAAGACGCCGGCGGGATGAACGCTGGCGAATCCCATGAATTGGCTACCGCTACGACTTTCCGAGCGGAAGGGACATCATGACCTACGATCTCTCACCCACGACGTCCACGTACGGGCAGGAGTCGAGCAACGGCCACGGCGTACGCGATCAGGCCCGCCAGGTGGGCTCGGAGGCCGCGCACGCGGGCGGTGCGGTCGCGCAGACCGCCAAGGAGCAGGGCCGGGAGGTCGTCGGCGAGGCCGCGCGGCAGGCCCGCAACCTCTACGGCGAGGCCCGCGACCAGCTCGCCGGGCAGGCCGGGGAGCAGCAGCGCCGGGCGGCCGGCGGGCTGCGTTCGCTGGCCGACGAGATGCGCACGATGGCGCAGAACAGCGGCCAGTCCGGCCCGGTGACCGAGCTGGCCCACCAGGCCGCCGAGCGCGTCAACGGCGTGGCCGGCTGGCTGGAGGAGCGGCAGCCCGGCGACATCCTCACCGAGGTCAAGGACTACGCCCGCCGCAACCCGGGCACCTTCCTCGTCGGCGCCGCCGTGCTCGGCGTGCTCGCCGGCCGGCTGACCCGGGGCCTGTCCGCGGCGTCCGACGCCACCGGCGGCGGCTCGGCCCCGGCGTACGACCCGGAGCGCACCGCCGTCATCCCGACGCCGCCGGCCCAGCGTGCCGTGCCGGACCAGATCCCCCCGGGCGGCTACCTCGATCCGACCCCCGAGGCCGGTCACACCGGCCAGGGTGCGGCCTACCCCGACCCGGGCACCACCACAAGCTACGCCGACCCGGCGGACGGCACCGGGACGCCGCTGCCCCCGGTGACCCAGACCGACCCGCTGCCGGGCGTGCCGTCCAGCGGCGCTTCCCGCCCGTGAGCCGTCGAGCCAGCCGAAGGGAGGAGACGACATGACCGCGCCGACGCAGGACCCGGGACTGGACTCCGGGTACCACCCCGCGGGTGCCCCGCACACCGCGGACGAGGTCAGGAGCAGCTCGATCGGTGAGCTGCTGCGCCAGGTGACCACCGACCTGTCCACGCTGATGCGCCAGGAGGTGGAGCTGGCCAAGGCCGAGATCCGCCAGGAGGGCAGGAAGGCGGGCAGGGCCGCCGGGCTGTTCGGCGGCGCCGGCTTCGGCGGGTACATGGTCGCGCTGTTCCTGTCGATCGCGCTCTGGGCCGGGCTGTCCAACGTGCTGGACGCCGGCTGGGCCGCGTTGATCGTCGCCGTGCTCTGGGGCGCGATCGCCGCCGTCCTCTACTCCATGGCCAAGAAGCACGCCCAGCGCGTACGCGGCCTCAGGCAGACCAACGACAGCGTGCAGCGCATTCCCGACGCGCTCAAGCCCCACCCGGAGGGAGTCACCCGATGAGCACCGATCCCGACCAGATCCGCCGGGAGATCGAGGCCACCCGCAACAGCCTCAGCACCGATGTGGACGCCCTGGCGTACAAGGTCAGCCCCGGCCGCATCGTCGACGACCGCAAGCAGCGGGCGCGCAACGCGCTGCAGAATGTGAGGGACAGGGTCATGGGCACCGCTTCCGACTACGGCCACAGCACCGGACACGCCGCCCACGCGGTGGCCGACCGGGCGTCGTCGGCCGCGTCCACGGTGAGCGACAAGGCGCACTCGGCGGCCTCCACCGTCGGCGACGCCGCCCAGCGGGCACCGCAGGTGCTGCGGGAGAAGTCCGAGGGCAACCCGCTGGCCGCCGGCCTGATCGCCTTCGGCGTCGGCATGCTGGTCTCCTCCCTGATCCCGGCGAGCCGCCGCGAGCAGCAGGTGGCCGCCCAGGTCAAGGAGCGGGCCGGCGAGCACGCCGGAGTGGTGAAGGAGAAGCTCGGCGAGGCCGCCGGCGAGCTGAGGGAGGAGCTGCGCGAGCCGGCGCAGCACGCGGGCGAGTCGGTGCGGGCCACCGCCCAGGACGCCGTGCACGCAGTCAGGGACGACACCCGGTCGGCCGCCCGCGACGTGCGGGACCACGCCCAGCAGGCCAGAGAGCAGGCCCGGCACTGACGGGACACCCGGTGACGGCGTGGCCGCCCGCGTCGGGAGCGTCGCCCGTGTCGGGAGCGTTAGGAAGGGCCCCCTGTACAACAGAATGCGTTAACAGGGGGCCCTTCCTTGCGCCGGCGGGCGCCGGCCTCAGGCGGTGCGGCGCACGTCGGTGACGACGAGGCCGCTCGGCGGCAGGGCGGGCATCCGCCGCAGGTCGATCGCGAGGTCCTGCGGCGGCACCTCGTAGCGCATGGTCGTGGTCAGGTTGGTGACGGCCCGCTTGAGCAGCTCGATCGTGATCCACTCGCCGGCGCAGCGGTGCCCGGTCAGGTGTTCGCCGCCGCCCTGCGGCACCAGCGCGAACGGGTCGCCGCGCCAGCCGGCGAAGCGCTCCGGGCGGAACCGCTCCGGCTCGGGCCAGAGCGCCTCGTGGTGGTTGGTGCCGTACAGGTCGAGCAGCACCCGCCGCCCCTGCGGGAAGTGGTGCCCCTGCCAGTCGAAGGAGCGCCGCACCCGGGCGGCGGCGACCGGGAAGAACGGGTAGTAGCGGCGGACCTCCTGCACGAAGCACTCGGTGGCGTCGTCGTCGCCGCGTACCTGGTCGCGCCACTGCGGGTGGTCGTGCAGGGCGAGCGCGGCGAAGACCACGAAACGATCGACGGCGACGGTGGGGCGCAGCACGTTGAGCAGCTCCACGGCGGCGATCCGGCGGGGCAGCAGCCGCCCCTGGCCGTCCCGGTGCTCGGCGATCGCCCGCAGCGCGCTGCCGGGCGGGGCCGGCAGGACGCCCACCCGGGCGCGCTCGACGACCTCCCCGAGCCACCGCTCGCCGCGGCGGCGGCCGATCCGGCCCCGCCAGTGCCGGGGGCCGAACGCGGTGGGCCCCTCGATCATCGACCGCATCACCGCGGTGCGCCGGGGCACCTCGGCGTCGGCCAGCGGCACGCCCGCCCAGGCGCAGACGGCCCGGGTGAGCAGCGGGGCCACCTCGTCGTGCAGCACCACCCGGCCGGCGCGCTCCCAGACCGGCACCCGGGCCCGCCACTCGTCGTCGAAGAGCTGGCCGAGCTGCCGGACCGCCGACGGCGTCATGATCGACATGAACATGGCCTTGCGCTCGTGGTGGGCCGTCCCGTCGAGGCCCTGCACCCCGCCCACGCCGGTGAGGGTCCGCTGCATCCGCTTCGGCGCCGCGCCCGCCCGGACGAACCGCTCGGGGTCGTAGAAGAGCGCCGCCGCCGGTCGGCCGCGCAGGCAGATGGTCGGTTCGAGCAGCAGCCGGGTCTGGAAGATGTCCGTGCCGTACCGGTCGCAGCGGTCGCCGATGAACCGGTAGCCCTCGCGCAGCAGGGCCAGGGTGCTGTCCGGGCTGCGGTCGGCCGGCATGCTGGCCATCGGACCCCTCCTGGTGTTCCCCGCCCGGCGGCACCGCGCGGTGGGGGTTCGTCTACCCATCTCGCGGCGGCCGAATCCCCGCCGCCCCTGTCGAGCCCGGTCGAGGCCGGCGGCGTGGCGTCCGTCCGTGCGGCGCGCGCCGGCTGGCCCCTCCCAGGGCGGCGGGAACCTGGTTGGCTTGAGCGCACGGGCCGGCGACCGGTCGGCCCGGGGCGCTCGGGCCGCCGGTGGCGGGAGCGTCGGGTGATCACGACGGGGAGGGCACATGCGGGAGAACGCGTCGCGCTACTGGCGACAGCGGCGGGCGGTCGACGCGCTGGGCGCGGGCCGGGCCGGCGGCGGGGAGCCGCCGGGGCCGCTGCTCGCCCGGCCCCGCCGGGAGCAGCGGCCGCCGCGCTGGTTCACCGTGCATCTCGGCTTCGCCGCCGCCGGGCCCGACGCGGCCCGCGAGCTCGCCGTGACGTACGCCGAGGGGCTGAGCGTGCTCCGCCCCGAGCTGGCCCTCGGGGCCGCCGCGCTCTCCCCGGCCGACGCCTGGCACCAGGCCGAGCGGCTGTTCTGCGGGGCGGTCGGCCCCGACGGCGAGCGCTGCGCCGACGTGACCGGTCACCCCGGCTTCCACCACGCCCCGGGGCCCGGCGGCCTCGGCTGGGGCGACGGCGACTGACGGGCGGTTCGGGGCCGGGCCGGGACCGCCTGCTGCCCGGGGAAGGCGCACGTCGCGCCCCGTCCCCGGGGGTGGCAGGCGGTCCCGGCCCGGCGGCCCGTCGGCTCAGTCCAGGTCGAACTCGCCGTCCTGGGCCCCGGCGACGAACGCGTCCCACTCGGCCTGGGTGAAGACGAGCACCGGGCCGTCCGGCTCGGCGGAGTTGCGCATGCCGATCAGGTCGTCGACGAAGGCCACCTCGACAGCGCCTTCCGAGGTGTCGCCCTCGGCCCGCTGCCAGACCGCCCGGGACAGGTCGAAGTCGCCCTTGGGGTGCTGACCCATTGTTGCTTCCTCCATCGCATGCCGTGACGGGAAACGAGTGTGCTTCCCCATCGGGCAGGATAAGCGGATGCCGAGCCTGAGCCGTGTAGAGGCGACCGCGCGTGGCGCGTTGATTACCGTCGAGTCCTACCACGTGGACCTCGACCTGACCGCAGGCGACGAGCGGTTCCGCTCGCACGCCACGATCCGTTTCCGGGCGACCCCCGGCGCGGAGACCTTCGTCGAGGTGCTGCCCGCGCGGCTGCTGGGGGCGCGCCTGAACGGGCGACCGCTCGACCCGGCGACGCTCGCCGGCAACCGGCTGCCGCTGACCGGCCTCGCCGAGGCCAACACGCTGGTCGTCGAGGCCGAGATGGCCTACTCGAACACCGGCGAGGGGCTGCACCGGTTCGTCGACCCCGCCGACGGCGAGACCTACCTCTACGCGATGTCCTTCCTGGACAACGCGCAGCGCATCTTCGCCGCCTTCGACCAGCCCGACCTGAAGGCTCCGGTCCGGCTCGCCGTGACCGCCCCGCCGCAGTGGACGGTCGCCGCCAACGGCGCGCTGGCCGCCACGCCTCGGCCGGGGCGTTGGGAGTTCGCCCAGACGGCCCCGCTGGCGCCGTACTTCGTCACGCTGATCGCCGGGCCGTGGCACGTGCGCCGTGCCGAGCACGACGGCGTCCCGCTGGGCGTCTGGTGCCGGCGCTCCCTCGCCGCCCACCTGGACGCCGACGTCGAGGAGATCCTCACCGTCACCCGGCAGTGCCTGGACCGGTTCCACGAGCTGTTCGCCGAGCGTTACCCCTTCGGCAAGTACGACCAGGCGTTCGTGCCGGAGTTCAACGCCGGCGCGATGGAGAACCCGGGCCTGGTCACCTTCCGCGACGACCTCGTGTTCCGCTCGGCGGTCACCGACACCCAGCGCGAGCTGCGGGCCACCACGATCGCTCACGAGATGGCCCACATGTGGTTCGGCGACCTGGTCACCATGCGCTGGTGGGACGACCTGTGGCTCAACGAGTCGTTCGCGGAGTACCTGGGGACCCGGGTCACCGCCGAGGCGACCCGGTTCGACCGCGCGTGGACGACGTTCGCGCTGCGCCGCAAGGGCTGGGGGTACGCGGCCGACCAGCGCCCCTCCACCCACCCCGTCGCGCCGGAGGAGGTCGCCGACGCCGCCCTGGCGCTGCTCAACTTCGACGGCATCTCGTACGCCAAGGGGGCCAGCGTCCTGCGCCAGCTCGTCGCCTGGCTCGGCGACGACACGTTCCTGGCCGGGCTGAACGCCCACTTCGCGGCGCACCGGTTCGGCAACGCCACCCTCGCCGACCTGCTCGGCGCGCTCTCCGCCGCCGCCGGGCGGGACCTGTCGGGCTGGGCCGAGCGCTGGCTGCGCTCGGCCCAGGTCAACACGCTGCGGGTCGACGTCACGCTCGACGCCGACGGCCGGTACGCGGACGCGGCGATCGTGCAGACCGCCCCGGTCGGTCACCCGGTGCTGCGCCCGCACCGCGTCGGCGTCGCCCGGTACGCCGCCGACGGCACCGTCACCCACGACGAGGTCGACCTCGACCCGGACGCCGACGGCGGCCGGACGGTCCTCGCCGGGCTGCGCGGGCAGCCGGCCGCCCGGCTGCTGCTGCCCAACGCCGGTGACCTCACCTTCGCCAAGATCCGTCTCGACCCCGCCTCCGTCGACGCGCTGCCGCTGGTGCTGCCGACCCTGGCCGACCCGCTGGCCCGGGCCCTGCTGTGGGGCGAGGCGCTGGACGCGGCCACCGACGGCGAGCGCCCCGTCGCCGCCCTGGTGGAGCTGGTCGCCACCGCGCTGCCCGGCGAGACCGAGGTGATCATCGTGGAGGACGTGCTGCGCAGCGTCCGGCCGCTGGTCGACCGCTATCTCGACCCCCTCGCCCGCGACGCGGCGCTGCTCCGGCTCGCCGACGCCTGCCAACGGCTGCTCGCCGCCGCCGAGCCGGGCGGGTCGCGGCAGCTCGCCGCCGCCCGGGGCCTGATCGGCGCGAGCACCGACGCCGACCTGCTCGCCGGCTGGCTGGCCGGCAAGGACGTCCCCGCCGGGCTGGCCGTGGACACCGAGCTGCGCTGGACGCTGCTCGGCCGGCTCGTCGTGCTCGGCGCGGCCGGGGCGGCCGAGATCGCCGCCGAGGCGGCGACCGACCCGAGCGCCACCGGCGCCGAGCGGGCCGCCCGGTGCCGGGCCGCGCTGCCCGACCCGACCGCGAAGGAGGCGGCGTGGGAGGTCGTGGTGCGCAACACCGAGCTGTCCAACCGGCTGGTCGAGGCCGCCGCGCAGGGGTTCTGGCAGCCGGAGCAGGCCGAGCTGACCCGGCCGTACGTCGAGCGGTACTTCGCCGACATGCCGGCGGCGGCGCGCAGGCGTACCCCCTGGGTCGCCGACCAGGTCGCGGCCGACGCCTACCCCTGCTACGCGGTGGCGCAGCCCACCCGGGAGCTGGCCGCGGCGCTGCTGGCCCGCGACGACCTCACGCCCGGCCTGCGCCGGGTGGTCACCGACGCCGACGACGACCTGCGCCGCGCCCTGGTGGCCCGCACCGCCGTGGCCGCCGCCTCGGCCTGATCCGCCGCAGCCCAGGCCGGAAAGCCCATCTTCGTCACGTTTTCGGCCTTCCCCGGCCCTGGTCGCGTCCCGTGACCTGGGCCGGGGGAGCGGCCGCGGCCCAGGCCGGAGGCGCCGCCGCGCGCGGCCCGCATACGATCGGCGGGTGCGGGAAGACATCCGGCGGGTCGGGATCATGGGCGGCACGTTCGACCCGATCCACCACGGTCACCTGGTCGCGGCCAGCGAGGTGGCCGACCGGTTCGGGCTGGACGAGGTCGTCTTCGTGCCGACCGGGCAGCCGTGGCAGAAGGCGGACCAGCCGGTCACCCCGGCCGAGGACCGCTACCTGATGACGGTGATCGCCACCGCGTCCAACCCCCGGTTCCAGGTCAGCCGGGTCGACATCGACCGGGGCGGGCCGACGTACACCGTCGACACGCTGCGCGACCTGCACGCCGAGTACGGGCCCGAGGTGCAGCTCTACTTCATCACCGGGGCGGACGCGCTGGAGCGGATCCTGTCCTGGAAGGACCTCGACGAGATCTTCGCGCTGGCACACTTCATCGGGGTCACCCGCCCCGGCTTCGAGCTGACCGACGAGCACGTGCCCGCCGACACGGTGAGCCTGGTGCAGGTGCCCGCGATGGCCATCTCGTCGACGGACTGCCGCGCCCGGGTGGCCCGGGGCGAACCGGTCTGGTATCTGGTGCCCGACGGTGTGGTGCAGTACATCGCGAAACGGCGGCTCTATCAGCGGTGATCGCGCCGGATATGCGGTCGTTCGTCCCCGAAACCGGCCAGAACCGACAGGTCGTCACGTCAGCGGGTGTGAGACGCTTGGAGGGTCGCACGGTTGATCGAAGGAGAACGGTGACAGTTTCCGAACGCGCTCACGAGCTGGCGATGGCCGCCGCCCAGGCCGCGGCCGACAAGAAGGCGCAGGACATCGTCATCATCGACGTGGGTGACCAGCTCGCCATCACCGACGCGTTCCTGCTCGCCGCCGCCCCCAACGAGCGTCAGGTGCTGGCCATCGTCGACGCCATCGAGGAGCGGCTGCTGGAGCTGCCGGAGAAGGCCAAGCCGGTCCGGCGCGAGGGCGAGCGGGGCGGCCGCTGGGTGCTGCTCGACTACGTCGACATGGTCGTGCACGTCCAGCACACCGAGGAGCGCGAGTTCTACGCCCTCGACCGGCTCTGGAAGGACTGCCCGCAGATCCCGTTCGTCGACCGGGACCTGGTCGAGGCCGAGGCCGCCGCCGGCACCGCACCGGCCGAATGACCCGACTGATCGTCTGGCGGCACGGCAACACCGACTGGAACGCCGCGAGCCGGGTGCAGGGGCAGACCGACGTCCCCCTCAACGACCTCGGCCGCGAGCAGGCCGCCGCCGCCGCGCCGCTGCTCGCGGCGCTGCGCCCCGACGCGATCGTGGCCAGCGACCTGCGCCGCGCCGCCGACACGGCCGCCGCCCTCGCCGCGCTCACCGGCCTGCCGGTACGCGCCGACGCCCGGCTGCGCGAGCGGCACTTCGGGCGGTGGCAGGGGCTGGAGCTCGCCGAGGCGGCGCGGCTCTACCCCGACGAGCACGCCCGGTGGCGGGCCGGCGACCCCGACCCGGGCGCCGACATCGAGAGCCTCGACGACCTCGGCAAGCGGGTCGGCGCCGCCCTCCAGGAAGCGGCCGACGCCGGGCCCGGCGCGACGATCGTGATCGCCACCCACGGCGGCGCGGCCCGGCAGGGCTGTGGGCACCTGCTCGGCTGGGACCACGCGGTGCTGCGGGCCATCGGCTCGCTGCGCAACTGCCACTGGACCGAGCTGCGCGACAGCGGCACGCGCGGCTGGCACCTGCGGGCGCACAACGTCGGCGTGCTGACCACCACGGCGGCGGCCGAGGCGGTCTGACCCGGCGACCCCCGGTGCACGGCTTCCCGGGCCGGGCGGCCACGGCGGTCCGGGCCCGGATCGGCTACGGTGCCGGAATGCCCGTCGCGGTCGTCACCGACTCCACCGCCTATCTACCGCCCGAGCTGGTGCGCCGACACCGACTCACCGTCGTGCCGCTGACCGTGGTGCTCAACGGCGCGGAGGGGCTGGAGGGCGTCGAGATGTTCCCCGGCGACGCCACCCGGGCGCTCGGCGGCCGGCGGGTCACGGTCAGCACCTCCCGGCCGGCACCGGAGCAGTTCGCGCGGACGTACCGTGAGCTGCTCGACGCCGGCGCAGACGCGGTGGTCTCGGTGCACCTGTCGGCCGAGCTGTCCGGCACCGTCGAGGCCGCCCGGCTGGCCGCCGCGCAGGTCGGCGGCGACCGGGTCGCGGTCGTCGACAGCCGCTCCACCGGCATGGGCCTCGGCTTCCCGGCGCTCGCGGCCGCCGCGGCCGCCGCCGAGGGCGCCGACCTTCCGGGGGTACGCCGCGCGGCGGCCGACGCGATCGACCGCACCACGATCTACTTCTACGTCGACACGCTGGAGTTCCTGCGCCGGGGTGGCCGGATCGGGGCCGCCGAGGCGCTGCTCGGCACCGCCCTGTCGGTCAAGCCGATCATGCACATGCCGGACGGGGCGATCGTGCTCCGGGACAAGGTGCGCACCGCCAGCCGGGGCGTGGCCCGCCTCGTCGACCTCGCCGTCGAGGCGGCCGGCGACGCCGACGTCGACCTCGCCGTGCACCACCTCGCCGCCCCGCAACGCGCCGGGCACCTCCTCACGGCGCTCACCGAGCGGCTCGGCGACCGGGTGCGCTCGACGTACGTCACGGAGGCCGGCGCGGTGGTCGCCGCGCACGCCGGCCCGGGCCTGGCCTGCGTCGTCGTGCACCGCCGCCCCGGCCCGGCCGAGGCGGGTTCCGGCGCAGGCAGGGCCGGCGTGGACTCGCCCGGTGCGGCTTCGGCCGGCCTGGCTTCGGTCGATGAGCCGGAGGTCCGCTGACATCCTGCTGCGTAGGGAGCTGAGTCGAATACGACATCACCAGACCTGGCAGCAGCCAACGCCGACACCGCGCCCCACCGGCACGCCCCCTGGCCCGTCGATCAAGAGAAGGCGTCAGAGTTGATCTCTGCGATGACGCAGACCTCTTGACCACCGGGCGGGGTGGGGTGGGCGTATAGCAGATGGTGGGCATGATCAGGCGATTGTCCACAGAGGCTTTCGTTGTCCACAGGTGGCGGTCGGTGGGCCCCGGAGGGACCTGTTGCCGGCCTAACCTCGCGCCGTGTCAGACGACGAGGAGACGGTCGTACGGCGGCGGCTGCGATGGTTGGCGGGTGGACCGCCGGCGACCACGCCCCCGGTACGCCCAGCTGTGCCGGCAGTGCCGGCCGAACCGGTCGCGCCACCGACAATCGGGCGGCCCGAGGCGGCCGGGCCGCCGCCGGGGCCGATGGGCGGGCCTGCTGTCGGGCGGGCCCTCGTGGTGCCGCCGGAGGACCGGTGGCCGCTCGCCGGCGAGCCGCTGGCCGAGCGGCCGGTGCCCTGGCCGGGGGAACGGCATCCCGGCTCGGGCCGACGGGTCGTCCGCGCGTCGTCTTCCGTCCCGGGCTCGCTCGGGGGCGGTGGCCTGGGCCGGGCTGGCTCGCTCGGAGATGAGGGTCTGGGGCGCGTCGGCCTGCCCGGGGGCGAGGGTCTGGGGCGCGACGGTCCGCTCGGGGGCGCGGATCCGGGGCATACCGGTGAGTCGACACCCGGCCCCGACGGCGAGCCGGCGTCCGGGTGGTCGTCGCGGCTGCCGGGGCCCGGTGCGTTCGACCCCGGCCGGCGGGGCGTGCGGGCGCTGGCGGCGGTCGCCGTCGCAGTGGTGCTCGGTGCCGGCTTCTGGGCGTGGCGCTCCCGCCCGCAGGCCGAACCGGTCCGGGCCGAGCCGTCCGCCGCCGCCGGCTTCGACGCGGCGCCGGAGGCGGGAGCGCCGGCCGCCGCCCCGACGCCGGGCGGCGAGCTGGTGGTGGCGGTAGCCGGAAAGGTGCGCCGCCCCGGGCTGGTCCGGGTGCCGGCGGGCGCGCGGGTCGGCGACGCCGTGCAGGCGGCCGGTGGCGCGTTGCCCGGTGTCGACGTGGCGTTGCTCAACCCGGCCCGCAAGGTCGCCGACGGCGAGCTGATCCTGGTCGGCGTCACCGCCCCGCCGGGCCAGCCCGGTGCCGCCCCGGCCGCCCCCGGGCAGCCGGCCGGCGGGGGGCCGGCGGGCCCCGCCGGGCTGGTCAACCTGAACACGGCCACCCTCGCCCAGCTCGACACGCTGCCCGGGGTGGGGCCGGTGCTGGCCCAGCGCATCCTCGACCACCGCGACCGCACCGGCGGGTTCCGTTCGGTGGGCGACCTGCGCCAGGTGGAGGGCATCGGCGATTCCCGGTACGAGCAGCTCAAGGAACTGGTGACGGTGTGAGCGCAAGCGCGGGGCCGCCGGCGGCGGGCGCGTCGCCAGGCCACGGCGGCGCGGTCGTCACCGCACCCGGTGCCCCGGCCGGGGTCGGCACGGCGGGCGATGCGCCGGCCGAGCGGGCCGCCGGCACCGTGGACGGGCCCGACCTGCGGCTGGCCGGGCTGGCCGTGGCCGCCTGGCTGGCCGCGCTGGTGAGCCTGCACCTGAGCGCCCGCGCGGCGGCGCTGCTCGCCGCCGGGGCGGCCGGGCTGGCCGCGCTCGTCGCGGCGCACCTGCTCGGTCGGTGGGGACGCCCGGCTGGCCCCGTCCGGCGGCACGGGTGGATCGCCGTGGCCGTGCTGCTCGGCGTGGTGTGCGGGGCGACGGCGACGGCCGCCCGGCTCGGCGTCCGGGACGCCCCCGCCGTCCGCGCGCTCGTCGACGACCGGGCCACGGTCGGCGTCGACCTGATCGTCCGGGCCGACCCACGTCCGGTCCGGGGCGTCGCGGGCCGGCCCGCCACCCTGCTGGTCCGGGCCGAGCTGGTCGCCCTGACCGGCCCCGACGGCGTCCGGGTCGGCGCGCCGCTGCGGGTCCTGCTGCTCGCCACCGACCCGGCCTGGCGGGCGGTGCTTCCCGGGCAGCGGCTCAGCGCCGAGGGGCGACTCGGCGCGCCGCGCGGCGGCGACCTGACCGCTGCGGTGCTCACGGTGCGCGGCCCGCCGACGCGGCACGGGCCGCCACCGTGGGCGCAGCGGGCCGCCGGCGTCCTCCGGGCCGGCCTGCAACGCGTCTGCGAGCCGCTGCCCGACGAGCAGGGTGGGCTGCTGCCCGGCCTCGTGGTGGGCGACACCAGCCGACTGCTGCCGGCCGTGGAGGAGGACTTCCGCACGACGGGGATGACCCACCTGAACGCCGTCTCGGGCTCCAACGTGGCGATCGTCGTCGGCGCGGTGCTGCTGCTGGCCCGGTGGTCGAGGGCCGGCCCCCGGGTGGCCGCCGGGCTGTGTGTGCTGGCCCTGGTCGGGTTCGTCATCCTGGTCCGCCCCTCGCCGAGCGTGGTGCGCGCCGCGACCATGGGCGCGATCGGGTTGGCGGCGCTCGCCGCCGGCCGGCCCCGGGCCGCCCTGCCGGCGCTCGCCGCGGCGGTGGCCGCGCTGGTGCTGTTCGACCCGGACCTGGCCGGCGACCCGGGGTTCGCCCTGTCCGTGCTGGCCACGGCCGGGCTGCTGCTGCTCGCCCCGGGCTGGCGCGACGGGCTGCGCCGGCGGGGCGTGCCGCCCGGTTTCGCCGAGGCGCTGGCCGTGCCGGCCGCCGCGCAGCTCGCCTGCGGCCCGGTGGTCGCCGGGATCTCCGGCACGGTGAGCCTGGTGGCGGTCCCGGCGAACCTGCTGGCCGTCCCGGCGATCGCGCCCGCCACGGTGCTCGGCGTGGCGGCGGCGGTGCTCTCCCCGGTCTGGCCCTCCGGCGCGGGGTTGGCGGCCTGGTTGGCGAGTTGGCCGGCCTGGTGGCTGGTCACCGTCGCCCGGTACGGTGCCCGGCTGCCGGCCGGCACGCTGCCCTGGCCGGACGGCGCGCCGGGCGCGCTGCTGCTGGCCGGGCTGACCGTGGCGCTGCTGGTCGCCACCCGGCGGCCGGTGGTGCGCCGGCTGGTGGCGGTGGTCGCCGTCGCGGTGGTCGCCGGCACCCTGCCGGTTCGCCTCGTCGCCGGCGGCTGGCCGCCAGAGGGCTGGGTGGCGGTGGCGTGCGCGGTGGGCCAGGGCGACGCGCTGGTGCTGCCGGTGGCGGTCGGCCGGGCGGTGGTGGTCGACGCCGGTCCCGACCCGGCGGCGGTGGACGGCTGCCTGCGGCGGCTGGGCGTACGGGAGGTGCCGCTGCTGCTGTTCAGCCACTTCCACGCCGACCACACCGGTGGGGTCGCCGGGGTGTTCCGGGGCCGCCGGGTCGCGGCGGTACGCACCCCGCAGTGGCCCGAGCCCGCCGCCGGGCGGGACCTGGTGCGGGCCGTCGCAGCGGCGGGCGGGGCGGCGGTGGCCCCGGCGGGGGTCGGGTGGGCGTACCGGGGCGGCGGGGCGGAACTGGTCGTGCTCGGGCCGCCGTATCCGCTGCGGGGCACCCGGTCGGACCCGAACAACAACTCGCTGGTGCTGCGCGCCACGGTCGCCGGGGTGCGGATCCTGCTCGCCGGGGACGCCGAGACGGAGGAGCAGCGGGCGCTGCTGGACCACACGGCGGCCGGCGGCCTCCGGGCCGACGTGCTGAAGGTCGCCCATCACGGGTCGGCCTACCAGGATCCGGCGTTCCTGGACGTCGTCCGGCCGAGCGTGGCGCTGGTGCCGGTCGGGACCGGCAACTCGTACGGGCACCCGAACGCCGCCGTGCTCGCCCGGCTGGCGCGGGGCGGAGCCCGGGTGCTGCGCACGGACACCGACGGGGACGTGGCGGTGGTGCGCGGCGCCGGCGACCGGATGGCCGTGGTGGTCAGGGGCGTGCCGGCCGGGAGCCGCCCGTGAGGACCTTGGGCATTGGTGGCATTGATGGTGGAGAGAGTTGAATGTCTAGATTTGCGTTGAGTGCGGGGTCTGCCGTCACGGGGCTCGACGAGCAGGCACGCGCGGCGGAGCGGACGTGCGAACATGGGCGGCGTGACCGCGCCCGACCTTGCCCCCATTCTGCTGGTCCTCGGCGACGAGGAGCTGCTCGCCACGCGCGCGGTGACCGAAGCGGTGACCCGGGTCCGCGCCGTCGACGCGGGCGTGGACGTCCGGGAATACCAGGCCGGCACACTGACCGTCGGCGAGATCGCCGAAATGCTCAGCCCGTCGCTGTTCGGCGGCCGGCGGGTGCTGGTCCTGCGCTCCGGTCAGGACGCCCGCAAGGACCTGGTCGCCGCCCTGCTGGCGTACGCGAAGAACCCCGACCCCGAGGTCCACCTCGTGGTGCTGCACCTCGGGGCGGCCAAGGGCAAGGCGTTCGCGGACGGGCTGCGGGCGGCCGGCGCGACCGTGGTGCCGGCGGCGAAGCTCAAGGGGCACCGCGAGCGGGTGGCCTTCGTCCGCGACGAGGTCCGCCGGGCCGGCGGCAAATGCACCGACGACGCGGCGGAGGCGCTCATCGCGGCGGTCGGCACCGACCTGCGCGAGCTGGCCGCCGCCTGCTCCCAACTGGTCGCCGACACCGACGGCCGGATCGGCGCGGACACCGTGGCCCGCTACTACAAGGGGCGGGTGGAGGTGAGCGGCTTCACCGTCGCCGACGCCACCATGGTCGGCGACGTGCCGGCGGCGCTGGAGGCGCTGCGCTGGGCGTTGCACGTCGGCGTGGACCCGGTCCCGATCGCCGACGCGCTCGCCGACGGCGTGCGCACCGTCGCCCGGGTCGCGGCGGCCGGGCGGGGTGACCCGTACCAGCTGGCGAGCAGCCTCGGCATGCCGGCGTGGAAGGTCAGGAGCGCCCAGCAGCGGGCCCGGGGCTGGACCCCGGAGGGGCTGGTGCGGGCGATGCAGGCGGCCGCCGAGTGCAACGCGGCGGTCAAGGGCGGCTCGGACGACCGGGCGTACGCCCTGGAGCGGGCGGTCTTCTCGGTCGCGGCGGCCCGGCAGGGCGGCGCCCGGTGACCCGGCCGGTCCGGGCGTCGTGGGCGACAGTGCCCACCGAGGAGGAGCGCTACCGTCCCCTCTACGCCCGGGCCCTGGGCCTCCGGTTCGTCAACCCCGGCGGGGTGCTCTGCTTCCTCTTCTTCGAGGGGGCCGTCTCGCTGGCCGCCCTGCTCGCCCTGGCCGAGCTGGTGACCTGGTGGGCGGTGCTGGTCCTGCCCGCCGCCGTGGCCGTGATGGTCAAGCTCAACGACATGGTCGCCGAGTTGGTGGTCCGGACGGCCGCCCTGGTGCCCGAGCAGGAGCGGGACCGCTTTCGCCGGCAGTTGGCACCTGTCGTCGGCCGCGCCACGGTGCGGAGCGCGGCGGCAGCGCCGTTCGGCAGCCCGGGTGCCTCTTTCGGCGACCCCGCTGCGTCGGCCCGGAACGTCGGTGTCACCGTGCCCGGTGCCGGCGGCCACGCTGGTGCGGCCGGCGCGGCAGGCGCCCGGGGTCGGGTCGCCATCAGCGGCATGCGTTCCGGCGGACCGCCCGTGACTCGGGGCGTGGGCCCCGACTCCCGGTTCGCCGGCTCCGAGTTCGCCGGCTCCGAGTTCGCCGGGTTTGGGCCGGCACCCTGGGTGGAGGAGACCCGACCCGACCGGTGATCCGACTCCCGGCCCGGCAAGCGGGATCCTCCGGAGAGAAGCGATCCTCCAGGACGGGCGATCCGCTGGACGCACGATCCCGCGCTGGGCCGGTGGCGGACTGAGGTGATCGACTCCATGTCGCCGACATGGTGGTATCAGCGCCGCCGGAAGGCCCCATGTCGCCGACATGGCAGTGCCGGCGCCGCCGGGAAGGCCCCGCGCGCCGGGAAGGCCCCGCGCGCCGGGAAGGCCCCGCGCCGGGCGGGCCGGCACGCGGAAAGCCGGAAGCCCCGGTGATCCCGGGGCTTCCGGCTCAGGTCCGTGTTCGCCGCGTCAGGCGGAGAGCGAGACCACGCGCTTGGCGATCGCCGACTTGCGGTTGGCCGCCTGGTTGGAGTGGATCACGCCCTTGCTGACCGCCTTGTCCAGCTTGCGCGAGGCGTCCCGCATGAGAACGGCAGCCTTCTCGGCGTCGCCAGCCTCAGCGGCCTCGTGGAACTTCCGGATGGCGGTCTTCAGCGACGACTTGACCGACTTGTTACGCAGCCGGCGCTTCTCGTTCTGCCGGTTGCGCTTGATCTGGGACTTGATGTTCGCCACGCGACAGCCTCGTCTTGATAGCTCGGGTTGGTCTGCTTGTGCGCGCGACGAGCATGCGTCATCGCTGCGCGAAGAGCCAGGTTACCAGGTCCGTCGGGACGAGCCAAAACGGCCCGTCGCGCCCCGCCGGACAGGGCGCCGCGGGCCGGTCGGGGCCGGGCGGCGCCGTCCCGGCCCGGTGGCGGCGTCGCACGTCACCGGGTGGCGAGATCCCCACCCCGTCAGGTGGGGCGTCGCAGGTGGTCAGGCGGGGAGGTCCGGGCCCCGTCAGGTGGCGAGGTCCCAGCCCTGGCGGGCGGCGAGCCAGCCGAGGGCCTGCTCGCCGCTCCAGCGCTGGTGGGCCCGCAGGTGCGGGGACGCGTCGGTCGGGCCGGCGGCCGCCGAGGTGAGCAGGTATCCCGAGAGCGCGGCGAGGGTGACGTCGAGGGCGTCCGCGGGCGCCCCGGCCGTCGCCGGGTGCCCCGCGAAGCGCGCGTCGGCGTCGAGGCCGCCGGCGTGGGCGGTGATCAGCAGGCTGACCAGGTCGAACCAGGCCGGCCCGTGGCAGAGCCAGTTCCAGTCGCAGAACCAGGCCCGCCCGGCCGGGTCGACGAGCACGTTGTCCAGGCGCAGGTCGCCGTGGGCGAGGCCGCCGCGGGCGGCGTAGTCGGGGAGGCGGGACTCCAGCGCGACCAGGTCGGGCAGCCGCCGCCGCGCCCCGGGCGGCAGGTCCGGGGCCGGCTCCCGGCCGGCGGCCACCTCGCCCCACCAGAGGATGTCCTCCCGGGCCAGGTCGGCCAGCCGAGGCAGGCCGAGCGCGACCAGTTCGGGCGGCGGGTCGGCCAGGGCCGCCGCCACCTCGGCGTAGCCGGCCAGGGTGGCGTCGAGGTCGGCGCGTGCCCAGGGCAGCGTGGGCGTCCGCCCGTCGATGGCGTCCAGGCCGAGGGCGTACCAGCCGGCCGCCGCGACCGTCCAGCGCGGGCGGGGGACCGGCAGGCCGGCGGGGAGCCGGTCGAGCACGGCGGCCTCCCGGGCGTACCAGTCGACGAGGTGACGCTGCTCGGTGAGCGACGCCGCCTTGACGAACACGCGCCGGCCGTCGGCCCCCGCCACCACGGCGGCGAAGCCCCGGGTGAACCCGGCGCCGGCCACCTTCACCACCGACACCGGCGTGCCCAGCCGGGCGGTCACCGCCGCCCGCAGCCCCGCCGGCAGGTCGGCCCAGGAGGGCCGCTGGGCGGTCGCGTCGTACGACACCGGGGGGAGCGCGCTCGGGGTCACCAGCCCATGCTGCCCCACCCCGCCCACTCCCGCCGTACCGTGTCGCCCGCCGGCGTCGGACGGCTCTGCCAGACTGCCTGACCATGAGGACCGACGACTTCTGGCAGTTGATCGACCAGGCCCGGGCCGGCGGGGGCGGCGCGGCCGGCGCGGTCGCCGCCCGGGCGGTCGCGCTGCTGGCCGAGCGCGACGCCGCCGACATCATCGGGTACGCGCGGCACCAGCGCCGGGTGATGGCGGCCTCCTACCGGGCCGAGCTCTGGGGCGCGGCCTACCTGATCAACGGCGGCGCGTCCGACGACGGGTTCGAGTACTTCCGGGGTTGGCTGATGACCCAGGGCCGGCAGGTCTTCGCCCGTGCCGTGGCCGACCCGGACTCGCTGGCCGAGCTGCCGAAGATCCGTCAGGCGGCGCTCACCGGGGAGGAGTTCGAGGCGGAGGCGATGCTGACGGTCGCGGAGGAGGCGTACCGGAAGGCGACCGCCGCAGAGCTGCCGCCGGTGGAGGACGTCCCCTACCCGGAGTTGGGCGAGTTCTGGGACTTCGACGACGAGGACGAGGCCCGCCGCCAGTTGCCGAAGCTCGCCGCCCTGTTCGTGGAGGCCCCGGCGGAGTGAGCCAGGGCGTCGGGAGGAGTGATCCGACCGCCCCCGGGGCGACGTGGGAGCATAGAGGGGGCTGGCGTCCGCGCCGGCCCGCTCACGTCAGCCGACCAGAACGGACCGCTGTGCCACCGACGCTCGATTCCGGCGCGAACGCTCCTGGTGCCACCGACCCGGCGCGCATCCGGAACTTCTGCATCATCGCCCACATCGACCATGGGAAGTCGACCCTGGCCGACCGGATGTTGCAGCTCACCGGTGTGGTCGACCCCCGGCAGATGCGCGCGCAGTACCTGGACCGGATGGACATCGAGCGCGAGCGCGGCATCACCATCAAGAGCCAGGCCGTGCGGATGCCGTGGACGATCCGGGAGGGCGACCGGGCCGGCGAGCAGGCCGTCCTCAACATGATCGACACCCCGGGGCACGTCGACTTCACGTACGAGGTGTCCCGGTCCCTGGCCGCCTGCGAGGGCGCGCTGCTGCTGGTGGACGCCGCGCAGGGCATCGAGGCGCAGACCCTGGCGAACCTCTACCTGGCGCTCGAGAACGATCTGAAGATCATTCCGGTGCTCAACAAGATCGACCTGCCGGCCGCCCAGCCCGAGAAGTACGCCGAGGAGCTGGCCCACCTGATCGGCGGCGACCCGGCGGACTGCATCCGGGTCTCCGGCAAGACCGGCGACGGGGTGCCGTACCTGCTCGACGAGATCGTCCGGCAGTTCGTCCCGCCGGTCGGCGACGCCGCCGCGCCCGCCCGCGCGATGATCTTCGACTCGGTGTACGACGTCTACCGGGGCGTGGTCACCTACGTCCGGGTGATCGACGGTCGGATCAGCGCCCGGGACCGGATCAAGATGATGTCGACCGGCGCGGTCCACGAGCTGCTGGAGATCGGCGTCATCTCCCCGGAGATGGTGAAGGCCGACGCGCTCGGCGTCGGCGAGGTGGGTTACCTGATCACCGGCGTGAAGGACGTCCGCCAGTCCCGGGTCGGTGACACCGTCACCATCAACGGCAGGCCCGCGACCCAGGCCCTCGGCGGCTACAAGGACCCGAAGCCGATGGTCTACTCCGGCCTCTACCCGATCGACGGGTCCGACTACCCCAACCTGCGCGAGGCGCTGGACAAGCTCAAGCTCAACGACGCCGCGCTGGACTACGAGCCGGAGACCTCGGGCGCGCTCGGGTTCGGCTTCCGCTGCGGCTTCCTCGGCCTGCTGCATCTGGAGATCATCCGGGAGCGGCTGGAGCGGGAGTACAACCTCGACCTGATCTCCACCGCCCCGAACGTGGTCTACCGGGCCATCACCGAGGACGGCCAGGAGCTGGTGGTGACCAACCCGAGCGAGTACCCCACCGGCAGGATCGCCGAGGTGTACGAGCCGGTGGTGCGGGCCACGGTCCTGACCCCGAACGACTACGTCGGCGCGGTCATGGAGCTGTGCCAGGGCCGCCGGGGCAGCCTGCTCGGCATGGACTACCTTTCGACCGACCGCGTCGAGCTGCGCTACACCCTGCCCCTGGCCGAGATCATCTTCGACTTCTTCGACCAGCTCAAGAGCCGCACCAAGGGCTACGCCTCGCTGGACTACGAGCCCTCCGGCGAGCAGGCGTCCGACCTGGTGAAGGTGGACATCCTGCTGCACGGCGAGCCGGTGGACGCGTTCAGCGCCATCGTGCACAAGGACAAGGCGTACAACTATGGCGTCACCATCGCCGCGAAGCTGCGCAACCTGATCCCGCGCCAGCAGTTCGAGGTGCCGATCCAGGCGGCTATCGGCAGCCGGGTGATCGCCCGGGAGACCATCCGGGCGATCCGCAAGGACGTGCTCGCCAAGTGCTACGGCGGCGACATCAGCCGCAAGCGCAAGCTGCTGGAGAAGCAGAAGGAGGGCAAGAAGCGGATGAAGATGGTGGGCCGGGTCGAGGTCCCCCAGGAGGCGTTCATCGCCGCCCTCTCGTCCGACGCCGGCGACGGCAAGGCCGCCGGCAAGAAGTGAGTGGTGTCGCCACTGCGCGACACCGACCCGGCCGGGGCGCGACGCCCCGGCCGGGTTTGGGATTTCGGGCCCCCGGGAACTTAGCGGTCACGACAGCTTCAACACACCGTTGTGACACTTCCTGAGGAGGAGGACGACCGTGGAGCTCACCGTTTGGGGCATCATCACCGCCATCGTCGTTGGTCTCATCGTCGGCGCGCTGGGCCGCCTGGTCGTCCCGGGTCGGCAGAACATGCCGATCTGGCTGCACATGCTGATCGGCATCGGCGCGGCCCTGCTCGGCACCGTGCTCGCCCGGGCGATGGGCATCGCCACCGAGACCGCCGGCGTGGACTGGGGCGAGCTGCTGGTCCAGGTCGTCCTGGCCGCCATCGCCGTGGCCCTGGTCGCCGGGGTGGGCCGCCGCCGCAGCGTCACCCACCGGTAACGACACATCGCTGGCCCGACGGGCGCCCGACCATTCCGGTCGGGCGCCCGTTCGCATTCCGGTCGGTGTCTCCGGCCGGCGCAGGCGCGCCGCGACGACGTCTTGGCAAATACATCCCGCGATGACGGGTTTGAATTTCTGGCGGCCCGGGAACTTGATGGTCGCGACAGTGAACAAGTCTTTCTGAGCTTTCTGAGGAGAACGACCATGACCGTTGTCGGAATCATCACCGCGCTCATCGTCGGTCTGATCGTGGGCGCGCTGGGCCGCCTGGTCGTCCCGGGTCGGCAGAACATGCCGATCTGGCTGCACATGCTGATCGGCGTGGGCGCGGCCCTGCTCGGCACCGTGCTCGCCCGGGCGGTGGGCATCGCCACCGAGACCGCCGGCATCGACTGGGCCGAGCTGCTCGTGCAGGTCGTGGTCGCCGCCATCGCGGTCGCGATCGTGGCCGGGGTGGGCGGTCGCCGCAGCGTCACCCACCGGTAAGCACCCCACGGCGCACGAACGGGCGTCCGGCCTCCGGGTCGGGCGCCCTTTCGCGTGTGTACGCCCGGCTTTGCCCCGATGTCGGGCTGCCCTCGGCCGCCTGGCCTGCGGTACGGTCGCCTCGCCCCCGCCCGCCCCCTGTCGTAAAGGAATTTTACCTACTAGGGTGCGGCAGAGAAGGTTAGTGCCAGGACGGCGCGAGGGAGATGTGGCGTGAACAGGTGGAAACGGCTGGCCCCGGTCACCGCCGTGGTGGCGTCGGCCGCGATGGTGCTCGCCGGCTGCGGCGGCTCGGGCGACGACGAGGCCGCCGACAACAGCAAGCTGACCGTCTGGATGATGGGCGAGGGCAGCGAGGCGCAGACGGCGTTCCTCGACGGCGTCGAGGCCGAGTTCCAGAAGAAGCACCCCGACACCGACGTCGTCGTCCAGTACATCCCCTGGCTCGAGGCGCCCAAGAAGTTCCAGGCGGCGCTCGCCGGCGGCGAAGGCCCCGACGTGACCGAGCTCGGCAACACCGAGACCCAGGGCTGGGCCGCCCAGGAGGCGCTCGCCGACGTCACCGCCAAGTTCGCCGCCTGGCCCGAGGGCAAGGACATCCTGCCCGACCTCGTCCGCAACGCCCAGCTCGACGGCAAGCAGTACGGCGTGCCGTGGTACGCCGGCGTCCGCGCCCTCTACTACCGCACCGACTGGTTCGCCGAGGCCGGCGTCAAGCCGCCGACGAACTGGGACGAGCTGGTCGCCGCCGCCAAGGCCGTGCAGGCCAAGAAGCCGGGCACCTACGGCATCGCGCTGCCGGGCAACTCGGAGCTGCCCTTCTACTCCTTCCTCTGGGGCGCGGGCGGCGAGATCGCCACCCGGCAGGGCGACGCCTGGAAGTCCGGCTACACCAGCCCACAGGCCCAGCAGGCGGTCAAGTTCTGGACCGACCTCGTCACCGTGCACAAGGTCGCCCCGCCCGCCGCCGCCGGGTGGAACGAGATCGACGCCCGCACCCAGTTCGCCACCGGCAAGGCGGCGATGGCCTTCGCCGGCAGCTGGCAGGCCGGCGCCATCAAGAAGGACAACCCCGAGATCGAGAAGGTCTGGGGCACCTTCCCCGTCCCCGGCCCGGACGGCAAGCCGGCCCCGGCCTTCGCCGGCGGCTCGGACGTCGCCCTGTGGCAGGACAGCAAGAAGCAGGACCTCGCCTGGGACTACCTGACCGTGCTGCTGAGCAAGCAGAAGGACAAGGAGTTCGCCAGCAGCCTCGGCTTCTTCCCGGTCTACTCCGACCTCGTCGGCGGCGGCGAGTACGCCAACGACAAGATCATGGCCGCGTTCGCCACCTCGTTGCAGAACACCAGGCTTACCCCGCTCACCCCGAAGTGGGTCGAGGTCAGCCGCACCAAGACGGTGACCCAGGCTATGAACAGCTCGGTCATCAAGGGTCAGAAGACGGTCGAACAGGCCACCGCCGACGCGGCCGCCGAGATGGAAAGCATCCTCAACGCGAAGTGACCACGCTGACCCAGGCGCCGGAGACGCCCGCCGCGCGGGAGACCCCCGCGCGGCGGCGTCGCCGGGTCGACCGCCTGCCCTACCTGCTGCTCCTGCCCTGCCTGGCGATCATCGGCGTCCTGCTGCTGTGGCCGCTCGGCCAGGTCGTGACGATGTCCTTCTTCCGGCTCGACAACGTCCGGCAACTGCGCGGCGACCGGGACTGGCCGTGGGTCGGGCTCGGCAACTACGCCGAGATCCTCGGCGACCCGTTCTTCCGCACCGTGCTGCGCAACACGGTGCTCTTCGCCGCGGCCAACGTCGCCCTCACGATGGTCCTCGGCACGCTGGTCGGGCTGCTGCTCAACCGGCTCGGCCGGCGGATGGCCACCTTCGTCGGGAGCTGCGTGATGCTGGCCTGGGCCACCCCGGCGCTGACCGGCACCATCGTGTGGAAGTGGCTGTTCGACGACACCTCGGGCCTGGTGACCTGGCTGTTCAACGCCCTGCCCGACGGGCTGTCGAACGCGCTGTTCGGCCGCGCCGACTGGACCGGGTACGGCTGGTTCAACTCGCCGCTGATGTTCTTCTCGATCCTCACCCTCGTGGTGGTCTGGCACTCGTTCCCGTTCATCGCCGTCAGCGTGCTGGCGGGGCTCAAGAGCGTGCCGAGCGAGCTGCACGAGGCGGCCCGGGTCGACGGGGCCGGCCCGTGGAAGGTCTTCTGGAAGATCACCTTCCCGCTGCTGCGGCCCGTCTTCGGCATCCTCGTGGTGCTCTCCACGATCTGGGACTTCAAGGTGTTCACCCAGCAGTTCGTGCTGGCCGGCGGCACCCAGGACCGGCCGACGTTCATGCTGTCGATCTACTCGTACGCCGAGGCGTTCTCCCCGCCCCCCAAGTACGGCCTGGGCGCGGCGATCGCCGTCATCCTCACGCTGATCCTGCTGGTGGTGACCGGCCTCTACGTGCGGATGGTGCTCAAGCAGGAGGAGGACGCGTGAAGCGCGGCGCGGTGGTGAAGCGGATCGCCCTCAACGGGGCGGGCCTGCTGGTGGCGCTCTTCGCGGCGTTCCCCGTCTACTGGATGATCGCGACGTCGCTCAAGCCCAACCGGGAGATCTTCTCGGCCACGCCCCGGCCGGTGCCGACCGCGCCGACGCTGGAGCACTACCGGGAGATCCTCACCGGCAACCTCATCCCCGGCGTGACCTTCCTGGACTTCTTCCTCAACTCCGTGCTCGTGGCGGTGTCGACCGTGGTGCTCAGCGGCCTCGTCGCGCTGCTCGCCGCGACGGCGGTGGCCCGGTTCCGGTTCAAGCTGCGCACCAGCTTCCTGATCATGCTGCTGGTGGTGCAGATGATCCCGCTGGAGGCGCTGGTCATCCCGCTGTTCCTGATGATCCAGCGGCTCGGCCTCTACAACACGCTGCCCAGCCTCGTCCTGACGTACCTCGGGTTCTCGCTGCCGTTCGCGGTCTGGATGCTGCGCGGGTTCGTGGCCGCGGTGCCCAAGGAACTGGAGGAAGCCGCGGCGATCGACGGCGCGAGCCGCGCCCAGACCTTCCGCCGCGTCCTGTTCCCGCTGGTCGCGCCGGGCCTGGTGGCCACCAGCATCTTCTCCTTCATCACCGCCTGGAACGAGCTGATCTTCGCGCTGACCTTCGTCAACGACCAGGACCGCTACACCCTGCCGGTGGCGATGACGTTCTTCTTCGGCCGCGACGACACCGCCTGGGGGCCGGTGATGGCCGCCTCGACGCTGTTCACCCTGCCGGTGATCGTCTTCTTCCTGCTGGTGCAACGCCGGATGGTCTCCGGCCTGGTGGCGGGCGCCGTCAAGGGCTGAGGTGCAAGGAAGGGCCGCTTGTTAACGCATTCTGTCGAGAAGGGTCCCCTTCTCACACCCCGTCGGGCGGACGGGCCGCGTCGGGCGGGGATCGGCGGGCCGCGATGCCGCCGTAGGCTGTCGCCATGACGGGCAGGCTGGTGACGGTGAACCTCGGCGCGGCGACCGAGGCGGAGTGGGCGGGCGACGCGAGCGGCCGCAGCGGCATCGACAAGCGGCCTGCGGACGGGCCGGTGCTGCTGCGCGTCGACGGGGTGGCCGGCGACTTCATCGGCGAGCGGGCGCACCACGGCGGGCCCGACCAGACGGTCTACGCGTACGCCGAGGAGGACGCCGCGTGGTGGGCGGTCGAGCTGGGCCGCGACATCCCGCCGGGGGCCTTCGGCGAGAACCTGACGACGTACGCGGTGGACGTGACCGGCGCGGTCGTCGGCGAGCGGTGGCAGGTCGGGTCGGCCCTGCTGGAGGTGACCAAGCCGCGCACGCCGTGCCGGACGTTCGCCGGGTTCTGGGGCGTGCCGGATCTGATCAAGCGGTTCACGGCGCGCGCCGCCCCCGGGGCGTACCTGCGGGTGCTGCGGGAGGGCGAGGTCGGCGCGGGCGACCCGGTGGAGGTGGTGGAGCGGCCGGAGCACGGCGTGACCGTCGGCGAGGTGTTCCGGGCGACCACGCTCGAACCGGAGCTGCTGCCCCGGCTGCTCGACGTGCCCGAGCTGCCCGAGTCGCTGCGGCGGAAGGTCGAACGCAGGCTCGCCACGCCCGACGCCTGAGGGCCCCGGCGGCCCCAGGGGCGCCGCGCCCGAGCGCCGATCGCCGCCGCGCCCGCCCCGCCGCCGACCGCCGTGCCCGGGCACGCTCGCCGTGCCCAGGCGTTAACAAGGGCCCCCTGCTATGCGGAATGCGTTAACAGGGGGCCCTTCCTTACACCGTCAGCGGAGCCAGGGGATGCTGCGGTCGAGCAGGCCGCGCTCCTTGAGCTCCTTGCGCAGCGGGATCTCGTCGTCGATGTACCCGTTCCAGTTGATGCCCCAGTAGTTGGCGGTGTGGGTGCCCTCGCCGCAGAGCTGGCGCTGCACCGGCGTGCGGTTGGCCCACCACTCGCCGTCGGTGTCGATGTGCAGCTCGTCCAGCGGGCGGATCCACCGGTAGGTGTAGCCGACGAAGAGCATCTTGCGGGTGATGTTCGACAGGTTCGTCGACCGGGAGTGCCACTGGCGGCGGTCGAAGATGAAGGCGTCGCCCGGGTTGGCGGTGATCTCCACCGTGCCCTCCGGGTCCGGGTTGTGCACCGTCAGGTCCGCCGGGCGGGGCAGCGAGTTCCACAGGTGGCTGCCCGGGATCACCTTGGTCGCGCCGCGGCCGGTCTCCGACAGGTCGGAGAGCACGTACGCCACCTTCAGCGAGAACATCGGCCGGGGCAGGTTCGGGTCCATCGTCTCCGGGTCGGAGTTCTGCCGGTAGCCGTCCTGGTGCCACCCCCAGTACGGCTTCTCCGGCTCCAGGGCCGGCGGGGTGACGTCGAGGTGGTTGTGGTGGGTGTAGATGTTCCACCCGGCCAGGCCCCACATGTACGGGAAGGCGATCGGGTGGGTCAGCAGCTGGCCGAAGAGCTCGTCGCGCTCCAGGAAGCCCAGCAGGTGCAGGGTGCCGTCCTTGGTGGTGTTGCCCTTGGCCTTCTCCTCCGCGTACACGCGGTCGACGGCCTCCTCCAGGGCGGCCCGGTGGTCCTCCGTCAGCACGTTCCGCAGCAGGAGGAAGCCCTGCTCGTGGAACTCCTTGCGGTCGGTGTCGCTGATCGGTTCGTAGCCGGTCCGGCCGTCGTAATCGAACACCGCGTAGTACCCCTCCCCATGAGGTGAAACCATTTCTGGCACAGGACGCCGATGCTACTGCGCCCCTTCAGGGGGGTGCGGAGCGCGCCCGACGGTGTGGGGGAGTGCTCGGACCGTTGGCACCCGGTTGGGTGCGGAGAGTGAGAATGGGCGCTTGTTCGGCGGCTTTCGCCGGATATGGAGGATTGTGCGGTAACCGTCGGTGTGGAGAATCGCGACCGCTCAGGCGTCGGCGAAGACCTCGGCGAGCACCTCGCCGTCGTTCTCCGTCGCGTCGCCCACCCGGCCCCAGGTGCCGGCCTTCGCCGTCCACTCCAGGCCGGCGAAGCGCACCCGCTTCACCCCGTGGTCGGAGGCGTGCGAGACCAGCCAGTGCGCGTACCGCCAGCCGTCGCGCCGGTCGTCGGCCGGCACCGCGAGGCCGGTCAGCTCGGCCGGGGACGCCGCCTCCGGCAGCCCCCAGTCCAGGCTCAGGCCCCGGGTCAGCGCGGCGGCGGCCGCCGCGCCCCGCATCACCGGCGTCGCGCCGACCGTGCAGGCCACCGCGCCGGTCGCCTCGCCGAGCAACGCCCGGGTCAGCACCTCCGACTCGTCCGCCCACTTCTGGTACGCCTCGGGGAACGCCGAGCGCTGCACCTTCTGCGCCGCGTCGGTGACCCGCATCTTCTCCCAGCCGCGTACCCGCTTGAGGGCGGCGTAGAACTTCCTGGTCGAGTACCGGGGGTCGGCGATCTGCGCCTCGGTGCCCCAGCCCTGGCTCGGCCGCTGCTGGAACAGGCCCAGCGAGTCCCGGTCGCCGCCGGAGAGGTTGCGCAGCCCGGACTCCTGGTAGGCCGTGGCGAGGGCGACCACCACCGCCCGCTCGGGCATCTTCCGCTGCACGCCGATGGCGGCGATCGTGGCGGCGTTGGCCATCTGGTCGGCGTCCAGCCGCACCTGGCCGTCGGCCTGCACCGTGCAGGTGCGGCTGGCCAGGGACAGCGGCAGGCGTAGCTGCCCGCCGGCCTGGCGGACGACGAGCCAGATCCCCACCGCGGCGATCACGGCGACGACGACACCGGTCGCGACGACTGCCCGACTTCGCACCCGCACCCCCTGTTCGACGGCGTCCGCCAAGAGTACGTCCCCGCCGCCGCCGTCCGGCCCGTCCGGCCCGTCCGACCGGTTCGCTCCGTTCCGTGGCGGGTCGGCCGCGATGCGTGTCCGCCTTCCCGGTGCTCCGGCCCGGAAACCGCCAGCCAGTCGGCCGGCCGGCCCGGACACCGCCAAGCGGCCCGGAAACCGTCAGGCGGCAAGGGAACCGTCAGCCGGCCCGGGGCCGGTCAGTCAGTCGGCACCCAGCTCGCGTCGCGCTTCTCCCGGAACGCCAGCACGCCCTCGCGCCCCTCGTCGGAGAGGAAGAACCCGGTCGACAGGGCGGCCAGCTCGGCGACCCCGGCCCGCAGGTCGGCCGCCGGGGGGCGGCGCAGCAGCTCCTTCGCCCCGGCCAGCGCGTTCGGCGCGCCCCGCACCAGCGAGGCGCAGGCCCGTGCCACCGCCGCGTCCAACGCGTCCGCCGGCACCGCCGTGCTGACCAGGCCGATCTCGGCGGCCCGCCGCCCGTCGAAAGTGTCGCCGGTGAGGTACAGCTCGGCGGCGGCCCGGGGCGTCAGCCGGGGCAGCACGGTCGCCGAGATCACCGCCGGGATCACCCCGATCCGCACCTCGGTGAACGCGAACGTCGCCTCCTGCGCGCAGATCGCCAGGTCGGCCGCCGCGATCAGGCCCAGCCCGCCGGCCCGCGCCGGCCCGGCCACGCGGGCCACCACCGGCTTCGGGCACTCCCAGACCGCCGCGAGCACCTCGCCGAGCATCCCGGCCGGGACCGTCCCGCTGGCGTACGCGGCGGCGGTCTCCTTCAGGTCCGCGCCGGAGCAGAAGACGGGGCCGGCGTGGTCGAGCACCACCACCCGGACCGCGTCGTCGGCCACGGCGGCGGCCAGCCCGGCCAGCAGCTCGGTCATCAGCGGCGTGGAGAGCGCGTTGCGGTTGTGCGGGCTGTCCAGGGTGAGGGTGGTCACCCCACGGGCCGTGGCGACCCGCACGAGCGCGGCGGTGGAGGTCATGCCGGGCACACTAGTGGCCATGCCCGGCGTCCTTCCAGAAGGCGAGCCCGTCCCGGCCGACGGCTCGCTGCCCACCACCGCGACCCGCGCCGTCGGCGCGCGCGGCTTCGGCGTGTACGTGCACGTGCCGTTCTGCGCCAGCCGCTGCGGCTACTGCGACTTCAACACCTACACCGCCGACGAGCTGGGCGGCGGGGCGAGCCGCGAGGCGTACGCCGACACGGTGCTCGCCGAGCTGGCGCTGGCCGCCCGGGTGCTCGGCGACGCCCCGCCGCCCCGGGTCGACACCGTGTTCGTCGGCGGCGGCACGCCCACCCTGCTGCCCGCCGACGACCTGGCCCGCATCCTCGACGGCATCGACCGCGCCTGGGGGCTGGCCGCCGACGCGGAGGTGACCACCGAGGCCAACCCCGAGTCGGTGACGCCGGAGTCGCTGAAGACCCTGCGGGCCGCCGGGTACACCCGGATCTCGCTGGGCATGCAGTCGGCCGCGCCGGGGGTGCTGGCGATCCTCGACCGCCGGCACCGCGCCGGCCGGGCCACCGAGGCCGCCCGGGAGGCCCGCGACGCCGGGTTCGACCACGTCAACCTCGACCTGATCTACGGTACGCCGGGAGAGAGCGCCGACGACTTCGCCGCGTCCCTGGCGCAGGTGGTGGCCGGCGGGGTGGACCACGTCAGCGCGTACGCCCTGATCGTGGAGGACGGCACCCGGTTGGCCGCGCGGATGCGGCGCGGCGAGCTGCCGTACCCCTCCGACGACGTGGCGGCGGACCGCTACCTGGCCGCGGAGGCGGCCCTCGACGCGGCCGGCTTCTCCTGGTACGAGGTGTCCAACTGGGCCCGCACGCCGGCCGGCCGGTGCCGGCACAACCTGCTCTACTGGACCGGCGGCGACTGGTGGGGCCTCGGGCCGGGGGCGCACAGCCACGTCGGCGGGGTGCGCTGGTGGAACGTCAAGCACCCGGCCGCGTACGCGAAGCGCCTCGCGGCGGGGGAGTCGCCCGGCCTGGCCCGGGAGGTGCTCACGCCCGACGAGGCCCACACGGAGGACGTGATGCTGCGGCTGCGGCTCGCCTCGGGGCTGCCCCTGGCCGTGCTGGACGATGCGGGCCGGGCCGCGGCCCGGCGGGCGTTGGCCGACGGCCTGCTCGACCCGGCCGGGCACGCGGCGGGCCGGGCGGTGCTCACGCTGCGCGGCCGGCTGCTGGCCGACGCGGTCGTGCGCGACCTGCTGCCCTGACGGGGGTGGCCCCGACCGGCCGGGGGAGCGGCCGGTCGGGGTCACGTGACCAGCGGGGTCACTTGATCAGGTTGACGGTCATCGGGTAGCGGTAGGGGCTGCCCTCGTTCGCCTTGATGCCGGCGACGATGCCGAAGATGATGCCCACGATCATCGCGCCGAACCCGATCAGGAGCCCCACCAGGATGCAGGTGAGGATCCAGCCGATCAGGGCGATGACCGACCAGAGGAGCTGGAAGTTCAGCGCCGCCACCGCGTGCGCGCGGACCGTCGGTGACTGGTTGCCCCGGGCGAGCAGGGCGATCAGCGGCGCGAGCCAGCCGAGCACGCCGCCGCCGAGGAACATCCCCGCCGCGCCGCCGAAGTGGGCCACCAGGACCCAGGTCTTGTCCTCGTTGTTGGCGTAGCCGCCGGAGGGCGGGCCGTACGCGCCGCCGGTCGGGTAGCCGCCACCGGGCGGGGGGAAGCCGCCCGCCCCGGGCGGCGGGTAGCCGGCCGACGGCGGCTGGTCGCCGGTGGGCGGCGGATAGCCACCGGGCGGGGGATAGCCGCCCGCCCCGGGCGCGCCGGACAGTGGTGCGGTGGGCTCGTGCCCCGGCGAGCCGTACGGTGCCGACGGGTTCGGCTCCGGCGGGTAGCCGCCGGGGTCGCCCGATCCGGGAGGGCGAGGTGGTTCAGTCATGCACGTCACGGTAGGGGTTGCGGGCAAGTCGGCACCAGTGCGACACCAGCTCGGCGGAGCGGATCTTCGGCCCGCGTGCGCAGGTGACGGCCCGCGCCGGGCGGCCGTCGACCGGTCGGCCCGCGCCCGCGCGGCGGCCACCGCACCCACGGTCCGTCGTTGATCTTACCCAGGACGGGGCAGCCGACGTAGACTGGCACTCGTTACAGTCGAGTGCCAGGCGTCGACGCGCCGGCGGAGCGCCGACCTGCGGTGCCGCCGCGCCGCCGGGCCCGACGTGCGACAGGAGGTGGCAGGGTGGGTCTGGACGACCGCAAGCTCGCCGTGCTCCGCGCGATCGTCGAGGACTACGTCGCCACCCAGGAGCCGGTCGGCAGCAAGGCGCTGGTCGAGCGGCACCAGCTCGGCGTCTCCCCCGCGACGGTCCGCAACGACATGGCGGTGCTGGAGGAGGAGGGCTACATCCGGCAGCCGCACACCAGCGCCGGCCGGGTACCCACCGACCGGGGCTACCGCCTCTTCGTCGACCGGCTGTCCCGGGTCAAGCCGCTCAGCCCGGCCGAGCGCCGGGCGATCGAGCGCTTCCTGGTCGGCGCGGTCGACCTCGACGACGTGGTGCACCGCACGGTGCGGCTGCTGGCGCAGCTCACCCGGCAGGTCGCCGTGGTGCAGTATCCCTCGCTGGCCCGCTCGTCGGTGCGGCACCTGGAGCTGGTGCCGATCTCCACCACCCGGCTGATGCTGGTGATGATCGCCGACACGGGCCGGGTCGAGCAGCGGCTGGTCGAGCTGCCCGCGCCGGTGGCCGCCGACGACGTCACCGACCTGCGCCGGCTGGTCAACGAGAAGCTCGTCGGCAGCCGGCTGTCGGAAACCCCGCCGTTGGTGCAGGCGCTGGTCGAGGAGTCGACCCCGCACCTGCGCGGCACCATGACCACGCTCTCCACCGTCCTGCTGGAGACGCTGGTCGAGCGGCACGAGGAGCGCATCGCGCTGGCCGGCACCGCCAACCTGACCCGGGGCGGCCTGCTCGACTTCCAGGGGTCCCTGCGGCCCATCCTGGAGGCGCTGGAGGAGGAGGTGGTGATGCTCAAGCTCATCGGCGAGGCCGAGTCGACCACCACCCGCGTGCTGATCGGCGACGAGAACGAGATCGACAACCTGCGGGCCGCCTCGGTGGTCAGCACCGGCTACGGCCCGGGGGCGACCGCGCTCGGTGGACTGGGCGTGGTCGGCCCCACCCGGATGGACTACCCCGGCACCATCGCCACGGTGCGGGCCGTGGCACGCTACGTGGGCGAGCTGCTGGCCCAGAACTGACCAGTCAGGGCCGACGGCCGGCTCCGGCCGACGACCGGCGCAACGCGACAAGAACATGAGGACACGGGACGCAGTGGCCAGGGACTACTACGGCATCCTCGGCGTGAGCCGGGAGGCCTCCGACGACGAGATCAAGCGCGCCTACCGCAAGCTGGCGCGGCAGTTCCACCCGGACGTCAATCCGGACCCGGAGGCACAGGAGAAGTTCAAGGACATCAACGCCGCGTACGAGGTCCTCTCGGACGACCGGAAACGGCAGATCGTCGACCTCGGCGGCGACCCCCTCGCCCCCGGCGGCGGTGGCATGGGCGGCCCGGGCGGGCCCGGCGGGGCCGGCCCGTTCGTCGGCTTCCAGGACATCATGGACGCCTTCTTCGGCGGCGCGGCCGGCGGCTCCCGGGGCCCGCGCCCGCGCACCCGCCCCGGCGCGGACGCGATCCTGCGCCTGGAGCTGGACCTGCACGAGACGGCGTTCGGTGTCGAGGCACCCATCACCGTCGACACGGCGGTGCTCTGCACCACCTGCTCCGGGGCGGGCACGGCGGCCGGCACCCACCTGGCCACCTGCGAGGCGTGCGGCGGCCGGGGCGAGGTCCAGTCGGTGCAGCGCACCTTCCTCGGCCAGGTGGTCTCCGCCCGGCCGTGCACGGTCTGCCAGGGCTACGGCACCACCATCCCGCACCCCTGCCCGACCTGCACCGGCGACGGTCGGGTGCGCACCCGCCGCTCGCTGACCGTCAAGATCCCCGCCGGGGTCGAGGACGGCATGCGCATCCGGCTCGCCCAGCAGGGCGAGGTCGGCCCGGGCGGCGGCACCGCCGGCGACCTCTACGTCGAGATCCACGAGCGCCCGCACGACGTCTACTCCCGCAAGGGCGACGACCTGCACTGCCGGGTCACCGTCCCGATGACCGCCGCCGCGCTCGGCACCCGGCTGACCATCAAGACCCTCGACAGCGAGGAGACGGTCGACGTCAAGGCCGGCACCCAGCCGGGCAGCACCCTGCGGCTGCGCGCCCGGGGCGTGCCGCACCTGCGCGGCACCGGCCGGGGCGACCTCTACGTCCACCTCGACGTGCGCACCCCGACCAAGCTCGACGCCGACCAGGAGAAGATGCTGCGCGACTTCGCCAAGACCCGGGGCGAGGAGGTCGCCGAGCTGAGCAAGCAGGGTGGCTTCTTCTCCCGGATGCGCGACGCCTTCAACGGGCACGCCTGAGGTGTCGGCGCCGCTGTTCCTGGTCGACGCGCTGCCCACCGGCGACTCGCTGACCCTCGGCGGCCCGGAGGGGCACCACGCGGCCACCGTGCAGCGGCTGCGCGCCGGCGAGGAGCTGCTGCTGGCCGACGGCCGGGGCGGCACGGCCACCGCCGTGGTCACCGCCGTCGGCAGGGGCGCCCTCGACCTGCGGGTCACCGCCCGGGGGCACGTCGACGCGCCCGTCCCCCGGCTCGTCGTGGCGCAGGGCATCGCCAAGGGCGACCGGGGCGAGTTGGCCGTGCAGGCGATGACCGAGGTCGGGGTCGACGAGATTGTGCCCTGGGCGGCGGCCCGCTCGGTGGCGCAGTGGCGCGGCGACCGGGGCGTACGGGCCCGGGAGAAGTGGGCGGCGACCGCCCGGGAGGCGGCGAAGCAGGCCCGTCGGGCATGGCTGCCCGTGGTGGCCGGCGCCCCCGACGAGTCCACGGCCACGGTGGCCCGCCGGATCGCGGGGGCCGCCGCCGCGTTCGTCCTGCACGAGGAGGCGCAGGAGCCGCTGACCGCCGCCGCGCTGCCCGCCGCGGGCGAGATCGTGCTGGTCGTCGGCCCGGAGGGCGGCATCACCGACGCGGAGGTGACCGCGTTCACTCAGGCCGGCGCCCGCCCGGTGCGCCTCGGCCCGCACGTGCTGCGCACCTCCACGGCGGGCGTCGCCGCCCTCTGCGTCCTGGCGACCCGCCTGTCCCGCTGGTGACCGTGACCCGCCTGTCCTGTCGGTGACCCGTCTGTCCCGCCGGCGGTCCGCCTGTCCTGTCGGTGACCTGCCTGTCCCGCCGGCGGTCCGCCTGTCCTGTCGGTGACCTGCCTGTCCCGCTGGTGACCCGCCTGTCCTGTCGGTGACCCGCCTGTCCCGCTGGTGAACCCCGGCCGGGTCAGGTGCGCAGGTAGGACGCGCCGTTGAGGTCGACGACCGTGCCGGAGGCCCACTCCGCCTCCGCCGACGCGAGCCAGTGGACCGCCGCCGCGATCTCCTCCGGGCGGGCCACCCGGCCGAACGGGCTCTGCGCCCGGATCGCCGCGCCGCTCTCGCCGGCGAGGTGCTCCGTGGTCATGTCCGTCTCCACGAAGCCGGGGGCCACCGTCGCGACCGCGATGCCGTACGGGGCCAGCGCCACCGCGAGGGACTGGCCGAGCGCGTTGAGCCCCGCCTTGCTCGCCCCGTACGCCGGCTGCTCCGGCTCGCCCCGGAACGCGCCCCGCGACGACACGTTGACGACCCGGCCGCCCCGCCCCCGCATGTGCTGGGCCGCGCACCAGGTCACGTTGGCCGCGCCCGTCAGGTTGGTCTCCAGCACCAGCCGCCAGCGCCGCTGCCAGTCGGCGTAGGACGCGCCGAACACCGGGTGCGGCGCGTTCCGCTCGCCGTACACCCCGGCGTTGTTGACCAGCACGTCGAGCCCGCCGAGGCGGGCCGCCGCGTCGTCGACCATCACCCGTACCGCCTCGGGGTCGGCCAGGTCCGCGCGGACCACGACGTGACCGTCGCCCGGCAGCTCCGCGCGCAGCCGCTCGGCCAGCTCCCCGGAGCCCCGGTGGTGGATCGCCACCCGGTCCCCGCCGGCCGCGAACCGCGTCGCCACCGCGCGCCCGATGCCCCGCGAGGCCCCCGTCACCAGCACCGCCCGTGAAGTCACGCGGCCATCATGCCCCAGCCGCCCGGCACCACTTACCATGCCCCGATGGGATCCGACTGCCTGTTCTGCCGCATCGTCGCCGGGGAGATCCCGGCCACCGTCGTCCGGGAGACCGCCACCACCCTCGCCTTCCGCGACATCGACCCGAAGGCCCCGGTGCACGTGCTGGTCATCCCCAAGGAGCACTACGCCGACGTGGCGACCCTCGGCCAGGGCGACCCGGCGCTCGCCGGCGAGCTGCTGGCCACGGCCGCCGCCGTGGCCGAGGACGAGGGGCTGCTCGGCGACGGCTTCCGGCTGATGTTCAACACCGGGGCGTACGGCGGCCAGGAGGTCTTCCACGTGCACGCCCACGTGCTCGGCGGCGCGCCGTTGGGCCCGATGCTCTGCCGCTGAGGGAGCGGGCGCGTCCGTGCGGGCGCGTCCGTCGCGGACGCGCCCCGCGCCGAGGTGTTAGGAAGGGGCCCTTCCTATGCAGAATGCGTTAACAAGGGGCCCCTCCTTACACTGCGGGCGTGGGTGGAATCGGCGAGCGGCTCGGGCGGATGGTGCGGCGGGTCCAGGCCGAGGGGCGGGTGCCGGCGGTCGCCGCGGCCCTGCACCGGGCGGACCGCCCGCTCTGGACCTGCGAGGCCGGCGGCACCGGCAACGACACCGCGCTCGGCCCGCAGACGCTGTTCCGGATCGGCTCGGTCACCAAGACGTTCACCGCCGTGCTGGTCATGCAGTGCCGCGACGCCGGCCTGCTCGACCTCGACGACCCCGTCGGCGCGCACCTCGACGTGCCCGCGCACGGCGAGCTGACCGTGCGCCGGCTGCTGTCGCACACCGCCGGCCTGCAACGGGAGCCGCACGGCGACGTCTGGGACACCCTGCGCGCCCCCGGGGCGGACGATCTGCTGGCCGACCTGGCGCGCGCCGAGCGGGTCCTGCCGCCGGCCCGCCGCTTCCACTACTCCAACCTGGGCCTGGCGGTGCTCGGCCAGCTCGTCGCCCGGCTGCGCGGCGGCACCTGGGCCGAGGTGCTCGCCGACCGGGTGCTCGACCCGCTCGCCCTGACCGCCACCACCGACCGGCCGGGCCCGGCGGCGGCCACCGGGTTCCTCGTCGACGCGTACTCCGACGAGGCGCACCCGGAGCCGCCGACCGACTTCGGCGCGGTCGGCCCGGCCGCCCAGCTCTGGAGCACCGCCGCCGACATGGCCCGCTGGGCGGCGTTCCTGGCCGACCCGGCGGCGCTCGACCCCACCGGCGCGGTGCTCGCCCCGGCGACGCTCGACGAGATGCGCTGGCCGCTGACCGTCACCGACGAGACGTCCTGGGGCGCCGGCTTCGGGCTGGGGCTGATCCTGCTGCCGCAGGGCGACCGGGTGGTGCACGTCGGCCACGACGGGGCGATGCCCGGCTTCCTCGCCGCCGTCTACGGCCGCCGGGGCGGCGACGGCACCCCCGGCGCGATGGGCGCGGCGGTGCTCGGCTCGTCCGGGACCGGCGTGGACGTGATCGACCTGCCGCACCGGCTGCTCGCCGCCGCCGTCGAGCACGACCCGGTCGACGTCGTGCCGTGGCGGCCGGGCCCACCGGCCCCGCCGCACCTGCGCGGCATGCTGGGCCACTGGTGGGGCGAGGGCTTCGCGTACGTCTTCACCTGGCACGACGGCACCCTGCGGGCCCGGGGCGCCGACGACCCGGCCGGCAAGCCCCCGGCGGTCTTCGCCCCGCTGCCGGACCGGCCCGACGTGTTCCGCACCGTCTCCGGGCGGGAGACCGGCGAGCTGCTGCGGCTGACCCGGGACGCGACCGGGGCGGTGGTCCGGCTGCACTGGGCGACCTACCGCTTCACCCGGGGCCAGGAGACCTTCGACGGGTACGACTTCCGGCGCTGACTCCCGCCCCCGCCGCCGGCCGGGGGAAATGGGCGAGGTGCCGCCGGGCGGGAAACGTTACGATGGGGGGTAACGTCCGACCGCCGCGCCAGCAGGGCCCGGCGCCGAGATCGAGAGCAGGTGCGCAGGGCCCCTCGGCCCGACCCATGACCGGCACCCCACCTCCCGGCCCGCCCCGGGTGCAGACCAGGATCACCGTCCCCGACTCGAAGATCATGGTCAACCTGCTGGGCGCGGGCGACGAGATCCTGCGACTCGTCGAGCGTTCGGTCGACAGCGACGTGCACGTCCGCGGCAACGAGATCACCATCACCGGTGCCCCGGCGGACAACGCCATCGCCGAGCGCCTCTTCAGCGAGCTGCTCGAACTGATCGAGAAAGGCGAGACCCTGACCACTGACGCCGTGCGGCGCACCGTCGGGATGCTGGAACAGGGCGGCACCGAGCGGCCCGCCGAGGTCCTGACGCTCAACATCCTCTCCCGGCGCGGGCGCACCATCCGCCCCAAGACGCTCGGGCAGAAGAAATACGTCGACGCGATCGACGCGCACACCATCGTCTTCGGCATCGGCCCCGCCGGCACCGGCAAGACCTACCTGGCGATGGCGAAGGCCGTCCAGGCGCTCCAGGCCAAGCAGGTCAACCGGATCATCCTGACCCGGCCGGCGGTCGAGGCGGGGGAGCGGCTGGGCTTCCTGCCCGGCACGCTCAACGAGAAGATCGACCCCTACCTGCGCCCGCTCTACGACGCGCTGCACGACATGCTCGACCCGGAGACGATCCCGAAGCTCATGGCGGCCGGGACGATCGAGGTCGCGCCCCTGGCATACATGAGGGGGCGTACCTTGAATGATGCGTTCATCATTCTCGACGAGGCGCAGAACACCACGCCCGAGCAGATGAAGATGTTCCTCACCCGGCTCGGCTTCGGTTCCAAGATCGTGGTCACCGGCGACGTCACCCAGGTGGACCTTCCGGGCGGGACGACCAGCGGCCTGCGGGTGGTCCGGGAGATCCTGGAGAACGTGGAGGACGTGCACTTCGCGCAGTTGTCCAGCTCCGACGTGGTGCGGCACCGGCTGGTCGGGGAGATCGTCGACGCGTACGCCCGCTGGGACGCCGAGCGGGAGAACCAGCAGGCGCAGGGCGTGCACGCCGTGCCGGGGCGCACCGCCCAGGGCGGCCGGGCCGGCCGGCGCCGTCAGACCTAGGGAACCCAGTTGTCCATCGAGATCGCCAACGAGTCCGGTGTCGACGTCGACACCGACGCCGTGCTCGCCGTCGCCCGGCACGCCCTCGACGAGATGGGGGTCAACCCCCTCGCCGAGCTGTCCGTGCTGCTGGTCGACATCGACTACATGACCGAGCTGAACCACCGCTGGATGGGCGGCGACGGCCCGACCGACGTGCTCGCCTTCCCCATGGACGAGGGCAGCGTCGACCACGGGCCGGGCGAGTCCAGCGCGGCCGGCGGCGAGCCGGCGCTGCTGGGCGACATCGTGCTCTGCCCGGAGGTGGCGGCCAAGCAGGCCGCGACGGCCGGCCACTCCTCGGCCGACGAGCTGCACCTGCTCACCGTGCACGGGGTGCTGCACCTGCTCGGTTACGACCACGCCGAGCCGGAGGAGGAGCGGGAGATGTTCGAGCTCCAGGCCCGGCTGCTGGCCAGCTGGCGGTCGACCCGGTCCGCGTGATGCCCCTCCAGGTGTCGGCTGCCGGCGCGGCCGCCGGCCTGCCCGACCTGCAACTACTCGTCTTCGCGGCCGGGCTGGTGGTGCTCGCCGGCCTGATCGCGATGACCGAGGCGGCGCTGGCCGCCGTGTCACCGGCCCGCGCGGCCGAGCTGGCCCGCGACGGGGCCCGGGGCGCGCGCACGCTCCAGGCCGTCGCCGGTGACGTGGTCCGCCACCTCAACCTGCTGCTGCTGTTGCGGCTGCTGGCCGAGCTGACCGCCACCACGCTGGTGGCGCTGGTGGCGGTCGACACGTTCGGCGCGGGCTGGCGGGCGGCGCTGGTCACCGCCGGCGCGATGACCGTGATCAGCTTCGTGGTGGTCGGGGTCGGGCCGCGCACCCTCGGCCGGCAGCACGCGTACGCGGTCGGCCGGGCCGTCGCGCCGCTGGTGCGCTGGCTGGGCCGGGCGCTCAACCCGCTGGCGTCGCTGCTGATCCTGATCGGCAACGCCGTCACCCCCGGGCGCGGCTTCCGGGAGGGGCCGTTCGCCACCCAGGTGGAGCTGCGCGAGCTGGTCGACCTGGCCGAGCAGCGGGGCGTCGTCGAGCACGGCGAGCGGCAGATGATCCACTCGGTGTTCGCGCTCGGCGACACCATCGCCCGCGAGGTGATGGTGCCGCGCACCGAGATGGTGTGGATCGAGGAGAGCAAGACCCTCTCGCAGGCCCTCGCCCTGTTCCTGCGCTCCGGCTTCTCCCGCATCCCGGTGATCGGGGAGAGCGTCGACGACGTGCTCGGCGTGCTCTACCTCAAGGACCTGATCCGCCGCACCCAGGGCGGCGACCCGGCGGCGTCCCGGCTGCCGGTGTCGGAGCTGATGCGCCCGGCGACGTTCGTCCCGGAGTCCAAGCCGGTCGACGACCTGCTGTCGGAGATGCAGGCCGCGCGCAACCACCTGGTCATCGTCGTCGACGAGTACGGCGGCACCGGCGGCCTCGTCACGATCGAGGACATCCTGGAGGAGATCGTCGGCGAGATCACCGACGAGTACGATGTCGAACGCCCGCCGGTCGAGCGGCTGGCGGACGGCGCGGTGCGGGTCACCGCCCGGCTGCCCGTCGAGACCCTCGGCGAGCTGTTCGACGTCGAGCTGCCCGCCGACGAGGTCGAGACGGTCGGCGGCCTGCTCGCCCAGGCCCTGGGCCGGGTCCCGATCCCCGGCGCGGAGGCCGAGGTGGCCGGGCTGCGCCTGGTCGCCGAGGGCACCACGGGCCGGCGCAACCGGATCGACACCGTGCTGGTGAGCCGGGTCGAGCCGACCGACCACCCCGACACCACCCCCGGGCGCGGCGAGCCCGCCGAGGCCCGGGGCACCCAGAACCGAGCCGAGGAGAGGCAACCCGCCGATGCCTGAGTCACCCGCCGCGCCCGCCGCGCTACCCACCCCGTCCGCGCCGGTCGAGCTGAGCGCCGAGGACGGCAAGCTGGTCATCCTCGCCCGGGGGGCCCGGGGCCGGGTGGGCGCCGTGGAGGGCGCCGCGGTACGCGACCAGGACGGCCGGACGTACGCGGCGGCGAGCGTGTCGCTGCCCTCGCTGACCCTCACCGCCCTCCAGCTCGCGGTGGCCTCCGCCGTGGCGGCCGGGGCGACCCGGCTGGAGGCCGCCGTCGTGGTGACCGAGGCGTCGACCCTGGATGGGGCGGGGCACGCCGCCGTCCGTGACCTCGCCGCCGACGCGCCGATCCACGTGGCCGCGCCGGACGGCGCCGTCTTCGGCACGGTGGTCGAGTGAGCGACGTGCGGAGTGGCCGGCCGGGCGACGCCGGCGTCGGCGGGGCGCGCCCGTACCGGGCGGGGTTCGCCTGCTTCGTGGGCCGTCCGAACGCCGGCAAGTCGACGCTGACCAACGCGATCGTCGGCACGAAGATCGCGATCACCTCGAACAAGCCGCAGACCACCCGGCACGTCATCCGTGCCGTGCTGCACCGGCCGGAGTCGCAGCTCGTCCTGGTCGACACCCCCGGGCTGCACCGCCCGCGTACGCTGCTCGGCGAGCGCCTCAACGACCTGGTCCGCTCCACCTGGAGCGAGGTCGACGTGATCGGCCTGTGCATCCCGGCCGACGAGCCGGTCGGCCGGGGCGACCGGTTCATCACCGGGGAGCTGGCCGAGCTGAAGGCGACCGTGCTGGCGGTGGTGACCAAGACGGACCTGGTCGACAGGAAGCGGCTGGCCGAGCAGTTGCTGGCGGTCAGCGAGCTGGGCGAGTTCGCGGCCGTGGTGCCGGTCAGCGCCGTCTCCGGGCACCAGCTCGACACGCTGGTCGACGTGATGACCGGCTACCTGCCCGAGTCGCCGCAGCTCTACCCGGACGACATGCTCACCGACGACCCGGAGCAGGTGCTGGTCGCCGAGCTGATCCGGGAGGCGGCGCTGGAGGGGGTGCGCGACGAGCTGCCGCACTCCATCGCCGTGGTGGTGGAGGAGATGATCCCCGAGGGCAACCTCATGAAGATCTACGCCGACGTGTACGTCGAGCGGCCCAGCCAGAAGGCCATCGTGATCGGCCACCGGGCGAGCCGGCTCAAGGAGGTCGGCACCACCGCCCGCCGGCAGATCGAGGAGCTGCTCGGCACCCGCATCTACCTGGACCTGCACGTCCGGGTGGCCAAGGACTGGCAGCGCGACCCCAAACAGCTCCGCAAACTGGGCTTCTGACCCCGCCCCGGCCGCACCCCTCCGCTTCGTGCCGGTGATCAAGAGAAAAGCGTCAGAGTCGATCTCCACGATGACGCAAACCTCTTGATCACCGGGGCGGGGTGGAGTTTGGCGAGGCCCTCGGCGGCCCCGACTCGGCCCTCCCCTGAGATCGTGCTCGATCAGGGAGAGTGTGGCTTCACTGCGGGCATGAGGACACACTTTCCGGGATCGAGCACGATCTCGCCCGCCGTTCCCGCGCACACCTAGACTGTGACGGGCTCAGGCGGTGCGCTTTGCCAGGGAGAGGAAGCCGCGCCAGGCGGACGGCGAGAAGGTCAGGGTGCCGCCATCGCGGTCCTTGGTGTCGCGGACGAGGACGACGCCGGGAAGGTTGTCGGCGACCTCGACGCAGTTGCCGCCGCTGGTGCCACTGCGGGTGGACTTCTTCCATCGAGCGCCGGTCAGGTCCATTGGCTCGCCACCTTCTTGATCAGGTCCAGGGACTGTCGCCGCGACAGTGCCTCGCTGCGGACGCTCTCCCCCCCGCTCGAAAAGCGTAGCCAGGCCATCCGGGCGATCCACGACGTCGCCGCCCAACTGGTTCTCCAGGTGGCCCAGCCAGCGGCCGTCGGGCAGGTGCGCCAGCGACAGCGGGCCGGGGAGTCCAACATGGAGCCCCACCTCCGCAGGAACGACATGAACCCTGGTAGTGGGACGCTCGGCGCAGGCTACGAGCTGAAGCAACTGCTCCGACATCATCTTCTCCGCGCCTTCGCTGATGCGACGGACCGCATGTTCGTCAACCACCACGACAACTTGTGGCTGCCCTGGTCGCCCGCCTGGCGTCGCTGCTGGAGGAGGCGACCGCGCACCTGACGGAGCTGACTCCGCCGGGCGACCTGACCAACCGGTTCCTGTCCTGGGTCCGCGCGCCGCTGCCGGCCACCGGGGAGGCGGACCCCGCTGAGCGGGCCTAGGCCGTGTTTCGTAGGGCTCGGAGCCATTGGTTGATGGCGGCGATGGTGAGGGTGGCTTCGTAGCGCACGGCGAGTTTGTCGTACCTGGTGGCCATGGCGCGGTGTTGTTTGAGCTGGTTGATGCCGCACTCCACGGCGTGACGCAGGCGGTAGAGGTCGGGGTCGAAGGCGGGCGGACGTCCGCCTTTGGAGCCTTTGGCCTTGCGGTGCGCGTCCTGGTCGGCCTTGCTCGGGATGCACGCGCGGATGCCGCGGGATCGCAGGTGGGCTCGGTTGGCCTTGGACGTGTATGCCTTGTCTGCCAGCACCATGTCGGGGCGGGTCCGGGGCCGGCCGCCACCGGCGCGGGGGACGCGGAGCCTGGCCAGCACGGGGATGAACTGTGGGCTGTCGCCGCGTTGTCCGGCGGTCACCACCACGGCCATCAGTTTGCGGCCTTGTTCGCAGGCCAGATGGGTCTTGGTGGTCCAGCCGCCCCTCGACCGGCCGAGCCCGTGGTCTGCCGGTTCGGTCTGCACACCACCGGGGGGCTCTTTCTGCGCCTGACCGTCGCGGCGGGCCCCAGCGGCGTGGTGATGGGCGCGGCTGATGGTCGAGTCCACGCTCACCGTCCAGCCGATCAACCCCGCCGCGTCCGCGCTGGCCTGTAACGAGGTGAGAATCTGAGACCAGACGCCATCACGCTGCCAGCGTCGAAACCACCGGTACAGGGTCTGCCACGGCGGGTAGGGCAAGGGGACGTCCCGCCACGGTGACCCGGTCCGGACCCGCCACCGGATCCCGTCGATGATCACTCTCATGGTCCATCTGCGCGGCCGAGCACGACCCGTTCCCGCAGGCAGCAACGGCTCGAGTACCGCCCACTGCACGTCGGTCAGGTCATGTCGCCTCGCTGCCGCTACGCTCGGCACGAGGTCTCCGGTGTGAAGTTCTAGCTTGGTCGCTGAACCAACTACCGGAGACCTCTCCCATTAGCGACCACCGCCACGCCGTCGACCGCTACGAAACACGGCCTAGTTCCCGGTCCTGGGCACAAGGATGGGGTTTCTCACTTTCGGGGTGGTTTGGTGGCCGTTTCGCGGGGGAGGGCCGGAGGGTAGGTAGCCATTGCCCCCTTTGCTCCCGACCGGAAGCCGGCTGATGCGAAACCGGTACCTGGATCTGCTCCGTGCCCTGGCGATCGTCCGTGTCGTCGTCTACCACGTGACCGGTTGGGCCACGCTGACCCTGGTCTTCCCGGCCATGTCGGTGATGTTCGCGCTCGCCGGGTCGCTGATGGCGGCGTCGCTGGACCGGTCCGGCCCGTCGGCGGTCCGCCGGCGGCTGCGCCGCCTGCTGCCCTCGCTGTGGGTACTGGCCGCGATCTTCGTCCCCGCCATGCTGCTCACCGGGCTGCCGCTGACGCCGAAGGTGCTGCTGTGGGCGTTCCCGGTCGCCGACCCGCCCGCCAACTACTGGGGGGCGCTGGCGCTCAGCGTGATCTGGTACCTGCGCGACTACCTGTGGTTCGTGTTCGCCTCGCCCGTCGCGCTGTGGCTGTTCCGGCGGGCCCCGTGGCCCACCCTGCTCGCCCCGTACGCGCTGCTGGCCGCCATCGAGTTCGGACTGTTGCCCGCCGCGCCCACCGTGCTGCGGGAGTTCGGCCTCTACTTCGGCGCGTGGCTGCTCGGCTTCGCCCACCACGACGGGCTGCTGCGGCGTACGGCCAATCGGGTGCTGGTCCCGGCGGCGCTGGCCCTCGGCGTCGCCGGGGCGGCGTGGATCGTCACCCACCCCGGCCCGCGCGGGTACGACCTGAACGACATCCCGCTGGGCAACGCGCTCTGGTCGGCGGCGTTCATCCTCGTGGCGATCGGCCGGGCCCCGGCGTCGGCGGCCTGGGTGGACCGTTCCGCCGTGGCGGGCCGGGCGGTGACGGTGCTGAACCGGCGGGCGCTCACCGTCTACCTGTGGCACATGCCGTTCGTGGTGGCGCTCACCCCGCTGGTCGACGTGGTCGGTTGGTCCCATCAGGACCCGGTGGGCCTGGCGATCCGGGTGGTGCTGGTCTTCGCGCTGGTCGGCGCGGTCACCGTGCTGGTCGGCTGGGTGGAGGACGTCGCCGCCCGCCGGCCCCCGGAGCTGTTCCCCGGGGGCACCCGCCCCGTGCCGGCCCGAGGGGCCGCCGCCGGCCGCCCCGTGCCGGCCGGCGGCGCCCCCGTGCCCGTCAGCCCCGCGCCGGCCGGGTCCGGCCGGGCAGCGCTGCCCGCGCCCCGCGCCCCCGAGGAGCACACGCTCAAGCTCAGCGCGCGGTGACCGCCACGTCGCCGCTGTCGGCGGCCAGGTCGAGCAGCAGCGACGCGCCCGGATCGTCAACGATGCCCAGCTCGGTCTCGCCGGTGCCGACGTCCGAGCGCACCCGGTACCGGCCGGCGGGCACGACGACCTGCACGTCGCCGCTGCCGGCGTGCGCCCGCACCGAGGCCGGGGCGGACAGTTCGACGGTGACGTCGCCGGAGTCGGTCTCGGCGTCCACCTGGCCGCCCAGGCGGCTGCCCGTGACGTTGCCCGACCCGGCGCGCAGGGTCGCCGGGCCGCGCACGTCGTCGACCTCGACGTTGCCGGAGTCGGTCTCGGCGCGTACCGGGCCGGTCGCCCGGGTGATCTCCAGGTTCCCGGAGCCGAGCCGCACGTCCACCACGCCGACCCGGCTCAGCACGACGTTGCCCGACCCGGTCTCGCCGCTTACGGCGATGCCCTCCGGGGCGGTCACCTCGTAGGAGACCGAGCAGCGGTCGCCGCAGTCGGAGTCGAGCACCAGCTCGTCGCCCCGGATCTCGTACCGGGCCCCGGGCTGGTCGCCGTGGTAGCGCAGCACCCGCTTGATCCGGACCTGGCCGGCGGGGCCGCTGCCGACGACCGTCACGTCGCCCGAGCCCGGCAGCACGGTGACCCGGGCGATCCGCGTCGACTCGACGTCGTCGAAGTCCAGCCGGCGCAGCGACAGGTTGTCGCACCCGGCGAGGAGGACCAGGGTGGCGGCCGCCCCGACGGCGACGGCGCGGGCGGGGAGGGCGGGGCGCGTGGCGTGGACGGTCCGGTGCGAGGCCATGATCGGCACGCTACGGCCGCCCCGGCCCGCCGCGCATCGGGGATCACCCGCCGGGCACCCCGATTCGACCCTGATTCCGCCCGTCGGGGGAGAATGATCGGATGGCCGGGTACCGCCGACAGCTCTACCGCGACGACGCGGTGGTCCTGCGCGTGCAGAAGCTCGGCGAGTCCGACCGGATCATCACCCTGCTGACCCGCCGGCACGGGCGGCTGCGCGCGGTGGCCCGGGGGGTCCGCCGCACCACCAGCAAGTTCGGCGCGCGGCTGGAGCCGTTCGGCCACGTCGACGTGCAGCTCGCCGGCGACCCGAAGGGCAACATCGGCAGCTCGCTGCACAGCGTCAGCCAGGTCGAGGGGATCGACCTCTACGGCAAGCGGTTCCTCGGCGACTATCCGCGCTACACGGCGGCCAGCGCGATCGCCGAGACCGCCGAGCGGCTCACCCCGGTCGAGCGGGAGCCGTCGCTGCGGCTGTTCCAGCTCACCCTCGGCGCGCTCAAGTCGCTCGCCCGGGGCGAGCACGCCACGACGCTGGTGCTCGACGCGTACCTGCTGCGGGGGATGGCCCTGGCGGGCTGGGCCCCCGCGCTGACGGCCTGCGCGGTCTGCGGCACCCCGGGCCGGCACCGGGCGTTCTCCGTGCCGGCCGGCGGCGCGGTCTGCCCGGACTGCCGGCCCCCCGGCGCGGCCCACCCCGCCCCGGCGACCGTCGACCTGATGTCCGCGCTCACCACCGGCGACTGGGTGCTCGCCGACGCCACCGAGACCGGCGTACGCCGGGAGTGCAGCGGCCTGGTCGCGGCGCACCTGCAGTGGCACCTGGAGCGCGCGCTACGCTCGCTGCCGCTGGTCGACCGGGGCGGCCCGACGGCCGGCGGTGCCGCCGCCGTGGACAGGGGGAAGACCGAGTGATCCGTTCGATGAGGGCCGGCCGGCGCGAGCCGGTGCCGCCGACTCCGCACCCGTCGGGCGCCCGGCCCCCGGCGCTGCCGGGCGACGCGCTGCCGAAGCACGTCGCGATCGTCATGGACGGCAACGGCCGGTGGGCCAAGGAACGGGGGCTGCCCCGCACGAAGGGCCACGAGCAGGGCGAGCACAGCCTCTTCGACACCGTCGAGGGCGCGATCGAGCTGGGCATCCCCTACCTGTCGGCGTACGCGTTCTCCACCGAGAACTGGCGGCGCTCCCCGGACGAGGTCCGGTTCCTGATGGGTTTCAACCGGGACGTCATCCGTCGCCGCCGCGACCAGCTCGTCGACCTGGGCGTGCGGGTCGTCTGGTCGGGCCGGGCCGGTCGGCTGTGGAAGAGCGTCATCTCCGAGTTGCAGACCGCCGAGGAGATGTCGCGCGGCAACTCGACGCTGACGCTCCAGTTCTGCGTCAACTACGGCGGGCAGGCCGAGATCGCCGACGCGGCCGCCGCGATCGCCCGCGACGTGGCGGCGGGCCGGCTCGACCCGGGCAAGGTCACCGAGAAGACCGTGGCGAAGTACCTCTACCACCCGGAGGTCCCCGACGTGGACCTCTTCCTCCGCCCGTCCGGCGAGGAGCGGATCTCCAACTTCCTGCTCTGGCAGACCGCGTACGCGGAGCTGGTGTTCCTCGACACCCTCTGGCCCGACTTCGACCGCCGGCACCTGTGGTACGCGTGCGAGCTGTACGCCCAGCGGGACCGCCGGTTCGGCGGGGCGCTGCCCAACCCGGTCGCCCCGCCGCAGCCCTGACCCGCCGCGGCCCGAGTCCTGCCGACCGAACCCGATTGTGCCGACCCGACCGCGCCGGTGCCGCCCCCGAACCCTGGGGCGGCACCGGCGCGGTGGCGTCGCTGCTCAGGCCTCCACTTCGGCGCGGCCCTCGGTGGCCCACAGGGTGTGGAACGAGCCGTCCCGGTCCACCCGGCGGTAGGTGTGCGCGCCGAAGTTGTCCCGCAGCCCCTGCAACAGCGCGGCGGGTAGCCGCTCGGCGCGCAGCCCGTCGAAGTACGCCAGCGACGACGAGAACGCCGGCGTCGGCACCCCGGCCCGCGCCGCGTCGACGACGACCCGCCGCCAGCTCGGCACGCCCGCGCTGACCGCCTCGGCGAAGTACGGCGCGACCAGCAGCGACGGCAGCTCCGGCTCGGCGTCGTACGCCTCCTTGATCCGGTCCAGGAAGCGGGCCCGGATGATGCAGCCGCCCCGCCAGATCGTGGCGGTGCCGCCCAGGTCGATGTCCCAGTCGTACTCGCTGCTGCCGGCGCGGATGTGGTCGAAGCCCTGCGCGTACGCGACGATCTTGCTGGCCAGCAGCGCGCGCCGCACGTCCTCGACGAAGGTGTCGCGGTCCTCGACCTGCCACTTCTCCCCGGCGTCGCCGAAGGCGCGGCGGGCGGCCTCGCGCTGGCCGGCGTGCCCGGACAGCGACCGGGCGAACGTCGCCTCGGCGATGCCGGTGATCGGGATGCCCAGGTCGAGCGCGCTCTGCACCGTCCAGCGGCCGGTGCCCTTCTGCTCGGCCTGGTCGAGCACCACGTCCACGAAGGCCCGGCCGGTCGCCGCGTCGGTGTGCCCGAGGACCTCGGCGGTGATCTCGATGAGGAACGACTCCAGCTCGCCGGTGTTCCACTCCCGGAAGATCTCCGCGATCTCCGCCGGGCTCGCCGACAGCCCCGCCCGCAGCAGGTCGTACGCCTCGGCGATGAGCTGCATGTCGGCGTACTCGATGCCGTTGTGGACCATCTTGACGAAGTGGCCGGCGCCGTCGGGGCCGATGTGCCGGCAGCACGACGTGCCGTCCACCTGCGCGGCGATCTTCTCGAACATCGGGCCGAGCTTCGCGTACGACTCGGCGGAGCCGCCCGGCATGATGCTGGGCCCGAGCAGCGCGCCCTCCTCGCCGCCGGACACGCCGGTGCCGGAGAAGTGCAGCCCCTTGGCGCGCAGCGCCTCCTCCCGCCGTCGCGTGTCGGCGAAGTGGGCGTTGCCGCAGTCGACGATGATGTCGCCCTCGTCGAGCAGCGGCACCAGCTCGTCGATCACCGCGTCGGTCGGTGCGCCCGCCTTGACCATGATGATTACGGCGCGGGGGCGTTCCAGCGAGCCGACGAAGTCCGCCAGGGACTCGGACGGCACGAACGTCCCCTCGTCACCGTGCTCGGCGACCAGGCTGCGGGTCCGCTCCGGCGACCGGTTGTGCACCGCCACCGTGAACCCGTTCCGGGCCAGGTTCCGGGCCAGGTTCCGGCCCATCACCGCCAGCCCCGTCACGCCGATCTGCGCCGTCGCCTGTTGCGTCATCCGTACCCGCCACCTCTCGCGTCGCCTGTAGTGCTGCGACGGTATCGCGCCGCCGGGCGGACCGGGACCGGTGGGCGACGCGGTGTCACAGTGTGGTGGCGTCCGCGCCGCAGCCGCCGCGCTGACCTGCGGGTCAGCCGACCAGCGGGCGGAACGTGCCCAGGGCGACGCTGACCGCCAGCGCCGCGCCGGCCAGCGCCGCCGCCCCGGCGACCAGCAGCCCGTCGGCGGGGCCGAACCGCTGCCGCCGGGCGACCGTGCGGGGCGTGGCCGCGTCGAAGCCCCGGGCGTCCATCGCCACGGCCAGCCGGGTGCCCCGCCGGATCGCGCCGACCAGCAGCGCGAACGCGGTCGAGACGAACAGCCGCAGCCGGGCCACCGGGTTGCGGCCGGCGTCCACCCCGCGCGCCCGCCGGGCCATGCTGATCATCTGCCACTCCTGGCCGAGCAGCGGCACCAGCCGGAACGCCGCCAGCGCCCCGATCGCGAAGCGGGCCGGGGCCCTCGCGTTCTGCACCAGCGCGTCGGCCAGGTCGGTCGGGTCGGTGGTGGCGAAGACCATCACCCCGGGCAGCGCCACCGCGAGCATGCGCAGGGCCAGCCCGAGCGCGGTCAGCAGCACCCCGCTGGTGACCGCCACCGGCCCCGCCTCGACCAGCGTCCGGCCGGTGCGCTCGGCGGCGAACAGGACCAGGGTCACCACGATGCCGGCGGCGCTGAGCAGCAGCGGCGCGGCCCGCCGGGCGAGCACCCCGTAGCGGATGCCGAACAGCGGCAGCACGGCCAGCTCCACGCCGATGGCGACGGCCGGCGCCACCGGGTCGAGGGTGGCGAGCAGGGTGAACGAGAAGACCAGCGCGGCGGCGACCTTCGCCACGGGGTTGCGCCGGGCCAGCGGGGCCCCGGGTGCGGCGACCGGCTCGATGCTGATCACGCGACCACCGCCCGTCGGCGGCCGGTGCCGGTCACGCCGCCACCGCCGCCGGGTCTCGGGTGAGGGTGAGCCGCCGGTCGGCCAGGGCCGCCACGAAGTCCGCGTCGTGGGTGACGGCGACGACGCCGTGCCCCTCGTCGCGCAGCTCGGCGAACAGGTCCACCAGCTCCAGCCAGGTGCGCCGGTCCTGGCCGAAGGTGGGCTCGTCGCAGACCAGCAGGCGGGGCGCGGTGGCCAGGGCCGTCGCCACGCTCAGCCGCCGCGCCTCCCCACCCGAGAGGGTGTACGGGTTCGCGCGCGCCAACCGCGCCAGGCGCAGCCGGTCCAGCAGCCCGTCCACGGTGGCCCGGACGGCGGCCTCGCCGTGGCCGGTGCGGCGCGGCCCGAGGGCCAGCTCGTCGTAGACCGTGCCGGTGACGAACTGGTGCTCCGGGTCCTGGAAGACCGACCCGATCCGGCGGGCCAGGGCGGGCGCCCGCCAGCGGTGCGGCGCGGTGGCGGCGTCCCGCCCGGCCAGCTCCCGGGTCGCCGCCACCCGCCCGGCCCCGGGGCGCAGCAGGCCGCCCAGCAGCAGCGCCAGGGTGGACTTGCCCGCCCCGTTCGGGCCGAGGACGGCGAGCGCCTCGCCGGCGCGTACCGCCAGGTCGGTCGGGGCGAGGCGGGGCGGCAGGGCGGCCCCGTCGGCGGTGAGCAGCGCCGCGCCGGGGGCGGCGGCGGCCCGCCGGGGCGGCACCGTCCGGCCGGGCACCCAGACCCCCTCGGCGGCGAGCGCGTCGCCGTGGGCGGCGAAGACGGCCTCCGGCGGCCCGTCGGCGCGCAAGCCGCCGCCCGGCTCCAGCACCACCACCCGGTCGACCAGCGGCAGCGCCTCGGCGACCCGGTGCTCGACCAGGACCAGCGCGGTGTCGGCGGTGACGGCGTCGGCCACGGCCCGGCGGACCAGCGCCGCCCCGGCCGGGTCGAGGTTGGCGGTCGGCTCGTCGAGCAGCAGCAGCCCCGGCCGCAGGGCGAGCGCCCCGGCCAGCGCGAGCCGCTGCTGTTCGCCGCCGGAGAGGGCGGCGGTCGGGCGGTCCCGGTGGTAGGGGAAACCGACCCGGCGCAGCGCCTCGTCCACCCGGGGCCAGATCTCACCGGCGGGCACGCCGCGGTTCTCCAGCCCGAACGCGACGTCGTCGCCGCAGCGGGCCATCACGAGCTGGCTCTCCGGGTCCTGGAAGACGATGCCGACCCGGTCCCGGTCGGCGCGGGGGTCGACGCCGTCGACCTCGACGACGCCCTCCTGCTCGCCCGAGTCGGCGGAGAGCAGCCCGGCCAGGGCGGCCAGCAGCGTGCTCTTGCCGGCCCCGGAGGGCCCCAGCAGCAGCACCCGCTCGCCGGCCCCGACGCTCAGGTCGACCCCGCGCACCGCCCAGGCCCGCCGCCCGGCGTGCCGCCACCCGAACCCCCGCACCACCACCCGCGCCGTCACCCGTCCCCCTCCCCGGTCGGCATGTGGACCGATCGCGCTAGATCGGGGTGCGGGTGCGGGCGGCGGGGAAGCGGTCCAGGACGCCCGTGGTGAGCAGGGCGCGCAGGAGGGCCCACGCGCCCGCGCCCGCGATGACCGTGGCGCTGACCACGGTGAGCAGGGCGTACGGGAGGCGGTAGCCGGTCAGGTCGTACTCGGCGTTCCACACGAGGAAGTCGAACAGGGCGGCGCCGACGCCGGTGAGCGCCCCGGCGAGCAGCGCGGTCGGCAGCCGGAACGAGCGGTAGCGGAACGCGGCGAACGCCAGCTCCGCGCCGAGGCCCTGGACCATGCCCTGCGGGATCACCGTGCCGGCCCACTGGCTGCCCAGCAGGGCGGACAGGACGGCGGCGACGGTCTCGCAGTACAGGGCCGCGCCCGGCTTGCGGATCACCAGGCCGCCGAGCACGGCCGGCATCAGCCAGACGCCGTAGAGCAGGGTCTGCGCGGGCGGGAAGAACGCGAACGCCCCCTCGGTGGCGCTCCAGACCAGCCCCCAGGCCCAGAAGATGACGCCGAAGGCGACGGCGATCACCGAGGCGACCACGATGTCGATCGTGCGCCAGCGGTTGCTGTCGGTGTGGTTCATGGTGGCTCCCAGTCCTTGACGAACCAGGAGAAGACGCACGCCGCGCCCGGTGCACCGGACGTCGACGCGGCTGGAGGTCGACCGAACTCCCTGCGCTGGCATTACCCAGATCAGGTTCGAGGGTCTGCGGGCGGTGCCCGCACTCTCAGCGCTGTGCGCTCCCCTGTCGGATGTGAAGTTGTCTTCCCGACGCTAACACCCGGGAAGATCACCGGGCAAAGTGATCTTTCCGCAGCTCACGAGGGAGGATCGGCGGAACCCGGTCACCGCCGTCCCGGCGTCGTCCGTCGACCCGGCCCGCCGGGCGCGATAGTGTCGCGCCGCCGGACCTCACCCGCCTCCAGGGAGCAGACCGTGGCGTCGACGACCGACAGCTCCGCGCCGCCCGCCGGCCCCGACGGGCGGGCCCCGGCGACGGGGCCGGGCGGCGGGGACCGGCCGGACGTACCCCAGGGGGAGGCGGCGTCGGGCGGGCCGCGACGGTCGGTCGGCGGCCGGATCGGCTCGGTCGAGGTGCTGGCCGCGCTGCTGGTTCTCCTGATCGTGTTCCGCGCGCAGCTCGCCGCCGCGCTGTCCGCGCCCCGGTTGCAGACCTGGACGACGGTCTTCGTCTCGGTGCTGGTGCAGGCCGTGCCCTTCCTCGTCTTCGGGGTGCTGCTCTCGGCGGTGATCGCGGTCTTCGTGCCGCGCTCGTTCTGGGCCCGGGCGCTGCCCCGGCACCCGGCCCTCGCGGTGCCGGTGGCCAGCGCCGCAGGCGTGGTGCTGCCCGGCTGCGAGTGCGGCTCGGTGCCGATCGCCGGGTCGCTGATCCGGCGCGGCGTGACCCCGGCGGCGGCCCTGGCGTTCCTGCTCGCCGCCCCGGCGGTCAACCCGGTCGTGCTCGCCGCCACCGCCGTCGCCTTCCCCGGCGCTCCGGAGATGGTGCTCGGCCGGGCGGTCGCCAGCCTGGTCGTCGCCATGGTCATGGGGTGGCTCTGGCTGCGGCTCGGCCGCGCCGACTGGATCCGGCTGCCGCGCCGGCCCGAGCTCGACGGCGCGTCGCGGGGCGCGGCCTTCTGGGCGGCCGTGCGCCACGACGTCGTGCACGCCGGGGGCTTCCTGGTCGTCGGCGCGATGGCCGCCGCCAGCATCAACGTGCTGGTGCCGGAGCGCTGGCTGCAGACCCTGGCCGACAAGCCGGTGCTGTCGGTGCTCGCCCTGGCCGTGCTCGCCGTGCTGCTGTCCATCTGCTCGGAGGCCGACGCCTTCGTCGCGGCGTCGCTGTCGCAGTTCTCCCTCACCTCCCGGCTCGTCTTCCTGGTGGTCGGGCCGATGGTCGACCTCAAGCTGATCTCGATGCAGGCCGGCGTCTTCGGCCGCCGGTTCGCGGTCCGGTTCGCCCCGGCGACGTTCGCGGTCGCCGTCGGCGTGGCCAGCCTCGCCGGGGCGGTGCTGCTGTGAACCGGCAGGCGCAGGCCGTCGTCCTGCTGCTGCTCGGCGGCGCGGTGGTCCGGGCCAGCGTCACCGACCTCTACCTGCGCTACGTCAAGGAGGGGCTGCGGCCGTTCCTGATCGCCGCCGGGCTCGTGCTGGTCGTCGCCGCGGTCATGACCCTGTGGTACGACCTGCGCCCCGCCCCGCGCGGCGACGCCCACGGGGCCGACGACGACGGGCCCGGGGCCGGGCCCGGCGGGCACCCGGCCGACGACGACGGGCACGGGCACGGCCACCACGGGCCGCGCGTCGGCTGGCTGCTCCTGCTGCCGGTGCTCGGGCTGCTGCTCGTCGCCCCGCCGGCCCTCGGCTCGTACGCGGTGGGCCAGGCCGGCACCGCGCTCGCCGGCCAGCAGCAGTCGGACTACCCGCCGCTGCCGCCGGGCGACCCGGCCCCGGTCACCGTCCTCGACTACGCCTCCCGCGCCCTGTTCGAGCGGGGCGCGTCGATCGGCGAGCGGCGGGTCCGGCTCACCGGGTTCGTCGCGCCCGGCCCCGACGGTCAGCCGATCCTGGCCCGCATGGTGCTCTCCTGCTGCGCCGCCGACGGCCGCCCCGTCAAGCTGGGGATGACCGGCGACGTGCCCCAGGGGCTGCCGCCCGACACCTGGGTCGAGGTCACCGGCCGCTACAGCGACCGGGTCGGGCGGGACCCGGTCAACGACGCCGAGATCCCCTACCTCGCGGTGGAGTCCTGGCGGGAGGTGCCCGCCCCGCGGAACCCGTACGAATGACCCACCCCGCCCTGGGTAGGCTGCCGATCATGCGGATCGATGCGCGAGGGCTGACGTTCGAGGTGCACACGGGCGGGCCGGCCGACGGCGAGCCGGTGCTGCTGCTGCATGGTTTCCCCCAGCACAGCGGCGAGTGGGACGAGGTCACGCCGGCGCTGCACGCCGCTGGGCTGCGCACGTACGCGCTCGACCAGCGCGGCTACTCGCCCGACGCCCGGCCGGCGGAGGTCGAGGCGTACCGCATCCCGGAGCCGGTCGCCGACGCGGCGGCGGTGCTCGACGCGCTGGGCGTCGACGCGGCCCACGTGGTCGGGCACGACTGGGGCGCGATCGTCGCCTGGGGGCTGGCCGCCGCCCACCCCGACCGGGTGCGCACCCTCACCGCCGTGTCGGTCCCGCACCCCGCCGCGATGGCGCACGCGCTGGCCACCGACGCCCGGCAGAAGGCCCGCTCGTCGTACATGGCGTTGTTCCGCAGGCCCGGCACGGCCGAGCGGGTGCTGCTGGCGTTCCGGGCCGCCGCCCTGCGCCGGCTGCTCGGCGACGTCGGCGACGCCGCCCGGGTCGCCCGGTACGCCGACCCGATGCGCGCACCGGGCGCGCTGACCGCCGCGCTGAACTGGTACCGCGCGATGTCCGGGAGGGACCTGGCGGCGGTCGGGCCGGTGCCGGTGCCGACCACCTACGTGTGGAGCGACCGCGACTCGGCGGTCGGCCGGGCCGCCGCCGGGGCCTGTGCCGCCCACGTCACCGGCGACTACCGCATGGTCACGCTGGCCGGGGTGTCGCACTGGATCCCCGACGCCGCACCCGGCCCGCTGGCCGAGGCGATCCTGGCCCGCGCGGCCACGGCCCGATGACGCCGAGGCCGGCCGCCCGGCCGCACACCCGCGCCTCGCTCGCCGCGCAGCTCACCGACCTGGGGGTACGCCCCGGCGCGGTGGTCCTCGTGCACGCCGGGCTGAAGGCGCTCGGGTTCGTCTGCGGCGGCGCGCAGGCGGTGGTCCTCGCCCTGCGCGACGCGCTCGGCGAGCGGGGCACGGTCGTGGTGCCCACCCACACGCCGGAGAACAGCGACCCGGCCGAATGGACCAACCCGCCGGTGCCGGCGCAGTGGTGGCCGGTGATCCGGGCCGAGACGCCCGGCTTCGACCCGGCGGTCACCCCGAGCCGGTTCATGGGGGCGCTGGCCGAGACCGTCCGCGGCTGGCCGGGTGCCCGGCGCAGCGACCACCCGCAGGTCTCCTTCGCCGCCCTCGGGCCCGCCGCCGGGCGGATCGTGGCCGGGCACCCGCTGGCCGGGATGCTCGGCGAGGACTCCCCGCTGGGCCGGCTCTACGCCGCCGACGCCGACGTGCTGCTGCTCGGCGTCGGCCACGACTCGAACACGTCGCTGCACCTGGCCGAATACCGGCAGCCCGCCCCGCCGACCCGGCGGGAGGGCGCGGCGGTGCGCACCCCGGACGGCGGCCGGCGCTGGGCGGGGTGGGACGACATCGTGCTCGACGAGAGCGACTTCCCCCGGCTCGGGGCCGACTTGGAGGCGACCGGCGCGGTGCGGGTCGGCCCGGTCGGCGACGGGACGGGGCGGCTGATGCGCCAGCGGGCGGCGGTCGACTTCGCGGTGGACTGGCTGGCCCGCCACCGGGCAACGGCGGCCGGCGGCCGGACAAGGACCGACGCTACCGGCGGGACGGCGGACGGCAGCCGGGGGACGGAGGACGCATGACGGTCAGCGCCGAGGACTACCTGGCGGTGGTGACGGAGACGATCGGCCGGGTGTCGGCCAGCCAACGGGAGGCGGTGGGCCGGGCGGCCGACCTGATCGCCGACGCGCTGCGCGCCGACGGGGTGGTCCACGCGTTCGGCACGGGCCACTCCGAGGCCCTCGCCATGGAGATCGCCGGCCGGGCCGGCGGCCTGGTGCCGACCAACCGGATCGCGCTGCGCGACGTGGTGCTGCGCGGCGGGGCGTCGGCCGACGTCCTGGGCCCGCGGCTGGAGCGGGACCCGACGGTGGCCCACCGCCTCTACGAGCTGGCCCCGGTCCACCCGTCCGACGTGTTCGTGGTGGCCTCCAACTCCGGGGTCAACGGGGCGATCGTGGAGTTCGCGGCGCTGGTGACCGGGCGGGGGCACCGGCTGGTCGCCATCACGTCGGCGCAGCACTCGGCGCGGATGGCGTCCCGGCACCCGTCGGGGCGCAAGCTGGCCGACTTCGCCGACGTGGTGCTGGACAACGGCGCGCCGTACGGCGACGCGACCCTGCCGCTGCCCGGCGGCGGCGCGGTCGGCGCGGTCTCCTCGATCACGGCGGCCCTGCTCGCGCAGCAGATCACCGTCGAGGTGGTGGCCCGGATGCTCGCGGCGGGGGAGCCGCCCCCGGTCTACCTGTCGGCCAACATCGCCGGCGGCGACGCGCACAACGACGCCCTGGAGGCCCGGTACGCGGGCCGGATCCGCCGGGGGGCGTGACCGCTTCCGATCGGGCCCGACCGCGCCCCGCCGTCGCGCGTGGGCCCGGGTGTGAACGGGTTTCGCCGTCGGGCCGATCGGGCAATGGCGATGCTGCCGGCGGGCCGCACCCGTCGGCACTATCGTCGCCCCGGAGGTAACGCGTGTCCAAGGAAACCGAGCGGCAGCGCTGGCAGCGCAACTTCGCCGACCTGCTCCAGGAGCTGCGGGTCGCGCAGACCGGCGTGCAGATCCTCTTCGCCTTCCTGCTGACGCTGCCGTTCAGCAACGGTTTCACCCGGACCAGCGACTTCCAGAAGGACGTCTACATCGTCGCGCTGCTGTCGGCCGCCGCCGCCACCGCGATGATCATCTCGCCGGTGGCCTTCCACCGGGCGCTGTTCCGGCAGGGTCGCAAGCCGGAGCTGGTCCGCTTCGCGCACCGGATGGCCAGCGGTGGGCTCGGGTTCATGCTCGTCTCGATGGTCAGCGCGGTCCTGCTGATCACCGACTTCGTGTTGGACCGGGGCATCGCGTTCGTGCTCACCGCGGTCACCGCCGTGTGGTTCCTGACCTTCTGGGTCCTCCTGCCGTTCGCCCGCCGCAACTGGGGCGAGGACGACATCGACGACGACGATGACGACCCGCAGACGCTGACGGGCGACTGACCGCGCCCGCTCCGACCAGCGGCGACGCGGTCGGAAATCCGAAGTGCACGCGACGCTACCCCTGGGTAACAACCGGGGGTAGCGTTGCTCTGTCGAGCACGTTGACGCATCCGGACCGAGGTTCGAGGAGGCCGCCGTGACCACGACGCAGAACAGTCGACCCGCGCCCGACCCGGCCGAGCGGGCCACCCCGGACGCCGGCCCGCCGCCGGCGCAGGGGAGCGCGGGGGCGGACGACGCCGGCCCGCCGCCGGCCCCGGGCGGCACCGGCCCGCTGCCGGCGGAGGCCGGGCAGGTGTCCGAGAAGGAGGCCCGGCAGGTCGCCGAGGCGGCCCGCGAATCCGCCTGGGACCGGCCCAGCTTCGGCAGGGAACTGTTCCTCGGGCGGTTCCGGCTCGACCTGATCCACCCGTGGCCGCAGACCAATCCGGCCGAGGACGCCCGCGCCGAGGAGTTCCTGGGGCGGCTGCGGGCGTACCTGGCCGCCGAGGTCGACGGCGCGGCGATCGAGCGGGACGCCCGCATCCCCGACGAGGTGTTCCGGGGCCTGGCCCGGCTCGGCGCGTTCGGCATGAAGATCGACCGGAAGTACGGCGGGCTCGGGCTGAGCAACCTGCACTACTGCCGGGCGCTGATGCTGGCCGGCTCGGTCAGCCCCGCGATCGGCGCGCTGCTGTCGGCGCACCAGTCGATCGGCGTGCCGCAGCCGCTGAAGATGTTCGGCACCGCCGAGCAGAAGCAGCGCTTCCTGCCCCGGCTCGCCGCCGGCGAGGTGTCGGCGTTCCTGCTCACCGAGCCGGACGTCGGTTCCGACCCGGCGCGGCTGGCGACGACCGCCGAGCCGACCGCGGACGGTGCCGGCTACCGGCTCAACGGGGTGAAGCTCTGGGCCACCAACGGCACCGTGGCCACGCTGCTGGTGGTGATGGCCCGGGTGCCGGCGGCGCAGGGGCGGCGCGGCGGGATCACCGCGTTCGTCGTCGACGGCGACGCCGAGGGCATCACCGTGGAGCGGCGCAACGAGTTCACCGGCCTGCGCGGCCTGGAGAACAGCCTCACCCGGTTCCACGACGTGTTCGTGCCGGCAGAGAACGTCATCGGCGGCGAGGGCAAGGGCCTCAAGATCGCCCTGACCACCCTCAACACGGGGCGGCTCTCGCTGCCGGCGATGTGCGTCGGCGCGGGCAAGTGGTCGCTGAACGTGGCCCGGGAGTGGGCCGCCGACCGCGTCCAGTGGGGCCGGCCGGTGGGCGAGCACGAGGCGGTCGCCCAGAAGCTCGCCTTCGTCGCCGCCACCACGTACGGCATGGAGACCATGCTCGACCTGTGCTGCCTGCTCGCCGACGACGACCGCAACGACATCCGGATCGAGGCGGCGCTGGTCAAGCTGTACGCCAGCGAGATGGCCTGGAAGATCGGCGACGAGCTGATCCAGATCCGGGGCGGGCGCGGCTACGAGACCGCAGACTCCCTGGCCGCCCGGGGCGAGCGCCCGGCGGCGGTCGAGCAGTTGCTGCGGGACCTGCGGATCAACCGGATCTTCGAGGGCTCCACCGAGATCATGCACCTGCTGATCGCCCGGGAGGCCGTCGACGCCCACCTCTCCGTGGCCGGCGACATCATCGACCCGGACGCCGGGCTCGGCCGCAAGGCGAAGGCGGGCGCGCGGGCGGGCGCGTTCTACGCGCGGTGGCTGCCGACCCTCGCCGTCGGCCGGGGCCAGGCCCCGACGGCGTACGCGGAGTTCGGTCCGCTCGCCGGGCACCTGCGGCAGGTCGAGCGGTACAGCCGCAAGCTGGCCCGGTCGACGTTCTACGCGATGTCCCGCTGGCAGGGGAAGATGGAGCGCAAGCAGGCGTTCCTCGGCCGGGTGGTGGACATCGGGGCGGAGCTGTTCGCGATGAGCGCGGTCTGCGTCCGGGCGTACGCGGAGAAGGACACCCGCCCGGAGAACGTCGAGCTGGCCGACCTGTTCTGCCGCCAGGCCCGGCTGCGGGTCGACGCCCTGTTCACCGGCCTGTGGGCCAACACCGACTCGGTCGACGTGGTGGCGGCGCGGCGGATCCTCGCCGGCCGGTACGCCGCCCTGGAGGACGGGGTGATCACGCCGCCGGCCGACCTGCCCTGGGTGGCCCGCTGGACGCCGGGCCCGTCCACCGCCGACGACGTCCGCCGCCGCATCAGGTGAAAGGAAGGGCCCCCTGTTAACGCTCTCTGCATAGCAGGGGGCCCCTGTTAACCACCGGGCCGCGCGGGGTGGACCGCCGCGCCGGGCGGGGGTGTCAGCGGGCGACCGCCCAGGCCAGCACGGCCGCCAGGATGAGCCCGTTGAGCAGCGCCAGCACCAGGTACGCCTGCGGCGGGATCTTGCGGCCCCGCTTGACGAAGCTCACCAGCACGGCGGCGTACGCCAGCAGCAGCACGGCGACGACGATCAGGAAGTAGAGCACCGCTCCACCCTAGACGAGCGGCTCGGCGGCCGGCCGACGGTCGGCCGCCGAGCTGGGCCGGGCGGCGGGCACGGCCGGGTAGCATGCGCGTATGAATCGAATCTCATCAATCAATAAGTGGGGCGCGGCGTATCGGCGTGCCGCCGGGGTGGTCGCGATCGCGCTGGCGGTCCTGGCGGGCGGGGTGGCCGTCGCGGCCGGGGCCGCCACGGCGGCGGCCACGGGCTGCCGGGTCGACTACAAGGTCACCAGCGAGTGGCAGGGCGGCTTCGGCGCGGACGTCACCGTCACCAACCTCGGCGACCCGGTCTCCGGCTGGACGCTCACCTGGTCCTTCGCCACCGGGCAGCGGGTCACCCAGGCGTGGAACGCCACCGTCACCCAGAGCGGGGCGGCGGTCAGCGCCAGGGACGCCGGCTACAACGGCGCGATCGCCACCAACGCCAGCGTCGGCTTCGGCTTCAACGGCGCATGGACCACGGCCAACCCGGTGCCGACGGCGTTCTCGCTCAACGGGGCCCCGTGCACCGGCGCGCCGACCGCCACGCCGTGCGCGCCGCCGTCGACCCCGTCGGCCACCCCGTCCCGCACGCCGACCCCGACGCCCTCGACGCAGGCCCCCGTCACCGTCTGGCTGGCCGGCGACTCCACGGTCGCCAACCCGTCCTCAAGCGGGGCCTGCCCGGTCGGCTGGGGCAACCAGTTCGGCCAGTACCTCAACGCCAACGCGACCGTGGTGAACAGCGCGGTCGGCGGGCGCAGCATCCAGACCTGGCTGTACGACCCGAACGTCACCACCACGAAGAACTCGGCCGGGGAGTGCGTGGTCAGCCCGGAGACGTACTCGACCCGCTGGCAGGCCATGCTGAACTCCGGCACCGGGATGAAGGCCGGCGACTACCTGTTCATCCAGTTCGGCATCAACGACGGCGACCCCAACTGCAACCGGCACGTCGGCTCCGCGCGGTACAAGCAGCTGCTCGGCGTGATGGCCAACGCGGCCAAGCAGCGCGGCGCGCGCCCGGTCTTCCTCACGCCGGCCGCCGCGATCACCTGCTCGGGCGGCACCGCCGTCGGCAACCGCGGCTTTCTCACCGAGACGTTCGACGCGGGCGCGGCCAACAACGTGCCGGTCATCGACCTGCACCGGCTGAGCTACACGCTCTACAACCGGCTCGGGCTGTGCCCGAACAACGGCGACTACGGCTCGGGCGCGGTGGGCGCGTTCTTCTGCAACGACCACACGCACTTCGAGGCGGCGGGGGCCCGGCAGATCGCCGGCGTGGTCGCCACCGCGTTGCGCGACCAGCAGATCGGCCTGGCGGCCTACCTGCGTTGACGGGTGACGGGTCAGGAGAGCGCGCAGGCGGCGCCGTTGAGGGTGAAGGCGGTCGGCCGGTTGTTCGCGCCGGGGGCGTCGGCCAGGAAGCCGAAGCTCACCGTCGCGCCGGCCGCGATCGTGCCGTTCCAGCTCGCGTTGGTCGCCCGCACGGCGCCGCCGCTCTGCGTGTAGCTGGCGTTCCACGCCTGGCTGATCCGCTGGCCGTCGGCGAACGTCCACTGCACCGTCCAGCCGTCGACCGGCGCGGCTCCGGTGTTGCGGACGGTCACCTCGCCCTGGAAGCCGCCCTGCCACTGGCCGGTGACCGCGTACCCGACGGAGCAGCCCGTCGTGCCGGCGGGCGGGGTGGTGGCCGGCGGGGTCGTGGCGGGCGGCGTCGTGGCGGGCGGGGTGGTGGCGGGTGGGGTCGTGGCCGGCGGGGTGGTGGTGCCGGGCGTCGGGGTGCCGCCCAGCTTCGCGGCGACGACCGGGGCGAGCCGGGCCGCGATCGCCCGGTGCCCGGCGTCGTTCGGGTGCACCGAGTCGCTCAGCCCGTCGGCCGGCAGCCACCCGGTGGTGTCCACGTAGAACACGTTGCGGTCCCCGCCGCCGGTCACCGCCGCGACGGCGGCGGCCGTCTCCGCGGCGTACCGGCCGCTGAAGGTGCGCAGGGCGAAGATCGCCGCGCGCGGGTACTTGCCCCGCACGGTACGGATGAACGTGGCGTACTGGCTCTGGAAGTCCGCCCCGCTCACCCCGTGGCCGCGGTCGTTGGTGCCCAGGTTGATCACGACGGCGTCGGCCTGGTAGCGGCTGAAGTCCCAGTTCGGGCTGGTGGCCGCGTAGCCGGTCTTGAGGAACTGCGCGGCCACGCTGACGCAGCCGTCGGCGGTGGCCACCAGGCAGCCGCCGCCGTAGCCGAGCTGGGTGTGCTCGGTGCCGAGCTGCTCGCCGGTCAGCCAGCCGTACGCGGTCAGCGCCACCCGCGACGACGTGGTGCCGAGCGTGATGGAGTCGCCGACGAACTCGATCAGCCGGGGCCGCACCGGGGTCGGCAGGGTGGTCGCGCCGGAGTCGAGGGTCAGCCCCTGGAACACCGCGTCCCCGGTGTACGAGCCGCCCACCACCCGGTACGACACCAACAGCGTGTGGTTGCCGGCGCGCAGCTGGGTCGGGGTCAGGTTGACGGTGCCGCTGACGTTGGTCAGGTAGGTGAAGTCGGCCCCGTCGATGCTGTAGTAGAGGTCGATGGTGCGGCGTTGCCGCAGCTTGACCGTGGTGCCGGTGAACCCGGTCTTCAGGTAGGCCCCGGCCCAGTTCGGCACGTACGCGGTGCTGTTGCTCCTGTCCCAGCGGCCGACGAACACGATGTTCGGGTCCGTGGGTGAGCCGTCGCCGGTCGCCGCCCGTGCCGGCGGCAGCCCGAGGAGCGTGGCGGCGAGCATCGCCACCACGCCGATGACGCCGGCCGCGACGATCGACCGCCTGCGAGACACGGACATGGGTCGCTCCCTCCCGGCACCCGGCACCGGCGTGGGGCAGGCATCCCAAGGCGCACGCATCGATGTCTATCTAATCCTCTTCCGCTGGGGCGCACAACCGCGGCGGACGCGACGGTCGCGGCGGCGCTTGCGGGCTGGCCCGCGTGGTGGTCACCCTCCGCAACAAGTTGCCGCTGCTTTCTCGGTGCTGATCGATCTGGCCCTGCGTCACGGCCTTGCCGTGCCCGACACGTCTCCTCGCTCCCTTTGCTCTGCACCCATCCACGCAAGACCCGGCTTGAGCAGCCGGGGTGCGAGATCGCGGCCCCGTCGAGGGGGCGGCGTGTGGTCGCGCTGCGTGACTGCTGCGCATGTGGGTGCAGAGCAAAGGGAGCGGAGAGGGTGGCGGCGTCGGGGCGGCGGGTCACGCGGTGTCACGTGCCGCCGGGGCGTCGGCGCGGAGGCCCGAGGCCCCGCCGGTCCACCCGGCAGGCCCGGCAGGCCAGGCAGGCCGGCAGGGCGGGGAGGCAGGGCGGGCCGGTCAGCGGCCCGTGCGCAGGCCGAGTCGGCGCAGCTCCAGCGCCGCGAGCGCGTCGACGGTGGCGTCGTCGCCGCGCCGCCACGCCTCGGCCACGTCCGGGGCGATCCGGGCCAGCTTGCCCAGCGGCTGCCCGGCCAGCGCCCGCAGGGCCAGCAGGTCCCGCCCGGCGGGGGCTACGGCCAGCGCCTTCGCCGAGGCGGCGCGGCGCATCCAGCGCAGCCGCAGCGGCAGCCAGCCGAACAGCACCAGGCCGAGCGGGAAGACCAGCACCGCGATGCTGAGCGCCAGCGCGAGCTGGCCGACGAGGTCCTGCTGGTCGCGGCCCGCCTCGGCGACGGCCCGCGCCGCGTCGGCGGCCTTCGTGAACGGGGCGGTCAGCTCGTCGCCCACCAGCGGCAGCCGGCCGACCTTGCCGCCGGCCTCGGCCAGGTTGTCGGCCAGGCCGCCGCCGGCCCCCTCCAGCTTCTGCCCCGGCACGGCGAGCTTCTGCACCAGGTCGTGCACCCAGCCGGCGAAGCGGATCGCGGCGTACACCCAGGCGAGGACGAGCAGGTCGGTGAGCAACTGACGGGCGGCGGTCGGGAAGCGATCGGCGTAGATTTTCACGCCGCACAGCGTGCCACGGCCGCCCCGGCTCGGCACGGGTCGGAATTGTCAGCCGGTGCAGGCCGGGCAGGTGCCGAAGATCTCCAGGGTGTGGCTGACGTCGGCGTACCCGTGCTGCGCGGCCACCCGCTCCGCCCAGGTCTCCACCGTCGGCCCCGCGACCTCGACCGTGCGCCCGCAGACCCGGCACACGAGGTGGTGGTGGTGGCCCTCGCTGCACCGCCGGTAGAGGTGCTCGCCGCCCGGCGGGCGCATCACGTCGATCTCCCCCGCGTCGGCGAGCCCCTGGAGGGTGCGGTAGACGGTGGTCAGCCCCACCCGCTCGCCGCGTTCGCGGAGCATGGCGTGCAGGTCCTGCGCGCTGTGGAAGCCCTCCACCTCGCCCAGCAGCGCGCTCACCGCGGAGCGTTGCCGGGTGTTCCGGACGGCGGTGCCCTCGCTCATGATGCCTCCCCGGCGTGACTGACCGCGTCGGCCACGATGTGCGCGACGTGCTCGTCGACCAACGCGTACGCGATCTCGCGGCCACGCCGGGAGCCCCGGACCACGCCGGCCCCGCGCAGCACCCGCAGGTGCTGGGAGACCAGCGGCTGGGCGGCCCCGAGCTTCTCCACCAGCTCGTGCACGCACCGTTCACCCTGCGCCAGCTCGCTCACGATCGCCAGTCGGATGGGGGCCGAGAGCGCGCGCAGCAGCTCACCGGCGCCCTCGTATGCCTCGTACCCTGATCCGCTGGTCACTGGACAACGGTAACCAATACCGCCGACACGCCGGGGCGCAGGATCAACGAAGCACCACCTCGTGGGGCTCCGGTGCCGGCGCGCAGGACTCCGCGCGCCGGCGGCGCAGCGCCCGCCAGGCCGCCGCGGCGACCGCGACGACGAGGAAGGAGGCGATCGCCAGCAGCACCACGGAAGCCCCCGGCGCGGTGTCGGCGTTGGCGGCGACCCAGACGCCGGAGCCGGCGGCGAACAGCCCGAGCGCCATCGCCGCCGTCATCGTGGCCCGGAACCCCCGGGTGACCTGCTGGGCGGTGGCCACCGGGACCACCATCAGCGCGCTGATCAGCAGCACCCCCACGGCCCGCATGGCGATCGTCACGGTGACCGCGGTGCCGACCGCCAGCAGCAGGTTCAGCGCCCGCACCGGCAGGCCGGCGACCCGGGCGTACTCCTCGTCGTGGCAGACCGCGAACAGCGCCGGGCGCAGCGCCAGCATGGTGACCAGGATCGCGGCGCCGAGCACCACGATGGTGGTCAGGTCCTGCGGCGAGATGGTGGTCAGCGACCCGAACAGGTACGCGTTGAGGTTGGCGCTGGTGGCGTCGGAGAGCCCCACCAGCATCACCCCGCCGGCGATGCCGCCGTAGAACAGCAGCGCCAGCGCGAGGTCGCCGGAGGTGCGGCCCCGGGCCCGGACCAGCTCGATGGCGACCGCACCGAGCGTCGCCACGACCACCGCCACCAGCACGGGGGAGCGGTTGAGCAGCAGCCCCGCGCCGACCCCGGTCAGCGCCACGTGCCCCACCCCGTCGCCGATCAGCGCCAGCCGGCGCTGCACCAGGTAGATGCCGAGCGCCGGGGCGGCCAGGCCGATGACCAGCGCGCCGATCAGGGCCCGCTGCATGTACGGGTACTGGAAAAGCTCCATGCTCAACTGCTCCACAGCCCTGCGGGCTCGTCGGGTGCGTGCGGGTGCACGTGGTCGTGGTCGGGGTCGGCGTGGTGCCCGGCCGGTTCGGGGACCGCCCCGTCGTGCGCGATCCCGCCCTGGTGCACCACCACGGCGCGGCTGATCAGCGGGCGCAGCGGACCGAGCTCGTGGGCGACCAGCAGCACCGTCCCGCCGCCGTCGAGGAAGCCGCGCAGCGCCCCCGCGAACGCCTCCTGGCTGGCCGCGTCGACCCCGGCGGTCGGCTCGTCGAGGACCAGCAGCTCCGGCTCGCCGGCCAGCGCCCGGGCGATCAGGGTGCGCTGCTGCTGGCCGCCGGAGAGGGTGGCCACCGGGTCGCCGGCCCGGTCGGCCAGGCCCACCGACGCCAGCGCGGCGGCGACCGCCGCCCGGTCGGCCCGCCCCGGTGGGCGCAGCACGCCCCGGCGGGCCAGCCGGCCGGAGGCGACCACCTCGCGGACCGTGGCGGGGACCCCGCCGCCCGCGCCGAGCCGCTGCGGGACGTACCCGATGCGTTTCCACTGCCGGAACCGGCGCAGCGGGGTGCCGAACAGCGAGACGGACCCGGCGTGCAGCGGGACCAGCCCGAGCACCGCGCGGATCAGGGTGGACTTGCCGGAGCCGTTGGCGCCGAGGACGGCGACGACCTCGCCGGCGTCGACGGCGAGGGAGACGTCCCGCAGCACGGGGCGGCCGTCGTAGCCGACCACCCCGTGCGCGACGGTGATGACAGGTTCGGTCACGAGCAGCTCAACGCCGTCCTCAGGGTCTGCAGGTTGGTACGCATCACCGAAAGGTAGTCCTGCCCGCCGCCGTCGGCCGACAGCCCCTCCAGCGGGTCGAGCACCGCGGTCTGCGCGCCGACCTCGCGGGCGATGGTCTCGGCGACCTTCGGGCTGACCAGGGTCTCGAAGAAGATCGTGGTCGCGCCGTGCTCGCGGGCCTCCCCGGCCACCTCGGCGAGGCGCTGCGGGGAGGGCTCGGTCTCCGGGGTGAGCCCGGTGATGCCGACCTGTTCGAGCCGGTAGCGCTCGGCGAGGTAGCCGAACGCGGTGTGGCTGACCACGATCTCCCGCCGCTGGCAGGTCTTCAGCCCGGCGGCGAAGTCGGCGTCCAGCTTCTCCAGCTCGGCGCGCAGGGTCTTCGCCCGCGCGGTGTAGTCGGCGGCGCGCTCCGGGTCGGCCCTGCCGAGCCGCTCGGCGAGCTGGTCGGCGACGCCGGCGAGCCGGGTCGGGTCGAGCCACAGGTGCGGGTCCTTGCCGCCGCTGCCCTCCTCGTCGGCGTGCTCCTGCTGGCCCGCGCCCTCGCCCCCGTGGTCGTGGCCGCCGGCGCTCGCGGCCAGCAGCGGCTGCACCCCGGCCACGTCGAAGGCCCGGTCGCCGCCGCTCTGCGCGATCGCCTCGTCCACGGCGGGCTGGAAGCCCTTGAGGTAGACGATCAGCTCGGCCCGGTTGACCTCGCCGACCTGGCTCGGGGTGAGCTCCAGGTCGTGCGGCTCGGCGCCGGGCTTGGTCAGGTTCGTCACCCGGACCGCGTCGCCGCCGACCCGCTCGGCGACGAACTGGAGCGGGTAGAAGGCGGCGGCCACGTCGACCCGCTGCGGGTCGACGCCGGCCGTGCCGTCGTCGGCGCAGGCGGTGGCGGCACCGAGCGCGACCAGGGCGGTCGCGGCGGCCAGGACACGTACGGTGGGGCGGCGGAGCATCATGCCCCCAACTCTCCGCGATAACGAAATTGATTGTCAAAAACGCATGCTTGCATGCGAGCGGGTCTTCTGCTAATGCCGACTCTGCCACCCGGGCAGGGCGGCTCAGAGCAGCTTCGCCAGCGCCACGGCCACCAGCAGGGTGAGCATCACCAGCCGGATCACCCGGGTCGCCGGGGCCTGCACCGGCCAGGTGGTGACCAGCAGCGCCACCAGCGCGGCGGCGAGCGCCAGCAGCAGCGCCCCGCCGAGCGCCCCCGGCGCGAACAGCCCCACCAGCACCAGCACCAGGGCGACCAGGAAGACCGTCGTCGGGTTCGCCCGGGCCAGCCGGAGCGGCAGGGAGCGCTGCGTACGCTGCATCCCACAGACTCTACGAGGCTCACCCCCACCGGCCCTACGAGGAGGACCCGGGTGCTGGTCACCAACCGGTTCGTGGTCGACGAGGACGTCGCCCCCGCCTTCACCGAACGCGCGCACGCCGCCCTCGCCGCGCTCGCCGCCCGCCCCGGCTACCTGCGCGGGGAGCTGCTGCGGGCCCTCGACGACCCCCGCCACTGGTGCCTGGTCACCGAGTGGGAGTCCGTCGGGACGTACCGGCGGGCGCTCGGCGGCTTCGACGTGAAGGTGCACGCCACGCCGCTGCTGGCCGAGTCGCTGGACGAGCCGTCCGCGTACGAGACGCTGGCCGGCGCGGCCCCCGGCGGGGCCGTGGAGGTCAACCCCAGTGATCGGGCCGCTGATCCGCTGCGCTGAGCCGCCGGGCACTACCCTGCACCTATGACCGCACCCGGACCGTCCGGTCCACCCCCGTACCCCGTGGCGCCCGGGCCCGACGGCCCGCCGGCCCCCGGCGTGCCGCCGACGCCGTCGGAGCCGCAGGTCCCCGCGCCCCCGGCCGGCCCCGGGGTGGTCCCGCCGTTCGCCGCGCCCCCCACCGAGGGACGCCGCGCCCGCCTGTGGCTCGGCCTCGGCGCGGGGGCGCTCGCGGTGCTGATCTGCTGCGGCGGGGGCGGCACGGCCGTGGTGGGCCTCGCGGTCAGCAACGTGCAGGCCGTACGCGAGCAGGGCCGGTCGGTCACCGACGACTACTACCGGGGGCTGGCCGAGCGCAAGTACGACCAGTCGTACGACGCGCTCTGCGACGACGCGCAGCGGCGCGAGTCCCGCCAGGAGTTCGAGCGGCGGGTCGCCGCCGAGCCGCAGGTCGACTCGTACCGGGTGGGCGACGTCGACACGGTCAACCTCACCGTGCCGGTCTCGGTCACCTTCAGCGGCGGCGACCGGGGCGAGCAGGAGGTCACCCTCACCCCCGACGGGGAGACCGGCGCCATGGAGGTCTGCGGGGTGAGCTGACCACCGCCCCCGGTATTCTGCTGGGCCCGGGGTCCCCACGGCCGTACCGTGGGTCCCGAACCGACCGTTCCATCCACCGCGCGCCCCCGCCGACCGCCAGCCGGCGTAGGAGGAAACAACATGCCAGCCGACCGTATCGACGCCGTCGTCAGCCTCGCCAAGCGCCGGGGCTTCGTCTTCCCCTCCAGTGAGATCTACGGGGGCACCCGGTCGGCGTGGGACTACGGCCCGCTCGGCGTGGAGCTGAAGGAGAACGTCCGCCGGCAGTGGTGGCGGACCATGGTCCAGCAGCGCGACGACGTCGTCGGCCTGGACTCGGCGGTCATCCTGGCCCGCAAGGTCTGGGAGGCCAGCGGCCACATCGCCGAGTTCGTCGATCCGCTCACCGAGTGCCAGTCCTGCCACAAGCGGTTCCGCGCCGACCACCTGGAGGAGGCGTACGAGGCCAAGCACGGCAAGCCGCTGACCTCGCTGACGGAGCTGAACTGCCCCAACTGCGGCAACAAGGGCACCTTCACCGAGCCGAAGATGTTCAACGGCCTGATGAAGACCTACCTCGGCCCGGTGGAGAGCGACGAGGGCCTGCACTACCTGCGCCCCGAGACCGCCCAGGGCATCTTCGTCAACTACAAGAACGTCGAGACGGTCGCCCGCAAGAAGCCGCCGTTCGGCATCGCGCAGGCCGGCAAGTCGTTCCGCAACGAGATCACCCCGGGCAACTTCATCTTCCGCACCCGCGAGTTCGAGCAGATGGAGATGGAGTTCTTCGTCGAGCCGGGCACCGACGAGCAGTGGCACGAGTACTGGCTTCAGGAGCGCTGGAACTGGTACCTCGACCTCGGCCTGTCGGAGGAGAACCTGCGCTTCTACGAGCACCCCAAGGAAAAGCTCTCCCACTACTCGAAGCGCACCGTCGACATCGAGTACAAGTTCCAGTTCGGCGGCAGCGAGTTCGCCGAGCTGGAGGGCATCGCCAACCGCACCGACTTCGACCTGTCCACGCACAGCAAGCACTCCGGCGTCGACCTGTCGTACTTCGACCAGGGCAAGGGCGAGCGCTGGATCCCGTACGTGATCGAGCCGGCCGCCGGCCTCACCCGCGCGGTGCTGGCGTTCCTGCTGGAGGCGTACGACGAGGACGAGGCCCCGAACACCAAGGGCGGGGTGGACAAGCGCACCGTCATGCGCTTCGACCCGCGCCTGGCCCCGGTGAAGGTGGCCGTGCTGCCGCTGTCGCGCAACGAGGCGCTCTCGCCGAAGGCCAAGCAGCTCGCCGCCGACCTGCGCAAGCGCTGGGTGGTGGAGTTCGACGACTCGCAGGCCATCGGCCGCCGCTACCGCCGCCAGGACGAGATCGGCACCCCGTTCTGCGTGACCGTCGACTTCGACACCCTCGACGACAACGCGGTGACGGTGCGCAACCGGGACACCATGGCCCAGGAGCGCATCGGCCTGGACCAGGTGGAGCGCTACCTGATCGAGCGCCTCCCCGGCTGCTGACGGTGCAAGGAAGGGCCCCTTCTTAACGTTTCCGGTATAGAAGGGGCCCCTTCTCACCGCCCCTCCCTGGGGGACGGGGCGTCCGCCGGGGGCGGGGCCTCCGCGAGGGGTGGGGCGTCGGCGAGGGGTGGGGCGTCGGCGGGGCGGGGCGCCACGCGCACCCGGGTCGTCGCGCCGAGGCCGCGCCGCGACGCGTACGCGTCCTCCACCATGCGGCGCACGCGCTCCGGCTCCCGGCGGATCTGCGCCGGCGTGAAGTGCAGGATCAGCACCCCGTGCCGGCTCAGCTCGTTGTGCCGGTCCAGCGTCCGCGCCCAGTCGGCCGGGCTGAAGTGGAACTCCTGCGAGTCCACCTCCAGGGCCACCGCAGCGTCGGCCAGGTAGCCGTCCGGGGTCGGCAGCACAGCGCCGTCGCCGCTGACCAGGCGCGCGTTCCACCGGATCTGCGGCACCACCCGGCTGCCGGCGAGGCACTCCCGCAGCTCGGCCTCCGGCGCCGACCGGGTGCCGTCGACGACCTCCGCGAACGCCTTCCGGACCAGCGCGGTCCGGCTGCGCCTCGCCCGGCGGATCTCCTCGTCCAGCGCGGGCAGGTCGGCGTACCCCCGTTGCACCGCCTCGGCGACGATCGCGCGGACCGGCCGTAGCTCGCGCAGGTCGCGGGCCGCGTCGACCACGGCGCGGGCGGGCGAGCACACCGGGTAGAGCGCCGTCCGCCGGGCCCGCTCGTCGAGCGCCAGCGCCCGGGAGATCACCGCGTGCCCGGCCGACCGGCGTCGCGCGTGGTGCGGCACGATCAGGTGTACGTCGTCGCTGCGCGGGCTGTAGCGGAAGCCGTACCAGGTCAGGGCGGCCAGCCCGGTGAGCTGCGCCTGCCCGCCCGCGTAGAGGGCGGCGGAGATGCGCCGCTGCTCGTCGGTCAGCGCGCCGGTGAACAGGGCGTACGTCGCCGGGAGGACCCGCTGCCAGCGGCCCCGGCGGGCCTGCCGGTAGAGGTGCATGTCGTCGAAGCCGGCGGCGAGCAGTTGCGCCCGCGTGACGATCTGCTGCTGGCCCTGCGCGGCCCGGTCCAGCTCGGGTGAGAAGTCGGCCATGCCCCGCAGCATGGCCGCGCCGCCCCCGCACTGTCCCGCCCGAGGGCCCCGCCTGTGGACAACGACCGGCCCTGTGGACAAGCCCCGCCAGCCCGGCGGATGTGCTACGGGCGGTTGTTAACAGGGGTCCCCTGCTATGCAAAAGGCGTTAACAGGGGGCCCCTCCTTACACTTGGCGGGTGAGTGGGAGCGGAAGGCAGGGGAGCGGGCCGGGCGGCGGGCTGCGCATCGGGCGGCACGAGGTGTGGCCGCCGGTGGTGCTCGCCCCGATGGCCGGGATCACCAACGTCGGCTTCCGCCGGCTGTGCCGGGAGCAGGGCGGCGGCATCTACGTCTGCGAGATGATCACCACGGTCGCGTTGGTCGAGCGGAACCCGAAGACGCTGCGGATGATCGCCTTCGGCGACGACGAGCGCCCGCGCAGCCTCCAGCTCTACGGCACCGACCCGGAGATCACCGCCGCCGCCGTGCGGATCGTGGTGGAGAAGGACCTCGCCGACCACATCGACCTCAACTTCGGCTGCCCCGTCCCGAAGGTCACCCGCAAGGGCGGCGGGTCGGCCCTGCCCTGGCGACGCCGGCTCTTCGCCCGGCTGGTCAGGGCCGCCGTGGACGCCGCGTCGCCCGCCGGGGTGCCGGTCACCGTGAAGATGCGCAAGGGCATCGACGACGACCACCTGACGTACGTCGAGGCGGGGCTCGCCGCCCAGGACGCGGGCGTCGCGGCGGTGGCCCTGCACGGGCGTACGGCCGCGCAGCGCTATTCGGGCACCGCCGACTGGGACGCCATCGCCACCCTCAAGCAGGCGCTCGACGTGCCGGTGCTCGGCAACGGCGACATCTGGGAGGCCGACGACGCGCTGCGGATGGTGGCCCACACCGGCGTCGACGGGGTGGTGATCGGGCGCGGCTGCCTGGGCCGGCCGTGGCTGTTCGCCGACCTGGAGGCCGCGTTCGAGGGCCGGCCGGAGCGGCGGCTGCCCACCCTCGGCGAGGTGGCGGCGACCATGCGCCGGCACGCCGAGCTGCTGGTCGACCAGTTCACGGCGGGCGCGCGCAACCCGGCCCGGGGCGAGCGGGACGGCTGCACGGACTTCCGCAAGCACGTGGCCTGGTATCTCAAGGGCTTCCCGGTCGGCAGCGAGCTGCGCCGCGAGCTGGCGATGATCGAGAGCCTGGCCCAGCTCGACGACCTGCTCGGCAAGCTCGACCCGGCCGAGCCGTTCCCGGTGGCGACGCTGGGTCAGCCGCGCGGCCGGACGAACTCGCCCGGCAAGGTCTTCCTGCCCGACGGCTGGCTGGCCAGCCGGGACGACGACACGGTCCCGGAGGGCGCGGAGCTGGCCGACTCCGGCGGCTGACGGTTTGCAGGGGCCCCCTGTACAACAGAAAGCGTTAACAGGGGGCCCTTCCTTACGCCGAAGGGCCCGACCCCGGGACGGGGTCGGGCCCTTTCAGGTAGTGCGTCAGGAGGCGTAGCCGCGGCTGGCGATCCAGTGCGCCAGGGCGTCGACGTCGATGCGGTAGCTGGCCTGGTCCGGGTTGGCCGAGTCGGCGATCGTCACGGTCTTCCCGCCCTCGGAGTAGCCGACGACGCTGATGTAGTGGCCGCCCTCGAAGGAGTGGCTGACGCCGTCGGTGTCGGTGGCGGTGCCGGCGATGTTGGCCACCACGGCCCGGCCGTCGTCGACCGCGCGGACGATGTCGGCGCGCAGCTTCTCGACGTGCTTACCGTCTACCTTGTCGGCCGGGAGCTCCGTGCTGTGGTACGCCTTGCGGCCGGTCTCCTTGTTGAGCACGGGGGTGATGTCGTTGATGGAGTCGGTGCCGGCCTCGGTGGTGCCCATCTCCTTGGCCATGGTGTCCACGTCGATGTTCTTGCCCTGCACGCTCAGCGCGTTGCGCGCCGCCGCCGGGCCACAGTAGAAGAAGTTGGGCTGCGCCTCGTAGCGCACGTCCAGCTGACGCTCACCCGCCGGCCGACGCTCCGCCTGCACCGACGCGGCAACCCGCTCCGCAGGAGCGGCCTGCGCGGCCAGCGCCGGCCCGGCGATCCCACCGGCGGTCGCAGCGATTCCGGCAACGGTCAGAGCGGTACGACGAATCAGATCGGTACGCATAACGGCGACTCCTCTGCTCGGGGGAGAAGACACGGCACCGCGAAAGGGGGACACGCGCGGCGGCACCGCGAAGAAAAGTCCGGGGGAAGGACGACCCGGCGGCGGGGGCCTGCTCGGGCGTCCGGAGGGTGTAACGACCCCGACCCCACCGGCATTCCGGGGTTCCCGGCCCCGGCGTCCCGGCGCGCGGGGCGGAGGCGGGGCGGTTCAGGGGCCCGACCGGGCGGCGGAGCCCCGGTCGCATGCCAGATACAACGCCCCCACCCCCACCCCGATTCCGCCGTCGCGGTGACCCGGGCCACGGGACGCGACGGCGCGAACCGGGCATCCTGCGGGTCAGGGCCCTGCCCGGGTGGCTGGCCGGCTCCGCGACGCGACACGCCGAGGCGGTTCCGCCGCAGCCGGCCACCAACCGCCGAGACCCGCCGGGTCGGGGCGGGCCGGTCGGCGTCAGGGCAGGTCGGCCGTGGGGGCGGTCGGCTGCGACGCCGGACGAGGGCTGGGTAGGCCGGTGGGGCCAGTGGTCGGCCAGGGGATCTCCGGGGCGGGGTGGAAGGTGATGCCGGCGGTGTGCCAGCGGGGGCCGTGCCCGGCGAGGCGACGGCGGAAGGACGCCCAGTCGTGGGTGTGCCGGGGCGACCAGCCCAGCTCGGCGAGGGCGGGCAGCCGGGGCAGCAGCATGAACTCGATCTCGGCCAGCGAGGTCACCGACTCGGTCCAGAGCGGGGCCTCCACGCCGAGCACCGCGTCCGCCGGCACCCCGGCCAGGTGCGTCCCCGGATCCCACCCGTACGCCCGTTCCACGTCGACGAGGCCCGCCCAGTCGTGCCCGATCGGGGTGTCCGGGGCGTACTTCATGTCCAAGTATGCGTGGTTTCCGGGGGAGAGGATCACCCGCGCGCCGCGCCGGACCGCCTCGGCCGTCGCGGGGTCGTCGCCCGTGGTGCCCCACCACTGGAGGACCCGCCCGTCGGCGTGCCCGGCCGGGGCGATCTGGTGCCAGCCGACCACGGTCTTGCCGGTGCCGGCGACGATGCCCTGCGCCCGCTCGACGAAGCGGGCGTACGCGTCGGCCGGGACCTTGAACGCCTCGTCCCCGCCGATGTGCAGCCACGGCCCGGGGGTGAGCGCGGCGACCTCGCCGAGCACATCGGCGACGAAGGCGTACGTGCGCTCGTCGTCCGGGTCGAGATAGCTGAAGCCGACCTCGGTGCCCGTGTACGGCGGCGGCGCGACCCCGTCCGGCGCGAGCTGCGGATACGCGGTCAGCGCCGCGTTGGTGTGGCCGGGCAGGTCGATCTCCGGGACGACGGTGACGTGCCGGCGGGCGGCGTAGGAGACGATGCGCCGGTAGTCGGCCCGGGAGTATGCCCCGCCGGGGCCGCCGCCGACCTGGGTCGCCCCGCCGACGGTGGCCAGCCCCGGCCAGCCGTCGACGGCGATCCGCCAGCCCTGGTCGTCGGTGAGGTGCAGGTGCAGGTGGTTGAGCTTGTACCGGGCCAGGTGGTCGATCACCCGCAGCACGTCGGCGACGCCGAAGAAGTGCCGCGCCACGTCGAGCATCGCGCCCCGGTAGGGGAACCGGGGCCGGTCGACGATCACCCCGCCGGGCACCGCCCACCGGGCGGCCACGGGGGTGGGGCTCTCGATCGCGGGCGGCAGGAGCTGACGCAGGGTCTGCACGCCGTGCAGGAGGCCGGCCGGGGTGGCGGCGGTGATGCGTACCGCGTCGGGGGTCACGTCGAGCCGGTAGCCCTCCGCGCCGAGCTCGGCGACCGGGCCCGGGGTGGCGGGCCCGGCGACCGAGCCGTCGCCGGGCGCGGCGGAGAGCTGGAGGGCCAGGCCCTCGGCGGGCGGCGCGGCGTCGGTCACCGGGAGCGGGTAGCCGGTGGCGGGCCGCAGCAGGTCGGCGAGCTGCTCGGCGACGTCCCGGGCGGCCGGGTCGGGGCTGACCCGGACGGCCGCGTCGGCGGGGAGCGTGAAGTCGGCGGCCGGGTCGGGCTCGACCCGTTCCGGGGCGGGGACCACGTCGCCCAGCCCGACGGGGGCCGGCGGCGCGAGCCGGTCGGCGGCTGCGCGGGCGGCGGCGCGGGCCAGGTCGGCGGCGGCCGGCTCGTGGCCGGTCGGGTCGACAGCCGGGCCGGTCGGGTCGAGCGGGCGGCGGCCGGGCTCGGCGGGGCGGGGCGCGGTGGGCGGCACGGTGCGGACTCCGGGGGTGTATTCGCGAGGGATATGGCAAAGGTGAAGTTCGGCAGAACCGGTGCGCTCAAGAGTACGAGGGGACCCGAGAATTGCGTGATCGTGCGCGTGGAAACGTTCCCAACAACCGGTACGGACGCGGATAGTCGTGACGGTTGTGCCGATTGTCACCAAGTAGCCCCAGGTCACGCGATGTTCGCTTAGCCTTCGCCCACCGATCGGCGACGACACCGGATTAGCGGTGGTCGGCCCTGGGGTATCGGAAAACTGAACCTTCGTTAAGTGTCAGTCCGGCGCGCGTGGGAGGCTCTGGTGACATCGCAAGAGACGGTCGATCACAAGTACGTCTACGACTTCGCCGAGGGCAACAGGGACCTCAAGGACCTGCTCGGCGGCAAGGGGGCCAACCTCGCCGAGATGACGAACCTCGGCCTGCCGGTGCCGCCCGGCTTCACCATCACCACCGAGGCCTGCCAGGCGTACCTCGCCACCGGACGGGAGCCGGACGGGCTCGCCGGCCAGATCGAGGCGCACCTGGAGTCGCTGGAGCGGGGGATGGGCCGCCGCCTCGGCGACCCGCACGACCCGCTGCTGGTCTCCGTGCGCTCCGGGGCGAAGTTCTCCATGCCGGGCATGATGGAGACCGTCCTCAACGTCGGCCTCAACGACCGCAGCGTCGTCGGGCTCGCCGCCCAGGCGGGCGGCAACGAACGGTTCGCCTGGGACTCCTACCGCCGGCTGATCCAGATGTTCGGCAAGACCGTCTGCGAGGTGCCGGGCGAGGAGTTCGAGCACGCGCTCGACGAGGCCAAGCGCGCCCGGGGCACCACCAGCGACCTCGACCTGGACGCCGACGACCTGCGGGGGCTGGTCGACGCGTACAAGAAGATCTTCCTCAAGCACACCGGGCGCGACTTCCCGCAGGAGCCCCGCGAGCAGCTCGACCTGGCCATCCGCGCGGTCTTCGAGTCGTGGAACGCCGAGCGCGCGGTGCTCTACCGCCGGCAGGAGCGCATCCCCGCCGACCTCGGCACCGCCGTCAACGTGGTGGCCATGGTCTTCGGCAACCTCGGCCCGGACTCCGGCACCGGCGTCGCCTTCACCCGCGACCCGGCCAGCGGCGCGCAGGGCATCTACGGCGACTACCTGGCCAACGCCCAGGGCGAGGACGTCGTCGCCGGCATCCGCAACACCGTGCCGTTGCAGGACCTGGAGCGCCTCGACAAGCGGTCCTACGACGAGCTGCTCGACATCATGGCCCGGCTGGAGGGGCACTACCGGGACCTGTGCGACATCGAGTTCACCATCGAACGCGGCAAGCTCTGGATGCTCCAGACCCGGGTCGGCAAGCGCACCGCCGCGGCGGCGTTCGTCATCGCCGGCCAGCTCGTCGACGAGGGCCTGATCGACCTCGACGAGGCGCTGCACCGGGTCAACGGCGCGCAGCTCGCCCAGCTCATGTTCCCCCGGTTCCAGCTCGACCACGACTTCGAGCCGGTCGCCAGGGGCGTCGGGGCGTCGCCGGGCGCGGCGTCCGGCAAGGTGGTCTTCACCTCCGCCCGCGCCGTCGAGCTGGCCGCCGAGGGCGAGGCGGTGATCCTGGTCCGCCGGGAGACCAACCCCGACGACCTCAACGGCATGATCGCCGCGAGGGGCATCCTCACCTCGCGCGGCGGCAAGACCAGCCACGCCGCCGTGGTCGCCCGGGGCATGGGCAAGACCTGCGTCTCCGGTGCCGACGAGATCGACGTCAACGTGCCCGCGAAGCGGTTCACCGTCGCCGGGCAGACCGTGCACGAGGGCGACGTCGTCTCGATCGACGGCACCACCGGCAAGGTCTACCTCGGCGAGGTGCCGGTCACGCCGTCGGAGGTGGTGCGCTACTTCGAGGGCACGCTCGACCCGCACGAGGCCGACGACGCGCTGGTCAAGGCCGTGCACCGGATCATGACGCACGCCGACGCGGCCCGCCGGCTGGCGGTGCGCGCGAACGCCGACACCGGCACGGACGCCGCCCGGGCCCGCCGCTTCGGCGCGCAGGGCATCGGGCTGTGCCGCACCGAGCACATGTTCCTCGGCGACCGGCGCGAGCTGGTCGAGCGGCTGATCCTGGCCCGCACCGACACCGAACGCGCCGACGCCCTCGCCGCGCTGCTGCCGTTGCAGCGCGACGACTTCGTGGAGATCTTCCGCGAGATGGACGGCCTGCCGGTCACGGTGCGGCTGATCGACCCGCCGCTGCACGAGTTCCTGCCCCCGCTGGAACAGCTCGCGGTCGACGTCGCCGTCGCCCAGGAACGCGGCGAGGACGTGGCGAAGGAGGAGGCGCTGCTCGCCGCCGTCCGGCGGATGCACGAGGAGAACCCGATGCTGGGCCTGCGCGGGGTGCGGCTCGGCCTGGTCATCCCCGGCCTGTTCGCCATGCAGGTGCGGGCGATCGCCGAGGCCGCCGTGCGGGTCACCCGCGACGGCGGGTCGGCCTGCCCGGAGATCATGGTTCCGCTGGTCGGGGCGGTGCAGGAGCTGGAGACGGTGCGCGCCGAGGCCGAGAAGATCATCGCCGAGGTGGTCGGGGACAGCGGCGTCGAGGTGCTGATCGGCACGATGATCGAGGTGCCCCGGGCGGCGCTGACCGCCGGCCAGATCGCCGAGGCGGCGCAGTTCTTCTCCTTCGGCACCAACGACCTGACCCAGATGGGCTGGGGCTTCTCCCGCGACGACGTGGAGGGGGCCTTCTTCTGGCGCTACCTGGAGCTGGGCATCTTCGGCATCTCGCCGTTCGAGTCGATCGACCGTGACGGCGTGGGCCGGCTGGTGCGGATCGCCGCCGAGGAGGGCCGGGCCGCCCGGCCGGGGCTGAAGCTCGGCGTCTGCGGCGAGCACGGCGGCGACCCGGAGTCCGTCCACTTCTTCCACTCCGTCGGTCTGGACTACGTCTCCTGCTCGCCGTTCCGGGTGCCGGTGGCCCGCCTGGAGGCCGGTCGCGCGGCGGTCGAGACGGTCGGCTCCGACAGCCGCTGAACCGTCGGCCAGGCGCCGGCCCCGGTGGGGAAGCCGCACGCATCCCACGCCGGGGCCGGCGGGCTCAGATCGGCGGACGCCGCCAGCCGGTCGCGCGGGGCGCGTTCGGCGTGCGCCCCGGCAGCGTCGCCATCGGGGTCCGCATGGCCAGCGGCGCGCGCGGGTCGGGCGCGGGCATGCTGACGGGCGCGCTGCGCTCCTGGTCGAAGGCCGAGCCGGTCCGGGCGGCCACCTCGCGGGCCTCCCGGTGCAGGGCCTCCAGGTCGGTGCGGGCCCCGGTGACCAGGGTCAGCAGGGCGTGCCGGCCGGCCGGGTAGGTCACCACGCAGCCCCGGGCGGTGAACACGACCGACTCCTGGAACTCGCCGTGCCGGACCGTGTCGGCGACCCGGTGGCCGAGGCCGAAGCTGGCCGCGGCCAGGGCCGCCAGGTGGGTGGCGTCGGTCGTCGGCAGGTCGCTGGAGATGAGCAGGCCGTCGGTGCCGGCGAGCACGCCCCCGGCGACCTCCGGCCGGCGCTGGCGTAGCCCTCGGAGTTCCGTTTCCAGCACCGTGTCAGCGTCCACGAGCGTCACTTCCCGTCGTCCGATTCATCAGGTTCGGATCTGATTCAGGTGGGCGGATCATCGGTAACGTTCTGCTCTGGGAACGCTACCGGTCGCCATGGTGGACCGCGACCCGTCACGGTCGGCAATTAGCCGACAACTCTCGACTGATCGGCTGTTGCGCGTCGCCGGGCGGGGACTCGTCGCGCGTCGCCGGGGGGCGGGGAGCCGACGCAGCGCCACCGGCGGTCGCCGGGCGTAGCCTGGTGGCTCTCGCGAACGATGTCGTAGCGCCGGTGGAGGGTGGACCGCATGACCAGCGCCCGGGACGCGGGCTCCGCCGGCGACGCGGGCGGCTCCGACTGCTCCGCCGGCCACCCGGGCGGCTCCGACCAGCACCGCCGGGGCGGCTGCGGCGGCGCGCGGTGGGTCGACGAGCCGGCGAAGGACACCGGCGCCGGCCGCTCGCCGTACGAGCGGGACCGGGCGCGCGTGCTGCACTCGGCCGCGTTCCGCCGGCTCGCCGCGAAGACCCAGGTGCACACCGCCGGCACCGACGACTTCCTGCGCACCCGGCTCACCCACTCGCTGGAGGTGGCGCAGATCGCCCGCGAGATGGGCGCCCGGCTGGGCTGCGACCCCGACGTGGTGGACACCGCCGGGCTGGCCCACGACCTCGGCCACCCGCCGTTCGGGCACAACGGCGAGGCCGCCCTCGACCAGCTCGCCGCCGCGTGCGGCGGCTTCGAGGGCAACGCGCAGACGCTGCGGGTGCTCACCCGGCTGGAGGCCAAGGTGCTCGCCCCGGGCGGCGGGTCCGCCGGGCTCAACCTGACCCGGGCGTCGCTCGACGCCACCACGAAGTACCCGTGGCCGCGCCGGCCGGCGGGCGGCAAGTTCGGGGTGTACGCCGACGACCGGCCGGTCTTCGACTGGCTGCGCGCCGGCGCGCCGGCCGGGGGGCGGCGCTGCCTGGAGGCGCAGGTGATGGACTGGGCCGACGACGTGGCGTACTCGGTGCACGACGTCGAGGACGGCGTCCACGGCGGGTACGTGGGCCTCGGCCCGCTGCTGGCCGACCCCGACGAGCGGGCCGCGCTCTGCGCCGACGTGGCGGCCACCTACTCCGGGGAGTCCCCGGCGGACCTGGCCGCCGTGCTGGTCGAGCTGCTCGCCGACCCGGTGCTCGCCCCCCTCGCCGGCTACGACGGCAGCCACCGGGCCCAGGCCGCGCTGAAGGCGACTACCAGCGTGCTCACCGGCCGGTTCGTCTCGACGGTGGTGGCCGCCACCCGGGAGCGCTGCGGGCCCGGCCCGCTGCGCCGCTACGCGGCCGACCTGGTGGTGCCGCGCCGGGTCCGGGCCGAGTGCGCGCTGCTCAAGGGCCTGGCGCTGCGCTACGTGATGCGCCGCCCCGGTGCCCGGCACCGCTACGAGCGGCAGCGGGAGGTCCTCACCGAGCTGGTCACCACCCTGACCCGGCGGGCCCCCGAGGCGCTGGACCCGGTCTTCGCCCCGCTGTGGCGCGACGCCCCGGACGACGCCGCCCGGCTGCGCGTGGTGATCGACCAGGTCGCCTCGCTCACCGACCCGGCCGCCGTCGCCTGGCACGAGCGGCTGCGCGTCGGCTGAACGCCGGGGCCGGGTGCGGGCGGGCCGCCGACCCGGCCGGTGGGCGACCTGGCGAGCTTAGGCTAGCCTAAGCCGCATGACGGAGCGCCCGAAGAAGGTCACCACCGCGCGGGTCCTGCGGACCTGGCGGCCCACCCCGCACGTGATCCGGCTGGTGCTCGGCGGGGAGGAGCTGACCGGCCTCCCGGTGGGCGAGCACACCGACCACTACGTGAAGCTCGTCTTCCCGCCGGACGGGGTGACCTATCCGGAGCCGGTCGACCTCGCGGCGATCCGCCGCCTGCCCGCCGACCAGTGGCCGCGGCTGCGCGCGTACACGGTGCGAGCCTTCGACGCGGCGGCCAACGAGCTGACCATCGACGTGGTGCACCACGGCGACGAGGGGGTGGCCGGCCCCTGGGCGGCCCGGCTGCGGCCCGGCGACCCGGTGCGGTTCGTCGGCCCCGGCGGGGCGTACGCGCCGAGCCCCGACGCCGACTGGCACCTGCTGGTGGGCGACGAGAGCGCGCTGCCGGCGATCGCCGCCGCCCTGGAACGGCTCCCGGCGGACGCGCCGGCGCGGGTCTTCCTGGAGGTGGCCGACGCCGCCGAGGAGCAGCCGCTGCCCAGCAAGGGCGACGTCGAGCTGACCTGGCTGCACCGGGGCGACCGGCCGGTCGGCGAGGCGCTGGTGGCGGCGGTGCGGGCGCTGGACTTCCCGCCCGGCACCGTGCACGCCTTCGTGCACGGCGAGGCGAACTTCGTCCGCGAGCTGCGCCGGCTGCTGCGCGTCGAGCGCGGCGTGCCCCGCGAGTGGCTGTCGATCTCCGGCTACTGGCGGCGGGGGATGGACGACGAGGGCTGGCGCTCGACCAAGCCCGACTGGAACCGGCAGGTCGAGGCCGACGAGGCCACCACGCCCGCCTGACGCGGTGATCCGGGGCGGCGCGGGACGCGCCCGCCCGCCGTCCCCCCGACGCCGCGCGGGTCACCCCGGCAGGGCAGGATGTAGGGCCGAGGGGGGTGGCGAATGGCTGGGCGGATCCGCGACGAGGACATCGCGCTGGTCCGGGAGCGCACCTCGATCGCCGAGGTCATCTCGGACACCGTGACGCTCCGGTCGGCGGGCGGCGGCAACCTCAAGGGGCTGTGCCCGTTCCACGACGAGAAGAGTCCGTCGTTCAACGTCTCGCCCGCCCGCAACGTCTGGTACTGCTTCGGCTGCGGGGCCGGCGGCGACGCGATCAAGTTCCTGATGGACGCCGACCACCTCAGCTTCGTCGAGTCCGTCGAGCGGCTCGCGGCCCGCGCCGGCATCCAGCTGCGGTACGTCGAGAACGACCAGTCCGCCCCGCGCGCCGCCCGCCCCCAGCAGGGGCAACGGCAGCGCCTGGTGGCCGCGCACGCCGCCGCCGTCGAGTTCTACCAGGCGCAGCTCGGCACGGCCGGGGCCCGACCGGCCCGGGAGTTCCTCGCCCAGCGGGGCTTCGACCGGGCCGCCGCCCAGCGCTACGCCTGCGGCTTCGCCCCGGACGCCTGGGACCTGCTCACCAAGCACCTGCGGCAGCAGGGCTTCACCCACGACGAGCTGGTCACGGCCGGGCTGTCCCGCCCGTCGCGCTCCGGCACCCTGATCGACCGGTTCCGTCGCCGGCTGATGTGGCCGATCCGCGACATCACCGGCGACCCGATCGGGTTCGGCGCCCGCAAGCTGTTCGACGACGACGACGGCCCGAAATACCTGAACACCCCCGAGACGCCGATCTACAAGAAGTCGCACGTCCTCTACGGCATCGACCAGGCCAAGCGGGAGATCGCCAAGCAGGGCAAGGTGGTCGTCGTCGAGGGCTACACCGACGTGATGGCCTGCCACCTGGCCGACGTCCCGACGGCGGTGGCGACCTGCGGCACGGCGTTCGGCGCGGACCACATCTCGGTGCTGCGCCGGCTGCTGCTGGACACCGACGACGTGGCCGGCGAGATCATCTTCACCTTCGACGGCGACGCCGCCGGGCAGAAGGCGGCGCTGCGCGCGTTCGACGACGACCAGCGCTTCGTCGGGCGCACCTTCATCGCGGTCAGCCCCGACAACATGGACCCGTGCGACCTGCGCCTGGCAAAGGGCGACCTGGCCGTGCGCGACCTGGTCGCCCGCCGCGAGCCGCTTGTCGACTTCGCGCTGCGCCACGTGATCAACCGGTACGACCTGGACACCGTCGACGGCCGGGTGGAGGCGATGCGCCGGGCCGCGCCGATCGTCGCGAAGATCAAGGACCGGGAGAAGCGCCCCGAGTACGTCCGCAAGCTCGCCGGCGACCTCGGCATGGAGATCGAGCCGGTGCAGCGGGCCGTGCTCGCCGCCGCCTCCGGCCAGCCCGCCGGCGGCGCGGCGGCGGCACCGGCGCGCGCCGCCCGGCCCGCGCCCGCCACGGACAGCCCGATGTCGCTGGTCGAGCGGGAGGCGCTGAAGCTCGCCCTCCAGGAGCCGGTGCTGGCCGGGCCGATGTTCGACGCGGTCGAGGCGGCGGAATACCACCACCCGGTGCACGTGGCCGTGCGGGAGGCGATCGCGGCGGCCGGCGGGGCCGCCGCCGCCACGCAGGGCGCGGTCTGGGTCGAGGCGGTCCGCGACGCCTGCGCCGACCTCGCCGCCCAGGCCCTCGTGGGCGAGCTGGCCGTGGAGCCGCTGCGCATCGACGGGGAGCCCGACCCCCGGTACGTCTCGGTGACCATCGCCCGGTTGCAGTGGGGCTCGGTGACCGGCCGGATCCGGGATCTCAAGTCGAAGATCCAGCGGGTCAACCCGGTCAGCAACAAGGACGAGTACTTCGCGCTGTTCGGGGAGCTGCTGTCGTTGGAGCAGCACGCGCGGGCGCTGCGCGAGCAGGCCGCGGGAGGGCTGTGATGGGGCTGTTGCGCCGTAAGCCGAAGCTGCCTCCGGCGGCGCGTCCGCCGCTGTCCGACGCCGAGCGGGTGCTGGCCTGGGCCGCCGCCGGACCGGGCACGGGCGGTGCCGAGGGCGGTGGCGGTGGCGTGCTGGTCGCCACCAACCTGGGGCTCTGGCTGCCGGGGCGGGACGCCCGGTTGGGCTGGCACGACGTCCTCAAGGCCGTCTGGTCGGGGCGGGAGCTGACCGTCACCCCGGCCGAGCGGGTCGCCGAGCGCGCCGGGTACGTGGTGGTGGCCGACGGCCCGGCCGAGACGTACCTGCTGCTCGCGCCGGCCGAGCTGCCGCACCAGGTGCGGGCGCGGGTGACGCGCTCGGTGGCGTACACCCAGCACCACCCGGTGCCCGGCGGCGCGGGCCGGATCGCCGCCCGCCGCGTGCCCGGGGTGGATGGTCTGACCTGGACGGTGCGCTACGACCCGGGGACCCCGACCGACGACGAGCCGGTGGTCGCGGAGACCGACCGCCTGGTCGCCGCCGCCCGCGCCGCCACGGCCCCCACCGACCTCTAGGGGCCGGCGACGCCTGCCCGGCAGGTCACGCAGCGCCACCCGGCGGCCGGGAGCCGCCCCTGGTTCCCGGCCCTTTGCTCTGCACCCACCGACGCGTCGGGTCACGCAGCGCTACCCGACATCCGCGGGCCCGCCCGCCGCGATGTCGTAGCTGCCCTGTTCGGTCGGGCGCTGCGTGCGTGGGTGCAGAGCAAAGGGAACACGGCCTGTTGTGCCAGTTCGACAGGCCGCCACGCAGCGTGAGTTTCCGCCGTGACCCGCCCCAGCGGGTCCGTCTTCACGCACGGTGACGCGGGCGCTGGCGAGCGGGGTCCCGGCCGTCCGTTGTCCGCATCTCCCTCGACTTTTCTAGATCGACTACTTGCTTTTGTTCGAACGGACGAAAGTTGTGGTCGGATTGGCCGAAGCTCTGGACAGTGGCCGCAGAACGCTTCTACTGTGTCGCACACAACACGTCGCGATTTCGTCGATGTGAACGACTCCGATGCGGAGGTGAGTTGCCGGTGCGAACGGTGGAGCCCCTGCACCTGCGGCTGTTGCGGTTGCTCCGCGACGAGGGAGCCGTGTCCCGGGCGGAGCTGGGCGACCGGCTGGAGATGGCGCGCCCCCGGCTGCTCGCCGAGCTGGAGCGGTTGGTGGACCTCGGCTACGTCGCCGAGGCCGGCCTCGCGGCGTCGCGGGGCGGACGCCGGTCGACCCTGGTCGAGCTCAACCCGCAGCTGCGCTTCGCGGCGGTGGACCTCGGCGCGAGTTCGATCGACGTCGAGGTGGTCAACGGCCGGCTGGAGCCGATCGCCGCGTACGCGGAGCCGGCCGACATCCGCAACGGTCCGAAGGTGACCCTCCAGCGGGTGAACGAGCTGCTGCACAAGTTCCGGGTCGACGGGGCGTACGAGCGGCTGCACGCCGTGGGCATCGGCGTCCCCGGGCCCGTGAGCTTCCGCGACGGGGTGCCGGTCTCGCCGCCGATCATGCCGGGCTGGGACCGCTTCCCCGTCCGCGAGCTGCTGACCCGCGAGCACGGCTGCCCCGCGGTGGTCGACAACGACGTCAACATCATGGCGATCGGCGAGCGGCACGGCGGCGTCGCCCACTCGGTGGACGACTTCCTGTTCGTCAAGATCGGCACCGGTATCGGGTGCGGGATCTACCTCAGCGGCGAGGTCTACCGGGGCACCGACGGCTGCGCCGGGGACATCGGCCACATTCAGGTCGACACGCACGGGCCGACGTGCTCCTGCGGCAACGCCGGCTGCCTGGAGGCGCTGTTCAGCGGGGCCGCCCTGGCCCGCGACGCGAACGCCGCCGCGCGCAACGGCTCCTCGCCGGCGCTGGCCGAGCGACTGTCCACCCGGGGCGCCGTCACGGCGGAGGACGTCGCCGAGGGCGCCATCGAGGGCGACGTGGTCTGCATCCAGCTCATCCGCGACGGCGGCCGGCGGGTCGGCGGCGTGCTGGCCGGGCTGGTCAGCTTCACCAACCCGTCGATGATCGTGATCGGCGGTGGGCTGGCCAGGCTGGGCCACATCCTGCTCGCCGAGATCCGCAGCGTGGTCTACCGCCGGTCGCTGCCGCTGGCCACCGGCAACCTGCCGGTCGTCCTGTCCGAGCTGGGCGCGCGCGCCGGGGTGGCCGGCGCCGCCGTGCTCGCCAGCGATGTGGCCTTCGGGGAGGCGTCATGAGCCAGGACGACAACGCGGCCCCGCTGGTCGAGGCCCCCGCCGACACCGTCGCGGGCGAGGTGGTGCTGCGGCTGACCGACGTGGTGAAGACCTTCCCCGGCGTACGGGCGCTGGGCGGGGTGCAGCTCGAGGTGCGGGCCGGCGAGGTGCACTGCCTGCTCGGCCAGAACGGCGCGGGCAAGTCCACCCTGATCAAGGTCCTCGCCGGGGTGCACCGCCCCGACTCGGGCCAGGTGCAGTGGCGGGGCCAGCCGGTCGAGTTCGCCAACCCGCAGGCCGCCATGCGCGCCGGCATCGCCACGATCTACCAGGAGCTCGACCTGGTCGACGACCTGTCGGTCGCCGAGAACGCGTTCCTCGGCCACGAGCCGCGCCGGGGCGGTTTCGTCCGCCGCGGCCACATGGCCCGCCGGACCCGGGAGATCCTGGGCCGGCTCGGCCACGGCGAGATCCCGCCGGGCCGGATGGTGCGGGCGCTGCCGGCGGCCGGCAAGCAGATCGTCAGCATGGCCCGGGCGCTCTCCCACGAGGCCCGACTGATCATCATGGACGAGCCGAGCGCGGTGCTGGCCCACGACGAGGTGGGCAACCTGTTCCGGATCATCCGTGAGCTGACCGCGCAGGGCATCGCCGTCATCTACATCTCCCACCGCATGGAGGAGATCCGCGAGATCGGCGACCGGGTGACCGTACTCAAGGACGGCCGGACCACGGCGGCGAACCTGCCGGCGCGCGACACCCCGACCAGCGAGCTGGTCGCGAAGATGACGGGCCGCAACATCGAGTACGTCTTCCCGGACCGTCCCGCCGACACCGGCGCCGGCGCGGAGCTGCTCCAGGTCGACGGGCTGACCCGGGCCGGGGAGTTCGCCGATGTGTCGCTGCGCGTGCGGGCCGGCGAGATCCTCGGCATCGCGGGGCTGGTCGGCTCCGGCCGCTCCGAGCTGCTGGAGACCATCTACGGCGCCCGCCGCGCGGATGCCGGCACGGTCCGGATGGGCGGGCGCGCGTTGCGCCCCGGCAGCGTCGGCGCGGCGGTGCGGGCCGGCATGGGGATGGCCCCCGAGGAGCGCAAGAGCCAGGCGCTGCTGCTCGGTGAGCCGATCTTCCGCAACGTCACGCTGGCCACGTTCGGCCGGTTCGCCCGCCTCGGCTTCACCGACGCCGGGCGGGAGCGGGCCGAGGCGGAGGGGGTCGCGGACTCCCTGGAGCTGCGTCCCCGCGACGTGCGCCGGCCGGTGCGGACCCTGTCCGGCGGCAACCAGCAGAAGGTCGTGGTCGGGCGGTGGCTGCTCGGCGGCACGAAGCTGCTGCTGCTCGACGAGCCCACCCGGGGCGTCGACGTGGGCGCCCGGGCGGAGCTGTACCAGGTGATCCGGGGGCTGGCCGCCCAGGGCGTCGGGGTGCTGCTGGTCTCCAGCGAGGTGCCCGAGGTGCTCGGCCTGGCCGATCGGGTGCTGGTGATGCGCGAAGGCCGGATGGTGCGCGAGGCACCCGCCGGCGAACTGGACGAAGACACGGTGCTCGACCTCGTCATGGCGGGGTCGCTGATGGAAGGCGCACCAGCATGACCGATAGCACACCCACCGCCACCCCGGAGCGGCCGGCGGAGCTGCCGGCCCAGTCCCCGCCCGTGGACCCCGCCGCGACGGCGGCGGCCGCCAAGAGCCCCGGTCATCACGGGGCCGCCCCGGCCGCCGGCCGGCTCTCCTTCTGGCGCGGCGACAGCGGCGAGGGCGCCCGGCGCAACCTCGGCCTGATCGGCGTCCTCGTCGTGCTGGTCGTGATCGGCATCGCCACCCGCCCCGACCTGTACGGCAACTCGAGCTGGGTGTGGGACAACATCCTCACCATCCTCAAGCTCGCGTCCGTGGTCGGCGTGGTCACCGTCGGCATGACGTTTGTGATCATCGGCGGCGGCATCGACCTGTCGGTCGGCGCGATCGTGGCGCTGGCCGGGGTGTGGGCCACCACGCTGGCCACCCAGAGCTACGGCGCGGGCGGCATGATCTTCACGGCGCTCGCCGTCGGGCTGGGCGTCGGCCTGGTCAACGGCCTGCTCGTCTCCTACGGGAAGCTGGTGCCGTTCATCGCCACCCTGGCCATGATGGTGGCCGCCCGGGGCCTGGCGGCGGAGATCTCCGACAAGCAGACCCAGGTGTCGAGCAACAGCGTGATCAACGGGATCGCCAGCACCAGCCCGCTCGGCATCCCCCTGCTGGTCTACATCCTCGCCGCCGTGGTGATCGCCGGCTGGGTGCTGCTCAACCGGACGACGTTCGGCCGGCGCACCGTCGCCGTCGGCGGCAACCCGGAGGCGGCCCGGCTCGCCGGCATCAACGTGCGGCGGCACACCGTGCTGCTCTACGCGCTGTCCGGTCTCTGCTGCGGCATCGCCGCGATCATGCTGACCGCGCAGGCCAACTCCGCCCAGGCGGCGATGGCGAACCTCTACGAGCTGGACGCGATCGCCGCCGCGATCATCGGCGGCACGCTGCTCAGCGGCGGGCGGGGGACCATCGTCGGCTCCCTGCTCGGGGTGATCATCTTCTCCACCATCACCAACCTCTTCGCCATCAACGGCCTCTCCACCGAGGCCCAGAACATGGTCAAGGGCGGGATCATCGTGGCCGCCGTCCTGATCCAGCAGTTCCAGTTCCGCAGCTTCACCCAGTTCCTCGGCCGCAACCGCCTCACCACCACCTGATCCGCCCGAGGCACCCGAGCACCACCCGCACCACCACCCGAGGCACCACACCGCCCAGCACATCCGGCGACCGTCGCACCGACGGTGGCTCGGCGCACCACACCCTTCTTCCGCCCACCACCCTCTTCCAGGAGGTCGTCATGACCCAGCACAGTCGGGACCTGTCCCGTCGGCGGCTGCTGTTCGGCGGGGCCGCGCTCGGCGCGGGCGCGCTGCTCACCGCGTGCACCAGCAACGAGGCGGCGCCCACGGCGGCGCAGACCAAGGTGGCCGAGGCCGCCTCAGGCGGCAACAGCACCCCGGGCAAGCAGGTGACCATCGGCTTCTCCGCCCCGGCCGCCGACCACGGCTGGATCGCCGCCATCACCAACAACGCCAAGGCGCAGGCCGGCGCGTACTCCGACGTCAAGTTCACGTCGGTCGAGGCCGGCGCGGACGCGGCGGCCCAGCGCGCGGCGCTGTCCACCCTGGTCGCCCAGAAGCCGGACGTCATCGTGCTGCTGCCGCACGACGGCAAGGAGCTCAACGCCTTCGGCCTGGAGGCCATGAAGGCCGGCATCCCCGTGGTCAACCTGGACCGGGCCTTCCCCGACGCCCGGGCCTACCGGCTCCAGATCAAGGGCGACAACTACGGCATGGGGGTGGCCGCGGCCACCTTCATCATCGACCAGCTCAAGGCCAAGGGCGTCAGCAACCCGATCATCGGCGAGATCCCCGGCATCGACTCGCTGGAGCTGACCCAGGAGCGCTCGAAGGGCTTCGCGGACACGCTCGCCGCGAGCGGCTTCAAGGTGGCCAACCGGCGGCCGGCGGAGTTCACGGCGGACTCCGGCCAGCAGGCCGCGACCGGCCTGTTCCAGGCGCTGCCGAAGATCGACGCGGTCTGGAACCACGACGACGACCAGGGCATCGGGGTGCTCGCCGCCGTCAACCAGGCCAACCGCAAGGAGTTCTTCATGGTCGGCGGCGCCGGCTCGAAGAAGGCGATGGAGGACATCCAGGCCGACAACACGGTCCTGAAGGCCACCGTCACCTACAGCCCGTCGATGGCGTCCTCCGCGATCTCGCTCGCCCGGCTCATCGGCCAGGGCAAGGGCATGTCCGACCTGGTGGAGCTCCAGGTGCCCAAGGAGATCGTGCTGGCGTCCGAGACGATCACCAAGGAGAACGCGAGCAACTACCTCAAGCTCGGGTTCTGACACACGGGGGGAGACCCACCTTGTCCACTCACCACAGTCAACTGCGGGTCGGGATGGTCGGCTACGCGTTCATGGGCGCCGCGCACTCACAGGCGTGGCGCACCGTGAACCGGGTGTACGACCTGCCGGCGCAGGTGCGGATGTCGTTGGTCTGCGGCCGGGACACCGGCAAGGTGGCCGAGGCCGCCGACCGGCTCGGCTGGGACGGGTACACCACGGACTGGCGTAACCTCGTCGAGTCCGACGAGATCGACGTGGTCGACATCTGCACACCGGGGGACAGCCACGCCGAGATCGCGCTGGCCGCGCTGGCCGCCGGCAAGCACGTGCTCTGCGAGAAGCCGCTGGCCAATACGGTCGCCGAGGCCCGCGAGATGGCCGCCGCGGCGGTCGCCGCGCAGGCGTCGGGGGTCCGGTCCATGTGCGGCTTCACCTACCGCCGGGTCCCGGCGGTCACCCTGATGCGGCAGATGATCGCCGACGGAAGACTCGGCACCATCCGCCACGTCCGGGCGGCGTACCTCCAGGACTGGATCGTCGACCCGCAGTTCCCGCTGGTCTGGCGGTTGCAGAGGGACAAGGCGGGCTCCGGCGCGCTGGGTGACATCGGTGCGCACATCATCGACATGACCCAGTACGTCACGGGCCAGCGGATCACGGGGGTCAGCGCGATCACCGAGACGTTCGTCAAGCAGCGTCCGTTGCCGGCGGAGTACAGCGGCCTGGCCGCGCAGGCCGCCGGCGACGGCGCGGCCGACGGTCCGGGCCCGGAGACGGGACCGGTCACCGTGGACGACGCGGCGGTCTTCGTGGCCCGGCTCGCCGACGGCGCGCTGGCCACGTACGAGGCGAGCCGCTTCGCCACCGGCCGCAAGAACGCGCTGCGGATCGAGATCAACGGTTCGCTGGGCACCCTGGTCTTCGACCTGGAACGCCTCAACGAGCTGGAGTTCTACGACGCGACGCGGCCCGCCGCCGAGCAGGGCTTCACCCGGATCCTGGTGACCGAGGCCGAGCACCCGTACATGTCGGCGTGGTGGCCGCCGGGCCACATCATCGGCTACGAGCACAGCTTCACCCACCAGGCGCGCGACCTCGTCGAGGCGATCGCCACCGGCGTCGACCCCGCGCCGTCGTTCGTCGACGGATTGCAGGTCCAGCTCGTGCTGGACGCGGTGACCCGCTCGGCGGAGCAGGGCTCCAGCTGGACCGACGTGGAGCCGGCGTTGGAGGCGGTCGCCGCCTGACCGGACGGCGGCGCGGCCCGCGGGCCGCACCGCCCGACCAGAGGCTTTCCGGACCGGCCGGCGAGGGACCCGCCGCGGTTGCGCCCCGCGGCGGGGACGGGGTCGGCTCCGGAGGGCGTGCGTCGGCGGGCACCCGCCCGGCGCGCACGACAGCACGACGGCTTCTTCGGCGCGGCCGGACCGGGATTCCCCGGTCGCGCCGGAGGGCCGGGCACCACGCACCACGCACTGCGGGGGAGACAGGGACGGGACGCCGACCGACCCTGCCTGCCAGCTCCGTCCGCCGCCCGATCCGGCGAACCCGCCCGGCACCGATGTCGCCGCTTTCGGCGCCGGACGTGGGGAGTCGGGCCGGGCGGCCGGGCGGGGCGCATAACATCGACATGGATCTATGCTGGGACCACTGGCGGAAGGAGCACCATGCGTACGGGTGTCTGGCTGGTGGGGGCGCGCGGCTCGGTCGCGACCACCAGCATCGTCGGGGCGCTCGCCCTGCGGGCCGGGCTCACCGGCCCGACCGGCTGCGTCACCGAGCTGTCCGAGCTGCGGGGCCCCGCGTGGCCCTCGTTCGCCGACCTCGTGTTCGGCGGTCACGACGTGGCCGCCACCCCGCTGGCCAAGCGGGCCGAGGCCCTGGCCGACGCCGGGGTGGTCCCGGCCCGGCTGGTCGCCGCGCTCGGCGAGGAGCTGGCCGCCGTCGACGACGACGTGCGCCCCGCCCCGGTGGGCGGGACCCAGGCCGACCGGGCCGCGGCCGTCGTCGCCGACCTCGCCGCGTTCCGCGAGCGGCACGGGCTGGACCGGGTGGTGGTGGTCAACGTCTCGGCCACCGAGCCGGCCGCCCGCCCGCACCCCGCGCACGCCGACCCCGACGCCCTGGCCGCCGCGCTCGCCGCCGGCGAGGAGGTGCTGCCGCCCAGCTCGCTGTACGCGTACGCGGCGTTCACCGCCGGCTGCCCCTACGTGGACTTCACCCCGTCGACCGGGGCCCGGCTGCCCGCCCTCGCGGCGCTGGCCGCCCGGCACGCCGTGCCGTACGCGGGGCACGACGGCAAGACCGGGGAGACCCTGCTCAAGTCGGTGCTCGCCCCGATGTTCGCGATGCGGCACCTCGCGGTGCGCTCCTGGTCCGGCACGAACCTGCTCGGCGGCGGCGACGGCGCGACCCTGGCCCAGCCGGACGCCAACGCCGCCAAGGTCGCCAGCAAGCAGCGCGTCCTCGGCGAGATCCTCGGGTACGTCCCGCAGGGCGACACCCGTATCGACTACGTCGAGGAGCTGGGCGACTTCAAGACGGCCTGGGATCTGATCACCTTCGCCGGCTTCCTCGGCACCGGCATGCGGCTGGAGTTCACCTGGCACGGCTGCGACTCCGCGCTGGCCGCACCGCTCGTGCTCGACCTGGCCCGGATCACCGCCGCCGCGCACGCCGCCGGCCGGCACGGGCCCCTGACCGACCTTGCGTTCTTCTTCAAGGACCCGCTCGGCCCCGCCGACTCCGGGCCGGACGCGGGTGCGACCGCCGACCGGGCCCCCGGTCACGCGCTGGGCGAGCAGTGGGCCCGGCTGGCCGCGTTCGCCGCCGACCTGCACGCCGGGGCCGGGACGTCGCCGGCCGGCGGTGCCGCGTGAGCACCCTCGGCGACCTGGCCGAGCTGGTCCGCGCCCCGGCCGGGCTCTCCGTGCCCGGCGACGTGCTGGCCGGCGCGGCGGCGGCCGGCGCGCTCGGTCGGCGTACGCCCGGCCTGGCCGCCGCGTCGGTGCTGCTCTACTGGGCCGGGATGGCCGCCAACGACTGGGCCGACCGGGGCCTCGACGCGGTCGAGCGCCCGGAGCGGCCCATCCCCAGCGGCCGGGTCAGCCCGCCCGCCGCGCTCGGCGTCGCCGCCGGCCTCACCGCCGCCGGGGTGGCCCTGGCCGTCGCGGCGGGCGGCCGGCGCGCCGCCGCCGTCGCCGTGCCGCTGGCCGCCGCCGTCTGGGCGTACGACCTGGCAGCCAAGAACACCGCCGCCGGCCCCGCCGTGATGGCGGCCTGCCGGGGGCTGGACGTGCTGCTCGGCGCGACCGGCGGCCGGCTGTCCCGGGCCGTGCCGGCGGCGGCCACCGTCGCCGCGCACACCTGGACGGTCACCGCCCTGTCCCGCCGCGAGGTCGGCGGGACCGACCGGGTCCTGCCCGGCGCGACCCTCGCCGGCACGGCCCTCGTCGCCGCCGCCGCGGTGGGCCCCCGGCCCGCCGCCGCCCCGGCGGCCCTCGCCGCCGGCTACCTCGCCCGCTACGGCGGGGCGCAGGCCCGGGTGCTCGCCGACGGTTCGGCGGGGCGGGTCCGGGCCGCCGTCGGCGCGGGCATCACCGGGCTGCCCGCGTTGCAGGGCGCGCTGACCGCTCGGGCCGGCGCGGGGCTGCTGGGCCTCGCGGTCGCCGCCGCCGCGCCGCTGGGCCGGCTGCTGGCACGGAAGGTGTCCCCGACGTGACCGCCGACCCGCCGGCCGACCCTGCCACCGCCGGCCGACCCGCCGCCCCGGCCGGGCCCGGCTCGCTGCGGTTCGGCTACGGCACGAACGGCTTCGCCAACCACCGGCTCGACGACGCGCTCGCCGTCGTCGCCGACCTCGGCTACCGGGGGGTGGCGCTCACCCTCGACCACGACCACCTCGACCCGTTCGCCCCCGACCTGGCCCGCCGCACGGCCGCCGTGGCCCGCCGCCTCGACGCGCTCGGGCTCGCCGTGGTGGTCGAGACGGGGGCCCGGTTCCTGCTCGACCCGTGGCACAAGCACGCGCCCACCCTGCTGCACGACGACCCGGCCCGCCGCGTCGAGTTCCTCCGCCGGGCCGTCGCGGTCGGCGCGGACCTGGGCGCCGAGGCGGTCTCCTTCTGGGCCGGGGTGCGCCCCGCCGACGTCGCGCCGGCCGTCGCCTGGGACCGCCTCGTGGCCGGCTGCGCCACCGTCTGCGCGGCGGCCGACGCCGCCGGGGTGCGGCTCGGCTTCGAGCCGGAGCCGGGGATGCTCGTCGAGGACATCGCCGGCTGGCGGCGGCTGCGCGACGCCCTGGGCCGCCCGGCGGCGTTCGGCCTCACCCTCGACATCGGACACTGCCGCTGCCTGGAGCCGGTCGACGTGCCCGACTGCGTCCGGTCCGTCGGCGCGCACCTGGTCAACGTGCAGATCGACGACATGCGCCGGGGCGTGCACGAGCACCTGGAGTTCGGCACCGGCGAGATCGACTTCCCGCCGGTGCTCGCCGCGCTCGCCGAGGTCGGCTACGCCGGGCTGGTCGCCGTGGAGCTGCCCCGGCACTCGCACGCCGCCCCGCAGGTGGCCGCCCGGTCCCTCGACTTCCTCCGCGCCGCCGCCGAGCGCGCCGTGGCCGCCGGGCCCGCCCCCGCCGGGCCCGCCCCCGCCGGGCCCGCCCCCGCCGGGCCCGCCCCCGCCGGGCCCGCCCCCGCCGGGCACGCCGCCGTGGCGCGTGCCGCCGCCGGGCCCGGCACACCGTCCGACCACCCCGGCGGCGGCTGAGCACCGTCCGCACCAGCTCGGAAGGGAGAGCGGGATGACACCCGAACGACTACGCGCCGCCCTGCGCGGCGTACCGGACCCGGAGTGGCTGGACGCGGCGGTCGAGCGCGTCGCGGCCGAGCCGGCGACGGTCGCGCGGTTCGTCGCCGCCGCCGCGCGCCGCTGCGGCCGGGGCCCGCTGCCCGACGCCCCCGGCTGGACGGCCGACGAGGCGGCCCGCGTGCTGCTGCTGGCGGCGCTGCCCGCCGACCACGCCGGCCACGCCGCCGACGTCTACCGGCACGGCGACGCCGCCGAGAAGCGGGCCGTGCTGCGGGCCCTGCCGCTGCTGCCGATCGGCGCGGAGTGCGAGCCGCTGCTGCACGACGCGATCCGCACCAACGACACCCGGCTGATCGCCGCCGCCCTCGGCCCGTACTCCCGGCACCTCGACGCGGACGCCTGGCGGCAGGCCGTGCTCAAGTGCGTCTTCACCGGCGTGCCGCTGGCCGTGGTGCACGACCTCGACGCCCGCGCCGACGCCGGGCTGGCCGCCATGCTGGGCGGGTTCGCCGTCGAGCGGCGCGCCGCCGGCCGGGAGGTGCCGGCCGACGCCGCCGCCCTGCTCGACCGGCTCACCGCCGCCGCGAGCCCCACCGCGAGCCCTGCCGCAGGCCCCGCCGCGGACCCGGTCGCGGACCCCGCCGTACCGTCCGACGCCCGGAAGGCGTGACCATGCGCATCTTCGACCCGCACATCCACATGACCTCGCGCACCACCGACGACTACGAGCGGATGGCCGCCGCCGGGGTCCGGGCCGTGGTGGAGCCGGCGTTCTGGCTGGGCCAGCCGCGCACCAGCCCGGACAGCTTCGCCGACTACTTCGACTCGATCATCGGGTGGGAGCCGTTCCGGGCCGCGCAGTTCGGCGTCCGGCACCACGCCACCATCGCGCTGAACCCGAAGGAGGCCAACGACCCGCGCTGCCGGCCGGTGCTCGACCTGCTGCCCCGCTACCTGGAGAAGGACGGCGTGGTCGCGGTCGGCGAGATCGGGTACGACTCGATGACCCCGGCCGAGGACGAGGCGTTCGCCGCCCAGCTCGCCCTGGCCGTCGCACACGAGCTGCCGGCCATGGTGCACACCCCGCACCGGGACAAGGCCCGGGGCGTGGAGCGCAGCCTCGCGGTGGTCGCCGAGTCCGGCATCGACCCGGGCCGGGTGGTGCTCGACCACCTCAACGAGGTGACCGCCGGCCTGGTCCGGGACTCCGGCTGCTGGCTGGGCTTCTCCATCTATCCCGACACCAAGATGTCGCCGCCGCGGATGGTGGAGCTGCTGCGGCTGTACGGCACCGAGCGGATGCTGGTCAACTCGGCCGCCGACTGGGGCCGGTCCGACCCGCTGCTGACCCGGGCCACCGGCGAGGCGATGCTGCTGGCCGGGTTCACCGCCGACGACGTCGACCGGGTGCTGTGGCGCAACCCGGTCGAGTTCTACGCCCAGTCCGGCCGGCTCGACCTGACCGGCGTCGACGACGCCGACGGCCCGGGCGGCACCGCCGGGCAGCCGGGGGCGGGCGGCGCCGGCGGGGCGGCCCCGGCCGGCGGCACGTTCGCCGGCAACTCGATCCTGCGCGGCGGCAGCTGATGCGGCTGCGCCACGGCGGCGGCGAGACCGTCCACCTCGGCTACTGCACCAACGTGCACCCGGCCGAGGACCTCGCCGGCATCCTCGCCCAACTGGACACCTACGCCGTGCCGGTGCGCCGCGCCCTCGACTCCGACCGGCTCGGGCTGGGGCTGTGGCTGGCCGCCCCGGTGGCCGCCGCGCTCGCCGCCGACGAGGGCCTGCGCCGCCGGCTGCGCGCCGAGCTGACCGCGCGCGGGCTGGAGGTGGTGACGCTCAACGGCTTCCCGTACGCGGCGTTCCAGGCCCCGGTGGTGAAGCACGCCGTCTACCACCCGGACTGGACGACGCCCGAGCGGCTCGCGTACACCCTGGACCTGGCCCGGGTGCTGGCCGACCTGCTGCCCGACGACGCGGCCCGGGGCTCGGTGTCCACCCTGCCGCTGGCCTGGCGCACCCCGTGGGACACCGACCGGGCCGACGCGGCGCGGCGGCGGCTCGACGCGCTGGCCGCCGGGCTGGCCGGGATCGAGCGCGACACCGGCCGCACCGTGCGGGTCGGCTTCGAGCCGGAGCCGGGCTGCGTGGTGGAGTCCACCGGCCAGGCCGCCGCCCTGCTCGCCGGCACCGACCCGGCGCGGCTCGGCGTCTGCCTGGACCTGGCCCACCTGGCCTGCGCGTGGGAGGAGCCGGCCGCCGCCCTGGGCCGGCTCGCCGCCGCCGGGCTGCCGGTGGTGAAGGTGCAGGTGTCCGCCGCGATCGAGGCCCCGGCCGGCGCGGTGGAGGCGCTGCGCCCGTGGGTGGAGCCGCGTTTCCTGCACCAGACCCGCGCGGCCGGCTGCGGCCACGCCGCCGACCCGGCCGACCCGGCGTACGCCGCCGACGACCTCGACGCGGCCCTGGCCGCGTCGCTGCCCGGCGCGTGGCGGGTGCACTACCACGTGCCGCTGCACGCCCCGCCCGAGCCGCCGCTGACCGCGACCGTGCCGGTGCTGCGCGCCGCGCTGGCCGCGCTGTTCGCCGGCCCGGTCGCCGGCTGCGACCACCTCGACGTCGAGACGTACACCTGGGGGGTGCTGCCGGCCCAGCGGCGGCCCCGCGACGCGGCCGAGCTGGCCGCCGGGATCGCCGCCGAACTGGCCTTCGCCCGCGACGAGCTGGTCGCCGTGGGCCTCACATCACTCGGGACGGGGGTGCTGCGGTGAGCAGGCGACTGGTGGTGCTGGACGTGGTGGGCCTGACCCCACGCCTGCTGGCCCACATGCCCCGGCTGCGGTCGGTGGCCGACGGCGGTTTCACCGCCCCACTGGGCACGGTGCTGCCGGCGGTCACCTGCGCGGTGCAGTCCACGTTCCTCACCGGCGAGCCGCCGGCCGGGCACGGCATCGTCGGCAACGGCTGGTATTTCCGGGAGCTGGGCGAGGTGCTGCTCTGGCGGCAGCACAACGCCCTGGTCGGCGGGGAGAAGCTGTGGCAGGCCGCCCGGAAGGTCGAGCCGGGCTACACGGTGGCCAACGTGTGCTGGTGGTACGCCATGGGCGCGGACGTGGACTGGACGGTCACCCCCCGCCCGGTCTACTACGCCGACGGCCGCAAGGAGCCCGACTGCTACACCGACCCGCCCGAGCTGCACGACGCGCTGACCGCGAAGCTGGGCACGTTCCCGCTGTTCACGTACTGGGGGCCGGGGGCCGGGCTGCCGTCGTCGGCGTGGATCTGCCGGGCGGCCGAGCAGATCCTCGCCGACCACGCCCCCGACCTGACCCTGGTCTACGTCCCGCACCTCGACTACGACCTGCAACGGTTCGGGCCGTCCTCGCCGCAGGCCGCCGCCGCGGCGGCGGAGCTGGACAAGGTGCTCGGCCCGCTGATCGACGCCGCCCGCGCCAAGGGCGCCACGGTGGTGGCCCTGTCCGAGTACGGCATCACCGACGTCGCCTGCCCGGTGGACGTCAACCGGCTGCTGCGCGCCGAGGGGCTGCTGCGGGTCCACACCCAGGACGGCATGGAGTACCTGGACCCGTGGACGTCCCGGGCGTTCGCCGTCGCCGACCACCAGATCGCCCACGTGTACGTCCGCGACCCGGCCGACGTGCCGGCGGTGGCGAAGCTCTGCGCGGGGCTGCCCGGGGTGGCCGAGGTGCTCGACGCCGAGGGCCAGGCCGCGTACGGGCTGGCGCACCCGCGCAGCGGCGAGCTGGTGCTGGTGGCCGAGCCGGACGCCTGGTTCACGTACTACTACTGGCTCGACGACGCCCGCGCCCCCGACTTCGCCCGGCTCGTGGAGATCCACCGCAAGCCCGGCTACGACCCCGCCGAGTTGTTCTTCGACCCGGCCGCCCCCGGGGCGGCGAAGCGCCGGGCCGCGACCGCGCTGGCCCGGAAGAAGTTGGGTATGCGGTACCTGATGAGCGTGGTGGGGCTGGACGCCGGCGCGCGGGCGGTGCGCGGGTCGCACGGCCGGCTGCCGGCCGACCCGGCCGACGGTCCGGTGCTGCTCTGCTCCGACCCCGGCCCGGCCCGCGACGCGGTGGCGGCGACCGAGGTGAAGGCGCTGCTGCTGGAGCTGGCCGGCCTGACCCGCCACGGGTGAACCGGCCTCGCCACTGAACAGGGAGAAACAACATGACGGTGACGGCCGCGCCCAGCGACGCGAGCGGCCTGCGCACCCGGGTCGACACCGAGCTGGCCGCCTTCCTCGACCGGCAGGCCCCCGACTGGCCCGACGGCGCGCCGCGGGGCATCTTCGCGGCCCTGCACCGGTTCGTCCTGGCCGGCGGCAAGCGGCTGCGGCCCCAGTTCTGCTACTGGGGCTGGCGGGCCGCCGGCGGCCAGGACGACGGCGGGGACGGCACCCCGATCCTGGTCGCCTCGGCGGCGCTGGAGCTGTTCCACGCCTTCGCGCTGATCCACGACGACATCCTCGACCACAGCGACCGGCGGCGGGGCGCGCCGTCGGTGCACCGCATCTTCGCCGACCTGCACACCCGCTCCGCGTGGCGGGGCGACCCGGAGGCGTACGGGCGCAACACCGCCCTGCTCTGCGGCGACCTCTGCGCCGCGTGGGCGGACCAGATGTTCCACGAGTGCGGGCTGGGCCGCGACGAGCTGCAACGCGGGTACGCGGTGTTCGCGCTGATGCGTACCGAGGTGATCGCGGGGGAGTACCTGGACCTGGTCTCCGGGGTGGGCGACGGCTCGGTGGCCAGCGCGCTCACCGTGATCCGGCTCAAGGCCGCCCGCTACACGGTGACCCGGCCGTTGCAGATCGGCGCGGCCCTGGCCGGCGGCCCGCCGGAGCTGGCGGAGGCGCTGGCGGAGTTCGGCGACCCGCTCGGCGACGCCTTCCAGCTCCGCGACGACGTGCTGGGCGTCTTCGGCGACCCGCAGGTCACCGGCAAGTCCGTCCTTGACGACCTGCGGGAGGGCAAGCCGACGGTGATGATGGCGCTGGCCCGGCAGGCGGCGGACCGGGCGCAGAGCGCCCGGCTGCGGGAGCTGTTCGGCAACGCCGACCTGGACGACGACGGCGCCGCCGAGCTGCGGGCCATCATCGAGGCCACGGGGGCCCGGGACGAGATCGAGCGGATGATCCGGATGCGCGCCAAGGCGGGCCTGCGGGCCCTGGCCGACGCGCCGCTCGCCCCCGCCGCCCGGGAGGCGCTCGCCGGGCTGGCCGCCCGGACCATCGTCCGGACGGTCTGACGCCCCCCGCCCCGGGCCGCCGGTGCTGGGCGGCAGCCCGCTCGTGCGGTGCCGGCGGCAGCCGCACATTTTCGAAACATCCTCGACACAACCGCGCACATAGATTAATGTAAATGTGCTGCGAACCGGTTCGACGAGGTGTTTCCAGTGGGCACGGTGCCCTCGTCGACGAGCTGCCGGCCGCCATCTCCGTCCCCGCGTGCCGACGGTCTCGTCCCTGTCGACGAGCGCAGCCCGCCGAGGAACGTCCGCCGCTGTGCCGAAGGGACGTCCGCTGCGGCAGCCGGCGCGACGACGCGCCTCCACCACCGGCCAGAGAGGGCACCCCTGCATGTATAGAAGACTTCGTCACCACCGCCGCGCCACCGGTCACCACGGCCCGGCCCGCAGCTGGGCGGCGGCGGGCACCGCCCTGCTCACGGTGTTCGCCGCGGCCACCGCCGTGACCGTGTCGGCGGCGCCGGCCGCCGCGCACACCATCAACGCCAGCGACTTCCAGCAGGTCGAGCTGGCCCGCGGCGTCTCCGAGATGGGCGAGCCGATGTCGCTGGCCGTGCTGCCGGACCGGTCGGTGCTGCACACCGCCCGCAACGGCACGGTGCGGCGCACCGACGCCACCGGCACCACCCGGACCATCGGCACGATCCCCGTCTACACGCACGACGAGGACGGGATGCAGAGCCTCGGGGTCGACCCGAACTTCGCCACCAACCGGCACATCTATCTCTACTACGCCCCGCCGCTGTCCACCCCCGGCGGCGACGCGCCCGCCACCGGCACCAACTGGTCCGCCTGGCAGGGCGTCAACCGGCTGTCCCGCTTCACCCTGAACTCCGACTTCACCATCAACATGTCCAGCAAGGTCGACATCCTCGACGTCGGCACCGACCGGGGCATCTGCTGCCACGTCGGCAGCGACATGGACTTCGACGCCGCCGGCAACCTCTACCTGTCCACCGGCGACGACAGCAACCCGTTCGACTCCGCCGGCTACTCGCCGCTCGACGAGCGCACCAACCGCAACCCGGCGTACGACGCGCAGCGCAGCGCCGGCAACACCAACGACCTGCGGGGCAAGCTCCTGCGGATCAAGGTGAACGCCGACGGCACGTACTCGATCCCGGCCGGCAACCTCTTCGCCCCCGGCACCGCGAAGACCCGCCCCGAGATCTACGCGATGGGCTTCCGCAACCCGTTCCGGATCAGCGTCGACAAGGCCACCGGCGTCGTCTACGTCGGCGACTACGGGCCGGACGCCGGCAGCACCAACTCCAACCGGGGCCCCTCCGGCCAGGTCGAGTTCAACCGGGTCACCGGCCCCGGCAACTACGGCTGGCCGTACTGCACCGGCACCAACACCACCGCCGAGACCTACAACGAGTGGAACTTCGCCACCAACTCCACCGGCCCCAAGTTCAACTGCACCGGCGGGCCGACCAACAACTCGTTCCGCAACACCGGCCTGACCACCCTCCCGCCGGCCAAGCCGTCCTGGATCAAGTACGGCGGCGACTCCGGCAGCCCGCCCGCGTTCGGCAGCGGCTCCGAGTCGCCGGCGGCCGGCCCGGTCTACCGGTTCGACGCCAACAACCCCTCGGCGACGAAGTTCCCGCAGTCCTTCGACGGGCAGTTCTTCGCCACCGAGTTCGGCCGGGGCTGGATCAAGCCGATCCACCTCAACACCGACGGGTCGCCCGGCACCATCGACAGCTTCCCCTGGGTCGGCAAGCAGGTGATGGACTCCGCGTTCGGCCCCGACGGGGCGTACTACGTGCTCGACTACGGCACCGGCTACTACAACGGCGACGCCAACTCGGCGCTGTACCGCTTCGACTACGTCGGCGTCGGCAACCGTGCGCCGGTCGCCCGCGCCGGCGCCGACCGGACCTCCGGGCCGGCCCCGCTGACCGTGAACTTCTCCTCCGCCGGGTCCGCCGACCCGGAGGGCGGGGCGCTGACCTACTCGTGGGCGTTCGGCGACGGCACCACCTCCACGGCGGCCAACCCGACGAAGACGTACACCACGGACGGGTCGTACACCGCGACGCTGACCGTGCGCGACCCGCAGGGCGCGACCGGCTCCAGCAGCGTCACGGTCAACGTCGGCAACACCGCCCCGACGGTCACCATCACCGGGCCGGCCAACGGCAGCCTGTTCTCCTTCGGTGACACCGTGCCGTTCAGCATCACCGTCACCGACCCCGAGGACGGCAGCATCGACTGCACCAAGGTCAAGATGACCTACGTGCTCGGCCACGACCAGCACGGCCACCAGATCGCCTCGCAGAACGGCTGCTCCGGCAACATCACCATCCCCGTCGACGGCGAGCACGACGACGCGGCGAACATCTTCGCCGTCTTCGACGCCGAGTACACCGACGCCGGCGGCCTGACCACCCACACCCAGCACATCCTCCAGCCCCGGCACCGGCAGGCCGAGCACTTCAAGACCTCGTCCGGCATCAGCACCTACGACAAGACCACCGCCGAGGGCGGCAAGACCGTGGGCGACATCCAGAACGGAGAGTGGATCGCCTTCGAGCCGTACCGGATCGCGAACGTCACCTCCTTCACCGCCCGGGTCTCCTCGGCCGGCGCGGGCGGCACCCTCCAGGTCCGCACCGGCTCGGCGACCGGCACGGTGCTCGGCTCGGTGACCGTCCCGGTGACCGGGTCGTGGGAGACCTTCACCACCGTCACCGGGTCGATCTCCAACCCGCCGACCGGCACCACCACGCTCTACCTCACCTTCGCCGGTGGCTCCGGGACGCTGTACGACGTCGACGCGTTCACCCTGAACACCGGCACCGTGACGCCGCCGACCGGCACCGGGCGGATCGTCGGGTTGGCCGGCAAGTGCCTGGACGTGCGCAACGGCTCCTCGACCGACGGCACGCAGGTGCAGTTGTTCACCTGCAACGGCGCCGCCGGCCAGCAGTGGACGGTGGGCACGGACAGCACGCTGCGGTCGCTGGGCAAGTGCCTCGACGTCAACGGCGGCGCTACGGCCGACGGGACGAAGGTGCAGCTCTGGTCGTGCAACGGCGGCAACGCCCAGCGGTGGGCGGCGCAGTCCGACGGCTCGCTGCGCAACACGCCGTCGGGCAAGTGCCTGGACGTCTCCGGCAACAACTCCGCCGACGGCACGGTCGTGCACCTGTGGACCTGCAACGGCGGGGCCAACCAGAAGTGGACCCTGCCCTAAGGCACCTCTGCGGTCTCCCTGCGGTCCCCCGCTCCCGGGCGGGGGACCGCACCGCCACCACACCCAGGAGAACGACATGCGAAGACTCCTCCGTCCCCTCCTCGGCGCGGCCACCGCCGCCCTGGCCGTGCTCGCCTGCACCACCCCGGCCACCCCGGCGTCGGCCGCCGACGCCCCGTACGACGTGCTGGTCTTCTCCAAGACCGCCGGCTTCCGGCACGACTCCATCGCCGTGGGCACCCAGGCCATCCGTGACCTCGGCGCGGCCAACAGCTTCACCGTCACCGCCACCGAGGACGCCGCCCAGTTCACCACCGCCAACCTGGCCCGCTTCGAGGCGGTGATCTTCCTCAACACCACCGGCGACGTGCTCAACGACAGCCAGCAGGCGGCGTTCGAGTCGTACATCGGGGCCGGCGGTGGCTACGTCGGCGTGCACGCCGCGGCCGACACCGAATACAACTGGCCGTTCTACGGCAACCTCGTCGGCGCGTGGTTCGCCTCCCACCCGGCCATCCAGCAGGCCCGGGTGAAGGTGGAGGACCGGGCGCACGCCGCCACCGCGCACCTCGGCCAGACCTGGACCCGCACCGACGAGTGGTACGACTTCCGCACCAACGCCCGCTCCACCGCGCACGTGCTGGCGAGCCTCGACGAGTCGTCGTACTCGGGCGGGGCGATGGGCGGCGACCACCCGCACGCCTGGTGCAAGACCTACAACGGCGGCCGGTCCTTCTACACCGGCGGCGGCCACAGCCAGTCGTCGTACTCCGAGGCGGCGTTCCGCGCCCACCTGCTCGGCGGCATCCGGTACGCGGCCGGGCGCACGAAGGCCGACTGCCGGCCCGAGACCGGCTACACCGCCCTCTACAACGGCTCCACGACCGGCTGGAGCCAGGCGGGGCCGGGCGGCTTCACCAACACCGACGCCACCCTTAGCTCCTCCGGCGGCCTCGGCCTGTACTGGTACAGCGCGAAGCAGTTCACCAACTACTCGCTGAAGCTGGACTGGCGGATCCCGGGAGACGACAACTCCGGGGTCTTCGTCGGCTTCCCCGCCTCCACCGACCCGAACTCGGCGATGACCAACGGGTACGAGGTGCAGATCGACGCCACCGACTCCGACGACCGCACCACCGGCTCGATCTACGGGGTCAAGTCCGCCGACCTGGCCGCCCGCGACGCCGCGCTCAACCCGCCGGGGGAGTGGAACACCTACGAGCTGCTGGTCGAGGGGGAGCGGCTCCAGGTGCTGCTCAACGGCGTGAAGATCAACGACTTCACCAACACCGACCCGGCCCGATCGCTCGCCGGCTACGTCGGCGTACAGAACCACGGCACCGGCGACGACGTGTCGTTCCGCAACATCCGGATCAAGGAGTTGGGCGGCACCAACCCGCCGACCCGCACCGGGCGGATCGTCGGGTTGGCCGGCAAGTGCCTGGACGTGCGCAACGGCTCGTCGGCCGACGGCACCCAGATCCAGCTGTTCACCTGCAACGGCGCCGCCGGCCAGCAGTGGACGGTGGGCACGGACAGCACGCTGCGGTCGCTGGGCAAGTGCCTGGACGTCAACGGCGGCTCCTCGGCCGACGGGGCGAAGGTGCAGCTCTGGTCGTGCAACGGCGGCGGCGCCCAGCGGTGGGCGGCGCAGTCCGACGGGAGCCTGCGCAACACGCAGTCGGGCAAGTGCCTGGACGTCTCCGGCAACAACTCGGCCGACGGCGCGGTCGTGCACCAGTGGTCCTGCCACGGCGGGGCCAACCAGAAGTGGACCCTGCCCAGCTAGGCATGTAAGGAAGGGCCCCTTGTTAACGCGTTCTGTTGCACAGGGGGCCCTTCCTAACCGCCGCAGGCGGTCATAGAGTGAGCGGCGGCGACCGTACCCGGTTGCCGGTGACCCGGCGGGAGGCGCAACCCGCTGGGCCCAGGCGCCCCTTCGCGCCCACCGGCACCGGCCACCGGCCGCCACGCACCAGCCCGGCCCCGCCCGGTCACCCTCGCCCGGTCACGCACACGGAATCCCCCATCATCACCACAGGGGAGTAGGACTCATGGCGCGACCCATCACGCTCTTCACCGGCCAGTGGGCCGATCTTCCGTTCGACGAGGTCTGCCGACTCGCCTCCGAGTGGGGCTACGACGGGCTGGAGATCGCCTGCTGGGGCGACCACTTCGAGGTCGACAAGGCCCTCGCCGACGACTCGTACGTCGAGCGGAAGCTCGCGACCCTGGCGAAGCACAACCTGAAGGTCTTCACGATCTCCAACCACCTGGTCGGCCAGGCCGTCTGCGACCACCCGATCGACGAGCGGCACCAGGGCATCCTGCCCGCCCGGATCTGGGGCGACGGCGAGCCCGAAGGGGTACGCCAGCGGGCCGCCGAGGAGATCAAGGACACCGCGCGGGCGGCGGCGAAGCTGGGTGTGGACACCGTCGTCGGGTTCACCGGCTCGTCGGTCTGGCACACCCTGGCGATGTTCCCGCCGGTGCCGCCGGAGATGATCGAGCGCGGCTACCAGGACTTCGCCGACCGGTGGAACCCGATCCTCGACGTCTTCGACGAGGTGGGGGTGCGCTTCGCCCACGAGGTCCACCCCAGCGAGATCGCCTACGACTACTACACCACGAAGCGGACGCTGGAGGCGATCGGTCACCGGCCCGCGTTCGGGCTGAACTGGGACCCGTCGCACTTCGTGTGGCAGGAGCTGGACCCGGTGAACTTCATCTTCGACTTCGCCGACCGGATCTACCACGTCGACTGCAAGGACGCGAAGGTCCGCACCGGCGACGGCCGGCGCGGCCGGCTGGCGTCCCACCTGCCCTGGGCCGACCTGCGCCGGGGCTGGGACTTCGTCTCCACCGGGCACGGCGACGTGCCGTGGGAGGACTCCTTCCGGGCGCTGAACGCGATCGGCTACTCCGGCCCCATCTCCATCGAGTGGGAGGACGCCGGGATGGACCGCCTGGTGGGCGCGCCCGAGGCGTTGCAGTTCGTCCGGCGGCTCGCCTTCGACGCCCCGTCGGCGGCCTTCGACGCGGCGTTCAGCAGCAAGGACTGACGCTCGGCAGCGCCGAGGACTGAGCCGGCCGCGCCGGCCGGGCCCCTGGGTCCGGCCGGCCGCGCCGGTCAGGACGCGACGTGGATGGCGGAGCCAACCGAGCCGGTCACGCCGCGCCGAAGACGTCGTCGCTGGCCAGGCGGGCCGCGCCCACCACCCCGGCGGTGTCGTCCAGGTCGGACAGCACGATCGGCAGGTTGCCGGTGGCCAGCGGCGGCGACCGCCGGTAGACCACCGATCGGATCTCGGCGAGCATGGTCGGCCCGAGGCCCACGGCCGTCCCGCCGATGATCACGATGCCGGGGTTGACGAAGTTGACCAGGCCGACCAGTACGCGGCCGAGCCGCCGGGCCGCGTCGCGGACCAGCGCCTGCGCGGCGGGGTCGCCGGCCACCGTCGCCCGGCCCACGTCCGCGACGGTGAGCGTGCCGGCCTCGGCGAGCCGGGCGGCGAGCGCCGGCGACCGGCCGTCCTCGACCGCCGCGCGCGCCTCCCGGACCAGGGCCGCGTCCGAGCAGTACGCCTCCAGACAACCCGTCTCGCCGCACGCGCAGGTCGGGCCGTCGTCGCCCTGCCGCAGGTGCGCGATGCCACCCGCGCCGCTGGTGGCCCCCCGGTGCAGCGCGCCGCCGAGCACCAGGCCGCAGCCGATGGCGGTGCCCAGCTTGACGTAGAGGAAGTCGTCGAAGGCGCGGCCGGTGCCGGCGTGCTGCTCGCCGAGCGCCATCACGTTGGCGTCGTTGTCGACCAGCACCGGGCAGCCCAGCTCGGCGGCGAGCGCGTCGCGGACGCCGTACCCGTGCCAGCCGGGCAGGGCCGGCGGGGAGATCGGGGACCCCTCGCGGAACGCGACCGGGGCGGGCAGGGCCACCCCCACCCCGGTCAGCCCGCCCAGGCCGAGGTTCGCCCGGACCTTGCCGAGCAGTTCGAGCGTACGGGCGATGGTCGCCTCCGGGCCGAGGCGGACGTCGACGGGCTCGCGGCGTCGGGCCAGGACGGACAGCTCGCCGTCGGTGACCGCGACGTCGATCTGCCGGGGACCGATCGTGACCCCGGCGAAGCGGACCGAGCCGGCGACGCGCAGCAGCGACGAGCGGCGGCCGCCCCGGGACGCGGCCGGGCCGGCGGTCTCCACCAGGCCCAGGGCGACCAGGCGGTCGACCTCTGCGACGAGCCGGGCCCGGGTGAGCCCCGCGGCGTCGCCGAGCTCGACCCGGGAACGCGGGCCGTCGTCGCGGAGCAACCGCAGCAGCCGGGCCTGGTCGGCATTGTCCGGGCCGTCGTACGTCATGTCGTGACCACCTCCGTCCGGAATCCTCCCTCGTCGTCCCCCGGCCGCGCCCGTCGAGGGCGACAACGAGTGCCAGGTCACCCCGGACGCGGGGCGGGGCCGCACCCGGTCGTCCCGGACGCGGCCCCCCTCGGGGTCGGATCGGCTCAGCCGCGCAGGCCCGACATGTGCCGGTGGCTGGTCCCGGCGTACTGGAGTGACCTGCGGAGGTCGTCGGCTGAGCCGGGCCGACGACCCGACTGCGGCCGGCGACGGCAAGCGGCGGGCCGGCCACCCGGAGGTGACCGGCCCGCCGTGAGCCGTGAGTCAGACGGTGCTGCCGTTGGTGCCCGTGCCGGACGGCTTCGTCGGCCGGGCCGAGCCGCCCGTGGCCGACCCGGACGCGCCGGTGCCCGACGCGCCGCCCGCCTTCGCGCCGACCGTCGCCGGAGTGCCCGCGAACGGCTTGTCGGCGGCGGTCAGCTCGTGCTTGCCGCTGTCGCCGCTGCCGTTGCTGCTGCCGCTCAGCTTCTCGCCGAGCCGCGACTGGCTGAGCTTGTCCCTGCCCTCGCTGTAGAGCCGGTTGGCCTGGGCCTGCGCGACGCCGGCCGCCTCCTGGACGGTCGGGTGGTCGAGCACCTTGCGGCCCCGGACGACCAGCTCCTCGTACTTCTCCCGGCCGGCGCGGGCGCCCAGGACGAATCCCGCAGCCAGCCCGCCAAGAAACATGATCTTTCCGCGCATGGCGGCTCCTTCCGTGCCTGACGCGCCGTCGCCTCCCCGGGGCGGACCCCGCTGGCGACGAGCATTTCGCGCCTAGTCCTCTGTCGGCAGCTAACTACCCATCCTCCACCGCGCTCATGCCTGGTTGTGCCCGGATGACGAATTGTCCGCCTGCCGGGAGCTTCGGACCCCCCCACCGCCAGCGTGCCCCGCGTCGGAACCCCCTGGACCAAACCCCGGGTGAATCCTGTACTCTTGTGCCGTCGCCGGGGGTGCCGGAGAGATCCGATCCGGGCGACGAGCGATCCCCCGTAGCTCAATTGGCAGAGCAGCCGGCTGTTAACCGGCAGGTTTTTGGTTCGAGTCCAAACGGGGGAGCAGACAACGAGGAGGCCCGCCGGCCCAGCCGGCGGGCCTCCTCGTATGCGCTTGACGCAAGGAAGGGCCCCCTCTTAACGCCTGCGGTAGAGCGGGGTTCCCCGCTCACCCCGTGGACCCGGCAGGCGGGCGCGGAGCCCGCGCGCCGCGTCAGGGCCGGCCGGGCGGGGGTATCGGGGCCGTTTCGGCCCGCCTGGGCGCACCCGGCCGGCAGGATGGTCGATGTCGACTTAGACTCCCGCTGCGTCGATCGCTGCGTCGATTCAAGAGGTGGGTGGGTGGGATGGCCGGAAGACGGGGCGGCACCGCCACGCTTGTCGCTGCGCTGGTCGTCATCGGCTGGCTGGTCGTCGGCGGGGTCGCCGGGCCCTACGCCGGGAAGCTGGGGGACGTCTCCACCAACGACAACGCCTCCTTCCTGCCCGCCGACGCCGAGGCCACCCGGGCGCAGGACCTGACCGCCCAGTTCGCCGACCAGCAGACCACCCCTGCGCTCGTCGTCTACGCGCGGACCACCGGCATCACCGACGCCGACCGGCAGCGGGCCGCCGCCGACGCCGCCCGGTTCGCCCAGGTCCCCGGCGTCGTCACACCGATCCCGCCACCCGTGCCCAGCCAGGACGGCCAGGCCCTCCAGGTGGTCGTGCCCATCGACGAGGCCGAAGGGGAGCGGATCGGGCAGGTCGTCGACGAGCTGCGCGCCATCGCCGGCGCCGACCGGGGCGGCCTCACCGTGGACGTCGCCGGGCCCGCCGGGCTGCTCGCCGACCTCATCGAGGTCTTCGGCGCCATCGACGGGCCGCTGCTGCTGGTCACCCTCAGCGTGGTGCTGGTCATCCTGCTGGTCGTCTACCGCAGCCCGGTGCTGTGGGTCTTCCCGCTGCTCGCCGCCGGCACCTCGTACGCCCTCGCGGCCGTCTTCGTCTACCTCCTCGCCGACCACGACGTCGTCAAGCTCAACGGCCAGGCGCAGGGCATCCTCACCGTCCTCGTCTTCGGCGCGGGCACCGACTACGCGCTGCTGCTCATCGCCCGCTACCGGGAGGAACTGCACCGGCACGAGCGTCCCTGGGCCGCCATGCGGGCCGCCTGGCGGGGCGCCGCCCCCGCGATCGTCGCCTCCGGCGGCACCGTCATCCTCAGCCTGCTCTGCCTGCTGCTGTCCAGCCTCAACTCCAACCGGGCGCTCGGCCCGATCGCCGCCATCGGCATCGCCGCCACCCTGCTGGTCATGCTGACCTTCCTGCCCGCCCTGCTGGTGCTCGGCGGGCGTTGGGCGTTCTGGCCGCGCCGCCCCGCCGTCGACCAGGCCGACCCGCAGACCGAGCACGGCCTCTGGAGCCGCGTCGCCGGCTTCGTCGCCCGCCGCGCCCGGGTCGTCTGGCTCACCACCGCCGCCGTGCTGGCCCTGCTCACCATCGGCCTCACCCAGCTCGGCGTCACCACCCTCGGCCAGACCGACCTGTTCACCCAGCGCACCGACTCCGTCGCCGGCCAGGACGTGATCGCCGCCCACTACCCGGCCGGCACCGGCAGCCCGGCCACCATCTTCACCAACCAGGCCAGCGCCCAGCAGGTCGCCGAGGTGGCCCAGCGCGTGCCCGGCGTCGCCGCCGTCCGCCCCGTCACCCAGGGCAGCCAGGCCGGCCCGCCCGACCCGAACGCCCCGCCGAAGGTGGTCGACGGCCGCGTCGAGTTCGAGGCCACCCTCGCCGACCCGCCCGACAGCAACGGCGCGGAGCGCACCATCCGCGACCTGCGCGAGGCCGTGCACGGCGTGCCCGGCTCGGACTCCGTCGTCGGCGGGTTCACCGCGATCAACGTGGACACCTCCGACGCGTCCGCCCGCGACCGCAACGTGATCATCCCCGTGGTGCTCCTGGTGATCGCCGTCATCCTGGCCCTGCTGCTGCGCGCCCTGCTCGCCCCGCTGCTGCTCATCGCGACCGTGGTGCTGTCGTTCCTCGCCACCCTCGGGCTGTGCGCGCTGATCTTCCGCCACCTGCTCGACTACCCGGGCGTCGACCAGTCGTTCCCGCTGTTCGCGTTCGTCTTCCTCGTCGCCCTCGGCATCGACTACAACATCTTCCTGATGAGCCGCGTCCGCGAGGAGTCGGTGCACCGGGGCACCCGCCCCGGCGTCCTCGCCGGCCTCGCCGTCACCGGCGGCGTCATCACCTCCGCCGGCATCGTGCTCGCCGCGACGTTCTCCGCGCTCGCCGTGCTGCCGCTGGTCGTCCTCGTCGAGCTGGGCGTCGCCGTCGCCGTCGGGGTCCTGCTCGACACCATCGTCGTCCGGTCGCTGCTGGTGCCCGCCCTGTCGTACGACATCGGGGCCCGGATCTGGTGGCCCGGCCGGCTCGGCCGCACGGACCGGAAGGCGCGCCATGCCCGCTGAACACGACGTCGTCATCGTCGGCGGCGGCCTCGCCGGGCTCGCCGCCGCCCGCCGGCTGCACCGCGCCGGCGTGTCCTGGCGGCTGCTGGAGGCCGGCGACCGGCTCGGCGGCCGGGTCGCCACCGACACGGTCGACGGGTACCTGATCGACCGGGGCTTCCAGGTGCTCAACACCGCGTACCCCCGGCTCGGCACGCTGCTCGACCTGGCCACCCTCGACCTGGGCTGGTTCACCCCCGGGGTGCTGGTCCGGCGCGGCGCGACCGTCGCCCGGCTGGTCCACCCGCTGCGCGAGCCGGCCGGGGCGGCGGGCACCGCGCGGGCCGGCGTCGGCTCGCTGCGCGACCGGCTCCGGTTCGCGGCGCTCGCCGCCGGCTGCGCCACCCTGCCGCCCGGCCGCCTGCTCGACGCCCCCGAGACCACCGCCGAGGCGGCGCTGCGCCGCGCCGGCCTCTCCAGCGCGATCATCGAGGAACTGCTGCGGCCCTTCCTGTCCGGCGTGCTCGTCGACCGGGCGCTGGAGACCTCCAGCCACGTGCTCGCGATGGTGCTGCGCTCGTTCGCCCGGGGGCGCGTCGGCGTGCCGGCGCAGGGGATGGGGGCGCTGCCCCGGGCCATCGCCGCGCCGCTGCCCGCCGACCTGGTCGAGCTGCGCACGCCCGTCACCGGGGTCGACCCCCACCGGGTACGCACCCAGGCCGGCGAGCTGCGCTGCCGCGCCGTGCTCGTCGCCGTCGACCCGCCCACCGCCGGCACGCTGCTGCCGGCCCTCGACCGGGTACGCATGCACGCCTACACCACCTACTACCACGCCACGGACACCCCGCCCCTGGACGAGCCGATCCTGCTCGTCGACGGCGACCGCCGGGAACTCGTCGCCAACACCGTCGTGCTGAGCCAGGCCGCGCCCACGTACGCGCCCGCCGGGCGGCACCTCGTCGCCACCTCCGTCGTCGGCCCGTCCGCGCCGCCCGAGCCGGTCGTCCGCGCCGAGCTGGCCCGTCTCTACGGCCGCCCCACGGCGGACTGGGAGCACCTGACCACCGTCGACGTCCCCGCCGCGCTGCCCGCCGCACCGCCGCCGCAGGGGCGGCTGCGCAAACCGGTGGCGCTCGGCGGCGGCCTCTTCGTCGCCGGGGACCACCGTGACAGCCCGTCCATCCAGGGCGCGCTGGCCAGCGGCTGGCGGGCAGCCGGGGCGGTGTTGGCCGAGCTGCGCGCGCCGGGCTGAGGCCGTCGCGGACCGCTGCGTGCTGTTATCCTCGCGTTGCCCATCGTGCTGGATCATCGATCCGTCGCCGACAGGTGGGGCCGTTTCGTGCTGGCCGGTGTTCGCCGGGCGGGTTACGATCCGGCGCGGTTGCGGGGCGGTAGCTCAGCGGGTTAGAGCAGGGGACTCATAATCCCTCGGTCACGGGTTCGAGTCCCGTCCGCCCCACCAGCCAAAACTCCGCCAATTGATCTAGAGCCCTTGCGCTTCTGGGGGCACCGTGGGGCCACCGCCCAGAGCAATGGCGTCCGCGGGCATGTTGCAGACGCACAGAAGCCCGGGCAGAACGAGCCCGCCCCGGCCCGTGGGGTGCGCCGATCAGCTCCGGCGGTCGCGAACCCCTGTGCCGAGGTTGGGGACGGTTCTGCGGTCTGTACGCACCGCTCGCGGCGATGACTGGGAGTGGCTTCTTGAATATCATCCGCGTCGGCGTTTCTCGGTGCCAGTACGGTCGTTGTAGGCGCGTGGGCGATCGGCGGAAGAGCGAGCATCAGCGGGCGCTTTGGTTGACGTGGACCGAGCCTGAGGTTGTCCAGATCGTGCCCGTGTCGCGCTGGCAGGCGGGCTGTGTTGTCAGTTTTCAGGGCTGTTGATATGGCACGGAACCATCGGTTCTGGTCTGGTGGGTACGACACTGTGGCCAACTGTCGGACCGGCGACGGTTTGGTCCTGCGGGTTGCCGACTTCCGGCACGATGCGGGGATGGTCCGGTCGTTCCCGCCCGGCAATGTGTTGTTCCGACTGGCACCGGTCGCCGCGTCATGACCGGGGATGCCGGCATGGATGCGCGGCTGCACATCCAGAACCAGGCGGTAGTCGACGGTACGGTCGGCGTCCTGATACAGGTCGGCGTGCTCAACGGAGAGTTCGTTGTGCAGGCCCCGGCTCCGGTGGAGCCCTTGGAGAAGGCTGCGGACGTGCTTGCCCAGAGTGTCTTCGCGCAGTGGCGGGAGGAGGCGAACACATGGGACCTGGCGGACCCGGCACCGCTGAAGGTCAGCTGGGCACAACGGTGGGACGTCGCGGACCATCCAGAGAAGGTCGGTGCCGGCGGCTCCGGACGTATCGACGGTGTGGAAACCGTAGCCGGGGCGTTCCTCGCCGGTGAGCAACGACGACTGGTCATCCTCGGCGTTGCAGGTGCGGGCAAGACCACCCTCGCTGTCCTTCTCGCCCTGGAGTTGCTGACTCGCCGGCTCAAAGACGGTGAGCGGCACGGCGTACCTCTGGTGCTGCCGTTGTCCGACTGGGACGCCGAACGCCACCATTTCCGAACTTGGCTGACTCAGCGGGTCACCGCAGATTATCCGGGCCTGCCGGCGGTGGAGGGACGCCATCCGGCCGCGCGGCTGGTCAGCGATCGCCGGCTGATTCCGATCCTGGAAGGACTGGACGAGTTGCCGCCGCACCGTCGGCGAGCGGTCCTGAGCAGTCTCAACCACGCGCTCGCGCCCGGGGATCCGGTGGTGCTGACCTCACGCAGTGCCGAATACGAGGCACTCTCGTCGTCTGGGTACCTCGTTGGCTCGGCGGCAGTGGTCGAGGCGCTGCCGGTGGCCGCCGAAGTGGGTGTCGAGTATTTGCGTCTCGCTACCCCGCCGGGCCTGGCTCACCGCTGGGAGCCAGTTTTCGCCGAGCTGCGGCGTCACCCGGCGGGGCCGCTCGCCGAGGCGCTCTCCACCCCGCTGATGGTCTGGCTCGCCCGGCGTACGTACCGGAATCCGCCGGCCGACCCCGGCGAGCTGCTCGACACCCGGCGGCTGCCGGACCGGGCCGCGATCGAGGACCACCTGCTGGACCAGATCGTGCCGACGGTCTTCGCCCCCACTCCGCCTGGGCCCGACCGGATGCATGCGCCGGGACAGTGGAACCCCGAGCGTGCCCACCGCTGGCTCGCTTTCCTTGCCGGGTACCTCACTCGGCGGCAGACCGTCGAGCTGGCCTGGTGGCGACTGCACACCGCGGCTCTGCCCCGGGTGCTCGGGCTGCCCGTGCTGGTCGTGTTGGGCATCGGGCTGGGTGCGATTGTCAACACGGTGATCGGCTGGCACGCGAGCACTGCTTCCCGGAGCGGTGAACTGTTCCTCGACACGCTCGGACCAGTGAACGCCTTGTTCGGCGGAATCGTCTTCGGCAGGGCGGTGCAGATGGCTACCCTGCTCTGGTTCGGACACCGGTTGTGGCAGCCCCGGAGGCGCGCCAATCCGTTCCGGCTTGGCGCGGCGCTGCGTTCGGCGGGCCGGGGTGTATCGCTGCGTCGGGCGTTGGGCGCTGGGACCGTCGTGGTCGTGCCCAGCGTCCTGCTCTCCCTATGGGTGCTGGGCGATTCCATGCGAGATGTTTTCGTGCTCGTGGTGATCTTGGGGTATGCCGCGCCGGCGGTCTTGATGGTGGTCTTTGCCGCGCCCTCAGACGCTGTGGACGCGCCGAGTCCGGACGCGCTACTGCGTGCCGAGCGTAGGTCCGTCGGGTTGACCGTCGGGATCGTTGCCCCGCTGATCGGGCTCGGGCAGGCTGCCCCGGACTGGGTGAGCGGGATCGGTCACCGGGGCTGGCCCGAGGTCCTCACCGGATGGTTCGGGGCGGCGGCGATTCTCGCGCTGCTCAGCCCTTGGAGTCGCTGGCAACTGTCCCGGTGCACTCTGGCCCTGGCCGGGTGCCTGCCGTGGTCGCTGCCAGAGTTCCTCCGGGATGCGCACCGCAACGGGCTGCTCCGGCGCAGTGGCGGCAGCTACCGGTTCCGCAATCTCCGACTGCAACAGCGGCTCGCCGCGACCCGCGGCAGGCCAGTGGTACCGCACCAGCGGCCCGCGCCGAGTTCGCGCCACGGCTCGATGGAGTCGCCCGGTCCGACCGCCGCGCCCGTCGGGCGGCCGCAGGCTGGGACCATGGTGCCGTCGCTCTCTGCGAACCGCAACTTCCGGGTACACGAGACACCGGGGGACTTTCGTGCCCAAGGCCGTGCCCGCCGATTCGTCATCGCCCACTGGCGGGCGTTGCCGATGTTCATCGGTGGCTGGGTGCTCCTCAACACCCTGACCGGGCGCTGGACTGACCCGGTTGCCTGGACTTGGGTGTTCGTCCTGGTCGGCGTGTGGATCCTGATCACGCTGGTGAGCTATCTGCTGCCCGGGAAGTGGGTGGGGCTGCGGATCACCGCTGACTTCGTCGAAAGCACGATGGGCCGAAAGCAGTCCCACCACCGGTGGGATGACGTCGAACAGATTGCAATCCGAAGGATCTTCCGGCGCGGTGTCGACAGCGGGTACTACGGGCTGCACGTACGGCTGCATCCGGGGGCGCCGCCGCCGTCGTCGTACTTCGCCGGTGCCGACGGATGGTGGCTGGTGCTCCCGATGGCAGTCAACCAGGCGGTGCCACCGGACGTCGCCGCCGCGCTGGCTCGGTACGCGGGCCGTCGATGGCAGCCACCGATTCCGCCCGGCTAGATCCCGGTACGGCGATTGCCGGCTAAGAAGGGAAATTTTCGATGCTGGACCCAGAGTTGATCGGAGTCATCACCGCGGCGGTCACCGCCACCGCCGCAGGGATAGGCACCGAGGCCGGTCGCCAGGCATGGGAGTCACTGGGGCGGTTGGTCCGACGCGACACCTCCGGGGCAGGGAGTGTCGAACGGTGGACGGCCGTTCCGACCTGTCGCGACGAGGTGGTCATGCTGGTCCAGCGACTGTGCGAGTTGGCCGCCGGCCATCCGACGTTCGCAGCCGATCTCGCGGAATGGGCGCGTGCTGCGAACTTCCTGCCGGGTTCGGTTCCAGCGACGGTGATCAACGAGGTCTCCGGTGGGGCCCGGGTTGGCACGGTAATTCAGGCCCATACGGTGAACGGCAGCATTTCCCTCGCCCCGGATCCGAGGCAGCACGCCGACTCGTGATGGTCGCGGCCAGAATCGACCGCCGCCCGATCGCCGCAGCCGGTAGTCCAGACGTGTCGAGTTGAGGTTGCGCGGCAACCGGTGTCACTCCTGGCGCATCTTGACCTTCATGCTGACGTCAATGTCTAGGTTGAGCGGCATGACGACGGCATCTGACATGAAGGGCCGCTACGCCCTCACTACGGGCGGGTCGAGCGGCATTGGCGCAGCGATCGCCGACGAGCTCGCCGGTCACAAGGCCAACCTGGTGCTGGTGGCCCACGACGCCGAGCAGCTGGAGAAGACCGCCGCCGCGCTGCCTAAGCGACACGGCATCGCTGTGCTGAGCGTCGCACTCGCCCTCGACGAACCCGGCGCTCCCCGCCGTCTGGTGGAGATCGTGCGCAGGGCGGGTGCCGACGTGGAGATGCTGGTCAACAAAGCCGCGCGAGCATGCGGGCGATGGTGGCGGACAGCGCCCCCGCGAGGTTGCGGCAACTGGTGGACCTCAATGTCGGCGCCCTGACCGAGCTGACCGCCCTCATGGTTGCCGCCATGGTCCACCGCGGGCGCGGCGCGGTCGTCAACACCGCCAGCCCGGGGCCTACACGCCGGCACCCGTCCTGGCCGCCTACGCGGCGTCGAAGGCCTACGTCCTCTCGTTCACACAGGCGCTGTGGGCCGAGACCAGAACCAGTGGCGTCAGGGTGGTGGCGGTGAGCCCCGGGCAGACACGGACGCCCATGAATCCGCGGCCGGACCGGGGGAAGCGTCAGCCCGCCCAGGTTGCCCGCACAGTGCTGGCGGCCCTGGAGGGGACTGGGCCCGCCGTGGTCGACGGGGGCCGTAACAGGGTGACAACCGCCCCGGTTCGCATGGTGCCCCCACGTTTCATGGCCACTCTCGCGTTGCGGTGATGACGCGGAGCCGTTGAGCGGGCGCACGCCTGGTCCCGGTCCTTGACAAACGGATTCGTCGGCTAGATCGAGCCGGCGGGAGTGACCGGTCGCGGCCCCGTCAGGTCGCCCGGGGAGGCGATGCCGGAGAGGTAGCTGTCCAGCATCGCCCGCCGCTGCGCGATCAGTTGTTCCTGGCGGGCCAGCCGGTCGCGGACCTGCCGGACCTGTTCGTACAGCGCGGAGCAGTCGCCCGTCGGGTGTTGGCCGCTGGAGCACGGGAGGATCTTCCGGATGACCTCCGACGGTAGCCCGGCGCTGTAGAGATCCTGGATGAAGGCGACCCGGAGCACCGCCTGCTCGCCGTACTCGCGGTATCCGTTGCCGAGACGGACGGCGGGCAGTAAGCCCTGCTCCTCGTAGTAGCGCAGCGCCCGGGTGCTCACGCCGGTGGCCTTGGCGAGTTCGCCGATCCGCATCCGGGATCCTCCGTTCGACCTTTACATTGAAGTCAACGTTAATTCGAGCGTCGTCCCGTGAGCAACACGGGAGGCGGTCACCTTCATGGTGACCAGACCTCGACACGTGGCGGTCGCCGAGGTTCGCATCCTGCCGACGGAGCAGCGGTGACCGGCGTCGGCCACGCCCTGGCCTCCCTCGTGGCCTGGCGGGGGCGTCTTACATGTCGTGCGCTGGTGGTGTGGCTGTCTTGGGGGTCTGGGGCGTCCGCTGGTCGACACTCTCCGGGGTTCGAGCATCAGCAACCTCAAGGAGCTGCGGCCGAGGTCCGGCCGCGACGTCGCTATCCGGCTTCTGTTCGTCTTCGATCCATGGTCGCAGGCGGTGCTGTTGGTCGCCGGCAACAAGGCCGGAGACTGGACGCGGTGGTACGAGAACGCGATCCCGATCGCCGAGGTCGCCTACGAGGGTTGGCTAGCCTTCGAGAGGAAGACGGAGGGAGGGCTGATGGTCGACTTCCATGGCTGGGACGACATCCGCGCCGAATTGCACGACGGGGACGACGACGCGCTCGACGCCGAACGCGCTCGCACCGAGGCGTGGGTCAGCGCGTTCCACCTCGCCGAGGAGCGCAAGCGTCTCGGTCTCACCCAGCGGCAGGTGGCCGAGCTGATGGGAGTCACGCCCGGTCGAGTGAGCCAGATCGAAAACGGCGACCTGGACGCCAACGAGGTGGCGACCCTCAGCCGGTACGCACGAGCGCTCGGTGCCCGGATGCGGATCATCTTCGACTACGGCAGCGATCTCCGTCAGATCGCCTGATCCCCGCGAGCCTCAGCTGACATCCCCTACGATGAGGCGAGTCGTTCGCATTGGTGACATCTCCGGCCCACTGCACTCGGTTTCAGCATGGCGGGGAGCCGTGGTCATCGCGATGAGTAGTCGGATTGGTCATGATTCTGACCGGTCGCTAAAGTGGTCGACATGGAGACCATTCCGATCACGGAAGCCAAGGCTCGGATCGCTGAACTCGCCGACCGGGTCGCGCGGGAGCATGATCACTTCACGATCACCCGTAACGGCCGGGCCGACGTGATGCTGATCTCGGTGGCCGAGTACGAGTCGATGCGGGAGACGTTGGACCTGCTGTCCGACGACGAGACCCTCGCGGACCTGCGCCAGTCGCGGGAGGATTTCGCGGCCGGCGACACGTTCTCGGTGGACGAGGTTCGTGCCGAGCTGGAGCGGCGTCGAAGCAGGGCGGCCTAATGCCTCCAGGAGGCAGGCGGTCCGACGACCACATCGACGAACCGCTCAGCCCGTACACGGTGATGTTCTCCCGTCAGGCTCGCCGCAACCTGCACGAGGACCTGCCGCTGGAGGTGGCGGTCGCGGCGACGGAGACCATCCAGCGGGCGATCGCGGTCAGCCCGCACCGGGTGGGCAAGCCTCTCGACGAACCCTTCGACGGCTTCCACTCCGCCCGGCGTGGCACCTACCGGATCGTCTACCAGATCAACGAGGCGAAACGAGTCGTGGAGATCCACTCGATCCGCCACCGGCGCGACGCCTACCGTTGATAGGACCCCTTTAGGGGCGGGTCTGACCGAGCCGCCTCCGAGCCGCCTCCGTGCCCCTGGCGGCATGACTCCTCAGCTGGGCTGACGGCGCTGCGAGCTGCCTGAGTTTGGTGGCAGCGATCACCGGCGATCGTGGCGGTGTGGTTCGCATGGTGGTGCCTCCGCCCCACCCGAAACAGATACCCCGGTCCCTCGCCGACCGGCGGCTGTTGATGCCGTTCGGCCGCCGCGACGTTCCGCCGCGACCGGTGTTGCCGCCAGCGCGCCAATCGTTCGAGGCCGTCCGCCTGTCGAGCATCGGGGTGGGGCGCGAGCCGACGAGTCGCGCCCAGGCCGACAGCGGTGCGCCCATTCCCAGCAGGGTGTCCCGCGCAGGGCCGGCGCGCACGCATCCGATCCTGCGCGCCAGGTCGGCAATTCTGATCCACCAAAGACTGTAATTTCGTGACAAACAGTAACCCGGTCCGCTCCGGGTGTCAGGTTTGCAGCGTTCAGATGGTGATAGGCGGCTACCGATCTCGACGCCAATCGTTTTACTGTCTGTGAGCACGGCATTGCAAAGGGGGAGAGGGGTCTTGTGCCACTCGCGCCCACGCTCGGCGTTCACGGAAGTTTCCCGCATGGTCGATGTCGGGCCGATGCCGCACCAAACCTGGGCCGCGTAAGAATCCCAGGCTCGCCAATGCCATTTCGTTGTTGATGCAAGCGTGTCCCCGAAAGGCGGCCGTACTCCGTCCCGTGCTGTCGTCATGTCGTGTCGAACCGGCTGTTCCGTGCGCGGAAACAGCCCGTCTCCACCGTGCCTCATGGTGTGCCAAGACGTAATGGACAGCCCGCTTGGGTTGAGCGGCCGACAAGACCTGCGATGGAGAGAGCGTGGACATTTCCTATGACTGCGACACCGCTCTGGCGTCGGCCGCGCCGAGGGCCCGTGCCATCTCGGCCGCGCGTGCCCTCGCACGGATCGCGGCCTACCCGACACTGGTCGTCGCCATGGTCGTGGTCGGCGTGGCCGCGCTGCGGTACGGGTGGAACCTCGGCGCCGTCAACTTCGCCTTTCTGGTCGGTTCGCTCACCTACTTCGCGATCCTTGAGCGCCTGATCCCGTACGAACCGGCCTGGCATCCGAGCCTGCGTGAATGGCGCTGGTACGGGACCTACTTTCTGCTCACGGTGCTCGGCGGCGGGCTGGCCCAGTTGCCGATCATGGCGTTGGTCGGGGTGGTCGCCGTGCCCCAGGGGTGGCTCCCGCTGTGGGCGGAGCTGCCGTTCGCGGTGCTGCTCGGCTCGCTGGCCAGCTATGTCATGCACCGGCTCGGGCACACCAACGCGTGGCTGTGGCGACTCCACGGGGTGCACCACGTGCCGGACAAGGTCAACGTCGGCAACAACGGCGTCAACCACATCTTCGACATCGTGCTCGCCCAGGGCGCGGTGCAGTTGGCGCTCGCCTTCGCCGGATTCTCCGAGCCGGCCGTGTTCGCCATCGGCTTGTTCGTCATCGTCCAGGGTTACTTCATCCACGCCAACATCGATGTGCGCATCGGTTGGCTGAACCATGTTTTCAGCAGCCCTGAGCAGCACCGTCTCCATCACAGCACGGACCTCGCCGAGGCCGGCAATTTCGGCTCCGATCTTTCCATCTGGGATCAGCTATTCGGCACCTTCACGTGGCGTTCGGGCCGCCGTCCGGCCGCGGTCGGGCTGCACGATCCCAAATCGTTTCCACCGACCGGTGAAATCGTCGCCAGCCTGTTGCACCCGTGGCGCTCCCGAGCCGGCGCCCGAGGTGCGCGTGGCTGACACCCCGCATGCGTGTCTTCCGTTCGTCCCGTCCGCGACCCAGAAGGACTCGACAATGACGTATTCCCGTGCTGCCGGTGCGCAAGAGCAGAACTCGTCGGGCGCCGGCGACTCGGAAAAGATCGCCATCATCGGTATCGGGTGTCGTATGCCCGGTGGCGCATCGGACTATCGGACCTTCTGGCAGAACGTCCTCGCCGGCAAGGACTGCATTACCGAAACGCCCGCGGATCGCTACGATATCGCCACGCTCGGTAGCCGGGACCGGGCCAAGCCGGGGCGGCTGGTCGGCGGTCGGGGCGGCTACATCGACGGAATCGCCGAATTCGACCCGGCCTTCTTCGGCATCAGCCCACGCGAGGCCGAACACATGGATCCGCAGCAGCGCAAGCTGCTGGAGGTCAGCTGGGAGGCGCTGGAGGACGGTGGGCAGAAGCCGGCGGAGCTGGCCGGACGGAACGTCGGGGTGTTCGTCGGCGCGTTCACCCTGGACTACAAGATCCTCCAGTTCTCGGACCTGAGCTTCGAGACCCTGGCGGCGCACACGGCGACCGGAACCATGATGACCATGGTGTCGAACCGCATCTCGTACTGCTTCGACTTCCGGGGCCCGAGCATGTCGATCGACACCGCGTGCAGTTCCTCCCTGGTCGCCGTGCACCTGGCCCGGCAGAGCCTGTTGCGCGGCGAGATCGACCTTGCGCTCGCCGGCGGGACACTGCTGCACCTGACCCCGCAGTACACCATCGCCGAGACGAAAGGCGGATTCCTGTCCCCGCAGGGCCGCTCGCGCACCTTCGACGCGTCGGCCGACGGGTACGTCCGGGCCGAGGGCGTCGGGGCGGTCGCGTTGAAGCGGCTGTCGGACGCGCTACGGGACGGCGATCCGATCCACGCGGTGATCATCGGCAGCGGCGTCAACCAGGACGGCCGCACCAACGGCATCACCGTGCCGAGCGCCGACGCCCAGGTCACCCTCATCGAGCGGGTGTGTGCCGAGGCCGGGATCGCCCCCGGCAGCCTCCAGTACGTGGAGGCGCACGGCACCTCCACCCCGGTGGGCGACCCCATCGAGGCCAACGCGCTGGGCCGGGCGCTGGCGATCGGCCGCCGGCCCGGGGAGACCTGCTACGTCGGGTCGGTGAAGACCAACATCGGGCACACCGAGTCGGCCGCCGGCGTCGCTGGCCTGATCAAGACCGCGATGTCCGTCAAGCACCGCGTCATCGCCCCGCACATCAATCTCGATCAGGTCAACTCGGAGATCGACCTGGCCTCCCTGCCGTTCGAGATCCCCACCGCGCCCACACCGTGGCCGCGGCACCGGGGGCCGGCCCGCGCCGGGGTCAACTCCTTCGGCTTCGGCGGCACCAACGCGCACGTGCTGATCGAGGAGGCACCACAACGGCCGACCCCGGCCGCGCCCCCGGCCGGCGCACCGGCGTACACGATCCTTCCCCTGACCGCGCGCGACCCCGCCGCCCTCCCGGAGCTCGCCGCAAGCATCCGCGAGGAACTGGCCGGGGCCGGCGGACCCGACGCCGTCGCGCTTGCCGATCTCGGTTACACGCTGGCCCGCCGTCGCCAGCACCACGAGCACCGCCTGTCCGTCGTGTATCCCACGGCGGCGGACGCGAGCCGGGCCTCGGTGGACGAGGCGCTGGGCGCCTACCTGCGCGGCGAGCCGCACCCACACGTGCTCACCGGCCACCGGCACGACGCGGCCGAGCGCGGGCTGGTCTGGGTGTTCACCGGCATGGGCCCGCAGTGGTGGGCGATGGGCCGCCAGCTCTACGCCGACGAGCCGGTGTACCGGGAGGCGGTCGACCGCTGCGACCGGGAGATCCGGCGGATCACCGGCTGGTCGTTGACCGACGAGCTGAACGCCGACGAGGCCGACTCGCGCATGGCCGAGACCTGGCTCGCGCAGCCGGCCAACTTCGCGGTCCAGGTCGGCCTGGCGGCCCTGTGGCGCAGCTACGGCGTACGTCCCGACGCGATCGTGGGGCACAGCACCGGTGAGGTCGCCGCCTTCTTCGAGGCCGGCGTCTACTCCCTCGAAGAGGCGGTCAGGATCGTCGTGCACCGCAGCCGGTTGCAGCAGAAGCTCGTCGGGACCGGCACCATGCTCGCGGTCGGGCTGACCGAGGCCGAGGCCGGGCAGCGGAGCCGGCGCTACGGCGGCCGGGTCTCCGTGGCCGCGGTCAACAGCCCCGGCGCGGTGACCCTCGCCGGTGACGAGAGCGCCCTCGCAGAGCTGGCCGCCGAGCTCGCCGCGGAACAGACGTTCGCCAAGTTCGTCGCGGTGCGCGTGCCGTACCACAGCGCCGCCATGGACATGATCAAGGACGAGCTGCTCACCTCGCTCCACGGCCTCGCCCCGCGCCCGACCCGGGTGCCCGTCTACCTCACCGGGCAGGACGGGGTGGCCCGCGGCCCCGAACTCGACGCCGACTACTGGTGGCGCAACGTCCGCGACAGCGTGCGGTTCCGTGGCGCGGTCGACCGGCTCGCCGACGACGGGTACCGCCTCTTTCTCGAGATCGGCCCGCACCCGGTCCTCGGCTACTCCATCCAGGAGTGCCTCGCCGGCAGGGGCCTGCAAGGTCGCACCCTGCCGTCGATCCGGCGCGGGGAGGACGAGCCGGCGCGCATGCTCCTGTCCCTCGCCGCCCTGCACAACCTCGGCGTGGAGATCGCCTGGGACGTCCTGCACCCGGCCGGAACGCCGGTGCCGCTGCCCCGCTACCCCTTCCGGCGCGACCGATACTGGGCGGAGCCGCGCCCCGTCGCGCAGGTCAGGCTCGGGCAGCGGGACCATCCGCTGCTCGGCCGGCGGTTGGCCAGCGCCGAACCCACCTGGGAGGTGCGGCTCGACACCGAGGACCTGCCGTACCTCGACGACCATCGCATCCAGGGAAACGCGGTGTTCCCGGCGGCCGGCTACCTCGAGATGGCGGCGCAGGCGGTCCGCGCGCTCACCGACGGCGGCGCGGCGACGCTGGCCGGCATCGAACTGCGCAAGGCCCTGTTCCTGTCCGCCAGCGAGTCCCGGACCGTGCAGCTGTCGGTGGCCGCCAACTCCGGCGAGTTCACCGTGGCCTCGATCGTCGCCGGCTCGTCCGAGCCTGCCGTGCACGCCACCGGCGCCCTGCTCGCCGGCCAACCCCGCCGGCGCGTCTCCCGGCTGGCCGTCGACGCGGTGACGCAACGCCTGGCACACCACCTCGACGGCGCGCGGTGTTACGCGGACCTCGCCGCCCTCGGCTACCACTACGGCCCGGCCTTCCGGGGGATCGAGCAGGTGTGGATCGGCCCGGGCGAGGCTCTGGCGCGGATCCGACCCCCGGCCGTGCTCGACGGCTCCGCCGCCGGCCACCACGTCCACCCGGTGCTGCTCGACGCCTGCTTCCAGACCCTGCTGACCCCGCAACTGCTCGACGCCGAAGATCCGGGCGACGGGCACACCGGCATCCGGCTGCCGCTGTCGATCGCGGAGGTCCGCCTCGACCCGGTCGGCGACCAGGCGCTGTGGGCACACGCGACGATCGTGCGGCGCGACGCCGACGAGCTGATTGGCGACATCGCGGTCTACGCCGACGACGGCACCCCGCTGGGCCACGTCGGAGGCTTCCGCGCCGCGGACGTGGAGAAGGCCACCGCCGCCGTCGGCGTCGGCACGATCGACAGCTGGCTCGCCGAGCTCCGGTGGGTGCGGCGGGAGCCGCTGGCCGACCCCGAGCCGCGACCCGGGAGCACCGACCTGGCCGGCGACCGGTGGCTGGTCCTCGCCGACCGGGACGGTCTGGCCGAGGAACTGGCCGATCTGGTGGCGGCCCGCGGTGGCCACTGCCACCTGGTACGGCCGGGACCCGGCTACCACCTCGACCGCGAGGGTGCGGGCTCGACCGTGCGGCCGGGCCACGCCGACGACATGCACCGCCTCCTCACCGAGTTGCGCGCGGCCGGCTCCGGACCGTCGCACGACGTCGTGCACCTGTGGGGCCTGGACCTGCCGCCGCTGGACCACGTCGCCGCCGGTGAGGTCGCCGGGCACACCAGCCTCGGCGTCTACTCCCTGGTGGCGCTCGCCCGGGCGCTACAGGCCCAGGGGACCGACGGCCGGCTGCACGTCGTCGCCAGGGGCACGCAGGCGGTGCGGGACACGGACCCGGTGCGGCCGCTGGGCGCGCCCGCCTGGGGCGTCTGCCGGGTGCTGCGCCACCAGGAACTGCTCAACCACCCGGGCAAGCTGGTCGACCTCGACCCGGCCGGCGGCCGGGACCGGGCCGCCCGACGGGCGGAGGCGGCGGCCCTGCTCCGGGAACTGGCCGTCGCCGACGAGGACGAGATCGCCCTGCGCGGCGACGGCCGGTTCACCAGCCGGTTGCGCCCGGCCGACGAGCTGACCCGCCCGCTGCCACTGCGCCTGCGCGCCGACGGCGCCTACCTGGTGACCGGCGCGTTCGGCGCGCTGGGCCGGCTGCTGTGCCGCACCCTCGTACGCCGGGGTGCCCGCCGGCTCGTCCTCCTCGGGCGCAGCCCGGTCCCGCCCCGGCAGCGGTGGGGCGAGCCGGGCTGGGACGACGCGACCCGCGACCGCATCGCCTTCCTCATGGAGTTGGAGATGCTCGGCTGCCAACCGGTCCTGGCCCGGCTCGACGTCACCGACGAGACCGCGATCACCGGCTGGCTGGCCGACTACCGCGCCAGCCAGGCACCGCCGATCCGGGGCGTGTTCCACCTCGCCGGCCAGGTCCGCGACACGCTGCTCGCCGACACCGACCGGGCGGCGTTCGACACCGCGTACGCCCCGAAGGTGCTCGGCGCCTACCTGCTGCACCGCCACCTGAGCGACGAGCCGCTGGAGCACTTCGTGCTGTTCGCCTCGATCGCCTCGCTGCTCACCACCGCCGGGCAGAGCAACTACGCCGCCGGCAACGCCTTCCTGGACGCGCTGGCGCAGCACCGCCGCGCCAGCGGGCTGCCGGCGCTGAGCCTGGACTGGGGGCCGTGGGCCACCGGCATGATCACCGAGCTCGGCCTGGTCCACCACTACCGGCACAGCCGCGGCATGAGCTCGCTGTCGCCGGAGGCGGGGATGGCGGTGCTCGAACGGGTGATCGGGCAGGACCGGGCGCAGTTGCTGGTGGCCACCATCGTGGACTGGCCGACCTTCCTGGCCTGGTACCCCTCCGTGCCGCCGCTGGTGGCCGACCTCGCCGTGACGGCGGCGCAGCCGCCGGACGCCGACCGCGACAGCTTCCTGGACGCGTTCCGCGCCGCCGACGCCGACCGGCGGCGGCTGCTGCTCGGAGAGCGGTTCACCGCGGTGGTGGCGGCCGTGCTCAGGGTGCCCCCGGAGCGGGTGGCCCCTTCGGCCAACGTCACCGCCCTGGGCCTGGACTCGCTGCTCGCGATGGAGCTGCGCGCCCGCGTCGCCGCCGAGATGCACGTGTCGCTGCCGGTGGTGGCGCTGCTCAGCGGCGCGCCGCTGGCCGACCTGATCGAGCAGGCGTACGAGGGACTGGTCGACCTGCTCGCCGCGGACACCGCCACGGGCGGCGCCGACGTGGAGGTGCACACCGACGAGCAGTGCTATCCGTTGACCCAGAACCAGCAGGCGCTGTGGTTCCTCAAGCAGCTCAACCCCGACGGCTTCGCCTACAACATCGGTGGCGCGGTCGAGGTGCGGGTCGAACTGGACCCGGAGTTGATGTTCGAGGCCGTCCGGGTCCTCGTCGCGCGCCATCCCAGCCTGCGTGCGAACTTCCTGCTCGAACAGGGCCGGCCGGTGCAGCGGATCCACCCGCAGGGCCGGGCGGACGTCGCCCTGTTCGACGTGCGCGACCAGGCGTGGGCCGACACCTACCAGACGATCATCCAGGAGTACCGACGCCCGTACGACCTCGAACGCGACCCGTTGGTGCGCTTCCGGCTGTTCCGGCTCGGCCCGCAGCGGTGGGTCATCATGAAGGCCGTCCACCACATCGTCTCGGACGCCATCTCCACCTTCACCTTCATCGAGGAACTGCTCGCCGTCTACGAGGGGCTGCGTCAGGGCAGACCCGCGCAGCTCCCTCCGGTGCCCGCCCGCTACCTGGACTTCCTCAACTGGCAGAACCGGTTCCTCGGCAGCCCGCAGGCCCGCAGGTCGCTCGACTACTGGCGGGCGCACCTGCCGGCTGAGGTGCCGATCCTCAACCTGCCCACCGACAAGCCACGTCCGGTGGTGCAGACCAACAACGGCGCGTCGGAGTTCTTCACCCTGGACCCGGGCCTGACCGCACGGGTGCACGCGATGGCCCGCGACCACAACGCGACAGTGTTCATGGTGCTGCTGTGCGCCTACTACGTCCTGCTGCACCGCTACTGCGGGCAGGACGACGTCATCGTGGGCAGCCCGGTGACCGGGCGGACGGAGGAGGAGTTCGCCTCGACCTACGGATACTTCGTCAACCCGTTGCCGCTGCGCGCGGACCTGTCCGGCGACCCCTCGATCGCCGATCTGCTGGCCCAGGTGCGCACCACGGTGCTCAACGGGCTGGACAACCAGGAGTACCCGTTCGTGCTGCTGGTGGAGCAGCTGGGCCTGCAACACGACCCGAGCCGCTCGGCGGTCTTCCAGGTGATGTTCATCCTGCTCACCCACAAGGTGGCGACCGAGAAGTACGGCTACCGGCTGGAGTACATCGAGCTGCCGGAGGAGGAGGGGCAGTTCGACCTGACCCTGTCGGTCTACGAGGACGAGGCCGACCATCAGTTCCACTGCGTCCTCAAGTACAACACCGACCTGTTCCTGCCGGAGACGGTGCGACGGATCGCGCGGCACTACGTCCAGCTGCTCGACACGATGACCCGGTCGGCGGCCGAGCAGCCGGTCCGCCGGCTGGAACTGCTCGGCACGGACGAGCGCGAACTCCTGCTCGACGACTGGAGCGGCGCACGGCGGCAGGCCCCGAGCGACACCCCGGTCCACGAGCTGGTCTCCAGGGTCGCCGCGCAGCGGCCGGACGCCGTCGCCGTCGTGGCGCCGGCCGGCTCCGGCGGCGCGGCCGCCACCCGCCGGCTCGACTACGCCACCCTGGAACGGCGCTCGCAGCAGCTCGCCCACCGGCTGCGCCACCTCGGTGTGCGCGACGGCGCGGTGGTCGCGCTCTGCCTGGACAAGTCCCCGGAGCTGGTCGTCGCGGTGCTCGCGGTGCTCCGGGCCGGCGGCGCCTACCTGCCGCTCGACGCCGACTATCCGCAGGAGCGGCTGGCGTACATGCTGCGCAACGCCGGGGCCGCCCTGGTGCTCGCCGACGGCGCGGCCCGCGACAGCCTCACCGAGGCGTCCGGTGCGGCTGCCCGGGTGCTCGACCTGCACGCGTTGCTGCGGGAGGCCGAGAACGAGCCCGCCGCCGCCCCCGACGTGCGCGTCAGCCCGGACGACCCCGCCTACGTCATCTACACCTCCGGTTCGACCGGTCTGCCGAAGGCCGTCCAGGTCACCCACCGCAACCTCGCCGCGGTGTACGGCGGCTGGCGGCAGGAGTACCGCCTCGACGAGGTGCGGGTGCACCTGCAGATGGCCAGCTTCGCGTTCGACGTGTTCGCCGGCGACCTCGTCCGCGCCCTCTGCTCCGGTGGCACCCTGGTCCTGGTCACCCGTGACCTGTTGTTCAACACCGACCGGCTGTACCGCACGATGGTCGGCGAACGCGTCGACTGCGGCGAGTTCGTCCCCGCCGTCGCCCGGGGGCTGCTCAGCTACTGCGAGCGGGAGGGGCGCCGGCTGGAGTTCATGCGCCTGTTGATCGTCGGCTCGGACGTCTGGACGGTCGAGGAGTACCAGCGCCTGGGCGCACTCGGCGGCCCGCACACCCGCGTGATCAACTCGTACGGCCTGAGCGAGGCGACCATCGACAGCACCTACTTCGAGGGCCCGCTGGACACCCTCGACCCCGGCCACGTCGTGCCGATCGGGCGGCCGTTCCCGAACAGCGCCGTCTACCTGCTCGACGAGCAGGGCGAACCGGTGCCGCCCGGTGTGCCCGGCGAGCTGTGGGTCGGTGGCCACGGCGTGGCGACCGGCTATGTCGGCGACGCCGAGCAGACCGGGCAGCGCTTCGTCACCCGGACGTTGAGCCGCCGGCCGGGTGCCGCCCCGGTGCGCCTCTACCGCACCGGGGACCTGGCCCGCTGGGGCGCCGGCGGCGTCCTGCACCTGCTCGGCCGGGCCGACACCCAGGTCAAGGTACGCGGACACCGGGTCGAGACCGGTGAGGTCGAGTCCTGTCTCAAGGCGCTGCCCAGCGTGGCGGAGGCGGTGGTGGTGGTCCGCCCGGACGCCGCGGGCGAGCCCGTCCTCTGCGCGTACTGCGTGCCGGCCGAGGGCGCGGTGCTGGACCGGCGGGAGCTGCGCAGCCACCTCGCCGACCACCTGCCCACGTTCATGATCCCGGCACACCTGGACCAACTGACGGCACTGCCGCTGACCCCCAACGGTAAGGTCGACCAGGCGGCGCTCCCGCCGCCCGGGCCCGACCCCGAGCAGGGGCGGTACGACCCGCCGGTGACGCTGTACGAGACCCGGATGGCCGAACACTGGCGGGCGCTGCTCGGCCTCGACGAGGTCGGGCTCCAGCAGGACTTCTTCGCGGTCGGGGGAAGCTCCATCAAGCTCGTCGAGCTGATCTACGGCCTCCAGGTCGAGTTCAACGTCGAGATCCCGGTCAGCCGCCTCTTCCAGATCACCACCCTGCACGGCATGTCGAAGACGCTGGAGCTCATCGTCACCGGCCGCCTCGCCGGCGGGCGGCCGTACCTGACGTTCAACCCGGCGGACCGACCGACGCTGTTCTGCTTCCCGCCGGCCGGCGGGCACGGCCTGGTCTACCGGCAGTTCGTCAGGCACCTGCCCGAGTACCACGTCGTGGGGTTCAACCACGTTCCCGGCGACGACAAGGTCGTCCGGTACGCGGACCTGGTCGACGAACTACAGCCGGACGGGGCCTGCCGGCTGCTCGGCTACTCGCTCGGCGGGAACGTCGCCTTCGAGGTGGCGAAGGAGCTCGAACGCCGGGGCCGGACGGTGCGGCACGTGATAATCGTCGACTCCTACCGCATCGGCGCGGAGTTCGAGTTCGGCCCGGAGCAGTTCGCGGCGTTCGAGCGGGAACTCGCCGAGCACCTGCGCCGGCACACCGGCTCGGAGATCGTCGCCCGGGAAACCCGGGAACAGGCCCGCGAGTACATCGGGTTCTGCGCCCGTACCCCGAACCTGGGCACCGTTGCGGCGCCGGTGACGGTGATCAGCGACCAGCACCGGGTGGAGTTCTACGCGGCGGGTGCGCACGGCAGCTGGTCCGGCGCGTCGCGCAGCCGGGACGGGCTGCTCGCCGGGTTCGGCACGCACGCCGAGATGTTCGACCAGGAGTACGTCTCCCGCAACGCCGGCCTGGTCCGTGACGTCCTCGCCGGCACCGACCACACCGCGACCCGCAACCCATCGCTCGCCCCGGTGGACTGACCATGGAGGAGACACCGACTATGCCAGGACCGAGCACCGCCAGGGAAACGATGATCATCATCGGTGGTGGTCTGGGTGGTCTCTCCACCGGCTGCTACGCCCAGATGAACGGCTACCGCACGCGGACGTTCGAGATGCACGAGCTGCCGGGCGGCTGCTGCACCGCCTGGGACCAGGGCGAGTTCACCTTCGACTGGTGCGTGAGCTGGCTGCTCGGCAGCGGGCCGGGCAACGACATGCACCAGATCTGGCTCGAACTCGGCGCGCTCCAGGGGAAGGAGATGCGCGACTTCGAGACGTTCAACATCGTGCGCGGCCGGGACGGGCGGACCGTCTACTTCTATTCCGATCCCGACCGGTTGCAGGAGCACCTGCTGTGGCACTCGCCCGCCGACGCGCGCCTCATCCGCGACTTCTGCGCCGGAATCCGCACCTTCAAGAAACTGCTCAACGCCTACCCGTTCCTCAAGCCGGTCGGCCTGATGCGGCCGTGGGAACGGTGGCGGATGCTCGCCGCCTTCCTGCCGCACTTCAACACCATCCGGAAGTCGATCACGACGCTGATGACCGACTACTCCGCCAGGTTCAAGGATCCGCTGCTGCGGGAGGCATTCAACTTCATCCTGTACGAGCGGCATGCCAGCTTCCCGGTGCTGCCGTTCTACTTCCAGCTCGCGGCGCACGCCGGGCGCACCGCCGGCGTGCCGCAGGGGGGGTCGCTGGGGTTGGCCCGCTCGATCGAGCAGCGCTACCTGCGCCTCGGCGGCGAGATCACGTACAACGCGAAGGTCGACGAGGTGCTGGTCGAGGACGACCGCGCCGTCGGCGTCCGGCTCAGCGACGGCAGTGAGCACCGCGCCGACATCGTCGTCGCCGCCTGCGACGGTCACACGACGGTCACCAGGCTCCTCGGCGGCCGCTACCTCAACGAGACCTACCGGCGTCTCTACACCGAGACCATCGACGAGCCCGGCCAGGTCTACCCCGGGTACGTCAGCGCGTTCTTCGGCCTCAACCGGCCCTATCCGGACGCCGACCCGTGCACCACCCACCTGCTGACCCCGCAGGAGGCGACGGACCTGGTCGGCGTCGGCGAACACCCCAGCATCAACGTGCAGTTCCGCAGTCGGCACTATCCCGAGCTCTCCCCGGCGCAGACCTCGATCGTGTTCGTCACCTTCTTCTCCGACACCGACGTCTGGCGGCAACTGGTGGAAGGACCGGAACAGGCCAGCCGGGTGCGCAAGGGCGAACTGCTGCACACCCTGCGGGTGCGGCGGGGCCGGGCGTACTACGCCGCGAAGCGACAGGTGCGCAACGCCCTGCTCGGCCTGCTGGACCAGCGCTACCCGGGATTCGCCGACGCGGTCGTCGCCCACGACATCGCGACGCCGCTGACCCAGATCCGCTACACCGCCAACTACGCCGGCTCGATCGCCGGCTGGCAGCCGTTCGTCGACGGCGGCGAGACGATGGAGAAGGAACTGGAGAAGCACGGCCCGGTGCTGCCCGGGTTGGCCAACTTCTACCTGGCCGGCGTCTGGACCACGATCGGCGGCCTCATCCGGGCCGCCGCCAGCGGCCGGCATGTCGTGCAGTTCATCTGCCGCGACGACGGCCGGCCCTTCACGGCCCACGTCGACGACGCGGCGCCGCCGCCCACGCAGGTGGTGGTGCCCGTGCCGGCCAAGTCCTCGCCGGCCTCCGCGGCCGAGGGGCACCCGTCCGTCCTCACCCGGCAAGGAGCCTGAGTTGAAGTTCGAGAAGTGGGTCGTGCGCGAGCATGTCGACGGCGTCCCGGACGCCGGCCGGATCTACGAGAAGGTGATCGAGGAGGCGCCGGTCGCGCTGGGCGACGACGAGATGCTGTTCCAGACCCGGTACGTCTCCGTCGACCCGTACCTGCACGGGCTCGCGCTGGAGACGCCGGTCGGGCAGCACATGGTCGGCGACTCGATCATGGAGGTGGTCGAGGCCGGGCCGGACGCCCGTTTCCAGGTGGGCGACCTGGTCCAGGGCTACGGCGGCTGGCGCAGCCACGTCGTCGGCACCGGCGGCGAGGTGCTGTGGCAGGGGGAGACGTTCCCGATGGTGTTCCCCGCCTACCGCAAGTTGAATCCGCAGCACTACGACGATGTGCTGCCGGTGACGACGGCGCTGGGGATCATGGGAGGGCCCGGCGTGACCGCGTGGGGCACGCTGGCGCACTTCATGACGGTCCGCCCGGGTGACACGGTGGTGATCAGCGGTGCCTCGGGCGCCATCGGGACGCTGGTCGGGCAGCTCGCCAAGCGGCTCGGCGCCCGCGTGGTGGGCAGCACCGCGTCCGTGGAGAAGGTCCCGTTCCTCACCGAACTCGGCTTCGACGCCGTGGTCGAGTACCGGCACGGTGACGAGCCGGGACGGGTGCGGGAGAAGCTGGTCGAGGCAGCCCCGGACGGCGTCGACAAGTACTTCGACAACCTGGGCGGCACGATCACCGACATGGTCTTCACGATGCTGAACGTGCACAGCCAGGTGGCTGTCTGCTGGCAGTGGTCCACCCAGGTGGGCCGCGAGCAGACCGGGCTGCGCCTCCTGCCGATGATCATGTATCCCCGGACGACCATCCGCGGCATCTTCGCCCACGAGTGGTTCACCGAGGAGAACCTGTCGAGGATGCGCGACGAGCTCGGCGGCATGATCCGTCGCGGGGAGCTGACCTACCAGCAGACCGTCCACCACGGCTTCGACGAGATACCCAACGCCTACCACAGCCTCTACCACGACCGGGGAGGAAACCGGGGCAAGGTCCTGGTCGCCGTGTAGCGGCAGGAATGTCGTCGGTGCCCGGCTGAACTGCCCGAACGCCGCAGGCCACGGCGGATGCCGTGGCCCTGCCGCCGACTGCGTATCCGGAGTGGTGGACGCGTGGGTCAGTCCTGGCCGGGGCTGGCTACGGGCAGCCCTGCCTCCTTGGCGCATTCGAGCAGTCGCCGGTCGTAGGTGACGAAGGCGATGAGTGCCGTTCCGGACTCGTTGGTCAGAAGCTGGGCGGTGGCCAGATGGATGGCGTCGAGGCTGCGCAGGGTCGGCTCGCCGAACGCGGCCGCGGTTGCGCGGATCGTGCTGTCGATCTCCAGTCGGAAGAGCCGTCCGACTGCCGCCGGCACGCCGATCAAGGCTTGCGGCGCCGACCGGCGCAACGCTCGGGGCACTTCCACCTCGACGAGCGCGGAGGAGACCAACGGCGCATCGTCGTGAGCGTTGAGCCAGGAGACAAGGTCGGCACTGAAGGCCTCCTGCCGGACCAACTTGACGACGGCGGCGGAATCGAGGTAGATCACCAGCGCTCCTCGTCGCGCATCGCGGCGAGCGTGGCGGCTACGTCCACATCCTCGTCGCCGAGCTTCGGTGGAAGCGGAACAGGGCCGCCGCCGGTCGGGGCGACGGCCCGCCCCGCAGCCACCAGCCTGGCTAGCGTCGACCGGTCGTCACCAACTGGAACAAGCCGGGCGATCGGATGCCCGCGGTCGGTGATCTCGACGGTCTCGCCGCCGCTCACCCGGGCCAGCACCTGGCTCGTGTTCTGGTTCAGCTCCCGGACACCGATGCGCTCCATGGGCAAAGTGTAGAACGAGATGTTCTACCTTTCCAGCTCCTGGCGTCAGCAGGGCGGTCTCGTTCGGGCGCGCCGGGACGAGCTCGTCCATCACACCTTGAGGACGTCCACGTCGTACAGCGCTATCGATGCGTCGCGGGTGGCCAGCGTCAGACCCTCGGTGATCGCCTGCGCCACCAGCATGCGGTCGAAGGGGTCGCGGTGGTGGGGCGGCAGGCGGCCGGCGGCGATGGCGTGGGCATGGGTCACCGGGAGCTCACGGAAGCCCATCTCCCTTACCCGCTCGGCGAGGTCAGGCGGCCCGACGAGCTTTCCCGCGCCCTGCTTGATGGTGATCTCCCACAAGGTGACGGGGGAGAGAAAGATGTCTGGGTCGTGGCGAAGCTGGTCGAGGAAATCGACGCCGAGGGTCGCATCACCGGTGATGGCCCAGAGCACGACGTGCGTGTCCAGCAGCAGGGTCATGCGCCGATGCCGAAGCCGGCGGCGATCTCGGCGTTGGTCTGGGGGGAGTCCCAGTCGCCGGAGAGGTCCACCTGTCCGGCGAGGGAGCCGACCGCGGTGCGGTTGGCCCGTCGTACGAGCGGCACCACCTTCGCCACCGGGGTGCCGGCCCGGTCGATGATGATCTCTTCGCCGCGTTCCACCCGTTCGATGATGCGTGACAGGTGGGTCTTGGCATCATGCATGTTGTAGTGCACGGCTTCAGCCGACATCATTCGACCTCCTCGTTTAGCTAACAACTTAGTCGACTCGACCCGATGGCGTCACCGGTGCACCAGATGGGCTGCGCAAACTCGTCGGTAGCGGGTCGCCGGCCGTGGAACTCGACCACTGCCGACGTGTCCTGGTCAGCCCGTCGGCTGGCCCACCGACCCTTGCCCAGGCGGACGGACCGCTTCTCGAACTCCTCGCGAAGTAGCGGGTGCCCGGCCGGTGAGCCTCGGTTCCCGGGTGTCGGCCGGCACGACCAGCGGCGCGCCGGTGACCGGGTCGGGGACGACCTGGTTCGGCATCCCGAAGACCTCGGTGACGAGTCCGCTGCCGACCGTCGTGGCGGGCGGGCCCTCGGCCACGATCCGGCCGTCGCGCATCGCGACGAGGTGGGTGGCGTACCGGGCGGCGTGGTTGAGGTCGTGCAGCACGGCCACGACGGTGCGGCCCTGGGTGACCAGGCGGTGCAGCACGTTGAGCACGTCGATCTGGTGGGCGACGTCCAGGTAGGTGGTGGGCTCGTCGAGCAGCACGAGCGGCGTCTCCTGGGCCAGCACCATGGCGATCCAGGCGCGTTGCCGCTGCCCGCCGGAGAGCTCGTCGGCCCGGCGGTCGGCCAGGTCGGTCGTGCCGGTCGAGTCCAGGGCCGCTTCGACGGCCGCCTCGTCGGCCCGGGAGAAGCGGCGGAGCACCCGCTGGTGGGCGTAGCGGCCCCGACCGACCAGCTCCCGGACGGTGATCCCCTCGGGCGCGGTCATGGTCTGCGGCAGCAGCGCGAGCCGGCGGGCGCGTTCCTTCGCCGGCAGGGCGACCAGGTCCGAGCCGTCCAGCAGGACCCGGCCCGCGGCGGGGCGGAGCAGCCCGGACAGCGCCCGCAGGAGCGTCGACTTGCCGCACGCGTTCGGGCCGATGAGCACGGTGAACGAGCCGTCCGGCACCGCGAACGACAGCTCCTCGCTGACGATCCGCTGGTCGTAGCGGAGGGTGACGCGTTCCGCGCGGAGGCGGGCGTTCAGTTGGTCGACCATCGGTTCCTCCTGAACTCGTGGACGAGCAGCCAGAGCAGGTACGCGCCGCCGAGGGTGACCGTGACGACCCCCACCGGCACGGTCAGCGGGATCACGTGCTGGGCGACCAGGTCGGCGCCGAGCAGCAGCGCCGCCCCCACCCCGGCGGTGGCGGCGAGCGGCAGGCCCGGTGCCCGGACGAGCCGGCGGGCGATCTGCGGGGCGGCCAGGGCCACGAAGGAGATCGGGCCGGCGACGGTGGTGACGGCGCTGACCAGGACGACCGCGACCAGGACGAGGGCGGCGCGGTCCCGGTCGACCGCGACCCCGCTGGCGGCGGCGACGTCGTCGCCCAGTTCGAGCTGGGCCAGGGCCGCCGCCCACAGGGGGGTGACCGCCAGCAGCGCCAGGACCACCCCGGCGGCGGGCCAGACCACCTCGGCGGTGGCGGTGTTGAGGGAGCCGGCGCCCCAGGCGGCGGCGAAGAGCGCCGTCTCCAGGTCGGCGCGGAGCAGCAGCCAGGTGTTGGTGGCGGCGAGCATCGAGGAGACCCCGACCCCGACGACGATGAACCGGAACCCGGAGAGGCCGTCGCGGTAGGCGAGCAGGTAGATCGCCAGGGCGGCCAGCAGGCCACCGGCGAGCGAGCCGAGCATCAGCAGGTGCCAGCCGCCGCCGAGCAGCAGCAGGGCGATCAGCATGCCGCAGAACGAGCCGTTGGCCAGGCCGATGATGTCCGGGCTGGCCAACGGGTTGCGGGTGATGGTCTGGAAGATCGCGCCGGCGACGCCGAGCGCCGCGCCGAAGGCGATGGCGGCGGCGACGCGGGGCAGCCGCCACTCCAGCACGACGGTGCGGGCCAGCCCGCCGGTCCGGCCGCCGAGCACGCCGAGGACCTCGTCGAAGCGGAGCGGGAAGTCGCCCAGCCAGAGGCCGACGACCGCCAGCGCGGCGACGACGAGCGCGGCGACGGCGCAGACGGCGGCCTCGCGTACGCCGACGGCCACGTGGGCGCGGTCGGTGCCGAGCACCAGCCGGCGGCGGTCGGCGGCGCGGCGGACCGGCCGGCTCCCGGCGCTCACAGCGCGGTGGCCCGTCGCCGCCGGGCCAGCGCGATCAGCACCGGCGCGCCCACGAACGCGGTGACGATGCCGACCGGCATCTCGCTGGGCAGGACGGCGATCCGGCCGAGCACGTCGGCGAGCAGCACCAGGATCCCGCCGGCCAGCACGGATCCGGCGAGGATCCGGCGCTGGTCGGTGCCGACGCCCCAGCGCACCAGGTGCGGCACCACGAGCCCGACGAACGAGATGGGGCCGGCGACGGCGCTCGCCCCACCGGCGAGCAGGGTCACCGCGCCCAGCACGAGCAGCCGGGTCCGGACGAGGCTGACGCCCTGCGCGGCGGCCAGGTCGGGGCCGAGCGCGAGCGCGTTGAGGCTGCGCGCCGCGACCAGCGCCGCGACCAGCCCGGCCACGATCAGCGGCAGCACCGGCAGCACCACGGCGGTGTCGCGTTCGAGCAGGCTGCCGGCGTTCCAGCCGCGCATCCGGTCGAAGGTGTCGGGGTGGGTGAGGGTGACCGCGGTGGTCAGCCCGGACAGCACCGCGCCCGCCGCCACGCCGGTCACCAGCAGCCGGGTGGGGGTGGCCCGCAGGTCGGCGGCGCCGCCGACGGCGTACACGGCGAGGGCGACCAGGAGCGCGCCCAGCAGGGCGAGCCACATGTAGCCGGCCGGCGAGGTGACCCCGAAGAAGGCGATGCCCACGGCGACGAACGCCGCGGCTCCGGCGTTGACGCCGAGGATGCCCGGTTCGGCGAGCGCGTTGCGGGTGAACGCCTGCATCAGGGCGCCCGCGAGCCCGAGCGCGGCGCCGACCAGCAGCCCGGCCAGGGTGCGCGGCAGGCGCTGCCCCCAGACGACGTACTGCGCGGCGTCGGTGCCGGCGCCCCGCAGCGCCGCCCAGACGTCCGACGGGGGCACCGGGTTCGCGCCCACGAAGATCGACAACACCAACGACCCGAGGAGTACGGCGACCGCGCCGGCCAGCCACCGCCGGGTGGTACGGCGACGCGCGGCACGGCCGTGGACCGGCCGTGCCGCGCGGGCGGATGCGGTGGTGGTCAACTCGACGCGGCGAGGATGCGTTCGAGGTCGTCGAGGACGGCCTGCCCGCCGACCGTGCCGACCCCGGTGATCCAGAAGGACTGGTCGACCAGGTGCAGGCGGGGGAAGGCGGCGGCGTTGGTGTCGACCGAGGCCGGGATGGTGCTGCGGTCGTTGACGTCGACGGTGGTGACGAAGACGTGGTCGGCCTTGGCCTCCAGCACCCGCTCGGGGGAGATGTCGACCGAGATGGAGTTCTCCCAGTCGCGCTGGGGGGTCTTGAAGCCGACGCACTCCAGCGTGCTGCCGGCGAACGAGGTGGGCCCGTACAGCGTGAGGACGCCGTCGCGGGGGCGGATGAGCTGCGCGGTCTTCCCGGCGGTGCCGAACTTCTTGGCGATCTCCGCGCACCGCTGCTGGTAGCCGGTGAGCAGCTTGCCGGCGGAGTCCGCGCCGCCGAGCGCGGTGGCGGTGAACGTCACGTTGTCCTGCCACGGGTCGGCCTGGGACGCCATGAAGACGGTCGGGGCGACGTCGGTGAGCTGGTCGTAGAGGGCGGAGTGGCGGGACTCGGTGCCGATGATCAGGTCGGGCTTGAGGGCCGCGATCTTCTGCACGTTGGGTTCCTGGACGGTGCCGACGGTGGTGATGCCGGCGGCCTTGTCCCCGAGGTACTTGGGCACGCCCGCGGCCTCGTTGAGCACGGCCGCGCCGACCGGGGTGATCTCCAGGGCGATGGCGGTGTCGAGCTGCACCGGTTCGAGGACGACGACCCGGGTCGGCGTGGCCGGCACGTCGGTCTTGCCGCGCGCGTGCTCGACGCTTCTGGTGTCGCCGACGCTGCCCGCCGGGTCGGAGTCGGCGGAGCCGCAGGCGGCCACGACGAGCGCCGTCGCCGAGGCGACCGTGAGGGCGAGGAGACGTCGGCGGGCTGTTCGAGGGGGTGTCGAGCGCATGGTGCAGGTTCCCGTCTGGTGACTTACGGTGATGTCAAAGTGGCAGGATTAGGTTAGCGTAACCTAATCTGCGATCTCCTTGCGGGTGGGGCGGTCGTGCCAGTACCCCTGCGTGTGGACCCGCTCGGGGGCGATGTGCGCCTCCGTGAAGAGCCGGCGAAGGTGCGCGATCCTGCTACTCTCCGTAGCTGCCCAGGCGTAGAAGCGGCTGCCCGCCCCGGCCGCCGCCGCGCCGTGCTCGGCCAGCCAGTCGCCCACCATGGCGGCCAGCGCCGTCCCGCCCCGGGCCCCGTCGCGCAGCCGGACCTCGACCGAGTGGTCGGCGGTCACGTCGTCGAGGGTGGCGGCGTCCGCCGCCGTGCCGGCCTCCAGCAGGACGGTCGCCCGCACCCCCGGCCCGAGGCTGGGCAGGATGCCCCGCACTGCCGGGTACGCCGTCTCGTCCGCCGCGATCAGCACCCGCGTCGCCGGCCCCGGCTCCCACTGCACGCCGTAGCCGGGCTGACCGGCCCGGACGTGCGGACCCGACAGGATCAGCCGGTCGCCCGGCCGGGCCCCCGCCGCCCATGTGCTCGCCGGGCCGTGCGGCTGGTGCAGGTAGAAGTCGAGGTCCAGCTCGCGCGCCGCCGGTCGGGCCCGGTACGCGGTGTAGCTGCGCAGCCAGGGCCGCTCGCGGTCGGGCGTGGACCGCCACTCGCGTCGCCAGCCCTGCTCGGGCAGCCCCGCCCGCAGCCCGGCCGGGTAGTCGCCGCCGACCGGCAGCATGATCTTGATGCGTTGGTCGCGCTGGTGCGGGGCCATGTCCCGCAGCCGGTCGTCGCCGAGCGTGACGCGGACGAATCCGGGCGACAGTCGCCGGGTCGCCGTCACGGTCGTCTCGAACAGGACGTTGGGCGAGTTGCGGAAGGTCGACATGCCGGCAAAGGTTAGCCTAACCTGACCAGCGGCTCATCGGGCTGGTGCTGCTTGGCGCCGCGTCCGGCTCCCGGGTGCGCCGCCGGCCTCACCGACCGGTGCCCAACTCGGCGCGGGCAGGACGGTGGTCTCAGGCGTTCGTGGCCTGCCAGGGGTCGATGACTCCGATCCCCGTATCGGCGAAGTCCTTGATGTTGCGGGTGGCGAGGGCGGCGGCTCGGGCTCGGCAGATGGCGGCGATCTGGGCGTCGAACCCGTCGATCGGGCGGCCGAGCCTTTCCCTGCCGGCGACCACGTCGGCGTAGGCGCCGGCTGCCGCGAGGTCGAAGGGCAGCACCTGTCGAGGGAAGGCGGCGAAGATCTCGTTGGCGGCTTGGTGCAGCGATTCCCGACGCTGGCCCTCGGGCAGCCGGGCGATGCCGTAGCGGATCTCGGCGACAGTGACGACCGTGGTGTGGAGGCCGGCGCCTGAACTCTGTCGGAGCCAGGTGAGCACCGCCGGCGCGGGCTCGGCCCGCATCAGTTCGGAGACGACGCTGGTGTCGAGAACGATCATCATTCGGGCAGGCTCGCCGCGCGGGGTGAGGTGGAACGCGACGGCAACTCCAGGTCGACGCCGCCCAGCCGGGCGAAGCGCTCGGCGAGTGCGCTGAACAGGTCGGTCGCTGGTGTGTCCTCGGCGACGGCTGCGGTGAGGATGTCCCGGATCTCGGCTTCCATGGACTTGCCGTGCTGCGCGGCGCGGATGCGCAGCTTCTCCCGCACCGCGTCGTCGAGATCTCTGATGCTGAGGGCCGCCATTGCCTGTCCTTCGATCAGGGTTATGAGAGCAATGCTAGCACCCGAGGCCAACGCCGAGCACGGCGGCCGGGGCGTCTGCTTCAAGGACCCGGCGGGCCACGCCATCGAGCTGATCACCCGCCCCTACCTCTAGCCGGTTCTGCGGCCGGGCGGCCCGTCCGCCGTCCGGCCGCCGGCCCGGGTGACCGGCGCCCCGGGCCAGCCGGTGACCTGCTCGCCGTCAGCCCACGAGGCGGCGTTCCCAGGCCCAGGCGGCGATCTCCACCCGGTTGCGGGCGTCCAGCTTCGCCTGCACGCTGCCGAGGTGCGTCTTGACCGTGCCGACGGAGATGAACAGCTTCGCGGCGATCTCCGCGTTGGTCGCGCCCCGCGCCACCAGCCGCACCACGTCCAGCTCCCGGGGCGACAGACCCGCCGGGTCGGGGCTCGCCGGCGCCGGCGGACTGAGCTGCCGCAGCAGTCGTACGGTGATCGACGGGCTGATCAGGGCCTCGCCGGAGACGGCGGCCCGGACCGCCTCCACCAGCAGGGCGGGGCCGGAGTCCTTCAGCAGGAACCCGCACGCGCCGTTGCGCAGCGCCGCGTGCACGTACTCGTCCAGGTCGAAGGTGGTCACCACGACCACCCGCACCGGGTCGACGACGCCGGGGCCGGCGAGCCGGCGCAGGGCGTCCAGCCCGTTCAGCCTCGGCATGCGGATGTCCAGCAGCACGACGTCGGGGCGCAGCCGGCGGGCCAGCTCGACCGCCTCGACGCCGTCGGCCGCCTCGCCGGCCAGCTCCATGTCCGGCTGCGCGTCGATGATCATCCCGAACCCGGTGCGCACCATCGCCTGGTCGTCGGCCACCAGCACCCGGATCACCGGCCGCCCTCCCCGCCCGCGGGCCCCCGAGCCGCCGGGCCGGAAAGGCCCCGCCCGGCAGGCGACCCGCCGCCCAGCGGCAGCGTCGCGTCGACCAGCCATCCGCCGTCGACGCCGGGACCCGCCCGCAGCCGGCCACCGAGCGCGCCCACCCGCTCGGTCAGCCCGGTCAGCCCGAACCCCGGCCGGCCGCCGCGCTGCCCCCGCCCGTCGTCGGCCACCCGCACCGACAACCACTGCGGCGTACGGCTGACCAGCACGTCCACCCGCCGTGCCCCGGTGGCGTGCCGCCGGACGTTCGTCAGCGCCTCCATCACCACCCGGTAGGCCGACGTGGTCACCTCGACCGGCAGGTCGCCGAGCGGCCCGTCGGCGTGCAGGCGGGCCGGGACCGGGCCGGCCGCGGTGAACGCCGCGACCAGCTCCGCGAGGTCGGCCGCCCCGGCCAGGGGCGTCACCGGGGCGTCCGCCGGCCCGCCCTGGCCGCGCAGCATCCCGATCATGCGGCGCATCGCCGTCATGGCCTCCGCGCCGGCCCGCTCGATCTGCTCCAGCGCGGCGACGGCCCGCTGCGGGTCCCGCTCGGCGACGTAGCGCGCGCCCTGGGCCTGCACCACGATCCCGGTGACGTGGTGGGCGACGAAGTCGTGCAGGTCCCGGGCGAACTCGGCGCGCTGCTCGGCGCGTACCGTCGCGAGCTGGCGCTCCCGGGCGGTCTCCGTGAGCCGCAGGTACATGCCGGCGGCGGCGGCCCCGGCCGCGAGCAACGCGTAGGCCATGCCGATGATCAGGTGGTCGGCGTCGACCTCGGCGCGCAGCGGCAGCGCGGCGGCGGCGAGGCCGGTCGCGGCCACGGCGGCCAGGGCGGGCAGCGGGGCGGCCCGCCGGGCCAGCACGAAGACCACCCCGAGCAGCCCGACCGACTCGGCCAGCCCCCACAGGTGGGCCGATTCCCGCACCGGCACCCGGCCGTCCAGGCCGTGGGTGCCGCGCAGGGTGGCGTACGCCACCGTCGTCGCCAGCGACCAGGCCGCCACCGCGCCGCCGGCCGCCGCCAGCCGGCGGGAGCCCTGCCGGTGGGCGGGCAGCCACACCGCCGCGGTGGCGACCGCCAGCGCGACCTGCGCCAGCGCGGCCGGCACGGCCAGGGTGCCGTCGACGGGGAAGATCCGGCCGCCGACGACGTCGACGAGGCCGAGCAGCGCCATGCCGGCCAGGGCGGCGGCCTGGCCGGCCCGCCGCCACCCGCCGCTGAGGGTTCCGGTCATCGCATCCCACCGTAGCCACCCGGCCGGGCCGGCGGATCTGCCGAAAGTCGGAGCCGGCGGGCGCGGACCCGACTCCGGACGGATGCGCCGCCGGCCCCCGTGCCGGGAGGCTCGGCGGCGTCCCGGTGACCGGCACCGGAGGTGGAGGAGACATGACGACGCACCATCCCGACCCCACGGCGGCCGTCGCGGCGGTCGACCTGGTCAAGGTGTACGGCAGGGGAGCCACGGCGGTACGCGCCCTCGACGGCGTGACGGTGGGCTTCCGGCGCGCCGCGTTCACGGCGATCATGGGCCCGTCCGGCTCCGGCAAGTCCACCCTCATGCACTGCCTGGCGGGCCTCGACCCGGCCACCTCCGGGCAGGTGCTGCTCGGCGGCACCGACCTCGGCCAGCAGTCCGACCGGGTGCTGACCCGGGTCCGCCGGGAGCGCATCGGGTTCGTCTTCCAGTCGTTCAACCTGCTGCCCCAGCTCACCGCCGCGCAGAACGTCACCCTGCCGCTCGACCTCGCCGGGCGCGGCGTCGACCGGGAGTTCCTCGACCACGTGGTGGACGCGCTCGGCATCGGCGACCGGCTGGCGCACCGCCCCAGCGAGCTGTCCGGGGGCCAGCAGCAGCGGGTCGCCCTCGCCCGGGCCCTGGTGTCCCGCCCCGAGGTCGTCTTCGCCGACGAGCCGACGGGCAACCTCGACTCCCGCGCCGGCGCCGAGGTGCTCGGCCTGCTGCGCGACTGTGTGCGTACCCTCGGGCAGACCGTCGTCATGGTGACCCACGACCCGGTCGCCGCCGCGTACGCCGACCGGGTGGTGCTGCTCGCGGACGGCCGGGTCGCCGGCGACCTGGCCGAGCCCGACCGGGGCGCGGTCACCGCCGCCCTGCACGGCCTGGCGGCGGCCCGGTGAGCCGGCGCGCCGTGCTGCTGCGCGCGCAGCTCGTCGAGGCGGCCCGCCGCCCCGCCCGGACGCTGCTGATGGGCCTGGCCGTGATCGTCGCGGCGTTCGTCGTGTTCGGCACCGTGCTGGCCTACCAGGTCACCGAGCGGACCGTGCTCGCCGGCTTCAGCGGCACCCCGGCGGCGGCCGACCTGGTCGTCACCGGCGGCGACGGCGTCTCCCTGCGCACGCTGGACGCGGCCCGCCGGCTGCCCGGCGTCGCCGAGGCGGTCGGCCGCACGGACGCCTTCCACGAGTTCGCCGACGACCGGGGCGCGGGCCTGTCCGTGTACGCCGACCCCGGTGTCGGGCCGCTCGCCACGGCCCGCGTCGTGCAGGGGCGGTACCCGGCCACGGCGGGCGAGCTGGCCGTCACCCGGCGCACCGTCGACCGGCTCGGGCTGGCCGTCGGCGGCACCGTGCGGCTCGCGGGGGCCGCGCCGGACCGGCCGGTCGGGCTGACCGTCGTCGGCGTGGTGGACGCGCCGGACGACTCGGGGGAGGCCGCCTACACCACGGACGCGTTCGCCGCCCGGCTCGGCGGCTCCGACCAGCTCCGGCAGGTCGAGGTGCGGCTCGCCCCCGGCGCCGACCCCGACGCCGTGTCCGCCGCGCTGACCCGCGCCGCGTCGGCTCCCGGTCCGTCGGCTCCCGGTCCGTCGGCTCCCGGTGCGTCGGCTCCCGGTGCGTCGGCAGGCCCGTCCGAGCGCGTCGGTGACGGCGTCGTCGTCCGTACCGGGGCGGAGGCCCGCCGCGCCGAGGCCGACGAGGTCAGCGGGCGTGTCCAGGACCTCTTCGCCCTCGTCACGATGTTCGTGGCGATCGCCGTCGTGGCGGCGGTGCTGGTCGCCACCTCCACGTTCCGGATCGTCTTCGCCCAGCGGATGCGGCAGCTCGCCCTGCTGCGCGCCGTCGGGGCGCCCCGCGCCGGCCTGTTCGGGGCGCTGGTCGTCGAGGGGGCGGGCACCGGCATCGTCGCGGGCCTGGCCGGCGTGCTGGCCGCGTACGGCGTCGGGCACGGGCTGCCGCCGGTGCTGCGGGCGTTCGGCCTCGCCGTGGCCTCGCCCGGCCACCCGATCGCGGCGGCGGTCGCCGTGGCGCTCGGCGCGGCCCTGGTCACGGCGCTGGCGGTGCTCGCCCCGGCGGTCACCGCCGCCCGGGTCGCCCCGCTGGAGGCGCTGCGCACCGCCAGCACCACGGCCGGCCGGCGCGGCATCGGCTGGGCGCGCGCCGGAGCCGGCGTCCTGCTCGCGTCCGGCGCGGTGCTGGCCGCCCTGCTGGTGGCGAGCCGGCTGCCCGGCCCCGACACGGAGAACTACGACCCGGCGGGGCCGCTGCTGGCGATCGTGGCGTCCGGCGCGCTCGCGTACGCCGCGCTGGTGGCCCTCGGCCCGCTGCTGGTGCGCCCGGTGCTTGCCGTCGTCGGCTGGCCGCTGCGCCGCCTCGGCCCGCTCGGCCGGCTGGCCGTCGGCGGGGTCGGCGGGGCGCCCCGCCGGGCGTCGGCCGTCAGCGTCGTCGTCGCGCTCGGGGTCACCCTGGTCGCGGGCGCGCTCGTCGGCAGCGCCTCGCTCGGGACGCTGCTCAAGCGGGAACTCGCCGGCATGGCGCCGGCCGACGTCGCCGTGACCGCCCGGGGCGACGGGCCGCTGCCGGCCGGGCTCGTGCAGCGGGTCCGGGGCATCGGCGAGCTGGACCGGGTGGTGCCGTACCGCAGCAGCCCCGACGTGCGCGTCGCCGGCGCGGAGGTCGACGGGCTCACCGCCACCGACCTGGACCTGCGCGCGCTGGCCACCTGGGCGGACTTCGGCGCGAGCGCCGGCCGGCTCACCGACGCCGGCCCCGGGCGGGTGGTGCTGCTGCGGTTCCTCGCCGACGAGGCGGGCGCGCGGCCGGGCGACGAGGTGACCGTCACCCGGGGCGACCGGTCGGTGCGGCTGCGGGTGGCCGCGACCATGGCGAACACCCCGGTCGGCGCGGGGCTGCTGGTCGACCCGGCGGACCTGGACCGCCTTGGTGTGCCGGCCGGCCCGACCGGACTGCTGGCCGACGTGGCGGGCGACGACGAGCAGGCCCGCACGGCGGCGGTGCGGGCCCTGCGCGCCGCCGGCGGTCAGCAGGTGGGCATCGTCGTGACCGCCGACGACCGCGACGAGCTGGACGGCCAGCTCGGCGCGCTGCTGGGGGTGCTGCTGGGGGTGCTGGGTCTGACCGTGGTCGTCGCCGTGGTCGGCGTCGGCACCACCACGGCGCTGTCCGTGGTGGAACGCACCCGGGAGTCCGGCCTGCTGCGGGCCGTCGGGATGTCGCGTCGCCGGCTCGGGGCGATGCTGACGGTCGAGGCGGGCCTGTACGGCGTCCTCGGCGCGGCCCTCGGACTGCTGCTGGCGTTGCCCTACTCGTGGCTGACCGTCGCGGCGCTGGGCCAGGACGCGCCCGTCGAGTTCCCGGCGGGGCAGCTCGCCGGGGTGGTGCTGGCCCTCGCGGTGGCGACGGCGCTCGCCGGGCTGCTGCCGGCGCGCCGGGCGGCCCGGGTGAGCCCGGTGGCCGCCCTGGGCGCGGGCGACTGACCCCACCGTCAGTAGGCGAGCTCGACCGGGCGGCCGAGCAGCTGGCTGCCGTTGTTGCCCAGCCAGCCCTCGGCCGCCGCCGCGTGCTGCGAGAACGTGTGGATGTCCCGGAACCGGCGCTGCACGGGCGAGGAGTCCCGTGCCGCGCCGCCCCCGGCCGCCCGGTAACAGGCGTCCACGGCGGCGGTGGCGATCTCGGTGACCCAGGGCAGGCTGGCCGAGATGCGCGGCTGCAACCCGGCGAGCGCGACCGGGCCGCCGTCGTGCGCCGCCCGGAACAGGTCGTCGGCCAGCGACCGCAGCAGCGCCCGGGCCGCCCGGACGTGCAGGTCGGCCCGGCCCAGCCGCTCCCGGAAGGCCGGCGAGTCGGCCAGCGGCTGCCGGGCGTAGAGCCGCCGTCGGTCGCCGTCGAGCAGGGCGACCGTGTCGTCCAGGGCGCCCTGGGCGATCCCGACGGCCACCGCGCCCAGGTGCAGGACGAACTGGGCCAGCGGCGCGACGAAGCCCGGCCCCGGCACGCACGGCACGCCGGCGAACAGGTCGAAGCTCCTCTCGACCGGGCAGTAGACCCAGTCGGCCCGCACGTCGTGACTGCCGGTGCCGCGCAGCCCGAGGGCGTGCCAGTTGTCCGCCACCGTCACCTGCCCGGCCGGCAACAGCATCGAGCGGACCTCCACCGGCTGGCCGGCCGGGCCGGGCAGCGGCTGACCGTCGCCGGTGAGCACGCAGTTGCCGAAGATCCAGTCGGCGTGCCGGGATCCGCTGGCGAACGCCCACCGCCCCGTAACCTGGAACCCGCCGTCGGCCAGCTCCGCCCGCCCCTGCGGGGCGAAGCCGCCGGCCACCACGACGTCGGGGCCGTGGGCGTACAGCTTGTCGAACTGGTCGCGGGGCAGCATCGCCAGCAGGTGCGGGGTCTCCGCGCCGATCATCACCGTCCAGCCCGTCGACCCGTCCGCGCGGGCCAGCGCCTCCAGCACCGTCAGCCCGGTGTGCGGGTCGGCGTCGTACCCGCCGTGGCTGCGCGGCACGAACATCCGGAAGCAGCCGGCGGCCCGCAGCCGGTCGAGCAGGTCGACGGGCAGCTCCCGGGCCGCCTCGATCTCCTCCGCCCGCCGGGCCAGCTCCGGGGCCAGCTCCCGCACGGCCCCGGTCAGGCGAATCCGGTCCTGGTCGTCCACTGCGGCCTCCTGCTCACCCCTGACCCGCGACGCCCCTGCGACGCCACGGTCCGCGACGTCGACGTCGACGCCCTCGGCACAGACGGTCCGTCGCCCGACGTCCCGGCGGGAAGGGACAGCGGTACCGGCGGTCCGGGCCCACGGCGCGCCGCGGAAGTTCCCGACCGGCCGGGACGGCACGCACCAGGCGCCCGGGACACCGGGACCGGCATGCTCGAACGGGCCGGGGCCGGGGCCGGGCCGTCGCCGGCAGCGCGCTCCGCCGGTCCGCCCGCCAGCCGCCAGATCCCGGAGGTTCCCGTGCCCGTCAGCGGCCACCCCGTCCCCGCCCGCCGGTGGACGACTGTCGCGGGACCGACAGCCGCCCTGGAGCAACGGGCCATCGGCAACCGACGATCCGGCTGACAGGATCACGTCATGCTGGCCGACCCGCCGCCGCGCGTCCGCCCCGTCCCGGGCACCGGCGACGACCACCGCCGCCCGGTCGCCGCCCGGGCCGTCGCCGTCGCCTGCGCGCTGCTGTTCACCGGCACCGCGCTGTGCTGGGCGCTGGCCCACCGCCCGTGGGGGCTGGCCCAGCTCTACTTCCTCGTCGACTTCACCGACTGCGCCGTCTACGGGGCGGTGGCCTGGCTGGTCCTGCTGCGCCGGGGGCACCCGGTCGCCTGGCTGCTGGCCGTGACCGGGATCGGCGGCGGGGTCTCCGCCCTGGGCGCCCAGTACGCCGACCTGCTCCGGGTGCACCCCGAGCTGCCCGAGCTCACCTGGCTCACCTCGGCCCGGCACTGGGGCTGGGCGCCGGGCATGCTGTCGCTGATCGTGGTGCTGCCGTGGCTGGTGCGGGAGGGGCGGCTGCCGACGCCGGCGCGGGCGGCGGTGACGACGGGCGCGGTGGTCGTGGCCGCCTTCGAACTGGGCCAGCTCACCTGGCCCGGCCCGGACGCCACCGGCTCCACGTCGCCGCTGCCGATCCGCAGCGCCGCCTGGGCGGCGCTGGTCGAGCTGGCACTGCCCGTGCTCGCCGCCCTGGTGCCGGTGCTCGGGCTGGTCGCCGCCGGTGGGCTGCTGTGGCGGCGACGGGTCGCGCCGACCACCGAACGGGTCGGGCTGGGCTGGCTCGCCGTGGGCACGGCGCTGCTCGCGGTCAGCTTCGCCCCGGTGGCGCTGCCCCCCGACCGGGCGCACCTGGTGCCGCCCTGGCTGCCGCCGACGGGCATGCTGGCCGCCCAGGCGTTCTTCCCGGCCGCCGTGCTGGCCGTCGTGCTGCGGCAGCGGCTGTGGGGGATCGAGATCGCCGTCCGCCGTACGCTGGTCTGGTTCCTGCTGACGTTCCTGCTGGTCGCCGCGTACGTCGTCGGGGTGACCACCCTGGACGCCCTGCTCCCGGCCAGCCGGGCGGTGCCCGGGGTGCTGGTCACGGCCCTCGTCGCCGCCGCCGTGCAGCCGGGCCGTTGGTGGGTGCAGCGGCGGGTGGACCGGCTCATCCACGGCGCCGCCGCCGAGCCGCTCGGGGTGGTGCGCGGCGTGGGGGACCGGATCAGCGCCAGCGAGGACCCGGCCGACGTGCTGACCGGGGTGGCGCGGAGCCTCACCGACTCGCTGCGGCTGGGCGCGTGCGGCATCGAGGTGGACGGGCCCGAGCCCTGCACCGCCCACTGCGCCTCGACCGGGCCGGTGGGCGAGCCGCTGGTGTTGCCGCTGCGGCGGGGCGAACGGGAGGTCGGGCGGCTCACCGCGTGGGCGCGGGCCGGCGAGCGGCTCGACGGGCGTACCCGATCGGCGCTGGTCGACCTGACGCCCGTGGTCGCCTCGGCGGCCAGCCTCGCGGCCACCAGCCGGGCGCTGGTGGCCTCGCGGTCCCGGCTGGCCGAGGCCCGCGACTCGGAACGCCGCAAGCTGCGCCGGGACCTGCACGACGGCCTCGGCCCCACCCTCGCCGGGGTGGCGCTCGGCCTCCAGGCGGCCCGCAACCTGCTCGGGGTCGACCCGGCCGCCGCCGGCCGGCTGCTGGACCGGCTGCGCGACGAGACGGACCAGGGCGTCGAGCAGGTCCGCGACCTGGCCCGCGGCCTGCTGCCGCCGGTCCTCGGCGAGCGCGGGCTGGCCCCCGCCCTGCACGAGCTGGCCGGGCGGTACGACGGCTCGGGGCTGGCCGTGCAGGTCGACGCCCCGCCGCTGCCGCTGCCCGAGCCGGTGGCCACCGCCGTGTACGGCATCGTCGCCGAGGCCGTCCGCAACGCCCAACGGCATTCGGGTGCGTCGGTCTGCACGGTGCTGGTCGAGCGCGACGCCGACGGGCTCGCCGTGCGGGTCGCCGACGCCGGGCGGGGCATCGGGGCGGGCATCGCGGCCGGGGTCGGCATGCTCTCGATGCGGGAGCGGGCCGAGGGGATCGGCGGGGTGTGCGCGGTCGGCCCGGGTCCGGACGGCGGGACGGTCGTCAGCGTGCACGTGCCCGCCGCCCGGCTCGCGCCGCCCCCGCCGCCCCTGGTCGGGCTCCCGGCCGGCGGTGTGCGGCCGGCAGGTGGTACGCCGCCGGTGGCCGCCGCGGTGGGCGGTGCGCGGCCGGTGGACGCTCCGCGCCTGGCGGGCGGTCGGCTGCCGGTGGACGCCGCGGTGGATGGTGCGCGGCCGGTGGGGGCCGCGTCGGGCGGGTCGGAGGTGACCGTTCGTGGGCGGTGACGAGGCGGCGATCCGGGTGGTGGTCGTCGACGACCATCCCGTGTTCCGGCTCGGCATGACGGCGCTGCTGGCGTCGACGCCGGGGCTGGAGGTCGTCGGCGAGGCCGCGGACGCCGACGGGGCCCGCCGGGTCGCCGACCTCACCCGCCCGGAGGTGATCATCATGGATCTCCACCTCGGCGGCGGCCGGTCCGGCGTGGAGGCCACCCGCGAGATCGTCGGCCGGCACCCGGGGACCGGGGTGCTGGTGGTGACGATGCTGGACGACGACGACTCCGTCTTCGCCGCGCTGCGCGCCGGGGCGCGGGGCTACCTGCTCAAGGGTGCCGCGCCGGGCGAGGTGGACCGCGCCGTCCGGGCGGTGGCCAACGGGGAGGTGCTGCTCGGGCCGGTGGTGGCGAGCCGGGCGATCGGCTTCCTGGCCGGGGGCCGGGCGAGCGGCCCGACGCCCTTCCCCGGGCTGACCGACCGGGAGCGCGAGGTGCTCGACCTGGTCGCGCAGGGGCTGAGCAACCTCGTCGTCGCCCGTCGGCTGACCCTGAGCCCGAAGACCGTCCGCAACCACCTGTCCAACGTGCTCGGCAAGCTCCAGGTCGCCGACCGCAGCCAGGCCATCCGGCGGGCCCGCGAGGCCGGCCTCGGCCAGCCCTGACCCGCGTGTGCGGGGCGTGAGAGGGGTCCCCTTCTCTACCGGAGGCGTTAACAGGGGGCCCTTCCTTGCGACTCCCTATGCTCGGGGGATGGAACTGCGGATCTTCACCGAACCCCAGCAGGGCGCCACCTACGACCAGCTCCTCGCCGTGGCCCGCTGCGCCGAGGACGCCGGCTACGGCGCGTTCTTCCGGTCCGACCACTACCTGAAGATGGGCTCGGTCAGCGGCGACCCCGGCCCCACCGACGCCTGGACCACGCTCGCCGGCCTGGCCCGGGACACCTCCCGGATCCGGCTGGGCACGCTGATGACGGCCGCCACCTTCCGGTTCCCCGGGCCCCTCGCGATCACCGTCGCGCAGGTCGACCAGATGAGCGGCGGGCGGGTGGAGCTGGGCATCGGCGCCGGCTGGTTCGCCGAGGAGCACAGCGCGTACGGCATCCCGTTCCCGCCGCTGGGGGAGCGGTTCGACCGGCTGGAGGAGCAGCTCGCCGTCATCACCGGGCTCTGGGAGACCCCGGCCGGTGAGACCTTCGACCACGCCGGGCGTTACTACCCGGTGCAGGGTTCGCCGGCCCTGCCGAAGCCGGTGCAGCAGCCGCGCCCGCCGATCCTGCTCGGCGGGAAGGGGGCGAAGCGCACGCCGCGCCTCGCGGCCCGGTACGCCGACGAGTTCAACCTGCCGTTCGTCTCGGTCGAGGAGACGGCCGCGCAGTTCGAGCGGGTCCGGACCGCGTGCGCGGAGATCGACCGGGACCCGGCCGGGATGAACTGGTCCAACGCCCTGGTGCTGTGCTGCGGGCGGGACGAGGCGGAGGTGCGGCGGCGGGCCGAGCGGATCGGGCGGGAGCCGGCCGAGCTGCGCGAGAACGGCCTCGCCGGCACCCCCGCCGAGGTCGTCGACACGATCGGCCGGTTCGCCGGGATCGGCAGCGGCCGGATCTACCTCCAGGTCCTCGACCTGGCCGACCTGGACCACGTCGAGCTGGTCGCCGCCGAGGTGATGCCCCAGCTCTAGCAGCCACCCGGCGGGGACCCAGCCACCCGCCGCGGGACCCAGCCACCCGCCGCGGGACCCGGCCCTCACCGGCGCGGGACCCGGCCCCCGGCGGGGAGCCGGCCGTCGGCGCGAGTTCGCCGGATCCGCTGACACCGGGGCCCCGCTGTTGGAACCTGCGAGGGGAGCTTCGGGCGGAGGTGGGGGCGCGTGGGCCGCAGGCAGGTCTGGCTGCTCGTCCTCACCGGCCTGTTCCCCACCGTCGAGGCCGTCGTGCTCGTGGCGATGGGTTTCGTGGCCGCCGAGGGGCTCGCGCCGCAGACCGGCGCGGTCTGGCCGTACGACACCTACCACGACCTGCGGTGGATGTTCGTCTACCACCAGTCGTGGCCGGAGTTCCTGACGACGTTCTGCCTGGTGGTGCTGGCCCGCACCGGTTATCACGTCCTCATGGTGCGGCTGGCGTGGCCGGACGGGATGCCGATGCCGTCGGTGCGCCGGATGCTGCGGCGGGCGTTCATCCTCGCCGTGGTGGTCACGGTCGTCGTCTCGCCGTGGGCGGTGATCTCGGTCGCCGCGTCGGTGGTGGCGCTGTCCTGGGTGCTGCTCGCGTCCCTGCTGCCGATGTTCCTGATCGCTCCGTTCATGCAGCGGGTGGCCATGGTCGACCCGTGGTGGGGCGGCCTGCCGTCGATCAGGCTGGTCGGCTGGTCGCTGCTGAACCTGGTGGCGCTCACGCTGGCCGGCGCGGTGGCGTGGAGCGTGCCGAGCTGGTGGACGGTGCTGGTGGCCGCAGTGGCGGGCGTGGTGAACGGGCTGCTGTGGATCCGGATCCTCCGGGCGGCCCTGCTCGCGCCGCCGCCGAGGTGGGCCCGGGTGCCCGTGACGCCGTTCGTGGTGCTGGTCGCGTTCGCCGTGCCGGTGCTGATCCCGCTGGCCGTGGACGCGGTGCCGGCGAGCCTGCGGGCCGAGCGGGTGCTGCTCGACCAGCCGCTGCCACCGGAGATCACCCAGGCGGTGGTGGTGCTGGCCGGCTACGGCTCCGCGTACGGGGGCGTGCGGCCGGACGACCCGAGGGTGGAGTGGTTCTCCTACCGGGGGCTGGGCCCCGACGGTGAGCCCCGGCCCTACGGGCCGACGGACACTACGATCTCGATGGCCGAGAGCGTGGAGCTGCTCGCCGCGCAGGTGGAGCGGCTGCACCGGCGTACCGGCCGGAAGGTGGCCCTGGTGGGGGAGAGCGAGGGGGCGCTCGTGGCCCGCACCTACCTCGCCCGGCGGCCCCATCCGGCGGTCGACGCGCTGGTCATGTTCAGCCCGCTGGTCGGGGCCGGCCGGGCCTACTATCCGCCGCCGGGCGCGCGCCGGGGGTGGGGCCTGGTCACCGGCTGGTACCTGCGGGCCCTCTTCGAACCCGTCCGCCTCACCGGCGGGCCCGGCAAGGGGCCGGACGAGCCGTTCATCCGGTCGCTGCTCGACGACGCGCCGTTCTACCGCAACCGGTTCATGTGCCCGGTGCCCGGCGTGCGGATGGTCGCCTTCCTGCCGTACACGACGGCCGCCGAGGCGCCGCCGGGCGACTACACCGGCATCCCGGTCTTCCAGACCGTGGGCGTGCACGGCGGCCTGCTCGACCGGACGCAGGTGCGGGACAACCTGGTCGCCTTCCTCGCGGGCACGCCGGTGCAGCGGACCCGGCCCGAGTACACGCTGATCCAGCGGCTCACCGCCGGCTGGCAGGCGCCGCCGCTGGACATCTCGGCCAATCCGGCGTGGGCGGACGTCCGGGAGCCGGATCCGGCGTTCACCGGCCGGGTCTGCGTGCCGGGCCGGTGACGGGCGGGGGCGTCCGGGCGGGTCTGCGTCCCGGGCCGGTGGCCCACAGGAGCGCCGGGGCGGGCCCGGCCGGTGGGGGCCGCGCGGGTCACAGCGGCGGCGGGCCGCACACCTTCCAGCCGCCGTCCTGCTTCTTGAGGTGGAACTGCACCTCCCTGCTCGGGTGGCCCGGGTAGGTGACCTCGGCGGTCACGACGTGCTGCGTGGGGGCGTCGCTGCTCCGCCGGACGGCGACGTCGGTGATGCGGAACCCGGTCGGTTCGACGATCACGCTGGCGGTGGCGTCCCAGTCCGCCCGGGACCGCCCGCGCTGTTCGGCCGCGCAGAGCAGGTCGTACGCCGTGCCGTTGTCGCCCCGCACGGCGGCGTCGAGGTACGCCTCGCCGGCGGCGCGCATGCCCGGCTCGTCCGCCTTGTCCTTGCGTTGGAGATAGAAGCCGCTGATCGGCGTGCCGCAGCAGACCAGCGCGACGACGACGAAGAGCGTGATCACGAATCCCCGGGTGGACATGTTCGCCTCGTCGGCCATGGCCGCGAGGATAGGGACGCCCGGCAACGCCCCGGCGTCGGGCGGCGTGGGCGGCGCGGGCGGCGCGGGCGGCGGTGGCGCTGCCCCTCAGCCCGTCGGGCGCGGGTCCCGGACGACGGTGTCGAGGCGGCCGTCGCGGTCGCTGTCCAGGTAGGTGATGTCCGGGACGCCGTCGCCGTCGAGGTCGAACTGCACCACGTCGGCGATGCCGTCGCCGTCGAGGTCGGTGACCACCTCGGTCGAGCCGTCGAGGTGGTGGGTGACGATCGAGTGCGACCCGACCGGCGGGCGCGGGGCCGGCCCCGGCGACGGCGCGGGCACCGGCCTCGGCGCGAACCCCGGGCCGGGCGACGGCGCGGGGCCGGGCGACGGCGCGGGGTACGCCCCGACGGCCGGGCCGGCCTGCGGATACGCCCCGAGCGGCGCGTCGGTCTGCGGGTCCGGGCCGACGCCGGTCGGGTCGATCTCCTCCTCGGACGGGTACACGTCGCCGCGCAGGGCGGGATCCGGGTAGCTGCTCATGGGCGTATGGTTCCCCGACGACGCCCCGGGCAACCAGTGCCCGGCCCGCCGGTGCCGCCCGGGTGTCGACCCGACGACGCCGAGTGACGGGAGAGGCCACGTGGACGCGAGCGACGGGAAGCCGGGCGGCGGCGGGCCGGACGACGCCGGGGTGCCGGAGCGCAACTGGGCCGGCAACGTCCGCTACGCGGCGGCGCGGCGGCACCGCCCGGCCGGGCTGGACGAGCTGCGCCGGCTGGTCGCCGGCAGTGACCGGATCCGGGCGGTCGGCTCGGGCCACTCGTTCAACCGGCTCGGCGACACCGCCGGTGACCTGGTGTCGTTGGCCGGGCTGCCGCAGACGGTCGAGGTCGACCGGGAGCGGGCGACGGTCACCGTCGCCGCCGCCATGCGCTATGGCGACCTGGCCACCCGGCTGCACGCCGCCGGCTTCGCGCTGCCGACGATGGCGTCGCTGCCGCACATCTCGGTGGCCGGCGCGGTGGCCACCGCCACCCACGGCTCGGGCGACGGGATCGGCAACCTGGCCACCGCCGTCTCGGCGCTGGAGCTGGTCACGGCCGACGGCGAGCTGCTGACCGTACGCCGGGACGAAGGCGGCGACCGGTTCGCCGGGATGGTGGTGGCGCTCGGCGCGCTGGGCGTGGTCACCCGGCTCACCCTGGACGTCGTGCCCGCCTTCGAGGTGCGCCAGTACGTCCGGCTCGGCCTGCCGCGCGCGGCGCTGGACGAGGCGTTCGCGTCGGCGTACAGCGTCAGCCTCTTCACCGACTGGCGCGGCGGGGGCGACGGCCGGATCGGCCAGGTGTGGCGCAAGCAGCTCGCCGACGCCCCACCGCCGCCGGCCGACTGGCTCGGCACCACGGCGGCGGCCGAACCCGTGCACCCGGTGCCGGGCATGCCGGCGCGCAACTGCACCGCCCAGCTCGGCGAGCCGGGGCCGTGGCACGAGCGGCTGCCGCACTTCCAGCTCGGCTTCACCCCGAGCAGCGGCGACGAGCTCCAGTCGGAGTATCACCTGCCGCGGGCGGCGGCGGCCGGGGCGCTGGCCGCGCTGGACCCGCTGGCGGACCGGATCGCCGCCGTGCTCCAGATCTGCGAGCTGCGTACGGTCGCCGCCGACGAGCTGTGGCTGAGCCCGCAGCACGGGCGCGACAGCCTTGCCGTGCACTTCACCTGGATCGGCGACGGCGACGCGGTGGCCCCCGTGCTCGCCGAGGTGGAACGGGCGCTCGCCCCGTTCACGCCCCGGCCGCACTGGGGCAAGGTGTTCACGGTCGAGCCGGCGGCGGTCGCCGCCGCGTACCCCCGGTTCGCCGACTTCGCGGCGCTGGCGCGCGAGCTGGACCCGGCGGGCAAGTTCCGCACCGACCTGCTGGACCGCTACCTGCCCCGCTGATCCCCGCCCCGCCCGTCGCCGGGCCGGCGGTCAGCTGCCGGGGTCGCCGGTCAGGTGGGCGAGGATCCGCCCGGTCTGGCCGCGCAGCAGGTGGCCGGTGTCGGGCAGCAGGACGACCGTGGCCCCGGGAACGAGGGTGGTGAGCCGTTCCCGGGTGGCGTGCGAGTCGAGCAGCCGGTCCCGGCCTCCCACGATCGCGAGGACCGGGGCCCGCAGCGCGCCGAGGGCAGCGGCGTCGAACCGGGGCAGCCGCTGCCGGCGGGGCCGGAAGTGCCGGTGGACGAGCAGCAGGTGGTCGACGAGCGCCTGCCCCGCCGGGGTGTCCGTGGGCAGCGGGGCGCCGAGCGCGAACCGCAGGGTGCGCCGCAGCCCCCAGGTGCCGAACGGCCGCAGCAGCAGCGCGGCGAGCACGAAGGACGTCCGCTGCCGGCCGAAGCCGCCGGGGGCGAGCAGCGCCAGGCGGGTGACCCGGGCGGGACGGCGGACGGCGTAGTCCACCGCCAGCCAACCCCCGAGCGACATGCCCACGATCGAGGTCGCCCCGACGCCGAGGGCGTCCAGCACGTCGTCGAGCCAGCGGGCGTACGCGTCGGAGCCCAGCGGGGGACGCGTCGGCGCGCTCAGGCCCGGCTCCCCGATCAGGTCGACGGCGTACACGCGGAAGTGCCGCGCCCAGGTCGCGACGTCGCCCAGCCAGGCGGTGGCCGTGGACGCCGAACCGTGCAGGAGCAGCAGGGGCGGGGCGTCCTCCGGCCCGCTGGCCAGCACGAAGGTCGGCCCCTCGGCGGTGTCGACCGTGCGTTGCAGGGCGGGCACGGGCCACCGCCGCAGCAGGTCGTGATAGTGGGCGTGCACGTGCTCCGCGCCGTGGGGCGAGTCCCAGACCACCTGAGGGGTGTTACTCATCATTCCCTAAATGTATCTTCCATGGGAATGATGGGGAACTTTGCATCCAGGATGATCCTCAGTGAGGCGTCGGCGTCGTCTGGTCGCGGAGGTTGCCGCGCTGCACCGCCCGGCTGATGTCGCTGGGCGAGACGATCCCGACCAGCCGCCCGCCGGCCACCACCAGCGCCCGGCCGTCGGCGCACTCGCTGAGCCGGGGCAGCAGGTCGGTGAGCTGCTCGTCCGGGTCGGCCAGCACGAGCTGGTCGGCCCGGCAGGCCACCTCGGCCAGCCTGGTCGCCGACCGCGCCTCGGCCGGGATGCCGCGTACCCGGTCGAGGGTGACCAGGCCGACCGGCCGCCCGTCGTCGGTCAGCGGCAGCGCCGAGTGCCGGTACGCGAAGAGGTAGTGGTCGACGAAGTCGGCCACGGTCATGTCGCCCGACGCGGTCTGCGGCTGCGGGGTCATCACGTCGGCGACCCGCACCCCGCGCAGCGCGCTGCCCACCCGGGCCTGCCGCTCCTCCATCCCGGCGGCCCCGATCAGGAACCAGCCGATCAGCGCCAGCCACAGCCCGCCGACCCCGGTCCCGCGCAGGAACTGCCACAGGCCCAGCCCGATCAGCAGCGCGCCGAGGACCCAGCCCGCGCGGGCCGCCACCACCGACGCCCGCGCCCGGTCGCCGGTGGCCTTCCACACGGCGGCCCGCAGCAGCCGGCCCCCGTCCAGCGGGGCGGCCGGCAGCACGTTGAAGACCGCCAGCAGGACGTTGATGCCGGCCAGCCAGGCCAGCGCGCCGAGCAGCAGCCCGTGCACCCCGGCCAGGGCGAGCAGCGCCGCGACGCCGCCGAAGAACACGCCGACGACCAGGCTGACCAGCGGCCCGACGCCGGCGATGCGCAGCTCCGCCCCCGGGTCGCGGGCCTCCCCGCGCAGCTCGGCGACCCCGCCGAACAGCCACAGGGTGATCCCGGAGACCTCCAGCCCGTTGCGCTTGGCGACCACGGCGTGCGACACCTCGTGGGCGAGCAGCCCGAGGAAGAACACCACCGCCGCGCTCAGCCCCGCGAGCACGTACGCCCAGGTCGGCCGGTCCGGGTACGACCGGGGGAACTGGCTGCCCGCCAGCCCCCAGGCGATCAGCGCGAAGATGACCAGGACGCTCCAGTTGACCCCGACGGGTACGCCCGCGATCCGGCCGATCCGGAAACTCGCCCTCATCTGCCCGTCATACCCCGCAAGACACCGCCCATGCCAGGGCCGACGGCCCCCTTGTCCGAATGCCGGCGGGGCGGTGCCCGGGTTGACCCGGCGGGGAATAGTGGCAAACGTGACGAGGCTGACGGACACCGACGACGACCCGTACCGCTGGCTGGAGGACCTGCACGGCCCGGACGCCGCCGGCTGGGTGCGCGACCGCAACGCCGAGACCATGGCCGCCCTCACCGGCGGCGACCGGTTCGCCGCCCTGCGGGCCGAGATCCGCGAGGTGCTCGACGCCGACGACCGCATCCCCTACCCGAGCTGGCGCGGCGACCACCTCTACTACAACTACTGGATCGACGCGGCCCACCCCCGGGGGATCTGGCGGCGCACCACCGGCGACGAGTACCGCCGGCCCGAGCCGCAGTGGGACGTCCTGCTCGACGTCGACGCGCTCGCCGCGCGGGAGGGCGAGAACTGGACCTGGCAGGGGGTGACGGTGCTGCGCCCCGGGCACGACCGCTGCCTGGTCAGCCTCTCCCGGGGCGGCTCCGACGCCACCGTCGTGCGCGAGTTCGACCTGGCCCGCCGGGCCTTCGTCGCCGACGGCTTCACCCTCGCCGAGGCCAAGAGCGACGTCGTCTGGGTCGACGCGGACCACATCCTCGTCGCCACCGACTTCGGCCCCGGCTCGCTCACCACCTCCGGCTACCCCCGCACGGTCCGCCGGTGGCGGCGGGGCACGCCACTGCCGTCCGCCGAGGTCGTCTTCGCCGGCCAGGTCGACGACGTCTCCGCGTACGCCTCGCACGACCACACGCCCGGCTTCGAGCGCACCTTCGTGGGCCGCCGCCTCGACTTCTTCCGCTCGGAGCCGTATCTGCTGACGCCCGCCGGGGAACTGGTGCGCATCGACGTGCCGGCCGACGCCCACTGGGACGTGCACCGGGAGTGGCTGCTGATCGGCCTGCGCTCGCCGTGGACGGTCGACGGGGTGACCCATCCCGCGGGCGCGCTGCTGGCGGCCCGGTTCGACGCGTTCCTCGCCGGCGGGCGGGAGCTGACGACGCTGTTCACCCCGGACGAGCGCACCGCGCTGAGCTACCACGCGTGGACCCGTGACCGCCTGATCCTGGCCACCCTCGCCGACGTGCGCAGCAGACTGGAGGTGCTCACCCCCGGCGTCCCCGGCGCTCCCGGCGCGGCGGAGGGCTGGCGGCGGGAGCCGCTCGCCGGCGTGCCGGAGTTCGCGCACACCCGGCTCGTGGACACCGACCCCGACGTCGGCGACGCGTACCTGCTGGCCTCCGAGGGGTTCCGGCAGCCGGCGACGCTGCGGCTCGGGCAGGTCGGCGGCCCCGTCGAGACCCTCAAGCGGGCACCGGCCTTCTTCGACGCCTCCCGCCTGACCGAACGCCAGCACTTCGCCACCTCCGCCGACGGGACCCGGGTGCCGTACTTCCTGGTCGGCGACCCCGACGCGGCCGGCGGGCCGACCCTGCTCACCGGGTACGGCGGCTTCGAGGTCCCCGAGCTGCCGCACTACAGCGGCATCATCGGCCGGGGCTGGCTGGCCCGGGGCGGCAGCTACGTGGTGGCGAACATCCGGGGCGGCGGCGAATACGGGCCCGCGTGGCACCGGGCCGCGCTGCGGGAGAACCGACCGAGGGCGTACGAGGACTTCGCGGCCGTCGCCGCCGACCTGGTGGCCCGGGGCATCACCACCCCGGGGCGCCTCGGCATGGAGGGCGGCAGCAACGGCGGCCTGCTGGCGGGCGTGATGCTGACCCGCTACCCGGAGCTGTTCGGCGCGGTCGTCGCGCACGTGCCGCTGCTGGACATGCGCCGCTACCACAAGCTGCTCGCCGGGGCGTCCTGGATGGCCGAGTACGGCGACCCCGACGACCCCGCCGACTGGGCCTACCTGCGCGAATACTCGCCCTACCACAACGTCGACGAGGACCGGGCGTACCCGCCGACGCTGCTGGTCACCTCCACCCGCGACGACCGGGTGCACCCCGGGCACGCCCGCAAGATGGCCGCCCGGCTGCGCGAACGCGGGCACGACGTGGCGTACTACGAGAACGTGGAGGGCGGGCACGGCGCGGCGGCGAACAACGCGCAACGGGCGTTCGTGTGGGCCCTGACCCTGGAGTTCCTCTGGCACCACCTGGCCGGGCCGGAGTAACGCCCCCTGCGGCTGCGCCCTTGTCTCTGCCGGTTGCCGCGGCTGCGCCACACCCGGGGTTTCGGCGTGACGGGCCGAGGGCGCTTCTTCCTGCCACTCGCGCTGATCTTGCACTTGAGGCCCCGCAGAAGGGCGCTTCACACCTTTTGCCGGGGCCCGAACTGCAAGATCAGCGCGAGCTGGGCGGGGCGGGAGGTGCCCCGCCGGTGTCTCCTGCGCGGGGGCGCGGCCGGCTCAGCCATGATCGTCTGCTGATTACCGAGACGACACGCCGCCGCACCTCTCCATAATCAGCAGACGATCATGGCTGCTGTCGCATGCCGCTGCCCTGTTGCTGCCTGTCCTGAGGAACGCGCCGCTATGCCGGAGGTGCTCCGACTGGAAACGGATCGGCACCGCGTGTGCGGGTCGGCTCGCGACGTCCACTCTGCGTCCAACACGCTCAGCTTCGACTGGATCGGGTAGGGCAACGCGAGCAGCGCGATCGACTCCGGGGCGGTGCCGGGACCAACGGCGAGATCTTGGACAACTGGCGTCCATCGATGACAGTAACCGTCCAAGATCTGTGCTGGCGGGAGATCTGCGGGGCGCTGGCGCGGCACCACACGGGCGATGCCCACGGGCCACCCCCGCGTACGCGGGGAGCAGACTTCTTGACTTGCGGCACTATAGATCAACTGCGCGGATCTCTTTCACTCTGTCAGATTGGGAAGGCCGCCGCTCTTGAGCCATTCCGCGAACTCTCGACGCTTCTCTCGGTCGACCGCCGACTTCAGGGCCGCGTTGATGGTGGCCTTTTTGGTGGTGGTGCCGAAGATCTTCGCTGCCTCGCCGAGCAGTTCGTCATCGACATCAACGATGGTTCTGGACACGGGCCTACTCTCGTCTCGGACGCCTTGCATGATGTCAACCTTTCTGGCCGTAGATGGCATGCGTTGGTGGGCGCGCTAGGCAAAGTAGACGACAGACTGCTTTCCGGTGTGGCGCCACGGTGACGTCGCCAGTTGGCGGCACGACGGCTCGGCCTTTAGGTGCGCGGCGGAGATCGGCTACAGCAACTGCTGAGTGCACGGAATGGGATAGAGCACTGATTCGGAAAGACCGACGGGACGAATCGCCTCCCACATGCGCGGGGAATGGTGCCCGAGCACCGAGTGCAGCAGGATGCCCCGGGGACCGCCCCCCTCCTGCGCGGGGAACAGATGCAGGTCGGGCTGACCCTGCTCGTGTCGGGGGATCACCCCCGCGTGCGCGGGGAACAGTCGCGGTAACCCCCGATCGTGCTGATCTTGTGCGGATCACCCCCGCGTGCGCGGGGAACAGCAGCCCTGAGCCGTCCAGTCGTGCCGCAGAACCGGATCACCCCCGCGTGCGCGGGGAACAGTGCATGCAGCGCCCACACAGGGATATCGATGGAGGATCACCCCCGCGTGCGCGGGGAACAGCCAGTGACCGGCCCCGACCCCCAACCGAACCCGGGTCACCCCCGCGTGCGCGGGGAACAGTGTCCGTACGTGGCCGGCAGGTCCGTGGCCCGGGGATCACCCCCGCGTGCGCGGGGAACAGGCCGGTGGGTCTGCCGGTGGGTCTGCCGGTGGGGGATCACCCCCGCGTGCGCGGGGAACAGGGGATGGACTGATCAGGAAAGGAATGCGCCATGGGATCACCCCCGCGTGCGCGGGGAACAGCATCGGACTACGCCCTCTAGATAGCTGAGAATCGGATCACCCCCGCGTGCGCGGGGAACAGACCGCCGTACACGATTCCCCTCACCGGATCAGGGGATCACCCCCGCGTGCGCGGGGAACAGTTGACGACATGACCGCCCCGCCGCAAACGCATGGGATCACCCCCGCGTGCGCGGGGAACAGCCCAGGTACAGACCTACGTGCGTCGCGGGATCGGGATCACCCCCGCGTGCGCGGGGAACAGCTGTTGACCAGTTTGATGAGTGCTCTGTAACACGGATCACCCCCGCGTGCGCGGGGAACAGTACGGGGATCTCGGTCCCGACAGAAAGAAGCGAGGATCACCCCCGCGTGCGCGGGGAACAGTGCGCAGTGGCATTACTCCGATGTATGGGTCACGGATCACCCCCGCGTGCGCGGGGAACAGGTCGGGAGTGGCGACTGGACGATAACGGTGCCAGGATCACCCCCGCGTGCGCGGGGAACAGAAGTAGACATCCGGTGCCCAATACTCCCGTTCGGGATCACCCCCGCGTGCGCGGGGAACAGCGGGCCCGCAGGCTGGAGCAGGTGGAACTGCAGGGATCACCCCCGCGTGCGCGGGGAACAGCCATCCTCGGCCCCGGCGTTGTGCCCCAGGTAGGGATCACCCCCGCGTGCGCGGGGAACAGCTTATGACACTTCGTACACATGCGGTAGGGAAGGGATCACCCCCGCGTGCGCGGGGAACAGGTGGATCGGCTGCGTCGCGCCCAGGCTGCCGTGGGATCACCCCCGCGTGCGCGGGGAACAGGACGACGATGTAGGCGTGGGTGATCCACCCGGCGGGATCACCCCCGCGTGCGCGGGGAACAGACGAACGTTCCGCCGAGGATGTGCTGCACCTTCGGATCACCCCCGCGTGCGCGGGGAACAGCACGTCTCACCGCGCCGGTTGTGGTGGAAGCAGGGATCACCCCCGCGTGCGCGGGGAACAGGGGGTGCCGGACCACAGAAACTCGCGGACCTCGGGATCACCCCCGCGTGCGCGGGGAACAGGCGCTCGCGATGCGCCGGTTCCAGATCACGTACGGATCACCCCCGCGTGCGCGGGGAACAGGCCAGATCGATCGTGGTCCGCGTGGTCTTCGCCGGATCACCCCCTCGTGCGCGGGGAACAGCAGGTGGCCACATCCTGCCACTTACTCACCCGAGGATCACCCCCGCGTGCGCGGGGAACAGTTGCGCGCTGGCAAGATAGTGCCGGAGAGCATGGGATCACCCCCGCGTGCGCGGGGAACAGACTTGGGTTTATGGCGTGTTTCGTGGGACTGAGGGATCACCCCCGCGTGCGCGGGGAACAGGCTTCTTGACCTGCGGCGCTATAGATCAACTTTGCCAGTTTCATTCACTTTGCTTGTCAAGATCACCTCGTTCGTGGTGCTGTTGGCTCTCTTGTTCGGTCAAGTGCAGCGCATGCGCCGGACGCCGTTGCTGGCTCGGGTGGGGTGGCGGCAGGACTCGCGAGGGCTCGGTCGTTGGTTACTCGCGGCCGGGCCGTTCGGCTTTGACTGCTTCGATGAATGCGGCCCAGGGAACCTGTTCGAAGATCAATACCGGGCCACCCGCGTCCTTGCTGTCGCGAAGGCCGACCTTGCCTGACAGTTCCGCGACTTCCACGCAGTCGCCAGAGCCGTTGCTGCGGGTGCTCTTACGCCAGGTCGCCGAGGCCTGGTTGATCTCTTCCACCCGCGCCGTCCTCTCACAGCCCGTCGATCGCCTCCTGGATCAGGTCGCGCGACTCCCGAGCGCCGGCCGCCGTAGCGACCAGATGTTCGAAGACGCGGCTGTACTCCCTGACCTGATGGCCTTCGAGATAGAGGCTACCCGCACGGGTTTCGACATAGACGACCCCGGGATCGGCCGGCTCGGGGAAGCCCAGCAGGCTGAAGGCACTGCCCATCGACCCGTATTCGCCGGCAGCGAAGGTCAGGATCTGGATGGTTCGACCAGGGCGATCGGCCTCGTCGGCCAGCCGCTGTAGCTGCGCCTTGAACGCTTCGGACCCGCCGACCGGCCGCCGCAGGGTCGACTCGTCCAGTACCACCCAGAGGTCCGGTGGCGTGTCCGTGGTTTGTCGGCGGAGGCGCAGTTCCACCCGCCGGTCCACCTCCTCGCTGTTGGCGTCCGGGTGTTCGGCTCGGATGACAGCGCGGGCGTAGTCGGCGGTCTGGAGCAGGCCCGGAATCAACTGAGGCTGGAAGGCGCGGATCTCCGACGCCTCGGCTTCGAGTCCGACGTAGACCTCGAACCAGTCGGGCAGCACGTCGTCGTATGCCTGCCACCAGCCGCGCTTGCGGGCGTCTCGGGCGACCTGGACGAGGGCGTCGACCTCCTCGCCCTCGACCCCGTACAGCTCAAGGAGACCGCGGGCGACCGGCGGCATCACCGAGACCTGCGCGTTCTCGATCCTGCTCAGGGCGGACTTCGAGATGCCGATCTCCTTTGCCGCCTGGTCGGCGGTCATGCCGGTCTGCTCGCGGAGACGGCGAAGGGCGGCGGCCAGGCGACGCCGACGAACGGTCGGGCTTCCAGTCATGTCGAGCATTGTGGACCAGATCGAACCCGGTGCGCAATGATACTGACCCTAATCGGGAGTTGCGTAAAGGGACTGGGTCGGTGCACGATCAGTGAGGTCATCAACCTCCTGAGTGACGATCTGGTCGTCCTCAATCGGCGGTGGCCATGAGTGCCCTGCTGTCGTACCCGCTGATCGAAGGCTGCGGTGGCAGGTGCCGGATGGGTCCGCCGGTGCGCGGCGGGCCGGCGGACCCATCCCTCCACAGGTCAATCTCGACGAGAGGCAGGTCCTGTCATGCGCGTCTTCCTCTTCCTCTTCCGCCGGGCCCGGCCGCGTCGCCGGCCGCCGGCCCACGGCACGGCCGGGCGTCAGCCGGCGGTGGGTCGCCGGCTGCTGCCCTGGCAGGTGCGCGAGTGGCGGTTCCGGCCGGCCCGGTTCGGTCGGCGTGGGCTCGACCCGCAGGAGGTACGGGGGTTCCTGGAGCGGGTCGCCGTCGAGCTGGCCGCCGCGCACGAGGCGCTCGCGCAGAGTCGCCGGGAGACCAGTCAGGCCAAGCTCGCGCTGTGCCGGTTGCGCGCCGAGGCGTCGCCCGCCCGCAACGAGCGGGGGTGGGGCCGGTGAGCGAGCGTTTCGTCATCCACCTGCCGGTGGTCGCCAACGACCTGCTCTCGGCTCAGCGGCTGGCCCGGGTGGTGGCGCACTGGACGTACGTGTTGCCGCAGACCGAGCCCGGGGGCGCGACCGTCTCCCGCGAGGACGACCAGAACGTACGACACTGGGTCTTCTGCGACCGGATCATGGACGGTGGCCGGCGGTGCCTGCTGCGGCCGGACCACGACGGCGCGTGTTCTCGCAGGCCCCGGCGGCGGTGAGCGGTTGGTGGTGAGCGGGTGTCGGCTGCGGGCGGGCCGGGGACGGGGCCGGTGTCACGCTGTCGGAGGCGGGGTGGGCAGGGCGTCCACGACCAGCACGACGCTGCCGGGCCGGACCTCGGCGAGCAGTTGGCGCTGGCCGCTGCGGGTCAGCCTGATGCAGCCGTTGGTGACGTCCTCGCCGAGGGTGTCGTCGTCCTGCCAGGCGTGCAGGCCGATGTGCGCGCCGGCCAGGCCCGGTGGGATGGCGTCCGGGTCGTCGGGGATCGCGCCGAGGGCGAAGACGTCGACGCCGCCGTACACGGGCTCGGGTGGGGGTGTGCGGCCGAGGACGAAGGTGCGGCCCAGCGGGGTCTCCTGGCCGCGCATGCCGAGGCTGACCGGCCACGATCGCACGGCGTGTCCGTCGCGGAACCAGGTTAGCCGGTGCGGCCGGCGCTCCACGACGATCTGGTCGCGCAGCGGCACGGTGGCCCAGTCGCCGTCGGGCGGCAGCCAGGCGATCCGCCGGGTGGCCGAGGGCAGCAGCACGGCCGTCCAGCCGGTGCGGCGCTCGACGATCGGCACGGTCACCTCGACGCCGTTGATGGTGGAGGCGAAGAAGGCCAGCGGCCGGCCGCCGGGCGCGTCGTAGGCGGCGACCTTGCGGGTCGGCGTCAGCCCCTCCGTGAGCGGGGTGGCGTCGGATGGGCTCGGGTCGGCGGGGAAGCCGGCGGGCGCCGGGTCGTAGGTCACGACCGGCAGGGTGGCCGGCGCGGGCGCGGCGGTGGGCACCGGCTCGCCGGTGGGCGCGGCCGCCGTGGCGGGCGCGGTGGGGGCGGCGGGCGGCGGGGACACCCGGGCCGGCTCCGGGGTGAGCGTCCGGGCCGTGACCAGGCCGGTCGCCAGAAGCAGGGGTACGCCGAGCGCGGCGGCCAGCCAGCCCAGCCCCCACCGCGACACAATCCGGTCAAACAGCACAAAACGTACTGTAGGCGTTGGTGGGCGGTGGCGGGGCGTGATTGCAGGGGCCCCCTCCTATACAGAAAGCGTTAAGAAGGGGCCCTTCCTTGCACCTCGGCGCGCCGTGGGCGGCGCGTTCAGCTCAGCTCAGCTCAGCTCAGCTTGGCGGCGGTGTGGATGGCTATCGCGTCGTGGGCCGGGACGTTCGCCGTGAACCAGCCGTTCGCGTCCACCGTGATCACCGGGCCGCTGCACGTACCGCCCGTGAAGTCGCCGTGGATCACGTCGCAGTACCGGCCGGCGGGCAGCCCCGTGTAGTACGAGCGCCCCGTGACCGCCGCGTCCTCGTCGTTCATCGTGAGGTAGCCCTTGCCGGCGCGGCTGAACGCGATGTGGTTGTTGCCGTTGTCGTACCAGTTGGCGACGCCCGCGCCCTGGGTGGCGTTGGCGAAGCCGACCATGTTGGCGACGACCCGCCAGCGGTGCTCGCACTCCCAGCCCGCGTAGCAGGTGGTGTTCAGGGTCTTGTTGGCGGCGTCGGAGGGCGGGCCGGCGTCCCGGTCGCTGAAGGTGTAGCTGGACATGACCGTGGGGGAGCCGTACGGCCAGGCCAGCATGAAGGCGTTGGCCAGGGCGTAGATGCCCCGGTCGCGGTAGGTGAGCACCCCGCCGACGTCGCGCTGGGTGTCGTGGTTGTCGACGAAGACCGCCGCCGAGCCGCTGGGCAGGTGGCCCCACCCCTCGCCGAAGTTCTTCAGGTACGCGAGCTTCTCGTTGCGGAACACCCGGGCGAGGTCCTTGCCGTAGCGGAACTCGTGCACGTCGCCGTTGCCGGTGTACTCGGTCGGCTGGATCGGCTCGCCCGCGCCGTAGATGACCTCCTGCACGAGGTACGCCGAGCGGGACAGCTTGCCCTTGATGGCGGCGATGTCGGCGGCCGGCATGTGCTTGCTGGCGTCGAGGCGGAACCCGTCGACGCCGAGGGAGAGCAGGTCGTTGAGGTACCCGGCGATCCTCGACCGGACGTAGTCGGACTCGGTGGCGAGGTCCGACAGGTTGACCAGCTCGCAGTTCTGCACCTCGTACCGGTCGTTGTAGTTGGCGATGTCGTCGCCGCCGTTGCGCCCGCAGTGGTGGAAGTCCTGCGTCTGGTAGATCCCGGGGTAGTCGTAGTGGCCGTAGGGGGAGCCGGCCCAGCCGGTGCCGCCGGCGTCCTGGCCGGACATGTGGTTGACGACGGCGTCGACGATCACCTTCACGCCGGCGGCGTGGCAGGTGTTCACCATGGACTGGAACTGCGCCCGGGTGCCCTTGCGGGACTCGATGCGGTAGCTGACCGGCTGGTACGCCAGCCACCACTGGTTGCCCCGGACGTGCTCCTGGGGCGGGGAGACCTGCACGTAGCCGTAGCCGGCCGGGCCGAGCACGGTCGTGCACTCGCTGGCCACCGACGGCCAGTTCCACTCGAACAGGTTGGCGATGACCTTCTTCGTGCCGGACGGGGCGGCGGCGGCCGGGGGCGCCGCCACGGCGGTCGGTGCGAGCAGGCCGGCGATCACGCCCAGGGCGAGGACCGCCGAGCGGCATCGACGTCGATGCATCGGGGACTCCTGACGGGGGTCGGGGAGGGGCGGACTGCTGCTTGCCGGCATCTTGCAGTCGGGATTGAAATTTTCGGAAAGGTTACAAGCGCGTTGCGGCGGGTGTCAACGGATGGACGGGCGTCGCTGCGCGGGGTGCCCTACACGCAGCCCACGGCGGAACGGTTCGACGGCGCCACGGAAAAAGCCCGGGAAAATTCACGACCCGGCTGATCCGTTGAACCCGGTGCTCCGTACTCGATGGGGGAGCAGGGTCGGCCGGTGGGGGCGCCGCCGCTACACGATCGAGGAGCAGATGGCTCGGGCACAGCAGAACACCAAGGCCACGACCGTCCGTACCACGAGCAGCAGCCGCGGGGTGCGGACCAGGTCCAAGACCTCCATCGCACTGATGGCCGGGTCGGCGCTCGCGATCGTCTGGGCCGGCATCGAGCTGGCCGGCGCCGGCACGGCGATGTACGCCTACGGCTTCTTCTTCACCGAGTTCTTCGCCGGCGTCGTCGCCCTGGTGTCGCTCAGCCTCACCGTGATGATGGGCCTGCTCGCCACCGACCGGCTCGTGCTGCGCATCCCGCACCGGGTGCTGTTGCAGTCGGCGCACCGGGCCACCGGCATCCTCGGCGTCGCCGGGCTGGTGTTCCACGTCATCACCAAGATCGCCATCGGCCGGGCCGGGCCCACCGACGCCCTCGTGCCGTTCATCGGGGGGCGGGGGCTCTACGTCGGGCTCGGCACGGTGGCGTCGTTCCTCATGGTCAGCGTGCTGTGGACCGGCATCATCCGGGCCCGGTTCGTCGGTGTCGGCCCCAAGTGGTTCTGGCGGGGGCTGCACTCGATGGCGTACCTGGCCTGGCCGTTCGCCCTGTTCCACGGCCTGAACGCGGGCCGGCCGGCGGCGTCCTGGGTGACCCTGAGCTACTTCGCCTGCGTGCTGCTCGTGGTGCTGGCGCTGATGGTCCGGCTCTCCGTGCACCTCGGCAAGCGCAGCCGCGAGCAGCACCAGGCCGCCGCCCTGAACAAGGCGATGGCCGGCAAGTCCACCGACGACGGCAAGACGACCACGCTGCTGCTCAGCAAGATCGGCCGCAAGCGCGACGACGCCGAGGAGAAGCGCGAGAACCGCGCCGGGCGCGCCCGCGTCGCCGGCGGCTGGGCGGAGACCACCGCCACCACCGGCTCCTGGGCGATGCCGACCGGCACCGCCCGCGGGCGACGCGACCCCGAGCGGTTCACCGTGCCGGTGGTGCCCGAGCCGGGCACCCTGCGCGAGCCGGTACGGCCCACCCGCCGCCGCGACGAGGAACTGGACGCCCCGGCCCGGCGCGGCGAGCGCGAGCTGGAGCCCATCTCCCGACGTACCGCCGAGCCGGCCCCCGACCGGTCGAGCCGGCGGCGGCGCGACGCGGACGCCCCCGTCTCCGCCCCCCGCCGCTCGCGCTCCGAGGAGGACGTCGCCCCGGTCTCCAGTCCCCGCCGCTCCCGCCGCGACGAGGACGTGGCCCCGGTGTCGGGCGGCCGCCGGGCGCGCTACGACGAGGACGTCGCACCCGTGTCCGGTGGCCGGCGCTCCCGCTACGACGAGGACGCGGCCCCGGTGTCGGGCGGCCGCCGGGCGCGCTACGACGAGGACGTCGCACCCGTGTCGGGCGGCCGGCGCTCCCGCTACGACGAGGACGTCGCCCCGGTGTCGTCCGGCCGGCGCTCGCGCCGCGACGACGACCTCGTCGCCCGCTACTCCTCGCCGCCGCAGCGCGCCGAAGAGCCCGAGGAGCCGTGGGACAGCCCGCGCCGCTGGGAGTCCTCGACGCCCGTCTCCGCCGAACCGATCTCCGCGACCCCGCGCAGCGGGTCCGGCCGGCACAGCGTCGACGACGAGCTCCCGGAGGAGCCCGACTACTGGCGGCCCCCGGCCCGGTTCGTCGCCGAGGACCTGCCGCCCATGGACGACACCCCGACCCTGGTCGACCTGGCCTCCCGGCGCGCGCTGCGGGCCGCCGGGGATGGCCGGCCCGGCCGCCGCAAGCGGGACCGGGACCGGGACCGCGACCGGGCCAACGCCGACGCCGTCGACGGCGCGTACTGGGCCGGGCTGCGGGGTGAGGCGAAGTGATGCGCACGACGGTGCCCCCCGTGGCGTGCGTCGGCGAGCCCCGGCTCACCGCCGGCTTCGCCGAGTTCGGCCGCCTCGACCTGATGGCCCACGAGGAGGTACACGGCCCCATCGGGCCGATGGAGCCGGCGAACCTGCTCCGGCTCGCCGAGGCCATCCAGCTCAAGGGCAAGGGCGGGGCGGGGTTCCCGTTCGCCCGCAAGCTGCGCGCCGTGCTGGAGTCCTGCGAGCGGCAGGACGCCTCCGCCATCGTCGTGGTCAACGCCACCGAGGGCGAGCCGGCGAGCTGGAAGGACAAGGTGCTGCTCACCCGGGCCCCGCACCTCATCCTCGACGGCGCGGCCCTGGTCGCGTACGCGCTGGACGCCGACGAGATCGTCATCGGCGTCGCCGACGACGACGTGGGCCGGCCGTCGCTGACCGAGGCGCTCCAGGAACGCCGGATGCCGGTGCCCACCAGCATCGTCACCGTGCCGCACCGGTTCATCTCCGGCGAGGGCGGCGCGCTCGTCAACGGCATCAACGGGCTGCCGCACATCCCGCCGGGCACCAAGAAGCGCTCCAGCGACTCCGGCGTCGGCGGCCTGCCCACCCTGCTGTCCAACGCCGAGACGTACGCGCAGCTCGCCGTCGCCGCCCGGCTCGGCCCGTACGAGTACGCGGCGCTCGGCACCGACGACGAGCCCGGCACCGTGCTGCTCACGGTGACCGGCGCGGCCAAGCGGCCCGCCGTCGTCGAGTGCGCGGCCGGCACCCCCCTGCGCGACATCCTCGAACTGTGCGAGGTGCCCGACGGGCCGGGCATCCTCATGGGCGGGTACCACGGCAAGTGGATCACCGCCGCGGCCGCGCAGCGGGCCGAGGTGTCCCGCAAGGGCCTCACCGCCGTCGGCGGCACCCTCGGCGCGGGCATCATCGTGCCGCTGGCCCGCGACACCTGCCCCCTCGGCGAGGCCGCCCAGGTGGTCCGCTACCTGGCCGGCGAGTCCGCCGGGCAGTGCGGCCCCTGCAAGATGGGCCTGCCCGACCTGGCCCGCGCCGTCGACCTGGCCGTCTCCGGCAGCGCCCCCGTCGAGATCGTCCGCGCCGCCGCCGGGGACGTGAAGGGTCGCGGCGCGTGCAGCCACCCCGACGGCACCGCCCGGTTCGCCCTCTCCGCCATGGAGGTCTTCGCCGACGACCTGAAGCTGCACACCACGGGCGAGGGGTGCGGCAAGCGGACCAAGGGCGTCATGGGCCTGCCCGGCGCACCCGACGCCGACCCGAGGAAGCTGACCCTGGACTGGTCCCGGTGCGACGGTCACGGGCTCTGCGCCCACGTCGTGCCCGACTTCATCCGGCTCGACGGCAACGGCTACCCCGCCTTCCCCACCACCCCCGTGCCGACCTGGCTGCGGGAGGGCGCCATGAAGGCCGTCAAGGTGTGCCCCGAACTCGCGCTGCGGCTGGTCAAGGCCGAGTAGCGCACCCCGGGACCGGCGGAGACCGGAGCGCCGCCGTGGTGCCCCGCCCCGCGCGGCCCGCTACCGAAGGGAGACGCGGATGCGATTGTTCCGCCGGCCGTCGCGCCGCCGGGCCGCCCCGGGTGGACGGTCGCCCCGCCGACGGCGGGCCGGCACAGCCGCCGCGCTGGTCGCCGCCCTGTCCGCCGCCCTGCTGGGCGCGGCGTCCTGCGCCGTCGACCCCCCGGGATCGCCGGTCGACGCGGCCGCCGCCGCGCCCGCCGACGCCGGCGACCCCACGGCGACCCCGGCCGGCACGACCACCGGCGCGCCGCCGACGCCGGCCGCCCCGACCCGGGTGCCGGAGAGCCTCCGGTTCACCGGCACCACCCTCGACGGCAAGCCCTTCGCCGCCGCCGACCTGGCCGGCGGGCCGGTGGTGCTGTGGTTCTGGGCCCCCTGGTGCGCCACCTGCGCCAGTCAGGCGTGGACGGTCGCCGAGATCGCCCCGCAGTACCGCGACCGGGTGCCGATCGTCGGCGTCGCCGGCCTCGGCCAGCGCACCGCGATGCGGGACTTCGTGACCGAGTTCGAGCTGGGCGGCACCCTCCAGCTCGACGACCGGGCCGGGACGCTGTGGCGGCGCTTCGAGGTCGTCGAGCAGAGCACGTTCCTGATCATCGACCGGGACGGGAAGGTGATCCACCAGGGCTTCCTCGACGGGGAGGACCTCACCCGCCGGGTCGCCGCCCTGGCCGCCCAGGCCGGCTGATGGCCGCCCCGCTCCTGCCGCCGGTCGGCCTGGCCGTCCCGCTGTTGGCCGTCCCGCTGCTAACCGTCCCGCTGTTGGCCGTTCCGCTGCTGCCCGCCCCGGCCGCCTGATGGACGCCCCGGTGCTGCTGGCGCTGACCGCCGGGATGCTCGGCGCGGTCAACCCGTGCGGGTTCGCGATGCTGCCCGCGTACCTGTCGATCCTGGTGGCCGGGCCCGGCGACGGACGGGGCGCCGTCGGTCGGGCGCTCACCGCCGCCGCCGGCCTCACCTGCGGGTACGTGCTGGTCTTCGGCGCATTCGGGCTGGCCTTCGCGCCGCTGGCCGGCTGGCTGCGCCCCCGGCTGCCCTGGCTCACCGTCACCCTCGGCGTGGGGCTGGTGCTGCTCGGCTTATGGCTGCTCGCCGGGCGGCGGCTGCCCACCCCGCGCCCGCTGACCCGAGCGCCCCGGCTGACCCGCACGCTGCCGTCGACGGTGCTGTTCGGTGCGGCGTACGCGCTGGCGTCGCTGACCTGCTCCATCGCCCCGTTCCTGGCGATCGTGGCGACCAGCCTCCAGGCCGGCTCGACGCCGCGCGGGCTGGCGCTGTTCGTCGCGTACGCCCTCGGGATGGGCCTCGTGGTGGCCGTGGCCGCCCTCGGCGTGGCGCTGCTGCGCGACCGGGTGGTCGCCCGGCTGCGCGGGGCCGGCCGGTGGGTGCCCCGGCTCAGCGGCCTGGTGCTGCTGGCCGCCGGCGGCTACGTCGCCTGGTACGGCTGGTACGAGGTGCGGCTCGCCGAGGGCCGGCACGACGCGTTCGGCGACCCGGTGGTGGTCGCCGCGGCCCGCGTCCAGCAGGCCCTCGTCGGCGCGCTGGACGCGGCCGGCCCCGCCCTGCTGGCCGCCGCCCTGCTCGCCCTCGCTGCGCTCGGGCTGGTAAGGAAGGGCCCCCTGTTAACGCATTCTGTAGAGCAGGGGCCCCTTCTTAACGCCTCCGGCAGGGCACGGGGTCGTAACGAAAGCGGCGGGGGCCGGGTTACCCCGACCCCCGCCGACAGTGTGCCGGTCAGCGACCCGGAGTGAGCCGGTCCGTGCCCACCCGGTCGCGGAGCACCTCCGGCACCAGCACCGAGCCGTCGGTCTGCTGGAACTGCTCCAGGATCGCCGGGAACAGCCGGCTGGTGGCCAGCGCCGAGCCGTTGAGGGTGTGCACGAAGCGGGTCTGCTTGCCGCCCGCCTCGCGGTACCGGATGGCGGCCCGGCGGGCCTGGTAGTCGCCGGCCCAGGACACCGACGACACCTCCTTGTACTTGCCGGTGCTCGGCATCCACACCTCGATGTCGAGGGTCTTCTTCATCGAGGCGCTGGCGTCGCCGGCCGACAGCAGGCTGGTCTGGTGGTGCAGGCCCAGCCGGGCGACCAGGCCCTCCACGTGGGCGACCATCTGCTCCAGCGCGGCGGCGGCCTGCTCGGGCAGCGTGAACTGGAAGATCTCCACCTTGTTGAACTGGTGGCCCCGCACGGTGCCGCGCTCGTCGGAGTGCGAACCGGCCGCCTCCCGCCGGTAGCACGGGGTGTACGCGAACCGCTTCAGCGGCAGGGTCGCCGTGTCCAGGATCTCGTCCTGGTAGGCCCCAAGGATCGCCGTCTCCGCCGTGGGCAGCAGGAACTGCCCGCGCGGGGCGGACTCCCGGTCGAGGTGGTAGACGTCGTCGTAGAACTTGGGGAACTGGCCGGCGGCGAAGCCGGCGGTGTCCAGCAGCAGGTGCGGCGGGAGCAGGAAGTCGTAGCCGGCCGCGACGTTCTGGTCGATCAACCAGTTGAGCAGCGCCCACTCCAGCCGGGCCCCCACGCCCGTGTACATCCAGAAGCCGGAGCCGCCGAGCTTGACGCCCCGCTCGTGGTCGACCAGGCCCAGCAGGCGGCTCAGCTCGACGTGGTCCCGCACCTTCTCGATCGCCGGCGGCTCGCCGAACGTGCGGACGACCCGGTTGGCCTCCTTGCCGCCGGGGACGACGTCGTCGGCGGGCAGGTTCGGCAGCTCGCTCATCCGCTCGCGCAGCCGGGACTGCACCTCGTCGAGCTGGGACTCCAACTCGGCGAGCTGCTTGCGCTCGGCCTCCGGGGCGACGCTCTCCGGCGCGGTGCCGGCCCGCTTCGCCGCCGCGTACGCCCGCGCCTCCGCCTTGCGGCGCTGCCGCTCGGCGTCGATCTCCGTGATGAGGGCGCGGCGCTCCTGGTCGAGCCGCTGGATCTCGTCCAGCGCCCGGTTGACCTCGGCGGGATCCAGTCGCTTCGCCAGCGCGGTCGCCACCGCCTCGCGATCCTTCCGGATCAACTCCATGTCGAGCATGCGCTCCGTACGCCTCCGTCCGGGAATCTCAGGTGGGAACCCACCGATGCTACCGTCGCCGCCTCCCACGCCCGGCCCCGGCTGTGAGCCCACCGGCCGGGGCCGTCGCGCCGCGATGCGGTCTCGCCATGTCGGCGACATCGTGGGGTTCCCTGGTGCGGGACGCCGCGATGTCGCCGACATGGCGCGCCGACACCGACGCGGCGCGGCCCGCGCGGCACCGGCGCGGCGCGGGCGCGGCGTCGGCTCAGAGCCGGATCGGCATCAGGATCGAGTACGCGTCCGCGTCGTCCGGGCGGCGCACCGCCAGCGGGGTGATCGGCCCGTCCAGTTCCAGCAGGAGCTGCCCCCGGTCGCCCGCGTCGAGGGCGTCGAGCAGGTAGCGCCCGTTGACGCCGAACCGCACCGCGTCCGGCGCGGCGTCGGCCGGCGCCGCGTCGTCGAGGACCCGCAGGCCGCCCGCGTCGTCCAGGCCCAGCACGGTCACCGGCACGTCGACGCCCTCGTGCCGCAGCACCCGCGCCGGCGGGCGGCCGGCGACCTGCGCGCGCAGCGCCGGCACGTCCACCGTGATCCGGTACGCGGGCACGCGCGTGCCCAGCAGCCGCTGGTAGTCGGGGAACTCGTCGGGCAGGGCGGCCCCGCCGACCTCCCGGCCGGCCACGGCGACGGTGAGGCCGGCCCCGTCCAGGCGCAGGTGGGCGTCGGCCCCGCCGTCGACGCCCGACAGCTCGCGGACGCCGTCACCGGTGCCGCCCGGCACCGTGCCCCCGTCGCCGGTGCCGCCCAGCGGCGCGCGCCCGTCGCCGGCGCTGCTCGGCACCGCGCCCCCGTCGCCGGTGCCGCCCAGCAGCTCGCGGACGGCGTCGACGAGGGCCACCGGGGCGAGGAGCCGCCGGATCGGCCCGTCGACCGTGCCGGGGACCCGGGCCACCGCCATCCGGTGCCGGTCGGTGGCCACCAGGCGTACGCCGTCGGCGGCGACGTCGAACAGGACGCCGGAGAGCACCGGCAGCTCCGGGTCGGTGCCGGCCGCGAAGCGTACCGCGTCGATCGCGGCGGCGAGGTCGGCGCGGGACAGGACGAGACGGGTGGTCATGGGGTGCTCCTCGTGGTCGATCAGGGCTCGGACCCGGGAGAGCTCGCGGCGGGCGTCGGTGAGGCCGTCCTCCAGCCGGCGCAGGTGCGCGTCGAGCAGCCGGCCCACCACGGCCGGCTCGGCCCGGTGCCGTACGGCGGCGGCGATCTCCGCCAGCGGCATCCCGACCCGGCGCAGCCCGGCCACCAGCCGGGCCGGCACGACCTGCTCGTCGGCGTACCAGCGGTAACCGGTCACCGGGTCGACCAGCGCGGGCACCAGCACCCCGGAGCGGTCGTAGAACCGCAGGGCGCTGACGGTCAGGCCGCTGGCGCGGGCCAGCTCGCCGATGCTGCGCAGTTCGCTCTCCACGCCGAGGATCCTGTGCCCTCCACCAGGTCGAGGGTCAAGCCGCGCCCACGCCGCCCCTGCCGCTCGTCGGGCGGCGATGTTTGCAGGGGACCCTTCCTATACCGAAAGCGTTAACAGGGGGCCCCTCCTTGCACCTCCAGCGTGCGGAAGGTGAGGCCGGCGGCGGTGAGGCGGCGCAGCAGCGCGTCGCCCATCGCGGTCACCGGGGTCACCTGGCCCGCGACCGGCGGCAGGTCGTCGTCGAGGGCCAGGCAGAGGGCGGACTCGGCGAGCATCTTCGCCGTCTCGTCGTACCCGGGGTCGCCGCCGGCCACCTCGGTGACCACCCGCCGGCCCCCGGCGGAGCCGACGAAGCGCACCCGGAACCACGACTTCGCCCGCTGCTCGGCGCTGGGCCCCTGCCCGGAGGCGAGCCGGCCGAGCAGCCAGCGCCGGGCCGGGGGCACCTTCACCAGCCCGGTCAGCCCGGCGAGCCCGACCGCGCCGACGACGATCGTGGGCAGCCGCCGCACGGCGGCGAAGTGCCGGTAGCGGAAGTCCGGCCCGTACTCCGGCCGGGCCGCCGCCGACCGGCGGACCACCTGCGGGTCGATGGTCGGCAGCGGCACCGCCCACATGCCCAGCTCCGCCGACCGGCCGACCCTGCCGGCCACCGCCCGGACCCGGCGGCCCGGCGGGCGCGGCTCGACGGCCCGCCGCTCCCGCGCCGCCCGGCCCGCCTCGGCTGCCCGGGAGAACGCGGTGAGCGCCGAATGGTACGTGCCGGCGGAGAACCGGCCGCCCGCCCGGACGAACCCGTCCACGGTGACCGGCCCGTCGGCCGGCAGTTGCCTGACCGTGTACCAGACGCCCAGGTCGTGCGGGACCGAGTCGAAGCCGCAGGCGTGCACGAGGCGGGCCCCGGTGCGGACGGCCTCGGCGTGGTGCCGCACGTACGTGGTGTCGACGAACTCCGGCTCGCCGGTGATGTCGACGTAGTCGGTGCCGGCCCGCGCGCACGCGGCGACCAGCGGCTCCCCGTGCCGCACGTACGGCCCGACGGTGCTGGCCACGACGCGGGCGTCCCCGGCGACCCGGCGCAGCGTCTCCGGGTCGCCGGCGTCGGCGGTGAGCAACGGCAGCCCGGCCAGGGCCGGGTCGATGCCGGCGAGCCGGTCCCGGACGGCCGACAGCTTGGCCGGGTTACGGCCGGCCAGCGCCCAGCGCAGCCCCGGCGGCGCGTGCCGGGCGAGGTACTCGGCGGTGAGCCCGCCGGTGAACCCGGTCGCCCCGAACAGCACGACGTCGTACGCCCGATCCTCACGCATCCCGCGAGTCTGCCACCGTCGGCGAGCCCCCGGCACGACGACGGCCGCGCAGAGCGGTCAGGCCGCGCAGAGCGGTCAGGGCGCTCAGGCCGCGCAGAGCGCTCAGGGCGTGAAGACCGTGCGCAGGCAGCCGTCGGCGCGGGTGCGGAACAGGTCGTAGCCGAGCGCGCCCTGCTCCAGGGGCAGGTGGTGGGTGGCCAGGTGCCCCGTGTGGATCTCGCCGCGCGCCATCCGGTCCAGCAGCATCGGGATCCAGCGCTGCCCGTGCTGCCGGGCGGCGCGCACGGTCAGCCCCTTCTGCATCACCGCGCCGAGCGGGAACGTGTCGACGAACCCGGTGAACGTGCCGAGCACCACCACCGTGCCGCCCTTGCGGCAGGCGTGCACCGCCTCGCGTACCGCGATGGGCCGGTCGGGGGCGGCGCCGGGCCACGCGGCGGCGAACCGCTCGGCCAGCGACCGGGGCTCGACGCCGTCCCAGGCCATGCCGACGGCCTCCACGCACACGTCGGGGCCCCGACCGCCGCTGCGTTCCCGCAGCTCGGCCGGGACGTCGACGCTCAGGTAGTCGAGGGTCTCCGCGCCGAGGTGCCGCTGCGCCAGGCTCAGCCGCTGCGGGTAGCGGTCGATCACCACCACCCGGTCCGCGCCGCGCAGCAGGGCCGCCTGCGCGGCCATCTGGCCCACGGCGCCCGCGCCCCAGACCGCCACCACGTCGCCCGGGGACACCTCGCCCAGCTCGGCGGCGAGCCAGCCGGCCGGCACCGCGTCCGAGGCGAAGACCGCCCGGTCGTCGTCCACCGGCTCCGGCACCGGGAACGCCCCGACGTCGGCGTACGGCACCCGGACGTACTCGGCGTGACTGCCGGCGAAGCCCCCGGCCGACCGGGGCTGGCCGTAGCAGCCGCCGGTGGGCTGCCCCCACGCCGCCTCGGCGGCCGCCGGCCCGGTGCTGCCGTTGTCGCAGCAGGCGAAGAGGCCCTGCCGGCAGTACCAGCAGTTTCCGCAGGCCACGGCCGCGCAGACCACCACCCGGTCGCCGATGCGGTGCCGCCTAACCCCGGGGCCGACCTCCACCACGTCGCCGAGGAACTCGTGCCCGAGCACGTCGCCGACGGACAGCGCCGCCGCCCGCCCGGCGAGCAGCGGCAGGTCCGCCCCGCAGGTGGCGCTGCGCCGCACCCGGACGATGGCGTCGGCGGAGTTGCGCAGCTCGGGGTCGGGCACCTGGCGCACCGCGAGACCGTCCGCGCCGAGCCAGCACAGCGCCCTCATCCGGGCACCGCCGGGTCGCCGCCGGGCCCCACCGGGCCGGGCCCGGCCGCCCCGGGCCATCCGGTCCCGGGCCCGGCCGGGGCGGACTGCGCCGGTCGGGGTCCCTCCACCGGGGAACGGTCCGCGCGCAGCAGCTCACCGGTCTCGGCGAGCTGCTTGGCCTGGCGCAGCGCCTCACGGACCAGCGGCGCGGGGTCGCCGCCGACGAGGTGGGCGGCCAGCCCGGTGACCGGCACGCCGCGCACCGGCCGGGCCGCCAGCTCGGTGCCGCGCCCGCCGGGCGCGGGCCCCTGCGCCACCTCCACCGCGCCGTCGAGCCGGCGCAGCGGCTCCGGCCACCGGCCGCCGGGCAGGACCCGCTCCGGCGGCCGGTCGATCGTGACCACCTGCCAGCCGTCGCGCGGGCCGGCCTCGCGCGGTCGGCCGCCCCGGAACGGCGCGCGCAGCACCCGCGCCACCGTCACCCCGGCGACCGCGCCGGCCACCACCCCGGCGGTACGGGCCAGCGCCCGACCGCCCCGCCTGCCCCGTCCCATCCGTCCCACCCGCCTCTCCGCTGCGGCCGCCGACGGGCTCGCCCCGCCGGTCGGCCGTCGGCACGGCGGGACCCGCGCGGCCGACGGCCGGTGCCCCCAGCCTCGGCGGCGGTCGGGTGAACCGGGATCGCCCCGAAGGGGTGAACCGGCCGGGGCCGGGTAACCGCCCGCCGCACGAGCCGGGGAGGGACGCGTGGCGTGGGGGTGCCGCATGACGCAGCACGAGGTGGACGGCGCGACCGTGGCTGCCGACCCCGGGCCGGTGGGGCCGCTGCTGGCGTCCCGGCTCACGCCGGCCCCGCCGCCCGAGCCGGTGCTGGTCCGGCCCCGCCTGCTGCGCCGGCTGGACGAGGGCGTCGCCGGGGCGCTCACCCTGGTCACCGCGCCCGCCGGCTGGGGCAAGACCACGCTGCTCGGGTCGTGGGCCCGGACCGTCGAGCCGGCACCGGCGTGGGTGTCGGTCGAGGCGGGCGACCCGGGGGCGCGGCTGTGGGCGTACCTGACGGCCGCCCTGCACCCGCACGCGCCCGCCGGTGACCCGGCCCGGCCCGACCGGCTGGAGCTGCTGGCCGCCGCGCTCGCCGCCCGGGACCGCCCGGTGCTGCTGGTCCTCGACGACGTGCACCGGGTCGCCGACCCGGCGGCGCTGACCGGCCTGGAGTTCCTGCTCCGCCACGCCGGGGGGCGGCTGCGGGTGGTGGCCGGGGCCCGCACCGACCCGCCGGCGGGGCTGCACCGGCTGCGGCTCGCCGGTGAGCTGACCACGGTGGGCCCCGCCGAGCTGGCCTTCACCGACGACGAGGTGGCCGACCTGCTCGTCGCGCACGGCGTGCTCCTGCCGGCCGCGGCGGTGCCCCGGCTGCGCGCGCGTACCGGCGGCTGGGCGGCCGGGCTGCGGCTGGCCGTGCTGGCCGCGCGGGACCGGCCGGACCCGGTGCGCTGGCTGGAGCAGTTCGGCGGCGACGAGCCGGACGTGGCCGGCTACCTGCGCGCGGAGGTGCTCGACCCGCTCGACGCCGCGGCCCGGGACGCGCTGCGCCGCAGCACGGTGGCCGACGCCGTCAGCGCCGACCTGGTCGACGCGTTGACCGGCCGCCGCGACGCCGGGCGGGCGCTGACCGCGCTGGCCGCGGCCGGCGGCTTCGTGGACCGCGACGACAGCCGGCCGCCCTGGTACCGCTGCCATCCCCTGCTGGCCGACCTGCTCCGCGCCGAGCTGGGCGAGCTGACCGACGAGGAGCGCCGGGACCTGCACCGGCGGGCGGCCGACTGGTACGCCGGGCACGCCCGCCCCGCCGAGGCGCTGCGGCACGCCCTCGCCGCCGGGCGCTGGGACGCGGCCACCGAGCTGCTGGTCACCGGCTGGCCGGACCTCGTGCCGTACGACCGTGAGGGCGCGGGCGGGCCCGTCCCCGCCGCGCCCCCGGAGGCCGCCGTCCGGCGGGACCCCGAGCTGGCGCTGGCCGCCGCCGCCGAGCGGGCCCACGCGGGCGACGCCGACGCCGCCGCCGCGCAGCTGCGCCGGGCCGCCGGGCACGCGCGGTCGCTGCCCGTGCCGCGCCGGGACCGGTTCCGTCGGCTGGCCGTCGCCCTGGAGGTCACCCTCGCCCGGTTGGCCGGCGACCACGACGAGGTACGCCGGGGGGCGGCGCGCCTGCTCGCCACGCGTACCCCCGAGGGGTCGGCGGACGACCCGCGCACCGGCGCGGCCGACGACGCCGACGTGCGGGCGACGGCCGGGGCGGCCCTCGGCCTGGTGGCGCTCTCCGGCGGCGACCTGCGGGGCGCGGCGGCCGAGTTCGACGCCGCGCTCGCGGCGGCCCGGGCGGCCGGTCGGGCACGCACCGAGCTGCTCTGCGCGAGCCGCTCCGCCCTGCTGCACGCGGCCCTCGGCGAGCTGCGGGCCGCCGAGCGGGCCGCCGGGGAGGCGCTGGCGATGCCGCCCGGTCAGGGCTGGTCCTGCCGCACCGACTGCGCGTACGCCCACCTGGCGCTGGCCGTCGTCGCGCTGCACCGGGACCGGCCCGACGACGCGGAGGCGCACCTGGCGCTGGCCGGCCCGGCCGCCGACGAGCCGGCGGCGGCGGCGCTCGCCGCGCTGTGCCGGGCGACGCTGCTGCGCGACCGGGGCGACCCGGCCGCCGGCCGACGCCTGCTGGCGGCGGCCCGGGACGCCCTCGCCCCACCGACGACCGGCGACGGCCCCGCGGGGGAGCTGGCGGCCTGGCTGCTGGCCGCCGAGGCGGACCTGCGGTCCGCCCACGGCGACGCCGACGCCGCCCGGGAGCTGCTGGCCGGCGCGCCGCCCCGGCCGGGCGGCCCGGCCGGGGCGGCCGCCGTGGCCCTGGCCCGGGTCGAGCTGCGCGCCGGCGACCCGGCCGCCGCCGCCCGCGCCCTGCCGCGCTGGGACGGCCCGGACGCCGCCGCCTGGCCGCTGCCGGTGCGCCTCGACGCCGGCCTGCTCGACGCGGCGCTCGCCGCACGGGCCGGGGACGCCCGACGGGCCGGGCGGACGCTGGAGCGGGTCCTGGAGCTGGCGGCCGACGAGGGGTTCCGCCGGCCGTTCACCCGGGCCGAGCCCGGGGTGCGGGACCTGCTCGCGGCGCACCTCGACTCCGGCACGGCCCACTGGCCGACGGTGAGCGACCTGGTCCACGCGGCGCAGGAGCCGCCCGCGCGGCCGGGCCCCGCGCCGGAGCCGGCGTCGGACCGGGCGCTCGACGAGCCGCTCACCGAGCGGGAGCTGACCATCCTGCGCTACCTCCAGAGCATCCTGTCCAACGTGGAGATCGCCGCCGAGCTGTCCCTGTCGGTGAACACCGTCAAGACGCACGTGCGCAACATCTACCGCAAGCTGGACGCCACCCGCCGCCGGGAGGCCGTCCGCCGTGCCCGGGAGCTGCGCCTGATCTGACGGCCCGCCCGTGCCGCTCCCCGGGCCGCGCGGTTAGGAAGGGGCCCTTCCTATGCAGAGAGCGTTAACAAGGGGCCCTTCCTTGCAGTGATGATGGTCGACAAGACGGCGGGCGGTCCGGCACGATCTGGGGCGGCGTTGACCGTCGGGAGCGGGGAGCAGGCGATGGGTGAGGTTGGCGAGGCGGCACCGGTCGACGTCACCGGGCCGCCGGCGGCCGTCGGTCGGGGGCGGGCGGTGGCCGGACGGCTCGCCCGGTTCGCCCGGCACGAGTGGACCCTCGCGGTGCTCGGCTCGCTGCTGCTGGCCGTGGTGCTGACCTGGCCGACGGTGCGCGACCTGACCGGCACCATCCCGCAGGACGTCGGCGACCCGACGTTGCAGGCGTGGCAGGTCGCCTGGGGCGGGCACGCGGTGCTCACCAACCCGACGCAGCTCTGGCACTCGAACACGTTCTGGCCGGAGCCGTACACGTACGCGTACTCGGACACGCTGCTCGGCTACGCCCCGTTCGGCTTCTTCGGCGAGGGGTCGGTCGCCGCCGTGGCCCGCTACAACCTGCTGTACGTGCTGGTGCACGCGCTCGCCTTCGTCGGCGCGTACGCGCTGTCGCGGCAGCTCGGCGCGGGCCGGGCGGGCGCGGCGGTGGCCGGGGCGTCCTTCGCGTACGCGCCGTGGAAGCTGGCCCAGGCCGGGCACCTGCACGTGCTCAGCATCGGCGGGATCGCCCTGGCGCTGGCCATGCTGGCCCGGGGCCACGGCTGGTCGTTGCGGCACGGCTACCGCCCCGAGCGGGCGCGCCCCGGCTGGGCGGTGGCCGGCTGGGCGGTCGCCGCCTGGCAGGTCAGCCTCGGCTTCGGCATCGGCCTGCCCTTCGCGTACGCGCTGGCGCTGCTCTGCCTCGGCGCGGCCGGCGGGTACGGCTGGTCGTGGTGGCGGCACCGGCGGCGGCCGGCGTTCGGCCGCCGGCTGCTGGTGGCGGACCTGGCCGGCGGCGTGTTCTTCGCCGGGGTGACCCTGCTGATGGCCGCGCCCTACTTCGAGGTGGTGGCCCGGCACCCGGACGGCCGGCGCACGGTCGAGCAGATCGCGATGTTCTCCCCGCCGCTGCGCGGCTTCCTCACCGCGCCGCCGGAGTCGTGGCTGTGGGGGGAGCGGCACGAGACGGCGCGGGCCTCGCTGACCTTCGCCGGGGAGATGACGCTGCTGCCCGGGATGGTGCTGATCGGGCTCGCCGCCGCCGGGCTGTTCGTGTCGGCCTGGCGGGTGCGGCACCGGGTGGCGCTGGCCGTCGGGGCGCTGGTGACCGTGGCGCTGGCCGCCGGCACCACGCTGGGCGGGGACGGCGACCCGGGGTACGTCACGCTGGTGGAGCACGTGCCGGGCTGGGACGGGGTGCGCACCCCGGGCCGCCTGGTGCTGTGGACGACGCTGCTGCTGGGCGTGCTGGCCGCCGGGGCGCTGACCGTGGGCGACACCGATTCGGAGCCGGGCGCGGCGGAGGCGGGGCGGCCGGGCGGCGGGTGGCGGCGCTGGGGGCGGCTGGTGCTGGTGCTGCCGGTGCTGCTGGTGCTCGCCGAGGGCGTCAACCGGACGCCGCACGTGCCGGCCCCGGTCGCGCCGGCGGCGATGCACGGGCTGCGTGGGCCGGCGCTGGTGCTGCCCAGCGACGGCATCCGGGAGTTCCACGTGATGCTCTGGTCCACCGACGGCTTCCCGAAGATCGTCAACGGGCTGGCGTCGTTCGTCCCGGCCAAGCAGCAGGAGATCCGGGCGGCGAGCACGGGCTTCCCGGACGCCGCGTCGGTGGCGTACCTGCGGGGCGTCGGGGTGCGCACGGTGGTGGTGCTGCCGGCCTACACGGCGGGCACCCCGTGGCAGGGCGCGGAGACCCGGCCGGTGGACGGGCTGGGCGTGCGGCGCGAGGCCGTGGGCGACGGGTACGTCTACCACCTCGACTGAGACTGGCACGTCTCCCACCTCGACTGATCGGCCGTCGCCGGCCCGCCGGCCGGGCGAGTTTGTTGGGAGTGCTTCCTAACTCGGCCCGGTAGAGGTTACCGTGAATGCCTTCCTCGGCAGCGGGAGCCGCGCGCGCCGGTGGGAAGCCCGGGCAGGCTTCCCGCGCCCCGACGTCGGGCCTGGGCACGGTCGTCCGTCGACCGCCGACGTCGTGCTCGTCCCACCATCACGGGCATCCCCGAGAGGAAACCGCAGATGCGGAGAGGTCTTGTCGGCGCGGTCACCACCGTGCTGGCCGCCGCCACGGCAGTCGTGGCCGTTCAGTTCACCGTCGCCCCGTCCACCGAGGCGGTCGCGGCCGCCTCGGAGCCGTACTCCTTCAAGAACGTACGTATCGACGGTGGCGGCTTCGTCCCCGGCGTCGTCTTCAACCCCACCGAGAAGAACCTGATCTACGCCCGCACCGACATCGGCGGCCTGTACCGCTGGGAGCAGGCCAGCCAGTCCTGGACGCCGCTGCTGGACTGGGTCGGCGCGGACAAGTGGGGCTACAACGGCGTGGTCAGCGTCGCCACCGACCCGGTGCAGACCAACCGGGTGTACGCCGCCGTCGGCATGTACACCAACGACTGGGACCCGAACAACGGCGCGATCCTGCGCTCGTCGGACAAGGGCGCGACCTGGCAGGCCACCGAGCTGCCGTTCAAGAACGGCGGCAACATGCCCGGCCGGGGCATGGGTGAGCGCCTCGCCGTCGACCCGAACAAGAACAGCACGATCTACTACGGCGCCGAGGGCGGCAACGGCCTCTGGCGCAGCACCGACTACGGCGCGACCTGGGCCAAGGTCGCCAACTTCCCCAACGTCGGCAACTACAAGGCCGACCCGAACGACACCACCGGCTACCAGAGCCAGAACCAGGGCCTGACCTGGGTGTCGTTCGACAAGAGCACGGGCACGGCCGGCAACGCCACCCAGACGATCTACGTCGGCGTGGCCGACAAGGCCAACCCGGTCTACCGCAGCACCAACGGCGGCGCCACCTGGGAGCGGATCCCCGGCCAGCCGACCGGCTACCTCGCCCACAAGGGCGTCGTGGACCCGGTGGGCGGCTACCTCTACATCGCCACCAGCGACACCGGCGGCCCGTACGACGGGGCCAAGGGCGACGTGTGGAAGTTCAACCGGGCCACCGGCGCGTGGACGCAGATCAGCCCGATCCCGTCGTCCAGCTCCGACGCGTACTTCGGCTACTCCGGCCTGACCATCGACCGGCAGAAGCCGAACACCCTGATGGTGGCCACCCAGATCTCCTGGTGGCCGGACGCGATCTTCTGGCGCAGCACCGACGGGGGCGCGACCTGGTCCCGGATCTGGGAGTTCACCAGCTACCCGGACCGCAGCAAGAAGTACACCATGGACATCTCCTCGGTGCCGTGGCTGACCTTCGGCACCAACCCGGCCCCGCCGGAGGAGACGCCGAAGCTGGGCTGGATGAACGAGTCGGTCGAGATCGACCCGCACGACTCCAACCGGTTCATGTACGGCACCGGCGCGACCATCTACGGCAGCACCGACCTGACCAAGTGGGACACCGGCGGCCAGCTCACCATCAAGCCGATGGTCAAGGGCCTGGAGGAGACCGCCGTGCTCGACCTGATCAGCCCGCCCACCGGGGCCCCGCTGGTCAGCGCGCTCGGCGACCTCGGCGGCTTCCGGCACACCGACCTCGACGCGGTGCCGGCGAAGATCTTCAGCCAGCCGGTCTTCACCAGCACCACCAGCATCGACTACGCCGAGGCCAACCCGGCGACGATGGTGCGGGCCGGCAACTTCACCGACGCCGACCGCCCCAACGACAGCCACGTCGCGTTCTCCACCGACGGCGGGGCCAACTGGTTCCAGGGCAGCGAGCCGGGCGGGATCAACAACGGCGGCACCGTCGCCGCGTCCGCCGACGGCAGCCAGTTCGTCTGGTCGCCGGGCGACGCCGGCCAGCAGGTCGTCCGCTCGGTGGGCTTCGGCAACTCGTGGACCGCGGCGACCGGGATCCCGGCCAACGCCGTCGTCGAGTCCGACCGGGTCAACAAGAACAAGTTCTACGGCTTCTCCGGCGGCAGGTTCTACGTCAGCACCAACGGCGGGGCGAGCTTCACCGCGTCGGCGGCCACCGGGCTGCCGAGCACCGGAAACGTGAAGTTCAAGGCCGTCCCCGGCAAGGAGGGCGACATCTGGCTGGCCGGCGAGGGCGGGCTGTGGCGCTCGACCGACTCCGGGGCCACCTTCGCCAAGCAGGCCGGCGTGTCGTCGGCGGTGAACGTGGGCTTCGGCAAGGCGGCCCCCGGGCAGACGTACCCGGCGCTGTTCGTCTTCGGCACCGTCGACGGGCAGGCCGGCCTGTTCCGGTCGGACAACACCGGCGCGGCCTGGGTCCGGATCAACGACGACAAGCACCAGTACGGCAACGCGGGCGAGGCCCTGACCGGCGACCCGCGCGTCTACGGGCGGGCCTACCTGGGCACCAACGGGCGGGGCATCATCGTCGCCGACCGGCTCGGCGGGGCGACCACCCCGCCGGCGACGACGCCCCCGGTCACGACCCCGCCGGCGACCACCCCGCCCGCGACGACCCCGCCGGCCACCACGCCCCCGGCCACCACGCCTCCGGTCACGACGCCTCCGGCGACCCCGACGGGCACGCCCGTTCCGGCCGGGGCCTGCTCGGCGACGTACAAGGTGACGACCTCCTGGTCCGGTGGCTTCCAGGGCGAGGTGACCGTGAAGAACAACAGCGGCTCGCCGAAGAGCTTCTGGGGAGTGGTCTGGAACTTCCCCGGCGGCCAGCAGATCACCCAGCTCTGGGGCGGCACCTACACCCAGACCGGGGCGCAGGTCGTGGTGCGGGACGCGGGCTGGAACGGGGCGCTGCCGGTCGGCGGCAGCACCACCTTCGGCTTCGTCGCCAGCGGGACCGGGGCCAACTCGACCCCGGCGATCCTGACCTGCACGGCCAACTGACCGCACACTGACCGCCCCGCGCGGTCCCGAGACGCCGGGCCGGCCTCCCCGCACGGAGGCCGGCCCGGTGCATGTCTCGAAGGGGCTCGGGTATTCGCCGGGCGGCTCAGCCGTCCAGGCCGACCGGGGAGTTGGGCCGGTCGACGTCGACGAACTCGATCTCCTCGACGTCGCGCTCGCCCCGCCGCCCGGCGGCCCGCGCCGCCGAACCGGCGGCCCAGCCGATCGCCGCCCCGGCCAGGGCGGCCCCGACCAGCAGCGCCCAGGGCAGGGCGGGCCGGCGACCGGCGAGCGCGTCGAAGGCCCGCACCGCCCGGCGGCGCGCCTCGTCGGCCGCGGAGCCGACCAGGTCGCCCGCGTCGTCGGCGAGGCCCGAGCCGCTGCGCCGGGCGGAGCGGGCGGTGTCGCGCACGCTGTCCCCGGCGGAGACGACGGCGGAGGCCAGGTGCTGCCAGGCCTGGTCCGCGATCCGCTCCGGCTTGCTGCGGCGCTCCAGCAGGTTGGTTCCGAACATCGTGCTACCTCCTCGGGTGCCGAAGCTTGCGGCCACTTCGGACTGCGGCGTGGGACCGGTGGGCGGCCGACGCGCCGGGCACTGTCCCGGCGCGGTCCGCCCACCGGGGCAGTGCCCCGCCCGACGCCGCCGCAAACCCCGGCGCGTCGGCCGTGCCCTCAGCGTACGGACACCACCGCCGCGCCCCGGGCGAAGTCGTCGTCGTCATCGTCATCGTCGTCGTCCCCGGCGCCGCCGAAGCCGCAGGCCAGCATGAGTGCGAGCAGCGCGCCGACGCCGGCCAGGCCGGCCAGTCTCCGGATCATGGGGGTGGTTCCTTCCGTGCTGCGGGTGTGGACGCCGCCGATGCTAGGCGGGGCGGGCAACGGCGGCGGGTCCGGCCGGTGACGGAAGGTGGTCACACGCCCGGGGTGCGGGGTGCGCGCAAAGGTCAGGGGAGACCGCTACCCTGGGTCGGCGACACCGGCCCCGGGCCGGTCGTCCGGCAAACAGGATCTGAAAAGTCCGGATAAGGGCAGCGTGTTTTGCCCTGATCCACGAATTGCTCATCCCGAGGGGTGGCGACCGAGGCCATCGGAGGAATACTCTCGGTCGCGGCCCGCGTACTGATGAGGCGCCCGTCAACGGGCGAGTGGAGGTGCTCGCGTGAGCCTGTCGATCGTGAAGTCGGTTCTTTCCGGTGGTGTCATCGAAATCGCCCCGCGCGGTGAGATCGACGTCGACACCGCGTACGAGGTGCGTGAAGCCATCGCCGAGGTGCTCACCAAGGGGCGGCCCGCCCGCATCGAGCTGAACATGCGTCTCGTCACCTTCATCGACTCCGTCGGCATCAGCGCGATGGTGGCCGGCTTCCAGACCGCCGAGGTCAGCGGGGTGAAGCTGGTCGTCACCGAGCCGAGCCGGTTCGTGCACCGGCAGCTCTGGGTGACCGGCCTGCTCGGCCTCTTCGGCGCCCCGGAGCCCTACCTCGCGGGCACGGCCACCCCCGAGGTGCTGCCGGGCGCCTGACGCGGCCGCCGGCGCAGGTCCACGTGCCGGGGCGTTCGGCCCTTCCCCCACGCCCCCGGGTGGGGGACGATCGACGGATGCCCCGGCGCGAGAGCTTCCAGTACTCGGTCCAGGCCCGCTGCCCGCGGGCGGAGGCGGTGGCGCTGCTCAGTGACCCCGCCCGGCAGACCGAGCTGCATCCGTTGATCACGCGGGTGCGCCGGCTGCCGCCCCGGCCGGGCGCCCTGGCCAGCTACGCGATCACCGACCAGCTCGCCGCCGGGCCGGTGCGCTTCGGGGTGACATACCACGCGGACGTGCTGACGGTGACCGACGACGAGATCGTCACGGTGGCCCGGCAGCGGCCGGCCACGACGGTGCGTAACCACACCCGGCTGCGCGACGAGCCGGACGGCCTCCTCCGCGTCGACGTGGAGATCACCCTGGCCGCGCCGACGCCGCTGTTCGCGTACGCCTTCCGGCAGGCCCGCTCGGCGCACCTCGGGCTGGCCCGCCGGCTCGGCGAGGTGCTCGGCCGGGCGGCGTAGCGCCCGGCGACCCGCCCCCGGTGGGGGAGGGCCGCCGTGGCGCGGTGGCTCAGATCACCGACAGGTGCACGTGGTTGGTGTGGTCGCTGGACGGGTCCCCGTTTCCGCCGCTGTACGCCTTCCAGCCGCTGCTGGGCAGCCAGATTTGCTTGAACCAGATCACGTAGAGCACGGCGAGCCGGTCGGCGTTGCGCACGAAGTACGCCGCCAGGTTGTTGCCGTAGGTGCGGTCCCCGCCGCTGGCCACGCCGCCGAAGCCGCCCTTCTGCGCGGCGAAGTCGCAGGCCCGGCCCTTCGGGTGCTCGCCGGAGCCGCCGGGCCGGTAGCAGGAGACGTACCGGGTGAAGCCGGCGGCCTTGGCCTGGTTGAGCGCGTGCAGGGTGCGCGGGGTGATGCAGCCGTTGGCCGGGGTGGGGTCGTTGACGCTGCACGACTCCGCCGGCCAGGAGCCGTCGGAGTTGCGCTTCGCGGGGGTGGCGTTCGCGCTGGAGGTGCCGCCCGGGCTGGACCCGCCGCTGCTGCTGCTGGCCTTGTCGTTGGCCACGGTGAGGGCCCGCTCGGCCTGCTCCTTGCGCTTGCCCATCAGCGCGACCTGCTTGCGCTGCTCGCGGATCTCGCCGTCGAGGGCCTGCCGGGTCTTCGTCGCCTCGTCCCGGGTGGTCAGCAGCTCGCGCAGCGCGCGGTCCTCGTTCGCGGCGATCGTGTCGAGCGCGGCGGCCCGGTCGAGGAACCCCTCGGGGGAGCTGCTGTCGAGCAGCACCGAGGCGGCGGTGAGCCGGCCCTTCTTGTACGCCACCCCGGCGATCTCGCCGACCTTGGCGCCCCGGGTGACCAGCTCGGCCTCGACCGTCTTGAGCTGGCCGCCGAGCTGCTGCTGCCGCTTCACCGAGCGGTCGAGGGCGGTCTTGGCCTCCAGGTAGCCCTTGCTGGCCGCCTCGAGCTGGGCGCGCAGGGCGGGCGTGCCGCCCTCCTCGTCGTCACCGGGCGCGGCGAGCAGGCCGACCGGCGGCGCGGCCCCGGCCGGCGTCACCGGCGCGACCCCGAGGCCGACGGCGAGCGTCAGCGCCAGCGCCGCCGCCACCCGGGCGGCGATCCTTCCTACAGGTGCCACTACTGGCATGTGCGTGTCCTTCCGTCAGCCGCCGACCGGGTTAGCTGACGGGTTCGGGACGGAAGATCCCTACCGCTGGAGCGGATGCACCCCACACACATGGTTCCCCGGCTCGCCCACGGGCGATTAGGCGGCGGCCACCACAGGCGCCGGAGGGCGCCGCCCGGCGGTGGCCGGGGCTGAGCCTACCGGTGCAGATGGGGCCAGCGCTGCCTCCGTGACGGAGGGTACGCGGATGAAACCTGTCAAGTCGGCTATTCGGCCGCGAATGTCGCAAAAATTGCTGGATTCCCGTCTCACCAGCCGGCCGGGCCGCAGCCGTCGCGGGCCGCTCCGGGCTCGACCTGCAACGTGGCGTGCTCGATGTGGAAGTCCTCGTGCAGGGCGGTGCGGGCGGCGGTCAGCACCGCGCCGACCTCCGCGCCGGGCGCCATGGTCAGGTGGGCCGAGGCGACCTCCATGCCGGAGGTCAGCGTCCAGACGTGCAGGTCGTGCACCTCGACCACGCCGGGCACGGCGGCCAGCCGGTCGTGCACGGCGGTCACCTGGAGGTGCTCCGGCGCGGCCTGCACCAGGATGCGCACCGCGGCCCGCCCGAGCCGCCAGGTGCGGGGCAGGATGAACACGCCGATCGCGACGGCCACCGCCGGGTCCGCCCACCACCAGCCGGTCGCCATGATCAGCACCGCCGCGCCGATCACGCCGACCGACCCGAGCAGGTCGCCCAGCACCTCCAGGTACGCCCCGCGCATGTTGATGCTCTCCTTCGCCCCGCTGCGCAGCAGGGCGAACGCGGCGACGTTGGCGAGCAGGCCCAGCACCGCCACCACGAGCATCGGGCCGGTGGTCACCTCGGGCGGGTCGCCGAAACGGCGGACGGCCTCGACGAGGACGTAGACGGCGACGCCGCTGAGCAGCAGGGCGTTGCCGAGCGCGGCGAGCACCTCCAGCCGGTAGAGCCCGAAGGTGCGCTGCGGGTCGGCGGTGGCCCGGCGGGTGGCGGTGATCGCGGCGAGCGCCATGCCGATGCCGAGCACGTCGGTGAACATGTGCCCGGCGTCGGAGAGCAGCGCCAGCGAGCCGGTGCCGAGCGCGGTCGCCGCCTCGACGATCATCAGCGCGGCGAGCAGCGCGAACGCCGCCCAGAGCCGCCCCGAGTGGCGGTCCGCCACGTTCGCCGCCCCGTGGTGGTGGTCATGCCCTGCGCCCACGCCCGCGCCCTCCGTCCGTGATCCCCGCCCGGCCCAATCTATGCTCACATCGCAATATGTGCAAGTGATCGACAGCGGTCCGGCCCGGGAACGGCCGGGGCGGGCGGTCAGCCCGTCGGGTCGATCGTGACGAGGCGCTGGGTCGCCCGGGACAGCGCCACGTACAGCGTCCGCACGCCCGAGCCCGGATCGGCCCGGATCTCGCCCGGGGCGACCAGCACCACCCCGTCGTACTCCATGCCCTTGGCCTGGAGGCTGGTCACCACCTGCAGGCGCGGCGCGGCCCGGCCCGCCAGCCAGCCCGCGACCTCGTCGCGGCGCGGCACCGGCGTGATCACCCCGACCGTGCCCTCCACCTCGCCGAGCAGCTCGCCGACCGCCGCGACGGTCGCCGCCGCCAGCCCGGCCGCCGGCACGGTCAGCTCGACCGGGGCCACGCCGGTCGACCGCACCGCCCGGGGCAGCGCCAGGTCCGGGTAGAGCCGGCGGATCTCCGCCGCCGCCACCGCGAAGATCTCCGCCGAGTTGCGGTAGTTGGTGGTCAGCTCGAACTCGTGCCGCCGCCGCCGGCCCAGCGCCGCGTCCCGCGCCCGGGTCAGCTCCTGCGGGTCCCCCGTCCACGCGGTCTGCGCCGGGTCGCCCACCACCGTCCAGGACGCCAGCCGGCCGCGCCGACCGATCATCCGCCACTGCATCGGCGACACGTCCTGCGCCTCGTCGACCACCACGTGCGCGAAGTCGCGGTAGTCCTCCGGCCGCTCCCGGGCCGCCTCCCGCGCCGCCCGCTGCCGGTCGGCGTGCGTGCTCAGCTCGCGGACGCCCCCGGCGAGCTGGAACGGGTCGCGCTTCGCCCGCTTCGGCTGCACCGGCTTGCCCAGCAGCGCGTCCAGCTCGTCGAGCAGGGCGACGTCGGCGATCGTGAGCCCCTCGGCGTCCAGCGACCGGTACGCCTCGACGAGCAGGCCGACCTCCGCCCGGGACAGGACCCCGGCGGCGTACCGCCGCAGCCGGTCGGGGCGGGCCAGCCAGCCCAGCACGTGCCGGGGGTGCAGCCGCGGCCACCACGCCTTGAGGAACTCGCGGAACTCGGGCCGCTCGGCGATCTCGTCCTCGAACGCGCGCTGCTCCGGCAGCCGGCCGATGCCCAGCCGCCGGGCCTGCGCCCACAGCGCCGCGAACACCCCGTCGAAGCCCGCCCGGCGCGACTCGTTGCGGCGGGCGCCCCGGCCCAGCGCCCGGTCCCGGATGCCGTCGAGCTCCCGGCGGTCGAGCCGCAGCAGCTCACCCCGGTAGAGCAGGCGCAGCTCGCCCGGCCCACCCGGCACCGCGTCCCGCACCGCCCGCTCCAGCACCCGGCGCATCCGCAGCGACCCCTTCACCGCCGCCACCTCCGGCGGGTCGGTGCGCGTCGCGCCCATCCCCGGGAACAGCGACCCCAGCGAGCGCAGCGTCGCCGTCTCCTCGCCCAGCGACGGCAGCACCGAGGCGATGTACTCCACGAACACCGCCGACGGGCCCACCACCAGGATGCCGCCGCCCGCGTAGCGGCTGCGGTCGGAATAGAGCAGGTACGCCGCCCGGTGCAGGGCCACCGCCGTCTTGCCCGTGCCCGGCCCGCCCGAGACGATCGTGACCCCGGAGGCGGGGGAGCGGATCGCCTCGTCCTGCTCGCGCTGGATCGTGGCCACGATGTCGCGCATCCCCCGGCCGGTGGCCCGGGACAGGGTCGCCAGCAGCCCGCCGTCGCCCACCACCGCCATGTCCGGCGGGGCCGCCGCCGGGTCCAGCAGGTCGTCCTCGATCCGGGTCACCCGCTCCGCCGACGAGGAGATCGTGCGCCGCCGCACCACGCCCAGCGGCTGGGCCGGCGTCGCCTGGTAGAAGGCGGCGGCGGCCGGGGCCCGCCAGTCCACCACCAGGGTCTCGGCGTCCTCGCCGCGCACCCCGAGCCGCCCCACGTGCAGCACCTGCCCCTCCCGCAGGTCCAGCCGGCCGAAGACCAGCCCCTCGTGCTCGGCGTCGAGCACGTGCCGGCGCTGGGCGGCGTGGAAAACCATCGCGTCCCGCTCGACGAGCGCCCCGAAGTTGCCCACCCGGGCCAGGCGGTAGCCGTCCTTCTCGGCCTGCGCGGCGAAGCGGCGCAGCTCGGCGAGGCGGGCGTACACCCGGTCGAGGTGCCGCTGCTCGGCGGCGATCTCCTGCTCCAGGGTCGTGCGGTCGGTCAACGTACGGGCTCCTCGCAGACGGCGGCATCGGCCGCGCCAGGGGCGCGGCGGCGCGCCGGGGTGACCGGGTGAGGGTACGGCCAGCAGCCGACGGGTTCGCGGGGCCATGCCGCCGCCGCGATCCACCCCACGTCCGGGGCGACCGGCGCGGGTCCCCCGGTCAGCGCCACCGCGGCCCCGCTCAGGCCCCGTCGGGGCCCCGGTCAGCGCGGCGCGGACGCTTCCGGCACGCCCGCCAGGACCCGGCCCAGCACCCCGGTCAGGGCGGCGTTCACCTGCTCGGGCCGCTCCATCATCAGCATGTGCCCCGCGCCCGGGCAGACCGTCAGCTCCGTCGCCGGCAGGGCCGCCGCGATCGACTCCGCGCACGGCGGCGGGGTGAGCCGGTCCCGGTCGCCGACCAGCGCCGCCGCCGGCAGGTGGGCCAGCGCGGCGAGGGTGTCCAGCCGGTGCTGGGCCCCGATCGACGCCCGGAACCCGCCGATCGAGCGCAGCGTGGCCCGGGCCACCGCCGAGGTGACCAGCCGGATGTCGGTCGGGTCGCAGCGGTCGCCGAAGAGCATCCAGCGGATGCTGGGCCGCAGGGCGCGCAGCAGCGCCCGGGGCGGCCGCCACGCGCCGCAGCGGGCCAGCACCCCCGCGCCGGTGGTCTCGGCCAGCCGGATCAGCCGGGCGATGCGGGGGGAGAGGCCGTACACGGTGTGGGTGTGCCCCTCGGCGGTGGTCGAGACGAACACCAGCCCCGCCGCGCGGGCGGCGAAGTGGCCGGGGTGCCGGTGCGCGTACTCCATGATCGTCATGCCGCCCATCGAGTGCCCGACCAGCACCACCGGCCCGGCCGGCGCGACGGCGTCGAGCACGGCGGCCAGGTCGTCGCCGAGCTGGGCCAGGGTGGCGGTACGCAGCGCCATGCAGCCGGACCGGCCGTGCCCCCGGGCGTCGTAGGTGACCACCCGGACCCGGTCGCCGAACCGCTCGCGCAGCTCGGCGAGCTGCCGGTGCCAGCTGCGCCCGTCCAGCGTCCAGCCGTGCAGCAGGACGGCGGTGACCTCGGCGTCGACCGGCCCGGACGCCTCCACGTGCAGGCGCACGTCGTCCGCGAGCCGCACCTCGACGTGTTCCGGCATCGCCGCCTCCCCTCGGGCCGCCACGGAAACTTCACCGCCGGGTGACCCAGCAGTAACAAACCGACTACCCGCCATGACACCACGCCAACCCTGTGCAAGGAAGGGCCCCTTCTTAACGCCTGCGGTAGAGAAGGGTCCCCTTCTCACCCCCCCCGCAGCCCGGAGGGGCGCGGGGCAGGGGCGCAGACGGCGAACCGCCCGCCGGGTGGCCCGGCGGGCGGTTCGGGGTGGCGCAGGTGAAGCGGGTGTCGCGCAGGTGAAGCGGTCGAGCGGGTGTCGCGGGCGGGCTCAGCCGCCGAAGACACCGGCCTCGGCGAGGCGCTTCTCGGTGGCGTCCCAGCCGTGGTCGGGGTGGGCGGCCGCGAGGCTGTTCAGCTCGGCCCGGATCTTGGCGGCGTGGCCGGCGGCGGCCAGCACCCGGATCTCCTCGACGAAGGCGTCGGAGTCGGTGCGCAGGTGCGCGGTCTTGCCGTTGGTCAGGTTCCGCACGTAGGCGTGCTTGCCGCCGTTGAGCGGGATCAGGTACTTGAACTCGCCCAGCACGCTGAGGGCCCCACCCTGGCCAGCCTGGCCGGCCCGGACTGACGCGCGCGCGGTCTTAGAGGTGTTGCTCGCCACGGAGGTACTCCTTGGAGACGTACGGGAGGACGGGAACGTCCGGGGGCTGTGACGGGTGACGCCCGGGAAGAGCCTCGCCCCGCCGAAGATGTGCGCGGCACAAGCCGCCGAGAGAACTGTACACGACCACGATGCCTGGCTGGTCACCGCGACTGTCGCCAGGTCACAACCGAGGCCGCCGGCCCGGCATTCCGGCCGGGGGCGGGGAACGGCGGCGCCCGTCGCGCCCGATCCGCGGCGGCGGATTTTCCGATTCCCTGGCGCACCATCCGTCCCACCAGTCATCATGTGTTCCAACAGCCACTCGGGTGTCGAGGTCGTAGGGGAAGACGCACCTCGCTCTCCGGGAGGTCACCGTGCCAACGCGTGGCGTCGTATACGTCCACTCGACCCCGCTCGCCGTGTGCTCACACGTCGAGTGGGCGATCGCGCGCGTCCTTGCCGCGCCGGTCAACCTGCAGTGGACGGCCCAGCCCGTCGATCCCGGCGCCCGCCGGGCCGAGTGCGGGTGGACCGGTCGCCCGGGGACGGGCGCCGAGCTGGCTGCTGCCCTCCGGCAGTGGCCCATGATCCGTTTCGAGGTGACCGAGGAACCAAGCACAGGCGTCGACGGCGAACGCTTCATGTACGTTCCGGGGCGGGGCCTGTTCCGGGCGACCGTCGGCGCGGCCGGCGACATCCAGCTCGGCGAGGACCGGCTGCGCGGCATCATGGCCGCCGCCCGGGCACCCGAGGCCCTCGCGCACGCGCTCGACAAGGCGCTCGGCACCGCCTGGGACGCCGAGCTGGAGCCCTACCGGTACGCGGGCGACGGCGCGCCGGTGACGCTGCTCACCCGGGTCGGCTGAGCGCCGCCCCACGCGCGTCCACCCGGAGGCGGCCGCCCGTCCCCGGTCCCCGGCGCGGTGACTTGACCGGGCCGAGTTGCCCCGATAAGGGGTGAACTGGTGGGATGGACCGCGTGTCGAACTCCCCGCGACGTGCCGGCGTCGCGCTCGCCGTCCTGACCGCCGTGCTGCTCACCGGGTGCACGGGGGAGCCGGACCGGCCCCGCCCCGCCCCGTCGGCCAGCCCCGCCGCGGCCGACCCGACCCCGTCGGGCGCGCCGACGCCGACGGCCGCCGACCCGGCCGCCCGCGCCGCCGACCTGGTCGCCACCCTCGCCGACGAGGACCTGGTCGGCCAGGTCCTGATGCCCTACGCGTACGGCGACAACGCCACGAAGGTCTCCACCGGCTCCGCCGCCGGCAACCGGGCCCTCGCCGGGGTGGACACCCCGGCCGAGATGGTGGCGAAGTACCGGCTGGGCGGGCTGATCCTGGTCGGCTTCAGCGCCGACGACCCGACCTCCGGCAACCAGGAGACCACCAACGTCGACAACCCGCAGCAGGTCCGCGAGCTGACCACCGGCCTGCGCGACGCCGCCGGGAAGCTGCCCGCCGGCGCGGCCCCGCTGCTGATCGGCACCGACCAGGAGTACGGGGTGGTCACCCGGATCACCGACGGGGTCACCCTGCTGCCCAGCCCGCTGGCCGCCGGGGCGGCCGGGGACCCGGCGCTGACCGAGGCCGCCTGGCGGGCCGCCGGTCAGGAGCTGGCCGCGATGGGGATCAACCTCGACTTCGCCCCCGTCGCCGACGTGCTGGTCACCCGGAGCACGGTGATCGGCTCCCGGTCGTTCGGCGCGGACCCGAAGCGCGCCTCGGCCCAGGTGGCCGGCGCGGTGCGCGGGTTGCAGGGCGCCGGGGTGGCGGCCAGCGTCAAGCACTTCCCGGGCCACGGCCTGAGCGCCGCCGACTCCCACGAGGAGCTGCCGGTGATCGGCCAGAGCCGCAAGGTCCTCGACGCCACGGCGTTCCCGCCGTTCTCCGCCGGCATCGACGCCGGGGCCCTCGCCGTGATGTCCGCCCACCTCGACGTCACCGCCGTCGACCCGGGCACCCCGGCGACGTTCTCCCACAAGCTGCTCACCGGCGTGCTGCGCGGCCAGCTCGGCTTCAAGGGCGTGGTGATCACCGACGGCATGAACATGGCCCCCGCCAAGCGCTGGTCGCCGGGGGAGGCGGCGGTGCGGGCGCTCAAGGCCGGCAACGACCTGATCCTGATGCCGCCCAACGTCACCCAGGCGTACGACGGGCTGCTCGCCGCCCTGCGCGACGGCTCGCTGCCCCGGGCCCGGCTGGTCGAGGCGGTGACCCGGGTGCTGACCATGAAGTTCACCGTGGCCGGCACGCCCGCCCCGGCGATGTCCACCCTGAACGACGCGGAGCACCGCCAGGCCGCCGAGGCGCTCGCCGCCGGCGCGGTCACCGTGCTGCGCGGCTCCTGCACGAAGGGGGTCGCCGGCCCCGTCACGGTCACCTCCTCCGGCGGCCGGGAGAAGACCCGCGACCTGCTGACGCAGGCGCTCACCGCCGCCGGGGTGCAGGTGGTGCCGAGCGGCGGCACCCGGGTGCACCTCGTCGGGTACGGCGACGGCAGCGGCGACCTCGCCGCCGACGCGGCGGTGACCGTGGCGATGGACACCCCGTACGTGCTGGCGAAGGCGAAGTCGCCGACGCTGCTGGCCACGTACTCCTCCAGCGCCGCGTCGATGACCGCCCTGGCGAACGTGCTCGCCGGCCGGGCCCGACCGACCGGCCGGGCCCCGGTGCCGGTGCCGGGGCTGCCCGCGACGACCTGCGGAAACTGACCACCGGCGGCGGTTGGCGGTCGGCGCGCACGGGCCTTGCGGGCCGGGCCCGGCTGGTAGCGTGCGGCTGTCCGAGCGCCGCAGACGAGACGGAGGCGAGCCCCGTGACGCCACCGGAGCCGGCGCTGTCGGTCGTGGTGCCGATGTTCAACGAGGAGAGCGTGCTGCCGCTGTTCGCCCCGCGGCTGCGGGCCGTCCTCGACGCGCTCGGCGAGCCGTACGAGGTGCTGGTGGTCGACGACGGCAGCACCGACGGCACCCCCGCCGGCCTGGCCGGGCTGCGCGCCCGCTGGCCGCAACAGCGGCCACCAGGCGGCCCTGGTCGCCGGGGTGCTGCGGGCCCGGGGCCGGTGGGTGGTCAGCCTCGACGCCGACCTCCAGGACCCGCCCGAGACCGTCGCCGAGATGCTGCGCCGGGCCCGCGCCGACGACCTCGACATCGTCTACGGGGTACGCGCCGACCGCAGCCGCGACACCCGCTTCAAGCGGTGGACCGCCGCCGGCTACTACCGCCTGATGCGCCGCCTGGTCGGCAAGCAGGTGCCCGCGCAGGCCGGCGACTTCCGGCTGCTCAGCCGGGCGGCCGTGGAGGCCCTGCGCGAGCTGCCCGAGCGCAGCCCCGTGCTGCGGCTGGTGGTGCCCTGGCTCGGCTTCCCCAGCGGGGAGGTCACCTACCAGCGCGAGGAGCGGGCCGCCGGCCGCACGAAGTACCCGCTGTCCCGGATGGCGGGGCTGGCCGCCGAGAGCGTCACCAGCTTCTCCGCCGCGCCGCTGCGCGTGGCCACCTGGCTGGGGCTGGTCGGGGTGGCCGTGTGCGGGGTGCTGGTGGTGGTCGCCGTCGCCGCCTGGCTGGCCGGCTCGACGGTCACCGGCTGGCCCTCGCTCTACGTGGCGATCCTCTTCCTCGGCGCGGTGCAGCTGCTCTGCCTCGGCCTGCTCGGCGAGTACGTGGCCCGGATCTACACGGCCGTGCAGGGCCGCCCCGCGTACTTCGTGGCCAGCGACACCGCCGGGCCCGGCGCGGCCGACGCCGCCGGTCCGGCGGCCGGCGACGCGGCCGAGCTGGCCGACAGCCTCCGGTGACCGCGCTCGCCACCGGCGGCGCCGACCCGACCGGCCCCCGCCGCCGCGCCGCCGCCACGCCGGGCCCCGCGACCGCCGACGCCGCACCCGCCCCGGCCACGCGGGCCGGCGGCGACGGGCCAGCCCGGCGTCCCGCCGCCCTGCGGTACGCCCCGGCCGTCGCCGGCTACGCCGTCGTCGTCGCCGCGCTGCTGGCCACCGGCACCCCCGTGGCCGACCTGACCCGCTGGACCGGGTACGTGCTGCTGGCCGTGCTGCTGCCGGGAACGCTGGTGTTCCGCGCGCTGCGCCGCCGCCCGCACACCCTCGTCGAGGACGTGGCGTTCGGCGCGGCCGTCGGCCTGGTGCTGGAGCTGGCCGGGTGGGCGGCGTTCACCGCCGCCGGCCTGCCCCACCTGCTGTGGCTGTGGCCCCTGGCGGTGCTCGGGCCGTTCGCCGTCGTGCCCCGGCTGCGCCGGCACTGGCGGGCCACCGGGCACACCCCGGTGCCGACGGGCTGGGCCTGGGCCCTCGCCGGGGTGGTCGCCGGCTTCACTTTCTACCTCTACGAGTCGTTCCTGCGGGTCAACCCGGTGCTGCCCACCGACGAGGGGCAGGCGCAATACATCGACCTCGCGTTCCAGCTCTCCCTGGCCGGGGCGGCCACCCACCAGGTGCCGCTGGACGTGCCGCAGGTCGCCGAGGAGCCCCTGCACTACCACTGGTTCGGGTTCGCCCACTTCGCGGCGGCCAGCCTGGTCAGCGGTGTGGACCTGCCGACGGTGTTCTTCCGGTTGGGCGTGCCGACGCTCTGCGCGCTGGCGGCCGTGCTGGCGGCGGTGGTCGGCTGGCGGGTCACCGGCCGGCCGTACGCGGGGGTGGCCGCCGCCGCGCTGATGTTCACCGTCGGCGAGTTCGGCTACGAGAACGGGATCCGCCAGCTCTTCGGCACCCAGGCCACGTTCATCGTGTGGGGCAGCCCGTCGATGACGTACAGCTGGGTGTTGCTCCTGCCGCTGGTGGCGGCGCTCGGCGAGCTGGTCGGGCGGGCCCGGGGCTCGACGGCGCCGGCGTTGGGGCGCGGCGCGTGGGTGCTCGCGGCGCTGTTCCTGGCCGCGTCGACCGGGGCGAAGGCCAGCTCGGTGCCGGTGGTGCTGGCGGCGCTGGCGTTCACCGCGGCGGTGTCGCTGGCGTTCCGGCGCACCCTGCCCCGGGCGGTGCTGGCGGCGGCCGGGCTGGCGCTGGCCGCGCAGCTGTTCGCCACCGCCGTGCTGTTCGCGTTCGAGAGCCACGGGGTGACCGTCGACCCGTTCTCGGGGCTGCGACCGTACGTTCCGACGGGTCGGCCGGCGGCGACGACCGCGCTGCTGTGGGTGGCGGTGTCCGTCGCGTTCCTGCTCAACCTCCAGCTCCGGCTGGCCGGGGCGGTGGCGCTGCTGCGGCTGCGCCGCTGGCGGCTGGAGCCGGTGCAGGTGTTCCTGCTCGGCGGCGCGCTCGCCGGCCCGGCGATCTACCTGCTGGTGGGGCACCCGGGCAGCAGCAACCAGTACTTCACCCGGGCCGGCTTCGCGTTCGGGGTGATCCTGTCGGCGTGGGGCTGGGCCGAGCTGGTCGACTCCGCCGCGCTGGGCGCGCGGGGCCGGGCGCTGCTCGGCGCCGGCGCGGCCGGGCTCGCCGTGCTGCTCACCGCCGTCCAGCTCTGGCGTCCGGCGGCGTCGCCGTCGACCCCGTCGTACGCGCCGGTGCTGCCGCTGCTGACCTGGGCGGCGGCGCTGGCGGCGGTGGCGCTGCTGGTCGGGCTGTGCTGGCCGGCGCTGGTCGGCCGCTGGCCGGGGCTCGCCGGCCGGGGCGGGGCGGTGCTGCTCACGGCCGCCCTGTTCGCGGGCGCGCCGGGGCTGGTGCTGGACGCCGCCGCCGCGCGCCGGTTCCCCAACGGCGGGGCGTACCCGGTGGAGCGGATGCCGGCGACCCGGGTGGCGGCGGCCCGCTACGTGCAGGAGCACAGCGCACCCGGCGACGTGGTGGCCACCAACGCGCACTGCCGGGCGGTGGTCAACGGCTGGTGCGACGCCCGGTCGTTCTGGGTCAGCGCCTACACGCAGCGCTCGGTGCTGGTGGAGGGGTGGGCGTTCGCGCCCCGGATGGTGGGCCTGCCCGGCGGCCCGTACGCCCCGTTCTGGGACGCCGGACGGCTGCGCGCCAACGACGCCGCGTTCACCGCCCCCACCGCCGACGGGCTGGCCGACCTGCGCGACACGTACGGGGTGCGCTGGCTGCTGGTGGACCGGCGGGTCGCGCCGGAGTCCCCGGCGCTGGCCACGCTCGCCGACCTGCGCTACACGAACGCCCGGACGGCGGTCTACCGCCTCCGCTGAGGCGCGCGCCCCCCGGCCCAGGTGTTAGGAGGGGCCCCTTGTACAACAGAATGCGTTAACAAGGGGCCCCTCCTTTCACCAGGGTCAGCGCAGCGGGAGGCTACGGGCCACGGCCGCGCCGTGCGACTCGTACGCGGCCAGCAGGGCGGTCGGCCGGCCCGAGGCGACCGGCACGACGACCGTCACCGACCGGTTCGCCTTCAGCTCGACCGTCCGGTCACCGAGGGCGGCGGAGCCGTCCCAGGCGTACAGGTAGGCCGTGCCGGACCGGTCGGCGCGCAGGGTGACCTTCACCCCGCCGGGGACCCGGCGCTGGTCGGTCAGCCGCAGCGCCTTCTCGGGCAGCCGCGCCACGGCGGCCGGGGCCACCCCGTCGACCGCCGACTGGGCGATGGTCTGCGGGCTGTGCACGCTGCGCGCGGCGGTGTCCGGGAAGACCGGGGCGCTGGGCTGCCGCGCCGCCGGGGTGTAGCCGGGCAGGGTCGCCAGGCCGTAGCGGTACGGGTCGGCCCGCACGCCGGTGAACGTGGACCAGCCCAGCCGGGACTGGGAGCTGAGGTCCTGGGTGTCCGAGTCGTAGACGAGGACGTTGAAGCCCATCCGCTCCGGGTCCACCGCGTCGGGCAGCACCGCGAACGGGATGCTGGCCTCGATGGTGTAGCCGGCGTACGGGCTGGTCACCTTGCTGACCACGGTCATGCCCGGCGCGGTCGTCGCCCCCGGGCCCTGCCGGTTGTCGGCGTCGCGCTGCCAGCACGGCGGGTCGCCGCCCGCCGGGTCGTCGGTGACGGGGAAGATGCCGGCCTTGAACACCGTGGAGGTGTCGGTCGAGTTCCCCAACGGGTCGACGATGATCTCGACGCTGTCGGTGCGCCGCTGCCGCTTGCAGTCCTGCGGCACGACCTTGCGGCCGAGCACGTCGTCGGTGACCTGGACGAACACCTTCAGGGCGTCGGCGGTCCAGGCGATGCGGCCCTTCGCGGAGGCGTCCTGCGGCGTGGTGGCCTGCCCCTCCCAGATGCGGGAGAAGTCCAGCTCCTCGCCGGGGTACTCGCCGGCCGAGGCCACCCCGTCGACGGCGTGGTCGTGGCCGGCCTGCGGGACCTCGGTGGTCGGCACGATCTCCAGCGCGCCGGTCTCGACGGTGCTGCCGGCGGCGCTGGTGGTGGTGATGGTGATGCCGTAGTCGCCGTCCGTGCCGCCCTCGTTGGCGGTGGGCAGGGTGGCGTCGGTGTTGGTGACGGTGAAGGTGACCGCCCCGGTCGCGCCGGGGGCCAGGCGGGTGTAGCTCTTGGTCGCCGCGTCGGCGGTGAAGCCGGCGGGCAGGCCGAGGGTGACGGTGCCGCTGCGGGTGGCCTTGCCGTGGTTGCGCAGGTCGACGCGGACCGCGCGGCTCTTGCCGGAGCCGATGGTGAGCACCGGCTTGATCAGCGTGTCGAGCTGCGGGTACCCGCCCTCGCCGGCCCACTCGCGGAACACGCCCACCTCGGGCAGCGGCTCCAGGGTGCCGCGCACGTCGGCGACGACCCGCACGGCCCGGTCGGTGCGCCCGACGCCCTGGCGGGTGGTCAGGGTCGCGCCGACGAGCTGCTGCTGGTTGGTGTCGGCGTCGGCGGGGACGGTGACGGTGAAGGTCGCGGTCCGTTCCTTGCCCGCCGGTACGCTGCCGCGCAGCGCGCCGGCGCCCTTGGCGGTCCAGCCCTGCGGCAGCCGCAGGTCGATCCGCGGCGCGGCCAGTGCCCGGTCCCGGGGCGCTCGCACGTGCGCGGTGACCTTGGCGGTCTCGCCGGGGGCGAGGTCGAACCGGTCGGTGGTGAGGTACAGCTCGGTGCCCCGGGGCAGCCCGCCGGCCGCGTTCGGCAGCACGGAGCCGCGCAGGATCGCCTCGGGTGAGGTGTCCGCCGGGTCGTACGGGACGCGGCTGTCGACCAGGGTGTAGAAGTCGCAGCGCATCTTCGTCGGGTCGGTGGGGGCGGCGGCGGTGCCGGCCCAGCCCTGGGTGACGTACTCCCGGCGGGCGTCGACCTCGATCTCGGCCCAGGTCTTGCCGGTGGCGCTCGGCGTGCCCTCCCAGACCCCGAAGACCTGGTCGGTGGGGACGGTCGGCACGAAGCTCGACGCGCACTCGGGCCCGGCGGCCGAGGTGCCGGTGCCGCCCGTACGCAGGAACTTCGCGGCCCGGAACGGCTTGAGGCCCTCCTTGCGGAGCTGCTCGGGGAACGCCTTCGGGTCGGCGGCGGCGTGGAACGCCTCGGCGGCGAACCGGGCGGCCTGCTGGTGGTTGCCGTGGTTGCCCGGGGTCGGCGAGGGGTTCATGGTCATGACGATCTCGGGCCGGGTCTGCCGGATCACCCGGACGATCTGGCCGAGCGTGTCGTCGTGCCCCCAGATCTGCTCGGACAGCGGCGCGGACGCCGTGTACCAGAAGTCGACCCGGTCGAGGTTGTAGAGGTTCTCCACCCCGGCCCGGCCGATCGCGGTGCGCTCCTCGCGTTCGCGGATGATGCCGAGCGGGGGGCCCTCTTCGAGGCCGACGGCGTTGCCGCCGCCTTCGCCTCGGGTGATGGTGACGACGCCGGCCTTGGCGCCGTGCTTCTCCTTCCACTGCCCGAGGGTGGCGAGGCTGCCGGCCTCGTCGTCGGGGTGGGCGCTGACGAAGAGGACGTCGAGGTCGACGGCGTCGCCCGCCCGGCCGCCGTGGCGGTCGGCGGCTGCGTCGGCGGGGGAGGCGAGGGCGGCGGCGGGCACCCCGGACAGGGCCAGGGCGAGCGCCGTGGGTAGCAGGAACGCCTTGATGCGCATGCGGATCCTTCCGGAACTGTCCCGGGTCCGGGCAGCGGCCATCGCCGTCGGACGCGGGGCGTCGACGCGGGGTCGCCGGTCGGGCGGCGGGACGGTGGGGCGGAGACGGTGGCCACCGGCGGTGCCGGGCCACGGTGGGCGGCGGCGGGGAACATCGCGGTACGGCGGCGGCGGGTCGCCGTCACCGGGGTCACGGCGGCGGCGGTTTGCCGTCACCGGCGGTACGGCAGCGGCGCGGACTCGGTCACCGGGTACAGCGGCGACGCGGGTGTCCGTACACACTGGAAGGCCTTCGCCCGGTGACGCTAGGGACCGGCGCGGCGGCCCGTCAATGCTTTGCAAGGTCTTTCTTCCTTTGCGGAAGAAATTAATCCAGGTCGGTCCACCTCTCCCGGCCGTCCGGCCGCCGCGCGCCCGCGATCGGACACCGGCGCCGAAGCGGGACGTTTCCCCTGTTCGTGAGGGTGGCTCGGGCGGGCCGAGACGTTTTTGTTACTTGACTCGATAGTTCGTTCGCCGTAGGAAGGAAGTGTGACTGACGTGGTGACGCCACCAACGAGCCCGGTGAGCCGGGAGCGGTCGAAGGAGATCAAGCGGTTGTCCGTGATCTCCACCGCCCGCCAGGTGCGGGTGCTCTCCCGCGCCGAGCTGACCGAGCTCACCGGCCTGAGCCCCGCCACGCTCACCCCCCTCGTGCGCGAGCTGATCGCCGAGGGCTACCTCATCGAGCGGGGGCCCGGGGCGTCCCGCGCCGGCCGCCCCCGGGCGATGCTGGAGTTCAACCCGCGCGCCGAGCTGGTCGCCGCCGTCTCCCTGGAGCCGTCCCGGCTGAGCTGCGAGATCGCCGACAGCGACGGCACGGTCGTCGCCCACCGCACCGTCCGCCTCGCCGGCGACATCATCGACACCATCTGCCGGTCGGTGCCCGAGCTGGCCGGCGACGGCCTGCCGGCGCTGCGCGGGGTCGCCATCGCCGCGCCCGGCGTCTCCTCCGGCGGGGCCGTCCGGCTCGCCCCCTCGGTCGGCCTCGTGGAGGGCCGGCCGATAGGGGAGGCGGTGCAGCGGCACCTCGGCGTGCCGGTGGTGGTCGACAACGACGTCAACCTCATGGCGGCCGGCGAGCACGCGGCCGGCGCGGGCAGCGACGTCGCCGACCTGCTGCTGCTGCACGTCGCCGACGGCATCGGCGCGGGGCTGGTGCTCGACGGCCAGGTCCGCCGGGGCGCGGGCGGGGCGGCCGGCGAGGTCGGCTTCCTGCCGCTGGACCCGGCCGACCGGGGGCACGACGGGATCGGCCCGTTCGAGGCCCGCTGGTCGGAGAACGCCGTCGCCGAGCGGATGGTGGCCCTGGCCCCCGGCCGGCGGCCCGACGCCCCGGTGGCCGCCCTGGTCGAGCTGGCGCGCGCCGACGGCCGCGCCGCCGCGTACCTCGACGAGGTGCTGACCGCGTGGTCCCGGCTGATCGTCTCCTGCGTCTGCGTCATCGACCCCGGCCGGGTGCTGCTCAGCGGCGCGGCCGCCCAGCTCGACGACCCGGCCGTCGACCGGCTCCAGGCCCTGGTCGCCGCCGCCGCGCCGAGCACCACCGAGGTACGCCGGGCCGTGCTCGGCGACCGGGCCGTGCTGCACGGCGCGGTCAGCTACGCCCTCTCCGCGGCGGCCACCGGGCTGCCCACCCTGCTTCCCACCCCCTAGCTCCGCCCGACCCGAACCCCTCGGAGGTACCCCATGAGACGTCGCCTTCTCCTCGTCGGTGCGCTGGCCACAGTCCTCGCCGCAGGCACCGCCTGCGGCGGCGGTGGCGACGACGCGTCCGGCGACGCGGGCGCCGAGAAGCTCACCATCTACACGGCCCGCGACAAGAAGGTCTCCACGTTCGTGGTGGACCAGTTCACCGCCAAGTACCCCGAGTACAAGGGCAAGGTGGAGATCCTCAACCTGGGCGCGCAGGAGATCCTGGAGCGGGTCCGGGCCGAGAAGGCCAACCCGCAGGCCGACGTCTGGTGGGGCGGCACCCAGCAGGGGCTCTCCGCGGGCGCGTCCGAGGACCTGCTGACCGGCTGGCAGCCGGCGTTCGCCGCCAAGATGGACGCGAAGTACAAGGACGCCGAGGGCCGCTGGTTCGGGGAGATCCTGCTGCCCGAGGTCATCATGTACAACAACAAGGCGCTCACCCCGGAGCAGGCCCCGAAGGACTGGGACGACCTGCTGAAGCCGGAGTGGAAGGACAAGATCGTCATCCGTGACGTCGCCGCGTCCGGCACCATGCGGTCGATCTACGCGGCGATGATCATGCGGCAGTCGCCGGACGGCAGCAACCCGCAGCCCGGCTACGACTGGCTGAAGAAGCTGGACGCCAACACCGGCTCGTACGCGGCCAACCCCGCCGACCTCTACCTCAAGCTCTCCCGCCAGCAGGGCGTGCTCAGCGCCTGGAACCTCCAGGACATCCTGCTCCAGGCCAACCAGTCGAACATGCCGTTCGGCTACGTGATGCCGGCCTCCGGCGCCCCGGTGCTCGTCGACGGCATCGCCGCCGTCAAGGGCGGCAACACCACCGGCGCGCAGAAGTTCATGGAGTTCCTCTTCGACGACGCGCTCCGCGCCGACCTGGCCAAGGACTACTACCAGATCCCGGCCGTGGAGATCGCCGAGAAGCCGCAGTGGCTGGCCGAGCTCAACCTCAAGCCGCTGGACGTCAACTGGGACGTGATCGGCAAGAACGAGACCGAGTGGATCAACCACTGGAACAGCCAGATCAAGAACAAGGGCTGACCACGGCGGCACCGGGGCGGGCTTGCTGCGCCCTGGGCCCTGCCCAGCGGGGGTGAGAAGGGGGCCCTTCTCTACCGCAGGCGTTAACAGGGGGCCCTTCCTTGCACAGTGCCCGCCCCGGGACCACCCAGTCACCACAGGAGAGGACGCCATGATCGATGTCACGCTGGAGTCGGTGAGCAAGCGCTTCGCGCGCGGCGGCGACACCGCCGCCGTGGCCGACGTCGACATCACCATCGCCGCCGGGGAGTTCTTCACCCTGCTCGGCCCGAGCGGCTGCGGCAAGACCACCACCCTGCGCATGGTGGCCGGGTTCTACTTCCCCACCTCCGGCCGGATCCGGTTCGGCACGGAGGACGTCACCCGGCGTCCGCCGAACAAGCGCGACACCGGCATGGTGTTCCAGAACTACGCGCTCTTCCCGCACCTGTCCGTCGCGCAGAACGTCGCGTACGGGCTGAAGATCCGCAAGGTCGGCCGCGCCGAGTCGAAGCGGCGCGTCGAGGAGGCCCTCGGCCAGGTGCACCTCGCCGGGTACGGCGACCGGCGCATCGACGAGCTCTCCGGCGGCCAGCAGCAGCGGGTGGCCCTGGCCCGCGCCCTGGTGATCCGGCCGAAGACGCTGCTGCTCGACGAGCCGCTGTCCAACCTCGACGCGAAGCTGCGCGAGGAGACCCGCACGGAGATCCGCCGCATCCAGCAGGAGGCCGGCACCACCGGCATCTACGTCACCCACGACCAGGCCGAGGCGATGGCCATGTCGGACCGGATCGCGGTCATGCAGGCGGGCCGGGTGCAGCAGATCGGCGCGCCGCAGGAGATCTACCACCGCCCGGCGACCAGCTTCGTCGCCCGGTTCATCGGGCGCAGCAACGTGCTCACCCTGCCGGTGCAGGGGGCCACGGAGCGGACCGTGACGGTGGGGCTGCCCGGCGGCGGCGAGATCGACGTGCCGGCCCCGGCCGACCACGGGCTGCGCCAGGGCGAGACCGCCCAGGTGTCGGTGCGCCCCGAGCACATCGGCCTCACCTCCACGGAGCCGGGCGCGCTGCCCGGCCGGATCATCGAGCTGGAGTTCACCGGGATGGCCACCAACCTGGTGGTCGACACCGCCGGCGAGCGCATGCAGGTGGCCGCCGTCGACGTGCCGGCCGGCATCGCCGTCGGCGACCAGGTCGGGCTGCGGCTCAACCGGGACCGGATGTGGGTGGTGCGTCCGTGACCACCATCCCCGCCGCCCCGGGCCCGGCCACCGTCGCCCCGGTCACCAAGGAGCCGACGCCGCCGCCGGGACCGCGCCGCCGGCTGGCCGACCGGTTCGCCGGGGGCACCGGCTCCCGCTGGTTCCCCTACGTGCTGGTCTTCCCGCTCGCGCTGGTCCTCTTCGGGTACGTCGTGCAGCCCATGTTCGCCACCTTCGCCGAGAGTGTCGGCGTGGACGGGGTGGAGAACTACGGCAGCTTCCTCACCGGCGGCGGGGTGGCCCGGTCGTCGCTGGTCACCTCGCTGATCATCTCGGCGGCCAGCGTGCTGCTCTGCGGGATCGTCGGCGTGGCGATGGCGTTCCTGCTCAAGCGCTTCTCGTTTCCCGGCCGCAAGCTGATCGAGGCGATCATCCTGGTGCCGGCGGCCCTGCCGCCGCTGATCGGGGCGATCTCGTTCCAGCTCCTCTACAGCGAGACCGGCATCCTGCCGCGCGGCCTGCAACAGCTCTTCGGCGCGGAGAACCCGGTGCTGCCGTTCAGCGGCATCGCCGGGGTGCTGGTGGTGCACACGTTCACCATGTACCCGTACTTCTACCTCTCCGCGTCCGCCGCCCTCGGCGGGATGGACCCGTCGGTGGAGGAGGCCGCGTACAACCTGGGCGCCGGGCGGGTGCGGGTGTGGCGCACCGTGCTGCTGCCGATGCTCACCCCGGCGCTGGTGTCGGCGTCGCTGCTGGTGTTCATGACGTCGCTGGCGTCGTACACCGCCCCGCTGCTGTTCGGGGTGGACCAGACGATGACCATGCAGATCTACATCAACCGCACCAACGGCGACCTGCCGATGGCGTCGACCTACGCGTCGGTGCTCGGCGTCGTCTCGGTGCTGTTCCTGCTCGGCATGCGCTGGTACGAGGGGCGGCGCAGCTACCGCTCCCAGTCCAAGGGCGTCGCCGCCCACCGGCGGGAGATCACCAACCCGCTCGGCCGGTGGCTCGCCCTGGCCGCGTCCCTGCTGGCCACGGCCGTGCTGCTCGCGCCGGTGGCGACGATCGCCCTGGTGGCGTTCTCCCGGGACGGCTCGTGGACCACCGAGGTGATCCCGGCGCGGTACACGACGCAGAACTTCGTCACGATCTTCGCGGAGCCGAGGGCGTTCCAGCCGATCCTCAACTCGCTCAAGATGAGCCTCATCGCCACCGTCGCCTGCGTCGTGGTCGGCGTGCTCATCGCGTACGCGGTGCGCCGGCTGGACTTCCGCGGCCGGGGCCTGCTGGACGTGGCGGTCATGCTGGCCTGGGCGCTGCCCGGCACGGTGGTGGCGATCAACCTGATCTCGGCGTTCAGCACCGGCAACGCGTTCAGCTTCGGGCAGGTGCTCATCGGCACCTTCTGGATCATGCCGCTGGCGTACTTCGTGCGGTTCCTGCCGCTGGTGTTCCGCTCCAGCTCGGCCGCCCTGGCGCAGCTCGACCCGTCGCTGGAGGAGGCCGCCCGCAACCTCGGGGCGTCCTGGTGGCGGGCGTTCCGCACGGTCACCCTGCGGCTGATGCTGCCGGGCGTGCTGGCCGGCGCGCTGCTCGCCTTCGTGCACGGGGTCGGCGAGTTCGTCGCCTCGGTGCTCATCTACACCTCGGAGACCGCGCCCATCTCCGTGGAGATCAACAACCGGATGTACTCGTTCGAGGTCGGCACCGCCGCCGCGTACGGCATGCTCCAGGTGGTCCTGATCTTCGTGGTGATGGTGGTCTCCGGCCGCCTGGAGGGCGGCCGGCGCTCGACCCGGGAGGCGGCGCGATGGACGGCGTGACGACACCGGCCGGCGGCCACGTGGCCGAGTGGCTCGCCCGCGGCGGGCTGGTCCCGGTCGCCCGGGTCCCCGGCGGGGAGCTGGCGGCGGTCGCCGCCGCGGCCGACTTCGCGGTGCTGCCGGTCGGCGCGGTCGAGTGGCACGGCCCGCACCTGCCGCTGGGCACCGACCTGATCCTCGCCGAGGGCTTCGCCGCCGAGAGCGCGCGGGCCTCCGCAGACGGCGCGGCCCCGTCCGGCGGCGGGACCCCGGACGGGGCCGCGCCCCCGGCGGCGGGCCCGCGCGGGGTGCTCTTCCCCGCCGTCGCGTACGCCGCCTGCCCCGGCCAGACCCGGCCGTGGCCCGGCACCGTGGCGATCCGGCCGGAGATCGCCGTCGGCTACCTCGCCGACGTGATCGAGGGCATCGTGGCGGCCGGCTTCCCCCGGCTGCTGATCGTCAATGGGCACGACGCCAACATGTCCACCGTCCGGGCCGCGATGGAGTGGGTGTCCGGCCGGCGTACGGCGAGCCTGCTGCTGGTCAACTGGTTCCAGCTCGTCACCCCCGCCGAGACCACCGAGCTGTACGGGCCGCAGGTCTCCCGCGGCCACGGCGGCGCGTACGAGACGTCCGGGGTGCTCGGGTTCGACCCCGGCGCGGTCCGGCTCGGCGCGGTCGACGACCTCCCGCCGAAGCCGAAGCTGCCGGTGACCCACCCGTACGTGCTGGTGGAGTCCCGGCCCGACCCGTGGCAGGGCTGGTCCGGGCACATCTCGCTGGCCGACGAGCCCGCCGGCCGGCGGGTGCGCGAGCTGGCCGGGACGCGGCTGCGGGAGGTCGTCGCCGCCTGGGTGGCCGCCGCCCCGCCCGCCCCGCCCACCGCCGACCCGCTGCCGGATTCACCGCCCGGCGAGGGGGCGGCGTCGTGACCGTCGACCGGGGACTCGACATCGTCGACTTCCACCTGCACTTCCGCATCGCCGCCGACCCGACGATCCAGGCGTGCGAGCACGCCGCCGGGATGCACCCCGGCGGCGAGCACGAGCGGGCCGTCCGCGCCGCCGGCTCCGCCCCGTACGCGGCGAAGTGGCGGCGGGCGTGGGCCTTCGCCGACCCGGAGCCCCCGGCGCAGCGCTGGGAGGACGAGGCGGACCGGTGGGCCGAGGAGCTGCGCCGGGTGAACGTGCGGCGGGCCGTGTTCGTCACCGGCGGCGGCAACGACACCGTCGCCGACGTCGTCGACCGCCACCCCGACCTGCTGCTCGGCCTCGCCCACCACGACCCCTACTCCCCGGGGGCCGCCGCCGAGCTGGAGCGCGCCGTCACCGAACGCGGCCTGCGCGGGCTGAAGCTGTTCGCCCCGCTGCTGCGCGGCCCCCTCGACCACGCCGACCTCGACCCGCTCTGGGCCACCGCCCAGCGCCTCGGCGTGCCCGTGCTGATCCACATCGGGCACTACGGCAGCGCGGGCGGGCTGAGCTTCGGCCGGCACGGCGGCCCCGACGAGCTGGCCCGGATGGCCCGGCGCTTCCCCGAGCTGGCCGTGGTGGTGCCGCACTTCGGCGTCCAGCACGTGCAGGACCTCCTCTTCGCCGCCTGGGGCTGCCCGAACATCCACGTCGACACGTCCGGCTCCAACCAGTGGGTGCGCTGGATGCCCTACAAGCTGACGCTGGAGGACCTGTTCCGGCGCTGCTACGAGACCATCGGCCCGCACCGCATCGTCTACGGCAGCGACTCGTCGTGGTTCCCGCGCGGCTACGTCACCCGCTACCTCGACGACCAGCTCCGCGTCTGCCACGAGCTGGGCCTGCCCGACGACCACCTGCGCGCGATCTTCGCCGGCAACGCCGAGCGCCTGCTCGGCCTGGACCCCACGACCGGCTGACGTCCCGGGCGCGGCGAACGGCGTCGCGCCCGGCCCACGTTCGCGCCCGGCACCGGAAGGAAGCAGAGACCCCGATGAGCACACCCGCGCTGACCACCTACCAGCGGCACCACCTGCGGCCCACGTACGACCACCACGTCGGGCGGCTCTTCCCGGCGATGGTGCGGGCCAGCCAGGCGCACGTGGTGATGCTGACCGAGCAGGGGCTGATCCCCGCCGAGCGGGGCGCCCGGCTGTTGCGCGGGCTGGCGGAGCTGCGCGCCGACACCAGCGCCGCGCCGCCGTTCGACGGCACCTTCGAGGACACGTACTACCTGCTGGAGAAGCGGCTGGCCGCCGCGTGCGGCGTGCCGGCGTCCGAGCTGGACGTGCAGATGGCCCGCAGCCGCAACGACCTCGACGCCGGGGTGTTCCGGATCCTGCTGCGCGACCAGCTCGTCGGCGTCCTCGACCGGGTGCTCGCCACCGGGGCCACCGCCCTGGCCGCCGCCGACCGGTACGCCGACGTGGTGATCACCGGGTACACCCACCGTCGGCCCGCCCAGCCCACCACGATCGGCCACGCCCTCGCCGGCTACGCCGAGGCCCTCGCCGGCGAGGCCGCCGCGTACGCCGACCTGATCGACGCGCTCAACGTCTCGCCGCTGGGCTCCTGCGCGTTCGCCGGCACCGACCTGGACATCGACCCGGCCCGGGTGGCCGAGCTGCTCGGCTTCGCCGGCCTGGTCACCAACTCGTACGAGGCGGTGGCCGGCGCCGACCACCTGGTGCGGGTCGGCACGCTCAACGCGCAGGCCCTCGCCACCGGGGCGCGGCTGGCCCGCACCCTGATGGACTGGCTGAGCTGGCGCTGGGTGACCACCCCCGGCGACTTCACCCAGGGCAGCAGCATCATGCCGCAGAAGCGCAACCCGGTGGTGCTGGAACACCTCGTCTCGTACGCCGGGGCCACCGCCGCCGACGCCGCGAGCGTGCTCAACAACGTCGGCGCGGCCTGGTGGGAGGACTCCAACAACGCCACCACCGACGTGCAGGTGCGGCTCTGGGAGAGCAACGACCGCACCGACCGGTTCTTCGCCCTGCTCGGCGGCTTCCTCGCCGAGATCGAGCCGCTGGAGCCCCCGTCGGCGGAGGAGATCGTCGCCTCCGGGGCCACCACCACCGCCGCCGCGGACGCGCTGACCCGGCACGGCGTGCCGTTCCGCGCGGCCCACTCCGTCGTCGGCCGGCTGGTCCGCGCCGGCGCGCCCGACACCTGGACCGCCGAGGGGGTCCGGGCGGCGGCGCAGGGCGTCACCGACCGGCTCGACGACGACGCGGTCGCCGACCTGCTCGCCGCCGCCGTCCGCCCCGAGCTGGTGCTCGACCGGGCGCAGGTCGACGGCCCCGGCCGGTGCGCCGTCCGCAACCAGGTGGCCACGCTGCGGGTGGCATTCGACGCCGTCGCCGGCCGGCTCGCCGCCGTACGGGCCCGGCTCGCCGCCGCCGCCGAGGCGCTCGACGCCGTCGCCGCCGAACGGGCCGCCCGGTGAGCGCGCGCGCCACCACGACCGAGGGGACCGGCCCGTGAACCTGCGGCTGGACGGCCCCGCCACCCCGCCCGCCCCGCTGACCGGCGACGCGGAGGTGACCGACGGTGCGCGGGTGACCGGCGACGACGGCGTGCTGCTCGGCATCGACTTCGGCGGCACCAAGATGGCCGTCGGGGTCGCCGACGCGGCGGGCCGGCTGCTGGCCCGCGAGCGGGTGCCCACGTACGCCGAACGGGGTGCCCCGCAGGCCCTGGACCGCGCCCTGGAGTTGGCCGCGAAGCTGGTGGGGCAGGCCGGCGGGCCGCTCGCGGCGGCGGGCGTCGCCTCGCCCGGGGTGGTCCGGCCCGACGGCATCGACCTGGCCCCGAACGTGCCCGGCTGGGACCGGCTGCGGCTGGCCGACGCGGTGCGCGACCGGCTCGGCGCGCCCGTCGTCGCCGTCGACAACGACCTGAACGCCGCCGCCCTGGCCGAGCTGCGCCTCGGCGCGCTCCGCGACGCCGACCCCGGCCTGGTCGTCGGCATCGGCACCGGCGTCGCGGCGGCGCTCACCGTGCGCGGGGCCGTGCTGCCCGGCCACCACGGGGCGGCCGGTGAGATCGGGTACGCCGTGGCCGGCGGCCCCTGGCCCGGCACCATGCTGGAGCTGGACTTCTCCGGCCGGGCGCTGGACCGGCTCGCCGACGACCTCGGCGTGCCCGGGTCGGCCGCCGGGCTGGCCGCCGCCGCCGCCTCGCCCGGCCCGGCCCGGGACGCGCTGACCGCCCGCGTCGACGAGCTGGCCCGCCACCTGGTCACCTGCTGCCTGCTGGTCGACCCGCAGCGGGTGGTGCTGGTCGGCGGGGTGGCCGGCAGCGACCTGATCCGTGGCCTGCTCGTCGAGCGGCTCGCCGCCGTGCTGCCGTACCGGCCGGAGGTGGTGCTCTCCGGCTTCGCCGACGACGCCGCGCTGCTCGGCGCGGTCGTGCTGGCCCGCGAGGCGGTCCCGGTGATCCCGGGGAGCCCGGTGGCCCCGGGGAGCCCGGTGGCCCCGGGGAGCCCGGCGGCTCCTGCGGTCCCGGCGGCTCCTGAGGTCCCGGGGAGCCCGGCGGCCCCAGCGGCCCCTTCGGTCCCGGGGAACCCGGCGGTCCCGAAGGCCCCGACGGCCCCGGCGGTCAGTTGACCTGGAGCGTCCGCGTCGCCAGCTGGTAGGCCGGGAACATGGCCTCGAACTCGTCGGTGTCCATCCCGCCGAGGGTCAGCAGCACCGGCCCGCCGGCCGGGGTGTCCGCCACCAGCGCCCGCTGCCGGTTCGGGCCGCTGAACTCGCTGCGTTGCAGGAACGTCGCCTCCGTCAGCTCCAGCGGGCCGCCCGGCACCCGCCGGTACTCGATCTCGCTGACCCGGCCGTAGTCGGCGAGGAACCCCTCCAGCGTGGCGCGGCCGTCCCCGGTGGACCCGTCGGCCGCCCACACCCGCAGGAAGCCCACACTGCCGGCGGGCTTCGCGTCGACCTCGCAGCGCAGCCGGGCCCCGCCCAGCGTGATCGTGGCCTCCTCCGCCACCGCCTCGGGGGTCCACCCGGCCGGCAGCGAGAACGTGACCGGCAGCTCGCACGGGCTGCCCGGCGCGCCGACGGTGACGCCGGCCTCGGCGGGGGCCACCTCGTCGTACCAGGGCGGGCCCGTCACCACCGGCGACGGGCCGCCGCCCGCCGCCGCCCGCGTCCCGTCGTCGGCGCAGCCCGCCGCCGACACCGTGCAGAGGACGGCCAGCAGGGCCGCCCCGATCCGTCGCAACACCGCTCGCACATCCCCGTGGTCGTCCACACCGCCCGGTCCACCCCGGACGGGCCGATGGATGGTAACGGTGGGTGGTCAGGCTGGTCGGTGGCGGGGCGGTGCGCGTGACGGTCAGTCGTCGGCGGGGCGGTGTGGTGCGGTCAGGCGGTGGCGGTGTGGTGCGGCCTGGAGGTGTGGCGTGGTCGGCGGCCTGGCGGTGTGGTCGGCGGTCAGTCGGTGGCGGGGCGGTGGGCGCGCAGCATCAGCGACACCCCCGGCAGCGCCCGCACCGGCAGGTGCCGCTCGGCGGTGACGACAGCCCGCAACCCCAGGTTGACCAGCGGGTTCAGCTCGTTCAAGTCGCTGCCGGTGGACGAGCGCCGCCGCCACGCCGCGACCGGGCGCAGCAGCACGTTCCAGCTCCACAACTCGTCGACGACCAGCCCGGCCTTCTCCACCACGGCCCGTAGCGACGCCCGGTCGTAGCGGCGGACGTGGCCGACCGCAACGTCGTGCGCCGACCACAGCGCCATGTCGGCCGGCACGGCGATCAGCGCCACGCCCCCGGGCCGCAGCGTGCGGCGGATCTCGGCGGCGGCCAGGTGGTCCTCGTCGAAGTGCTCCAGGATGTCGAACGCGGTGACCAGGCCCAGGCTCGCCGACGGCAGCGGCAGATGCCGGGCGTCGGCCCGGATCACGTCGAGCCCGCGTTCCCGGGCCACCCCGGCGCCCTCCGCGCTGTATTCCAGCGCCACCGGCCGCCAACCGTGCGCCCGCAGCACCCGCGTGTTGCCGCCGCCCGCCGCGCCGACGTCGAGCGCCCGCCCGGGGACGTGGCCGGCGGCGGCCAGCCGGCGCAGCGCCCGGGCCAGCAGGACCCGCCGCTCCCGGTACCACCAGTGGGTGTCCTCCAGAGCGGCGAGCTTGCGGATCTCGGTCGCTTCCACGGCATGCTCCTAGCGCGATCTCGGCGAACCTCACCCTAGACGAGCACCCCCGACCCCAGCACCCAACGCCCCGGCCCCGCCCCGCCCCCGCCCCGCCCCGCCCCGCCCCCCGCCCCGTGCCCGCCCGCCCCGCCCCCGCCCGCCCCGTGCCCGCCCGCCGCTCGCGCCGATCTTGCACTTTGGGCCCCATGGATGGGCGTTTCGCCCCATTGGTCGGGGCCGCAACTGCAAGATCGGCGCGGGGAGGCGCCCCGCCCGTCGGCCAGCGTCTCCTTCCCGGGGGGGGGGGGGGGGGGGGGGCGTCCGGTGCGGCGCGGCTGGGGCGGGGCGAGGCAGGGGAAGGGTGCCGTGATCGTCTGTCGTTTTCGGAGACGACACGCCGCCGGCCGTATCCGTAGTCAGCAGATGATCGTGGTCGGTGGTGGGGGATCCTGCCCGTTCTGTTGCCCTGGGTGTCCTGGAGTGGCGTGTCGTGTCGGAGGTGCTCCGGTTGGGGCGGATCGGGTTCGTGTGTTTGGGTCGACTCCCGCCTGCCGGTCTGTGCCGACCTGCCTCGGGCGGGTCGGTCGGGGCGGCAACGCGAGCGGCGCGTTCGCTTTCGGGGCATGCCGGGGCGCTGCGGTGCCGGGCGCTTCTGGGCGGGGCAGCGGCTGGACCCGTTCGGGGCGGTGCCGGTGCAGTCGCCGAACGTCGCAGGACTGGCCCGCCGGCCAACCGGATAGCCGGAGAGCCGGCCAACCGGATAGCCGGAGAGATCGTAGGACAACTGACGTCGATCGGAGGGGCCGTTTCGCTCCAGAATCTCCCAATCTCGCTCGCGATCTTGCAGCTGCGATCCCCCGGATGGGGGGTGTTGTCCCCCTTTGGGGCCGTGGCTGTGGGGTGCGCCGGGCCGGCGCCGCCTCAACCGTGGCGACGGGCCCAGCGTAGGAAGCGGCGGAACAGCTCGCTGGGCGGCGGCGGGTCTTCCGGGTGCAGCGCCCGCAGGTCCTCGGCGGCGTCGAACATCCGCCAGGCCAGGAACAGGCACAGCCCGACGCGGTCCCCGGCGTAGGCGGCCAGCAGGTCGTCGCGGGCCTGCGGGCAGGGCCACGGGGCCAGGCACGCCCGGCACAGCCACAGCGGGCGCAGGGGTGGGTGCGGCCGGCGTCGGTCGCCGTCGCGTCGGTGCTCTGCCACGCGCCTGCCTCCTCGTCGGTGGGGGAGGGCCGCCCCGCAAGGGGGGTGCGGGGCGGCCCGCGCTGGCCCGGCCGCCGGGCATCGCCTCCACCAGCCGGACCGCGTGGTTCCACCCTGGACCGGGGCGGGCCGGACAAACAGGACTGCCGGGGGTACGGTGCACAGCGTGATCGATGCGGAACCTTCAGTGAGGAGCGGTGAGGAGTGGGCGCATATCTCGCCCTGGTGCTGAAGCACGAGCGGGGCAAGCGGGGGCTGACCCAGGACCAGGTCGCCGAGGCGGTGCACGTCTCCGGCTCGCTGATCGCGATGTTCGAGACGGGGCGGCGCGTCCCGCAGCCCGACACGGCCCGCCGGCTCGACGAGCTGCTGGGCGCCGGCGACCTGATCGCCCGGATGGCCGTCGAGGCGCGCCGGGACGCCCAGCCCGGCTGGTTCCGCCCGTGGGCGGAGGTGGAGCGGGAGGCCACCTCGCTGCGCTGCTTCCAGGCGACGATCGTCCCGGGGCTGCTCCAGACCGAGGCGTACGCCCGCGCGGCCCTCGCCAGCGGCCTGTTCGTGCCCGAAAAGGTGGAGGAGCACGTCGCCTTCCGGCTGGAGCGGCAGGCGTTGCTCGACCGCAAGGAGCCGCCGCTGACCACGTTCGTCGTCGACGAGGCGGCGCTGCGTCGGGGCGAGCCGGCGGTGCTCAAGGAGCAGCTCCTGCACCTCGCCGAGGTCGCGCTGCGACCCCGGGTGCTGATACATGTCGTGCCCCGTGACGCGGGCCCCTACCTCGGCCAGTCCGGCCCGTTCACGCTCGCCGAGGCGGCCGGCGGCGAGCACCTGGCGTTCCTGGAGGACCAGTTGGAGGGGCGGGTGCTGGCCGACCCGAAGCGGGTTTCCGCGCTGGCGCGGGCGTGGGAAGCTGTCCGTGCGGTCGCCCTGCCGCGCGACCGGTCGAGAGACCTGATCCTGAAGCAGGTGAACGAGCTGTGAGCACCCACCACCCCCGCTGGCGCACCGCCACCCGCAGCAACACCAACGGCGGCGAGTGTGTCGAGGTCGCCGACAACCTGCCGGGCGTCGTGCTGGTGCGCGACTCCAAGGCCCGCGACGGCGGCACCCTCACCTTCGCCCCGCCGGCCTGGCGGGCCTTCGTCGCCGACCTCCGCACCCCCGCCTGACCGCACCCCAGCCCCCTTCTGACCGCACCCCAGCCCCCTTCTGACCGCACCCCAGCCCCCTTCTGACCGCACCCGAGCCCCCTTCTGCGGCCCCTTCCTCCGGCAGTGCCGCCCGGGCACGACGCGTGCACCGCCGCGGCGCGACGCGTGCGCCGCCGTAGCCGAAATCGGATGCGCGGTGGCGGCGGGGGTGGGAGGGTGCCGGGCGTGGCAGAGGCGCAGGGATTCGCGTACGCCGAACGGGCGGACGGCACGGTGGTGATCACGCACCATGGGCGGGTCGCCGGGACGCTGCGGGGCGGCCGGGCGGCGCAGTTCCTCGCCGAGGTCGACGACGACCCGCAGCTGGTGATGGCCAGGTGGACGGGCAACTACCGCCGGGGCAACGAGCGCCAGGCGCGCCGGCACCCCCGCAACCGCCCCTAGCGCTCCCGACCGCGCCCCGGATGTGGAGCCGGTGCCGCCGTGCACCCGGTCACGGTCGGGTGCACGGCGGCGGGGCTCAGAACCGGGGCGGGGTGGGGCTGGTCGGGGTGAGGACGCCGCCGGCCCGCGTACGGACGGCGTGCGCCGCAGCCGCCGCGTTGCGCACGATCGTGCCGGCGTCGTGGCTGACCATCTCCCGGTTCCGCTTCACGATCCGGCCGTCGATCAGCACGGTGTCGATGTTGGCCGGGGTGGCCGACCGCACGACGGTCGACTCCAGGTCGCCGATCGGGGCGATGTTCAGGTCGTCCGCCCGGATCAGGACGATGTCGGCCCGCTTGCCGGGGGTGATCGACCCGGTCACCGCCTGTAGGCCGAGCGCCTTCGCGCCGTTGATCGTGGCCATCTCGATCGCCTGCCGGAACACCACCGGCGGCAGGTCGGCGGTGTCCGTGCCCACCCACGGGATGCCCAGGTTCCAGGCTACGTTCATCGACTCGAACATGTTGATCGGGGCGAGCGAGCTGGCGTCGAACGACAGCGAGACGGTGACCCCGGCGGCCAGCATCCGCAGCAGCTGCCCGTGGAACCCACCGGCGGTGCCGAGGCGCAGTTCGGAGTGGACGGAGAAGCTGACCGGCGCGTTCGTGCGTACCATCGCCTGCCGGTCCGCCTCGTCGAACGGCAGCGCGTGGCAGAGCAGGAAGTCCGGGCCGAGGAAGCCCATCTTCTCCAGGTCGGCGGCGTGCACCGCCGTGGTCGGTCCCTGCCCGGAGTGCACCGAGATCGGCAGCTTCCGCTTGCTGACCTCCGCCATCTCCGCCAGGAACGTCGGCAGCTGGCCGGGCCCGCGCAGGTTCACCCCGAGGTGCACCAGGCCGTCGAACGGCGACTTCTTGCCGAACCACGTGGCCGAGACCCGGTCGATGTCCGCGAAGTCGATCGGCTGGGTGGCCGGTTGGCCGTCCCGGTGACCGTACGAGTAGCGCGCCCGTACGAGGCCGTCGGCGTGGGCGTGCAGCTCCGCGTCGGCGTACTCCGGTCCGCGTACGTTGTGCGACCAGTTGTTGACGGTGGTGATGCCCGCGCTCGCGCACTCGACGAGGCCGAGCAGCACGCTGTGGTAGAAATCGTCCGGCTGATACGCGGCGACGGTTGCCGACTTCGCCGCGAAGTATTCGAATCCGGTGGAGACGAAATTGCGACCGAGGGCGCTCCACATGTGATAGTGGGTTTCGACGAAACCGGGCATCGCAATCATTTTCGACGCGTCGATGACCCGCGCGCCGCGTGCCTTCAGGTTCGGGCCGACCTGGACGATCCGCCCGTCACGCACCTCGATGTCGGCCTTGGCCTGGTTGCCGATGGCCGGGTCGACGGAGACCAGCGCGGCACCCTTGATCAGGTAGTGCCCGCGTTGCGGGCGTCGGCCGGGCTTCCCGCTGGGGGCGTGCGGGCCGGGGGAGGCGGCGACGGCCGGAGCGCCGAACGCGAGCGGGGCGATGGCGGCGGCACCGGCGGCAGCGAGCAGCGCGCGGCGGCCGACCGAATGCGCGGGAACGGGCCGTCCGCAGTCGTCGACAATTGTCGCTGTGTGGTCGTCGCCGTTTTCCGGCGTCGACAGTGGATCTTTTGTGGGGGGCATGCGGGAAAGCTAGGTAGCACCGATTTCCCGCTCATTGCCGGCTGGCTAGCATCGCGTGAACCCGCTGGTCGTGACCGCATGCCGGGAAGACCGCCGCCGACCGGGACGCAGCGACGCGACCCCGCTGCCGACCGTCACCCCGGGGCGGGGCGTTAAGAAGGGCCCCCTGCTATGCGGAAAGCGTTAACAGGGGGCCCTTCCTTGCGCCTCAGGGGCGGGTGAAGACCAGGGCCACGTTGTGGCCGCCGAAGCCGAACGCGTTGTTCAGCGCGGCGGGGATCTCCAGGTGCCGTGCCTTGTGCGCGGCCACGTCCATGTCCAGCCCGGCGTCCGGGTCGTCCAGGTTGATCGTCGGCGGGACGACGCCGTCGCGGATCGACAGGATGGTGGCGATGGACTCCAGCGCGCCGGCCGCGCCGAGCAGGTGACCGGTCATCGACTTGGTGGCGGTGAGCACCGGGTGGTCGCCGAGCGCGGCGCGCAGCGCGCCGATCTCCAGCATGTCGCCGACCGGCGTCGAGGTGGCGTGCGCGTTGACGTGCACGATGTCCTCACGGGCGATGTCGGCGTCCGCGATGGCCTTCTTGATCGCGCGGATCGCGCCCTCGCCCTCCGCGTGCGGCTGCACGATGTCGTACGCGTCGGAGGTGATCCCCGCGCCGGCCAGCCGCGCGTACACCCGGGCGCCCCGGGCGGCGGCGTGTTCGGCGCGTTCCAGGACCAGCACGCCCGCCCCCTCGCCGAGGACGAAGCCGTCGCGGCCGGTGTCCCACGGGCGGGAGGCCCGCTCGGGCTCGTCGTTGCGGGTGGACATGGCCCGCATCGAGGCGAACCCGGCGATCGGCAGCGCGTGGATGACCGCTTCGGTGCCGCCGGCCACCACCACGTCGGCCCGGCCGGAGCGGATGATGTCCAGCCCGAGGGCGATGGCCTCCGCGCCGGTGGCGCAGGCGCTCGCCACCGTGTGCACGCCGGCCTTCGCGCCCAGCTCCAGCCCCACCCAGGCGGCGGGGCCGTTCGGCATCAGCATCGGGATGGTGTGCGGGGACACCCGGCGGGGGCCGGACGCCTCCAGGATGTCGTCCTGGGCGAGCAGGGTGGTGGCCCCGCCGATGCCGGAGCCTACGCTGACGGCCAGCCGCTCCCCGTCCAGCCCGGAGCCGGCGAGGCCCGCGTCCGCCCAGGCCTGCCGGGCGGCGATGATCGCGATGGCCTCGGAGCGGTCGAGCCGGCGCATCTTCACCCTGTCCAGCACCTCGGACGGGTCGACGGCGAGCTGCGCGGCGATGCGCACCGGGAGCTGCGCCGCCCACTCCTGGGTGAGCGGACCCACCCCGGAGCGGCCGGCGAGCATGGCGTCCCAGGTCGATGCGACGTCCCCGCCCAACGGGGTGGTCGCGCCGAGCCCTGTGACGACGACGTCGGAACGACTCATGTCAGGACTGCGCCTCGATGTAGCTGACGGCGTCGCCCACGGTCTTCAGGTTCTGCACCTCGTTGTCGGGGATCTTGACGCCGAACTTCTCCTCGGCGGCGACCACGACCTCCACCATCGAGAGCGAGTCGACGTCGAGGTCGTCGGTGAAGGACTTGCCCTCGGCCACGTCGTCCGGGTTCACCCCGGCGACCTCTTCGAGGATCTCGGCGAGGCCGGAGGTGATCTCGTCACGGGTCATGGTTGGTGCGTTCCTCTCCTGGGTGTGGAATCGCCGGCGGCGCGCGCCGCGCGGCGTGCGAACGGCCCCGCTGGGGGCCGGACGTCTCAGGGGCAGCGGACGACCTGACCGGCGTAGGTCAGGCCGCCGCCGAAGCCGAAGAGCAGCACCGGGGCGCCCGAGGGCACCTCCCGCCGCTCGATGAGCTTGGACAGGGCCAGCGGCACGCTCGCCGCCGAGGTGTTGCCGGACTCGACGATGTCCTTCGCGATGATCGCGTCGGGGATGCCGAGCCGCTTGGCGATGCCGTCGATGATCCGGGAGTTGGCCTGGTGCGGCACGAAAGCGGCCAGCTCGGACGGGGCGACCCCGGCCCGCTCGCAGGCCTGGAGGGCCAGCGGGGCCAGCGCCGTGGTGGCCCAGCGGAAGACCGTCTGGCCCTCCTGCTTCACGTACGGCCGCCAGCCCTCGATGCGTACGGCGTCGCTCTTGTCCGGCACCGAGCCCCAGACGACCGGGCCGACCCCGGCCGGCTCGCCCTCGGCGGTGGCGGTGACCACCGCGGCGCCGGCGCCGTCGCCGAAGATGATGCAGGTGGAGCGGTCGGTCCAGTCGGTGAAGTCGGAGAGCTTCTCCGCGCCGATGACGATCGCGTTGCGCGACGCCCCGGCCCGGATGGCGTGGTCGACGGTGCCCAGCGCGTACGCGAAGCCCGAGCACGCGGTGTTGATGTCGTACGCGCCGGGCGCGGTGATGCCGAGCTTGGCGGCGACCCGGCAGGCGACGTTCGGGCTGCGGTCGATGGACGTGCAGGTGGCGACGACGACGAGGTCGATGTCGGCGGCGGTGAGGCCGGAGTTGGCCAGCGCCTTGCCGGCGGCGGCCGCCGCCATGTCGGACACCGTCTCGTCGCCGGCGATGCGGCGGCTGGCGATGCCGACGCGGTCCCTGATCCACTCGTCGTTGGTCTCGACGAACTGCGCGATGTCGTCGTTGGTGACGATCCGGGAGGGCTGGTAGTGCCCCAGGGCGAGAATCCGGCTACCTGTCATGAGTGACCCCCGATCCGGGCGAGCGGTTGACCCGGGGCGACCGGGGCGTCGTGGTGGGCGAGCCACTCGGTGAGCGGCCCGCCGTCGTGCGCGGTCACCTCGACCGGGCCTCGCCCGGTGACGACGTGGCCGATGACCTGGCCGACCTTGAGCGCCTGGCCCTCGGTCAGCCCCCGCGTGGGCTGGAAGACGCCCGGCGCGGGGGCCGTCACGACCCGGAACCGGGCGGTCGGCGCGGGGCGGGCGGCCGAGCCGTGCCGGGCGATCAGGTCGCGGGCGGCGGGCAGGTCGGCCGGCGTCTTCAGGGTGACGATCTCGGGCAGCGAGTCGGCGAGCTCCCGCTTGATCAGGCCGGCCAGGGTGCCGGCCGGCGGCAGCTCGACGACCCCGGTCACGCCGAGGTCGGCCAGGGTGCGCATGCACAGGTCCCACCGCACGGGCGAGGTGACCTGGCGGACCAGCCGCTGCACCAGCTCCGGGCCGTGGTCGACGACCGTGCCGTCGAGGTTGGACAGCAGGATCCGGGCCGGGCGGGCCGGGGTGATCCCGGCGGCCACGCCGGCCAGGGCGACCTCGGCGGGGGCCATGTAGGGGGTGTGGAACGCGCCGGCCACCTTCAGCCGGACGACCCGGGCCTTCGTGGGCGGCTCGGCGACGAGCGCGTCGATGCCGGCGGTCGACCCGGCGGCGACGATCTGGCCGGCCCCGTTGCGGTTGGCCGCGTGCAGCCCGTGCCGGTCGAGGGTGGCGAGCACCTCGTCGGTGTCGCCGCCCAGCACGGCGGCCATGCCGGTCGGCTCGATCGCGCAGGCGGCGGCCATCTCGCGGCCGCGCACCCCGGCGAGGGTGATCGCGGTCTCGGCCGGCAGGACCCCGGCCAGCGCCGCCGCGCCCAGCTCGCCGACGCTGTGCCCGGCCGCGAGGGTGACGTCGTGCAGCGGCAGGTGCTCGGCGGCGAGCAGGGCCGCGGCGACCAGCAGCGGCTGGGTCCGGGCGGTGTCCTGGATCTCCTCCGCGCCGGCCGAGGTGCCCAGGTGGATCAGGTCGACGCCGGCCAGCGCCGACCACCAGCGCAGCCGTGCCTCGGCGCCGGTCAGGTCGAGCCACGGTGTGAGGAAGCCGGGTTTCTGCGAACCCTGCCCCGGTGAGAGTACGGCGAGCACGCCTATGACTCTTCCGGATACTCGCCAGTCACGGTGTTACCGGCCGCAACCAAACCGCACTAGAACCTTTGGAGGAACCCTACAGAAATAGGTGACCGTGATCATCTCTTTGCGGGGATTTGCCGGTTTTGTGGTGTTATGGGGGGAGGTGTCACGACGGGCACCACCGGGTCGAGCCGCCCCACGGTCAGCGCCACCTGCAACGCGAACGCGTCCCGGGGGATCAGCGGCGACAGCCCCGTCACGTCGGCGATCCGCCGCAGCCGGTAGCGCACCGTGTTGGGGTGCACGAACAGGGCCCGCGCCGCGCTCTCCAACGTGCCGCCGGCCGCGAAGAAGGCGTCCAGGGTCTCCAGCAGCTCGCCGCCCGCCCGGGCCAGCGTCGCGTACACGTCGTGGCGCAGCCGGCGGCGGGCCTCGGCGTCCCCGGCGAGGGCCCGCTCGGGCAGCAGGTCACCGGCCGGCACCGGGCGCGGCGCGGTCGGCCAGGCGGGAGCCGCCCGGTAGCCGGCGAGCGCGGCGCGGGCCGAGTCCGTCGCCTCGTCGAGGCTCGGCACCGCCGGCCCGACCACCACCGGCCCCTCCCCGAACGCGGGCAGCAGCTTCCCCGTCGCCGCCATCGGGTCGGCCGCGCCGCCGAGCACGATCACCAGCCGGTCGCCGTGCACCCCGCCGATCACCTCGACGCCGACGCGCCGGGCCAGCCGGTGGACCGTGTGCAGCACCGCGGCCACCTCGCCGCCCGGGGACCGGCCCACCGCCACCGCCACCGGCGGCGCGTCCGACCAGCCCAGCGCCGCGCCCCGGCTGGCCAGCACGTCCGGGGAGTCCCCGCGCAGCAGCGCGTCGACCAGCAGGGCCTGCAACCGGGCGTCCCAGGAGCCGCGCGACTCGGCGGCCCGCGCGTAGACCCGGGCGGCGGCGAAGGCGATCTCCCGGGAGAAGCGCAGCACCGCCTCCCGCAACTGCTGCTCCTCGCCCTCGGCGGCGAGGGTGCCCACCTGCTCCTCGACCACGTCGATCGTCACCTTGATCAACGCCACGGTCTGCTGGAGGCTGATCGAGCGGGCCAGGGCCAGCGGGGCGGTCGCGAAGACCTCGTCGGAGACCTCCTGGGTGCTGTCCGCCGTGCCGCCGCCGTCGCGCAGCCACTGCACCAGCGACCGCGCGCCGGCCTGGGCCACCAGCATCACCCAGGACCGCTGGTCGGCCGGGAGCGCCCGGAACCAGGGCAGCGTCTCGTCCATCCGGGCCACGCTGGCGGTGGCCAGGGCCCCCGCCGCCCGCTCGATGCGGCGCAGCGTGGCCGACAGCTCGATCCCGCCCGGCTCGCTCACCCCACCAGCCTTGCAGAGAAGGAGGGGCACCCTGTCAACGCCCCCGGTAGCGAGGGGTGCCCCGCTCACCCCGCGCCACCCGGCGGCGGCAGCGGGGTCGGCCCCGGCGGCGGGGTCGGCGGCGGGATGATGGGCGGCGGGGGCAGGGCGAGCTCCTGGGCCAGGATCGCCGCCTGTACGCGGCTGCGCAGGTCGAGCTTCGCCAGGACCCGGCTGACGTGGGTCTTCGCGGTGCTCTCCGCCATCGCCAGCCGGTCGGCGAGCTGCTGGTTGGACAGGCCCAGCCCGAGGCAGGCCAGCACGTCGCGTTCCCGCGCGGTGAGCGTGGCGACCGCGTCCCGGGTGGCGGCCGGCGGCCCCGGCGCGGTGGCGGCGAACGCGCTGATCAGCCGCCGGGTCACCGCCGGGGCGATGATCCCCTCGCCCCGGGCCACGGTGCGCACGGCGTCGACCAGGGCGTCGGCGTCGGTGTCCTTCAGCAGGAAGCCGGCCGCGCCGGCGCGCAGCGCGCCGAAGACGTACTCGTCGAGGTCGAAGGTGGTGAGCACGAGCACGTCGGCGAGCCCGCCGGCGACGATCTCCCGGGTGGCGGAGATGCCGTCGAGCCGCGGCATCCGGACGTCCAGCACGGCGACGTCGGGGCGCAGGTCGGCGCAGAGTCGCACCGCCTCCTCGCCGTCGGCGGCCTCGCCGGCCACCTCGACGCCGGGCGCGGCGGCCAGGATCAGCGCCAGCCCGGCCCGCACCGCCGGCTGGTCGTCGGCGAGCACCACCCGCACCGGGTCCGCCGCGCCGCCCCGCCCGTCGGCACGCCCGTCGGCACCCACCGGCCCCGCCGGGTCCGTCCCGTCCGCCGCCCGCCCGGGGCTGGTCCGGCCGGTCACGCCGGCTCCCCGGTGGGCAGCCGCGCCCGGACCTGCCACCGCCCGTCCGCCGGGCCCGCCGTGAAACCGCCGCCCAGCAGCACCGCGCGCTCGCGCATCCCGACCAGCCCGGCGCCCGCGCCGGGCGCCGCCGCGCCGCCCGCCCGCAGCGGATTCGTCACGGCCACCACCACCTCCGTCGGCCCGTACGTCACGACCAGCTCCGCCTCGCCCGCGCCGTGCTTGAGCGCGTTGGTCAGCGACTCCTGCACGATCCGGTACGCCGCCAGGTCCACCCCCACCGGCAGCGGACGCGCCCCGCCGGTCACCTCGGTCCGCACGTCCAGCCCGGCGGAGCGCATCCGGCCCACGAGCCGGTCCAGCTCGGCGAGGCGTACCCGGGTGGCCTCCTCGGCCGCCTCCCCGGCGTCGCCCGGGGCGGGCCCGTCGCCCGTCGTGGGCTCCCGCAGCAGCCCGATGAGCTGCCGCATCTCCGCCAGGCCCCGCACGCTGTTCTCCCGGATGACCCGCAGCGACGAGGCCACCTGCTCCCGGTCCAGCCCGGGGACGGAGAGCGCGGCGGTGGCGTGGATGGCCACCGCGCTGAGGTGGTTGGCGACCACGTCGTGCAGCTCCCGGGCCATCCGGGACCGCTCGGCGTGGACCGCCTCGCGCCGGTCCAGCTCGGCGAGCCGGGCGGTCTGCTCGGCCCGGGCCCGTTCCTCCGCAGCCCGCGCCCGCTCCGCCGCCGCCTGGTCCCGGTACTGCCGCACGCTGATCCCGGTCAGCACCGGCACGAGGCCGACCAGCACCACCGGCACGCCCAGCGCGACCCCGCGCCAGTGACCGAACACCAGCACCCCGCCGACGGCGGCGAGCAGGCTCAGCGCCACGGTGACCCGCAGGAGCCAGCGCCGCAGCCGGGGCGGGCCGTACACGCAGGAGTCGTAGAGCACCTGCGTGTAGATCAGCGCGGTGCCGAGGGTGGTGCCGAGGGCGACGTCGACGCCGAGCGCCGCCGTGCCGAGGGCCAGCCCCGTGCGGGTGGCCACCCGCCGCAGGGCCACCGCCGCCGACACGGCCACCAGCGACGGCAGGAAGGCCACCGCGGGCACGCCGGGCCGCGGGGTGATCGCCAGGTGCGAGCCGAGGCCGAGCAGCGCCAGCCCGCCCGCGAGGGCCACGCCGGCCAGTGCCAGGTCCCGGCCCGTGGCGCCGGGCCGGAGCCAGGGCGGCAGTCGCATTCCCCGATCCCACCACACCCGCCGCCGCACCGGCTCCGACCAGGGCACGAGGCCGTGTCCCCCGAAGGAGGTACGCCCCGACGCGGTCCCTCGTTCGGCGTACCCGGATCTCGTCGCCCGGGTCGAGGGCGGGGCACGCGGCAGGCGGCATGCTGGAGGCCACGGACAGAGGAGGTCGTCGTGCTGGTCGCGGTCATCGTCGGGTGCGAGATCGGGTTCTGGGTGCTGCTGGTGGCGGGGCTCGTGGCCCGCTACCCGCTGCGCCGCCCCCGCCTCGGCGCGGCCCTGCTGCTCTGCGTACCCCTGGTCGACCTGGCGCTGCTCGCGGCGGCCGCGCTGGACCTGCGGCGCGGGGGCACCGCGGACGTCACGCACGGCCTGGCCGCCGCCTACCTCGGGTTCTCGGTCGCCTTCGGCCACTCGATGATCCGCTGGGCCGACCAGCGCTTCGCCCACCGGTTCGCCGGCGGGCCGCCCCCGGTCCGGCCGCCGCGCCACGGCTGGGCCCGCGCCCGGTACGAGTGGCGGGAGTGGGCCAAGGGCCTGCTCGGCTGGGCCGTGGCCTGCGCGCTGCTCGTGGCGGGGATCGCCTTCGTCGGTGACGCCGAACGCACCCGCGCCCTGTGGGACTTCGCCCGCACGCTCACCGTCGCCCTGTTGATCTGGCTGGTCGCGTTCCCGGTCTGGGCGACGATCTTTCCGAGCCGCCCCCGCCGCTGAGGTGGGGTACGCGCCGCACGACGCGTCCGCCCGCCCCAGTACGGTGACAGGGCACGCGGGCCAGGGACCGGCCGGCGGGCGAGGAAGAGCGTGAGGAGACCGCCGATGGCGCACGGGGAGGCCGAGCCGGGCTGCGCCCAGGGGGAGTCCGGCAGGCCGGGCCACCACGAGCCGGCGGCGAAGCATCTGCGCCGGCTCACCGGGACGCCCCATCCTGCCGAGCCGGCCTGCGGCCGGGCCGCGGAGCCGAGTTACGGCCGGGCCGCGGAGGCACCCTACGGCCGGGCCGCGGAGCCGACCTGCGGCCGGGGCGCCGCGCCGGTCGACGAGGACGCCCCGGTGCCGCGCCAGCGTGCCGCCGAGCCGCCCGCCGACGACGAGTCGGGCCGCGCCGGGGCCTGCCGCAGCGACCTGCCGGGCTGGGCCGGCGCGCACCGGCACGGCCCGGTCCGCCCCCGGCACCGGGCCCTGCGCCGGGAACGCCCGCCGCGCCGCTGGTGCTGACGGCACGCCGCCGCTGCTGAGACCTCGCCGATGGTGCCGAGGGCACGCCGGCCCCGCGCCGAGTGGCACGGGGCCGGGCCCGTCAGCGGGTGCGGCGGCGGATCAGCAGCGCGATCCCGGCCAGCCCGAGGGTGATCACCAGCATCACACCGACGTTGAGCAGCAGCAGCCGCTGCAACTCGGCGAGCGCCTCGTCGATGTCGCCGGCCGGGTTGATCGAGTCGTCGGGCAGCACCCGCTCGCCGCCCCCGACGCCGCCACTGACCGTGTCGAGCTGCCGCTCCAGCGGCACCCCGACCGTACGCAGCGTCTCGGACATGCTGAGCCGGCCGAGGAACCAGCCGGCCTTGTCCTTGCGGGCCGGGTCCGGCTGCTTCGCCGGCCGGTAGACCCGGGGGCCGCCCTTGGCCAGCGGATAGAGGTCGTAGGTCTGGGTGGCGATCTCCCCGACCAGCACCACCACCGTGAACTTCGGCCCGAGGTCGGCGGCCTTCGGCCCGTTGGCGGCCCCGGTGCGGCCCAGCCAGCTCACCTGGTCGACGACCGCGACCACCTCGACGGGGTGGGTGGTGGCCCGCAGCCGCAGCGGCTCGGCCAGGCCCACGCCGGTGATGTCCACCCCGGCCGGCAGGGTCTTCCTGGGCACCTTGCGGGCCAGCGCCGTGCTGGCGGCGGCGGCCGCGTCGGCCAGCGCCGCGCCCGTCGTCGCCTGGCCCGTCGCCGCCGGACCCGTGGCCGTGCCGGCCGCCCGGGCCGGCCCCGCCAGCGTCGTGACCAGTGCCGTCACCAGCAGCGCTCCCGCCGCCGCCCGGCACGACCGCCGTACCTGTCGGACCATCGCCGCCTCCTCGCCCCGTTCGATTTGGATGGCTTCGCTGCAGGTCACGCGTTGGTCGGTCGATGGCGGTGACCATGCCCACAGGGCGGGGCGCCCACCTGAAAGACTGCGCAGAACGTCGATCGGTTGCAGCTGTTGGATCGGGAATTGGAACTATCTGCGATCTCGGCTCGACTAATCAGGCAGCCGTAGATCAGCGGGCGGATAGTACCTTTACGGAGGTGTACATGGGGGGCAGGTTCCCACGCGTGGCGCGTACCTGGTTGGTCGTGCTCGGCGTGGCGCTCGGTGTGTCGCTCGTGCTCCCGGCCGCGCCGGCCGCCGCGCACAACTCGCTGACCGGCAGCAACCCGGCCAACGGCGCGCGGATCGCCACCGCGCCGGAGCGGGTCGAGCTCCGTTTCCTGGCGAAACCCGACCCGGGTACGACGAAGATCACAATCACCGGGCCGGACAACGTGGACGCCCTCGACGGTGAGCCGACCTTCTCCGGGACGCGGGTGCGCATCCCGTTCGCGCCCGGCAAGGCCGGCCTCTACATCGTCGGCTACCAGCTCGGCTCCGCCGACGGCCACCCGATCAAGGGCGAGGTGCGGTTCACCCTCACCACCGGCACCCCGGCCGAGCCCTCGTCGCCGTCGGCCGCCGCGCCCGAGCCCGTGCCGCCGTCGGACGCGCCGTCGGCCGCCGCGCCGTCGTCGGCCGCCCCGGCCACGGACGGCGGCGGCAGCGCCGTGCCGGCCGCCAGCGAGTCGACCGACGGGGGCCCGCCCGGCTGGCTCTGGGCGCTGGGCGGCGGCGTGCTGCTGCTCGTCGCCGCCGCCGTCGGGTTCACCGTGCGCCGCCGCCGCGCCGGCACCTGAGCGCCGGCGCGCACGACGCGTAGGGGCCCGCCGGTTCGCCGGCGGGCCCCACGGCCGCGTACCCGATCAGTCAGGCGTCGCGTGCCCCGATCAGGGCAGGCGCAGGCGGGCGGCGCGCAACCGGGCGAGGGTGCGCTCGCGGCCCAGGACCTCCAGCGACTCGAACAGCGGCAGCCCGACGGTGCGGCCGGTGACCGCCACCCGGACGGGCGCCTGGGCCTTGCCGAGCTTGAGGCCGCGCTCCGCGCCGACCGCCTCCAGCGTCGCCTTCAGCGACTCGGCGTCCCACGACGCGAGCCCGTCGTACGCGGCGATCGCCGCGTCGAGCAGCTCGGCCGCGCCCTCCTTCATGGCCTTCGCCCACGCCGCCTCGTCGACGACCGGCGAGGCGAGGAAGAGGAAGTCGACGTTCGGCACGATCTCGCTGAGCACCGCGATGCGGGTCTGCGCCAGCGGGGCCACGGCGGCGAACGCGGCCTCGTCGAACTCCTCCGGCTGCCACGGCGGCGGCGCGACGGTGTCGGTGCCGGTCAGCCACGGCCGGCACGCGGCCACGAACTCGTCGACCGGCAACGCCCGGATGTAGTCGCCGTTGAACGCGCGCAGCTTCTTCTCGTCGAAGAACGCGGGGGAGGGGTTGACCTCCTCCAGCCGGAACTCCTCCTCGATCACGGACCAGGGCACGATCTCCCGGTCGCCCGACGGCGCCCAGCCCAGCAGCATCAGGTAGTTGCGCATCGCGGCGGCGAGGTAGCCCTCGTCCCGGTACGCCTCCAGGGCGACCTTGTCCCGCCGCTTGGACAGCTTCTGCCGCTTCTCGTTGACCACCACCGGCACGTGCGCCCAGACCGGCGGCTTGACGCCCAGCGCGTCCCACAGGAGCTGCTGCTTGGGCGTGTTGGGCAGGTGCTCCTCGGCGCGGATCACGTGGGTGATCCCCATGGTCATGTCGTCGACCACGTTGGCCAGCAGGAACACCGGCGACCCGTCGCCCCGGGCGATGACGAAGTCCTCGATCAGCCTGTTCTCGAACGTCGGCTCGCCCCGGATCAGGTCGACCACCACCGTCTCGCCGGTGTCCGGGGTGCGGAAGCGCAGCGCGCGCCCCTCGCCGGCCGCCAGGCCCCGGTCGCGGCAGAAGCCGTCGTAGCCGGTGTACTGCGAGCCGGTGCGCGCCTGCACGGCCTCGCGGGTGCAGTCGCAGTAGTACGCCCGGCCGCCCTCGTGCAGCCGCTGCGCGGCGGCCCGGTGCTCGGCGGCGTACGAGGACTGGAAGTACGGGCCCTCGTAGCTGCCCCGGGCGATGCCGATCCAGTCCAGCGCCGACAGGATGCCCTCGGTCCACTCGGGCCTGTTGCGCGCGGCGTCGGTGTCCTCGACGCGGAGCACGAACACCCCGCCCTGCTGCCTGGCGTAGATCCAGTTCTGTAGGGCCGAGCGGGCGCCGCCGACGTGGAACATTCCGGTCGGAGAGGGGGCGAAGCGTACACGTACCGTCACGTCCCCAGCCTACGGCCGCCGGGAAGAGGTTTAAGGAGGGGCCCCTTGTTAACGCTTTCTGTATGGGAAGGGCCCCCTGCAATCAGACCCGCGCCCGCAGCACCCCGCCAGCGTCGTCACGCCACGCCACGGATCCTGACGACGAGGGCGCTGCCGAGGACGGTGACCACCGCGGTGACCGCGTACAGGGTCGGGTAGCCGCCCAGGTGCACCACGACCGGGGCGGACAGCGCGGGGCCGAGCACCTGCGGCGCGGAGTTCGCGATGTTGATCACCCCGAGGTCCTTGGCCCGGTTCGTGGCCGCCGGCAGCACCTCGGTGATCAGCGCCGCGTCCACCGACAGGTAGACGCCGTAGCCCGCGCCGAGCAGCACCGCCGCGACCATCGCCATCGGCCAGACCGGCGCGACGGCCAGCAGCAGCGCGGCCACGGCCATCACCAGCCCGGAGACGATCACGTAGATCTTGCGCCGGCCGGAGCGGTCGGAGAGCCGGCCGGAGACCACGGCGGTGAGGATCATCCCGAGCGTGTAGAGCAGGATCAGCACCAGCAGCCCGCCCTCGGGGTCGGGGTAGCGCACCCCGTCGGCGAGGAAGTACAGCAGGTACAGGGTGCCCAGCGCGTTGCCGAGCTGCACCAGGAACCGGGTGAGCCAGGCCCAGGCGAAGTCCGGGTGCCGGCGCGGGCTGATCCACATCGAGGCGAGCAGCGCGCCCACCCGCAGCGGCGGCCGGTGCGTCCGGGGCAGCGGGTCGTCGGCGGTGAGCAGCGCGAACGGCAGCGCCAGCAGCAGCACGGCCAGCGCGACGGCGGCGTAGCCGGCGGCGTTGCCGGTGACCACGGCCGTCACCAGCACCGCGCCCAGCACCAGGCCGAGCGACTGCGGGATGCCCACCCAGCCGGAGACGCCGCCGCGCTGGAGCACCGGCACCCGGTCGGGGATGCCGGCGGTGAGGCTGGCCAGCATCGCGTTGAAGCAGACCTGGGCGGCGACCCAGCCGACCGCCACCCCGGCGATGGTGTCCTGCCGGGCCAGCAGCACCAGGGCGAGCGCGCCGAGCACCGCCCCGCCGGCCGTCCAGACGTGCCGGCGGCCCAGCTCCCGGCCGCCCAGCCGCAGGCAGGTGCGGTCCGACAGGGCCCCGGCGAGCGGGTTGGCCAGCACCGCGGCGAGCGCGCCGAGGCCGGTGACCACGGCGAACATGGCCTCCTTGTCGCCCGGGGCGATCCGCTCGATCTGCTGGGGCAGCAGCACCTGGATCGGGGTGAAGAAGGCCATCCAGACGCCGAGGTTCGCCGCGAAGATCAGCGCGATCCAGCTCCGCCGGACCGGGACGGTCGGCTCGGCGAGCGCGGCGGGCAGGGCCGCCGGCGTCGGGTCGACGGTGGTCACGGCGCTACTCCGCGTCGGCTGTGGCGCGGCGGGCGGCGGGCGCGGCGACGCCGGGGGTCGTGGCGGCCGGGCCGGGCCGGATCGCGGTGTCGCGCAGCCAGGCGTACGACGACTTCGGCGTGCGCGCCCCCGTGCCGAAGTCGACGTGCACGAGGCCGAACCGCTTGGTGAAGCCCTCCGCCCACTCCCAGTTGTCCAGCAGCGACCAGACGAAGTAGCCCGTGACGTCCACGCCGTCGTCGATCGCGGCCCGCAGGGCGCGCAGGTGGGCGTCGAGGTAGGCGATCCGGTCCGGGTCGTGGACCCGGCCCTCGGCATCGGGTACGTCGTCGTAGGCGCAGCCGTTCTCGGTGACCTGGATCGGGGGCAGCCGGTCGCCGTACCGGTCGCGCAGGCCGGTGAGCAGCTCGCGCAGCCCGTCGGGGGCGACCGGCCAGCCGAACGCGGTGCGCGGGTACCCGGCGAGTTCCACCAGCTCGAACGGCAGCGGCGAGCCGGGCTCGGGCGCGCGTACCCCCGAGGGGTTGTAGTAGTTGACGCCGAGCACGTCGAGGGGCGCGGCGATGACGGCCAGGTCGTCGCCGCGCACGAGCCCCGGGTCGAGGTCGAGCAGGTCGGGGTAGCCGAGGCCGAGCAGCGGGTCGGTGAACAGCCGGTTGTGCAGCGCGTCGTACGCGGCGGCGGCGGCCAGGTCGGCTTCGGTGTCGCCGGCCGGGCGCACCGGCGAGTAGTTGTTGGCGATGGCGACCGGGCCGGCGGTGCGGGCGCGCAGCGCGGCGACTGCCAGCCCGTGCCCGAGGAGCTGGTGGTGGGCCGCCGGGAACGCGTCGAACAGCAGCGTCTGGCCGGGGGCGTGCTCGCCGGTGCCGTAGCCGAGGCTCATGTGGATGAACGGCTCGTTGAGGGTGATCCACAGCTTCACCCGGTCGCCGAGGCAGGCGGCGACCAGGTCGGCGTACTCGGCGAACCGGGCGGCGGTGTCCCGGTGCAGCCAGCCCCCGGCGTCCTGGAGGGGCTGCGGCAGGTCCCAGTGGTAGAGGGTGGCGACCGGGTCGATCCCGGCGGCGACCAGGTCGTCCACGAGCCGGTCGTAGAAGTCGAGGCCGGCGGCGTTGGCGGGCCCGGACCCGCCGGGCTGGACCCGGGGCCAGGCCACCGAGAAGCGGTACGCCGACACCCCGAGCCCGGCCATCAGCGCGACGTCCTCGGCGTGCCGGTGCCAGTGGTCGCAGGCGACGTCGCCGGTGCTGCCGTCGGCGATCAGCCCGGGGGTGTGCGCGAAGGTGTCCCAGATGGAGGGCCCCCGGCCGGCGGCGGTCGCCCCGCCTTCGATCTGGTAGGCGGAGGTAGAGACTCCCCAGCGGAATCCGGCCGGGAACTCGGGCAGCGGCTCGGTGGTCATGCGCTCTCCAGGCGGCAGGGGCCGGCGGCGTCCGCGGGCGCGGGACGCGCGACGTCCGACGTTCGTGCGGCCGTCCGGCCAGACGAACGTGAAACGTGTTCGGACTCTAGGCCGCGGCGGGAGTTTGCGCCATAGGTCGATTGCGATCGGGGCGCAAGGGTTTTCGGCGTGTCTTTTCCAAAGTTGTCCGGTTGCGTCCGATTTAGCGCATAGAGTGCCGAATATCGCGGATGTCCTCAGTGGGGGAAAGAACGAAATGATCCTCGTCGAACGCAGTGCGCACGTGATGGCGCCGGTGGAAGCGGTCTGGGAAGTCGTGCAGCGGGCCGAGCAGTTGCCGGCCTGGCTGGCGGGAGTTCGCGCGGCGGAGGTCCTCTCGGGGGAGGGCTTCGGCCGGCGGCAACTGGTCCAGGCCGGGCGCGGGTCGGCGCACGAGGCCGAGGTGATCGCCTACCAGGAGCCGACCCTGATCGGCTGGCGGGAACGCGCCAAGGGCGCCGGTGCCCGGGCCGAGGCCCGCACCGAGATCTACGTCCAGCTCACCGCGGACGAGGAGGAGGGCGGGACCATCGTGCGGCTCATCGTCGTACGCTGGCCCGCCGGCCCGGTCAAGGCCGCCCTCCTCCGGCTCGGTCTGCGGCGGGTCGGCGCCGACCTGGAGGACTCGCTGGCCCGGCTGACCGACCTGGCCGCCGTCGGCTGAGCGGGGCCCGTCTCACGGCGCCATCCGCGACGGCGGTGGCCCGGCGCGTCCCCACCAGGAACGCCCGGACCACCGCCGTCACGCCATCCGGGGCGGACCCGGGATACGCAGAGAGGGGCCCGGTGCGCGGTGCGCACCGGGCCCCTCGGCGGTGTCCGTGGGCTAGCTGTCGCCGCCGGTCTCGCCGACCGGCGCCGCGTTCACGTCGTCGATGGCGTACTTCTTCGCCGCCTCGGCCGGGGTCGACGCCGGCACCGTGCCGCGCAGGGCGAGCTGCCGCAGCGTCGCGACCGTCACCGACTCGGCGTCGACGTGGAAGTGCCGGCGCAGCGCGTGCCGGGTGTCGGACATGCCGAACCCGTCGGTGCCGAGCGAGGTGTAGTCACCCGGTACCCAGCGGGCGATCAGGTCCGGAACGGCGCGCATCCAGTCGCTGACCGCGACCTTCGGCCCGTCGGCGTCGGCCAGCTTCCGCTGGATGTACGGCACCCGCTGCTCCGCGCCCGGGTTGAGCAGGTTGTGCTCCTCGCACTCCACCGCGTCGCGGCGCAGCTCCGTCCAGGAGGTCACCGACCACACGTCGGCGGCCACCCCCCAGTCCTGGGCGAGGAGCTGCTGCGCCTTGAGCGCCCACTGCATGCCCGTGCCGGAGGCCAGGATGTTGGCCCGCGGCCCGTCGCCGTCGACCTTCGGCGCGGGGGAGTAGCGGTAGATGCCCTTGAGCAGCCCCTCGACGTCCACGTCGGCCGGCTCGGCCGGCTGGTGGATCGGCTCGTTGTAGATGGTCAGGTAGTAGAAGATGTTCTCCGGCTGCTCGCCGTACATCCGGTGCAGGCCGTTCTCCATGATGTGCGCCAGCTCGAACGCGAACGCCGCGTCGTAGGCCACCACCGCCGGGTTGGTGGCGGCGAGCAGCAGCGAGTGGCCGTCCTCGTGCTGGAGGCCCTCGCCGTTGAGCGTGGTGCGCCCGGCGGTCGCGCCGAGCACGAAGCCCCGCGCCATCTGGTCGGCCGCCGCCCAGAACCCGTCGCCGGTGCGCTGGAAGCCGAACATCGAGTAGAAGATGTAGAGCGGGATCATCGGCTCGCCGTGCGTGGCGTACGCGGTGCCGGCGGCGGTGAACGAGGCCACCGAGCCCGCCTCGTTGATCCCCTCGTGCAGGATCTGCCCGGTCGTGGCCTCCTTGTACGACAGGAACAGCTCCCGGTCGACCGAGGTGTAGCGCTGGCCGTGCGGCGAGTAGATCTTCTGCGTCGGGAACAGCGAGTCCATGCCGAACGTGCGGGCCTCGTCCGGGATGATCGGCACCCAGCGCTTGCCGAACTCCTTGTCCTTCATGATGTCCTTGAGCAGGCGGACGAAGGCCATCGTGGTGGCCACCTTCTGCTTGCCCGAACCGCGCTTGACGTCGGAGAACCGCTCGCTGCCCGGGATCGCCAGCGCCCTGCCGGCCCTCCGCCGCGACGGCAGGTAGCCGCCGAGCTGCTCCCGCCGCTCCCGCAGGTAGGCGATCTCCTCGGACTTCTCGCCCGGCGTGAAGTACGGCGGGAGGTAGGGGTTCTCCTCCAGCGTCTTGTCCGAGATGTCCAGGTAGAGCCGGTCGCGGAACAGCTTCAGGTCGTCCAGCGTCAGCTTCTTCATCTGGTGCGTGGCGTTGCGGCCCTCGAAGTGCGAGCCGAGCGTCCAGCCCTTGATCGTCTTGGCCAGGATCACCGTCGGCTGGCCGGTGTGCTCCATCGCCGCCTTGTAGGCCGCGTAGAGCTTGCGGTAGTCGTGCCCGCCCCGCTTGAGGTTCCAGATCTCGTCGTCGGTGAGCCCCTCGACCATCTTGCGGGTGCGCGCGTCGCGGCCGAAGAAGTGCTCCCGCACGTACGCCCCGGACTCCGCCTTGTAGGTCTGGTAGTCACCGTCGGGCGTGCTGTTCATCAGGTTGACCAGCGCGCCGTCGGTGTCGGCGGCGAGCAGCGGGTCCCACTCCCGGCCCCAGACCACCTTGATGACGTTCCAGCCGGCGCCCCGGAAGAACGCCTCCAGCTCCTGCATGATCTTGCCGTTGCCCCGGACCGGCCCGTCGAGCCGCTGGAGGTTGCAGTTGATCACGAAGGTGAGGTTGTCCAGCTCCTCGCGGGCGGCCACGCCGATCGCGCCGAGCGACTCGACCTCGTCCATCTCGCCGTCGCCGAGGAACGCCCACACGTGCTGCTGCGAGGTGTCCTTGATGCCCCGGTGGTGCAGGTAGCGGTTGAACCGGGCCTGGTAGATCGCATTCAGCGGGCCGAGGCCCATCGAGACGGTCGGGAACTCCCAGAAGTCCGGCATCAGCCGCGGGTGCGGGTACGACGGCAGCCCGCCGCCCGGGTGGGACAGCTCCTGGCGGAACCCGTCGAGCTGGTTCTCGCTCAGCCGCCCCTCCAGGAACGCCCGCGCGTACATGCCCGGCGAGGCGTGGCCCTGGTAGAAGATGTGGTCACCGCCGCCCGGGTGCTCCTTGCCCCGGAAGAAGTGGTTGAAGCCCACCTCGTAGAGCGACGCGGAGCTGGCGAACGTCGAGATGTGCCCGCCGACGCCGATCTCGGGGCGCTGCGCGCGGTGCACCAGCATCGCCGCGTTCCACCGGATGTACGCCCGGATCCGCCGCTCGATGTGCTCGTCACCCGGGAACCACGGCTCGCGCTCCGGCGGGATGGTGTTGATGTAGTCGGTGGTCGTCAGCGACGGCACCCCGACCTGGCGCTCCCGCGCGCGCTCCAGCAGGCGCAGCATCACGTACCGGGCGCGTTTGGTTCCGCGCTCGTCGATGACACCGTCCAGCGACTCGACCCATTCGCCGGTCTCTTCGGGGTCGATGTCCGGAAGCTGGCTCGGCAGACCGGCGGTGATCACCGGGCGCTTGCGTTCCGTGGCCACAGGCGTTCCCTCGGTTGTGTGTGGGATAGGTCTCTAGATGTTCATCCTGCCTTCTACCGACGGTTTTCGTCACGTCTGGCTCCCCCAGACGCGACGCTCAACACAGGTACCGGCCGGTAACTTCTGGTGGTTTGCGCTCGCCCCCTACCGTCGACCCATGACGATGCTGCGAGCCGTGGCGAGCGCACTCGTGCTGGCCGGAGCGCTCACCCTCCTGCTGTCGGTGCTCGGCCTCGCCGGCGGCCGACTGGACGCCGCCCCCGTGGGCCTGTTCGGCCTGGCCCTGCTCGCCGTGGGCCTGGTGCTGCTCAACCGCGCCGGCGGCCGGGGCGCCCGCTACGGCTACGCCACCACCGCCGGCGACCCCGCCGCCTCGTACGGCTCCGGCGCGTACGACGCGGGCGCCGGCCAGCCCGGCGCCGACTTCCACACCGGCGACGCCGGCGCCGGCTGGTCCGGCGACCCGGGGCCAGGCTGACGCGGGCGCTGCCGGCTCCCCGGCTGACGAGGGCCCGGCTGGCGCGGGCCCGCCGACACGACCGGCCCCGGCTGACAGACCCGGGTCCCGGCGGCAGAATGCGGCGTATGCGCACCGAGGTGATCACCGTCCAGACCGGCTCCCGACCGACCGTCCGGGACATCACCGCCGAGGCGGAACGGTTCGTCTCCGGCGCCGGCGACGGCCTGCTGCACGTCTTCGTGCCGCACGCCACCGCCGGCCTCGCCGTCATCGAGACCGGGGCCGGCTCCGACGACGACCTGCTCCGGGCGCTGGACGACGTGCTGCCCACCGACGACCGCTGGCGGCACCGGCACGGCTCGCGCGGCCACGGGCGCGACCACGTGCTGCCCGGCCTCGTCGCCCCGTACGCGACCCTGCCGGTGATCGACGGGCGGCTCGCGCTCGGCACCTGGCAGTCCATCTGCCTGGTCGACACCAACGGCGACAACCCCACCCGCAAGGTCCGCTTCTCGTTCCTCCCGGGCTGACCGCCTCCGGCCCGCGCGAGGTCCCCACCGCCGCCCGGGGCCCGCTCAGGGCCGCAGGGTCTCCGCCTCCACCGTCTGCCGGCCCAGGTCCACCCCGGCCCCCGGTACGGTGCGCGCGCCCGGCGCCGGCGGCCGGTCGTACGTCTGGTGCAGGCCCGGCACCCGGTCCTCGATCACGAACGTCGCCCGGGTGTAGGCCGGCGCGTCCGGCCGGCTCACGTACGGCACCACGTCGAAGTCGGCCGCCAGCTGCGCCGGGGTGATCGTCGTGCGGACGTACCCCCGGAGGTTGTTCTGGAAGCGCAGGTGCGGGTTGAACGCGAACCACGGGTGGGAGCCCGTCGGCGAGTCCGCGCCGTCGCCGGTCGACGTGACCGAGGAGCAGACCAGCTCGCTGCCGACGGTGCGCGACGTGGGGTCGGCGTAGTCGAGCTTGAGGTCGCTGGCCCAGTGGGCGTGCACGTCGCCGGTGAGCACCACCGGATTGCGCACCCCGGCGGCCAGCCAGCCCCGGGTGATCCGGTCCCGGGAGGCCACGTACCCGTCCCAGGCGTCCATGCTGGTGACCGTGAGCGGCCCCGAGTTGTTGTCCCGCTGCGCGAAGAAGACCTGCTGGCCGAGGACGTCCCAGCGCGCGTCGGACCGGCGGAACCCGTCGAGCAGCCACGCCTCCTGCTCCGCGCCCGTGATCGACCGGGCCTCCTCGGCCGCCGCGGCGCACTCCCTGTACCCGTCGCCGCACGCCTGGTCGTCGCGGTACTGCCGGGTGTCGAGCATGTGGAACGTGGCCAGCCGGCCCCAGCGCACCCGCCGGTACAGCTGCATGTCGATGCCGCGCGGCAGGGAGGTCCGCCGCAGCGGCATGTTCTCGTAGTACGCCTGGAACGCCGCCGCCCGCCGGGCGAGGAAGTCCGGGTCGGGGGCCTCCGGCACCTCGTCGGCCCAGTTGTTCTCCACCTCGTGGTCGTCGAAGACCACCACCCACGGGGCCACCGCGTGCGCCGCCTGGAGGTCCGCGTCGGTCTTGTACTGGGCGTGCCGCTGCCGGTAGTTCGCCAGCGTCCGGGTCTCCGGGCCCTCGTGGTCGCGCGGGTTCCCGCCCGGCACCGTGTAGGTGCCCTTCTCGTACTCGTACTGGTAGTCGCCCAGGTGCAGGATCAGCTCCGGCTCGGTCTCGGCCAGCCGCCGGTACGCGGTGAAGTACCCGTGCTCGTACTGCGAGCAGGAGACGAAGCCCATCGCCAGGGCCGACGGCAGGCTCTCCGGGGCCGGGGCGGTGCGGGTGCGCCCCACCGCGGACGCGTACCCCTCGGCCCGGAACCGGTAGAAGTACTCCCGGCCCGGCAGCAGCCCGCCCAGCTCCACGTGCACGCTGTGCGCCGCCTCAGGGCGGGCCTGCGCCACGCCCCGGCGTACCACGTGCCGCATCCCCTCGTCGGCGGCGACCTCCCAGGTCACCGCCACCGGCCGCGACGGCATGCCGCCGAGGCCGTCCTCCGCGAGGGGCTGCGGGGCCAGCCGCGTCCACAGCACGAAACCCTCGTGGTCGGGGTCGCCCGAGGCCACCCCGAGGGTGAACGGGTCCTGCCGCAGCGGGCGGGCGGCCGCCGCGCCGGCCGCCACGGGCAGCCCGGCCAGCGCGCCGGCCGCGCCGACCGCCGCGCCGGAGAGCAGGATCGTACGTCGGGACAGTGTCACGGTTTCCTCCCCAGAGTCCGTGTTGTTCGACTCCGGGGAGCGTCGCGTCCGCCGATGGCCGCCAGGTGAAAGGAAGGGCCCCTTGTTATCGCCTTTTGTCGAACAAGGGACCCCTGTTAACACCCGCCAGGCGGGCATGCCCGCGCGGGCCGGGCGGGCCGGGCGGGCCGGGCGGGCGCGGGCCGGGCGGCGCGGCGGCTGCCGCGAAAGCGGGGGTGAGAAGGGAACCCTTCTCTACCGTAGGCGTTAACAAGGGGCCCTTCCTTCCCCCAAAGTGGTGGAGGTGGTCAACAGTTGGGGCGGCGTACGATTGCGCCATGGCGCAGCGCATCCCCACCGAGGCGACGCCGCACGCGGATGCCCGCGCCGACCTGGCCGGGGACGCCGTGCGCCGGATTTTGCACGTCGCCTCGGCCCTCCGGCACCGGCAGGACGCCGGGGTTGCCGGGCTGGGCCTCACGCCGGCCGTCGCCCGGGCGCTGCACGTGCTGGACCCGGACCGCCCGCTGCCGGCCCGCGACCTGGCCGAGCGGCTGCGCTGCGACCGCTCCAACGTCACCGCCCTGGTCGACAAGCTGGAGCAGGCGGGCCTCGTGGAGCGCCGGGCCGACCCGACCGACCGGCGGCAGAAGACCCTCGTGGTCACCGGGGACGGCCGGCGGGTGCGCGACCGCGTCCAGCGGGTGATGTCGGACTCCCGACTGCTCGACGGGCTCACCGACGCCGAGCTGGCCACCCTGCGCGAGCTGGTGTGGAAGGTCGCCGACGGCGGCTGCCCCGAGGAGCATGCCGTGCGCTGACGCGCCGCCGGGGCCGGTGGCGGCGGTGACCGGTCCCGGGCGGACCGTGTCTGAGTGGGCGACCGGCCGCCGCGTCGGTAATGCTGTCGGACGTGACCACCCCGCAAGATCTCGATGACCGGTTCCGGGAGGCCCTCGCCGGGCTCGCCGCCGCGCCCCGGCGACGTGATCCGGCCGAGCCGGTCCACGACGACGCGCCGCTGACCGGGGCGCAGTTGCTGGACCTCTTCGACGCCCAGGTCACCAGCCGGCAGTTGGACCTCGCCGGGCGGTGGCTGCGCAGCTTCGGCGAGGGCTTCTACACGATCGGCTCCGCCGGCCACGAGGGCAACGCCGCGGTGGCCGCCGCGCTGCGTCCCGGCGATCCGGCCCTGCTGCACTACCGTTCGGGCGCGTTCTACTGCCTGCGCGCCGCCCAGGCCGCCGGGGAGGTCGCCTTCCCGGTGCCGGAGGAGGAGGCCGCCGCACCGGCGTCCGGGGCGGAGCCCACGCCGTCGGAGCCCGGGGCCGGGATGCCCGGGGCCATGGGGCCCGTGGTCGGGACGCCCGAGCTCGGGGCCCCGCCGCCCGGGGCGCAGGGAGCGCCGTCCGATGCCGGGGCCCCGCCGCCCGGGGCGCAGGGAGCGCCGTCCGGCACCGGGACCACGTCGCCCGGGGCCGAGCCCGAGGCGGTGGCGGAGGCCGGGGCGGTGGCGGAGGCCGGGGCGGTGGCGGAGGCCCGGGCCGGTGCGGCCGGCGGCCCGGCACCGGGCCGCGACCACCCGGCCGACGGGGACGACGCGGCCGTCGGGCAGGACGCGTCCGCCGGCGACGACGCGTCCGCCGGCGACGACGCGACCGTCCGGGAGGACGCGTACGCCGGGGCGGCCCGGGACGTGCTGCGCGGGATGGTCGCCTCGGCGCGGGAGCCGATCGCCGGGGGCCGGCACAAGGTCTTCGGCCGGGCCGACCTCGCGATCGTCCCGACCACCTCCACCATCGCCTCGCACCTGCCCCGGGCGGTCGGCGCGGGGCTGGCCCTGGAACGGCTGCGCCGCCGCGACCCGGCCGGGCGGCGGGCCGGGGCCGACCCGCTCGGCGACGTCGGGCAGCCGCCCCGCTCGCCGTGGCCGCCGGACGCCATCGTGGTCTGCTCGTTCGGCGACGCCTCGGTCAACCACGCCAGCGCCACCGCCGCGTTCAACACCGCCGGCTGGTACGACCACACCGGCCTGCGCATCCCGGTGCTGTTCGTGTGCGAGGACAACGGCCTCGGCATCAGCGTCCGGTCCCCGAAGGGCTGGGTGGAGGCGACCCTGCGGTCCAAGCCGGGCATCCGCTACTTCTCCGCCGACGGCACCGATCCGGTGCAGACGTACGCGGCGGCGGTGGAGGCGGCCGGCTGGGTGCGCCGGCACCGGCGGCCGGCGGTGCTGCACCTGAGCACCGTACGGCTGATGGGGCACGCCGGCGCGGACGCCGAGACGGCGTACCGCAGCGCCGGCGAGATCGCCGCGGACCTGGACCGGGACCCGGTGCTGGCCACCGCCCGGCTGCTGGTGGCGGCGGGCGTCGCCACGACCGACGAGCTGCTGGCCCGCTACGACGAGCGCGGCTGGCAGGTGCGCCGGATCGCGGAGGAGGTGCTCGGCGAACCGAAGCTCGCCTCCGCGGCCGAGGTGGTCGCGGAGCTCGCGCCCCGCCGTCCGGCCCGGGTGGCCCGCGCGGTCGCCGACGCGGCGGTCCGGGCCGGCGGACCCGGCGCGGCGGTCCGCGCGGACACGTTCGGCGGCCGGCTGCCCGAGGCGGCCGGCCCGCTCACCCTGGCGCAGAGCATCAACGCCGCCCTCGCCGACGGCATGCTCGACCACCCCGGCATGGTCGTCTTCGGCGAGGACGTCGCAGCCAGGGGCGGGGTGTACGGGGTGACGAAGGGGCTGCGGGACCGCTACGGCGCGGCCCGGGTCTTCGACACGCTGCTCGACGAGACGTCGATCCTCGGGCTCGGGCTGGGCGCGGGGCTGGCCGGGCTGCTGCCGGTCCCGGAGATCCAGTACCTGGCGTACCTGCACAACGCCGAGGACCAGTTGCGCGGCGAGGCGGCGACCATGCGGTTCTTCTCCTCGGGGGCGTTCCGCAACCCGATGGTGGTGCGGGTGCCGGGGCTGGCGTACCAGGAGGGCTTCGGCGGGCACTTCCACAACGACAACTCCCTGGCCGTGCTGCGGGACGTGCCGGGGCTGGTGGTCGCGGTGCCGGCGCGGGCGGACGACGCCGCCGCGATGGTGCGTACCTGCCTGGCGAGCGCGGCGGTCGACGGCAGCGTCTGCGTGCTGGTGGAGCCGATCGCGCTCTACCACACCCGCGACCTCTACGCCGAAGGTGACGGCGAGTGGTTGGCCGACTACGCCGGGCCGGGTGGGTGGGCCGCCGGCCACGCGCCGGTCGGCCGGGCCCGGGTGTACGGCGTCGGCTCCGCCGAGGACGTCACGATCGTCACTTTCGGTAACGGGGTGCCGATGTCGCTGCGCGCCGCCGCCACCCTCGCCGACGAGGGGGTCGGCAGCCGCGTCGTCGACCTGCGCTGGCTCGCCCCGCTGCCGGTCGCCGACCTCGTCCGGGAGGCGTCGGTGACCGGCCGGGTGCTGGTCGTGGACGAGACGCGCCGCTCCGGCGGGGTCGGCGAGGGGGTGCTCGCGGCGCTGGTCGACGGCGGATATGTCGGTGCGGCGCGCCGGGTGGCCGCAATCGACTCGTTTGTACCATTAGGTCCGGCAATGCGTGCCGTGCTGGTCACCGAGGATGCCATCACCCAGGGTGCCCGTACGCTGCTGGCACGGTAAATTCCGTTCCACCCGGTGCGCCACTTGCGCGGGGGGCTGCAAGTGTGTGGACTTTGCCTGACGGCGTCGCCGCGACGCCGCGAGCAGGGACGAGATGAGGAGGCACGCGACAGTGAGCGCGACCGCTGGTCAGGCCGCCGACGGGGTACGCAGCCTGGCGGACCGGTTCGGTATCGAGCCGGGGATGGTCGTCATGGAGATGGGGTACGACGAGGACGTCGACCAGGATCTCCGGGACGCCCTGACCGACCGCTGTGGAGAGCTGGTCGACGAGGACACCGACGAGGTGGTCGACGCGGTGCTGGTCTGGTACCGAGACGGCGACGGTGACCTCTTCGAGCTGCTCGTCGACGCCCTCGGCCCGCTGGCCGACAACGGCGTCGTGTGGCTGCTGACCCCCAAGGCCGGGCGGGAGGGCCACGTCGAGCCGAGCGAGATCGCGGAGTCCGCGCCCACCGCCGGCCTGCAACAGACGTCCACGGTCAACGCCGGCCGGGACTGGAGCGGCGCCCGCCTCGTGCTGCGCCGGGGGGCCAAGGGCAAGAAGTAGCCGAACCTGCCCCGGCCGTGGGGCCGGCCACACTCCGTGGCCCCGGCCCTCGGGTGTGGCAGGCTGATGCCACCTCCAGAATCGACCCAAGGAGCTCGCATGCCGATCGAGGTTGGCGCCGAGGCGCCGGACTTCGTGCTCAAGGACCAGAACAACCAGGAGGTCCGGCTGTCGGACTTCCGCGGCAAGCGCACCGTGCTGCTGGTCTTCTACCCGCTCGCCTTCACCGGCATCTGCCAGGGCGAGCTGTGCGAGGTGCGGGACAACCTCAACGAGTACGTCAACGACGACGTCCAGGTGCTCACCGTGAGCGTGGACTCGGTCTACGCCCACAAGATCTGGGCCGAGAAGGAGGGCTACCAGTTCCCGCTGCTGGCCGACTTCTGGCCGCACGGCGCGATCGCCCAGGCGTACGGCGTCTTCAACGACGTCGCCGGCATCGCCAACCGCGGCACGTTCGTGATCGACAAGGCCGGCGTCGTCCGGTTCGCCGAGATGAACATGCCGGGCGAGGCGCGCGACCAGCAGGGCTGGCGCAAGGCGCTGGCGGACGCCGTCGCCGCCTGATCCCACCACGGGCACACCGACGCGGCGGGCCGGAACCGGCAGGGTAAGCTTGCCGGACTCCGGCCCGCCGCGCGGGCGTTCGGGGCGCGTAGCTCAGTGGGAGAGCACTCGCCTTACAAGCGAGGGGTCGCAGGTTCGAAACCTGCCGCGCCCACCCATCACCACCGGCGCGGGAACGCTTCCGAAGATCGAGAACCCGGCCGCCGGCAGTGACTACCGGAAGGTGACGTCACTCCTGTTGACCTTGCAGTTGGCGTCGTTCCAGCCCTCACCGAGGTAGCTGGGTTCGCTGCCCTTGGGCACGCCCTTGTACTTGCCGCAGATGGTGGCCGAGCCGATGACGACCACGCGGGTGATCGTCGCGGTGTCGTTCCAGTTGCTGTTGATGCCGGCGAGCATGTCGATGTCGTCGACGAGGACGTTGTCGATGCGCACGTGGCGGGTGTACGAGGTGGTGCAGTTGCCGCAGCCGCGGTACAGCTTGCCGGACCCCTTGAGGTAGAAGCCGGAGATGTTGACCGTGCCGTTGCCGTTGTGCTGGAAGGTCTTGTCGCTGCCGCTGCGCGCGCCGCCGCCGATGACGTAGGAGGTGCCGCCGTTGGTCTGCTTGAAGGTGGCGGCGTCCTCGCCGATGTCGTTCCACCACACGTTGCGCAGCGTGCAGGTGCCCTCGCAGTGCACGCCGTCGCCGGCGGGCGAACCGAGGATGACGTTCTGCAACGTGCCGCCGTTGGCGATCTTGAACATCGGGTCCTGCGACTCGCCCTGCCCACCGTCACCGATGCAGCAGTAGGTCTTCATCCCGCCGTCGAAGGTGCCGGAGACGTTGACCGTGCCCGAGATGCTCACCGAGCCGGCCGACGACGGCCACGCGCCGGTCGGCGTGCCGGGGTTGCTGGTCGGGCCGGACGTCGGACCGCTGGTGGGGCTGGTGGTGGGGCTGGTGGTCGGGGTCGATCCGCCGCTGGCGTACGTCTCGAACTCGGCGATCCGCGGGGCGCCGGACGCGCTGGTGATGACGAAGGAGATCTTCTTCAGCGACGTCGCGGAGAAGTTGACGGTGCCCGGGGCGCTGCTGCCGCTGGCCAGGACGGCGCCCGTGTCGTGGTTCGTGAGCTGCCAGCCGCTGATCGCGCCGCCGCCCGAGGCCTGCACGATGACGGCCGAGGACACCGTGGTGGCGCCGCCCCACTTGACCGAGATCGTGCCGGTCGAGCCGCTCGGCGACCAGAATGTGCTGGTGTTGCCGTCGATGACGTTGCCGTAGCTGGTGCCGCTGGCCTTGCTGGAGCCGTCGGCGCCGGCGCCGATGCTCAGGTTCGTGGCGGCCGAGGCGTGCGGGATCTGCAGCGCCAGCGCGGCGACGGCACCTGCGACCGCAGTGGCACCGCCGGCCAGCCATCGGGTAGCGACTTTGCGTCTCATCTGATCCGCCCTTCAATCATGAACACTCTGTTACGGAAAGCGCTTTCCGGTAACCATAGGGCCTTATCGATGGTGCGGCAAGATGGCGGCAGCAGGGCTGAACGGCGCGAGCCGAGGCCGGCCGGCGGCGGGCCGCCGGCCGGCCCGCCGCGCCTCGGCTCAGCTGCTGGGCCGCCCCTCAGCCTCCCCGGCGTCGCCGAGCAGTCCGCGCAGGACGCCGCGCACGGTCGCCTCGAACAGGTCGCGCTGTGCCGGCGGCGCCTGCGGCGCGGCGAGGGCGGCGGCCAGGTGGGGGAACGCCGCCGGGTCGATCCCGTCGAGGCGGGCCGGCGGGCCGGCGGCTTCGCTGCGGGCGAACAGCGACACCACGCCGGTCGTCATGGCGATCGCCTCGAACTTGGTGGTGGTCGCGGCCGGCACCGGCCGCAGGACGGCCAGGCAGTGATCGAAGAAGGCCAGGCTCTCCGGGCCGAGGGCGGTCGGCCGGGGCAGGATCTCCACCAGCCACCGGTGCCTGCGGTACAGCTCCAGTTGCCGGCGGGCGATGCGCAGCATCGCGTCCAGCCAGTCGCCGGTGGCCTCCGGGTAGGGGCGCAGCTCGCCCGCCGCCCGGTCGGCCATCAGGTCGAGCAGGTCGTCGCGGGAGGTCAGGTAGCGGTAGAGCGATCCCGCGCCGGTGTCGAGCGCGGTGGCGACGGCCCGCATCGAGACCGCGCCGAGGCCGTCGGTGTCCGCCATCGCGATCGCCGCGGCCACGATCTCGTCCCGGGTGTGCGTCGGCGCCGGGCCCCGGGTGCCCCGGGCCGGGCGGGACCAGATCGACGGCCGCACTGGTTCGGCGGATGAGGTCACCGCTACACTCTAAACTGCGAACGACGTTCGCGGTTTAGGGGAGGGTGACGTGGAACAGAGTTGGACCGTGCAACGGGTGCCCGCAGCCGACGGGGCCGAGATCGTGCTCCACTCCACCGGCGTCGGGCCGGGCATCGTCGTCGTGCACGGCGGCGGTGTCACCATCGAGATCTACCGACGGCTGGCCGCCCGGCTGGCCGACCGCTTCACCGTGCACCTCTACAACCGCCGGGGCCGGGCCGACGCGGCCGCCCGCGCCGAGCCCTACGACGGCGAGCAGGACATCGACGACCTCGCGGCGCTACTGACCCACACCGGGGCCCGCAACGTCATCGGCCACAGCGGCGGCGGCTTCATCGCCCTGCGCGCCGCCGCGCGGCGGCTGCCGATCGCCCGGCTCGCCCTCTACGACGCGGCGGTGCAGGTCGACGGCCTCTTCCCGGCCGCGTGGCTGCCGGCCGCGCGGGACGCCGCGCGGGCCGGCGACCTCGCCCGCGCGATGGCCCTCACCGGCGCCGGCCTCAACACCCAGTCGGCCACGTCGCGCCTGCCGCTGGGCCTCCAGGTCACCATGTGCCGGCTGTTCATCCGCACGCCCATCGGGCGCACCATGGCCGAGCTGCTGCCCACCACCCTCGACGAGACCACGCTGATCTTCCGCCACGACGGCCCGCCGGAGCAGTGGGCCGGCGTCGACGCCGAGGTGCTGCTGGCCTGCGGCGGGGCCGGGCCGCCCTACTACCGGCCGACCAACGAGGCCCTGGCGGGGGCCCTGCCGCACGCCCGCACCCTGGTGGTGCCGCGCGCGGGTCACGACGCGCTCAACCGCGCCCCGCGCCACCTGGTCGACGCGCTCGCCGAGTTCTTCACCGCCCCGGTCGCCTCGGAGCGGGCCGGGTCGTGACGACCGTCGTCGCGGTCAGCGGCCCCGCTGGCGGACCTTGATGCTGTCGAGGTCCGTCGCCACCGACGTGAGGTCGCGATGGCCCGCGCCCAGCCCGCGGACGGCGGCTGCGGCGAGGGCCTCCGCCCGGCCGGTCACCACGTCCTCGGCGTCGTCGGCCGTGGCCCGGACGACGCAGCGGAAGGTGAACCCGAGGAGGGCACGCTCGTAGGTCACCGTGCCCTCCTCGGTGAACCGCGCCGCGAACACGTCGTGCTCGTCGGCCCGGGCGAGCAGCGCGGCCCGCTGCCCGGCGTCGAGCGGCGCGAACCTGCCGCGCACGATGACCTGGTACGTCTTGTCCGTCATGTTGTGCTGCTCCCCGGTTGGTGGACGAAGTCACGACGCCGTCGGACGGCGGGTCCACCCGTCATCGTGCCGCGCCCACGGCGTACGGCAAGCGGTTTACCTGCCCGCCGCCACGACGGCGCGGGCCGCCGGGGGTGACCGGCGGCCCGCCGCGGGCGGGTCAGTTCGCGCAGACCGCGTACGCGCGCACCTTCCAGTTGCTGCTGAACCCGTTCTCGTCCTCCATGGCCCGGACGGTCACCGTGGTCGAGGAGGTGGCCCGCATCTCGGTCAGGCGCACCTGGCCCTCGCCGCCGACGATCTCGCCGCCCACCCCGTGCACGCGCGTGCCGGCCGGGCAGGTGGCCACCACCGACTGGACGGAGGCGGAACTGTAGGCGCTGTCGTCGACGACGCGCTGCTCGCCGGGGAGCGGGTCGGCGCAGATGGCGGTGGCGTCGAGCCACCAGGTGCCGGCGAAGCCGGTGTCGTCCTCGGCGCCGGCGACCACGACGCTGCTCTGCTGGATGCGCAGGTCCTCCAGGATCACCTCGCTGTTCGACGCCCCGACGACCGCGCCGCCGACCCCGATGGCGTGCTTGCCGGCGGGGCAGGACTTCTCGAACCAGTTGCTCGTGCCGAGGCTGGGCGCGGAGCTGCCGGAGACGGTGACCAGGCCGCTGGGGGCCGGGGCGCACACCGCGCTGGCGGTGACCGACCAGTCGCCGGCGACGCCGTTGCCGTCCTCGCGGCCGGTCACCGAGAACGCGCCGCCGCCGACCAGCGGACGCATGATGTCCATGCCGACCTGCCCGAGGCCGGAGCCGGTGACCGCGCCGCCGCCCCCGATGACGGTGGTGCCCGCCGGGCAGGTGGCGGCCTGCGACTTCGCGACGGAGTTGCTCGGGCCGGTGGTCGTCTTGAGGCTCAGGCCGGGCACCGCCGCCACGGGCCCGGTGAGGGCCAACTGGCCGAGCACGAGCGCGCTCAGCGTCGCCCCGCCCACGGCGGCCGTGCGACGCGTCCAGCGGCTCCGGTTCGATCCTTCTCGCATGTGTCTGACCCCTTGTCGGGAAAGCTCGGCGCGGCGGGTGACCGGCCGAGGGTTGGCGCGTTGACACCGGTGGGAGACACGAGGGGCCGGGACGCCAACAGAAAACCGCGGAGAAGTTTTCCGGGCCGGCCGGCGTACCGCCGGGGTCGGACCGGGAGCGGGAGGGGCGGACGGAGCCGGAGGTGGCCGGGGTGAGCTACGCGGAGGTCAACGGCCTGCGGCTGTGGCACGAGGTGCGCGGCTCGGGCCGCCCGCTGGTGCTGCTGCACGGGGGTTACGGCACGGCGGAGTCGTTCGGCCCGATCCTGCCGGCGTTCGCCGGCCGGCGGCGGGTGGTGACGGTGGACCTCCAGGGGCACGGCCGCACCGCCGACGTGGACCGTCCTTTGCGGTTCGAGACGATGGCCGACGACGTCACCGCGCTGATCCGCCACCTGGGCCTCGGCGAGGCCGACGTGCTGGGCTACTCGCTGGGCGGCGGGGTGGCGCTGCGCATGGCGATCCAGCATCCCGCGCTGGTGCGCCGCCTCGTGGTGGTCTCCGCGCCGTGCCGCAGCGGGGGATGGTATCCGGAGGTGCTGGCCGCGATGGCGGCCCAGGACGCGGCGACGGGGGAGCGGATGCGGGGCACCCCGCCGCACGAGCTGTACGCCCGGGTCGCCCCCCGCCCGCAGGACTGGCCGGCGCTGTGGGCGAAGACGGGGGAGCTGCTGCGCCGCGGCTACGACTGGTCGGCGCAGGTCGCCGCCCTGGCGAAGCCGACCCTGCTGGTCTTCGCCGACGCCGACTCGGTCCCGACCGGCCACGTGGCGGAGTTCTTCGGGCTGCTCGGCGGCGGCCACCGGGACGCCGGCTGGGACGGCAGCGGTCGCCCCGCGTCGCGGCTGGCCGTCCTGCCGGGCCTGACCCACTACGAGATGCTCGACTCGCCCGCGCTGCCCGCCGCCGTGCTGCCGTTCCTCACCGCCCCGGTGCGCCCTCCGCAGTGACGCCCGCCCGCTCCGATGCCGCCGGGTCCGCCGCGCCGGCTGCCGCCGACGACGGGGCCGGCTCGGCGGCGTAGTGCAGGAGGACCAGGCCGCTGTCGAACGACCGCGTGCCGGTCAGCGTGAACCGGTGCGCCGCGAAGCCCCGGGCGGCCAGCGGGATGCCGCTGCCGGCCACGATCGGGTGCAGCTTGACGACGAGCTCGTCCACTTCGGGCAGGAGTTGCCCGGCGAGGTCCCCGCCGCCGCAGAGCCAGATGTCGCCCCCGGGTCGCCCCTTCAGCTCGCGGACGAAGGCCACCGGGTCGCCGGCGACGACCTCCGGCCCGGTGCCGGCCGACGGGGGCAGCGACCGGGAGAAGACGTACTGCCGCAGGTGGGCGTACGGGCTGGTGATGCCGACGCGCAGCGCCGGATCGTAGGTGGCACGCCCCATCAGCACCGCGTCGAAGCGGCCGGTGGGCCGGTCGATGCCGAGCTGCGGGTGGCTGAACGTGGGGAAGGTCTGCGGCCATCCGGCGGTGAGGTGGGCGGCCACGTCCGGCTCCAGGGGGAGGAAGTCGTAGGACCCGTCGGGGGCCGCGATGAAGCCGTCGAGGGTGCTGGCCACGTAGTACACGAGCTTGCGCAAGGGGACTCCCATCAACCACTACTTTTGTCGTGGTTGGAAAGTACTACACCTGTCGTGGTTGTTGCTAGGGTGTCCGGCATGGCCCGGAACCCGCAACGACGCGCCCTGCTCGCCGACGCCGGGCTGCGCGTGCTCGCCGCCGCCGGAGCGCGGGGCCTCACCCACCGCGCCGTCGACGCCGAGGCGGGCGTGCCCACCGGCACCGCCTCCAACTACTTCCCCACCCGCGACGCGCTGCTCGGCGCGCTCGGCGAGCGGGTCTTCGAGCGGTACGCCCCCGACGAGGCCGTCCTCGCCCGGCTCGCCGCCCGCGAGCCCTCGGTCGACCTCACCACCGACTACGTCCGCTACATCGTCGAGCGCACCACCCGCGAGCCGTACGTCACCCGGGCGCTGATCGAGCTGCGGCTGGAGGCGGCCCGCCACCCCGAGCTGGGCCGGGGCCTGGCCGAGGTGCTCCGCCGGGGGTACGCCGACGACGTCGCGTTCCACGCCGCCGCCGGATTACCGGGTGGCGCGTTCGAGATCGCCCTGCTCCACTATGCGGTGGACGGGTTGCTGCTCGACCTGCTCACCACGTCGATCGACGCCGGCTTCGACGTCGACGAGGTGGTCTCCGCCCTGGTGTCCCGCCTCGTCGGCGGCGCCGCCCCGCGAGCCGGGGCCGCCGGCGACTGACGGCGGCCCGCCCGGGCGCGGCGGGCGGCGCGCCCCCGGCCGTCCCGAGGAACCCGAAGGAGTCGCGTGTCGCTCACCCTCGCCCCGATGACCGACGACCAGCTCGCCCGCCTGCGGGTCGGGCTCGAACAGTCGTACGCCGAGAACCTCGCCGAGGCCCGGGGCCTGTCGCCGGAGGCGGCCCGGGCCGAGTCGCTGGCCCAGATCGGCCGGCTGCTGCCCGCCGGGGTGGCCAGCCCGGGCGTCCTGCTGCGGGTGGCCCTGGTCGACGGCGAGGAGGTCGGCTGGATCTGGCTCACCCTGCCCGACGCCGACCGGCCGACGATGGCCTGGATCCACAACATCGAGGTGCAGCCCGCGCACCGGGGGCGAGGGCACGCGCGGCGGATGATCCGGCTCGCCGAGGCCGAACTCGCCCGGCTCGGCGTCGACCGGCTCGGGCTGAACGTGTTCGGGCACAACACCGTGGCGATCCAGCTCTACGACAGCCTCGGCTTCCGGGTCGCCGCCCAGCAGATGGTCAAGCCGCTGCCGCCGCCGGGCTGACCGCCCCCGCCGCCCCGACCCGGGACGTGTGCCCCCGCGAACAGCGGGAAACCCACCCGGAACGCGCATCCTGCGGGGAGGAGCGAGGCCAATGAGGGACCGCACCGCACCGACGATCGGCGTGCTGGGCTCGTACGGCGGTCGCAACCTCGGCGACGAGGCGATCCTGAGCGGCCTGCTGGCCGACCTGCGCTCGCACGAGCCCGACGCGCGGATCATCGTCTTCTCCCGCAATCCGGCACACACCGCCCGGGCCCACCCGGACGTCGAGGCGGTGCCGTGGGAGGGGGTCAGCCGGGTCGACTCGGCCGAGGTGCTGGCCGAGCTGGACCTGCTGATCCTCGGCGGCGGCGGCATCCTCTACGACCGGGAGGCGCGCCGCTACCTGCGGGTCGTGCGGGTCGCCCAGGAACGGGGGCTGCCCCTGCTCACGTACGCGGTCGGGGTGGGGCCGCTCAGCGACGGGGTGGACACCGGCATGGTGCGGGAGACCCTGGCCGGCGCCACCGAGGTCACCGTGCGGGACCAGGAGTCCCGGATGGTGCTGGAGGAGGCCGGGCTGCTCAACCCGATCACGGTGACCGCCGACCCCGCGTTCCTGCTGGAGCCGGAGGACTTCCCCGCGCACCTGCTGCGCGAGGAGGGCGTGCCGAACGGCAAGCGGCTGGTGGGGCTCAGCGTGCGGGAGCCGGGCCGGGCCGCCGAGCGGCTCGACGTCGACGGCTACCACCGGCTGATCGCCCAGATCGCCGACTTCCTCATCCACCGGATCGACGCCCACGTGCTCTTCGTGCCGATGGAACGCGACGACATCCGGCACTCGCACGGCGTGATGTCGCACATGACGGCCGCCGACCGGGGCCGCATCCTGCACGGCGACTACTCGCCCCGGCAGGTGCTGGGGCTGATGCGGCACTTCGACCTCGCCGTCGGCATGCGACTGCACTTCCTGATCTTCTCGGCGATGGTCGGCACCCCGTTCCTGCCCCTGCCGTACGCCGGGAAGGTCTTCGACCTCGCCCAGCGGCTCGGCGTGCCCGCGCTACGCGGCGTGGAACGCGAGGTCGAGGGGCCGCTGCTGGCCGAGGTCGACCGCCTGTGGGACGAGCGGCAGGCGCGCGCCGCGGAGACCGCCCGCCGGGTGGCGGAGGTCTGCGAGCAGGCCCGGGGCACCTCCCAGGTCACGGGCGCGGTGCTGGAGAGCCTGCGCTCGCGGACCCTGACCCGCGCCGGGGCGGCCTGACCCGAGTCGCGTGACCTGACGGTGCGGCTGGCCGGGCCGGCCCGCCGCGACGTCGTCGCAGGGGTGGCCGGCGGGTCAGACGGCCGGCCCCCGCCACCGGTAGAGCCACCCCGGGTCCCCGCCGACGGTCGACTCCAACTCGTAGATCTCGGCCTCGGCCAGCCCGTGCCCGCCGAGGTGGTGGTGGGTCAGCGGCGGCCGGCCGTTGCTGTCCAGCTCCACCCGGACCGTCTGCCCGTCGGCGCTGCCGCCGGCCAGGGGGATCTCTACCGTTGCTGCCATGGGCCCATCCTGCCCCGGCCGCAGCGCCGTCACCCGGAGATCTTGGTGATTCCGGGCCCCTCCGGGGGCCAGTTTCTTCCAAGATCCACGCTGAGCGGGGCCCGCCGCGCGGGGCAGCGCGACCAGAATCGGACACGTAGGGTGCGGGGATGGCGGAGATCAAGATCGATCCGACCCTCGGCCCCGTGTTGGCGCGCACCGGCGACGAGCGCGCGGTGCTCGAATCCTTCCTCGACTTCCACCGGGGCATCGTGCTGCGCAAGGTGGCCGGGCTCTCCGACGCCGACGCCCGTCGCCGGCTGGTGCCCTCCCGCACCACCCTCGCCGGCCTGGTGAAGCACCTGACGCTGGTGGAGCGGAACTGGTTCCCGGCCCTGCTCGCCCCCGGGCCGGGCGACGTCCACGTCACCGGCGAGGCGGATGCGGCGGACAGCTTCACCCTCGACGGGTCCGACACCATCGAGTCCCTGGTGGCCGGCTACGAGCGGGCGTGCGCCCGGTCCCGGGAGGTCGCGGCGCGCTTCGACCTCGACCACATGGTGCCGCAGCCGCAGCTCGGCGAGGTCTCCCTGCGCTGGATCCTGACGCACATGATCGAGGAGACGGCCCGGCACGCCGGGCACGCCGACATCCTGCGCGAGCTGACCGACGGCTCCACCGGCGCGATCTGACCACCGGCGGCCCGGGTGAACGGCCGGTGGCAGGTGTTCACCCCGGCCCGGTGCCCCGGTGGCCCCGTCGGGCCCGGCTATCCTCGGGGGTCGTCGGCGGAGGGGGAGCGGTGCTGGTCGTCCACGGGGCGTGGCTGCCCGGCGCGGGGCTCGTCGTCTGGGCGGAGGACAGCGCCCTGCCCCCGCAGGCGCCCCGCCGGCCGGGCCGGGCCCCCCGCGAGCGCCCCCACCCGTTCGCCGCCGACCACGCGGCCCTCGCCGCCGCCCTGGCGAGCGCCGGGCCGCAGACCGGCACCCCCTCGGCCCGCCCGGCGAGCGCCGGGCCGCAGCGCCCGGGGTCGCCGAGCACACCGCCACAGGGCACGGGACCCCAGGCCCCGGCTCCCGCCGAGACCGGGTCGGTGCTGCTGCGCCTGCCCACCCGGGCCGGCTCGCCGGCCGACTCCCCGGAACTGGTCCGCCCGGCCGTCGCCGAACCGGTCCGGGGGCCGGTCACCCTCGCCGGCTGGCGCGCTCCCGCCCTCCGGTACGCCCCGGCGGACGCGCTCGCGCTGCTGCGCGCTGCCGGTGACCGGGCCGGGGTGCCCGGCGCGACGCTGCGGCACCTCGCGGAGCTGGCCGGGTTCGCCGTCGACCTGGTCCGCCGGGGCCGGGTCCTGCCCGGCGTGGCCGGAGCATCCGAGCCCCGACCGACCGCCTTCCGCCCACTCGCCGGTGCTCCCGCCGCGGCGCGCGCCGCCCGCCCCGGTCGCGCCGGCGCGGCGGGGGCTCGGGCGGTGTGGCGGCCCCTGCTCACCGGCGCCGACGCCGCCTGGGCCCGGTCGCTCGCCCTGGCCCTGCCCCCGGCCGGGCGGGCCGCTGCCGCCGACGTGCCGGCCGGGGAACTGGTCGCCGACGCCCTCGACGCGCTCACCGACGCCGCCGCGCGGGCGGCGCTGACCCGGACCGTGCTGACCCAGGGCGGCCGCCGGAGCGGCGCGGTGCCGGCCTGGCTGGCGGCGCTCACCGCGCCGGACGGCGGGTTCACCGCCGAGCGGGCCGCCCTCGACGCGCTCGCCGCCGAGCTGGACGACTGGCAGCGGGACGCGGCCGGCGGCGCGGTCCGGGCCAGCTTCCGCCTGGTGGAGCCGGCCGTCGACCCGGTCGCCGACGCCCTGGCCGCCGCGCTGGACCCGACCGCTGTCACCGCCACCCCCGTCGTCACCACCGCTGCCACCGCCGGCGACGACGCCGGTGGTCCGGGCGGCGGCGCGGAGACCGGCTCCGACGCCGGGCGCTGGCGGGTGGAGTTCGGGCTCCAGGCCGCCGACGAGCCGGGACTGGTCGTGGACGCCGGGGACGTCTGGCGGTCCCCGCGCACCCCGCCCGGCCTCGCCGGCCGGCTCGACTCGCCACAGGAGACCCTGCTCGCGGAGCTGGGCCGGGCCAGCCGGCTCTGGCCCGAGCTGGACACCGCCCTGCGTACGGCGACGCCGGAGGCGCTGGAACTGGACGTCGAGGGCGCGCACCGGTTCCTGCGCGAGGGCGCGCCGGTGCTGCACGCCGCCGGGTTCGGGGTGCTGCTGCCCGGCTGGTGGCGGCGGCCGTCGGCGCGGCTGGGCGCGCGGCTGCAGGCGCGCAGCCGTACCGCCCCCGGCACGGTCGCCGCCGCCGACGGCGGGTTCGGGCTGGACGCCCTGGTCGACTACCGGTGGGAGGTGTCCCTCGGCGACGAGCCGATCTCCGCCGAGGAGCTGGCCGCGCTGGCGGAGCTGAAGACCCCGCTGGTGCGGCTGCGCGGGCGCTGGGTCGAGCTGGACCCGGGACGGCTGGCCGCCGGGCTGCGGCTGCTGCGTTCGGCGGGCGAGCTGTCGGTGGCCGACCTGCTGCGGCTCGGGCTGGCCGAGGCCGACTCCGCCGACACGCTGCCGGTGCTGGAGGTCGTCGCCGACGGCGCGCTGGGCGACCTGCTCGCCGGGCAGGCCGAGCGCCGCCTCGTCCCGCTGGACCCGCCGCCGACCTTCGCCGGGACGCTGCGGCCGTACCAGCGGCGCGGGCTGGCCTGGCTGGCGTTCCTCCAGTCGCTCGGCCTGGGCGGGGTGCTCGCCGACGACATGGGGCTGGGCAAGACGGTGCAGCTGCTCGCGTTGCTCGCCGGGGACCCGCCGGACGCCGGCCCGACCCTGCTGGTCTGTCCGATGTCGCTGGTCGGCAACTGGCAGCGGGAGGCCGCCCGGTTCACCCCGAAGCTGCGCGTACACGTGCATCACGGTGCCGAGCGGGCGCGGGGCGACGACTTCGCCGCGGCCGTGCACGCGGCGGACCTGGTCCTCACCACCTACTCGGTGGCCGCCCGCGACGCGGTCGACCTCGCCGGCATCGACTGGCACCGGGTCGTCGTCGACGAGGCCCAGGCGATCAAGAACGCCTCGACCCGGCAGGCGGAGGCCGTGCGGGCGCTGCCGGCCCGGCACCGGATCGCGGTCACCGGCACGCCGGTGGAGAACCGGCTCGCCGACCTGTGGTCCATCATGCAGTTCGCCAACCCCGGCCTGCTCGGCCCGGCCGCCAGCTTCCGCAAGGCGTACGCCGAACCGATCGAGCGGCACGGCGACGCCGACGCCGCCGAGCGGCTGCGCCGGATGACCGGCCCGTTCGTGCTGCGTCGGCTCAAGACCGACTCCGCCATCATCTCCGACCTGCCCGAGAAGCTGGAGATGGAGGTGCTGTGCAACCTCACCGCCGAGCAGGCGGCGCTCTACCGGGCGGTGGTGGACGACATGCTGGCCCGCATCGAGTCCACCGACGGCATCGAGCGGCGCGGCCTGGTGCTGGCGGCGATGACCCGGCTCAAGCAGGTCTGCAACCATCCCGCCCAGCTCCTGCACGACGGCTCCGCCCTGCCCGGCCGCTCCGGCAAGCTGGCCCGGCTGGAGGAGATCCTCGACGAGGTGCTCGCGGCGGGGGAGAAGGCCCTGCTGTTCACCCAGTACGCCGAGTTCGGCGGGATGCTGCGCGGGCACCTGTCGGCCCGGTTCGGCCGCGAGGTGCTCTTCCTGCACGGCGGGGTCGGCAAGGCCGACCGGGACGCGATGGTGACCCGGTTCCAGTCCGACGCGGGGCCGCCGCTGTTCGTGCTCTCCCTCAAGGCCGGCGGCACCGGGCTCACCCTCACCGCCGCCAACCACGTCGTGCACGTCGACCGGTGGTGGAACCCGGCGGTGGAGGACCAGGCCACCGACCGGGCGTTCCGCATCGGCCAGCGGCGGCGGGTGCAGGTCCGCAAGTTCGTCTGCGCCGGCACCGTGGAGGAGAAGGTCGCCGCGATGATCGCCGAGAAGCGGAGCCTCGCCGCGTCCGTGGTGGGCACCGGCGAGCAGTGGGTCACCGAGCTGTCCACCGAGCGGCTGCGCGAGCTGTTCGCCCTGGAGTCCGGGGCGGTGGTCGAGTGACCGGCCCGTTCGCCGACTACGGCAGGCCCCGCCGCGTCGAGGGCGGGCTGCGCGCCCGCAGCACCCGGGGCGCGATCGGCCGGTCCTGGTGGTCGCGCCGGTTCCTGGAGGTGCTGGAGTCGTTCGCGCTGGGCACCCGGCTCACCCGGGGCCGGTCGTACGCGCGGGCGGGCCAGGTGCTCGACCTCCACGTCGCCCCCGGCGTGGTGACCGCCCGGGTGCAGGGCTCGCGTCCCCGGCCCTACCAGGTGCGGATCGCGGTGGAGCCGTTCCCGGCGGCGCGGTGGGAACGGCTGGAGGCGGCGCTCGCGGCGCAGGCGTTCTTCAGCGCCCGGCTGCTCGCCGGCGACCTGCCGGCCGAGCTGGAGGAGGTGTTCGCGGCCACCGGCGCGCCCCTGTTCCCGGCCGGCGTCGACGAGCTGGACCAGCACTGCTCCTGCCCCGACCACGCGGTGCCGTGCAAGCACCTGGCCGCGACGTTCTACCTGCTCGCGGAGGCGTTCGACGCGGACCCGTTCGAGCTGCTGCACTGGCGGGGCCGCCGCCGCGCCGACCTGTTGGACCGGCTGCGGGCCCTGCGCGCCGCCGCCGGCCCAGGACGGGACGACTCCAACCCGGGGCGGGACGACGGCAGCGGCGGGACCGCCGCGCCGGCGTCCACCGGGGACGGCCGGGACGCGGCGCGCACGCCCGGCGACCAGGGCGCGCCGTCCACGGGCGACGGTCGGGCCGTGCCGGCCGTCGGCGCCGCGCGGGCGCTCGCCCCGCTGCCCGCCGCGCCGCTCGCCGACGCGGTCGACCGGTTCTGGGTCGCGCCGGTGCCGCTGCCGGACCGGCCGCCGAGTCTGGCGGCCGCGCCGGACCTGCTGCTGCGGCAGCTCGGCGCACCGGCGGCCGGGCTCGGCGGCCCCGGCCTGACCGAACGGCTGGGCCGGGCGTACCGGGAGTTCGGCCGGTTCCGCCCGGAGGCCGACCGCCCGGAGGCCGACCGCCCGGAGGCCGCCGACGAGGGGGCGGCTACCACCAGCGGCGGCGGAACCGCCACATGACGGCGGCGTTGGCCAGCAGCACCGCCGCGAAGATCGCCCCGGCCGGTCGGCCGGCCAGGACGGTCGCCGCCGGCAGCGAGGCCCACAGCACGACGGTCAACAGCATCAGGTACCGGCCGCGACGGGCCCGGGCCCGATGGTCCAGGCGGGCGAAGAACTCCGGGTCGCTCTCCCGGAGCTGACGGGTGATCTGTTCGAACCTGCGCTGATCCTCTTTGCTGAGCATGGCGGTGCCTTCCCCTCACGCGTTCAGCGGTTCGGCGGCATACCCGCTGTGGTGGCGGCTCACGCGCTCCTGCTGCTGCTACTTTCGGCGGAGCGGGTGCGCCGCCGGCCCGCGCGGCACCTGAGCGCCCGCTTATCCCCGACTTAAGTTTCCCTGTGGCAAGCAACGGCGTGGCCGGCCGGCCGGTCGGGCCGAAATGTCGTGGCCAGGGCCGGCGGGTTCGCTTCCGCCCTGCTGGGGACGCCGGCGGCGGCAGGGCCCGGACCGGATCGCCCGGCGTCGGCGTTGAGCGCCGTCTTAAGTGCCCTCCGCGGCCCTTCCGCAGCGTCTTGAAGCCGTCTCCCCCCGTCGTTAACTTCCTGGGAACTCCTTGGGCAACAGTCGCCGCACCCGCCCCACCCCCGGGCTGGGCCTCCGGCGCTTGACGAAAACGGGATTGGTACATGGCCGACCAGAACGTGCCACCGCGCCGACCGCGGGACGACCGCGCCTGGGACGGGCGACAGCACCCCAGCCCGGACGCCTACCGCGAGCACGGACCATCCACCGCCTACGGACCCACCGGCCACCAGCCGGGCCAGCTCCCGTACCACCAGGCCCCGTACCCCGGCCGCCCGCAGCCCGCGTACCCGACGGTCGCCGCGGCGGACCACGACGCGGCCCGCCGGGGCCCGCGCTGGGTGGGCCCCGACGGCCTCGGCGGGCCCGCGCGCCCCGACGGCCCCGGACTGCCCAACCTGGACGACGACGGCGACCCCGGCCGCCGGGTGGGCCGCCGCCGCGCCCTCGCCGCGCTCGGCGGCACCGCCGCCGTGGTGGCCGGCGGCGCGGCCCTGGCGATGACCCCGCAGGTACGCGGCCTGCTCGACCTCGGCGACGCCCCGATCGGCGACGCCACCGGCACCACCGTCACCGACGGCAGCTCCGTGCGCCCCGGCGGCCAGCAGCCCAGCACCGTGCGCACCTACACGGAGCAGAACGAGAGCTACATGGGCTCCCGGGCCGGCGCGGCGCTGAAGCGGAACACGCCCACCGGTGGCCGCACCTTCTCCGGCCCGGCCGCCGCCGCCGAGGCGACCGAGGTGACGGTCAAGACGGTGCTCGCCAAGGACCCGGTGCGACACCTGGCCAGCCGGGCCACCTTCGGCGCCACCCCGAAGCTGCTCGCCGACATCAAGCGGATGGGCATCGACGCGTGGGTCCGCCAGCAGCTCGAACCCGAGAAGATCGCGCCCAGCGCCGCCGAGCTGAAGCTGTCCGAACTGCCCACCCTCAAGCTCAGCCCGCAGCAGCTGCGCGACCAGCGCGACGCGCTCAACGAGCGGGGCGCGCAGCCGGAACGCGAGCTGGTCGACGCCACCATCGCCCGGCAGATCTGGTCGGAGCGCCAGCTCTTCGAGGTGATGGTCGACTTCTGGAACGACTTCCTGCACGTCGCCGCCGACTTCGACGGCGGCGAGATCTACCGGGCGTCCTTCGACACCGACGTCGTGCGCAAGCACGCGCTGGGCAGCTACCCGGAGATGCTGGTCGCCGCGAACAGGCACCCCGCGCTGCTGCTCTACCTCAACCAGAACGACTCGCGCGCCGACGCGGTCAACGAGAACCTGGCCCGGGAGAACCTGGAGCTGTACTCCGTCGGCGTCGACGGCGGCTACACCGAGAAGGACGTGCGGCAGGCCGCCCTGCTCCAGACCGGCCGGGGCGTCAACGACGGGCAGTACGTGTTCCGCCCCGAGCGGCACTACCTGGGCAAGGTGAAGATCCTCGGCTTCAGCCACGCCAACGACTCCGACGACCCGAAGAAGGCCGACGCGGCCATCGACGCGTACATCGCGTACATCGCGCTGCACCCGTCGACCGCGAAGTACGTGGCGCAGAGCCTCGCCACCCGGTTCGTCTCGGACACCCCGCCGAAGTCCCTCGTGGACCGGCTCGCCAGGACGTACGCGGCGAACAAGGGCATGATCAAGCCGATGCTGATGACGCTGTTCAGCTCCTCGGAGTTCTGGGCGTCGGTCGGCCAGAAGGTGCGCCGCCCGATGGAGTACCTCGTCGCCACGTACCGCAGCCTCGGCGTGTCCCCGCAGGCGTCGCCGGCCTTCCAGCAGGGCGACAACCGGCGCACCGCGTTCGCGCAGGGGCTGCGGCAGGTCCAGGACAAGATGCGCGAGCTGGGCCAGTATCCGATGGGCCAGCCCACCCCGGACGGCTACCCCGACGTCTACGTCGCCTGGACCTCCGCCGGCACCATGGTCAACGGCTGGAACGAGGCCGGCGAGCTGCTCGGCGGCCGGCGCACCCAGTTCACCTACACCCCGCCGGAGAAGCTGGTCGCGAAGCCGCCGGCCACCGCCGGGGCGTACGTGGACGCGCTGGCCCAGCGCCTCGTGCACCAGAAGCTCAGCGCCCGGGAACGGGAGCTGATCCTCGACGTGGCCGGCGTCTCGGCGGGCACCCGGGTCGACGCCACGTTCGACGGGGCCGTCGCCGCCGTCGCGCGGGCGATCCTCGCGTCCCCCCAGCACCACCTGCGGTGAGGCACCCGATGGAGAAGCCGACGAGGCACCCGATGGAGAAGACCGTGCACCCGTTCCCCCTGCACCCCGAATGCCCCGACGTGCGCCGCCTGGCCGACGACCCGGCCGAGGCGCTGCTGCGGGCCGAGGCCGACATCGTCGCCGCCGAGAACGCCGCCGAGGCCGACCGCTACCGCCGGCTGGAGGCGCTGGAGGAGGCCCAGCAGGACGGCCGGGGCGTCACCCGACGCACCTTCGTCGCCGGGGCCGCCGCCACCGCGACCGCCCTGGCCACCGCCCAGTTCGTCACCACCTCCGCCTCGTTCGCGGCGACGAAGACCGGCACCCTGATCCACGTCTTCCTCTACGGCGGGCTGGACGGGCTGAGCCTGGTCGCCCCGGCCGACGACCCGGTGCTCGCCAAGGCCCGACCCGACCTGCTGCTCGGCGACGACTCCCTGGCCCTGGGCCGCGGCTTCAAGCTGACCAGCGCGTTCGCCCCGCTGGAGAAGTGGCTCAAGGCCGGGCAGCTCGGCTTCGTGCCGGCGGTCTCCGACGAGCGGCTGTCCCGCAGCCACTTCCAGGCCGCCGACGCCTGCAACCTCGGCGGGCTGCCCAACGAGACGGGCGGCCGGGGCTGGCTGGACAGCCTCGTCGACAACCTCGGCAAGGGCACCGCGTTCCGCAGCGTGGGCATCGGCAGCACCCTGCCCCGGTCGCTGGTCGGCACCAACGGCGCGCTGGCCATCAACAGCGTCGGCTCGCTGCGGCTCAACGGCGACGAGAAGTACCGGGCGGCCACCGAGAAGGCGATCCGGGGCCTGTTCACCGGGATCAACCACCCCGTCCAGGAGGCGGTGCAGGACGGCCTCGGCGCGCTGGCCACCGCGCAGCAGCTCGCGGCGAAGCCCTACCAGCCGGCCGAGGGCGTGAAGTACGAGGGCGTCGGCTACGCGTTCGGGCAGCTCGCCCAGCTCATCAAGGGCGGGGCCAACGTCCGGGTCGCCACCGTCGGGATGGGCGGCTACGACACCCACGAGAACCAGGGCACCCGCCCCGGCGGGCAGCTGCACCGCCGCCTCGGCGAGCTGGCCGCCGCGCTGGCCGCGTTCTTCACCGACCTCGGCGACGCCGCCGCCGACGTCACGGTCATGGTGTCCAGCGAGTTCGGCCGCCGGGTCGCCTCCAATGGCGGCGGCACCGACCACGGGCACGGCGGCGTGGTCACCGTCCTGTCCGGCCGCAAGCTCGCCGGCTCGCTGCTGGGCGCGTGGAACGGCCTGAGCGACCTCGACTCCGGCGACGTGCCCGAGTACAACAACATGTTCGACGTGTACGGCTCCGTGGCGCAGGGCCGGTTCGGTCTCACCACCGCCGAGGTCGACAAGATCTTCCCCCGGCAGAAGTTCAGCCCCATGAAGCTGTACGCGTGACCCACCCGCAGACCCACACCGCCGGCCGCCGTACGGGCAACCCCGCCCCGCACGGCGGCCGGTCGGCTGCGCCCGTACCCCCGGCTGCGGTGCCCCGGCGCGGGCCCGGCGGCCGGCGGGCGCTGGTGGGCCTGTTCTGGGCGGGCCTGGTCGCCGCCGTGCTGCCGTGGTGGCTGGACACCCCCGCCGGCTCCCTGGACACCACCGCCGCCGCGCTGACCGCCGCCGGCCGGATCACCGGCCTCGTGGCCGGCTACCTGCTGCTGGTGCAGGTGCTGATGACGACCCGCCTCGGCGTGTTCGAGCGGTCGGCCGGCCCGGAACGGATCTCCCGCTGGCACCGGGACGTCGGCGCGACCCTGCTGGTCACGGTGCTGGCCCACCTGTCGCTGATCGTGGTCGGCTACGCCGCCGAGGGCGGCCGGTCGGTGCCCGGCCAGGCCGGCGAGCTGCTGGCCGACTACGAGGACATGGTGGGCGCGTTCGCCGCGGCCGGCATCCTGGTGCTGCTCGGCCTCACCGGGGTCCGCGCGCTGCGCCGGGCGCTGCCCTACGAGCTGTGGTACCACCTGCACCTGGCCAGCTACCTCGCCGTCGTGCTCGGGTTCGGCCACCAGTTCAGCAACGGCGCGCAGCTCTTTCCGCCCGGGCCGGTGCGCACCGGCTGGATCGCCGCGTACGCGCTGGTGGCCGCCGCCCTGATCGGGGGCCGGGTGGTCGCCCCGCTGCGATTCAACCTGCGGCACCGGCTGCGGGTGGCCGACGTCGTCGCGGAGAGCCGCGACACGGTGTCGATCTACCTGACGGGCCGGCGGCTGCACCGGCTCGACCTGCTCGGCGGGCAGTTCCTGCGCTGGCGGTTCCTCGCGCCGGGCTGCTGGTGGCAGTCGCACCCGTTCTCCGTCTCCGCCGCCGCGAACGGCCGCTGGCTGCGGCTGACCGTCAAGGTGGTCGGCGCGCACACCGCCGACCTGCGCGAGCTGGCGCAGGGCACCCGGGTGTGGGCGCAGGGCCCGGCGGGCACCTTCACCGCCGCCCACCGCCGCCGGGAGCGGGCCCTGCTGATCGCCGGCGGCAGCGGCATCGCCCCGCTGCGGGCCATGCTGGAGGAGCTGCCGCCGGGCGCGGCCCTGATCTACCGGGCCCGCACCCCCGACGACGTGCTGCTCCAGCGGGAGCTGGACTGGCTCGCCCAGGAACGCGGCACCGACGTCTGGTACGTCGTCGGCTCCCGCGACGACCCCGGCCCCCGGCAGGTGCTCAGCGCCCAGGGGCTGCGCGAGCTGGTGCCCGACGTGGCCCGCCGCGACGTCTACCTGTGCGGGCCGCCCGGCCTGGTCGCGCAGGCGGTCCGCGCGCTGCGGGCGGCCGGCGTGCCCCGCCGCCAGGTCCACCGCGCCACCTTCGAGCTGTAGTCCTTCGCCGAGAGGTCCCCCGCCATGCGTCGCGCGCTCCTCGCGATCACCGGCCTCGCCGCCGGCACCACCGCCCTGGTGGTGCTCAAGGGTTCCCCGGGCGTCGGCCAGGCCGCCCACGAGCCGCCGGCCGTCGCCGCCCCGTCGGGCGGGGCCACCCCGCCGGCCGGCACCGCCACCCTCGGCGCGAAGCCCCGCGCCCGCGCCACCACCCCGGCCGCCACCCGCACCCCGTCGGCCCGCGCCACCACGGCCCGGCCCACCTCGGCCCCGCGCGCCACCACCGCCGCGCCGCGCGCGACGACCCGCCGGGTCACCGGGCCGGTCGTCGAGAACGAGTACGGCAACGTGCAGGTGCAGATCGTCGTCTCCGGCACCCGGATCGTCGACGCCGTGGCCCTGGAGCTGCCGCAGGAGACCGCGCAGTCCGACCGGCGCAGCGAGCAGGTCGACGGCCGCTACAGCGGCCCCTCGGGGCAGGTCGTGCAGCGGCAGAGCGCCGAGGTGGACACGGTCTCCGGGGCGACCGCCACCAGCGAGTCCTACCGGCGGTCGCTCCAGGCCGCCATCGACCGGGCCCGCTGAGGTGGCGGCGGCACCGACCCGGCCGGGCCTGCGCCGGGTCGAGCAGATCATGGGTACGGCGATCAGCCTCGACCTCGCCGACGACCTGCCCGCCGGGCGGCTGCACGAGCTGGCCGAGGAGACGTTCGCCTGGCTGCGGGAGGTCGACGCCCGGTTCAGCACCTACCGGGCCGACAGCGAGCTGCGCCGCTTCGACCGGGGCGAGGTGCTGCTGTCGGAGGCGTCGCCGGACCTGCGGGCCGTCCTGGGCCGCTGCGCCGACCTGTGGGGCGACACCGACGGCTTCTTCGACGCGTACGCGACCGGCGCGCTGGACCCGTCCGGCTACGTGAAGGGCTGGGCGGCGCAGGTCGCCTCCGACCGGCTGCTCGCCGCCGGCGCGCCGAACCACTGCGTGAACGCGGGCGGCGACGTGCGGGCGCGAGGACTGTCGGCGGGCGGCCGGCCGTGGCGGATCGGCGTGCGGCACCCGTGGGACGAGACCTCGACGTGCCTGGTGCTCACCGGCACCGACCTGGCGATCGCCACCTCCGGGGTGTACGAGCGCGGCCACCACGTGCTCGACCCGCGCCGGGGTGCCCCGGCCACCGGCCTGCGTTCGGTCACCGTGGTCGGCGCGGATCTCGGCGTCGCCGACGCGTACGCCACGGCGGCGGTGGCGATGGGCGTGGCCGGCATCGGCTGGCTGGACCGCCTGGCGGGCCACGAGCACGCGATCGTCACCGACGACGCCCGCCTCCTGCACTCGCCCCGCCTCCCGACCCTCCCACCCCTCCCCACGGCTCCCTGACCGCCCATGCCTCCGCGATCTTGCAGTTGCGGCCCCCGACGCGTGGCATTTCTCCCACCTTGTCGGGGCCCAAAGTGCAAGATCGCGGGGGTGAACGCGGGCGCCGGCGGGGGCGGGGTCAGCTGGTGGGGCGGCGGGTGCCGGCCGGGTGGGAGCCCAGCGGGCGGGGGCGGCCCGGGCGCGAGCCCGGCGGACGGGTGGGCGGCCAGCGCCGTGGCCGGCGGTGGTGCGGCGGCGGTTCCGCCCCGTCGGGTCGGCGCGCCGCGTCATCCCTGGACATCAGACCCCCGATCGGGGCGCTGTCGCGCCCTCGCCCGGGTCAACGACGCCCGTGGCGGCCGGGACGCTGCCCGCCCGGCGTCCGCTCCCCGACAGCAACCGTCCCCGGCCGCCCGCCGAGGGCGCGTGGTGTCCGCCGCCTACCGAGGGCGTCACGCGTCGGTCGCCTGTCGGCGGCGGGCTGCGGCGGTCGCCTGCCGGCCGTGGCCCTCACCAGCCGCGCCGGGGCAGCGGCAGGTGACCGGGGAGCAGTTCGGCCGGCAGCGCCACGCCGGTGGCCCGCAGGGCGTCGACCAGCACGTTCTGCATGAGGTAGGAGTCCGGAAGCTGCCAGCGCGCCTGCTCCGGGGCGACCGCCCAGCGGACCGGGCCCTCCGGCAGCCGGGTCGGCGGGGCGGCGATCCACGAGCCGACGCCGTGCCGGACCACGTGGAAGCAGTGTTCCAGCTCGGGCCGGAGCGGGTCGCCCGGGCGGACCAGGAACATCCAGCGCCCGGTGGGGGTGACCAGCACCGGCCCCCGGACCCCGAGGCCGGCCGGGTGTGTCCCGACGGAGTCGAGCACGTGCCGCCCGAGGTGGGCCGGCACCTCCAGGACGTCGAAGGCGCGCCCGGTGGGCAGCAGCACCCCGTGCGGGCGGCTGCGCCACCAGGTCGCCACCCGGGCCGGGTCGGCCGTGGCGGCCCGCTCCCACTCCTGGAGGGCGGGGTGGCAGCCGACGGTGGGGCAGCCGGCCCGGCCGCACACGAAGCGACTGCGGGCCAGACACGCGCCGGGAGTCACCTCCCAGCCGTGCGCGGCGTAGCGGACGGCGACCCTCCGCAGCCGGACCCGTTCCAGCGGCGACAGCTGTGCGACCCGTGGGCCGACGTTCCCCCACATTCGTTCGTACTCCCTCCGCCGGGCATCCCTAGGTGCCAGGTCACATGTCGAGCGCCGTCACTGCCGTAGACCGCCGTCGTTGACCTGACGGAACAGTTGGTGCAAGTTGCACGAAAGCTATGAGGGTCACCCGTACGGCCGACGTACAGGCTGTGCGACCAGCGAAAACCTGAGGACGAACGGACTGCCGCGCCACCCGCGCAGGCGGCCGCCGGTGGCCGGTCGGCCCCCGGCAGGGGAGGGACGGGGAGATGGACGAGTTACCCATTGGCCGGCGGGTGGCCTACTGGCGCGGGCGGCGCAAGCTGTCCCAACAGGTCTTCGCCGACCGGCTCGGCAAGTCCAAGAGCTGGGTGGACAAGGTCGAGCGCGGGGTGCGCCGGCTCGACAAGTTCTCCGTCCTCTACGAGATCGCCTACATCCTCGAAGTCGACGTGCAGCTGCTGCTGGGCAAGGACCCGGAGCGGCGGGCCGACGCCCTCAACTGCATCGACCAGGTCGAGGTCCAGGAGATCCGGGCCGCCCTGGAGCGGTACGACTCGATGAGCGCCTACTTCGACGCGGCCCCTTACCCGCCGCCCCTGGTGGACATGCGCAAGGCGGTCAACCACGCCTGGCTCACCTACCAGTACGGCCGCTACGGGATGCTGACCCGGGCGCTGCCGAAGCTGCTGCGCGACGCCCAGGCCGCCGACGCCGGCCACGACGGCGACCACTCCCGGGAGGCGGCGCACCTGCTCGGCCAGGTCTACCAGATCGCCTCCTCGGTGCTGCGCAAGCTCGGCGAGTGCGACCTCGCCTGGTTGGCCGCCGACCGGTCGATGGCCGTCGCCCAGCGGGCCGACGACCCGCTGCTGGCCGGCATCGCCACCACCCGGGTCTGCAACGCGATGGTCGCGATGGGCCGCCCCCGTCCCGCGCTGGAGCTCAACCTCACCATCGCCAACCGGCTCGCCCCCGGTGGGGGCAACGACACCGACCCGGGGCGGCTCTCCGTCTACGGGCTGCTGCTGTTGCAGGGCGCGATGGCCGCCGCGCGGCTCGGCGACTCCGCCACCGTCGACGACCTGATCAACGGCGCCCACGAGGCGGCCCTGCTGCTGGGCAGCGACCAGAACCACTACTGGACGTCGTTCGGCCCGACCAACGTGGAGCTGCACCGGGCCGCCGCCGCCGTGGAGCTGGGCGACGGGGGGCGGGCGGTGGAGGTCCACCAGCAGCGCATCGCCGAGCCGGCGTTCAACACCCTGCTGCCCGAGCGCCGCGCCCACCACCTGCTCGACCTGGCCCGGGGCTTCGCCCAGATCGGCGACGTGGCCAACGCCGGGGAGATGCTGCTGCGCGGCGACCGGCTCGCCCCCTCGGAGATCCGCTGCCGTCCCATCGCCCACGAGGTGATGTCGGACGTCCTGCGTCGCACAAGGGGTGCGCCGCCTTCGCTGATCGCGGAGTTGGCTGAGCACATGGGAGTGGGAGTATGAGCGCGGCGGGGGTCGGGATCACCGATCCGCACCGCAGCAGCGAGCGCCGCGAGGTGCTCTACGTCATCGCCTGCGGGTCGCCGCTGGCCAGCCACGTCGGCCGGCTCGTGGAACTGGCCCAGCAGGACGGCTGGGACGTGTGCGTGGTCACCACGCCGGACGGCGCGAAGTTCGTCGACCGGCCGGCGCTGGCCCGCCAGACCGGTCATCCGGTCCGCAGCCGCTACAAGGACCCGGGCGACCCGGACGTGCTGCCCCCGGCCGACGCGATGGTCGTCTGCCCGGCGACGTCCAACACGGTCAACAAGTGGGCGGCCGGGATCACCGACACCCTCGCCCTCGGCCTGCTGGTCGAGGGGCAGGGCAAGGGGGTGCCGATCGTGGCGGTGCCGTTCACCAACGTCGCGATGGCCGGGCACCCGGCCTTCCGGGCCAGCCTGGCCCGGCTGGCCGAGTGGGGGGTCGACGTCGTCTTCGGCGACCACGTCGTCCCGCTGCACCCGCCCGGCACCGGCGAGCACCACCTGCACGCGTTCCCCTGGGCCGCCGTCCTGGCTGCCGTGCGCGGCCTGCGCTGCCCGGTGAGCCCGGCCGCCTGAGCCCGGCCGAGAAGCAGGGGCCCCTTGTCAGCGGATTCCGTCGGCCGAGGGGCCCCTGCCCACCGCCGAGGCCGTGACGCGCGGCCGACGCCGGTAAGCTGGCCCGCCGTGAGCACAACCGCGACACCGCCGCCGCCGACGACCGTGGCCGACGTGGTGGCGGCACTCGCGCGCCGCTACCCGACCAGCTGGGCCGAGGAGTGGGACCGGGTGGGGTTGGTGCTCGGCGAGCCCACCGCCCCGGTGCGCCGGGTGGCCTGCGTGGTCGACGTGGTCCCCGAGACGGTCGCCGAGGCCCTCGCCGCCGGCGCCGACATGATCGTGGCCCACCATCCGCTGCTGCTGCGCGGGGTCTCCTCCGTCGCCCCGACGACGTTCAAGGGGCGCATCGTCCACGACCTGATCAAGGCCGACGTGGCGTTGTACGTCGCGCACACCAACGCCGACGTGGCCGACCCGGGCGTCTCCGACTCCCTCGCGGCCCGCTTCGGGCTGACCGGCCTGCGCCCGCTGCACCCGCCGGCCCCCGGCTCCCCGGCCGCCGGCGCGGGGCGGGGCATCGGCCGCATCGGCGAGCTGCCCCGGCCCATGACCCTCGCCGAGCTGACCCGGCACGCCGCCGCCGTGCTCCCCGTCACCGCCTGGGGCGTTCGCGCCGCCGGCGATCCCGGGCGTATGGTTCGTACCCTCGCGGTCAGCGGCGGCTCGGGGGACGCGTTCCTCGGCGCGGCGACCGCGGCCGGCGTCGACGCCTACCTGACCTCCGACCTGCGCCACCACCCCGCCGGCGAGCACCTCGCCGCCGGCGGCCCCGCCCTGCTGGACGCCGCCCACTGGGCGACCGAGCGACCCTGGCTCGACGACCTGGCCGCCGCCCTGCGGGCCGAGCTGGGCGTCGAGACCGTCGTGTCCGACCTGGACACCGACCCGTGGACGGTGCACGCCGCCGCCCCCACGGCTGCCGGCCCGGCAGCCACCCGCACCGTGCCCGGCGGCGCCGCCCCGGGACCCGCCGCCGACCCCGCCCCCGCCGCGGACGACAAGGAGCCCCGACGTGAAGGCTGACCCGAAGGTCCAGCGCCGCCTGCTCGACCTCCAGGCGATCGACACCACCCTCGCCCAGCTCGCCCACCGCCGCCGCACCCTGCCCGAGCTGGCCGAGCTGGAGGCCCTCGCCCGGGAGCTGTCCGCGCTGGAGGACGAGCGGGTCCGCGCCCAGGTCGCCGTCGACGACCTGGACCGCGACATCGCCCGCATCGAGAAGGACGTCGACCAGGTCCGGGCCCGCAAGAGCAAGGACGAGGCGCGGCTGGCCGCCGGCAGCGGCCCGGCCCGGGAGCTGGAGGCGCTCCAGCACGAGCTGGTCTCGCTCAACCGCCGGCAGAGCGACCTGGAGGACGCCGAGCTGGAGCTGATGGAGCAGCGGGAGACCGCCCAGGGCGTACTCGACGGGATCGAACGGCGGGCGGCCGAGGCGCGCGAGCGGCGGGCGGCGGCCGAGCAGCGGCGCGACGACGCCCTCGCCGAGATCGCCAAGGAGGAGGAGTTCAAGCGGCAGTCCCGCCAGCCCCTCGCCGGTGACCTCCCGGCGGACCTGGTCACCCTCTACGACAAGATCCGCGCCGACACGGGGCTCGGCGCGGCCCTGCTCACCGGCGGGCGCTGCGGCGGCTGCCGGCTGGAGCTCTACGGCGCGGACATGGCCCGCATCCGCAGGGCCGCGCCGGACGACGTGGTGCGCTGCGAGGAGTGCCGCCGCATCATGGTCCGCACCAACGAGTCGGGGCTGTAGCTCCGATGGCGGTGCGCGCGGTCGTCGTCGAGGCCGACGGCGGGTCCCGGGGCAACCCCGGCCCGGCCGGCTACGGCGCGGTGGTCCGGGACGCGGCCAGCGGCGAGGTGCTCGCCGAACGCTCCGCGGCGATCGGCACGGCCACCAACAACGTCGCCGAATACCGGGGGCTGATCGCCGGCCTGGAGGCCGCCGCCGAGCTGGGCGCGGTCGAGGTCGACGCCCGGATGGACTCCAAGCTGGTGGTCGAGCAGATGTGCGGCCGCTGGCAGATCAAGCACCCGGGGCTGCGCCCGCTGGCCGCGCAGGCCGCGGCGCTGGTCGGCCGGTTCGCGGCGGTGCGCTTCCAGTGGATCCCCCGGGAGCGCAACCGGCACGCCGACGCCCTGGCCAACGCCGCGATGGACGCGGCGGCCACCGGCGGGAAGGCCCGGAAGGCCGACGCGGGCGGGGCGGCCCGGCCCGCCGCCGAGCCGCCCCGCGAGGTCGCCGCACCCGACTCGCCCGCCCGCGCCCTCGCCCGGGAGGCCGCCGCCCGCGCCGCCACGAAGCGGGCCGGCACCGACCCGGCGACCGCCCCCGCCTCCTGGGAGCCGCGCCCCAGCGACACCGCGACCCGGCTGATCCTGGTGCGGCACGGCGAGACCGAGTTCACCGAGCAGCGCCGCTACTCCGGCCGCGGCGACGTGCCGCTGTCCGCCCGGGGCCGCGCCCAGGTGCGGGCCACGGCCGCCCGGGTGGCCGCCCTCGCCCCGGCCGTCGCGGCCGTGGTCAGCTCGCCGTTGTCCCGGTGTACGGCCACCGCGCGGGCGATCGCCGGGGCGCTGCGCGAGCCCGTGCCGGTACGCACCGACGACGACCTGATCGAGTGCGACTTCGGGGCGTGGGAGGGGCGCACCTTCGCCGAGGTGCGCGCCGGCTGGCAGGGCGAGCTGGACGCGTGGCTCGCCTCGACCCGGGTCGCCCCGCCCGACGGGGAGTCGTTCACCGAGGTCGCCGCCCGGGTGACCCGGGCCACGGACGCGCTGGTCGGGGCGTACCCCGGGGAGACCGTGGTGGTGGTCTCGCACGTCTCGCCGATCAAGCTGGTGCTGCGCGAGGCCCTCGCCGCCGACGACGCGTTCCTGCACCGGCTCTACCTCGACGCGGCCGGCATCTCGGTGCTCGACCGGTGGCCCGACGGCGGCGTCGCGGTGCGCTCGGTCAACGACACCGCCCACCTCGCCGCGCTCTGACCCACCGCTCACCGGCGGCCGCCCGACGGGACGGCCGCCGGTCTCGTCTGCCCGCGACCGGAGAGACATCGACGGACATGCCGTTCGGCGCACCCGGCGGCCCGCTCGGCGCACCGTCCCACGCCGGTCGAACGTGACGCCCGTCACCACGTCGTAACGTCCGGCCGTCATGGGGAGACGAGACCACCGGAGGTGTGTCGTATGACCGCATCCGAACCGGAGGAACCCGGCTCGGCGTCGTCCAGGGCGAAGGACCACAGCCCCTGGAACTGGTTGCTGTTCGTCCCGATCGTGGTGCCGCTGATCCCGGTGTTCTTCAACGCCGACGCGCCGCGCGTGTTCGGGTTCCCGCGCTTCTACTGGCTGCAACTGGCCTACATCCTGCTCGGCGTGACCACCACCACGCTGGTCTACCGGCTGACCAGGAAGCGGGGTGGTCACTGATGTGGCGCGACCATCTGACCGAGATCATCGTCTTCACGGTGCTGTTCCTGCTGGTCAGCGTCATGGGTTTCGTGGCGGCCCGGTGGCGGGCGCCGAGGGACATGGCCCACCTCGACGAGTGGGGGCTGGGCGGGCGCAGCTTCGGCGGCTGGATCACCTGGTTCCTCGTCGGCGGTGACCTCTACACGGCGTACACGTTCGTGGCGGTGCCGGCGCTGGTGTTCGGCGCGGGCGCGATGGGCTTCTTCGCGGTGCCGTACACGATCGTGATCTACCCGATGGTGTTCCTGGTGCTGTGCCGGCTCTGGTCGGTGTCGCACCGGCACGGCTTCGTCACCCCCGCCGACTTCGTCCGCAGCCGGTTCGACTCGCCGGTGCTGGCGCTGGTCGTCGCGGTCACCGGCATCGTCGCCACCATGCCGTACATCGCGCTGCAACTCGTCGGCATCGAGGCGGTGCTCAAGACCATGGGGGTGACCGGCGAGAGCGCCCTCGCGCGGCACCTGCCGATCATCATCGCGTTCGCGATCCTGGCCGCCTACACCTACCAGTCGGGGCTGCGCGCGCCCGCGCTGATCGCGTTCGTCAAGGACACGCTGATCTACGTGGTGATCCTGGTGGCGGTGCTCTGGCTGCCGCAGAAGCTGGGCGGCTGGGGCTCGATCTTCGACGCCGCCGAGGCGAAGTTCCAGGCCACGGCGCAGAACCCCAACGACGGGATCCTGCTCAACGCCAACAACCAGCTCCAGTACGTCACCCTGGCGTTCGGCTCGGCGCTGGCGCTGTTCCTCTACCCGCACAGCATCACCGGCGTGCTGGCCAGCCGGAACCGGGACGTGATCAAGCGGAACATGTCGGCGCTGCCCGCGTACAGCCTGGTCCTCGGGTTGATCGCGCTGCTCGGCTACATGGCCATCGCGGCGGGGGTGAAGCCGCTGCCCGGGTCGACGCCCGGCAGCGCGGACGCGAACACGGTCGTGCCGGTGCTGTTCGACCAGCAGTTCCCCGACTGGTTCGCCGGGGTCGCGTACGCGGCCATCGGCATCGGGGCGCTGGTGCCGGCGGCGATCATGTCGATCGCGGCGGCGAACCTGTTCACCCGCAACATCTACAAGGAGTACCTGAAGCGGGACGCCAGCCCGGCCCAGGAGGCGAACGTCTCGAAGATCACCTCGCTGGTGGTGAAGGTCGGCGCGGTGGCCTGCATCGTCTTCCTCGACCCGCAGTTCTCCATCGACCTCCAGCTCATCGGCGGCGTGATCATCCTCCAGACGCTGCCGGCGGTGGCGCTGGGCCTCTACACCCGCTGGTTCCACCGGGGCGCGCTGATCGCCGGCTGGGCGGCCGGCATGGGGCTGGGCATGTGGATGCTCTACCAGATCCCCAACCCGGCGACGAAGCGCGCCCACTTCGGCGGCTCGGCGTTCCCGCTGAGCGACTTCGGCTTCGACACCAAGAAGACGATCTACGTGGGGATCGTGGCGGTGCTGGTGAACCTGCTGGTCGCCGCCCTGGTGACCCTGGCCCTGCGGGCGGCGAAGGTGGACGCGGGCCGCGACGGCACCACGCCGGACGACTACTTCGCCGACGAGGGCGACCCGCGCGTCACCCCGGGCCCGGCCCGCGACGCCGACGCCGCCCCTGTGGGGTAAGGAAGGGCCCCCTGTTAACGCATTCTGTTGTACAGGGGGCCCTTCCTAACAAGCCTGCCGCCAGGCGCGCGCCCGGCGCGGCGGGAGGGCGCGGACGCCCGGCGGCGGTGCGTGCCCGGCGGTGGGGCGTGCCCGGCGGCGGGGCGCGCTTGGCGGCGGCGGTCAGCGGCGGGTGCGGGCCCTGGTCTCCAGCGCCTCGTTGAGCCGGCGCAGCAGGTCGGCCAGGGTGTCGCGGTCGGCCGGGGCCCAGTCGGCGAGGACGTCGCCGTAGAGCCGGGTGCGGGCCGCCCGGACGGCGGCCATGCGGTGCAGCCCGGCCGGGGTGGGGGAGACGACGGTGCCCCGGCCGTCGCTCGGGTCGGGGGCGCGGGCGATCAGCCCGTCGCGCTGCATGGCGGAGACCTGCCGGGTGACCGTGGAGCCGTCCAGGTTGAGCCGGGCGGCGAGCGCCGAGACGTTCTGCGGGCCGGCGCTGTCGAGGTGCCGCAGGATCACGTACGCCGCGCGGTCCAGCACCCGGTGCTCGGCCGTGCCGGTGGCGCGCCGGGTCGCCTCGCCGAGTCGCATGAGGAGCGCCACCTCGGTCTCGATCCGCCCGAGTGTGACCTCTTCCGCAGTGCCTTCCGCAGTGCCGTCCTCGCTCATAGCTGTAGGATACAAGAAAACTAACTGTACGATACAGCTATCCGGGAGGCGGAGTGGACCGGCGCAACGAACCCCACCGCAGTGCCATCTACGCCACCACCCTGGTGGCCTTCCTCGCCATCGCCGGCATCGCCGTCGTCGACCCCATCCTGCCCGCCATCGGCGAGGCCATCGGCGTCACCGCCTGGCAGGTCGAGCTGCTGTTCACCGCGTACATCGCGGTCATGGCCCTGGGCATGATCCCCGCGACCCTGGCCAGCGGCCGGTTCGGCTTCAAGCCCGTGCTGATCACCGGCGTCTCCGTGGTCGGCCTGGCCGCCATCGGCGCCTCGTTCAGCAACGACATCGTGCAACTGTCGGTGCTGCGCGGCGTGTGGGGGCTGGGCAACGCCATGTTCTTCGCCACCGCCATGGTGGTGCTGGTCAACCTCGCCAACGATCGCGAATGGGTGGTCGGCCTCTTCGAGACCGCGCTCGGCCTCGGCTTCGCCGTCGGCCCGCTGCTCGGCGGCCTGCTCGGCGAGGTGAGCTGGCGGCTGCCGTTCTTCGTCTGCGGCATCTTCATGGTCCTCGCGCTCGCCGTCGCGTCCCGCCGGCTCCGCGAGCCGGCAAACCCCCAACCTCCGGTACGCCTCGGCGCGATCTTCGCCACCTACCGCCGGCCCGCGTTCGTGGCCCTGTGCGCCGTCACCGCCGCCTACAACTTCGTCTTCTTCGTCGTGCTCGGCTACACGCCGCTCTTCCTCGGCCTCGACGTCATCCCGCTGGGCCTCGCGTTCACCGGCTGGGGCCTCGGCCTCGCCGCCGGCATCCTCGTGGTCGGCCACCGGCTCGCCCACCGCATCGGCGCGGTGCAGACCGTCGGCGTGGCCGTCGCCGGCCTGCTGGCCTGCATGGTGCTGTTCGCCACCTCGACCGGCACCGCCATGTCGCTGGTCGTGCTCGTCGTCGCCGGCCTGTTCATGGGCCTTGCCAACGCCAACCTCACCGACCTGGCCCTCGGCCTCGGCGCCGCCGACCGCCGGGTCGCCACCGGCGCGTTCAACCTGGTCCGCTGGGGCGCCGCCGCGCCCGCCCCGATCATCTCCGGCAAGCTCGCCGAGCACGGGCTCGCCCTGCCCTTCTGGGTCGGCCTCGGCGTCCTCGCCGCCGGCGCGCTGGTCTACCTCGCCACCGCACACCGGATGGCCGCCGGCCACGGCGAACGGGTGCTCTGGGCCCGCTGGAACCGGGCCGCCGCCCGCAACGAACACGCCCCGGAGGAGCCGGTCGGCGAGGCGTACTGAGCCTGTGGCGAGCCGGCCGGGGCGGCTCGGCGCACGTCGATCCGGGCAGGTCGGCTCAGCGCACCGCGCGCCACAGCAGGTACAGGCCGATGGCCGTGCCGAACGCCACGATCAGCGTCTTCAGCACCACCGGCGGCAGCCGGCGCACCAGCCGCGCGCCGACGTACCCGCCGACCAGGGTCGCCGGGGCCACCACCCCGACGGCCGCCCAGTTCACCGGGCCGAACAGCGCGAACACCACAAGCGTGGTCAGCCCGACCGTCGCCGAGAGCAGGTTCTTCACCGCCGACACCCGGGCCAGCGTCGCGTCCAGCACCAGCGCCAGACCGGCCACCAGCATCACCCCCAGGGCCGCGCCGAAATAGCCGCCGTACACCGCGCCGACCGCGACCATGGCCTGCACGGTGACGGTACGGCGGCGCGGCCCCAGCTCGGCCGGGTGCCCGACGAGGCGGCGCAGCGGATCCTGGAACGCGAGCACGGCGGTGGCCCCGAGCACCAGGAACGGCACCACCAGCTCGAACGCCCGCGCCGGGGTGCCCAGCAACAGCAGGCACCCGACGATCGTGCCCACCACCGTGGTCGGCAGCAGCGCCCACAGCGCCCGGCCGCGCGGCAGGTCCGTGCGGCTGCCCGCCACGCTCGCCACGTACCCGGGGAACACCGCCACGGAATTGCTCACGTTCGCCGGCACCGGCGGAAGGCCCGCCGCGATCATGGCCGGGAAGGTGATCAGCGAGCCGCCGCCGGCCACCGCGTTGACCGTGCCCGCGGCGAGACCGGCGGTGACCAGCAGCGCGGCGTCGGAGAGTTCCACGCCGCCGAGGCTAGCCCGCCCGGCCGCCCCGCCCCGCCCGGCCCTGCCCCGTCCCCCCTCGCCCCGCCCGGCCGGTCCAGCCCCGTGCGGCCTCGCCCCGCCCCGCTCTCCTTGATCATCTGCATGTCGGCGACATGGCGGTATCCGGAGCGCTGGGATCCCGCCATGTCGCCGACATGGTGTCGGCGGCCAGCCCGGAAGGCCGCGAAATGGGCGCGGGGGTGTGGTCGTTAGGATGGGTGCGCGACGGACGAGTCGACCGGGCGGTCGCGTCGGCGGGCCAGGTGCCCGTCGCCGAGGAACGTCCGGACTCCACAGGGCAGGGTGGTTGCTAACGGCAACCCGGGGCGACCCGCGGGACAGTGCCACAGAGAACAGACCGCCGGCCCCCAACGGGGACGGTAAGGGTGAAACGGTGGGGTAAGAGCCCACCAGCATCCCGGGTGACCGGGATGGCTCGGTAAACCCCACCCGGAGCAAGGCCAAAATGGGCCGTCACCGCAAGAGGACGGCCTGCGCAGACGCCTGAGGGCTGCCCGCCCGATGTCTGCGGGTAGGCCGCTGGAGCCTGCCGGCGACGGCAGGCCTAGATGGATGGCCGCCGCTGGCGCGCAACCCCGCGAGGGGTACGCGCCGGGCACAGAATCCGGCGTACAGGTCGACTCGTCCGTCGCCCACCAGCTCAGCGCCGCGATCAGGGCTCTGAGCTGGTCGTTTATCTGGTGCCGTTGGTTGACCTTGGTCATCGTTGGGCGGCGTCTGACGGCCTGGCCACGGCCTGAGACGGCCTGGAGACGGCCTGAGTGTGGGCTCAGTGAACCTCGCTTTGGCCGGTGCCCTGGCTCATCCTGAGGGCCTTGCGGCGGCGTGGCCGGGCTCTGCGCGGTGCCGCCGGCTGCTTGTGGGCGGTCGGGCACGTCCTGGCGGTGGAGCTGCTGGGGTGACCCGGGTACCCGGTGGCAAGCCAGTCCCGGGTTTGGACTGGCGCGGCAGCCGGAAGCCCCGACCACGCGACCAGGCCGACCCGCTGGCTTCCGTAGCGGCCTGCGTGGTCCCATCCGTGAATGGGGTGGGACGAGTGCGTGCCGGAGCTGCTAGCGCATCTGGGGGAGATGGGCCTGGTCGGGATCGTCAAGATTGACGGGGAACGGGAGCGCACGCCCTGGACCGTGGTGATCTCGGGCAGGCGGCTCGACGGTGCGTCGATCAGGGTCGACGGCAACAGCCTCGATTACTGCCTGCGCCATGCGATCACCGCGCTTCGCGAGCGCTTCCCGGACGAACTTGCACTGGGCTGAGTCTTGCTCCGGCCTGGGGGCGGTGTCCCGGCGGCTGTCGGTGGCTCACCGCCCCGGTGCCGTAGGCGTCCGGGGCGGCTTGCCGCCGGCCGGGCTCGCCGCCCCGCACCGCGCGGAGCGCGGTGCCTTGATCAAAGACAGAGCAATTCAGCAACAGGACGTTAGGTGGCTATGTCCCGTCACGGGACATGCTTGACAGTCGCGTCCCACCAGATGCTTGACATGATCATGAGTTGGCTTCTTCATCGCGTGGTGTTTGCGGGCATCGCGTGGTGGGAGGCCGGGATTGGCGCTGGTGGAGTTGTCGATCGTCGAGCAGAGGTATCGGGCGGTGTTGTCGGTGCGGGCCGGGGATCCGGTGGTGGAGGTGGCAGCCCGGGTCGGGGTGTCCCGTCAGACGGTTCACACGTGGCTTGCGCGTTATGCCGAGTCGGGGTTGGCGGGGTTGGAGGACCGGTCCCGTCGGCCGCAGGGGTGTGCTCATCAGGCGTCGCCGGAGGTGGAGGCGTTGGTGTGTGAGCTGCGTCGGCATCATCCGCGGTGGGGCGCCCGGCGGATCGCGTTCGAGCTAGGGCGGCATGGCTGTCCGGAGCCGGTGCCGTCGCGGATGACGGTGTATCGGGTCCTGGTCCGCCACGGGTTGATCGAGCCGGTGCCTCGCCGTCGGGGGCGCAAGGACTACCGCCGGTGGGAACGGGCTCGGCCGATGGAGCTGTGGCAGATGGACATCGTCGGTGGGGTGTTCCTCGCTGACGGCAGCGAGGCGAAGGTCGTCACGGGGGTGGATGACCATTCCCGGTTCTGCGTCATCGCCCAGGTCGTGCGTAGGGCGACCGGCCGGGCGGTGTGTTTGGCCTTCGCCGAGGGGCTGCGACGGTTCGGGGTGCCTGAGGAAGTCCTGACCGACAACGGCAAGCAGTTCACCGACCGGTTCGGCAAGGGCGGGGAGGTGCTGTTCGACCGGATCTGCCGGGAGAACGGGATCATCCACCGGCTGACCCAGCCGGCGTCGCCGACCACGACGGGAAAGGTGGAACGGTTCCATCAGACCCTGCGCCGGGAACTCCTCGACGACGTGCCGGTCTGGCCGGACCTGGACACCGCTCAGGCCGCGATCGACGTGTTCCGCGACGAGTACAACACCGACCGGCCCCACCAGTCTCTGGACATGGCCTTCCCCGCCGACCGGTTCACCCCCGCTGGGGAGCAGGTGGTGACGGTGAAGCTACCGGCCCGACTCACCCAGCCGGTCGACCAGACCCTCATCGCACCACCCCTGCCCGTCCCGGTTCCGGCGCCGGTGGTGGCGGGGGCGGTGGAGTTCGAGCGGGTCGTTCCCGCCTCGGGGAACATGCAGATCTGCGGGAAGCAGTTCTGGCTCGGCCCCGCCCGCTCCGGGGTGACGGTGACGTTCTGGGCCGACACCGACGTCATCCACCTCATGATCGCCGGCACCCGGATCAAGTCCGTGCGGTCGCATCTGTCTGTCAACGACCTGGCCGCCCTGCACCGTGCCGGTGGCCGACCTGCCGGGCCGCCACCCCTGCCACCCGCGCCGGCAGGCCAGGTGCGCGGACCGGTGGAAGTAGATCGGACCATCGGCGCCAACGGCTGTGTGTCGCTGGGACAACACCTGGTCCTGGCCGCCGAGATCCTCGCCGGCCGGCGGGTCGGGGTCCGGGTCGAGGAACACACCCTGGCCTTCTTCGACCTGGACACCCGCGAACTGCTACGCACCCGCCCCAACCCACTGACCCCCGCCGAGGTGGCCCGACTACGCAGCGCCCGCCCCGCCGGCCCACCACCACAACCAGCCACCGGACCGGTCCGGGTCCAGCGGCGGGCCTCCAACAGCGGCGTGGTCATGGTCGTCGGCCAGAAGATCGCCCTCGGCCGGGTCCACGCCCACAAGACCCTCACCATCGACGTCACCGACACCGAGCTGGCCATCCACTGCGACGACGGCACCCGCACCATCCGCCGCACCACCGACCAGCCCGTCACCCGGATCAAAGCCCACCGACCCCGCAAGGTCACCCTCAATGTCTAGACCAACCGTCAAGCATGAGCTGGGACGAATCCGTCAAGCATCAGGTGGGACTAGACAGACGTTAGGTGGCTAGGACCGCTTCGCATCACACGCGATGCTGGATGTGTAAGCATGCACGAGTAAGCGTCACACCGCCTAGCTGTGGGATCATGCTGGACCAGAGATGATCGGCGTGAGCCTCTTGACGCTCCAGCTAGGATCTCGTCGTGGGCATCAACCAAACTCCATCCCTTGAGTCCTGGGCCACCACCTTCGTGGAGAGAGGCCGGCAGCGATGATTAAGCTACCGGTGCTCGAAGAGCTCACAATCAAGGAGTATGGGCTTTACCCCGGCACATCGAAACACCCTGGCGTCCGCGTAACGTTTAAACCTGGATTGACCCTTGTCCTAGGGGCAAATGGCCTCGGTAAAACAACGCTCGTGACGATCATGTATCGTATGCTCACCGGTGGACACGAATTGCCCAACATGGTCGCCGGGAGAGAATTCGGAAACCGGACCCCGGAAGCCCGTTCCTTATCTCGGATTGACCGTCGGGTTTTTGCTGATCGCGTGATCGACGATGCTGCGGGGGCAACGGCGGCCCTAACATTCAGGCTCGGCAGATCCTCTTTCCGTGTCTCACGTAGCCTCCATGACCTGAGCATTCGGAGCTTCACGATTGACGATGAGGAACAGGACGCTTCGGATACTGCATATCAAGCCGCGATTCAGGATCATGCGAATGTGCCCTCGTTTGGCGATATGATATTCCTTCTCCGGCATCTTACCTTTTACTTCGAAGATCGCCGCGCGCTCGTCTGGGATGCTTCTGCGCAGCGTCAACTTCTTCGCCTGCTCTTTTTGGACCGTGAGACGGCGAAGCAGCAGGCATCAAAGGAGCGCGAAATCTTCACGCTCGACAGTAGCGTACGAAACCTTCAGTACGCAATTGGGCGTGAGGAAAAGCGGGCGGCCCGAACGGAGAAAGTGATCGGCAGCGCGGACGAGGTCCGGCAGAAACTCCAACTGTTGCAGGGCATACAGGAAGATGAGCTTGAGCAGCTTGCCGAATTGGAGGAGGCTCTAGCAATCGTCGAAGCCCGGCGACAGCAGGCGCGCGTTAACGCCTTGACTGCGGAGCAGGCCCAAGAGTCTGCGCTTCGTGCAGTCGAGCGTCAACAGCTTTCAATGATCCGAAACTCCTTTCCCTCGGCATCTGAGACCGCAAGGTATCTGGTGGGTCACATAGTTGCCAACCAAAGTTGCCTCGTCTGCCAATCGGACGTGCCCGGCTTTGCCGCTGATCTGCAAGCGCGCGTTCTTGAGCGTCGGTGTGTGGTTTGCAATTCGAACATCACCGAGAGGACGGTGCCGCGCCAAAGGACGAATCGTACGCTTACGAAGGCGCTGAAAGACCTTGAGGCCGCCGAGACCCAAGCGACTGCTGCTGTGGGTGAACGGGACGCGTCAGAAGCAGAATACGATGCCCGCGTATCGATCATTGCAGAGTTGACCGCTAGGACCGCTAACCGAGCCGTCGACATAGATAACCTGATTAAACGTCTTCCCCCGTCGGACAAGGCTGTTCATGAGCATCGAACCTACCTGTCCACGATGCGTGCAGGGCTCGCGGCAGACCGGCAGAAGCTAGAGTCTCTACGCGACGAATTCGGTATGTTCGCCGCCCGCATCAACCGGGATATCGCGTCTCGTAAGGAAGAAATAAAGCGAGCCTTCCGGTCATTCGCTACAGACTTCCTCTTGGAAGGATGTGAGCTGGTCTGGGCGCCGCGAAAGGGTCGGCTCGGGGAGACTGGCGGGCTAGTGGACTTTCCGGCCTTCGAGTTAGAAATGACTGGTACGGACTATCACTCGGCGGTTCGAAGAAGCGGTCCTCAGCAGGTTTCGGAAAGTCAGCGAGAGTTTATTGACCTCGCCTTTCGCATGGCCCTAATGCAGGTTGCTACTGAAGGTGGCACCACAATGGTAATAGACGCGCCCGAGTCGTCGCTTGATGCAGTCTTCGTCGCTAGGGCGGCTGACGTGCTGACTAGGTACGGCGAGCCTTCGTCGGGTAATCGCCTTCTAATTACCTCGAACCTTGTAGAGGGTGACCTTATACCGGCGCTGCTTAGAAATGCTGGTATTCAGTCATCACGGGATGAGCGGGTGGTCGATCTTCTCGCAATTGCCACCCCGACAGCCGCCACCGAGCAATTGCATGAGCAATACCAGGAAGTCCGGACGCGGATCTTCGCGCGAGCAAGGGCTCCCCGTGACTAGGCGACTTCTATCTGCTGAGATGCAGCAGATAGAGCGACAACTTCGGCTCATCGCAATTTTCGACGCGGCTGAAGAAGTAGGGCTTTACCCAGTTGATGTGCGAACCCTCCATACTCTCGCATACCTGGCTGATGCGTTAGCGCCGGTTTGGCACTTGCCTATTCTTGACGGGCAGGTTTTGAAGCGCCGAACCTACCCCTTCTTCCCTGCGTTGCAGCACGACTTAGACCTGTTGGTTGGCTTGGGAGTGGTCCAAGTCGATAGCTTTGCTTATGAAGAAGACTGGGAAGACGGTTGGCGTCTAAGTGCGGGCTACTTTCTAAATCGGAGCTTTGCTGATCGCATTATTGACGAAATCAATCAACACCATCTGGCCGAGCGGAGCCACGCATTCGTTCGTGAAGTTGTCTATGCGGCATCTGCGATCGGAGTAGAGGGAATCGAGCAGGTTGGCATCGCGGATGCCGCCTATTCCAATCCCGTAGTGGACGTTGGTGGCGTCGTCGACATTGATGGCGAGCAGGGAGTTAATGCCACTGCAAAAACGGCGCTGCGCTTCAAGGCTTTGACCCGGGAGCAAACGAATCTATCGGATGCTGAGACAGTTCACCTCTACGTCCGTCACTTGTATTCTAGGATGAATGTTGCCTAGTGCATACGAAGCCGACTTCGCACCGGAGCGGCTGCTTCAGACCGCTCAGGCCTATTCGGGTATCGGAAACGACGCTAATCAGCCTGCCAACGTTCGCTTCGTAAGAGGTGTGGTCCGCCTGCTGAGAACGCGGGTTGATCGCGTCGGTTCCCTTGGGAATGAGCCATCGGTATTTGTGCTATGCCCTACGCTGCCGCCCGCTCTCAAGGACTTGCAGACGAGCAGGCACCGGATGATTGACAATGGCCTGACGCCGCTACAGGGTCGACTGTGGTTTGTAGGGCCGGTAGTAGCATCAGGGCGGTCGACTGTACTGTCATTCGAGCAGGACGACGACATTTTTAAGCAGGTGGCGGACGACTATGAGCTTGGCACCGTCCCTGCCGTAATTCACGACCCTCGTACGAGTCCGGGCGAGATTCGGTTTTTTCCGCTAGGCCTTGACGAGCCGGATGAGCGGATCATTATCTCGTTGCCGAGAGCGCCAGTCACGCTCGAGGACGTGATTAAGGTGATTGACAGGGTCCATGCCACGAAGCTCGTGACTCCGGACGCACAGAGTGAGACCGCAAAGCTCTGGCATAAGCCTGTAAAATTTATCCCAATAGAACGCGCCGAGCTAACAATCCAGATGTACTTAGAAACGGCGCTGAACGTGGCCTTCCCGCACTGCGCAATTCGTCCTGAGCAGCCCCAGATAAGTGGACGGCTTGATCTGGAAATCGAGGGGGCGGACCCATTTGACAGTGAAAACTTCGTCCGGCATGTCTTACTCGAACTGAAGGTTCTTCGAAGCTTTCGAAGTGGCGGAACGTCAGTGTCTCAAAACGAGATCAACAAATGGATCGAGGAAGGCGTTGACCAAGCCTCAGCATATGCAGTTGAAAGGGGAGCCCGAGCGACGGCCCTCTGCTGCTTCGATATGCGTAAGCAGAACGTGGGTGACGCATGCTTCGCTCACGTAGTTGACAAGGCTGGCCAACTTGGCGTCGCGCTGCAGGTGTGGTACCTGTTTGCGTCGGCAAAGGCGTACAGGGCACATCTCTCAGCGGCATCCGCTGGAGAGTCGGCATGAGCTGACAACCGTAGCGCGTCCAGGTCGATTCGCCCCATGCGGACCGTCAGATGGTGCGCTCTAGCACGAGTAGCGATTCAGCCAGGTCCGGGCGCCAGCCTTGCTGCACTGATGAACGCATCTGCCGGAAAGCTGAATTCTGTTTTGTTGACCATCCACGGGTGGGAAGCAGCTCCGATAGAATCTTGGCCACAGGAACAGAGACTCCCGCGTAGCTGCTGTCTCCGACTACAATCCAGCATTGACCTTTTGAGGTCAAATTGGTGTGTACTCGGGACAGTACCGCTAAAAGGTCCGAGAAATATGAGCCCACCATGGCAGGGATCCACCGGTTCCAGAGACGGTCCTTAGCTTCGTCAAGCTGAGCGAGCGCCCGATCAAGCGTGATGGAGCCCTGCGGTGGTTCTGCGTACTCTCTCGATAACTGTACGTGGGAGCTGATGGTGGAAGTGCGGAGGGAGCGGTTGTCGTCGCTTCCACGGAGATACCCAAGCATCCAGAGCTCAAGATTGTACACGTCAGTGTAGTCGAAAGAGTTTGGATAGGGTGGGGAGAAGACCGAAATTTCGAAACTCTCGTCTAAATCGACCATCCGTGCGTCGGACCGGATTACTTTGGCTGTTACTTCCGGCCGTTGACTGAATGATTGGATATCGCGGATCGCATTTTCCGTGCGCCTTGCGAACTCGGTCTCTACCCGGTCGGGGTTACAGGGTGACTGCTTCCAGTTTCGGCGATAGCGGCGGCCTTTGCCGCTGATGGTCGCGTTGCTGACCTCGGTGAGAAAGCCGCCTACGATGATTCGAAAGAGGCGGGAGACGTCCGGCTCCGGAACTTCTTCGATCGCTGCAAGTAGGTTCGCCAGCCGCTGGGCGACGTCTCGGTTGTACAGCCAACGTTCGCCCATCCCCGGCTGTATGAAAGTCCGGGGAACGTGAGCGAAGTACGTCTCGTAGTCTACTGTGGTTGAGCGTGCTCGCCGGCGTACCTCTGCTAGGCGGTCAACGAGGTTGTCGAGATTGTAGCGATGGAGTTTTGCGCCAATAACGTCGACAAAGAACGGATTGATTTCCACCGTAGTCGACTCAATGCCTAGCATCTGGCAAGCTAGGCCTGTCGTGCCGCTTCCGCCGAACGGGTCTAAGCAGCGCTTTATGTCGAGCCCGGAGCGCTCGAAGGCATGCGCCAGTAGTTCGGGCGGGAAGGCTTCCTTGAACCGATGCCATGTCTGAAAGGCGAGGGGTGCGGCTCCGTCGTTGCTGCCGAAGGATAAGATCTTCCGGTTGCCGATCCATCTCTTGAAGTCCTCGGTCAAGACTGGGTCGGTCACTGAAGACTTCCTCCCGCTGCTCGGCGCGGCAACCTCTCGGCCAACATGGACGGTAGGTGGCCTGGATCTCCGGGCCGTGAGCCTAGCGGCGGCCCACCGGCGTCGCGCGGCGGCATGCCACGAGTGGACATGGTGGCACATTCCGGCGGCGATTGGGAGTTGGGGTGGGGCGTTTGTGACCGCGTGGCCATCGACCTCGATGAAGAGGAGCGCAGGCCATGGTTGCCTTGTGCGGAGCTGGCGGGCTGCTCGGATGTGCCTGGCTAGGTTTCGGACGCCAGTTGTCGTGCACTTGTAGGCCAGCAACCCCCGGGGCCAAGGTCTTTGGCGTCCTAAGGCGGCTCTGCTGTCCGCACTAGCCGCCGAGCACCAAGCGTGGCGGCTCGCAGGTCACGGAGGCAGTGGGTGACGCGTGTTCAAGCGGCGGGTGCGGCCCCTGGCCTGCCTCATCGAGGCTGTATCTCAAAGGTGCGGTGGCAGCGCTAATGCTCGGAACGGGGTACTCGATAGGCTCGGACGACCTCGTCCACCACGCCGCCTGCCCAGGTAACTCTCTGTTGTACTAGGAGGGTCGTTCCCACCTCGACAGCGAAAAGGGCTGCGAGCTCCGGGTCGGCGTCGACCTGCCGCTGTCGTGTCTCAGAGTCGGAGCCCTCCTCTTGCTCGGCCTCGTGTTGTAGGGGACTTGCGTGGGTGCCGCGGCCGTGTTCAGTCCTGACTAATCGAGCTTCCCGTAGAGCTGCTATGGCTTGACGAATCGTGCCGCGGCTCGCCCGAAACTCGGCGGCGAGCGCGCTCTCACTCGGCAAGAGGGCGCCCGGCGGGATGACGCCGTTCTCGATGCGCCGCCTCAGTTCGTCAGCGATGGTGCGGTAGCGGGGTTGTCCGTAGTGCGGGGTGGGCACCTGCTCACCGTACCTGGCACTTGTCTTACCAAGTGTCAAGCAAGAGACCCGTTTCGACGTGTAGACAACTCGTCCAGTTGTAGGTACGTTTCCATCTGTGCGGCCAGGGTGACGACTCGTGTCAGGGGTGGTCGGGTCGGCCCTGGTCGCACTTGAAGCGCGGCGTCCTGTCGGACCGGTTGCGGTAGCCGCGCACAAGTTGGCTCGGCGATACCCGACCCGTCTGTGTCGGACGGTGCGCCGTGCCTTCATCCGGGCCGGTGGCTGGCCATCTCCTTCCATGGCTGGCCACCGGCCCCTCCTACCTCTGGAGGTGCGATGTCCGGCTCACACCGTCGGCGCGGCTGGTTCTCGTCCTGGTGGTCACGAACGCGTACGCCGATCCGGCCCGCCAGCAGCAACGCTCCGTCGCGTCCGCGCCCGGCCCCGGTTCCGCCGTCGCCGTGGTGGTCGGTAGCTCCGACGCGGGAGGTGCCCGTGCTGCCGTACGCGCCGCTGATGACCCTTGCTCAGGCGACGCGGGGCAACGGCGGGCGGTGTCCGCGATGAGGCACCCGATCAGGCCCCTCGGGGTGACGGGCCACCCTGAGTGGTGTGCCCCTGACCGTTGCGGCTACCTGGTGCCGCCGGTGATGGCGCACATGGCCCGCCGCCATCGCGGCCCGATGCACCGCGTCGGCGACTCCCGTGCGGCCGGGGTCGTCGCCACCTATCTCATCGCTGCGGATGGGCTCGGGCCGATGGTGGGGGTTCACGCGACGTGCCGGGCGGGCAACACCTGGGCGGAGTTGACGTTGCCGCAGGCGGCCGAGCTGGTCGAGCACCTGAGCGGGTTGCTGGAGCAGGCCGCCGGCGACCAAGGGGCCGACGATGAGTGAGCCCGTACCCGTGGCGGATGCCCCGCGATCGTCGGCTGCGCCGGTCGTGTGCCCGGTGTGGTGTCGGGGCTGCGGGCCGAACGCCCCGATGCATCGGGGGCTTCTCGCAACGATCGGGCGGGAGCGGACCGGCTGGGTGAGCGTGCAACTGCTCGTCGACCGGTTCGCCCGTCGGGACCTGGCCGTCAAGCTCGACGCGACCCGCTACGGCGCGACTCAAACCGTGCTGCTGACGGCCGCCCAGGTGGACCGGCTCATCGAGGAACTGACCCACGCCCGGCAGGCCATGCGGGCGGCGGCCGAACCGCGCGAGCAGGCGGGGGAGACGCGGTGAACGCCGGCAGCCGTCGGGGCGTACCTGTTCCTCGGACTCCGGGTCCGCGTCGGACGCTGTCGTCGCGGACGGCGGTGGCGGTGCCTCCGGTTCCTGAGCGGCCGTCTGGGGGGACCACCTGGCAGACGTTGGAACGTCTAGGGGGTACGGTGACCGGTGTGCATGGTCGGGACTGGCGCCCTCGCTACCTGCAACTCGCCGAAGAGTTGCGGGCGAAGATCGTGAGCGGTGAACTGGCCCCCGGCACGCTCATGCCCAGCGAAACCGAGCTGGCCGACACCTCCGGGCTGTCCCGCACGAGCGTGCGCAACGCCATCCGCCAGTTGCGGGAATGGGGCTTAGTCCGGGCCGAGCAGGGGCGCGGCACCTACGTGCGGGCACCCCGCCAACGGGTACGCCGTCGCAACACCGAGCGGTACCAGTGGGAGAAGGATCGGGTCCTGCTCGACGAGGCCGAGCGGTTGAAGACCGGCGCGACCGAGCACGACACCGGCCTGACCGTCGACGACCTCAAGTTCCACGCCGAGTACACCCGCGTTGACGCCGATGCCGACATGGCGGCGGCCCTTCAGGTCGAGGCGGGCACGCCGCTGCTGCGCCGCGTGTACTGGACGTCGTCGCGGCACGAGAACGCGCCGCTGACCGTGTCGTACTCCTATCTGCCGTACGACCTGGTGGCCGCGAACCCCGACCTGCTCGACGAGAGCAAGGAACCGTGGCCGGGCGGGACGCAACACCAGCTCTACACCCTCGGCATCGAGCTGGACCGCATCGACGACGAGATCCGCGCCCGGCCGCCGTCGCCGGACGAGGCCGAATTGCTGGACATCGACCCGGGCGTCTCCGTGCTCACCGTGCGCAAGACCTCCATCGACACCACCGGCCGCATCGTCGAAGTCGCCGACGTGGTGATGCCGGGCGACCGGACAGAGCTTGTCTACTCCCACAAACTCCAGCGGTGGAAAACGTGACGCAGCTCGTCTCGGTCATCACCCCGGTCCACGCGCCCAGCATCGAGTACCTTGCGGGCGCGTACGAGTCGCTGGCCAAGCAGGACATGCCCCCGGGGTGGGACTGGCAATGGCTCGTCCAGGAAGACGGGCAGACCGGTGCCCTCGTCGACGCGCTGCCCGATGACCCCCGGATCAGCCTCGGCACCGGGCGTCCCGGCGGGCCTGGCGTCGCCCGCACCCTCGCGCTTTCCCGGGTTTCCGGGCAGCTCATCAAAGTCTTGGACGCCGACGACCAGTTGACCCCCGGGGCGCTGGCCCGGGACATCGCCGCGTTCGACGCGCACCCGCAGATCGGCTGGACCACCTCGCGGGTACTCGACCTGCTCCCCGACGGATTAACCGCCGGATGGGACAAAGACCCGGCCGGCGGCGTCATCGACCGCGGTGCGGTCCTGGCCTTCTGGCAAGCCAACGACTACCGGGCCTCGGTACATCCGGCGACGCTGTGCCTGCGCCGGGATCTCGTCTTCGCCCTCGGCGGCTGGATGGCCCTGCCCGCCTCCGAGGACACCGGCCTTCTCCTCGCCGCCAACGCGGTCAGCGAGGGCTACTTCACCCGGGAGTACGGCCTGCTCTACCGCAAGTGGCCCGGCCAGGTCACCAGCCAGGCCGCGCACCGGGAACCCGCCGAGTATCAGGCGCGCATGAGGATCATCGAGGCCAGAGCCCACGCCCTGGCCTCGATGGTCCCGAACGGTTTCGACTTCGGCGGCAGCGCTACGGCGTAGCTTCGTGCCCTGGCATCCCGTGGGTACGCCGACGCTCCTTCATCTCCGCCTCGTAGATGTGCCGCCGACCACCGGCCAACTTCTCCCGCGCGTCCCGCTCGATCTCCTGGAACGCCGCGTAGTAGCCGTCGTCGAACTCCTCCACGATCTGGAACGTCCACCTGCCAGGTAGCACGTTGCGCCCCAACAGCTCGTGCTCGACCCGGTCGGCCACCTCGTCATGCCCGGCCTCGCGAAGCAACTTCACGACTCGGTCAAGGGTGAGATCCGCACCGCCCACGAGCTGGTGCGCCGAGTACAGGTGACCCCGGACGCGGTGGATCGTCTCCAGCGCTTTGCTCAGCTCTCCCAGCGCCTCGACGGTCTCATCGCTAATCCCGGCAGGGCGTGAGTGACCGTCTGTCTTGTCGTTCTCCATCCGTTATTCCTACCCGCTTTCCGAATGCCCAACCGGCAGCTAGAGCCTCTAGAGAGCCCCTTGCGCTGCCGGCCACAAGCTGATGACTAGCACCACTACAAAGACGAGGACAACTACGGGTGCGGCGAATGAAACGTTGATCGAAAGCACAGACCTCTCCCTCGCGTGGACTACCGCTTGCATCGCACCTGCGACGCCGATGAAGGTACTGCCAAAGGCGGTCCGTTCGCAAGCTTTAGATAATATTGATGACTATCATTAAGTAGCGAATTCCTGGAACCGTCGCTCGCTGCGCTACTTCGACTCAGTCGAAAATCGATACCCTAGGGTATTGCATTTATCTGGAGCTGGAGTAGTGGCCGCGCTCAACGAAAGGCCGCTATCGCCCTATTTGACCCGGTTGAACGGCACATCTAAGCCAGGTTGTTGACTTGTCTGCCAAGTGCCGTCTACCTTGGAGTCTCAACTTGGCAGACATGCCAACAATCTGGAGGTTGAGCGATGGCTCTGCGTGGCGGTGCGAGGTTCGCCGTGCGTTGTGAGGACGTGTTCCCGGCGGGGTGCGCCTTGGTCCCCGAGTCCCTGGGTGAGGTCGAGGACTACGACGAGAAGACCGGGCGGCGTAGTCCGGCGAAGGACAAGCTGACCGGCCAGCGGGTGTGGCAGGTGCGCGTGATGGACCTGGACCCGGAGCTTGGTAAGCGCTCCCGGGAGACGACGGTCAAGATCTCGGTGGATCACCAGCCGGTGCCGCCGACGGGTGCGCCGTTCGAGGCGGTGGAGTTTGAGGGCATGACGGTGACGCCGTACGTGTCGAACACCGGTCGGATGGCGTACTCGCTGCGGGCGACTGGGATGCGCGCCCCGGCGGGCGTGGCCGGCAAGCAGAAGGCGGCGGCGTAGCCGTATCGGGTGGGGGCGGGGCTGTCAGGTCTTGGCGGACGGCAGCCCCGCCCCCTGTGTCTCTTCCCCCTGCTCTGTCGAGAGAGGTAGTGACGTGTCCAAGCGTAGGCGTTCGCCTGCCCCGGCTCAGCCTCGGTGCGGCGTGTGTCAGTCCCGGTTCGACCCGGCCGGCGGGGCGGCTGACCGCTGCCCGCTCTGCGTCGGGCAGCTCGTTCTCCCGTTCCCTCCGGTCCGGGACGCGGCGGGCCGGTTCGTGTCCCTGCGGGGTGCACAGTGATGCGCCGGCCGCTCGGTGAGGTGATCCTGACGTCGGCCGGGGATCTGCTGGTGATCCGGCCGAAGCGGTTCGTCTTGCCGATGTGGTTGGTCGTGCTTGGCGTGGTGCTGCGCTGGCTGGCCCGGTTCTGCTGGTGGTGCCTGCGTCACCCGGTCGCCGTCGGCCTGGCCGTGGCCGCGGTTGTCCTCTACGCCGAGCATGGCTTGCCGGGCGTGGTGGTGCCGTTGGTGCTGTCCTCGGCGGTGTCGGCGCTGTGGCGGTGGCGCGATGAGGCGTCCTGGTGGCGGTGGTGCGCGGGCCCGTTGCTCGGCCGCTTCCGGCAGGTCTTCGTGTACCGGCGGGCGTGGCACGAGGCCATGACCCTGTGCGGCCTCGCCGAGTCCTACGACCATCGGCCGGTCCTGCCGGAGTTGCTGCGGGTGCGGTCGGATCAGGCGCTCGACGTGCTGACCGTGCGCATGGTGCGGGGGCAGACCCCGGCCGACTTCCAGAAGGTGACGGCGAACCTCGCGTACGCCTTCGGCCGGCGGCACGCCCGGGTCTACTCCGAGCGGCCCGACGCCCCGCCGACCCGTACCGGCTACTGGGCGTTGGTGCTGGGCTGGGTGGACCGGGTGCGGTTCCGGGACCGCCCAACGCTGGTGTACCTGGTGCTCGTCCGCACGGACGCGCTGCGGCCGGTCGTGCCGCCGTTCGACGCCCCGCCGGTGCCGGACTTGACCGCGTTGCCGCTGGCTCGGCGGGAGGATCTGGGGACCTGGTCGTTGTGCCTGCTCGCCACGCACGTCCTGATCGGCGGGGCCACCCGTTCCGGCAAGGGTTCGGTGTTGTGGTCGCTGGTGCGGGCGCTGGCCGGCGGCATCACCTCCGGCCTGGTCCGGCTGTGGGTGATCGATCCCAAGGGCGGGATGGAGTTCGCCATGGGCCGGCCCCTGTTCGCCCGGTTCGCCGGCACCTCGTTCGAGGCCATGGCTGATCTTCTCGACGAGGCCGTGGCGGTGATGCGGGAGCGTCAGACCCGGCTCGCCGGAACCGTGCGGGTCCACACCCCGACCGAAGCCGACCCCCTGGTCGTGGTCGTCATCGACGAAATGGCCGCCCTCACCGCGTACCTGCAAGATGTCGACCTGCGTAGGCGGATCGCGTCGTCGCTGGGGCTGCTGCTGTCGCAGGGGGCCGGGGTCGGCGTCCTGGTCGTGGCTGCGTTGCAGGACCCGCGCAAGGAGGTGCTGCCGTTCCGGGACCTGTTCCCTACCCGCATCGCGCTCGGCCTGACCGAGGCGGCGCAGGTGGACATGGTCCTCGGCGACGGTGCCCGCAACCGGGGCGCCCTGGCCGATCAGATGCCGCGATGGGCCAAGGGCGTCGGGTACGTGATCCTCGACGGCACCCCCGAACCCCTGCGCGTCCGCTTCTCCTACGTCACCGACGACGACATCCGCGACCTCGCCCGCCGGTATCCGGCCTCGGCTGACGCGGCGGACATCCTCGCCCAGGTCCGGCGGGAGTCGACCCCGGAACCGGTGCGCCCGCCGCTGCCCCGCAAGCCGTCCGGGCCGCTGCTGCCCGACGCCCTGCGCAACCTCCTCGACCCGGACAACGGGAGTGATCCGCGGTGACCGCCACGCCGAACGGACGCCGGTTCTACCGGCTGCGCACCCCCGACCCGACTACCGCCGTCTCCGTCCGCGTCGACCCGGAACGGCCCGACCCGTACCCGGTCCACCTGGCCGTCGGCGCGGGCCGGCGACGGATGTCCCTGACCCCGGACGAGGCGTGGGCGCTGTGGCGCTGCCTCTCCGAAGCCGTCGCCACCCTCGGCACCCCACCCGACTACATCCGCACCGACATCCGACCGGCCCGGAGGTAACCGCCATGACCACCCTCGCCCGCATCGTCAACCGGCTCCGGCGTCCGCTGCGCATCCGCCTCGTCGGCCCCGCCGACCAGACCGCCGCCGCCCTGCGCGGCCTGGCGCACATGGTCAGCCGCCGCCCCGACATGGCCGACCGGCGCATCCGCATCGACCTCACCATCCGCGAGAAGCCGTTGCAGGAGTGGCGATGACCGAGCGCACCGAAACCGCCGTACGCCTGGTCATCCTGCTCGCCATCGGCACCATGGCCGGCGCAGCCGCCTTCACCCACGTCCACGACCTGTCCGTCACCCACGGCCAACCCGACTGGATCGGCTGGGCCAACGCCGTAGCCGTCGAACTCATGGCCATCTACCTCGGCCTCGAACTCCGCGCCCGCCGCCGCGCCCGCCGCCCGGTCGGCCTGGTCGCCTCACTGCTGGTGGCGTTCGCGCTGCTGTCCCTCGCCGCCCAGGTCGCCGAAGCCGAACCGTCCGTATGGGGCTGGACCATGGCCGCCGTACCATCCCTGGCGTTCCTCGCCCTGGTCAAGGTCATCCTGTCCAACACCCCCGCCCTGCCACCGGCACCCGAACCCGACCAACCCCCGGTCGACTGGGACGAGGCACCCGAGCAGACCCCCGCCGACCCGGAACCGGAGCGTCCGGCCGACCCCGTGCCGCCGGCTGTCCCGGCACCGGCCGCCGTCTCCGCCCCGGCGGTGATCCTGCCCCCGCGTGGCGTCGTCCAGTCGAACCGGCCGCACGTCGTCGGGATCATCCGATGACGGCCGCCCCCGCCGCCGAGTGGCTAACGGAACTCGTGCACGACCTCGATCAGCCCGACGATGTACGCGTTGAACTCGTCCAGCTCCTCGGCCGGCACCCACAACTCAAGGATGGTCTTGCCGCCGGCCTGGCGGACCGGGTAGCGGCTCAGAAACTCCGACTCCACCCGGAAGCGGGTGACGTAGCCGACGCCGGACGCGGGCACGTTCCAGTCCCGGGCGATCATGACCGCGTAGTCCTCGTTCAAGACCGGGTAAAAGATCGGCTGATCCGGAAGGCGCGGCGGCCACTTGCGCCACCCCGACTCGCGGACAAGATCCAGCTCTTGCGGCCCGGTCGGTCGCCACAGCACCGTCGTTCCGTCATCGCTGTTCATGTCGACCTCGCCGCTCAGGTTCAGGGTGAGCCCGGACAGTACCGACCGACCCGCGACCGACACCACCGCATTCGCCCCACTCCGGGGGCGGGCCAATGACCGCTCCCACGCTGCCCGGCCTCGAACCGGTCGCCCCGACCCCGGCTGCCGCTCCCCGGCCGGGGTCGCGGGCGGCCCGCATGGCGCTACCCCGCTCCGTCGACGTGCTCAAGCAGATCGCCATCGAGTACGGCGTCTGCGTGCGCCCCTTGGCCATGCGCCGCACCGACCTCGACACCGGCCTGACCGAAGTCATCGACCTGCCCTGCGGCGCGACCCGCGAGGACAAGTGCCCGCCGTGCGCGAAGAAGAACCGCCGGCTGCGGCAGGCCCAGATCCGCGAGGGCTGGCACCGCGACGACGAACCCCTACCCGGCCCGCAACCCGCCACCGAAGCGCAGAAGTCGCTGATCCTGTTCCGCGCGTACCTGGAGTTCTCCCGCGACGAGGCATCACGCGCCGCCCAGTGGGACCAGGTCGAAGACCTCGACGAGGCCATCCGCGAGGTAGAGGAAGCCATCGCCGCAGAGGGCCTGCGCGGGCGCGTCGGCCCACCCCACACCAGCACCGACGACGACCAGGGCGACGACGACACCGGCCGCCGCCGCAAGCGCTCCACGAAACGGCGGCAGGACGCCCCGGAACTGCCCCGGCGCAAGGTCGAAGCGCGCACCGTCGGCAAGACTTACACCGCCCCCGACGGCTCCACCTACCGGCCGTCGATGTGGCTCACCCTCACCCTCGACTCGTACGGACCGGTCCGCCCCGACGGCACCCCCGTCAACCCCGACCGCTACGACTACCGCCGCGCCGCCTGGGACGCCGTCCACTTCCCCCGCCTGCTCGACCGGTTCTGGCAGAACCTACGCCGCTGCGAGGGCTGGAACGTCCAGTACGCCGGCTGCGTCGAACCCCAACGCCGACTCGCCCCACACGCACACTTCGCCATCCGGGGCACCATCGCCCGCGACACCCTGCGCACCGTCGCCGCCGCCACCTACCACCAAGTCTGGTGGCCGCCCGTCGACGTCCAGCGGTACACCGCCGACCGACCCCCGGTCTGGGACGAACAAGCGGCGGCGTGGGTCGACCCGGACACCCGCCACCCGCTGACCACCTGGAACGAAGCCCTCGACGCCATCGACGACAACCCCGACGCCGAACCCGTACACCTCGTCCGCTTCGGCACCCAGGTCGACGCACGCGGCGTCATGCCCGGCACCGAAGACGCCGAACGGACCATCCGGTACGTCACGAAGTACATCACCAAGCACACCGGCGACTGCCACAAGGCAACCACCGACCGGCAACGCGCCCACCTCGACCGGCTCTGGCGCGCACTGCGCGTCACCCCCTGCACCGACCGGTGCGCCAACTGGCTGCTCTACGGCGTCCAACCCCGCAAGGCGACTGCCAAGCTCAAGCCGGGCCGCTGCAAGGGCAAGGTCCACCAACGCGACACCCTCGGCATCGGCGGCCGACGCATCCTCATCTCCCGCGACTGGTCCGGCAAGACCCTCGCCGACCACAAACACGACGTGCGCGCCTGGGTGCGCGCCCTGCTCGGCGTCACCACCGACAGCGCCACCGCCGACAGCACCACCGAAAGCAGCACGGCCGACGACCCCGGGCAGCTCGTCGACGACCAGGGCGCCACCGCCGAACGGGTCCGGCACGCCTGGGAACTCGCCCGACCCGACGACGCCGACGTCGGCCCACTGTCCTACCGACTCATGCGCTCGATCAGCGAACGCGCCCGCTGGCGCACCGAACTACTCGCCGCGAAGGACCGGGCGGCGCAGCGACCAGAGGACGGATCGACGAACGCGCAAGACAGCACGACGGGGGAGGGGCTTTGATGGCGAGCGAAGGGCTCTGGACGGTCCAGGACGTGTCGGTGTACCTCCGGGTCCCACCGGAAACGCTGTACCGCTGGCGCAAGGTCAAGTACGGTCCGCCGGCAGCTCGGGTCGGCCGGCACCTGCGGTACGAGCCGGAAGCGGTCCGGGCGTGGGTACGTGAGCAGGCGGCAGCCTGATGGGACACGTCGAAGATCGCTGGTACAAGGTGATCCGTCACCCCGGCGGCCGAAAGGAGCGGGTCAAGTCGGCCCTGTTCGGCAAGGGGATGCGCTACCGGGTGCGGTACATCGGCCCCGACGGCCGGGAACGTAGCCAGTCCTTCCCGGACCGGGCCAAGCGCGAAGCTGACGCCTTCCTCGTCTCCACCGAAACGGACAAGCTCCGGGGTTCCTACGTCGACCCGGTTGCCGGTCGGATGACCTTCGCCGAGTACGCCGAGAGTTGGTTGCGGACCCGAGCCTTCGACGAGTCGACCCGGGAGAGCACGGAGTTTCGGGTACGCAAGCACCTGCTGCCGTTCTTCGGCTCTCGGCAACTGGCGTCGATCAAGCCGGGGCACATCCGGGAGTGGGACGCGGCGATGGTCGGCAAGCTGGCTCCGGCGACCCGCTCCGTCGTCTTCGCGCACCTGCGGACGATCCTCGGGGCGGCGGTCGACGACGAACGGATCGCGAAGAACCCGTGTTCGGCAAAGTCGGTCAAGCCTCCGCGCCCGGTTCAGCGTCGAGTGGTGCCGTGGCGGTACGAACAGGTTTCGGCAATCCGCGGTGGCCTTGCTCAGCGGTATCGGCCGATGGTCGACCTCGGCGCGGGGTGTGGGCTACGGCAGGGGGAGATCCTTGGGCTCGGGGTCGACGACATCGACTTTGATGCTGGCTGGGTACACATCTCGCGTCAGGTGAAGCTTGTCCGGGCCCGGTTGGTCTTCGGGCTGCCCAAGAATGACCGTGACCGCCGGGTGCCGCTGCCCGACTCCGTCGCCCTGGTCCTGCGGCAGCACGTCGACGACTTCGCTCCGGTGTCGCTCACCCTGCCGTGGGAGAACCCGGCCAGCGATGAGCGGGTGACGGTGCCGCTGCTGTTCACGACCACCCGACGCGGTGCGATCAATCGGCACACCTTCGACGGCAAGAGCTGGCGACCGGCTGTCGTGGCGGCCGGGATCACGCCGACCCGGGCGACCGGGATGCACGCGCTTCGCCACTTCTACGCCTCGTCGCTGCTCGACGCTGGGGAGAGCATCAAGGCCCTCGCGTCCTACCTCGGGCACGCTGACCCCGGCTTCACTCTCCGGGTCTACACGCACCTGATGCCGGCCAGCGAGGAGCGCACCCGGAACGCCATCGACGACCTCTATCGCAAGACGGTCAATCCGTGACCATTGCCCAGCTCCCTTCGCCGGAGTGGCGCGGCGTGAGTGTGGTTCGCATGAGGTACACAGTCGATTGAAGCGGCGTCGTCGGCGGGAAGACGGCTTGCCCGCGAAGGTCTTCGGGAAGGTTCGATGAATGGGTGAGCGCGGAGAGTCCACTCGATATGCGTACTGGTCTAATCGGCGAGTTCGTACTATTGCGGATGAAGAGGCGATTAGTATCGCCACTCGGTGGCGCTCGAAGTTTGTGCTTAGTCTCCCCTTTTTGCCTGTCGAGTGGGAGCTTGGGCGGGAGCCGCGTTCGCTATATAAGAACGAGATTGCGGAGAGAATTGAGCGTTCGATCGGGAGCCTTGCTGTTGAGGACTTCGTCACGCCTCCACCGGTTCGGTACGCGAAAGGGGTTGGGCGAGCCGAGTTCTCCCACTTCGTGACCTATGAGGAAGATCGGATCGTCATCGGTGTGCGCTCTACCGCGTCGGATGGCACTCGCGTCTTCGTATGCCTCTTCGGTAGCAAAGACAACGTTGCCGGGTTTATGGGGCCGAATGATCCTGTGGCAGAAGGCTGGAGTTCTTCTGCCATGTTCTCGATCAGCAAGTGGCTCGCGACTAGGTGCGCCGAGAATGACTCGCTGTGGGATGACCCACAGTCAATTTCTGTGGAAGCTATGAAGATCGCATTCGAGCAGGGGTTTACGAGGGAGTCCCGCGAGAGCCCCGACCAACCGTGGAAGCGTGGATATGCGTTCGGCGATGCTTCCGACTCGGAATGGTTTGCAGAGATCTACAGCGACGTGGTTCTTGATCAGGAGAGGTGGGACCTGGACCAGCCCGTAGACCGGATCCTCGTCGGTGCGCCCGTGTGGGTGAGAACTCCTCGGGCTGCTGCGCGGAGATATATCGACTACCGGAGGGACATGAACGTCCGGCGCTACCGGTGACCATGGTTGCCCGTGTCGTCACCGAGTAGTCGGCGGTCTACGGCTCCCTGACGGCCTGGCGACGGCCTGCAACGGTTGTCGCCAGGCCCCACCCCAGGTCAGATGGCATATCGCCTTCATAACCCGGCGTACAGGTCGACTCGTCCGTCGCCCACCAGCTCAGCGCCTCGATTGGGGCTCCGAGCTGGTGCTTTGTTGGGTTCTCCGTGTTCCGTGGCCGCTGTTGTTGCGAGGAGTGCGCAGCAACCTGACGGCTGCCTCCAACACGTACAACTCCCTCCGGGCCACGGCTTGGCCCCTCTCGTTCAACTGGTAGCCGTCGAGCCAGATCCAGCCGGCGTACGTGTGCAGTTCGGTGCGGACCTTGATGAGGCGGAAGAAGATCGGCCGTACGAACTGAGGGCTTGCCGCCCGGTTCAGGTGCAGCACGTCACCGGCCTTCACGTCGGCTCTTCCGGTCCCGCCACGCGCGCAGGGTCTCGCCGGCCGCCGCCAGGCGCGGGCATCCGTCGTCGGAGCACTTCGAGCAGACGGAACGGTGGTGGAAGTCGACGACGTAGCCGGCCATCAGGACGGCGAACGGGGGCTCTGGCTGCCGCCGGGGGGTCGGCACCGTTCAGCTCTGGTCGAGCCGCTTGATGGCCTGCGCCGGACGCCCAGCGCCGACCCTGGCCATCAGCGGCCACCGCTGTGGTGTTGGGGCAGCGGCGCGGCCGATCCGCGCGTGCGCCCCCTGGCCGTTCCTGGTCGGGGTCGGCTCGCCGGCCACGTAGTCCACTGCTTGGCCGGTGCGCTGGAACCACTTGAATCTAGTCATGCGACAAGGGTAATCGACTAGTGCTCCAAACAACTAGTCCTCTATCAACGTGACACACGCCTAGTCGGCGCATGCCTAGCGTCAGCGACATGGGTAGGAGGCTGCGGTTGGTGGGTTCGGGGGAGATCCGGACCATGCTCGGCGGCGTCTCGCGGCAGCGCGTCTACCAGATCACCAGCCGGCGCGACTTCCCCGAGCCGGTGGCGACGCTCCAGATGGGCAACGTCTGGCTCGCCGAGGACGTCGAGGCGTGGATCGCCGCCAAGCGCGGGGACCTGGACTGACTCCCGTCGAGGAAGGGAGTGTGGGCGCTCAGGCGACCGTGTCGGAGTAGACCTCGACGTCGTAGAGCAACTGCACGTTACGCCGGCCGTTCGTGATGCCGACGAAGACCGGTTCGCCGGCCGGGGTGCGGCCCTGCCGCCACACCGCGTCCCGCGCCGCCTCCCGTGACTCGTGGTGGGTCTTGCCCTCCTGGTGCAGTTGCAGGATGCGTCGGGCGGTGACCCGGTCGCTGTCGAGGTGGACCCGCAGCAGAGGCACGACCCCACTCCCCTCGCCGATCATCGAAGCAACTTACCAACGTTAAGTTGCCTGTCCACCGTACTAGAATGAACTCCATGACCACCACGCCCCCGCCGGTCTGGCTGCGCGCGGAGCCGGCGCGCGCCCGGCGGAAGCCGCCGCTGACCCTCGACCGCATCGTGGGCGCGGCGGTGACCCTGCTCGACGCCGACGGCATCGAGGGCCTGACGATGCGCCGCCTCGCCCACCGGCTCGACGTGACGGCCACCGCGTTGTACTGGCACGTCAAGACGAAGGACGACGTCCTGGACCTGGCCGTCGACGGGGTCTTCGGCGACGTGCCGGTCCCCGAGGTGACCGACGACTGGCGACAGGACGTCCTCGTCCTCGTCCGCGCCTGGCGCGCCGCGATGCTGCGCCATCCCTGGGCGCCGGGGCTGATCGGGCGGCCGATGCTCGGGCCCAACGTCCTGGCCCGCACCGAGTTCCTCCAGGCGGCGCTGGTGCGCGGCGGCTGTGGGGGGCTCCGGCTCGCGGTGGCCACGCGGATGCTGGCCAACTACGTCATCGGCGCGTCGCTCACGGAGGCCACCTGGCGGCAGCACGCGGACCCCGGGGTGAGGGCCGCCGCCCGCCAGCACGTCGCCGCGAGCGCCGACGCCTATCCGACCCTCCACGCCTCCGGCCATCTGGACGACACCCGGTGGGACGACGACCTGCTGTTCGAGGAGAGCCTCGACGGCATTCTCCGGGCGGCGGCACGCGCGGGCACAGCGGGTCGACCGGGCCGGGCGGGGGCATCGGACTGACGGGGCCGGGCGGCGGCACGCGCGGGGGCACCGGGCTGACCGGGCCGGGCGGCCGTCAGGCGGGGGAGAGGGCGGTCACCAGCTCGGCCATGCTGTCGATGGTGGCGTCCGCCGTGGCGAGCCGGGCGCGTTTGCCGGGCTTGTTGGCGTACCCGATGGCGGCGACCCCGGCGGCGTGGGCGGCCTCGACGTCGGTGGCCGAGTCGCCGACCAGGACGCAGTCCGCCGGTTCGGCGTCCCACTCCCGCAGGGCCGCGAGCACCGGGTACGGGTCGGGCTTCATCCGCCCCGGCGCGCCCTCGGGGCGGCCGACGACCGGGTGCACGTACGAAGTGAGTCCGCGGGCGTCCAGGTAGGCGCGGACGCACGCGGCGGAGTTGTTCGACACCACGGCGACCCGGCGGCCGGCGCGGTGGGCGGCGACGATGGCCTCCCTGCCGTACGGGGTCGGCGCGGCGGTGCGGGCCGCGGTGACCTCCGCGCGGGTCAGCGCCTCGTCGACCAGCCGGACGACGGCGGGGCGGCCGAGCGTGGCGGTGAAGCGCAGCACGGCGAGCGGGTCGGGCTCGTGCCGGATCCCGGGCGGCAGGGGCACGCCCCGGCCGGCGAGCAGCCGGCGCAGCTCGTCGGCGACGGCCGACGCGGGGTGTCGGGCGAAGACGGCGCACACGGGCCCGTCGAAGTCGAGCAGGAGCACGCGGGCGCGGCCGACGAGGGAGGCGAGAACGGCGGTCACGGCCCGGCGGCCCCGTCGGGCTGCGCCGGGCCGGGCCGGGCCGCTGCGGGGGCGGTCCGGTCCTGGCCCGCAGGTTGCAGGGCGACGACCGCCGCGAGGATGAGCGCGCCGCCGAGCAGCGCCGGCGCGGTGAGCCGCTCACCCAGGAGCAGTGCCGCCAGGAGGGCGGCGGAGAGCGGCTCGACGAGGGTGGCCACCGTGGCGGCCGCCCCGGACGTCGTCCGCAGCCCGGCGTAGAGCAGGCCGTACGCCAGGGCCATCGTCGCGACCCCGAGGTAGGCCAGCAGGGCGAGCGAGGCGGGGTCTGCCGTGAGCACCGGCTCGCCCGCGGCGAGGGCGATCCCGAGCCAGGGGAGCAGGGCCAGCGTCCCGGCGGCGGTGGCGCACGTGGTCAGGGCCACGGAGTCGACCCGCTGGGCCAGGGTGTGCCCGAGCAGCGTCGTCGCCGCGTACGTGGCCCCGGACGCGACGGCGAGGACGATCCCGAGCCCCGGCCGGCCGCCGGGGGCGGGTGAGCCGTGTCCGGCGGTCGCGCTGATCAGCACCAGCCCGGTGAGCGCCGCCGCCAGCACGGCCACCTCGCGCAGCGACGGGCGGGACCGGGCGGCGGCGTGCTCCCAGGCGGCGGTCAGGACCGGTGCCAGCCCGAGCGAGACGACGGTCGAGACGCTCACGCCGACCAGCAGGACGGAGCCGAAGTAGAGGGCCTGGTAGAGGGCGGTGCCGACGCCGACCACGACGGCCAGCACCGGGTGGGTGCGCAGCGTCGCGAGCACGACGCCCAACCGGCGGGTCACCGCGGCGAAGCCGACCAGGGCGACGGCGGCCAGCGCCATCCGCCATGCGCTGACCGTCATCGCGCCGAGGCCGTCGCGGTTGTGCAGCACGGTGACCACAAGCCCGCCGGTGCCCCACAGGACGCCGGCCGCGCAGACCTGGAGCAGCCCGATTCGGGTACGTCGGTGCGTGGCCCCCGCTGTCGTCGTCACGGCACCAACCTATGCGGCGCGGGAAGCCCGTTCGATCCGATTACGCCGCCGTGGTGCCATCCATGGCGGCACCGCTGTGCCAAGTTGGCTTGTTCGTGTGCCATAGATGTGCCATAGTGATGCCATGGACCTGACCTCCTACGTGAGCAACCTCGGGCGCGAGTTCGCCACCCTCGCCGAGGCCGGCGGCGATGAGTCGCGGTTGCTGGTCGAGCGCCTGACCGGGCCGCTGGAATCGGCGATCCGGATGACCCTGCTGGAGGCGCTGTCGGCCGCCGCCGACGAGATCACCCGGGACCTGGCCCCGGGTTCGGTGGAGCTGCGTCTGCGCGGGCGCGACCCCGACTTCGTCGTCACCCCGCCGCCCGCCGAGCCGCTCCAGCCCGCCGCGGCAGGCGTCGCGGCGGCGGGTGGCGGCACACCGGACGCCGTCCCGCCGATCGCCGAGGACGGCCCCGCCGCGCGGATCAACGTGCGCCTGCCCGAGCAGCTCAAGGCCGCGATCGAGGAGGCGGCGGCGCGGGAGGGCCGCTCGGTCAACGCCTGGCTGGTCCGCGCCGCCACCGCCGCCCTGCAACGGCCCGACCACGACCAGCGCCCCGAGCCCCGCGACAGCGGCAGGCGCGCCCGGCAGAGCTTCACCGGCTGGGTGCGCTGACCGCACCCGCCCCACGCCGCCCCGGGCGGCACCACGCCACGCCAGCCCGGGCGGCACCCGCCCCACGCCGCCCCGGGTAGCGGCACGGCACGCCGCACCGGGCGGCACCACCCTCATGCCGGGCCGCACCGCGCAGCACGCCGGGCGCGCCGCCCCGGCCGCACGTCCCCGACCTGCGGGGACGACCCACCCACCCACGATGTGGAGACGACCATGCCTACTTTCGAGACCCCCGAACCGATCTCCGTCACGCTGGAGCTCGGCGTGGCCCACGTGCGGGTCGCCGCGAGCGACCGGACCGACACCGTCGTCGAGGTCCGGCCCAGCGACGAGACCGACGAGTCCGACGTGCAGGCCGCCGCGCAGGTCCGGGTCGACTACGCCAACAGCGCGCTCCAGGTCACCGGCCCGAAGCGCACGTTCGACTTCTCCAAGAAGAGCAGGTCGGTGGAGGTCTCCATCGAACTGCCCAGCGGCTCCCCGCTCTCCGCCCACCTGGTGATGGGCGACGTCCGCTGCGCCGGCCGGCTCGGCGAGTGCCGGATCAGGACCACCGGCGACGTCCGGGTCGAACGGGCCGGCCCGCTGCGCCTGCACACGGGGATCGGTCACGTCACCGTCGACGCCGTCGCGGGCGACGCCGAGGTCTCCACCGGCTCCGGCAGGGTCGAGCTCGGCGAGGTCGAGGGGGCCGCGACGGTCAAGAACTCCAACGGCGACACCAGCATCGACGCGGCCACCGGCGACGCCCGGGTGCGCGCGGCCAACGGCGACATCCACGTCGAGCGGGCCGGTGCCGGCGTCGACGCGAAGACGTCCAACGGCAGCATCCGGCTCGGCGAGGTGGTCCGCGGCGCGATCGTGCTCGGCACCGCCGCCGGGAACCTGGACGTCGGCATCGCCGAGGGCACCGCCGCCTGGCTGGAGGTCAACACCGGGTACGGGCACGTGCGCAACCTGCTGGAGAACACCGGCCGGCCCGGCGGGACCGAACAGACCGTCGAGGTCCGCGCCGCCACCTCCTACGGCGACATCACCATCCACCGCTCCTGACCCCCTTTCGGCCCGAGGAGAGAACAACCATGTCCAGTACGCGAACCCGGCCGGCGATCGCCGCGACCGGCCTGCGGAAGTCGTTCGGCGACCAGGTCGTACTCGACGGTGTCGACCTGTCCGTGCCGGCCGGCACGGTCTTCGCGCTGCTCGGCGCGAACGGCGCGGGGAAGACCACCACCGTGCGGATCCTGTCCACCCTGCTCGTGGCCGACGCCGGTGACGTCCGGGTCGCCGGGCACGACCTGGCCCGTGAACCCGGCGCGGTGCGCGCCGCGATCGGGGTCACCGGCCAGTTCTCCGCCGTGGACAACCTGCTCACCGGCGAGGAGAACCTGCTGCTGATGGCGGACCTGCACCACCTGCCCCGGGCCGAGGGCCGGCGGCTCGCCGCCCGGCTGCTCGCCCGGTTCGACCTGACCGACGCGGCCCGCAGGCCGGCGTCGACCTACTCCGGTGGCATGCGGCGGCGGCTCGACCTGGCGATGACCCTGGTCGGCAGCCCGCGAGTGATCTTCCTCGACGAGCCGACGACCGGGCTGGACCCGCGCAGCCGCCGCACCATGTGGCAGCTCGTCCGGGAGCTGGTGGCCGGCGGCGTCACCATCTTCCTCACCACGCAGTACCTGGAGGAGGCCGACGAGCTGGCCGACCGGATCGCGGTCCTCGACCGGGGCCGGGTGGTCGCCGAGGGCACGGCGGAGGAACTCAAGCGCCGCATCCCCGGCGGGCACGTCCGCCTGCGGTTCACCGACGAGCAGAGCCTCGACGCGGCCCGGCGCGTGCTCGGCCCGGTCCCGCGGGACGGCGACGCGCTGGCCCTGCGGGTGCCCGGCGACGGCAGCCTGCGTTCGCTGAGGACCCTGATCGGCCGGCTCGACGACCAGGCCGTCCAGGTCGACGAGCTGTCCGTGCACACCCCCGACCTCGACGACGTCTTCCTCGCCCTCACCGGCGGCCCCACCGACGAGAAGGTGACCACCCGATGACCACCCCCGCCCTCACCGGCCCCGCCCCGGCGGCCCTCCGCCTGCACCCGCTGCGCGACTCGGCGACGATGCTGCGCCGCAGCCTCCGGCGCATGCTGCGCTACCCGTCGATGACCGTGACGCTCGTCGCGATGCCCGTCGTCTTCCTGCTGCTGTTCGTCTACGTGTTCGGCGGCACGCTGGGCGCCGGGCTCGGCGGGGCGGTGCCCGGTGGCGCGGCCGGCGGGCGGGCCGCGTACGCCAACTACGTGGCCCCCGCGATCATCCTGATGACCGTGACGGCGGCGGTCCAGGGGACGGCGATCACCATCGCCATGGACCTGACCGAGGGGATCGTCGCCCGGTTCCGCACGATGCACATCGCCCGTGTCTCCGTGCTGACCGGACACGTCCTGGGCAGCATGATCCAGGCGGCGTTCAGCGTGGCGGTGGTGACCGGGGTGGCCCTGCTGGTCGGCTTCCGGCCCGCCGCCGGGCCGGGCGGGTGGCTGGCCGCGGCCGGCTTCCTGGCGGCGGTGGCCTTCGCGCTGGTCTGGTTGGCCGTCGCGCTCGGCCAGGTGAGCGGGAGCGTCGAGACCGCCAGCAACCTGCCCATGCCGTTGGTCCTGCTGCCCTTCCTCGGCAGCGGGTTCGTCCCCACCGACTCCATGCCGGCCGGGCTGCGCTGGTTCGCCGAGCACCAGCCGTTCACGCCGATCATCGAGACGCTGCGCGGCCTGCTGATGGACGAGCCGGTCGGCGGCGACGCGTGGGTGGCGCTCGCCTGGTGCGCGGCCATCGCGCTGGGCGGCTACCTCTGGTCCAGGCGGCTGTTCAACCGGGAGCCCGCGCGCTGACGGTGGAGTTCCCGGTGCGCCCATCGGACACCCCGATCAGCCCGCCTGGCGCGTAAAATCCAACTACTTCGATACGTTGGGTTGGTCTGCTCGGCGGGCCTGATGGGAGTGACGGTGCGGAACCTGCTGGCCCAGTTGCTGGGCATCGCGACCGCCATCTCGCTGGTCGCCGTCGGCGGCACCGCGCCGGTCCCCGAGAGGGCGGCCGACGTGCGGGGCGCGCCGACGGCGGCGGACTCGCCGGACGATCTGACCGGCGACATCGACTTCTCAGTGCCGAGCGGCACGTTCCAGGGCGGGCTCTCCGTCTCGCTGGGCACGAGCGTGGCCGGCGCCGAGATCCGCTACACGACCGACGGGACGCTCCCCGGGCCGGACTCCCGCCGGTACGACGACACGCCCCTGCTGCTCTCCGGCACCACCCAGCTGCGGGCGCGGCCGTTCGCCGACGGCACGCCGGCCGGCGATCCCGGCACGGCGCTCTACCTGGCCCGGGCCACGGACGTGAGCCTCGACCTGCCGATCCTGGCGATCGACGGGTACGGGCAGGGAAAGCCGGGCCGGGACTACGTCGACGCGGCGGCCCTGCTCTTCGAGCCGACCGGGGGATACGCGTCGCTCTCGGCGACGCCGACCCTCGCCACCCGGATCGGCTACCACCTGCGCGGCACGTCGAGTTCCCTGTTCGACAAGGCCCCGTACCGGGTCGAGTTCCGGGACAACGAGGACGACGACGCCGACTACCCGGTGCTGGGGATGCCCGCGGAGTCCGACTGGGTGCTGCGGGGCCCGTACACCGACAAGGCGCTGATCCGGGAGGCGTTGACCTTCGACCTGGCCCGCCAGCTGGGGTACCAGGCGCCCCGGTACGCCTTCGTCGAGTTCTATCTCAACGTCGCGGACCGGCCGTTGGGCGCCGAGGACTACCAGGGCGTCTACATGATCGTGGAGACCATCAAGAACGCGAAGAACCGGCTCGACCTGAAGGAGCTCGATCCCGACGACGTCACCCTCCCGGCCATCTCCGGCGGGTACATCTTCAAGTTCGAGTGGCTGACGGCCGAGGAGCCGACCCTGGAGTGCGTGGGGCGGCCCGCGACCTGCTGGCACTACCTGGAGGTGGTCGACCCGTCGCCGCTGCAACCGGAGCAGCAGGCCTGGCTCACCGGCCACCTCCAGCAGTTCAACGACCTGATGCAGACCCGAAGCTTCGCCGACCCGACGACGGGCTATCCCGCCTGGATCGACGTCGGATCGTTCGTCGACTCGCTGATCCTCAACGAGTTGACCCGCAACTTCGACGCCTACGCCCGCAGCTCCTACTTCTACAAGGACCGGGGCGGCAAGATCACCGCCGGGCCGCTGTGGGACCTCGACATCACCTACGGCGTCGGTGGCGGGGACAACCTGGAGACGGCCGGCTGGCAGTACGAGCAGCCGCGCTGGCCGAAGCCCAACAACTGGATCAACCGGCTGGTCACGGACCCCGCGTTCGTCGGGTTGGTCCGGGCCCGCTGGGCCGAGCTGCGCCGGGGCCCGCTCTCCGGTGCGCAGCTCGACGCCCGGTTCGCCGCCATCACGGCCCCGCTGGTCAATGCCGCCGAACGGAACTTCCAGCGGTGGCCGAACCTGACCACCGAGAAGATCGGGCCCATCGTCACCCCGACCGCCGACACCTGGCAGGGGCAGGTCCGGTACCTGCGGGACTGGATGACCGAGCGGATGGCGTGGCTGGATTCGTCCGCCGGCTGGGGCGGGGCCGCCGCAGCCGGCGGGTGAGCACCACCCAGCCGTGATCATGTCGGCGAGACGGGGGCATCCGGCTGGTCGGGACACCCCCATCTCGCCGACATCGCGAACCGGACCCGGCCCGCCGGGCCAGGCCGGACCGCGGCCAGTCCAGGTCAGGCCGGACCGGGGTCAGTCCGTCGCGTCGACCGTGCGGGGCCGGTCGTCCTCCGCCGGACGCGGGGCGACGACGTGCACCGACACCCCCGCGTTGCGGTTGTGCGTCTCGATCCAGGTGTCCAGCGCGGTGCGGCAGGCGTGGTCGACGTGCCGCAGCCCGCGCAGGTCCAGCCGGACGGTCCGGTCGGCCGGCAGATCGTTGAGCGTGGTGAGGATGGTGGGCAACCGCAGGAAGGTGGCGTTCCCGGTGATCGCGACCTCGACCGGCCCCGGGCCGGCGTCGCCCGCGGCGGCGTCGCGCCCGGTGTGGCCGCCCGCGGCCGGGTCGGCCACGGTGGCGTCCCGCTCTGCAGGGTCGCCCGCCACCGGAACGTCGCGCACGGTGACCCGGACGTGCGAGATCTCCCACGCGGTCTTCACCACGGCCAGGCCGAGGCCGACGAGCACGCCGGTGAACATGTCGGTGGTGAGGATGGCCAGGGCCGTCACCGCCAGCACCACCGCCTCGCCCCGGTGCTGCCGCCACAGCTCCGGCAGCGCGCGCAGCGGCAGCAGCTTGACCCCGGCGTGCACGAGCACGGCGGCGAGCGCGGGCAGCGGCATCAGCCCGATCAGGCCGGGCGCGGCGGCGGCGAACAGCAGCAGCCACAGCCCGTGCAGCACCCGGGACGCCTTCGTCCGCGCGCCGGCCCGCACGTTGGCGGAGCTGCGGACGATGACGGCGGTCATCGGCAGGGCGCCGAGCAGGCCGCAGATCGTGTTGCCGGTGCCCTGCGCCACGAGTTCCCGGTCGAAGTCGGTGCGGGGGCCCCGGTGCAGCCGGTCGACGGCCGCCGCGCTGAACAGGCTCTCCGCCGAGGCGACCAGGGTGAACGTGGCGATCGTGGCCAGCACCCCGACGTCCGCGAGGGTGCCCCAGTGCCCCAGCGACGGCTGCATCGCCGCGAGCAGCCCCTCGACCTCGATGGTGTCGACGGGCAGCCCGAGCGCGGCGGTCACCCCGGCCGCCGCCACGACGGCGACGAGCGCGCCGGGGACCGTCCGCAGCCGACCGGGCAGCCTGTCCCAGCCCACCATCACGGCGATGGTGGCCACGCCCACGGCGAGCGAGACCCGCGCCTGCGCGGACGTGACGACCTCGCCCACCAGCCCCGGCAGGCCGGTGAACTTGCCCGGCCCGGTGTGTGGCGCGGCGACGCCGGCCAGGACGTAGAGCTGCCCGGCGATGAGCAGCAGGCCGATGCCGGCGAGCATGCCCTGCACCACCGACACGGTGATGGCGCGGAACCAGCGGCCGAGCCGCAGCAGCCCCAGGCCGACCTGGAGCAGCCCGGCGACCAGGACGATCGTGCCGAGGCCGGCGAGGCCGTAGCGGTCCACGGCCTCGGCGACCAGCACGGTCAGGCCGGCGGCGGGGCCGCTGACCTGCATGCTGCTGCCGGGCATGAACCCCACGACGAGGCCGCCGACGATGCCGGTGACCAGGCCGAGTTCGGCCGGCACACCGGAGGCGACGGCGATGCCCACGCAGAGCGGGAGGGCGACGAGGAAGACGACGACGGAGGCGGACAGGTCGGCGCGCAGGGTGCGCCAGGGCAGGGCGGGAGGCGACATCGTTCACATCCGGGGAAGGCGGGGCGAGCGGGCGACGGGTCGGCCGCCGACGCCGGCCGCCGGCTGGCCGCACCGCCGGCGGGGCCGGGGGTACGGGTGTCGGCGGCGCGGTGGCCGGCGGGTGACCGCGTGGTGGTCGGGGTACGCGAAGGTGCCCGACGGGCCGGGGGGACGTCCGCGCCGCCCGCCGGCCGTACGCCGCCCGCGACGGCGGGCGGTCCGGTTTTCCGGCTGGCGTCGCTCAGCAGCGCAGGACGCGCAGCCGGATCGGGTCGGGTCCGGCGTCGGCGGTGGCGGGGCGACCGTCGGCGGTGCTGCCCCGGCGCACGGCGGCCTCGGGCAGGGCCGACCCGGCCTGCGGCCCGGGGTCGCGTCGGTCGGTGCCCTGGCTGCCCCGGCCGGACCGGCTGACCGAGCCGCACGCCTTCCCGTCGAAGCGGGGCACGACGGTGGGGTCCGGCGGCTGGTCGGTGTGCGCGGCGAGCGTGGTCACGAGGCGGTACGCCTCCAGGGCGACCCGCCCGGACCGTCCGGTGCGCGGCGGCACGCCGGCCCGGGGGGCCGCCGCGGACCGGGCGGTCGCGCGGACCGGGGTGCCGGGGTCGGCGGCCGACGCGGCGGCGACGGTGGCCGGGGCGGTGACGGTGGCCGGGGCGACGGCGGGGTGCGGCGCGACGGCGACGGCGACGGCGTCGAGCGGGGCGCGGCAGGCGAGGCCGACGTGCAACAGGAGCGCGCAGACGAGCAGCGGGGCGAGGCGAACGGCGGTGCCGGGTCTGCGCTGCACCGCTCACCCCCAGGCCGGTACGCGTACACGCACGCCGCGTGCCACCACACCGTAGAGCCTCCGACCCGTGTTGCCGGTTACGCCCCTTTTAACGGAATGATGCGTACGGTGGGCGGCTGGCCGGGCCCGGATGCGGTGCGGCCCCGGAGCGACGGGCGCTCCGGGGCCGACCTGGGGCGAGGGGGATCAGCTGGTGGGGGAGACGTACAGCAGGCGGTTCGGGGAACCGGTGCCGGGGCTGGTGACCACGCCGGCGGTGGCCGTGCTGGTCAGGTACGAGGCGACCTGGGCCGGGGTCCAGGTCGGGTTGTTGGACAGGACGCGGGCGGCGGCGCCGGCCACGTGCGGCGAGGCCATCGAGGTGCCGCTGATGGTGTTGGTCGCCGTGTTGCTGCTGTACCAGGCCGAGAGGACGTCCACGCCCGGGGCGAAGATGTCCAGGCAGGTGCCGAAGTTGGAGAAGCTGGCGCGCGCGTCGTTGCTCTGCGTCGCCCCGACGGTGATCGCCGTGGGGACGGCGGCCGGCGAGGAGGTGCAGGCGTTGGCGTTGGAGTTGCCGGCGGCCACCGCGTAGGTGACCCCGTCGGCGATGGAGTTCGCCACGGCGGTGTCCAGCGACGAGTTCGCCCCGCCGCCGAGGCTCATGTTCGCCACCGCCGGCTGGCCGGCCTGGTGGTTGGAGGTCACCCAGTTGACGCCGCCGATGACGCCGGCGTTGGTGCCCCGGCCCCGGCAGTTGAGCACCCGGACGGCGACGAGCTTGACGTCCTTGGCCACGCCGTACGTGGTGCCGCCGACGGTGCCGGAGACGTGGGTGCCGTGGCCGTTGCAGTCGGCGGCCGGCAGCGCGTTGTCGACCGCGTCGTACCCGTCGACGGCCTGGCCGCCGAAGTCGTTGTGGTTGACGTTGATGCCGGTGTCGATGATGTACGCCGTCACGCCGGTGCCGGCGCTGGTGTAGTTGTACGACTTGCTCAGCGGCAGGGCGGCCTGGTCGGTGCGGTCCAGCCCCCACGGCGGGTTCGCCTGGGTGGTCTGGAGGCTGACCTCGTGGTTCTGCTCGACCCAGGCGACGGCCGGGTGCGCCGCGAGGCGCTTCGCGGCGGCCTCGGAGAGCCGCACCTCGAAGCCGTTGAGCGCCGCGCCGTACACCTGGGCGACGCTGCCGCCGAACTGCTTGGCGAGGCTGCCGGCGGAGCTGGCGACGGCGGCGGCCCGGGTGCCGGCCTTCCCGCCGACGGCGCTGTCCTTCAGGACCACGATGTAGCTGGAGGGAACGGCGGTGGCGCCACCGGCGTGGCGGATCTCGCCGGTCGCGGGCGCCGCGGACACCGGGCTGCCGATCATGGTGGCGGCCAGCGCCGAAGCAGTCAGCACGCCGAGGGTGGCGGCCTTGCGGTGGAGCGTCATCTATCGGTCTCCTCTGTCGTCGACCGCGTCGACCTGCGGGTACGCGGTCTGAGATCGTGAGGACAGGCTATCGAGAGATCCACAGCGAGCTATATATCGAATGGGTCATAGCATCGTGTTATCTCGTCGCGCACGGCCCGCTGGAACGCCCGGGCCGCCGCGCCGCCGGGTGGTCGGCCGCCGCGCCGCGCCGCGATCGCCCGCTCGATCAGGCCCGCCGCCGGGTGCCCCTGCCCGACCAGCCGCCGCCCCGCCGCCACCTTCGGCAGCCAGCCGCCGTCGCGGCAGCGCACCAGCGCGCGGCACGCGCCGAGCACCGCGTCCTCGGTGCCGGCCGCCGGCTCGTCGCCGGGCGGGGTCGGCAGCGCGAGCCACCAGGTCAGCGCGTCCACCAGCAGCCGGCGCAGGTCGGCCGGCGTCAGGTCGGCGAACGCCTCCCCGGCCGGCGGCCCGAGCAGGGCCAGGCCGCCGGCGTGCAGGATGCTGCGGTCCAGCCCGTACCAGAACCGGCCGTCGGCGGCCGCCCGCTCGTCGCCGGACCAGGTCACCCGGGGCGGCATCCGGGCGCCCGTGTTCAGCTCCACCTCGAAGCCCGGCTCCGGGGTGCCCGACCGGGCCACGTCCCGGCGGTAGACGACCAGCTCCAACCCGCGCGCCGGGCAGGGCAGCGCCTCGTGCCGCAGCCGGGCGACCAGCTCCCGCTTGCGCCCGGCGGGCAGGGGCCGCGCGCACAGCAGCGCCACGTCCACGTCGCTGCGCCCCGGCTGGTACGCGCCCAGCGCCACCGACCCGGCCACGTACGCGCCGACGAGGTCGTCGCCGAGCGCCTCGCCGGCCGCGGCGACCAGCTCCGTCAGGTAGCGCGCCACCTCGATGTCCACCGTCGCATTGTGGCGTCCCGGCCGATCAGGGGCGGTCCCGCTCCAGCAGGGCGGCGAGCCGCGCGGCGGTCGACGGCGCGTGCAGGTGCAGCCGGGCCACGTTGATGCTGTCCTGCCCCACGACGGCGAGCAGCGCCTGCCGGCTGACGGCGTAGACGCTCAGGTAGCCGCCGTCGTTGCGGACGGTGGACTGCTGGAACTCGCCCTGGCTCAGCCGCAGCCCCACCTGCCGGCCCAGGCCGTACGTGGTCGCGGCGAGCGCGGCCAGGTCGTTCGGGTCGACGTCGGTCTGCATGTTGTGGGTGATGAGCAGGCCGTCCACCCCGCCGAGGACGCAGCCGTGCACGCCGGGGATCTGCACCCGCAGGTCGGCCAGCTCCTGCCCGATCGCCGCGTACGGCAGCGCGGGGTCGCCCGCCAGCGAGGGCGGGAACGCCCGGGGCGTCGGTGGTTCCCCCGGCTGCCGCGCGGTGCGCCGGGGCAGGACGGTTCCGGTGCTGTCGACCACGCTCACAGCTCCAGGCTCTCCTCGATGACGCGGAGCTGGTGCCGGGCCATCGCCAGGTTGGCCCGGCTCTTGCTCACCATCAGGTAGAGGAACAGGCCCTTGCCCGTCCGGCTGGTGACCGGCCGGATCAGGTGGTACTGCGAACCGAGGGTGATGAGGATGTCCTCGATCTCGTCGTTCAGGTTCAGCATCTCGATCGTGCGCAGCTTGGCGCGGACCACGTCCGTGTTGCCGGCGGCGGCGATCGTCAGGTCGATCTCCCCGGTGCCGCCGGCCACGCCGAGCGTCATCCCGCTGTTGTAGTCGACCAGCGCGGCGCCGATCGCGCCATCGATGTTCATCGCACTCTTGAGCGCGACGTCAAGATTCGCCACGGTGTCGTCCCCCAGGTCGGGCGGCGGGCGTCGCCTCGGCGTTGCCGAGGGTCACCCGTCGGTGACGGGGGCGCCGCGCCGCGCAGAAGGTTTCGCAGAGGCTTGCACACGGCGCGGCGGGGCGCACCCGCGAGCGGACGTATCGACCTGAGCGGAGGTGTGCGCCGTCCGCCAGTCCCGTAAATGGGACCCGGCGACGGATGGCACGTTATCGTCCAGGCTGATATGAAGCCCCCCAGGCTGGGTGGTAGGGGACGGGACCGTTCTTACCGACCGGCGCGCGGGTTGCGCCGCGCCGCTGGGCCCGCGCCGGTCCGCCCGGCGACGGGTTCCGCCGTTTCGGCCCGGCGGCCGGTCAGCACGTCTACTGTGGAAGACGTCGGCGACCATTTGCCTGAACCGGTGGCGGCCGGGCGGTGCGCGGTGCACAGTGATCCCATGAGCGACAGCGGAAGTGGTGGGCACTACTACTGGTGCACCCGACACCACCGGGTCGAGACCGAGGCCGACGTCTGCGCGGCGCGGCACGTGCTCGGGCCGTACGCCTCGGCGGCCGACGCGGAGAACGCCCTGCAACAGGTGCGGGAGCGCAACGACGCGTGGGACGCCGAGGACGCCCGTTGGGCCGGGGAGGACAGATAAACGGCGCGGGACGGCCCGCGTCGAGGAACTCCGTGCCCCGAGAGGAGGCACGCGAGAGCATGTCCCCAAGGAGGGAACCACGATGGCCGAAGCACAAAAGGCCACCACCCGCCCGGCCGCCCAACGTACGACCGCGAAGAAGACCGCCGCGGCCGGACGGGCCACGGGCACGACCCGGGCCGCCGGCACGGCGACCCGGCGACCGACCGTGACCAAGGCGTCCCCGAACGCCTCCGGCGCCGGGGCCGGCCGGGTCCCGGCGAAGAAGGCGGTCGCGAAGAAGGCCGCCGCGACGAAGGTGGCGGCCAGCAGGACCCCGGTCGGCAGCAGGACCACGGCGAAGAAGGCGCCCGCCACGCGGACGTCGGCGAAGAAGGCCCCGGCCGCCAAGAGCACGACGGCGGCGAAGAAGGCGTCCGCGACGGCGGCGAAGCGCACGGCCACCGCCGCGAAGCGGACCGGCGCGACGGCGGCGAAGAAGGCCCCCGCGAAGAAGACCACCGCCGCCCGCAAGGTCACCTCCACCGCGCGGAAGACCACCGCCACGGTCCGGGGCACGGGCGCGGCGGCGAAGAAGACCGGCACGGCGGCGGCGAAGCGAACGACGACGGCGGCGAAGAAGGCGCCCGCGACGGCGGCGAAGCGCACGGCCACCGCCGCGAAGAAGACCACGGCCGCCAAGAAGGCCCCGGCGACGAAGCGGACCACGGCGGCGAAGAAGGCCCCCGCGACGAAGCGGACCACGGCGGCCAAGCGGACCACGGCCGCGAAGAAGGCCCCGGCGGCGAAGAAGACCACGGCCCGGAAGACCACGGCGGCGGCCCGGTCCACCGGCGCCACCCGCACGGCCACCGCCAGGAAGGCGCCGGCGAAGAAGCCGACGTCCACCCGCACCCCCTGACCCGCGGGCGGGTGGGGGTGCCAGGATTGGGCCGTGCTGATCCGACGCGTCCTCGCGCCCCGCATCGACTTCGGCGCGCTGCGCCGCGAGCTGGAACTGCCCGACCGGTTCCCGCCCGCGGCGCAGCGTGAGGCCGAGGCGGCGGCCGCCGCGCCGCCCCGGCCCGCCGTCGACCGCACCGACGTCCCGTTCGTCACCGTCGACCCGGCCACCTCGCGGGACCTCGACCAGGCGATGCACCTCGCCCGCCGCCCCGGTGGCGGCTTCCGGGTCCGGTACGCCATCGCCGACGTCGCCGCCCACGTGCGCCCCGGCGGCACGCTGGAGGAGGAGACCTGGCGGCGCGGGCAGACCGTCTACCTGCCCGACGGCAACGTCCCCCTGCACCCCGAGACGCTCAGCGAGGGGGCGGCCAGCCTGCTGCCCGACCAGGACCGGGCGGCCGTGCTGTGGACGATCGACCTCGACCCCGACGGCGGCACGGTCGCCGTCGCGCTGGAACGCGCCCTGGTGCGCAGCCGCGCCAAGCTGGACTACGTCGGCGTCCAGGCCGCCGCCGACGCCGGCCGGCTGCCCGAGCCGATCGCCCTGCTCCCCGAGCTCGGCGCGCTGCTCACGGCGCGCGGCCTGCGCCGGGGCGCGGTCAACCTGCCGCTGCCCGAGCAGGACGTCGAATCCGACGGCGACGGGTGGCGGCTGGTGCTGCGCGGCCCGGCGCCGATGGAGGAGCACAACGCGCAGATCTCCCTGCTCACCGGGATGGCCGCCGCCGACATCATGCTGGCCGGCGGAGTCGGCCTGCTGCGCACGATGCCGCCGCCGAGGCCGGAGGCGGTGGCCCGGCTGCGCACCGCCGCCGCCCCGCTGGGCGTGCGCTGGCCGGACGGCGTCGGCGTCGGCGAGCTGCTCGCCGGGCTGGACGCCGCGGAGCCCCGGGCCGCCGCGTTCGTCGACCAGGCCGCCGAGCTGATGCGCGGCGCCGCGTACACCGCGTTCGACGGCGCGCTGCCCGAGCAGCCGGCGCACGGCGGGGTCGCCGCCGCGTACGCCCACGTCACGGCCCCACTGCGGCGGCTGGCCGACCGGTACGCCACCGAGGTCTGCCTGGCCCTGCACGCCGACCGGCCGGTGCCCGACTGGGCCCGCGCGGCGCTGCCCAGGCTGCCGCAGGTGATGGCCGCGACCGACCGGACGGCCGGCGCGGCCACCCGGGGCGCGGTCGAGCTGGCCGAGGCGGTGCTGCTGGCGCACCGGGTCGGCGAGAGCTTCGACGCGGCGGTGCTGGACGTCGACGAGCCGCGGCCGGGCCGGCAGCCCGGCGGCACGGTGGCGCTGGACGCCCCGCCGGTGCGGGCCCGCTGCACGGGCGTGCTGCCGCTGGGCGAGCGGGTCCGGGTCCGGCTGGTCACCGCCGACCCGGCCACCCGGAAGGTCCTCTTCGCGCTGGCCTGACAGCCGTCGCGCGCCGGTGGGCCGCGTGGGGCCGGCGGGTCGGGCCGCGCGCGGCGCCCGCAGCGGCCCGGCGGGCCTTCGTGCCGTGCCCGACGCCGCTGCCGGCCCGCCTCGTTTGCGAGGATGGGGCCATGGCATACGACGCGAGCACGCTGCCCGACGTGTCCGGGCTGACCGTCGGCATCATCGGCGGCACCGGCGACCAGGGCCGGGGCCTGGCCTACCGGTTCGCCCGCGCCGGGCAGTCCGTGCTGATCGGCTCCCGGTCGGCCGAGCGGGCCGCCGAGGCCGCCGCCGAGATCGCCGCCCTGCGGGGCGTGCCCGCCGAGGCTGAGGTCGTGGGCGCGGGCAACGACGAGGTCGCCCGCCGCAGCGACGTGGTCGTGATCGCGGTGCCGTGGGACGGGCACGCCGCCACCGTCGCCGCCCTGGCCGGGCCGCTCGCCGGCAAGATCGTCGTCGACTGCGTCAACCCGCTCGGCTTCGACCGGCAGGGCCCGTACGCGCTGACCGTCGCCGAGGGCAGCGCCGTCCAGCAGGCCGCCGCCCTGCTGCCCGACTCGCGGGTCTGCGCGGCGTTCAACCACGTCAGCGCCCCGCTGCTGGCCGACCCGGAGGTCGACCGGATCGACCTCGACGTGCTGATCTGCACCGAGGACCGCGAGCTGGTGGACGTCGTCGGCGCGCTCGCCGCCCGGATCCCCGGGATGCGGGGCATCTACGCCGGCCGGCTGCGCAACGCCCACCAGATCGAGGCGTTCACGGCCAACCTGATCGCCATCAACAAGCGTTACCGGGCCCACGCCGGGCTCCGCGTCACCGACCTCTGAGCGACGCCCCGCCCCGGGCCCGGCGGCTCCGGTCGGTCGTGGCGGGTCGGGCCGGTCGCTGCGGGTCGGGCCGCGCGATGTCGGCGACCTGGCGGTATCCCAACCGTCCGGATACCGCCAGGTCGCCGACGTGGGGGTCGATCACCATCGGGCTGCCGCGCCGGGGGCGGCACACAGCGGCGGTGGAAGGCCGCCGGCGGACCCGGTCCGGCGCGCGGGTCAGAGGTTCGGGTCGACGCCGACCTTCTTGCAGGCGGCGTTGGCCTTCGCGCCGGCCTTCTCCAGGGCGGCGCTGTCCTCGGCGGCGGCCTCGACGTCCGCGGCGTTCGCGATCCTGCGGGCCTCCGCGCCGACCGCGGCCAGCGCGACGGCGACCTCGCTGCCGGAGCCGCCCGTCGCGGGCGCCACCTCCGACATCTCGGTGAACGCCTTCTTCATCGCCGCCGCCGGGTCCCCGCCGTCCACGACGGCCTTCATCAGCGCCTTCTTCGAGTCGTCCGCGACTTTCTTCGCGGTCTCGCAGAGCTTCTTGTCGGCGGCCGGGTCGGCGGAGGCGGGGGCGGCGGCCGTCGGGGAGGCCGCACCGGTGGTCGGGGCGGCGGCGGTGCTAGCAGTGGCGGCGGCCGAGGTGGGCGCGGCCGTCGGGGCCGGCTCCTCCCCGCCGCACGCCGCGAGCGCCAGCACGGAAACGCAGGTCAGGACAACCGTTGAGATACGAACATGATCCACGAGCGGGTACCTTACCGTTGCGTCCGCTGGCCGGACGCCCGCGTCACCGCGGCCGGCTGCCGCCGCCGTCGGCGCGGGCCGCCGGGCGCCGCGGTGGACGACGTGGGGCACGCCGCCCGCCGCAGCGCCGGAGGCGTCAGAAGGTGTGCTCGGCGGCCGGGAACTCGCCGCCCCGGACCTCGTCGGCGAACCGCCGGGTCGCCTCGGTCAACGCCCCGGCCAGGTCGGCGTAGCGCTTCACGAACCGGGGGGCCCGCCCCGTGCGCAGCCCGGCCATGTCCTGCCAGACCAGCACCTGCGCGTCGGTGTCCGGCCCGGCCCCGATGCCGACCGTCGGGATCGTCAGCTCACCGGTGATGCGCTTGGCCACCTCGCCCGGCACCATCTCCAGTACCACCGCGAACGCGCCCGCCTCGGCCACCGCGAGGGCGTCGGCGAACACCTCGTCGGCCGCGTCGCCGCGCCCCTGCACCCGGTACCCGCCGAGGGTGTGCTCGCTCTGCGGGGTGAAGCCGACGTGCGCCATCACCGGGATGCCGGCCCCGACGATCGCGGCGACCTGGTCGGCGCAGCGCCGGCCGCCCTCCAGCTTCACCGCGTGGCAGCCGCCCTCCTTCATGAACCGCACGGCGGTGCGCAGCGCCTGCGTCGGCCCCTCCTCGTACGAGCCGAACGGCAGGTCGCCGACGACCAGCGCCTGCCTCGTCGCCCGCACCACGGCGCGGACCAGCGGCAGCAGCTCCTCGGTGGTCACCGGCAGCGTCGTCTCGTAGCCGAAGACGTTGTTCGCCGCCGAGTCGCCGACCAGCAGCGCCGGGATCCCGGCGGCGTCGAAGATCGACGCGGTGTACTGGTCGTACGAGGTGAGCATCGACCATTTCTCGCCGCGTTCCTTGGCGGCGAGCAGGTCGCGGGTGCGCACCCGCCGGGTGGCCGGGCCGCCGTAGAGGGCGGTCACCTCGGTCGGGGTGGACTCCACCATGACTGTCTCCTTCCTCGAGGCCGCGCGCGCGGTCCCCGGGTCCGTCGCAAGCGTCGCACCGCGCGAGGGTCGACGGCAGGAGGCAGTGGAGGATTTCACTCCCCGGCGGGACCGGGCGCGCCCCCGCCGCCCGGCGGCGCCCCCGGCCCCGGCCGGGCTCAGCCGTCCTCGCGCCAGCGGTTGGTGATCGGCAGCCGCCGGTCCCGCCCGAACGCCTTCATCGAGATCTTCGTGCCGGGCGCGGACTGCCGCCGCTTGTACTCCGCGGTGTCCACCATCCGCAGCACCCGGTCGACGACCGCCGGGTCGTGCCCGGACTCGACGAGCCCCGTGCGGCCCAGGTCGCCGTCGACGTATCCGATCAGGATCGGGTCGAGCACGTCGTAGTCCGGCAGCGTGTCGCTGTCGAGCTGGCCGGGGCTCAGCTCGGCGCTCGGCGGCTTGCCGATCGAGTTCTCCGGGATCGGCGGGGTCTCGCCCCGGCGGGCGGCATCGGCGTTGCGCCACTTCGCCAGCCGCCAGATCAGCGTCTTCCACACGTCCTTGACCGGGTTGAAGCCGCCGACCGAGTCGCCGTAGAGAGTGGAGTAGCCCACCGCCAGCTCGCTCTTGTTGCCGGTGGTGAGGACCAGGTGGCCCTCCTGGTTCGACAGCGCCATCAGGATCACCCCGCGCACCCGGGCCTGGAGGTTCTCCACCGTCACCCCGGACAGCGACAGGTTCGCCAGGAACGTGTCCACCATCGGCTGGATCGGCTCGACCCGGTAGTCCAGGCCGGTGCGCTTGGCCAGGTCCTCCGCGTCGGCCCGGGAGTGTTCCGACGAGTGCCGGCTGGGCAGCGAGACGCCGACCACCCGGTCCGGGCCGAGCGCGTCGACCGCGAGGGCCGCCACCACCGCCGAGTCGATGCCGCCGGAGAGCCCCAGCACCACCGACGGGAAGCGGTTCTTGTCGACGTAGTCGCGCAGGCCCAGCACCAGCGCCTGCCACACCTCCGCCTCGTCGGCCACCGGCTCGATGATCCCGCCCACCGCCGCCGCGCCGCCGGGCGCCGGCGGGACGTCGCCGACGGCGGCCCGCACGATCCGCATGCCCGCGGCCAGCTCGCCGCCGGCCGGCGCGGCCCCGCCGGCCAGGGCCGTGTCGCCGCCGGACCCCTCGGCCGCCGGCAGCTCGACGTCGTGCACGAGCAGGTGTTCGACGAACTGGGGGGCGCGGGCCAGCAGCGTCCCGTCCGCGCCGACGATCAGCGAGTCGCCCTCGAAGACCAGCTCGTCCTGGCCGCCGACCATGTTGACGTACGCCACGGCGGCCCCCGCCTCGGCGGCCCGGCGGCGCACCAGCGGCAGCCGGATGTCGTCCTTGTTCAGCTCGTACGGCGAGCCGTTGATCGTGACGACCAGGCCGACGCCGGCCTGCCGGGCCGCCGCGAACGGGCCCCCGGCCTGCCACATGTCCTCGCAGATGGTCAGGGCGACGTCCACCCCGCCGACGCGGACCACCGTCAGCGCGTCGCCCGGGACGAAGTAGCGGTCCTCGTCGAACACCCCGTAGTTGGGCAGGTGGTGCTTGAAGTAGGTGGCCACCACCTCGCCGCCGTGCAGCACCGCGGCGGCGTTGCGGGCCCCCCGGCCCGGCTCGGCGTCGGAGCTGACCTGCGGCGGACCGTCGGCGTCGAGGTAGCCGACCACCACCGGCACCCCGCCGAGGCCGTCGGCGGCCAGGTCGGCGGCGAGGCGGCGCAGCGCCGCCCGCGACGCGGCGACGAAGGACCGGCGGAACACCAGGTCCTCGACCGGGTACCCGGTGAGCACCATCTCCGGGAACAGGACGAGCTGGGCGCCGGCGTCGGCGGCGGTGCGGGTCCACCGGCGGACCAGGCCGGCGTTGCCGGCGAGGTCGCCGACGCTCGGGTTGACCTGGGACAGGGCGAGACGCAGGGTGGGCATGTCCACATCTTGCCCCAGCCGGGCGGCGGCGGCACCGGGGCGGCGCGGAGACGGCGGCCACTCGTGCGGGGGCGCCGGTCGGGCCGGTCCGCCAGGGGGCGGGACACGACAGGACGTGGTCCAGGTCGGTCGCGTAACGTCTGCGTAAAGGAGCCGGTGGAGACTGGGCGGCCAGGCCCCACCGGTGGTGGAGACAGTGGCACGAGGGGTGGAAGTGGACCGTCAGCAGGAGTTCGTCCTCCGTACGCTGGAAGAGCGGGACATCCGGTTCGTCCGGCTGTGGTTCACCGACGTGCTGGGCACGCTCAAGAGCGTGTCGGTGGCCCCCGCCGAGCTGGAGGCCGCGTTCGAGGAGGGCATCGGGTTCGACGGCTCGGCGATCGAGGGCTTCGCCCGGGTCTTCGAGTCCGACATGGTGGCCATGCCCGACCCGACCACCTTCCAGGTGTTCCCCTTCGAGGGTGGCGTCAGCGGCGAGAGCGCCAGGATGTTCTGCGACATCCTGCTGCCCGACGGCGGCCCGTCCTGGGCCGACCCCCGGCACGTGCTGCGCCGGATGCTGTCCAAGGCCGCCGAGAAGGGCTTCACCTTCTACACCCACCCCGAGATCGAGTTCTTCCTGCTGGAGAACGGCCCGCAGGACGGCTCGGTGCCGACCCCCGTCGACACGGGCGGCTACTTCGAGCACACCACTCACGCGGTGGCGCGGGACTTCCGCCGCCAGGCCGTGCTGGCCCTGGAGCGGATCGGCATCTCGGTGGAGTTCAGCCACCACGAGGTCGCCCCCGGCCAGCAGGAGATCGACCTGCGGTACGCCGACGCGCTGACCACCGCCGACAACATCATGACCTTCCGGCACGTGGTCAAGGAGGTCGCGCTCTCCACCGGCGTGCAGGCCAGCTTCATGCCGAAGCCGTTCACCGACCAGCCGGGCAGCGGGATGCACACCCACCTGTCGCTGTTCGAGGGCGAGCGCAACGCGTTCCACGACGGCGGCGACCCGATGAAGCTGTCGAAGGTGGCGAAGTCGTTCATCGCCGGGCTGCTCACCCACGCCCGGGAATACACGGCGGTCACCAACCAGTGGGTCAACTCCTACAAGCGGCTGTTCCCGCAGGCGCTGCCCGACCGGATCACCGAGAGCCCCGCGTACGTCTGCTGGGGTCACCTCAACCGGTCGGCGCTGGTCCGCGTCCCGGCCTACGGCAAGCCGAACTCGGCCCGGGTGGAGGTCCGCTCGCTGGACTCGGCGACGAACCCCTACCTGGCGTTCGCGGTGCTGCTCGGCGCCGGCCTCAAGGGCATCGAGGAGGGCTACGAGCTGCCCCCGGGCGCCGAGGACGACGTCTGGTCGCTGAGCAGCGCCGAGCGCAAGGCGATGGGCTACGAGGCGCTGCCGGAGAACCTGGCCGAGGCGATCGACGTGATGGCCGGCTCCGAGCTGGTCGCCGAGGTGCTCGGCGAGCACGTCTTCGACTTCTTCCTGCGCAACAAGCGGTCCGAGTGGGAGCAGTACCGCCGCGAGGTCACCCCCTACGAGCGGCAGCGCTACCTGTCGCTCTAGCGGCGCCGGCCGGCGCGGGCTGTCGGGGAGTTGCGGCGGGCCGCTATCGTCTCGATCACCGCGCCGGCACCCCCGCCGGGCGGCCGGTGGTGGTGGGAGGCAGTCGGTGCTGGAGGACCTGCTCAGCGGAGCATGGCAGAGCGTCGTGTTCGGGGTCGTCGGGGTGGGGCTGATGGCGGCCGGCTTCGGCCTGGTCGACCTGCTCACCCCCGGCAGGTTGCGGGAGCTGATCTGGGTGCGGCGCAACGGCAACGCGGCGCTGCTGCTCGCCGCGAACCAGCTCGGCATCGCCGGCATCGTGTTCACCGCGATCCTGACCAGCTACAGCGACTTCGCCAAGGGCCTGGCGTCCACGGTCGTCTTCGGGCTGATCGGCCTGCTGATCATGGCGTTGGCGTTCTTCGTGCTCGACATGCTGACCCCCGGCCGGCTCGGCGAGATCATCTGCTCCGACGAGCCGCACCCGGCGGCCCGGGTCAGCGCCGCCACCCACTTCGGGGCCGCGCTGATCGTCTGCGCCTGCATCGCCTGAGCCCGCCTGTCACACCCGGCGGCTAGGTTCGCCGGGTGAACCGCACGGACCGCCTCTACGCCCTGGTGGAGGAGCTGCGGGCGGTGTCGCCCCGGCCACGCAGCGCCCGCTGGCTCGCCGGCCGCTTCGAGGTCAGCTCCCGCACCATCGAGCGCGACATCGCCGCGTTGCAGCAGGCCGGGGTGCCGATCTGGGCCGAGCCGGGCCGCACCGGCGGTTACGTGGTCGACCGCGCGCACACCCTGCCGCCGGTGAACCTCACCGCCGTCGAGGCGGTGGCGATGGCCGTCGCGCTGCACCGCCTCGACGGCGGCCCGTTCGCCGAGGCCGGCGCGACGGCCCTGCGCAAGCTGCTCGCCGTCCTGCCGCCGGCCGACGCCGCCGAGGCCCGCCGGCTCGCCGGGCGGGTGCACCTGGTCGGCGGCGGGCCCGCCGCGCCCGTCCCGGCCGCCGTCGCCGGGGCGGTCACCGCCGCCCGGGTCCTGCGCATCGGGTACGCCGACCGGGCCGGCGTCGCCACCGAGCGGGTCGTCGAGCCGCTGGGCTTCCTCGGCAACCCCTGGCACTGGTATCTGCTGGCCTGGTGCCGGCTGCGCGACGGCCCGCGCGCATTCCGCCTCGACCGGATCTCCTCGGTGACCGTGCTGGCCGAGCCGGTGACCCGGGAGCTGCGCCCCGACGTGCTGGACATCCCGCGCCAGGTCGTCCGTCAGCTCACCCTCGCCTGAACCGCGCCGCCGGCCCTCGCCCGATCCGCGCCGGAAACACCGACAGGACGCTGTCGCGGCGCGGGGCGAGGCTGGGTCCCGCGACGCCGGTCGACCGGCCGGCGCGACCTACGGGAGGCAGTCCATGACCAAGACCAACGCGATCACCTGGTTCGAGATCGGCACCGACCGGCCGGACGAGGCCGAGCGCTTCTACGGCGAGCTGTTCGGCTGGGAGTTCGCCGAGCAGGGCGCGCCGGGCCGGTCGTACCGGGTGACCGGCGGCGGGGCGGGCGGCGAGGGGATCGGCGGGGCGATCCGCGCCTCCGACGGCAGCACGCCGAACTACGCGATCTTCTACGCGCAGGTGGCGGACGTGGCCGACGCCGTGAAGCGGGCGGAGACGGCCGGCGGCCGGGTGCTGGTGCCCACGTTCACCGCGCCGAGCGGGCTCACCTTCGCCCACCTGCTCGACCCGTCGGGCAACCACTTCGGGGTGTTCACGCCGCCGGCGGGGCGGTGACCGGGGGGGCGAGCACACCGGCGGGGCGGGACCGGAGACTCCGGCCCCGCCCCGCCGGCGGAGAGGGCGAATCAGGTGCGCGGCGTCACTCGCCGGCCGGGCCGCCGTGGCCCCGGCCCCAGCCGCCGGGGAAGCCGCCCCCGCCGGGGAAGACGCCGGCCTCGACGGCCTTCGTGATCGCGTCGGCCTGCTCCTGGGTCAGCTTGCCGTCCTTGACGGCCTGGGCCAGCCGCTCCTTCAGCGCGGCCTGCCGCTCGGCGGCGTCGGGGCGCTCGCCCCGCTCGCCCCGCTCGCCGCGCTCGCCCAGCCCCGGACGGTCGGCCTTGTGCTGCTCCCGGACCTTCTCCAGGGCGGCGGTCACCTTGTCGGTGGAGACGCCCAGCTCCTTGGCGAGCGCCTCGGCGAACTCCGACTGCCGCTCGGCCCGCTTCTCCTGCCGATCGGTGTGCTCGCTGCTGCTGGCGCCCGGCGACGAGGTGCCCTCCTCGGCGAACGCGATGGTCGGCGCCGCGATCCCCACGCCGAGCACGCCGGCCGCCGCGAGGCCGGCCAGCACGTGCTTCTTCGACATCTTGCGGGACATCCTGTGTCCTCCAGACTCGTTCGGATGCGATGACGTCACCGAGAGTGACCGGTCTGGCTGGGGCGGAGCCGTGGCGACCCTGTCAGCGAGCTGAAAATCGGGCATTCAGGGGCGGACAAACCGGTTGCCGGGGGACAACGGGCACGGCAGGGTGGCCCGGAACCACACAGAGAGGCGGGTGCCCCGTGCCACAGCCCACCATCCGCGAGACCGTCCTGCCCGACCCGGACTGCGGGCCGTACGGGATCGCCGCCGGGCCCGACGGCGCGCTCTGGGTGACGCTGGTCCGCTCCGGCGGGATCGCCCGGGTGAGCGCCGACGGCGCGGTGCGGGTCCACCACCCCGGCGACCCGGCGAGCCGGCCCCTCGTCGTCACCGCCGGCCCCGACGGCGCCCTCTGGTACGCGGGGATGAGCAACGACACCGTCGGCCGGGTCGACGTCGACGGCACCCACACGGCGTACCCGCTGCCGGTCGTCGGCGGGTTCCCGTCGATGATCACGGCGGGGCCCGACGAGGCGCTGTGGTTCACCCTCCACCAGGCCAACGCCGTCGGCCGGATCGCCCCCGACGGCGAGGTGACCCTGCATCCGCTGCCCACCGCCGCCGGCCCGGTCGGCATCACCCTCGGCGTCGACGGGGCGCTGTGGTTCGTCGAGATCGCCGCCGGGCAGCTCGGCCGGATCACCACCGACGGGCGGATCGAGGAGTTCCCGCTGCCCGACCGCGCCGCCCGCCCGCACGCGATCGTCGCCGACCCGGCCGGCGGCTGCTGGTTCACCGAGTGGGCGGCCAACCGCATCGGCCACGTCACCGCCGGTGGCCACGTCGACGGTTACGACCTGCCCACCCCCGGCTCGGAGCCGCACGGCCTGGCGGTCCTGCCCGACGGCACGGTCCACGCCGCCCTGGAGTCGGGCGCGATCGCCCACCTCACCCCGGCCTAGCCGACGACCCCCGCTCACCGCGATCTTGCAGTTCGGGCCCCCGGGACGGGTGGTTCGTGCCCTTTGCCCGGGCCGAAAGTGCAAGATCGCGTGGAAGGGGTCAGCGGACGGCGGGGGCGGCGGTCAGGGTGCCGGCGGTGGCGTCGAGGGTCGCCTCGGTGCCGACGGGGATCGTGAGCTGGCCGTGGCCGTGGCCGATCGGCAGGCCGCCGAGGACCGGCACACCGAGGTCGCCGAGGCGGTCGGTCAGCACGTCGACGACGCCTGTGTCCCAGCCGTCCGCGCAGTCGGTGAACTGGCCGACGGCCACCCCGGCCAGGCCGTCCAGCGCCCCGGCCCGGCGCAGCTGGGTGAGCATCCGGTCGACCTTGTACGGGGGCTCCTGCACGTCCTCGACCAGCAGGACCGCCCCCGTCAGGTCCGGCATGTCGGCGGTGCCGAGGGTGGCGGCTAGCAGGCACAGGTTGCCGCCGAGCAGCGTGCCCGTGGCGCGACCGGGCACCCGTACCCCGAAGGTCTCCTCGCCGGGGACGGCGGCGACGGTGACCGGCGCGGTGGTCATCAGCGCGGCGTGCAGCGACTCGGCGGAGCGCAGCGGGGTGCGCTCGTCCCGCCAGGCCGCCCCGGGGCCGTGCACGCCGGCCAGCCGCGCGCCCCGCCACAGGGCGAGCTGCAACGCGGTGATGTCGGAGAAGCCCGCCACCACCTTCGGGTCCCGGCGCACCGCAGCCATGTCCAGGGCGTCCACGATGCGCTGCGCGCCGTAGCCGCCCCGGGTGCAGATCACCCCGCGCACCTGCGGGTCGGCGAACGCGGCGTTCAGGTCGGCGGCGCGCAGCTCGTCCGCGCCGGCCAGAAAACCCCGCCGGGCGTACGCGTTGGGGGCGGGCACCGGCCGCAGCCCCCAGCCGGTGAGCAGCTCCACGCCCCGGGCCACCCGCTCGGGTCGGGTCGGCCCGGACGGCGACACCAGCAGCACCGTGTCGCCGGGGCGCAGGGCCGGTGGGCGCAGCACGGCGGCTGGGCGCGGCGCGGCGTCGTCGGCGGTCACAGCCGCAGAGCCTAGCCGCCGGCCGGCTCCCCGCAGCGGGCACTCCTGAGCGGGACCGGACGCGCCCGGCGCGCGGGCCGAGGCGTTCCGGGCGGCGGTCGACGTACCCGATAGCCTCGACGGCGTGGGAACCGCGCTGGTGATCGAGAACGACCCGACCGACGACCCCCGCCGCCTGGGGGAGTGGCTGGTGGAGGGGGGCCTGGAGCTGCGCGTGCTGCGCCCGCACGCCGGCGACGACCTCCCCGACGACCTGGACGGGCACGTCGCGCTGGTGGTGCTCGGCGGCGACCAGCACGCCTACCCGACACCCGACGGCGCCCCCGGCGCACCCTGGTTCCCGAAACTGGAGGGGCTGCTGCGCAAGGCCGTCCGGCACCGGGTGCCCACCCTCGGCGTCTGCCTCGGCGCGCAGCTGCTCGCCACCGCCCACGCCGGCCTGGTCGAGCGCAGCCCGTCCGGGCCCGAGGTCGGCCCGGCCGTCGTCGGCCGCCGGGACGCCGCCGAGACCGACCCGCTGTTCCGGTACGTGCCGCTGATCCCCGACGTGCTCCAGTGGCACACCGACGAGATCACCGAGCTGCCGCACGGGGCGACCCTGCTGGCCGCGTCCACCCGCTACCCGCACCAGGCGTTCCGGCTCGGCGACCGGGCCTGGGGCCTCCAGTTCCACGTCGAGTGCGACACCGCGATGATCGCCGACTGGGCGACCGGCTCCGCCCTGCTCGACGAGCTGGGCTACGACCCCGAGCTGGTGGTCGCCGCCTGTGACCGGGTGATGGCCGACGTCGAGGAGGTGTGGCAGCCGTTCGCGATCCGGTTCGCCGCCCTCGCCCTCGGCGAGCTGGGCGACGACAGCGTCCGGCGTCCGCTGCCGCTGCTGGGGCACTGAGGCGATGATGAGCAGACCCGCGCGGGGCCGGCTCGCCCGCTACGGCTTCGGCACCGACGACGGCTCCCGCGCCGCCGACCTGCTCGGCCCGGCCGGGCTCGGCCTGTGGCACCCGCAGGAGCAGGAGCCGGTCGACGACCGGGCCGCCGAGCTGCTGGCGGCGCTGTCCCGGGCCGCCGACCCCGACCTGGCCCTGCGCCAGCTGCACCGCCTCGTCGAGACCGAGCGCCGCACCACCGGAGGCGTCGCCGAAACCACCGGGGGCGACGGTGACCGGGCCGCCGGCTCGGCCGTGCTGGACGCCCTGCACGCCGACCCGGGGCTGCGCCGGCGGCTCGTCGCCGTGCTCGGCGCGTCCTCGGCCCTCGGCGATCACCTGGTGGCCAACCCGCGGCAGTGGCCGGTGCTCGCCACGGCCCCCGACGGGCTCGCCCCCGCCGCCGAGGGCCGGCTCGACCTGGCCGCCGCCGCCCGCGTCACCCCGTCCACCCAGCCGGTGGCGGTGCTGCGGCAGGCGTACCGGCTGGCCCTGCTGCGCATCGCGGCGGCCGACCTGACCGGCGGCCGGGCCCTGGAGCAGACCATGGCCGCGCTGTCCGCGCTGGCCGACGCCACCCTCGCGGCGGCGTACGACATCGCGGTGGGCGAGCTGCCCGAGGGGACCGCCGTGCCCCGCCTCGGCGTGGTGGCGATGGGCAAGTGCGGCGGCGGCGAGCTCAACTACGTCTCCGACGTCGACGTGATCTTCGTCTGCGCCGAGGACGACGAGCTGCCGGCGGCCACCACGATCGCCACCCGGCTGATCCACGTCTGCGGGCTGGTCGCCTGGCCGGTCGACGCGGCGCTGCGCCCGGAGGGCAACCGGGGGCCGCTGGTGCGCACCCTCGCCAGCCACCTGGCCTACTACCGGCGCTGGGCGCGCACCTGGGAGTTCCAGGCGCTGCTGAAGGCCCGCCCGGCGGCCGGCGACCTGGCGCTGTGCCAGGAGTGGATCGACCAGCTCGCCCCGCTGGTGTGGACCGCCGCCGAGCGTCCCGAGGCCGTCGACGACGTCCGGTCGATGCGCCGGAAGATCATCGACAACATCCCGCCGAAGGAGCTGGACCGCGAGATCAAGCGCGGCCCCGGCGGGCTGCGCGACATCGAGTTCGCCGTCCAGCTCCTGCAACTGGTGCACGGCCGCGGCGACGAGACGCTGCGCGTGCCCGGGACGATCCCCGCGCTGCGCGCCCTGGTGGCCGGCGGCTACGTGGGCCGCGCCGACGGGGAGGCGCTGCTGCGCGGCTACCGCTTCCTGCGCGGCGTCGAGCACCGGCTCCAGCTCCAGGGCCTGCGCCGCACCCACACCGTGCCGACCGAACCGGCCGCGCTGCGCTGGCTCGCCGCCGCCCTCGGCTACGCGGCCACGCCGGGCCGCAGCGCCGTCGAGGAGTTCCGCGCCGAGTGGGTCACCCACGCCACCGAAGTACGCCGGCTGCACGCCAAGCTGCTCTACCGGCCCCTGCTGGAGTCGGTGGCCCGCGTCCCCGCCGACGGGCTGCGGCTCACCCCCGAGGCGGCCCGGCACCGGCTGGAGATCCTCGGCTTCGCCGACCCCGCCGGGGCGCTGCGGCACCTCCAGGCCCTCACCGGCGGGGTGAGCCGCACCGCCGCCATCCAGCGCACCCTGCTGCCGGTGCTGCTCAGCGAGTTCGCCGACGCCCCCGAGCCGGACCGGGGGCTGCTCAACTACCGGCAGGTCTCCGACTCCCTCGGCAGCACCCCCTGGTACCTGCGGCTGCTGCGCGACTCCGGCCCGGTGGCCCGCCGGCTGGCCCGCGTCCTGTCCTCCTCCCGGTACGCGGCCGACCTCCTGGCCCGCGAGCCGGAGGCGCTGCGGCTGCTCGCCGAGGAGAACGAGCTGACCCCCCGTCCGCGCGCCGTCCTCTGCGAGGGCTTCGCCGCCGCGGCGGCCCGGCACGCCGCCGACCCCGTCGAGGCGACCCGCGCCGTACGCGCGCTGCGCCGCCGGGAACTGGTCCGCATCGCCTGCGCCGACATGCTGAGCCGGGCCGGGTCGCTGGCCCCCACCCCCGCTCGGGACGCGGACCGGGTGGCCGCTGGCCGGGACGCCGACCGGGCCGCCGCCGGTGGCCGCCCCGACGCCGACGGGCGGGCCGCGCTCGGCCTCGCCGACGTCACCGCCGTCGGCACCGCCCTGTCCGACGTCACCGACGCCACCCTCGCCGCCGCGCTGCGCGCCGCCCGGGCCGCCCAGCCGGCCCTGCCCGGCCTGCGGTTCGCGGTGATCGGCATGGGCCGGCTCGGCGGGTACGAGTCGAACTACCTCTCCGACGCCGACGTGCTCTTCGTCTACGACCCGCCCGCCGGGGCCGACGAGGGCGCGGCCAGCGCCGCCGCCCACGCGATCGCCGAGGAGCTGCGCCGGCTGCTGTCCGCCCCCGCCCCCGACCCGGCGCTGGGCGTCGACGCCGACCTGCGCCCCGAGGGCCGGCAGGGCCCCCTCGTGCGCAGCCTCGCCGCGTACGCCCAGTACTACGCCCGCTGGTCGAAGGTGTGGGAGGCGCAGGCGCTGCTGCGCGCCCGGTTCGTCTGCGGCGACGCCGACCTGGGGGCCGAGTTCGAGACGATGGTCGACCCCGTGCGCTATCCCGCCGACGGGTTGACCCGGGAGCAGATCGTCGAGATCCGCCGGATCAAGGCGCGGGTGGAGACCGAGCGGCTGCCCCGGGGCGCCGACCCGGCGACCCACACCAAGCTGGGCCGGGGCGGGCTCGCCGACGTCGAGTGGGCGGTGCAGCTGGTCCAGCTCCGGCACGCCGGCCGACTGCCGGAGCTGCGCGGCACGCGTACCCTCGACGCGCTCGCGGCGGCGGCCGGCGCGGGCCTGATCGACCCGGCGGACGCCACGGCGATGGCCGCCGGCTGGACCCTCGCCGCGCAGGTCCGCAACGCGCTGATGCTGGTGCGGGGCCGCGCCGGCGACCAACTGCCCCGGCACGGTGTGGAACTGGCCGGGGTGGTGCGGCTGCTCGGCCGCGACGACCCGGGCGAGTTCCTCGACGAATACCTGCGCACCGCTCGCCGCTCCCGCGCGGCGATGGAACGCGTCCTCGATGCCTGAGGCGCAAGGAAGGGCCCCTTCTTATCGCTATCTGCATAGCAGGGGCCCCCTGTTAACACCTGCCGTGGTGGCGGCCGGCGCGGCGGTGCTGCTCGCGGGGGCGTACCTGATCGCCCCGCCGATGGGCACCGACCTCGCCGCGCAGGTCGCCCGCGCCGGGTTCGCCGACCGGCACGGCGCAACCCCGGTCGACCTCGGCTGGTACGGCGGGGTCGACCAGTTCGGCTACAGCCTCTTCACCGCCCGGCTGGCCGCCTGGGTCGGGCCCCGCCCGCTCGGTGCCGCCGCCGCGGTGCTCGCCGCCGCCGCGCTGGGCCACCTGTTCGCCCGGCACCGGGCCCGGCGGCCGCAGCTCGCCGGGCTCCTCGGGGCGGTCGTGCTGGTCGGCAACCTGGCCAGCGGTCGGGTCACCTTCGCCGTCGGGCTGACGCTGGGGCTGCTCGCGCTCTGCGCGGTCGGCGTCGACCTGCCCGGGCCGGCGGGGGCGGGCCGGCGCGACCGGGCCCGTCCGGCGCGGCTGGCCGTGGCCGGCCTGCTCGCCGCGCTGGCCACCTGGGCCAGCCCCGTAGCCGGCCTGTTCACCGGCCTGGCCGGCGCGGCGCTGCTGCTGGCCAGCCTGCGCCGGGGTGCCGGACCGGGGCGGGCGCTGCCCGGCGGGTGGCGGGCCGACCGGCCGCTCGCCGAGAGCCTGACGCTGTGCCTCGCCCCGGCGGTCGCGCTCGCCCCGATGGCGCTGCTGTTCGGCAACGGCGGGACGCAGCCGTTCACCGCCGAGTCGATGCGGATCAACGTCGCCCTCGCCGTGGTCGTCTTCTTCGCGGTGCCGCGTCGCCGCCGCGTGCTGCGCGCCGGTGCGGGGCTGACCGTGCTGCTGCTGGTCGCCGCGCAGCTCGTGCCCAGCCCGATCGGCTCCAACGCCCTGCGGCTGCCGCTGCTGTTCACGCTGCCCCTGCTGGCCGGGTACGTGCCGCTGCCCGGCCCGTGGCTGGCCGGGCTGCTCGCCGCCTGCGTCTGGTGGCAGAACCCGGTGCTGACCAACGACCTCGCCCGCGCCGGTTCGCCCGAGAGCGCGGCGGCGTACTACCGGCCGCTGGTCGACGAGTTGGCCCGCCGGCAGCCGGTGGGCCGGGTCGAGGTGGTGCCGCTGCGCGACCACTGGGAGTCGGCGTACCTGCCGGACACCGTGCCGCTGGCGCGGGGCTGGGAGCGGCAGGTCGACACCGCCCGCAACCCCCTGTTCTACGGCGACGACCTCACCCCCGACGCGTACGCCGGCTGGCTGCGCCGGGAGGCCGTGGCGTTCGTGGCGCTCGCCCCCGACAGCGTGCCCGACCGGTACGCCCGCCAGGAGGCCGCCCTCGTCGTCGCCGGCCAGCCGTACCTGCGCGAGGTGTGGCGGGACGCCACCTGGCGGCTGTACGCCGTCACCGACCCCGGGCCCCTGGTCGGGGCGCCGGGGCGACTGGACGGGTCGGGCCGGGCCGCCGTCCGGTTCACCGTCGACACGCCCGGCGACGTGCCGGTGCGGGTGCGTTGGTCGCGCTGGCTGACCCTGACCGGGCCGGGCGGTTGCCTCGCGCCCACCCCGGACGGCTTCCTCACGGTGCGCGGGGCCACGCCAGGGTCGTACCGGGTCACCAGTGCCCTGCGGCCGTCCGGACAATGCTGACCGTGGACCGTCACCGTCTGATCCGTTACGCGGGGCTCGCCGGCTCCGCCCTGCTGTCGCTGTCGGCGTTCCTCGGCGGGGCGTTCCCCGGCGGCGATCTGCGTCCCACCCCGGTCAGCATCTGGCAGGGCCCGCACGGGCCGCTGATCATCGGGGCGTGGCTGGTCGGCACCGCGCTCATGGCGTGGGCCTGGTGGTCGTTGCGCGACGGCCCGCCGTCCGCGCGCTGGGCCCTGGTCACCGCCGGGCTCTGGCTGCTGCCGTTGCTGGTCGCGCCACCGATGGCCAGCCGCGACGTGTACGCGTACGCGTGCCAGGGGGCCAGCTTCGCCAACGGCATCAGCCCGTACGAGCAGGGCGTGTCGGCGTTGCCCTGCCCGTGGCTGGACACCATCTCGTACATCTGGCGGGACACCCCGGCCCCGTACGGCCCGCTGTTCGTGGTGCTGGCCGGCGCGGTGGTGAAGGCGACCGGGTCGCTGACCGCGAGCATCGTGCTGTTCCGGCTGTTCGCCGTGGCCGGGCTGGCGCTGACCGCCGCCTGCCTGCCGGTGCTGGCCCGCCGCTGCGGGGTGCCGGTCGGCAAGGCGCTGTGGCTGGCGCTGGCCAGCCCGCTGATCGGCGTGCACCTGGTGGCCGGGGCGCACAACGACGCGATCATGGTCGGCCTGCTGGTCGCCGGGCTGGCCGTGGTGGCCGCCCGGCCGGGCCGTCCCGGGCCGCTGCTGGCCGGGGGGGTGCTGCTCGGGCTGGCCGTGTCCATCAAGATCACTGGCGTGGTGGTGATCCCGTTCGCCGCGCTGGCCGCCATGTCCGGGCCGTACCGGATCCGCACGCTGCTGCGCGACGGCGGGTGGGTCGTCGCCGGCGCGGTGGCCACCGTGGTCGGGGTGACCTTTGCCGGCGGGCTGGACTTCGGCTGGGTCGGCGGGCTGTCCAAGGGCGGCGACGCGATCGCCTGGACCTCGCCGCCCACCGCCGTGGGGCAGACCGCCGGGTACGTCGCGCTGATCTTCGGCGCGCACGTCGACGCGCTGCCGGTGACCCGGGCGCTCGGCGTGGTGGTGCTCGCCGGGTTGCTGCTCTGGCTCTGGTGGCGGGCCCGCACGCGGGAGCCGCTGTGGCACGCCGGCCTCGCGCTGGCCGCCATGGTGGCGATGTCCCCGGTCGTGCACCCCTGGTACTGGATCTGGCCGCTGACCGTGCTCGCCGCGACGACCGTCCGCCCCGCCCGCTGGTACCTCGTCGTGGCGCTCGTCTCGGCGTTTCTGATCCTGCCGGACGGCACCGGGCTGGCCCGGTACACGAAGCTGCCTGGGGCGCCGCTGATGACGCTTCTGCTGATCTGGGCGGCCGTGCGGTTGGTACGGTCGGCGAGGGCGGACCGCGCGGCGGACCGCGCGCCGGACCCCGCCATCCGGGGAGCCGACTGAGCGAAGGGTGCGCCGGTGGCCGTCGTCGCCCGCTGGGCGGGACTGCTCGGTGCCGTTCTGCTCGCCGTCGCCGGCTGGCTGGGCGGGGCGCTGCCCGACCTGACCGGCGGCACGCCCGCCCAGGTGTGGCGGGGCCCGCACGGTCCGGCGGTGCTGGGCTGCTGGCTGGCCGGCACCGCGTTGATGGTCGGGGCGTGGTGGGCGCTGCGCGACGGCGCACCGTCGGGCCGGTGGGCGTACGCGACCGCCGGGCTCTGGCTGCTGCCGCTGCTGGCGACGCCGCCGCTGGGCAGCCGCGACGTCTACTCGTACGCCTGCCAGGGCTGGTCGTACGCGCACGGGCGCGACCCGTACCGGTTGGGGGTGGCGGCGGCCGGCTGCCCGTGGCTGGACTCGGTCGCCCCGATCTGGCGGGACACCCCCGCGCCGTACGGGCCGCTGTTCGTGCTGCTCGCCGCGTTCGCGGTGACCGTCGGCGGCGGGCTCGCCGGTGCCGTCGCGCTCCTGCGGCTGTACGCCGTCGCGGGCGTGCTGCTGGCCGCGTACTGCCTGCCGGGGCTGGCCCGCGCGGCGGGGGTGCCGGTCCGGCGGGCCGCCTGGCTGGCGCTGGCCGCGCCCCTGGTCGGGGTGCACCTGGTGGCCGGGGCGCACAACGACGCGGTGGCCCTCGGCCTGCTGCTGACCGGCCTGCTGCTGCTGGTCCGCGGGCCGGCGAGACCGCCCAGGCCGCCCGCGCCCTACGCGGCGTCCGGGCTACCCGGGTCCCCCGCGCCGCGGCCTGCCGGGCAGACCCCGCCGGCCGGGGTGCTGCTGCTGGTCGGGGCGCTGCTCGGGCTGGCCGTGGCCGTCAAGGCGACCGCCGTGGTGACGCTGCCGTTCGCGGCGCTGGCCGCCGTCGCCGGCCGACCCACCTGGCGGGCGCTGCTGCGCGGCGGGGGCTGGCTGGCCGGCGGCGCGCTGGCGGCGCTGCTGGCGACCTCCGTGGCGTCCGGGCTGGGCCTGGGCTGGGTCGCCGGGCTGGCCCGCAGCGGCGACTCCGCGCAGTGGACGTCGCCGCCGACGGCAGTCGGCTTCGTCATCGACTACGTGGGGGAGTGGGCCGGACGGCGGCCCGACGCCGTGCCGGTGACCCGGGCCGCCGGCCTGCTGCTGCTCGCGGCGACGCTGGTGGCCCTGTGGTGCTGGGCGTGGCGGTCGCTGCGCCGGCAGGGCACCGGGACGGATGCCCCGGCGGCCCGGCCCGGGGTGGCCCTGCTCGGCGCGGGGCTGGCGCTCGCCGCCACGGTCGCCCTCTCGCCGGTCTTCCACCCCTGGTACGCCACCTGGCCGCTGACCCTGCTCGCGATCTCGGTGGTCCGCCTGGCCCGGACCACGTGGTTCGTGCTGCCCAGCGCGGTGGCCGCCGTCCTCACCCTGCCCGACGGCACCAACCTGGCCCGCTCCACGAAGGCCCCGGGCGCGATCGCGATGACGGCGCTGGTGGGGGCGTTGCTGGCCTGGGCGGCCCGGGCGGGGAGGGCTTCCTCCCGTGCGAAGGCGGATACCCGCTGCGGGCCGTAGGGAGCTGAGTCGTCCGGACATCGGGTCCGGGGCGGCCAGCAACCGCCGACCGCCCCGGACCGGCGGTCAGAGCATGGCCGGTGCCCGCTCCGCGCCCAGCGGGACCACTCGCGCCCGACGCCGTGCCCAGGCCCGGGTGAGCGGGCTCTCCACCGCGCGGTACAGCACCCAGGCGGCGCCGATGCTCACCACGAGCGCGCAGAAGGCGAGCAGCAGGCCGATCCCCGGCGCTGGGGTGTGCGGGCCCAGCAGCCGGCCCAGCCCGGTGAGCAGGATGTCGTGGACCATGTAGAAGGCGAAGGAGACCTCGCCGAGCAGCACGACGCGGGGATGACCCAGCAGCCCTCCGCGACCTCCTTCGTCGAGGGTGGCCACCGCCGGGATCAGCAACGCGATCGGGATGACGAAGCTGGCGTTGAGCTGGTATTCCAGGGGCTGGGCCAGGCTGGCCAGGTAGGCCACCAGGACCAGCCCGGCCACCGGCAGGGCAGGCAGGCCCGGCCATCGACCGGCTCGGACGATCGAGGCCATCAGCATGCCCAGGGCGAAGTCGAGCAGCCGGACGGGCGGGAACGCGTACAGGAACCAGACCTGGTGCATCGAGTGCTGGTACAGCGGCGAGTTGCGGTGGGCCTCGCCGAAGACCTCGCCGGCCGGCAGGAGCCCGGCAACCGCGGGCAGCACCAGGATGACCGCCATCACCAGGCCGGCGACCGGCCAGAGCAGCCGGTCGGGAATCCGGCGCAACCCGAACCACAGCGCCGGAAACATGAGGTAGAAGAACAACTCGGTGGACAACGACCAGCTCGGGTGGTTGATGCTGAAGAAGCTGGTGTCCCGCGGCACCCAGGCGTGCAGGAGGGCCAGGTTGCCCACCGCCTCCAGGGCCGAGGCCCCGGCCAGCCCGAAGAGGGTGAAGGCGATCACGAAGGTGACCAGGTGGTTGGGGTAGATCTTGACCAGCCGTCGGGCGACGAACTCCCGGTAGGTGTCGCGGGGCCGGACCGACCAGGTGAGCACGAAGCCGCTGAGCACGAAGAAGAAGGTGACCCCGAACCAACCGGCGTTCTTCAGCAGCCCCCGGTAGGCGTCCGGCAGGCTGCCTTCCCCGAGCAGATGCCGGTTGAGCGACAGGTGGAAGCCGAACACGAGCAGGGCGGCGAGGAAGCGCAGACCGGTGAGGCTCTGCAACCGGGACGCGGGCCGGCGTACGTCGATCTTGACCGATTCCATCACGACGCCCCGCTCAGTTGGCCGGCCGGATGGACTGGGCGTGCCGGAAGACGTTGCGCGGATCCCACCGCGCCTTGACCTGTTGCAGCCGCGGGTAGTTCCCCTTGTAGTAGAGGTCGTGCCAGGCGACGCCGGAGGTGTTCCAGGCGGGGTCGTTCAGGTCGACGTCGGCGTAGTTGACGAAGCAGCCGTCGGTCACCTCGTTGGGCACCGGCACCCCACCGGTCGCGCCGTAGAGCTCCCGGTAGAACTCCCGGACCCAGGCGACGTTCGCCTCGTCGTCGCGGGCGTCGTTCCAGAGCGTCACGCACTGCATCTTGATCACGGAGTCCCGCTGCGGCACCGCCGTGTCGCCCGGTTGCAGGGTGTTCACCCGGCCGCCGTACGAGGCGATCATCATCAGCGCCGTCGGGTTGTGGAAGTCGGTGCGGGTCAGGTGCCGATACATGACGGCGATCTGCTCCGTCGGGTAGGTGCCCCGCAGATAGGCGGACTTGCCCTTGAACCGGATGGTCGGGTCGGGGCCGGTGAAGCCCGGCCACTGGGTGGCGTGCAGCCAGGGCACCAGCCGGTGCTGCCGGGTCTGCGCCGGGACGCCCACACCAGCGCCCACCGCGGCGACGTAGTTCTGCAGCATCCGCTCGGCGTGGGGCGCGCCGGCGTCGACCTGGGTGACCATCGTGATCGCGCCGTTGGCGCGGTGCCAGGGCTTCAGCTGGCTGAACAGGTTGACATAGGGCGAGTCGGGAGCGCTGTGCTGCGCGTGCCAACGCCCGTGGTTGCGCATGAGCCGGGTGAACCCGGCCTCGGTGATCGACTCCCACGGCCAGGCGACCTCGTTGACCCACACCTGCGACGGCGGCCGGGGAAGCAGCCGCGCCGGTTCACTGCTGGTGACCCCGGGGGAGCGCAGCCAGTACCGGGTGACCACGCCGAAGTTGCCACCGCCGCCACCGGTGTGTGCCCACCACAGGTCGTGGTGCGGGTCGGTGGTCTCCCGGGTGGCGACGACCGCGCGGGCGGTGCCCGAGGCGTCGACCACGACCACCTCGACGGCGTAGAGGTGGTCGACGGCAAGGCCGTTGCGGCGGGCCAGGGAGCCGTAGCCGCCGCCGGCGATGTGGCCCCCCGCGCAGACGGTCGGGCAGTTGCCGGCCGGCAGGAAAACGCCCCACCGCTTGTAGAGCGTCTCGTACACCTTGCCCAGGGTGGCCCCCGCCTCGACGGCGAACGCCCGGCGGCCGGGGTCGTAGTAGACGTCGGAGAGCTGAGACAGGTCCAACACCACCCGGATGTCGGAGCTGGTGGTGAAGTCCTCGTAGCAGTGCCCGCCGCTGCGCACGGCGAGCCGCCTGCCGGCGCTGACCGCCTCCTGCACGGCGCGTACCGCCTGCGCGGTGGAGGTGATCAGGCGGACCTCGTCGGGCCGGCCGACCCAGCGTTGGTTGGTGCCCCGGACCAGATCCGGATAGCGGGGGTCGGTGGCCGAGACCGTCACCGGTGCCGGCGCGGGCGGTGCTGCCGGTGCGGCCGGCGCTGCCGGGCCGGTGGCGACCAGCAGGCCGCCGCCGACGGCTGCGGTGCCGGCCAGCACGCGCCGGCGAGTCACCTTGCTCATGATGCTTTGTCCTCCCCTGTTTGTCGTGCGCGACTGATCAGACCGGCTGCCCGGCCCAGGCCGGCGTGCGCAGGATCCGCAGCACCGCACCGGTCCAGGTGAAGCCGGCCCCCACCCCCAGCAGCAGGACGTGCTGCCCCGGACGCAGCTCGCCGGTCTCGGCGAGATGGTTCAGCCCGGCGAGTTGGTCGCCGGCGCCCAGGTGCCCGACCTGCCGCGAGAAGTCCCACGTGGTACGGCCCAGATCGGTGATGCCCAGCGGATCGAGGATCTGTCGCCGGGTCAGCCAGAGGCCGAAGTGCGGCACGACGAAGCGGTCCACCTCGCCGCCCGTGATCCCGGCTTCCTCCAGCACCTGTGCGCAGGTGCTGCGTATCCCGGCGTCGAGGCGGCGCCAGATCTCCTCCCGACCGATCTCGCCGAGGAAGTGCCGGTGCCGCCGGTCCAGGTCCACCGGCTCCAGCGGCCCGGCGCCGATCCCGTCCAGCCGATCCGCTCCACGGTGCATGCCTTCCAGTTCCGGGTCGGTGCGGGTGACCATGGCGACCAGTCGGGCGAACCCGTCGGTGCGGGAGAGCGTCACGGCGGCGGCGCCGTCGGCGTAGACGATGCGGTCGGCCTTCCACCGGTCGAAGTAGGGCTCCGGCCACCGGTCGCCGGCGCTGACCACCGCCACCCCCGTCTCCTCGTGCGCCCGCAGGTAGGCGGCGGCTGTCTCCACCGCCACCAGCCCGCCGTTGGAACCGCTGCGGATCTCCGCCACGAAGGCGTCCGGCCGGGCGACCGACCGCTGGATGTACGAGCCGAGGTTCCACACGTCCAGCCCCGCGTGGAGCACCACCGAGTGGAACACCGCGGCGACGTCACCGGCGGCGCTGCCGGAGCGGACGAGCGCCTGGCGGGCTGCACCGACGGCCATGTCGGGCAGGTGCTCGTCCGGCTCGGCGACGGTGACCGAGAGCTGGGCGCTGCGCTCGGCCGACTCGGCCGGGTACCGCCCCTGGGCTACGGCCCCGTCGACGCCGACGGCCTTGGGCAGCCACGCTCCGGTGCCGGACACATACAGGTCGTTCCACCGCATCTCTTCGTCCTCACTCTCGTCGGACAGGGTGGTCAGGGACGGTCGGTCCAGCGGTACGGGCCGGGCGTGGCCCGTCGGGCGCTGGTCAGCGACTCGTACGGCAGCTCACCGTCGGGCATCCGGACGATCTCCATCTGGATGCCGATCGGGGTGCGGAAGTAGACCCAGCGGTCGCCGGCGATCGGACCGTCGGCGATGGTCTCCGGATCGCCCATCACCTCCACGCCGGGGGCCTGGCGCAGCCAGGCCGCTGCCGCGTCCACGTCGTCGACGTAGAAGGCGAGGTGGTGCCCGCCGACGTCGCTGTTGCGGGGAGGCCCGCCGACGGCGTGCGGCGCGGGGGAGCAGAGCTCGACGTTAGCGGTGGGACCCACCCGCAGCGCCGCGCGCCGGCGGACGGCAGCGGCCGGCGTCCACGGTTCGGGGCAGGGCTCGGTCAGCGCCGACAGCAGTTCGGCACCGAGCACGTCGACGAAGAACGCCACGGCGGCATCGAGGTCCCCGACCGTACGCCCGAAGTGTTCCACTCCGTGCAGACCTGGCAGCCCGGTCCAGCCGGTCGGCGGGGCAGGTGGGCGGAAGCGGCGGTCGGTTCGCGGCGTCGGACCGGCTTCGCGCAGGAGCAGCCACATTCCCCAGTCGGCGCGGCACCAGGCCGACGGCCCGTCCGCACCGGTGGGTGCGGAGCGAACGACGTGGATGCCGGGGACCTGGGCAAGCCGTCGCGTGGCGGCGGCCAGCTCCTGCACCTGGAGCGCGAGGTAGGCGCCGCCGGGCGCGGTGGGTTCCGGCGCGGTGGTCACCTGGTCGGGTGCGGTGTAGCCGAAGAGCTCGATGTTGGCGAAGTCGCGCAGGCGCACCAGGGCCACCTGCGCGCGGGCCCGAGGGTGGACGCCGAGCTTGCGGGTCATCCAGTCGCCCGTCGGGTCCTGCACCGGCCCCTCCTGGTAGCAGAGCTCCCCGCCGAGCACCGCGGTGAAGAAGCCGACGGCGCGCGGCAGGTCGGACACGGTGAAGGCGTAGTGGTCGAGCGTTCGGGCGGTGGGGATGCCGGCGCGGTGATGCGCCGGGATGGCTTCCTCGTTCGGGTCGGCGAGGGGCATCGCGGGGCCTCCGGAGAACGCAGCGGGGTGCGCGACGTGGCGGAGCGGGCCCGGATGGCAGGGGACGGGCCGGTTCCACGCGCGGTGGCAGGCGTCAATCTATGGCTAGATGCATGTGCCCGCAAGTAAAAGTTCCATAGCCCACAGCTGCTGTTCGGGCACTCAGGGTCAAATCCCTGCATGATGGGTGGTCGGACTCCCGCGCATTGGTCGAAAGCGGCTAACATTGCATGGGAGTGCATCTTTCGGATGCGGGCCGGCCTGGGTGACCATGGCGCTGAGGAAGTGGTGATCTTCGGTGGTGCAGCGACGGGGTGACGAGGTGGAGCTCTGGAAGCAGCTCTCAGTCCTGGTGGCGGAGGTGAGCAATCAGCTCGACAGGAAGCTGTCCCGGTTGGCGGGCATCGGTCTGAGTGAGTTCCTGGCCCTCAACACGCTTGCCGCCGGTGATCCTGCTGGCATGCGCATGCAACTGCTCGCGGACGCCCTGGGGTTGAATCAGTCTTCGGTCAGCCGGCTGGTCACCCGGCTCGAAGACCGGGGCCTGGCTCGCCGGTCGACCCCGGAGGGGGACCGGCGGGGGGTGCTCGCCGCCATCACCGAGCAGGGGCGCGAGGTCAACCGCGAGGCCAACGCCATGTTCGGCAAGGAGATCGCGCTCGCGCTCGACCTCGCCTCGATCGACGGTCGCACCGCTACCGTCGTCGCGCGTCTGCGCTACTCGCCGCCCGACTCTCCCAAGGTCGAATAGCCGCTACGCCGGTCCGCCTGGGCGGCGCGTCCGGGCCCCGAGCGGCGGCGTGCCCCGCTGGGGGCCGCTCCCGCCTGCCCTGCCTCGTGGGCGCTCGCTCCGGTCCCGGAGTCGCCGACGGCTCGGCGGGCGTCCGTTGCTCCGGGCTTCCGGGGGCTGGCTCTCGGTAACGAACTTTTAACCCTCTTCCTCTTTACTGAGAATATGCATGCGCCTACATTGCATGATGCCTGTCGGTGCGGCGGCTCGTCCGAGCAGCGGCAGGCAGGCACCCTGCTCTTCAGCCGCGCCCCGTCCCATCGGCGGGGCCACGCCCCTGCACCTACCCTGCCCTCTGCCGGGGCAGGGCAGACCTCAAGGAGCGCAGATGCAACGGGACCTCCTCACTGCCGACGCCCCGCGAAGCGACGGGCTGGTAGCCGTCGGCAGCCCGGTGTCGTACTGGTCCGTCCAGGCCGTCAAGCACGTCAACTACGAGGTTCGAGTGACCGAGAACCTCCTCGACCCCGGGAACGACGTCATCCTGGAGAACGTCACCGGGAGCGTACGACCCCGGCGGTTCGTCGTGACGGACACGACCGTGGAACGCCTGTACGGCGACCGTATCCGGGCCTACCTCACCCACCACGGCGTCGAGCACCGCCTGCTGGTGCTGCCCGAGGGCGAGCCCAGCAAGGACATGGACAACGTGCTGAGCATCGTCCGGGCGCTCGACGAGTTCGGCATCGACCGTCGCCGCGAGCCCATTCTCGCCATCGGCGGCGGCGTCCTGCTGGACATGGTCGGGCTGGCCAGCAGCCTGTACCGTCGCGCGTTGCCCTACATCCGCATCCCCACCACGCTCATCGGCCTGGTCGACGCGGGTGTCGGTGCGAAGACCGGGGTCAACCACAACGGCCACAAGAACCGGTTGGGCACCTACTTCCCGGCGGAGCGGACGCTGCTCGACCGGACCTTCCTGACCACGCTGCCGCGACGGCACCTCAGCAACGGCCTGGCCGAGATCATGAAGATCGCCCTGATCAAGGACATCCGGCTCTTCGACCTCCTGGAGGAGCACGGACCAGCCCTGCTGGACAACCGACTGCAACGCCCCGCGCTGGTGGACGACCTCGCCAGCGCCCCGGTCTCCGAGCGGCTCTCGTTGGAGGAGCCGCACCTCGATCCGGCGACCGAGGTGTTGGAGCGGGCCATCCACGGCATGCTCCAGGAACTCCAGCCCAACCTCTGGGAGCAGGTGCTGGAGCGGGTCGTCGACTACGGCCACACCTTCAGCCCGGTCATCGAGATGCGCGCGCTGCCGGAGCTGCTGCACGGCGAGGCCGTGGCGGTCGACATGGCGCTGACCACCGTGCTGGCCACCCGCCGGGGCCTGGTCAGCCGGGCGCAGTGCCGGCGGATCCTGCGTGCCATGGCCGCGCTCGACCTGCCGACCTGGCATCCGCTGTGCACCCCCGAGGTGCTCGTCCCCGCGCTGCTGGACACGGTGCGGCACCGCGACGGGCAGCAGCGCCTGCCGCTGCCGGTCGGAATCGGCAGCGCCGTGTTCGTCAACGACGTGACCGAGGCGGAGCTCGCCGCGGCGGCCCAGGAACTGGCCGCCATGAACCTGGCGGCGGCCCGATGAGCGCCGGGCCGGCCGTGCGCACCGGGTCCGCGGGTGCCGGCCCGGCCGCGGTGGGCACCACCGCGGTCAGCGCCGACGTCCACGGCGTGCACGGCGCCGCCGGGCGGACGCGCTGGAAGGCGTTCGCCGGGCGGCGGCAGCTCAGGTCGCCCGTCGAGGCCGTGGAGTGGGCGTCGATCCCGCCGGGCGGGGTCAGCGGCGAGCACCGCCACACCCGCACCGAGGAGATGTACCTCATCCTTTCCGGCACCGGTGAGCTGCTGCTCAACGGCGTCGCGCACCCGGTGCGGGCGGGCATGCTCGCGCTCACCGGGATCGGCAACATCCACGGGCTGCGCAACACCGGCGTCACCGACCTCGACTGGTGGGTCATCGAGACCCTGCCGCCCGTCACCACCGCAGTCCTGACCGGATCACGATCGCCCCTAGGAGGTTGTCCGGTGAGCAACGCCGCCGTCTTCGATCTCTTCGCCCAACGTCGCGTCGACACTGCGGGCATCTTCTCCGGGCCGCTGAAGCGGATCGAGTACGTCGAGGTGCCCGCGGGCGGACGGGAGACCCTGGGCTCGCCGGACGCCGAGCTCGCGGTCTACGTGCACTCCGGAACCGGCACCGCGCACAGCAACGCCGCCGACGACGTCGCGCTGACCACGGACACCTGCCTGCTGGTGCCCGCCGGCACCCGGATCACCGTGTCGGCAACGGCCGACCTGCGGTTCAGCGCGGTCACGCTCCGGCTGCCGGCGAATGAGGCCGACCGGTGATCGTGAACCGGGCGGTCGCGGACGTGGCCGTGACCGCAGGCGACACCCGGGCCGGCTGGCAGTGCCTGATCCGTCGCGGCATGCTGCACAGCGAGTGCGAGAGCGTGGAGTACTGGCGGCTGCGCCCCGACGCCGTCCTGCCGGTCCACGCCGAGCACGGCGTCGAGGAGGCCATCCTCGTACTCGACGGCGCGGCGGTGCTGCGGGTCGACGACGGCACGGCCCTGCGCGCCGGCCGCGGCACCGTACTGCTGGTGCCGCACGGCACCGCCGGCACGGTGCAGGCGGCCTCGTCCGGGGCGCGACTGGTGACCGTCCGGGTGCTGGCCGCGTCCGTCTGCCGGGCGCTGCCGCCGCGGGTGCCCGAACTGGTCGACCAGACCTGATCCACCACTCTCCCGCCGGGTGCCGGTCGACCGACCCGCGTGCGCGTTGGCCGGCACCCACACCAACCCGATCGGAAAGGTCATGTCATGCGCGCAGTGCTGCTCTCCGCCTTCGGCGAACCCGACCGACTCGCCACCGCGGAGTGGCCCGTTCCCGAACCGGGACCGGACGACATCCTGATCCGCACGGCCGGTGCCGGCGTCAATCCGGTGGACCTGCAAACCCGGGCCGGCCAGCACGCCGCGCACAGCAAGGTGGAGCTGCCGATGGTGCTCGGCTGGGACGTAGCCGGCACCGTCGTCGAGGTGGGCGCCCGGGTGCGTCGGTTCGCGCCCGGCGACCCGGTCGTGGCGATGTCCGCGCAGATGGCCACCGGCCGCGGCACGTACGCCGACCACGTCGTCGTCGCCGCGGACATCGCCGCCCCGGCGCCGCGCAGCATCGCCCTCGCCGACGCGGCTGCCCTGCCGTTGGCTGGCCTCACCGCCGACCAGGCCCTGGACCTGCTCGACACGCCCCCGGGCGGCACGCTGCTGGTCACCGGCGCTGCGGGAGCGGTGGGCGGGTTCGTCGTCCAGCTCGCGGTCGCCCGTGGGCTGCGCGTGCTCGCCGTGGCGCGGGCGCGGGACGAGGCCCTGCTCAAGGAACTGGGCGCCGAACGGGTGGTCACCGACGAGACGATCCCGCGCGGAGCCGCCGACGCCCTCGTGGAGACGGCCGGCCTGCCCGGCGCGATCGCCGGCGTCCGGGACGGCGGCACCGCGATCTCGATCGTGCCGACCCGCCCGCCCCTGACGGAACGCGGCATCGATGTCCGGATGTCCTTCGTGGAGCAGGACGGCGCCCGGCTCGCGCGGCTGGTCGGCCTGGTCGACGAGGGCACGCTCACCGTCCGGGTCGCCGAGCGGCTCGACTTCTCCGCCGCGGCCGAGGCGCACCGCAGGCTGGCCGCGGGCGGCGTACGCGGCAAGCTGGTCCTCGTGCCGGCACGCTGACCCACCACCCCGTCGACCCTGGGAGCCTCCGATGCCGGTGCGGCTGACCGGGCTGCTGCTGAGTGTCTTCTGTCTCGGCACGGCCGAATACATGATCGCCGGGCTGCTGCCCGATCTCGCGCAGAGCCTCGCGGTGTCGATTCCCGCCGCCGGGCTCCTCGTGACCGGTTACGCCCTGACCGTGGTGGTCGGTGGCCCGCTGCTGACCCTCGCGACCAGCCGGCTGCCCCGCAAGTCACTGATGCTCGCCCTGATGGTGGTCTTCGCGGCCGGCAACTGTGCCGCCGCCCTGGCCCCCAGCTTCCCCGTGCTGCTGGCCGCCCGGGTCGTCTCCGCGCTCGCCCACTGCACACTGTTCGCGCTGGCCCTGGTGCTGGCCAACCGGCTGGTCGCGCCGGAGAAGTCGGCCAGTGCCGTGGCCATGGTGGCGGTCAGCCTCAACCTCGCCACCATCCTCGGGGTGCCGCTGGGCATCGCCGTCGCGGAGCTGTGGAGCTGGCGGGCGTCGTTCTGGGGGGTCGCCGCGCTCACCGTCGTCGGCGCGCTCTTCGCCGCGGTCACCGTGCCCCGCGATCAGGCCCGTGGTGGCGGCGCGGCCTCCGAACTGCGGGTGCTGGGCAACCGCCGCGTACGGCAGTCGGTGCTGATCACCGTGCTGGGCACGGCCGGCGGATATCTCGCGTACACCTTCGTCGCGCCCCTGCTCACCGAGGTCGGTGGCTTCAGTTCGGCGGCGGTCAGCCCGCTCCTGCTGGTCTTCGGCGCGGGTTCCCTACTCGGCAGCGTGCTGGGTGGCCGGCTGGCGGACCGCGCGCTGATGCCGTCCCTGACCGGGCTACTGGCGCTCCTGGTGGCAACGATCACGCTGTTCGGCGCGGTGGTGGCCGTGCCGGCGCTCGCGGTCGGTGCTCTCTTCCTCTTCGGCCTGGCGTTCTTCTCGATCGTCCCGGCGCTCGGCGCGCGGGTGATGGCCGCCGCCGCGACGGACGCGCCGACGCTGGCGGTGGCGGTCAACATCGCCGCGTTCAACGCCAGCATCGCCTTTGCCAGCTGGGCGGGCGGCCGACTGCTCGACGCCGGGCTGAGTCTGCGGGAGACGGTGTTCGTCGGCGCGGCGATCACGGCGGTGGGCTTCGTCGTCAGCTATCGGCAGTGGCGGGCGGAGGAGGCGGCATCGGGCCTGGGCGGTGGGTCGAGGCTGGCCCCGGGACGGGCCGACGTGGTGCCGGGCTGAGCCGTACGGGCCCCCGGTCGGTCGAGTTGCGGTCCCGGCACTCGACCGACCGGGCTACGCCGGCCGAGTGCCGGGTGGACGTGCCGGGCGCGTGGTCAGGCGGCGCGCAGCGCGAAGGGCGTGCTCCGGCTGAGCAGATCGAGCCAGAGCTCGGTGAGACGGGACTGCCCGCCGGTGGTCCAGGACAACAGGTCGAACGACCACTGGTCGGTCGGTGGACAACCGATCAGAGTGCTCGCTCGCTGGAGTGCGGGATGCCCCATCACCTCCATGGATCGTCCCAGCAGGACCGCACCCCACCATCCTTCTGCCGGGTCGTCGATCCAGGTCATGGCGATCATGTCGACGGGGCGGTCGACTCCGGACTCCTCGTGGCCGAGCAGGTGGCGCTGTAGCGACTCGACCGTCTGCGATGAACCGGTAAGGCTCCATCGCACCACTACGGCGTACATCGTCCCTCCGGGACACATCCGTGTGCCGGCGGGGACGAAGTCCCCGCCGGCACGAGACCAGTCGGATCTACAGCTGCGAACCACCGGTGGCGTCGATGACCTGGCCGGTGATCCAACGGGCGTCGTCGGAGGCCAGGAAGGCCACGACGTCGGCGACATCCTCCGGAGCGCCGACGCGGTTGAACGCGGAGAGGCTGGCGGCGAACTGGTTGGCCTCCTCGTTGCCCCGCAGCCAGGAGGCGTTGATGTCGGTGTCGATGATGCCCGGGGCGACGGAGTTGACCGTGATCCCGCGGCTACCGACGGCCTTTGCCAGGGCGAGGGTGAAGGTGTCGAGGGCACCCTTGGTCATCGCGTACGCGATGATCTCCGGGTAGGCGATTCGGGTGGCGCCGGACGAGATGTTGATGATGCGCCCACCGTCCTGGAGCCGCTTGAGGCCGTGCTGCACGAGGAAGAACGGGGCGCGTACGTTGACGGCGAACTGCTGGTCCAGGATCTCCTCGGTCGTCTCCTCGATGTGGCCCCGCAGGGTGATGCCCGCGTTGTTGACCAGGATGTCCAGGCCGGGCCGGTCGGTGTAGGCGCCGAGCTGGGCGTCGAACGACGCCCAGAGCGCGTCGATGTCGCCGGGCACCCCCAGCTCGGCGCCGACTGCGAACGCCTGTCCGCCGGCCTCGCGGATCCCCGCGACGACGGCCTGGGCGGCCGCCTCGTTGCGGCCGTAGTGCACTGCCACGAGCGCACCCCTGCTGGCCAGTCGTTCGGCCGTGGCCCGGCCGATCCCGCGGCTGGCACCGGTGACGAGCGCGGTCTTGCCGGTAAGCACGCTCATCATGTCCTCCTTCTGTAGTGGTTGCTACACAAAGAGCGTACCAGATTCCTAGCGGTCGCTATAGAATTGGGTGATGAATGCTTCACGAGGGCGTCCACGGGGTTTCGACCGGGACGCCGCGCTGGTCGCCGCGACCCTCCTGTTCTGGGAACGCGGATATGAGGCGACCTCCATCGCCGACCTCACCCGGGCGATGGGCATCAACGCGCCCAGTCTCTACGCGGCCTTCACCGACAAGCGTCACCTGTTCCAGGAGGTCGTCGAGGTCTACGGCCGCACGTTCGGCGCCTTCATGGGACGGGCGTTCGCGGAGGAGACCCGGGCCTACGACGCCTTCGCCCGGATGCTCCGCGAGGCGGCCGTCGAATACAGCGACCCGTCGCATCCGGCAGGGTGCCTGGTGATCAGCGCCGCCACCAACATCCCGCCGAACAACATAGAGGTGCAGCAGACGCTGCGCGACCAGCGCAACGGCAACGTGCTGGCCTTCGAGTCGCGCCTGCGCAGCGCCGTCTCCAGCGGCGAACTGCCGCCCGGGACCGACGCCCGGGGCCTCTCGCTGTTCTACGCGGCCGTCATCCAGGGCATGTCGCAGCAGGCGCGGGACGGGCGCGGGCAGGCGGAGCTGATGCTCATCGCCGAGTTGGCGCTGACCGCCTGGCCCGCCCCGCCGCCGGTCCGCCCGGCGTCGAACGCCGGGCGGGGCCTGTCCCCGCAGCGCTGACCCGACATCGTCCACCCGCCGGTGCGTCGCACCGGTGAAACGGCCGGGCCGGCCCCGCGTGTCGCGGAGCCGGCCCGGCCGGTGCCTCTCAGTGCGCTGATCCGAGGATCAGCATCCCGAACTCAGCAGTCGAAGTACATCGCGAACTCGTGCGGGGTCGGGCGCAGGCGCACCGGGTCGACCTCGTTGGCCCGCTTCCACTCCACCCAGGTGGAGATCAGGTCCGGCGTGAAGACGCCGCCGTCGAGCAGGTAGTCGTGGTCGGCCTCGAGGGCGTCGAGCACCTCGGGCAGCGAGCCCGGAACCTGCTTGACCGAGCCCCACTCCTCCGGCGGCAGGTCGTACAGGTCCTTGTCGATCGGCGCCGGCGGCTCGATCTTGCTCTTGATGCCGTCGAGGCCGGCCATCATCATCGCCGAGAAGGCGAGGTACGGGTTGCTCGACGGGTCCGGCACGCGGAACTCGACGCGCTTGGCCTTCGCGTTGCTGCCCGTCACCGGGATGCGGGTGCAGGCGGAGCGGTTGCGCTGCGAGTAGACCAGGTTCACCGGGGCCTCGTAGCCGGGCACCAGGCGACGGTACGAGTTGACCGTCGGGTTGGTGAACGCCAGCAGCGACGGGGCGTGGTGCAGCAGGCCACCGATGTACCAGCGGGCGGTGTCCGACAGGCCGGCGTAGCCGGTCTCGTCGTAGAACAGCGGCTCGCCGTTCAGCCACAGGCTCTGGTGGGTGTGCATGCCCGAGCCGTTGTCGCCGAAGAGCGGCTTCGGCATGAACGTGGCGGTCTTGCCGTTGGCCCAGGCCTCGTTCTTGATCAGGTACTTGAAGAGCTGGAGCTGGTCGGCCGAGTGCAGCAGGGTGGAGAACTTGTAGTTGATCTCCGACTGGCCGGCGGTGCCGACCTCGTGGTGCGAGCGCTCCACGGTGAAGCCGGCGTCGACCAGGCGGCGGACCATGCCGTCGCGCAGGTCGGCGTAGTGGTCGACCGGCGGCACCGGGAAGTACCCGCCCTTGTACGCGGTCTTGTAGCCGCGGTTGCCGCCCGCCTCCTCGCGGCCCGTGTTCCAGGCGCCCTCGATCGAGTCGATGTAGTAGAACGACTGGTGGGCCGAGGTCTCGTGGCGGATCGAGTCGAAGATGTAGAACTCCGCCTCGGCGCCGAAGTAGGCGGTGTCGGCGATGCCGCTCGCGGCGAGGTACGCCTCGGCCTTCTTCGCCACGTTCCGCGGGTCCCGGGAGTAGGCCTCACGGGTGAACGGGTCGTGGATGAAGAAGTTGAGCGCGAGGGTCTTCTGCGCGCGGAAGGGGTCGATGAAGGCGCTCGCGACGTCCGGGAGCAGGAGCATGTCCGACTCGTGGATCGCCTGGAAGCCGCGGATCGACGATCCGTCGAAGGCGAGACCGTCGTTGAAGACGCTGTCGTCGAAGGACTCCACCGGCAGGTTGAAGTGCTGCATCACGCCGGGCAGGTCACAGAAACGTACGTCGACGAACTTCACGTCCTCGTTCTTGAGGTATCGCAGCAGTTCCTCGGGATTGGCGAACACACGTCCTCCTGGCACGTCCACGGGTGGCTGGCTGGTGGCGACGCTATGGCCGTGCGGTTGCCCGGCCGTATCTGCTGTGTTTCTGTCGTGTTACGTCGCTCGCGCTGCGTCATAAGCGCCGGTCAGTCGCCGTCGGGTGACCGTTCGGACGATACCCGGCGCGGCGGTTTGCCGCAGATCAACGCCTTTTGTCTGGTTGGGCGGCGGGTGTGCTTCCGGCCACGTCCGGGCCCCTGACTACCCTTGGCGGTCGTGACCATGCCGCAGCCCCCCGCGCCGCCCGCCGCCGACCCCGCGTTCGCGCCGCCCACGCTGGGCCGCCGGTTCGGCGCACTGGTGATCGACTGGGTGCTCTGCCTGCTGGTGTCCAACTTCTTCGCCGACCCGGTCCGCGACGGCTGGGCCCCCGTCGCGGTGCTGATCGTCGAGTACGGCTTCTTCCTCGGCCTGTTCGCGCAGACCCCCGGCATGTACGTCACCCGGATCCGCTGCCTCTCCTGGGCCGACGGCGGCCGGATCGGGCTGGCCAGGGCGCTGCTGCGCGGCCTCCTGCTCGCCCTGGTCGTCCCGGCCCTGATCATGGACGAGCACCGCCGCGGCCTGCACGACCGCCTCACCGGCTCGGTGATCGTCGCCGCGCCGCGCGGATAGGGCGTCAGCGGCCCCGGGTCTGCCGGAACGCGCCACGCGGCGGGCGCATGTTCTTCGGGATCGCGCCCTTGGGCATCTGCGGCCGGGCGGTGAGCGCCTTAAGCCGCCTGTCGAGGGCGTTGACGTCCTTGCCGCTGAGGGCGCGCGGCAGCCGCATCAGCGTCATCCGCAGCTTGCGGATCGGCAGCTCACCCTCCTCCTGGCCGATCACGTAGTCGTGCAGCGGCGCGGAGCCGATCACCTTGGCCAGCCGCCGCTTCTCCTGCCCCAGCAGGCCGCGGACGCGCTGCGGGTTCCCCTCGGCCAGCAGGATCACGCCGGGACGGCCGATCACCAGGTGCACCATGTCCATCTGCGTGGTCGCGCTGACCGCCGGGGACACCCGCCAGTCGCCGCGCATGCTTTCCATGATCTGCGCCGCCGCGCCGGGCTGCCCCTCGGCGGCGTTCATCATCGCCGCGTTGGACCGCAGGTTGAGCACGATCAGCAGCGCGAGCAGGGCGAGCAGGATGCCCAGCGGCAGCCACAGCCAACCCCAGAGGAGCACCGCGACCACGGTCAGCGCGAGCGGGATCAGCACCGCGCCGGCGGCCAGCGGAGCGAACCACCTGTCCTGCTTGGCGGTGAACTTGAACACCATCCCGATCTGCTTCAGCCGCTGGCCGAACGAGACCTTCTCCTGGGGCTTAGCCATGTCGCAGAGTCTAGGTGGTCGCCGCCCACCCCGTTGATCCGCGCCCGCCAGTCACGGGCGGCGGGGCAGCACCGGGGCGGCCCGGCCCGTGCCGTGCCGTCCGTCGGCCGAGGCGGAGGACGACGACGCGTCCGCCTGCTCGTGGTATTCCTCCTCGACGTTGACCTCCCACACGTCGTGGCCGGCGTCGTCGAGGATGTTCTCCACGGTCAGCATCGCCGTGAGCATCGAGTGGTCCTGGTTGTTGTAGCGGTGCATGCCGTTGCGGCCCACCGGGTGCACGTTCGGCAGCGCCTCGGCGAGCCAGTCGCGCATGGTCTCGACGGCCTGCTCGTAGCCGGAGTCGTACACCGGGTACGCCTTCGGCATCCGCACCACGTAACCGGCCGAGACCGCGCCGGGACGGACCAGCCCGAGCGCCTCCAGCTCGGCCGTGCCCCGGGCGATCAGGTCGTCGTCGGCCGACTCCCACAGGTCGTCGCCCTCGTCGACGAAGTATTCCAGCCCGAGGCAGGTGAACCCGTCCCGCACCAGAAACGGCGACCAGGAGCCGAAGTTCTGGATCCGGCCCACCCGTACCCCCGGGGTGTGCACGTAGATCCAGTTGTCGGGGAAGCCGGCGTCGGCCGGCACGACCAGCGCCACGGTGAGGAAGTCGCGGTGCCGCAGCGCGTCGGCGGCGGCCAGCACCGGCGGCGGCGCGGGCGGGTCCACGGCCCGCACCAGCTCCGGCAGCGGCATGCTGGAGATCACGTGGTCGGCCTCGATGCGGCGCTCGCCGTCCGGCCCCGCCACGGTCACCGCGACCGCCCGGCCGTCGGCCCGGTGCACCCGCGCCACCGACGTGCCCATCGTCACCGTGCCGCCGGCCTTCGTGACCAGCTCGGCGCAGCGCTCCCACATCATCCCCGGGCCGAGCTTCGGATACTGGAACTCCTCGATCAGGCTGGTGATGTCGGCGCGGGCCCGGCGGGGCAGCAGCGCGTTGCGCACCGCGCCGGCCAGCGAGAGGTTGCGGATCCGCTGGGCCGCCCAGTCCGCCTGCAGCTCCGTGGCCGGGAAACCCCAGACCTTCTCGGTGTACGTCTTGAAGAACATCCGGTACAGCCGGGTGCCGAAGCGGGCCGACACCCAGCCCTCGAAGTGGCTCTGGTCCGCCGGTGGCCGCAGCCGCGCCCACACGTACGACCCGACGCAGCGCACCGCCTCGACGATGCCCAGGTTGCCCAGCGCGTTGCCGGCCCGCAGCGGGTAGTCGAACAGCTTGCCCCGGTAGTGGATCCGGCTCATCCGGGGGCGCAGCAGGAAGTCGCCGTCGGGCAGCACCTCGTGCCAGAACTCCTCGACCCGGGCGACCTTGGTGAAGAACCGGTGCCCGCCGATGTCGAACCGCCACCCGTCCCGCTCGACGGTGCGGCTGATCCCGCCCACGACGTCGTCGGCCTCCACCACCTCCGCGGGGGCGTTGCGTCGAGTCAGCTCGTACGCGGCGGTGAGGCCGGCGGGACCGGCGCCGATGATGACGGTGTGCGGCAGGGGCATGACTAAATTCACCACCATCGACGTATCGATGGCAATAGCCGCCCCGTTTGTTGGGACATCATCCGAACAGGTGGATCTAGGGCGCCCGGGGGCGTCGCTCAGGCGCGGACGGCCTCGCGGGCGTCGAGGGCCTGCCGGTAGAGCCGGCCCGCCCGGTACGACGAGCGCACCAGCGGCCCGCTCATCACCCCGGCGAAGCCGATCTCCTCGGCCTCCTCGCGCAGCTCCACGAACTCCTCCGGCTTCACCCACCGGGTCACCGGGTGGTGCCGGGGCGACGGGCGCAGGTACTGCGTGATGGTGATCAGCTCGCAGCCGGCGTCGTGCAGGTCCCGCAGCGCCTGCGACACCTCGGCCCGCTCCTCGCCCATGCCGAGGATCAGGTTGCTCTTGGTCACCAGCCCGTCGGCGCGGGCCTGCCGGATCACGTCGAGCGACCGCTCGTAGCGGAATGCCGGCCGGATCCGCTTGAAGATCCTCGGCACCGTCTCGACGTTGTGCGCCAGCACCTCCGGGCGGGAGCCGAACACCTCGGCGAGCTGCTCCGGGACGGCGTTGAAGTCGGGGATCAGCAGCTCGACCCCACAGCCCGGCTGGAGGGCGTGGATCTGGCGGACCGTCTCCGCGTACAGCCAGGCCCCGCCATCGGGCAGGTCGTCGCGGGCGACGCCGGTGATCGTGGCGTACCGCAGGCCCATCGACACGACCGACTCGGCGACCCGGCGCGGCTCGTCGGCGTCGAACTCGGCCGGCTTGCCCGTGTCGATCTGGCAGAAGTCACAGCGCCGGGTGCACTGGTCGCCGCCGATGAGGAAGGTGGCCTCCCGGTCCTCCCAGCACTCGTAGATGTTGGGGCAGCCGGCCTCCTGGCAGACCGTGTGCAGCCCCTCGCGCGAGACGAGCCCGCGCAGCTGGGTGTACTCCGGCCCCATCTTGGCCTTCACCTTGATCCACGGCGGTTTGCGCTCGATCGGCGTCTCGGCGTTGCGCGCCTCGATGCGCAGCAGGCGTCGCCCCTCGGGGGCGACCGTCGCGGTACGCGAGGCGGGGCTGGTCGTCGGCTGCTCGGTCGTCGTCGGCGTCGTCGACGCGGCGTGCTCGATCGTCACAAAACCGAGCGTACGCCCGACGGCAGCCGTCGATGAACGGGACGCGACGCCCGTCACCTCCCGTTCCCTGTGACCCCGCCCACCGTCCCCGTGCAAGGAAGGGCCCCTTGTTAACGCTTTCTGTAGAGGAAGGGTCCCCTCCTAACAACCCGGCGGCGAAAACCGCTCCCCCTGCGCCGGCCGCGCTGGGCACGCTGGGCGTGCCGGTGCCGCAGGTGCCGGTGAGTTTCCCCGCCGTCCATTTCACCGAGGCCCTGGCCATCGCCGGAGCGCCGGCCGACGAGCCGGAACTGGCCCCCGCCCACGAGCGGGCGCTGGGGGAGTGGGCCCGCCGCGAGCACGGCAGTGAGTTCGTCTTTGTCACCGGGTACCCGATGGCGAAGCGGCCCTTCTGCACCCAGCCCGACCCGGCACGGCCTGCGTACTCGAACGGGTTCGACCTGCTGTTCCGCGGCCTTGAGCTGGTCACGGGCGGGCAGCGCCTGCATCGGCACGACGACTACCCGGCGGTGCTCGCGGCGCGCGGCGAGCCGGTCGAGCCGTACGCCGGGTACGTCGACGCGTTCCGGCACGGCATGCCGCCGCACGGCGGCTTTGCGATCGGCCTGGAACGCTTCGTCGCCCGCCTGGTCGGCGCGGCCAACGTCCGCGAGGTCACGGCCTTTCCCCGCGGCCTGCACCGCCTCACCCCCTGACGCGCCCGCCCGCCTGGCGGCAACCCGGTGTGACGGCTCGCGGACCTCGCGGCCAGTGTGACCCTGGGTGACGGAATGACGCTCCTGGGGCGCGGTCATCCCGGTCGCGTCCCAGCTGGAGGTCGCTGACCTGGCCTACCTTGCCGACCTCACACGACCCGTTCTCGGCCCTTTGCTCTGCACCCGTATACGCAACAGTCGCCCTCCGTTGCCGCTGCGTGGGTGGGTGCAGAGCAAAGGGGAAGGAACGGGGTGTGGGTCGGAGGACACCGGTCACGTTGAGTGCGCAGCGTTGCCCCCCGGCACCCGGCGCCCGGCGCCGGGCGCCCGGCGCGCGAGTGCCCCGACGCGCGCCGCGTCAGTCGGGTCAGTCGGGTCAGGCCGGGCCGAGCAGGTCCCAGGGGTTGCCGGCGATGTCACGGAAGACGGCCACCCGGCCGTACGGCTCGGCGCGCGGCGGCCGGAGGAACTCCACGCCCGCGTCGGCGAGACGGCGATGGGCGGCGTCGAAGTCGTCGACCCGCAGGAAGAAGCCGACCCGCCCGGCCGTCTGGGTGCCGACCGCCGCCTCCTGCCGTTCGCCGTCAGCGCGGGCCAGCAGCAGGCCGGTCTGCGCGCCCGGCGGGCGGACCACCACCCACCGCTTCGGGCGGCCGTCGGTGGTCTGCGCCGGGGAGTCCTCGACCAGCTCGAAGCCGAGGACCTCCGTGAAGAAGGCGATGGCCGGGTCGTACTCGGCGACGACGAGGGTGACGAGGTCGATCTGCACCCGCCGAGCCTAGAGCGTGACCAGGGCCTAGAGCGTGACCAGCGTGGGCAGGCGGCGCTCCACCACCGGCAGCACGTCGGCCACGGTGACGGGGCGGCCCAGCTCCGCGGTGAGCGAGGTGACCCCGGCGTCGCGGATGCCGCAGGGCACGATCCGGTCGAAGTAGCCCAGGTCGCAGTCGCAGTTGATCGAGAAGCCGTGCTGGGTGACCCCGCGGGCGACCCGGATGCCGATGGCGGCGACCTTGCGGGCGGGGCCCCGGTCGTCCTCGGGCACCCAGACGCCGCTGCGCCCCGCGACCCGGTCGGCGGCGAGGCCGAACTCGGCGCAGACGTCGATCAGCAGCTGCTCGGTGCGGCGCACGTACGCGACGACGTCCACCGGGTCGGGCAGCTTCACGATCGGGTAGCCGACCAGCTGCCCCGGGCCGTGCCAGGTGATCTTGCCGCCGCGGTCCACGTCGACGACGGGGGTGCCGTCCAGCGGCCGGTCCCACGGCTCGGTGCGCTTGCCGGCCGTGTAGACGCTCGGGTGCTCCAGCAGCAGCACCGTGTCGCCGCGCTCGCCGGCCACCACCGCCTCGTGGAGCCGCCGCTGCTCGTCCCACGCGGCCTGGTAGTCGAGCACCCCTGCACGGACGGCGGTCAGCCCCGGAATCGTCGCGGTCACGCCCACCAGCCTAGTCCCGCACCCGCCGGTCAGGCCGGTGGCACCCGCCACAGCCACACGTCGTCGACGCGCTGCGGCGGGCCGAGCAGGGCGGTGGCGGTGCGGCGCAGCGCGTCCTCGTCGAGGTCATACTTCGCGCCCTCCACCCGGTCGGCGAGCACCACCACCTCGACCCCCCAGTACCGCAGGTCGGCCAGGGACAGCCGGATGCTGCCCTCGGTGACGATCGGGACGAGCCCCGTGCGGCCCGCCTGGTCCATCAGCGTGTCGAAGGTGCGCGGCGGCGGCCCGATCCGGCCCCGGCCGTCCGGGCCGCCGGGGCCGAGGAAGAACCCCGCCGGGAGGCGGAACTCACCCTGCCGGTGGGCGAGCGCGTACGCCTGCCAGCGCTGCCCGTCCGGGGTCACGTCGAGGGTCAGCGGCAGCGGGGTGAGCGTCCCGCCCGGGGAGACGTACTCCTTCCAGGTGCCGGCGGTGATGAACGCCGGCACCGGCTCGCGGACCCGGGTCAGCAGCGGCGTGGGCAGCAGCGGCAGCAGCGCCGCCACGAGGCCGAGCCCCCAGGCGGCCCGCGCGGCCCGGCGGCGCGGCGGGTCGGCCCGCAGCCGGTCGACGGTGTACGCCAGCAGCACCCCGATCACCGGGGCCACGATCAGGGCCAGCCGGGCCGGCAGGGCGGCGTTGACCACCGGCAGGTCGTCCAGCAGCAGGAACGGCAGCGGGGTGTCGGTGTGCCGGCCGGCCCACTTGGCCCGGGGCCCCCAGGACAGCACGGTGAACACGACGGCGGTGCCGCCGAGGGCGGCGAGGGTGGCCCGCAGGGCCCGGTCCCGCCGCCACAGCCAGCCGAGGCAGACCGCGGCGAGCAGCAGCAGCGGCACCCCGAAGAACGAGTTCTCCTCGGTCGGGTTGGGCGCGAGCGAGGTGCCCAGCCCCGCCTCGCCGGCGAGGGACCGGCGCGGGTACGCCGCGTACGCGGCGATGTCCTCGGCGTGGATGACCGGGTCGAAGCCGGTGCCGTGGAAGCGCTGCGGGCCGGCGAAGTGCAGCCACAGCGGGTACGCCAGCAGCACCCCGGCGGTCAGCGCGGTCACGCCCAGCCCGCGCGTGAAGGCGGGCAGCGCCGCGTGGGCCCGCGCCCGCCGCTCGGGGTGCAGCGCCCAGACCGGCAGGAACACGCCGAGCGCGAGGGCGGTGAAGAACAGCCCCTCGGCGGCGATCGAGAAGGCGACCGCCACGGCGACGCCGAGCACGACCCCGTTGCGCAGCCAGCGCCCCGGCTCGCGCAGCGCGAACACCCGCCACAGCAGCAGCGGCACCAGCCACCCGGCGGTCCAGTTCAGGTGGGCGTTGGCGTGCGACACCATCCCCGGGGAGAACGCCACGAACAGCGCGCCGACGCCCGCCGCGAGCCGGCTGCGCACGAGCTGCCGGGACAGCAGCAGGTACCAGGCCAGCGCGGTGGCGGCGAGGTTGAGGGTCAGGATCACCAGGAACGTCGCGGGCGGCCCGATCAGGTACGTCAGCGGCGCGAACACGGCGGCGTACACGGTGATCGAGGTGTTGACCGCGAGGTTCACCCCGTCGGGGACGTTGAGCAGGGTCGTGAAGAGCGGGTTCTCGCCGTGCGTCAGCGCGTGCGCGCCGAAGGCGAGCAGCCACTCGAACAGCGCCTGGTCGCTGGAGTTGACGGTGATCACCCGCTGGTCCGGGCCCAGCCACAGCCCGCTGGTGACCCAGCCGGCGAGGGCCAGCGCGGCCACCGCGAACAGGGCGTCGGCGCGCCGGTCGCGGCGGCGGCCGGTGGCGACGGCGGGGGCGGGGGGAGATCCGGCGGCCGGGGGCGGGGAGGACGGCACGCAGCGGACGTTACCAACCGGACCCGGGCACGCCGGGGCGACACGGGCGCGTCGGGCCAGCCCCTGGGCCGGCGGGTGGCGCACACGTCGACGGCGGCGAATGTGTGACCGGCGACCATGTCGGCGCGAGGAAACGCGGACGTAACCTCGCGGCAACTCGGAAGTGACTCAGTTCACAATCCGCGACAGGAGGTCGCCGTGCGCCGCTCCACCATCTCGCTCACCTGGCTCGCCGGGGCGGTCGCCGGGGCCGCGCTCGCCGCGGCGACCCTGGTCGCCGTCGTCGCCGCGCCCGCCCGGGCCGCCACCCTCACCCAGGTCACCGGCTTCGGCACCAACCCCGGAAACCTCGCCATGTACGCCTACCGGCCCGACGGCCTCCCGGCGAACGCGCCCGCCGTCGTCCTGCTGCACGGCTGCACCCAGAACGCCGCCGGCTACGTCGCCAACTCCGGCTGGCAGAAGTACGCCGACCAGTGGAAGTTCGCCCTGATCGTGCCCCAGCAGTCCGCCGCCAACCAGGCGCTGACCTGCTTCAACTGGTTCACCGAGGGCGACATCGCCCGCGGCCGGGGCGAGGCGGCGTCGATCGCGCAGATGGTCGGGCACGCGAAGACCACGTACGGCCTCGACGGCAGCCGCATCGCCATCAGCGGGCTGTCGGCGGGCGGGGCGATGGTCTCGGTCATGCTCGCCACCTACCCCGAGCTGTTCGCCGCCGGATCGGTCGTCGCCGGGGTGCCCTACCGCTGCTCCCCGCCCGCGTCCACCAGCGTCTGCCAGTACAGCGGGGTCGACAAGACCCCCACCGCGTGGGGCGACCTCGTCCGGGCCGCGTACCCCGGCTACGCCGGCCGCCGGCCCCGGGTGGCCATCTGGCACGGCACCGCCGACAGCACCGTCGTGCCGGCCAACGCCGTCGAGTCGCGCGACCAGTGGACCGACGTGCTCGGCGTCGGCCAGACCCCCACCGGCACGGCGTCGCTGCCCGCCGGCACCAGCCTCGAGGTGTACGGCGACGACGCCGTCCGCCTCTACCGGGTCGCGGGGATGGGCCACGGCACCCCCGTCGACCCCGGCTCCGGCGCCGACCAGTGCGGCACCGCGGCGGCGTACTTCCTCGACACGATCTGCTCGACGTACCGCGATGCGCTCTTCTTCGGCCTCGACGGCGGCGGCGCGTCGCCCAGCCCGACCCCGACGGCCACCGCGTCGCCCACCCCCACCCCGACGGCCTCGCCGACCGCGTCGCCCACCGCCTCGCCCACCCCGACCGCGTCGCCCACGTGCGTCACGGCCAGCAACTACGCCCACGTCGCCGCCGGGCGCGCCTACCAGTCCGGCGGCTACGCCTACGCCCTGGGCAGCAACCAGCGGCTGGGCCTCTACAACGTCTTCTACGTCTCGACGCTGAAGCAGACCGCCCCCGGCTACTGGGTGCTCGGCTGCTGACCCGCGTGATTGCAGGGGCCCCCTGCTATGCAGAATGCGTTAACAGGGGGCCCTTCCTTCTCAGTCGTTGAGGGCGGCGTGCAGGGCGCTCGGCAGGTCCGGGTGGTGGTACGCGAAACCGGCCCGGGTCAGCACGGCGGGCAGCACCCGGGCGCTGGTGAGCGCCTCCTGGGCGAAGCCGCCCAGGGCCACCTTCAGGGCCAGCGCCGGGATCGGCACGACCGCCGGGCGGTGCACCTGGCGGGCCAGCTCCCGGGTGAACTCGGCGTTCGTGACCGGGGCGGGGCCGACGACGTTGACCGCCCCGGCCACGTCGTCGCGGTCCAGCAGGAACCGCGCCGCCCGCAGCCAGTCGGCCATCGAGATCCACGGCAGCCACTGCCGGCCGCTGCCCAGCCTCCCGGCGATGCCCAGCCGGAACGGCAGCAGCTGCGGCTTGAGCAGCCCGCCGTCGCGGTGCAGCGGCAGCCCGGTGCGCAGCCGGACGACCCGCACCCCGGCGTCCTCGGCGGGGCGGGTGGCCGCCTCCCAGACCCGGCACACGTCGGCGAGGAAGCCCTCGCCCGCCGGGGCGTCCTCCTCGACCACCCGGTCGCCCGTGTTGCCGTACCAGCCGACGGCCGAGGCGTTCAGCAGCACCGTCGGCCGGTCGGCGGCGGGCAGGCCCGCGATCGTGATGGCCAGCGTGGTGGTCGAGTCGACCCGGCTGGACCGGATCAGCCTCCGGTACGCGTCGTTCCACCGCTTGTCGCCGACGCCCGCGCCGGCCAGGTTGACCACGGCGTCGGCGTCGGCGACCACCGCCGGGTCGAGCTGCGCGGCGGTCGGGTTCCACTGCCGCTCGTCGCCGGTGCGCGCCGGCCGCCGGACCAGGCGGGTCACCCGGTGGCCGTCCGCGGTGAGGTGGTCGGCCAGCCGGGTGCCCAGGAAGCCGGACGCGCCGGCCAGGAGGATCCGCATGCCCCCATCTTCGGTCACGGGCGGGCGGTTGGATGCGGTGAGCGGGATGAAGGAGCCCGCTCAGCTCCTGACGCTCAGCCCCCGACGCCGGCCGGGCGCAGGTCGGCCAGGAGACGCTCCACCTCCGCGAACGCGTCGGCCGGCAGCGGGCCGAGGGCGAGCGTGGCGAAGTTCTCCTCCGCCTGGGCCACCGTGCGGCAGCCGGGGATCGGCAGCGTCCGGTCGCTGCGGGCCAGCAGCCACCCCAGCGCGCCCTGCGCGAGCGTACGGCCGTCGGCCGTCAGCGCCTGGCGCACCTCGGCGACCCGGGCCGCCCACTGCGGCGTCGGCCGGCCGTCGGTGAACCACGCCAGCCACTCCGGGGCCTTCCCGCGCACGTCGTCGCCGCCCAGCGCCGCCGGACTGCCCTGGTAGCGGCCGGTGAGCAGGCCCATCGCGAGCGGCCCCCGGTTGAGGCTGGCCTGGTCCAGCTCGGCGCAGACGGCGAACATCGCCGCGTTGTCCTTCAACACCGACTGGTCGTGCTGGATCGCCGCGCAGTGCGCGCCCGCCTCGGCGAACGCCCGCGCCGAGGCCGGGTTGTCGGTGCTCCACCCGTACGCCCGGATCTTGCCCTGGGTGACGAGGCCCTCCAGGGTGTCGACGAGGTCGAGCGCGGCGGGCACCGGCAGGTCGTTGAGGTGCAGCTGGTAGAGGTCGACGTGGTCGGTGCCGAGCCGGCGCAGCGACCCCTCCAGGCTCTCCACCGCGTAGCCGGGGGAGGCGTCCGCGCCGGTGGCCAGCCGGGTCGCCTCCTCGGAGCGGTTGCCGAACTTCGTGGCGATCACCACCTGGTCCCGGCGGCCCGCGAGGGCCCGGCCGAGCACCCGCTCGCTGTGCCCGGCGCCGTAGTTGCTGGCCGTGTCGAACAGCGTCACCCCCAGGTCGAGGGCCCGGTGCACGGTGCGGATCGACTCGTCGTCGTCGACCTCGCCCCACCCGTACGGCTGCCCGTCGTCGCCCCAGAGCGGCCCGCCGATCGCCCAGCACCCCATGCCGATGGCGCTGACCTCGATCCCGCTGCGGCCCAGTGTCCGTGTCGTCGTCATGCGCCCAGTTTTCTACCTGGAGCGCGCTCCAGGTCAAGCGCTACTGTGCGTCGGTGACCGGATACGCCCCCTCGGAAGCCGCCCGCCGCAGCGGGTTCAGCCTCGACACCCTGCGTTACTACGAGAGGATCGGCCTGCTCAGCGGCGTCGGCCGCACCTCGGCCGGGCGTCGGGTGTTCACCGACGAGGACCTGGGCTGGCTGACGCTGTTCCGCTGCCTGCGCGACACGGGCATGCCGATCGCCGAGATGTGCCGGTACGCCGAGCTGGCCCGCGCCGGCGACCACACGACCGGGCAGCGCCGGGCGCTGCTGGTGCGGCACGCGGACCGGGTCGAGGAGCAGATGCGTCTGCTCCAGCGCCAGTACGACCACCTGCGCGAGAAGATCGACTACTACGACACCCTGGGCTGAGTGGGCGCCGGCCGCGCCGCGTTATCCGGTCGACCGCCCCGGTGACTGGTGGCAGGATGCCTCGGATGTCGACATCCCGTGGTGACCTCGTGCGGTGGCAGTTCGACCTGACCTGGGCCCTCTTCGAACACCACCTCGAACGGCTGGAGCCGGCCGACTTCCTCTGGGAGCCGGCCGCGCACTGCTGGACCCTGCGGCCCGGCCCGGCCGGCACGTGGGTGGCGGACTGGGCGCAGACGGAGCCCGACCCGGTGCCGGTGCCGACGATCGCGTGGCTGACCTGGCACATCGGGTGGTGGTGGTCGGCGGCGGGGGAGCACCTCCAGGGGCGGCCCGTGCCCCCGCACACCGAGGTCGCCTGGCCGGGTGCCGGCGCGGCGACGATCGAGTGGCTGCGCGACCTGCGGCGGCAGTGGCTCGGGCACCTCGACGGGCTCGCCGACGCCGACCTCGACCGGGTGGCCGCGTACCCGTGGCCGGCCGACGCCGGGCACACCGTCGCCCACCTGCTCGGTTGGGTCAACGCCGAGCTGATGAAGAACGTCGCCGAGATCGGGCAGCTCCGGCTGCTGCGCGCCGCACAGTGACTCAGCGACGCCAGCACCGCCCCGCATCCTCGATCTTGCAGTTTCGGCCCCTGCGGTGCACCTTGTGCCCCATATGCCTGGGCCCAAACTGCAAGATCGACGGGGTGGCCGGAGGTTTGACTTGTCGGGCACGGGGGGTGTGGGGGGCTCGGTGGGTGCCGCTTGCGCAGTGTCAGGGGGCGAGGCGGCGCAGGACCGGGGTGAGCGGGTCGAGGGCGTCGGCGCGTACCACGAAGCGGGTGACGCCCCAGCGGCGCACGTGCCCGGCGACCGCCGCGACGATCTCGTCCTCGGTGCCGATCAGCACGAACGGGGTGGCCAGCAGCTCCGGGCCGGTCAGGCCGGCGGCGGCCGCGTGCTGCGCCGCGACGGCCTCCGCGTCGTCGGTCACCGCGACCGTCTGCACCAGCGCCTCCAGCGCCGGTGGCCGCGCCCGGCCCGCCGCGCCCTCGGCGACGCGGTCGAGCTGCGCCTCGATCTGGTCGGCCCGCCACCGGGCCTCGTGCCGGTGGCCGTCGTCGAGGGTGCGGCCGAAGCCGGCCAGCCCCACGACGTCGGCGTGCGCGCCGGCCCAGCGCAGCAGCGTCGAGTTGGACGTGCCGACGGTCAGCGGCACGCGCCCCTGGACCGGCCGGGGCGACTCCAGCCGGGCGGCGCGCACGGTCAGCTCGGGGGAGTCCACGGTCACCTCCTCCCCGTCGAGCAGGGCGCGCACCGCCCCGGCGGCGGCGACGCAGCGGCGGACCCGGCCGGCGACGTCGGGGCGGTCCCGGCCGACCGCGCGCCACTCGGCGGGGGTGTGACCGGCCCCGACGCCGAGGCGGGCCCGCCCGCCGGAGACGACGTCCAGGGTGGCCACGGCGGTGGCGAGCAGCATCGGCTCGCGGACGCCGAGGTTCGACACGTACGAGCCGAGGCCGATGGTCTCGGTGACCGACGCGGCGGCGGCCAGCGCGACGAACGGGTCGCCGCACGAGCCGGGGTGGTCGGCGGCGAGCAGCGCGTCGAAGCCGGCGGCCTCGGCCCGGCGGGCGAGGTCGAGCCAGCCCGCCGCGTCGGTCGGGCCGGACTGGAGCGAGAAGGTGGCCATCGCCCCAGCGTCCGGCACCGGCGACCGGCGGGCAACGCGCCAGGGGCCGATTCTGCCGACCGGCGAATCCGCCGAGCGCTGAACCCGCACCGCCGCCACCGTAGCCCGGCCCGCCCGCAGCCCCGGCACTCCGCAGCCCTCGTCACTCCTCGTCCGGGCCGCCGTCGTGCCAGCGTTGCCGCCACTGCGCCTCCCGCGCCTCGTGGGCGGTCCGCTCGGCGAAGACCGCCTCACGCAGCGCGTGCCGGGAGTCGGCCATCGTCACCACCTCCACGGCCACCAGGCCGACGCAGACGCCGGTGAGCAGGATGATCGCAGCCAGCGTCGGCAGCCGGCCGGCGACCGGCACCAGGGCCACGATCAGCAGGACCGTGCCGACGCGGGCCCAGGTGAGGGTGCGCAGCGTGCGGAGCTGGAAGAGGATGTCGCCGGACAGATAGCAGGCCACCCCGCCGTAGAGCAGCGGGATCCCCGGGCGGTGCAGCGACTCGTCCAGCGGCAGGTGCGGCTGGCCGAGCAGGTTCAGCATCTCCTCCGCCCCGAGCGAGAACAGGATCAGCCCGGTGATCATCGGCAGGAAGAGGTAGGCGTACGCGTCGCGGGCCAGCGCCACCCGGGTCCGACCCCGGGCGGCGTGCAGGGCGATGCGGGCCGCCGGACCGATCACGTCGAAGTGCAGCCACCACAGCGTCGCGGCCAGGACGATGCCGATGCCGGCGGCGGTGATCGCCTGCCAGTTGAGCGGCCGGCCGGCCAGGTTGGTGCCGACGCCCACGGAGATCACCGACTCGCCGAGCGCGATCATCAGGATCAGGTCGTACCGTTCGGTCCAGTGCTCGGCCGAGGTCACCCCGCCGCCCCCGGTGCCGGCCAGCAGCCCGGTGGCGTACTGCGAGACGACCACGACGGCCCAGAGCCCGTCGCGGACCAGCGCGGCGTCGCCGGGGTCGGCCAGGTGGGCGGGGACGAGGGCGGCGGCGAGCAGCAGCCCGGTGCTGAGCACCAGCTCCGGCGCGAGCTTCATCAGGTGCCGGCTCTCCACCGGCTGATTCCGCATCACGTGCCAGTAGACCCACAGGTGGACGACCCGGATGACCAGGTAGCTCAGCGCGACGATGAGCGGGGCGGCCAGCCCCTGCCCGTGTGCGGCGATCGTCTGCGGCACGGCCAGGGCGAACGCGAACACCGCGGCCATCCCGACCACCATGACCACCGGCACGAAGCCCTCGCCGAGGCGGACCCGGGTGGCGACGATGCTGTGGATGACCCAGACCCACCAGAGGACCGCCAGCACGAGGAAGCCGTGCAGCAGGGTGTGGCCGGTGATGGCGGTGGCGGTGGCCCGCACGATGACGAAGAACGAGAAGACGAAGACCAGGTCGAAGAAGACCTCGAACCGGTCCACCCGGGCGCCGGGCGCGATCGCCACGGCGGGCCCGAGGCTGCCCCGCCGCCGTTCGCCGCGCACCCGTCCACTCTCGCAGCGTCCGCCGGGCCGCCGGGCGGAATCGGCGCAGCCGCTGCCGGGCCGGGAGAACCCCGGCGGGTACGCCGACGGGCGCCCCGGTCGAGGTGACCGGAGCGCCCGTCGGAGGGGACAGCGGTGGTTACAGGCCCAGCTCGGCCTCGAAGTTGCCGCCCTCCAGCCGCTCCTTGACCGCGACGAGGAAGCGGGCCGCGTCGGCGCCGTCGATCAGCCGGTGGTCGTACGACATGGCCAGGTAGACCATCGAGCGGACCGCGACGACCTCGCCCAGCTCCGGGTCGTTGACCACGACGGGGCGCTTCACCACGGCGCCCGTGCCGAGCATCGCCGACTGCGGCGACGGCACGATCGGGGTGTCGAACAGCGCGCCCCGGCTGCCGGTGTTGGTCAGCGTGAACGTGGCCCCGGCGATCTCGTCCGGGCTGATCTTGTTGGTGCGGGTGCGCTCGGCCAGGTCGGCGACCCGCTTCGCCAGGCCGCCCAGGTTGAGGTCGCCCGCCCCGTGGATCACCGGCACCATGAGGCCGCGCTCGGTGTCCACCGCGATGCCGAGGTTCTCGGCGTCCGGGTAGGTGATCGTCCCGGCGTCGAGGTCCATGCTGGCGTTGACGATCGGGAACGTCTGGAGCGCCTCGACCGCCGCGAGGGCGAAGAACGGCAGGAACGACAGCTTCACGCCGTGCCGGGCCAGGAACGAGTCCTTGGCGCGGGCCCGCAGCTTGGCGACCTTGGTGACGTCCACCTCGACGACCGTGGTGAGCTGCGCCATCTCGTGCAGCGACTGCTGCATCCGCTTGGCGATCGTGGCCCGGATCCGGGGCAGCTTCTCGGTGGTGCCGCGCTTCGCGCTCGGCTGCGGCTTCGCGGCCGGCTTCGCCGGTGCCGCCGCGGCGGCGGGCTGCGCCGCCGGTGCCGGTGCCGCCTTCGCCGCCTTGGCCTTCTCGGCGGCCTCCAGGACGTCCTGCTTGCGGATGCGGCCACCCACGCCGGTGCCCTTGACCGAGGCGAGCTCGACGCCGTGCTCGGCGGCGAGCTTGCGGACCAGCGGGGTCACGTACCCGGCGGCCTCCTCGCCGCCGCCCTGGGCGGGCGCGCTCGGGCGGGCCGGGGCGGCGGTCGGCGCGGGCGGCTGCGCCTGCTGCTCGGCCTGGGCCGGCTTGGCGGCGGTCTCGGCCTCGGCCGCCGGCTCGTTGTAGGACGAACCCGGGGTCGGCTCCTCGGCCTTGGCGGCCGGGGCGGCCTCGGCCTTCGGCTCCGGCGCGGGCTCGGCCTTGGGCTCCGGCTTCGGCTCGGCCTTCGGCTGGGCCGGGGCGGCGCCGGCCGCGCCGACGACCGCCAGGTCGGCCCCGACGGCGGCGGTCTCGTCCTCGGCGACCTTGATCTCCAGCAGCGTGCCGGCGACCGGGGACGGGATCTCCGTGTCGACCTTGTCGGTGGAGACCTCCAGCAGGGGCTCGTCGACCTCGACGGTGTCGCCGACCTGCTTGAGCCAGCGGGTGACGGTGCCCTCGGTGACGCTCTCGCCCAGGGCGGGCATCTTCACCGGGGTGCCCTCGCCCGCCGGGGCCGGGGCGGCCTCGGCGGCCGGCGGCTCCTCGACGGCCGGCTGCTCCGCCTCGGCCTGCGGCTCGGCGGCGGCCTCGGCGGCCTCCTCGGCCGGCTCCTCCTGCGGCGCGGCTCCGCCACCACCGGCGGACTCGCCCTCGCCGGCGATGACGGCCAGCTCGCTGCCCACCTCGGCGGTCTCGTCCTCGCCCACCACGATCCGGCTCAGCACGCCCGCCGCCGGGGACGGGATCTCCGTGTCGACCTTGTCCGTCGAGACCTCGAGCAGCGGCTCGTCGACCTCGACGGTGTCACCCTCCTGCTTGAGCCAGCGGGTGACGGTGCCCTCGGTGACGCTCTCGCCGAGCCGAGGCATGGTGACCGATACCGGCATCTTCTAAGACTCCTTCTTCCCCTGGTGCGATCTCGCCCGTCTGCCGCCGGACGCCGCGGAATGAGTTCTCGATCAGGCGTGCGCGTGCAGCGGCTTGCCGGCGAGGGCGAGGTGCGCCTCGCCCAGGGCCTCGTTCTGGGTCGGGTGGGCGTGCACGAGCTGCGCCACCTCGGCCGGGTACGCCTCCCAGTTGTAGATGAGCTGCGCCTCGCCGACCAGCTCGCCGACCCGCGCGCCGACCATGTGCACGCCGACGACGGGGCCGTCCTCCACCCGGACCAGCTTCACGAAACCGGCGGTCTTGAGGATCTGGCTCTTGCCGTTGCCGCCCAGGTTGTAGTTGTACGTCTTGATCTTGTCGGCGCCGTACTGCTCCTTGGCCTTCGCCTCGGTGAGGCCGACCGACGCCAGCTCGGGGTCGCAGTAGGTGACCCGGGGGATGCCGGCCTCGTCGATCACGGCCGGGTTCTGGCCGGCGATCTCCTCGGCGACGAAGATGCCCTGCTGGAAGCCCCGGTGGGCGAGCTGGAGGCCGGGCACGATGTCGCCGACCGCGTAGACGTTCGGCACGCCGGTGCGCAGCCGCTCGTCGGTCAGCACGTACCCGCGGTCCATCCGGACGCCCTGCTCCTCGTAGCCGAGGTCGGCGGTGTTCGGGCCGCGGCCCACGGCGACCAGCAGCAGCTCGGCCTCGACGGTCTCGCCGCCGGCGATGGTCACCTTGACGCCGTTGTCGGTCTTCTCGACCTTCTCGAACGGCTTGCCCACCTTGAAGTTGATCTTCCGCTTGCGGAACGCCCGCTCCAGCGCCTTCGACGACTCCTCGTCCTCGGCGGCGACCAGCCGGGGCAGCGCCTCGACGATCGTCACGTCCACGCCGAAGGACTTCCACACGCTGGCGAACTCGACGCCGATCACGCCGCCGCCCAGCACGATCGCCGAGGACGGGACCCGGTCCAGCGTCAACGCGTGGTCGCTGGTGATGATCCGCTCGCTGTCGACCTCCAGGCCGGGCAGGCTCTTCGCGTACGAGCCGGAGGCCAGCACGACGTTGCGGCCGGTGTACCGCTTGCCGTCGACCTCGACGGCGTTCGGGGCGACCAGCCGGCCGTGGCCCTCGACGATGGTGATCGCCTTGTTGCCCTTGAGCATCCCCTGGAGGCCCTTGTAGAGGCGGGAGATCACGCCGTCCTTGTAGGCGTTGACGCCGGCCATGTCGATGCCGACCAGCTCGGCCTTCACGCCGAACTGCTCCGACTCCCGGGTGGAGTCGGCGATCTCGGCGGCGTGCAGCAGGGCCTTCGTCGGGATGCACCCGTTGTGCAGGCAGGTCCCGCCGAGCTTGCCCTTCTCGACCAGCGCCACGGTCAGGCCCAGCTGGACGGCGCGCAGGGCGGTCGCGTAGCCGCCGCTGCCACCTCCGAGGATGACGATGTCGAAGGTCGCTTCGTTCGGCTCGCTCACGTCCAACTCCCAGTTCGCGTCACTGCATCGGGGGTCACGGCAGGGGTGGCACGGACAGACCCCACCTCGGTCATCTTGTCACCACCGCGTACCGGGCGCGTAGTGAGGTGCCCAACGACACGTCCCCGACACGTACGCTTGGCACCGGTTTCGATCGCGGATGTGGGGGAGACGGGCGGTGGCGCTGTTCCGACGACGCAAGAAGGCGCGCCCGGCGGGGCCCGACCGCGCGCCCGACCGCGCCGATCTCGACCACCTTGCGAACTTCGTCCGCACCCGGCGGGGGGTCGAGGCGTTCATCGAGCCCCGCACCACCGTCACCGAGACCACGGTGATCCTCATCGCCGACGACGGGGAGTGGACCCGCCGGCGCGTCGACGGCCCCGAGGGGGCCCGCCGGTTCGCCCACAAGCTGGCCATCCCGATCTACGACGTGCGGCTCATGGGCTACCCGCAGCGGATGCGGGACTACAACGAGCGCCGCAAGCGCCGCCCCGAGCTGAGCTGAGCCGCCGGCCGGAGCTGCGCTGAGCCGCTGCCCCGAGCTGCGCTGAGCCGCCGTCCCGGCCCCGTGCCGGGCCGCGCGGCGGAGGGCCCCCACCGGGCGGGGGGACCCTTCCGCGCGACCGCGTCAGCCGTTGGCGGCTACGTCCTCCACCAGGTGCACGAGGGTACGCACCGGAACCCCCGTGCCGCCCTTGGTCCAGTAGCCTGTCGCCTCACCCGAGTGGTAGCTGGGGCCGGCGATGTCGAGGTGCGCCCAGGCCACGTCGTCGGTGACGAACTCGCGCAGGAACACCCCGCCCTGCAACATGTGCCCCGCCCGGTCCATCCCGGCGTTGACCTGGGAGATGTCGGCGACGTCGGACTCCATGCCCTTGCGCACCTCGTCGGGCAGCGGCATCGGCCAGGCCGGCTCGCCGACCGCGTCGCCGGCCGCCCGGACCCGCTCGCACAGCTCCGGGGTGCCCATCACGCCCGAGATCCGCTTGCCCAGCGAGACCACCTGCCCGCCGGTGAGGGTGGAGACCTCGAACAGGTAGTCGGCGCCGTCCTCGCAGGCTCGCGCCATGGCGTCGCCCAGGACCATCCGGCCCTCGGCGTCGGTGTTGAGCACCTCCACCTTCTTGCCGTTGTACATGGTGATCACGTCGCCCGGCCGGTAGCTCGTGCCCGACGGCATGTTCTCGGCCATCGGCAGGTAGCCCGTCACCGTCACCGCCGGCTTCAGTGCGGCGATCGCCAGCATGGCCGCGCCGACCGCCGCCGCGCCGCCCATGTCGGACTTCATCTCCCACATGCCCTGCGCCGGCTTGATCGAGATGCCGCCGGTGTCGAAGGTGATGCCCTTGCCGACCAGCGCCACCCGCTTGCCGCTGCCCCCGCCCTCGGGCGTGTAGGTGAGCGTGACCAGGCGCGGCGGGGCCTCCGAGCCCTGCCCGACGGCCAGGATGCCGCCGTAGCCGCCGGCCGCCAGGGCCGCCTCGTCGAGCACCTCGACGGCGAGCCCGGCCGCGCGGGCGGCCTCGGCCACCGCGTCGGCGAACCCCGGCGGGCGCAGCAGGTTCGGGGCCATGTTGACCCAGTCGCGGGTCAGCCGGACCGCGCCCGCCACCGCGTGCGCCCGCTCGATCTCGGCGCGGGCGCCCGCGTCGCCGGCCTCCGGCACCGCGACCAGCACCTCGGCGACCGGCTCCCGCCGGGCCGGCTGCGGGCGGGTCTTGTACCCGGCGAACCGGTAGCCGCCGAGCAGCGCCCCCTCGGCCACCGCGCGCAGCGCGTCGGCGGCGTCGGCGTCGTCGGGCAGCGGCAGGCTCAGCGCCACCCGGCGGGCCCCCGCCAGGGCCCGGACCGCCGAGCCGGCGGCCCGGCGCAGCGTCTCCGGCGCGGGGGCGGCCCCCGTCGGCTCGGGGCCGAGGCCGACCGCCGCGACCACCGGGGCGGTGACGGTGCCCAGCGTGGCCAGCTTGATCACCTCGCCCGGCGCCCCGGTCGCGCCGAGCAGCGCCAGCGTCTCGGTGAGCCTGCCGTCGAAGGCGGCGGCGATGCTCTCGGCGCCGCTGGCGAGCAGCAGCGCGCCGGCGGGGTCGCCGGCGGCGGCCTGCTCACCGGTCTGGCTGTGCACGCCGATCACGATCGCGTCGACGGCGAGCTCGGCGGGGTCTGTGTCGACCAGGCTGAGGGTGGTGCTGGGCGATGTCACTGAAGCTACTCCGGGCGGGCCGGGCCGGCCGCGTCGTCGCGTACCGGCGGTGAAGGTCTCCGGCGGCAACCTACCCGCCGGACGGTGGGCTGTCCCGCCGAACACCGCCGACGGGGTCCCGCCGATGCTAACCAGACGTTCAGCCCCCGGTAAGTTGCCACCCATGACCGACGCGACCTCCGACGCCGCCGCGACCCGGCTGCGCCGTTCCCCGCTGCACGAGCGGCACACCGCCCTCGGCGCCAAGTTCGCCCCCTTCGGTGGCTGGGAGATGCCCCTGGAGTACGCCGGCGGCGGGGTGCTCCGGGAGCACGCGGCGGTCCGCACCGGGGTCGGCGTGTTCGACGTGTCGCACCTGGGCAAGGCGCGGGTCACCGGCCCCGGCGCGGCCAGCTTCGTCAACGCCTGCCTCAGCAACGACCTCGGCCGGATCGGCCCCGGCCAGGCGCAGTACACCCTGTGCTGCGACGACGCCACCGGCGGCGTGGTGGACGACGTCATCGCCTACCTGCACGCCGACGACCACGTCTTCCTCGTCCCGAACGCCGCGAACACCGCCGAGGTGGTGCGCCGGCTGCGCGCCGCCGCGCCCGAGCACGTCGTCGTCGACGACGAGCACGCCGCACACGCCGTCCTGGCGGTGCAGGGCCCGCGCTCGGCCGAGCTGCTCGCCGCGCTGGGCCTGCCCACCGACCACGACTACATGAGCTTCCGCACCGCCACCCTCGCCGACGCCGAGCTGACCGTCTGCCGCACCGGCTACACCGGCGAGCTGGGCTACGAGCTGGTGGTGCCGGCCGGGCACGCCGTCGCCGTCTGGGACGCGCTGACCGCCGCCGGCGCGGCCTATGAGCTGCGGGCCTGCGGGCTGGCCGCGCGGGACACCCTGCGCACCGAGATGGGCTACCCGCTGCACGGGCAGGACCTGTCGCCGGAGATCACCCCCGTGCAGGCCCGCTCCGGCTGGGCCGTCGGCTGGGACAAGCCGGCGTTCTGGGGCCGCGACGCGCTGCGCGCCGAGAGGGCCGCCGGTCCCGCGCGTACGCTGCGCGGCCTGGTCGCCGTCGACCGGGCGATCCCGCGCCCCGGCATGAAGCTCTACGTCGGCGACGCCTGCGTCGGCACGGTCACCAGCGGCACCTTCAGCCCGACGCGCAAGCAGGGCATCGCCCTGGCCCTGCTCGACACGGCCGCCGGCCTCGCCGACGGCGACCGGGTGGACGTCGACATCCGGGGCCGCCGCGCCGCCCTGACCCTCACCCGCCCCCCGTTCGTGACCCCCTCGGTGCGCTAGTCCCCGCTCGACGGGGTGGGGCGTTCGCCGGCGTCGAGGACGGCCTGGGTCCAGCCGCCCTCGATGACGCCCGTCGCGCCCAGCACGGCCCAGTCGACGACGTCCGCCGCCTCGACCACCACGGGCGCGCCGATGCGCACCGCCGGGTCGGTGCCGGCGTCGCTGGCGCTCGCCCCGACGATCCGCTCCGGGGCGTCCCACGACGTCACGCCCGCCCACACGTACTCGGGGCCCTCGTCGCCCGGCAGGCCGTACTTGACCACGAGCTGCGACTCCGCCGGCAGCCGGCCCGCCAGGAACCGGGCCCGCACGTCGTCCAGGCCGGCCCGGGCGGTGGCGATCGCCCGGCTCATGGCGTCGCCGGGTCGGGCGTAGCGCACGTCCGGCGCGATGCCGTCGAACAGCGTGGCGCAGGCCGCCGCGAAGTAGCGCCCGTCCGGGCCCGGGTGCCCCGGCGGCGGGCGCAGGCTCAGGAACGAGTCGGCGTCCGGGTCGGTGGCCGGGTCCAGCTCCAGCCGCAGCAGCACCGGCGCGGTCGCCCCGTGCTGCTCCGGGTTGCCGTAGGCGACCGCGATGTCGTGCCCGGTGACCGTGGCCAGCACCGGGAGCTGCACGAACGCCGGCACCTCGTCGCCGGCCAGCCCATCGGTCCAGGCCCGCAGCAGCCGGCGGGCGGCCCCGGTGAGCACCGCGCCCCAGGCCCGGGTGAGGTGGTCGGGCACCCCCTGGGTCTGCAACTCCAGCAGCCCGAAGCGGCGCAGCCCCTTCGTGGTGAACCACAGCCCCTCGGCGTCGGAGGAGTAGGGCACCAGCACCCAGTCGACCAGCCGGATCCGCCCCTGCTCGTCCGGCAGCGACCGCAGCGCCGTGGCCGGGTCGAGGAACTGGAGGCCGAAGACGTCCACCACGTCCCCGCCCGCGCTCTCGGCGACGGCGGCGGCGACCGCCCGCGCCGCCCACTCGTGCGCGGGCGGCCAACCCGGCCGGTACTCCGCCTGCACCACCACCAGGTGGGTGGCCGCGGCGAGCCGGTCGAGCTGCGCCTGGCCCGCCCCGAACGCGGTCAGCAGGTCCGGCGGCAGCGCCGGGAACTCGGCGACCGGCCGGGTGTCCACGCTCATCAGCGGGCTGTCCAGCATCTGCGTCGCCAGCCCGTGCACCGGCTCGGCGAGCCGACCGGCCAGCGCCCGCACGGCCGTCTTCACGCCGACCTTCGGCAGGCCCACCATCGGCACCAGGTAGGTGGCGGTGAGCGACTCGGGGACCGGGACGGGCAGGAAGTCGTCGGTGATGAGCATGTGGTCCCCTGTCTGCCCCGGGCCGGCCTGTCGCCCGAAACGCTACCCGGCCCGGCGCGTCCGGATCAGCGGGTCGCCGCCAGCCCCAGGTAGACCAGCGTGGTCACCACCTCCACGGTCGCGCCGAGCACGTCGCCGGTGATGCCGCCGAGGCGGCGTACCAGGTGGCGCAGCAGCAGCACCGCGACGGCGAGCGCGGCGAGCACAGCGACCGGCCCCTGCCACGGGCGGCCCGGCACGGCGGCGACGGCGACGGCCGCGACGGCGGCCACGCCGACCCCCGCCGCGACCGGGCCGACGGTGCCCGCGACCAGCGCGCCCAGCCCGTCGGGCCGGGCCGCCGGCACGCCGCGCCGGCAGGCCAGGGTGACCCCGAGCCGCCCGGCCGCCGTCGCCGCCGCCACCCCCGCGAGCGCCGCCGGCCACGACCGGGCCGCCAGCTCCGCGAGGACCGCGGCCTGCGTCAGGAGTACGACCACCAGCGCGGCCACCCCGAACGGCCCCACGTCCGGCTTCTTCATGATCTCCAGCGCGGCGGCGCCCCGCCGGTACGACCCCAGCGCGTCGACGGTGTCGGCGAGCCCGTCCAGGTGCAGCCCCCGGGTGAGCAGCGCGCCCGCCCCCAGGGTCACCGCCGCGGCGACCAGCGGCGCGGCGACGGCCCCGACGAGCAGCAGCACCCCGGCCAGCGCCGCCCCGAGCAGGGCGCCGACCGCCGGGGCGGACGCCATCGCGACGCCCGCCGTGGCGCGGTCGACCCGGCCGGCGCGCACCGGCCAGACGGTGAACGTGGTCAGCGCCAGCCGCAGGCCGTCGCCGACGCGCCCCCCGCCGCCCGGGTGGGGGTCAGTCGGCACGCCGCCCGGCCGGATCCGGTCCGGCCGGCTCGGCGGCCCCGGCGGGCGCGGTGGTCCCCGTGGACGCGGTGGTGCCCGCGGGCGCGGTGGTGGCCGGGCCCGGGCCGGCCGGCTCCGGCTCGACGAACTCCGCGCCGCCGTCGTCGCCGTCCGTGTCACGGTCGGCGGCGTCGCCTGCACCGTCGCCGTCGTCGCCCGCACCGTCGCCGTCCGTGCCTGCGGCAGCCGCCTCGTCCGCCACGGTCGCGGCGTCGTCCGGGCCCGGCCGGGCGGGCAGCGCGGCGGCCAGCGACAGCACCGAGCGCAGCAGCGGCAGCGCGGTCAACGCGTTCGCCCCCTCGCCGAGGTCGAGCCGCAGGTCCAGCAGGGGATCGAGGCCCAGCACGTCGGCGGCGAGCCGGACCGCCGGGTGTCCGCCGTGGTCGGCCAGCAGGCACCAGTGCCGGGCCTGCCCGGCCAGGTCCCGGCTGACCATGCCGGCCGCCAGGCCGACCGGGCCGTCCAGCAGCACCGGCAGCCGGCGGGCGGTCGCGCCGAGCAGCACGCCGGTCGCCACCGCGATGTCCCCGCCGCCCAGCTCGGCCAGCACGTCCTTGGCGTCGCGGGGCGAGCGCCGGGTGCGGTGCAGCGCGTCCCGGACCGCCGCGCAGCGCCGCATCCACGCCGCGTCGTCGATCTCGCCGCCCGCCGTCACCACCCGGCCGAGCACCGCCGGTGGCTCCGCGCCGGCCGTCGCCGCGAGCACCGCCGCCGCGGCGGCGTCCGTGCCGGCTCCGCACGCCGCCAGCACCAGCAGCCGTACGCCCGCCTCGGCGGCCTCCTCGGCCAGCCGCCAGCCGTACCGCAGGGCCTGCTCGACCTGCTCGTGGTCGAGGGCCGGCAGGCGCTCGATGGGCTCGGATGCCGGCGTCTCGACGACCTGGAGGCTCGCGCCGTTCTCGGCGGCCAGCCGGGCCAGCACGCCCTGCCCGGCGCGGGCCTGCGCCGCCCGTCGGGCCGATTCCCCGGGCGGGGCGCCGGCGGCGGCCCCACCGGCGTGGTCGCCGTGCAGCAGCAGCACCCGCACGCTGTCCCAGGGCTTCGGCGTCGGCGTGCCCTGGGTGGCCGCGGCGAAGCCGACCACCCGCTCCAGCACGCCCAGCCCGGCCCCGGGAACGTCCAGGGTGGCCAGCCGCTCGACGGCCTGCGGCCCGGTGTACTCGTCGGGCATCGGCAGCTCCATGCCGGGCTGGATGACCAGGCCCGTGGCGACCACCGGCAGCGCCATCGTCGGCGCGGCCCAGGGCGCGCCGGCCGGCTCCGGCGCCGTGGTCGGGGTCAGCACCTGCGGCAGCGCCGCGCGGTCGTCGTGCCCGCCGCCGGCCGCCGCCGTAGCCGTCGCCTGGGCGGCCGCCCCGTGCGCGGCCGTCGCCTGGGCGGCCGTCGTCGCGGCCGGAGCCGGGACCGCTGCCTGCGGGGCGGGGACCGCCCCGGCCCCGCCGCCCGGCGCGGCGGGGGCCTTGAGCCAGCACGCCTGGCCGGCGACCACCAGCACCACCGCGTCGCAGGCGTCGGCGACCGCCCGGTTGGCCGCGCCGAGCGCGTCGACGAACGCCCGCCCCAACGGGGTGGTCGGCACCAGCGACAGCCCCACCTCGGGACTGACCAGCACCAACCGCGCCGGGCAGGCCCGCACCGCGTCGGCCAGCTCGGCGATGGTCGCCGTGTCGTCCGCCGGCTGGTGGGCCGGGTCGAGCAGCACGGTCACCCAGCCGCCGAGGTCGTCGACGAGCAGCGTCTCGTTCGGCCCGGCCGACGCGACGACGTCGGCCAGCCGGCGCGGGTCGTCGGCGGTCTCCTCGGTGGTCCACGACCCCGGCCGCCGGGCGCGATGAGCCTCCAGGCGGGCCGCCCACTCGGCGTCGGTCGGGTCACCGGCAGCCGAGGTCGCCACGTAGCGGACCGTGGGCGCCTCGGCGACCAGGGACTCCGCGAACTCGGACTTGCCGGAGCGGATCCCGCCGAGCACCAGGACCGTGTTCCACCCGTCAACGGACATGCCCCGTACCTTAAGGCCGCCGCGGCCCGCGCCGCCGGTCGGCCCGCGCCGGTGACCACGGTTCGGGCGGACGGGGCGGGGGCCCGGGCGGCCCCGCCACTGCCGGCGGCCCGGCGGGCGGGTGGAGCGGCGGGCCGTCCGGCACGGGGCCGACTACGCTTGCGGGGGTTCGTCCCAGGGGGACTTCAGCGGCGAGGGGAGACGCGGCATGGCGTGGAGCTGGCGGTACGAGGGCGCGGACGGCGCGGCGGCCGAGGGGCCGGCGGAGACGTTCGGGAGCCAGGCGGACGCCGAGTCCTGGATCGGCCAGACCTGGCGGGAGCTCGCGGCATCCGGCGTCACGACGGTCACGCTCGTCGAGGACGACCGGGTGGACTACCGGATGAGCCTCCAGCCCCCGGCCGAGTGATGACACCGGGCCGCCCGGGCGGCGGCGAGCCGCTGGTGCTCGGGGTGCCCCGGGCGGCCTTCCGGCCCAGCCCGGTGTTCCTGGCGTTGGTCGCGCTCTTCGCGGCCAGCGGCGTCATGGCCTGGAACCGGTTCGGCAACGTCCGGTTCGACGTGTTCCTCTTCGTCGTCTCGGGCTGGCTCGTCTCGCTGTGCCTGCACGAATACGCGCACGCGGTGGTCGCCTACCGGGCCGGGGACCGCGACATCGCCCACCGGGGCTACCTGACGCTCAACCCGTTCAAGTACACCCACCCGCTGCTGTCGATCGTGCTGCCCGTGGTGGTGGTGCTGCTCGGCGGCATCGGCCTGCCCGGCGGCGCGGTGTGGGTGGACCGGCACGCCATCCCGGGGCGGCTGCGGCACACCCTGGTCAGCCTCGCCGGCCCGGCCACCAACGTGCTGTTCACCCTGGTGCTGGTGGCGGTGCTGCGGGTCGGCTTCGGCGGCGGGTCGGTGGAGTTCTGGGCGGGCCTGGCGCTGCTGGCGTTCCTCCAGCTCACCGCCAGCGTGCTCAACCTGCTGCCGGTGCCCGGCCTCGACGGCGGCAACATGATCCAGCCGTGGCTGAACCCGCAGTGGCGACGGATGTACGACCTGTTCGCCCCGTTCGGGTTCATCCTGCTGTTCGCGCTGCTGTGGAACCCGCGCCTCGGCGGCTGGTTCTTCGACGCGGTCTTCGCCGTGGCGAACCTGCTCGGCCTGCCCCCGTGGCTCTACGCCGCCGGCCTCGACCTGATCCGCTTCTGGCAGGGCTGACCCGCACCCGCGCCCGCACGACGGTGGCGGGGCCCGGTCCCACCTTCCCGGCGGGCCCGGTCCGGCCGGCGCGGCGCGCCGACCGGACCGGGACGCCTCACGGCCGCTTCGCGGGGGACTGCGTCTTGCCCGGGTCCCGCTCGACGACCGGGTCGACGACGGCGTCGATCGCCTTGAGCAGGTCGGCGTCGAGCTTCACCCCGGCCGCCTTCACGTTGTCGTGCACCTGCTCGGGCCGGGACGCCCCGACGATCGCCGAGGAGACGTTCGGGTTCTGCAACACCCAGGCGATGGCGAGCTGCGGCATGCTCAGCCCGGCCTGCTCGGCCAACGGCTTGAGCTGCTGCACCCGGGTCAGCACCTCGTCGGTGAGCAACCGGGCGATGAAGTTCGCCCCCGACTTCTCGTCGGTGGCCCGGGAACCGGCCGGCGGCGGCTGGCCAGGAAGGTATTTGCCCGACAGCACGCCCTGCGCGATCGGCGACCAGACGATCTGCCCGATGCCCAGATCCTCGCAGGTCGGCACCACCTCGGCCTCGATGACCCGCCACAGCATCGAGTATTGCGGCTGGCTGGACACCAGCGGGATGCGCAGCTCCCGGGCGAGCCGGTGGCCGGCCCGGATCTGGTCCGCCGTCCACTCCGAGACGCCGATGTAGTGGGCCTTGCCGGAGTGCACGACGTCGGCGAACGCCTCCATCGTCTCCTCCAGCGGAGTGCTGTGGTCGTACCGGTGGGCCTGGTAGAGGTCCACGTAGTCGGTCTGTAGCCGGCGCAGCGAGCCGTTGATCGACTCCATGATGTGCTTGCGGGACAGGCCCCGGTCGTTGCGACCGGGACCGGTCGGCCAGAAGACCTTAGTGAAGATCTCCAGCCCCTCGCGGCGCTCGCCCTTCAGCGCCCGGCCGAGCACCTCCTCGGCCTTCGTGCCGGCGTACGTGTCGGCGGTGTCGAACGTGGTGATGCCCGTCTCCAGCGCGGCCCGGACGCAGGCGGTCGCCGCGTCCTCCTCGACCTGCGACCCGTGGGTGATCCAGTTGCCGTACGAGATCTCGCTGACCAGCAGGCCCGAACGGCCCAGGTGTCGGAAGTCCATGGTGCGACCCTAGCCCGCCCGCGTCATGGTCACCTGCCCGCAGGGCGCGGGGCGGCTCGGGTCAGACCAGCGGGCTGGCGTCGGCGAGCAGGTGGTCGATCTGCTCGACCACCCGGTCGCGGCTCGGATGCACCGGGTCGATCAGCGGCGCGCCCCGCCGGTCCAGCGCGCCCCAGCGGCCGAGTCCGTCGCCGACCAGGTACGCCACCGGGTGCACCACCAGCGCCGGGTGTGCCGGGGCCACCAGCACCCGGCCCGTGCGGTCCACCACCCCGCGCCGGCCGTTCAACTCCACCACGGCCAGCCCCTCGTCGGTGAAGCCGTCGACGTAGCGGCCGTCGAACAGGGCCGTGGTGAAGCCGTGGTAGCGGGTGGGCACCACCACCGTGCCGGTGCGGTCCACCGCCCCCCAGCCCCCGCCGACGCGGACCGCCGCCACCCCGCCCCGGAACGGCCGCACGTCGTCGAAACCGGGCGGGATCACCACCATGTTGGACGGATCCACCGCCATCCAGTTGCCGGTGCCGTCCATCGACACCCAGGCGAGGCCGTCGGAGAACGAACCGACCGACCGGTAGCCGTTGTTGGCCTGGATCAGCGTGCGGCCCGAGTCGTCGATCAGCGCCCACCGGGTGCCCTCCGGCCGGCGTACCCAGGCCACGCCCTCCCGGAACGGCTGCGCCTCGGCGTAGTCGGTGCCGATCACCAGGTTGCCGTCGGCGTCGGCGTAGCCCCACCGGTCCAGGTCCTCGTCGTACGTCGGCACCGGCGGCCGGGACGTCCGCAGGATCTCCGACCGCCCGCGCGGATAGGGGCCGAAGCCGTCCCGCCGGGCCCGCTCGGCGACCGCGTCCAGCGCGATCCGGGTGCGGGCGAGCAGCTCCGGATCGGCGGACCGTTGCAGGTCGAGGGCCCGCTCGAAGTGCTGGCACGCTTCGATCAGCCGGCCCTGGTCGTAGCAGCAGCGGCCGGCGTGCTCGTGCAGGGCCGCGCGCAGCGGGTCGGGCAGCTCCGTCGAGTTGGCCTCCGCGAAGAGCCGGTCGGCCTCGGCGAACTCGCCCCGCCAGCGCAGCACGTGGGCCAGGCGCGCCCGCGCCAGCGCGGTCCGCCGCAACTCGCCGGTGGCCTCGGCGTACGTCAGCGCCAGCCGGGCGTCGTCGGCCGCGTCGGCCAGGTCGCCGAGCAGGCGCGACGCCACCGCCCGCAGGCTCAGCAGCCGGGCCCGGGACCGGTTGTCCAGGGCGACGTCGAGCTTGGCGGTCAGCCCCTCCCGTACGCTGCGCAGCAGCTCCGGGTCGTCGGCCTCCTCGCGCAGGGTCTCCGGGTGCAGCCGCCACCGCAGGGCCGCGAGCGTCTGCTCCGGGTCGGCCGGAGCGGCCCGCCGCTCCTGGCCGGGCCGTGGCTCCGCCCCGACGACGGACCCGGCCGGCGACACGGGCTGCGCGGGCACACCGGACACGGGCTGTGCGGGTACGCCGGACCCGGGATACGCGGGCGGTGCCGAGACGGGACGTGGCGGCTCCGGCACCGGCTGAGCGCCGGGCGACGCGGACAGGGCCGGCGGCGCGGACACGGGCCGGGTGGATACCGGCGGGGTGGACACGGGCGGCGCGGACACCGGCGGCGGTGCGGACGCCGGTGACGCGGGCGCGGCGCTCACCGGGCGCGGGTCGACACCCCGGTCGGCCGGGCCCGGATCCTGCGGCGTCGCCGGGCGCGCGTCGGCGTCGGCCGGACCGCCGGTGTGCTGCGGCTCGGGCGTCGCCGGGACCGGGTCGGCCGGAGCCGGAACCCGGGTCGACGAGGCCGGCACCGCAGCCGGGGTCGGTGCCGGGGTGGGGAGCGAGACCTGCGCCGGGACCGGAGTGGGGACCGGGCCTGCAACGGCGGCGGGAGCGGCCGGCTCGGGGACCGGCGACACCGATCTGTTCGGGCGGAACCACGCGTCGGACTGCTCCGGCGGGGGCGACGTCGCCGCGCCTGCCGGCCCCGGGGACGGCCGTTCGTCCACCGCCCGAGGCCGGTCGGCCCCGCCGGGGGTGGCGTCGTCCGGTGCCCCGGCCGCCCGCGCCCGGCCGGCCGGCACGTCGACGATCGAGGCGATCACGCTCTCGTCCCGGTCGGTGGTGTCGTCCCGGCCGGTGGTCCCCGCCGGCGCGGGGGCCCCGGCCGGATCGGCGGGAACGGTCGGCGGGCGGGCGGCGTCCGGGACCGCGGCGACGACCGGTTCGCCGGCCACGTCCGGGCCGGTCGTGACGCCCGGCTCGGCGGACCCGGCAGCGACTTCGGGCCCGGTGGCCTCGGGCCCGGTGGCCTCGGGCCCGGTGGCCTCGGGCTCGGCGGCGGCCCGGGACTCGACGGCGGGCCCGGGCCGCACGGTGCGCTCGGCCCCCGCGGTGCCTTCGGGCTCGGCGGTGGCGTCGGGTTCGACCACGGGCGCGGGCTCGACGGCTGCCCCGGGCCTGGCTGCGGATCCGGGCGTGGCGGAGCCCCCGGGGCCGGTCGGGACGGGCGCGTCCACCGGCACGGCAGCCGGCGGCTCGTCCGGCCCCGGGGCGGCCTGCGGCCCGGGGGCGTCGGCCGGCGGTTCCGGCGTCGGATCCGTCGACTCCGGAGCGACGGACGGCACCGGCGGCACGGGCTGCTCCGGTCGCGGGCGGCTCGATGGCTCGGCAGACCGCGGAGCGGTGACCGGGGCGGTCGCGGCCGGGGCGTCCGGGCGTACCGTGTCGCCCCCGGCGGCCGGTGGACCGCCGGGCACGGTCCGGGGCTCGGCCGGCGCGGGGGCGGGCAGGAACTCCAGCCGCAGCCGGGCGGCGGGCGGCGCGGGGACGGGCTCGGCGGGTGGCACGGGAACCGGCCGTGCCGGGGGGACGGGCTCGGTCGGTGGCGCGGAGACCGGTGCCGACGGCGCGGGTGGCGTCGGCACGATGCGCGTCGGCACGGGCGGCGCGGAGACCGGTGCCGCCGATGCGGCCGGCGTGAGCTCGGTCGGCGGCGCGGAGACCGGCCTGGCCACCGGCGGTCCCGCGACGGGCCTGGTCACCGGCGGCCCCTGGGCCGGCCTGGTCACCGGCGGCACCGAGATCGGCCTGCCCGGCGGTCCGCTGGCGGGGGCGTCGCTCACGGGTACGCCGGTGGCGGGCGGTCCGCTGACGGGCGTGAGAGGCGTGCCGGGCCGTGCGGCCGGCGGCGCGTCGGCGGCCGGCTCGACCGGGCGACGCGGCTCGGCCGGCGGGCGGATCGGCTCGACCGGTGGGCGGATCGGCTCGACCGGTGCGCCGTGCGGGTGCGGCTCGACCGGGAACCGCGCCGGTCCGGCCGCCGGACGCCAGGGCTCCACCGGCGGGCGCAGCGACTCCGTCGGCGGGCGCAGCGGTTCGGCCGGGGGGCGGGTTGGCTCCACCGGTGCGCGGTGCGGTTCGGCCGGCGGGCGGTGCGGCTCGACGGGCCGGTGCGGCAGGGGGCCGAACCGGGGGCCGGGGGCGCTGTCCTGCCTCGGTGGCGAGCCGGCGCGATCGACCGGCGGGCGGGGCCCGTACCGGTCGGTGACCGGCCGTTCGTCGCCGCGGCCGTCGGCGGCCGGCCACTCGCCTCGGCGCGGGTCGCCCCGGTTCGGGTTCGCGGGGGCGGGGTTCCGGCCCAGGTCCGGACGGAGCTGGCCGGGCTGCGGCCAGGGCAGGGCATCGTCGCGCGGCGGGGCCGGCCGGACACTGGGCTCGCGGTGCTCCTCCGCGTGCGCGGCGGCGTCCCGCCCGTCCCGGTAGGGGCGGGCGTCCCGGTACTGCGCCGGTCCGCCCCGGTCGCCAGGGCGGCGCGGTGCGTCGGCGGTGGGGCGTGCGGGCAGGTCGCCAGGGCGGCGCGGTGCGTCGGCGGTGGGGCGTGCGGGCAGGTCGCCAGGGCGGCGCGGTGCGTCGGCGGTGGGGCGTGCGGGCAGGTCGCCAGGGTGACGCGGTGCGTCGGCGGCGGGGCGTGCGGGCAGGTCGGCGGGGTGGCGTGGCGCGTCGGCGGGCCGGCCCTGCTGGCGGTCCAGCCGGTCCGCGCCCTGACCGGTGCCGGCCGCCTGGGGGCCCGGCCACCCGTCCGGGCCCGGTCCGACACGGCCGTCGCGGTCCAGCGTGGACCGGCGGCGTTCGGGCCAGCCGGCGGCGGCCGGCCCCGGCCGGTCGCCGTAGGGCCGGTTCGGGTGCTCGTCCGGCTCGGGCAGCCATCCGGCATCGCTGCGGGCTGCGGGGGAGACCGGGGTCGCCTCGGCGGGCCCCGGCCGGCGGCCGGGGTCGGCGGGCCGTGGCTGGTCGTAGCGTGGCGGGTCGTACCGGCCGACGGCCGCGTCGTGGTCCGGCGTCCGGCCGGGGGAGCGCCGGTCGTGCCGGCCGGGCTGGTCGGGCTGGTCGTGGGCGGGATGCCGCGGCGGGTACGCCTCGGCCGGCCCACGCTCCTCCCAGCCGCGCCGCGCCGGTCCCCACTCGTCCGGCGCGGGGGGCCGGCGGTACGGGGCGTGCTCGTCGGCGGCGCGGCGACGGTGCGGGGGCTGCTCGTCGGTTGCGGCGTGCCGGCGGTGCGGCACGGCGTCGTCGGATCCGGGTCGGCGGTGTGGGGCGGCGTCGTCGGGTGCGTGCCGGCGGTGCGGAGCGGCGTCGCCCGGCGCGGGACGCCGGTACGGGGCGTGGTCGTCGGCGGCGGGGCGCGGGCGGTAGGGGTCGTGTTCCTCGGGCGCGGGTCGGCGGTAGCGGTCGCGCTCGTCCGGGGCGGCGCGTCGCCCGTCGTCCGCCGGCCGGCGGTACGGGTCGTGCTCGGTGCCGGGCCGGCGGTAGCCGTCCGGCTCGGTGACCGGACGACGGAAGGCGTCCTGCTCGCTCGGCCGTGGGTGGGCGTCCTGCTCGGTGCCGGGCCGGCGGTACGGGTCCTGCTCGGTGCCGGGACGCCGGTACGGGTCGTGGTCGGTGGTCGGGCGGCGGTACCGGTCGTGCTCGTCGGATCCGGGCCGGCGGTACGGGTCGTGCCCGTCCGGGGCGGGGCTGACCGGCTGCACCTCGGCCCGGCCGACGGCGGCGGCGCGGCCCCGGGGCGGCTGGTGCCGCAGGCCGATGTCGCCCGGGTAGCGCTGCCCCGGGAACTGCGGCTGCCATTCGGTGGTCGGCTCGAACACCCAGGACGGCTCGGCCGGATCGCGCCAGCGGTCGATGAAGTCGCCGCTCATCCGCAGGTCCCGTCGCCGCCCGCGTGGCGAGCCCCGGTGCCCGGCTCGCGTCGCTCGCTCACGGCGATGTCACCTCGTTGGAAATTGTCGAGCTGGGCACCTCACCTGCCGGTAAAGTCGCCCGGTCCGGCGCGGGTGGCTGCGGAAGGAGGGTAACGGCGTGGGCTCTGTCACCGCCACTGTGGCACCGCCCACCGAGTCAAACGTTATCCTATGGTTTCGGACATTCGGTGCGATAGCGCGATCCGGATTCCGCCGGTACGCCACGTACCGCCAGGCCGCGCTTGCCGGTGCCGTCACCAACATCGTCTTCGGTTTCCTGCGCTGCTACGTCCTGCTCGGCGCGGCGGGCGCGGCGGGCGCCGTGGCCGGGTACGACCGGGCGCAGTTCGCCACCTTCGTCTGGGCGGGGCAGGGCATGCTGGCGGTGATCCTGCTGTGGGGCCGGCCCGAGCTCGCCGAGCGGATCCGCACCGGCGACGTGGCCAGCGACCTGCTGCGCCCGGTCCATCCGGTGACCAGCTACCTCGCCACCGACCTGGGCCGGGCGGGCTGGGCGTGCGTGTCCCGGCTGCTGCCGCCGGTCCTGGTCGGCCCGCTCTTCTTCGACGTGCACCTGCCGGCCCGCTGGTCGACCGTGCCGCTGTTCGTGGTCTCCGCGACGGTCGCGGTGGTGCTCTGCTTCGGCTGCCGGTTCCTGGTCAACGCCACCGCCTACTGGCTCCAGGACGTCCGGGGCCCGCAGATCCTGTGGACCCTCGGCTCGGGGGTGCTCGCCGGCCTCTACTTCCCGCTGCCGTTCCTGCCCGACGGGCTGTTCCTGGCGTTGCAGCTCGCCACCCCGTTCCCGAGTCTCCTACAGACCCCGCTCGACGTGCTGGTCGAGCGGGACCCGACGGGCGCGCAGGTCGCGCTGGTCGGGGTGCAGGTCGGCTGGGCGGCGGCGATCCTCGCCCTGTGCCGGCTGGTGCAGCGCCGCGCCGAGCGCCGCCTGGTGGTGCAGGGTGGCTGACCACCGGCTGCGGGCGTACGGGGCGCTGCTCGGTGCGCAGGCCCGGTCGCAGGCCGCCTACCGGGCGTCGTTCGCGGTGGACCTGGTCGGCAACGTCGGGGCCACCGTCTTCGACGTGGTGACCGTGCTGGTGATCTTCGGGGTGACCCGGGAGCTGGGCGGGTTCACGCTGCGCGAGACGCTGGTCATGGTGGGCCTGTCGGCGTGCGCGTTCGCCACCGCCGACCTGCTCGTCGGCAACGTCGAGCGGCTGCCGGCGTACGTGCGCACCGGGCTGTTCGACGCGGTGCTGCTGCGCCCGCTCGGCGCGCTGCCCCAGCTGCTGCTGATGGACCTGCCGCTGCGCAAGGTGTCCCGGGCGGTGTTCGGCCTGGCCATGCTGCTGGTGGCCCTCGCCCGCGCCGGCATCGAGTGGTCCCCGGGCCGGGTGGCGCTGGCGGTGGCCGCCCCGCTGGCCGGGGTGGTCTTCTTCGGGTCGCTCTTCGTGGCCACCGCCACCGTGTCGTTCTACTGGACCGACTCGGGGGAGCTGGCCAACTCGGTCACCTACGGCGGCAAGGAGTTCACGACGTACCCCGTCACGATCTTCGACGGCTGGTTCCGCGCGGCCTTCGCCTACGGGATGGGGTTCGCCTTCGTCAGTTACCAGCCGGCGCTGGCGCTGCTCGGCCGGGCCGATCCGCTCGGCCTGCCGGCCTGGGTCGGCTGGGCCTCGCCGGCCGTCGCGCTGGCCGCCGCCGCCCTCGCCGCCGCCGCCTGGCGCGTCGGGGTCCGCCACTACCGGAGTACGGGATCATGAGCGTCATCGACGTGCGCGACCTGCGCAAGGAGTTCACGGTCCGGGTCAGGGCCGGCCGGCTGCGCCGCGAGAAGCGCACCGTCGCGGCGGTGGCCGGGGTCGACCTGCGCGTCGAGCGCGGCGAGCTGCTCGGCTACATCGGCCCGAACGGCGCGGGCAAGTCCACCACCCTGAAGATGCTCACCGGCGTGCTCACCCCGACCTCCGGGCAGGTACGCGTGTGCGGGCTGCGCCCGGTGCCCGAGCGCACCCGGCTGGCGCTGCGCGTCGGCGTGGTCTTCGGCCAGCGGTCCCAGCTCTGGTGGGACCTGCCGCTGCGGGAGTCGTTCGACCTGCTGCGGCACGTCTACCGGGTGCCGGCCGCCGCGCACGCCGCCCGGCTGCGCCGCTGCCGCGACCTGCTCGACCTGGACGCCTTCGCCGACATCCCGGTGCGGCAGCTCTCCCTCGGCCAGCGGATGCGCGGCGAGCTGACCGCCGCCCTGCTGCACGGCCCGGAGGTGCTCTTCCTCGACGAGCCGACGATCGGGCTGGACGTGGTGAGCCGGCAGGCCGTGCGGGGCTTCCTGGCCGAGCTCGGTCGCGCGGGCGACACCACCCTCGTGCTCACCACGCACGACCTGGCCGACATCGAGCGGCTGTGCCCGCGCCTCGTGGTGATCGACCAGGGCCGGGTGGTGCACGACGGCTCGATCGCCGCCCTGCACGACCGCTACGGCTCCCGCCGGTTGGTCGTCGCCGACCTGGACACCGCCCTGCCGCAGCCGCCGGAGCTGCCGGGCGCCCCGCTGCTGCGGGTGGAGGCCGACGGGCACCGGCTGGTCTTCGCGCTGGAGTCGGCGGGCCCCGCCGACGTGGTGGCAGCCCTGGCCGGGCGGGCCGCCCTGCGGGACGTGTCGATCGTCGAGCCGGACATCGAGGACGTCGTCGCCCGCCTGTACGCGGGCGCGGGTAAGGAGGGGCCCCTTGTTAACGCTTCCGGTATAGCAGGGGCCCCTTCTTAACCAGCGCTGGGTCGAGCGCCGGCATGCGGCGCGAGCGCGCCCGCGTGCGGGGAGACAGCCGTCAGACCGGGTCGCCGATGTTGACGCGGGGCTCCGGGGCGCGCATCCGGCGGAAGGTGATCGACCGCATGATCGCGTACAGGTAGAGGGAACCGAGGCGCTGGTCGGACTTGGGGAAGCGCTCCCGCACCAGCTTCTTGATCTTGCGGCTGATCAGGACCGAGTCGATCACCACGCCGAGGGCGAGCGCGCCCCACAGGATGTTGGACAGCAGCCGGACGATCGGCGGCATCGCCTGGTTGGAGCCGAGCAGCACGATCAGCGCCCCGCCGAAGAACCAGGTGCCCACCGTGCGCCGGGAGTCGACCACGTTGCGGGCCAGCAGCCGCTCCGGGCCCCGGTCGCGCGGGCCGCCCTCGCGGCGGAACTCGGAGGCGGACTCGGCGCGCAACTGCCGCCGCCGCTCCCGGGCCTCCTCCTTGCTCAGCGGCTTGGTCGGGCCGGCGGGCCGACGCCCGGCCACCGGCCGCTTCGGCGTCTCGCGGCCCTTGGCTGGGGTGTAGCCCCGGCGGGCGCGCGCGGTCTCCTCGTCGGTCGTCACCGGGGTGACGGAATCCTCGACGAGGTCGGTTGACTTGCGGCGAAACAGCGACGGCACGCGGAAAGGGTAGCCAAACGCCCGCGCCCGGTGCACATCGCGGTGCACCGGGCGCGGGCGGACGTGAGCAGGATTACTGCGGGTGAGGCTACGGGCGCTCGGTGTGGGCGCCCAGGTCGGCCAGCTTCGCCTCGAAGTCCTCGTAGCCGCGGTTGATCAGGTCGACGCCGTACACCCGGGAGGTGCCCTCGGCGGCGAGCGCGGCGATCAGGTGGCTGAACCCGGCGCGCAGGTCCGGGATGACCAGGTCGGCGGCGTGCAGCTTGCTCGGGCCGGCGATCACGGCGGAGTGCTTGAAGTTGCGCCGGCCGAACCGGCACGGGGTGCCGCCGAGGCAGTCGCGGTAGACCTGGATGTTCGCGCCCATCGTGTTGAGCGCCTCGGTGTAGCCGAGCCGCTGCTCGTAGACCGTCTCGTGGACGATCGACAGGCCCCGGGCCTGGGTCAGCGCCACGACGAGGGGCTGCTGCCAGTCGGTCATGAAGCCCGGGTGCACGTCGGTCTCCAGCGCCACGGCGTTCAGCTCGCCGCCCGGGTGCCAGAACCGGATGCCGCCCTCCTGGCCTGGGTCGCCCAGCTTCGGCGGCCGGGCGTCGGTCACCTCGTACTCGCCGCCGACGGAGCGGAAGATGTTGAGGAACGTCATCATGTCGGCCTGCTGCGCGCCGAGCACCTCGACGTGGCCGCGGGTGGCCAGCGCCGCCGCCGCCCAGCTCGCCGCCTCGATCCGGTCCGGGATCGGCCGGTGGGTGTAGCCGTGCAGCTTCGGCACGCCCTGGATCTCGATCACCCGGTCGGTGTGCACCTTGATGATCGCGCCCATCTTCTGCAGGATGCAGATCAGGTCGATGATCTCCGGCTCGACGGCGGCGTTGCGCAGCTCGGTGACGCCCTCGGCCATCACGGCGGTGAGCAGCACCTGCTCGGTCGCGCCCACGCTCGGGTACGGCAGCGCGAACTTGGTGCCGTGCAGCCCGTTGGGGGCCGACAGGTGCAGGCCCTCCGGGGTCTTGTCGACCGTGGCGCCGAACTCGCGCAGCGCCTGGAGGTGGAAGTCGATCGGGCGCGGCCCGATGTGGCAGCCACCCAGGTCGGGGATGAACGCGTGGCCGAGCCGGTGCAGCAGCGGCCCGCAGAACAGGATCGGGATGCGGCTGGAGCCGGCGTGCACGTTGATCTGGTCGGTGCTGGCGCTCTCGACGTTGGCCGGGTCGAAGACCAGCTCACCGTCCTCGGCGCCGTCGGTGACCTTGACCCCGTGCAGGCCGAGCAGCCCCCGCACGACCTCGACGTCGCGGATCCGCGGCACGTCGAACAGCCGGCTGGGGCTGTCGCCCAGCAGGGCGGCGACCATCGCCTTGGAAACCAGGTTCTTCGCGCCGCGCACGCGGATCCGCCCTTCGAGCGGAGTGCCTCCGTGTACGACCAGGACGTCGTCGGTCAACGCAACCTCCAGCGCGTCGGTGCTGCCGTAGTTGATGGTGATGCGGGCGATATGGGGGTTACCCGTGATGCGGCCGGATGAAAACGGGCGCGTGTGTCGTCGCCCCGGCAGCATAGCCCTCGGTGACGAAAATGGAGACGGTCACCGTGCGCCGGAGGGAACGAATCGGCGCTTCCGGCACCATAAGGTGCTGGACCGGTCACTCAGGGTGGTCAGGTGCTCGCCGGGGGCGGGGTGTCCGCGCCGGGGAGGGCGAGCATTCGGTCCAGCGCCACCCGGGCGTGGTGCGCGGTGTCGGCGTCCACGGTGATCTGGTTGACCACCCGGCCCGCCACCAGCTCCTCCAGGGCCCACACCAGGTGCGGCAGATCGATCCGGTTCATCGTGGAGCAGTAGCAGACCGCCTTGTCCAGGAACATGATCTGCTTGTCGGGGTGGGCCAGCGCCAGCCGGCGCACCAGGTTCAGCTCGGTGCCGACCGCCCACGCCGAGCCGGCCGGGGCCGCCTCGATGGCCCGGATGATGTATTCGGTCGAGCCCACGTAGTCGGCGGCGGTGACCACCTCGTGCCGGCACTCCGGGTGCACCAGCACGTTGACCCCCGGCACCCGCGCCCGCACGTCCTCGACGCTGTCGAGGGTGAACCGGCCGTGCACCGAGCAGTGCCCGCGCCACAGGATCATCTTCGCGTCGCGCAGCTGCTCCGGGGTCAGCCCGCCGCCAGGCTTGTGCGGGTCGTAGAGGACGCAGTCGTCCAGCGACAGCCCCAGCTCCAGCACGGCGGTGTTGCGGCCGAGGTGCTGGTCGGGCAGGAACAGCACCTTCGACCCCTGCTCGAACGCCCAGTCCAGCGCCCGCTTCGCGTTCGACGAGGTGCACACCACGCCGCCGTTGCGGCCGACGAAGCCCTTGATGTCCGCCGACGAGTTCATGTAGGTCACCGGGACCGTCTGCGCCGCGACGCCCAGCTCGGTCAGCGTGTCCCAGGCGGACTCCACCTGGGTCAGCACGGCCATGTCCGCCATCGAGCAGCCGGCGGCCAGGTCGGGCAGGACCACCCGCTGCCGCTCGGAGGTGAGGATGTCGGCGCTCTCGGCCATGAAGTGCACGCCGCAGAAGACGATGTATTCCGCGTCCGGCCGGGCCGCCGCCTCGCGGGCCAGCTTGAACGAGTCGCCGGTCACGTCGGCGAACTGGATCACCTCGTCGCGCTGGTAGTGGTGGCCCAGCACGAAGACCTTGTCACCCAGCTTCGCCTTGGCCGCCGCGGCCCGCGCCACCAGGTCGGGGTCGCTGGGCGCCGGCAGGTCGCCCGGACACTCCACGCCACGCTCGGTGGCGGGGTCGCTGCCACGGCCGAGCAGCAGCAGGGCCGTCGCGGTGTTGGAGGGTTCCACCCAGGTCGAAGTCACGCCACTCATGGTTCCACAGCCGGGCGACAAGGCAGCCCGCGCCGGTGTGTGCTGCCACACTGCCCAGCGCCGATGTGGCCTGCCACACTGCTCGGCATGCGCGTGCTGCTCTGCCCCGACAAGTTCGCCGGAACGCTGCCCGCCCAGGAGGTCGCCGCCGCCGTGGCCGAGGGCTGGCGGGAGGTGGCCGACGGCGACGACCTGCTCATCCGTCCCCTCGCCGACGGCGGGCCCGGGTTCGTGGCCGTGCTCGCGGAGGCCCTCGGCGGGCGTCGGGTGCCGGTGCCGACCGTCGACCCGCTCGGTCGCCCCACCGACGGTGAGATCCTGGTCACCGACGACGGCACGGCCTACCTGGAGAGCGCCCAGGCGTGCGGGCTGCACCTGCTCGCCGCCGCCGAGCGCGACCCGAAGGCCACCACCTCGTACGGGCTGGGTGCGCTGGTCACCGCCGCCGTGGAGCACGGGGCCCGCACGGTGGTGGTCGGGCTGGGCGGATCCGGCACCAACGACGGCGGGGCCGGGCTGCTGACCGCGCTGGGCGTCACCCCGCTCGACGGGGCCGGCCGGGCCCTGCCGTACGGCGGGGCGGCGCTGGCGGCGGTCGCCGGGCTCGACGGCGCGCCCCGGCTGCGCGGGGCCACCCTCGTCGCCGCCACCGACGTCGACAACCCCCTGCTCGGGCTGCACGGGGCCAGCAACGTCTACGGCCCGCAGAAGGGCGCCACCCGCGAGGACGTGCTGCTGCTCGACGCCGCGCTGGAGCGCTTCGCGGGCGTACTCGAAAAGGACCTGCCGGGGTGCCCGCCCGGCCTCGGCGCGCTGCCCGGCGGGGGAGCGGCCGGGGGCCTCGGCGCGGCGATCCTCGCCCTCGGCGGCCGGTGCGCCTCCGGCATCGGCCTGGTCACCGAGGCCATCGGCCTGCCCGCCGCGCTCGACGCCGCCGACCTGGTGATCACCGGGGAGGGCTCCTTCGACCACCAGTCGCTGCGCGGCAAGGTCGTGGCCGGGGTGGCCGGGGCCGCCCGGGACCGGGGGGTGCCCTGCGTGGTGCTGGCGGGGCAGGTGAGCACCGGGCGGCGCGAGGCCGCCTCGGCGGGCGTCACCGACGCGTACAGCCTGGTGGAGCACTTCGGCGGCGAGGAGCGGGGCGGGCTCGACGCGGCGCTGAGCCGCCCGGCGGAGGGGCTGCGCCAGCTCGGCGCGCGGCTGGCCCGCCAGTGGAGCCGCTGAGCGCCCGCAGCGTGCCCGCCGCCCGGGGCCGGCCCGCCGCCGGGCAGGCCCGGCCTGGGGCCCCGGTCACGTCGACCGGGTGGTCCCGGCGGGGGCGGCGTACCATCGGATCTGCGAACACATCGGGAATCACTGGGCGACGGACGACGTTGGCCAGTGCGTCCAGACCCAGACCGCGCAGGGAGATTTCCACGTGACCACGCCAGCGCAGACCGAGTCGACCGAGGCCAAGGCCCCTACTTCCGTCGTCCTCACCGACGTCGCGGCGCAGAAGGTCAAGGCCCTGATCGAGCAGGAGGGCCGCGACGACCTGCGGCTCCGGGTGGCGGTGCAGCCGGGCGGCTGCTCCGGCCTGCGGTACCAGCTCTTCTTCGACGAGCGTTCGCTCGACGGTGACGTCGTCACCGACTACGACGGCGTCGAGGTCGTCGTCGACCGGATGAGCGCCCCCTACCTGGCCGGCGCCACGATCGACTTCGCCGACCGGATCGACGCCCAGGGCTTCACGATCGACAACCCCAACGCGGGCAACTCCTGCGCCTGCGGCGACTCGTTCAGCTGAGTCCCGCCTGACCTCAGCCGGTCGGCCTGGCCACCTCCGGCTGGGGCCCGCTCGTCCGGCAACGGCGGGGCCGCCCCGGGACGGGGTGGCCCCGCCGTCCGTTTTTCCGCGCGGCCCTACCGTCCGTGTCTTCCGGCCACGGGCGTGACCGGCACGGATCCGTCCCGGCTCCGCGCAGGGTGACGGAAAGGTGAGCGGAAGGTGACCGCCGCCCGTTCGACCCCCGACCACGACACCGGGCGGACCGGTAGGCTGACCCGCGCCGTGCTCCCGACCGCGAGGGTTGACATGAAGATCGCCGTGACCGGCTCGATCGCGACCGACCACCTGATGAGCTTCCCCGGCCGGTTCGCCGACCAGCTCATCGCCGACCAGCTCGACAAGGTCTCGCTGTCCTTCCTGGTGGACGACCTGGTGCTGCGTCGCGGCGGGGTGGCCGCCAACATCGCCTTCGGCATGGGCCAGCTCGGCCTGCGCCCGATCCTGCTCGGCGCGGTCGGCGCGGACTTCGCCGACTACCGCTCGTGGCTGGAGCGCCACGGCGTCGACTGCGAGTCCGTGCACGTCAGCGAGGTGGCGCACACGGCCCGCTTCGTCTGCACCACCGACACGGACATGTGCCAGATCGCCTCCTTCTACGCGGGGGCGATGAGCGAGGCGCGCAACATCGAGCTGGCCCCGGTCGCGCAGCGGCTCGGCGGGCTCGACCTCGTCCTGGTGGGCGCCAACGACCCCGACGCGATGCTGCGGCACTCCGCCGAGTGCCGCGACCGGGGGTACGCCTTCGTCGCCGACCCGTCGCAGCAGCTCGCCCGCATGGACGGCTCCGACGTGGTGGGGCTCATCGACGGCGCCGACTACCTCATGACCAACGAGTACGAGAAGTCGCTGCTCCAGAGCAAGGCGGGTCTGAGCGACGCGCAGCTGCTGGACCGGGTGAAGATCCGGGTGACCACGCTGGGCAGCAACGGGGTGGAGATCGCGGGCCGGGGCTTCGACACGATCCACGTGCCGATCGCGCGCGAGGCGCAGGCCGTCGACCCGACGGGTGTCGGCGACGGCTTCCGGGCCGGCTTCTTCGCCGCCCTCTCCTGGGGGCTGGGCCTGGAGCGCGCCGCCCAGGTCGGCTCCCTGCTGGCCACGCTGGTGCTGGAGACGGTCGGCACCCAGGAATACGAGGTGCGCCCCGACGTGTTCGTCAAGCGCCTGGCGGAGTCCTACGGCGACCAGGCGGCCGGCGACATCCGCCCCCACCTCCTCCCGTAGGGGTGCTGCCGTAGCGGTAGTGATCGTCTGCGCCGCACCGGCAACCGCCCCGGCGTGTCGTGCCGGTGCGGCGCAGACGATCAGACGCTGCGCTTCGCATCCGGCGGCGTCGCCGCGGGGTGGCTCAGGGCTGGCGCGTCGCCGTGGGGCGGCTCAAGGGCTCGTGGCTCGTGGCGCGGCGTCGATCCAGATCAGGCGCAGCCGACGGCCGGTGCGGGCGAAGAGCCGCAGCGCGCTCTCGGCACTCGTGAAGTGCCCGGTCGCGCTCTGATCGTCGCAGCGCAGCAGGGCGCACTCGTCGAACGCCATGCCCCAGGCGACGACCTCGCCGTCGATCCGGTCGCCGTGCTCCTCGCAGATCGCGAACCGGCGGGGCGCGAACTCTTCCACCAGCTCGACCAGCATCCGGTGGAACTCCTCGGGCGTGCCGAGCGGTGGGATGGGCCTGCCGGGCGGTTCGATAGGCGTGCCGGGCGATGCGACGGGCGGCGGTTCGCTGGGCGTGCCGAGCGGTGCGAGCGTCGGATCAGGCATGGCCACCTCCAAAAGTCAGTTGCTATACGTATAGCGTGGATCCTTGCTCGATGGAAGTAGCGACGGCATGATGTTCTTGTCGGTACACGAGCATGGAGGCAATGCATGGGCACGCGAACGGATCCCTCGGCGCTGCGCTGGTTGATCGGGGCCGAGCTCAACCGCTACCGGCGTGAGGCGCCGATGACGCTGACCGAGCTGGCAGCCAGCACCGGGATCGGCAAGCCGAAGCTCGGCCACATGGAGACCGGCCGCTACCAGCAGTTTCCCGAGGACATCGCGACCGTGCTGCGGGCCTGCGGCGCGGACGGGGCGGCCATCGAACGGCTCACCTCGCTCGCCAACCGCTCCGACGCCAAGACCTGGTGGGCGCCCTGGGCCGCCGTGATGCCGGACTGGTTCAAGACGTACGTCGGCCTGGAGGGGCTGGCCGACGGCGCGTTCGTGTTCGAGTCCATGGTCATCCCCGGCCTGCTCCAGACCGAGGAGTACGCCCAGGCGCTGACCCTGGGCACCGGCTTCGTCCGACCCGACCACGCCGAGCGGTTCGTGTCCTTCCGGCAGGCCCGCGCCCGGCGGCTCACCGACGACGAGCCGCTCACCCTGCAGGCGGTGATCGGCGAGGCGGCGCTGCGGCTGCGGGTCAACGGCGACGCCACCCGGCGGGCGCAGCTCGCGCACCTGGCCGCCATGTCCGAGCTGCCGAACGTGACCGTGCAGGTGCTCCGCCCCGAGGACGGACCGCACGCGGCGACGCCGCTGGGCAAGTTCGTCCTGCTGGACTTCGCCAACGTGCGGCCGATCGCCTACACGGAGGTGCTGGACGGGGCGATGTACGTGCAGGACCCGGACGGCGTGCGGACCTATAGCATGGTGGCCGACAACCTGCGCCAGGTCGCCCTCTCACCCGCCGAGTCGCGCGCGTTGATCAGGGAGCTGGCCGGCGCGTCATAGCCCTGGAGGCCGCCATGCCCACCACCCCCGACCTCGCCGCCGCCCGCTGGTTCACCAGCAGCCGCAGCGCCAACAACGGCGACTGCGTGGAGTGCGCCGTGCTGCCCGGCGTGATGGCGGTGCGGGACAGCAAGGACCCGTCCGGCCCGACGCTCGTCTTCCCGTCCCACCAGTGGACGGCGTTCGTCACGGCGACCACGGCCGGCACCCTCACCCGGCTGCGCCCGGTCTCGTGATCGTCTGCGGCTGACCGGCGCGACACGCCGAGGCGGGTGCCGGTCAGCCGCAGACGATCAGGCGTTGTGCTCCGCACCCGCCCAGCGGCGTCGCCGCGAGGCGGCTCAACCGACGCGGCTCAACCGACGCGGCGCACGTCGTAGCCCGGCCCCTCGGCGTGGGCGGCGACGAACTCCTGGCCGCGCATCCGACACCACGCCGGGATGTCCACGGCCGCCGCCGGGTCGTCGGCGAGCACCCGCAGCACCGCGCCGACCGGCAGCTCCGGCAGCCGCCGGGCCAGCCTGATCACCGGCAGCGGGCACCGCTGCCCCCGGCAGTCCAGCACCTCCACCGGCCCGGTCCCCCCAACCGGCCCGCTCACAGCCCCACCACCCCCGCCTCGGCGCGCAGCCCCGCGACGATCCCGGGCAGCTCGGCGAGGAACCGCTCCACGTCGGCGACCGTCGTCTCCCGGTGCAGCGAGACCCGCACGTTGCCGTGCGACAGCACCCCCATCGCCTCCAGCACGTGCGACGGGCGCAGCGTCGACGACGTGCACGACGAGCCGGAGGAGACCGCGAAGCCCCGCCGGTCCAGCGCGTGCAGCAGCGCCTCCCCGTCGACGTACAGGCAGGAGAACGTGACCAGGTGCGGCAGCCGGTCCACCGGGTCGCCGACCACCTCGACGTCGGGCACCTCCGCCGCCACCCGGGCCCGGATCCGGTCCACCAGCGGCGACAACCGGGCCGCCTCGGCCGCCGCGTCGGCCGCCGCCGCGCGCAGGCTCGCCGCCGCCGCCACGACCGCCGGCAGGTTCACCACCCCGGGGGTACGCCCCGACTCCCGCTCGTCCGCCGGCCACGGCGACTCCCAGCGGGTGCCCTTGCGCACCACCAGCAGCCCGACGCCCGGCGGCCCGCCCCACTTGTGCGCGCTGGCGGTCAGCACCGACCAGCCCGCCGGCACCGGTGCCCGGCCCACGAGCTGCGCCGCGTCGACGTACAGCGGCACCCCGGCGGCGGCGCACGCGGCGGCGGCCGGAGCGACCGGCTGCACCGTGCCGACCTCGTGGCTGGCCCCGATCAGCGCCGCGAGGGCCACCCCCGGCGCGCGGACCGCGGCGGCGAACGCGTCGAGGTCGAGCCGGCCGAGCCGGTCCACCGGCACCGACACGGCGCTGCCGCCGCCGGCCACGTGCCGCTGCGCGGCGTGCAACACGGCCGAGTGCTCGATCGCCGAGTGCACCAGCGTCGCGCCCACCCGTCGCCGCCCGACCAGGCCACCGAGCACCGCCGAGTGCGCCGCCGCCGTACCGCTGGGGGTGAAGGACAGCTCGTCGGCGCGGACGCCGAGCGTCGCCGCGGCGGCCTCCCGGGCGGCGTCGAGGAGCTGGCGGGCCCGGCGGGCCTGGCCGTAGAGCCGGGCCGGGTCCGCCCAGCCGTCGTCGAGGGCGGCCAGCAGCGCCTGCCGGGCGACCGGGTGCGGCGGGGCGGCGGTGGCCGCGTCCAGGTAGACCGGGGATGCGCTCACGGCCCGACGCTATCGCGCCGGCGCGCCGACGATCCCCCCGAAGGGGGCGTACGGCCACCCCAACACGGCTCTGCCCGTCATGGTCGAGTAATCTGCGACCGTCGGTGACGCCTTTGCCGCTGGTACGGGGACAACCAACCGCCACGGCGCGCTAGGGAGGCAGGACCAGGTGGTCGCAAGGAGTTCGGAGGTACGGCCCCCGGCCGTACGGCACAGCGCTTCTCCGGGAGCCGGTGGACGCCGCCGGCGTGGCGCTGGTCGGCTCGCCGGGCTCGGCCTCGGCGGCGCGGCGCTGCTGGTCTCGCTCACGGGCTGCGACGTCGGCAAGACGTTCGGCGGCTTCGGCTGGCCGCAGGGCGGGATCACGCCCGAGGCGAACCGCATGTACGACCTGTGGATCGCGTCCTGCATCGCGGCGCTCGCGGTCGGCGTGTTCGTCTGGGGCCTGATCTTCTGGTGCGTCGTGCGCTACCGCAAGCGGGGCAACGAGCTGCCGGTGCAGACCCGCTACAACCTGCCGATGGAGTTCCTCTACACGATCGCCCCGATCCTGATCGTGTCGGTCCTCTTCTACTACACGGCGGTCGTGCAGACCGACGTGGTGCGCACGACGAAGAACCCGGACGTCACCGTCGAGATCGTCGCCTTCAAGTGGAACTGGCAGTTCAACTACCGCGACGGCCAGGGCAAGGACGCCAACACCGTGGCGTCGGTGCTCGGCACCAGCGAGGTCATCCCGATCCTGGTCCTGCCGACCGGCCGGTCCATCCGGTTCGAGGAGACCAGCAAGGACGTCGTGCACTCCTTCTGGGTGCCGGAGATGCTGTTCAAGCGGGACGTCATGCCCGGCAACATCCGCAACGTCTTCGAGGTCTCCAGCCTCGACGCCGAGGGCGCCTACGTGGGCCGCTGCGCCGAGCTGTGCGGCAGCTACCACGCCTTCATGAACTTCGAGCTGCGCGTCGTCTCCCCGCAGCAGTACGACCAGTTCCTTGCCGCCAAGCGCGACGGCAAGTCGACGCAGGAGGCGCTCACCGCCATCGGCGAGGACCCGTACGCCAGCACGACCAAGCCGTTCGACACGCGGCGCAACACGGCCAACTTCAACCCCGACGACGTCGCGGCCGGCACGGGAAGCTGAGGGAGCGGGCATGAAGACCGAGTGGCGTATCTTCCTGATCATCGCCGGGTTCCTCTTCGGCGCGACGATCCTCTACGGCGCCTGGACGTACGGCGACTCCGGCGGCCAGGTCGAGTGGGTCGGCACCGTGGCGCTGCTGCTGTCGTTCCTGCTCTGCTCGATGTGCGGCGGCTTCTTCTGGTTCGTCTCCCGCCGCATCGACCTGCGCCCGGAGGACCGGCCCGACGGCGAGATCGCCGACGGCGCGGGCGAGATCGGCTTCTTCAGCCCGGGCAGCTACTGGCCGTTCGGGCTGGCGCTGGCCGCCGCGCTCGCCGGCCTGGGCCTGGTCTTCTGGCAGTTCTGGCTGCTGGGCCTGGGTCTGGTGGCGGTCGTCTTCGCCGCCTGCGGCCTGCTCTTCGAGTACTACAGCGGCACCCGGCGCACCGCCGAGCACTGAGCACCCGCCGGCTTACGGAAGAAGCCCGCGCCCCCGGTGAGGGGGCGCGGGCTTCGCCGCGTCGAGGACCGGCCGGGGCGAGAGGACACTGCGCGGCGTGTGGTCGGACCGATGATCGCGTGTGGTCGGACCGCTGATCGACTCCATGTCGGCGACATGGCGGTGTCAGCGGGGCCCGGTTACCGCCATGTCGCCGACATGCCGGCCCGGCCCTCGGCTGGCCAGCCCGCCGGCCCGGCTGTCGGCCAGATCGGCTCAGGCCGCGCGGCGGTGGGCGTGGGCGGTGCCGGTGGCGAGCCGGGTCGCCGGGAACGTGAACGTGGCGATCAGCAGCGCCGTGCCGCAGCCGGTGCAGACCAGCTCCGGGCAGTCGACGCCGTGGCCGTCGGCGCACGGCGGGGTCTCGAACGGCCGCACGCCCTCGCAGGTGTCGCAGTGGAGCTCGCGGTCGGACACGGCGTCTCCTCTCCTGGCCGGGGCGCGAGAATCACTCGGCTGTAGTTTCCCATGAGAGTCCGACAATTCCCGCCAGGGGCGGGCCGAACGGCGCTCGCGTCGGCGGAGCGGCCGAGGCGGCCGGCTCAGGCGGCCGGCTCAGGCGGAGCGGGCCACCTCGACCCAGCGGTCCAGCACCGCCGCGGCGGCCCCGGAGTCGATCGACGCGGCGGCGCGGGCCATCCCGGCGCGCAGCGCCTCGGTCAGGTCGCCGCCCAGCGGCCCCTGGGTGGCCAGCGCGGCGGCGGCGTTGACCAGCACCGCGTCGCGGACCGGGCCCGCCTCGCCGGCCAGCAGCCGACGGGCCACCCCGGCGTTGTACGCCGCGTCACCGCCCCGCAGGTCGGCGAGGGTCACCCGGGGCACCCCGAGGTCCGCCGAGTCGAGCAGCGCCTCCCGCACGGTGCCGCCCTGGGCCGCCCAGACCCGGGTCGGCGCGGCGGTGGTGAACTCGTCGAGGCCGTCCTCGCCGCGCAGCACCAGCACCGAGTCGCCCCGGGCGGCGAAGACGGCGGCCATCACCGGTGCCATCCGCGGGTCGAAGCAGCCGACCGCGCCGGCCCGGGGCCGGGCCGGGTTGGTCAGCGGGCCGAGGAAGTTGAAGAACGTCGGGACGCCCAGCTCGCGCCGGACGGGGCCGGTGTGCCGCATGCCAGGGTGGAACCGCCCGGCGAAGCAGAAGCCGATGCCGGCCTCGGTCACGCAGCGGGCCACCCCCTCCGGGGTCAGGTCCAGCGGCACGCCCAGGAACTCCAGCAGGTCGGCGGTGCCGCAGGACGACGACGCGGCGCGGTTGCCGTGCTTGACCACGCGGACGCCCGCGCCGGCCACCACGAGAGCGGCCATGGTGGAGATGTTCACGGTGTGGGCGAGGTCACCGCCGGTGCCGACCACGTCGAGCGCCGACGACCGCAGCTCCTCCGGCAGCTCGACCGGGACCGCCTCGCCGAGCATCGCCTCGACCAGCCCGGCGACCTCGGCCGGCGTCTCGCCCTTGGCCCGCAGCGCGACGGCGAAGCCGGCGATCTGGGCCGGCGCCGCCGAGCCGGACATGATCTCGCCCATCGCCCAGGCGGTGTCCGCGGTGGTGAGTTCCTCCCCGCGCAGCAGCGCGCCGAGCAGGTGCGGCCAGTTCCGTTCGCCCATGGCGGGCCTCCCGAGCGGGCGTGGGGGTGCGGAGGGACGGGTGCCGCCCGGGGCGCGGGCCGGCACGACAGGGCCGGCGACGCCGGTGGCGTGCGGGCCGGGGCGACCCGGGTGGGGGCGACTCAGGCGGGGGCGTGGCTGCGCAGCAGCTCGGCCACGGTGGCGCCGGTGGTCACCGGGTCGAGCGGGTGCACGAGGGTGGCGTCGACCTCGGCGTACGCGGCCAGCCAGCGGTCGGCGGCGCGGGCGATCACCAGGCAGGTCGGGGGAGCGTCGTCCCGGTCGTCCTTGATCTGCCGGGCGATGCCGAGGCCGCCGCCGGGGCTCGCCTCGCCGTCGAGCAGCATCAGGTCGATCTCGTACTCGTCGACCAGCCGCACGCACCCGGCGTAGTCGGAGGCGTCGACGAACTCGACGCGCAGCCCGGGGGCCGGGCGGGTGCCGACGGCCAGCCGCATCCGGTCACGGACCTGCGGGTCGTCGCTGTAGAGCAGGACGGTGCAAAGACGATCGCTCATCGCTGGCTGACTCCCACCTCGTAGCTGCCGAGCATCGTACCCGCCACCGCCGGGCAGCCGATGTCCTGCCCGGGCGGGCCGGTGGTCGTACCGGAATCCGCTGGTCAGGCCGAGGACTGCGCGGCCTGGTCGGCGCGCTCGCGGGCCTCCTGGCGGTCCAGCTCGCGGTCGAGCCGGCGGGCCTCCCGCTCCGACTGGCGCACCCACTGCACCACCAGGACCGCGAGCATCGTCACGCTGACGAACTCGCCGCCGGCCCACAGGATGCCCCCGGCGACCACCTGGTCGGCGGCGGGGTCGGACCAGGTAAGGCCGAGCGACGGGTACCAGTCGCCGCCGAACAGCGTGGTGCTCTGCATGATCGTGAGCCCGAGCACGGTGTGGAACGGCACCGACAGCACCATCAGCAGCGCCCGCGCCGGGTACGGCCAGCGCCCCGGCAGCGGGTCGAGCCCGAGCAGCGGCCAGAAGAACACGCAGCCGGTCATGATGAAGTGCGCGTGCACCAGCTCGTGCGCCCAGGCGTGTTCGAGGGTGTAGCGGTAGAGGTCGCTGAAGTAGAGCGCGAACGGGTTCACCACGAAGATGGCGAACGCCACCAGCGGGAACGTGTAGACCCGGGCGACGCGGCTGTGCACGATCGCCAGCAGCCGCTTGCGCGGCCCGACCGGCAGGGTGCGCAGCGCCAGGGTGACCGGCGCGCCGAGGGCCAGGAAGATGGGGGAGACCATCGACAGCACCATGTGCTGCACCATGTGCACCGACAGCAGCGCGGTGTCGTACGCGTGCAGGCCGCTGACGGTGACCGCCGCGATGCCGCCGAGGCCGGGGCCGAGGAAGAAGACGGTGCGGGAGACCGGCCAGCGGTCCCCGCGCAGCCGCAGCCGGTAGACCCCGTAGAGGTAGAGCCCGGCGGCGAGCACCAGCCCGAGGGCCAGCCAGCTGTCCAGCCGGGTCTCGGTGAACACGCGGGCCACGGTGAACGGCGGCGGCAGCGGGTCCCCGCCGGCCGCGAGCGCCCCGGGCGCGGCGACCGCCGAGGTGGCGGCGAGGATCTGAGCGACGTGCTGCACGCGTTTCAGGCTAGGCCAGGCGAACCGGACCGCCACGATCGGGCCACCGACGCCACGGGTTTGGCCCCCCGCTGATCGCCGGCCGTGGTCAGGGGCAATAATGACCGCGTGACTGCGGCCCCAGCCATTGACAAGAGCCGGATCCACTCCCTGACGCGGCCCAACATGGTCAGCGTCGGGACGATCGTGTGGCTCTCCAGCGAACTCATGTTCTTCGCGGCGCTGTTCGCGATGTACTTCTCCATCCGCGCGGCGGCGCCGGAGCAGTGGGCGAAGCACACCGAGCACCTCAACATCCCGTACGCGACCACCTTCACGGTGATCCTGGTGCTGTCCTCGGTGACCTGCCAGCTCGGGGTGTTCGCCGCCGAGAAGGGTGACGTCCACGCCCTGCGGCGCTGGTTCACGATCACCTTCGTGATGGGTCTGATCTTCGTGCTCGGTCAGCTGAACGAGTACGTGACCCTGGTGCACGAGGGCGTGAAGATCAACGCGGACGGGTACGGGTCGATGTTCTACCTGACCACCGGCTTCCACGGCCTGCACGTGACCGGCGGCCTGGTCGCCTTCATCATCTTCATGGTCCGCACGACCATGGGCCGGTTCACCCCGGCACAGGCCACGTCGGCGATCGTCGTGTCGTACTACTGGCACTTCGTCGACGTCGTGTGGATCGGCCTCTACGCCATGATCTACTGGCTTCAGTGATCTTGGCGCGTCACAAACCGCGCCGCTGCCCCGTCCTCTGAGACAAGGTCCCACCGGTTAAGGACACAGGTCATGACTTCTGACAACGACCGCCGACGCGGTCTGCTCGCGCGGTTGCGCGGCGAGCGGTCCGCAGCGCGCAGCAGGGGCCGCCGCCGGCTGGGCGCCGCGGTCCGCCTGATCGCCGCGCTCACGCTGGCCGGCGGCGCCTACACCGTTTTCGCCCCCGGCGTGCAGGCGCAGGAAAACCCGCCGCTCACCGGCGCCGCCGCCGAGGGCAAGGCGCTGTTCGACGTGAGCTGCGTGACCTGCCACGGCCGTAACGCGCAGGGTGTCGAGGGTCGTGGCCCGAGCCTGATCGGGGTCGGCTCGGCCTCCGTCGAGTTCCAGGTGAGCTCCGGCCGGATGCCGATGGCCCGGCAGGAGGCGCAGGCCATGCGCAAGCCGCCGGTTTTCACCGACGAGCAGGTCCGCCAGCTCGGCCAGTACGTCCAGGAGCTCGGCGGGGGTCCGCAGGTCCCCGAGGGCGACCTGCGCGAGGGCGCCAACCTGGCCACCGGCGGCGAGCTGTTCCGGATCAACTGCTCGCAGTGCCACGCCTTCGGTGGCGGCGGCGGCGCGCTCTCCTCCGGCAAGTACGCGCCGAGCCTGCGCCCGGCCAGCGACCGCCAGATCTACGCCGCAATGCTCAGCGGCCCGCAGAACATGCCGGTGTTCGGCGACAACCAGATCACCCCGGAGCAGAAGGCGGACATCATCGCCTACATCCAGGACACCCTGAAGCACGACCAGGACCAGGGTGGCTTCAACCTCGGCCGGTACGGGCCGTCCACCGAGGGGCTGGCGATCTTCCTGATCGGCATCGTCGCGCTCGTCTTCGCCAGCCTGTGGATCGCGGGCAAGTCGTGACCGAGCGGATCATTCGATTCAGCGCTGCGGTGCCGCGGTCCGGCACCGCCCGTAGCGAGGTGACGGCATGAGCACCAAGACCGAGCACCAGGCCCACCAGGGCCCGGAGCCGCTCGACGTCCACGACCCGCGGCTGAGCCGGTTCGACATCGTCCGGGAGGGCGCGCGCCGGGACGACATCGAGATCGTCCACTACGAGGAGCAGGTCGTCCCGGGCAGCAAGGCCGAGCGCCGGCTGACCCGCACGGTCGCCTCGATGTTCCTGCTGACCGGCCTGGCCGCCACCGCCTTCCTGGTCGTCTACATCTGGTGGCCGTGGGAGTACGAGCCGGGCACCGGCGGGGACAAGTACTACACCCCGCTGCTCGGCCTCACCCTCGGCGTCGCCCTGCTGGGCATCGGCTTCGGCATCCTGACCTGGGGCAAGAAGCTGCTGCCCAAGGAGGTGTCGATCCAGGACCGGCACGAGAACGACCCGAACGTGGCGGAGAGCCGCAAGATCACCGGCGAGACGATGCTCTACCTCGCCGACGAGATGGGCGTGAAGCGTCGCCCGCTGCTGGGCATCTCGCTGCTCGCCGGCCTCGCGCCCGTCGGCGCGGTCGCGGCGGCCCCGCTGGTCGGCGGCCTGATCTCCAACCCGCACAAGAACAACCAGATGTTCACCACCGGCTTCGCGCCGGCCGACGGCCGCAAGATCCGGCTGGTCCGCGAGGACGGCCGGCCGATCCGCCCGGCGGACATCAGCGCCGGCGGCCAGCTCACCGTCTTCCCCGGCATCGAGCACGGGGTGAGCAACAAGCACGCCGACTCCCCGACGCTGCTGATCCACCTGCGCGAGTCCGACGCCCAGGTCTCCCGCGAGGCCAACCAGCGGGTCGGCCACGGGAACTACATGTGGGGCAACTACGCTGCGTTCTCCAAGATCTGCACGCACGCGGGCTGCCCGGCGAGCCTGTACGAGCAGCAGACCAACCGGCTGCTCTGCCCGTGCCACCAGTCGCAGTTCCTGATCACCGACAACGCCCGGCCGGTCTTCGGCCCCGCGAGCCGGCGGCTCCCGCAGCTGCCGATCGAGGTGGACGACGAGGGCTTCTTCGTGGCGCGGTCGGACTACACCGAGACCGTCGGGCCTGACTTCTGGGAGCGGCCGTGAAGCGTCGTAAGTTGGACATGGCCTCCGTTCCGGGCAAGGCCGCGGTGGGGGTGGACGACCGCTTCGGGGTCTCCACGCCGCTGCGCAAGCTGCTGAACAAGGTCTTCCCCGACCACTGGTCGTTCCTGCTCGGCGAGATCGCGCTGTTCTCGTTCGTCGTGCTGCTGCTGACCGGCGTCTTCCTCACGTTCTTCTACGAGCCCGCGATGACCGAGGTGGTCTACAACGGCAGCTACGCCCCGCTGCGGGGCACGCCGATGTCGGCCGCGTACGCCTCCAGCCTGGACATCTCGTTCGACGTCCGCGGCGGCCTGATCATGCGGCAGATGCACCACTGGTCGGCGCTGCTGTTCATGGCCGCGATCGTCGTGCACATGCTGCGGGTCTTCTTCACGGGCGCGTTCCGCAAGCCGCGCGAGACCAACTGGATCATCGGCTCGCTGCTGTTCTGGGTCGGCTTCCTGGCCGGCTTCACCGGCTACTCGCTGCCGGACGACGGCCTCTCCGGCACCGGTCTGCGGATCGCCTCCGGCATCATGCTGTCGATCCCGGTGATCGGCTCCTGGGTCACCTCGTCGATCTTCGGCGGGGAGTTCCCCGGCGAGATCATCATCAGCCGGTTCTTCATCGCCCACGTGCTGCTCATCCCGGGCCTGCTGGTGGCGCTGATCAGCGCCCACCTCGGCCTGGTCTTCAAGCAGAAGCACACCCAGTGGCCCGGCCCCGGCCGGACCAACGACAACGTGGTCGGCGAGCGGATGTTCCCGCGCTACGCGCTCAAGCAGGGCGGCTTCTTCATGGTCGTCTTCGGCGTGATCGCGCTGATGGGCGGTCTGTTCCAGATCAACCCGATCTGGTATTTCGGCCCGTACGAGGCGTGGGTGGTCTCGGCCGCCAGCCAGCCCGACTGGTACGTCATGTTCCTCGACGGCTCGACCCGCCTCATGCCCGCGTGGGAGATCAACATCCCGATCGGCGACGGGTACGTCATCCCGCCGCTGTTCTGGCCCACCGTCGTGCTGCCGGGCGTCCTGGTCGGCCTCTCCACGCTCTACCCGTTCGTGGAGGCCCGCCGGCTCAAGGACTACCGCAGCCACAACCTGCTCCAGCGCCCCCGCGACGTCCCCGAGCGGACCGCGATCGGCGCGATGGCGGTGGCGTTCTACATCGTGCTGACCCTCTCCGGCGGCAACGACGTGATCGCGGACAAGTTCCACATCAGCCTCAACGCGATGACCTGGGCGGGCCGGATCGGCCTGCTGGTGATCCCGCCGCTGGCGTACTACGTGACGTACCGGATCTGCCTCGGCCTCCAGCAGCACGACCGGGAGGTGCTGGCGCACGGCGTGGAGACCGGCATCATCCGCCGGCTGCCGGACGGCCGGTTCGAGGAGGTCCACCAGCCGCTGGCCGCCGGTGGCCACGACGGCCACGGCGAGCTGGAGTACGCCGGCTGGGTGGTGCCCAAGAAGATGAACCGGCTCGGTGCCCTCGGGCCCGCCATCCGGGGCTTCTTCTACCCCATCGAGAAGCCGGCCGAGGCGCCGGTCTCGCCGGGGCACCCGCCGGTCGAGCCCCGGCCGGAGCGCAAGGAGATCACCAGCGGGGACACCCGCCGCTGACCCTCCCGCAAGCCGCACGTGGCGTCCGCCGGTTCCTCGGCGGACGCCACGTCCCGTTTCCGCCCCCGGGCGACCGCCGGGCGTCGCCGGCACCCCGGCGCCGCCCGCGAGGCGGCTGCGGGTTCGCAGGGTTAATCCGGGTCAGCCGGGTATCCGTGCGGTCCAACGAAAAGGGGGAGGGAAACATGTTGGGTCTCAAGCGCCTCGGACTGCTCGCCGCCCTGGTGGTGGCGGGGCTGGCGCCCGCGGCGGCGGCTCAGGCCGCACAGCCGTCGACGCAGGACAGCCAGTACCTGCAGGCGCTGCACCAGGTGAACCTCGCGGAGATCGAATCCGGGAACCTGGCGCAGCAGAAGGGTCAGAACCAGCAGGTCAAGGACCTGGGTGCCCAGTTCGTGACGGACCACACCCAGCTCGACCAGACGGTGCAGGACACCGCGCAGCAGCTCAACGTCAAGCTGCCGGGTGCCCCGACCGCCGACCAGCAGAAGGTCGTCAACAAGCTGAAGAAGCTCAGCGGCGCCGAGTTCGACAAGGCGTGGGTGACCGCCGAGCTGGCGGGTCACGTCCAGGCCATCCAGGCCACCCAGACGGAGATCTCGCAGGGCACCGAGCAGTCGGTGGTCCAGCTGGCCCAGAACGCCCTGCCGGTGCTCCAGGCGCACTACGACGCGCTGGTGGCCCTGGCCCAGACCCTCGGCGTCCCGGTCCCGCAGACCAGCGCCAGCGGCACGCCCAGCCCGGGCGCGACCACCACGACGCCCGCTCCGGGCGGCAGCAGCGAGGCCCCGACGCCGGGCGGCACCTTCGAGTCGCCGACCCCGGAGAACACCGAGACGCCGGCCCCGAGCGTGAGCTGACGTCGCGACACCCCAGGCGGTAGCCAGTCCACCCGACCGGTGGGCTGGCTACCACCGTCGTGGCGTCGCAGGGCCGCGGCGGCGCGGGTCGGGTCAGTCGGTGCCGGCCAGCCCGATCGCGAACGCCTCCTCCAGGTCGTGCTGCGAGTAGGCCCGGAAGGCGATGTGCGACTCGGTGTTGATCACGCCGGGCACCTTGGAGATGCTGCCGGCGATGACCTGGGCGATCTGGTCGAACTCCCGCACCCGCACGATGGCGATCAGGTCGACGTGCCCGGCCACCGAGTAGACCTCGCTCACCCCGGGCAGGGCCGCCAGGTTCTCGGCCACCTCGGGGATCGAGTCGGTGGCGCAGTCGATCAGGACGATCGCGGTGATCACTGGTCTGCCCTTCGTCGCGCGTGCACGCCACGCCGGTGGTGGCGTCGACGACCATCGTAGGCCCGTCCGACCGATCCTGGGCAGCGGTGGGGCGTGACCCGTCGGCGGCACCTGCGCCGGCTACTCTCCGCGATCGTCGTGAGGGCTCTCGCGGGCGCGGACTTGTCTCACTCTGCGCTACCGCCCTCCGCCCCCGGCCGACATCTCCCGCCTCCTTTGCTCTGCACCCACGGGCGCAACACCGCGTGGAGCTGCGTGAATGCGTGGCCGTGAGGTGGGGGGCGACGGTGACCCGATCACGTCGGGCGACCGATGCGTGGATGGGTGCAGAGCAAAGGGGACGGAAACAGCGGGTGGGGTCGGCGAGGCCCCCGATCACGATCCGTCACGCACTCGGGCGGGGCCGGAGACCGCAGCCGACCAAAGCGGGCCGGGGCAGGCCGAGGCGGACCGGGGCGGACCGGGGCGGGTCGGGTCGGGGCGGGGGACCCGAGCCGGCCGGGGTGGGCCAGGGCTCAGCGGGGCTCCGCCGCGACGGTCAGGCCCCCGGCGACGCGGACCACCCCGGTCAGGTGCTCCCCGGCGGCCACCTCCGCGCCCGGCCAGAGCACCGACCGGGTCACCTCGCCCCGCACGGTCGCCCCCGCGCCCACCACCGCCTCCCGGCAGCGGCCGGTGACCGAAGCGGTCGGGTCGACCAGGTTGCCGCCGCCCGCCGCGTGCAGGTTGGCCGCCAGGTAGTCGGCGGGCGTGCCGGTGTCGTAGAAGGTGCCGGCGTAGGGCACGACGGTCAGCGCCCCGGCCGCCTCGGCCGGCCGCCACACCGCCCGGACCAGGTCGCCCGGCTCTGCCGTGAGGCCCCGCACCAGCCGCCACGGCAGCAGCGAGAAGCCGGTGAAGCGGTGGCCCGAGAAGGTGCCGGGGGCGGCCGGGTCGTCGGCGGGCTGGCCGAGCAGGCGTACGGTCTCGCCGTCCCAGCCGGCGAGCAGCGCGGCGACGTCCGGCCCCGGGCCGGCCGCCGGGTCGGCGAGGTACGCGTCGGCGTTGCCGACCAGCACGCCCCGGCCGGCGATCCAGTCCCGCAGGTTGCCCACCCCGCCGGCCGTGCCGAGCGGGGCGCCCGGCTCGACCGAGAGGTGGGCCCGGTCGCCGACGTGCGCGACGACCTGGTCGCCGAGGTAGCAGGCGTTCACCGCCACCCGGGCCGGGCCGGCGAGGCCGAGCCCGGCGAGCCGGGCCAACGCCCGGTCGAGCAGCGGCACGTTGCCCACCGGGCAGAGCGCCTTCGGCAGCCGTGCGGTGAGCGGACGCAGCCGGGTCCCCTCGCCGGCGGCGAGCACCACCGCGCAGACCTCCGGCGCGCCGGCCGGGCCCACCGAGCGCCCCGGCGCGCCGGCCGGGCCCACCGAGCGCCCCGGCGCGCCGGCCGGGCCCACCGAGCGCCCCGGCGCGCCGGCCGCCGGGGTGGTCACGCCGCCGGCCCGGGCGGGGCCTCGCTGGCGCGCGGCCCGATGCCGTAGCGGCCCAGCAGGTTCGCCGTGGCGCGGCTCAGCCTCGGCAGGTCGTCCAGCGGGTGCCAGGCGGCCTCGAAGACCTCGGCGCCGTCGACCGTCAGCTTCGTCGTCGACGCCGGCACCTCCGCCTCGAAGACGACGTCCACCCAGCCCTTCGCGTGCACCACGGCGTTCGGCACCGCCGGGCGCAGCCGGTCGGGGGAGAGCCGGACCCCGGACTCCTCGAACAGCTCGCGGGCCGCGCCGACGACCGGCTCCTCGCCGCGTTGCAGCAGGCCCGCCGGCAGTGTCCAGCTGTGGCCGGGGGGCTGGCGCAGCAGCAGCAGGCGGCCGGGGCCGTCGGCCTCGGCGTCGCGGACCAGGGTGACCGCCCCGACGATGTACTTCGGTGTGGCGAGCCGGACCAGCCGGCGGCGCACCGACACGGGCAGTCGGTAGAAGACCTGATAGGCGAAGGCCCGTCCGGTGGCTCGGGAGCGGGGGATCATCGCCTAAGGCTAGTGGCCGGCGTCGGGCGGGTCGGGCACCGGGGGCGGAAGCGTCACTGGCGGTGGTCGACCAGGTCGATGAGCTGCCGGACCACCGCGTCCGGTTCGAGGGCCCGGTCGAAGACCGCCACCAGCAGGGTCTCCAGGTCGGGGTAGCCCAGCTCCTCCGACAGCCGCAGCAGCGGCAGGTCGTTGGCCAGCCCCCGGTCGTGCTTGCGCAGCGCCAGCCCGATCGTGGCCCGGCCGAGGCGGACCTTGTCGGCGATCGAGATGCCCGGCTCGGTGTGCTCGGCGAACCAGCGGTTGATCTGCATCTGCGCGTGCGGGGACTTGACGAAGCCGAGCCACTCCCGGCGGGGGCCCCGCGGGGCGACGTCCGCCTCGAAGCCGGACTCCGCATCGGACTCGGTGAAGATCTCCACCACGTCGCCCTCCTCCAGCTCGGAGGAGAGCGGGGCGAGCCGGCCGTTGATCCGGGCCGCCAGGCAGCGGTCGCCCCGGTCGGGGCCCAGCTCGTAGGCCACGTCGACCGGGGTGGCCCCCGCCGGCAGCACCACCTGCCGCCCCTCGACGACGACCTGGATCTGCGCCTCGGCCAGGTCGCAGCGCAGCGACTCCAGGAACTGCGCCGGGTCGGGGGCCTCCTGCTCCCAGTCGAGCACCCGGCGCAGCCAGTCGAGCTGCTCGGCCTGCCCGGCGGCCCCGGCGGGGCGTGGGAAGCGGAAGTCGGCGGCGATGCCGTACTCGGCGGCGCGGTGCATCTCCTCGGTGCGGATCAGCACCTCGACGGTGCGGTCCTTCGGCCCGCAGACGCTCGTGTGCAGGGACCGGTAGAGGTTGTTCTTCGGGGAGGCGATGAAGTCCTTGAACCGGCCCGGCACGGGCCGCCAGAGGCCGTGCACCGCGCCGAGGGCGGCGTAACAGTCGGTCGCCGGCCCGTCCACGACGATCACGATCCGGGGCAGGTCGAACGGGACGCCGTGCCCGCCGGCGACGGTGTCCTTCCAGATCGAGTAGAGGTGCCGGGGGCGGGGGGAGACCTGGGCGTCGACGCGGCTGCGGCGCAGCGCCACCTTCGCCTTGGCGACCACGTCGTCGAGGTATGCCGACCAGCCGGGCCGGTCGTGCACGAACCGCGCGATGCGGGCGTGCTCCTCGGGCTCCAGGTGCAGCAGCACCACGTCGTCCAGCTCGCGTTTGAGGGTCTGGATGCCGAGCCGGTCGCAGAGCGGGACCAGCACCTCCAGCGTCTTGCGGGCGATCCGCTCCCGCGACGCGGCCGAGCGCACCCCGAGGGTGCGCATGTTGTGCAGCCGGTCGGCCAGCTTGATGATCAGGACCCGGACGTCCTTGCCGGCCGCGACGATCATCTTGCGGGTGGTCTCCGCCTCGGCGGCCTTGCCGTAGAACGCCTTGTCGAACTTGGTCACCCCGTCGACCAGGTGGGCCACCTCGCCGCCGAAGTCCTCCGCGAGGGCCTGGAGGGTGTAGCGGGTGTCCTCCACCGTGTCGTGCAGCAGCGCGGCCACCAGCGTGGTGGCGTCCATGCCCAGCTCGGCGCAGATCTGGGCGACCGCGAGCGGGTGGGTGATGTACGGCTCGCCGCTCTTGCGGAACTGGCCGCGGTGCATGTTCTCCGCGATCGTGTACGCCCGGCGCAGCACCGACGCCTCGGTGCTCGGATGGATGCCCCGGTGCGTGCGGATCAGGTGGGTGACCGGGTCTGTCTCACCGGTGGGCCAGCTCAGCAGCGACCGCAGCCGGCGGGCCAGGGGCAGGTCGCCCGGCTGGGTCGGGAGCGCGCCCCCCAGGGCGGCGCCGTGTCCGGCGTCGACGTCCACGAGGGACACCTCCTCACCCCGGCCCCTCGGTCGCCGGGCACGGCGACGGGAGCAGGCCCACGAAACGGGCAGTACTGCACTTCCTTAACAGCCTAAGCGAGTCGGGGTCGTCCGATCGGTCACTTGGTCATGGGCGTTCGGTCGAGAGTTGGTGGGATGCGGCGGTCTCGATCTTACTGAGCAGGTCACGGAAGCGGGCCGCTCCGGCGGCCGGGGACGCCCAGCCGGAGGACATCTCCACCAACCGGGTCTCGGGTCGCTCCAACCAGGACAGGATGCGCTCGGACTCCTCGGCGGAGGCCCGGGGCACCGGGCCGGGGCCGGGCGGCACCGTCTCGGCGGTCGCCCGGATCAGCTCGATCGTCGGTCGCGGGTGGACGCCCGGCGGGGAGACCCCGGCCCCGGCCAGCCGGCCGTGCCGGACCAGGGCCAGCTCCCAGCCGCCCCGGGCGGCCGGCCGGGCGGCGGCCAGCTCGGCGATCCCGGCCAGCGCGGTCAACCGTTGCATCCGGACGGTGGCCCGCAGCACCGCCGCGAGCCGGGCCCGCACCACCGCCGCCTCCTCGTAGCGCTGGTCGGCCGCCAGCGCCCCGATCCGGGCCAGCAGGGCGTGCACCACGGACCCCGGGTCGGTGGCGGTGGCCGCGCGGAACGGGTCGACGGCGCGGGCCGCGTACTCCTCCGGGGTGATCCGGTGCTCGCAGGGCGCCGGGCAGCGGCCCAGCTCGGCCAGCGCGCACGCCGGGGTGACCGTGCGCAGCGACAACCGGTGGGTGCACTGGCGCAGCGGGAGCGCGTCGTGGAAGCCGGCGGCGGCCAGCTCCGCCGCCCGTCGGGAGCCGAACGGGCCGAGGTAGGCCTCGTCGCCGTCGGCCAGCGACCGCACCACCGACAGCCGGGGGTAGGGCCCGTCGGTGAGCTTGAGCCAGACCATCCGCTCGGGGAACTTCGACCGCCGGTTGTACGGCGGCGCGTGCGCGCCGATCAGCCGCAGCTCGCGCACCTCGGCCTCCAGCGAGTGGGCGCACTCGACCGCCTCCACCCGCTCGGCGGCGGCCAGCATCTCCGACATCCGGGCCCGCTTCTCGGCGGCCGTGAAGTAGCTGCGCACCCGGGTGGCGATGTCGCCGGAGGTGCCGACGTAGAGCGGCCGGTCGTCGGCGGCCCGGAAGATGTAGACGCCGGGGGCCTTCGGCAGCCCGTCGGCGAGGTGGCGCTTGCGCCGCTGCGTCGGGGTGACCGCCCGGGCGAACTCGATCGCCTCCCCGACGGTGTCGACCCGGTGTCCGCCGAGGCGCGCGATGAGGCCGTGCAGCACGTCGACGGTGGCCTTGGCGTCGTCGAGCGCCCGGTGGGTGGGCCGGGTGGCCGTGCGGAAGTAGGCCGACAGGGTGCCCAGCTTGCGGTTGGGCACCTCGTCGCGGCTGAGCACCCGCCGGGCCAGCGCCGCCGTGTCCAGCACCCGGGGGTTGGGCCAGCGGTAGCCGTGCCGGGCGCAGGCGGCCTTGAGGAAACCGACGTCGTACGGCGCGTTGTGGGCGACCAGCACCGCGTCGGCGACGAACTCCAGGAAGCTCGGCAGCACCTGCTCGATCGGCGGCGCGGGGACCAGCATGGCCTGGGTGATCCCGGTCAGCACGGTGATGAACGGCGGGATCGGCACGCCCGGGTTGACCAGGGTGGCCAGCACGCCCAGCTCCTCGCCGCCGCGCACCTTCACCGCGCCGATCTCGGTGATGCCGCCGCCGTCCGGCGCGCCGCCGGTGGTCTCCAGGTCGACCACCACGAACGTCGTCGCGTGCAGCGGCAACGCCGGATCCACGCCACCGCCCGCCGCCTGGCCCAGCCCGGCGAGCGCCTGCTGGACGTACTCCGCTCCGCCCACCCCGGGCACGGTAGACCCCCGGTCCGACACTCGTGTCACAACAGTCCCAGGGGCCACCCCTGGGGCTAGGATGAGAGATCAGCTCACTCACCGGGCGGTGGGCCCGGTCGCGGTGGGAGACTTGCCACATGCCCCTCACCGAGCCGCACGACGACAGCCTCCCGCAGGAGGAGTCGGTCGACGCTGCGCGCCACCCCGGTGAGGAGGCCCCGGCCGCACGGGGGAGCGCTCCGCCCGCGCCGACGACGACGGCGGCCGGGTTCGGGCCGGGGGCCGAGCCGACGACGGCGGACCCGGTGGCCGAGCCGGAGCCCGGGGCAGAGCCCGAGCCGGAGCCGGAGCCGGAGTCCGAGTCCGAGCCAGCTTCGGAGTCCGAGCCCGAGCCAGCTTCGGAGTCCGAGCCAGAGTCGGAGTCCGAGCCGGAGCCGATGCTGCCGGAGCCCGTGCGGCAGCGGATCGTGGCGCTCACCGCCGCCGTCCTGCCGGTCCTGCCCGGCGACGAGGTGCCCGTGCCGCTGCGCCGGGTGGCCAAGTTCGCGCCCAACCGGCGGGCGCGGCTGGGCGCGCCGATGATCGCCGCCCAGCTCGCCGCCGACCCGCTGTTCCGGCAACGGATCACCGCCCGGGTGCTCGCCGACTCCGGCGACCTCGGGGCCGCCGTGGTCGCCGGCACCGCCCCGGCCGCAGCCGACCCGGTCGAGGTCGCCGCCCTGGCCTACCTCGCCCGGCCCCGGGGCTGGCGGGCGTTGATCGACGTCAGCGGCGCGGCGGTGCGCGCCGAGGCGGACCGGGCCGTCGTCGACGAGCTGGTCCGCGAGGCCGAGCAGCGCGCCACCCGGGCCGAGCACGACCGGGCCGTGGCCCGGGTCGAGGCCGACAAGCTCCGCGACGAGCTGGCCCGGGTCCGCGACGAGCTCGGCCAGCTCCGCGAGGAGAACCGGCAGCTCGCCCGCACGCTGCGCGAGGCGCAGGCCCGGGAGCGCCGGGCCGCCGAGCTGCTGGCCACCGAGCGGGGCCGGGCCACCCGCGCCGCGACCGAGGCGGACGCCGAGCTGCGCCGCGCCCGGGCCCGGCTGGCCGAGGCCGAGGCGGCGGCCGGGGTGGCCCGCGCCAGCGCCAAGGAGGCCCGCTCCGTCGACGACGCGAAGCTCTGGCTGCTGCTGGAGACGATCGGGCAGGCCGCCGTCGGGCTGCGCCGCGAGCTGGCGCTCGACCCGGTCGACCGGTTCCCCGCCGACTTCGTGGCCGACGCCTTCGCCGACCAACCGAGCGCCACCCCGGCCGGCGCGGCCACCCGCGCCCGGGACACCGACGACCCCGCCCGGCTCGACCAGCTGCTCGCGCTGCCGAAGGCGCACCTGGTGGTGGACGGCTACAACGTGACGAAGCGGGGCTTCGGCGAGATGTCGCTGGAGCAGCAACGCAAGCGGCTGATCACCGGGCTGGGCGGGATCGCGGCGCAGACCGGCGACGAGGTCACGGTGGTCTTCGACGGCGCGGAGCGGATGCACGGCCTGCCGCCGACGCCGCGCGGCGTCCGGGTGCTCTTCTCCCGCAAGGGGGAGACCGCCGACGAGCTGATCCGCCGGCTGGTCCGCGCCGAACCGGCCGGCCGCCCGGTCGTCGTGGTCTCCTCCGACCGCGAGGTCGCCGACGGGGTACGCCGGCACGGCGCCTACCCGCTCGGGGCCGACTCGCTGCTGCGTCGCCTCGCCCGGTCCTGACCGGCCACGCCGCGTAGCGCCCGCCGGGTCGGGCCCGCCATGTCGGCGACATGGCGGGGTCGCGGACATGCCGATACCGCCATGTCCCCGGCATGACGACGTGACCACCCCGGTCGGCCCCGCCGCCGCCGGCAATAGGATGAGCGCTCACGGCGGGAGGAGCGACGGATGGGGCGCGCACGAGGCGAGCGCGGGGTGGCCCGGTGACGCCGCGCGGCTGGGCGGTGCTCACCCTCGCCGGGCTCACCGTCGCGCTCCTCGTCGCCGTCGCCCTGCTCGTGCCCTGGCACCGGCCGCCCGCCCCGCGCGCCGACCAGCTCGCCGCCCTGCGGGACCTCCCGGCCGAACAGGTCGCCCGGGCCCGCGCCTTCCGTGGCGCGCTGCGCCCCGGCGGCTGGGCCGCCCTCGCCGTGGGCCTGCTGGTGGCCCTGGCGGTCGGCCTGACCCCGCTGGGCGGTCGCCTGGTGGAGCTGGCAGCCCGCCCGTTCGGCGGCCACTGGGTCGCCCAGGCCGTGCTCGGCGGGCTCGCCGTGCTGCTGGTCGCCGACCTGCTCACCCTGCCGTTCGCCGCCTGGCGGCAGACGGTCCTCACCCGCTACGGGCTGAGCACCCAGGGCTGGGCCGGCTGGACGGCCGACCTGCTCAAGTCGTACGCCGTCAGCGCCGTGATCGGCGCGCTCGCCCTGCTCGGCTTCTACACCGTCGTCCGGCTCGCCCCGCGCTGGTGGTGGGCCTTCGGCGCGGCCGGCGCCGCCGGGCTGGTGGTGCTGCTGTCGTTCGTGCTGCCGGTGCTGGTGGAGCCGGTGTTCAACCGGTTCACCCCGATGGAGCAGGGCCCGCTGCGCACCGAGCTGACGGCCCTGGCGGCCCGCGACGGGGTGCCGGTGCGCGACGTGCTCGTCGCCGACGCGTCCCGACGCACCCGCGCCGTCAACGCGTACGTCTCCGGGCTCGGGCCGACCCGCCGGGTCGTCGTCTACGACACGCTGCTGCGCGAGGCGACCCCGGCCGAGGTGACCAGCGTCGTCGCGCACGAGCTGGGGCACGCCAAGGACCGCGACGTCTGGACGGGCACGCTCACCGGGGCGCTGGGCGCCGCGCTGGGCGTGGTCGTGCTCTACCTGCTCGGCTCCGCCGGCCCGCTGCTGCGCCTGGCCGGCGTCGACTCGATCGCCGAGCCGCGCGCGTTCCCGCTGCTGCTGGCGCTGGTCACGGTGGCGGGCCTGGTGACCGCCCCGGCCCAGGCGCTGGTGTCCCGCCGGGTCGAGGCGCGGGCCGACGCGCACGCCCTGGCCCTCACCGGCGACCCGGCCACCTTCGAGGCGATGCAGCGCCGCCTGGCCGGGGTGAACCTGGCCGACCCCGACCCGCCCCGCTGGGAGTACCTCTACTCGGCGTCGCACCCGTCCACGGTCGAGCGGATGGCCGCCGCCCGCGCCTACGCCAGGGAGACCGGCAGATGAGCCGCACGCTGCTGATCACCAACGACTTCCCGCCCCGCCCGGGCGGCATCCAGTCCTTCGTGCACAACCTCGCCGTGCGCCAGCCCACCGGCTCCGTGGTGGTCTACGCCTCCAGCTGGCGGGGGGCCGAGAAGTTCGACGCGGACCAGCCGTTCGAGGTGGTCCGGGAACGCACCAAGGTGCTGCTGCCCACCCCGCTGATCGCCCGCCGGGCCGCCCGGCTGGCCCGCCGGCACGACTGCGACACCGTCTGGTTCGGGGCGGCGGCCCCGCTCGGGCTGCTCGCCGCCGGGCTGCGCCGCCGCGCCGGGGTCCGCCGGGTGGTCGCCCTGACCCACGGGCACGAGGTGGGGTGGGCGGCGCTGCCCGTGGCCCGCGCGGCGCTGCGCCGGATCGGCCGCGGCGCGGACGTGGTCACCTACCTGGGCGAGTACACCCGGGTCCGGCTGGAGCGGGCGCTGCACGGGCTGACCGAGCTGCACCGGCTGGCCCCCGGGGTCGACGTCGACACGTACCATCCGGAGGTCGACGGCGGGCCGGTGCGGGCCCGGCTCGGCCTCGCGGACCGGCCGGTCGTGGTCTGCGTCTCCCGCCTGGTGCCGCGCAAGGGCCAGGACATGCTGATCCGGGCCCTGCCGGAGATCCGCCGCCGGGTGCCCGACGCGGCGCTGCTGGTCGTCGGCGGCGGCCCCTACCGGGGCGACCTGGAGAAGCTGGCCCGGCAGGCCGGCGTCGAGCGGGACGTCGTCTTCACCGGCTCGGTGCCCACGGCGGAGCTGCCGGCCCACTACGCCGCCGGCGACGTCTACGCGATGCCCTGCCGCACCCGCAACCGGGGCCTCGACGTCGAGGGCCTCGGCATCGTCTACCTGGAGGCGTCGGCGACCGGGCTGCCGGTGGTGGCCGGCGACTCCGGCGGCGCGCCGGACGCCGTCCGCGAGGGCGAGACGGGATACGTGGTCCCCGGCCGCGACGTCGCCCAGCTCGCCGACCGGGTGGCCACCCTGCTCGCCGACCGGGACCTGGCCCGGCAGCTCGGCGCGGCGGGCCGGGCGTGGGTGGAGCGGGAGTGGCGCTGGGAGACCCAGGCCGCCCGGCTGGCCGCCCTCCTCGCCGGCTGACCGCGCCGCCTCAGCCGGCGGCGGACAGGCGCTCCAGCAGCCGCGCGGCGGGCTCCGGCCTGCCGAAGTGCCAGCCCTGGGCGGCGTCGCAGCCGATGGCCCGCAGCCGGTCGGCCTGCCCCTCGGTCTCGACCCCCTCGGCCGTCACGGTGAGGTTCAGCGCGCGCGCCAGCGAGACCAGGGAGGCGAGGATCCGCTCGTCGGTGCGGCTCGCCGGGTCGTCCGCCGGGGCGCGCAGCCCCGCCACGAACTCCCCGGCGATCTTCAGCTCGGTCACCGGCAGGTCCCGCAGGTACGTCAGGTTGCAGTAGCCGGTGCCGAAGTCGTCGATGGCGATCCGCACGCCCATGTCGGCAAGCACCCGCAGGGCGCGCACCGGCTCCTCCACCGCGCTCATCATGGTGCTCTCGGTGACCTCCAGCTGGAGCCGCTCGGGCGGCAGGCCGGTGCGGTCGAGCACCTCGCGCACCTCCCGCACCAGCCCGGGACGGTGCACCTGGCGGACCGCCAGGTTGACGCTGACGAACGGCGCGGCGGCGCCGAACGACGACCAGGTCGCCGCCTCCCGGCACGCCTCGGCGAGCACCCAGCTGCCCAGCGGCACGATCAGCCCGGTCTCCTCGGCCAACTCGATGAACGTGCCCGGGTAGAGCTTGCCCAGCTCGGGGTGCCGCCAGCGGACCAGCGCCTCCACGCCGAGCACCCGGCCGTCGCGCAGGGACGTCAGCGGCTGGTAGTCGAGGTGGAACTCGCCCCGGTCGAGGGCCGCCGGTATCGCCGCGGACAGGGCGTACCGGGCCAGCTCGCGGCGGCTGCGCTCGACGTCGAACAGCGACCAGCGCGCGCCGCCGTCGGCCTTGGCCCAGTGCAGCGTGGCGTCGGCGGCCCGCATCAGGTCGACCGGGGTGGTGCCGGCCACCGGGCGCTCGACGATGCCGATGCTCGCCGACACCGTCAGCTCGTGCCCGTCGACCAGGGCCGGCTCGCTGACCGCCGCGAGCGCCGTCTCGGCCACCTTCACCACGTCGTCGGTGCCCGCCGTGCGTTCGACCAGGATGACGAACTCGTCGCCGCCGAGGCGGGCGACCAGGTGCTCGCCGAGCGCGCGGCGCAGCCGGTCGGCCACCGACACCAGCAGCATGTCGCCGACCTGGTGGCCGAGGGAGTCGTTGACCACCTTGAAGCGGTCCAGGTCGAGGAAGCACACCCCGACCCGGTCCGCGCCCCGGCCGGGGGAGTCGATCGCGGCGGCCAGCCGCTCGGTGAACAGCGTGCGGTTGGGCAGGTCGGTCAGCGGGTCGTGGGTGGCCTGGTGGCGGAACCGGGCCTCGCTGTCGCGCAGGGCCCGCTCGGCCTCCGCGCGGGCCACCATCGCGGCCCGGCGGATCGACTCCTGCTCGTCGAGCGTCCGGTCCCGCAGCGCGCGGGCGTAGCCGGTCGCCACGGTGGCCAGCAGCCGGGCCATCCGGTCCTCGGCGTCCTCGGTGACCAGCCCCAGGTCGCGCAGCAGCCGGAGCTGGATGACCTCGATGGTCCGGCCCAGGCCCTCGGCGGAGGCGATGTGCGCCGCCACCAGCTCGGCGCCGACCTGGTGGCCGACCCGCACGTCGAACGGCTCGGACACCAGCGCCTCGGCCAGCCGCCCGGTGAGCCGGTGCAGCAGCGCCTCCAGCTGGGCCTGCGTCATCGGCAGGTAGCTGGTGCCGGAGACCGCCTTCGCCCAGGCCCGGGCGAACACGCTCGGGCAGCTGGCGGGAACCCCCGGACCGCAGGCGTGGCCGTCGGGGGCTGACGGGCCGGACGTGCCGTCGGAGTGCTCACCCACCGAGCCGCCCGACGCCACCCATGAAGACCGCCTTCTCGGCGTCCTCGGCGCTCTCCGGGGTCTCGGGCCGCCACTGCGGCACCCAGACGACGCCCGGGTCGACCAGCCCGAAGCCGTCGAAGAGGGCGGTCAGCTCCCGCCGGCTGCGGATGACCAGCGGGTTGTCGGTGCGCTGGTAGACCGCCTCGGCCTCCTCGCGTTCCCCGGTGTCGCGCCGGTCGTCGTCGCTGGCCTGGGACATCACCAGGTAGCTGCCCGGGGCGAGCGCCGCCCGCAGGGTCCGCAGGATCTCGTCGGGGCGGTCCTCGTCGGGCACGAAGTGCAGCACCGCCACGATCATCACCGCGACCGGCTGGGAGAAGTCGAGCATCCGGGTGACCTCGGGGTGGGCCAGGATCCGCTCCGGGTGGCGCAGGTCTTCCTGGAGGACGGCCGCCCGGTCGTTGCCGCTGAGGATCTCCCGGCTGTGCGCCACGGCCACCGGGTCGACGTCGACGTAGACCACCCGGGACTCCGGGGCGATCCGCTGGGCGATCTCGTGCACGTTGCCGACGGTCGGGATGCCGGAGCCGATGTCGAGGAACTGGCGGATGCCCGCCTCGGCGAGGAACTGCACCGCCCGGCGCAGGAACGCCCGGTTGGCCTGGGCCATCAGCGGGGCCTCGGGCACCGCGTCGACCATCGCCCGCGCGGCGGCCCGGTCGGCGGCGAAGTTGTGCGAGCCGCCGAGATAGTAGTCGTACATGCGGGCCACGCTGGGACGCTCGATGTCGATCGTGTCGGGTGCCCAGTCCGGCCGCTGCATGCCCTACCCCTTATGTCAACGACGCGGGACACGCCGCCCGCGCGGGTCACCCGCGTATTCTGCCCCGCCTGCGGGGCAGGTGACCAGAGAGGGCCGCCGTCGCCCCGTCTGCCCGGCCGGAGGGTCCCGTTGACCGGACCCGCCGGCCGTCGCGCAAACCCCCCGGCCGGTGGCCGCCGGCCGGGCGGGACGGCGTCAGAACTTCGGGGCGTCGGGGGCTTCGAGCAGGCCGAGCCGCAGGGCCGTCATCAGCGCCTGCGCCCGGTTGGCCGCGCCCAGCTTCTCGTAGAGCTTCGAGATGTGGGTCTTGGCCGTCGACTCGCTGACGAAGAGCTGCTTGGCGATGCCGGCCACGCTCATCCCGTCGGCGAGCAGCCGCAGCACCTGACCCTCGCGGGGGGAGAGCTGCGGGCCGGACGGCGCGAGCCGCCGCTTCATCGCCTCGGCCAGGTCGGCGGCCGTGAACGCGCTCGGCGAGGAGGCGGCGTGCCGGGCGGCGGCCACGACCTCGTCAGCCGGGGCCGTCTTCGGCACGAACGCGCTCGCGCCGGCCTCCAGCGCGCCGAAGAGCTGGTCGTCGCCCGCGTACATGGTGAGCACGACGATGCCCATCGACGCGCTGGACTTGCGGAGCGCGCGGGTGGCCTCCAGGCCACTGCCGTCGGGCAGCCGAAGGTCCATGATCACCACGTCGGGCTGGAGGGCGCCGGCCTGCCGGACCCCCTCCGCCGCCGTGGCGGCCTCACCGACGACCTCGAACTGCCGGTCCCGCTCGAAGGCGTGCCGCAGCCCCTTGCGGATCAGATCGTGATCGTCGACAAGGAGGACCTTGGTGCGGGTCGCCGGTGTCGGGCTTGTGGTCATCCTCGGGTTACTCCCCTTCTGCTGCTGCCGCCTTGCCGCGCACCCTATCGCGCCGGGGCGACGAACCGAGCACCACCGCCACGGTCGTGCCACTGGGCTGGCGCGGCCTGATCTCCAATCGGCCCCGGATACGTTCCGCTCTCTCGGCCATGATCGCAAGCCCGTAGTGACCGTCCGTGCGCTGGTCAGCGATGCCCTGACCGTCATCCGACACTTCAATTTGCGCGTACGGGGGGTCCACCTCGCAGGTGACCCACAGATTTGCGGCCCCGGCGTGCTTGCGGGCGTTGGTGACCGCCTCCTGCGCGATGCGCAACAGCTCGGCCTCGGTCGCGGCGGGCAGCCGCGCGGTGGACTCGTCCAGCGACAGGTGCACCCGCAGCCCGCCGGACGCCCCGACGGTGCGCGCGTACTCGGCGATGGCGGCGGCCAGCCCGCCGTGCCGGTCCACCTCGCTGCGCAGCTCGAACAGGCTCAGCCGCAGCTCGGTGATGACCCGGGTCACCTCGCCGCGCAGGGTGCGCAGCGCCTCGGCCGTCTCCTTCGGGTCCTCCTCCACGTACGCCAGGGCGTTGTCGATGCCGTACCCGACCATGACCAGCTCCTGGGCGACCCCGTCGTGGATCTCCCGGGCCAGCCGCTGCCGCTCCTCGTTGGTGGCCAGCGAACGCACCTCGTCGAACAGGAGCGCGGCCTCCAGCCGCAGCGCCGCCGGGCGGGTCAGCGCGGTCACCCGGGACACCACCGGCGGCGGGTACGCCTGCGCGACGTCCGCCTCCATCACCAGCATGCCGACCGTGCGGACCCCGGCGACCAGCGGCACGATCAGCGCCGAGACGTCGCCGCCGGTGTGCGAGCGGGCCTGCGAGCGGCTGGCGGTCTGCGGCTGCTGGCTGGCCCAGGCGTCGGCGATCGCCGAGTCGGCGTCGAGCGTGGTCTCCCAGTCGACCCGGTCCACGCCCACCTGGGCGAGCACCACCAGCCGGCCGCCGCCGCTGGCGGAGAGCACCGCCGCCCGCTCGGCCCGGGCCACGGTGCGCAGCTCCTCCAGCAGGTGCTCGGAGATGCCGCCCGGGTCGAGGGTCGCCCCCGGAAGCTGCCGGGCCACCGTGCGCAGCTGGGTCAGCAGCCGGGTCGCCTCCGCGTACGGCTGGGGCTTGCCCTCGCTGCGGACCCGGATCACCCGGTGCAGGGTGCCGGCGGTGTAGAGGCCCAGGCCGGCGAGGATCAGCCACTGGGCGCAGACCGCCAGGTAGCCCGGCTGGCCGAGCTGCCGTCCGCCGTCGACCTGGGTGAGGGCGGCGCTGGTCACCAGGGTGGCGGCGGTGACGGCGAGCAGCGCCGCGCCCTCGCGGAACCGGCGGCGCAGCGCGGTCACCGTCACCGGGACGGCGAGGTACGGCAGCACCGCCGACGCGCCGAGGCCGCCGATCGTGCCGTTGAGGGTGGTGACCGCGGCGACCTGGCTCGCGGCCAGCCCCAGCACCACCACCTCGGCGAAGCGGCTGAGCGGGCCGAGCAGCCGGTGCTGGGGGGCGAGCGCGGCGGGCAGCCCGGCGACGCCGAGCAGCGCGATCCACCAGAGCCGACCGGCGTCGTGGGTGGCGAAGAGGGTGAGGACGGCGACCAGCGCGAGCATCACCACGCGGGCGGCGGTGGCGAGCGGCTGCGTCGGCGGCCGGGCGGGTGTCGAGGAGTCGGGCACGTGACGGATCGTAGTCAGCGACGGTAGATCTCGGCGATCTCCGCCGCGTACGTGCTGTGCACGACCTGCCGCTTGACCTTCAGCGACGGGGTTAGCTCCCCGGTGGCCTCGGTGAAGTCGCGCGGCAGGATCCGGAACACCTTGATCGCCTCGGCCTTGGAGACGGACTGGTTGGCCTGGTCGACCGCGCCCTGCACCTCGGCGCGCAGCGCCTCGTCGTCGCGCAGCTCGTCGACGCCGGTGCCCTCGGGGCGGCCGTGGGCGGCCAGCCACTTCGGCAGCGCCTCCTCGTCGATGGTGACCAGCGCGGCGATGAACGGCTGCCGGTCGCCGACGACGACGCACTGGCTGATCAGGGGGTGCGCCCGGACCTGGTCCTCCAGCACCGCCGGGGCGACGTTCTTGCCGCCGGCGGTCACGATGATCTCCTTCTTGCGGCCGGTGATGCTCAGGAAGCCGTCGGCGTCGAGCTGGCCGAGGTCGCCGGTGCGGAACCAGCCGTCGGCGCTGAGCGCCTCGGCGGTGGCCCCGTCGTTGCGCCAGTAGCCCTGGAAGATCAGGTCGCCGGAGATCAGGATCTCGCCGTCGTCGGCGATCCGGATGGTCACGCCGGGCAGCGGCCGGCCGACGGTGCCGATCTTCGTGGCGCCGGGCAGGTTCGCGGCGGCGGCGGGGGAGGTCTCGGTCAGCCCGTACCCCTCGCAGATGGTCACCCCGATGCCCCGGAAGAAGTGCCCGAGCCGGGCCCCGAGCGGCGCGCCGCCGGAGATCGCGTCGCGGCACCGGCCGCCGAGGGCCGCCCGCAGCTTGCGGTAGACCAGCTTGTCGAAGACCGCGTGCTGGACGCGCAGCGCCACACCCGGCCCGTTCGGCGACTCCAGCGCCTCGCTGAAGGCCACCGCGACCTGCTCGGCCCGATCGAAGATCCGGCCCTTGCCGTCGGCCTCGGCCTTCTGCCGCGCCCCGTTGTAGACCTTCTCGAAGACCCGGGGCACCGACAGCACGAAGGTCGGGCGGAACTCCTGGAGCTCGGCGACCAGGTTCCTGGTGTCGGCGCAGTGCGCCATGGTGGCCCGCGCCTGCACCACGCCGATCTGGATGAGCCGGGCGAAGGCGTGCGCGAGGGGGAGGAACAGCAGGGTCGACGCGCCCGGCCGCAGGAAGAGGTTGGGCAGCACCGGCACGGCGTTGGCGATGTCGGCGTACATGTTGCGGTGGGTCAGCACGCAGCCCTTGGGGCGGCCGGTGGTGCCGCTGGTGTAGATGATGGTGGCGACGTCGTCGGCCTTGACCGCCGTGCGCCGCCGGTCGACCTCGACCGGGTCGACCGCGGCCCCGGCGGCGACCAGCTCGTCGACCGCGCCCAGCTCGATCTGCCACAGGTGGGCCAGCTCGGGGAGCCGGTCGCGGACGCCCTCGACGAGGGTGGCGTGGGCGGTCGTCTCGACCACGGCGGCGACCGCGCCGGAGTCGGCCAGGATCCAGGCGGCCTGCTCGGCGCTGGACGTCTCGTAGATCGGCACGGTGACCGCGCCGGCCGCCCAGATGGCGTAGTCGAACAGGGTCCACTCGTAGCGGGTGCGGCTCATCAGGCCGACCCGGTCGCCGGGGGAGATGCCGGCGGCGACCAGGCCCCGGGCCACCGCGACCACCTCGTCGCGGAACTGCCGGCAGGTCACCTCGACCCAGCCGGTGGCGGGCGCGACGGCGGGGCGGGCGAACTGGACGGCGTCCGGGGCGGTCTCGGCATTGTCCCAGACCGGGTCGGTGAGGCTGGCCGAGTCGCCGACGGTGACGATCGGCGGGACGGAGAACTCGCGCACCTGCACTCCCTCGTGCTCGCACTGGCCGGGCGGGCCGGGGCCCCGGAGGGGTCGGCTCTGTCGAAACCTACCCGCCCGACCAGGTGGGTGCGCCAGGCAGGTTGCCGGGTAGCCTCCCCCCATGGCGGACTCCTCCACCCAGTCGATCGTCGTGGGCGCGTCACCGGAGCGGGTGGCGGCGGTCATCTGCGACTTCGCGCGCTACCCCGAATGGACCGACGCGGTGCGCCGGACCGAGGTCGTGGAGGAGTACGAGGACGGCTACGCCAGCCAGGTCCGCTTCACCCTCGACGCCGGGGTGCTGGCCGACGAGTACGTGCTGGCCTACGAGTACGCCGAGGACATCTCCCGGATCGAGTGGCACCTGGTGGCGCCCTCGAAGATGCAGCGCTCCCAGCGCGGGTCGTACGACCTCGTCGGCAACCCCGACGGCACGACCACGGTGACCTACACCCTGGAGGTGGAGCTCTCCGTGGGCATGCTCGGCATGTTTCGCCGCAAGGCCGAGAAAATGATCATGGATGCGGCGTTGAAGCAGCTCAAGCGCCGGGTAGAAGACACCGGTGCGGCGCGGTGACGCGACCGGCTGCGGCACGCCCGGCACGGTAGAGGAGCCGACCATGGGAGGTACGGATCCGGGCTCGGCCCGGGAAGAGGCGGAGCGGCTGGTCGCCACGGTGATCGCGGCGGCGAGGCTGGCCGCCGCGGGCGCCGGATCGGGCGGCGGCTCCGGGGCGGGGCCGTGGGGTCCGCTCGGTGGGATCGTGTCCAGTGTCCTCGGTCACAGCGGGGGCGGCCCCGCGGCGGCCCGACCGGCGGGCGGCGGGCACGGCGGTTTCGCCACCGGTGCGGCCGAATGCTGCATCTGTCCGCTCTGCCGCGGTATCGCGGCGTTGCGCGACCCGAGTCCGGAATTCGCCGAGCGGCTCGCCACGGGGGCCGGCGATCTGGCCGCCGGGGTGGCCAGCCTGCTGCGCGCGTTCGCGTCGGCCGACGAGCCGGCCGCCGGTGGCACACCGCCCGCCGACACCGCCGCGCCGTCGCCCCGACCGGCGGCTGACCAGGCATCGGGCGATCATGTGTGGCGCGAGGCCACCCGCACCGGGCATGATTCTCACCCGGCGCCGGATGAGGACGTGTGGTCCGCCGCGACCCGGGGGGAGGGTCCGGGAGTTCCGGCCGCCGCCGTGCCGCCCGCCGACGACGCCGGGCCGGACGTGCCGGGGGCTCCCCGGCCGCCGGCCGGCCGACCCGTGGTGCCCGCGTCGCGGGCCCCCGGTGGCGCGGGAGGGGACGCACCAGGCGACGGGGCCTGACCACCGGACATCCCGTCCCACCGGCACGGCGGACCGCCGTGCCGGTGCCGGGCAGCACAGCAGAGGGGAGTGGCAGCGGTGACGCTGACCATCGGAGTCGACGTCGGTGGCACGAAGGTGGCCGGCGGTGTCGTCGACGACACCGGCAACGTACTCGTGCAGGCCCGACGGGACACCCCCGCCGACAACGTGGGCAAGACCCGCGACGTCATCATCGAGGTGGTCAGCGAACTCTCCGCCGGCCGGCAGATCGACGCCGTCGGCATCGGCGCGGCCGGCTGGATCGACGCCACCCGCTCCACCGTCCTCTTCGCGCCCAACCTGGCCTGGCGCGACGAGCCCCTGCGCGAGTACGTCAGCCGGGCCACCGGCCTGCCGGTGATCGTCGAGAACGACGGGAACGTCGCCGCCTGGGCCGAGTTCCGCTACGGCGCGGCCCGGCACGCCGACGACTCCATGGTCATGTTCACCATCGGCACCGGCGTCGGCGGCGGCATCGTGCTCGGCGGCGAGCTGGTGCGCGGCGCCCACGGCATCGCCGCCGAGCTGGGCCACATGCTCACCGTCCCCGACGGACACCAGTGCGGCTGCGGCCGGCTCGGCTGCATCGAGCAGTACGCCAGCGGCAGCGCCCTGGTGCGCTTCGCCCGCGCCGCCGCCCGCCAGGAGCCGCACCGGGCCGTCGCCCTGCTGGAGCTGGCCGGCGGCGAGGCCGAGGCGGTCACCGGCCCGATGGTGACCGCCGCCGCCCAGGGCGGCGACCCCGTCTCCGCCGAGGCGTTCGCGCAGGTCGGGCGCTGGCTCGGCACCAGCCTCGCCGACATGGCGCAGATCCTCGACCCGCAGGTCCTCGTCGTCGGCGGCGGCGTCGTCGAGGCGGGCGACCTGCTGCTCGGCCCGACCCGGCGCTCGTTCACCGACGCGCTGGCCCAGCGCAGCCGGCTCCCCGTCGCCGAGGTGCTCCCCGCCGAGCTGGGCAACACCGCCGGCGTGATCGGCGCCGCCGACCTGGCCCGCCGGCTGTAGGGGGCCGGGATGACGGAGACGGGCCGGGGGCCCGGGACCCCGGGCGGCGTGCCGCTGCGCGTCGTGTCGTACAACGTGCACAGCCAGCGCGACGACCAGGCCGCGCTGGCCGCGGTGGTCCGCGCGGCCGCCCCCGACGTGGTGATCGTGCAGGAGGCGCCCCGGCGGTTCCGGTGGCGGCAGAAGTGCGCGTCGCTGGCCGAGTCGTTCGGGCTGGTCGTCGCCGCCGGCGGCCTGCCGTCGCTGGGCAACCTGCTGCTGACCAGCCTGCGGGTGCGGGTGGCCGACACCCGCTGCCAGCGCTACCCGCTCACCCCGGGCCGGCACATGCGCGGGGCGGCGTACGCCGAATGCCGCGTCGGCGGCACCCGGTTCCTGCTGGCCGGCTCGCACCTGTCCACCGACCCGGCCGAGCGCCCCGCGCAGGCGGCGGCGTTCAAGCGGGAGCTGGCCGCCGCCGACCTGCCCGTGGTGGCCGCCGCCGACCTCAACGAGGGCCCGGACGGCCCGGCCTGGGCGACCGTCGGCGCGGGGCTGACCGACGCGGCGGTCGCGGCCGACCGCGCCGACCGGCTCACCTACTCGTGCGCCGACCCGCGCCGCCGCATCGACGCCGTCTTCGTCGACCCCCGGATCACCGTCGTCGACTACGACGTGGTCGACACGCCGCAGGCCCGCCGGGCCAGCGACCACTTCCCCGTCGTGGTCGACCTGCTGCTGCCCGCCGCCGGCTGACGCGGCGCGCGACCCACCGTCCACAAGGACTGGACAAACCGGTCGGGTTACCGGAAGGATTTCGCAGCGACCCGGCACTCGTGCCGCACAAAGGAGAATCCGGTGTCCCCCTCCACCGACCCCGGCCGTCCCGAGCCGGACGCGACGACGCTCGCCCCGCCCCGGGACGCCCGACCGGTCTCCGACCGAGGCGACACGGTCTGCGTCATCGGGGCCGGGGCCAGCGGCCTCACCGCCGTGAAGAACCTGCGCGAGCACGGCTTCGGCGTCGACTGCTACGAGCGGGAGACCGGCGTCGGCGGCGCGTGGAACTGGCGGCACGACCGCAGCCCCGTCTACGCCAGCACCCACCTGATCTCGTCGCGGCCGTTCACCCAGTTCCCCGACTTCCCGATGCCGGACGACTGGCCGGACTACCCGCACCACAGCCAGGTGCTCACCTACTTCGAGCGCTACGCCGACCACTTCGACCTGCGCCAGCACATCTGGTTCGGCACCGAGGTGATCCGGGTCGAGCCGGTCGACGGCGACCGCTGGGACGTCACCACCCGCAGCACCGGCGGCTACGGCCCCGAGCGCACCTCCCGGTACGCCGCCGTGGTCGTCGCCAACGGCCACAACTGGTCGCCGAAGCTGCCCCGCTACGAGGGGCTGGAGGAGTTCCGGGGCGAGATCATGCACGCCTCGTCGTACAAGGACCCGGCGCAGCTGCGCGGCAAGCGGGTTCTGGTCGTCGGGGCCGGCAACACCGGCTGCGACATCGCCGTCGAGGCGGCCCAGCAGGCGTCCCACTGCTGGCACTCCACCCGCCGCGGCTACTGGTACGCCCCCAAGTACGTCCTCGGCCGCCCCGCCGACCAGGTCAACGACACCCTGCTCGCCCTGCGGGTGCCGCTGCGCGTGCGGCAGTGGCTCTACCACTGGACGCTGCGGCTCACCGTCGGCGACCTGACCCGGTTCGGCCTGCCCAGGCCCGACCACCGGGTCTACGAGACCCACCCCATCGCCAACAGCCAGCTCGTCTACCACGTCGGCCACGGCCAGATCACCCCCGTGCCGGACGTGGCCCGGTTCCACGCCAAGGCCGTCGAGCTGACCGACGGCCGCGAGATCGACCCCGAGCTGGTCGTCTTCGCCACCGGCTACCTGCCGCGCTTCGAGTTCCTCGACCCCCGGGTGCTCGGCGCGGACGAGGCGGGCCGGCCCCGGCTGTGGCTCAACGCGCTCGTCCCCGGCCACCCGACGCTCGCCGTCGCCGGCCTGGTCCAGCCCGACTCGGGCATCTTCACCCTGTCGCACTGGCAGACCGTCCTGTTCGCCCGGCTGCTCGCCCTGCGGGTGCGCCGGCCGGAGCGGGCCGCCGCGTTCGCGCAGCGGGTCACCGCCGGGGCCGGCGAGCGCTACTCGGGGAAGGTCAAGGACAGCAGCCGGCACTGGTTCGAGGTGGGCCACGCCGACTACCTGCGCGCCATCCAGCGCGCCATGCACGAGCTGGAGGAGAAGTGAGCCAGCAGCAGCGGGTGCGGATCATGCGCGGCCGGGAGTGGGCCCGGCCCGTCCGCCCGGCCCGGCGCGAGGTGCTCAGCGCGCTCCCCGAGGTCGAGCAGGGCCGCCCGCCGCTGCTGTTCGTGCCCGGCTTCGGCCACGGCGCGTGGGCGTTCGCCGAACACTGGCTGGGCCACGTCGCCGGTCGCGGCTTCCCGGCGTACGCGCTGAGCCTGCGCGGGCACGGCGGCAGCGAGCCGGCGCCGGAGGCGACGCTGCGGGCGTACACCCATGACGTGACGCAGGTGGCGGCGGGCCTGCCGCGCCAGGCGGTGCTGGTGGGGCACGGCGCCGGGGCACTGGTGGTGCGGCACGCCCTGGCCCGCTATCCGGCGCGGGCGGCGGTGCTGGTGGCCCCGGTGCTCGGCGACTGGGCGACGCTCGGCACGGCGCTGCGCCGCAACCCCGGCGGCACCCTGCCCGCGTTCGTCGGCGCGGGCCTGCGGCTGAGCCGACGGCAGCTGTTCAGCCGCGAGCTGCCCGACGCCGACGCCCGCCGGTACGCCGCCCGCCTCGGGCGCGCCGGCCGGCGCGCCCAGTGGCAGCTGCTCACCCACCGCGACCCGGAGCCTGCCGTGGGCGACCCGCCCGTGCTGGTCCTGGGCAGCCCCGACGACCGGGTGGTCCCGCCGGCCGCGCTGACCCGGGCCGCCCGGCTGCACGGCGGCGCGCCGCTGCTCTTCCCCGGCATGGGGCACGACCTGATGCTCGACGTCCGCTGGCGGGAGCCGATCGACGCGATCCTGGACTGGCTGGAGAAGGAACACCCGCCGGCCTGACCCGCTGCCGGCGCGACCCGTCGACCGGGGCGCGCCAGCAGCGGCCGGGCGGGGCGGAAACGCCCGGTCAGCCGGTGGGGGCGAGGTGGGTCAGCAGCGACCCGCCGTCGTCGAGGGCGCTGAGGTAGGAGCGGGCCCACGCCCGGATGTCGTTACGGTGCAGGTGTTCGCGCATCGCCCGCATCCGCGGCGTGACGTCGGCCGGGTCGGCCTCGAGCGCCGAGAGCAGCCCCTGCTTGAGCCCCTCCAGGTCGTGCGGGTTGACCAGGTACGCCTGCGGCAGCTCGGCCGCCGCCCCGGCGAACTCGCTGAGCAGCAGCGCACCCGTGTCGTCGACCCGGGCCGCCACGTACTCCTTGGCGACCAGGTTCATCCCGTCGCGCAGCGGGGTCACCGCCATCACGTCGGCGACCCGGTAGAGCGCCGCCAGCTCGGCCCGGTCGAACGGCTGGGTGAGGTAGTGGATGGCGGGCTCGCCGACCCGGCCGAACTCGCCGTTGATCCGCCCCACCTCGCGCTCGACCCGGTCGCGCAGGATCTGGTACTGCGTGACCCGTTCCCGGCTGGGCACCGCCACCTGCACCAGCACCGTGTCGCGCACCTTGACGTGCCCGCTGGCCAGCAGCTCGCTGTAGGCCTTGAGACGCTGCTCGATGCCCTTGGTGTAGTCCATCCGGTCGACGCTGAGGATGACGTGGCCGGGGTCGCCGAGGTCGTGGCGCAGCCGCTGGGCCCGGGCCGCCACGTCGGGGCGGCCCGCGAGGGCGGCCATCTCGGCGGTGTCGATCGAGACCGGGAACGCCCCGATGCGGACCACCCGGTCGTCGACACCGACGCGCCGGTCCGTCGCCGGCAGCTCCAGCACCTTGGCGACGAGCTGGGCGAAGTTGTGCGCGGCCTGGGCGCGCTGGAAGCCGATCAGGTCGGCGCCGAGCATGCCGCGCAGCAGCTCGGCCCGGCGGGGGAGCTGCATGAACAGCTCCGGCGGGGGGAACGGCACGTGCAGGAAGAAGCCGATCCGCAGGTCGGGACGCAGCTCCCGCAGCAGGCCGGGCACCAGTTGCAGGTGGTAGTCCTGGATCCAGACCACCGCGCCCTGCTCGGCCGCCTCGGCGGTCGCCTCGGCGAACCGCTGGTTGACCCGCTGGTACGCCTCCCACCAGCGGCGGTGGTATTCCGGCTGCTCCACCGCGTCGTGATAGAGCGGCCACAGGGTCGAGTTGGCGAAGCCCTCGTAGTGGTCGCGGAAGTCCTCGCTGCTCAGCGGCACGGTGCGCATCCGCACGCTGCCGATGTCGGGCAGGCTCGGCGCCGGCCCGGTGCCGCCGGCCCAGCCGACCCAGGTGGCCGGCGTGTGGCGGAGCAGGGGATGCAGGGCGCTCACCAGCCCGCCGGGACTGCGTCGCCATTCACAGGCGCCGTCGGGCGCCACACTGTCGTCGATGGGCAGGCGGTTGGCCACCACCACGAGGGAACTCTGTCGCATCTCGGGCATTCCGATCAGCAGAGACCGACCACCGCGAGCAAGGAACAACCGGGCAGCCAGTGCGGGAAGTGACGTACAGCGGTATTCCTACTGACAGTAAGTTACACCACTGTTACGCCTCCCGCCGGGGGCGGTGCGCGTCCCGCAATTCGGGCATCCGCCGTCCGCCTGTGGGGACGGGCCGCTACCCGGAGTATGGGGCGGGTCAGACCCGGGCGCCGTCGTCGGGGTCGTCGTCGGAGTCGCCGGGGCGCAGCCGCCAGATCAGCGTCACGAAGCCGGCGAGGATGCCGGTGAAGCCGAGCAGGGTCACCACGGAGGAGTCCACCGGCAGCAGCGTCGGCTCCAGGAAGAGCACGAACCCGGCGACGATGGCCAGCACGCCGGCCACCGCGTACTTGGAGACGCGGGGCAGCGGCGGTGGCGGCGGCGGGGTGTAGCGCTCGTCGGCGTCGTCGGGCAGGCCGGCGCCGAACGTGTCCAGCCCGTCCAGCAGGGACGGCTCGTCCTGCCGGCTCCCGCCGACGGAGACGCCCGAGACGTCGGCGGCCCACGGCAGCCGGCGTACGTCGGTGGCGGTGCCACCCTCGTCGGTGCCGAGCCGGCCGGTCGTGCCGGCCGGCTGCTCGTCGGGCTCGTCGTCGATGTCCTCGGCGGCGGGCCAGGGATGCGCGCCGGCGGCCGGGGCGGTGTGGAAGCCGGCGACGATGCGGGCCCACTCGGCGTCGACGTCGGGCTCGTCGCGGGACGGGCCGGCGGGGGCCTCCTCGGCGAGCTGGGTGAGGTAGTCGCGTGCGGTCGTCAGGTGGGAGCGGTCGACGTAGAGCCGGTCCACGGGGCGGGCCGGGACGGTGGTGGTGCGGGTGACCGGGTTCAGGTCGGCCGAGGGTTGCAGGTACGCGGCGATGCCGCCCGCGGCCAGGACGTCGAGCAGGTGCTCACCCACGCGCGGATCCACGTCGCCGGCGACCGCGTACTCGCTCGCGTCGAGCCCGTTGTCCCGCCGTCCCCGGCGGGCCCTACCCGCTGACACCGGACATCCTCCCTCGCGCACCTCCCGGTGCGATCGCCCCCGGCGCCCCGCACGCCGTGCCCTGAATCGTGACACGTCAGGGCCCCCTTCCGGGAGTGCGTTGTGGCGCGCCGTACGAAGTAAGGACCCTCCCGCAGGTGGGGGCGGGGCCTCAATGTCGGTTTTCGCTAATCGCTTGCCAACAGAAGCCCGTGCCCCGGCCCGCCACCAGCACCGCCCAGGCCCACCTGCCCCTGCCGACACCTACACAGCTGAGTCGAATACGACATCACCCCCCGCCCCGCCCCCCGCCCCCCGCCCCCCGCCCCGCCCCCCGGGTCGGTGATCAAGAGAAAAGCGTCAGAGTTGATCTCTGCGATGACACAATTCTCTTGATCACCAGCCCGAGGGCCGGGGCGGGGGCAGCGCGGGCCGGGGTGGGGTGGGGTGGGGTGGGGTGGGGTGGGCGGGACGGCGGAGGCGGGGCATCGGGTGGTTGGTGATGTCGTATGTGACTCAGCTGCGTAGGTGCCGCATCGCAGGAGCGGCTCTCGCGTTGGCGCGTTCTCGCACGTGATGGCGGAGGGCGGTTGCCCGGCCGGGTGGCCTGTCTCGTCCTCAGTGGTCGGGCGGGATGGCCTTGGCGCCCGTGGATCCGGTGGACGCGGTGTGTTGGTGGACCTGGCAAGCCCGGTGGATCCCGTTGACCGGGGGATCCGTCGCCGGGCCTGGTCGGCAGGGCTAGTCGGTGGTTCCGGCGAGGCGGAGCAGGCCCGGGGCGTGGTTGCGGGCCGCGAACCCGCGCACCTCGGCCAGCACCTGCGCCGCGCCCGCCGGGTCCACCTCGCGCAGGGTGGGCACCGACAGCGCGGCGGCGAGCACGTGGTCGGTCAGGTCGCCCATGCGCCGGTACTGCTCGGCGGCCGAGCGGAACAGCTCGGCGGCGGCCCGGCCGTCGCCGGCCGACCCGGCCAGCGCGGCCTCCGCCGCCTGCCCGGCGGCCCGGGCCCAGGGCGTCATCCGGGGCGCGGAGGTCAGCAGCCGGCGCACCCGGCGGGCCGCGTCCCCGCCGAGCACCACGGCGACGTGGCCGATCGCCGGCACCCACTCGGCGAACGGGATCTCCCGGGTCCGCCGCCAGTCCTCGTCCAGCTCGGCGAGCAGCCGCAGCGCCTCGGCCTCGCGCCCCTGCACGGCACGGCACAGCGCGGCGTGGGCCAACGTGGACCGCAGCACCCGGTGGAAGCCGGACCGCCGCCCGGCGGCCACCGCCCGCTCCACCTGGTCCGGGCCGCCGCCGTCGGCCGGGGCCTCCGGGTCGCCGCGCAGCGTCCGCATCCAGCCGGACACCGCGACGATGTGCATGTCCCACTCGCCGGTCGGCCGGCGCGTCGACTCGGCCGCCAGGTCCGCCGCCGCACCCCAGTCCCCGGCGTAGTACGACCGGGCCCACTGGTCCTCGAAGCTCGCGGTGAGGCTGTGCTCGCCGCCGAGGTCCAGCGAGCGCTGCTCGTCCACCAACCGCGCCGAGCCGGCCAGGTCGCCCTCCTCCTGCAACGCCCAGGCCAGGTTGTGCACGGCCCGCCGGCGGCTGGCCAGCCGCTCCACCCGGCAGTGCTCGGTGATTTCGACCAGCTCCGCGTACGCCTCCGGCACCCCCGACAGGTAGCGGGCCACCGCGAGCGTGATCCGGGCGCTCGCGCTGACCTCCCGCAGCTGGAGCCGCTCGGCCAGGCTCGCCGCGGTCCGGGCCGCCGCGCAGGCCGGCTCGGTCTCCGCGTTGAGCATGTGCACCCGGGCCAGCTCCAGCAGGGCGCTCGCCTTCTCCTCGCTGTCGGGCAGGTCGGTGTAGATGCCGATGGCCCGGTCCAGGCAGCGCAGCGTCTCGGCTCGGTCCGCCCGCCGCCACGCGGCGGTGGCCAGCAGCGTCCAGGCCCGCGCCGCCCCCGTCGGCTCGCCGGCCCCGGCCAGCTCGCCGGCCAGCCGGGCCAGCCGCTGCGCGCCGCCGTCGACGAGGAACGCGTCCCCGTCGCGGAACAGCGCCAGCTCGGCGTCGAACAGCTCCAGCATGGGCTCGGGTCCGCCGGGCAGGACCAGCGCCCGCCCCATCAGCGTCGCGGCGGTGTCCAGCGCGTGCAGCTCGTACGCCCGGCGGGCCGCCCGGTGCAGCGCGGCCCGCGCCGCCGGGGCGTAGGGCACGGTGTCCAGGCCGACGGTGCGGGCGATCTCGTGCGCCGCCCAGCGGTGGTTGGCCAGCACCTCGACCAGGTCCTGCTGCCGGCCGTCGGTGACCTGTTCCAGCCAGTCGGCGGTGCTCTGGTGGCGCGCCACCCGCTCGGTGCGGGGCAGCCGCTGATAGCACACGTCGCGCACCAGGACGTGCCGGAAGCGGTACTCGGGCTGGCCGGGCATCGTCGAGCTGGGCTGCTCGTAGACCAGGTCCCGGCGCTGCAACCGGCCCAGCGCCCGCTCCACCCACCGCACCGGGCGACCCAGCGCGGTGGCCACCGGCCCCGGCCAGAACTGCACGCCGACGACGGCGGCGGCCTGGAGCACCGCCCGGTCGGCCGGGTCGAGCAGGTCGAGCCGGTTGGCGATGACCGCCTGCACCGTGCGCGGCATCTCCGGCGTACGGGCCGGGTCGGCCCGCCCGGCGGGGTCGACGAGCCCGCCGTCGAGCAGCATCCGCGCGTACTCCTGGGCGTAGAGCGGGTTGCCGTCGGCGAACTCGATCAGCGGCCCCCGGGACGCGGGCAGCAGCGCGGACTGCCCGAGCAACAGCGCGTAGAGGGTGTCGATGTCGGAGTCGTGCATCGGCGGCACCGAGATCGACATCGCCCCGCTGATCGTGCCCGTCCAGGCCGGGTGCCGCTCCCGCAGCTCCGGCCGCGCCGTCGCCAGCACCAGCAGCGGCACGCCCCGGGCCGCCGCGCCGAGCTGCTCGACGAAGGCGAGCATCGCCTGGTCGGCCCAGTGCATGTCCTCGAACACCAGCACCGTCGGGCCCGCCTCGGCCAGGGCGAGCAGGAAGCGCCGCCAGGACGTCTCGGTCTCGCCCGGGGTGAGCCGCTCGCCGGGCAGGCCGATGAGCGGGCCGAGCGGATCGGCCAGCCGCACCGCGTGCGGGTCGCCCAGCCGGGCCAACCGCTGCCGCAGCCGGTCGCCGAGCGCCGCCGGGTCGTCGACGTTCGCCACGCCGACCCAGCCCTTGACGATGTCGGCGAGCGCGGCGTACGTGACGTTCTCGCCGAACGGCGGGCACTGCCCGACCAGCCAGGTGATCGGCGGGCCGGGCAGGCTGGCGGCGTGCCGGGCCAGCTCCCGCAGCAGCCGGCTCTTGCCCACCCCCGCCGAGCCGAACACCGTGACGAGCTGCGAGGTGCGCTCGGTCACCGTGCGGTGCAGGGCGTTGACCAGCAGGCCGCGCTCGTGTTCCCGGTTGACCATCGGGGTCAGCTCGGCGGTGGTCAGGTCCCGCTGGGGCAGCGCCCGCACCGCCAGCCAGATCCGGCTGACCGCGGAGCGGCCCCGTAGCGTCACCGGCGGCCGGTCGGCGTACTCCATGTCGTGCCGGGTCGCCGCCCAGGTGCTCTCGTCGACGACCACGCCGCCCGACGGCGCGAGCGACTGCAACCGGGAGGCGGTGTTGACCACGTCCCCGGTGACGAAGCCCTGCCCGCCGTCGCGGGCGGCGGACAGGTCGACCAGCGCCTCGCCGGTGGCGATGCCGACCCGGAAGCCGAGCGGCGGGTGCGGCCCGGCCGGCTGGCGGGCCAGGTTGCGTTGCAGCTCCAGCCCCGCCCGGACGCAGCGCAGCGCGTCGTTGTCGGTGGCCACGGGCGCCCCGAACAGCGCCATCACCGCGTCGCCGATGAACTTCTCGACCACCCCGCCGTACTGGTGCACCAGCCGCCGTACGGTGGCGAAGTAGCCCTGCTGGAGGTTGCGGGCCTGCTCCGGGTCGGCCCGCTCCGCGTACGTCGTGAAGTCGACGATGTCGATGAACAGGACGCTGACCTGCCGGCGGTCCTCCTGCACCACCATCGGCCGGTCCCGCAGCGGCTGCCCGCAGCTGGTGCAGAAGTTGGCCTCGACGTTGTTGGCGTGCCCGCAGGCGGCGCAGCCACGGGTCAGGGCCTGCCCGCACCCGCCGCAGAAGCGGTCGTCCGGACCGGCTTCGCGTGAGCAGTGTCCACACTTGAGGTCGATGGTCGGCTCCAGAGCGCGAGGTGGGCCCAGTATCGCGCCAGGCGGCAGAGTCGGCTACCCGATATGCAGGCGGATCGTACGCCCGACCGGGTCAGACTAACCTTCCGCTCAGGACATGAACGCCAGGAGAGTGCCGTGCACGTACGACTGTCAGCCGCGTGGACGGACCCGCGAGGCACCCTGTGGGCCCCGGGCGACACGGTCGACGTCGACGCCGTCACTCTCGCCGCATTGGAGGAGCAGGGCATGGTAGACACGCCGGACGGTCAGGGCACGGCCCCCGACCAGGGCAGCACGAAGACCACGACGACCAAGCCGACCGACCCGTCGAAGATCGGCCCCGGCCCGAGCGCGCCGCCCGCGGACGAGCCGGGCAAGTGACCCGTCGCTGACGCCGGCCGCGCCCACCACCGGGGGAGCGGCCGGCGTCAGCGGTCGCCCGGGCCGGCCTCGACCGCCGCTCGGGCCGGCGTCAGCGGTCCGTCGACGGCCCGTCAGCGGTCGCTCATGCCGGCGCGGCGGCGCAGCGCCGCCACGTCGGTGACCACGATCCGGCGGCCCTCCGTGCGCAGCCAGCCCCGGCTGGCGAAGGACCCGATCGCCTGGTTGACGCTCTGCCGTGAGCCGCCGGCCATCTCGGCGAGCTGGCTCTGGTTGAGCTCGATGGTGATCATCGGGGCCTGGCTCTCGCCGGCCAGCCGCACCAGCGTCTTGGCCACCCGGCCGGGCAGGTCGAGGAAGACGTGGTCGGCGTTCTGCTCGGTCAGCCGGCGGATCAGCCCGCCGAGCGAGCGCATCACCGCGTCGAGGATGCGCGGGTTGGAGTGCACCAGCTCCATGAACGCGGGCCGGGACAGCGCGAGGGCGGCGCAGTCCTCGATCGCCTCGGCCGACGCCGAGCGGGTGGAGGCGTCGAGCAGCGAGACCTCGCCCAGCACGTCCGGCGGTCGGATCACCGACAGCACGGCCCGCTCGCCGGTCGGCGCGGTGCGGAACACGGCGACCGCGCCCCGGCGCAGCACGATCAGGGACTCGCCGGGGTCGTTCTCGACGAAGAGCAACTGGCCCTTGCGGTACGTGCGCGGCACCGCCGCCGCGATCACCCGCTGCCGCACCTCCGGCTCCAGGCCGGCGAACATCTCGACACCCGTGAGCGCGTCACCCGGCTCCGGCAGGCGCATCTCCACGGCCCAACCCCTCCCCGGTAAAGGACCTCAACTCGCGGCCGGGTGAAACCCGTCAGCCCCCGCCGCGAGGTCGCGAACCGGTTCGGTGTCCGGTAGCGGCACTCATCAGATCATGACGGCCCGGTCGCCCGCTGTACACCCCCGGCGACACTTCCGTAACAGTCCCGAGCTGCGGCGCAGGGCAGGTCGCGGCGTACGCGCCCCCGGCTGGCGGCCGGTGGCGTCGGTGGGCGAGGATGGCGGGCGATGGTATACCGCTACTTCTACGACTGCGAGTTCATCGAGGACGGGCGCACCGTCGACCTCGTGTCGATCGGCGTCGTCGACGAGAACGGGCGCGAGTTCTACGCCGTCTCCACGGAGTTCGACGACTCCCGCGCCGTGCCCTGGGTGCGCCGCAACGTCCTGGACCGGCTCCCCTCGCCGGCCGACCGGGCCTGGCGGTCGCGGGAGCGGATCCGCGACGACCTCTACGACTTCCTCATGGAGCCGGTCCGGGGCCGGCCGGGCGAGCAGCTGGAGCTGTGGGCCTGGTACGCCGCGTACGACCACGTGGTGCTGGCCCAGCTCTGGGGCTCGATGCCGGGGCTGCCCCGGGAGATCCCCCGGTTCACCAAGGAGCTGCGTCAGCTCTGGGACGACCGGGGCCGGCCGCCGCTGCCGAACGCCGACGCGGCCCGGCACGACGCGCTCGTCGACGCCCGGCACAACCTCGCCCGCTGGCGCGCGATGACGGCCCGCTGATCAGGTTTGGCGGGTGCTCTGCGGGGCACCGGGTCGGCGTCGAGTCGATCGAGGAGGTGCCGCCATGAGCAGTGAGCCGTCCAGCGCCGCCGACGCCCGCAGCCGGGTGACCGAGCTGGTACGCGCCGCGCGGATCTGCATGCTGACCACCACCGGACTGGACGGCCGGCTGGTCAGCCGGCCCATGGGGCTCCAGGAGGCGGAGTTCGACGGCGACCTGTGGTTCTTCGCGTACGCCGACTCGGCCAAGGTGCGCCAGCTCCGGGTCAACCCGGAGGTCAACGTCGCCTTCGCCGACCAGCGCAACCACGCCTGGGTGTCGATCGCCGGCACCGCCCAGGAGGGCTACGACCGCCGGCACGCCGAGCGGCTGTGGCACCCGCTGCTGAAGACCTGGTTCCCCGCCGGCCTGGACACCCCGGGGCTGACCCTGATCAAGGTGCACGCCGGCTCGGCCGAGTACTGGGACTCCCCGGGCAGCGCCGTCGTCAACCTGCTCGGCCTCGCCCGGGCGGCGGTGACGGGGAAGCCGCCGAGGGCGGGGGAGAACCGCGAGGTGGCGTTCTGAGCCTCGGCGGCGTCCGCGCTGAGCTTCGCGGCGTCCGTGCCGAGCCTCGGCCGCGTCCGCGTTGAGGCTCGGCGGCGGCTGCCTGCCCGGGGCGCGCTGCCGGCGGATTGCCGCGGCGGCTACAGTTCGCAGGGACGGCCCGCCCCGGGCCGGCAACGGTGCCGAGGTCTGATCCGACACTTATCCTGGGGCAAATCGGGCTTTACCTGATGCTCCAGGAGGATGAGCAGATCATGCGTATCGGCGTGCTCACCGGCGGCGGCGACTGCCCGGGTCTCAACGCGGTCATTCGGGCGGTGGTCCGCAAGGGCGTCGCCACCTACGGTCACGAGTTCGTGGGCTTCCGGGACGGCTGGAAGGGCCCGCTGGAGGGCCTGTCCAAGCCCCTCGGCATCGCCGAGGTGCGGGGCATCCTGCCGCGCGGCGGCACCATCCTCGGCTCGTCCCGCACCAACCCGTTCAAGATCGAGAACGGCGTGGAGCGGATCAAGGAGAACCTCGCCGCGCAGGGCGTGGACGCGCTGATCGCGATCGGCGGCGAGGACACCCTGGGCGTCGCCACCAAGCTGCACGAGCTGGGCGTCAACGTCGTCGGCGTGCCCAAGACGATCGACAACGACCTCGGCGCGACCGACTACACCTTCGGCTTCGACACCGCCGTCAACATCGCCATGGAGGCGATCGACCGGCTGCACACCACCGCCGAGAGCCACCACCGCACCCTCGTCGTCGAGGTCATGGGCCGGCACGCCGGCTGGATCGCCCTGCACGCCGGCCTGGCCGGCGGCGCCAACGTCATCCTGCTGCCCGAGCGCAAGTTCGACGTCGAGCAGGTCGCCGGGTACGTCGAGAAGCGCTTCCAGCACCAGTACGCCCCGATCGTCGTCGTCGCCGAGGGCGCCCAGCCGCTCGACGGCCAGATGATCCTGCACAACCAGGAGCTGGACGCGTTCGGCCACGTCCGCCTCGGCGGCATCGGCCAGTGGCTCGCCGAGCAGCTCGAGGCCAAGACCGGCAAGGAGGCCCGCACCGTCGTGCTGGGCCACATCCAGCGCGGCGGCACCCCGACCGCCTTCGACCGGGTGCTCGCCACCCGGCTCGGCCTCCAGGCGATCGACGCCGCCCACGAGGGCGACTGGGGCAAGATGGTCGCCATGCAGAGCACGGACATCGTCCGGGTGCCGCTGGCCGACGCCACGGCCGAGCTGAAGACCGTGCCGCTGGAGCGCTACGAAGAGGCCGAGGTCTTCTTCGGCAGCTGACGCCGACCCGGCGCACGCGGCGGTTCCCCGGGGAACCGCCGCGCGCGCCGCCGGGCCCCGCCGCACGGCGGGCCACGAAAGGGGTACGACATGGCGGTGGGCGACCACACCGTAGCGGTGATCGGCGCGGGCAAGATCGGCGAGCTGATGCTCTCCGGGCTGCTGCGCTCCGGCTGGCCGGTGGGCCGGCTGCTGGCCACGGCCCGGCGGCCGATCCGCGCCGAGGAGCTGGCCACCCGCTACGGCGTGCAGGTGGTCGACAACCTGACCGCCGTCGGCGAGGCCGACGTGCTGGCCATCTCCGTCAAGCCGCAGGACGCCGCCGCCCTGCTCGACGAGATCGGGCCGAAGGTGCCCGCCGACAAGCTGGTCATCTCGCTCTGCGCCGGCCTGCCGACCAGCTTCTTCAACCGGCGGCTGCCCGAGGGCACCCCCGTGGTGCGGGTCATGACCAACACCCCGGCCCTGGTCGACCAGGCGATGAGCGCCATCTCGGCCGGCGCGCACGCCACCGGCGAGCACCTCGCCCTGGCCGAGGAGATGTTCACCCCGCTGGGCGCGACCGTCCGGGTCCCCGAGTCGCAGCAGGACGCCGTCACCGCCCTGTCCGGCTCCGGGCCGGCCTACTTCTACCTCCTCGTCGAGGCGATGGTCGACGCCGGCATCCTGCTCGGCCTGCCCCGTCAGGTCGCCCACGAGCTGATCGTGCAGACCGCGATCGGCTCGGCGGTCATGCTGCGCGACTCCGGCGAGCACCCGGTCAAGCTGCGCGAGGCGGTCACCTCGCCCGCCGGCACCACCATCTCCGCGATCCGCGAGCTGGAGAACCACGGCGTACGCGCGGCGATGCTCGCGGCCCTCGAAGCGGCCCGCGACCGCGCCCGGGAACTGGCCGCCCAGTCCGAGTGAGGCCGGCAGGCGATGTCGGGCGCAGCGGCTGACGGCGTGCCGGAGCTCGGCCCGCCCCCCGAGCGCACCGCCGTCGACGTGGGCCAGGTGCGCCGCCTCGTCGCCGCCCAGTTCCCGCACTGGGCCGACCTGCCGGTCGAGCCGGTCGCCCACGGCGGCTGGGACAACTGGACCTTCCACCTCGGCACCACCATGTCGGTACGCCTGCCGAGCGCGCCCGAGTACGCCGAGGCGGTCGCCAAGGAACACCGGTGGCTCCCCGTGCTCGCGCCGCGCCTCCCGCTGCCCGTCCCGACCCCGCTGGCGCAGGGCGGGCCCGGCGAGGGCTACCCGTACGCCTGGTCGGTCTACCGCTGGCTCGACGGCGAGACGGCGCGGGCGGACCGCATCGCCGACCCGGTCCGGTTCGCGCTCGACCTGGCCGGGTTCGTCGTGGCCCTGCGCGGCGTCGACACCGCTGACGGCCCCCGACCTGGCCGGCACAACTGGTATCGGGGCGGCACCCTGCGCACCTACGCCGGGAAGGCCGACCGGGCGCTCACGGCTCTCGACGGCCGGATCGACGTGGGCCTGGCCGGCGAGATCTGGCGACGCGCACTGGACGCGCGCTGGGACGGTGCGGAGCGCTGGTTCCACGGCGACCTCGCGCAGGGAAACCTCCTGCTCGACGCCGGGCACCTCGCGGCGGTCATCGACTTCGGCACCTGCGGCGTCGGCGACCCGTCCTGCGACCTGGCCATCGCCTGGACGCTGCTGACCGCCGAGGGCCGGCGGGCCTTCCGGGAGCGGCTGGCCGTCGACGACGCGACCTGGGCGCGCGGGCGTGGCTGGGCGCTCTGGAAGACCCTGGTCAGCTATGCGAACGAGCTCGACGACGGCGAGGCGGCGGCAGGCTCACGGAGGATCCTCGACGAGATCTGCGCCGAGTACACCGACGGGACAAGCCGGTAGAACCCTGCGCCGACGAAGGGTAGCTCAGCGATCTTGGTACGGAACGGCCCCCAGAGGGGCCCCTCCAGGGGCCAGAATATACCAAGATCTATTAGTATCGGGCCCTGACGTTTCGCCGTGACGGCTGCCTGATGCAGAAGCGAGTACTGGTAGCTCAGTCCGAGTGACGATCGGGCTTCCGTGGGATTCGGGTCGCCATGCAATCTCAGCGTGGGCCGTGCGCAACCCCGTTGATCAGATAGCGGAAACCGCCGTCGGTAGCAGCGGCCACGGCATTGTCGAGGCGCTGCCAGACGTAGGGGCGAAGAGCCGCCCTGGCGTCATCCTGTGAAATGAAACGGAATTCCAGCAGCTCACCGTCCGCCAGCCGCAGTGATCTTGCCTGTTCGCCGGTAACCGTGCCGCAGTCGAAAACGAACATCAAGCTGTCGTCCCACGGGCCGTGCGGAGCCACCCAGTCCACCACCAGCAGCCGTCCGGCCCTCACCTCGACTCCCAGTTCCTCGCGCAACTCGCGCTCGGCGGCCTGGTGGGGAGTCTCGTTCGCCTCGACCATCCCGCCGGGAAGGTCCCAATCCGGCTTGTACCGCGGGTTGACGAGCAGGACGTGGCCCTGCTCGTTTCTGATCAGGACGTCTGCGCCGACCCGCTTGCGGGCCTGCTTCGCGTTGCCCTCCGCCAGATATGCCTGCCAAGCAACCGGATCCCGCTCGTAGAGCGGGCGATCATCCGAGCTGTTCGTCACCGACTGCTCCTGACCGTAGCTCACCCACTGTGCCGATCCATGATCGCTCATGGATCGTGTCGCGGAGACGGTCAAGGAGTGGCGGAACCTCGGCACACGCCTTCGCGTGAGATCCGAAGAGTATCGAAGCGTGTTGTAGTTGATCGATGATGATGCCTGATCCGAGACCAGCGATCGCGTCCAGCACAGCATGGGTTGCGACGCACGCCTCGTCGATCTGGCCCTTGCCGAGCAAGACCGTGACCAACATGAGCTGAGCCAACGCGCGACTTCTGACCCTATCGGCCGGGCTGACGGCCAGCGCGGCCTGGAGCCGGCGTTGGGACTCGGCCAGATCCCCGACGCGAAGGAGGCAGCGCGCAGCCTCGATGGCGAACGAAGTCACGTCGAAGGGACTCAACCACTCTGATGTGCCCGTGATCGGCTTGTGCAACGACGCCTCCGCGTCGGCGAGCACTTGAGTGGCGTCGACCGGTTGGCCGCCAATGGCGAACCCGCGTGCCTGCATCGCCAAAAGACGGGCCTGGAGCCGGCCGTGCGACGGAGCCTGCCGAAGATGTTCCAGTCCGTTCCGGGCGTGGAACAGCGCCCCGCGCGCGTCGCCGCAGTGGTTGGCGAGATGACTCAGCCCTGCGTGAATCTGCGCTACGAGCTGGTGGTCATGGCTCTTCTCCGCCAGGGTGAGGGCTTCGCCGAGGTGTCGGCGGGCAGGACCTGCGGCACCGGAGTCGTGCGCCATCCACCCGGCCATCTCGTTGAGCGAGGCGGCAGCAGCTAGTGCTGCCTTCCCTGGTGTGCTGGCCCCACCAGGTACTGTTTCGGCGACCCTGCCTGCAAGATAGGCCGTTACTGTGGCGTACAGATGACCGCCGCCAACTCGGCGGTCAGCCAGCCGGAGTGACCGTACGAAGTTTCAGGTGCTCGTCTCTCGCCCCCCGCCGTTGGCGATCTCTGGTGCTGGCCGAATCCGCGTTGGGGTTGATCTCGCGGTTGTTCCTCGTTGACGTGAGGCTCGGCTTGCCCACCCCGGCGAAGCTGATGGTCTTCCCGCCCTCATGATCTGCGGGCAACGCGAACCACAACAGGCGAGCGGGGATCTGTAGGAGCTGCGCCCAATGCGCGAGGCGGTCGAGGTGGACGACCGCTGGGCCGTTCTCGATTCGGCTGAGCTGGGCCTGCGAGAGGCCGAGCCAACGGGCCACGATTTCTTGCGGCAGTGGGTGACGGCCGTGGTAAGGGTGGCAGCGGTAGGCCCGGATGGCCCGCCCCAAGTGCCGTGCGGCCAGCGCCTGCCGGATCGGCCCGTGGTCCCAGAAGGAGTCTGGCAGGGCAGGCGGCGAGACAACGCGGTTTCGTTCGGCTGCCTGGCATGGCCCGCAGCGCCCGCTGGTGTTGTCGCGGGCAAGCCTTCCGCCGCAGCGGGGACAGCTTGCGTCACGTCCCGGCGATCTCGCCATGGTCGGGCGTCTCCGTCCATCGTGGGCCGTGCTGAGCCTATCCATTCAACTCATCGCGTGAGCGCTCGACATACGCCGTGTGCATATCGGAGAGCTCCACTTGCGTGGGATGCGTGTCGACCATCTGTTGGCAGTCATGACGCTGGCTCTCGCGTGCCGCGAACCTGTCGGCATGGCCCGGGGCGGGTGCCGGCTCCGGCAGGGCGCGGCCCCCAGCGCGTCCGCCGTCCCCGCCCGCCCCGGTGCCGTCTCACCTCGCGATCCCGACGGAAGGACTCTCCATGACAACGATGCCGGGCACCTGGCGGTGGGCGTGACCGGGCTCGGGCCGTACCCCGTCGAAGCGCTCGGATCGGCGGGGGTGCGCGACGCGGTGGCCCGCTGGCTGCGGCTGGTGGCGGCGGACGCCGAGCTGGCGCCGTACCTCATCGGGGTTGATCGGGCCCGGCTCGCCGGGCACCTGGCACTGACCCTCACGGTGGCGCTCGGCGGGCCGGCGGGCGACATCGCGCGGCCGGCGGCCGGGGCGTGGCGCGGCCTGGGCCTGACCGAGGAGCAGCACCGCCGCGTGGTCGACTATCTGGCCGGGGTGCTGTGGGCGCTCGACGTGCCGGCCGGCGCGGTGGACGCGGCCCGGCGGGCCTTCGCCGACGAGGCCGGCGCGTGACCGCCGCCCTGGCCGCGTCGTGGTCCACCCTGCTGCGGTACGCCCGCGCGGCGGCCGACGACTTCTGGTGCGCGGTCGAGGAGCGCTGCCCGGGGCGGCTGCCGGCGAAGGAGGCGCCCGTGTTCCTCGCGGCGCTGGGGCGGCTGGCCTCCGGCGGCGACGACCCGGCGGGGCGGGCGGCGCTGCTGGCCGTGCTCGGCCACGCCTACCGCCGCCACCGCCTGCTGCCGCACCAGCATGCCGTGGAGGCGGCGCTCGCCGCCACCGTCGCCCGGCACGCGCCCGGCACGCCCGAGCTGGCGGCGGCGTGGGCGCAGGCCGCGCGGCGGGCGTCGGCGGCGGTGACCCGCGCCGCCGAGCGGGCCGGCGGCGGCCCGGCGTGGTGGCCGGCGCAGGTCGTCGGCCACGACCGGCCCGCCGACGGCGTCGCGATCCTGACCGTACGCCCCTGGCGACGCCTGCCCTTCCGGCCCGGCCAGGCGGTGCCGGTCTGCACCGAGCGTTGGCCCGGCCGGTGGCGCTGGTACTCCCCGGCCAACGCGCCGCGCCCCGACGGCACCGTGGAACTGCACGTCCGGGCGGTTGCGGCCGTCTCCCGCGCCCTGGTCCACGCGGTACGCCCCGGCGACCCGATCTGGCTCGGCCCGCCGCGCGACGTCGGGCTGGGCCTCGACCCGGCCTCGCGGGCGGACCTGCTGCTGGTGGCCGGGGGCACCGGGCTCGCGCCGCTGCGCTCCCTCGTCGAGCAGGTCGCCGCCGCGCCGGCAGGGCGGCGGGTGACCCTGGTCGTCGGCGCGCGCGCCTTCGTCGACCTCTACGACTCGGTCAGCCTCGACGAGCTCCAGCGCGCCCACGACTGGCTGACCCTGGTGCCGGCGTTGTCGCACGACCCGCTCGCCGGGGCGGGGGAGCGGGGCGACGCGCTGACCGTGGCCCTGGACCACTACCGGCCGGGGCAGGAGGTCCACCTGTGCGGGCCGCCGCCGATGCTGGCCGGGTCGCGGCTGCGGCTGCTCGCCGCCGGGGTCCCGGCCGAGCGCATCCACCTGCCGTTTTGTCCGTTTACGAGGTCTGAAGCCTAAGGAATTCCGGAGGAATTCCTTACAGGTCCCGCAGGGGTGTGTAGGGTTTCTCCGGTGAGGCGAGGGGGAGAGGTTGAAGAAGCGTCAATGCGTTCGTTGCCGGTAACCTTCAGCTACTCGCAGGCCCTGGAAGCCGGCCTGACACGGTGGCGGCTCTACCGATTGCGGGACCAAGGGCTGATAGAGCGCATGGGCCATGGGCTCTATCGACGCCACGACGCCGAGGCCGCAGACATCGACCTCGTCGAGCTTGCCCACCGGGCTCCGCCTGCCACCCTGTGCCTGACGAGCGCACTGGCTCGTCACGGCCTCACCGACGAGATTCCCTCCCGCATCGATGTCGCGCTGCCGCGCGGCCGACATCGACCGGCGACGGCCGCCCCGGTCGCCTGGCACGCGTTCGACCCGGCCACCTTCGAGGTCGGCCGCGCGGAGTTGCCACTCGATCCGGAGACCTCGATCGGCCTGTACGGGCCCGAGCGCAGCATCATCGATGCCCTTCGCCTCCGGCACCGCGAGGGCCCGGAGCTGGCGTACCCGGCTTTGCGTCGGTGGCTGAGACGCGACGGCGCGGCACCGGCGAAGTTGCTGGCGATGGCTCGATACTTCCCGCAGGCCGAACGACCACTCCGAGAGGCTCTGGAGATCCTGCTGTGACCGTGCGCCCGACCCGAGCCACCCCGGCCGGTCGCGCCTACCTCGACCTTCAGAATCTCGCGCGCCGCACTGGCCGCCCCACCGATGAACTGCACCAGGTCTATGCCCTGGAGGGCTTCCTCGCCCGCTTGGCCCGATCCCCGTACGCGGACAAGCTGGTCCTCAAGGGCGGCGTGCTGCTGGCCGCCTACGCCGCCCGCCGGCCGACCCGGGACGTGGATCTCCAGGGCCGATGGATTTCGAACGACGCCGAACAGGTGCTCGGTATCGTCCGTCGCATCAGCGCCCTGGACCTCGACGACGGCCTGACGCTCAATGCGGCGAGCGCAACGGCGGAAACCATCCGGGACGACGACGTCTACACCGGCGTGCGGGTCAGCCTCAGCGGCCACCTCGCCGCTGCCCGCCTGTCCTTCCATGTCGACGTCAACGTCGGCGACCCGATCTGGCCTGATCCAAAGCCGATCAAGCTGCCACGCCTGCTCGACGGTGAGATCATGGTGACGGGCTATCCGCTCTCCATGGTGTACGCGGAGAAGCTGGTGACAGCGTTGCAGCGGGGCGCGGCAAACACCCGTTGGCGCGACTTCGCCGACGTCTACCTGCTCTCCGGCCTGCACGACGTCGATGGCGACGAGCTGGCCGCAGCCGTGCAACGGGTGGCCGAGTACCGCGAGGTGACGCTCGCGCCGCTGAGCCAGGCTCTCGACGGCTACGCGACGCTCGCGCAGCGGCGGTGGGCCGCCTGGCGACGTAAGCATCGCCTCGATGATCGGTTGCCGCAGAGCTTCGACGAGGTGTTGCAGCGGGTCTTCGCGCTGGCTGATCCCGCCTTGACCCCGCTTTCCGGTGGTGGGGAAAAGCGGTCGAGAGCACGCCGTGAGGCACTGGACGAGTTGACGGCGGACGCGATCGACATGGGTGCCTACGACGAAGCGATTCGGCGTGGTCGCCAGCTCTCGCACGACCAGCCGGACGAGTGACCGCCCACCAACCTTGGAGCCTGGCCGCCTGCCGGTGCGGATGGTCTGCTGACGGCCGGGCCGGAGTGGGACGACCAACTGTCGCCCGGACCGTGGAGCAGCCGGGCGACCGTCCTTGTCCAGGCGGTGCGCAACGTGGCGCGGTGAGAATCAGTGGGGCGGGGTGCGGGCGTTGGCCGGGGCCGACACCCCTGCGCGAGACGTGACCCGTGCCCCATACTGGCGCGGTGTTCACCCTCGCTCAGGCGCGTCACCTCGTGGCCACCCTGCAACCGCGCATCGACGAGTTGATCCGGCTCCGTGCCGACCTCGCCGAGCTGCGCGCCGACCTCGCCGACGGCGGGCTGAGTCCGCTCGGCGGCCTCGCCGAGGTCAAGGGCCTGGAGGCCCGGCTGCACGGGGTCGTGGACGAGTTGCACGAGCACGACATCCAGGTCAAGAGCATCGCCCCGGTGCTGCTGGACTTCCCCGGCGAGCGGGCCGGCCGCCCGGTGCTGTGGTGCTGGCTGGAGGGCGACTCGGACGTGCGCTGGTACCACCGCGTCGAGTGCGGCTTCGCCGGCCGCCGCCGCGTGTGAAAGAGAGTCAGCGCAGGGTGGCCAGCGCCGCCGGTGAGACGTTGCCGCCGCTGAGCACCAGCACCACCCGGGTGCACGACGCGGCGCTGACCAGGCCGGTGCGCAGCGCCGCGTAGGTGACGGCGGCGGACGGCTCGACCAGGAGCTTCGTGGCGTCCAGCAGCTCCCACCACGCGCCCCAGATCGCGTCCTCGGCGACCTCCACCACGTCGTCCACGAGGGCCTGGATGTGGGCCAGGGTGTGCCGGCCGGCGAAGGGGGCGGCCAGCCCGTCGGCCATCGACCGGGGCGGCGTCGCCGGGGCCGCGCCCCCGGTGCGCAGGGCGTGCCCGACGGCGTTGGCGGTGGCCGGCTCCACCCCGACGATCCGCGCCGCCGGCGCCGCCGCGCGTACCGCCGCGGCCACCCCGCTGATCAGCCCGCCGCCGCCCACCGGCACCAGGACCAGCCCCGGCGGCGGGCCGTCGGCCAGGATCTCCCGGCCGATGGTGGCCTGGCCGGCGATGACGTCCGGGTCGTCGAACGGCGGCAGCAGGTGGTATCCGCGTTCCGCCGCGATGGCCTCGCAGGTGCCGAGCAGGTCGTCGGTGAGCACGACCTCCCCGCCGTACCGGCGGACCGCCTCGATCTTGGTCGGCACCGCGTGCGGCGGCATGCACACCACGGTGGGCAGGGCGTACGCCTGGCCGGCGTACGCCACGGCCATCGCGTGGTTGCCGGCCGAGAAGGCGGCCAGGCCGGCCGGTCGACCGGCGCGTTCGGTGAGCGCGAGCAGCGCGTTGAGCACCCCGCGCGTCTTGAAGCTGCCGGTGTGTTGCAGGTTCTCCGCCTTGACCCACAGGTCGAGGCCGTACTCGTCGCCGATGTGCGTGCAGGCCAGCAGCGGGGTGCGGACGACCCGCCCGCCGATCCGCCGCTGCGCCGCCGTGATGTCGTCCGCGCTCACCAACTGCACACGGCGCAGCCTAGCCGCCACGTCACACCGCCTCGCGCCCTCGCACCCACCACGGGGCCCGGCCGGGCCGCCCCGCGCCCCCCGGGGTCAGCCGCCGCACCCGGTCGGGGTCAGCCGCGCGGGGCCGTCTCCAGGGGCCACTCGGTGCTGACCGTCCTGTCGATGCCCCGCCGGTCGAAGGAGAGCTGGAGTCCCCGGGCCTGCTCGGCGTGCCAGCCGACCTGCGCCCGGTGCAGCGCGTCCGGCCGCATCCGGGCGATGGGCTCGTGCCGGGCGGCGATCGAGCGGGCCAGGTCGGCGGCGGCCCGCGCGTCGCTGGCGGCGTCGTGGGCGTTGTCGAGCGTGACCTCGTAGTACCGGCACAGGTCGCCGAGCTGCCGGCGGCCGTACCACCGGGGTTCGACCTGCTGGTGCAGCACGGACGGGTCGATGACGACGGCCCGGTCCCAGTCGATGGCCGGCAGGCCGTGCCGGGCCAGCTCGGTGTGCAGGGCGGTCACGTCGTACGGGGCGCAGAAGGCCACCAGCGGCGTGGCGTCGGCGATCAGCTTGGCCACCGCCGTGCCCAGCTCCGCGAGCGCCTCGCGGGCCGGGCGGCCGTCGGCGCGCACCTTCTCGTCGGTGATGTGGTGCCGGGCCGTCGCGTCGGCGGGGATCGGCACGCCCGGGTCGACGAGCCACTCCTGCGTCGTGCCGTCGCTGTGCACCAGGGCCGCGGAGACGATCCGGGTCTGCGTCGGATCGGGCAGCGTGCCCTCCAGGTCGAAGCCGACGACCGGCAGGTCGTGCCAGCCGCTGTGGCCTCCGACGGGCGGCGCGACCCGGGCCGGCACGCACCCGTCGTGGTACGTGTTCCAGACCCCGTTGGCGCTGGCGCGCCGGCCGGCGCCGGCCTCCACGTTGGCGTGGCAGGTGGCGCAGCGCCCGGCGTACTTGTTGATCATTGAGTTGTCTCCTGTGGGGTGTCGACGAACAGGAGACGATCTTCGGGTACGCGCCCGGCGGGCATCCTGCCGCACACGCCGACGAACGGGCGGATTTCCGCCTCTTGTGGACGGTCGCGTGACCCCTACCGGGCACCCCTGTTAGGGGATCGGTGATCTTCCATTTGACATGCATTCAGTGATATCTATCTCACACCACCACTTCCCACCCCCAGGAGTGCGACGTGCGGAGATCCCGTCTCGTTACCCTCGCCGTGAGTCTCGCGGCGTCCATCGGCGCCACGCTCACGCTGGCCGTCCCCGCCCAGGCCGCGCCCAGCGACCGCTACGTCGCCCTCGGCGACTCGTACGCCTCCGGCGTCGGCGCCGGCAGCTACACCTCGGAGAGCGGAAGCTGCCAGCGCAGCACCAACGCGTACCCGGCGCTCTACAACGCCAACGTCAAGCCCGCGTCGTACAAGTCGGTGGCCTGCTCCGGGGCGACCACCACGGACGTGATCAACAACCAGCTCTCCGCGCTGTCGTCGACCACCACGCTGGTCAGCGTCACCATCGGCGGCAACGACGTCGGCTTCGCCAACATCATGACCACCTGCGTGCTCGACGGCGAGAGCCAGTGCGTCGCCGCCGTGCAGGCCGCCGAGGACAAGGCGCGCGCCGAGCTGTCCGGCAAGCTCGCGAAGGTCTACAGCGGAATCCGGTCCAAGGCCCCGTCGGCGCGGGTGGTGGTGGTCGGTTACCCGGTCTTCTACCAGCTCGGCACCGTCTGCGTCGGCCTGAGCGCGAACTCGCGGGCGAAGATCAACGAGGGCATCAACCTGGTCGACGACATCACCCGCAGCGCCGCGGCCTCGGCCGGCTTCACGTTCGCCGACGTCCGCTCCGTCTTCGTCGGCCACCAGCTGTGCAGCTACGGCGAGAAGTGGCTGCACGCGCTCAACTTCGCCAGCATCGGCATCTCGTACCACCCGACGGCGGCCGGCCAGTCCGGCGGCTACTACCCGGTGTTCCGCTCCGCCGCCGGCTGACCCGACCGGTGTTCGCGCGGGCCCGGGACGGCTTTCCCGCCGTCCCGGGCCCGTCCGCGTCCGCGGCTCAGGCCGGCAGGACCTTCTCGACCGCCGCGCGCAGCTCGGGGGAGTCCGGCGCGACGGTCGGGGCGAACCGGGCCGCCACCGTGCCGTCCGGGGCCACCAGGAACTTCTCGAAGTTCCACCGCACGTCGCCGGTGTGCCCGTCGCCGTCCGCCGCGGTCACCAGCGCCGCGTAGAGCGGGTGCCGGTCGGGGCCGTTGACGTCGACCTTCTCGGTGATGGGGAAGCTGACCCCGTAGTTGACCTGGCAGAACTCGCCGATCTCGGCGGGCGTGCCGGGCTCCTGGCCGGCGAACTGGTTGCACGGCACGCCGAGCACCACCAGGCCCCGGTCGGCGTACTCGGCGTGCAGGGCCTGCAGGCCCGCGTACTGCGGGGTGAGGCCGCAGCGGGAGGCCACGTTCACCACCAGCAGCGCCCTGCCCCGGTAGCGGGCGAGGTCGGCCGGGCCGCCGGTGAGGGCGTCGATCTCGGTGTCGAAGACGGTCATGGGGCGAGGCTACCCAGGTGATCCCCGGCCGGCGTCGCGGCGGCCGTCGGCCCGGATTCCCGCGACTATCGACGCATGTGCATCTTGACGAACTGATGACGGCGTGAGTAGCGTCTCACCATCCTTTTGGAAAGTTTCCTAACTGTTTGGGGAGCCGCCACATGAAGAGATCGCTCCGCCGGGCCCTCTGGGCCGGTGCCGTGGTCGCGGTGACCGCCGCGGTGGTCCCGGTGACCTCGGCGTTCGGCGCCGGCAGTGTGACCGCCACGTTCGCCAAGGCGCAGGACTGGGGAACCGGCCATGAGACCCGGGTCACCGTCACCAACGGTTCCGCCGCCAGCGTCAGCACCTGGCGCATCGAGTTCGACCTGCCCGCCGGCACCACCATCAGCAGCGCCTGGGACGCCGACGTCACGAGCAGCGGCAACCACTGGGTCGCGGTGAAGAAGAGCTGGGCCGGCCCGCTCGCCCCCGGGGCGACCTTCAGCTGGGGCTACAACGGCACCGGGGCCTACAAGGCGCCGCTGAACTGCACCATCAACGGCGCGCCGTGCGGCGGGGGGACCACCCCCACCACCGCCCCGCCGACGACCGCCCCGCCCACCACCGCGCCCCCGACGACCGCGCCGCCCACCACCCCGCCGCCGACCACCACCCCGCCCACCGGCGGCGGCAAGAAGGTCGTCGGCTACTTCGCCGAGTGGGGCGTCTACGGCCGCAACTACCACGTCAAGAACATCCACACCAGCGGCTCCGCCGCGAAGCTCACCCACATCCTGTACGCCTTCGGCAACACCACCGGCGGGCGCTGCGCCATCGGCGACAGCTACGCGGACTACGAGAAGGCGTACACGGCGGCCGACAGCGTCGACGGCGTCGCCGACACCTGGGACCAGCCGTTGCGCGGCAGCTTCAACCAGCTCCGCAAGCTGAAGAAGATGTACCCGCACCTCAAGGTCATCTGGTCCTTCGGCGGCTGGACCTGGTCGGGCGGCTTCACCCAGGCCGCGCAGAACCCGGCCGCCTTCGCCGAGAGCTGCTACAACCTGGTCGAGGACCCGCGCTGGGCCGACGTCTTCGACGGCATCGACGTCGACTGGGAGTACCCGAACGCCTGCGGCCTCACCTGCGACTCCAGCGGCCCGAACGCGTTCAAGAACGTGATCTCCGCGCTGCGGTCGAAGTTCGGCTCCTCGGCCCTGGTCACCGCCGCCATCACCGCCGACGGCAGCAACGGCGGCAAGATCGACGCCACCGACTACGCCGGGGCGATCGGCAACCTCAACTGGCTCATGCCGATGACGTACGACTACTTCGGCGCCTTCAACGCGCAGGGCCCCACCGCCCCGCACTCCCCGCTCTACTCCTACACCGGCATCCCGCAGGCGGGCTTCAACTCCGACGCCGCGATCCAGAAGCTCAAGGGCAAGGGGATCCCGGCCGACAAGCTGCTGCTCGGCATCGGCTTCTACGGCCGGGGCTGGACCGGGGTCACCCAGTCCGCGCCGGGCGGCTCCGCCACCGGGGCGGCGCCGGGCACCTACGAGGCCGGCATCGAGGACTACAAGGTGCTCAAGAACACCTGCCCGGCCACGGGCACCGTCGGTGGCACCGCGTACGCCAAGTGCGGCAGCAACTGGTGGAGCTACGACACCCCGTCGACCATCGGCGGAAAGATGACGTACGCGAAGAACCAGGGCCTCGGCGGCGCGTTCTTCTGGGAGCTGTCCGGCGACACCACCAACGGCGAGCTGATCGGCGCGATCCGCGGCGGCCTCGGCTGATGCAAGGAAGGGCCCCCTGTTAACGCATTCTGCATAGCAAGGGTCCCCTGCAAACACCCCCGAGGCCCGGGAACCGCACGCGCGGCGGTTCCCGGGCCTCGGCGCGCGGGGGCGCGGCCCGGCGTGGGCGTGGCGCGGGGGTGATGTGTCAGACTCGCCCATCGGCGGCGTCCCCGGTGCCGGGGCCGAGAGGGAGGGACGGATGGGCGTGACGAACACCAGGGTGGCCGGCAGGGCGGCGCTGGTCGCGACACTCGCGGCCCTCCCGTTCGCCCTGCTCGGCTGCGGCGAGAGCGGGGGAGCGACCCAGCAGCCCGGCCGGGCGCCCGCCGAGGAGGCCGCCGCGAAGTCCCGGGAGCGGGTCCAGGCGTACCTCGACGCGATGATCGCCAAGGACGTGGCCGCCGGGCGCGGCCAGCTGTGCGCCCCCTCCCAGGAGGCCTTCGACGCCGCCGCGACCGGCCCGAACGGCGACTTCGCCGACCACTTCACCGTGACCGGGGCGACGATCACCGACGTCCGTCCGGGCGCGAGCGGGCAGGAGGTCAGCACGGAGATCACCGTGACCGCCGGCTCCCGCGAGGCCACCCGGCCGCTGCTGTTCACCGTCACCCGCAGCGGCGCCGACTGGTGCGTGGCGGGCGAGGCGCCGGGCGGGAACACCCCGGAGCCGTCGGTCACCCCCTGACCACGCCCCGGGTCGGCGGTGATCTTCCAACTGCCGGAAACCGTCCCCCTCGCCCGTCGGGGGCCGGGCGGTCGCCGTACGCTTTCCGTCATGCGCCATGAGTGGCATCAGCTGAGCCATCCCGCCGTGGGCAGCCCCGGCCTGCAGACCAGCCGCCCGACCGTCGACTCCGCCGAGGACGCCGCCCTCGGCCTCGACCGCTGGCGGGAGCTGCCCCGCGCGCAGGTCCCGCCGTGGCCCGACCAGGCCCAGGTCGCCGAGGTCTGCAAGGTCCTCGACACCGTGCCGTCGGTCGTCGCGCCGTACGAGGTCGACCAGTTGCGGCGCAAGCTCGCCCTGGTCTGCGAGGGCAAGGCGTTCCTGCTCCAGGGCGGCGACTGCGCCGAGACCTTCGCCGACAACACCGAGAGCCACCTGCTCGCCAACGCCCGCACCCTGCTCCAGATGGCGATCGTGCTCACCTACGGCGCGTCCCTGCCGGTGGTCAAGGTCGCCCGGGTCGCGGGGCAGTACACCAAACCCCGGTCGCTGCCGACCGACGCCCGCGGGCTGCCGGCCTACCGCGGTGACCTGATCAACTCGCTGGAGGCCACGCCGGAGGCCCGGGTCGCCGACCCGCAGCGCATGATCCGGGCGTACGCGAACTCGGCCGCCGCCATGAACATGCTCCGGGCGTACCTGGCGGGTGGGCTGGCCGACCTGCACGCGGTGCACGACTGGAACAAGGGCTTCGTCAAGAACTCCCCGGCCGGCGAGCGCTACGAGGCGATCGCCCGGGAGATCGACCGGGCCATCGCGTTCATCCGGGCCTGCGGGATGACCGAGGACGACGCGCTGCGCACGGTCACCCTCTACTGCTCCCACGAGGCCCTGGCCCTGGAGTACGACCGGGCGCTCACCCGGGTCTCCGGCACCCGGGCGTACGGGCTGTCCGGGCACTTCCTGTGGATCGGCGAGCGCACCCGGCAGATCGACGGGGCGCACATCGACTTCATCTCCCGCATCGCCAACCCGATCGGCGTGAAGCTCGGCCCGACCACCACCCCCGACGAGGCGATCGAGCTCTGCGAGAAGCTCAACCCGGAGAACGTCCCCGGCCGGCTCACGCTGATCAGCCGGATGGGCAACCACAAGGTCCGGGACACCCTGCCGCCGATCGTGGCGAAGGTCACCGCCGCCGGCGCCAAGGTGGTCTGGCAGTGCGACCCGATGCACGGCAACACCCACGAGTCCTCCAACGGCTACAAGACGCGGCACTTCGACCGCATCGTCGACGAGGTGCTCGGCTACTTCGAGGTGCACCGGGGGCTGGAGACCCACCCGGGTGGCCTGCACGTCGAGCTGACCGGCGAGGACGTCACCGAGTGCCTCGGCGGCGCGCAGGGCATCGAGGACCTGGACCTGCCCGACCGCTACGAAACGGCCTGCGACCCCCGGCTGAACACCCAGCAGTCGCTGGAGCTGGCGTTCCTCGTGGCGGAGATGCTCCGTGGCTGACGCCGTGGGTGATCGGCTGGTCGTCGACCTGCGGTCGGACACCGTGACCCGGCCCACCGCCGGGATGCGGGAGGCGATGGCCGCCGCCGAGGTCGGCGACGACGTCTACGGCGAGGATCCCACGGTCAACGCCCTCGAAGCCGAGGTCGCCGCGCTGTTCGGGCACGAGGCGGCGCTGTTCGCCCCGACCGGGTCGATGGCCAACCAGATCGCCCTGCAACTGGTGGTGCCGCCCGGCGACGAGCTGCTCTGCGACGCCGACGCGCACGTGGTGACGTACGAGATCGGCGCGGCGGCGGCGTACGGCGGGATCTCGTCGCGGACGTGGCCGGCGGCCGGCGCGGACCTCGACCCCGGCGTGGTCGCCGGGATGGTCCGGCCGGACGGCTACTTCGCGGTCCCGACCCGGGCGATCGCCGTCGAGCAGACCCACAACCGGGGCGGCGGCGGGGTGATCCCCCTGGCCACGCTGCGCGAGCTGCGCCGGGTCGCCGACGCCGACGGGCTCGCCCTGCACTGCGACGGGGCCCGGATCTGGCACGCGCACGTGGCCGACCGGGTGCCCCTGGCGGAGTACGGCGCGCTGTTCGACACCCTGTCCGTCTGCCTGTCGAAGGGCCTCGGCGCGCCGGTCGGCTCGCTGGTGGTGGGCAGCGCGGAGCGGATCGGGCGGGCACGGACGATCCGCAAGCGGATGGGCGGCGGGATGCGCCAGGCCGGGGTGCTCGCCGCCGCCGGCCGGTACGCTCTCGCGCACCACGTCGACCGGCTCGCCGACGACCACGCGAGGGCGGCCCGCCTGGCGGAGGCGCTCGCCCCGTTCGGGGTGCTCGCCTCGCCGGTGCGCACGAACCTGGTCCCGCTCGACCTGACGAAGACCGAGCTGGACGCGCGGGGCCTGGCCGCCGCGGCCCGCGCCGAGGGGGTGCTGATCTCGGTGCTCGGCCCGCGCCTCGCCCGCCTGGTCACCCACCTCGACGTCGACGACGCCGCGGTCGACCGCGCCGCCACCGTCCTGACCTCGATCCTCCGCCGCTGACCCGGCCCGCCTCCGGGGCGGGGCAGCGGGGGTCAGGGGTGTAGGCGGTTCAGGGTGGCGATGTCGGCGGCGTGGCCCTCGTGCTTCTCCGTCGGGGTCTCCACCACGATCGGGAGGCCCGCCGTGGCGGGGTGGGCCATCAGCTCGGCGAACGCCGGCTCGCCGATGCTGCCCTTGCCGATGTTCTCGTGCCGGTCCCGGGTCGAGCCGCACAGGTCCTTCGAGTCGTTGGCGTGCACCAGCCGCAGCCGGTCGGGCCCGACCGTGGCCACCAGCGTGTCGAGGCAGGCCGTCATGCCGCCCTCGGCGGCCAGGTCGTGCCCGGCGGCCCAGGCGTGGCAGGTGTCGAAGCAGACGCCCAGGCCGGGGTGCCGGTCGACCGCGTCGAGGTAGGGGCCGAGGTGCTCCACCCGGGAGGCCAGGGACCGGCCGCCGCCCGCGCTGGGCTCCACCAGCAGCAGCGGCCCGCCCGCGGCCGTGGCCTCGTCGAGCAGCGGCAGCAGCGCCTCGCGCACCTGGCGCATGGCCGCGTCGGCGTGGCCGGCGTCGACGGCGCTGCCGGCGTGGAAGACCACCCCCTGAGCGCCGATCGCCCGCCCCCGGCGCAGCGCGTGGGCCAGGGTCTGCGCGGAGCGCTCGACCGTGGCCGGGGTGGGTGAGCCCAGGTTCACCAGCAGGGACGCGTGGATGAACACGGGCACCCCGCGCGCGGCGCAGCCGTCGCGGAACAGCGCGTCCTGGGCCGGGTCGCCCGCCGGCAGCGCCCAGCCCCGGGAGTTGGACACGTAGACCTGGACGACCTCGGAGCCGGCGGCGTCGACGTACGGCAGGGCGGCCTTGGCCAGCCCGCCCGAGGTGGGGGTGTGCGAGCCGACCGGGCGGCGGGGCGCGGGCGTGCTCACAGGCACCCGATCGTGACGGGGGTGCCGGGCGGCACCTGCGAGTTCTCTCCCGGGTTCTGGTACCGGACGGTGCCGTTGGGGTTGAACTGCACGGTCACCGGGTGGCCCTGGCCCTCCAGTTGCTGCTTGGCCTGCTGGCAGGGCAGGTCGACCACCCGGGGCACGACGACCTGCGGCGGGCCCTCGCTGACGTCGAGCTTGACCTGGGCGCCCTTCTCCACGCCGGTGCCGCTGGCGGGGCTCTGCCCGAGGATCTCGTCGCGCGGCTTGTCCGACTTCTTGTAGGTCTCCACCGGCACCAGGCCGAGCTGGGCCAGGGCGGTGCGGGCCTCGGCGAGGTTCTTGCCGACCAGGTTGGGCACCGAGATCGGCGCCTTGCCCTTGCTGAGGGTGACGGTGACCTTCGCGCCGGGCTTGACCTCGGTGCCGACCTTCGGGTCGGTGGCCACCACGACGCCCTCGGGCAGGGTGTCGTCGTAGCGGGAGCCGCCCTTGACCACCACCAGTTCGGCGTTGGTCAGGTCGTCCTTGGCCAGGTCGAAGTCCTTGCCGACCACGTCGGGCACCGGCAGCCGCTCCGGGCCCCGGGACAGGGTGAGGGTGATCGTGCCGCCCTTGACGATCCGGGCCGCCGAGGCCGGCTCCTGCGTCAGCACGGCGTCGCGGGGGACCTGCTCGTCGTAGCGGGGCTCGGCGTAGCGCAGCACGAACCCGCCCCGGCCGGCCTGCCCCTCCGCCTCGGCCTTGGTGAGGCCGACCAGCTCCGGGGCCACCGTGTAGCGGCCCATCCCGAACCACCAGCCGGTGACCGCGACGACCAGGCCGAGGACCACCAGGGCCGCGAGGACGCCCTTGCGGCCGCGCGGGTCGCCCATGATCCGGGTACGCAGCGCGGCGAGCCCCGCCATCGGCCCCTCGGGCTCGGGGGTGGCCCGCCGCCGGTGCGGGCGCTGCGGTTCGGGCTCGGGCAGCCGGGCCCAGGCGGGCCGCTGCGCCGGTCGGACCGCCGCGACCGCCATGGTCGGCTGCGCCATGGCGCTGGTCTCGTCGGCCACCGGGCGCAGCACGGCGGTGTGCGTGTTGGCGTCGCCCAGGTCGTCGCGGGCCACCTGGACCTCGGCCAGCAGGGCGCCGGCGTCGGTGGGGCGCGCGCCCGGGTCGCGGCGGGTGGCCCGGGCGACCAGGTCGTCGAGCGCCCGGGGCAGGCCGGGCACCAGCGTGGACGGGGCGGGCACGTCCCGGTCGACGTGCTGCCAGGCGACGTCCACCGGGCGGTCGCCGTCGTAGGGGACCCGGCCGGTGAGCATCTCGAACAGCACGATGCCGGCCGAGTAGACGTCGGTGCGGGTGTCGGAGCGGCCGTCGGTGACCAGCTCCGGGGCGACGTACGCCACGGTGGCCATGAGCTGGTTGCCCGGCTCCTCCTCGGAGCTGGCCTCCACGGCCCGGGCCAGCCCGAAGTCGGCGACCTTGACGACGCTGTCGACGAGGTTCGCCACGCCGCCGGTGGGCGCCTCGGCGACCAGCACGTTCTCCGGCTTGACGTCGCGGTGGACCAGGCCGGCGCGGTGCGCGGCGGCGATCGCGGCGAGCATCTGCTCCATGATCGCCAGCGCCTCGTCGGGGTTGAGCCGGCGGCGCTCGGCGAGCACGTCGCGCAGGGTCCGGCCCCGCACGTACTCCATGACCAGGTACGGCAGGCCGGCGTGGGTGCCCTGGTCGTAGACCGCGACCACGTTCGGGTGGGTCAGCCGGGCGATGGTCTTCGCCTCGTCGGTGAAGCGCGCCAGGAACCCGGCCATCCGGGTCCGCGCGTCGGGGGCCTGGGTCGGGTGGATGATCTTGACGGCGACGGTGCGCTCCAGGCGCTCGTCGGTGGCGGTGTACACGGTCGCCATGCCGCCACGGGCCACGCGACCGCGAATGCGGTAGCGCCCGTCGAGCAGCGAGCCCAGCAACGTGTCGGCGACCTGTGTGTCCATCGGCAGGCAGTCTATGTCTCCGGAGGGTGGAGGTTGCACCGGATGCTACAGCCGGATGGCGGGGGTCCCACCACGCCGCGCGCGTGGACCGGCCCCGGCGCCCCCGCCGACCTGCTCGCCTGCGGGCCGAGGGGGGTGCCGCGCGCCTCCCGGGCGGGGGCGTGGCAGGGTGATCGGGTGACCGACTCCGCACCCTCCGGCCAGGCCGCCTCCGACGCCGGCCCTGCCGGCCCGACCGACCCGGCCGCCTGGCTGGCCCTGCCGGACGTCGCCGAGCGCCTCGACCTGTCGATCAGCAAGGTGCACCAGATGATCCGGGACCGCGAGCTGCTCGCCGTGCGCCGCGACGGCGTGCGCCGGGTGCCCGCCGACCTGGTGGCCAACCGCACCGTGCTCAAGCACCTGCCCGGCGTGCTCACCCTGCTCGCCGACGCCGGCTACGACGACGAGGCGGCGCTGCGCTGGCTCTACGAGCCCGACGACACGCTCTCCGGCGGCACCCCGGCGGCCACCCTCGGCGGCGACCACGCCCGCGAGGTCAAGCGCCGCGCCCAGGCCCTCGGCTTCTGACGGCCCTCCCGGTCGACCTCCGCACCCGGCCGGACACCGGCCGGTCCGCCCGGCGGGCCGGCTTGGTCGGCCGGCGGGGCGGACCAGGGCGGTCGGCCGGTGGCGTCCGGCCGGGTCGGTCGGCTGACGGACCGGACCGGGCGGGTCGGCCGGCGGGGCGGGTCAGTCGGTGCGGCGGGTGGCGGCGATGGCCAGGTCCACCAGCGCCTGCCGGGCCTCCGTCTCCAGGTCGACGGCCGACAGCGCGGCGAGCGCCGTCTCCGTCAGCGCCGCGATCCGCTCCTCGGTGCGGGCCAGCGCGCCGGTCGAGGTGATCAGCTCGCGCAGCCGGGCCACCCCGTCGGCGTCCAACTCCGGATCGCCGAGCCGGCCGAGCAGCAGGGCGCGGCCCGCGTCGTCGCTCGCCGCCACGGCTGCCGCCACGAGGTACGTCCGCTTGCCCTCGCGCAGGTCGTCGCCGGCCGGCTTGCCGGTCTGCGCCGGGTCGCCGAACACCCCGAGCACGTCGTCGCGGAGCTGGAACGCCTCGCCCAGCGGCAGCCCGTACGCCGAGTAGGCCGCCCGCACGTGGGCGGGCGCGTCGGCCAGCGCCGCGCCCAGCAGCAGCGGACGCTCGACGGTGTACTTGGCCGACTTGTACCGGGCGACCTTGCCCGCGCGCTCCACCGACGTGTCGCCGGTGACCTGCGTCAGCACGTCGAGGTACTGCCCGACGGTGACCTCGGTGCGCATCTCGTCGAAGACGGGCCGGGCCCGGGCGACGACGCGCGGGTCCAGCCCGGCGGAGTGCAGCAGCTCGTCGGACCAGACGAGGCACAGGTCGCCGAGGAGGATCGCCGCCGCGTCGCCGAAGCCGTCGGCGTCGCCGCCCCAGCCGGCCCCCCGGTGCCGGGCGGCGAACCGCCGGTGCACCGCCGGCTCGCCGCGCCGGGTGTCCGAGCGGTCCATCAGGTCGTCGTGGATCAGTGCGCTGGCCTGCACGAACTCCAGCGCGGCCAGGGCGGTGACCACCTGGTCGGCGTCGCCGCCGCCCGCGCCCCGGAACCCCCAGTACGCGAACGCGGGGCGCAGCCGCTTGCCGCCGCCCAGCACGAACGCCTCGATCGCCTCGGCCACCGGCACCAGGGCCTCGTCGACGGCCGTCAGCCAGGTGCGCTGGCCGGCGAGGAAGCCGGCGAGGGCCGTGTCGATCCGCTGGCGCAGGCCGGCCCGGTCGACGGGGGATACGGGAGCAGCGTGGTTCACGCCCCGACGCTATCGGGTCGCCCGGCGGCTGCCGCATCGGCGGTGCGTGGCGTGTCACCGGCCGCTCGTGCCGGGGCACCGGGGCATCCGGGGGACGGGACGCCGCGGGGCCGACGATCCGGGGCCGGCGGCCCGGAGCCGATCCCGCCGGGTGGGCGCGCCGCCGACGGTGCGTGACGCTCGCTCGGGTATCGAACATTACGACTTGACGAACGGCGTGTTATCGCTCACAGTCGATGGTCAAGGACGACGACGCCCACGGCTGCCGGGCAAGCCGCTTCGTTGGTCTTGGATTGGCGTGCGCCAGGCCTGCGTACGTGATGTTAGCGCTCACATCATCGACGCGCGCGGCCGTCCCCGCGCTGCCCATCTCTGGTCATCTGAAGGAGGATCATGTCTGCCATTGGTGGATCGCCATCGATCGCACCGCCGCCGCAGCGGCGACGCGGGTGGCTGTCTCGGGTCGTCGCCGCCGGCGTGTCGACGGTGGTGCTCGGCGTGGCCGCCGCTGCCGCGGTGTCGACGCCCGCCGCCGCTGCTTCGGTCGACACGAACGCGTGGTACGTGTTGGTCAACCGCAACAGCGGCAAGGCCCTGGACGTCTACAACCTCGCCACGAGCGACGGGGCGCGGATCACCCAGTGGACGCGTAACAACGGCAACCAGCAGCAGTGGCAGTTCGTGGACTCCGGCGGCGGCTACTACCGGCTGAAGTCGCGGCTGTCCGGCAAGGTGCTGGACGTCTACAACTTCTCCACCGCCAACGGCGGCAGCATCGTGCAGTGGAGCGACCTGAACGGCACCAACCAGCAGTTCCGGCTGGCCGACTCCGACGGGGGCTACGTCCGGTTCATCAACCGGAACAGCAACAAGGTCGTCGAGGTGCAGGGCGCGTCGACCGCCGACGGCGGCAACATCGTGCAGTACGACGACTGGAACGGCAGCAACCAGCAGTGGCAGCTCGTCCGCGTCGACGGTGGGACGAACCCCACCACCCCGCCGCCGACGACGCCCCCGCCGGGCGGCACGTGCAACCTGCCGTCGACGTACCGGTGGTCGTCGACCGGCCCGCTGGCGCAGCCGAAGGCCGGCTGGGCGTCGCTGAAGGACTTCACCATCGCTCCCTACCAGGGCAAGCAGTTGGTGTACGCCACCACCCACAGCAGCAGCGCCACCGGCGGCTGGGGTTCGATGAACTTCGGCCTGGTCGACAACCTCAACCAGCTCGGCTCGGCCCCCCAGAACACCATGAGCCAGAGCACCGTGGCGCCGTCGCTGTTCTACTTCGCGCCGAAGAACATCTGGGTCCTCGCCCACCAGTGGGGCCCGACGGCGTTCTCGTACCGCACGTCGACCAACCCGGCCAACGCCAACGGCTGGTCGGCCCCGCAGCCCCTGTCGACCGCGACGATCACCGGCTCCGACACCGGCGTGATCGACCAGACGATCATCGGCGACGACCAGAACATGTACCTGTTCTTCGCCGGCGACAACGGCAAGATCTACCGCCAGATCATGCCGATCGGGAACTTCCCGGGCAGCTTCGGCTCCAGCTACACGACCATCATGAGCGACACCTCGGAGAACATCTTCGAGGCGCCGCAGGTCTACAAGGTGCAGGGCCGTAACCAGTACCTGATGATCATCGAGGCCAGGACCAGTTCCTGGGAGCGCTACTTCCGCTCGTTCACGGCGACCAGCCTGAGCGGCACCTGGACGCCGAACGCGACGACCTACAACAACCCGTTCGCGGGCAAGGCCAACAGCGGCGCCACCTGGACCAACGACATCAGCCACGGCGAGCTGCTGCGCACCAGCGCGGACCAGACGAACACGATCGACCCGTGCAACCTGCAGCTGCTCTACCAGGGTCGTTCCCCCAGCTCCGACGGAGTCGACTACGGCCTCCTGCCGTACCGGCCGGGTCTGCTGACCCTGCAACGCTGACCGCGTGAACCGACGCTGACTGCGTGAGTTCGGTCGAGCGGTGGGTCCGGCGTAGGCCGGGCCCACCGCTCGACCGTTCGGCGTCAGTGGCGTCAGTGGCGAGTCAGTGGCGGCAGGGCGTCAGGCGGGCCGGTCGGGCCGGCTGCGCCGCCGGGCGGGGCGGGTGGCGTGCCGGGGCGGGCGCAGCCGCTCCGGGCCCGTCGGCCGCAGGCCGGCGCGGGGCGTCGGGCCGCCGGCCGGTGGGCGTGCCGGGGCGGCCGGCAGCGCCCGGCGCGCGTGCCGGGCGTGCCCGGCGGCGTCGGCCAGCAGCTCCGCCGGCACGGCCAGGACCACGGCCAGCCAGCCCAGCCAGAAGCCCCCCGGCACCCGGAGCTGCCGCTCCCAGCGGGACACCTCGTGCCGGCTCAGCGTGGGCACGCCCGAGGCGGCGCACAGCTCGGCGGCGAGGGCCTGCTGGCTGCGGCCCCGGGCCCGCCGGAGCCGGGCGAGCAACGGCCCGAGCGGCTCCGGGCCGGGCGGCGTGGGCGGCGTCATGGGTCCTCCGGCAGGGTCGGCGCGAGGGCGGCGTCGACCCGCGCACCAGGCGGGACCGGCGCGCCGCCGGTCGGTGCTGACCCCCGCGCGGGCCCCGTCCGCGCTACGCCTGTCTACCCCGGGGGTACGACGTTCCGCCCGGCCCGCCGCCGCGCCGCGACTCCGTGCCGTGTCCGTGCCGCGACCCCGTGTCGTCTCGCGCCCGTCCCGCGTGGCGGTCGGGGGCGGTCGCGTCAGGTGGGAAGGTCCTGGGTGCGGTGCCGCCCGGCCGCTAGAGTCGGACCATGGCTCTCGGTCTACCATCGGTCCTCCCCAACCCGCAGCCGGCGATCGGGGAGCTGATCCGTGACCGTCAGCCCACCTTCTCGTTCGAGTTCTTTCCGCCCAAGACAGCCCAGGGCGAGCGGCTGCTGTGGCAGGCGATCCGCGAGCTGGAGCCGCTGCGTCCCTCGTTCGTCTCGATCACCTACGGGGCCGGCGGGTCGACCCGGGACACCACGGTCGCGGTGACCGAGCGGATCGCCACCGAGACCACCCTGCTGCCGATGGCGCACCTCACCGCCGTCAACCACTCCGTCGCCGAGCTGCGCAACGTCATCGGCCGGCTGGCCGGCGTCGGGGTGCGCAACGTGCTCGCCGTGCGGGGCGACCCGCCCGGCGACCCGGGCGGCGAGTGGGTCCGCCACCCCGAGGGGGTGCTCTACGCCGAGGACCTGGTGCGGCTGGTGCGCGACTCCGGTGACTTCAGCGTCGGCGTGGCCGCCTTCCCCTACAAGCACCCCCGCTCACCCGACGTGGCCAGCGACACCGCGCACTTCGTGCGCAAGTGCCGGGCCGGGGCGGAGTTCGCGGTCACCCAGATGTTCTTCGACGCCGACGACTACCTGCGGCTGCGGGACCGGGTGGCGGCGGCCGGCTGCGACACCCCGATCCTGGCCGGGGTGATGCCGGTCACCCAGCTCAGCACCATCGAGCGGTCCGTGCAGCTGTCCGGGGCCCCGTTCCCGCCGGCCCTGGCCACGCGCTTCGCCGAGGTGGCCGACGACCCGGAGGCGGTCCGCCGGCTCGGCATCGAGCAGGCGGCCGAGATGTGCCGGCGACTGCTCGACGAGGGCGTGCCCGGCATCCACTTCATCACCCTCAACCGGTCCACGGCGACCCGCGAGGTCTGGCAGCAGTTGCAGGTCGGCGCGCAGGTGTGACCCCAGTGGCGCGACACCACAGCGCCGGTGCGACGGTTGTTCCGTGGTGGGCACTTCGCTGAACTGGGACGAGTACGCGACGGCGTGGGCGCGGCTGCACGGGGGGTTCGACCCCCGGGCGGCGGCCCCGGTGGTCCGTGCCTGGCTGCGGTTCGCCTACCACGTCGGCTATGTGCTGGGCCGGCTCCGGGTCACCCCGACCGCCGTCACCGTGGCGGGGGTGCTGCTCTGCCTCTGCGTGCCGCTGTTCGCCGTCCGGCCGGTGAGCGGGCCGGTGCTCGCCGCGCTGTTCGTGCTGGCCGCGTCCGTGGCCGACAGCGTCGACGGCGCGGTGGCGGTGGCCACCAACCGCACCACCCGGCTCGGCTACGTCTACGACTCGGTGGCCGACCGGCTCGGCGAGGCCGCCTGGTTGGCCGCGTTCTGGCTGGTGGGCGCGCCGGGCGCGCTGGTCGCCGCCGCCGGCGGGCTGTCCTGGCTGCACGAGTACGTCCGGGCCCGCTCCGTGTCGGCCGGGATGCGGGAGATCGGCGCGGTCACCGTGGGGGAGCGGCCCACCCGGGTCTGCGTGGCCCTGGTCGGGCTGCTGCTGTCCGGCCTGGCCGGGCTGATCGACCCGGACCTGACCGCCGGCACGATCACCATGGCCACCGCCGTCTGGGTGCTGCTGGCCGGCTTCGGGCTGGGGCAGCTGCTCGCCGCCGTCCGCCGCGCCCTCATCGAGGCCGGCTGACCCCTCGTCGAGGCCGGCTGACCCGCCGCAGCGGGGCGTTAAGCCGCAGCGGGGCGTTAAGAAGGGGCCCCTGCTCTACAGAATGCGTTAACAAGGTGCCCCTCCTTACCCCCAATCCGGGCCGATGGCGTCGGCGACGATCTGCGCGGAGAGGGTGACCATCGGCAGGCCGCCCCCGGGGTGCCCCGAGCCGCCGACCAGCCACAGCCCGGCCGCCGGCCCCCGGTTCGCCGGCCGCAGCAGCCCGCCCGCGGTGCCGTAGATCGCGCCGCCGGGCGCGCCGGTCGCGGCGTCCAGGTCGGCCGGGGTGCGGACCTCCCGGAACACCAGCCGGTCGCGCACGTCGACGCCGCGTTCGGCGAGCACGTCGAGGACCCGGTCGGCGTACGCGTCGGCCAGGCCCGGCCGCCGCCAGTCCACCGCGCCCGTGGCGGTGCCGTGGCGGGGCGCGTTGACCAGCACGAACCATGCCTCGTGCCCGGCGGGGCGCACCGCCGGGTCGTCGGCGACGGTGACGAAGACGGTCGGGTCGGAGGCCGGCCGGGCCCGCACGCCCCGCCCGGGGTGGCCGAAGACCGCGTCGAACTCGGCGTCGTAGTCGCGCGGGAAGAACACGTTGTGGTGGGCCAGGCCGCTCTCGCCGGCCACCCCGAGCAGCAGCACGAAGCCGGCGAGGCTGCGGTCGGTCAGCCCGGCCAGCCGGCGCGGGCTGGGCAGCAGGTCCCGGTAGAGGGTCAGCGCGTCGACGTTGGCGATCACCACGTCGGCGGGCACGGGCGCGGCGACGCCGGCGAGGCGTACCCCGTGGACCCGGCCGCCCGCCGCGTCGATCCGGGTGACCGCGGTGCCGGTCTGCACGACCACGCCCAGGTCCAGGCAGCGGGTCAGCAGCGCGTCGGCGAGGGTGCCCAGGCCGCCGCGCAGGTACCAGCCGCCGAACGCCAGCTCCGCGTACGGGACGGCGACCAGCGCCGCCGGGGCCCGGCGCGGGTCCGCCCCGGTGTAGGTGGCGTACCGGTCCAGCAGCATCCGCAGCCGGGGGTCGGCCAGGTGCCGGCGGCCCAGCCCGCGCAGGGTGCGCCCGGGGGCGATGGCGGCGAGGTCGCCCAGCCGCCAGGCCAGCGCGGCCAGGTCCAACGGCGAGTCGATGGGCCGGCGCAGGATGTCGCGCTGCGAGGCGCCCCAGACCCGGGCGGCGCGCCGCCACAGCCGCTGCCAGTCGGCGGCGGCCCGGTCGCCGAACGCCGCGCCGACGCGGCCGGCGAACTCGGCCGGGTCGGCGCAGGAGTCGAGGGCGGGCCCGCCGCCGGGGAAGACGTGCCGGACGATCGGGTCCAGCGGGGTCAGGTCGAGATACTCGTCGAGCTTCGCGCCGGTCGCCTCGAACAGGTCGTGGAAGACCTCCGGAAGGGTGAGCAGGCTGGGCCCGGTGTCGAAGTGGAACGCGCCGGCCGGGGTGTCGTGGACGTACCGGCCGAGCTTGCCGCCGACCGTGCCGGCCTGTTCGAAGACGGTCACCTCGTGCCCGGTGGCGGCCAGCCGGGCGGCGGTGGCCAGCCCACCCACCCCGGCACCGACGACCACGATCCGCGCCATGACGTGCCCTCCTAGCTGACCGGGCGACCCCGCCAGGACAGGCGACGCCGCTTCCGCAGATGGTACGACCGCGCGGTCAGCCAGCCGAGGACCACGACCGACACGGGGTGGCCGAGCGCGTCGGGCCACCACCGGCCGCCGGTGGCGCGGGCGCTGACCGCCCGCCCGGCCACCCCGAGCAGCCAGGCCAGCGCCGCCACCGCCGCCACCGCCGGAGCGCCCGCGACCAGGGCGGCCAGCGCGACCAGCGGGGGAGCCGTGTAGAGCAGCAGCAGCGCCGCCAGCACGGCCGCCGCCGCCGTCGGGTGGCCGAACGAGGCCCACAGCGACTTGGTGTAGCCGTCGCGCAGCTGCGGCCAGTCGTCGTACATGCGGCAGGTGGCCAGCCGGGAGCCGTCGGCCAGGGCGATCCGGTCGCCGGAGCGCTTGACCGCGCGGGCCAGCTCGATGTCCTCCAGCACCCGGTCGGCCACGGCGGCGTGGCCGCCCGCCGCCGCGTAGCCGGCCCGGTCGACCACGAGGAACTGCCCGCCGGCCGCCGCCAGCGACGGCCGCGGCGAGCGCTCCATCGCCCGCAGCGGCAGGAAGGTCAGCCACAGCCACTGCAACAGCGGCTGCACCAGCCGGTCCGCCGGGGTCCGGGTCACGATCTGCGGGTACGGCGACAGCAGCGTCACCCGCGCGGCGCGCAGCTCGGCGACGGCCGCCGCCACCGCGTACGGGGCGAGGACGACGTCGGCGTCGACGAAGGCCAGCACGGTGGCGGCCGGGTCGGCGCGGGTGGCGAGCTGGTGGCAGGCGTGCGGCTTGCCCAGCCAGCCCGGCGGCGGGGCGACGCCGGTGAGCAGGGTGACCCGGTCGTCGCCGCCGGCGACGGCGCGGACCACGTCGGCGGTGCCGTCGGTGGAGCCGTCGTCGAGCACCACGATGCGCAGGCGGGGCACGCCGCGCTGGGCGAGCAGCGACTCCAGGCACGGGGTGACCCGGTCGGCCTCGTCGCGCAGCGGCAGCAGCACCGCGACGGCCTCGGCGACCTCGACGGGCCCGCCGGCCGGGCGGCGCAGCCACCGGGTCGCGTTGACCCAGGTGTGCGCGGTGAGCGCGGCGACGGCGGCGAGCAGCAGCAGGACGCCGGTCATGCGGTCGCGTCGGCGGGCGGGCCCTGCTGGGGCTGCCGGTCCTGCCGGCGGTCGCGGTCCTGCCGGTCCGGTCGGCGGTCGCGGCCGAGCGCCAGGGCCAGCGGGACGGCGGCGACCGCCATGCCGGCCGCGCCCCACGCCGCCGACGCGGGCAGGCCGAGGAACACCGCGTGCGCCAGGATGCTGGAGGCGTACGTCCACAGGTAGAGCGCGAACATCGGGGCGTCGCCGGGGCCGGCCCGGTCGACGGCCGGCCCGGCCAGCGGGCGCAGCGCCGCCATCAGCAGCACCGCGAACAGCAGCCAGCCGAGGTAGTTGCTGACGGGCACGCCGGGCAGGCCGGGCAGCGCGGGGGTGGCGTCCCGCCACACCCAGTAGCCCTCGGCGACCATCTGCGGGTCGAGGAACAGGTCCCACGCGGCGAGCCCGACGGCGGCGAGGGCCACCCGGGCGACGCCGGGGGCGACGAGCCGGGCCGCCGTGAGCCACGCGGGCCAGGCCATCCAGGTCCAGGCCAGGGGGATGACCAGCGGCACCCCGGCCAGCTTCGGGCCCAGCTCGCCGGAGTAGTCGTAGCTGCCGAACGGGAAGCCGGTGGCCACCCCGAGCGCCTCGATGGCGAAGCCGCCCCCGGTGGCCACCGCGACCAGCGCCGCCGCCGCGCGGGGCCCCCGGGTCAGCAGCGCGTGGCCGACCGAGAGGGCGTAGCCGAGCACGACGGTGGCCACGGTCAGCCCGGCCCGGGTGGCGTCGGCGGTGAGCGGGTAGCAGATCTGGGCCAGGACCAGCGCGCCCAGCCCCACCCAGGGCAGCAGCGGCCGGAGGCCGGTCCGGGTCACGGCGCGGCCGGTCCCGATGCCGGGCCGGCCTGCGCGGGGGCGCCGGAACCCGCCCGGTCGGCCGGGCCGGCGGCCGGGGCCGGCGGGGTGAGCGGGAGGTCCCGGCCGAGGATGCCGAACGGGCGCTCGTCGCCGGGGAAGTGGAAGTGGCGCAGCACGTCGACGAAGCCGAACCGGCGGTACAGCCGCCAGGCCCGGGACCGCTGCTCGTCGGCCTCGGGCGTGGAGAGCAGGGTGGTGCCGCCCGGCGCCATGGTGAGCAGCGCGGTGAGCTGCCGGGTGCCCAGGCGGTGCCCCTGGGCGGGCGGCCGGACGTGCAACTCGACCACCTCGAAGCAGTCGGTGAGCCAGCGCCGCCGGTCCCCGGCGGTCAGCGCCCGGTGCACCTGGTCGTGCCACCACTGGCCGGGCGTGCCGAGGTAGCCGTACCCGAAGCCGGCCAGGTGCCCCTCGGAGGTGAGGCTGGCCACGGCGCGGAAGCCGGGGCGGCGCACGTGGGTGGCGATGTAGCCGCGCCGCGCCTCCAGCAGGTCGGACCGGTAGTTCATCGCCTCGCCGTAGACGGCCACCACGTCGTCCAGCCGTCGGACCAGGTCGTCCGGCGTCCAGCGCACCAGCCTCATGCCCGTCCATCCTTCGCCGTTGCCGCGTCGCCGTCGGCGACCCACCCCAGCACCGCCCGGTCGCCGACCACGTCGCGCACCTCGAACCGCGCGAAGAGCTCCTCCGCGTACCACCCCTCGGTGGGGGTGCGCGCGATGGCGGCGCGGTGCTCGGGGTGACGGTACGCGAACGCGACGAGGTCCGCCGGATCGCGCCACACGCTGACCGTGCCCTGCCAGCCCAGCGGGGCCTCGCCGACGCCGAACCGGGCCAGCAGGCCGGGCGCGGCGTGCAGGGCGGCGGCCACCGGCGGGACGGCCCGCCAGAAGGTGGCCGCCCGGCGGGCCCGCAGCCGGGCCCGGGTCAGCGCCAGCACCGGGCCGGCGACCCGGCCGCCGGACGGCTCGCCGAAGGGCCGCCGCCCGGACCACTCGCCCCGGCTGGTCAGCGGGCGCAGGTCGACCCGCGCCGCCGAGCGGGCGACGCGGGCCCAGGAGCGGCCCACCGGCGAGGCGTCGAAGCCGGCGGCGTCGGCCGCGCGGTCCCAGACGGCGAGGGCCGCCCAGCGGGTCGGGTCGGCGTCGCCGGGGCCGAAGCCGGTGCCCGTCCCGGTGCCGAGCAGCTTGCCGAACCGGACCCCGGGGGTGCGGCGCAGCCGGGCCGGGTGCGTCGCCATCCGGCCCAGCGCGCCGGGCAGGGCCGCCCGCCCGATCCGCCAGACGTGCAGGGTGACCAGCTCGGGGACGCCGCTCACGCCACCTCGGTCGCGGTGCCGGCGGTGATCCGCAGCAGCTCCGCGTACGTCGTGGGGAAGACCGCCTGGGGCACCCCGCCGGCCGCCCAGACCTCGTCGTGGCCCGCCAGGGCCACGTCGACGAGGGTGCGCAGCGGCCCGGGGTGGCCGAGCGGGGCGACCCCGCCGATCGGCTGGCCGGTGTGCGCGCGGACGAACTCGGGGGTGGCCCGGCGCAGGTGGGTGAACCCGAGGTGCGCGGCCAGGCCGGCGGCGTCCACCCGGTGCGCGCCGGAGGTGAGCACCAGCAGCGGCGCGCCGTCGGCGTCGAAGACGAGCGAGTTCGCGATGGCGCCGACGGCGACGCCGAGCGCGTCGGCCGCCGCGGCGGCGGTGTGCACCGCCTCGGGCAGCAGGCGGACCTCGCTGGGCCGGCCGGAGCCGTCCCGCGCGCCCGCGGCGTCGAGGGCCTCCTGCACGGCCCGCACGTTCGGGTGTGGCTGCATGCCGCCCATTCTCCCCGCCCCCGCCGGGCCCGGCGCACCCACCCACCCGCGCCCCCGCCGGCCGGCTACGCCGCGGCGGCCCACGCCGTCGGCCGGGTCCCCGGCCAGCCGGGGGTGGCCCGGATCCGGCCGTCGGCGGTCACCAGCAGGGCGGCGTACCCGTCGAGGGTGGCCAGCCAGTCCAGGGTGTCCGGGCCCCCGGCGACGGCCGCCGTGGCGTACACGTCGGCCCAGAGCAGGTCGGGGCCGACCACGGTGACCGCCCGGACGGCCCCGGCGGGCCGGCCGGCGCGCGGGTCGGTGATGTGCGTGCCGCGCCGGGCGGTGCCGGAGGTGGCGACCGCGCCGGACGCCCGCTCCAGCACGTCGAGTAGGTGCCCGGGGCGCTGCGGGTCCTCGACGCCGACCCGCCACGCCGGTCGGTCGGGCGCGGCGCGCAGCAGCACGTCGCCCCCGGCGTTGAGGCACACGTCGTGGTCGGGCAGGTCGGTCAGCCACCGGGCGGCCCGCGCGACCGCCCAGCCCTTGACCAGCCCGGACGGGTCGAAGCCGACGCCGCCGCGCGGCAGCGGCAGCCGCCGGGCGTCGAACCGGCCGTCGGTGCGCAGCCGGGCCCGCTCGCACAGCTCGACGACCTCCCGCACCGCCGGTTCGGCGGTGGCCGGGTCGGGCGACCGGCCGTCGAGCCGGCCGAGGACGCTGTCCGGCCGGTACGTGCTGAACGTGTCGTCGGCCGCCCGCAGCTCGGCGAAGAACGCCTCCACCCGGGCGGCGACGGCGGCGTCGCGCACCCCGGGCCCGCGCAGGTGCACGCTCACCGGCAGTCCCATCACCTGTTCCACCCAGGCCCGCCGGCCCGGCTCGGTGGTCGTGGCCATCGTGTTCACCTTCCCGCTCACAGGTGGGCCGCGTCGATGGCGGCCTGGAGGGACTCCCGGTAGCCGTCGCTGGTGACGGTGGCCCCGGAGACCGTGTCGATGTCGGCGCTCTGCGCGGCCAGGGCCGACTGCCGCAGGATCGGCACCGCGTAGTCGTTGATCTGCTGGTCCCGGTGGTTGCCGTCGGGCACCTGGAGCGTGGTGACGTCGGTGATCTTCCCGCCGGAGACGGTGATCCGGACCTGCACCGGCCCCCACCGGGTCTGCGCCACCGACCCGTCGTACCGCCCGGCGTCGGTGCCGGACGAGCCGGTGTCGGCGTCGGTGCCCGACGGGCCGGTGTCGGTGCCGGCCGGGCCGGTGCCGGCGTCGCCGCCCGTGCCGGCGGCGATCGCGCTGCTCTCCCCGCCCACCCCCATCGTGCTGGTCTTGTAGCTGAACAGCAGCACCAGCGCCGCCACGGTGGACAGCAGCCACACGGTGATCCGTCGCATGGAAACCCCCTTCGCGCCTGTCACCAGGCAAAACGTTCGTGGTGGGTGTGCTCGTCGGGCACCCCGGCGGCGCGGGTCGCGGCCCGCGCCGCGTCGACCCAGCCGTCCGGGCCGCAGAGGAAGACGTCGTGGTCGGCGATGTCGGGGGAGAGCCGGCGCAGCGCCTCGGCGTCCGGCGTCCCCTCCGCGTACGCGGGCAGCCAGGCGGGTCGCCCGGCGCGCGGGCCGACCAGGTGGTGCACCACCACCCCGCGCTCGGCCGCGAGCCGGTCCAGCTCCGCGCGGAAGGCGATCTCCTCCCCGGTACGCGCGCGGTAGAGCAGCACCGCCTGCCCCGGTGCGTACGGCAGCTCCCACAGCAGCGCCAGCAGCGGGGTGACGCCGACCCCGCAGGCGAACAGGGTGATCCCGCCGCCGCGCCAGTGCTCCCCGGTCAGCCGCCCGTACGGGCCCTCCAGCAGCACCCGGGTGCCGGGGCGCAGGGCGGCCACCCGGGCGCTGCCGTCGCCGAGGTCCTTCACGGTGATCCGCATCAGGTCCCCCGCCGGGGGCGCCGACAGCGAGTACGGGTGGGCCCGGGACCAGCCGGGGCCGTCGAGGAACCGCCAGGAGAAGAACTGCCCCGCCCGCACGGGCAGCCGGTGCAGGTCGCGCCCGCGCAGCCACACCGAGGTCACCCCCGGCGCCTCGGGCACCACCGCCGCCACCTCGACCCGGTGCCGCAGGGAGCGCCACGCCGGCAGCCCGAGCCGGAACACCAGCACGCTGCCCAGCGCCAGCAGGTAGACCGTCCACCAGTACGCCCGCGCGGCGGGGGCGGCGACGAAGTCCGCGCCGGTCCAGAGCTGGTGCGGCAGGGCCAGCGCGATCCCCAGGTACGCGTACAGGTGCAGCAGGTGCCAGGACTCGTAGCGCAGCCGGCGGCGGGCCGCCCGCACCGAGGTGGCCACCACCAGCACCAGCAGGCCCAGCGCGGCGGTGGCCAGCAGCATCCCCGGGTAGCCGGTGACCAGCAGCCAGGACTGCGTGACGACGTCCTCGCGGGCGGTGCCCGCGTACCCGATGGTGGTCAGCGCCACGTGGGCCAGCAGCAGGTGGAACGAGGCGAAGCCGGCGAGCCGGTGCCAGCGGGCGATCCGGTCCTGGCCGAAGCGCCGCTCGACCAGCGGCACCCGGGCCATCAGGACCACCTGGATCAGCATCAGGTCGGCGCTGAGCAGGCCGGTGAGCCGGCCGGCGGAGGTGAGGCCGCCGGCCACCCCGGACAGCAGCTCCTGCACGCCCCGGTCGGCCGTCCAGAGGGCGGTGACCACGAGCAGGCTGAGCACGGCGGCGACGCCCGCCGCGTCGGCCCACCAGCCGGGCGCCCCCGGCGGGACGAGCCGGGCCGGGGCCGGTCGCCCGGCGACGGCGGCGCTCATCCGACGATCGTTTCGGTACGGCTGACGTTCATGGTCCCCACCCTGCGGCGGTGACCTCGACCGGTCCTTTGCGAAGCCTGTGCGCGTCCTGGGAGTCGCGGCGGTCAGCGGCCGGCGGCGGGCGCGCCGGTGACCACGGCGTCGGGCGCGGGCGGCACGGTCTGCCGTCCGGGCGGGGCCGACCGGGCCGTCTCGGCCAGCGCCACCCCGAGCAGCACCAGCGCGCCGCCGCCGAGCTGGGCGGCGTTGAGCGTCTCGCCCGCGCCGATGACGACCCAGGCGACCGCGGCGGCGAGCACCGGCTCCACCATGCCGACGATCCCGACGCTGGTCGCGGGCAGGTGCCGCATCGCGCCGGCCACCAGCAGGTACGGCACGACCGAGCCGAGCACCACCACGTACGCGCAGAGCAGGGCGACCGGCACGCCCCCGGCGCGGCCGGTCAGCGGCTCCCAGCCCCCGGCGCCGGCGGTGACCGCCCGGGTGAGCAGCCCGGCCACCGCGGAGCCGCCGAACGCCCAGGTGCACAGCGACAGGGTGTCCCGGCCCTGCACGCCCCGCGCCCCGAGCACGTAGTAGCCGGCCAGGAAGACCGCCGCGCCCACCCCGGCGAGCACGCCCAGGCCGTCCAGGCGCAGCCCGCCCCACACCTCGGCCACGCAGCCCAGCCCGACGAGGCTCAGCGCCAGGCCGACCCAGAGCCGGGGGCGGACCCGGTGCCGCTGGCCGAACCGCGCCCAGAGGGCGACCAGCAGCGGGGCGGAGTACTCGAACAGCAGGCCGATCCCGACCGGCAGCCGGGAGATGGCGACGAAGTAGAGCATCGGCACCAGGAAGAAGCCGGTCAGGCCGTACCCGAGCAGCAGCGGGAGCTGCCGGGGGGTGACCCGCAGCCGGCGCGCCCCCGGCCGCAGCGCGACGCTGAGCAGCAGCAGGACGACGACCGCGCCCAGGGCGCGCAGCAGGGTGAGCTGCTGCGCGTTCAGGCCGGCCCGGAGCACCAGCTTGGAGACCGTGCCGTTGACGGCGAACAGGGCTCCCGAGCCGAGCACCATGGCGACACCGAGGGCGGGGCGGGGAGTCGTCACCAGCAGAGGCTAGCGTCGCCGTCTGTTTCGGCACGCCGGCCTGCCACACGTTGCGTTTTCGTCGGGCGCGGGGTGTACTGTCAGCAGTAGTTAGAACGAGTGTTCGATTGCCTCGAACGTTCGTTCCAACCACCCGGGGTGGTGTTTCGCGGCGCCGGCCCCGGGCGGTGCGGCTCCGCGGGCCGCACCTGGGTCCCGGGCAGTCGCGAGTCCGGGCCCGTCAGGCAGGAGCGTCGCCCGCCGCCCACGACCCCCGGGCGGCGGGCGACGAACCCGCCGGCCGCCGGCCGGGTGTGGTGTGGGGAAGCGTCCACACCCGGCCGGCCCCACCCGGTGCGTCTTCCTCCGCACCACCCGACCCGGCCCGTGCCGGCGGCCCCGGCCGCCGTGCCCGGCCCCGGCCACGTGGAGGAGACAGCCCATGCCGACCAACTCGGCCCAGCCACCGACGGTGCCGGCGCACGTGCTGCCGAACCGCACCCCGGCCCAGCTCCTCGCGGTGGCCCGGCACGGGCTGGCGGAGGCCGCCCGCACCCGCCCCGACGGCCTGCGCTACGCCGCGGCCCACCTCGCCGCCCTCCGCGCCGCCGCGGCCGTGCTCGCCGCCCGCGCCCGCCCCGCGCCGGCCCGGCGACACCGCATCACGAGCGTCTGGGTCCTGCTCTGCACGGTCGCCCCCGAGCTGGACGAGTGGGCCGCCTACTTCGCCGCCGGCGCGGGCAAGCGCGCCGCCGCCGAGGCCGGCATCCCCCGGGTGGTCAGCGCCCGGCAGGCCGACGACCTGCTCCGGGCGGCCGAGCAGTTCGTGACGGTGGTGGAGACCTCCCTCGGGCTGGCCCACCAGCCGGAGCTCGACGGCCTCGCCGCCTGACCGCGACACCCACCCAGCACAGCACTTTGGCACAGCACTTCGGCACTTCGGCAACGACGGGCGAGGCACGACAGGGGGTAGGTCCGATGGCGGGCCGCATGGTGGTCGGTTCCGCCGCACTGGCCGGCCTGGTCCGTCCGGCGAGCGCGCCGGACCCGGCCGGGGCGCACCGGACACTGCCGGTGGCCGCCGAGCTGACCGGCCTGCTGCCCAGCCGGGGGCTGCGCCGGGGCAGCACGATCGCGGTCGCCGCCGGCCAGCCCCGGCGCAGCGGCGGCACCTCCCTGGTGCTGGCGCTGCTCGCCGAGGCGTCCCGGGCCGGCTCGTGGTGCGCCGTGGTGGGCGTGCCGACCTTCGGCGCGGGGGCGGCGGCCGAGGCCGGCATCGCCCTGGACCGGCTCGCCCTGGTGCCGCAGCCCGGGCCCGACTGGCCGACCGTCGTCGCCGCCCTGATCGACGGGGTGGACGTGGTGGTCGCCGCCGTGCCGGCCACCGTCTCCGCCTCCGTGGCCAGCCGGCTGGCCGCCCGGGCGCGGCAGCGCGGCAGCGTGCTCGTCCCGTACGGCCGGTGGGACGGCGCGGACGTCACGTTGCAGGTGGTCCGGGGCGTCTGGGAGGGGCTGGGCCAGGGCCGGGGCCGGCTGCGGCGGCGCGAGGTCACCATCTGTGCCCGGGGGCGGGGCGCGGCGGCCCGGCCCAAGGAGATCAAGGTCTGGCTCCCCGGTGACGCGCTGACCCGGGTCGTCCCCTGCCCGCCCGTCGCGCCGGGCGTCTCCGCCACCGGCCGCTCGGCCGCCGGCCGGCTCCGCCCCGTCCCGCCGTCGCTGCCGTCGGTCGCCCCGCCGCCGCCTCCGTCGGGCGTCCCGTCCTCGTCGGCTGTCCCGTCCTCGTCGGCTGTCCCGTCCTCGTCGGGCGTCCCGTCCTCGTCGGCGGGCGCACCGCCCCGCCGTGGCGCGCTCACCGTGGTCGGTCCCGCGTGACCGGTGCGCCGGTGCGGACGCTGCTGCTCTGGTGTCCCGACTGGCCGGTGCTCGCCGCCGAGATCGTCGACGGGGTGCCGGCCACCGGGGCGGTGGCCGTGCTGCACGCCAACCGGGTGGTCGCCTGCTCCGAGGCGGCCCGCGCCGAGGGCGTCCGCCGGGGCCTGCGCAAGCGGGAGGCGCAGGCGCGCTGCCCCCGGCTGACCGTCGTCGACCACGACCCGGGGCGGGACGCCCGGGCCTTCGAGCCGGTGGTCGCCGCCGTCGAGGAGCTGGCCGCCGGCGTCGAGGTGGTGCGCCCCGGCACCTGCGCGCTGGCCGCCCGGGGCCCGGCCCGCTACCTGGGCGGCGAGGAGGCGGCCGCCGAGCGGATCATCGAGCACGTCGCCCAGACCTGTGCGGTGGAGAGCCAGGTGGGCATCGCCGACGGGGTGTTCGCCGCCGGCCTGGCGGCCCGTGCCGGGCAGGTGGTGCCCCCCGGCGGCACCCCCGGCTTCCTGGCCGACCTGCCGGTGGAGGCGCTCGGCCGGCCGGCCCTGGCCGACCTGCTGCGCCGGCTCGGCGTACGCACCCTGGGGGGCTTCGCCGCGCTGCCGGCCGGGGACGTGCTGGCCCGGTTCGGGTTCGACGGCGCGCTGGCCCACCGGCTCGCTGCCGGCCGGGACCACCGGCCGTTGGCCGTCCGCCGGCCCCCGGTGGACCTGGCCGTCACCGCCGACCACGACGAGCCCGTCGACCGGGTCGACGCCGCCGCCTTCGCCGCCCGTGCGCTGGCCGAGCGGCTGCACGACCGGCTCGCCGCGCACGGGCTGGCCTGCACCCGGCTGGGCATCGAGGCGGTCACCGCCCACGGCCAGGAGCTGCACCGCGTGTGGCGGCACGACGGGCTGCTCACCGCGGCGGCCATCGCCGACCGGGTGCGGTGGCAGCTCGACGGCTGGCTCACCGGCAGCGCCGGCCGCCCCGGCGCCCGCCCGACCCGCCCGACGGCGGGGATCATCCGGCTGCGCCTGGTGCCCGACGGGGTGCTCGCCCGGGCCGACCTGCAACCCGGGCTGTGGGGGGAGACGGGCGAGGAACGCGAGCGGGCGCACCGGGCGCTGAGCCGGGTGCAGGGCCTCCTCGGCCCCGAGGCGGTGGTCACCGCGGTCCTCGGCGGCGGCCGGTCACCGGGCGACCAGGTGCGGCTGGTGCCGTGGGGCGACGAGCGGCTGCCCGCCCGCCCCGGCGAGCCGACCGGTCCCGCTCGGGTCGGCGAGTTGGCTGGCTCTGCCCGGGTCGGCGAGCCGATCGGCCCTGCCCGCCCCGGCGGGTTGGCGGGCCCGGTCCGGGCCGGTGGGGCTGGCGGGCCGGGCCGTGCTGACCGGTCCGGTGGGGCTGGCGGGTTCGACCGGTCCGGTGGGCCTGCCCGGGGCGGGGCGGCCTCGTCGGGGCGGGGCGCGTCGCCGCCGTGGCCGGGTCGGCTGCCGCCGCCCTCGCCGGCCGTGGTGCTGCCCGCCCCGCTCGCGGCGACCGTCCACGACGCGGCCGGCGAGCCGGTCGGGGTCAGCGCGCGGCTCCAGCTCACCGCCGCCCCGGCGCGGCTGGCCGTCGGCGCGGCCCGGCCGGTGGAGATCGTCGGCTGGGCCGGCCCGTGGCCGGTGGACGAGCGCTGGTGGTCCCCGGCGGAGTCCCGCCGCCGCGCCCGGTTCCAGGTGTGCCTGGCCGACGGGGCGGCCCTCCTGCTGGCGGTCGAGTCCGGCCGGTGGCTGGTGGAGGCGATCTATGACTGACCGTCGGAATCTCCCTGCTGCGGATCTTGGAAGTTCGTGGCCCCTCCAGGGGCCGGAAACTTCCAAGATCTCCGTGGCTCGGGGTGCGCGGTGAGCTTTCACAACCCCGGCGTGGGGTGGAGGGAGCTGGAGCGGGTGCTCTCGGGCCGGGCCGGGCCGGGTCCGGGCGGGTCAGGGCGGGCCGGGGCGGATCGGGGCGGCGGGGAGGGCGAGCAGGGCGGCGCGGGCGGGGCGGGCGGGCGACGCCTGTGGGCCGTGGACCCGCCCGTGGTGGATCCCCTCGCCGTCGACGCCGACGGGGGCGACGGCCCCGCCTGGAGCCGCCACCGGGGCCGGTACACCCCGCCGGAGCCATCCCGCGCTGGCGGCGACCCGGGAAGCGGCGGCCCCGGCACCGGCACGGTGCCCTACGCCGAGCTGCACGCGCACAGCAACTTCAGCTTCCTCGACGGGGCCAGCCATCCGGAGGAGCTGGCCGAGGAGGCGGCCCGGCTCGGGCTCACCGCGCTCGCCGTCACCGACCACGACGGCTTCTACGGCGTGGTGCGCTTCGCCGAGGCGGCCCGCGCGCTGCGCCTGCCGACGGTCTTCGGCGCGGAGCTGTCCCTCGGGCTGCCCGGCCCGCAGAACGGCGAGCCGGACCCGCTCGGCGCGCACCTGCTGGTGCTGGCCCACGGCCACGAGGGCTACGCGCGGCTCGCCGCGACCATCTCCCGGGCCCAGCTGCGCGGCGGCGAGAAGGGCCGCCCGGTCTACGGCGAGCTGGAGGAGGTCGCCGCCGAGCTGCGCGACCACGTGCTGGTGCTCACCGGCTGCCGCAAGGGGCACGTGCCGGCCGCGCTGCTCACCGCGGGCGTCGACGCGGCGGCCCGGGAACTGGACCGGCTCACCGCGCTGTTCGGCGCGGAGACGGTGGCGGTGGAGCTGACCGACCACGGGCACCCGGTCGACGGCGACCGCAACGACGCGCTCGCCGAGCTGGCCCGCGCCGCCGGGCTGCCCACGGTGGCCACGAACAACGTGCACTACGCCACCCCGGGCCGCCGCCGGCTGGCCACCACCCTGGCCGCCGTGCGGGCCCGGCGCAGCCTCGACGAGATCGACGGCTGGCTGCCCGCCGCCGGCACCGCCCACCTGCGCGACGGCGCGGAGATGGCGGCGCGGTTCACTGCCTACCCGGGCGCGGTGGCGCGGGCCGCCGAGTTCGGCGCGGAGCTGGCGTTCGACCTGCACCTGGTCGCGCCGAAGCTGCCGGCGTACCCGGTGCCGCCGGGGCACACCGAGATGAGCTGGCTGCGCGAGCTGACCATGGCCGGGGCCCACGAGCGGTACGGGCCGCCCGCGGCGCACCCGGAGGCGTACGCGCAGCTCGACCACGAGCTGCGGATGATCGACGAGCTGGGCTTCCCCGGCTACTTCCTGGTGGTCTACGACATCGTCGCGTTCTGCCGCGAGCAGGACATCTACTGCCAGGGCCGGGGGTCGGCGGCCAACTCGGCGGTCTGCTACGCGCTGCGGATCACCAATGTGGACGCGGTGCGGCACCGGCTGCTGTTCGAGCGGTTCCTCGCCCCGGAGCGCGACGGGCCGCCCGACATCGACGTGGACATCGAGTCCGACCGCCGGGAGGAGGTGATCCAGCACGTCTACGCCCGCTACGGCCGGGAGCACGCCGCCCAGGTCGCCAACGTCATCTCCTACCGGCCCCGGTCGGCGGTGCGGGACGTGGCGAAGGCGTTCGGCTTCTCGCCCGGCCAGCAGGACGCCTGGAGCAAGCGGATCGACCGCTGGGGCTCGGTCGCCGCGGTCGACGCCGAGGACGTCCCCGAGCAGGTCGTGACGTACGCCAACGAGTTGGCTGGTGGCTCGGGGAGGTGGGCGGGGTTCCCGAGGCACCTGGGCATCCACTCCGGCGGGATGGTGATCTGCGACCGGCCGGTGATCGAGGTCTGCCCGGTGGAGTGGGGGCGGATGCCCGGCCGCAGCGTGCTCCAGTGGGACAAGGACGACTGCGCCGCCGTCGGGCTGGTCAAGTTCGACCTGCTCGGCCTCGGCATGCTCTCCGCCCTGCACTACGGCTACGACATGATCGGCGAGACCCTCGACCTGGGCGACATGACGCTGGACGACCCCGAGGTCTACGCCATGCTCTGCCGGGCCGACTCGGTGGGGGTGTTCCAGGTGGAGAGCCGCGCCCAGATGGCCACCCTGCCCCGGCTCAAGCCCCGCGAGTTCTACGACCTGGTGGTGGAGGTGGCGCTGATCCGGCCCGGCCCGATCCAGGGCGGCTCGGTGCACCCGTACATCCGGCGGCGCAACGGCCAGGAGCCGGTGACGTACCCGCACCCGCTGATGCGCAACGCGCTGGAGAAGACCCTCGGCGTGCCGCTGTTCCAGGAGCAGCTCATGCAGCTCGCCATCGACCTGGCCGGCTTCGACGCGGCGGAGGCCGACCAGCTGCGCCGGGCGATGGGGGCGAAGCGGTCGGTGCAGCGGATGGCGCGGATCGCCGACCGGCTCTACGCGGGGATGGCCGAGCGGGGCATCGCCGGGGAGCTGGCCGACGACGTCTACCGCAAGCTCACCGCGTTCGCCAGCTACGGCTTCCCGGAGAGCCACGCGATGAGCTTCGCCTACCTGGTGTACGCCAGCTCCTGGCTCAAGCGCTACCACCCGGGCCCCTTCCTGGCCGCGCTGCTCAACGCCCAGCCGATGGGCTTCTACTCGCCGCAGACCCTGGTGGACGACGCGCGGCGGCACGGCGTGCAGGTGCGCCGGCCGGACGTCAACGCCAGCGGCGCGAAGGCCGTGCTGGAGTCCACCCCGGACACCCGGTGGGGCAGCGCGCCGGGCGAGCCGCCGCACGCGTGGGGGCTGGGCGGTCCGGCGGTGCGGCTCGGGCTGGGCGGGGTGCGTACCCTCGGCGATCCGGTGGCCGAGCGGATCGAGGCGGAGCGGGCGGCGCACGGGCCGTACCGTGACATGCCGGACCTGGCCCGGCGCGTCGGCCTCACCGCCGCGCAGCTGGAGGCGCTGGCCACCGCCGACGCCTTCGCCTGCTTCGGGCTGACCCGGCGGCAGGCGCTCTGGGCGGCCGGGGCGGCCGCCCAGGACCGGCCGGGCCGGCTGCCGGGCACGGTGACCGGGGCGACCGCGCCGACGCTGCCCGGCATGGACGCGGTGGACCGCCTCGTCGCCGACGTCTGGGCGACGGGCCTGTCGCCGGAGAGCCACCCGGCCCGGTTCCTGCGCGACCGGCTCGACGCCCTCGGCGCGGTGCCGATCGCCCGGCTGGGCCGGGTGGAGCCGGGCCGGCGGATCCGCGTCGGCGGGATCGTCACCCACCGGCAGCGGCCGGCGACCGCCGGCGGGGTCACCTTCCTCAACCTGGAGGACGAGACCGGCATGCTCAACGTCACCTGCTCGCCGGGGCTGTGGCAGCGCTACCGGCAGGTGGCGCGCACCAGCGCCGCGCTGGTGGTGCGCGGCCGGTTGCAGCGGCACGAGGGGGTGACCAACCTGACCGCCGACCGGCTCGACCCGATCGAGGCGCCGGTCGCCCCGCCCTCCCGCGACTTCCGCTGAGGTGTAAGGAGGGGCACCTTGTTAACGCTTCCTGCATAGCAGGGGCCCCCTGTTAACGCCGCCGGGGCTGACTAGGCTCGACCGTGTGGAGCAGACCAGTGCCCGGTTCACCGGCCCGCCGTTGACCCCCCGTACCGCCGTCATCTGGTCGGTGCTCCGCGCCGAGCTGGAACGTCGCGCCGGCGACCGGCTCACGGTCCTCGACGTGGGGGGCGGCACGGGCGGCTTCGCCGTGCCGCTGGCGCAGGCCGGGCACGGGGTCACCGTGGTCGACGCCAGCCCCGACGCGCTCGCCGCGCTCACCCGCCGGGCCGCCGAGGCCGGCGTCGCCGACCGGGTGCGCGCCGTGCAGGGCGACGGCGACGCCCTCGCCGGGCTGGTCGAGCCGGCCAGCGTCGACCTGGTGCTCTGCCACTCCGTGCTGGAGGTCGTCGACGACCCCGCGCCCGTGGTGGCCGCGCTGGTCACCGCGCTGCGCCCGGGCGGCGCGGCGAGCGTCCTGGTGGCCGGGCAGGCCGCGGCGGCGCTCGGCCGGGCGATGAACGGCCACCTCGACGTGGCCGCCGCCCTGGCCGCCGACCCGGCCGGCACCGCCGGGCCCCGCGACACCCTGCGGCGGCGCTACGACGCCGACCGCGCCGCCGCGCTGCTGGCCGCCGCCGGCCTCACGGTCGAGGAGATCCACGGGGTACGCGTCCTGGCCGACCTCCTGCCCGCCGCCGTCGCGGACGGCCAGCAGGCCGCCCTGGTCGAGCTGGAGCGGGCCCTGGCGGCCCGGCCGCCGTACCGGGACCTCGCCGCCCAGCTGCACCTCTTCGCCCGCCGCCCGGCATGACCGCCGCCGTCCCGCCCCCGCCCGGTGAGCCAGCGCGGGGGGCCGTCCCGGCCCCGCGCCCGCCGGCCGATCCGCTGGCCCCGGTGCCGCCCCGCTACGGCGGGGGGAGCCTGGCCGACGTGCTGCCCAGCGCCCTGGCGGTGCTCGGCGTGCCCGGGGCCGTCGACCTGCTCGGCCTGACACCGGCGCTCGCCGGGGTGCGGCGGGTCGCGGTGCTGCTGGTCGACGGGCTCGGCTGGTACCAGATCCCCACCGCCGCCCCGCACGCCCCGACCCTGGCCGGGCTGGCCGCGACCGTCGGCCGCCCGCTCACCTGCGGCTTCCCGTCGACCACCCCGACGAGCCTGGTGACGTTGGGCACCGGGGCCGCGCCCGGCGCGCACGGTGTGCTCGGATTCCGGGTGCGGGTGCCCGGCACCGACCGGGTGCTCAGCCACATCGAGTGGACCGGCGACCCGGAGCCGCTGCGCTGGCAGCCCGTCGCCACCCAGCTCGAACGCGCCCGCGCCGCAGGGGTCGCGGTGACCGTGGTGAGCCGCCCCGAGTACGCCGGCAGCGGGCTCACCCTCGCCGCCAACCGGGGCGGGGACTACCGGGGCGCGGCCGACGCCGACGCGCTGGCCACCGCGATGCTGACCGCGCTGCGCGCCGGGGCCGGGCCGGCCCTGGTCTCCGGCTACCACCCCGACCTGGACCGGCACGGCCACCTCTCCGGCGTCGACTCGCAGCCGTGGCGGGCCGCCGCGACCGGGGTGGACGCGCTGCTCGCCCGGCTGGTCGACGGGCTGCCGCCGGACGCCGCGCTGCTGGTCACCGCCGACCACGGCCAGCTCGACGTGCCGCCGGCCGACCGGATCGACTTCGACGCCGACGACCGGCTGCGGGCCGGGGTGCGGGTGCTCGCGGGGGAGCCCCGGGTCCGCTACCTGCACGTCGTGCCGGGAGCGGCCGACGACGTGGTGGCCGCCTGGTCGGCCGTGCTCGGCGACGCGGCCCGGGTGCTGCGCCGCGAGGAGGCGGTGGCGACCGGCTGGTTCGGGCCGGTGCCCGAGGCGCACCTGGGCCGCATCGGCGACGTGGTCGTGGTCTGCCTGGGCACGTCCGCCGTGGTCGCCACCCGCTCGGAGCATCCCATGGACTCCCGCCTGGTGGCCTACCACGGGTCGGACACGGCCGCCGAGATGACCATCCCGCTGCTGGTGGTGCGCGGCTGAGCGGGGCACCTGCGCGCCCGCGCGGTGCTGAGCGCGGCCCGGCCGGCGGGACCGGCCCCGGGGGCCGCGGCGTGTCGTACCCGGGGGCTAGCCTGCGGGCATGGGTCGCAGTCAGTCGTTGCCGCGCGGCGGCGACCCGCGCTTCGGGCCCGACGGCGACGACTCCGGCAGCCCGATCCTGCACGTCGACATGGACGCCTTCTACGCCTCGGTCGAGGTGCGCCGCCGCCCCGAGCTGCGGGGCCGGCCCGTCGTGGTCGGCGGGGTCGGCCCGCGCGGCGTGGTCAGCGCCGCCAGCTACGAGGCCCGCCGGTACGGCGTCCGCAGCGCCATGCCGATCATGCGTGCCCGGGCGCTGTGCCCGCACGCGGTCTACCTGCCGCCCGACTTCGCGCAGTACACGGCGGCCTCCCGGGCGGTGATGCAGATCCTGCGGGACGTCACGCCGCTGGTCGAGCCGCTCTCGCTCGACGAGGCGTTCCTCGACGTGGCCGGGGCCCGCCGGTTGTTCGGGCCGCCCGCCGAGATCGCCCGGGGCATCCGCGCCCGGGTCGCCGAGGAGCAGGGGCTGACCTGCTCGGTGGGGGTCGCGCCGAGCAAGTTCGTGGCCAAGCTCGGCTCCACCCGGGCCAAGCCCGACGGGCTGCTCGTGGTGCCGGCCGACCGGGTGCTCGACTTCCTGCGCCCCCTGCCGGTCGACGCCCTGTGGGGCGTGGGGGAGCGCTCCGCCGAGACGCTGCGCCGGCTCGGGCTGGCCACCATCGGCGACCTGGCCGAGGCGCCGCGCGGCATGCTCCGCAAGGCGCTCGGCGAGGCCGCCGCGGCCCACCTGCACGAGCTGGCCTGGGGGCGCGACCCGCGCCGGGTCAGCCCCGAGCAGGTGGAGAAGTCGATCGGCGCGGAGGTGACGTTCGACGCGGACGTGGCCGACCCGCTGGAGATCCGCCGGGCCCTGCTCGCCCTCGCCGAGAAGGTCGGCGCCCGGCTGCGCCGGGCCGGGCAGGTCGGCCGCACGGTGTCGATCAAGGTGCGCACGGCCGACTTCCGCACGGTCACCCGGTCCCGCACCCTCGACGTGGCGACCGACACGGCGCGGGAGATGTTCGACACGGCCTGGGCGCTCTACACCGTCCTCGACCCCGGTGAGCGGATCCGCCTCGTCGGGGTGCGGATGGAGGGTCTCGCCCCGGCGGGCGAGACGCCGCAGCAGCTGACGCTGGGCGCGCCCGAGCGCGGCTGGCGGGAGGCGGAGGCCGTGGCGGACGCCGCCGCTGCCCGATTCGGGCGTTCCGTCATAGGTCCGGCGAGCCTGCTCGGCCGGCGCGATCCCGGGCGAACCGAAAATCCGCCCCGCCCATAGGTCGTCCCGCTTTCCGACGCGCGACCCCCCTCGTAGACTTGTCGTTAAGCAGCCGGTTGGCTGCCACGGTCTGTCGGTCCGACCGGGCCGACCAGCGTGACCGGGGAGGAGTGCCGTGCCGCTCTCGGAGCACGAGCAGCGGCTGTTCGAGCAGATCGAGCGGTCGCTTGCCGAGGACCCAAAATTCGCCTCGGCCGTGCGTGCCAGCGATCCGCGCTTCCACGCGCGGCGTCGTCTGCTCGTCGCTGCCGGCGCGATCATCGTTGGCCTGGCTCTACTGGTCTACGGTGCGGTGATCAAGACCCCACCGCTCGCGGTGGTGGGTTTCGTCATCATGCTGGGTTCGGCGGCGTACGCGGTGCAGTCGCACCGCAAGGCGCAGTCCCCCGACCTGCACGTGGTCGGGGGGACGACCACCAGCCGACGCCGCCCGCGCGGGCGGTCCGGCCGACGGTCGTCGTTCGTGGATCGGATGGAGGACCGGTGGCGGCAGCGCCCGGAGGGGCACCGCTGACCCGGTTCCACCGCTGATCCTCGGTCCCGCCGGCCCGGCGGGACCACGCTGATCCGGCCCGCCGACAGCGGGCCGCTGCTTCCTGCCCGCACGGGTGCGTGCGGGCTTTCTCCGCGCTCTGCCATGCCCCCGTGTGTCGCCCCCCGTGCTCCGGGCCCTGCGCCCCCATGCGTCGCCCCGCGCTCCGGTGCCCCGTGCTCCGGTGCCCTGCGCCACCCTCGCGCTCCGGCCTCGGGCGCCCCCATCGGCTTGGCCGCTCCAAGATCGTGCAGTTTCCTGGTTCGAGTGGCCTCAGGACCGCCCGGAGACCACTCGAACCCTGATCGAGCGCGATCTCGCCGCCCCCGCCCCCGCCCCCGCCTCCGGCTCCGGTCCCGTCCGGCCCACCGCCCGGCTTGCCTGGTCGGGTCCCGCGACGGGGGCGCGGTGGGTCAGCGGCCCGTGCGGGTGGCCAGCAGGCGGCGCGGGCTCCAGCGCAGCAGCCGGTAGCGGGCGTCGCCCGTCCTGGCCACCAGCCGGGAGGACGCGTTGCCCAGCGCGATGCGCCAGCGCAGCAGCACCGACGGCGGCAGCACCGCCGCCAGCAGCCGGGTCCGCCGGTCGGTCCGGGTGGCGAGCGCGCCCCGGACGGCGCGTAGCGCCGGGTGCAGCTCCCCGCCCGCGAGCGGGGTGCGGGCGTACCGGGCCAGTTCCTCGGCGCGGCCCAGCAGCCGCACCGCCGTGGCGGCGGAGGCGTCCTCGCCGACGGCCTCGGTGACCAGGCGCTCGGCAGTCGCCCGCGGCGTCTCCGTCCGGTCCACCCGGACCCGGTAGTCGACCAGGGTGTCGAGCAGCTCGTCCCAGGCGGCGTGCGCGTCCGCCCGCGCCCGGTCGGGGTCCAGCACCACGGTGACGGACCGGCCCGGTTCGCCGGCCGGGCCCGTGCCGGCGTCCACCGTGGCCGGGGCGAGCGTCACCGCCGGCCGGGCGGCCCGCCGGCGGCGCAACGCCATCCGCAGCAGCGCCGGCGCGGCGAGCAGGGCCAGCAGCGCCAGCGCGCCGGCCGTCCACCAGGGCCACACCGGGGCCTGCCGGGTGGGATCGTTGCCCCCGACCGCCAGGCCGGCGTCGGTGTCCGCGTCGGCGGCGTCCGGGTCGGCGGCGTCCGGCGTCGGCGTCGAGTCGTCGGGGGCGGCCGGGGCGCCCGGCTCGGTGGCCGCCGGCTCCGGCGCGTCGGTGTCCGGGGCCCACGCCGAGCGGGTCGAGCCCTGCACGCCGTACGCCGGGGTGGCGTCGAACGGCACCCAGCCCATCCCGTCGAAGTAGACCTCCGTCCAGGCGTGCAGGTTGCGGTTGGTCAGCACGTACCCCTCGTCGGTGCGGCCGGTGCCGTTGGTGAAGCCGAACGCCACCCGGGCCGGGATGCCGGCCGACCGGACCAGCCACGCCATCGCCGCCGCGTACTGCTGGCAGAAGCCGGCCTTGTTGTTGAGGAAGTCGACGATGTCCTGGCCGCTGGTGCCGCCCTTCGTGGTCAGGCTGTAGGTGAAGCCGTTGTCCGCCGAGAAGTGGTCGTAGATCGCCCGGACCTTGTCGTAGTCGGTGCTGCGGCCGCGCACGAGGTCGGCGACCAGGGTGTCGACCTGCTCCACCGGCGGGGTGGCGGTCTGCTGGAGCCGGATCGGGTGGTCCGACGGCAGCGACGGGGCCCGCCGCAGCGCCGTCGGGGTGTACGTCGACCGGACGTACTCGAACGAGTAGCGCTTGCCGCGGGAGTTCTCCCGGTTGGAGAAGACGACCTGCTGGTTGGGGTCGTAGAGCCAGTTGCCGCTGAGCTCCTCGGTGCGCACCGGCTCGGCGTAGGCCGGCAGCAGCGGCATGTTGAGGTTCTTGGAGACCTCCACGGTGGCCTGGTACCGCGTCCGCTCGACGCCGTTGCCGGTCCCGGAGCGCTGGGTCGGGTCGGGCAGGTCCCGGGTGACGGGCCGGCCGGTCGGGTTGCGCACCCGGAACCCGTCGGGCCGCAGCTCGTCGGCGACGCCGTAGCGCAGGTAGAACGGGTTCGTCTCGGTGGTGGTCACCGTGACCATCTCGTAGACCTCGGACTGGTTGAGCTGCCCGCTCAGCGAGGCGAAGAGGTCGATGCGGCCCGGGTTGCCGCCCTGGCCGTTGCCCGACCCGGTGCCGGTGCCGGCGCCCACGGCGTTGAGCAGGCCGCCGGTCATCCCCGGCACCGCCAGCGGCAGCGCCACCGCCAGCACCACCCCGACCACGGCGAGCCGCCGCCCGGCGGCGGCCAACGGCGAGGACTCCCACACGTCGACGTCGCGGCCGTCGCCGGTGAACCGGCGGCCGAACCGGCGCACCCGGTCGACGTTGTCGGTGACCAGCAGCCACAGGTAGCCGGCCGCGCCGACCACGAACGGCACGGCGGGGACGCTGTCGACGTAGACGGCGACGGGCACCGAGTAGATGGCCAGCATCGGCAGCCCGGCCAGCGCCGGGCGGCGCAGGCCGACGGCGAGCACGTCGACCACCACGGCCACCCCGCCGATGCCGAGCACGCTGACGAACAGCAGCGGGTCGGTGTCGGGCACCTTCACCCCGTACGAGCGCATGTCCACCACGGACGCGCTCAGCAGCTCGCCGAAGTGGGCGAAGGTGCCCGGGGTCGGCAGGAACGCCACCAGCTCGGTGCCGGCGGGGAAGAGCCAGGCCAGCGCGAGGGTCAGCCCGCCGAGCATGCCCAGCACCTGCCCCCACAGCGGGGCCCGGACCAGCCGGGTCAGCGCGGCCACCCCGGCGACCACCGTGACCGCGATGGCCGCCTGGATGAGCCAGGTCCACCGCTCGAAGATGGCCGACAGCGGGGCGGCCGCGAGCAGGGTCGCGGCGGCGGCCACGAAGCCGAGGTTGCGGGTCGCGGTCACGGGGGAGCCCTTTCCGGTCATCGTCCCGCCGGATCGGGGCGGCGGGCACGCCCGACCCGGCGGATCGTCACTTGACGCCCCCGGCCACCGTCTCGGCCAGCGCGGCCCGCAGGGCGAACCCCTGCGAGCCCCGGCCGGCCTGCGGCCACAGCGCGGGCAGCCGGGCGCCGTGGTCGACCCCGACGACCCGCCATCCGCTCTGGAGCAGGGCGAGCGCGGCGGCGCCGTGCGCGTGGTCGGCCTCGGCCCGGGCCCGGGGCGGGAGGTGGAGCCAGGTGGAGCTGTCCAGCAGGAAGCCGACGCAGGTCGCGCCGTTGCCGCGCAGGCCGGCGAGCAGCTCCGCCTCGGCGGTGCTCACCGCGCCGAACAGGCCGATGATCAGGCCGCCGTCGCCGCGCTGGCGGACCTGCCGCACCAGCGTGGTGATGTCGCCGCGCGGGTCGAGGCGGACCTCCGCGAGCTGGTCGAGCAGCAGCCCGTCGCCGGCGGCCTCGGTGGCGTCGACGTCCGCGCCGTCGCCGGTGACCAGGCGCAGCTTGTAGCCGGCCTGGCGCAGGTGCACGGCGATGCTGGCCGCGGCGGAGACCGCCCACTCGAAGCTCGCGGTGGGGCCGTCGCCCCGGTGGCCGTAGCCCCGGGTGTCCAGCACCACGGTCGCCCGGCTCTCCCAGGGCTGCTCCTCGCGGCGCACCATCAGCTCGCCCGTGCGGGCCGTCGACTTCCAGTGCACCCGGCGCAGGTCGTCGCCCATCCGGTACTCCCGGGTCGCCGCGTCGTCCTCGCCGTGCACCGCGACCGAGCGGGCGCGGCTGGAGCCGCTGCCCGCGTACTCGCCGGGGAGCCGCACCGAGGGTAGCGGGGTGACCTGCGGGATCACCGTGAGCTGGTCGACGCTGGGGAACGAGCGGGTCAGCTCGCACAGCCCGAACGGGTCGGTGAGCCGGACCACCAGCGGGCCCACCTCGTACCGGCCGCGCACGTCCGCGCGGACCGTGTACGCCACGGAGCTGGCCTGGTGCGCGCCGAGCCGCTCCAGCACCACGCGGGGCCGGCTGCCCAGGGCGTACGGCAGCCGGTCCTCCAGCAGCAGCGTGCCGGTGGGCAGGCGGGACAGGTTCTGCAACCGCAGCACCACCCGGGAGCTGGCCCCGACCGGCACCCGGTGCGGGTCCAGCGACCGGTTGCAGGCCAGCTTGTAGCGGCTGCGCCCCACGTAGGCGGCGGCGAGCAGCGGCAGGACGGCGAGCAGCACGGCCACCCGGAGCAGGTCCTTCTCGCCGAGGATGAGGGCGGAGACCGCCGCGGCGAGCGCGGCGGCCAGGAACGAGCGGCCGCGGGTGGTCAGGCCCCGGAGCCCGTCGCGCACGCTCACCGCCTCCGCGGCTCGTACGGGGCGCGGCCGTTGCCGTCGGCGGCGGGCCGGTTGTCGTACGGGGAACGCTGGCGGTCGTGCGGCAGCGGCAGCCGGTGCACCAGCTCGGCGACGATCGCGTCGGTGGTGCGCCGGGCGAGCTGGGCGTCGGCGGTCGGGATGATCCGGTGGGCGAGCACCGGCACCGCGAGCGCCTGCAGGTCGTCGGGGAGGACGTAGTCGCGCCCCTCCAGGGCGGCGACGGCCCGGGCGGTGCGCAGGAGCTGGAGGGTGGCCCGGGGCGACGCGCCCAGCCGCAGGTCGGGGGCCTCCCTGGTGGCGGTGACCAGGTCCACCGCGTACTGCTTCACGGCGTCGGCGACGTGCACCTCGCGGACGGTGGCGATGAGCCGGCGCACGGTCTCGGCGTCGGAGACCGACCGCAGCTCCTGCAACGGGTCGGCCGCGCCGTGCCCGTCCAGCATGGCCAGCTCGGCCTCCGGCCCCGGGTAGCCCATCGCGATGCGGGCGGTGAACCGGTCGCGCTGCGCCTCGGGCAGCGGGTAGGTCCCCTCCATCTCGATCGGGTTCTGGGTGGCGATCACCATGAACGGGGTCTGGAGCTGGTAGGTGACGCCGTCGACGGTGACCTGCCGCTCCTCCATGCACTCCAGCAGGGCGGACTGGGTCTTCGGCGAGGCCCGGTTGATCTCGTCGCCGACGACCAGGTTGGCGAAGACCGCGCCGGGGCGGAACTCGAAGTCGTGCGTCTCCTGGTTGTAGACGCTGACGCCGGTGACGTCGCTGGGCAGCAGGTCGGGGGTGAACTGGATGCGCCGTACCGAACAGTCGATGGACCGGGCGAGGGCCTTCGCCAGCTTGGTCTTGCCGACGCCCGGGACGTCCTCGATGAGGAGGTGGCCCTCGGCGAGCAGGACGGCCAGGGCGAGCCGGACGGTGGCCGTCTTGCCCTCGATGACCTGCTCGATGTTGGCCACGATGGCCTCACTGGCGGCGCGGAACTCGTCGTGCGGCAGCAGACCGCCCACCTCGTCCCAGGTCTGTTGTGTCACGGGCCTCCTCCTCGTCGCCACGACGGCAGCTCTGTTAAGAGCACCTGGACCCGCCGTTGGGTTCGCGACGGGAGAGCCTCGTCTGCCGCAGAAATCTCACTGGCCTCTCAGGCTAACCATGTTTGTCGTGAACGCCGAACCCCGCAGGAAGTCGGTCGGTTACGCCCGGATTATTCGCCCGACGGGGGAAACGCATCGTCACCGAGCGTGAGAGGGGTGTCCCGCAGCCGGCCTCGCGGCGGCGGGCCGCGTGCCCGGCGGGCCGGCGGGGTACACTGCCCGACATGGCCGGAGTCTTCCTGCTTCTTACCGGGCCGTGCTGATGCGCTGACGCGCGACAGCACGGCGGCCCCTCCTGCGCGAGGGGCTTTTTTGTGCCCTCCGCCGGGCCAGGCCCGGCGAGCCGGGACCGCCGGCCCGGTCGGCGGGCCGACACGCCGGAGCCGGCCCGGCGACGCCGCGACGAAGCGAACGAGGAGAGACGATGAGTGAGGCGACAGCGGCGGGCGACATCCCCCCGTACCGGTACACCGCGGCCCTGGCCGAGGAGATCGAGCAGCGCTGGCAGGACACCTGGCAGCGGGAGGGCACGTTCCACGCCCCGAACCCGACCGGGCCGCTGGCCGACCCCGGCCACCCCCGGGCCGGCGCGGAGAAGCTGTACGTGCTGGACATGTTCCCCTACCCGTCGGGGGCGGGCCTGCACGTCGGGCACCCGCTGGGCTACATCGGCACCGACTGCTTCGCCCGCTACCAGCGGATGGCCGGCCGCAACGTGCTGCACGCGATGGGCTTCGACGCGTTCGGCCTGCCCGCCGAGCAGTACGCGGTGCAGACCGGCACCCACCCCCGCACCACGACCGTGGCCAACATCGAGCGGTACAAGGCGCAGCTGCGCCGGCTGGGCCTGGCCCACGACGACCGCCGCTCGGTGGCCACCATCGACACCGACTTCTACCGCTGGACCCAGTGGATCTTCCTGCAGGTCTTCAACTCCTGGTACGACGCGGACGCCCGCAGGGCCCGGCCGGTCGCCGAGCTGATCGCCGAGTTCGCCGCGGGCGACCGCCCGACGCCGGACGGCCGGCCGTGGGCCGCGCTGACCGACGCCGAGCGGCGGGCGGTCGTCGACGGGCACCGGCTGGCGTACGTCTCGGAGGCGCCGGTGAACTGGTGCCCGGGGCTGGGCACCGTGCTGGCCAACGAGGAGGTCACCGCCGACGGCCGCTCCGACCGGGGCAACTTCCCCGTGTTCAAGCGCAACCTGAAGCAGTGGATGATGCGGATCACCGCGTACGGCGACCGGCTGCTGGAGGACCTGGACGCCCTGGACTGGCCCGAGCCGATCAAGCTGATGCAGCGCAACTGGATCGGCCGGTCCACGGGCGCGCACATCGACTTCGCCACCGAGCGGGGCCCGGTGCGGGTGTTCACCACCCGCCCGGACACCATCTTCGGGGCCACCTACATGGTGCTGGCCCCCGAGCACGAGCTGGTCGACGCGCTGCTGCCGGCCGCCTGGCCGGACGGCACGCGGGACGCCTGGACCGGCGGGCACGCCAGCCCCCGGGCGGCCGTCGAGGCGTACCGCAAGGCGGCGGCGGCCAAGACCGACGTGGAGCGGCAGGCCGACACGAAGGAGAAGACCGGCGTCTTCGTCGGCGCGTACGCCACGAACCCCGTCACCGGCGGGCAGATCCCGATCTTCATCGCCGACTACGTGCTGGCCGGCTACGGCACCGGCGCGATCATGGCGGTGCCGGCGCAGGACGAGCGGGACTGGGCGTTCGCCGAGGTCTTCGAGCTGCCGATCGTGCGTACCGTGCAGCCGGCCGACGGCTTCGCCGGCAAGGCGTACACCGGGGACGGGCCGGCGATCAACAGCGCCGCGCCCGACCGCGGCCTGGACCTGAACGGCCTGGGGGTCGCCGACGCCAAGGCGGCGATCATCGCCTGGCTGGAGGCCAACGGGCACGGCGCCGGCGCGACCACCTACCGGCTGCGCGACTGGCTGTTCTCCCGCCAGCGCTACTGGGGCGAGCCGTTCCCGATCGTCTACGACGAGTCCGGGGCGGCGATCGCGCTGCCCGAGTCGATGCTGCCGGTCGAGCTGCCCGAGGTCGACGACTTCTCGCCGAAGACGTTCGACCCCGACGACGCCGACAGCAATCCGGAGACCCCGCTGTCGCGCCGCCGCGACTGGGTCGAGGTGGAGCTGGACCTGGGCGACGGGCCGAAGCGCTACACCCGCGAGACCAACGTGATGCCGCAGTGGGCCGGCTCCTGCTGGTACGAGCTGCGCTACCTGGACCCGACCAACGCCGACCGGTTCGTCGACGCGGAGAACGAGCGGTACTGGATGGGCCCGCGCGCCGAGGGCGACTGCGGCGGCACCGACCTGTACGTCGGCGGGGCCGAGCACGCCGTGCTGCACCTGCTGTACGCCCGCTTCTGGCACAAGGTGCTGTACGACCTGGGCCACGTGTCCAGCTTCGAGCCGTTCCGCAAGCTGTTCAACCAGGGCATGATCCAGGCGTACGCGTACACCGACGCCCGGGGCTCCTACGTGCAGGCCGAGGAGGTCGTCGAGCGCGACGGCGCCTGGTTCCTGGGCGAGGAGGAGGTGCGCCGCGAGTACGGCAAGATGGGCAAGTCGCTGAAGAACGTGGTGACCCCCGACGACATGTGCGCCGCGTACGGCGCGGACACCTTCCGGGTGTACGAGATGTCGATGGGCCCGCTGGAGGTGTCCCGCCCGTGGGAGACCCGGGCGGTCGTCGGGTCGTACCGGTTCCTGCAACGGGTCTGGCGGGCCGTCGTCGACGAGCAGACCGGCGCGCCGCGGGTCACCGACGACCCGGCCGACGAGGCCACCCGGCGGCTGCTGCACAAGGTCGTCGACGGGGTCCGGGGCGACATGGAGGGGATCCGGTTCAACACCGCGATCGCCAAGCTGATCGAGCTGACCAACGCGCTGACCCGGCTGCCGGCCACCCCCCGCGAGGTGGCCGAGCCGCTGGTGCTGATGCTGGCCCCGTTCGCCCCGCACGTCGCCGAGGAACTGTGGCGGCGGCTGGGCCACGACGCCTCCCTGGCGTACGCGGACTTCCCGACCGCCGATCCGGCCCTGCTGGTCGCCGAGACGGTGACCTACCCGGTGCAGATCAACGGCAAGGTGCGCGGCCGGGTCGAGGTGGGCGCCGACGCGTCCGAGGACGACGTGCGCGCGGCGGCGCTGGAGGCGGTGGCGGGCGCGCTGGCCGGCAAGGCGCCCCGCAAGGTCATCGTGGTGAAGGGCCGGATGGTCTCGATCGTCGCCTGAGGTGCAAGGAGGGGCCCCTTGTTAACGCATTCTGCATAGCAGGGGCCCCTTCCTAACGCCCCGCTCGGCGGTGGGTCAGGGCTCGCGGTGGTGCACGACGGCCATGGCGACGAGCGCGGCGACGACCGGCCAGGCGGCGAAGACCGCCCATGCTCCCCCGACCGTCGGGGGATAGCCCTCGAAGTTGGGGAACGGCACCATCCCCACCAGCCGTTCCCAGGCGGCCCACGGCAGCGCGTTGTGCAGCGCCGCGGTCCACCGGTGTCGCATGTCGAACGCCAGCGGCAGCAGGAGCAGCACCGCCGTGGTGGTGACGATCGCCGGTGCGCTGTATCTGACGAGGGCGCCGATGCCCAGCCCGGTGAGCGCGCAGACCGGCACCAGCAGCGCGGACCCGGCGACGGCGCGCAGCGCCCCGGGGTCGGCGATGGACGCGCCGGCGGGCAGGTCGGCGAGGATGGCCTGGGAGATCCAGAAGGCGCTGCCCGCGGTGACCGTCCCGACCACGGTCATGACCGCCGCCAGCACGGTGACCTTGGCCGCCGCGACCGCCCACCGGGCCGGCACCGCCGCGAACGTGGTGCGGATCTGCCCGCTGGCGTACTCGCCGGCGATCATCACCGCGCCGACGCTGCCGGCGGCGAGCATGACGAACAGCCAGCCCTCCGCGGGGAAGGCATCGTAGATCGGGTCGAGGGCGGCGCGGTGCTCGGCGGAGTAGCTCGGCCAGTTGCGCCGGTCGGCGAGGGCCGCCCGTACGCTGAACAGCATCGCCGACACCACGATCACGGCCAGCGAGCCGTAGGTCGAGCGCAGCGACCAGAGCTTGATCCATTCGGCGGCCAGGAGATCGGTGAACCGAGCCCGCCCGCCGGCGGGACGGGCGACGGTGACACTGGACGGGGTCCGGCTGCTCAACGGTGTGCTCCTGCCTGGTATTCGACGCGGTCGGCGGTCAACGCCATGAAGGCCTCCTCCAGGGAGGCGGTGCGGGTGGCCAGTTCGTGAAGCGTCACCCCGTGCCCGGACGCCAGGTCACCGATCCGGGCGGCGGTCAGGCCGGTGACGGTGAGGGTCCCGTCGGCCGCCGCCGAGACGGTGCCGCCCGCAGCGCGGAGCGCCGGGCCGAGCGTCGCCGCGTCGGGCGTACGGACGGAGACCTGCACCTGGCCGCTGCGGGCGGCGAACTGTGCCAGGCTCTCGTCGGCGATCAGCTCGCCCCGGCCGATGACGACGAGGTGTTCCGCCGTCTGCTCCATCTCGCTCATCAGGTGGCTGGAGACCAGGACGGTGCGCCCCTCGGCGGCGAGTCGCCGGAACAGCCCGCGCACCCAGCGCACCCCCTCCGGGTCGAGGCCGTTGAACGGCTCGTCGAAGAGCAGCACCGGCGGGTCGCCGAGCAGCGCGGCGGCGATGCCGAGCCGCTGCCTCATGCCGAGGGAGAAGCCACCGACCCGACGCCCTGCCACCTCGGCCAGTCCCACCTCGTGCAGCACCTCGTCGACGCGGGACCGGGCGATGCCGTTGCTGCGGGCGAGCGCGCGAAGGTGCGCCCGGGCGCTCCGCCCGCCGTGCACGTCGCCCGCGTCGAGCAGCGCGCCGACGTGGCGCAGCCCGCGCGGCCGGTCGGTGAACGGGGCGCCGTCCACCAGCGCGGTGCCGGCGGTGGGCCGGTGCAGGCCGAGCACCAGCCGCAGGGTGGTGGACTTGCCAGCGCCGTTCGGGCCGAGAAACCCGGTCACCTGCCCGGGGCGGACGGTGAGGGTCAGCCGGTCGACGGCCGTCGTGCGGCCGTACCGTTTGGTGAGGTCACGTATTTCGATCACGCCGTCGACGGTGCCGCACGACCGGCGGTGGATCGTCGTGCCACCGACCACAACCGCCGGCCGCGGGTCCGCCCCGGGGCGTACGCCCACGGGCCGACGACCGTGGGCCGCCCACTGGCTACGGTGTGCTCATGCAGGCCGTCGCCCCCCGTCTCCGTCCGCGCCCCGTCGCCCGATGGCTGCGGGCCGTCCTGCCCTGGGCCGGTGTCGCCCTGTTCCCGGTCGCGGTGCTGCACGCGTCGACGGCGGGAGCGGACCCCGACGGCAGCGTCGCCGACCTCCCGTTGCGCTATCTTTCCCCCGCCCTGGTGGTCCTTCTGCCCGCCGGCCTGCTCGGCCGCCGTCCGCTGCTCGCGCTCGCCCTGACGCTCGTCGGCGCGTCCGTGCTCACCGTGTCGACGAACGCCTGGGAGGAGGGCTATCGGGCCGGCGTCTGGTACCTCACGTTCCTTGTCGTCGACCTGATGCTGGGGTTGGTCGTGGCACGCAGCCCGGGCCGGGTCGCGGTACCCGTCGTGGTCGTGGTGCTCGCGGTGCAGGTCACGGCGGCCTTCGTCAACCCGGTCTCCGATCCGGTGGACCGGGCCGCGACCTCGGTGCTGGCGGTGGCCGTCGCGTGGCTGGCCGGCGGCGCGGCGTGGGCCCGCCGCCGGCACGCGGAGGAACTGCGCGCGCAGACCGCCGCCGAGGCGATCACCGCGGAGCGGCTGCGGATCGCCCGGGATCTGCACGACCTGGTGGCACACAGCGTCGGCGTGATCGCCATCCAGGCCGGCGTCGGTGCCCGGGTCATCGACACCCAGCCGGGGGAGGCCCGCGCGGCGCTCGCCACGATCGAGCGGACCAGCCGGGAGACCCTGACCGGACTACGCCGCACTCTCGGCGCGCTGCGTGGGCCGGAGGGAACGACGACCCCGCTGGATCCCGCGCCCGGGCTCGCCGGCCTCGACCGGCTGGTCGCCGCGGCGGCGGACGCGGGGGTACGGGTGGAGGTGCGCCGCGACGGGTTGCCCCGGCCGCTGCCGGTGGAGGTCGACCTGGCCGCGTACCGGATCGTGCAGGAGGCGCTGACGAACGTGGTGCGGCACGCCGGCGTCGGGCAGTGCCGGGTCACCGTCACGTACCCGTCGGACGGGGTCCTCGTCGAGGTGGTCGACGGGGGCCGGGGCGCCCGGCTCGGGGGTGCGGGGCACGGCATCGTCGGCATGCGGGAACGGGTGGCGCTGCTGGGCGGCGACTTCGCCGCCGGACCGCGCCCGGAGGGCGGGTTCCGGGTCGCCGCCCGGCTGCCGACGCAGGGGGACGCGTGAACATCCGCGTCCTGCTCGTCGACGACCAGCCTCTGATCCGCGCCGGCCTCCGGGTGCTCATGGCCGACGTCCCCGACATCGACGTGGTCGGCGAGGCGGGCACCGGTGCCGAGGCGGTGCGCCTGGCCCGGGAGGTCGCCCCCGACGTGGTGCTGATGGACCTGCGGATGCCGGGTACCGACGGGATCGCCGCCACCCGGGAGATCACCGCGGGCGGCGGCCCGACCCGGGTGCTCGTCCTCACCACGTTCGACGACGACGCGCACGTGCACGCGGCCCTGCGGGCGGGCGCGAGCGGGTTCCTGGTCAAGGACATGGCGCTGGAGGAGATCCTCGGCGCGGTCCGGGTCGTGGCGGCCGGGGACGGGCTGATCGCGCCCGGGGTCACCCGGCGGCTCATCGCCGAGTTCGCCCGTCGTCCCGATCCGAGCCCGCGGCCCCGCCACCTGACGGGCGTGACCGACCGGGAGCGGCAGGTGCTCACCCTCGTCGGCCTGGGACTGTCCAACGCGGAGATCGCCGAGCGGTTGGTGATCAGTCCGGCCACGGCCAAGGCCCACGTGGCCCGCCTCTTCACGAAGCTGAACGCCCGGGACCGGGTGCACCTGGTGATCGCCGCCTACGAGGCGGGCCTGGTCGCCCCCACCCCCTGACCCACCCCCTGACCCACCCCCGGATCCCGCGATCTTGCGGTTCGGGCCCTCGTTTCGTCCCTTTAGTGCGAAATGTCGGGGCCGCAACTGCAAGATCAGCGGGGGGAGGGGGCCGCGCGGCGGCGGCGTTCCGCGCGCCACCAGCGGTGCAGCAGCACCGCGCTGGCGATCAGGCCGAGGCTCGCGGGGGCGGCGGCGTACCAGTTGACGTCGCCGGGGGAGCTGGCCGCCGCGCCGAGCGCCGCGTAGCCGAACGCTGTCGGGGCGGAGGCGAGGACGCTGCCGGCGAGGTACGGCAGCACCCGTGCCCCGGTGGTGCCGTAGCCGTAGCTGACCAGGCCGTACCCGGAGATCGGCAGCAGCCGGACGGTGGCCACGCCCAGCACGCTCTGCCGGGCGAACCAGCCGTCGAGGCGGGCGAGCCGCCCGCGGACCCGTGCGGCGACGAACTCCCGGCCCAGCGCCCGGCCGACGGCGAAGCCGAGCGCGGCGGCCAGCAGCGCCGCGCCGAGCGCGTACGCCGCCCCTTCGAGGGGGCCGAAGATCGCGCCGATGGTGAGCGTGACGAAGGTGCGCGGCACCAGGGCGACCAGCAGCAGCGCCCCGCCGACGATCGCGGCGAGCGGGGCGTAGCCGCCGAGGGGGTCGGCGAGCCGGGGCAGCGCCCCCGCCTCCGGGCGGGGCAGCACCGGCAGCAGCGCCGCCAGCCCGGCGAGCAGGAGCAGCAGCAGGGCGAACCGGCGCGCCGCCGGCTGCCCGAGCAGCCGCCGGGCACCCGGGAGGATCCGCCGGACGGCCGGCAGCAGCCGCCGGGGGGCCGGTGTCATGGGCGGCGGGGCCGCGGCCCGGACGGGTGGGGACGGCCCACGCGTTCAGCTCGCCGCCGGGCGGCCCGGGTCATGCCCGGGCGGCGGCCACCGCGGCGCGGCGCTCGGCGCGGAGCCGGTCGGCCCAGGTGTCGTCCAGCGGCGGGAGCTGGTGCGCGCCGGTCGCCCAGCGCAGCAGCAGGTCGGCCAGGGCGGGGTTGCGGGCCAGGGCCGGCCCGTGCGAATACGTGCCGAGCAGCTTGCCCCGCCACGCGCCCTCGGTCGCGCCGTCGTTGCCGACCCCGGCGGTGACCCGGGCCAGCGGGGACACGCCCGGCCCGAGGTGGGTGCGGCCGCCGTGGTTCTCGAAGCCGGTGAGCGCCGGCACCCCGAGGCGGGGGTCGATCTCGCCGGCCAGCTCCCCGACGGCCCGCGACGGGCCCCGGTCGGAGGAGAGGTCGAGCAGCTCCAGCCCGGCGCACTGGACGCCCTTGGCGAAGAACGAGGTGCCGAGGAGCTGGTAGCCGGCACAGACGCCGAACACCACCGAACCCTGGGCGACGGCCCGGTGCAGACCGCCGTCGGCGCGCAGCCGCTGCGCGCCCAGCGCCTGCGGGCCGTCCTCGCCGCCGCCGATGAGGTAGATGTCGGCGGTGGCGGGCAGCTGCTGGTCGGAGCGGACCTCCAGCACCTCCACGGGCATGCCGCGCTGCTGGGCCCGGCGGGCCAGGATCAGCATGTTGCCCCGGTCGCCGTAGGTGGACAGCAGGTCGGGGTAGATCCAGACGATACGCAGGCTCTCAGTTGACACGGTCCAGCTCCGCTCGGATGTCCTGGAAGGCGGTGTAGTTGGCGATGACCTCCAGCCGGCCCGGCGGAACCGACCGGACCGCCTCGCCGAACGTGCGGACGTGCTGGAAGGGCACGCCGTTGACGTCGAGGCGGACCGCCAGGTCGTACGCCCGGTCGCCGGTGATCAGCACCTGCCGGCCGCGCAACGGGGCGAAGTCGACGTCGAAGAGCCAGGAGGTGTCCAGCCCGTCGGGGTCCCGGGCGTTGATGGAGAGCAGCGTCGGCGCGAAGTCGGCCATGTCGAACGCCTCCAGCCAGCTCGCCGGGTTCTTCGCCAGCAGCAGCCGGATGTTGCGCCCGTCCCGGTCGACCTGGGCGTAGCGGCCGGCGACCGAGGTGACCGCGCCGAGCCGGGAGACCGCGTCGACCGGCCGGACGCCGAACTCGGCGGCGACGGCGAGGGCGGTGGCGGCGTTGCCGAGGTTGACCTTGCCGGGGAGCTGGAGCATCACCTTGTGCCAGGCGCCGGTCGGGTCGAGCACCCCGTCGTCCTCGACGGCCCACTGCGGCTCGGGCCGGCGCAGCGGGCAGGCGCTGCACCACCACTGGTCGCCGTTGCGCGCGATGGTGTGCCCGCACTCGGGGCAGACCCACGAGTCGTCGTGCCAGCGCTGGCCGGCGCTGAACCAGGTGACGTGCGGCGGCCGGATGCCCCGGGCCGGGTCGCCGGGCGGGGTGGCCGCCCACACGACCATCGGGTCGTCGGCGTTGGCGATCACCCGCACGTCGGGGTGGTTGACCAGCGCCGCGCGCCAGAGCTGCGCCATCATGGCGACCTCCTTGGCCCGGTCGAGCTGGTCGCGGGAGAGGTTGAGCAGCGCCACCACGTGCGGCTCGGTGGCCTCCAGGACCTGTGCCAGGTAGTGCTCGTCGACCTCCAGCACGGCGTACGGGGTGCTGCCGGCCTTGGCCAGCGCCGAGGTGTGGCCGGTGGGCATGTTGGCGCCGAAGGAGTTGGTGGCGACCCGGCCGAGGACGCCGACCGCCGCCGTTGTCAGCCGGGTGGTGGTCGTCTTGCCGTTGGTGCCGGAGACCAGCGCGATGGCGCGCCCCGCCGAGAGGTGGGCCAGCAGGTCGGGGTCGATCTTCAGGCCGATCCAGCCGCCGATCACCGAACCGTCGCCACGACCCGCGGCCCGGGACAGCGCCGCGGCGGTCCGCGACACGGAGCTGGCCACCTTTGCCCGCAGGGGCATCTTCGCGTCCGTCACGCGAGCGAGGTTACCGGACCGCCGCCCCCGCCAGATCGCCGCCGACGGCGAACCGTTCGGCCGGGGCGCCCGGGCGGACGGCCGGAACGCGCTCGACCGGATGGAGTCGATCTATGTCGGGTAGTGGACGCCGGGGTGGGGGCGGTGCGGCCCTCCACTTCGCTCCACCCCTTCTGACGTGCGGTTTTGTCGGCGACGGCGACGCGCCGCGCCGGCGAATCTGGTTGCAGGTGGAGGGAAGTGGAGTAGAGTGGGGACCAATGGTGAGGCCGGGAGGGCCCACCGGCCCGGGGGGAGCGGCGCCGCGAACGCCGCTGCAAGGGCGAGGGGGTTGGGCCGATGTTCCTCGGCACCCACACCCCGCGCCTGGACGACAAGGGCCGGTTGATCCTTCCGGCAAAGTTCCGGGATGAGCTGGCGGGGGGTGTCGTGATCACCAAAGGGCAGGATCGCTGTCTCTACGTCTTCCCGATGCCCGAGTTTCAGCGCATCGCCGACCAGTTGCGCGCGCAACCCATGACGAACAAGGCGGCCCGCGCCTACAGCCGGGTCTTCTTCGCCAGCGCGCACGACGAGGTCCCGGACAAGCAGGGCCGGGTCACCGTCCCGGCACACCTGCGGGCCTACGCCGGTCTCGACCGCGACCTCGTGGTCATCGGCGCGAGCACACGGGTGGAGGTCTGGGACAAGGCGGCCTGGGAGGCCTACCTCGCCGACAGCGAAGACGACTTCGCCGACATCGAGGAGGGGGTGTTGCCCGGCGGTCTGTAGGGCGTGACGACGCCCGACGTACTGCGAGATCTCCAGCCGCTTTCGAGTTCCTGGCACCCCTTCCCCGGTGCCAGGCGCACGATCTCCCGGAGGGCCGCGGCCTCCGGTGGGCGGGAGCGGATGGGGATCTGGCGGTACGACGGAGGCGTCGTCCGACGACAGGCGCGGAGAGAAACGGACGGTCCAACCGGTGGGGGTCGACATGGGGGAGCTTCGCGGCACGCACGTGCCCGTGCTGCTCGAGCGGTGTCTCGAGTTGTTGGCCCCCGCGCTGGACAGGGGCGACCGCACGATCCACGTCGACGCCACGCTGGGCCTGGCCGGTCACGCCGAGGCGGTGCTGCAACGGCATCCGCGCACGGTGCTGATCGGGCTGGACCGGGACACCGAGGCCCTCGCCCACGCGCGGGTCCGGCTGGCCCGGTTCGCCGACCGGGTCCACCTCGAACACGCCGTCTACGACGAGCTGCCCGAGGTGCTGGCGCGGCTGGGTTATCCGGCGATCGACGGCGTCCTGTTCGACCTGGGCGTCTCCTCGCTCCAGTTGGACGCGCCCGACCGCGGGTTCGCCTACGCGCAGGACGCGCCGCTGGACATGCGGATGGACCAGACCCGGGGGGTGACCGCCGAAGAGGTGGTCAACACCTACTCCCACCCGGACCTGGCCCGGGTGCTGCGGGTCTACGGGGAGGAGAAGTTCGCCCCGAGGATCGCCTCGGCGATCCTGCGGGAGCGGGAACGGGCCCGGATCACCTCGTCGGCGCGGCTGGCGGAACTGGTCAGGGAGAGCATTCCCGCACCAGCCCGACGAACCGGTGGACACCCGGCCAAGAGAACGTTTCAGGCTTTACGGATCGAGGTAAACAGGGAGCTGGCGGCGCTGGAGACGGCGCTGCCGGCCGCTCTCGACAAGCTCACCGTGGGCGGCCGCATGGTGGTCCTGTCCTACCACTCGCTGGAGGACAGGCTCACCAAGGCGGCCCTCACCGACCGGGTCCGCAGCAAGGGCCCGGTCGACCTCCCGGTCGAACTGCCCGGGTCGGGTCCGACGTTCCGGCTGCTCAGCCGGGGCGCGGAGCTGCCCGGGGAGGCGGAGGTCGCCGCGAACCCGCGTGCCGCGTCGGTGCGGCTGCGGGCCGCGGAACGGATCGACCCGGATGCGGAGCGACAGGGGCGGGCCGACCGCGAACGGCCCCGCCGGCGGGTCAGGGCGATGCACCAACCGGGAACCGGATCGGCGGATCCGGGGCCGACGGGCGCAGGGACGGACGAAGAGGGGGAGGGAAGAAGAAGATGAACGCTGACAAGCGCGACGGCCGGGACACCGGCGTCGGGCAGCGTGCACCGCGGTCGGGGGGCCGGATCGCGGCGCAGCGGACCACGCGGGCCGGGATGCCGGCTCCGGGGGCCGGCCGGCTCGACCGGCAGGGGGAGACTCGCGCCCGGGGGGCGCGCGAGTTCCCGACCAACGGCAGCGCCGCGCTGCGCCCGACGGAGCGGGTCAGCCCGACCGAGCGGGCCGGTGCGGCGGCGACCCCGTCGCCGCGGCTGCGGGTCGCCCCGCCGCCGCCGGTGTCGGTGCCGCGGGCGCCGTTCGTGGCGCTGATCCTGGTGCTGGTCGTCGGTGGGGTGCTCGGCATCCTGCTGGTCAACACCAAGATCAACGAAAACTCGTTCCGGCTGGAGCGGCTCCAGCAGCAGCAGGCCAAGCTCGACGTGGACCAGCAGCAGCTGGAGAAGGAGATCGCCGACGCCAAGGCGCCCGGCAACCTCACCGCCACGGCCCGCCGGCTCGGCATGGTCGAGGCGGAGGAGCCGGCGTACATCCGGCTGCCGGACGGCCGGGTGATCGGGGTGCCGCAGCCGGCCAACGGCCAGCCGTCGGTCACCAGCCAGCAGGGTGCGGGGGGCTGACCGAGGTGCCGCCGAGAGCTGAGGAACCGCGCCGGGACCCTTCGGGCTCCCGGCGCGGTTCGTCGCGGGCCACCGGCGGGCGGGGCGAGCCGCGCACCGGCGAGCCCGGCGTGCAGGGCATCTCCGACGCGCGGGCGTACACCCCCCGGGGGCGCACCGTCCGCGAGGAGCGCCAGGCGGCGGGCCGGCCGACCGCCGGGGGCGCCGAGCAGCGGCGTACCCCGCGTGGGGCCCGGGCCGGCGGCGACCCGTTCCGGCCGGCGTTGCAGGTGCTCGACGGCGGCCGCGCCGGCGCAGGCCGCGCCGCCCGCCGGGAGCCCGTCCCGGCCGCGCGGGCCGCGGTGGTCCGGACGGTGCCCACCCGGGCGCGGCCCGACGACGACGATGACGCGCCGCGCCCGCCGCGCCGCCGACCCCCCGGGCGCGGCCCGCGCCGTCCCACCCGGCCCGCCGCCGGGCGGTCGCCGCGCAAGCCGCGCAAGCCGCCCCGGCTGGCCGACCCGCGCCGCCGGCTGCGCCTGGGCACCCTGCTCGTCCTCGTGCTGTTCGCCGCCATCGGCATCCGGCTGGTCTTCCTCCAGGCCGTCGACACCCCGGCGTACGCCGGCGGCGGGCTGGCCAACCGGCTGACCCGGGTGGACCTGCCCGCCCCCCGGGGGGCGATCTACGACCGCACCGGCGCCCCGCTGGCCAACAGCGTCGAGGCCCGGTACGTCTTCGCCGACCCGACCCAGGTCAAGGACCGCACGGAGACCGCGCGGGCGCTGTCGCCCCTGCTCGGCCTGCCGGCCTCCGAGCTGGCCGAGCGGATGAAGCCGCGCACCCTGGAGAACGGGAAGTCCTCCCAGTTCGAATACCTGGCCCGGGGCGTCGACATCCCGACCGCCAAGAAGATCGTGGCGCTCGACCTGTACGGCATCGGCGTGCACCGCGACGAGCGGCGCGAGGTGCCCGGCGGCGACCTGGCCGCCAACCTGATCGGCTTCACCAGTCAGGACATGGTCGGCCTGGAGGGCCTGGAGGCCCGCTACGACGACCTGCTGCGCGGCGAGAACGGCCGCCGGGTCTACGAGGCCGGCCAGGGCAAGCTCGACGCGCCGATCCCCGGCGGCTACAGCAGCACCACCCCCGCCAAGCCGGGCAGCTCCCTGCAACTGACCATCGAACGGGACCTCCAGTTCAAGGCGCAGCAGGTGCTCAAGACCCAGGTGGCCAAGGCGCAGGGCAGCGTCGGCGTCGCCATCGTCCTCGGCGTGCCCACCGGCGAGGTGCTGGCCCAGGCCAGCCACCCCACCTACAACGCGGCGAAGCCGCAGGAGAGCGAGCCGACCGACCGGGAGGACGCCGCCACCAGCTTCGTGGTCGACCCCGGCTCCATCCACAAGGCGATCACGTTCGGCGCGGCGCTCCAGGAGGGTGTCGTCACCCCCGACACGGCGCTGCCGATCCCCGACACCATCGTCAAGGGCGACACCACGTTCCGCGACACCCACCCGGCGAACGGGCAGCGGATGAGCCTGCCGGGGATGCTCGCGTACTCGTCGAACGTCGGCACCATCGAGATCGCCGACAAGCTCGGCCCGGACCGGCTGATCGACTACCAGAAGCGCTTCGGGCTCGGCCAGCCCACCGGCGAGGGCATCCCGGGGGAGGCCAGCGGCCGGCTGCTGCCCGTCCAGTCGTGGAGCGGGTCGTCGTACGGGTCGGTGCCGATCGGGCACAGCGTCGACGCCACCCCGTTGCAGATGGCCGCCGCGTACGCCGCGATCGCCAACAACGGCACGTACGTCCAGCCGCACCTGATCAAGGAGGTGATCAGCGGCAGGGACGGCAGCCGGACGCCGGGCAAGGCGCCGGTCACCCGCTCGGTGCTCAGCCCGGCCAACGCGGCGGCGCTGCGCACCATGCTGGAGGCGGTCACCACCGTCGACGGGGCCACCGGCCTCGCCGCGGCGGTCCCCGGCTACCGGGTCGCCGGCAAGACCGGCACCGGCATCCGCTACGTCGACGGCAAGCAGCAGCCCGGCGAGGTCGGCTCGTTCATCGGGATGGCCCCGGCGGACAATCCGCGCTTCGTGGTGGCGGTCTTCGTGTGGAGCCCCGGTGGCGGGGGCGGGGCGGTCGCCGCGCCGGCGTTCCGCGACATCATGGGCTTCACGCTCAGCCGCAACCGCGTCCCCCCGTCCGGCGCGCCGGCGCCCAAGTTCGAGGTCTTTCCGCGCTGACCAGGCACGGCGGGACATCATCGGTTGGTGGGGACGAACCACCGGGGCGGCTGTACGGTCGGAACCGGACGACCGGGTAGGGTCTGACGCCGTGCCCGGCAATCCACGCCCACGTACCGTGACCGGAATCCGGCTCGGCGAACTCGCCGACCGGCTCGCCGTCGAGGCCCCCGAGGGGGCCGCCGACCAGGCCGTCACCGGGGTGACCCACGCCAGCCAGGAGGTCCGCCCCGGCGACCTGTACGCGGCGCTGCCCGGCGCCCGCCGCCACGGCGCGGAGTTCGCCGCCGGCGCGGCCGCCGCCGGCGCGGTGGCCGCCCTCACCGACCCGGCCGGCGCGCCGGCCGTGGCCGCGGCGGGCCTGCCGGCGCTGGTGGTGCCCGACCCCCGCGCGGTGCTCGGCGCGCTCGCCTCCGCCGTCTACGGCGACCCCACCGCCGGCCTGACCGTCATCGGGATCACCGGCACCGCCGGCAAGACCTCCACGGCCTACCTGGTGGAGTCGGGGCTGCGCGCCGCCGGCCACGTCACGGGCCTGATCGGCACCGTGGAGACCCGGCTGGGCGACCTGGTCGTCGACAGCGTGCGCACCACCCCGGAGGCCACCGACCTGCACGCCATGCTCGCCGCCGCCCGGGAGCGCGGGGTCACGGCGCTGGTCATGGAGGTCTCCAGTCACGCCCTGGCCATGGGGCGGGTCGGCGGGGTGCGGTTCACCGTCGGCGGCTACACCAACTTCGGCTCCGACCACCTGGACTTCCACGCCGACTCGGCGGACTACTTCGCGGCGAAGGCGCAGCTGTTCGACGGGCGCTGCGCCGTCGAGGTGCTCAACCATGACGAGCCGGCGCTGCGTCCGCTGTTCACCCCTGCCACGGTCAGCTACTCGGCCGCCGGCGACCCCACCGCCACCTGGTACGCCACCGACGTCGACGGCGAGGGCTACGCGCAGCGGTTCACCGCGCACGGCCCCGGCGGGGTGACCGTGCCGGCCGGGGTGGCGCTGCCCGGGCGGCACAACGTCGCCAACGCCCTGCTGGCCATCGCCGCGCTGGTCGGCGCGGGGGTGGACGCGGCGACCGCCGCCGCCGGGGTGGCCGCCTGCGGCGGGGTGCCCGGCCGGCTGGAGCTGGTCTCGGCGGCCGGGCCGGTGCGCGGGGTGGTCGACTACGCGCACAAGACCGACGCGATCGTGGCGGCCCTGGCCGCGCTGCGCGAGCTGAGCGCCGGGCGGCTGATCTGCGTCCTCGGCGCCGGCGGCGACCGCGACCGCGGCAAGCGGCCGGAGATGGGCGCGGCCGCCGCCCGGGGCGCCGACGTGGTGCTGGTGACCGACGACAACCCGCGCACCGAGGAGCCGGCCGGGATCCGGGCGGAGGTGCTGGCCGGGGCGTACGCCGCCGCCACGCCGGCCCGGATCGTCGAGGTGGCCGGCCGGCGTGCGGCGATCGACGAGGCGGTCCGGCTGGCCGCCCCGGGTGACGTGGTCGCCGTGCTCGGCAAGGGGCACGAGCGTGGGCAGGAGGTGGGCGGCGAGGTGCTGCCGTTCGACGACCGCACGGAGCTGGCCGACGCGCTGCGCGCCCGCTTCGGGGACCTGGCGGGCCGGCGATGATCCCGCTGACGCTGGCCGAGGTGGCCGAGGCGGTCGGCGGCCGGCTGGTCGCCGCCGACCCCGCCGCGCGGGTGACGGGCCCGGTGGAGTTCGACTCGCGCAGGGCCGGGCCGGGCGCGCTGTTCGTCGCGTTCCCCGGCGAGAAGGTGGACGGCCACGACTACGCCGCCGGTGCCGTGGCCGCCGGCGCGGTGGCGGTGCTCGGCACCCGGGAGGTGCCCGGCGTGCCGATGGTGCTCGTCGGCGACGCCCTCGACGCGATGGGCCGGCTGGCCCGCGCGGTCGTGGACCGGCTGCCCGCGCTGACCGTGATCGGGCTGACCGGCTCGTCGGGCAAGACCACCACCAAGGACCTGATCGCCCAGCTCACCGCGCGGCTCGGCCCCACGGTGGCCCCGCCGGGGTCGTTCAACAACGAGCTGGGACACCCGTGGACGGCGTTGCAGGCCGACGCGGACACCCGCTTCCTCGTGCTGGAGAAGGGCGCCCGGGGGGTGGGGCACGTGCGCTACCTGTGCGAGGTGGTGCCGCCGCGCATCTCGGTGGTGCTCAACGTCGGCGTGGCGCACCTCGGCGAGTTCGGCTCGGTGGAGAACATCGCGCTGGCCAAGGGGGAACTGGTCGAGTCGCTGCCCGCCGACGGGCTGGCGGTGCTCAACGCGGACGACCCCCTCGTCGACGCGATGGCCGCCCGCACCGCCGCCCGCGTGGTGCGCTACGGCGAGGCCGCGCACGCCGACGTGCGGGCCGTGGACGTGACGCTGGACGGGCGGGGCCGCGCCGCGTACACCCTGGTGACGCCGGAGGGGAACGCGGCCGTGCGGCTCGGGCTCACCGGCCGGCACCAGGTGTCGAACTCGTTGGCCGCCGCCGCGGTGGCCCGGGAGTTGGGCATGCCGCTGGGCGAGCTGGCCGCCGCGCTGGGCGAGCTGGGCCTGGTCTCCACCCGCCGGATGGACGTCTTCGAGCGCCCCGACGGCGTGACGGTGATCGACGACTCGTACAACGCGAACCCGGCGTCCACGGCGGTGGCGCTGCGCGCGCTCGCCGGGATGCGCGGCGCGGGGCGGGCGGTCGCGGTGCTGGGCTACATGGCCGAGCTGGGGGAGTACGAACGACAGGGGCACCTGGAGGTCGGCCGGCTCGCGGCCGAGCTGGGTGTGGACCGGCTGCTCGTGGTGGGCGAGCCGGCGGCGCCGATCCACGAGGGCGCGACAGCGGTAGAGGACTGGGGAGGAAAATCGGTGCTGCTCACCGATCAGGCGGCGGCCGTCGAGGTGCTGCGGAGTGAACTACGGGCGGGCGACGTCGTCCTGGTGAAGGGCTCCCGGTACCGCACCTGGGAGGTGGCCGACGCGCTGCGCGCCGACGCCACGGACGGGGGTGCCGCCGCATGAGGGCGGTGATCGTCGCCATCGGGGTGGCCTTCCTCGTCTCGCTCTTCTGCACCCCGATCGCGATCAAGGTGTTCGCCCGGCTGAAGGCCGGCCAGCCGATCCGATCGAACCTCGGGCTCGCCAGCAACGAGGGCAAGAAGGGCACGCCGACGATGGGCGGCGTGGTCTTCATCCTGGCCACCGTCATCGCGTACGTCGCCGGGCACCTCGCCCTGACCACCCTGCCGGACGCGCAGATCGCCCAGGTCGAGCCGACGATCACCGCGCTGGTCCTGCTGGGGCTGATGGTGTTCTCCGGCGCGGTCGGCTTCATCGACGACTTCCTCAAGGTCCGCAAGCGGAACAGCGGCGGCCTCAACAAGCGGGGCAAGCTGGCCGGGCAGATCCTGGTCGGCGCGGCCTTCGGCGTCGTCGCGCTCTACTTCCCCAGCAGCATGACCGACGCCAGCGGGGCGGCCACCAACACCGAGACCGTGGGCGCGACCACGCTGAGCTTCATCCGGGACATCCCCGCGCTGGACGTCACCAAGATCGGCGCGGTGGTCATCTTCATCTTCGTGGTGATGGCGGCGACCAACGGCGTGAACCTCACCGACGGCCTGGACGGCCTGGCCACCGGCGCGTCGGTGATGGTCCTCGCCGCGTACGCGCTGATCGCGTTCTGGCAGTACCGGCACTGGTGCGCCGACCCGTCGTACACGGCGAACCCCGACAACTACTGCTACACCGTGCGGGACCCGCTGGAGATCGCGCTGATCGCCGGGGCGGCGGCCGGGGCCTGTGTGGGCTTCCTGTGGTGGAACACCTCGCCGGCCCGGATCTTCATGGGCGACACCGGCGCGCTCGGCCTGGGCGGCCTGATCGCCGGCATGGCGATGTCCACCCGCACCATCCTGCTGCTGCCGATCATCGGCGGGCTCTTCGTGATCATCACGATGTCGGTGGTCATCCAGATCATCTCGTTCCGCACCACCGGCAAGCGGGTGTTCCGCATGTCGCCGTTGCAGCACCACTTCGAGCTCGCGGGGTGGAGCGAGGTCAACATCGTGGTCCGGTTCTGGATCATCGCGGGGATCGGCGTGGCCATCGCGCTCGGCCTGTTCTACAGCGACTTCCTCGCCGCGATGGGCTGAGCCGCCCGCCGTCCGCCCGGTGCCGCCGGCCCGCCCGGCGCGGCCCGGCACCGCTCGCGCGGCGCGCCAGGCGTTAAGAAGGGGCCCCTGCTATGCAGAATGCGTTAACAGGGGGCCCCTCCTTTCGCCCGGCGACACGCCGACCACGGCGTTCGGCCGGAACGGGCCGTCCGCATTGGCGATGATGGGCGGGTGGGGGAGGACCGAGGCACCAGCGCGACAACGACCGACACGTCCGGCCGACGCGGCCCGGGGGGCGGCCGGGGGGTCGACCCGCCGGCCGCCGCGCCCGGGTTCGGCCTGGACGCCGCCGGCGGGCTGGCCGCGCTGCGGGGCCTGCTGGCCCGCCCGCTGGCCTCCTACTATCTGCTGATCTCCAGCGCCGGCCTGCTGCTGGTCATCGGCCTGACCATGGTCTTCTCGGCCACCAGCGTGAAGAACTACGCCGAAGAGGGCAACGCGTTCGCCGACGCCACCCAGCAGGCGATCTTCGCGGTGATCGGGGTGGTGGCGTTCTGGGTGTGCCAGCGGCTGCCGGCGAGCACCTACCGGTCGGTGGCCGGCACGGCGCTCGGCATCGCCGTGGTGCTGCTGCTGGTGCTCAACCTGCTGCTCGCGCTCGACTCGTTCTTCGGGGTGAAGCGGGTGGGGCCGCTGGAGGCCAACCTGCTGTGGCTGTTCGTCGGCGGCGTCCAGCTCCAGCCCTCCGAGCTGGCGAAGTTCGCGCTGGTGCTGTGGGGCGCCGACGTGCTGGCCCGCAAGGGCGCCCGGCTCGGCTGGTGGAAGGAGCTGGCCACCCCGCTGTTCCCCGTGGTCGCGCTGCTGTTCGTGCTGGTCGGCTACAACGACGTCGGCACGATGCTCTGCCTGCTGGCCCTCGTCGTCGGCCTGCTCTGGGCGGCCGGGGTGCGCGCCAAGGTCTTCGCCGTGCTGTCGGTGATCGGGCTGGTCGGCATCGGGCTGCTCGTCGCCGCCGCCTCGCTCGGCGCGGGCTCGGGGGCGAAGGGCGAGGAGAACTACCGGCTGGCCCGGCTCACCATCTTCTTCAACCCGCCCGAGCCCAAGGACTGCTTCGAGACGTGGTGCTACCAGCTCGTCCAGGGCCGCAACGCCATCGAGCACGGCGGCTGGTTCGGCGTCGGGCTGGGCAAGAGCAGCTTCAAGTTCGGCTGGCTGCCGGAGGCGCACAACGACTTCATCTTCGCCGTCCTCGCCGAGGAGCTGGGCGTGGTCGGCTGCGTGGTGCTGATCACCCTGTTCGCGGTGCTCGGCTACACCGGGCTGCGCATCGCCCGGCGGGTCGAGGACCCGTTCCGCCGGCTCGCCGCCGCCGGGGCGACCACCTGGCTGGTCGGGCAGGCGATCATCAACATCGGCGGGGTCATCGGCCTGATGCCGATGACCGGCGTGCCGCTGCCGTTCATCTCCGACGGCGGAAGCGCCCTGGTGGTGACCATGGCGGCGGTGGGGATGCTCGCCTCGTTCGCCCGCTGCGAACCCGACGCGGCCCGAGCCCTGCATGCCCGTCCGCCCGCCCGATGGGTCCGACTACTCTGGGCCCCGTTGCCGCCGCTTCCCGGCCGGCGCCGTCGCCCGGCGCCGCCACCGGCGGACCGTGGGTCCGTGCCCCGGTCGCGGGCGCGGCGCGAGGACGACCAGGCCGCATCCCGTGGCGCCCGGCCGGACCGGGCCAGGGGCGGGACGGCGAGCGAGAGGAGACGCTGATGGGTCCGCTGCGTTCGGTGGTGCTCTGCGGAGGGGGCACGGGTGGCCACATCTACCCGCTGCTCGCCTTCGCCGACTGCCTGCGCCGACACGACCCGGGCGTCCGGATCACCTGCCTCGGCACACCGAAGGGCCTGGAGAACGAGCTGATTCCGCCGGCCGGCTACGACCTGCGGCAGATCCCGGCCTACCAGCTGCCCCGGTCGGTGAACATGAGCCTGGTCCGCACCCCCGACCGGATGTGGAAGGCGGCCCGCGCGGCGGGCAAGGTGATCGACGAGGTCGCCGCCGACGTGGTCGTCGGCTTCGGCGGGTACGTCTCGGTGCCCGGCTACCTGGCCGCCTGGCGGCGCGAGCTGCCGATCGTCATCCACGAGGTGAACGTGCCGCCGGGGGTGGCCAACCGGCTCGGCATGAAGTTCACGAGCAACGTCGCGGTGGGCTTCCCGCACCAGCCGGCGCAGGCCGAGGCGCTGCGCGACGCCCGGGTGGTCGGGGTGCCGCTGCGCCGGGGCATCGCCGGGCTGGACCGGGCCGCCAACGCCGCCGCCGCCCGCGCCCACTTCGGACTCCGGCCGGACCTGCCGGTCCTCTTCGTCGCCGGCGGCTCGCAGGGCGCCCGGTCGATCAACCTCGCCGTCGCGGGCGCGGCCAAGGAGCTGGCCCGGCACGGCGTGCAGGTGCTGCACGTGATGGGCGCCCGCAACGAGCCGGTGCCGGTCCCCAGCGACCTGCCGGTGCCGTACGTGACGCTGCCCTACCTGTCCCAGATGGAGATCGGCTACGCCGCCGCCGACCTGATGCTCGGCCGGGGCGGGGCGATGACCTGTGCGGAGGTCGCCGCGATCGGGCTGCCCACCGTCTACGTGCCGTACCCGCACAGCAACCAGGAGCAGAAGCGCAACGCGCTGCCCGTGGTGGAGGCCGGCGGCGGGCTGCTCGTGGACGACGCCGAGCTGACCCCGGACTGGGTGGAGCGCACCATCATCCCGCTGATCCGCGACCCGCACCGGCTCGCCGCGATGGGCGCCGCCGCGGCGGCGTACGGGCGGCGCGACGGCGACGAGGCGCTGCTGAACTTCGTCTACGAGGCGGTGGCCCGATGACGGGCGCGGCCGTCGCGACCGGAAGGTGCCCGTCATGAACACCGCGCAGTTCACCCCGGCCGGCACGCTGACCGCCGAGGACCTGGGCCGGATCCACCTGATCGGGGTCGGCGGCGTCGGCATGAGCGGGCTGGCCCGGCTCTTCCTCACCAGGGGCCTGCCGGTCTCCGGCAGCGAGCTGCGCGAGTGGCCGTCGCTGGCCGGGATGCGGGCGCTGGGCGGGACCGTCCACATGACCCACGAGCCGTCCAACCTCGACGGCGTCGACACGGTCGTCTACTCCTCGGCGATCCCGCAGGACCACGTGGAGATGGTGGAGGCGCGGCGGCGCGGGCTGCGGGTGCTGCACCGCTCCGAGGCCCTCGCGGCGGCGATGACGGGCCGCCGCACGGTGGCGATCGCCGGCACCCACGGCAAGACCACCACCACCTCGATGGTGACGATGGTGCTCCAGCAGGCCGGCGCCGATCCGTCCTTCGTGATCGGTGGGGAGATCTCCGAGGTCGGCTCCGGGGCGCACCACGGCACCGGCGAGCACTTCGTGGTCGAGGCGGACGAGAGCGACCGCTCGTTCCTCATCTACCGCCCGTACGTCTCGGTGATCACCAACATCGAGGCCGACCACCTCAACACGTACGGGGACCTGGCCACGTTGGAGGCGGCGTTCGCCGAGTTCGCCCGGCTCACCGACCCCGACGGGTTCATCGTCACCTGCGCCGACGACCCGGGCGGGCGGCGGCTGGCGCAGACGCTGCGGGCCGAGGGCCGTCGGGTGCACACGTACGGCGAGGCGGCCGACGCCGACCTGCGGCTGAGCGACGTCGTCTCCTCCGCGCAGGGGGTGCGCTACCTCGCCGAGATCGACGGGCGGTCGCTGGGCGAGTTCCGGCTGCCGGTGCCGGGTCGGCACATGGGGCTCAACAGCGCGTCGGCGGTGCTCACCGCGTACCTGCTGGGGTTGCCCGTCGAGGCGGCGGAGGCCGCGCTCGCGGCGTTTCCCGGGGTGCGGCGGCGCTTCGAGCGCAAGGGCGTCGCCGACGGCGTGCTGGTCTACGACGAGTACGCCTACCATCCGACCTCGATGACGCTGGCCATGCGGACGCTGCGCGAGGTGGCCGGCGAGGGGCGGCTGCTCGTGGTGTTCCAGCCCTACCGGCTCTACCGCACCCGCGACCTCCAGGCGGAGATCGCCGCCGCCCTCGGCCTCGCCGACGAGCTGGTGCTGCTGGAGGTCTTCGGCCCCGGCGAGCTGCGCCAGCCGGGGGAGGGCTCGGCGGCGCTGGTGGAGGCGGTGCCCCTGCCGGCCGACCGGAAGGTCTTCGTCGGCTCCTGGGAGGACGCGCCGGTCGAGGTTGCCCGCCGGGCCCGCCCGGGCGACGTGGTGGTGACGATGGGCGCCCCGCCGATCTCGCTGATGGGCGACGAGCTGCTGGCGGCCCTGTCGGCCCGCGCAGGTGACGCGGGCGGCTCGGCGGCCACCGCCGGATGAGCCCCGGTCCGGCGCGGGGCCGCACGGCCGGCGCGGACCCGGGCGGGGGCCGGCGGGGGCCGGTGCGGCGCTGGCAGCTGGTGCGGGCCGGCTCGGACGCGGTGCCGCCCTCGACCCGGCGGTTCATGGCCCGGGCCCGGCAGCGCCGGATGCGCGCGGCGCTGCCCTGGGCGGTGGCCGCGGGGGTGCTGGCCCTGGCCGCGCTGGTGGCCTGGACGGTGTTCGGCACCGGGCTGTTCGGCGTGCGCGAGGTGCGGGTGGAGGGCGCCGAGCTGGTCACCGCCGTGGAGGTCCGCGAGGCCGCCGCCGTGCCGGACGACCAGCCGCTGGCGCGGGTCGACCTGGCCGCCGTCGCCCGGCGGATCGGCGCGCTCGCCCCGGTGGAGCGGGCGACGGTCACCCGGGACTGGCCGGGGGCGCTGGTGGTGCGGGTGGTGGAGCGCACGCCGGTGGCGGCGGTGCCGCAGGGCGAGCGGTTCGCCGTGGTCGACGGGTCCGGGGTGGTCTTCCGGTCGCTGCCCCGGCAGCCGGAGGGCCTGCCGGTGGTGCGGGTCGGCCAGCCGGGGCCGGCGGATCCGGGCACCCTGGCCGGGCTGGAGGTGCTGGGCGCGCTGACCCCGGAGCTGCGCGGGCAGCTCGTGGAGGTCGGCGTCGAGGGGCTGGCCCGGATCAGCCTGCGGCTGCGCGGCGACCGGACCGTCGTCTGGGGCGACGCCACCCGGGGGGCGGACAAGGCCCGGGTCGCCACGGCCCTGCTCGGTCGGAAGGCCGACACGATCGACGTGAGCGCGCCGGACGTGGTCACCTTCCGGTGACCGGCCGGTCAGCGACCCAGCCGGGGCGGGCCGCCCCGGGGCAAGGGCCGGCCGGCGGCGCGGGCCGGAAGGTGAGGCGTGGCCCTCTCCGGCGGCGACACGCCGGGCGGGTCCTTGGCTCCGGGCGTGGGGCCGCTTACGTTGCCCCGAAGAGGATCAGTAGTTGACATAACAGTAAGCCTCTAGTAGAGGGTGAGGGTTCACCTCTCGGCCTCGTTGGGGCCCGGCCGTGTCGGCGCTGGTCTGGCCAAGCCGTGTGGGGTCGGCCCATGCCAATCTCGAAGGGAAAGGACCGGAGATGACACCTCCGCACAACTACCTGGCGGTCATCAAGGTCGTCGGCATCGGGGGCGGCGGCGTCAACGCCGTCAACCGGATGATCGAGGTTGGGCTCAAGGGCGTCGAGTTCATCGCGATCAACACCGACGCGCAGGCGCTGCTGATGAGCGACGCCGACGTCAAGCTGGACGTGGGGCGCGAGCTGACCCGGGGGCTCGGCGCGGGCGCCAACCCCGACGTCGGCAAGAACGCCGCCGAGGACCACCGCGACGAGATCGAGGAGGTGCTCAAGGGCGCCGACATGGTCTTCGTGACCTGCGGCGAGGGCGGCGGCACCGGCACCGGCGGCGCGCCGGTGGTGGCGAACATCGCCCGCAAGCTCGGCGCGCTGACCATCGGCGTGGTCACCCGGCCGTTCTCCTTCGAGGGCAAGCGCCGCCAGGTGCAGGCCGAGGCGGGGATAGACGAGCTGCGCAACCAGTGCGACACGCTGATCGTCATCCCCAACGACCGGTTGCTCGCGCTCGGCGACCGCAACATCAGCATGATGGACGCCTTCCGCACCGCCGACCAGGTGCTGCTCTCCGGCGTCCAGGGCATCACCGACCTGATCACCACCCCGGGTCTGATCAACCTGGACTTCGCCGACGTCAAGAGCGTGATGAGCGGCGCGGGCAGCGCCCTCATGGGCATCGGCAGCGCCCGGGGCGAGAACCGCGCGGTCGAGGCGGCGGAGGCGGCCATCTCCAGCCCGCTGCTGGAGCAGAGCATGGACGGCGCGCGCGGCGTGCTGCTCTCCATCGCCGGCGGCTCCGACCTCGGCCTGTTCGAGATCAACGACGCGGCGCAGCTCGTCACCGACGCGGCCCACCCGGACGCCAACATCATCTTCGGCGCGGTCATCGACGACGCCCTCGGCGACGAGGTGCGGGTCACGGTGATCGCCGCCGGGTTCGACGGCGGGACGCCGGCGTACAAGCCCGAGCCGAGCCGCAAGAGCAACCAGAACCAGCCCGCCCAGCCGGCCACGCCGTCGCCGCCCCCCGCCACGATGCCGGCGCCGTCCCAGTCGCCGCGGCGGGTGCTCTTCGACGACGTGGACGTGCCGGACTTCCTCAAGAACGGATCCTGACCGCCCGAGATGACCGACGTGAACCCGACGGTGCGCCCGGGGCCGGGGCGCGCCGACCGCCTGGCCGAGCTGGCGGCCGGGCTGGCCCGGGTCCGGTCCCGCATCGCCGCCGCCTGCGCGGCGGCGGGGCGGGCCGACTCCGAGGTCACCATGGTCGCGGTGACCAAGACCTATCCGGCCTCCGACGTGCTGGCCCTGGCCGGGCTGGGCGTGGTCGACATGGGGGAGAACCGGGACCAGGAGGCCGCCGGCAAGGCCGCCGAGGTGGCCGCCGCGGGGGCGACGCCCCGCTGGCACTTCATCGGGCAGTTGCAGCGCAACAAGTGCCGGTCGGTGGTCCGCTACGCCGACGTCGTCCAGTCGGTCGACAGCGTCCGGCTGACCCGGGCGCTCGACGTCGCGGCCCTGGCGGGCCGGGACCGCCCCGTCGACGTGTTGGTGCAGGTCAGCATCGACGCCGACCCGTCCCGGGGCGGGGCGTTGCCGGGCTCGGCCGACCCGGACGCCGGGCTCGGCCCGGTGGCCGACGCGGTGGCCGGCGCGGCGGGGCTGCGGCTGGCGGGGCTGATGGCGGTGGCGCCGCTGGGCTGGGAGCCGCAGCGGGCGTTCGCCCGGCTCGCGGAGGTGGCGGAGGCGTTCCGCGCGGCCCATCCGGAGGCGGTCGCGCTCTCCGCCGGGATGAGCGGGGACCTGGAGGCGGCTATCCGACACGGCGCGACACATGTCCGCGTCGGCAGCGCGTTGCTCGGAATGCGTTCCACGCTGCGGTAGCCTGACCCGCGAGAGAAGCAAATTACATCAGTGTTGTTTCAGGAGCGGCGTCCCGTCGTCAGGGGGCGCGGTCCACGACCGCGAATCGTGGGCCGGGGATTGCTGTTCCGGTCCGGTGGGCAGGTTGTCCACTCGCGAGAAGCGACACGGCACGGGGGCGCGTGCCGCACGGCGGACGGAAGGGCGCGGGATGGGTGCACTGCGCAAGGCGGGGGTCTGGCTCGGTCTGGTCGAGGAGGACGACGAGCGGGCGTACGACGACGGTGGCTACGACAAGGGTGGCTACCGCGAGTCGTCGCGCTACCGGCAGGGCCGGTACGCCGAGGAGTTCGCCGACGACGACGATGACGACGAGCCACCGGCGCCGCGGCCCCGGGCCGGTGAGCGGGGCCGGCTGACCGAGCGTTCCGCGACCCGTCCCCTGGACTCCGACCGGGACCGGGACCGGGCCGACGCCGACCGGCCGGAGCGCGCCGAGCGGGTCGAGCGCCCCGAGCGGTCCAGCGTCCGGTCGATCACCCGCAGCTCCGGCGGGGAAGGCTCCGGCGCGCTGACCTACCACACCCGGGACAACCTCGCCCTGGCCCCGCAGACCCAGCCGAGGGAGCGGGTGGCCCCGGTGGAGGAGGAGCAGCGTTACCAGATCACCACGCTGCACCCCACCACCTACCGCGAGGCCCGCACGATCGGGGAGCACTTCCGCGACGGCGTCCCGGTGATCATCAATCTCACCGAGATGGACGAGGCCGATGCCCGCCGACTGGTCGACTTCGCCGCCGGGTTGGCGTTCGGGCTGCGCGGTACGATCGAGCGCGTGACCAACCGGGTGTTCCTGCTCTCACCGGCTAACGTCCAGGTCACCGCGGAGGACAAGGCCAAGATCGCTGAGGGTGGGTTCTTCAGCCTGAGTTAGCCCCGCCCGACCGAGGGACGTCGCCTGCTGTGTTGTCGATCCTGCTGCAAGTGCTGTACCTGATTCTGTATGTCTTCCTGATCATTCTTCTGGCCCGGTTTGTCCTCAGCGCGGTCCTCGCCTACGGGCGTCGCTGGCAGCCGGGCCGGGGGGCGACGGTCGGACTGGAATCCGTGTGGAGCGTCACTGATCCGCCTCTCAAGGCGTTGAGGCGTGTGATCCCTCCGCTGCGAATTGGTACCGTGAGCATCGACCTGGCCTCCCTTGTGCTCCTGGTTATCCTGTTCGTGCTGATGGAGTTCGTGTTGAAGCGGCTGATCCTCGGGTGATGAAGACCCGCAGGTCCAGCCCGCTACGCGGCCGCAACTGACCCGAGGAGTTTCGATGCCGCTGACCCCGGCCGACGTTCACAACGTCGCCTTCAAAAAGCCGCCGATCGGCAAGCGGGGGTACGACGAGGAGGAGGTCGACGCCTTCCTGGACGAGGTCGAGCGCGAGCTCGCCCGTCTGATCGAGGAGAACAACGAGCTGCGCGCCCAGGTGGAGCGCGGCGGTCGCGGCGGTGCCCCCGCCGGTCCGGGCGGCGACGCCCGGCTCGCCGCGGAGCTCAACGACGTCAAGGCCCAGCTCGACCGGGTGCAGCGCGACAAGGTGGCCGCCGAGCAGGCCGCCCGGGCGATGCAGGCCGAGCTGGAGCAGGTCCGCGCCCAGGGCGGCCCGGCCGTGGCCGGCGACGGCGAGCAGCAGGCGCTGCGGGTGCTGATGATGGCCCAGCGCACCGCCGACGACCACGTCTCCGACGCCCGTCGCGAGGCCGACCAGCTGCTCTCCGAGGCCCGGTCCAAGGCCGAGGAGGTCACCCGCGAGGCGCGCGCCAAGGCCGACGCCCTGGAGCGCGACGCCCGCCAGCGGCACCAGGAGGCCATGGGCGGCCTCGACGCCAAGCGCACCGCGTTGCAGAAGCACATCGAGGAGCTCAAGCAGTTCGAGCGGGAGTACCGCACCCGGCTCAAGGCCTACCTGGAGAGCCAGCTGCGCGACCTCGACGGCCGTGGTCAGGGCCTGGAGGCCGAGATGACCCGGGCCGAGGGCGGCCGGGCCGTCGGCGGCAGCAACGGCCTCGCGGCCGCCGGCCTCGCCGGCTCGTACGGCGGCGGGCGCTCCGGCGCGCTGGAGTCCGGCCGCTGATCTTCGGGGTGGCGGCCGTCGTGGGGACGGCCGCCGACCGTGCCACCTGAATCCGACGCGGCGGGGGTGAGCCGTGCTAGTCGCAAGCCTGTTGCTCATCCTCGTCGCGGTCGTGCTCCTGGTGGTCGGCCTCACCGGTGGCTCCAGCGTGCTGCTGGCCGCGTCCATCGCGGCCAGCCTGCTGGCCGCCGTCGCGTTGGTGGTGGGCGCCCGCCAGGCGGCCGCCGCCCGGGCGGCAGCCGCGCGGGTCGACCCCGGCCCGTCCGACCAGGGCCGGCCCCCCGCCGGCCGGGCCCCCTGGGACGCGGCCGGACCCCCGGCCGGGCCGGACGTTCCGGTCCAGCGTGTCCCGTCCACGATCGGTGCCGACGACCCCGGGTGGCGGCAACCGCCCGGGTCGCCGGCCGTCGGGGCGGACCCGTCCGCCGACGGGGCGGGCGAGGCCGCCACGCCCCTCGACGAGCCGCCGCCGCTGCCGGTGTCCCCGGCCGACGCGGCGCTGGTCGCCGAGCTCGACGCGGAGGTCCAGGTCGTGGACGGCCGGCCGCGCTACCACCTGTCCGACTGCCCCCACCTCTACGGCCGCGGGGCCGAGCCGCTGCCGGTGGCCGAGGCGGTGCGGCTGGGGTTCACCCCGTGTTCGCGCTGCGCGCCGGACGACGCCCTGCTCGCCGACGCCCGGCTGCTCTGACGGCCGATGGACGACACGCTCACCGTCGCCGTACGGGTCAAGCCGGGTGCCTCCCGCGCCCGCGTCGGCGGCCGGCACGACGGCCCGCACGGGCCGGCGCTGGTGATCGCCGTGAACGCCCCGCCGGTCGACGGCCGGGCCACCGAGGCGGCCCGCCGGGCCCTCGCCGACGCGCTCGGCGTCCGGCCGGCGGCCGTCGCGCTGCGGGCCGGCGCGGCGAGCCGGGACAAGCTCTTCGCGGTCGAGCGCCCGACGCCGGAGCTCACGCAGACGCTGCGCCGGCTGCGCGACGGGGCCGGCCGGTGACGGCTGGCCGCACCGGGCCGGCATGACCCCCGGGTTCGATCTCGCACTGCTGCTCGGCGCCGGGGTGTTGCTGGTGGCGGTCGGCGCGGTCCGCTTCTCGACCCGCCTCGGCGTGCCCAGCCTCCTGGTCTACCTGGCTCTCGGGGTGGCCATCGGCGAGTCCGGGCTGGGCATCCGCTTCGACGACGTCGACCTGACCCGCACCCTCGGCTTCTGCGCCCTGATCGTGATCATCGCCGAGGGCGGGCTGACCGCCCGGTGGAGCACCCTGCGCCCGGTGCTCGGCCTGGCCTCGGCGCTGTCCACCGTCGGCGTGGTGGTGAGCATCCTGGTGGTCGGCCTGGCGGTGCACCTGCTGCTCGGGCTGGACTGGCGGCTGGCGATGCTCTACGGCGCGGTGCTCTCGTCCACCGACGCCGCCGCCGTCTTCGCCACGCTGCGCCGGCTGCGCCTGCCGCCCCGGCTGGTCGCCACCCTGGAGGCCGAGTCGGGCATGAACGACGCCCCGGTGGTGCTGCTGGTGGTGCTGCTGTCCCGCTCGGCCACCGAGGCCGGCCACCCCTGGTGGTACGAGGTGCTGCTGCTCGGCTACGAGCTAAGCGTGGGCGCGGCCGTCGGGGTGGGCGCGGGGCTGGCCGGCCGGGCGGCGCTGCGCCGGGCGGCGCTGCCGTCGGCGGGGCTGTACCCGATCGCGGTGGTCGGCTTCACCGTGCTCGCGTACGCCGCCGGCGCGGTGCTGCACGCCTCGGGCTTCCTCGCCGTCTACGTGGCGGGGGTGCTGCTGGGCAACGCCCGGCTGCCGCACCGGCAGGCGATCCTCGGCTTCGCCGACGGGCTGGCCTGGTTGGCCCAGATCGGCCTGTTCGTGCTGCTCGGGCTGCTGGTCTCGCCGGGCCGGCTGGAGGCGGCGGTGCTGCCGGCGGTGGTCGCCGGGCTGGCGCTGCTGCTGCTGGCCCGGCCGCTGTCGGTGGCGGTGTCGGCCACCCCGTTCCGGGTCGGCCCGCGCGAGCAGGCGTTCCTGTCCTGGGCGGGGTTGCGCGGGGCGGTGCCGATCGTGCTGGCGACCATCCCGCTGTCGCAGCGGGTCCCGGGGGCGGAGCAGCTCTTCGACGCGGTCTTCGTGCTGGTGGTGATCTTCACGGTGCTCCAGGCGGGCACCCTCGCCCCGGCCGCGCGCCGGCTGCGGGTCACCGCGCCCGCCGAGCCGGCGGAGATCCGGGTCGAGACCGCGCCGCTGGAGCGGATGCGGGCCGACCTGCTCCAGTTGGAGGTGCCGCCGGGCTCGCGGCTGGGCGGGGTGCACGTGGACGAGCTGCGGCTGCCGGTGGGCGCGTCGGTGACGCTGGTGCTGCGCGACGGGGTGGGCTTCGTGCCCGGCCCGGGCACCCGGCTGAAGGCGGGCGACAGCCTGTTGATCGTGGCCACCGCCGGGGTGCGGGACGCCGCCGAGCGGCGGCTGCGTGCGGTCAGCCGCCGGGGCCGTCTGGCGCGGTGGTTTGGCGAGTACGGCGACGACCGCGACGACTGATCTGCTAGCGTTCGTTTTGCCCATTTGAGGGCTTTTCGAGGCGGATTAGCGGTGCGGCGGTGCGGCACGTTGTCGGACGCCTGTACGTTCCGTATTCTTGCCAACCTCCGGAGTGCGCGGCGGTCCTCGCCGCGCGCCCGTTTTGTTACCTGGGGGCGCCAGGCCGGTGCCCCCTGTCCAGAGGCCGTGGCATGCCGCGGTCCCGTGGCGCGAGGGAGTGACGATGGTGAAGCCAGCCGACACCAGGACCGCCGGGCGCAAGCCGGTGGCCAGGACCACCCGCAGCGCGGCGGAGACCGAGAAGATCCGGGCGGCGCTGGCGGCCCGCCGCGACGAGCTGAGCGCCGAGTACGATCAGACGCTGAGCGAGATCACCGAGCTGCAGCGCGACCGGCTGACCGACTCGGCCGGGGACGACCAGGCCGACACCGGCACCAAGACGTTCGAGCGGGAGCAGGAGATCTCACTCGCCAACAGCATCCGGGAACGGATCACGCAGGTCGAGCGGGCCCTGGAGCGGCTCGACGAGGGTGGCTACGGCTGGTGCGAGAAGTGCGGCGACCCGATCCCGGTGGAGCGGCTCGCGGCCTTCCCGTCGGCGACCCTCTGCGTGAAGTGCAAGCAGCTGGAGGAGCGGCGCTGACCCCGCTCCCCGGCCGGTCAGGGCGGTGAGCGATCACCGCCGGGAGCGTCGATGGGGAGCAGATGACGGCTACACCGCCCGCCGGAACCGAGACCGGCACCGCCGAGCCGGGCGGGGGCAGGGCCCGACGCCGGGCGATCGTGCTCCTCGCCGGCGTCGGCCTGTTCGCCTTCCTCGCCGACCTGCTCACCAAGCATCTCGCGTTGCAGGCGCTCAGCGACCGGGAGCCGGTGAAGCTGCTCGGCGGCGCGGTCTACCTCAGCCTCACCCGCAACAGCGGGGCGGCGTGGAGCATCGGCAGCGACCACACCTGGGTGTTCCCGCTGATCACCATCGCGGTGATCGGCTGGATCGGCTGGATGGCGCTGCGGCTGCGTTCGGTGCCGTGGGCGGTCTCGCTCGGCCTGGTGCTGGGCGGGGCGCTGGGCAACCTGGCCGACCGGATCTTCCGCGCCCCCGGCCACTTCGTCGGGCACGTGGTCGACATGATCAGCCTGTTCGACCCGTACGGGCAGGTCTGGCCGGTGTTCAACCTGGCCGACAGCGCGCTGGTCTGCGGCGTGGTGCTCGCCGTGTTCCTGGAGCTGACCGGCCGCCAGCGCGACGGTTCCCGGCTCGGCCGGGACAAGCCCGCCGTCGACGCCCCCGTCGAGCAGCGGGAGCGGGCGTGACGGCCGCGTTCGCCGCCGGCGGCGACCACCGTTCCCTGCCCGTCCCCGACGGCCTGGACGGGATGCGGCTCGACCAGGCCGTGGCCCGGCTGTTCGGGCTCTCCCGCACCGCCGCCGCGAACCTCGTCGACGGCGGGGACGCGCTGGTCGACGGCGTGGTCCGGCCGAACTCGCACAAGGTCAAGGCCGGCTCCTGGCTGGAGGTGACGCTGCCCGCCCCGGTCGCCCCGCCGACCGTGGTGCCGCAGGCGGTGCCCGGCCTGCGGGTCGTCTACGCCGACGACGACATCGTGGTGGTGGACAAGCCGGTCGGCGTCGCCGCCCACCCCAGCCCCGGCTGGACCGGGCCGACCGTGATCGGCGGGCTGGCCGGGATCGGGCACCGCATCTCCACCAGCGGCGCGGCCGAGCGGCAGGGCGTGGTGCACCGGCTCGACGTGGGCACCACCGGGATCATGGTGGTGGCCAAGAGCGAGCAGGCGTACACGGCGCTGAAGCGGGCCTTCAAGTACCGCGAGGTGGAGAAGCGTTACCACGCCGTGGTGCAGGGGCATCCGGACCCGTCGCGCGGCACCATCGACGCCCCGATCGACCGGCACCCGCACCACGACTACCGGTGGGCGGTGGTCTCCGGCGGCAAGCCGAGCATCACCCACTACGACACGCTGGAGGCGTTCCCGGCGGCGAGCCTGCTCGACGTGCGGCTGGAGACGGGGCGCACCCACCAGATCCGGGTGCACTTCTCCTCGCTGCGCCACCCCTGCGTGGGCGACGTCACCTACGGCGCGGACCCGACCCTGTCGGCCCGGCTCGGGCTGGCCCGGCAGTGGCTGCACGCCCGGTCGCTGAGCTTCCTGCACCCCCGCACGGGCGACGAGGTGACCTTCGTGAGCGACTATCCCGACGACCTGGACCGGGCGCTGCGGGTCCTCCGCGACTGACCCGGTGACCAGCGCAGACGCCGGGCGGCCGGACAGCCGCGCGCCGGGCCCGCGCCGGCCCCGCGCGCTCGCCGTCGCCGCGCTGCTGTCGGTGGCGGCGGTGCTGGCGGCGGCCGGCTGGGTCGGCCGCCACGACCGGCCGGCCGGCGACCGCACGGTGGGCGAGGTGACCCGGGTCGGCGTGCCGGCCGGCACGTCGATCCCGGCGTACCTGCGCGCCGCCGCCGCCGAGCTCGCGGCCCTGCCGGCGGGCGGGTCGCCGGCCGGCACGTACGCGCTGGTGTCGTTCGGGGACTACCTCGCGCCGGACCGGCTGGCCGACGTCCTCGCCGGGGCGGAGGTCGTCGAGGTGGTGGCGCGGGCGCCGCTGCCCGGCCGGCAGACCGAGATCGTCCGGCTGCGGGCCCAGCGGCTCCCGCAGGACGTGCTGGCGGGGATGGCCGGCGTGGCGGGCCGCAAGGACCGCGAGGCCGCCGACCAGCGGGCCCGGGCCGCCGCCGCCGACGACGCCGGGCTGCGCCGGGCGTACGAGACCGGCGCGCTGGTCGCGGCGGGCGAGGCGGCGGCGTACCGGGCGGGGTGCGGGTGCGCCTACGCCGCCGTCGTGCGGGCCGCGCCCGACGCGCTGCGCGCCCTGGCCGCCCGGCCCGGGGTCCGCGCCGTCGACCCCGCCCCGGAGCTGAGCCGGCTGGACCGGACGGTGGTGACCCCGCCGCTGCCCGAGCAGCGCGACGTGGCCCGCCCGCCGGCCGACGCCGGCCCGACGCCGCTGGTGGGCGAAACGTCGGAAGCGGCACCGACGGCGACGGGTTCCTCACCGAACGTCGATCGGGGTCGACCCGCCGTGGCCCCGTCCGGCGTCCCGAGCTCCCCGGACGTGCCTGCGGGCAGCCGAACGGCGCCGGAGAAGTGACAAAGCCGAATCAGGATGTGCGCGGACCGGTGTGGTCCGAATAGGGTTTCGTTCGTAGCCTGTCAGGCGGAGATCGATGGCGCTGGGAGGGCGAGCCTTGGACGGCACGGAGACCAGCTGGGGTCGGCCGGCCGAACCAGCACCGCGGTGGCGGGCGCTGCTCGACCGGGCCCGGCTCGGTGGTCGCACCGCGGAGCAGGCCGAGGCAGACCGCCACGCCGAGGAGGCGGCCCGCGCGGCGCCGGAGCCGCTGCCCCGGCGCGGGTCCGGCAACGGCTACGCCGGGCGGGCGGCGATCGGCCCGCCGGGGGAGCAGCCGTACGCCGCGGAGCCCGGCTATCCGGCCGAGCCGGCGCGTGGCGGCTACCGGGCCGGGGCGAGCTACCGGGTGGACCCGGCCTACCGGATCGACCCGTCCTACCAGCCGGAGCAGGCGGGCTACCAGCCGGAGGCCCCGTCCTACCAGCCGGAGCAGGCGGGCTACCCGGCCGATCCGCTGGGCTACCAGCCCGAGCCCCCCGGCTACCAGCCCGAGCCGACCTATCCGGCCGAGCCGTCGTGGCGGTCCGGCCCCGGGCGAACCGACCCGGAGCCGCCGCGCCGCGCCGACCCGCCGCCGCCCGCCCAGTCGCGCTACTCGCTGCTCGACGGCGGCGGCTACCGCCCCGAGCCCGCGCCGGTCGAGTCGCGCTACTCGCTGCTCGACAGCGGCGGCTACCGCCCCGAGCCCGCCTACCCGCCGCCCCTGACCGAGCCGGTCTACCAGCCGCCCGTGGTGGAGCCCGCCTACCCGCCGCCCCCGGCCGAGCCGGTCTACCATCCGCCGCCGGCCGAGCCGGTCTACCGGGCCGAGGCCGCCTACCAGCCCGTCGCCGAGCCGGTCTACCAGCCGCCGCCCGGGCCGCCCGCCGTGGTCGAGCGGGGCTACCCGGCCCGCATCGAGTGGCGGGCGCAGAGCGCCGAGAGCGAGCTGGAACGCGCCGCCGGGGTGCTCCGCCGCGACCTGGGCACGCCCCGGGTGCTCGCCTTCGCCAACCCCAAGGGCGGGGTGCACAAGACCACCGCCACGGTGCTGGCCGCCGCCACCGTCGGCAGCGTACGCGGCCGGGGCGTGCTCGCCTGGGACGACAACGAGCTGCGCGGCACCCTCGGGCTGCGGGCCGGCAGCGCCCGGCACGCGCGGACGATCCGGCACCTGATCCACGACCTCGCCCAGATCGAGATCCTGGAGGGCTCCACCCTGCTGGGCAGCCTCGACGACTACCTGCGGCACGCCGCCGACGGCTCGTACGACGTGCTGGCCGGGGAGGAGAGCCCCCGGTTCGCCCAGCGGCTCGACCAGTTCACCGTCAAGCGGGTGCTGGAGCTGCTGCGGCGCACGCACGACGTGGTCTGCGTGGACACCGGCAACAACGTGGAGAGCCCCAACTGGCGCACGGTGATGCAGGCCGCCGACCAGCTCGTGGTGACCACCGTGCCCCGGGAGGACGCCGCGTTCAGCGCCGACTGGATGCTCGACCTGCTGCACGAGGTCGGCATGGGCGAGCTGGCCGACAACGCCGTCACCCTGATCTCCTGCCCGACGCCGGGCCGCTCGCCGTTGCAGACCGACCTGGAGCGGCACTTCGCCACCCGCACCCGGGCGGTGGCCGTGGTGCCGTACGACCCGGCGCTGGAGACCGGCTCGTCGATCGAATACCACCAGCTCCAGCCGGAGACCCGGCAGGCGTGGCTGCGCGCGGCGTCGGTCATGCTGGAGCCCTTCGCCCGCTGAGCCCTTCGCCCGCCGCGCCCGCCGGGCCCCCGCGCCTGCTGCGGCGGCACCGACGCCCCGGGGACGCCGCCGGTCTGTAAGGATCATCGGGTGAGCCCGGACACCTCCGACGCCGACCGTCCCGCGCCCCGTCCCGACCCGACCGCCGGGCCGGTCCCCGACCCGCCGGCCGCCCCGCCCCTCGACCCGTTCGCCGGGCCCCCGGCCGCCCCGGCCAACCAACCGCCGGCCGCCCCGGTCTCCGACCCGCTCCACGGGCCCCCGGCCCACCAGCCGCCTCCCGGCCCGTTCGCGGGGCCGCCCCCGCACCCGTTCGGCGCGCCGCCGGCCGGTCCGGTCCCCGCCGACCCGGCCCCGCCCGAGCGCCGGCCGGGCCGGGCGGCCGGGGTGGCGCTGGGCGCGGCGGCCGTCCTCACCGCGCTGGGCGTCCCGCTGGGGCTGCTCTGGGCGGCCGTCGCCCCCGACACCCCGGTGGTCAAGACCGCCGAGGGGGCCGTCTACGCCCAGCCACAGCCGGAGCAGCCGATCGCCGCCGACGGCTGGTTCAGCCTGCTCGGGCTCGGCTTCGGCGTGCTCGCCGCGCTGGCCCTGTGGGTGCTGCTGCGGCGGCGGCGCGGCCCCGTCGGGCTGCTCGCCGGGGCGGCCGGTGGCCTCGGCGCGGCCCTGGTGGCCTGGCAGGTCGGCCGGCGGGTGGGCCTGTCGGCGTACGAGCGGCTGCTGGCGACCGCGCCGGACGGGCAGGCGTTCACCAAGCCCGCCGACCTGCGCGCCGGTGGCCTGCACCGGCTGTTCGACCTGCTGCCCCTGCCGTACGGCAACCTGCTGCTGCCGGCGTTCGGCGCGGCCGTGACGTACACCCTGCTGGCCGGCTGGTCGCGCTGGCCGTCGCTGCGCCCGGAGCCCGAGCCCGACCTGTCCTGGGCCTACGCCGTGCCGGCCGGCGTCGGGCCGCAGGTCAGTTCGGGGCCGGCGGACTCGCCAGCTCCGACAGCGGCACCGGAACCGCCCGCACCTGGCGCAGCAGGGTCGCCTCGCGGTTGAGCAGCCGCAGCTCGGCGCGGAGCCGGGCGGCGGTGTCGTCGACCGCGAGCAGCCGCTGCCGGTCGTCGACGGTCAGCATGGCGGTCGCGGCGACCAGGTGGGACAGCACCGTCGGGTCCTCCGGAAGCTGCTCGGAGATGTCCTCCGGGTCGGGACGGATCAGCCCGAGATATTGCCGGAAGACCGCGATCACCCGGGCCGCGAGCAGGTCGGCCGCCTCGTCGGGGCCGCCCGGCTCGGGCAGCCACTCGACCTCGGCCGTCAGGTAGGGCTCGGTGGTCTCGTCGAGCCGCACGACGCGGAACCGCCGCCGCCCCACGGTGACGATGTCGAAGCCGCCGTCGGCCAGCTCGGTCACCTGCCGCAGCTCGGCGGTGCAGCCGACCTCGTGCAGCGTGACCCCGCCGACCCCGGGCACGGGCCGCCCCGGCGTGCCGGGGGCGACCTCCCAGCCGGCCCGGATGGCCACCACGCCGAACTCCCGGGGCGCGCCCTCGGGCAGGCCCGTGAGGTGGCGCACGAGGGCCCGGTAGCGCTCCTCGAAGATGTGCAGCGGCAGCACCAGGCCGGGGAAGAGCACCGTCCCGAGGGGGAAGATCGGCAACCGCGCAGTCACGGGATCGAGCCTAGCCCGCCCGCGCCGTCCCGGCGGGGCCCGTCCCGCCCCGGAGGACCCGCCCGCCCCCGACGGGGCCGCCCCCGGGCCCGTCGCGGCCCGCCTGGCGGCCGGCGTGGCTCGGCTCACCGTCCCGGCGTGCGGGCGGCGCGGGCCGCCGCCGGCCCGGCCGCCTAGACTCGCAGGCGTGTTGAATCGGATCGACCTGCGCGGCGGCGTCCGTGACCCCCGCCGCCTGCTGCCCCGTGCCCAGCTCGACGTCTCCGTGGCGGTCGAGCGGATCCGCCCCCTCGTGGAGGCGGTCCGCGAGCATGGGTACCCGGCGATCCGCGAGGCCAGCGCGCGCTTCGACGGGGTCTCGCCGGAGCGGCTGCGGGTGCCGGCCGAGGCGATCGCCGAGGCCGAGGGGACGCTCGACCCGCAGGTCCGCGCCGCCCTGCTGGAGTCGATCAGCCGGGCCCGCAGGGTGCACGCCGACCAGCGCCGCGTCGACCACACCACCCAGGTGGTGCCCGGCGGCACCGTCACCGAGCGCTGGGTCCCCGTCGACCGGGTCGGCCTCTACGTCCCCGGCGGCCTGGCGATGTACCCGTCGACCGTGGTGATGAACGTGGTCCCCGCCCAGGCGGCCGGCGTCCGGTCGCTGGTCGTGGCCAGCCCGCCGCAGCAGGAGAACGGCGGCCTGCCCGACGCCCGGGTCCTCGCGGCCTGCGCGCTGCTCGGCGTCGACGAGGTCTACGCCGTCGGCGGCGCCCAGGCGGTGGCGATGCTGGCCTACGGCGCGACGGTCGACCCCGACGGCGCGCAGCGCTGCGACCCCGTCGACATGATCACCGGGCCGGGCAACATCTGGGTCACCGCCGCGAAGCGGCTGCTGCGCGGCGTGGTCGGCATCGACGCCGAGGCCGGCCCCACCGAGATCGCGATCCTCGCCGACGACACCGCCGACCCGGCGCACGTCGCCGCCGACCTGATCAGCCAGGCCGAGCACGACCCCCTCGCGGCCAGCGTGCTGGTCACCTGCTCGGTCGCGCTGGCCGACGCCGTCGAGGGCGAGCTGGCCCGGCAGGTGCCGGCGACGAAGCACGCCGACCGGGTCACCACGGCGCTGACCGGCGAGCAGAGCGGCGTGGTGCTGGTCGACGACCTGGCGGACGGCCTGCGGGTGGTCGACGCGTACGCCGCCGAGCACCTGGAGATCCAGACCGAGAACGCCCGCGAGTGGGCGCTGCGGGTCCGCAACGCGGGGGCGATCTTCGTCGGCGCGTGGTCGCCGGTGTCGCTCGGCGACTACTGCGCCGGCTCCAACCACGTGCTGCCCACCGGCGGCTGTGCCCGGCACTCCTCCGGCCTGTCCGTGCAGTCCTTCCTGCGCGGCATCCACCTGGTGGAATACACCCACGACGCGCTGCGCGAGGTGGCCCCGCACGTCGTGACCCTGGCCGGCGTCGAGGACCTGCCGGCCCACGGCCAGGCGGTCGCCGTCCGCTTCCCGGGGGAGGGCCGGTGACGACCCTCGACGAGCTGCCGATCCGCGACGACCTGCGGGGCCTGACGCCCTACGGCGCCCCGCAGCTCGACGTGCCGGTGCGGCTGAACACCAACGAAAATTCCTACCCGGTGCCCGAGGCGGTGGTCGACGCGATCGGCAAGGCCCTCACCGCCGAGCTGCGCGACCTCAACCGCTACCCCGACCGCGACGCCGTGGCGCTGCGCGCCGACCTGGCGGCCTACCTCGGGCACGGGCTCACCGCCGGGCAGGTCTGGGCGGCCAACGGCTCCAACGAGATCCAGCAGCAGCTCCTCCAGGCGTTCGGCGGGCCGGGGCGCACGGCGCTCGGCTTCACGCCGGCGTACTCGATGCACCCGCTGCTGGCGCTCGGCACCGGCACCCGGTGGGTGCCGGCGGAGCGCGGGGTCGACTTCGGGCTGACCGCCGACGAGGCGGTCGCCCAGGTCCGCGCGCACCGCCCCGACGTGGTGTTCCTCTGCTCGCCGAACAACCCGACGGGCACGGCGCTGGACCCGGCGGTGGTCGCCGCCGTCCTCGACGCCGCGCCCGGCATGGTGGTGGTCGACGAGGCGTACGCCGAGTTCGCCCGCCCCGGCACGGTCAGCGCCCTCGCGGTGCTGCCCGGCCACCCGAGGCTGGTGGTGACCCGCACGATGAGCAAGGCGTTCGGCTTCGCCGGCGGCCGGCTGGGCTATCTCGCGGCCGACCCGGCGGTGGTGGCGGCGGTGCAGCTCGTGCGGCTGCCCTACCACCTGTCGGCGCTCACCCAGGCCGCCGCCCGCGCGGCCCTGGCGCACCGCGACGCCCTGCTGGCCACGGTCGAGGCGATCATGGGGCAGCGGGACCGGATCGTCGCCGGGCTGCGCGCCCGCGGCCTGCGGGTCGCCGACAGCGACGCCAACTTCGTCCTGTTCCGGGTCGGCGGCGACCAGGCGGTGGCCTGGCGCGCGCTGCTGGAGCAGGGGGTGCTCGTGCGCGACGTCGGGCTGCCCGGCTGGCTGCGGGTCACCGCCGGCACCCCCGCCGAGACCGACGCCTTCCTCACCGCGATGGAGAGTTTGTGATGAGCCGCACCGCCCGGGTCGAGCGGATCACCAAGGAGACCAAGGTGCTCGTCGAGATCGACCTCGACGGCGCCGGCCGGGCCGAGATCGGCACCGGCGTCGGCTTCTACGACCACATGCTGCACCAGATCGCCCGGCACGGCGGCTTCGACCTGACCGTGCGCACCGTCGGCGACCTGGAGATCGACGCCCACCACACGATGGAGGACACCGCGCTCGCCCTGGGCGCCGCGTTCGACCAGGCGCTGGGCGACAAGGCCGGCATCCGGCGGTACGGCTCGGCGACCGTCCCGATGGACGAGGTCCTCGTCCGGGCCGCCGTCGACCTGTCGGGCCGCCCGTACGTGGTGCACGACGAGCCGGCGCTGGCCCCGTACATCGGGCCGGTCTACCCGACCAGCATGACCCGGCACATCTGGGAGTCCTTCGGCCAGGCGGCCCGGATCACCCTGCACGTGGACGTGCTGCGCGCGGCCCGCCCCGGCGGCCACCCCGACGCCCACCACGTCGTGGAGGCCCAGTTCAAGGCGGTCTCCCGCGCCCTGCGGGAGGCCACGGCGCTCGACCCCCGGTCGGCCGGCGCGATCCCCAGCACGAAGGGCGCGCTGTAGCCGTGGGCGGGGTGCTGCCGACCCTGCTGCTGATCCTCGCCGGGGTGCTGGTCGGCGGGGCGGTCTCGCTGCACCGCCAGGGCGCGACGCGCGGCGCGGTGGTGGTCACCGCGGTGCTGGCGGTGCTGGCCACGGCCGGCGGGGTGCTCTGGCTGCTGCCCGGGGAGGGCTGATGGGCGATCTGGTCAAGCGGGTCGTGGTGCTCGACTACGGCTCGGGCAACCTGCGTTCGGCCGAGCGGGCCCTGGCGCGGGCCGGCGCCGACGTCACCGTCACCGCCGACCTGGCCGCCGCCGCGGCTGCCGACGGCCTGGTGGTGCCGGGCGTGGGCGCGTACGCCGCCTGCATGGCCGGCATCGAGGCGCTCGGCGCGGGCCCGGTCATCGCCGAGCGGGTCGCCGCCGGCCGGCCGGTGCTGGGCATCTGCGTGGGCATGCAGGTGCTCTTCGAGCACGGCGACGAGCACGGCGTGGTCACCAAGGGGCTCGGGCTGCTGCCGGGCGGGGTGACCCGGCTGCCTGCCGCCCGGCTGCCGCACATGGGCTGGAACACGGTGCGGCCCCCGGCGTCGTCGGTGCTCTTCGCGGGCCTGCCCGCCGACAGCCGCTTCTACTTCGTCCACTCCTACGGCGTGGTCGACGCGAGCGCGCTGGCGGCGTCGGGCGCGGCGGTGACCACCGCCCACCACGAGGCGGACTTCGTGGCGGCGGTGGAGCGGGGCGCGCTCTCGGCCGCCCAGTTCCACCCGGAGAAGTCGGCCGACACCGGCGCGGCGCTGCTGCGCAACTGGCTCGGCACCGTGCCCGCCGGTGGCTGAGCGGGGCCCGCGCGGCCGGGGCACCGGGCCGGGGGGAGCGGCGTGAGCAAGGAGCGGGCCCGCCGCCGGGAGGCCCGCGAGGCCCAGTTGGAGCGGGAGCGGGCGGTGCGCCGCCGCCGGGTGGCGCGCCGGGAGCGCCGCCGCGCGGTGGTACGCCGGCTGACGCCCCGCTGGCCGCGCCGCCGCAGCGGCCGGCTGGCCCGGCACTCCCGGGGCGAGCGGGCGGCGATCGTCGGCCTGACCGGCGTGGCGCTGGTCGCCATCTGGAGTTTCGTCGACGACCTGGCGCTGCGGGTGGTGCTTGTCGTGTTGTTGCTGCTGGTGCTGCCGGCGGCCGTGGTGATCGCACTGGGCCGCCGGTCCTGACGCGCACGTTATCGATTTCGAGGAGAAGAGCGTTGAGCCTCACCCTGTTGCCCGCCGTGGACGTCGCCGACGGCCAGGCCGTCCGGCTCGTGCAGGGCGCCGCCGGCAGCGAGACCGCCTACGGCGACCCACTGGAGGCGGCGCTGGCCTGGCAGCGCGACGGCGCTGAGTGGATCCACCTGGTCGACCTGGACGCCGCGTTCGGCCGGGGCTCCAACGCCGCGCTGCTGGCCGACGTGGTGGGCCGGCTGGACGTGCAGGTGGAGCTGTCCGGCGGGATCCGCGACGACGCGTCGCTGCGGGCCGCCCTGGGCACCGGCGCGGCGCGCGTCAACATCGGCACCGCCGCGCTGGAGGACCCGCAGTGGTGCGACCGGATCTGCGGCGAGTACGGCGACCGCGTCGCCATCGGCCTGGACGTGCGCGGCCGTACCCTGGCGGCGCGGGGCTGGACCCGCGACGGCGGCGACCTCTACGAGGTGCTGGAGCGGCTCGACAAGGCGGGGGCCTCCCGCTACGTGGTGACCGACATCACCAAGGACGGCACGATGCGCGGGCCGAACCTGGACCTGCTGCGCGAGGTCTGCTCCCGCACCGACGCCCCGGTGATCGCCTCGGGCGGCGTCTCGACGCTGGACGACCTGCGCGCCCTGGCCACTCTGGAGCCGGTCGGCGTGGAGGGCGTGATCGCCGGCAAGGCGCTGTACGCGGGCGCGTTCACCGTGCGGGAGGCCCTCGACGTGCTCGCCGCCGCGTGACGGTCACCCGGCTGGGCTCGGGCGGCCCCTGGGAGGCGCTCTACGGCTACTCCCGGGTCGTCCGGGCCGGCGACCGGGCCGTCACGGCCGGCTGCACGGCGACCGTCGACGGCCGGGTGGTGCACGTGGGGGACGCCGCCGCGCAGACCGCGCAGGCGCTGCGGATCGGCCTGGCGGCCCTCGCCGAGGTCGGCGCGGGGCCCGGCGACGTGGTGCGCACCCGGATGTACGTGACGGACCGCGCGCACGCCGACGAGGTGGGCCGGGCCCACAACGCGGTGTTCGGGGCGGTCCGGCCGGCGGCGACCCTGGTCGTGGTGGCCGCCCTGCTCGACCCGGAGCACCTGGTCGAGGTGGAGCTGGAGGCGTACCTCGGCGACCGCTGACCCGGCCCGCCCCGCCCGCCGGGGCGCCGGGCCGGCGGTGGTGCGTGGGGCGGTGGCGGTGAGCCGGGGCACAGTGCGGGCCATTAGGTTGTGCACAACTCAATTGCGCACTATGTTTTCCCCGTGACCGACGATCTGGTGCTGGGACGGCAGGTGTGCTTCGCGCTCTACGCCGCGTCGCGCGCCCTCACCGACGTCTACCGGCCGATCCTCGACGAGTTCGGGCTCACCTACCCGCAGTACCTTGTGCTGCTGGTGCTCTGGGAGCGCGGCGACGACGCGCCCACCGTCTCCGAGCTGGGCGCCGCCCTGCGGCTGGACTCCGGCACGCTCTCCCCGCTGCTCAAGCGGCTGGAGGCCGCCGGGGTGCTGGTCCGGTCGCGGTCCGCGGCCGACGAACGGCGGGTGGAGGTGCGCCTCACCGACGCGGGCCGCGCGCTGCGCGAGCGGATGTGCGGCGTGCCGCTGCGGGTGGCGCTGGCCACCGGGCTCACCGAGGCCGAGCTGATCGGGCTGCGCGACACCCTCAACCGGGTCACCGAGACGATCCACCGACAGAAGGAGAAGTGATCGCCATGCAGGTCCTCTACACCGCCAACGCCCGCGCCACCGGCGACGGCCGCGACGGCCACGTCCGCACCTCCGAGGGCACCTTCGACCTCGACCTCGCGGTCCCGAAGGAGATGGGCGGCGCGGGCGGCGCGGCGAACCCGGAGCAGCTCTTCGCCGCCGGCTACGCCGCCTGCTTCCACTCCGCGCTGCGCCTGGTGGCGCGGCGGGCCAAGGCCGACGTCACCGGCTCCGTCGTCGACGCCGAGGTGGGCATCGGCGCCAACGGCAGCGGCGGCTTCGGCCTGGCCGTCACGCTCGTGGTGGACCTGCCGGCCGTCCCCCGGCCCGCCGCCGAGCAGCTCGTCGAGCAGGCCCACCAGGTCTGCCCCTACTCGAACGCGACCCGGGGCAACGTCGAGGTCGCCCTCACCGTCCGCGAGGCCCTCGCCGCCTGAGCCGTGGCGCGCGGCGTCGGCGCACCCGTCTGCCGCCGCGCGCCGCGCCCCGCCTGACACAGCCCCGACCAGCGACCGAGAGGACGACCGACACCGTGACCGTCAACCGTGAGATCCACCTCGCCTCCCGCCCCGAGGGGTGGCCGACCGCCGACAACTTCCGGCTCGTCGAGACCGAGGTGCCCACCCCGGGTCCCGGGCAGCTCGTGGTCCGCAACCAGTTCATGTCCGTCGACCCGTACATGCGGGGCCGGATGAACGACGTCAAGTCGTACGTGCCGCCGTTCGCCCTCGACGCCCCGCTCGACGGCGGCGCGGTCGGCGAGGTGGTGGCCGGCGAGGGCAACGGGATCGGCCCCGGCGACACCGTCCTGCACGGCCTCGGCTGGCGGGAGTACGCCCTGGTCGACGCCAGGGGAGCCCGCAGGGTCGACCCGACGATCGCCCCGGTGAGCGCCTACCTGGGCGTGCTCGGCATGACCGGGCTGACCGCGTACGCCGGCCTGCTCGACGTGGCCGCCATGCAGCCCGGGGAGAGCGTCTTCGTCTCCGGCGCGGCCGGGGCGGTGGGCAGCATGGTCGGCCAGATCGCCAAGCTGAAGGGCGCCGCCCTGGTGGTCGGCAGCGCCGGCTCGCCGGCCAAGGTCGAGCGGCTGCGGGCGCTCGGCTTCGACGCCGCGTTCGACTACCACGACGGCCCCGTCGCCGACCAGCTCAGGGCCGCCGCCCCGAAGGGGATCGACGTGTACTTCGACAACGTCGGCGGCGAGCACCTGGAGGCCGCGATCGGCGCGCTGCGCCTGCACGGGCGGGCCGCGATCTGCGGCATGATCGCCCAGTACAACGCCACCGAGCCGCCGGCCGCCCCGCGCAACCTGGCGCAGCTCATCGGCAAGCGGCTCACCCTGCGCGGCTTCCTCGTCGGCGACCACGGCCACCTGCGCGACCAGTTCGTCCAGGAGGTCGCCGGCTGGCTGCGCGAGGGCAGGCTCTCGTACGACGAGACGGTCGTCGACGGCATCGCCGCCGCCCCGGACGCCTTCCTCGGCCTGCTGCGCGGCGACAACCTCGGCAAGATGCTGGTGCGCCTGTAAGGAAGGGCCCCTTGTTAACGCTTCCGGTAGAGAAGGGTCCCCTTCTCACCCCGCCCCGGAGCGCGCCGCGGCGCGGAGCCGGAGCCGCCCGCGGAGCCGCGGCGCGGAGTCGGGGCGCGGAGCCGGGCCTGCCCGTCGCCGGTGGTCGGCCTCACGTCGGCGGCCGCCGGGGCGGGCGGGGCGATAGGCTTCCCGGCATGACGGTGGCGGTGCGGGTGATCCCGTGTCTCGACGTGGACGCCGGGCGGGTGGTCAAGGGGGTCAACTTCCTCGACCTGCGCGACGCCGGCGACCCGGTGGAGCTGGCGGCGGCGTACGACCGGGCGGGCGCGGACGAGTTGACCTTCCTGGACGTGACCGCCTCCTCCAGCGACCGGGGCACCATGCTCGACGTGGTGCGGCGCACCGCCGAGTCGGTCTTCATCCCGCTCACCGTGGGCGGCGGCGTGCGGCAGGTCGCCGACGTCGACACGCTGCTGCGGGCCGGGGCCGACAAGGTCGGGGTGAACACCGCGGCCATCGCCCGGCCCGAGCTGATCGCCGAGATCGCCGACCGGTTCGGCCGGCAGGTGCTGGTGCTCTCCCTCGACGTGCGCCGCGCCCCGGCCGGCACCACCGCGAGCGGCTTCGAGGTCACCACCCACGGCGGCCGCCGGGGCACCGGGCTCGACGCCGTCGAGTGGGCGCGGCGCGGCGCCGAGCTGGGCGCGGGGGAGATCCTGCTCAACTCGATGGACGCCGACGGCACGAAGGCCGGCTTCGACCTGGAGCTGATCGGCGCGGTCCGCGCCGTCGTCGACGTGCCGGTGGTGGCCAGCGGCGGGGCGGGCGAGGTGGCCCACTTCCCGCCGGCCATCGCCGCCGGGGCCGACGCGGTGCTCGCCGCCAGCGTCTTCCACTTCGGCGAGCTCACCGTCGCCGAGGTCAAGGACGCCCTGCGCGGCTCGGGCCACCCCGTGCGCTGACTGCGAGGCTGGCCCAGTCGGTCCGTTGGTGATGGGCTGATGTCGGCAGCAGCGGACGTGACTCTTGCGCTGACCCGCCCCGACGGCGCCGGGCGATCCGGTCCCGCCCGTCGTGCGGTGCCGGGCCGACGTGGTGGCGCGGCCCCGTGGCGGCCGCCGGGTCGGTCGACGCCCGGCGGCGCGCCCTCGCCCGTCAGGGCCGCCCGGAGTGGCCCTCCGGCGAGCGGCGCGGGGCCGGGATCGAGCGGACGGCGTATTCCTGCACGGCGGCGGCGTGCTCGTCCTCGGGGAGGGTCCACTCGGCGCTGCCCGGGGCGTGCCGGCGGCTCAGCACGCCCTGCACGGTGTCGACGGCGGTGGCCAGGCCGGCGCTCGGCCGGGAGCGCCAGAGCCGCTCGCCGTCGGGGGTGAGCCGGAACCAGCCGTCGGTCACGCTCACCAGGCCGGCCCCGACGAGCCGGCGGACCGCGGTCTCCACCTCGTGCCGCTCGGGGATGGCGTGGTTGAGGTGGTCGGCTGTGGAGAGCACGTCAGCGAGCCGGACGCCCTCGGGGCGTCGGGTGGATGCCGACCTGCGGTGCCGGCCGGCACCGTTGGCGATCACCAGCGAAACGAAGATCCAGGCGTCGGTCCAGCGCCATCCGCTCTCCCCCATGCAGGAATGATGCCGTGCGTCGCCCCCGGAGGAAACACCTACTTTTCCGGTACGGGCGTCGCCGCAGCTCAGCGCGGTGACGCGGTCACGGTCCGGCGGGGCGTGGCCCGGCGGCCCCCACCTCGACCGGTCCCGCCCCCGCCGGTTGCGCGTCGACGGTGAACGGGGGCAGGAACAGTTGGGTCAGCGGCCCGATGGCGAGGGCGTACGCGACGGTGCCGACGCCGACGGTGCCGCCGAGCAGCCAGCCGAGGGCCAGCACGGTGACCTCGATGACGGTGCGGACCAGCCGGACCGACCGGCCGGGGCGGCGCGCCACGTAGCCGGTCATCAGGCCGTCGCGGGGGCCGGGGCCGAGCCGCGCGCCCAGGTAGAGGGCGGTGGCGGCGCCGTTGGCGACGATCCCGACGACCAGCAGCGTCGCCCGTGCCGCCAGCGGGGCGTCGCCGGGCAGCAGGGCCAGGGTGGCGTCGACCACGAGCCCGATGACCAGCACGTTGCTGACCGTGCCGAGGCCCGGTCGTTGCCGCAGCGGGATCCACAGCAGCAGCACGAGCGCGCCGACGGCGATGGTGACGGTGCCGAACGACAGCCCGGTCCGCCGGGCGACGCCCTGGTGGAAGACGTCCCACGGGTCGAGGCCGAGGCCGGAGCGGATCATCAGCGCCATGCTGACGCCGTAGAGGGTCAGCCCCGCGTAGAGCTGGACCAGCCGCCGGGCGGGCCGGTGCCGCAGATTGCCAATTGCCACCATGCATGCCACCCTAGGTGCCAATCCGGCGGTGGGGAGAGCCAATATCGGGAGGGTGGCCATGACGAGCCAGGTGCGTGGGACCCAATTGGCTCGGCTCCTCGGGCAGTGGCACGCGTTGCCCGGCCGCCGCCGCAGCCCGGACTACGCCGCGCTCGCCGGCGCCGTCCGGGGGCTGCTCGCCGACGGCCGGCTGCCCCTGGGGGTGCGCCTGCCGGCCGAGCGGGAGCTGGCCGAGGCGCTGCGGATCAGCCGGACCACGGTGACCGCCGCGTACCGGCAGTTGCGGGAGAGCGGCCACCTGGCCAGCCGCCGGGGGGCGGGCAGCTGGACGATGCTCCCGGGCACGCACCGGGTGGCCAGCACCGGCCTGTGGACCCCGCTGGACGACCGCGACATGATCGACCTCGGGGTGGCCGCGCTGGCCGCCCCGCCCGAGCTGCTGCCCGCCGCCCGGGCCGCCGCCGAGGACCTGCCCCGCTACCTGGGCGGGGCCGGCTACCACCCGACCGGCGTCATCGAGCTGCGCGAGGCGGTCGCCGCCGGCTACACGGCGCGGGGCCTGCCCACCTCGCCCGACCAGATCATGGTCACCAGCGGCACCCAGCACGCGCTGGACCTGGTGCTGCGGCTGGCCCTGGCGCCCGGGGGCAACGTGCTGGTCGAGTCGCCGACGTACCCGAACGCCCTCGCCGCCCTCGCCGCCCGCCGGGCCCGGATCACCACGCACGGCCTGGCCACCGACGCCGCCGGCTGGGACGCCGACCTGCTGCTGGGCAGCCTGCGCCAGGGGCGGCCGAAGCTGGCCTACCTGATCCCCGACTTCCAGAACCCGACCGGGCACCTGATGCCGGCCGAGCTGCGCGAGCGGGTGGTCGCCGCGGCCCACGCCGCCGGCACCGACCTGGTGATCGACGAGTCGTTCGTGGACCTGCCCCTGGACGGCACCGAGCTGCCCCCGCCCGTCGCCACGTTCGACAGGCACTCCCGGGTGATCTCCATCGGCGGGATGAGCAAGCCCTACTGGGGCGGCCTGCGCATCGGCTGGGTCCGCGCGTCCGCCCCGCAGGTGCAGCGGCTCGCCGCAGCCCGGGTCGGGGTGGACATGGCCAGCCCGGTGCTCGACCAGCTCGTCGCGGTCCACCTGCTCGCCGACGCGCCGGCCATCGTGGCCGCCCGCCGCACCCAGCTCGCCGCCCAGCGCGACGCCCTGACCGACGCGCTCGCGCGCCGCCTGCCCGACTGGCGGGTCACCGCGCCGCGCGGCGGGGTGACGCTCTGGGTGGAGCTGGACGGGCCGATCTCCAGCGCGCTGGCCCGCGCCGCCGAGGAGGTCGGCGTACGGCTGGCCCCCGGCCCCCGGTTCGGCCTGGACGGCACCCTCGAACGCTTCCTGCGGCTGCCGTTCACGCTGCCCGCCGCGGACCTCGCGGAGGCCGTCGGGCGGCTCGCGGCGGTCCGCTACGACCTGGACCGCGCCGGCCGCCCGCGCTGGCAGGAGCCGGCCGTCATCGCCTGACCGCCCGCGCGGTCCACCGATCCGGCCGAACCCGGCCGCCCGGGCCCCGGGATTGGGAGACTGCGGGGGTGCGCAGCGGGGGATGGTCGCTCGGGGTGCGACCCGGCGCGCCCGGCTCGCGTACCACCCGGCTGGAGCTCTTCTACGACCTGGTCTTCGTGTACGCGTTCCTCAACGTCACCACGCTGACCGTGGACGATCCGAGCCCCGTCAGCCCATGCCGTTGCCTGCTCGTGCTGGGGCTGCTCTGGTGGTGCTGGACGGGCTTCGCCGGGCTCGGCAACGCCGTCCGCGCCGACCAGGGGGTCCTGCCGCTGGTCGGCTTCGTGACGGTCGCGGCGACCTTCCTGCTGGCCCTGAGCATGCCGGGCGCGTTCACGGACCGGCCCGGCGGGCTGAACGGCCCGCTGGTCTTCGCGGGCTGCTACTTCCTGGTCCGCGCCTCGCAGCTCGCGGTCCTCGGCTGGGTGGCCCGGGGCGACCCGGTCCGGCTGCGTCGCTGGGCGTGGCTCGCCGGGCTGCCGCTGGTCGCGGCGGCCCTGCTCGTCGCGGCCGCGCTGGTGCCGCTGCGGATCGCCCACGACGGCACGGCGACGGCCCTGCAACTGGCCTTCTGGGCCGCCGCGCTGACCCTGGAGTACGGGGCCGGGACGATCATCGGCGGCCCGTACTGGGCGGTGGTGTCGGCCGGGCACTGGGCCGAGCGGCACGCCCTGATGGTGCTGATCGCGCTCGGCGAGTCGATCATCGCGTTGGGGCTGGGCTCGAAGTTCGTCACCGGCCTGCCGCTGACCTGGCCGGTGGTGGTCGCCGCGGTGACCGGCATCGCGATCGCGGCGACGCTGTGGTGGGCGTACTTCGACGTCCTGGCGCTCGCCGTCGAGCAGGCGCTGCACCGGGCCCGCGGCCCGGTGAGGCGGGCCCGGCTGGCCCGCGACGTGTACACGTACCTGCACCTGCCGATCATCGCCGGGGTGATCTTCTTCGCCGTCGGGATCAAGGACCTGCTCGTCGAGGCGGCGGACCCGACCAAGCCGGCCTGGGGCGAGCCGCTGGGGGCGTTGTGGATCCTCGTCCTCTACGGCGGGGTCGGCCTCTACCTGCTCAGCCTCGTCGCCTGCGGGGTGCGGGCGCTGCGGGTGCTGCGCTGGCCGCCGGTGGTCGCGGTGGCGGTGCTGGCCGTGCTGTCGCCGCTGGCCGCCCGGATCGGGGCCCTGCACGCGCTGCTGCTGCTCGGGGCGGTCTGCGTGGTGCTGACGGTGGTGGAGACCCGGGGGGAGGGACGTCGCCGGCACCGGGTCCGCCAGTTGGCGCTGGCGGAGCAGACCGAGGCCGAGGCCGAGGCGAGCCGGTGGCGCGCCGAGCACCTGTGAGCCGGGCCGCTGCCGTCGCGTGCCGACCGGGCGGCCGGGCGACGGATCGACGGGGCGACGGAGTGACCGGCGGCCGTGCCCCGGGACGGTGGGGCACGGCCGCCGGTGGGTCGGTGCCGCCGTGTGCTGGGCCCGCCGGCGGGTCGCCGGCTCAGATCTCGGCGAGGCTGCCCTCGTACATCCGGTCGATCTCGGCCGCGAAGTTGCTCTCCACGCCCCGGCGCTTGATCTTGAGGGACGGGGTCATCTCGCCGTCCTCGATGGTCAGGTCGCGGGGCAGGACGGTCACCTTCTTGATCGTCTCCCAGCGGTTGAGCTTGGCGTTGAGCTGGGCGACGTACCCCTCGACCATGGCCCGGGCCTCGGCGGAGGCGGCGATCTCGGCGTAGCTGCGCCCCTCCAGCGGGCCGCCGGCCGCCCAGCCCAGGATCGCGTCCGGGTCGAGGCTGACCAGCATCGTGCAGTAGTTGCGGGCCTGGCCGATGACGACCGCCTGCGACGTGTACGGGCACAGCGCCTTGAACATGCCCTCGATGTGCGAGGGGGCGACGTACTTGCCGCCGGAGGTCTTGACCAGGTCCTTTTTCCGGTCGGTGATGCGCAGGTAGCCGTCGTCGTCGAGGCTGCCGATGTCGCCGGTGCGGAAGAAGCCGTCCTCGGTGAACGCCGCGGCCGTGTCCTCGGGGAGGTGGTGGTAGCCCCGCATGACCGGCCGGCCCCGGACCAGGATCTCCCCGTCGGTGTCGATCCGGCACTCCAGGTCGCCCATCGCCCGGCCGACGGTGCCGATGCGCAGGCCGCCGGGCGGGTTGACGAAGTTGCCGGCGCTGCTCTCGGTGAGGCCGTACCCCTCGGAGATCGGCAGGTTGGCGGCGGCGAAGAAGGTGGCGATCTCCTTGCTCAGCGGCGCGGAGCCGGAGACCAGCACCCGGATCCGGCCGCCGAGGCGGGCCTGGAGCTTGCTGAACACCAGCTTCTCGGCCAGCGCGTAGCGCAGCCTCAGCCCGGCGGGGACGGGCCGCCCGGCCTGCTCCAGTCCGACCTTCTCCTTGCCGACCCGCACCCCCCAGGCGAAGATCTTCGCCTTCGCGCCGCCGGCGCCCTGCGCGGTGGTGACCGCCTTGTTGTAGACCTTCTCGAAGACCCGGGGCGCCCCGCACATCAGCGTCGGCCGCACGACGGCCAGCAGCTCGACCAGCTTCTCGACCCGGCCGTCGACGTAGGTCGGCAGGCCGACGTGGGTCGCGCCGCAGAGCAGGGTCTTGCCGAACGAGTGGGCCAGCGGCAGCCACAGGTACTGCAGGTCGTCGGTGCGCAGCAGCCCCACCTCGGCCTGCGCGACGCCCTCCCAGCACCACCCGCCGTGCAGCAGCTCGACGCCCTTGGGTCGGCCCGTGGTGCCGGAGGTGTAGATGAGGGTGGCCAGGTGGTCGGGCCCGAGGTCGGCGGTCAGGCGCTCGATCAGCTCCGGGTCGTCGGCCAGGGCCCGGCCGCCGCGCTCCTCCAGCTCGGCGAGGGTCAGCTGCGGCACGGCCGCCGCCGGGTCGGGCGTGCCGTCGAAGAGCACCACGTGGGTCAGGGCCGGCAGCGTCGCGCCGGCGATCTTGGCGGCCTGGGCCGGGTTCTCCGCGAACAGCACCCGTGAGCCGGAGTCGGCGACGATGTACGTGGTGTCCTCGGGCTCGGTGGTCGGGTAGACGGTGGTGGTGGCGCCACCCGCGCACATGATGCCGAAGTCGGCGAGCACCCAGTCGAGCCTGGTGCTCGACAGGATCGCCACCGGGTCCTCGCGGCCGACACCGAGCCCGTGCAGCCCCGCCGCGATCGCCCGGGCCCGCTGCCCCACCTGGGCCCAGGTCAGCCAGACCGGCCCGGAGTCGTCGGGGGCGGGGTGGGCGAACGCGGGGCGGTCGGGGGTGGCCGCGACGCGCTTGAGGAACATGTCGGGGATGGAACGGTACGGTACATCGAGAGACATCGCTGTAGCCGCCTTCGGGGGGTGGAGGCGTGACGGGGGTCACGTCGTTTGCGGTTACCGAAGGGTATTGCCTGCACCGCGCATCGGCTAGTCCTCGCGCCGGCCCACCGACGCGGCGTAGGTCAGATGCCGAGCTGGGCGGCCCGGAGCCGGTCCACCACCGCCGCCGGCCCCTCCACCTGCACCCGCGAGACCCGCTGCCGGCCGGTGAGGAAGAGCGTCAGCTCGCCCGGCGCGCCGACCACCCGCACCCGTGGCCCGCCCCGCCCCGCCGACAGCGCGCCGTGCCCGGGCGCCTGCACCAGCAGGTCGGCCGGGAAGCGGCGCAGCGCCAGCCGGCCGAGCACCGAGGCCCGCCGCCACAGCACCGCGTCCAGCCCGGCCGGCAGGTCGCGCGGGCCCCACCCCGCCCGGGCCCGCCGGACGTCCTCGTGGTGGATGTAGAACTCCATGGCGTTGACCAGCTCGTCGGTGAGGGGATTGCTCAGCGGGCTCCACAGCGGCGGCCGGCGCACCTGCGCCACCAGCTCGTCGAAAGGCCGCGCCGCGACCCGCAGGCGCACCCGTTCGGCGTACCCGCGCAGCGGTGGCAGCGCGATCCCCCCGGCGGCGTCCGGCCGCCGCTCCCGCACGACGAGGTGGGCGGCGAGGTCCCGGACCGACCAGCCCTCGTTGACGGTCGGCGCATCAGGGCCCAGGGTCTGCATGAGGTCGGCGAGCGCCTCGCGCTCCGACCGGGCGTACCGCGGCATGGCCCGATCGTAGGCCGGCGCGCCGCCGTCGGCCCGTCGTGGCGGGGACGGCCCCCGACGTGACCGCCGACATACCCGTTCCGGGACAGCGTGGCTGGACCCGTCCGGTAAGGATGAGGGGGATAATGTGCAACTTACGGCGGGGGAGAGCGTGACCAGCAGGACAAGTCGGGACGTGCTCCGCAGGGGGCTGTCCGTGCTCGGCCGGGCGATCCGGGAGCAGCCCCGGATCTTCGCGGTGGCGGTCAGCGGCAGCGTGCTGTTCGGCGGGCTGGTGATCGCCAGCGCGTACGTCGTCGGCGCGGTGGTCGGCGACGTCGTGGTGCCGGCGATCGCGCGCGGGTCGGTGGGCGTCGCCGCCCTCGCCCTCGCCGCCGGGGCGCTGTTCGGCATCAGCGTGCTGCGGGTGGTCGGCATCTTCGGCCGCCGGCTCGGCGCGGGCTACATGCAGTTCCGGCTCCAGGCCGCCTACCGCCGGCAGGTCACCCGCCGCTACCTGGACCTGCCGCTGTCCTGGCACCAGCGCAACGCCACCGGCACCCTGCTGTCCAACGCCAACTCCGACGTCGAGGCGGCCTGGTACCCGATCGCCCCGCTGCCCTTCGCCGTCGGCACCGTGGTCATGCTGGTCGGCGCGATCGCCTCCCTGTTCGTCACCGACTGGGCGCTGGCCCTCGTCGGCCTCGCGGTCTTCCCCGCCCTGTTCGCCCTCAACGTGGTCTACTCCCGCCGGATGGCCCCGCGCCAGGCCCGTGCCCAGCGGCTGCGCGCCGAGGTCAGCGGCATCGCCCACGAGAGCTTCGACGGCGCCCTGGTGGTCAAGACCATGGGCCGCGAGGCGCAGGAGACCGCCCGGTTCGCCGCCCGCGCCGGCGAGCTGCGCGACGCGCTGATCTCCGTCGGCCGGCTGCGCGGCGTCTTCGACCCGCTGCTGGAGACCCTGCCCAGCCTCGGCACCCTCGCCGTGCTGGTGGTCGGCGCGTTCCGTCTCCGGCAGGGCGCCATCTCCGTCACCGACCTGGTCAGCGTGGCCTTCCTGTTCACCGTGCTCGCCTTCCCCGTGCGGGCCATCGGCTGGGTGCTGGCCGAGCTGCCGCGCAGCGTCGCCGGCTGGGACCGGGTGCGCCGGGTGCTCGACGCCACCGGCGAGATGCCGTACGGCGACGTCGCCCTCGACCCGGCCGACCCGACGCCGGCCACGCTCGCCTTCGCCGACGTCGGCTTCGCCTACGAGCCCGCCGAGGCGCACCTGCCCGGCGCCGAGGTGCTCGGCGAGGTCACCTTCACCGTGCCCGCCGGGAAGACCGTGGCCCTGGTCGGGCCCACCGGCTCGGGCAAGTCCACCATCGCCGCGCTGGCCGTGCGGCTGGTCGACCCGCACACCGGCACGGTCAGCCTCGACGGCGTCGACGTCCGCCGGCTCACCGCCGCCTCGCTGGCCGGCACCGCCGCCCTGGTCGCCCAGGTGCCGTTCGTCTTCGACGACACCGTGCGGGCGAACATCGCGCTGGACCGGCCCGGCGTCACCGACGACGACGTCTGGGCCGCGCTGCGGCTCGCCGAGGCCGACGGCTTCGTGGCCGCGCTCCCCGAGGGGCTCGACACGATGGTCGGCGAGCGGGGCACCTCGCTCTCCGGTGGGCAGCGGCAGCGGCTCACCCTGGCCCGGGCGCTGGCCGGGCGGCCCCGGCTGCTGGTCCTCGACGACGCCACCAGCGCGGTCGACCCGAGGGTGGAGGCGGCCATCCTCGCCGGGCTGCGCGCCCCGGCCGCCGGCGGCCCCGCCGCCTCGATCCTCGTGGTGGCCTACCGGCGGGCCACCATCGCCCTCGCCGACGAGGTGATCTACCTGGAACAGGGCCGGGTGATCGCCCGGGGCACCCACGCCGAGCTGCTCGCCACCGTCCCCGGCTACGCCGACCTGGTCACCGCCTACGAGCAGGCCGAGGCCGAGAGCGAGCAGCAGCCCCGCCCGTACGAGGAGGTCACCCCGCTGACCTCCGGCCTGGAAGTCGAGGTGGACCGGTGAGCGTGGTGGAGGCCGAGCAACCGGCGGAGAACACCTGGCGCACGCTGCGGCGGGGCCTGGCCCTCTCGCCCGAGCTGCGCACCGGCCTGGCCGGCACCCTCGCGTTGGCGCTGGTCTACATGGTGGGCCGGGTCGCCGTCCCGGTCGCCGTGCAGCAGGGCATCGACGAGGGCATCGTCGGCGGTCTCGACCTGGGCGTGGTGTGGACCGTCGTCGCGGCGACCGCCGCCGTGCTGGTGGTGACCACCACCTGCGGCTACCTGATGATGCGCCGGCTGTTCACGGTCAGCGAGACGGCCCTGGCCAACGTGCGCACCCGGGCGTTCCGGCACGTGCACGACCTGTCGATGCTGCACCAGCAGTCCGAGCGGCGCGGCTCGCTGGTCTCCCGCGTCACCAGCGACGTCGACCAGATCACCCAGTTCCTCCAGTGGGGCGGGGTGATCCTCATCGTCAACCTCGGCCAGCTCGCGGTGACGACGGCCGTCATGCTCGCGTACTCCTGGCAGTTGACCCTCGTGGTGCTCGCCGCGTTCGCGCCGGCGGTGCTGGTGATCCGGCAGCTCCAGCGCCGCCTCGCCGGGGCCTACGGGGTGGTCCGGCAGCGGATGGGCACCCTGCTCGGCACGATCGGCGAGAGCGTGGTCGGGGCGCCGGTGATCCGGGCGTACGGGATTGCCGGGCGGACCGCCCGGCGGCTCGACGTGGCGATCGAGGGGCAGCAGCGGGCCCAGCAGCGGGCCATCCGGATCAGCATCATGGGCAGCTCGGTGGGGGAGCTGGCCGCCGGGCTGGCGCTGGCCGGCGTCGTGGTGCTCGGGGTGCTGCTCGGCGCGGACGGCACCCTGTCGATCGGGCAGCTCACCGCGTTCCTGTTCCTGGTGACCCTGTTCATCCAGCCGGTGCAGATCGCCACCGAGGTGCTCAACGAGGCGCAGAACGCGATCGCCGGCTGGCGGCGGGTGCTCGACGTGCTCGACGTCGCCCCGGACGTGGCCGACCCCGGCGAGCAGGGGCGGGACCTGCCGTCGGGGCCCCTGGACATCCGCTTCGCCGGGGTCGGCTTCGCCTACCCGGGCGGGCCGCCGGTGCTGCACGACGTGACCCTGGACATCGCGGCGAAGAGCCGGGTCGCCGTGGTGGGCGAGACCGGCAGCGGCAAGACCACGTTCGCGAAGCTGCTCACCCGCCTGATGGACCCGACCGACGGGGCGGTGCTGCTCTCCGGCGTGCCGCTGACCGAGGTCCGGTTCGCCTCGCTGCGTTCCCGGGTGGTGATGGTGCCGCAGGACGGCTTCCTGTTCGACGCCACCGTCGGGCAGAATGTCCGCTTCGCCCGGCCGGAGCTGACCGACGCGGAGCTGACGGCCGCGTTCACCGAGCTGGGGCTGGCCGACTGGCTGGCCGGGCTGCCGGCCGGGCTGGACACCCCGGTCGGCGAGCGGGGCGAGGCGCTGAGCGTGGGGGAGCGGCAGCTCGTGGCGCTGGCGCGGGCGTACGTGGCGGACCCCGACCTGCTGGTGCTCGACGAGGCGACCAGCGCGGTGGACCCGGCGACCGAGGTGCGCCTCCAGCGCACCCTGGACGCGGTGACCCGGGGCCGGACCACCCTCGCGATCGCCCACCGGCTCTCCACCGCCGAGGCCGCCGACGAGGTGATCGTGGTGGACCGGGGCCGGATCGTGCAGCGCGGGCCGCACGAGGAGCTGATCCGCGACCCCGACTCGGTCTACGGCCTGCTGCACGCCTCCTGGCTGGAGCAGACCCGCTGACGGTCCGGGCGGGCGAACCGGCGGTGCGGTGGACGCGGGGAAGCGCATGGTCTACGGTGCTGATTAGGTAAGCCTAACCTTCGGAGGTGGGTCATGCGCCCCAGTCCCGCCCTGCGCCCCACGCCCGCCGAGACCGTCCGGACGCTGGTCGCCGGCCGGCTCCCGGCCCTGGTGCACCTGGCCCAGCGGCCCGGCCCGTTCCACGTCCGGCACGCCACCGACGTCGACGGGCGGGTGCTGCTGCTCGTCGGCGTGCACAGCGACCTGGCGGCGGCGCTGCCCCGGGGGGAGGGCTCCGACGTCGCCGTGGCGCTGGACGTGCTCGACCTGCCGCCGGCCGCCGGCGCCCCGTCGCTCGGCCGCGCCTGGGTCTCCGGGTGGGCCGCCCCGCTGCACGGCGACGCGGCCCGCCAGGCCACGCTGGATTTCGCCGAGGTGGACCCGACCGGCGACCTGCTCGACGTGGGCACCCGCTTCCGGCTCTACCGCTTCGAGGTGGCCGAGGCCCGGCTGGAGCGCCCCGACGGGCTGCTGCGGATCGACCCCGTGGCGTACGCCGAGGCGGAGCCGGACCCGCTGCACCCGGTGGAGCCGGAGCTGCTGACCGAGCTGGCCGTGCACCACGGCCGGGAGATGGCCGCGTATGTCCGGCGGCAGCTCGGCCTGGTCGAGTCCGGCCCCGACAGCCCGCCTCGCGTGGTCCGCGTCGACCGGTACGGGCTGCTGGTCTCCCTCGGCCGGCCCGGGGCCCGGCGGCGGGCCCGGCTGGCCTTCCCGCGCCCGGTGGCCGACCACCGGGAGCTCGCCCGGCTGCTGCACCCGATGCTCTGCCAGCACCCGCACTCCGCCGCGCCCCGCGGCTGAGCGCCCCGCCCCCGGCGGCTGGGGCCCGCCGCACCCCGCTGCTGAGCGCCCCGCCGCCCGCTGGGCGCGGGCTGTGCCGGTGCGCGGGCCGCGCCCGGGAGGTGAGCGGGGTACCCCGCTCTACCGAATGCGTTAACAAGGGGCCCTTCCTTACCCCAGCCCCCCGCGTAGGTAGCGCTGGACGGTGGGGCCCACCGCCGCGACCAGGGTCTCCGCCGGGGCGGAGGCGACCGGCTCCAGCCGCACCACGTGCCGCATGAGGGCCAGCCCGACCAGCTGGCTGGCCACCAGCGACCCGCGCAGCGGCAGCTCGGCCGGGTCGACGTCGAGGTGCTGGAGGATCCGGCGCAGCACCTGGGTGACCAGGAACTCCCGCAGCAGCCGGGCCGTCCACTCGTTGCTCACGGCCGAGCGCAGCAAGGCCACCGCGGCGACGCCGGCCGGGGAGTCCCAGACGCCGAGGAAGGTGCGCACCAGCCGCTCGCCGACGCCGTCGGGGTCGCCGGCCAGCACCCGGGGCAGCAGCTCGCCCGGGTCGAGCGGGGCGCCCATCGCGGCCAGGAAGAGCTGGTCCTTGCCGCCGAAGTAGTGGTGCACCAGCGCCGGGTCGACCCCGGCCGCGGCGGCGATCGACCGGATCGAGGACGCGTCGAAGCCCCGCTCGGCGAACGCGGCGCGCGCCGCGTCGAGGATCGCCCCGCGGGTGCCCGGGTTGCCGGGCCGCCGGCCGGTGCGTCGCGGCGTCGCCATCGTCCCCACCCCGCCCGCGCGTCAGCCGCTTCGGCGGCGCAGGGTGGCCGCGGCCAGCGCCAGCGCCAGCACCGCCGCCCCGGCCACCACCCCGAGGTCGCGCCACATGGTGGCCGTCGGCTCGGCGTGCGCGCCGACCTCCTGCAACGCCTCGACGGCGTACGACAGGGGGAGCGCGTCGCTGACCGCCTGCAACCAGCCGGCCATCTCGTCGCGGGCGACGAACAGCCCGCACAGCAGCAGCTGGGGGATCACCACGACGGGCATGAACTGCACGGCCTGGAACTCGGTGCGCGCGAAGGCGCTGCAGAGCAGGCCGAGGGCGACGCCGAGCACCGCGTCGACCACGGCGATCGCGATCACCAGGGCGCTGCTGCCGGCGGTGGTCAGCCCGAACACCCGGTAGGCCACCCCGGCGGCGATCGCGGCCTGGCCGGCGGCGGCGAGGCCGAACGCGATGCCGTAGCCGAAGAGCAGGTCGAGCCGGCCCAGCGGGGTGGTGAGCAGCCGCTCCAGGGTGCCGGAGGTGCGCTCGCGCAGCATCGCGATGCTGGTCACCAGGAACATGATCACGAAGGGGAAGACGCCGAGCATCACCAGGGCCACCCGGTCGAACATGCTCGGCTGGCCGGGCGGGGTGGGCTGGTCGGCGTACATGTAGTAGACGAGGGTGAGCAGCAGGGCCGGCACCAGCACGAGCAGGGCGACGGTGCGCCGGTCGTGCCGCAGCTGGCGCAGGACGCGGCCGGTGGTGGCGGCCAGGATGCGCGCGTTCACGCCGCCGCCCCCTCGCCGGCCGCCCGCCCGGTGCCGCCGGCGGGTGTGCCGCCGGCCGGTGTGCCGCCGGCCGGTCCGGCGGCCGCCTCGCTGGCCCGGATCAGGCGCAGGAACGCCTCGTCGAGGTCGTCGACCCCGGCGGCGGCGCGGACGGCGTCGGGGGTGTCGTCGGCGACGAGCCGGCCCTCGCGGATCAGCAGCAGCCGGTCGCAGCGGGCCGCCTCGTCCATCACGTGACTGGACACCAGCAGGGTCGTCCCGGCGGCGGCGAGGGCGTGGAACCGGGCCCACAGGTCGGCCCGCAGCACCGGGTCCTGCCCGACCGTCGGCTCGTCGAGCACGACCAGTTCCGGCTCGCCGACGAGGGCGCAGGCCAGCGACGCCCGGCTGCGCTGCCCGCCGGAGAGGGCGCCGACGAGCTGGCCGGCGGCCCCGGCCAGCCCGACGTCGGCCACGGCCCGGTCCGCCTCGGCCCGGCCCCGGCCGTGCAGGGCGGCGAAGTAGCGGGCGTTCTCGGCGACGGTGAGGTCGGCGTAGACGCTGGGCGCCTGGGTCAGGTAGCCGACCCGGCTGCGCAGCGCGGGGGAACCCGCCGGCCGGCCGAGGACGGTCACCGAGCCCGAGCGGACCGTCTGCACGCCGACCACGGCCCGCATGAGGGTGGTCTTGCCGCTGCCGCTGGGCCCGAGCAGGCCGGTGACGGCCCCGCGCGGCACCGCGCAGGTCACGCCGTGCAGCACCCGGCGTCGGCCCCGGTCCACGACCAGGTCGCGGACCGCGATCGCATGGTCCATCGCCACTCCCTGAGACGGAATTCATCACCCGATGAACTCCACGGTAGGCGAGGGAGGGCGCCGTCCGCAACGGGCCGCCGCCGGAGCGTCCGCGACGGCGGCGGCGAAAGGTACCCCGGGGCAGGAAAGAGAACCCTCGGGCACTAGCCTTCGGACCGGGCGTCAGCCTTCTGACCGGACAGCCCGTCCGGCATCGGGCATTGCGCCCCGATCGGGCGTACGGCACGATGGCGCGGTGGGTCACGCTGCGTCACCGGAAAGTGGATTCTTCGACGACTGGGCCGCCCGGTTGCGGCAGGCGGCCGAGCGCCCCGTCGTCGGCATCCTGCTGCGGGGCAGCCACGCCCGCCGGGCCGCCACGGCGCACAGCGACGTCGACCTCGACGTGCTGGTCACCGACGCGCCGCCGCCCCGCCCGGCCGGGCCGCCGATCAACGCCCCGTACGCCGCCCGCCGCGCCTACCTGGCCGAGAACGGCGGCCGGCTCACCCACGTCTCGGTGGCGGTCCGCGACGTCCGCTCCTGGCTGGAGCGGCTCGCCCAGCCGGCCGAGTGGGCGTTCGGGCTGCCGGTCACCGCGCCGATCCGGCTGCTCTGGGCCGACGAGCGGTGGCGGGCCCGCATCGACCTGCCGGTGCTCTGCCAGCCCGCCGACGAGCCGCGGCTGGAGGAGCTGATCGCCACGCTCGGTAAGGTCGCCGGGGCCCGGGCCCGGGGCGACCACCTCGGCGTCCGGCTGGCCGCCGCCGACCTGGCCCGGCTCTGCCCGTCCGTGCTGCGGCTGGCCAACCCGTCGGTGCGGGTGGTGTCCCGCCGGGCGGCGTTCGCCGCCGCCCTCGACCTGCCGGTCGCCCCGCCCGGATACCGCGACGACATGCTGCTCTGCCTCGGCGTGCGCCCCGGCTCCGTCGGCCAGCTCTGGGCCGCCGCCGGGCGGCTGGTCACCGGCACCGTCCCGCTGGTCCGCCCGTACGCCGAGGAGATCGCCGCCGGTGCCGGCGCGGACCTCGCCGAGGCGCTGTCCGACGGGCGGCTGGACCGCTACCTCGCGCAGCTCACGGGCGGGCCCGGGCCGGCGCGGGCCTGTGCGCCGGGCCCGACCCCCCTCGCCCGGCGGGAGCCGTCGCCGGTGCCCGCGCCGCGTGCGGGAGAATGGGTGACTGTGCCCGTACCTGACGCGCCGGTGACCGGCGCCAACGCCCGCAAGACCCCGGCGGCGACGCCCGGCCCGGCCCGTCCGTCCCGGCTCGACCCGGCCGTCGCCGCGCGGCTGCGCCGCACCCCCGACGGCCTGGTGGCCGCCGTGGTGCGCCAGCACGACACGGGCGAGGTGCTGATGGTCGCCTGGATGGACGACGAGGCGCTGCACCGCACCCTCACCTCCGGGCTGGCGACCTACTGGTCGCGCAGCCGGCAGGAATACTGGGTCAAGGGGGCCACCTCCGGCCACCTCCAGCACGTCCGCTCGGTCGCGCTGGACTGCGACGGCGACGCGCTACTGGTCAGCGTCGACCAGGTCGGCGCGGCCTGCCACACCGGCGAGCGCACCTGCTTCTTCACCGAGCTGCCGGTCACCACCAGCGGGGGGCCCGCATGACCGACGGCGTCGTGAGCCCCGACCAGGCCACCTTCGCCGACCTGGCGGCCCGCTGGCGGGTCGTCCCGGTCACCCGGCGGCTGCTCGCCGACGCGGAGACCCCGGTGGGCGTCTACCGCAAGCTGGCCGGCGGCCCGGGCACGTTCCTGCTGGAGTCCGCCGAGCAGGGGGCCGGCTCGGCGGGGATGGCCTGGTCGCGGTACTCGTTCATCGGGGTGCGCAGCAGCGCCACGCTCACCGAGCGCGACGGCACGGCCTGCTGGACCGGCCAGCCGCCGGCCGGGCTGCCCGCCGGCGGCGACCCGGTGCGGGTGCTGCGCGAGACCGTCGAGGCGCTCGCCGGCCCGGCCTGGGACCCGGCCAGCGGGATGCCGCCGCTGACCGGCGGCATGGTCGGCTACCTGGGATACGACCTGGTCCGCCGCTTCGAGCGGCTGCCGGAGCTGACCGAGGACGACCTCGGCCTGCCCGAGCTGGGCATGATGCTCGCCACCGACCTGGTGGTCCTCGACCACTACGACGGCTCGGCGATCCTGATCGCCAACGCGGTGCTGCCCCCGGCCGACGAGCCGGGCCGGGACGCCCTGGTCGCCGCGGCCTACCACCACGCGGTGGGGCGGCTGGACGCGATGACCACGGCACTGTCCCGGCCCATCCCGCCGATGATCTCCACGGTCGACCGGCCGGCCGTCGGCGACGTGGTCAGCCGCACCGACCCGGGCGGCTACCCGAAGGCCGTCGAGGCGGCCAAGGAGGCGATCCGGGCCGGGGAGTGCTTCCAGATCGTGCTGGCCCAGCGCTTCGAGCGGCCCACCGACGCCGACCCGCTGGACGTCTACCGGGTGCTGCGCACCACCAACCCGAGCCCGTACATGTACCTGCTGCGCTTCGACGGCTTCGACGTCGTCGGCTCGTCGCCGGAGGCGCACCTGAAGGTCAACGCCGGCCCCGACGGTCGACGCCGCGCGCTGCTGCACCCGATCGCCGGCACCCGCCCGCGCGGCGGCACGCCGGACGCCGACGCCCGGCTCGCCGCCGAGCTGCTCGCCGACCCGAAGGAGCGCTCCGAGCACGTCATGCTCGTCGACCTGGGCCGCAACGACCTGGGCCGGGTCTGCCGCCCGGGCACGGTGGAGGTGCCGGAGTTCGCCACCATCGAGCGCTACAGCCACGTCATGCACATCGTCTCGACCGTGGTCGGCGAGCTGCGCCCGGAGCAGACGGCGTTCGACGCGCTGGCCGCGACCTTCCCCGCCGGGACCCTGTCCGGCGCGCCGAAGGTCCGGGCCATGGAGATCATCGAGGAGCTGGAGCCGGTCCGGCGCGGCCTCTACGGCGGCACGGTCGGCTACTTCGGCTTCGGCGGTGACCTGGACATGGCGATCGCCATCCGCACCGCGCTGATCCGCGACGGCCGCGCGTACGTGCAGGCCGGCGCGGGGGTGGTGGCCGACTCCGACCCGGCCGCCGAGGACCGGGAGACCCGCGACAAGGCCGCCGCCGTGCTCGCCGCCATCGCCGCCGCCGAGACGCTGCGGCCCGCCCGGTGAGCGTGGCGGGGCGGCTCGTCGCGGCACCGGGCGGCGGGTGGCCGCGGTGACCGGGCCGGCGACCGGCGGGGAGACCTCCGGGGCCGGCGCGCCGGCCGCGCGGGCGCGCCGCGAGCTGACGTACGCCGTGCTGCTCTGCCTGGCCGGCGCGGGCCTGGCGCTGTGGGCCTCGACCCGGACCTGGGCGGTGGAGCTGGCCGCCCGGCCGGCGCCGCTGCCCCCGGTGCGCGCGGCGCGCACCGGGGCGGGCCTGCTGCCCTGGCTGCCCGCGCTCGCGGTGGTCGGGCTGGCCGGGGGCGGGGCGGTGCTGGCCACCCGGGGGGTGCCGCGCCGGCTGGTCGGCGTCCTGCTGCTGGCGCTCGGCGTGGCCGTGGCTGCCGGCGGCGGCTACGGCCTGGTGGCCGCGTTCGACGGCACGGTGAGCCGGCAGTGGCCGGCGTTCTGCCTGGTCGGTGGCCTGCTCGCCGCCTTCGGCGGCGGCGGTGTCGCGCTGCGCGGCGGGGGCTGGCCGGCGATGGGGGCGCGCTACGAGCGCCGGGCCCGGCCCGGCGTCGGCTCCGCCCCGGGGGAGGCCGCCGCGGCGGGCCCGGTGGCCGGGCGGCGGACCACCGAGGCGTGGGACGCGCTGGACCGGGGCGAGGACCCGACCGCCGACTGACCGGCGCACCGTTCGCCCGGCGAATGGACCGCCCGGCGAATGGACTGACCGGCGAGCCGGCAAACCGGCCGCCCGGCGAACGGACTGACCCGCGAACCGGCCGACCGGCGACCTCGGGGCCTGGTCCGGCCGGTGGAGCCGGCGGCCGGGGTCAGCCGACCGGCTGGCGGTCCGGCGTCGCGGCGCGGGCGGCGGCCAGCTCGGCCACCAGCCGGTTCAGCTCGGCGCGCTGGTCGGCGCGGGCCCGGTCGGCGCAGACGGCCTCCCAGGCGTTGCCGCGCGCGGTGCGCACCCGGGCGTCGCCCACGACGGCCCGCTCCAGGGTGTGCACCACCCCGACGGCGAGGGACGCCACGGTGCGGGAGATGGTGGTCAGTCCGATGGTCGGGTTGGGCCCGGCAGTGCTCATCTGGTCACCCCACACGAGATCGTTCCGACGGCGCGGGCGGCGGCTCGCCGCGACCGCCCGATGGGCCGTGGGCAGGCCCCTCGTCGAGTCTGCCCGAGTCCCACGGTGCCCGGCTCACGTTTCGCCGTGGTCACCGCCACGTCAACTGTCCGCCGGGTCCGGCCACCTGGGCAGGGCCGTTCAGCCTTGAGCTTCGTCACAACATCGACCGGCGTGCGCGCGGTCGCGCCGCCGGTGGGCGCGCGGGCCGCCGGCCGGTCGCGCCGGTGTCGACGGGCGACGTGCGCCCGGCGCGCCGCCGACGGACAATGATCCGATGAAGATGGGCGATCATCGATGGAGTGGCGGGCGGTGCGTCACCGCGATCGATGTGTCAGATCGCGCTCGGTGATCCACCGTTCACCGGAAGTCGGCCATTATGCCGCAGCCCATCTCGTGAGGCGCGCCATACCCCCGGCACGTGCTGCCAGGTGGCGCCCCCTAGCATCGGCCCATGACACCCGGAGAGGGGAGTCCGTTGGTGACTGCTGAGCATGCGCACGCGGAGGGGGACGGGGCCGGTCCGGCGGCGTCCGGAAGCGTCCTCGACGAGATCCTGGCCGGCGTCCGCGAGGACGTCGCCCGACGGCAGGAACAGGTTCCGCTGGAGCGGATCCGTGAGCTCGCCGCCGCCGCGCCGCCACCGCTGGACGCGTACGCGGCCCTGCGCCGCCCCGGCGTGGCGGTGATCGCCGAGGTGAAGCGCTCGTCGCCGTCCAAGGGCCAGATCGCCGAGATCGCCGACCCGGCCGTTCTCGCCGCCGACTACGCCGCCGGGGGCGCGCGGGCCATCAGCGTGCTCACCGAGGGGCGCTGGTTCGGCGGCTCGCTGGACGACCTGGCCGCCGTCCGGGCCGCGGTCAAGGTGCCCGTGCTGCGCAAGGACTTCGTCGTCTCCAGCTACCAGGTGCACGAGGCCCGCGCGCACGGCGCGGACCTGGTCCTGCTGATCGTGGCCGCGCTGGAGCAGAACGCGCTGGTCGGGCTGCTGGAGCGGATCGAGTCCCTCGGCATGTGCGCGCTGGTCGAGGTGCACACCGAGGAGGAGGCCGACCGGGCCATGGAGGCCGGCGCGCAGGTGATCGGGGTCAACGCCCGCGACCTGCGTACCCTGGAGGTCGACCGGTCGGTGTTCGAGCGGATCGCCCCCGGCCTGCCCAGCAACGTCGTCAAGATCGCCGAGTCCGGCGTGCGCGGCCCGCACGACCTGATCCGGTACGCCTCGGCCGGCGCCGACGCCGTGCTGGTCGGCGAGGGCCTGGTCACCCAGTCCAGCCCCCGCGAGGCGGTGGCCGCCCTGGTCAACGCCGGCAACCACCCGGCGACGCCCCGCCCGGCGCGCTGAGCCGCGCCGGGCTCCCGCCCGGCGCGCCGAGCAACCCGGGGCGAGAAGTCAGCAGCGAGAGGACACCGCCATGAGCGCCACCGAACCGGCCCCGGCCGGTCAGCTCCCCGATGCCGCCGGTCACTTCGGCCGGTTCGGCGGCCGGTTCGTCCCGGAGGCGCTCGTCGCGGCGCTCGACGAGCTCGACGCCGCCTACCGCAAGGCGATGTCCGACGAGTCGTTCCGCGCCGAGTTCGACGCGCTGCTGCGCGACTACGCGGGCACCCCCTCGCTGCTCTACCCGGCGCACCGGTTCTCCGCCCAGATCGGCGCGCGGGTGCTGCTCAAGCGCGAGGACCTCAACCACACCGGCGCCCATAAGGTGCGCAACGTGCTCGGCCAGGCGCTGCTGACCAAGCGGATGGGCAAGCGGCGGGTGATCGCCGAGACCGGCGCCGGCCAGCACGGCGTGGCCACCGCGACGGCCGCCGCCCTGTTCGACCTCGAATGCGTGGTCTACATGGGCGAGGTCGACACCGAGCGGCAGGCGCTCAACGTGGCCCGGATGCGGATGCTCGGCGCCACCGTCGTCCCGGTCACCACCGGCTCGCGTACCCTCAAGGACGCGATGAACGAGGCGATGCGGGACTGGGTCGCCAACGTCGACGAGACGCACTACCTCATCGGCACGGCCGCCGGGCCGCACCCGTTCCCCGAGCTGGTCCGGGACTTCGTCCGGGGCATCGGCGTCGAGGCCCGCGCGCAGTGCCTGGAGTCGACCGGCGCGCTGCCCGACGCCGTCGCGGCCTGCGTCGGCGGCGGCTCCAACGCGCTGGGCATCTTCCACGCCTTCGTGCCCGACGAGGGCGTGCGACTCTACGGCTTCGAGGCCGGCGGGGAGGGCGTGGACACCGACCGGCACGCGGCCAGCATCACCGGCGGCACCTCCGGGGTGCTGCACGGCGCGCGCACCTACGTGCTCCAGAACGCCGACGGGCAGACCATCGAGTCGCACTCCATCTCGGCCGGTCTGGACTACCCGGGCGTCGGGCCGGAGCACGCGTGGCTGCACGACAGCGGCCGGGCGAGCTACCTGCCGGTGACCGACGCCGAGGCGATGGCCGCGTTCGAGCTGCTCTGCCGCACCGAGGGGATCATCCCGGCGATCGAGAGCGCGCACGCCCTCGCCGGCGCGCGCAAGATCGCCCCGGGGCTCGCCGCCGAGCTGGGCCGGGAGCCGGTCATCCTGGTCAACCTCTCCGGCCGCGGCGACAAGGACGTGCACACCGCCGGCGAATACTTCGGCATCCTCGACAAGGAGCAGTGACTCGTGAGCCGCATCGGGGTCGCGTTCGACAAGGCCCGGGCCGACGGGCGGGCCGTGCTGGTGGGCTGCATGCCGGCCGGCTTCCCGACCGTCGAGGGCAGCATCGCGGCCATGAAGGCGATGGTCTCCGCCGGCGTGGACGTCATCGAGCTGGAGATTCCCTACTCCGACCCGGTGATGGACGGTCCGGTCATCCAGAAGGCCAGCGACATCGCCCTGGCCGGCGGCGTGCGCACCGCCGACGCGCTGCGCATCGTCGAGGCGGTCGCGGCCACCGGCGCGCCGGTGGTCACCATGACCTACTGGAACCCCATCGAGCAGTACGGCGTCGACGCCTTCGCCCGGGACCTCGCGGCGGCCGGCGGCACGGGCCTGATCACCCCCGACCTGATCCCCGACGAGGCCGACGAGTGGCTGGCGGCCTCGGACGCGCACGGCCTGGACCGCACCTTCCTGGTCTCCCCGTCGTCGACGGACGCGCGGCTGCGGATGACCGCGGAGCACTGCCGGGGCTTCGTCTACGCCACCGCCATCATGGGCGTCACCGGCGCCCGGTCGCAGACCTCGGAGGCCGCGCCGATCCTGGTCTCCCGGCTGCGCGAGGTGACCGACCTGCCGGTCGGCGTCGGGCTCGGCGTCGGCACGGGCGCGCAGGCCGGCACCGTCGCCGGGTACGCCGACGGCGTGATCGTCGGCAGCGCCCTGATCCGCTGCCTGCTCGACGCGCCCGACCCGACCGCCGGCCTGACCGCCCTGCGGGCGCTGAGCGCCGAACTGGCCGAGGGCGTCCGCCACCCGCAGCGCTGACCGCCCCGCCCGGCGCTGACCCGCCCCGCCCTCCGCGCCGCCCCGCCTGACCCGCCCCGCCCTTTGCCGCTCCGCGCCGTGCTCCGCCGCCCCGCGCCGCTCCGCCCGGCACCGCTCGCGCGCGCCGTGCGGGGTGAGAAGGGGACCCTTCTCGACCCCAGGCGTTAACAAGGGGCCCTTCCTTGCACCCGGCCCGGGGTGCCGCCGGGGCGGTGGGCGGCGGTAGCGTGTGCAACCGTGACCCTCGTCTCCACGATCCCCCAGGCGGCCCTGCCGAGCCCCAGCACGGCCGTCTGGCAGCTCGGCCCGCTGCCGCTGCGGGCGTACGCGCTCTGCATCATCGCCGGCATCGCGGTGGCCTGCGTGGTGACCGAGCGCCGGCTGCGCCAGCGCGGCGTCGCCCCCGGCGCGGTGCTCGACATCGCCGTCTGGGCGGTGCCGACCGGCATCATCGGCGCCCGGATCTACCACGTGATCACCTCGCCGGAGAAATACTTCGGCGCGGGCGGCGAACCGCTCAAGGCGTTCGCCATCTGGGAGGGCGGCCTCGGCATCTGGGGCGCGGTGGCGGGTGGGGCGCTCGGCGCGTGGCTCGCGGCCCGTCAGCTCGGCATCCCGTTCGCGGTGGTGGCCGACGCGCTCGCCCCGGGGCTGCCGCTCGCGCAGGCCGTCGGCCGGGTGGGCAACTGGTTCAACAACGAGCTCTACGGCGGCCTGACGACCCTGCCGTGGGGGTTGCAGGTGCACGACATGGATCCCCGCAACCCGGGCCACGCCAAGGTCGTCGACGGCGAGCCGGTGCTGCTGCCGGGGCTCTACCATCCGGCGTTCCTCTACGAGGCGCTGTGGAACGTCGGCGTCGCCGCGCTGGTCCTCGTCCTCGACCGGCGGCTGCGCCTGGGCCGGGGGCGGGCGTTCGCGCTCTACGTCATGGGCTACACGGCCGGCCGGTTCTGGATCGAGCTGATGCGCACCGACGAGGCCAACCACATCCTCGGCCTCCGGCTCAACGTCTGGACGGCCGCGCTGGTCTTCGTCGGGGCGCTGGTCTACTTCCTGCGCGTGCGCGGGCCCCGGGAATACCTCGTCCCGCTGGGCGGCCCCGCCCCGGCCCCGGTCCCGACGACCGGGGGCGACGTGTCCCAGGTCGACCTGTCCGAGCGGGAGGCCGGCGCGCGGGCCGCCGCCCCGGCGGGCTACCGGGTGGTGAGCGAGGAGCAGTTCCGCGCGTACGAGGAGACCGGGGCCGTCCCCGACGACCCCACCGCGACCGGCGACGCCGACGGTGGGGCAGCCGGGCCCGACGGGGCGGGCGACGAGGCGGCCGGGGCCACCGGCTCCCGCGCCGCCGACCGCGAGAGCTGAGCGGGAGGGCCGGCATGCGTACCGCGGTGGTGGTCGGCGCCGGCATCGGCGGCCTGGCGGTCGCCGGCGCGCTGGCCCGGTCCGGCTGGCAGGTCACCCTCCTGGAGCGCGCCGACCGGGTCCGCCCGGACCCGACGGCCGTCGTGCTCTGGCCCAACGGGGTACGCGCGCTGCGCGCCCTCGACCTCGGCGCGGGGCTCGACGCGATCGCCACGCCGCTGCCCGACGGCGGCGTACGCCGCCCCGACGGGCAGTGGCTGGTGCAGCCCCGCCCCACCCCGGCCGACCGGATGCCCGTCGTGGTGCACCGGGAGGACCTGCACGACGCCCTGATCGCCGGCCTCGGCGAGCGGGTGGAGCTGCGCACCGGCGTGTCGGTGCGCACGGTGCGGGCCGAGCCGGGCCAGCGCCCGTCGGTCGGCGACGGGCGGCAGCGCTTCGAGGCCGACCTGGTCGTCGCGGCCGACGGCACCGACAGCGAGATCCGCCGACAGCTGGCCCCCGAGTCCCGGGTGGTCAGCTCCGGCTGCGCCGCCTGGCGGGCGGTGATCCCCTGGTACCGCGCGCCCCGGCTGCCGGCCGACGCGCCGGTGGGCGGGGAGACGCTGGGGGCCGGGTACCGCTTCGTGGCCGCCTCGCTGGGCGAGCGCGGCTCGTCGGGCGCGTCGAGCCGGGGCGGCATCTACTGGGTGGCCACCGCCGCGGGCGCGCCCCGCCCGGAGCCGCCGGAGACCCAGCTCACCCTGCTGCGCCGCTGGTACGCCGGCTGGCCCGCGCCGGTCGGCGAGCTGCTCGACGCCACCGACCCGGCCGACCTGGTGCAGCAGGAGATCCGCGAGCTGCGCCCGCTGCCCCGCTCGTACGGCTTCCCGGCCGGGCCGGGCGGGGTGGTGCTGCTCGGCGACGCCGCGCACGCCATGCCCCCGCACCTCGGCCAGGGCGCGTGCCTCGCCTTCGAGGACGCCGCCACCCTCGCCTCGCTGCTGCGCGAGTCGCGCCTGCCGGACGCGGTCGCCGCGTACGACAGGCTGCGCCGGCCCCGCGCGGCGACGGTGGTGCGGCAGACCCGCCGGATGTCGGCGGTGCTCCAGGCGCGGGGCCGGCTCGCCCTGCGGGCGCGCGACGCCGCCCTCGGCGCGATCAGTCCCCGCCTGCTCTCCGGCGCGGCGGCCTCCGCCGCGCAGTGGCGTCCCCCGTCCTGACGGCGCGCCCCCGCCGGCCGGCCCGGCGTCAGATGATCGCGGCGGGCTCGGCGATGCAGGCGGTGCCGATCCGGCGGAAGCCGACCCGCACGTAGACGCGGGCGATGTCCTCGCTGCCGGCGGAGAGAAATACCAGGTCGGTGCCGGCGGCGCGCAGCGCGTGGGCGAGGGCGGCGGTGACCGCCGCGCCGAGCCCCCGGCGGCGGGCGGCCGGCAGGGTCGCCACCCCGGCGATCTCGGCGGTGTCGCCGACCCGCATCGCCATCCCGCTGGCCAGCGCCCCCTCGCCGGGGGCCTCGGCGAGCGCGGACAGCCGCCGGCCGTCGGCGATGCGCGCCCGCTCCTCCTCCAGCGCGGCCACGTCCAGCTCGGTGATCGCCGCGTCCCGCTGCGCCGGGCCGGCGTCGCCCCGGGCGGTGCCCGCGGCGGCGAAGCCCACGACGGCGACCGCCCGGCGGGCGGCCACGTCGGCGGCGAGGCCGGGGGAGGCCGCGTCGAGCAGGCGCACCGGCACGGCGGCGAAGCCGCCCGGGTCGGCCAGGGCGGCCGGGTCGAGGACCATCAGCGGGGCCTCCAGGACGGTCAGCCCGGCCGCGCGGGCCACCGCGAGCAGGTCCGGGTTGCGCTCGTGCACCCACTCGAACGCCTCCGGCAGGCCGAGTTCCCGCTGCCGCTGGCGCACTGCGGTAATGTCGGCCACGGAGGGCGGCCCGGCGGCGTCGAGGCGGGGCCGCGCGTAGAACGGCCATCCCTCCCCTTCCCGGACGAACAGGACGAGGGGGCCGTGCTCCTCCGCGCGGGCCACGTCGCGGGGCACGGCGTCGTAGAACCGCTCCAGCCGGTCGAACGTCACGGTCGTCTCAGCGCGTACGTGATCCACCGCGCGAGACTACCTTCCCAGGATCTGGAAGTGTGATCAATCTGAACTGGCCTTGCGCGCCCACCCCTAACGTAGACTCAATAGACCCATAAGGGCCGACGTCGTCCCGACCATGATCCAACCTGAGTGACGACAGGAGGCCCGGTGGCCTTTCCGTACCCTCTCAGCCAGCAGTCGGCCCCGCCCGCGGCCGGGCTGTACGACCCCGCGCACGAGCACGACGCGTGCGGGGTGGCGTTCGTGGCGGACCTGTACGGCCGGCGCTCCCACTCGGTCGTCGCCAACGGTCTCGGCGCGCTGCTCCGGCTGGACCACCGGGGCGCCCGGGGCGCGGAGCACAACACCGGCGACGGCGCGGGCATCATGATCCAGGTGCCGGACGCGTTCCTGCGCGAGGTCGTCGACTTCCCGTTGCCGCCCGCCGGGGAATACGCCACCGGCCTGGTCTTCCTGCCGACCGACGACGACGCGGAGGCGCGCGCCCGCCGGGTGCTGGAGAAGTACGCCCTGGTCGAGGGCGCCGAGGTCCTCGGCTGGCGGGACGTGCCCACCGACCCGAGCGGCCTCGGCGAGACCGCCCTGGCGGCGATGCCCCGGGTGCGGCAGGTCTTCCTGGCCGCCCGCCGGCTCACCGACACCCCCGCCGGCCCGGCCGGCTCGCCGCTGTCCGGCCTCGACCTGGACCGGGTGGCGTTCTGCGTCCGCAAGCAGGCCGAGCGGGAGACCGCCGAGCGGGGCGTGCCGGCCTACTTCCCGTCGCTGTCCTGCCGGACGATGGTGTTCAAGGGGATGCTCACCCCCGACCAGCTCCCCGAGTTCTTCCCCGACCTGACCGACGGGCGGGTCGACAGCGCCATCGCGCTGGTGCACTCCCGGTTCTCCACCAACACGTTCCCGTCGTGGCCGCTGGCCCACCCGTACCGGATCATCGCCCACAACGGTGAGATCAACACGATCCGCGGCAACCGCAACTGGATGCAGGCCCGCGAGGCGCTGCTGCGCAGCCCGAACCTCCCCGGCAACATCCGCCGGGTCTTCCCCGTGTGCACCCCGGCGGCCTCCGACTCGGCGAACTTCGACGAGGTCCTGGAGCTGCTGCACCTGGCCGGGCGCAGCCTGCCGCACGCCGTGCTCATGATGATCCCCGAGGCGTGGGAGAACGACCCCGGCATGCGCGCCGACAAGCGCGCCTTCTACCGGTTCCACGCCAGCCTCATGGAGCCGTGGGACGGGCCGGCGTCGGTCGCGTTCACCGACGGCGAGGTCGTCGGCGCGGTGCTGGACCGCAACGGGCTGCGCCCGGGGCGCTGGTGGCGCACCGCCGACGGCCTGGTGGTGCTCGGCAGCGAGGCGGGCGTGCTCGACCTCGACCCGGCCACCGTGGTCGCCAAGGGCCGGCTCCAGCCGGGCCGGATGTTCCTGGTCGACACCGTCGCCGGCCGGATCGTCTCCGACGACGAGATCAAGACCGAGCTGGCCGCCGCCCAGCCGTACGCGGAGTGGCTGCACGCCGGGCTGATCGACCTGGGCGACCTGCCGCCGCGCGAGCACATCGTCTACACCCACGACTCGGTGCGCCGCCGCCAGCAGACCTTCGGCTACACCGAGGAGGAGCTGAAGATCCTGCTCGCCCCGATGGCCCGCACCGGGGCCGAGCCGCTCGGCTCGATGGGCACCGACACCCCGATCGCCCCGCTGTCGACCCGGCCGCGGCTGCTCTACGACTACTTCCACCAGCTCTTCGCCCAGGTCACCAACCCGCCGCTGGACGCCATCCGCGAGGAGCTGGTGACCAGCCTCCAGCACACGATCGGCGCGGAGGGCAACCTGCTCGACCCGGGCCCGGCGAGCTGCCGGCAGATCGTGCTGCCCGGCCCGGTGATCGACAACGACGAGCTGGCCAAGATCCTCTCCATCGACGAGGACGGCGACCTGCCCGGCTTCAAGGCCGTGCGGGTCTCCGGGCTCTACCGGGTCCGCGACGGTGGGGCCGGGATCAAGGCGCGGCTCACCGAGATCTGCCGGCACGTCTCCGAGGCGATCGAGGACGGCGTGCGCATCCTGGTGCTGTCCGACCGCGACTCCAACGCCGACCTCGCCCCGATCCCGTCGCTGCTGCTCACCGCCGCCGTGCACCAGCACCTCGTCCGCGAGCAGACCCGCACCCAGGTGGCGCTGGTCGTCGAGTCCGGCGACTGCCGCGAGGTGCACCACGCGGCCGTGCTGATCGGCTACGGCGCCGCGGCCGTCAACCCCTACCTGGCCTTCGAGTCGGTCGAGGACATGATCGCCACCGGCGCCCTGACGGGCGTCGAGCCGGCGAAGGCGGTGCGCAACTACGTCAAGGGGCTCGGCAAGGGCGTCCTGAAGATCATGTCCAAGATGGGCATCTCGACCGTGTCGTCGTACTGCGGGGCGCAGGTGTTCGAGGCCGTCGGCCTGGACGCCCGCCTCGTCGAGCGCTACTTCCGGGGCACCCCCAGCACCATCGGCGGGGTCGACCTGCACGGCGTGCACGCCGAGGTGGCCGCCCGGCACTCGCTGGCCTGGCCGGCGCCGGGCGCGGCGGCGACCGACCGGCTGGAGGTCGGCGGCGAATACCAGTGGCGGCGCGAGGGCGAGCTGCACCTGTTCAACCCGGAGACCGTCTTCCTGCTCCAGCACGCCACCCGCAGCCGCCAGTACGACGTCTTCCGGCAGTACACGGCCAAGGTCGACGAGCTGGCCGCGAAGGCCGGGTCGCTGCGCGGGCTGTTCACCCTGCGCACCGGCGTCCGGCCGCCCGTGCCGCTCGACGAGGTCGAGCCGGCCAGCGAGATCGTCAAGCGGTTCGCCACCGGCGCGATGTCGTACGGGTCGATCTCCGCCGAGGCGCACGAGACCCTGGCCATCGCCATGAACCGCCTCGGCGGCAAGTCCAACACCGGCGAGGGCGGCGAGGACGTCGACCGGCTGCACGACCCGGCCCGCCGCTCGTCGGTCAAGCAGATCGCCAGCGGCCGGTTCGGCGTCACCAGCGAATACCTGGTCAACGCCGACGATCTCCAGATCAAGATGGCGCAGGGCGCGAAGCCCGGCGAGGGCGGGCAGCTGCCCGGCAACAAGGTGTGGCCGTGGATCGCCCGCACCCGCCACGCCACCCCCGGGGTCGGCCTGATCTCCCCGCCGCCGCACCACGACATCTACTCGATCGAGGACCTGGCGCAGCTCGTCCACGACCTCAAGTGCGTCAACCCGGCCGCCCGGGTGCACGTCAAGCTGGTCAGCGAGACCGGCGTCGGCACCGTCGCGGCCGGCGTGGCCAAGCTCAAGGCCGACGTCATCCTCATCTCCGGCCACGACGGCGGCACCGGCGCGTCCCCGCTCAACTCGCTCAAGCACGCCGGCACCCCGTGGGAGCTGGGCCTGGCCGAGGCGCAGCAGACCCTGCTGCTCAACAAGCTGCGCGACCGGGTCACCGTGCAGGTCGACGGCCAGCTCAAGACCGGCCGGGACGTGCTGGTCGCGGCCCTGCTCGGCGCGGAGGAGTTCGGCTTCGCCACCGCCCCGCTCATCGTCGAGGGCTGCGTGATGATGCGCGTCTGCCACCTCGACACCTGCCCCGTCGGCATCGCCACCCAGAACCCGGTGCTGCGCGAGCGGTTCACCGGCCGGCCGGAGTTCGTGGAGAACTTCTTCCTCTTCCTCGCCGAGGAGGTCCGGGGCTACCTCGCCGAGCTGGGCCTGCGCTCGATCGAGGAGGCGATCGGGCAGACCGAGCTGCTCGACGTCGTGCCGGCCATCGACCACTGGAAGGCCCACGGCCTCGACCTCGGCCGCGTCCTGCACCTGCCGGAGCTGCCGGCCGACGCCGCCCGGCGCGGCGTGCGGGCCCAGGAGCACGGCCTGGAGCTGGCGCTGGACAACGAGCTGATCGCCCTCGCCCAGCCGGCGCTGACCGACGGCACGCCCGTGCGGGTCGAGGTGGCGGTGCGCAACGAGCACCGCAGCGTCGGCGCGATGCTCGGCGGCGAGGTCACCCGCCGCCGCGGCGGGGCCGGCCTGCCCGCCGACACCATCGAGTTCCTGCTGCGCGGCACCGCCGGGCAGTCCTTCGGCGCGTTCCTGCCCAGCGGGGTCACCCTGCGGCTGCACGGCGACGCCAACGACTACGTCGGCAAGGGGCTCTCCGGCGGCCGGCTCGTCGTCCGCCCGGACGCCGCCGCGCCGTTCGTCGACGGCGAGGCCGCGCCGGGGGAGCGGGCCGAGGACCAGATCATCGCCGGCAACACCATCCTGTACGGGGCCACGGCCGGCGAGGTATTCCTGCGCGGCCGGGTCGGCGAGCGGTTCGCCGTGCGCAACTCGGGCGCGGTGGCGGTCGTCGAGGGCGTCGGCGACCACGGCTGCGAGTACATGACCGGCGGCACGGTGGTGGTGCTCGGCGAGACCGGGCGCAACTTCGCCGCCGGCATGTCCGGCGGCACCGCGTACGTGTGGCGGCTCGACGAGCGGCGGGTCAACACCGAGCTGGTCGACCTGTCCCCGCTCAGTGACGAGGAGTCCGACCGGCTGCACGAGCTGGTGCACCGGCACTTCGCCGAGACCGGCTCGGCGGTCGCCGAGGCGCTGCTGAAGCGCTGGCCGGAGGCGGTGGAGGAGTTCACCGCGGTGGTGCCCCGGGACTACCGCCGGGTGCTGGAGATCATGCGGGCCGCCGAAGCCGCCGGCCACGACGTCGACGACGCGGTGATGAGCGCGCTGAGCGCGCCGGCCGCGCCGGTGCCGCCCGCCACGCGGGTGGTCGCCCAGGAGGTGGCTCGTGCCTGACCCGAACGGTTTCCTGCGCTACGACCGGCGGCTGCCCGCGCGCCGGCCGGTGCCGGTGCGGATCTCCGACTGGCGGGAGGTGTACCCGCCGGCCGGCGAGACGCTGATCCGCGAGCAGGCCACCCGCTGCATGGACTGCGGCATCCCGTTCTGCCACGACGGCTGCCCGCTGGGCAACCGCATCCCGGACTGGAACGACCTGGTCCGCACCGGCGGCTGGGACGCCGCGGTGGAGTCGCTGCACGCCACCAACAACTTCCCCGAGTTCACCGGCCGGCTCTGCCCGGCGCCCTGCGAGGCCGCGTGCGTGCTCGGCATCGGCGGCGGCCAGCCGGTCACCATCAAGCAGGTCGAGGTGGAGATCGCCGACGCGGCGGCGCGGGCCGGCCTCGCGCCGCGTCCGGCGGCGGCCCCGACCGGCCGGTCGGTCGCCGTGGTCGGCTCCGGACCCGCCGGCCTGGCCGCCGCCCAGCAGCTCGCCCGCGCCGGCCACGCCGTGACGGTGTACGAGCGCGACGACGCGATCGGCGGCCTGCTCCGCTACGGCATCCCCGACTTCAAGCTGGAGAAGCAGCACATCGACCTGCGGCTGGCCCAGCTGGAGGCCGAGGGCGTCCGGTTCCGCACCGGCGTGGACGTCGGCGTCGATGTGACCGCCGAGCAGCTGCGCGAGGCGCACGACGCGGTGCTGCTCGCCTGCGGCGCGTTGCAGGGCCGGGACACCCCGGAGACGCCGGGGCGGGCGCTGCGCGGCGTGCACCAGGCGATGGCGCACCTGGTCGCCGCGAACCGCGTCGTCGCCGCCGCCGGTGAGGGCCGGCCGGCCCTCGCGGTGCTGCCCGACGGCACCCCGATCGACGCCGCCGGCAAGCACGTGGTGATCATCGGCGGCGGCGACACCGCCGCGGACTGCCTCGGCGTGGCCCACCGGCAGGGCGCGGCCGGCGTACACCAGCTCGACCTGTACCCCGAGCCGCCGCACGCCCGCGACGCCGCGCGCGACCCGTGGCCGACCTGGCCGTGGATCCTGCGCAACTACCCGGCGCACGAGGAGGGCGGCGAGCGGGTGTTCGCCGCCGCCGTGCAGGAGTTCGTCGACGACGGCACCGGCCAGGTGCGCGCCGTGCGCATCGCCGAGGTGACCGTCGAAAAGCGTGGCGGCCGGCGGATCGTCACCGCGGTGCCCGGCTCGGAGCGGGAGCTGCCGGCCGACCTGGTGCTGCTGGCGATCGGCTTCGAGGGCACCGAGGAGCAGCCGCTGCTGGCGCAGTTCGGGGTGGCCCGCAACGCCCGGGGCGCGATCGACGCCCGGCCGGACTGGCAGACCGACGCCGACGGCGTCTTCGTCGCCGGGGACATGCACCGGGGCGCGTCGCTGATCGTCTGGGCGATCGCCGAGGGGCGGGCGGCGGCCGCCGCGATCCACTCCTACCTGGGCGGGGTGGGCGAACTGCCCGCCCCGGTCGACCCGGCGCGGCAGCCCCTCGCTGCCCGCTGACGAGTCGCGCTTGTCGGGCCGGGCCCGGGCATCGGCCCGACAAGCGGAGTCTGCCTCAGGCGGTGCCTGTAGAGCTGATGTCGTAAACGAGTCAGGGACGTCGCCCCGACAAGGCGTGCCCGCCGTTCTAACCGGTCGTTTGCTGTAGTCGGATGGTGCCTACCCGGTGCGGTTGCGGAGGAAGATGGCACTGGCATGCACGCGGGTGCGTACCCGCAGCTTGTCGAAGATGTGCGCCACGTGCACGCCGATGGTGCGTTCGCTGATGAACAGCCGCTGGCCGATCTCCTTGTTGGTCAGGCCCTCGGCCACGGCGGCGAGCACCTCGCGTTCCCGGGCCGTCAGCATCGCCAGCTCGTCGTCGGAGGGTTCGGCCCCGGGCACCAGCCGCGCCTCGGCGTCGCCGCCCCGCTCGCCCAGACTCACCCTGGTTCGGGAGGCCAGGGTGCGGATCTCGGTGCTCAGCGGTTCCGCGCCGAGGGCCTGCGCCACCTGGTACGCCTCGCGTAGCAGCCTGCCGGCGGTGGCGGTGCGGCTGCGGCGGGCCAGCAGCGCCTCGGCCTGCCGCAGGCGGGAGTAGGCCGCCGGGTAGGGGTGGTGGCGGCGGTCCCATTCGGTGACCGATCGGGCCCACAGTTGCGGGTCGCTGCCGTCGAGTCGGCTGACTTCGGCCTCGCACAGGGCCAGGAACCCGTCGACGACGTTGCGGACCGGCCGGGCGGCGTGTTCGCTCTTGCGGGCCACCCGCTCGGCGACCTCGCGTAGCCGGCGTACCGCCGTGGTGTCCACCGGGGCGCGGGCGGCGTGCGCCTCGGCCTCGGCGCGCAGCCCGTGCCAGACCAGGGCGGCGAGGATGCCGACGTCGTCGGAGCGGATCTCGGTGAGGCCGCGTTGCACCGCCTGCCGGGCCAGGTCGTGCCGGCCCTGCCACATCGCCAGCTCGGCGCGGAGGGTCAACAGCGGGATGACGTGCCGGGCCCCGCCGCCGGCCAGCACGGTGGCCACGGCCTCCAGGTCGCGGTCGGCGGCGGCGATGTCGCCGTAGCCGACCCAGAGCCGGCAGCGGGCCAGCAGCAGCTCGACGGCGTCCGCGCCGGACGGGCGGTGCCGCAGCGCCGCCGCGACCACCTTCTCCGCCTCCGCCCACTGTCCCACCCGGAACAGCCCGTTGGTGGCGATGGCCAGCAGCCGGGTCTCGTAGGTGCGGCCCAGGCCCAGCTCGGCGACCCGCTCGGCGCCCCGGCGGGCCACCACCACCCCCTCCTCCAGGATGTTCAGCGGCCCGGTCAGCAGTTCCGCCAGGTGCAGGTAGGCGCAGGCCACGTCCTCGGGGCGGCCGGCCCGCTCGGCGGTGTCGAGGGCCTCGCGCATGACGGCCAGCCCGGCGTCCGGGTCCTCCAGGTATGCCTCGCTGAAGCCCAGCGCCATGCTGGCCAGCACCACCTCGGAGACGGACCCCTCCACCTGCGCGGCCAGCTCCAGGGCCTCCCGGGCCCGCTCGCCGGCGTCGGCGTAGCGGCCCAGGTGCAGCAGCAACTCGGCCAGGTGCGCGGCGGCCGTCGCCCGCTCCCGGGGGGTGCAGTCGGCGGCGGCCAGGGCCCGCCGGTACTCCGCCTCGGCGGGCGCGGACCGGCCGGCGGCAGCCAGGTAGCGGGCCCGCCGGATCCGAAGGGTGGCCGTCGGCGGCGCATCCGTCCGATCCGCCAGCTCCTCCAGCAGGGACAGCGCCCGGGCGTGCTCGCCGCAGTGGTGGGCCGCCTCGGCGGCGTGTGCCAACATCATGGCCCGGTCGATGCCTGTGTGGTCGTTGGCGTCGGCCAGTTGCAGGGCCAGCGACCAGTGGCGGTGCGCCTCGGCGTAGCCGTGCAGCCGCTCGGCCTCCTGCGCCGCCGCGACCGCCGCCGGCAACGCCCGCGCCGGCTCCCCCGCCAACCGCCAGTGGTGCGCCAGCCGCGCCTGGTGCAGCTCCGCCGGAGCCGTCGTCAACGCCTCCGCGTAGCGGCGGTGCAGCGCCGAGCGCTCCGCGGGCAGCAGCTCGTGGGCGAGCACCTCCGCCACGAGCCGGTGCCGCAGCCGGTAGCCGTCGTCGTCACCCACCAGGAACCGGTGCGCCACCGCCGCCCGCACCGCCTCGATCAGCTCCCCCTCCGGCAGCCGCGTCACCTCCGCCAACAGCCAGTGCGGCACCGGCTCCACCCCGGCGGCCACCGCGTGCACCACCGCGTGCGCGGCCTGCGGCAACGCGTCCATCCGGGACAGGAACACCTCCCGCAGCGTCTCCGACAGCCCGTCGCGCCCCTCGCGCAGGTCCCGCGCGAGCTCCTCCACCACGAACGGGTTCCCGCCACTGCGCTGCCACAGCGACTCCGCCAACCTTGCGTCCAGCGGCCCGCCCAGCACCGCCGCGGCCAGCTGCTCGGTGCCCGCCCGGTCCAGCGGGGCGAGGTCGACCACCCGCACCGACCGCAGGCGGCGCAGCTCGGTCAGCACCCGCCGCAGCGGATGCGTGCCCTGCAACGACTCCGCCCGCACCGCCGCCAACACCGACAACTGGAGGTCGCCGAGCCCGGCCAGCAGATAGAGCAGCAACTGCCGGGTGCTGCGGTCGACCCACTGCAGATCGTCGAGCACCAGCACCAACGGGCGCCCCTGGGCCACCAGGTGCAACCCCCGGGAAACCCGCTCCACCAGCCCTTCTGCCCGGTCTGGACCCCAGGGCTCCTCGGTGAACAGCTGGAGAAGCCCCCGCACCGCCGACGCAGTTCTCGTGTCCCAGTCGGGCAGCTCCATGTCCAAGCGGCGTAACGCCTGATGCACCGGGTGCATCGGGGATGCGTTGCCGATGTCGAGGCATGCGCCGGTGAGCACGAGCGCGCCCGCAGCGCGAAACCGATTCCCTGCCTCGCGCAGCAGCCGGGTCTTGCCCACCCCGCTCTCGCCCGTGACGAACACCGCCGCCGTCTGCCCCGGACCCGCGCCGTCGAGCAGCACGGACTGTAGCGTCGTGAGGTGATCGGCGCGGCCGACAAGGGACGTGGTGGTGGTGTCGTCGCTGTCCGCCCCGGTGGTGGTCGATCCGTCGATCAACGCGAGCCAGAGCCGATGAAGGCGTTCTTCGTCCTCGGGACGAGGCGACAATGACTTAGCTATCTTTGCCAAAATCTGCCACGAGGGTATGCGCTTGCCACTGATCGCCTCAGCCACCGTCGTGTGGCTCACGTCGCCCAGTTGTCGCGCCAGCGACCTGGCGCTCGGCGCACCGGCGAGCCGGTGAAGGTTGGCCAGTTCACGGGCGAGGGTCTTTTCGGCGGAGCTGCGGCTCTCCTGGGAACTTGCGATCATCTGCCCTCGTTGCGCGTCTACAATCCACTTTGTAGGCTACCTAAGTAGTAATCTTACGTCGCCTGACACGGTCCTCCCAGGTGTTGTCGGCTGATCGACACGCTACGGTTGCCGGCTCGTCCGGCGGGCTCCTTGACGCACTTCGGCACCGATCCGACCACCGTAACAAGACGACCGGCTTTTGATCATGAAGGACACCCGGAGGTTCGAGGATGCTGCGACGCAACCGACCTGCTGCCAGCACCGGCCTCCGGTTGGTCCCTCGCCAGCCAGGAGAGGCGCGGAGGGCACATGGCGCGGTGTTGACCAGCGAGCAGAGCGTCCTGCTCGACGAGGTCTGGCGCTTCCTGACAACCAAGGATCGGTGGCCGACGTTCGCCGAACTGGACCGTCGGCTGTACCGGGAACACGGGCTACAGGCCGATGCGATTCTTCCAGCGCTGCCGTCCGGGCTCGTCCGGGGCGCGAGGGCCAACGGGTCGGCCCCGTTTGTCGATTCCTCGGAGGTGGCCCTCACCACAGCTGGAGTGCATGCGACCGGGCGTGCGCACCGCGAGATCACTCTCTTTCTCGCGGTCGTCCGCTATGCCGCCGACCTGGAGCGCGAGTACGAGCCGCCGCTCGACCGCCCGGAGGATCGGCCCCGGCTGACCTCCGCGGCAGTCGCCCGACAGTTCAACCTGGACGAAGCCGGCTGCGGCGGTCTGCTGCTCCGGGTCGGAGCGATCCTCGCTGCTGAGCGATGGGGATGGAGCGGCTCCTCCGTAAGCGGCAGCACCTGGGCCTTCGAGGTGGACCGGGGGGTCCGTCGCTTCACGGCGGTGCCGGACTTGCAGACGTACTTCCAGCGTCAGGGCGAAGGCGAGCGGGAGTCGAGGCGGGGAGTAGGCCCGTTGCGCCAACCCCCACCCGCTGCCGGGCGCGAGGCGGCAGCTCCGGTGGATCCGACGGGATCGTCGGGCCTGCTGTTGAACGTGCTCGCGGTAGCCCTGACCGCAGCTGGTGTGGCTGTCGCCGGCCTCCAGGTCCACTGGGAACCGATGCGGAGCCTCCTGCTGATCGTGGCGATCACGGCACCCGTGTTGGTGTGGCACCGCTGGCGGATTCGTCGTCGGATCAGCGACGCACTGTTGATCAGCTTCCTCTGCGTGGGTGCGGCGGCACTCGTCGTCTCTTTCGTCATCGCCTGACCAGGCGGGTAGGAAACGGGTGCGGGTGTCGTGGCCAACCGCTGACACCCGCACCCGGTCTTCTCAGTGGGCGAGCAGCTCGTGGGCCTCGTGGACCTTCGCCCACGACTTCGGCTTGACCGGGGCGGCCGGGGCGGCGGCGCGGGCCGCCGAGCCGGCCGCCGTCAGCTCCGGGCGGCCCTTGGTGAACAGCCAGGTCGTGAACAGGGCGTCGAGGTCCTTACCGGAGACCTGCTCGGCGAGGGCCTGGAACTGCGCGATCGTGCCGTTGCCGTGGCGGTGGGCGGCGGTCCACGCCGGCAGGATGCGGAAGAACGCCGCGTCGCCGACGGCCAGCCGGAGCTGGTGCAGGGTCATCGCGCCCCGGTCGTAGACCGCGTCGTCGAAGACGTTGTTCGCGCCCGGGTCGCCCGGCGGCACCTGCCAGAACCCGTCGTCGGCCGGGTAGCTGGCGTAGGTGAAGTCGAACCACTCCTGCGCGGTGCCCTCGCCCTGCTCCTCCGACCAGAGCCACTCGGCGTAGCTGGCGAAGCCCTCGTTGAGCCAGATCTGGCTCCAGTCGGCGACCGAGACCGAGTCGCCGAACCACTGGTGGGCGTTCTCGTGCACGACCACGTAGGTGTTCGACCCGCGCCGCCAGAAGCCCGACCCGTACACCGAGCGGGTCTGCGTCTCCAGGGCGAAGCCGATGCTGTTGGCCGGGGCGGCGACGCCGCCCTGCGCCTCGAACGGGTACGGCCCGAAGATCCCGCTCTCCCAGTCGACGATCTCGGCGGTGCGTTCGATGCTGGCCCGCGCGGCCGGCCCGAGCGAGCCCAGCGTGGTGCTGTACGCGTTGACGACCGGCAGCCCGTTCGGCGCGGTGTCGGTGACGATGTCGTAGTCCCCGATCGCGAGGAACGCCAGGTACGTCGCGCCCGGCGTGGCGCTGCGCCAGCCCCAGCGCGTCCGGTTGCCGGGCTCGGCCAGCGGCGGCCGGGGCTGCACGCCGTTGCTGACGACCTCGACGCCGGTCGGCACGGACACGGAGACGTCCCAGGTGGCCTTGTCGCTGGGGTGGTCGTTGCTCGGGTACCACCACCAGGCCGACTCGGGCTCGTTGACGGCCAGCGCCCCGTCGGTCGTCTTCGTCCAGCCGGTCCAGCCGTCGACGCGGGTCTGCGAGGGCACACCCGCGTACTGCACCACGATGGTCAGGGACTGGCCCGAGACGATCGGGCGGGGCGCGGCGATCACCAGCTCGTGGGCGCCCTCGCGGGCGAAGACGGCCGGGTAGTTGTTGACCTTGACCGACTGGACGCCCAGCACGAAGTCCAGGTTGAACCGGGTGAGGTCCTGGGTGGCCCGGGCGAGGATCGTGGTGGTGCCGGAGAGCTGGTCGGTGGCGGGCTCGTAGCGCAGCCGGATGTCGTAGTGGTCGACGTCGTACCCGCCGTTGCCGTAGTCGGGGAAGTAGCTGTCGCCCAGGCCGGGGCTGCCGGGCCCGGGGGCGGCCGGGGCGGCTGCCGGCCGGCCCCAGCCCGATCGGGCGGCGGCGTGGCCGGGTGTGCCGGCCGCGACCGCGCCGGCGGTGGAGACGGTCAGGGCGGCGATGGCCGCCGCGAGAACGCGTCGCACGGAATGGACTCCCTCCGTCGGGTGTACGCCGGCCAACCTAATCGACAGATGTAAACGGGTGTGTCCCGGTGGGCGGTCCACGCCCTATTCCCTCGATGGAAATGTTTCGATAGCATTACCGACCAGTAACCACCACCCCTGGGCCACGCGCGCGGTTCCGAGGATCCACCACCCCTGCCCCCGCGGAGGTTCCCCATGCCCCACCGCCCGCTGGTCCGCGCCCTGACCGCGCTGACCGCCCTGCTCGCCGCGACCCTCGGCGCGGCGGCCGCCCCTGGCGTCGCCCAGGCCGCCCAGGCCGCGAAACCCGCCCGAGCCGCCGCCGCGGTCAACTACGTGGCGCTGGGCGACTCCTACTCCTCCGGCGTCGGCGCCGGGCCGTACGACCTGTCCACCTGCCTGCGCAGCGACAAGTCGTACGCCCCGCTCTGGGCCGCCGCCCACCAGGTCGCCAGCTTCGCGTTCCCCGCCTGCGGCGGCGCGGTCACCGCCGACGTGATCAACAAGCAGGTGAACGCGCTGAGCGCCAGCACCACCCTGGTCACCATCACCATCGGCGGCAACGACGCCGGCTTCGTCGACGTCATCACGAGCTGCCGGTTCGGCAGCACCAGCACCTGCGAGGGCGCGGTGGACGAGGCCAGGGCGTTCGCCGCCACCGAGCTGCCCGGCCGCCTCGACCGCACCTACGCGGCGATCCGCGCCAAGGCCCCCAACGCCCGGCTCGTGGTGCTCGGCTACCCGCGCCTGTTCGAGACGACCTCCTGCGGCGCGCTGGCGATGAGCGCCTACAAGCGCACCATCATCAACGAGGCCGCCGACCTGCTCGCCTCGATCACCGCCGGCCGGGCCGCCGCGGCCGGGGCCACCTTCGCCGACGCCCGCCCCTACTTCGCCGGGCACGGCGTCTGCGCCGCCGTGCCGTGGATCCACGACGTCACCGGCGTCATCGAGGCGTACCACCCGAAGGCCGACGGCTACCGGCTGGGCTACCTGCCGGCGCTCACCGCCGTCACCGGCTGACCCCGCGCCCTGCGGAGACGGCCGGCGGCCGGCGGGCCCCGCCTCAGGCCCCGCCGCCGGCCCACCACCGGCCCCGCCGGCCGCCCCGGCGGGGCCGGTGCGCGCGCCGTCGCGGCGGACTGTCCCACGCCGCCGCGCGTCCGTTAGGGTTCGCTGGACCAGACGGCCATCGCGCGTGGGGGGCAACAGAGGGTGGGCAGGCTCGCGTCGGCGTACGGTCAGGCGGTCGCCGCCCATCGGCAGGCCCGCGAGCGGCTCGACCGGGCCCGCCGGTCGCTCGGCGCGCCCGGCCCGGCCGCCCCCACCGCCGCCGACGTCGTCGCCCGGCTGGCCGCCGTGGGCGGGCGGCTCGCCGCCCCCGCCCCCGGGGTCACCGCGCTGACCGGCGCGCCCGCCCCGATCCGCGTCGGCGAGGCGACCACCCTGGACGGTGGCTTCCCCGTGCTCGTCCCGCTCGGCGGCGGCTGCCACCTCACCGTCGACGCCGACGCCCGCGACCCGCGCGTCGGCGAGCTGCTGCGCGCGGTGGTGCTGCGGCTGCTCGCCACCGCCCCGCCCGGCACGGTCCGGGTCGCCGGGATCGACACGGTGGCCTTCGGGGCCACCTTCCTGCCGCTGCGCCCGCTGCTCGACGCCGGGGTGCTCGCCCCGACCGCCACCACCGCCGCCGAGGTCGCCGCGCTGCTCGACTCCGCCGAGCGGCACGCCCGGGCCGCCCAGGCGGCCGCCCCGGCCGCCCGCGAGCTGCTGGTGCTGGTCGTCGCCGCCGCGCCCGGCCCCCGCGAGCTGGCCCGGCTCGCCGCGCTCACCCACGCCGGGGCGTCCGCCGCGGTCTGCGTGCTGCTCGCCGGCCACCGCGCCGCCGCCGGCCAGCAGGGCCCCGCCGGCTCCGACGCGCCGCCGCCGGGCGCGGCCACCGCGCTGCGCCTGATGCAGCGGTACGCCCACGTCGGCGACCCGCCCGGGCACCCGTTCAGCGCCGACGGCTCCGGGCTGGCCGCCCCCGTCGTGCTCGACGGCGACCTGCCGCCGGCCACCGTGGCCGCCCTCGCCGCGCACCTCGCCCCCGCCGCCCGCCGCGACACCCCGCCCGCCTTCGCCGACCTGCTGCCGGCCCGCCGCTGGGCGGCGACCAGCGCCGCCGGGCTGTCCACCGTGGTCGGCCGGGCCGGGCGGCAGCCGGTCACCGTCGCCTTCGACGACGCCACCCCGCACTGGCTGGTCGCCGGCCGCACCGGTGCCGGCAAGACGGTGTTCCTGCTCGACGCCCTCTACGGGCTGGCCGCCCGCTACGCCCCCGACCAGCTCCAGCTCTGGCTGCTCGACTTCAAGGAGGGCGTCAGCTTCACCGAGTTCGTGCCCACCGAGCGGGACCCGTCCTGGCTGCCGCACGCCCGCGTCGTCGGCATCGAGAGCGACCGGGAATACGGCCTGGCCGTGCTGCGGGAGCTGCGCCGGGAGCTGAACCGGCGGGCGACCGTCCTCAAGCGGCACGGCGTCACGAAGCTCGCCGACCTGCCCCGCGACGCGGCGGTGCCCCGGATCGTGGCGGTCGTCGACGAGTTCCAGGTGCTGCTCGCCGGCACCGACGCCCTCGCCCGCCAGGCCGTCGACCTGCTGGAGGAGCTGGCCCGCAAGGGCCGCTCGTACGGGGTGCACCTGGTCCTGGCCAGCCAGTCCACCGCCGGCATCGAGTCGCTGTACGGCCGCGCCGAGGCGATCTTCGGGCAGTTCCCGTTGCGGGTGGCCCTGCCGGGCGGCGGGGGAGTGCTCGACGCGCTCAACACCGCCGCCGACGCGCTGCCGATCGGCGCGGCCGTGCTCAACACCGCCGCCGGTGCGGCCGGGGCCGACACCGTGGCCCGCTTCCCCGACGCGTACGCGGCCCGCGCCGAGCTGGCCCGGCTGCGCCACGAGCTGTGGCGCGAGCGGCCGGTCGGCTCCGCCGCGCCCACCGTCTTCCGGGGCTACGATCCGGCGCGGGCCGACGACGATCCGGCCCTCGCCGCCCTGCGCCCCGGCGGCGGGCCCCCGGTCGCCCTGGTGGGCCGCGTCGTCGACGTGGCGAACAGCCCCGCCTCGTTCACCCTCGACGCCACCCCGGGCCGGCACCTGGCCGTGGTCGGCACCTCGACCGTCGGCGCGGAGGTCCTGCGCGCCGCCGCGCTGGGCCTCGGCCGGCAGCACGCCCCCGGCGGGGCCCGGTTCCTGCTCGCCGGGCTGGTCGCCGCCGCCGACCCGGTGGTCGACGGGCTCGCCGCCGCGCTGGCCGCCGCCGGCCACCCGGTGCAGCGGCTCGACCCGGCCGCCCTGCGCGACCGGATCGCCGCCCTCGCCGCCGCCCGGCCCGCCGGTGGCCGCACCTACCTGGTGGTCTTCGGTGCGGACGCGGCCTCGGCCGCCCTCGCCGGCACCGACCCGACCACGTTCCGCTCCGGCCTGGACGACCTGCGCGCCCTGCTGCGCGAGGGCCCCGGCCACGGGGTGCACCTGCTGGGCTGGTGGCGGGGGCTGCGCCGGCTCGCCGACGACCTCGGCGGGACGCACCACCGCGACGACGTCGCCTGCCTGGTCGCGTTGAACGTCCCCGGCGCGGAGCTGGGGCTGCACCTGGGCGAGCACGACCTCGCCTACACCCCGCGTCCCGACCGGGCGCTGCTGGTGGACCGGCACGACCAGCGCACCCGGCTGATCGTGCCGTTCACCGGGCCGGGACACGAGATCGACGAGGAGCGCTGAGCCGTGGCCACCTTCGCCGAGTACGCCGCCCTGGCCCGGCAGCTCGCCGACCAGCGCCGCGAGACCGACCGGGACGCCGTCGCCGCCGACCGCCACCGTTCGGCCCTGCGCGCGACGCTCGACCAGCTCACCCGACGCCTCGACGCCCAGTCCCACCGCCTCGACCAGCTCGGCCGGGCCGCCGGCGTCACCGCCGACCCGCCGGCCGCCCCGGGCGCGCGCCCCGCCTCGCCGACGGTGTCGCCGGCAGGGACCGGGGCGGGGGCGTCCGGGGCGGGGGCGTCCGGCGGGCGGGCCGGTGGGTCGCCGGAACCGGGGACGGCGGGGGCCGGCGGCGCAGCCGCCGCGCCGGGGCGGCCGGGCGTCGGGGCGTACCCCCGGGGTGGGACGACCGGCGCGGTGGTGGCGGTGCCGGCGGCGGCCGGGGTGCCCGCGCCCCGCGCCGGGGGCGTCGACCCGGGCGCGGAGCTGGCCGAGGCGCGGCGGCTGGCCGACGAGGCCGACCGGCTGATCGGCGTCACGGAGACCGTCGGCCGCCGGCCGCCGCTGCTGCCGGCGTGGTCGCCGCTGGCGCGGGCCCTGGCCGTCTACGCGGCGTGCGCGGCTGCCGGCGTCGTGCTGGCGATGGTGCTGCTCGGCGTCGCGGGGGTGGTGGCCAGCCCGGGGGCCGTCTACGTGGCCACCTGCGGCGCGCTGCCCGTGCTCTGCTTCGTCGCCGGCTACCTGGTGCTCGGCCGGTGGGGGCGGCCGGCGCTGGGCGCGGACGGGCCGCCGCCCCGGTTCGTGCCGCTCGGCTTCGTGACCTGCGTGCTGCTCATGCCGCTGGCCTACTGCGGCTACCTGGTGCTGTTCCGCCTGCTGGGCTGAGCCCAGCCCGGGTATCGCCTCGCGCGGGGCGGTCAGCCGGCCAGGGCGAGGCGGGCCACCTCGGCCGCGCACCCCCAGGACAGGGTGACCCCCGCGCCGCCGTGCCCGTACGCGTGCACCAGCCGGCTCCCGGCGGGGCCCGTCGGCTCGACCGCCACCCGGGGACCGCCGTGCCGGGCCGGGCGCAACCCGATCCGCTCGCCGAGCACCGGCGCGCCGGCCAGCTCCGGCACGAGCGCCACGCACCGCCGCCGGATCGCCGCCGCGGTCTCCGGGTCGGGCCCGGTGTCCCACACCCCCGGCTGGTACGTGCCGCCGAGCACCACGTCGTGCCGGCGCGGGTGCACGTAGGTGATCCCGGCCGGGTCGTCCTCGTCGCGTACCGACGTGGTCAGCCCCGGGTTCGCCACCAGCACCAGGTGCCCGCGCACGGGGTGCACGGCGGGGTCGGTGGCGAGCCGGCCGGCGGCCAGCCCGGTCGCGTTGACCACCGTCGGGGCGACGTCGAACGCCTCGGCGAGGTCCCGCACCCGGCGGCGCAGCACCCGCCCCCCGCCGGCGGTGACCCGCCCGGCCAGCCATCCGAGGTACGGCGTCATCTCCACCGCCGGCGCGGTGAACCGCAGCACCGCCGTGTACGGCGGCTCGGCCGGCCCGGCCACCAGGTCCCCGGTGGCCGCCGCCCACCACGGGGGGCCCTGGTAGGGGTGGCGCAGCAGCATCCGCGTCGGCCGGGCCACCACCCCCGGCACGCCCGCCCCCGCCTGGCGGGTCAGCTCCGCGTGGGTCTCGCCCGCCCAGCGCAGCACCCGGGGATCCGCGTCGGTGTGCGTCGGGTACCACACGGCGGCGGCCACCGTCGACACCGTGTCCGCCGGGTCGTCCGCCGCCAGCACGGTCACCCGCGCGCCCCGCTGCTGGAGGGTCACGGCGGCGGTCAACCCGATGATCCCGCCGCCGACCACCACCACGTCCGCCCGCTCCGCCATCGTCCGCTCCTCCTGTCGTCGTTCGGATCGTGGCCGGCCGTCCGGGCGGGTGTCCAAGACGGAACCGGGCGGGCGGCGATAGGCGGCGCTTATGATCCGGGGGTGGACGCCTGGTCGGACCTGCGCCGGCTGCGCTACTTCGCCGTGCTCGCCGAGGAGCTGCACTTCACCCGGGCCGCGGCCCGCCTGCACATCGCCCAACCGGCGCTCAGCCAACAGATCCGCGCCCTGGAACGCCAGCTCGGCGTGGCGCTGGTGCACCGCACCAGCCGGGGCTGCGCGCTGACCGAGGTGGGGCGGCGGGTGGCCGCCGAGACCGTCCGGCTCCTCGCCGACGTCGACGCCGGCGTCGCCCGCATCCGCAGCCTGGTGCAGGGCCGGGGCGGGCGGCTGCGGCTCGCGTACACCCGGTCGGCACGCGGCGGCCCGGTGGACGCGCTGGTGGCCCGGTTCCGCGCCGCCCACCCCGACGTGGAGGTCGCCGCCGAGACCGCCTGGACCGCGCCGAACGTCGCGGGGCTGCTCGCCGGCCGGCTCGACGCGGCGTTCGTCCGCCCGCCGGTCGACGAGCCGGCGCTCGCCTGCCGCACCGTCGACACCGAGGAGCTGCTGCTGGCCCTGCCGGCGGGGCACCCGCTGGCCACCGGCCGCCGCCGGATCACCCGGGCCGAGGTGGTGGACCTGCCGGCCGTCATGTGGTCCCGCGCCAACGGCCCCGGCATGTTCGACCGGACCATCGCCCAGGTCTGGCCGCACGGCGGCTTCCGGCTGGTCCGGCAGGAGCCCGACGACGAGCAGCTGCTGCGCGCGGTGGCGCAGGGCGACGTGGTCGCGGCCGTGCCCGCCGGTCGCGCGCGGGCGTTGAAGGTGCCGGGGGTACGCCTGCGCCGGTTCGCCGCGCCGACCCCCACGGTGGACGTCGCCCTCGCCTGGCACCGCGACACCACCAACCCGGCCGTCCACGCCCTCGTGGCGCTCCTGGACTGATGCTTCGATGGAGACCCTGGACAGTTGCCGTCCGCTGTGGACGATGATTGTCCAAGATTCGGCGTGAGCGCCGGATCGGGCGAGGGGAGGCGTCGATGAGCGGAGACCTGGGCGGGTTCCTGATCGGGTACGTGCCGGCGGGGGTCGACGGAGAGGTGTCCGACTTCGCCAGCGAGTGGGAGGGGGTGCGTTTCCGGACCCGGGTGTGGGAGCGGCAGGTGGCGGAGGGCTGGCGCGTCGACCTGCGGGTGCACGTCCTGCACGGGGGCCGGCTGGGCACGCTCGACGAGTTGCGGGACTTCCTCGCCGACTACCACGAACGGGACGCGGCGACGTGGCCACTCACCGAGTTCACCGAGGGCGGCGTGACCGGCCTCGTCGGCGACGGCGAGGCGTTCCGGCTGGTCGAGCCCGGGGTGGCCGTCGACGTGCGCGCCGACCCGGAGCAGGTGCCCGAGCCGGAGCTGCGGGCCGTGGCAGCGGGGGTCCGACCCGCTGCCACCCCGGAGCGCACCGCAGGCTGATCACTTTCCGTGAGACGTGCGGGGCTGCGGGCGGCGGCGCACGGTGCGTGACTCTTCGTGAGGACCCGCCGACCGTGCAGGACTTCCCGTTCCTCCTTTGCTCTGCACCCACTCGCGCAACACTGCAGTCCAGCTCTGCACATAGCGTTTCGTGGATCAATGCGGGGTCGAGCGACAGGCTACCGCGCGTGACTGTTGCGCATGCGGGTGCAGAGCAAAGGGTTTCGCACGGGGGTGTGGGCGCCGAGCTGCTGTGGTCACATTCCGCAGCGGCCGACGGCCATCCCCGTCCCGACCGTCCGGGGTCGGCTGGTCGCGGGCCGGGATCGTGAGTTGTGAGTCGTGGGCCGCGTGGGTCGTGGGCCGCGTGGGTCGTGAGCGGCGGGTCGTGGCTGCTGGGTGTGGGTCGCGAATGGTGGCCGTGGGGCGGCGCGGCGGGGTCAGCCGGGCAGGTCGGCCAGGCAGGTCAGCCAGAGCTGGTAGCCCGCAGGTGCGCTCCCGGCGGCCTCCCGCGTCAGCCGCAGCTCCTCCAGCGCCCGGTCGGCGTCACCACGTTCCGCCGCCGCGCGGGCCAGGTCGAACCGGTCGGTGACGAAGGCCGACAAGCGCCGGAGGTGGTCCGCCGCCGCCGCGGCCCGGGCCTGCAACTCGTCGGCCGGGCGCTGGCCCGCGTCGCCCTGCCCGGCGGCGGGGAGGCCCACGGCGGTCGGCGTGGGGATCGCGTGGACGCTGTCGTCCTCCCGTTGTGGGGGATGGCCGTGGCGGATCGCGCCGAGCCCGGCCAGGGCCGTCAGGTCGCTGAGCACCTGGTCGCACAGGAGCGCGGCGACCCGGTCGAGGGTGTGCCCCACCTGGTCGGGAGCGCCCTCGGCGAGCTGGCCGTCGAGCTCGGCGGTCAGGCAGGTGAGCTGTTCGGACACCCCGGCCAGGCCCTCCGCCAGGAAGGCGATCTCGTCTTCGAGCCGCTCCAACACCTCGTCGGCGGTGCTGAGAAGGCTGTCCCGCATGGCTCTCCCGGTCGTGTCGGTCCACAGTGATCGCGAAGAATCCTGACTCATCAACGGATGAAGATCGTCGATAGTTCTCGTGAGTTTCTGTCGGATACCCGATACGTCGGCGGTGGGCGAATATGGGCATCTCCTCATATCCTGTCGTGTTCACCGTGGCGGACCACCGCTGCTGGTCTGGTAGGGCGCCGACGCGGAATCGCCCGGCTGCGTCGACGCCCAGGCCGCCATGGTCAAGACGCGCGGCTTCGGCGAGGCGCTGGCCCGCGACCCGGTGCGGCGAACGGGAGCCCGGGCCCAGGTCGCCACGTTCGTGCACCAGGTGCAGGCGCTCGACGCCGACGGGGCACCCTCGTTCCGCACGTCCACTCCGCCGGGCAGGACGAGCAGTCGCCCGCGGCAAGGTCACCTCGACATCACGTGGCTGAAGGGCCTCTCTGGAGGATGCCGCCGCGCCGCTGCCGCCCGAGGTGATCGCCCCCGGGGATCGTCTGGAGTCTCCAGGCGGCGGTGCGCGAGTTCGCCGCCACCGCCCGAAGAACTCGGAGTCCGTGCATCAGGAGTCGACGATGAGTAACGAGGTTCAACTAATCAGTGACGGCGATGGGCTGGCGTCATCGGGGACCCGGGAGCTGTCGAACTCCTCTTCGTCTCTGGGGTCTGCCGGCGAATTACCTCAAACTGCAACGGCTCGGGCGTGCTCTTCGCGCGGAGAAGGTCCGACCGCGAGCGGGGCTGCCGAAAGAATGTCCGCTCAGTCAAATCGATGGCGGACACATCATCGCAATATCTGTGGTTGTCGGACTATCATGTGGCGGGCCGGCGAGCCGGTCCCGCGCCGTGGCAACCTCCGAAGGGGCTCGAATGACGGCAATCGCCAACCGCCTGGATGGGGCGGTAGCTGACGTGGAAAACGCCAATATCGCACGCATTTACGATTACTATCTGGGAGGGCTCTACAACTTCGCCATCGACCGGCAGAAGGCGGAGCGCATCAAGCTGACGCTGCCCAGCGTCGACCTGCTGGCTCGCGGTAACCGGGACTGGCTGCGCCGATCCGTGCGATATCTGGTGGCGCAGGGGGTGGAGCAGTTTATCGACATCGCGGCGGGTCTGCCGACTGCCAACAATACGCACGAGGTGGCGCACGCGCTCAACCCACGCGCGCGGGTAGTTTATGTGGACAACGACCCGTCGGCCGTCGTCCACGGCGAGGAAATTCTGGCGAAGGAGCCGCTCGTCGCCATGGCGGAAGCCGACGGGATGCACCCCGAACAGGTGTGGGCACACCCGGCAGTCCGCGATTTGATCGATTTGTCGCAGCCGGTGGGGATCATCCTGGGTGGGCTGCTCGTGTTCGTACCCGACGAGGATGATCCGAAAGGGCTCGTCGCGGCGTACCGGGAAGCCCTGGCGCCTGGCAGTTACCTCGCGATCTCCCACCTCACGGCCGACACGGTGGACGCGGAAACGAGAGCACAGGTCGACCGAATGGTCGCCGCCTACCAGGCCGGGGTCGGCGCGACCCTCCACGTGCGGGACGAGGCGACGTTCGCGTCCTGGTTCGAAGGTATGGAACTGGTGGATCCGGGGGTGACCCTGATGGCGGACTGGCGTCCGGACCCGGGTCTGGACGTGGATGCCCAGACGCCGTCGCGGCAGCTCGGCTACGGCGCGATGGGCCGGATCGCCGGCTGATCCGTGACTACGCGCTCGTGTTCGGCATGCGCACAGGCCGGGTAGGCGGCGTTGCGGGATGGACCGCGCCCCGCCTGCCCGGCCGGCGTCTGGGCCGGGAGGCTCACTCCGGGGTGTCGTCCTCGGTGGGGCGCGGCTGGCGGTACTTCCTGATCCACTCTTCGACGTCCTCGGCCAGCCACACCTTCATGCCGCGTAGCTCCTGGTAGGGCTTCGGGAAGGTGGGATACCGGGCGAGCTGCTGGAACCGCTGCCGCGACACGCCCAGGCGCTCTGCGATCTCGTAGGGCCCCGAGTGTCCTACAAGGAGTACCTGCTCGCCACCGCCCTGACCCTGGTCTGTCGGCACAAGCCCGTGTGGTCGTGGGTTCGGTGGCGGTACGTCTGCGCGTGCGGCAACGAGCTGCCCTGCCGGCACCGCCACCGCCTGCCGATCAGCCACCGGCACTGGCCGCACGGGCCGGAGCCCGAGGAGGGGGCGGGGGACTGGGGGGCGGACCGGTCCGGGGACGACGGTGCGGGCGGCGGCGCGGGTGGGAAGCCGTGAGCGCGGCGCGTGATGTCGCCGATGACTCAGCTCCCTATGCCCCGACCGAAGCCCTGCTGCGGGCCGGGACGCTGCTGCACGTGGCCCGGGCGGCGAGCCCGCAGTTCGTCCAGCCGATCTTCTTCCGGCTGATCCGCGTGCACGCCGACTGGGTCACCTACCACGACTGGACCTGGCTCGACGGCTACCAGATCGACGCGCGGGGCGACGCGGTCGCGCGCCGCTCGATCTTTGTGCAGCCGGCTGGGCTGCGGGTGCTGGCTAGTCTGCCGGCTCCGGCGGGCGGCGGGCGAGCAGGGAGAACGCGTTCGGCAGCCGCCCGGACCAGGCCGCCGCCGTGATTCCGCCCGGCCGCCAGAACGGTTCGGGGTGTTCGGCCAGGTGGAGCAGCTCCAGCCCGGCGGCGAGCACCGCGCCGACGATTTCCCCCAGGGTCCACTGGAATTCCACCGCCCCGTTTCCCGGGAACGTGTCGTTGACGAAGCAATCACCGAAGTAACTCCGGTCGGCCCGGATCCGGGGCTCGTCGGCGTCCCAGCTCCACAGGGCGGCCGCCGGGTGTGCCTCGTACACGAACAGGTGGCCCGCCGGCCGCAGCAGCCGGGCGACGTCGCGCGCCCAGGCGGCCAGGTCCCGCATCCAGATCAGCGCGCCCTTGCCCGTGTAGACCAGCTCCGCGCAGCCGTCGCGCAGCGGAGCGCCGGGGAGTTCGGCGACCACGTACCGGCAGGCCAGACCCAGGGTGGCGGCACGCCGGTGCGCCGCGCCGGTCGTCACCGCGCTGTAGTCGACCCCGATCACCGTACGCGCGCCGGCCGCGACCAGGGCCACGTCGTCGAGGCCGTGGCCGCTCTGTAGGTGCACCACCACCGGCGCGGCGCGCAGCAGCGGGCGCAGCAGCTCGATCTCGGACGGGTGCAGCGACGTGCCCTCCCGCGCCTCGCGCAGCAGGCCGTCGTGCTCCCGGACGTACTTCCCGGCGGCGGTCTCCCAGGCGGCCCGGTTGCGTCGCACGGCGTCGTCCACGGCGAACAGTGTCGATGTCTCCGCCCAATATGGCGAGCGGTTTTCACCTTCCGTCGGAACTCCATTGTCGGCCGTCCCTGACTCCGGTCACGAACCATTGTCGGTAATCTGCTGGCGAGATCCACTATGGACGGGTAACGTGCTGCGTCGTCGTCGGCTCCCGTTCATGGGATCGGCGGCTCTCATCGCACCTGCGCAATTCCTCCGACGGTCGGCCGAGCCGCCCGTCCGATACGCCGTGCCCTTATCCGTTCCCCCTCGCCACCCGTTCCGCGGTGGCGGTCGAGCCGAGGAGCCGCCGTGCGCGACCCGGACGCTGACCCGCACGTCAGACCTGCCGCAGCCGACACACCGGCTGCGCCCGTGACACCCACCGACCCCGCGCCCGCCGCCGGGGGCGGGGGCCCCTCCGGCCTCGCGCAGCGCTTCGCCGCCCGGCCCCCGGGATACCCGAGCGTGCTGGTCTGGCTGCGCGCCGGGGTGCTGCGCGACTGGCGCGGCGTGCTGGGCGCGTTCCTGGCCACCTGGTTTTACGTGCCCGCCGCGCTGCTCCTCGGGGTGTCGTGCGCGATCGTGGCCGGCGTGGCCGGCATCGTCAACGGGGGCGGCAACCTCGGCGAGGTGCTGCCGGAGCCGGTGCGGGACGCCCCACTCGTCGGCTCGCTGCTCGACGCGTTCCTCGCCCGCTCCGGCGGGGTGCTCGGCAGCTTCGTCGGCGTCGCGTTCGGCTTCCTCGCCGGCTTCCTGTTCGTGCTGGTCTGGCCCTGGCTCGACGCGTTCGACGAGCCGGCGAACCTGTTCACCGGCCTGGCCGGGATGGTGGGCGCCGCCGCGCTGATCGGCGTGCTTTACACCCTGTACCGGATCATGTGGGAGCCGCGCCTGCTGGCCGTCTCGGGCGCGCGCCGGCTCAGCCGCCGCGAGGCCGAACGGCTCCAACCCGTCCTGCACGACTGCGCGCGTGCCCTCGGCCTGCCCACCGTGCCCCGGCTGCTCATCGAGGACGACCCGGTGCTCACCAACGCCCGCGCGTACGCCCGGCACGTGGTCGTCACCACCGGCCTGCTCGACGAGCCGGACGAGAACGTCGCGGCGTTGCTCAGCCACGAGCTGGTGCACTGGCGCACCGGCGACGAGGTGACCAGCGCGTTCGTCCGGGGCGTGGCGCTGCCCCTGGTGCTGCTGCACGCCGTGCCGACGTGGCTGATGCGCACCTTCCCGCATCCGGCGACCAACTTCGTGGTGTTCGTCTTCTTCTGGCCCGTGCTGCTCACCATGAAGTACGTGGTGCTGCCGCTGCACTCGCGCGACGTGCGGGCCGCCGAGTACCGCGCCGACGCGGGCGCGGTGCTCGCCGGCCACGCCCAGGGCCTGCGGGACATGCTGGAGCGGCGCAAGTCGTTCGAGAGCGGGCGCAGCGGCTGGGACGAGGCGGTCTGCGCCACGCATCCGGCGTCCGAGCTGCGGCTGGACCGGCTGGAAGCGCTCACCCCGGCGGCTGCCGACGGCGTCGTCGCCGCCCCGGTGACCGCCGAGGGCCTGTTCGGGCGGCCGGGGGCGGTCGCGTCCCCACGGGCGATGCTGGTGGCCGGCGCGCTGGCCCTGGCCTGCGCCTTCGGCGGCACCCTGCTCGGGGTGACGCAGTGGGCCCTGTTCCGCCCGGCGCAGGCCGTCGACGGCTACTTCTCGGCGTTGGCCGACCACGACGCCCGGGCGGCCCTGGAGCTGGTGACCCCCGACGCGCGGTCGGCGGTCGGCGACGTCGACCGGCTCGCCGCGTTGGTCGAGGCGGAGGGCTACCAGCCGCCCGACGACGTGGATGTGCTCTCGGTCGACCGGGACGGCGACGAGGCGACGGCGAAGGTCGAGTTCACCCTCGCCGGCCAGCGGGTGCCGGCCGAGCTGTCGCTGCGCCGGGAGGAGTCGGCGACGCTGGGCCTGTTCCACGAGTGGCGGCTCACCGGCGGGCCGGTAGCGCTGGGCGTCCCCGGTGGGCAGGCGGGCCTGACGGTCAACGGGGTGCCGGTCGAGACGCCCCCGGAGGGGGACACCCTCGCGCTGCTGCCCGGCGTCTACACGGTCGGCGGGCAGAGCACGGTGCTCGCGGAGACCCCGGCGCAGGCCGTCGCCATCGTCCCCGGGATGGACAGCGCGGGCCAGGTGCGGCTGGAGCCGGTGCTGGCCCCGGGCGCGCGGGAGGCGGCCGAGGCGGAGGTGCGCAGGCACCTGGACGACTGCGCGGCGCAGAAGGTGGCGGCCCCGGAGGGCTGCCCCTTCCGCTACTACAACGGCAGCACGGTGAAGAAGATCGCCTGGAAGATCACCGAGTACCCGCGGATCGCGGTGGAGCTGACCGGCCCCGCCACGGCCCGGGTGTCGACCCCGTACGACGCGCAGGGGTCGGTGCTGGCGACCGGCACCACCGACGGCTACTTCGGGGCCAGCCCGTTCAGCGACGACGACTCGTTCGGCGTCGAGGGCGTCCTGTCGGTGGTCGACGGCAGGATCACGTTCCTGCCCAACGGCGAGTGAAGGAGAGCGACCACGTGACGGAGAGCTCGACGGGGGCGTCGGCCGGGGCGCGGCAGCCGGTGCGGCTGGTGCTGACGCCGCGCGCCGCCCGGCCGCCCCGGGTGCCGCTGCTGAGCTGGATCCACCAGCGCCCCGAGTTCCGCGCCGCCGTGCGCGCCGCCGGGGGCGGGCGCTCCGGCGGGCGGCCCGGGTTCAGTGACGCCGTGATCATCGCGGTGGTGGCGCAGGCGCTGCTGCCGGGGCTGTTCAACCTGTTGCAGAGCTGGGTGGACCAGCAGCGCACCGAGGTGAGCGTCCGGGTGCAGGCGGGGGAGTCCGAGGTGGAGATCCAGGTCAACGGCCGCACGGACGCCACGAAGCTGATCGACCAGGCGACCCGGGCGCTCCGCCAGGCGGCCCAGTCCGGCGAGGCTGCCGGGTCCGGCAAGGCGGCCGGCGAGGTGGGCGCTGGCGGGTAGCCAAGATCATGTCGGGGAGGTGGTGGTATCCACGGGGGATTGATACCGCCACCTCCCCGACACGAAGTCGATCATGAGTTCGGGTCGCCGGAATTCGCGCTGGGCGCGACATTCTGTTACTCACGCGTAACTTTTCATTGACGTGACTGGATTGCCGGCCCCATCATCTTTCCACGATCGATCGGAACGCTCTCGCCTCCACCCGGCCCCCGCCGGGACACCCCCACCAGGAGGTGCAGCCATGCTGCTCCGGAAGATCCTCGTCGCCCTCGCCGCGTCCACCGCCACCGCCGCCGCGCTGGCCGCCCCGTCCCCGGCCGCCGCCCGGGCCGCCGCTGCCGGCAACCCCGTCATCGTCGTCGCCGGGCTCAGCACCCCCGCCCTCGGCTACGAGCCGCTCGCCGCCCGCCTGCGCGCCGACGGCTTCCGGGTGTCGATCTTCCAGCTGCCCGGCCTCGGCCTCGGCGACATCGCCGACTCCGCGCGGGCCTTCGGAACGTACGTCGACCAGGTGCGCGCCAGCACCGGAGCGGCCCGCGTCGACCTCGTCGCCCACTCCGAGGGCGGCCTGGTGTCCCGCTATCTCATCCGCAACCTCGGCGGCGGCACGAAGGTGGGCCGGTACGTCAGCCTCGGCACCCCGCACTACGGCACCTACGTCGCCGACATCGCGAAGTTCCTCGGCCTCGGCAGCTGCCTCGGCATCGTCGCCTGCCAGCAGATGGCGATCGGGTCGAGCTTCCTCACCGCGCTCAACGACGGCGACGACACCCCGGGCGACGTGCGGTGGACGGCCGTGCGCACCCTCCAGGACGAGCTGGTCCGGCCCGTCGACAACGCGACCCTCGCCGACGGGGCGACCAACGTGCTCATCCAGTCGTGGTGCCCGCTGCGGCTCGTCGGGCACCTCGGCCTCGTCCTCGACGGCACGACGTACACCGTCGTGCGGGGCGCGCTGACCGACTCCCCGGTGCGCCCCGACTGCTACGCCCTCTGACTCTGGCCCACGGGCGCCCTCGGGCCCCGCGCGCCGGCTCAGGCCGCCTTCGCGAGGGCCGCGTACTCGTCGTCGGTGAGCTGCACCTGGGCGGCGGCCACGTTCTCCTCCAGGTGCGCCACCGATGACGTACCCGGAATGGGGAGCACGACCGGCGAGCGCCGCAACAGCCAGGCGAGCGCGAGCTGCGCGGGCGTCGCGCCGTGGTCGGTGGAGATCGCGTCCAGCGGGCCGCCCGGCTTCGCCAGGTTGCCGGTGGCGATCGGGAACCACGGGATGAACGCCAGGTCGTTGCGCTCGCAGTGGTCGAGCACGTCCTCCGCGCTGCGGTCGGCCAGGTTGTAGAGGTTCTGCACCGACACGATCGGCGTGATCCGGCGGGCCTGCTCGATCTGCGCGACGGTCACCTCGGACAGCCCGATGTGCCGGATCTTGCCCTCCTGCTTCAGCAGCGCCAGCTCGCCGAGCTGGTCGGCCAGCGGCACCTTCGCGTCGATGCGGTGCAGCTGGTAGAGGCCGATGGCCTCCAGGCCCAGGTGGCGCAGGCTCAGCTCGCACTGCTGGCGCAGGTACTCCGGCCGGCCCACCGGCCGCCAGTCGCCCGGCCCGGAGCGGGTCAGCCCGGCCTTGGTCGCGACGACCAGGTCGTCGGCGTACGGGTGCAACGCCTGCCGGATCAGCAGCTCGGAGACGAACGGCCCGTACGAGTCGGCGGTGTCGATGAACGTTACCCCCAGCTCGTACGCCCGGCGCAGCACCCGCACCGCCTCCTCCGGGTCCCGCGGGTCGCCCCACACGCCCGGCCCGGTGAGCTGCATCGCCCCGTAGCCGAGCCGGTCGACCTGGAGGTCGCCGCCGATCCGGTAGGTGCCGGAGGCCTTCGCGGGCTGCCTGCCAGCGTCGTCACCCATGAGTCGAACCCCAATCCTGTGCGTGTCGTCCGGTCGATTGTGCTCCCGTACCCGGCCCGCCCGGAGTCAGTCGGCCAGGATCAGGTCGGCCGCCCGCCAGGCCAGCGCCATCACCGGCGCGTTGAGGTACCCGGACACCAGCACCGGCAGCACCGAGGCGTCCACCACCCGCAGCGCGTCGACGCCGCGTACCCGCAGCCGGGCGTCGACGACGTGCTCGTCGGAGGGGCCCATGCCGCAGGTGCCGACGGCGTGGTAGCCGCAGTAGCCCAGCGCCAGCGCCGCCTCGACGATCTCCCGGTCGCCGCGCACGGCCGGGCCGGGCACCGTCTCGGCGGCGATCCGCCCGGCGACCGGCGCGGTGGCGAACAGCTCCCGCATCCGGCGGAACGCGTCCACCAGGACCCGCCGGTCGTGCCCGGTGGCGAAGTAGTTGGCCACGATCCGCGGCGGCGTGCCCGGGTCGGCCGAGGAGATGGCCAGGCTGCCCTCGCTGTCGGGCCGGGTGACCGTGCACAGCCCCATCATCCCCGCCTCCGTCTCCAGCTCCAGCGCGTGACCCGGCCGGGGCGGGGCCGCCGAGAACGGCGCGACCAGCAACTGGGCGTCCGGGTGGTCGACGTCCGGGGCGGACCGGATGTGCGCCCCCACGTCGTGCACCGGCAGGCTCAGCGGGCCCCGCCGGGTCAGCGCGTAGCGCAGCGTGGCCAGGCCCTGCCCGAGCAGGCTGCCCAGCATGTGGTTGTAGCCGCCGTCGCCGACCAGCCGGAACTGCACCGGCGCCGACCGGTGCTCGCGCAGGCCGAGGCCCACCCGGGGGCGGTCGAGCAGCACGTCGACGCCGGCCCGGCGCAGCGTGTCGGCGGGCCCGATGCCCGACACCTGCAACAGCTGCGGGCTGGCGATCGCCCCGGCGGCGAGGATCACCTCCGCCGAGGCCGCGTAGTCGACGGTGCGGCCGCCGCTGCCGGCCCGTACGCCGATCGCCCGGCCGCCGTGCACCAGGATCCGCCGCACGGCCGTGCCCACCGCGACGGTCAGGTTCGGCCGGTCCCGCACCGGGTGCAGGAACGCGTCGGCGGCGCTGACCCGGCGGCCGTCGCGGATGGTCGCCGTGACGTACCCGATCCGCTCGTCCTCGGTGGCGTTGAGGTCGTCGGACCGACGCCAGCCGAGCGCCTGACCGGCGGCGATCACGTCCTCGCAGAGCCCGTCGGTGCCGGTCGCCGTCGACAGCCGCAGCGGCCCGCCGGCCCCGCGCGCGGGCGACGCGCCCAGCGGATGGTCCTCCAGCCGGGTGAAGACCGGCAGCATGGTGTCCCACCCCCAGCCGGGGTTGCCGAGGCGTTCCAGGCCGTCCCAGTCGAGGCGGTCGCCCCGGCCGTAGACCATGCCGTTGAGGGAGCTGGACCCGCCGACCAGCCGGCCGCGCTGCCACACCTCCCGCCGCCCCGGCGCCGCCTCGGCCGGGTAGTGCCAGGCGGTGCGCCGGTCGTCCATCAGCCGGCTGAACGCCTTCGGGATGCGCACGAACGGGCTGCGGTCCCACCCGCCGGCCTCGACCAGCAGCACCCGGGTCGCCGGGTCCGCGCTGAGCCGGTTGGCCAGCACGCACCCGGCCGCGCCCGCGCCCACCACGACGTAGTCGAACTCCTCCACGCGATCCCTCACTCACCACCGGTTACGAGAATCCCTCAGAAGGTAGTGGCTTGATCACTGTGGGGGAAAGGGCGTGGGGGAACGGGCGGCCGGGTCGACGTGCCGCAGCACCACCAGCGCCTGGTCGTCCTCGGCTCCGGCCAGCCTGCCCAGCAGCGCGTCGGCGACCGCCTCCACCGGGGCGTCGCGGACCGCGTCGACCACGCCGCACAGCTCCGCGAGCCCCGCGTCGTACGTCCGCCCGCGCCGCTCCACCAGCCCGTCGGTGTACGCCACCAGCAGGTCACCGGGCCGGAACGGCACCGTCGTCACGGCCACCGGCTCCCGCACCATGCCCAGCGGCAGCGAGGCGGCCGTCTCGATCGGCGTCGGCGTCCCGCCGGAACGCGCGAGCACCGGGTGCGGATGGCCGACCCGGGCCACCGCCGCCTCGCCCGCGGCCGGGTCGACGACCATCGCCACGCAGGTGCCGAGGAACCCCGCGCCGATCAGGTCGGTCAGCCGGGGGAAGACCTCGCCCAGCGGCACCCCGAGCCGGATCAGCGTGTTCACGATGGTGCGCAGCTGCGCCATGTCGGCGGCGGCCTCGACCTGGTGGCCGACCACGTCGCCGACGACCACGGCCAGCCGGTCGCCGTCGAGCCGGATCAGGTCGAACCAGTCGCCGCCGAGGTGCATGCCGCTGACCGCAGGCCGGTAGCGGGTGGCGACGTCCAGGGTGGGCGGCGCGGTCCGCGCCGAGGTGCGCAGCCGCCCGGCCAGCCGGGTCACCAGGTCGTGCTCGGCGGCGGCCAGCCGGGTCCGCTCCAGGGTCTGTTCGCACAGGTCGGCGACGGTGTCCAGCAGGGCCAGGTCGCTCTCGCGCAGCGGGCGTCGCCGGGGCCAGCCGAACCCGAGCGCGGCGATCGGCCGGCGCTGGGCGTCGAACAGCGGCAGCGCGACCGTGGTCACCATGCCGTGTGCCCCCGCCGTGTCGGTCCCCTCCGGGAACCGGTCGGCGAACTCGGCCCGGTCGTGGATCACCACCCGCTCCCCGGTGCGCAGCGCGGTGGCCAGCGGACGGGGGTCGTCGACCGTCATCTCGTCGTACGCGGCAAGCAGCCCCGCCGGCACGTCCTCGCCCGCCCACAGCCGCAGCCGCCGCCCCTGGCCGGGCACCGCCAGCCCCGGCAGCCGCGCCCCGAGCACGGCGGGCGCGCCGGCGAGGACGACCCCGATCGCCTCCGTGGTGGAACGGGTGGCGCTGAGCCGCGCGGCGAAGTCCGCCATCAACTGCGCCGAGCCGGTCAGCTCGGCCCGCTGCAACGCCTGGCTGACCAGCCCGGCGACCGCGTCCAGCAGGGTGCGCGGCTCCTCGTCGGCGGCCACCGGGTGCGCCCAGCGCACGTCCACCGCGCCGAGCGCGCCGCCGTCGGCGTAGCGCAGCGGGAGGGCGGTCCCGCCGTCCCCGTCCCTCGTGGCGGCGACGGCGACCGGCGCGTTGTGGCGTACCGCGCGGGCCAGCGGGTCGTCGGCGGCCAGGTCCAGCCGGCCGGGCCCGCCGTCGCCGGCCACCTCCAGCACGACCGCGCCCGGGTCGGCCGTCGCCACGCGCAGCGCGCCGGCCCCGAGCAGCGCCGGGGCGGTGCGGCACACCACGTCCACGATCCCCGCCCGGCCCCGGGCGAAGCTCAGCGCGCCCGCGAGCCGGGCGAACGCCTCCGCCTGACGCAGCGTGCGCCTGCGGTCGTCGACCTCCCGGGCCGCCGGGGCGTCGGCCCGCGGCGCGGAGCCGGCGGGCCGGGGCGACGGCACCGGCCGGCCGCCGACGCCGGGCATGCCCCCGCCGGCCGGTGGCTCCGCGGTGGCCGGCGCGTCGGCGGCGCGGGAGGGGCCCGCCGTGGCCGGCGCGTCCGGGGCGTGCGGGCTCACGGTGACCGCCGTGAGGACCCCGCCGGGCGTGCCCGACTCGTCGATGACCGGGCTGTGGGCGAAGGTGAGCCGCCGCCCGCCGGCGGGGCCGTCGCCGCCCGGCGGCGACCACCGCGCCGGGCGGGTGACGGTCGCCCCCGCCAGGACGTCGCGCAGCACGGGGCCGAGCACGTCCCAGCAGCCCGGCCAGACCTCGGCGCCCGGTCGGCCGAGCGCCGTGGGCCCGGCGTCGCCCAGCAGGGGCAGGCACGCGTCGTTGTGCAGCACCACCAGCTCCCCGCCCCAGCACAGCAGGACGGGAACAGGGGAGCGCAGGCAACTGGCCACGGCGGTGCGCAGGCTCTGTGGCCAGGCGTGCACGGGGCCCAGCGGGGTGGCCGCCCAGTCGTGGCGGGCGACGCGGACGCCCGTCTCGCCGGCGGCGGCGAAGACGGCCCGCCAGTGCGCGTCGTCCGCCCGTCGCTGGGCCGGCTGCCGGCGGCGACGCACGGTCGGGCCCGGGGCATCGTCGGCCCGCTGCGCGTCGTCCGCCCGCTGCGCGTCGTCCGGCGGCGGCCCGGCGGGCGGGGACGTCGTCCCCCCGCGGCCTCCGCTCGCTGCCCCCGGCACCGTTGCCATCCCCTCGGACCGTACCAGCGGGCCCGGCCCGTCACCCCGGGGCGATCCGGCGGCTGCCGCCCGGCAGTTGCGCCGAGCGGCCCCGGCGGCGGGGCGGCGCGTGCGAGGCTGGGTCGGGGCGGGTCCGCGGGCGGGGCGCGGGCCGGCAGCGGGGCAGGGGGACGCCGTGACCGGGATGCCGCAGGTCGACTTCGCGCTCGACACCTACGAGTGCATCGTGCTCTACCCGGGCCCGTCCGGGCGGGCCCTGCCCGACGAGACGGTCCAGCGGTTGCAGGCCGAGCACACCGAGCACATGCGCGCGTTGCAGCGGCGGGGGATCGTCCTGGTCGCCGGCTCGATCGACGGCCCCGGGCGCGAGCCCGACCCGCCGATCGGCTTCGGCCTGGCCCGCACCGGCTCCGTGGACGACGTGCGCAGCGTGATGGAGGCCGACCCGGCGGTGCAGGCGGGGCTCTACGCGGTCGACGTGATGACGTTCCTCTGCCCGGCCGGGTCGGTGGAGTTCCCGCTCGCCCGCATGCAGAGCTGACCGCCCGGCCCGCCGGGGGCCGCTGTCGTGATCGTGACGGCGGTCACCGGCCGCGCGCTGCTAGCGTCGGCCCCGGCGGCGGGGAGCGCGCCCATGGGAGGTGACACCGGGCGGTAGGATTCCCGGCGCGCGGTCGCCGATGCCCGCCGACACACGACGACTCCGGACGATGCCTCCGGTGCGGTTTCGCCCGATTTCCCTGCCCGGGGCGAGACGCGTCGTCGGATCCTGTTCCGAAGTCCGAAAGGGGTCGGCCCGCAGACCGACCCGGAGGAGAGACTAGCCTGATGGGCGTGACACGCCGCGCGAAGATCGTCTGCACCCTTGGCCCCGCCACCTCGTCACCGGAGCGCATCCGGGGGCTCGTCGACGCGGGCATGAACGTGGCGAGACTCAACTTCAGCCACGGCAGCCACGCGGACCACGAGGCGGTCTACCGACTCGTCCGCGAGGCCGCCGACGCCGCCGGCCGGCCGGTGGCCGTGCTCGCCGACCTCCAGGGCCCGAAGATCCGGCTCGGCCGGTTCGCCGACGGCCCGCACGAGTGGCGCACCGGCGACTCGGTCGTGATCACCGGGGACGAGGTCCTCGGCACGAAGGAGCGGGTCTCCTGCACCTACCGCAAGCTGCCGCAGGAGGTGAAGGCCGGCGACCGGCTGCTCATCGACGACGGCCGGGTGGCCGTCGAGGTCAGCGAGGTCGTCGGCAACGACATCCGCTGCCTGGTCACCGAGGGCGGCCCGGTCTCCAACAACAAGGGCGTCTCGCTGCCGAACGTGGCGGTCAGCGTCCCGGCCCTGTCGGACAAGGACGCCGAGGACCTGCGCTTCGCCCTCGGCCTGGGCGTCGACATGATCGCCCTGTCCTTCGTCCGCTCGGCGGAGGACATCAAGCTCGTCCACAACATCATGGACGAGGAGGGCGTCCGCCGCCCGGTGCTGGCCAAGGTCGAGAAGCCGGAGGCGGTCGACCACCTGGAGGCGATCGTCCTGGCCTTCGACGGCGTCATGGTCGCCCGCGGCGACCTCGGCGTCGAGCTGCCGCTGGACCAGGTCCCCCTGGTGCAGAAGCGCGCCGTGCAGCTGTGCCGGGAGAACGCCAAGCCGGTCATCGTGGCCACCCAGATGCTCGACTCCATGATCGAGAATTCGCGGCCGACCCGCGCCGAGGCGTCCGACGTGGCCAACGCGGTGCTCGACGGCGCGGACGCGGTCATGCTCTCCGGCGAGACCAGCGTCGGTAAGTACCCGGTGCTCACGGTCAGCACCATGGCCAAGATCATCACGACGACCGAGGCCGGCTCGATCGGGGTGCCCCGCCTCCAGCACGACCCGCGCACCCACGGCGGGGCGCTCACCGTCGCCGCGTCCTCGATCGCCCGGGCCATCGGCGCGAAGGCCCTCGTCGCCTTCTCGCAGACCGGCGACACCGTCAAGCGGCTCAGCCGGCTGCACTGCGACCTGCCGCTGTGGGCGTTCACCCCGGTGCCCGAGGTGCGCAGCCAGCTCGCCCTCTGCTGGGGCGTCGAGACGTTCCTGATGCCGTTCGTCGAGCACACCGACGACATGTTCCGCCAGGTCGACCAGGCGCTGCTCGGCCTCGACCGGGCCAACCCCGGCGACTACGTGGTCATCGTCGCCGGCAGCCCGCCCGGCACCCCCGGCTCCACCAACACCCTGCGGGTGCACCAGCTCGGCTCGCTGGTCGACGCGGCGTCCGCGCGGGCGTTGCAGTGACCGACGGGGCGACCGTCGGCCAGGCGGCCGTCGACCAGCTGCTGGAGGTCCTCGACCTCGAACACACCGGCGCGATGGCCTTCCGGGGGATGAGTCCCCCGGTCGGCCCGCAACGGGTGTACGGGGGTCAGGTCGCCGGTCAGGCCCTGGTCGCCGCCGGCCGCACGGTCGCCCCCGAACGGTTCGTCCACTCCCTGCACGGCTACTTCGTCCGCCCCGGCGACCCGGCCGAACCGATCACCTACCAGGTGGAGAACGTCCGCGACGGCCGGTCGTTCTCCGTGCGCCGGTCGGTGGCGCTCCAGCACGACAAGCCGATCTTCTTCATGTCGGCGTCGTTCCAGCGGCACGAGGAGGAGGGGCTCGACCACCACGCCCCCACCCCGCCCGACGTGCCGGCCCCCGACGACGTGCCCACCATGAGCGACCGTCTCGCCCGCTACCCCGAGCGGCTCGGCATCTGGGGGCAGATCCCCCGCCCGATCGACGTGCGCTACGTCGGCGAGCCCGGCTGGGTCCGCCCCGGCGACCGCCCCGCCGACCCCCACCAGCGGGTGTGGATGCGCATCGACGGCAAGCTCCCCGACGACCCGCTGCTGCACGCCTGCGCCCTGACGTACGCCTCCGACCTGACCCTGCTGGACTCGGTGCTGTCGGTGCACGGCGAGGTCTGGGGCCCCGGCGGCGTGGTCGGCGCGAGCCTCGACCACGCCCTGTGGTTCCACCGGCCGTTCCGGGCCGACGAGTGGTTCCTCTACGACTGCTGGAGCCCGTCGGCCTCCGGCGCCCGGGGGCTGGCCACCGGCCGGATGTTCACCACCGACGGCCGGCACATCGCCAGCGCCGTGCAGGAGGGCCTGCTGCGCCGCGTCGGCGGCTGAGGCGGCCCCCGCCCGCGGCGCGGCTGGTCAGAAGCTGCTGACCAGCTTCACGAACGCCTCGTCGATCGTCGCCGGGTCGGTGGCGTCGAACGCCTTGCCGGCGCTGGCCCCGGCGATCCGGTCCAGCGCGGCCAGGTCCGACTCCCGGTCGAACGCCACGCAGAAGACCTTCACCGGCCGGTCCGGGTCCAGCTCGATGTCGGCGAGCAGCCGGTCGAGGTCGTTGTCCTTCGGGTACTCGTTCTTGCCGTCGGTGAGCACCACCACCGCGTTGATCCGGTCCGGGTCGTAGTCGGCGAGCAGCCGGCGGTGCGCGGCGCGGACCGTCGCGTACAACGCGGTGTTGCCGCCCACCCGCAGCCCGGTGAGCCGGCGCGCGAACGCGGCCCGGTCGTACGGGCCCAGCCGGACCTCCTCGCTGTACGGCTTCCCCGGCCGCTGCGGCGTCTCCGACGAGAACGACCACAGCGCCACCCGGTCGGCGGAGTTGAGCAGGCCGACGCCCCGGTCGACGGCGGTGGTGGCCACCTGGAACCGGGTGCGGCTGCCCACCTTGGCGTTCATCGAGCCGGAGGTGTCCACGGCGAGCAGGATGTTCGCCTTCTTGCGCAGCGTGCCCCAGCCGCGCAGGATCGCGTCGACCACCTCGGGCGCCGGCGGGTCGAAGTAGGTCAGTTGCCCGTCCGCGCCGCCCCGGACGGCGGCGGTCAGCGCGTCCGACGCCCGCCGCTCGTGGTCGCGGAAGCCGAGGTCGGCGAAGCTGCGCTGCTGCGGGTCGTCCTGGAGGAAGGCCAGGAAGTCCTGGGCCGCCGCCTGCTGCGCCGCGTCCGCCGAGGGCAGCACGACGTACGGGTGGTCGAGGTTGAACGTGCCCTCGCTGGGGTGCACCGCCACCAGCGGCACCCGCGGCTTCCGCCCCGGGGTGGGGCTGAGCTGCCCCTCGTTGTACTGGTAGACCAGCTCCTCCTGCACCACGACCGCGCTCATGTCCCGGGCCCGCGCGTCGCCGGCCGCGCCCAGGCCCGCCCCGCCCAGGTCCGCCTCGGCGAGGTCGCGCAGCAGGTCCACCGAGTCGTCGCTGTAGTGCGACACGTTCGCCTCGATCCGGCGCACGAACTGGGTCACCGCGGGCTTCGCCAGGTCGGCCTTCGTCAGGTCGCTGGAACGCCGCACGGCCGCGTAGTAGGTGGCGATGGTGGCCGCCAGCCCCGACGTGGACAGGTTCGGGTTGTCCTTGCCGAAGGTGAACCGGCCCCACTCGGGCCGCCCGAAGGCCGCCCAGCCGGCGTCGCCGGAGAGCCCGAGGACGTCCGCCCAGCCGAGCTTGCCGCGCTGGCGCACCAGCTCGCCCTTCTCCAGCGGCATCGCGATGACCAGCGGGCTGTTGGCGATCGACGGGTACCGGCCGGGGGTCTGCGCCGCCCGGCCCGCCTGCTCGTCGAGCAGCCGCAGCCGGCCCGTCCACAGCGACGACGTCGGCAGCCACACCTGCGGGGCCGGGACGCCCGGCTGCCGGCCGGACCAGTTCCCGGCCGCCAGGGCCTCCATCGCCTTGCCCGAGTTGAGCCCGTGCACGGTCACCTCGGCGCAGCGCCCGGCGAAGCGCCGGTCGGCGGCGTTGTACCGGGCGGCGAGCTGGGAGACGAGGTCGGCCTTCTCCGTCGAGGAGTTGACCTCCAGCGCCACGCACCCGGAGCGGTCCGGGCCGGTTGCGGGCCGCACGATCACGTACGCCGCGGCGATGACCGCGAGGCCGGCGACGACGGCCACCGAGTACGGCAGCCACGGCCGGGCGGAACGCTGGCCGGCGGTCAAGGGCTCCTCCAGGGGTACGGGTCGGACGGGGGTTGCGGCGGCGCGCCGCCGCCCTCCCCGGGCGGGGCGGCGGCCGGCGGCAGCGCCGTGGCGACGAGCAGGCGCACGCCGTAGACCACGACGAAGGTCACCGCCCCGACGGCGGCGGCGGTGCCCACGGCGGTGGACGCGACGTATGCCACGGCGCCGCCGACCGCGCCGAGGAAGATCGCCGTGGAGACGCCCCACGCGTCGGTGGACTCCCGGCGCAGCCGCCGCGCCCAGCGCTCGGGCCGCGCACCGTACGCCACCGCCGGCCCGTACGCCGCAGCCGTCGGCTCGTGTGTCGTCTGCCCATATGCCGTCGGCTCGTACGCCGTCGGCTCGTACGCCGCCGGGCCGTCCGGCTGCTGGGCCGGCTGCCACGCCGCCGTCGGCGGCGGTTGCCAGGCCGCCGGGGCGGGCGGCGGCGGCTGGCGGGGGACCGGCTGGGTGGCCGCCGCGTCGGTGCCCTGTTGCAGGGCCGCCCGGAGCGGCACCGGCGCGCCACCGTGCCCCAGCAGCCGCAGCAGGACCTGGTCGGCCGGCGGCCGGGCCCGGTGGTCCTTGGCCAGGCACTCGGCGACCAGCTCCGCCAGCGGGCCGGAGAAGCCGGCCAGGTCCGGCGGATCGTGCAGCACCCGGTGCAGCACCGCCGCGACCGCCCCGGTGCCGAACGGCGGGCGGCCCGTCGCGGCGTACGCGATGGTGGCCGCCCAGGCGAACACGTCGCTGGCGGGGCCCACCTCGTCGTCGCGGAACCGCTCCGGCGCCAGGTACGCGGCGGTGCCCATGATCCGGCCGGTCACCGTGGCGGTGACGTCGAGCGCCCGGGCGATGCCGAAGTCGATCACCCGGGGGCCGTCCGCGCCGAGGACCACGTTGTCCGGCTTGAGGTCGCAGTGCACCACGCCGGCCTGGTGGATCGCGGCGAGCGCGGTGGCGGTGCCCACGGCCAGCCGGTGCAGGACGTTGCCGGCGAGCGGGCCCCGCTCCTGGACGTGCCGGTGCAGGGTCGGGCCCTCGATGTACTCGCTCACCACGTAGGGCGGGTCGTCGTCGACGTCGGCGAAGAGGATCTGCGCGGTGCAGAACGGCGCGACCCGGCGGGCGGCGTCGATCTCCTTGGCGAACCGGGCCCGGGCGCGCGGGTCGGGCGGCGCGGAGAGGTCGAGCATCTTGACGGCGACCAGCCGGCCCTGCCGGTCGCGGCCCAGGTAGACCACGCCCTGCCCGCCCGAGCCCAGCCTGCCGAGCAGCTCGTAGGGCCCGGCCCGGCCCGGATCCCGTGGACCGAGCGGAGTGGTCTCCGGCATCGCTGTGGCTGCCCCCATCGCCGCTGGCGGTCCCGACCGCGTGGCGTCCGGGCGGTCGGCGTCGATCCGTCGACACGGGTATGGTGCCACGCCCGCGCCACCGTCGGAGCGGGCCGGTGGGCCGGCGGTCCGCCCCGTGGGACGGCGCGTGGGACGCCCTGGCGGCCCCGGTTCCCCCGTTCGGATGAGGGGCGGCAGCCCGGCCGGGCGGGCGGGCGGCTAACCTGACCGGCATGCGTCTCTCCGCCCGGGTCGACTACGCCCTCCGCGCGGCCGCCGAGCTGGCGGCGGTCGCCGACGGCGGGGGCGCCGTGCGGTCCCGCCCGGTGACCGCCGAGCAGATCGCCAAGTCCCAGGAGATCCCGCCGAAGTTCCTGGAGAGCATCCTGTTGCAGCTGCGCCGGGGCGGCGTCGTGCACGCCCAGCGCGGCCCCGAGGGCGGCTACTGGCTGGCCCGGCCCGCCGCCGAGATCTCGCTCGCCGAGGTGATCCGGGTGATCGACGGGCCGCTGGCGCACGTGCGCGGGCAGCGCCCGGAGCAGCTCGGCTACCGGGGAGCGGCCCGCGCGTTGCAGGACGTGTGGATCGCCCTGCGGGCCAGCGAGCGGCAGATCCTCGAGCTGGTCACCGTCGCCGACGTGGCCAACGGCACCCTGCCCGAGCGGGTCAGCGAGCTGGCGGCCGACCCGGGCGCCTGGAGCTGACCCGCGACCCCACCCGTCGCAAGCGTCCCGACATTTAACCGATAGGGACTTGACCCGAGGCCGTCTCGTGCCGCATTGTCGACCAAGTCGATAGGAGATGCCGAAAAGTCAGGGGGCGCTCGTGCGCAAGCTGTTGGTCCTCGCCCTCGTCGGGCTCGTCGCGCAGTTGGTCGACGGTTCGCTCGGCATGGCGTACGGGTTGACCTCGTCGACCCTGCTGCTGGTGGCCGGGGTCGCCCCGGCCGCGGCGTCGGCGTCGGTGCACCTGGCCGAGATCGGCACCACGCTCGCCGCCGGGGTGGCCCACTGGCGCTTCGGCAACGTCGACTGGCGGGTGGTCGCCCGCATCGCGCTGCCCGGCGCGGTGGGCGCGTTCGCCGGCGCCACCTTCCTCAGCTCGATCTCCACCGAGGCCGCGGCGCCCTGGATGGCCGCGATCCTGTTCACCCTCGGCGCGTACCTGCTGGTGCGCTTCTCCCGGCCGCTGCGCGCCAGCCGCGCCGCCGGGCCGCTGCGCGCCCGCTTCCTCGGCCCGCTCGGCCTGGTCGCCGGCTTCGTCGACGCCACCGGCGGCGGCGGGTGGGGCCCGGTCGCCACCCCGGCGCTGCTGGTCTCCGGCCGGATGGAGCCCCGCAAGGTCATCGGCTCGGTCGACACCTCCGAGTTCGTCGTCGCGGGCGCGGCCAGCGCCGGCTTCCTGATCGGCCTCGGCACCGAGGGCTTCCTGCTGCCGACCGTCGCCGCCCTGCTCATCGGCGGCCTCATCGCCGCCCCGATCGCCGCCTGGCTGGTGCGGATCGTCCCCGCCCAGCTCCTCGGCGCGGTCATCGGCGGCGTCATCGTGCTGACCAACGCCCGCACCCTGGTGCGGGCCGGCGAGCTGCCCGGCGGCGTCCAGTGGACGGTCTACGCGTTGCTGGCCGCCGGCTGGGTCGCCGCCGTCGTGCTGGCCGTCCGCGCGCTGCGCCGCACCCGCCGGGCCCGCGCCACGGTCGCGGCGGCCCTCGCCGACCAGCCCGCCGCCGACCAGCACCCCCTGGCGCAGCCCGTGGCCGACCAGGCCGTCGCTGAGCAGCCCGTCGCCGACCAGTCGACCCCGGCCCCGCTGGCCCCGGCTCCGGCCCCGGCCCAGTCGATCCCGACCCAGCCGGTCCAGTCGATCCCGACCCAGCCGGTCCAGTCGATCCCGACCCAGCCGGTCCCGCCGGCACCGGCCCAGCCGACTCAGCCGACCACCGACCAGCCCGCCGCCGCCCCGGTGGCCGGCTGACGGCTCACCCCGCCGCCGAGGCGATCAGCTCCCAGGCGTCGTCCACGTGGGCCTGCGTGGTCAGCGGCGAGCCGATCGCCAGGCGCAGGGTGAACCGGCCGGCGACCCGGGTGTGGGTGAGGAACACCCGGCCGGTGGCGTTGACCTTCTCCAGCAGCCCGGCGCTCGCCTCGTCGCCGGCGGCGAGCCGGAAGCAGACCAGCGAGAACGGGTGCGGTGCGGCGAGGACGAACCGGTCGTCGGCGCGGACCCGGGCGGCGAACCGGTCGGCGAGCGCCACGTGCGAGCGCACGTGCGCCCGTAGCCCCTCCACCCCGTACCAGCGCAGCACGAACCACAGCTTCAGGGCGCGGAACCGCCGGCCCAGCGGCACCTGCCAGTCCCGGTAGTCGACGACGGCCCCGGAGTCGCTGGCCGCGTTGCGCAGGAACTCGGGCAGCACCGTCAGCGCCGCCACCAGCTCCGCCGAGTCGGCCACCCAGAACGCGTCGCAGTCGAAGCCGGTGAGCAGCCACTTGTGCGGGTCGAAGCAGTACGAGTCGGCGTGCTCCAGGCCGGCGTGCGACCAGCGCAGCTCCGGGCAGACCGCCGCCGCGCCCGCGTACGCGGCGTCGACGTGCAGCCAGACGCCGTACTCCGCGCAGATCGCGCCGATCTGCGGCACGGGGTCGACGGCGGTGGTGGAGGTGGTGCCGATCGTGGCCACCACGATCGCGGGCACGTCGCCGGCCGCGAGGTCGGCCCGGATCGCCGTCCGCAGCGCGTCGGGGTCCATGGCGAGGGTCCCGGGGTCGGCGGCGACTACCCGCACCCCGTCGCGGCCCAGCCCGGCGATGCGGGCCGCCTTCTCGATCGACGAGTGCCCCTCGGTGGACGTGTACGCCCGGTAGCGGCGGTCGACCCCCACCTCCCGCCAGCGGCCCCCGCTGGCCCGGTGCAGCGCGGCGAGGGTGGCCACCAGCGTCGCCGAGGACGCCGAGTCCTGGATCACCCCGCCGCCGGGGCCGGTGGAGCGGAACCGCTCGGGCAGGCCGAGCAGCCCCGCCAGCCAGTCCAGCATCACCGTCTCCAGCTCGGTGCAGGCCGGCGCGGAGGCCCAGAGCATGCCCTGCACGCCGAGCCCCGCGCTGACCAGGTCGCCCAGGACGCTGGGGCCGGAGGTGTTGGCGGGGAAGTAGCCGAAGAAGCCGGGATGCTGCCAGTGGGTCAGCCGGGGCGCGACAAGCGCGTCGAGGTCGGCCAGCAGCGCGGAGACCGGCTCGCCGTGCGCGGTGGGCCCCGCCGGCAGCGCGGCGGCCACCGCGCCGGGCGGGTCCTGCGAGGTCACCGGGCGCTGCCCGAGGGTGGCCCAGTAGTCCGCGATCCAGTCGACCACGGCGTGCCCGGCGCGGCGGAACTCCTCGGGGTCCATGTGCTCAGCCATCCGACGAGTCGACCAACTCGCCCGGGCGGACGCAAGGGACCGGGACGTTGTTGCGGCGGGGAAAGCGGTGTCCTAGCATCCCAGGGGCGCGAGCCGAACCATGGACGTCGATGCGATGTCCGATCACCGCCGCCAGCGCGGCGGACGCGACCCGGCGGCCAAGGGCAGGCTGCCGGGGCCGACGCGTCGCCGTGCCCGCCCGACCTCCCCCGGAGGCACCCCCGTGCACCTGACCGCATCCCGCCGCACCCTCCTGGCCGCCGCCGTCGCGGCCACCACCCTCGCCGCCGGCGCACTCGGCACCGTGGCCGCCTCGGCCGCCGCCGCCGGCTGCCGCGTCGACTACAAGATCAGCAGCCAGTGGGGCGGCGGCTTCGGCGCCGACGTCACCGTCACCAACCTCGGCGACCCGATCAACGGCTGGGCCCTCACCTGGTCCTACACCGCCGGCCAGCAGGTCACCCAGGCGTGGAACGCCACCGTCACCCAGTCCGGCGCGCAGGTCACCGCCCGCGACGCCGGCTACAACGCCGCGCTCGGCACCAACGGCGCCGCGAACTTCGGCTTCAACGCCTCCTGGAACGACAGCAGCAACCCCGTGCCGGCGAGCTTCGCCCTCAACGGCACCACCTGCACGGGCGGCACCGCCCCCACCACCACGCCCCCGACGACCGCCCCGCCGACGACCCCGCCGCCGACGACGCCGCCACCCACCACTCCGCCGCCGACGACCCCGCCCCCCACCGACCCGCCCGCCGGGGCCAAGCAGCTGGAGGACCTCGACCGGGGGCTGATCAGCGTCCGCTCCGGCAGCGGCAACCTCGTCTCCTGGCGGCTGCTGGGCACCGAGACCTCCGGGGTGTCGTTCAACCTCTACCGCGGCTCCACCAAGGTCAACGCCAGCCCGATCACCGGCGCCACCAACTACCTCGACGCCGGGGCGGCGGCCGGCTCCGCGTACACCGTGCGGGCCGTCGTCGGCGGCGCGGAGCAGGCGGCGTCCGCGCCCGCGCTCCAGTTCGCCAACGGCTACCTCGACGTGCCGTTGCAGGTCCCGCCGGGCGGCACCACCCCCGCCGGGGAGGCCTACACCTACTCGGCCAACGACGCCAGCGTCGGCGACCTCGACGGCGACGGCGACTACGAGATCGTCCTCAAGTGGGACCCGTCCAACAGCAAGGACAACTCGCAGTCCGGCTACACCGGCAACGTCTACGTCGACGCGTACACCCTCACCGGCGCCCGGCTGTGGCGCATCGACCTCGGCCGCAACATCCGCGCCGGCGCCCACTACACCCAGTTCCAGGTGTACGACTACGACGGCGACGGCGACGCCGAGGTGGCCATGAAGACCGCCGACGGCACCCGCTCCGGCACCGGCCAGGTCATCGGCTCGTCGTCGGCCGACTACCGCAACTCCAGCGGCTACGTCCTGTCCGGCCCCGAGTTCCTCACCATGTTCGACGGCCGCACCGGCGCCGCGGTGTCCACCGTCAACTACGACCCGCCGCGCGGCACCGTCTCCTCCTGGGGCGACAGCTACGGCAACCGCGTCGACCGGTTCCTCGCCGCCACCGCGTACCTCGACGGCCAGCGTCCCTCGCTGGTCATGGCCCGGGGCTACTACACCCGCGCCGTCGTCGCCGCCTGGGACTTCCGCAACGGCGCCCTCACCAAGCGGTGGACGTTCGACTCCAACTCCTCCGGCAACTCCGCCGCCGCCGGCCAGGGCAACCACAACCTGTCCGTCGCCGACGTCGACGCCGACGGCCGGCAGGAGATCGTCTACGGGGCCGCCACCATCGACGACAACGGCCGCCTGCTGTACTCCACCAACAACGGCCACGGCGACGCCCTGCACGTCGGCGACCTCGACCCGAGCCGCTCCGGCCTGGAGGTCTTCAAGGTCGACGAGGACGGCAGCAAGCCCAGCTCCTACTTCGCCGACGCCCGCACCGGCCAGGTCATCTGGTCCACCCCCGCGTCCGGCGACAACGGCCGCGGCGTCTCCGGCGACATCTGGGCCGGCAGCCCCGGCGCCGAGTCCTGGTCGGCGGCGGTGAGCTACCTGGCCAACACCCGGGGCCAGAACGTCGGCCGCAAGCCGTCGTCGACGAACTTCCTCGCCTGGTGGGACGGCGACCCGGTCCGCGAGCTCCTCGACGCCACGAAGATCGACAAGTACGGCACCTCCGGCGAGACCCGGCTGCTCACCGGCAGCGACGTGGCCGCCAACAACGGCACCAAGGCCACCCCGGCGCTCTCCGGCGACATCCTCGGCGACTGGCGGGAAGAGGTGATCTGGCGCACCGGCGACAGCCGCGCCCTGCGCATCTACAGCACCCCGACCCAGACCAGCACCCGGATCTACACCCTCATGCACGACCCGCAGTACCGCGCCGCGATCGCCTGGCAGAACACGGCCTACAACCAGCCGCCGCACCCGGGATTCTTCATCGGAGACGGCATGGGCAACCCGCCCACGCCCAACATCTACCTGCGCTGACCGCGCTTAGGTAAGGTGGCAGGCACCGGGCCGCAGCCGCGGAATCCGCACAGCTCCGGCCCGGTGCACCACACCGCAGCACCCCCGACCCGTCCCGACCGGGGAGTGCCGTACCACCACCGGAACCAAAGTTACGCGGCGACCGCAACGCACCGGTGACGCCGGTATGAAGATCGTGTTTCGGGCGTTTCCAACCGGGTCCACCCCTACCGGCCCACCGGGTTCACCCCTGCCGGCGCAACCCGCCCGCCACCTTCTCGGCGACCAGCTCGAACGAGCGCACCCGGTCCGCCCCGTCGTACACCATCGACGTCAGCATCAACTCGTCCGCGCCGGTCCGCGCCAACAACTCCGTCAACTGCCGGCCCACCGTCTCCGGCGAGCCCATCGCCTGCCCCTCCCGCCGCTGCACGACGAACTCCCGCTCCGCCGCCGTGTACGGGTACGCCGCCGCCTCCTCCGGCGACGCCAACGGCTGCGGCCGCCCCGAACGCAGCTTCAGGAACGCCAGCGCCGACGGCCCCGCCAGCCACTGCGCCCGCTCGTCGGTCTCCGCGCAGATCGTGTTCACCGCCACCATCGCGTACGGCTGCGACAGCCACCGCGACGGCCGGAAGTGCTGCCGGTACAGCGCCAACGCCGGCAGCGTGTGCTGCGCGCTGAAGTGGTGCGCGAACGAGAACGGCAGCCCCAACAGCCCCGCGAGCTGCGCGCTGAACCCGCTGGAGCCCAGCAGCCACACCTGCGGCTGCTCGCCCCGCCCCGGCGTCGCCACGATCGGGCCCGCGTGCTCGCCGGTGAAGTAGCCCATGAGGTCGGCCAGCTCCCGGGGGAACCCCTCGGCCGACAGGCCCTCCATCGTCCGGCGCAACGCCAGCGCCGTCACCTGGTCGGTCCCCGGCGCCCGGCCGATGCCCAGGTCGATCCGGCCCGGGTGCAGCGCCTCCAACGTGCCGAACTGCTCGGCCACCACCAGCGGCGCGTGGTTGGGCAGCATCACCCCGCCCGAACCCAACCGGATCGTGCTCGTGTGGGCGGCCAGGTGCGCGATCAGCACCGCCGGCGCCGAACTCGCGATCGCCGGCATGTTGTGGTGCTCGGCCACCCAGAACCGCCGGTAGCCCAGCTCCTCGGCCCGCCGGGCCAGCTCGGTGGTGTGCCGCAGGGCCTCGCCGGCCGTGGAGCCGGCGGCGACCGGGGCGACGTCAAGGACTGACAGAGGTACGTCGATCACGGCTGGAACCAACCCCGGCGGCACCCGGATTGTTCCCGCCCGCCCCGCCGCCGCCCGCCCCGCCGCCGTCCGGGAGCCGCCCGCCCGCCCCGCCCCGCAGCAGCCCGAGCACGAGCAGGCCCGCCCCGATGCCCACCCCGGCCGCCACCGCGAAGCTCGCCCGTACCCCGCCCACCGCCGCCGCCCGCGTCGCCCCCGCCAGCAGCTCCCGCCCCTCCGGCGGCACCGACCCCAGCAGGCCCGGGGCCCGCCCACCGGCGACGGCATGGGCGACCCCCGCCGCGTCGGCGACCCCCCGCGCGTGCAGGACGCCCCGCGCCCCCGCCGCGAAGACACTGCCCAGCGCGGCGATGCCGAAGGCGAACCCGAGCTGCCGGCAGGTGTTCACCGCGCCGGCCGCCATCCCGCCCCGCGCCGCCGGCACCAGCGACATCGCCACCGCGCCCAGCGTCGGCGTCGCCAGCCCCACCCCCACGCCGATCACCGCCCCACCCGGCACCAGCACCGGCCAGCCCGCCGCCCCCCGCGCCAGCACCGCCGTCACCGCGCTGCCCACCCCCACGCACAGCAGCCCCACGCCGATCACCAGGCCCGGCCGCCGGCCGTGCAGCGCCCGCCCTGACACCGCCGACACCACGAACGCCACCACCGACATCGGCAGCCCGGTCAGCCCCGCGCCGACCGGCCCCAACCCCAGCACCGACTGCAACCAGATCATCGAGTACGCCAGCGGCGCGAACGCCGCGAACGTCAGCAGCAGCCCCGCCAGCAGCACCGCCACGAACGCCCGGTCCCGCAGCAGCGCCAGGTCGAACAGGGGCTGCCGGACCCGCCGCTCCACCACGGCGAACCCCGCCAGCAGCACCGCCGCCGCGCCCGCCGACACCCACACCACGGCGTCCGACCAGCCCGCCCCGGCCGCGCGGATCAGCGCGTACGTCGCGCAGCCCGCCGCCACGGCGAACACGACCACCCCGCCGACGTCCACCCGCCCACCCGCCGCCGGGCGGCCCGCCGGCAGCGTCCGCGCGCCCAGCCCGAGCGCGACCGCGCTGACCGGCAGGTTCACGAAGAAGATCCAGTGCCACGACACGCCCTCGGTGAGCAGCCCACCCAGCACCGGACCCACCGCCGCCGACGCCCCCGACACCGCGCCCCACACCCCGTAGGCGGTGCCCCGGTCCCGACCCGCGTACGCCCCGTCGAGCAGCGCGAACGTCGTCGCGAACATCGCCGCCGCGCCGAGGCCCTGCGCCGCCCGCGCCGCGACCAGCGCCCCCGCGCCGGGCGCGAGCCCGCACGCCAGCGACGACGACGCGAACACCACCACCCCCGCCAGGTACGTCACCCGGTGTCCGACCCGGTCGGCCACCGCGCCCGCCCCCAGCACCAGCGCCGCCAGGGCCAGCGCGTACGCGTCGACGACCCACTGCACCGCGCCGAACGACGCGTCGAGGTCCCGCACCATGTCCGGCAGCGCGACCGTCACCACCGTCACGTCGACCAGCAGCATGAACGTGCCCAGGCAGACCGCCGTCAGGGGAAACCATCTGCGCATGCCGACACCCGCGTCTCTCCCGGCCCCGCGCGACCGCCGGTGGGCCGGTGCGCCTCACCCCGTACAACGCGGCCGGCCCGGTCACGTCACCGGCCCATCGGCGCACCCGCCCTGGCCCGCCGGCCGTCCCGCCGGTCCCGCACTCAGCCCGCGCCGCGCACCTGCTCGAAGATCAGGCTCGTCTGGGTGTGCTGCACCGCCGGATCCACCGCCAGATGGTCGAGCACGAAGTCCCGCAACGCGTCCCCGGACGCGGCCCGCACGTGCAGCACGTAGTCCTCCGCGCCCGCCACGTGGAACACCGACACCACCCCCGGCAGCCGCACCGAACGGGCCCGGAACGCGTCCACCGCCGCCCGCTCGTGCGCCGTCAACCGCACCGACACCAACGCCTGCAACGGCAGGCCCACCGCCGCCGGGTCCACCTCCGCGTGGAACCCCCGGATCGCCCCGCACTCCCGCAGCGCCCTCGTGCGCGTCAGACAGGTCGACGCGGCCACCCCCACCCGCTCGGCGAGGGCGTTGTTCGGCAGCCGGCCGTCCGCCGCCAGCTCGGTCAGGATCGCGCGGTCGACGTCGTCCAGGGCGGCGAAGGGCCGCACATCATTCGGTGCAACGGGCATCCACCCATCCTGCTCCGAATCACTGCGTAACTGAAGGTCGACTCACAGAATCTTCTGCGGATCTATTGCCTGGATCCGCCACTATGTTCGACGCTTCCGGGCATGCCCAGCGCCGTGGACCCCCGCAACGTCGACACCGCAGCCGTGCACGCCGGCCGCGCCGACCTCGCCGCCCTCGGCGTCCACGCCCCGCCCATCGACCTGTCCACCACCAACCCGCTGCCCTCGGTCGCCACCGGCGGCGAAGCCTACGAACTCCTCGCCACCGGCAACGCCCTCCCACCCGGCGACAGCGCCGTCTACCAGCGGCTCTGGAACCCCACCGTCGCCCGCTTCGAGACCGCCCTCGCCGAGCTCGAAGACACCCCCGCCGCCGTCGCCTTCGCCAGCGGCATGGCCGCCCTCACCGCCACCCTGCTCGCCGCCACCCGCGACGGCAACCGCCACGTCGTCGCCGTCCGCCCCCTCTACGGCGGCACCGACCACGTCCTCGCCACCGGCCTGCTCCACACCGACGTCACCTGGGCCCGCCCCGACCAGGTCGCCGCCGCGATCCGCCCCGACACCGCCCTCGTCGTCGTCGAGACCCCCGCCAACCCCACCCTCGACCTCGTCGACATCGCCGCGCTCGCCACCGCAGCCGGCGACACCCCGCTGCTGGTCGACAACACCGTCGCCACCCCCGTGCTCCAGCGGCCCGCCCGGCACGGCGCCGCCCTCGTCCTGCACAGCGCCACCAAGAGCATCGGCGGCCACGGCGACGTCCTCGCCGGCGTCGTCGCCTGCGACGAGGACTGGGCCGCCCGGCTGCGCCAGGTCCGCGCCCTCACCGGCGCGATCCTGCACCCCCTCGGCGCGTACCTGCTGCACCGCGGCCTGCAGACCCTGCCCCTGCGGGTGCGCGCCCAGTCCGCCGGGGCCGAGAAGCTCGCCGCCTGGCTCGCCCGGCACCCCGCCGTCGCCCGCGTGCACCACCCCGGCCTCGACGACCCCACCGGGCTCGTCGGCCGGCAGATGACCGGCACCGGCAGCCTGCTCGCCTTCGAGGTACGCGGCGGCGCGCCCGCCGCCGCCACCGTCGCCGCCGCCTGCCGGCTGATCACCCACGCCGTCTCCCTCGGCGGCGTCGACACCCTCGTCCAGCACCCCGCCTCGCTCACCCACCGGCCCGTCGCCGGCGACGCCCGGCCCGCCGGCGGGCTGCTGCGCCTCTCCGTCGGCCTGGAGGACCCGGAGGACCTGCGGGCGGACCTGGCGCAGGCGCTCGCCGCGCTCGGCTGACCGCTGCCGCTGCCGCTGCCGGACGCCGACGCCCCGCCCCGGCCGGTCAGGACTTCGGGCCGACGTGCCGGTCCAGCACCGCGACCGCCTCGCGCCGGGCCACGGACAGCGAGTTGGGGCGGTTCATCCGCCAGGCGACGCCGAGCAGGCCCAGCGCCCACTGGCAGAGCCCCATGATGTCGGCGGACTCGTTGCTGAACAGGTAGCGCGGGTAGACGTAGCCCCTGCCGCGCATGGTCACCCGGTTGGTCACCCGGCAGCCGTCGGAGTGGAACAGGCCGCGCGCGAAGTCCCCGGGGCGGGCGGCGACCAGCGCGCGCTGCCAGTCGGCGAGGACGATCGGCCGCTCGTGCTTCTTGCCCGGCCCGTGCTGCGGCAACAGGCACGGCCAGTGCACGCCACTGCTCTCCACCGAGACACACCCGCGTTTGGGGATCCGCTGCACCTTCGCGGCGAGCACGGCGAGCATCGCCTGCTCGCACAGATCGATCAGGCGGGGATAGGCGGCGGTGCAGGCGATGCGGAGAACCGGCGCCTTGCCGGCTATGGCGAGGTGCCCGTCGCCCAGGTAGAGACCGAGCAGGTAGGGGTAGGCGGCGGGGTCTGTCGGATAGCCGACCTCGGGTGAACAGCGGAAGCAACGCTTCGCCGTGCCGACGACGGCCCGCTCGGGACGGTCGACGCACCAGTGCCACACGGTGTTGTAGGGCAACGAGAGGGCCCGGGCCACCGCTCGGATGTTGTAGCCGTTCGCGCGAAGCTCACGGGCCCGAGCCCGCACCTGGGGTGGATGCATGGGACCATGGTCGAACGCCTGTGCGACAGTTTTGGTGCCCCCGGTGGGATTCGAACCCACACTGTATGCAGTTTGAGTGCATCGTCTCTACCGGTTGGACTACAGGGGCCTTCCATGATTCGGCCCTGACAGACTACCCACTACGCTAGGGACGGCGACACCCGGCACGGCGGGTGTCGGGCGCAGACTGGTGGGAGTGGCTCGTGGCCGAGACGCAGACGGATGCCGAGCGCAGGCGGGTGTTGATCGCCGAGGACGAGGCGCTCATCCGGCTCGACCTGGCCGAGATGCTCGTCGAGGAGGGCTACGAGGTCGTCGGGGAGGCCGGCGACGGCGAGACCGCCGTCCGGCTCGCCGAGGAGCTGAAGCCCGATCTGGTGATCCTCGACATCAAGATGCCGATCATGGACGGGCTGGCCGCCGCCGAGCGGATCGCCGGCGCCCGGATCGCCCCGGTGATCATCCTGACCGCGTTCAGCCAGCGGGACCTGGTGGAGCGGGCGCGGGCGGCCGGCGCGATGGCGTACCTCGTGAAGCCCTTCCAGAAGAGCGACCTGGTGCCGGCCGTGGAGATCGCCCTGTCGCGCTACTCGGAGATCGCCGCGTTGGAGGCCGAGGTCGCGGGCCTGACCGACCGGCTGGAGATCCGTAAGACGGTGGAGCGCGCCAAGGGCGCGCTGATGACGACGTACGGCATGACGGAGCCGCAGGCGTTCAAGTGGATCCAGCGCACGGCGATGGACCACCGGATGACCATGAAGGAGGTCGCCGAGCGGATCCTCGCCGAGACGGCCGGCGGCGAGGTCACCCAGCCGGCGTCCTGACGCCCCTCGATCCGTCCGGGGCCGCGGTCGTCGTGGGACGGGCGCGCGGGGTCCCCGGCGTCCCGGTTGATCGATACGATCGGATGCATGCCTCGTCAGCGTCCGCGCCCGGCGTCGGGACCGTCGCGGGCGTTGCGTGTCCTGCTCGGCGTGGCGGCCGGCCTGGCGGTGCTGCTGGCGGGCTGCCGGTCGCCCGAGCGCGCCGCGCCCGCGCCGGGGGGCGGCGCGCCCGCCCCTGAGCCGCCGCGCCCCGACTGGCGGGCGCTGACCCTGCCGACGCCGCCGGGGGCGCCGGGCCGGCTGCTGCTGCGGGACGCGGCGGCGTGCGGCGGGCGCTGGTTCGTGGTGGGCGCGGTCGTCGACGCGGCGGGCGTGACCCGGCCGGCGGCGTGGTCCAGCCCGGTCCCGGCGGGGTCGTCCCCGGCGGCGTCGGCCGCCCCGGGCGGCGCCGGGTTCGCGTGGTCGTCGCTGCGGTTGGCGTCGCGCACCGCGTACGGCGCGGAGAACGTGCTCACGGCGGTCGGCTGCCGTGACGGCCGGCTCGCGGCGGTGGGCGCGAAGAGCGGCGGGGTGCACGGCAATCCCCGGATCAGCACGTGGCGGCAGCTCGCCGACGGCTCGGTGGTGGAGGTGCCGGCCGAGTTCGAGGTGTTCGGCGGCCCCGACGCGGTGAACGTGGGGCGGATCGCGGGCGGCCCGGCGGGGTGGGTGGTCGCGGGCAACCGGGGCACCGGGGCGGCGGCCTGGTCGTCGGCCGACGGGCGGGAGTTCCGGCTGGTCAGCGGCGTCCCCGAGTTAGCGTCGGACGCGGCGGGGCGCACCTGGGCGGCGGACGTGACGGCGGCGGCGTCGGGGTGGGTGCTGGTGGGGTCGGTGCGTGCCCCGGGGCGACCGGGCGGTGACCCGGCGGTGTGGGTGTCGCCGGACGGTGTGGACTGGCGGCGGCTGGTCCTGACGGCCGGGGGCGCGGCGGGTGACCTCCAGCGGGTGGTCCGGGCGGGGGAGCGGCTGGTGGCGGTGGGTCGGCGCGGCGATGCCCTGGCGGCGTGGGTGCGGGACGCGGCGGTCGGTGGCGAGCCGTCCGGCCCGGCGGCCGGCGGCGGGCAGTCGGGCGGCGTGGGGAGCGCCCCGGCGGGGCCGGGCGTGGCGCAGTGGCGGCCGGGCGGGGCGTTGGGGCCGGCGACGGGCGGGGCGGGGCAGGTGGCGGGCCTGGCGGCGGTCGACGGTGGGGTGGTGGCGGTGGTGCTGGCCGCCGCGGGCGCCTCGGCGTGGTTCTCGGCGGACGGCGGGGGGTGGGCGTCGGTGCCGCTGCCGGTGGCGCTGGCGGCGGCGCCGGACCGGTCGGTCGCGGTGGCCGGGGCGGGTGACCGGCTGTTGTTGCTGGTGGACGGCGGTGCCGAGGGGGCGCGGCTGTGGTCGGCGCGGGTGGCGGGCGGGCCCGGCTGAGCGTGCCACCGGTCTGTTTCCGGCGGGTGTCGGATGTCCGATTTCGTCCTTGCGCCGGGGTGTGTGTTACAGCACTTCGGCGGATCTGGCCACTCAACGTAACGGTTAGGTCAACCCCGCTTTCTAGGTCTTACGGCGTGCCCTACCTGTGGGATAACGTCCCGGCCCAGACCGGGTACGCGGTCGGTTCGTCCACCCCCTGCAAGGTCCAATTCGCAAGTCGCGGCGGGTGGTCGGGCCTTCGGACTGAGGAGGGTACGAGCCGTGAGGCAGAAGCTCGCACGGGTGCTGGGTGGCGTGGCCATCAGCGCGCTCGTTATCAGTGGCGCGGCCGCGTGTAAGGCCGACAGTGGCACGGAGGGTGGCAGCGGCGACAAGGCGGCCTGCGACCTCAAGATCGGCTTCTTCGGCCCGCTGACCGGCGACGCCGCGGGTCTCGGTATCCACATGCGCAACGGCACGAAGCTGGCGATCGACCAGTACAACAAGGACAACGCGGACTGCAAGGTCAACCTCGCGGAGTACGACTCGCAGGGTGACCCGGCCAAGGCCCCGGCGCTGGCCCAGCAGGCGGTGGGCGACACCAAGGTCGTCGGCATCATCGGCCCGGCGTTCTCCGGCGAGTCGGAGGTGGCCGACCCGATCTTCGACGAGGCCGGCCTACCGATCATCACCCCGTCGGCGACCCGCCCGAGCCTGAGCACCAAGAGCTGGAAGATCTTCCACCGGGGCGTCGGCAACGACACCTCGCAGGGCCCGGCGGCCGGCCGGTACATCAAGAACGTGCTGAAGGCCGAGAAGGTCTACGTCGTCGACGACCAGTCGGCGTACGGGGCGGGCCTGGTGGACGAGGTCAAGAAGGTCCTCGGCGCGGTCGCGGGCGAGGACAAGGTCCAGGTCAAGCAGACCAACTTCTCCGCGGTCGTCACCAAGATCGTCGGCAGCGGCGCGACGGTGCTGTTCTTCGGTGGCTACTACACCGAGGCGGGCCTGCTGCTCAAGCAGCTCAAGGGCGCCGGCTGGAAGGGCACGATGGTCGCCGGCGACGGCGTCAACGACGCCAACTTCATCAAGGTCGCCGGCCAGCAGGTCGCCGAGGGCACCGTGCTGACCTGCCCCTGCGCCCCGGCCACCGCGGCCAAGGGCTCCTTCGTGACCGACTACAAGGCGGCCTTCGAGAACGCCGAGCCGGGCACCTACGCCGACGTGTCGTACGACATCACCAAGATCTTCCTCGAGGGCATCAAGGCCGGTAAGTCCACCCGGGCCGACCTGCTCGCCTTCGTGAAGGCCTACAACAAGGCGGGCACCGCCACCGGTGTGACGTACAAGTTCGAGTCCAACGGCGAGTTGGACCCGGCCCAGGTGCTGGTCTGGGCGTTCAAGGTCAACGCGGGCCAGGTCGTCCCCGACATCGAGATCCCGAAGGCCTGACCGGTTCGCCGGTCCCGCCAGGGACACAGACGATGCGGCCGGGAGAGTGGTTCCTCCCGGCCGCGTCGTTTGACCGCACAGTTGGAGCCCCCACTTGAACTTCGATGAGCTGTTCGGGAACTTCCCGGCCCTGACCATCACCGGGCTGGAACAGGGCGCGATCTACGCGCTCGTCGCCCTCGGGTACACCCTCGTCTACGGCGTCCTGCGCCTGATCAACTTTGCCCACTCCGAGGTCTTCATGGTCGGTACGTTCACCGCCCTGTGGACCTGGGAGGCCCTCGGCTACGACCAGAACTCCCCCTCGCCCGCCATCGGCCCGCTGATCCTCGCGCTGGTGGCCGGCCTGGTCGTGGCGGCGGTCGCCTCGGCGGCGACCGCGGTGACCGTGGAACTGGTCGCCTACCGGCCGCTGCGCCGCCGCAACGCGCCGCCGCTGGCCTTCCTCATCACCGCGATCGGCGCGTCGTTCGTGCTCGCCGAGTCCTTCGGCATCGGCACCTCCCGGGCGCCGTTCGGCATGCCGACGCTGATCCCCTCCGAGACGGTCTTCACCGTGTTCGGCGCGGCCGTCACCAACGTCCAGCTGCTCATCCTCGGCGTCACGCTGGCGATGATGGTCGGCCTGGACCAGTTCGTGAACCGCAGCCGGCTGGGCCGCGGCATCCGGGCCGTGGCCCAGGACGCGGACACGGCCGCCCTGATGGGCGTGAACAAGAACCGGGTGATCCTGCTGGTCTTCGTGCTCGGCGGCCTGATGGCCGGCGTCGCGGCGCTGCTGTGGAACGTCCGCTACGGCTACACGAAGTTCAACGTGGGCTTCCTGATCGGGCTCAAGGCGTTCGCGGCGGCGGTGCTCGGCGGCATCGGCAACCTGCGCGGCGCGCTGCTCGGCGGCCTGCTGCTCGGGGTGGCGGAGAACTACGCCGCCGGCCTGTTCGGTGGAGACTGGAAGGACTTCACCGGCTTCGTGCTGCTGATCGTGCTGCTGATGTTCCGGCCCACCGGCCTGCTCGGCGAATCTCTCGGGAGGGCGCGCGCATGACCGCCACCGTGGACAAGGGCCGCGCCCCGGCCCTCAAGGGCCGCTGGGCGGCGATGCCGAAGCAGGTGCGCTGGGCCGCGATCGCGGCGCTGATCGTCCTGCTCTACATCCTGCCGAACCGGTGGTTCTACGAGTACCTCGGCTTCCCCATCGGCAGCGAGTACTTCGCCTTCTACACCACCCGCTCGGACTTCGCGGGCGTGCTGTTCGACACCGCCGTGTTCGTGCTGCTGGCCGTCGGGCTCAACGTGGTGGTCGGCTTCGCCGGCCTGCTCGACCTGGGCTACTTCGGCTTCTACGCGCTCGGCGCGTACACGGTGGCGTTGCTGACCTCGCCGGAGAGCCGGCTGGGGACGAACTGGCCGTGGCTGGCGGCGGTGCCGGTCGCGGTCATGGTCGCGATGGTCTCCGGCGTGATCCTCGGCGGCCCGACGCTGCGCCTGCGCGGCGACTACCTGGCCATCGTGACCCTCGGCTTCGCCGAGATGATCCGGCTCTACGCCGCCCGCAACGAGGGCGTGATGCAGGGCCAGCGGGGCATCCCGGCGATCCCGCACCCGCCGGGCACCGGCTCGGACGGCAAGCCGCTGTTCGGGGTGGTCGACGCCCGGCCCTACTACTGGCTGCTGCTGACCCTGATCCTGCTGGTGATCGTGCTGGTGCGGAACCTGGCCAACAGCCGGGTCGGCCGGGCCTGGGTGGCCACCCGCGAGGACGAGGACGCCGCCGAGGTCATGGGCGTGCCGACGTTCAAGTACAAGCTGTGGGCGTTCGCGATCGGGGCGGCGGTGGCCGGCCTCACCGGGGCGGTCTTCGCCGGCAAGCAGACGTTCATCAACTCGGACCAGTTCGTGCTGGAGAGTTCCATCCTGGTGCTCGCGGCGGTCATCCTGGGCGGCGCGGGCAACATCAAGGGCGCGATCGTCGGCGGCGCGGTGACCTGGTACCTGCCGGAGTGGCTGCGCGGCGCCGGCAGCCTGGTCGGGGTGGAGTTCGACGCGGCCGAATACCGCATCCTCGTGTTCGGTGTGGTCATCATCGTCATGATGATCTTCCGTCCGCAGGGCATCGTGCCCAACCGGCGGCGGGCGGCGGAGTTCGCCGACCGGCGGCAGGAGGCGGTTCCGCAGGAGAAGGTGCCCAGTGAGTGATCCGCAGATGAAGAGCGAGCGCGACGCCAGCAGCGAGCGCGACGTCACCGCCGACGGCCGCAGCACGGTCGGCGTGCCGCCGGAGCCCGGCTCCGGCGTGCCGACGGCGGCCAGCCCGGCCGGGCCCGACGCGGCGGGGCGGGAACCGCTGCTGGAGGTCGACGACGTGACGCTGCGCTTCGGCGGCGTCGTCGCCCTCGACAAGGTCAACTTCACCCTCTACAAGGGGGAGATCCTCGGCCTGATCGGCCCGAACGGCGCCGGCAAGACGACCTGCTTCAACGCGATGACGGGCGTCTACCGGCCCACCGAGGGCGAGATCCGGTTCAAGGGGCAGCGCACCAACGGCAAGCGGCGGTCGTGGATCACCAAGGCCGGCATCGCCCGGACGTTCCAGAACATCCGGCTCTTCCCCGAGATGACGGCGCTGGAGAACGTGATGGTGGGCGCGGACGTCCACCACAAGACCAGCGTCATCTCGGCCATGCTGCGGCTGCCGCGGCACTTCCGGGAGGAGCGGGAGGGCCGGGAGAAGGCCCTTGAGCTGCTGCGGTTCGTGGGCATCGAGCGGCGCGCGAACGACCTGGCCCGCAACCTGTCGTACGGCGAGCAGCGCCGCCTGGAGATCGCCCGGGCGCTGGCCACCGATCCCGCCCTGCTCTGCCTGGACGAGCCGGCCGCCGGCTTCACCCCGGCGGAGAAGGAGGAGCTGCTCGGCCTGATCCGCGAGATCCGGGACAAGGGCACGACCGTGCTGCTGATCGAGCACGACATGCGGCTGGTGATGGGCGTGACCGACCGGATCGTCGTGCTGGAGTTCGGCAAGAAGATCGCCGAGGGGCTGCCGGCCGAGGTCCGGGACGACCCGAAGGTGATCGCCGCGTACCTGGGGGTGCCGACCGATGCTGCTTGAGATCAAGGACCTGACCCTGCTCTACGGGCGCATCCAGGCCCTGCACGGGATCAGCCTGGTGGTCAACGAGGGCGAGGTGGTCGCGCTCATCGGCGCCAACGGCGCGGGCAAGACCACCACGATGCGGGCGATCTCCGGGCTGCGCCCGGTGGCCCGGGGCTCGATCGTCTTCGACGGCACCGACGTCACCCGGATGCGGGCCGACCTGCGGGTGACCCGGGGCATCGGGCAGGCACCGGAGGGCCGGGGCGTGTTCCCGGGCATGACGGTGCTGGAGAACCTGGAGATGGGGGCGTACACCCGCCGGGACCGGGCGGAGATCGCCAAGGACATGGCCATGGTGCTGGACCTGTTCCCCCGGCTGGCCGAGCGGCGCAAGCAGGCCGGCGGCACCCTCTCCGGCGGCGAGCAGCAGATGCTGGCCGTGGGGCGGGCGCTGATGGCCCGGCCCCGGCTGCTGCTGCTCGACGAGCCGTCGATGGGTCTCGCGCCGAAGCTGATCCAGCAGATCTTCGAGATCATCACCCGGATCAACGAGCAGGGCACCACGATCCTGCTGGTGGAGCAGAACGCCCAGCAGGCGCTGTCCCGCGCCCACCGGGGCTACGTGCTGGAGACCGGCCGGATCGTCAAGGAGGGCACCGGCCAGGAGCTGCTGCACGACCCGGCGGTCAAGGAGGCGTACCTCGGCGTGGCCTGACCCGCGCCGCCGACGGCCGGTCGTTCCCCTCGTGGGCGGCCGGCCGTCAGCGTTGCCGGCCGTGCCGGGGCTGTCGTCGTCGTGTGCCGCGCGGCGGGGATGTCAGCCGTACGGGCTAGAGTCGCTGCCGTGACAGCTACGACGCCGCGCCTGCTCCTCGTCGACGGACACTCCATGGCATACCGGGCGTTCTTCGCCCTGCCGGTGGAGAACTTCTCCACCACGACGGGGCAGCCGACAAACGCCGTCTACGGCTTCACCTCGATGCTGATCAACGTGCTGCGCGACGAGCAGCCCACCCACATCGTCGTGGCCTTCGACGTCTCCCGGCAGTCCTTCCGCACCGAGAAATACGCGGAATACAAGGCGGGCCGCAGCGAGACCCCGGCCGACTTCAAGGGCCAGGTCAGCCTGGTCAAGGAGGTCCTCGCGGCGCTGCGCGTGCCGGTGGTGGAGAAGGAGGGCTACGAGGCCGACGACGTCATCGCCACCCTCGCCTGCCAGGCCCGCGACCAGGGCATGTCGGTGCTGATCTCCAGCGGCGACCGGGACGCCTTCCAGCTCGTCGACGACCACGTCACCGTGCTCTACCCGCGCAAGGGCGTCTCCGACCTGGCCCGGATGGACGCCGCCGCCATCGAGGCGAAATACGGCGTGGGTCCGCAGCGCTACCGCGACCTGGCGGCGCTGGTCGGCGAAACCAGCGACAACCTGCCCGGCGTGCCGGGCGTCGGCCCGAAGACCGCCGCCAAGTGGATCAACCTCTACGGCGGCCTCGACGGCGTGGTGGCCCGCGCCGACGAGATCAAGGGCAAGGCCGGCGACAGCCTGCGCGAGCGGCTCGCCGACGTGATCCGCAACTACGAGATCAACCGCCTGGTCTCCGACCTGGAGCTGCCGATCCGTCCCGAGGACGCCCGCTGGACCGGCTGGGACCGCGAGGCCGTGCACCAGGTCTTCGACACCCTGGAGTTCCGCATCCTGCGCGACCGCCTCTACCAGTACCTGGAGGCCGTCGAGCCGGAGGCCGAGGCGGGGTTCGACCTGACCGCCGAGCGGCTCACCGAGCCGGGGGCGGTCGTCGCCTGGCTCGACCGGCACGCCCCCGCCGGCACCCAGGTCGGCGTGGCGGTGAAGACCCCGGCCAAGCCGACCGCCCCCCGCGAGCGCTACGAGCCGCAGCTCGACGCCCTGGCCCTCGCGCTGGCCACCGGCCCGGCGGCGTGGCTCGACCCGACGGCGCTGGCCGAGGCCGACGAGCGGGCCCTGGCGGCCTGGCTGGCCGACCCGGCCCGGCCGAAGGTGCTGCACGACAGCAAGCACGCCCGCCTGGCGTTCGCCGCCCGGGGCTGGTCGCTGGCCGGCGTCGCCCGCGACACCGAGCTGGCCGCCTACCTGGCCCGTCCCGACCAGCGCTCCTACGACCTGACCGACCTGGCGCTGCGCTACCTGCACCGCGAGCTGCGGGTCGACGCCCCCGAGACCGGGCAGCTCACCTTCGAGGGCCTCGGCGACGAGGGCGAGGCCGAGCAGAACCTGATGCTCCAGGCGCGGGCCACCCTCGACCTGGCCGACGCGATCGACGCCGAGCTGTCCCGCGACGGCGAGCAGTCCGCCCGGCTGATGGCGGAGGTGGAGCTGCCGCTGTCGGACGTGCTCGCCGCGCTGCAACGGGTCGGCATCGCCGCCGACCTGGACTACCTGCACGAGCTGGAGGCCCACTTCGCGGGCGAGGTGAAGTCCGCCGCGCAGGGCGCGTACGCCGCCGTCGGGCGGGAGTTCAACCTGGGCTCGCCCAAGCAGCTCCAGGAGCTCCTCTTCGGCGAGCTGGGCCTGCCCAAGACCAAGAAGATCAAGACCGGCTACACCACCGACGCCGACGCCCTCCAGTGGCTCTACGCGCAGAATCCGCTGCCCGTGCTGGAGCACCTGCTGCGCCACCGGGACGTGGCGAAGCTGAAGACGACCGTCGACGGCCTGCTCAAGTCGGTCTCCGAGGACGGCCGCATCCACACCACGTTCAAGCAGACCGTGGCGGCCACCGGCCGGCTCTCCTCCACCGACCCCAACCTCCAGAACATCCCGATCCGCACCGAGGAGGGCCGGCGGATCCGCCGCGCCTTCGTCGTGGGGGAGGGGTTCGAGTGCCTGCTCACCGCCGACTACAGCCAGATCGAGATGCGGATCATGGCGCACCTGTCGTCGGACGCCAAGCTGATCGAGGCGTTCAACTCCGGCCACGACTTCCACGCCGCCACCGCCTCGTCGGTGTTCGGGGTGCCGGTCACCGAGGTCACCGCCGACCAGCGTCGCAAGATCAAGGCGATGAACTACGGCCTGGCGTACGGGCTGAGCGCGTTCGGCCTGTCCCAGCAGCTCGGCATCACCGCCGAGGAGGCGCGCGGGCTGATGGACAACTACTTCGCCGGGTTCGGCGGGGTCCGCGACTACCTCCAGGAGGTCGTGGCCCGGGCCCGGCACGACGGCTACACCTCCACCATCCTGGGCCGCCGCCGCTACCTGCCCGACCTGGTCAGCGACAACCGGCAGCGGCGGGACATGGCCGAGCGGATGGCGCTCAACGCCCCCATCCAGGGCTCGGCGGCCGACATCATCAAGGTCGCCATGCTGCGCGTCGACGCCGGGCTGCGCGAGGCGGGGCTGCGCTCGCGGATGCTGCTCCAGGTGCACGACGAGCTGGTCTTCGAGGTCGCCCCCGGCGAGCGCGACGCCCTGGAGGCGCTGGTGCGTGGCCAGATGGGCGGGGCGTACCCGCTGTCGGTGCCGCTGGAGGTCTCCGTCGGCGAGGGCCGGGACTGGAACAGCGCCGACCACTGACCGGCGCGCCCGGCGGCCGTGCCCCGCGTGCCGGGCTGTGCCGGCGGCGTGCCCCGAGGTGGTGTCGGCGGTCGGGGCCGTGACCCGCTCACCGGAGCGGGTCGTGGCCCCAGTTCATCAGCGACCAGCGCCACCTGGTGTCCCGCACGTCGCCCGCGGGGCGCTGCGCCAGGTGCCGGTGCACGTAGCCGATCACCTTGCGCATGTGCCGGTAGTCGGCCTCGGTCAGCTCGGCGCGCCTGCGGCGCAGCAGGTCGACGATCCGCCGGCCGGACGAGTGCCCCACCGACTCGCCGCCCGCAGTGCCCTTCTTCCGCCAGCCGACGTGCTTCGACTCGTCGCTCTCCAGCCACGTCGACAGCTCGCCGGGCCGCATGTTGACCGCCTCGGTGAACTCCCGGTACGTCTCGCCGCGCCGGTCGTCGTCAGTCCCGCTCACGGCGCAGCACCTCCGGCCGGTGCGCGACGTCGCGCCCCGAGTCGTCGTTGCGGATGCGGTACTGCGGCTGCTCGGGGGACGCGTTCACGGTGTGCCCCCGCACGTGGGTGCGCTCGGTGAGCTTCTCCTCGACCACGCCGTGCGCCCGGCCGCTGTGGCTGGCCCAGGACACGTGGTCGCCCGCGCGGAACTCCCTCTGCTCGGCCATGCGCCTGGCTACCCGGGGCGGGTGCGGCGAAACGGGCCGGGTCAGCCGGTGAGCTCGGCGACCGGCAGCTTGATCTCGAACGGCTCGGCCAGCGCGATCAGCTCCGCGTTGTCGGCGACCAGCTCGTACTGCCGCTCGCCGCCGAGGCTGAGCCGGTCGCTGAGCCGGTAGGCGTACACGTGCACCGGGTCCTGCTCGACGCGCCAGTAGAACGGGATGCCGTCCTCCAGCGTGTAGTCGGCACGCTGTTGCCGGATCGGGTCCGGGCACCAGGGGCCAGGTGGTGTCGGGATCGGCTCGGCGCTCACCCGGTCAGGGTGACCCCGCCCGCCGCCCGGGGCGTCGCACCAGCGGTGCGACGCCCCGGCCGACCAGTGTCCCGCCCACCCGCCGGCCGGTCCGCGGCCCGGTGGGTCGGTGGTCCCCAGGTTCAGCCCGCCGGCTTCTCGGCGACGAAGATGGCCGTGCCGGGGAAGAGCCGGCCGCGCAGCGGGCTCCACTGGCCCCAGATCCCCTCGTGCCCCTCGGGCCACTCCGGCTCCACCAGGTCCACCAGCCGGAACCCCGCGCCGACCAGCTCCCGGATCCGGTCGCCGAGGGTGCGGTGCTGCTCGACGTACGTCGCCGCGCCCGTGCGGTCCTGCTCCACGTACGGGGAGCGGTCGAAGTACGAGTGCACCGCCGTGAGCCCGCCCTGCCCCGGGTCGTCCAGGAAGATCCACCGCATCGGGTGGGTCACCGAGAACACCCACCGGCCGCCGGGGCGCAGCACCCGGAACACCTCGCGCATCACCGCCGCCGAGTCGGCCACGAACGGGATCGCCCCGAAGGCCGTGCACGCGGTGTCGAACGCCGCGTCGGCGAAGGGCAACGCGAGCGCGTCGGCCTGCACCAGCGGCACCCGTACGCCGCTGCGCCCGGCCGCGTCCGCCGCGTGCCGCAGCATGCCGGCGGAGAGGTCCAGGGCCACCGGGCGGGCCCCCTGGGTGGCCAGCCACCGGGCGGCGGCGGCCGCCCCCGCGCCCACCTCCAGCACCCGGCGTCCGGCGAGGTCGCCGAGCAGCCGGGCGTCGGCCTCGCGCAGCCCCTCGGGGCACCAGACGAAGTCCACGTCGCCGAGGAACGCGCCGTGTTCGGCCTGGTAGTCGTCGGCGTCGGAGTCCCACCAGCCGCGGCTGGCCCGCCGGGCGTCGGCGTCGGTCACCGGGCGTCGCAGCACCCCCGGCGCCGCGTCCGGCTCGGCGCTCACGGTGAGGTTGGCCAGGTCGTCGGTCACCGCGGCAGTCTAGTGGTGGCCCCGGCTGCCGGCCCGCTGCGGCGCGGCTACCGGTGGGGGCGGGATGGCCGCCGGGTCCCCGCCCGTAAACCCCCGGTTCGGGCACGAAAGGTGCAGTCCGTCGCGAAAGCGGGCTGGATCACTTCTCCCGGGGCTTGCACGCTGTGGTAATGCGCACGGTAGGCTAGACGATGCGCTCGCGGGTCGCGTGCCTCGGCAGGGAGAAGGCGCGCGGTCGCGGAGTTCCAGACGGAGCCACATCAGGACCTCACTAGTGATCTTCTGTGTGCCCGGCGACGGATCCGCTGGCGCGAACAGGTCACCGCGACACCAGCCTGCTGTGACAACCCATCCGACCGGAGCAACCGCCCACATGACGAGCAGCATCGAGGCCCCCTCGAGCGCCACCCGGGTCACCCACGACGATCTCGGTTCCGAGGAGGCTTTCCTCGCCGCGATCGACGAGACCATCAAGTACTTCAACGACGGCGACATTGTCGAAGGCACCGTCGTCAAGGTCGATCGGGACGAGGTCCTGCTCGACATCGGCTACAAGACCGAGGGTGTCATCCCCTCTCGAGAGTTGTCGATCAAGCACGACGTGGACCCCGCCGAGGTCGTCTCGGTCGGTGACCACATCGAGGCCCTGGTCCTCCAGAAGGAGGACAAGGAGGGTCGTCTGATCCTCTCCAAGAAGCGGGCGCAGTACGAGCGGGCCTGGGGCACGATCGAGAAGATCAAGGACGAGGACGGCGTCGTCCGCGGCTCGGTCATCGAGGTGGTCAAGGGTGGTCTCATCCTCGACATCGGGCTGCGCGGCTTCCTGCCCGCGTCCCTGGTCGAGATGCGGCGGGTGCGTGACCTGCAGCCGTACGTCGGCCGCGAGCTCGAAGCCAAGATCATCGAGCTGGACAAGAACCGCAACAACGTGGTCCTGTCCCGCCGGGCCTGGCTGGAGCAGACGCAGTCCGAGGTGCGCACCGAGTTCCTCAACAAGCTGCAGAAGGGCCAGGTCCGCAAGGGCGTCGTGTCCTCGATCGTCAACTTCGGCGCGTTCGTCGACCTGGGCGGCGTGGACGGCCTGGTGCACGTCTCCGAGCTGTCCTGGAAGCACATCGACCACCCGTCCGAGGTCGTCGAGGTCGGCCAGGAGGTCGAGGTCGAGGTCCTGGACGTCGACCTGGACCGCGAGCGGGTCTCGCTGTCGCTGAAGGCGACCCAGGAGGACCCGTGGCGGCAGTTCGCCCGCACCCACGCGATCCAGCAGATCGTGCCGGGTAAGGTCACCAAGCTGGTGCCGTTCGGCGCCTTCGTCCGGGTGGACGACGGCATCGAGGGCCTGGTCCACATCTCCGAGTTGGCCGAGCGCCACGTGGAGATCCCGGAGCAGGTCGTCCAGGTCGGCTCCGAGGTCATGGTCAAGGTCATCGACATCGACCTGGAGCGCCGCCGGATCTCCCTGTCGCTCAAGCAGGCCAACGAGGGCTTCGTCGAGGGCGAGGAGCACTTCGACCCGACCCTCTACGGCATGGCTGCGACGTACGACGCCGAGGGCAACTACATCTACCCGGAGGGCTTCGACCCGGAGACGGGCGAGTGGCTCGAGGGGTACGACAAGCAGCGCGAGACCTGGGAGAACCAGTACGCCGAGGCCCGTCAGCGCTGGGAGGCCCACACCAAGCAGGTGCAGACCTCCCGGGCCGCCGACGCCGAGGCCGCTGCCAACCCGGCTCCGGCCGTGTCGACCAGCGGCACCACCACCTCGACCAGCACGGCCCCGAGCCGGCAGGCCGAGGAGCCGGCCGGCACCCTGGCCACCGACGAGGCGCTCGCCGCGCTGCGGGAGAAGCTCGCCGGCGGCAAGTGACCCCGTGACGACTCCCCGCCGGGCGCGTTTGACGACGCCCCCGGTCCGGAGCCGCCGCTGACGACGACGGGCCCTGTCCCCGCGATCCGGTTCCACCGGGCCGCCGGGGCGGGGCCCGTCGCCGTTTCGGCCTACCTTCCCGCGCCCGGTCTCCGCCCTCCCTCGTCTGCGCGGCCGGCCCTCCGTCTTCCGACCTACCCTCGCCGCCTGCCTGGACACTTGCCCGCCTTGTCTGGCTGGCCGGCTCTTTGCCGCCCGCGCCCCTTGCCACCCTTCCACCCGGCCCGTCCGCTCTGCCGCCCGTTCGCTCTGCCGCCCGTTCGCTTTGTGGCCCGGCAAGATCGTGCTCGATCGTGGATCGAGTGGCCTCGCTCCTGGCCGGAGCCCACTCGATCCGCGATCGAGTGCTGACGCCGACCAGCAGAGAAGCTGACGAGAGGAGACGCCGACCAGAGGTGGCGCTGATCGGAGGCGGCGACGGCCAGCAGCGTCCGAGCAGGCCAGGCCCGCCCGGCCCAGAGGCTGTCCACGCGGCCCAGCATCGACCGACCGGCCCAGCCGCCCGAGCAGGCGGCCCAGCGTCCGACCGCCCGGTCCAGCGTCCGAACGGGCGTGAGCTGGCCCGTCCCGGCCGGTCTGGCGGTGCGGGCGTCGATCCGGTTGACTGTTGCGGTGCTGATGGTGGGACTGACCGGCGGGATCGGCTCCGGCAAGAGCGCCGTCGCGGCCCGGCTGGCCGCGCTCGGCGCGGTGGTGATCGACGCCGACCGGATCGCCCGCGAGGTGGTCGCCCCGGGCAGCGAAGGGCTCAGAGAGGTCGTGGCCGCCTTCGGCGACCGGGTCGTCGGCCCCGACGGGGCCCTGGACCGGGCCGCGCTGGGCGGGCTGGTCTTCGCCGACGAGGCGGCCCGCCGCCGGCTGGAGGCGATCACCCACCCCCGGGTCCGCGCGCGGACCGCCGAGCTGGCCGCCGCGGCGGCGCCCGACGCCGTGGTGGTCAACGACGTGCCGCTCCTGGTCGAGGTCGGGCTCGCGCCGACGTACCACCTGGTGGTCGTGGTGCAGACGGAGGTGGCCGTGCGGCTGGCCCGGCTGGCGCGTGACCGGGGGATGAGCCGGGCGGAGGCCGAGCGGCGGATCGCCGCGCAGGCCGACGACGCGCGCCGGGACGCGGCCGCGGACGTGGTCCTGCGCAACGACGCCACCCTCGACGAGCTGCACGTCCAAGTGGACGGGCTGTGGCGGGACCGGCTGCTGCCGTACGAGGAGAACGTCCGGCTCCGCCGGGCGGCCGAACCCGACGGGACCGCCCTGACCGGCCCCGACCCGACCTGGCCGCAGCAGTACGCCCGGCTGGCCGCCCGGCTCCGGCACGCGCTCGCCCCGGCCGATCCGCGGATCGACCACGTCGGCTCGACGGCCGTCGCCGGCCTCGCCGCCCGGGACGTCGTCGACATCCAGGTGACCGTGCCGAGTCTCGCGGAGGCGGACGGCGCGCTCGCCGAGCGGCTCGCTGCGGCCGGCTTCCCGCGTGTGCCCGGCCAGTGGTGGGACAGCCCCCGCCCGGCGGGCAGCGGCCGCTGGGAGAAGCGGCTGCACGGCAACGCCGACCCGGGCCGCCCGGTGCGCCTGCACCTGCGGCCGGAGGGCTCGCCCGGCTGGCGGTACGCGCTGCTGATGCGCGACCACCTGCGCGCCGACCCCGCCCGGCGGGCGGCGTACCTGACGCTCAAGGGTGACCTGGCGGCCAGCGCGCCGGCCGGGGGGTCCCCCAACGCCACGGCGCGCGACCCGTGGTTCGACGAGGAACACCACCGGGCCGAGGAGTGGGCCGCGCGCACCGGCTGGCGGCCCTGAGCCCGCTGCCGGCCACGGACCGGTCCCGCCGAGGTCAGCGCGGGGCGCGCGCCGGGGCCACCGGCGGCAGCGCCGGCACGGCCTCCGGCGACAGGTCGAGCTGGGCGTACGTGCCGAGCCGGGTGCGTAGCTCCAGCCGGCGCAGCAGCCCGGACCGGTCGATCCAGTAGCGCAGCGGGCCGCGCCCCGCGTCCACCTCGATCACGTCGACGGCCCGGTCGGCGAGGCGGTCCCCGCGGATCCGGCTCGCCGGGCGGGCCGTCCGTTCCGTCGCCGCGCCGGCGCGCAGCGCGGCGGCCAGCAGCAGGTCGATGTCGTCCGCGTCGTCCGCGTCGGGTGGGCGGTGGTGCCAGGCGTACCCGGTGCGCGGCGGCGGCAGCGGCGGCGGGGCGGCCGGGTCGCCGGTGGCGGCGGCGGACCAGATCCCGGCGGCGTCGTAGCGGCGCAGCGTCCGGCCGGGCCACGCGCCGGTGCCGCCGACCGACAGGTACGCCGCCCGGGCCGTCCAGTCGAGCCAGCCGGTGCCGCGCACGGCCCGGCCCGGGGCCACGGGCGCGGTGAGCGTGGCGGCGGCGCCGCCCTGGGCCCGCAGCCGGGTGGCCACCCGGGCCAGCCGGTCCTCCTCGGCGCCGGTGAGCGCCCGGGGCAGCCCCGCGCGGCCACCGAGCGCGGCCACCGGCCACAGCACCGGCCGGTTGGCATGCTGCAACTCCAGCGTCACCGGCACGCCGCCCCGCAGGCGTCCCTCCAGCCGGTGCAGCCGGGCGTCCCGGTCGACCCACCAGCGGGCGGCCCCGTCGAGCGCCGACCCGGCCGGCGGACGGACCGCGGCCGGCAGGCTGATCGCGGGCCCGGGCCAGGCCCCGGCCGGACCCGACGCGCCCGGGGTCGACGCCGCCGGCCCCGACCCGGCCGGCGTGCTCCGTCCCGGTCTCCCCGGCGCGCCCTGCCGCGCCGTCGTCGGGGCGCTCCGTCGCCCGGTCGTCGGTGTCGCGCTTCCCGGCACCGGCCCGGGGGGCGTCGGACCGGGCAGGCGGGACTGGAAGACGTCCACCGGCAGCCCGCCGGCCTCGGCCGGGGCCAGCCACCGGGCGTCGTCGGCCGGGAAGTCCCCGGCCGGCTCGGGCCGGGGCGCGGCGAGCGCGAGGAGCAGGTCGACCGCGGGGCGGAGGGGCCGGGCGGCGGCCACGTCGCCCACCCGCCAGCCGTCGGCCGGCGGCACCAGGGGCGGATACGCCGGGGCGGGCACCGCCGTCGGGTCGGGCCGGGTCAGCAGCAGCCCCGGGACCGCCTGGACCAGCCCGCGGTCCCGGCCGGCCCCGGGCCCGCCCACGTCCAGGTAGGCCAGGGGCCGGGACCAGTCGACCCAGCCCACGACGTCGGTGCGGGCGCCGGCCTCGCCGAGGGTCAGGCGCACGCCGGAGCGGACGTCCCGGTGGTTGGTGACCCGCACCGCGGCGAGGCGCTCCGCCTCCGCCGGGGTCAGCGGCCGGGACGGCTCCGGTGCCGCAGGCACCCAGGTCAGCAGCCCGACGACCAGGGCCGCCGCCGCGGCGGCGGCGACCACCCCCAGCACGACCACGGCGGTGCGTCGCCGCCCGGCGGGCCCGTCCCCGTCCCCGCCGCCGCGTCCGCCCCTGCCCCGGCTCCCGCGGCCCGGCCGGGCGCGGTGCGCGGCGGGACCCCGGTCGCCGCGCCGGCCCCGGACGGGTGCGACGACGAGCGGGAGCGTCGCCGTGGACCGGGCCGGACCCTCGGCGGGCGGGTGCGTCGGCCGGGCGGGCCGGGGCGTCGGCCCGGGGGAGTTCTCCACGCGAGGATGAACGTGCGGCGTGCGGGACAGGTGACGCCCGCCGGTTGCGTGGGGCGCTCGCGGCGGCCGGTCTGCGCCTGCGCGCGACCACGTCGGGTGCGCACGCCGAGTGATGTCCCAGGTGCTGCGACCCCTGTGCCGGGGGCGTGTCGGCCGTCGAGGGCCGAGCCGCCGGCCCGGACGGCCGCCGCGAGCGGCCTACGGCCATACCCTAGCGCGGTGAAATCCGCCACACAATGCGAATATCGAAGCCGATCACGGACCGACGGTAGTCGTGCCGCGCTGTCGGACCCCGGGCGTACGGTGGGTGTCATGGCGCTCGACATTCCCCGGCTCGACGGCCGTTTCCAGGTCGTCAGCGAGTTCCAGCCGGCCGGCGACCAGCCGGCCGCCATCGACGACCTGGAGCGCCGGGTGCGGCGCGGCGACCGCAACACCGTGCTGCTCGGCGCGACCGGCACGGGCAAGAGCGCCACGACGGCCTGGCTCGTCGAGCGGCTGCAGCGGCCCACCCTGGTGCTGGCCCCCAACAAGACGCTCTGCGCGCAGCTGGCGAAGGAGTTCGGCGAGCTGCTGCCGCACAACGCGGTGGAATACTTCGTCTCCTACTACGACTACTACCAGCCCGAGGCCTACATCCCGCAGACCGACACCTACATCGAGAAGGACTCCTCGATCAACGAGGAGGTCGAGCGGCTGCGGCACTCGGCGACGATGTCGCTGCTGACCCGCCGGGACGTGGTGGTGGTGGCCACCGTCTCGGCGATCTACGGCCTGGGCACCCCGGAGGAATACCTCGACCGCGCCGTCCGGGTCGCCGTCGGGCAGGAGCTCGACCGCGACCAGTTGCTGCGCCGCCTCGTCGACATCCAGTACACCCGCAACGACATGGCGTTCCAGCGGGGCACGTTCCGGGTCCGCGGCGACACGTTGGAGATCATCCCGGCGTACGAGGAGCTCGCCGTCCGGGTCGAGCTGTTCGGCGACGAGGTGGAGAAGCTCTACTACCTCAACCCGCTGACCGGCGACGTGGTCCGCGAGGTCGACAGCCTGATGATCTTCCCGGCCACCCACTACGCCGCCGGCCCGGAGCGGATGGAGCGGGCCACCCGCGACATCGAGGCGGAGCTGGCCGAGCGCCTCGCCGAGCTGGAGCGGCAGGGCAAGCTGCTGGAGGCCCAGCGGCTGCGGATGCGCACCACCTACGACCTGGAGATGATGCGGCAGGTCGGCTTCTGCTCCGGCATCGAGAACTACTCGATGCACATCGACGGCCGGCTGCCGGGCAGCCCGCCGCACTGTCTGCTCGACTACTTCCCCGACGACTTCCTCACCGTCATCGACGAGTCGCACGTGACGATCCCGCAGATCGGCGGCATGTACGAGGGCGACGCCTCCCGCAAACGGATGCTCATCGACCACGGCTTCCGGCTGCCCAGCGCCGCCGACAACCGGCCGCTGCGCTTCGACGAGTTCCTGGAGCGCGTGGGGCAGCTGGTCTTCCTCTCCGCCACCCCGGGCTCCTGGGAGCTGGAGCAGGCCCAGGGCGAGTTCGTCGAGCAGGTGATCCGCCCGACGGGCCTGATCGACCCCGAGGTGGTGGTGAAGCCCACCAAGGGGCAGATCGACGACCTGATGCACGAGATCAAGCTGCGCACCGAGCGCGACGAGCGGGTCCTGGTCACCACGCTGACCAAGAAGATGGCCGAGGACCTCTCCGACTACCTGCTGGAGAACGGCATCCGGGTGCGCTATCTGCACTCCGAGGTCGACACGCTGCGCCGGGTGGAGCTGCTGCGCGAGCTGCGCAAGGGCGAATACGACGTGCTGGTCGGCATCAACCTGCTCCGCGAGGGCCTGGACCTGCCCGAGGTGTCCCTCGTGGCGATCCTCGACGCGGACAAGGAGGGCTTCCTGCGCAGCGGCCGGTCGCTGATCCAGACCATCGGCCGGGCGGCGCGAAACGTCTCCGGCCAGGTGCACATGTACGCCGACAAGATCACCCCGTCGATGGCGGAGGCGATCGGGGAGACCAACCGACGCCGGGCCAAGCAGGTGGCCCACAACGAGGCGCACGGGATCAGCCCCGAGCCGCTGCGCAAGAAGATCCACGACATTCTCGACGACATCTACCGGGAGGCGGAGGACACCGAGAGCTCCCGGGTCGGCGGCGCGGCGCGGCAACTGTCGCGGGGCAAGGCGCCGGTCAAGGAGACCCGCAGCCGCAGCCGGGCCGGCGCGGCCGGTCCGTCGCGGGAGGGGATGGCCCGGGCCGATCTCGCCCAGCTCATCCAGGAGCTCAACGACCAGATGCTGGCCGCCGCCCGGGAGTTGCAGTTCGAGCTGGCCGCCCGCATCCGCGACGAGGTCGCCGACCTGAAGAAGGAGCTGCGGGGGATGGACGCGGCGGGCGTGAAGTGACCGTCGGGCCGCTCCGCGGCGTCGGATGTCGTCGCCGTAAGCAAGCGAGGTATTGCAGCGAGTGATCGATCTGCGTACTCTCCGTCCTGGGGAGGCGGGGATGCCGTTGCCAACGAGTCCGGTGATTCGACGGGCGCGACTCGGAGCCGAGTTGCGCCAACTGCGCAGGCGGGAGGAGCTGACGCTGGAGCAGGTCTGTGACCGGCTGGGTTGGGCGTCCACCTCGAAGCTGTCCCGCATCGAGCTGGGGCAGAGTCGGCCGGATCTCGCCGACGTGCTCGACCTGCTGGACGTCTACCGGGTCGGGCCCGACGAGCGCGACGCGCTGATCGTCATCGCCCGGGACGCGGCGACGGGCCGCGGCTGGTGGAAGACGCTCGGCGGGATGGGGGAGCGGCAGCGGGCCTACGCCGAGTTGGAGGCCGGCGCCGCCACCGTGGTGGAATACCAGCCCGCCGTCGTGCCGGGGCTGTTGCAGACCCCGGCGTACGCGCGGCTGCGGCTCGGAGTCGCCCGGCTGCTGCACCCCGAGGTGGACGTGGAGGCCGACGTGCGGGCCCGGCTCGTCCGGCAGGAGGTGCTGCACCGGCCGGAGCCGCCCCGCTACACGGCGCTGCTGGAGCTCGCGGCCTGTGACCCGGGCGGCGTGCCCGACGGCATCTGGCGCGAGCAGCTGCGGCACCTGGTCCACCTGGCGGGCCGGCCGAACGTGACCATTCGGGTGGTCCCGCCGGGGGCGACGGCCGGGGGCGCGCATCCGCTGACCCCGTTCACCCGCTACTCGTTCCCCGACCCGGCCGACCCGCGCACGGTGATGCTGGAAGCCCTGACCACCGACGTGCGGCTGGTTTCCCCGGCGGACCTCGGCTGGTACGACGCGGTGATCGACCGGCTGCTCGACGCCGCGCTCCCGGCGGCGGAGACGGCGGCGCTGTTGGGCCGGCTGGCCGACGACCCGTCGTTGCCGGCCGCGGTCGATCTCGGCGGTCAGCCGTCGGTGCGGTCCCGGCCGGAGGGCGCGGCGCTGCCCCGGCCCCGCCAGCCGCAGGACTGACGGCGCGGCCCTGGCGGGTCGGCCCGCCGTGTCGCGCCGGGCCCGTTCTCCGGCGGCGGGTGGGCCTGCCGGCGTCGGTGCCGCGTGACCGGCCTCCTGCGCCACTCACCGACCCGGCGCAGCGCGCGAAGCCGCCCCGGAGCCGGTGACCCGCCCGGTGCCGCCCGCGCGGCCACCGGGCCCGGCGACCCCGAGCCCGCCGGGGCCGGCGGCCGCGCGCGAGCGCACGGTAGCCGGGGGGTGTGACACTTCCGCCGGGGCGTGGCCAAGGCCGGGCGGCGTGGGCGAGGGCGTCGGCGCAGGCGGGGCGGGGACCGGTCGGCCGCGGCGGCGACGCCGGGGCGTCGGCTCAGGCAGGGACGTCGGCTTAGGCGGGGACGTCGACGAAGTGCTCGACCAGCGGCGGGCCGGCGAAGTGGGGGCCGATCAGCGCCCGCCACTGAGCGAACCGCTCGGTCTCGCGGAAGTTCTCCTCGTGGGCGGCCACGGAGTCCCACTCGACCAGCAGGACGAACCGCGTCGGCGACTCCACGCCGCGGGTCATCCGGACGGAACGGCAGCCGGGCGTGCCGGCCAGGATCTCGTGCCCCCGCGCGTACGCGGCGGCGAAGTCGTCCTCGTGTCCGGGTGTCACGTCGATGAGCGCAACCTCAAGCACCATGCCGAGAGCCTCGCACGACGCCGGCCGGGCCCGGGCCGCCGGGGTGGCCGTGTCCACCGCAGGGACGGAGACTCACGCCGGCAATGATGCGAGCTGGCCTCCTAGGACGCTCTACGCGTGGTGAGGGACCAACGTAGAGAAGGGCCAGAGGGAGGCGAGGTCGGTGGAGAGATCCGTCACTGGACGCCCGCTGAGAGCCCCGGCACAAAAGCAGGAGATGCGCTCCCGCCTCGCCATGGTGAAGAATGGGCGCGAAGGAGGGGAGTATTCCCCCGCGACGGAGTCGTCAGCACGGTCGACCGCCCCCGGGTGGCGCGACCCGGCTCCGTAGGTTGTCGGCCCGCTCGCGGGTCGGCGACGGAAGAGACCTCCGACAGTCACCAGTGTCCGCGTCGCCACACCCACCCGCCCCGGCGGGCGTACGGTGTGCCCGACGCCGTGTGTCTGCCGGAGGATGGGATTGAACGTGTCCGGATTGGTGTGGGCGGGGACCCTCGTCGCACTGACTGCGGTTCTCGTCGTCGACCTGCTGATCATCGGCCGGCGACCACACGAGCCGAGCGTCCGTGAGTCGAGCCTGTGGGTCAGCTTCTACGTCGGGCTGGCCCTGCTCTTCGGCGCCGGGTTGTGGATCTTCTCCGGTCCCGGGGTGGCCGGTGAGTTCTACACCGGCTGGCTCACCGAGTACAGCCTCTCGGTGGACAACCTGTTCGTCTTCGTGATCATTATGGCCCGGTTCGGGGTGCCCCGGCAGTACCAGCAGAAGGTGCTGCTGATCGGCATCGTGCTGGCGCTGCTCATGCGCGGTGGCTTCATCGCCGCCGGTGCGGCCCTGATCTCCCAGTTCTCCTGGGTCTTCTACATCTTCGGCGCGTTCCTCATCTACACGGCGGTCAACCTGGCCCGGCAGGGCGAGCCGGACGAGGACGAGTTCAGCGAGAACCTGCTGATCCGGTGGAGCCGCAAGGCGCTGCCGATCTCCCGGGACTACGACGGCGCGAAGATGACCACGCACGAGGCCGGCCGGCGGCTGTTCACCCCGATGCTGATCGTCATGATCGCCATCGGCACCACCGACCTGATCTTCGCGCTGGACTCGATCCCGGCGATCTTCGGCATCACCCAGGAGCCGTACCTGGTCTTCACCGCGAACGTCTTCGCGTTGATGGGCCTGCGCCAGCTCTACTTCCTGCTCGGCGGGCTGCTGGACCGGCTGATCTACCTCAGCTACGGCCTGGCGGTGGTGCTCGGCTTCATCGGCGTCAAGCTGGTGCTGGAGGCCCTGGCCGACAACCATCTGCCGTTCGTCAACGGCGGCGACCCGGTGGCCTGGGCCCCGCACATCCCGATCTGGCTGTCCCTGACGGTCATCCTCGGCACCCTCGCGGTGGCGACCGTGGCCAGCCTGATCAAGTCGGCCCGCGACCGGCGGCGCGAGCTGGCGTCGGCGCGCGGCTGACCCGACCACGCGGGCAGGGGCGCTTCCGGCACCGGGAGCGCCCCTTCCGCCGTCCCGGGCGGCTCAGACGCGGTGCGCGCCGACCAGGGTGGCCGTCCGCTCGGCCGGCATCGCCTCCTCCAGGACGCGGCGGCGTCGGTAGCAGGCGTGCAGCATGCGCCGGCCGCCGTCCGGGGCGGCGCTGACGAATCCGATGTGGTGGATCCGCCGGCCGGGGCGGGCGAAGAAGTAGAGGTCGCCGACGCGTTCGGTGCCCAGGGGCAGCGGGGTGGTCGCGCCGGCCTGGTCGGCGGCGTCGCGGGGCAGCACCACCCCGAACCGCCGCCAGGCCAGGTGCACCAGGCCGGAGCAGTCGATCCCGTACGCCGACACCCCGCCCCATACGTAGGCCACGTCGCGCAGCCGGGCGGCGACGGCCAGCACCTCCGCCGGGGACGGGGGCGCGGCGGGCGCCGGCACGAGGTGCGCGTCGGGCAGCCAGAGCGGCCGGTCGTGGCCGGGGGCGCGCACCGGCCGCCAGCCGTCCGCCGGGGGGCCGGCCGGGGTCAGCCGGGTGCCGAGGACGACCCCGGCCACGACCGGCTCGCCGGCCGGGGCGGCGCGCAGGGCGGTGAGCGTCGCGTCGACGACCCAGGGGACGGCCGGGGCGACCAGGTGCGCCGGGGCGTCGGCCGGGTCGGGCGCGGCGTCGGCCGGGGAGCGGGCGGCGTCGGCCGGCGGGGTCGCGGCGTCGGCCGGGCGCGGGGCGAGCTGGGCGGCCGGGAGCCAGCCGGGGTAGCCGCGCGGGTCGAGCCGGGCCGCCGGTTGCTCGACGGCCACGACGTGCGCCCAGCCGTCGGGGCGCAGGGCGGTGACCAGCACCCGTTCGCCGAGCAGGAGCTGACTCAGCACGCACTCGCCGACCTGCTGGTCGGCGTCCATGCCGGAGATCCAGGCGGCGACATCGGCGGGCGCGTCGAGGGCGGGGCGGTCGACGGGGCGCACCGCCTCGGGGCAGGACCAGAGGGTCGCGACCGCGACCCGGACGACGGCCTCGCGGCCCGGTTGCAGCTCCACGTCCACCCCCAGTTCACGGCTTCCCCGCCGCGCCCTCACGACAGCGACCCTAGGAAAGAAAGCGCCACCCATCAACCATCCGGTTGAATCTTTGCTTCAACGGAGGTGATGCCGAGGCCGGGCGCGTCCGGCAGCACCACGGTCGCGCCGTCGTACCGGATGCCGCCCCGCACCGGCGACCAGGCCAGCCACCAGGCGGCGTCGAGGTCGGAGACGGCGCTGGTGCCGTGGGCGGCGACCAGGCTGGCCGCCGCGCCGAGCCCCACCTGACTCTCCATCATCGAGCCGACGACGGTGCCGATCCCGTGCTCGGCGGCCAGGTCCAGCAGCGTGCGGGCGGCGTGCAGGCCACCGCACTTGGCCAGCTTGACGTTGACCATGTCGGCGGCGCGTCGGCGGATCACCTCGACCAGGTCGCGCACGCCGAACACCGACTCGTCGGCCAGGACCGGCAGGCCCACCCGGTCACTGACCCAGGCCAGCCCGTCGAGGTCCCAGCGCGACACCGGCTGCTCCACCAGCTCGACGCCGAGGCCGGCGTCCTCGATGCCGCGAATCACCCGGACCGCCTCGCGGGGGGTCCAACCCTGATTGGCGTCGAGCCGGATGCGCACGTCGGGGCCGACGGCCGCCCGCACCGCCCGGACCCGCTCCAGGTCGCCCGCCGCGTCGGTGCCGACCTTCAGCTTGAGCACGGAGAACCCCTCGCCGCGCCGCTGCCGGGCCGCGGCGGCCAGGTCGGTGGCGTCGCCCGCGGCGAGGGTGACGTCCGTGGGCACGCGCCGGGCCGTGCCGCCGAGCAACCGCACCAGGGGTACGCCGAGCCGGCGCGCGGCCAGGTCGTGCAGCGCGGTGTCCACCGCCGCCTTGGCGGCCTCGTTGCCGGCCACCGCCCGGCGCACCTCGGCGCACCGGGCCACGAGGTCGTCGGCGTCCCGGCCGATCAGCCCCGGGGTGAGCATCTCCTGCACGCACGCCTCGGCCCCGGCCAGCGACGCCCCGGTCACCTGCCACACCTGCGGGGCCTCGCCGAAGCCGGACCGTCCGTCGTCGTCGACGAGTTCCACGATCAGCGTGTCGGTGGTGGTGGTGCGGCGCAGCGCGGTGACGAACGGGGTGTGCAGGGGCGCGGAAAGCCGGTGGGTGCGTACCGCGGTGATCGTCATGTGCGGCACCCTATACGCGACCCGGCGACGACAGGGGAGGCCGAATGGGCGGGCGGGACTGGGAGCTGGTGGGGGCGCCGAACGCGCGCGACCTCGGCGGCATGGTGGGGCTCGACGGCCGCCGGGTGCGGGCCGGCCGGCTGATCCGCACCCCGGCGCTGGGCCGGCTGACCGACGAGGACCTGCCGGTGCTGGGGATGATCGCCCCGGCCTGCGTGGTCGACCTGCGCGACGACTCGGAGATCGCGACGGCCCCGCCGGACCGGCTGCCCGGCGCGCCCCGGGTGGTGCGCCTGCCGGTGTACGACCCGGCGCATCCGGTCTTCACGGCCGTGTCGGAGGTGCTGCTCGGGCACGACCTGCGCGCGGAGACGGCGCTGGCCCTCCAGGGCACCCCGGCGGCGATGGCGGAGATCTACCGGTGGTTCGTCACCGGCGGGGCGGCCCGGGCCGGCTTCGGCGGGGCGGCCCGGCTGGCCGCCGACGCGGGCAACCTGCCGCTGCTGTTCCACTGCTCGGCCGGCAAGGACCGCACCGGCTGGCTGTCGGTCGTGCTGCTCACCGCGCTGGGGGTGGACGAGGCGGCGATCCGGGCGGACTACCTGCGGACCAACGCGCAGACGGAGAGCCTCAAGGAGGTCGTCCTGGCCGCGATGCGGGCCCGTCAGCCGGACCTGGCGGAGGCGGCGATCCGGCCGCTGATGGAGGTACGCGGGGAGTACCTGGACGCCGCGTACGCGGAGGTCCGGCGGGTGCACGGCTCGTTCGACGCGTACCTGCGCGACGGGCTGGGGCTGACGGGGGCGCACCTGGCGGCGCTGCGGGACAACCTGCTGGACTGAACCCCGCCACTGCCGGGCGCCCGGCCCGGCCGCCGTGCCCGGCCCGCCGTTCGCTGGTCACGTGCGGTGACGGCTGCGGGAGGCGAGACCGATCGCGGCCAATCTTCACTCTTCGTCAGGTTGCTGCGACCCGAACAGACCTCATGCGCTCCCTTTGCTCTGCACCCATCGACGCAACATGTCGTTGAGCTGGGGAGATCCCGGTGCGGAGGCGGCGGGCGGGGGCGGCGGTCCGATGCGCTGCGTGACTGCTGCGTCCGTGGGTGCAGAGCAAAGGGAGCGCGGCAGGTCGTCTCGACGTGCCGCGGCGTTGCCCAGAGTTACCTGCCGACGCCGTGCCCGGCCCTCGGCTAGGTGCCGCGACCGGCCCTCGGCTCGGTGCCGTGCCCGGCCACCGGGCCCGGCTCGGCCCGGCACCGGGCCGAGCCGAGCCCTCAGGCCGCTGCGGCCGGGCGCAGGTCGTGGCGGGCCGCCCAGACCCGGGCGGAGATGTCGGCGAGGAGCCGGCAGGCGTCCCCGTCCGCCGCGCCGCCGGCGGGGTCGCCGGTGGTGCAGACGACCAGCGAGTACGGCGGGGCGTCGGCCGGGTAGACCACGCCGGCGCCGTGCCGCACGCCGCGTACCCAGCCGTTCTTGTGGGCGATGCGGACGCCGTCGGGCAGGCCGGCGGCGAGGTCCTCGCGGAACTCCTGGGCGAACAGGACGTCCAGCATGGCGGCGCAGCCGGCGGGGGAGGCGAGCGGGCCGGGCCGGGTCGCCCCGGCGGCCAGCCCGCCGAGCAGGGCGGCCAGGTCGGCGGCGGTGACCAGGTTGGTGATGCCGGCCTCGCGGGCGGCGAAGTCCTCGATGCCGCGCCCGGTGACGCTGTGCCGGGCGCCGGCGGCCGCCCACGCCTCGGCGACGGCGGGCAGGCCGACGTGGCGCAGGCAGAGGTTGGTGGCCAGGTTGCTGGAGCGCACGATCATCCGCTCGGCCAGCCAGCGCAGGGGCGCGTGCCCGCCCTCCCGCTCCCAGACGGACCCGTCGTTGTCGTAGTGCCGGGCGCACGCGAACCGGGGGGCTTCGGGCCGGGCGGAGTCGAACTCGTTGCGCACCTCGACGGGGGCGTCGAGGTCGAGCGTGCCGGCCTCGGCGGCCCGGTGCAGGGCCAGCAGCACGGCGACCTTCATGGTGCTGGCCGCGTAATGGGTGGCGTCGGGCTGCCGGGTCCAGGTCGCCGGGGCGTCGACCCGGCCCGCGTACGCCGACACGGTGCCCGGCAGGGCGTCCAGGCGGGCGTCGAGCTCGTCCCAGATCATGCGGGTGACGGTAGCCGATCCGGCCCCCGGTCGTCCGGGGGCCGGATCGGCAGGGGGTCAGCCGGCGTGCTTGCGGCGGGCCGTGGCGCGGGCGCGCTGGGTCTGGTCGAGCACGACCTTGCGGATGCGGACCGCGGCGGGGGTCACCTCGACGCACTCGTCCTCGCGGCAGAACTCCAGGGCCTGCTCCAGCGACAGCTTGCGCGGCGGGATCAGCTTCTCGGTCTCGTCGGAGGTCGAGGCTCGCATGTTGGTGAGCTTCTTCTCCTTGGTGATGTTGACGTCCATGTCGTCGGAGCGGGAGTTCTCCCCGACGATCATGCCCTCGTACACCTCGGTGCCGGGCTCGACGAAGAGCTGGCCGCGCTCCTGGAGGTTGGTCATCGCGAACGCGGTGACGGCACCGGCCCGGTCGGCGACCAGCGAGCCGTTGTTGCGGGTACGCAGCTCGCCGAACCACGGCTCGTAGGACTCGAAGACGTGGTGCAGGATGCCGGTGCCCCGGGTCTCGGTGAGGAACTCGGTGCGGAAGCCGATCAGGCCGCGCGCCGGGACCAGCCACTCCATCCGGATCCAGCCGGTGCCGTGGTTGACCAGCTGCTCCATCCGGCCCTTGCGGGTGGCCAGGAGCTGCGTGATCGCGCCCAGGTAGTCGTCGGGGGCGTCGATGGTGAGCCGCTCGACCGGCTCGCAGGTCTTGCCGTCGATCTCCCGGGTGACGACCTGCGGCTTGCCGACGGTCAGCTCGTAGGACTCGCGGCGCATCTGCTCGACGAGGATCGCCAGGGCCAGCTCGCCGCGCCCCTGCACCTCCCAGGCGTCGGGGCGCTCGGTGGGCAGCACCCGCAGCGACACGTTGCCGACCAGCTCCTTGTCGAGGCGGTCCTTGACCATCCGGGCGGTGACCTTGGCGCCCTTGACCCGGCCGACCAGCGGCGAGGTGTTGGTGCCGATGGTCATCGAGATGGCCGGCTCGTCGACGGTGATCAGCGGCAGCGCGATCGGGTTCTCGGCGTCGGCCAGCGTCTCGCCGATCATGATCTCGGGGATCCCGGCGACGGCGATGATGTCGCCGGGGCCGGCCGAGTCGGCGGGCTTGCGCTCCAGGCCCTCGGTCATCAGCAGCTCGGAGATGCGGACCCGCTGGGTGCTGCCGTCGGTGCGGCACCAGGCGACGGTCTGGCCCTTGGCGATGGTGCCCTGCCGCACCCGGCACAGCGCCAGCCGGCCGAGGAACGGCGACGCGTCGAGGTTGGTCACGTGGGCCTGCAACGGCGCGTCCTGCTCGTAGGCGGGCGGCGGGATGGTGTCGAGCAGGGCGCGGAACAGCGGCTCCAGGCTGGTGCTGTCCTGCGGGACGGAGCCGTCGGCGGGCTGGGTGAGGGAGGCGATGCCGTCGCGGGCGCAGGCGTAGACGATCGGGAAGTCGATCTGCTCCTCGTCGGCGTCCAGGTCGAGGAAGAGCTCGTAGGTGTCGTCCACGACCTCCTTGATCCGGGCGTCGGGGCGGTCCACCTTGTTGATCACCAGGATGATCGGCATCCGGGCGCGCAGCGCCTTGCGCAGCACGAAGCGGGTCTGCGGCAGCGGGCCCTCGCTGGCGTCGACCAGCAGCACCACGCCGTCGACCATGGTGAGGCCGCGCTCGACCTCGCCGCCGAAGTCGGCGTGGCCCGGGGTGTCGATGATGTTGATGGTGACCGGCTCCGACCCGTCCGCCGGCAGGTAGCGCACGCCGGTGTTCTTGGCCAGGATGGTGATGCCCTTCTCCCTTTCGAGGTCCATCGAGTCCATCACCCGCTCGGTCGTCTCGCCGCGCGCGCCGTAGGCGCCGGCCTGCCGCAACATGGCATCGACCAGGGTGGTCTTGCCGTGGTCGACGTGAGCGATGATGGCGACGTTGCGGAGGTCGGTGCGAAGCTGCATGGGCTCCATCCTCCCGCCTGCGCGGATCAGGTGCCGAGTCGGGGTCGCCCCCCGGCTGCCGGCCGGATCCGGCGGCTGTGCGGCTGTCGGTGCCCGTGGCCCGGCTGTCATGCTGGCCGCGTGAGCCGGGGGCCGTCGTGCACGATCTGCTGAACTCGGTGCAGGGCCTGCCGCCCCTGCTGGTCTACCTGGTCGCCGCGGCGATCGTGGCCGGCGAGACGGCGGTGATCGTCGGGCTGCTGGTGCCGGGCGAGGCGACGCTGCTGCTGGTCGGCTTCCTCACGTACACCGGCGCGCTGCGGCTCGGCCCCGCCCTGCTGGTGATGATTCTCGCAGCCGTGACCGGGGACGCGTTGGCGTTCCGCGCGGGTCGTCGCTACGGTCCCCGGCTGCGCGCGTCCGGGTTCGGGGCGCGGGTGGGCCCGCACCGGTGGCGACGCGCCGACGCGCTGCTGGAACGCCTTGGCGGGCGGGGGGTCCTCACCGCCCGCTGGGTGGCGTTCGCGCGTACCCTCGCGCCCCGCCTGGCGGGGGCGGCCGGCATGCCGTACCGCCGGTTCGCGCCGTGGAACCTCGCCGGTGTGGTGACCTGGGTGGGCGGGTCGGTGCTGGCGGGCAACCTGGCCGGGGAGTCGTACGAGACGGTGTCCCGGCTGCTGGGTAGGGCCACCGGCGCGGTGCTGGTGCTGCTCGGCGGGGTGCTCGCCGTGGCGCTGGTGGGCCGCTGGCTGGGCCGCCACCCAGACCCGGCGCGGGCGCTGCTGGCCCGGGCGGCGGCGCTGCCGCCGCTGCGCTGGCTCTCCGCCCGGTACGGGGTGCTGTTCTTCCTGCTGACGATGCGCGTCGGCCCCGGCTGGACGCTGCTGATCAACCTGGCCGTGGGGCTGGTGCTGCTGTTCGTGGCCGGCGTGGCGATCGCCTGGCTGCTCGGGGCGGCGATGCGGTGGAGCGGGCTGGCGGTGGTCGACGACGTGATCGCCGGCTGGTTCGCCGACCGGCGTACCCCCGGCGCGGCGGAGGTCGCGGCGACCGTGGTCTCCGTGTCGCGGGGGTCGGTGCTGATCGCGCTGGTGGCGGTGGTGGCCGCCGGCCGGTCCTGGCGGCAGCGCCGACGCCCGGGGCGCGGCGGGTCGCCCCGGCGGGCCGATCCGCTCGACGTGCTGGGCACCGTCGGCGCGTTCCTGCCGCTGGTGGTGCTCGCCGTGGTCGCCGAGGTGGTGGCGCCGGGCCGGCTCGCCTCGGGCGAGGAGGGCGTGCTGTTCGGGACGCAGAACGCCGTGCTGGCGGCGAGCCTGTGCACGCTGGCCTGGCTGCTGTCGCGGGGGTCGCCCTGGCCGGTGGCGGTGGCCGCGTGGACGGCCGCCGTGGCCGGGGTGGCCGCGATCGCCGGCGCGCGGCTCTACCTGGGTCAGGGCACCGCCAGCAGCACGGTCACGTCGGTGCTGCTCGGGCTGGCCTGGACCGCGCTGTTCATGGTCGCCTGGGCGACGCGGGCCCGGGCGGTCGGCGCGGTCGGCCCGGCCGACGGGCGGGCCGACCCGGGGCCGCCGGGGTGAGCGGCGGGACCGGTTCGCCCGGCCGGGACCGGCGCGCGGGCGGCGGCGGTGGTCCCGTCCCCGCCGCCGCCCGCGCGGTCCTCAGCTCCGGGTCGCCGCCGGCTCGGCCCCGTCGTGGCCGGCGTGCGTCGGCTCGCCGGCCGGCGGCGCGGCGTCGGCGGCCGGCGGGATCCGGCCGGGCCACCAGAAGCGGTCGCCGAGCAGGAACGCCAGCGCCGGCACGAGGACCGTGCGCACCAGCAGCGTGTCGAGCAGCACGCCGATGCAGACGATGACCCCGATCTGGGTCAGCAGGATCAGCGGCAGCACGCCGAGGACGGCGAAGACCGCCGCGAGCAGCACCCCCGCGCTGGTGATCACGCCGCCGGTGACGCGTAGCGCCGAGAGCATGCCGTCGCGGGTGCCGGTGCGGCGGGCGTCCTCGCGGGCCCGGGTCACGAGGAAGATGTTGTAGTCGACGCCGAGGGCCACGAGGAAGACGAAGGCGAGCAGCAGGACGCCGCTGTCGAGCGCCGGGAACCCGAGGACGAGGTCGAACAGCAGCCACGCCGCGCCGAGGCTGGCGAAGAACGAGACGACGACGGTGAGCACGAGCAGGGCCGGGGCGAGCAGGCCGCGCAACAGCAGCACGAGGACCGCGGCGACGAGCAGCAGGATGATCGGCAGGATCAGCCGCAGGTCCCTGCCGTCGGCCTCCTTCGAGTCGTACGTGGCGGCGACCGTGCCGCCGACGACGGCGCCCTCGAACCGGTCGACGCCGTCGACGGCGGGCGGGGCGGAGCCGGGCACCGCGGCGACGGCGGCGCGCAGCGCCTCGATCGCCCGGTCCGAGGCGGCGCTGCCCGGCTCGGCCTCCAGCACCACGTCGACCTGGGCGACGGCGGTGCCCGCGTCCCCCGGCCGGGCGGAGGCGACCCCGGGGACGGCGGTGGCGGCCGCCACTATGGCCTGCGCCGCGGTCGGGGTGGTCAGGACGGCGACCGGCTGCGTGGTGCCGGCGGGGAAGGCCCGGGCGAGGGTCTCCGCGCCGCCGACGGCCTCGGGCTTGACCCGGAACTGCTCGGTCTCCGACAGGCCCGTGCGGATGCCGAGCCCACCGAGGGCGAGGCCGGCGAGCAGCAGCGTCGCGAGCACCGCGACCGGCAGCGGGCGGCGGACGACGGCGACGCCGAGCCGGCCCCACAGCCGGCCCTCGCGCGCGGCGCCGCCGACCCGGGGCACGAACGGCCAGAACAGCCCCCGGCCGAAGAGCACCAGCACGGCGGGGAGGACGAACAGCGCCGACAGCATGGCGAACACGACGCCGGTGGCGCAGGCCACGGCGAGGGCCCGGTTGTTCTCCTGCTCCGACAGCAGCAGGGTGAGCACGCCGAGCACGACGGTGCCGCCGCTGGCGAGGATGGGTTCGGCGGTGCGGCGCAGGGCGGCGCGCATCGCGGCGAAGCGGTCGGCCTCGCGGCGCAGCTCCTCCCGGTAGCGGGCGATGAGCAGCAGGGCGTAGTCGGTGGCGGCGCCGAAGACGAGGACGCTGGCGATGCCGGTGACCGCGCCCTGCTGGAGGTGGATGCCGAGGGCCGGGACGATGGTGTCGACGGCCCGCAGCGTGAGCTGTTCGGTGGCGGCGACGACGACGAGCGGCACGATCCACAGGAACGGGCTGCGGTAGGTGACGAGCAGCAGCAGCGCCACGACGCCCGCGGTGACGGCGAGCAGCGTGACGTCCGCGCCCTCGAAGACCTGCGTGAGGTCGGCGGTGAACGCGGGTGCGCCGGTGACCTGCGCGGCGAGGCCGGTGGGCAGGCCGTCGAGGGCCGCGCGGAGGTCGGCCACCGCGGCGGCGACGGCCTCCTGGCCGTCGGCGGTGGACATCGGCACGGCGAGCAGGGCCACGGTGCCGTCGGGTGAGGTCTGCGGCGGGCCGACCCGGCCGCCGACGGCGAACCGGCCCAGCTCGCCGGCGCGGGCGGTGACCGCCGCGCGGTCGGGCTCGGTGAGCGGGCCGCCGTCGGTGCGGCTGACGACGACGATCGCGGGTTGCACGTCGCGGGAGGGCAGCTCGTCCTGGAGCCGTTCGACCTGGGTCGACTGCCACTGCACGGACAGGCCGGTGGTCGAGACCGAGGCGGGGTTGTCGGGCTTCGGGAGCCCGAAGATGGCCGCGCCGAGGACGATCGCGGCGGCCACGGTGAGCCAGGCGGCGAGCCGGCCGCGGGCGACGCGGGTGAACACAGACATCGGGTTCCCTCGTGGTTGTCGGGGTGGGCGCGGGGCGCCGGTAGCGGGCTCGGCCGGCGGGTTCGAAGGGCCCGAATGTCGCGCCTGCCGAGTATCTTGATAGGCGAGATTATCGACAGCTCGACTATGCTGCAACCGGCAGGCACGGGGGGAGGGAAGCGGCGTCGTGGCAACGCACGGCATGTACCGGCGACGGGAGACCCGGCGCGAGCAGCTCGTCGCCGACATCACCAACGACCTGCGGCGCTACTCGACGGACGCCCAGCACGTCGGGCACGCCTTCGCCGCCCTGCACGGCCTCAACGGCACCGACCTGCACGCCCTCATCGCCGTCATGGACGCCGAGCTCGCCGGCGCGCCGATCACCCCGGGCCGCCTGGGGGAGAAGCTCAACCTGTCCTCCGGCTCGGTGACCGCGCTGATCGACCGGCTGGAGCGCGCCGGGCACGTCCGCCGGGACCGCGACACCGGCGACCGCCGCAAGGTCTTCCTGCGCTACGCCGACCCGGGCGCCGCGCTGGCCATGGAGTTCTTCCAGCCGCTCGGCCGCCGCACCGACGCCGCGATGGCCGACTTCGGCGACGACGAGCTGGAAGTGGTGCGCCGCTTCCTGACGGCCATGGTGGCCACCATGCGGGAGCACCTCGACCAGGTCCGGGCCACCCGCCCGGAGCCGCCGCGCCGCGCGCCGCGCTGACCCGTCGGCCGCGGACGGGGCCCGGAAACGGAAACGCCCGCCGCGCGGCGGACGTACGCCGGGCGCGGCGGGCGCGGGTGCGCTGCGGCGACGGCCGGGATCGTCGACCCGACCGCCGCCACCGGCACGGAGCTACATCGGGCGGACGTTGTCCGCCTGCGGGCCCTTCTGCCCCTGGGTCACCTCGAACTCGACCTTCTGGCCCTCGTTGAGTTCCCGGTAGCCGCTCGACGCGATGGCCGAGTAGTGGACGAACACGTCCGGACCTCCGCCGTCCTGCTCGATGAAGCCGAAGCCCTTTTCCGAGTTGAACCACTTGACCGTGCCGGTAGCCATGCATCTCTCCCTGTTCAAAGCGGGTGACCACCGACCGCCGGTCGATGATCGCCCTGTACCTCCCCGAGAGTAACCGGCAAAACCCGGATCTGCTGGGCGAAGTGCCGCAGGGCGTACCCGAAAATGCCCGCGCCCCGGGCGCAGCCCTGGGAAAACCCGCCCGGCGGGGCCCCGCCTGCGGCATGCTTGCCCCGATGACAAGTCCCGCAGCCGCCGCGCTGGCCGTGCTGGAGCGGGAGATCGACGTGCCCGGCGAGGGGCTGGACCGCCTGCGGCTCGTCGCCACCCCCTTCGTGCCCGAGGTGCGGCTGCACCTCGCCGAGGACGCCATCGTCTGGTGGGCCCGGATGGAGGCCGCCGCCGGCCACGCCCTGCCGCCGCCGTACTGGGCCTCGGCCTGGGCCGGCGGCCAGGCCCTGGCCCGGCACCTGCTCGACCACCCCGAGCTGGCCGCCGGCCGCCGGGTGCTCGACCTGGCCGCCGGCTCGGGCCTCGTCGCCATCGCCGCCGCGCTCGCCGGCGCAGCCCGGGTCGTGGCCAACGACATCGACCCGTACGCCGTCGCGGCGGTCACCGTCAACGCCCGCGCCAACCGGGTCGCCGTCGCCGCCGTGGGCGGGGACCTGCTCGACTCCGACGGGCCGGACGCGGACCTGCTCGTCGCCGGGGACGCCTTCTACGACCGGGAACTGGCCGAGCGGATGCTGCCGTTCCTGCGCCGGGCCGTGGCCCGGGGCGCCCGGGTGCTGGTGGGCGACCCCGGCCGGGGCCACCTGCCCCGGGACCTGCTGGACGCGGTGGCCAGCTACCGGGTGCCCACCACCGAGCCGGCCGTCGACTCCCCGGTGCGCCGGGTGGAGGTGCTGCGGCCCCGGGCCGGCGGGGCCGACCCCGAGGCGGGATCAGGGTCGGCTAGGGGATCAAACCCGATGCCGGACGTGGCGGACCGGCCGTAGCGTACGGACCATGGCGGAATGGACGCACCAGGTCGGGGAGCTGCCCACCATCCTGTTGGCGGGGGTGCTCGGGGTGGTGATGCTCCTCGACGCCGTGCCGCTGGTGGGGGTGCTGGTCCCCGGCGACGTCGCGGTCCTCGCCGCGGTCGGCGTCGGGCGGCCGGCCACCGCCGCGAGCACCGTCGCCGCCGTGGTCGCCGGTTGCGTGGCCGGCTGGTCGCTGAGCTTCCTCGTCGGCCGGCGCTACGGCGACCGGCTGCGGCACAGCCGCGTCGGCGGCTGGATCGGGGAGTCCCGCTGGGCGGCGGCCGAGTCCGTCCTGCGCCGGGGCGGGGGCCGGATGGTGCTGGTCGCGCCGTTCCTGCCGGTGTTCAACGCGCTGCTGCCGCTGGCCGCGGGCGGCCTGCGGATGTCGTACCGCAGGTTCCTGGCCTGCGCGAGCCTCGGCGCCGCGCTCTGGGCCGGCCTCTACGTGGCCCTCGGCACGCTGTCCCGCTCGCTGGCCGCGCTGCTGCCGATGGAGGTCTCGCCGCTGCTGGTCACCATGGCGGTGGGCCTGCTGCTGGCCGGCGTCGTGCTGCTCGTCACCCGGCGCGGGCTGCGCGCCGCCGTCCCCGCCGCCCCGGTGGCCTGAGCCCCGGGCGGGCGACGCCGCCGCCGGTCACCAGCCGCGGGCCCGCCACTGCGGCAGCGACGGGCGCTCCGCGCCGAGGGTGCTGTCCCGGCCGTGCCCCGGGTAGAACCAGGTCTCGTCGGGCAGCCGGTCGAACAACCGGTGCTCGACGTCGTCGACGAGCTGACCGAAGCGCTGCGGGTCCCGGTCGGTGTTGCCGACCCCACCCGGGAAGAGGCTGTCGCCGGTGAACAGGTGCGGGACGCCCGCCGGGTCGCGGTAGAGCAGGGCGATCGACCCCGGCGTGTGCCCCCGCAGGTGGATCACCTCCAGCTCGCGGCCGCCGACGGCCACCGTGTCGCCGTCGGCCAGCGGCTGCGCCGGGATGGGCAGGCCGGCGGCGTCGTCGGCGTGCACCAGCGCCCGCGCGCCGGTCTTCGCGACGACCTCCTCCAGCGCGACCCAGTGGTCCATGTGCTGGTGGGTGGTGACCACGGTGGCCAGGCCGGCGTCACCGACCAGCTCCAGCAGCCGGGGGGCCTCGTTGGCCGCGTCGATCAGCAGCTGCTCGCCGGTGTCGTGGCACCGCAGCAGGTAGGCGTTGTTGTCCATCGGCCCCACCGACACCTTGGTGATGGTGAGCCCGTCGAGCTCACGTACGGCCGGCGCGCCGCCGGGGCTGACGTCTCCGCTGTAGGTCATGCGCTGGTCACATCCATTCCGGTGGGGTCGGCAGGGGACCGTCGGGGGTGACGGCGAGCGTGTCGGCGCCGCCGCGGCCGATCAGCCAGGCGGCAAGCCCGTGGGCGGGACCGGTGACGGTGGGCGCGCCGTCGGGGTCGCCGACGGCCACCTCGTGACTGCTGCCGTCGAAGCGCAGCACCAGCGCCGGCGCGTCGTCCCGGCTGGAGAGGCCGGAGGTGACCTCATGCAGCAGCCGCTGGGCGAACGCCTCCGGCCAGTCGGCCGGCGCGTAGCCGGCGGCCAGGTCGACGTGGTGCACCTCGACCTCCCGCAGCCGCCCCCAGACCAGCATGGCCGCCGGCGCCGGGCCGCGCCGGGTCTCCACGGTCGCCGCCCACGCCGGCACGGGCATCGCGGCGACGGCCTCGGCGAACCGCTCCGCCGAGCGGCGCAGGTCGTCCAGGAGGGCGGCGGGCGGGCGGGCCGCGCCGGTGGCGATGTCGGCGGCGCGGGCCGCGGTGCTGGCGTACATCGGGATCCGCTCGCCGGTGCGCGCGGAGGTGAGCAGGTTGACGAACCCGTCGGCGTTGCGGGCCAGGTGGGTCAGCACGTGCGCCCGGGTCCAGCCGGGCAGCAGCGACGGCGCGGCGACGTCCGCGTCGTCGAGGGCGGCGGCGGTGCGCAGCAGCCGGGTCGTGGCGTCGTCGAGGTCACCGGTCAGCAGCAGCGGGTCCGCGGTCACGCTCCGAACCCTAGCCGCCCGCGGCCCCGGCGTCGCCGTGGAAATCGCTTTCGGCGCGTCGGCCCGGCCCCTACCGTCGGTGCTGCACCGCGACACCGGGGACGTGGAGGAGGTGGTGCCCATGCCGGTCGTAGCACGCGTGTCGCCCCACCGTATCCACCGACCCTGAAGGGGTTGCCATGTCCATCGATCTGACCGCCCTCGGCTGGGACGCCGACCGGGCGGCCCACGCCCACGCCCATGTCCGCGCCGGCCGGCGGCCGGGCCGGGTGGCCCGCGTCGACCGGGGCGTGTGCACCGTGCTCGACGCGGACGGCCCGCTCCGCGCCACCCTCGGCGCGGCGGTGCTCGCCGACGCGGCCCGCGACCTGACCCGGCTGCCCTGCGCCGGCGACTGGGTGCTGCTGCGCACCTGGCCCGACGGGCCGGTCACCGTCGAGTCCGTGCTGCCCCGGCGCACCGCGCTGGTGCGCCGCACCGCCGGCAAGGACGCCAGCGGGCAGGTGCTCGCCGCCAACCTCGACGCGGCGGCCGTCGTCGAGCCGGTGCACCCCGAGCCGGACGTCGCCCGCATCGAGCGGCTGCTGTCCCTGGCCCACGAGTCGGGCGCGACGCCGCTGGTGGTGCTCACCAAGGCCGACCTCGCCGCCGACCCGGGGGCGATCGCCCGGCAGCTCGCCGGCGTCGCCCCGGGGGTGCCGGTGCTGCCGGTCAGCGCCGAGCGCGGCGACGGCCTCGACGCGCTGCGCCCGCACGTCGCGCCGGGCCGCACCCTCGCCCTGCTCGGCCCGTCCGGGGCCGGCAAGTCGAGCCTGGTCAACGCCCTGGCCGGGGCGGTGGTGATGCCGACCCAGGCGATCCGCCGGGTCGACGGCAAGGGCCGGCACACCACCACCTGGCGGGCGCTGGTGGCGGTGCCGGGCGGCGGCGCGGTGCTGGACACCCCGGGGGTACGCGCGGTCGGCCTGCTCGACGGCGCGGCGGGCCTGGACCGGGCCTTCGCCGACATCGCCGCGCTGGCGGCGGGCTGCCGGTACGGCGACTGCGCGCACGACGCCGAGCCGGGCTGCGCGGTCCGCGACGCGCTGGCCGCCGGGGAGTTGGCCGTCCGGCGCTACGACAGCTGGCGGCGGTTGCAGCGGGAGGTCGCCTTCGAGAGCCGGCGTCGGGAGACCCGGCTGGCCGCCGAGCGCCGGGGCGGCTGGCGCGGCGGGCGGCGGCGCACGGCCCGGCCGTGACTGTCGGTGTCGGTGGGGTGGCGCGGAGCTGATCGCGGCGGCGGTCGGCCGTCGGGGTGCCGCGCCGGGGGGAAGGCGGCGGGCCGGGGCCCGTGACGCGGCCCGGCGCGACCGTGTTGAGCTGGGGGAATGTGCGGGCGCGGAAAGTTGTCGTACCTCGGGGCTAGAGTTGCCGAGGCGCTTCTTCTGCGCCCGCACGACCGTTCGGGGCCGTCCCGGAAGCCTCCCGGCCGCCCCGAGCGCCCAGATCCTCCTCGCCTTCTTCACCGGGAGTACACGGACAGTGGCCGACCGACTGATCATCCGTGGCGCGCGCGAGCACAACCTGCGTGACGTCAGTCTCGACCTGCCCCGGGACGCCCTGATCGTCTTCACCGGGCTCTCCGGGTCCGGCAAGTCGAGCCTGGCCTTCGACACCATCTTCGCCGAGGGGCAGCGCCGCTACGTCGAGTCGCTGTCGTCGTACGCCCGGCAGTTCCTCGGCCAGATGGACAAGCCGGACGTCGACTTCATCGAGGGCCTCAGCCCCGCCGTCTCCATCGACCAGAAGTCCACCTCGCGCAACCCGCGCTCGACCGTCGGCACCATCACCGAGGTCTACGACTACCTGCGGCTGCTCTACGCCCGCGTCGGCGAGCCGCACTGCCCGGTCTGCGGCGAGCGGATCTCCCGGCAGAGCCCGCAGCAGATCGTCGACCGGGTCCTCGCCATGGCCGAGGGCACCCGGTTCATGGTGCTCGCCCCGGTGGTGCGCGGCCGCAAGGGCGAGTACGTCGACCTCTTCGCCGAGCTCCAGGGCAAGGGCTACGCGCGGGCCCGGGTCGACGGCGTGGTGCACCCGCTGACCGAGCCGCCGAAGCTCAAGAAGCAGGAGAAACACACCATCGAGGTGGTGATCGACCGGCTCACCGTCAAGCCGGGCGCCAAGCAGCGGCTGACCGACTCGGTCGAGGCGGCGCTCGGCCTCTCCGGCGGGCTGGTCCTGCTCGACTTCGTCGACCTCGCCGAGGACGACCCCGACCGGGAGCGCCGCTACTCCGAGCACCTGGCCTGCCCCAATGACCACCCCCTCGCGATCGAGGACCTGGAGCCCCGGGTCTTCTCGTTCAACGCCCCCTACGGCGCGTGCCCCGAGTGCACCGGCCTGGGCACCAAGAAGGAGGTCGACCCGGAGCTGGTCGTCCCCGACCCGGAGCGCACCCTGCGCGAGGGCGCGATCCAGCCCTGGTCGTCCGGGCACAACCTGGAATATTTCCTGCGCCTGCTGGAGGCGCTGGGCGAGGCCGAGCACTTCGACGTCGACACCCCGTGGCGGGCCCTGCCGGCGCGGGCGCAGAAGACGATCCTGCACGGCTCCGGGGACCAGGTGCACGTGCGCTACCGCAACAAGTTCGGCCGCGAGCGCTCCTACTACACCGGCTTCGAGGGCGTGGTGCAGTGGATCGAGCGGCGGCACACCGACACCGAGAGCGAGTGGTCGCGGGAGAAGTACGAGGGCTACATGCGCGACGTGCCCTGCGCGGCCTGCGGCGGCGCGCGGCTCAAGCCCGAGGTCCTCGCGGTCACCCTGGCCGGCAAGAGCATCGCCGAGGTGTGCAACCTGTCGGTGGGCGAGTGCGCCGAGCTGCTGGCCGGCATCGAGCTGACCGACCGGCAGAAGATGATCGCCGAGCGGGTGCTCAAGGAGATCAACGCCCGGCTGCGGTTCCTGCTCGACGTCGGGCTCGACTACCTCTCCCTGGACCGCCCGGCCGGCACGCTGTCCGGCGGCGAGGCACAGCGCATCCGGCTGGCCACCCAGATCGGCTCCGGCCTGGTCGGCGTGCTCTACGTGCTCGACGAGCCGTCCATCGGCCTGCACCAGCGCGACAACCACCGGCTCATCGAGACGCTGGTGCGGCTGCGCGGGCTGGGCAACACCCTGATCGTCGTCGAGCACGACGAGGACACCATCCGCACCGCCGACTGGATCGTCGACATCGGGCCGGGCGCGGGCGAGCACGGCGGGCGCATCGTGCACTCCGGGTCGGTGCCGGACCTGCTGGCCAACCCGGAGTCGGTGACCGGGGCGTACCTGTCGGGGCGGCGGGAGATCCCAACGCCGAAGGGCCGCCGGCCGCAGACCCCGGGCCGGGAGCTGGTGGTGCACGGCGCGCGGGAGCACAACCTGCGCAACCTGACCGTGTCGTTCCCGCTGGGCCAGCTCATCGCGGTCACCGGGGTCAGCGGCTCGGGCAAGTCGACGCTGGTCAACGACATCCTGCACGCGGTGCTGGCCAACCAGATCAACGGCGCGCGGCACGTGCCGGGCCGGCACACCCGGGTCAGCGGTCTGGAGCACGTGGACAAGGTCGTCGGCGTCGACCAGTCGCCGATCGGCCGCACGCCCCGGTCCAACCCGGCGACGTACACCGGGGTCTGGGACCACGTCCGCAAGCTGTTCGCCGAGACCACCGAGGCCAAGGTCCGGGGCTACGGTCCGGGCCGGTTCTCGTTCAACGTCAAGGGCGGCCGGTGCGAGGCGTGCTCCGGCGACGGCACCATCAAGATCGAGATGAACTTCCTGCCCGACGTCTACGTCCCGTGCGAGGTGTGCAAGGGGGCCCGGTACAACCGGGAGACCCTGGAGGTGCACTACAAGGGCAAGACGGTCTCCGACGTGCTGGAGATGCCGATCGAGGAGGCGGCGGAGTTCTTCTCCGCGATCCCGGCCATCCACCGGCACCTGAAGACGCTCGTCGACGTCGGCCTGGGCTACGTCCGGCTGGGCCAGCCCGCGCCGACGCTCTCCGGCGGCGAGGCGCAGCGGGTCAAGCTCGCCTCCGAGTTGCAGAAGCGCTCCACCGGCCGGACGGTCTACGTGCTGGACGAGCCGACCACCGGCCTGCACTTCGAGGACATCCGCAAGTTGCTGATGGTGCTGGAGGGGCTGGTCGACAAGGGCAACACGGTGATCACCATCGAGCACAACCTCGACGTGATCAAGACGGCCGACTGGCTGATCGACATGGGGCCCGAGGGCGGCCACCGGGGCGGCACGGTGCTGGCCACCGGCACCCCCGAGGAGGTCGCCGAGGTGCCCGAGAGCCACACCGGCCGGTTCCTGCGCCCGGTGCTCGGGCTCGACGGGGAGGCCCGGGGCGCGAAGGCGGCCACCGGGCGGGCCGCGAAGGCCAACGGCGCCCCGGCCCGCCCCCGGGCCCGCAAGGTCGCGGCTGCGGCCCGCTGAGGCGACCGCGCACGGCGAGGGGCGTCCCGGAGGACTCGGGACGCCCCTCGCGCGTCGTCGCCGCCCCGCTCCGCCCGCCCTCCGCCCGGCCCGCTCGGCGGCCCCCACCAAACGATCACTGTGGTCAATTTGTTGAACCTTCAGGCACAGTGATCCGTGGACCCCACCGAGGCCCGGGCACCCCTTCCGGACCGGGCAGTCGACAGAGAGGCCAGACATGAGTGACGAGCAGGTGCAGACCGGGCCGGCCACGCAGACGCGGCGCGCCCTCCTCGCCGGCGCCGGCGCGCTGGGCGCGGCGGTCGTCCTGTCGGCGTGCGGCGGCGACGACTCCGACGACTCCGCCGGCGGTGACTCCGCCCCGAGCGGCGGCGCGGCGGCGACCGGCGGCACCGGCGACTCCGGCGCGCTGGCCAGCACCGCCGACGTCCCGGTCGGCGGCGGCCTGATCCTGGCCGCGAAGGGCGTGGTGATCACCCAGCCGGAGGCCGGCACGTTCAAGGGCTTCGACCCGATCTGCACCCACCAGGGCTGCCCGGTGTCGAACGTCGACGGCGGCACCATCAACTGCACCTGCCACATGAGCAAGTTCTCCATCACCGACGGCTCGGTGACGTCGGGCCCGGCGACGACGGCCCTCGCGGCCAAGGAGCTGAAGGTCGACGGCGACCAGATCACCCTCGCCTGAACCGGCGGCGGCCGGCCCGGGTCACCCCGGACCGGCCGCCGCCGTCGCCCGTCAGCGGGCGTAGACCGACATCTCCCACAGCGAGAAGCCGTAGGTCGTGGCCCGGGTCAGGCCCCGCATCCGCACGTACCGCGCGGTCTCGACCGGAAACGCGACCACGTCGGTGCCGCCGTCGCCGGCCGTGGTGGACCACGCCGTGCGCCAGGTCGTGCCGTCGGTGGAGACCTCGATCCGGTACGACTTCGCGTACGCCGACTCCCAGGCCAGCGCCACCCGGCCCACCGGCCGGGCCGAGCCCAGGTCGACCGTCAACGTCTGGTCGTCGGCCCAGGAGCTGGCCCACCGGGTGCCCAGGTCGCCGTCGACGGCCTTGCTGGCGGCGTAGCCGAGCTGGGCGCTCGACGCGGTCACCGCCTTCCCGGCGGCGAGGTTCGACACGTCGTCGCCGCGCCGGGCCGGGAACGACACCACCTGCTGGTAGGTGGGCCGGTTCTGCCAGGCGATCGGGGCGTGCTTGATCCCGCCCAGCGGCGACTGCACGATCGTGTCGGCGCACCACTGGTCGCCGGCCGCGCAGGTGCTGTCGCCCGGGTAGGTGGTGGTGGCCGGCGTCGCGGCGGCGGCCTTCAGCGTGTCGAGCAGGACCTGCCGGCAGCCGGCGAGGGCGCCGCCGCCGCAGTAGCTGCGGCCGAGGCCCCCGGCGACCGGGTCGCCGAGGACCGCCCGCAGGTCCTTGTCGACGTACCCCCACCAGCCGTACTGGAACGACGAGCCCTTGTGCGCCTGGGCCTCGTTGGCGGACGTGGGCAGGGTCGACTTGTCGCCCTGCTGCTGCCCGGAGGGGGACTCGTTGATCTGGATGGCGTTGATCAGCGCCTGGTAGAGGTCGGGGCCGAGCTGGTCGCGGAACATGCCCCGCACCAGCAGCGGCCACCAGGCGTCGAAGGTGCGGATGGCGTCGGCGTGCTGGTAGACCTTCGAGCCCTTGGCCGTCTCCACCCGCAGCGCGCCGGCCTGCCGCCACGCCTTCAGCTTCGCGATCTCGGCGGCCAGGGCGGTGTCGCCGACGGGCTGGCTCTCCAGCACCCGGATCAGCTCGTCGAGCACCTCGACCCCGCGCAGGTCGGTCACGCCGGCCTGTTCGACGAGGCTGGTCAGCGTGGCCCGGTCGTACTTCTTCCCGGCGGCGATGCCGGCCTTGAGCGGCTTGTCCAGCAGGTCGCCCCGGTGCACCGCGCCGAAGCTGAAGTTGCCGTCGGCCCCGCCGAAGTCCTTGGCCTGCTTGTTGTTCCAGCTGACGTAGTAGTCCTGGTCCACCGAGTTCGGGTGCGCGGAGCGCGGCGCGTAGCTGGCGGTGTTCGTGTCGGGCTGGAAGCCCTGCCACTCGTACGCGGGCTCGGCCTTCATCGGCAGGTTCGGGTTGGACCCGGCGGCCCGCAGCGGGTTGAGCCCGGAGTTGAAGTACGCCGACTGGGTGGAGTTGACGTAGAACCAGTTGAACGCGTACTCGACGTTGCCCGCCGAGGCGAGGAAGGCGTCGGCGGTGCCCATCTCCGTCGGGTCGTTGAACATCTGGAAGCCGATCGCGGAGTCCGCCTCGTGCCGGTAGGTGGAGCGGAGGTGGGTGAACGCGTGCGGCTTGCCGCCGACGGTGCCGCGCCAGGCGACCAGGCCGAGCTTCGTGCGCCAGGCCACCAGCTTGTACGAGCCGGCGGGCGTGGTGTCGGCCGCCGTGGGCTTCCACTTGTTGGTGTGCGCGAGCTGCTCCATCGCCACGCACTGCCCCCGGAAGAGGTAGCGGTCGCTGGCCAGCGTCGGCGCGCTGCCGTCGGTGGTGCACAGCGGCACCGCGTACGTGTCGGTGATGTCGTGGATCGACGAGGTGGCGCTCCAGGCGTAGTCCTGGCCCCGGCCGAGCAGCACGTAGAGGTTGAGGCCGGCGAACGCCGCGCCCCGGGCGCTGATGCCGGGGCCCTGCAACTCCTGGATCATCAGCAGCTGGGGGGAGAAGTAGCCGGTCTGCGGCCCGAACACCGCCACCGGGTGCCCGGTCGCGGAGTTGGCGGCGGAGACCACGGCCGCGTTGGACATGCCCCGGTGGGCCGGGTCGATGGTCAGCCCGGACAGCGCGGCGGCCAGCTCCGAGCCGCTGCTGCCGGTGGCCCGGCTGGCGGCGGAGCCGGTCGGGTCGGTGAAGATCGGCTCGACCTTGGCCGTGCCGGCGTCGGGCAGCGCCACGCTCGCCGCGTCGGGGGAGGCGGAACCGTAGGGGAAGCTCTGCCCGTCGTGCAGGGTCAGCACCGTCTCCGGGTCGTTCTGGTTGCGGAAGCCGGCCCACACCTTGTCGCCCTCGGTCGGGCCGTACTTGGCGCGGGCGGCGATGCGGACCAGCGCGGACTGCATCTCGGTGCCGCCACCGCCGCCGAACAGGCCGCCGACGACGCCGGCGATGGCGATCAGGTCGGTCATCGTGAACGGCTCCGGGCCGCCCTCGTTGGTGATCGCGTCGAGGTGCCCGGTGAGGACGTACTCGCCGGGGCAGTTGCGGTTGGCCATGCACACGCCGATGTAGGCGTTGACGCCCGCGATGTACTCCTGGACGTCGGCGTAGAGCTGCTCGCCGCGCGGGCCCTTGGCGCGCAGCGCCTCGACCTGCGCCGCCAGGTCCGCCTCGGTGTACGGCGAGTTGCGCCAGACGCTCTGCTCCAGCTCCCGGTTGCTGGGCGCCCCGCCGGCGAACGGGGTGAGGGTTCCCCGGCCCACGTGGCGCATCAGGTCCATGGTGAACAGCCGGTCCTCGGCGCCGGCGTAGCCGGCCCCGTACATGGTGCCGCCCCGGGTGGTGCCGGTGACGTGCGGGACGCCGGTGGCCCGGTCCCGCACGATCCGCACGTCGGCGCGGGGCGAGTAGTCCCGCTCGACCTGCCCGGACGGCACTCCGAAGGAGGCGTCGTTGAAGAAGGAGCCGATCTGCTCGGGGCGCAGCCCGGCGTAGCCGTAGACGAGGTCGGCGTACTTGCCGAGCTGGTCGGCGGAGTGCCGGGGCAGCGTGCCGAGGGTCTGGTTGGCCAGGATCTCGACGAGGGTGGCGCTGCCGTTCTGGCCGGGCGGCACGATGTCGCCGCACTCGCCGAGGCAGTAGTCGTTGGCGGCGAAGGTGCTGGTGAGGCCGGGTGCCTTCGCGGCGGCGCTCGCGGGCGTCGGGGTCGGGGCGGGCGCGGCGACGAGCAGGGCGGCGACGCCGACGGCGGCGGTCGCGCCGGCCAGCAGGCGACGCGGGGCGGTGGGACGGGGCATGGTGATCCTCCGAGGGGTGGGGATCATGACGGGGGTGACGATCATTACATGAAGAACATTCAGTTACCGGATGGTAGGCGTCTCGCCGCGAGATTGGAAGACGTCGATCGGCATGTCGCGCGCCGGTTACCCGCGAGTATTGAACCGGCCGCCTTCCTTGGATAACCTTCGATCCCCCGGGCTGGTGCCGGCCACACCGGACCCCACTGTCTGGAAGGGACGTCGGATGAGACCCACCCGCCTGCTCGCGTCCGTGACGCTGCTGGCCGCCCTGCTGCCCCCGGCCGCGCCGGCCGCCGCCGCGCCCGCCGCCGGGGCCGCCGCCGGGGCCGCCCCCGCGCCCGCCGCCGCCTCGGGCGGCTTCTCGGTGCTCACCTACAACGTCGCCGGCCTGCCCGAGCCGCTGTCGGGCGGCAGCCCGGCGATCAACACCCGGCCCATCGGCGAGCGGGTCAACGCCTACGACATCGTGCACGTGCAGGAGGACTTCAACTACCACGCCGACCTGTACGCCACCGACCGGCACCCGTACCGCACCGCCACCAGCGGGGGCGTGCCCTTCGGTGACGGCCTCAACACGATGTCCAACTACCCGGTGTCGGACTTCGTCCGGGTGCGCTGGGACGACTGCCACGGCACCGACTGCCTCACCCCGAAGGGCTTCAGCCGGTCCCGGATCCGGCTCGCCGAGGGCGTCTACGTCGACTTCTACGACGTGCACACCAACGCCGGCAGCGACGAGCCGGACCTGGCCGCCCGCCGGTCCAACATCGACCAGCTCTCCGCGTACGTGCAGGCGAACTCCGCCGGCAACGCCGTGATCGTGGCCGGCGACCTCAACGTCCGCTACACCCGCACCGGCGACAACATCCGCGACCTCGTGGCCGCCAACGGCCTCACCGACGTGTGGGTGCAGCAGGAGCGCGGCGGGGTGCCCCCGGCCGCCGGCAGCCCCGCGCTGACCTGCGACCCGGCCAACGTCACCAACGCCTGCGAGGTCGTCGACAAGATCCTCTACCGGGGCAACCGGCTGATCGACCTCGACCTCGTGCGCTACCGCAACGAGCACGCCGCGTTCCTCGACCCGGCCGGCGCGCCGCTGTCCGACCACTACCCGCACGCCGCCTGGTTCTCCTGGACCCTCGCCGACGGGCTGCGGGCCAGCGACACCTGGGGCGGCCCGCACGGCACCCCGTTCACCGACCTCGACGCCGTCGGCGCCCCGGTCACCGGCGTCTCGCTGCGCGCCGGCTCCCGGCTCGACCAGATCGGCGTGCGCCTCGCCGACGGCGCGAGCCTCACCCACGGCGGCACGGGCGGCACCCCGGCCACGCTGACCCTGGCCGACGGCGAGTATGTCGACCGGGTCACCCTCACCCAGGGCAAGAAGGACGGCCGGACCCGGATCTTCTCCGTCCGGCTCACCACCAACCTCGGCCGCGCCCTCGCCGGGGGCGCCCCGACCGCCGACGCGGTGACCTTCACCGCCCCGCCCGGCGGCCGGCTCGCCGGGTTCTTCGGCCGCAGCGGCAGCGAGGTGGACCAGCTCGGCGTGCTCTGGAGTGTCGGGGCGGGCGGCTAGTCTTCGGAGCGTGGCTGACCCCTCGACCTACCGCCCCGCACCCGGCACCATCCCCGAGGCCCCGGGGGTCTACCGGTTCCGCGACGGCACCGGCCGGGTGATCTACGTCGGCAAGGCGAAGAACCTGCGCAGCAGGCTCAACTCCTACTTCGCCGACCTGTGGGGGCTGCACCAGCGCACCCAGCAGATGGTCACCACGGCCGAGTCGGTCGACTGGGTCACCGTGGGCACCGAGGTCGAGGCCCTCCAGCTCGAATACACCTGGATCAAGCAGTACGACCCCCGGTTCAACGTCCGCTACCGCGACGACAAGTCGTATCCGTACCTCGCCGTCACCCTCGACGAGGAGTTCCCCCGGCTCCAGGTGATGCGCGGGGCCAAACGCAAGGGCGTGCGCTACTTCGGGCCCTACTCGCACGCCTGGGCGATCCGCGAGACGCTCGACCTGCTGCTGCGGGTCTTCCCGGCGCGGACCTGCTCGGCCGGCGTGTTCAAGCGGGCCGGGCAGGTCGGCCGCCCCTGCCTGCTGGGCTACATCGGCAAGTGCTCCGCCCCGTGCGTCGGCAGCGTCACGGCCGAGGAACACCGGGGGATCGTCGACGGCTTCTGCGAGTTCATGGCCGGGCGCACCGACACCATGGTCCGCCGGCTCGAACGCGAGATGACCGAGGCCAGCGAGGCGCTGGAGTTCGAGAAGGCCGCCCGGCTGCGCGACGACGTCGCGGCGCTGCGCCGGGCCATGGAGAAGCAGACGGTGGTGCTCGGTGACGGCACCGACGCCGACGTGGTCGCGTTCGCCGACGACCCCCTGGAGGCCGCCGTCCAGGTCTTCCACGTCCGCGACGGCCGGGTGCGCGGCCAGCGCGGCTGGGTGGTGGAGAAGACCGAGGACCTGAGCGCCGGCGACCTGGTGCACCACTTCTGCACTCAGGTCTACGGCGGCGAGCAGGGCGAGGCCGACGTGCCCCGCGAGCTGCTGGTGCCCGCCCTGCCCGCCGACGCCGACGCGCTCGCCGACTGGCTGACCGGCCGCCGGGGCAGCCGGGTGTCGCTGCGGGTGCCGCAGCGCGGCGACAAGCGCTCCCTGCTGGAGACGGTGGAGCGCAACGCGAAGGACGCCCTGGCCCGGCACAAGCTCAAGCGCGGCAGCGACCTGACCACCCGGGGCAAGGCCCTCGACGAGATCAGCGACGCGCTGGGCATGCGCACCTCGCCGCTGCGCATCGAGTGCTACGACGTCTCCCAGATCCAGGGCACCGACGTGGTCGCCAGCATGGTCGTCTTCGAGGACGGCCTGCCCCGCAAGAGCGAATACCGCCGGTTCATCGTGCGGGGGGCCACCGACGACCTGTCCGCCATGTCGGAGGTGCTGCGCCGCCGCTTCGCCCGCTACCTCGAGGCCCGCGCCGAGACCGGCGAGCTGGGGGAGGAGACCGCCGCCGACCCCGACCGGCCGGGCATCGACCCGACGACGGGCCGGCCGCGCCGGTTCGCGTACCCCCCGCAGTTGGTCGTGGTCGACGGCGGCGCGCCGCAGGTCGCGGCGGCGGCCCAGGCCCTCGCGGAGCTGGGCGTCGACGACGTGGCGTTGTGCGGGCTGGCCAAGCGGCTGGAGGAGGTGTGGCTGCCCGACGACGAGTTCCCGGTCATCCTGCCGCGCACCTCCGAGGGGCTCTACCTGCTGCAACGCGTGCGCGACGAGGCGCACCGGTTCGCCATCACCTTCCACCGGGAGCGCCGCTCCAAGCGGATGACGGAGTCGGCGCTCGACTCGGTGCCCGGCCTCGGCGAGGTGCGGCGCAAGGCCCTGCTGCGCCACTTCGGCTCGCTCAAGCGGCTCGCGGCGGCCTCGACCGAGGAGATCACCGAGGTGCCCGGCGTCGGCCGGCGCACCGCCGAGGCGATCACCGCCGCCCTCAACCCGGCGGCGGACGCCCGGCCCGCCGCGGCCGACGGCAATTAGCGTCCGACGCAAATATTTGACTTTCATCTATGGCGTCGAGGGTGTTCGTGTGTCCATGATGTCGGCGGTACGGCCGTCCGCGCGTCCGACGCGTGACGGGCCGTGGCCGTGTCGCGCACGTCGTCTGGGGAGGCAACCATGACACCGGCAGGACGCCGCAGGACCTCCCTGCTCGGCACCGTGGCCGCAGCGGCCATGCTGGCCCTCACCGCGGCCGCCCCGGCGATCGCCGCCCCGGCCGAGGGCGAGGTCGTCGCCGTCAACGGCCCGGACGCCGTGGCCGGCTCCTACGTCGTCGTGCTGCGGGATGCCGCCGTCCCGGCCGACGCCGTGCCCGCCACCGCCCGCCGCCTCGCCTCCCGGCAGGGCGGCCACGTGGGCCTGGTCTACCGGCACGCCCTGCGCGGCTTCGAGGCCCGGCTGTCCGAGCGGGGCGCCCGCCGGCTCGCCGCCGACCCGGCCGTGGCCTCGGTGACGCAGAACCGCACCGTGTCCGCGTCCGACGTGCAGACCCCGACCGCGTCCTGGGGCCTCGACCGGATCGACCAGCGCGCGCTGCCGCTCGACAACTCGTTCACCTACCCCCGCGCCACGGCGGCCGTGCGGGCCTACGTGATCGACTCGGGCATCAACCTCACCCACGGCGAGTTCGCCGGGCGGGCGGTGTCCGGCTGGGACTTCATGGACAACGACGCCGACGCCACCGACTGCCAGGGCCACGGCACCCACGTGGCCGGCACGCTCGGCGGGTCCACCTTCGGGGTGGCCAAGCACGTGCAACTGGTCGCCGTGCGCGTGCTGAGCTGCACCGGCGGCGCCTGGGCCTCGCAGGTCATCGCCGGGGTCGACTGGGTCACCGGCGACCACGACCCCGGAGAGCTGGCCGTGGCCAACATGAGCCTCGGCGGCGCGGCGTACGCGCCCATGGTCGAGGCCGTGCGGCGGTCCATCGCCGACGGCGTCACCTACGCGGTGGCCGCGGGCAACGAGAACGGCGCCGACGCCTGCACGACCACTCCGGCCTCCGTGCCGGAGGCGATCACCGTGGCCGCCACCGGGGCCACCGACGCGCGCGCCTCGTTCTCCAACGTCGGCACCTGTGTGGACCTGTTCGCGCCGGGCGTCGACATCACCTCGGCCTACATCGGCGGCACCGCCACCACCCGCACGGCCTCGGGGACGTCGATGGCCAGCCCGCACGTCGCCGGGGCCGCCGCGCTGATCCTGGCCGAGCACCCGACCTACACGCCGGCCCAGGTGACGCAGGCGCTCCTGGCCGACGCCACCGTCGGGGCGGTGACCGACGCGGGCGTCGGCACGCCGAACCGGCTGCTGCACGTCGACCCCACCACCCCGGCCAACGACTTCACCCTGACCGCCACTCCGGCCAACGTCACCGTCACCGCCGGCGGCACGGTCACCACCACGATCGCCGGCAGCGTCACCAGGGGCGCGTCCCAGCCGGTCGCGCTGGCCGCGCGGGGCGTGCCGGCGGGCGTCACGGCCACGTTCCAGTCCGCCAGCATCTCCTCGAACGGCGGCACCACGCTCACGTTCGGCGCCGCGTCGACGGCGCTGGCCGGCACGTACACCGTCACGGTGATCGGCACCGGGACCGCCGCGACCCGCGCGGTGGCCGTCCAGCTGCGCATCGACGACCCGGCCGCCTGCGTCCGCTCCGACGGCACCGACCGGGCGATCACCGACTTCCAGAACCTCTACGCCCCGATTACCGTCACCGGTTGCGCCGGCAACGCCGCCCGCAACAGCACGGTGGAGGTGCACATCGAGCACGCCGTCATCGGGGAGCTCGACGTGCGGCTGATCTCGCCCCGGGGCACCTGGTACTTCCTCATGGACCACACCGGCGGCGACAGCGACCGCATCGACTACACGTTCACCTACGACCTGTCGGCCGAGCCGGCGAACGGCACCTGGAACCTGTACGTCAGCGACAACCTGGCCCAGGGCACCGGGTTCCTCGACTCGTGGAAGATCAACCTGGCGGGCGCGAACCTGCCCGCGCCCGCGTGCGGCGGGGTCGCCACCGCCGACGTGCGGATCCCCGCCTCCGGCACGGTCGAGTCGCCGATCAGCGTCGCCGACTGCGGCCGGGCCCCGTCGACCACCAGCTACGTCGAGGTCAGCATCGCGCACCAGTTCGGCCGTGACCTCCAGATCTCCCTCGTCGCGCCGGGCGGGCAGGTGGTGCTGCTCAAGGAGAGCCTCGTGGGGTCGTACAAGGCGAACGCCCGCGAGGCCTACATCGCCGACCTGTCGGGCAAGCCGACCCGTGGCACCTGGAAGCTGCGGGTCGAGAACGTCGCCGGCTACGAGGGCCTCATCGAGGGCTGGAAGCTGACCCTCTGACGGCGCTTCAACAATGGCTGTCAGTCGCCGTCGCCCCAGCACAGCCCGCCGATGCCGGCCGCGCTGTGGAAGCCGGGGTGCCCGGTGACGTCCAGGCAGACCTCGCCGTCGGGGCCGGTCCGGCCGCAGAACACCGGCTCGACGTGGTTCCAGGCGTCGGCCCGGGACAGCAGCGCGGCGCTCGCGGGCAGCTCGGGGCGCAGGATCGTCAGGCCCTCCGTGTAGACGACGGCCTGGTCGCGGGCCTCCCGCAGGTCGGGTGCCGGGTAGGACAGGTGCAGCGTCCACCGGCGGTGCGTCTCGTACGCCCCGGCGGGCGGCCGGTTGCGCCCCGAGCCCCGCTCGCGGTCCGTCGTGTAGCGGTTGACCAGGGAATTGACGTACGACGAGAGGACGTCCGGCTTCGTCAGCGCGTGCGCGACGGCGGCCCGGACCCGCTCGGACACGTCGAGCATGGCCGCCAGGTCACGATGAAAGTCGGACTCGGGCCACTGCGACGCTTGATTGTCAGTCATCACTACCTCCGGATTCCGGCGAGCGTTTCCGAGCACTGAGCGTGCACCATGGCATGCGATCTTGCAACGTAGCAATGGGCGGTGTTAGATAGCATCATCTGGTCCCATATCCCCAGCCGTGCTCCTGCGGAGGTCTGCTATGGCATCGACTGCAAGCCCGACGATTCGTGCGCGTCGACTGCGTCGTGAGCTGCGACGCCTGCGCGCCCAGCAAGGGCTGACCGTCGATGAGGTTGCTCGCTCGGTGGGCTGGCATCGGGCGAAGGTGATCCGAATCGAGCAGGGGCATAGCGGGATTGCCTCGGACGGGTTGCGGAAGCTTCTGGACCTCTACGAGGCGTCTCCCGAGGAACGGGATGCGTTGGCCAGTCTTGCGCGCCAGGCGCGGCAGAAGGGCTGGTGGAGCGCGTACGGCGATGTCCTACCCGACGACTACGTGGGGTTCGAGGCGGAGGCGACAGCGATCAGCACGTTCCAGAGCCTCTACATCCCCGGGCTGTTGCAGACGGAGGAGTACGCGCGGGCGATCATCCACGCAGGGCGGACCACCGCCAACAAGGAGGAAGTTGATCGGGTCATCGCGGCGCGTCAAGCTCGGAAGGTCCTGCTCACGCGGGACGTGCCGCCGAAGCTCTGGGTCATTCTGGACGAGGCTGCGGTTCGGCGGGCCGTTGGCGGCGTCAGGGTCATGCGTGCTCAACTCGCGCGCATTGTCGAGGCATGCCAGCTGCCGACGGTTGAGGTGCAGGTGCTGCCCTTCGCTGCGGGCGCGCACGCTTCGATGGGTGGTGCCTTCACCATCCTTGACTACGCGGAGGCGGCGCTCGACCCGACCATCGTCTACGTGGACAACGACACCAACACACTCCTGCTGGAGGAGGATCAGCAGGTATCGCGATATAGACTCGTCTTCGACCACCTGCGTGCGAAGGCGCTTGACCCTGACCAGTCTGCTGATTTCCTCGTCAGGATCTCCGCCGAGCTTCAAGACTGAGTCTTGGCCTGAGGAGCACTGCGATGACCTCGTCTGACCTTACGAACGTGACGTGGCGTAAGAGTACGCGTAGCAGTGCGAATGGGTCTGATTGTGTCGAGGTGGCCGAACTCTCCTCCGCGTTGGCGGTGCGGGACTCCAAGGACCCGGGCGGCCCTGCACTCCGCTTCGACCGGGACGCCTGGTCGTCGTTCGTCGTCGGTCTGCGGCGCGGCCTGCGCGGCTGATCCCTCGCGGAGTCGGTCGTCGCCCCGATGCCGGCGGCATCACCCACGCCCGGTTAGATGACCGGATGGCGGTGAGCATCGACATCGAAGCCCTGCGGGACGCGGCCGGTCCCGTGGCCTGCGCAGCGGCGGACACGTTGCGGGCAGCCGGTCAGCCGGCGGAGTTCGCGCCGGCCGGCGGGGGAGCATCCGGCGTGATCAGGGAGACCGGGCAGCCGCCGTTTGAGGTCTGGGTGGGGATCACGGCGGACGGCTTCACCGCCGAGTGCGACTGCCCGGACGGCGCGGGGCTGTGCGCGCACGCGGTGGCCCTCACCCTCGCTGCCCTGGACGAAGGTCTCGCCTGGTCCTCGGCGGCCACGCCACCGTCGGCCCTGGCGGTCGACCCCCGGGTCGCTGGGCTGGTCGAAATCGCACGGAACATCCCCGCCCGACGGCTGGCGTTGCTGGTCGCCGAGTGGGCGGCTGCGGATCGTGTGCTGGAGAGCAGGTTGCGGGCGCAGGCCGGCCAGCTCGCGTCCCTCACCGCCGCCGAGCTGAACGACATCCGTCGAATGATCGACAACCTGGCCCATGAGGCGACCAGCGGTGACCGTTGGGATCTGCACGACGTGGAGAAGGCTGGCCGGGCGATCGTCGAAGAGGTCGAGGTGCTTGCCCAACGACCGCCGACCGAGGAGACGCTGCTGTTGGTCGAGCGGGCCGCCCGCGCGTGGGACGGGCTCTCCGGCTACCTGCATGACGCCTGGGAGACGTACGAGGAAGAACCGGCCGAGATCGGCGGCGCGCTACGGGCGGTCCACGTCCAGCTCTGCGAGCAGGTTCAGCCGGACCCCGACGAACTCGCCGCCCGGCTCGCCGAGATCATCGAGTCGGCCGAGGTCGACTCCTGTCTCGATGAGCCGTGGGACTATGTCGCGGTGCTCGGTCGCCAGCGCGTCAAGGCGCTGGGGCAGCTCCGCTGACGGCCGGCATGCCTGCGCTGCTGCTGGCGCCGCCGTGCGTGCTTGTTAGGAAGGGCCCCCTATACAACAGAATGCGTTAACAAGGGGCCCTTCCTTGCACTCAGGCCCAGGGGGCGAGTGGGTACCAGGGGATGATCTCGCGGCGGGCGAGCAGCCGGACGTCCCAGTAGAGGAACGTGAACGCGCCGGCGACGATGAACGCGACCGCCGTCAGCACCGCCAGCCGGCTCGGCCGCTCGGCGAACCACCGTTGCAGTCGGGAGCCGGCGAGCCAGGCCAGCAGGAGGAACAGCACCGCCATGATGACGATGTTGCCGAGGGACTGGAGCGTGAACGCCGCCGCACCGTACAACGGGTTGCCGCTCTCGGCGGCGTCGCGGAACATCTGCCGGAACAGCGGGAAGGGCCGCCCGATCAGGAAGCCGGCGATCAGCGCGCCCATGAAGACCATGGGCGCGTTGGGGAACCGGCGGGCGATCCGGGCGAACGGGTCCGCGACGATGCCGAGCGAGGCCAGGCCGAGGTAGACCATCACCAGGCCGATCAGGCCGAAGACGACCATCGACTGGATGCTGCGCGGCGACAGGCCGCCGGGGGTGGTCGGGGCCGTGGAGAACTGCGGCATGGCGGTGCCGACGAGGCCGACGATCGCACCGTACGTCGCCGACACCGCGATCATCCCGACCGACATCCAGCCCAGCGGCTTCAGCGGCTGGGCGAACCGGTGCAGGCGGCTCCCGGCCGCGGTGCCGGTGAGCGGGGCGATGGCGCCGAAGGCGGCGATGTTGCAGGCGGTGAACGTGCCCGCGATGCCGGAGACGAAGGCGAACACGATGCCCGCCGCGATGCCCTGGATGGGCGTCTCCTTGGCGTCGTGGCCCAGCAGCGTGTTGGCGACGTTGTCGCCGATGGTCTGGTCGACGAACTCCGCCGACCAGACCACGGTCAGCAGGAAGCCGCCGAGCACGCTGAGCAGGACGATCAGTGCCCGCCGGCGGGGAAAGTGCCCGTTGACGAAGGTGGACGTTCCCGCGCCTGCGCTGTCGGGTTGGAGGTCCACGGGGGGTCGGGGAGAACGATGGGTCTGCGTCACGCTGCGCTCCTCATGCCGAGGGGGACGAGACCCCGGCGGGGGCGCGTCGGCGACGCCGACGACGACGCCCGGACCGGGAGGCCGGCACCGCCGGCCGGGTGGACATCGCCCGCCACCGATATCCATCGAGTTGGGTCGATGTCCAACCGCAGTATGGCGTCGGGTCGGCCGACCGACTTCTCCGATCGTGCCCAATCCCCCCCACTCCCACTGCCCGCCCCGCGCCGTCCACGTTCCCGGGATCTTGCACTTGGGGCCCGGGCGAAAAGGGCGTATGGGGCGGATCGGGGGCCGCAAGTGCAAGATCGCGGGGGCGGGTCGGCTGGGCAGGTCGGCGGGGCAGGTCGGGGGGGCAGGCAGGCGGCGGGAGGTGGCGGGAGCGCGGAGCGGCGGGGGAACAGCGGGAGGGGGCGAGGGGTGGCGGGGCGGGGTGGTTGCCGGGGTTCGGGGGGCGGGCGGGATAGAGTTCTAGGTCGGCCACCGCGGTCAGGTCGGCCGTGCGTCATCCGTGGGGAGTGGGCAGTGAACGAGGCGCGGACGCCCGAGGTTCCGGCCGGCGACGGCCCGACAGCGGCGGCGGGGGCGGCCACGGACACGCTGCCCGTGGCCGCGGAGGCGGAGACCACCCTGGTGGTGGTGACCGGCGTGTCCGGCGGCGGGCGCAGCACGGTGGCCCGGGCACTGGAGAACGTCGGCTACTACGTCGTCGACAACCTGCCCCAGGCGCTCATGCTCGACATGGCCGAGCTGGCCGTCAAGGCCGGCGGCGCCGCCCGGCGCACGGCGATGGTGCTGGACGTGCGCTCCCGCGCCTTCTCCACGGACCTGGCCGGGGCGATCCGGGAGCTGAAGGACCGGGGCTTCTCCCCGCGCGTGGTCTTCGTCGACGCCGACGACGAGGTGTTGATCCGCCGGTTCGAGAGCGTCCGGCGCTCGCACCCGTTGCAGGGCGACGGGCGGCTGGCCGACGGCATCGCCGTGGAGCGGGGCCTGCTGGAGGAGGCCCGCGACCAGGCCGACGTGATCATCGACACCAGCCACCTGAACGTCAACCAGCTCCGCCGCCGGATCGAGGAGCTGTTCGGCGGCGAGGACGCCCGCCGGCTGCGGATCACCGTGCTCTCCTTCGGCTTCAAGTACGGCCTCCCGCCGGACGCCGACTTCGTCCTCGACGCCCGGTTCCTGCCGAATCCGTACTGGGTGCCCGAGCTGCGGGAGCACACCGGGCGGGAGGGGGCGGTCAGCGCGTACGTGCTGGGCCAGGAGGGCGCGGACGCCTTCGTCGGGACGTACGCGGACCTGGTCAACGCCACCACCGCCGGGTTCGAGCGGGAGGGCAAGCGGTACCTGACCGTGGCGGTCGGCTGCACCGGCGGCAAGCACCGCAGCGTGGCCATCGCCGAGGAGCTGGCCGCCCGGCTGCGCCACGCCGGGCTGGCGGCCAACGCGCAACACCGCGACCTGGGACGGGAATGACGCCGCCGGCGGAGCCCCCGGGAGCGGGCGGCGGGCGGGGCGACGGGCGGCGTACCCGGGTGGTCGCCTTCGGCGGCGGGCACGGCCTGTCGGTGTCCCTGCGGGCGCTGCGCCGGTGCGTGCCGGAGCTGGACCTGGACATCACCGCCGTGGTCACCGTCGGCGACGACGGCGGCTCCAGTGGCCGGCTGCGCGCCCGCCGGGGCGGCCTGCCCCCGGGTGACCTGCGGCAGGCGCTGGTGGCCCTCGCCGGGGACCACCCGGCCACCCGGCGCACCGCCGGGCTGTTCCAGCACCGCTTCGCCGACACCCCCGGCGACCCGGTCGGCACCGACGACGGGCTGGCCGGGCACGCCGTGGGCAACCTTGTGCTCTGCGGGCTGATCGAGCTGCTCGGCGACCCGGTGGCCGCCCTGGAGCACGCCGGGGCGATGCTCGGCGCGGTGGGCCGGGTGCTGCCGATGTCGCGCCAGCCGGTCGGCATCGAGGCGCGGGTGCGCGGGGCCGACCCGGCGTACCCCGACGAGGTGCGCAGAGTGCGCGGCCAGCACCAGGTGGCGGTGACCGGGGGGCGGGTGGAGTCGTTGCGGTTGACCCCGACGACCCCGGCGGCCTGCGCGGAGGCGGTGGCGGCGACGGCCGAGGCCGACTGGTTGATCTTCGGGCCGGGTAGCTGGTACACCAGCGTGCTGCCGCACCTGCTGGTGCCGGGGCTGGCGGCGGCGATCGTGGCGAGCCCGGCCCGGCGGCTGGTCACGCTCAACCTCGCGGCGGAGAAGGAGACCCTCGGGCTCTCCCTCGCCGACCACCTGGCCACCCTGCGGCACTATCTGCCCGAGTTGGCGGTGGACCTGGTGCTGGCGGACTCCAAGGCGGTGGGCGATCCCGCGCCGGTCGAACGTGCGGCAGAATCGCTGGGTGCCCGGCTGGTCCTCGCCCCGGTCGCCGTCACCGACGGCGAACCCCGTCACGATCCGGCCGCCCTGGGTGCCGCCCTGGTGCCTGTCCTGGGCGCCGATCGTTAAGCACGTACGTAATCTCCGGCGACACGCCGGAACCGGTCCGTGAGGGGGCGCACAATGGCGATGACGGCTGCGGTCAAGGACGAGCTGAGCCGGGTCGACGTGCCCAAGCCCTGCTGCCGGCGGGCGGAGATGGCGGCGCTGCTGCGTTTCGCCGGCGGGCTGCACATCGTCTCCGGCCGGGTGGTGGTCGAGGCCGAGTTGGACACCGGGGCGGTGGCCCGGCGGCTGCGCCGGGAGATCGCGGAGGTCTACGGCTACTCCAGCGAGATCCACGTGCTCGCCTCCGGCGGGCTGCGCAAGGGCAGCCACTTCATCGTCCGGGTGGTCAAGGACGGCGAGGCCCTGGCCCGGCAGACCGGGCTGCTGGACGTGCGGGGCCGCCCGGTGCGGGGCCTGCCGCCGCACGTGGTGGCCGCGAACGTCTGCTGCGCGGTCTCCGCGTGGCGGGGGGCGTTCATGGCGCACGGCTCGCTGACGGAGCCCGGCCGCTCCAGCGCGCTGGAGATCACCTGCCCGGGCCCGGAGTCGGCGCTGGCGCTGGTCGGCGCGGCCCGGCGCATCGGCATCACCGCGAAGAACCGCGAGGTGCGCGGGGTGGACCGGGTGGTGGTCAAGGACGGCGACGCCATCGCGGCGCTGCTCACCCGCATAGGAGCACATTCCAGCGTGCTGGCCTGGGAGGAGCGCCGGGTGCGCCGCGAGGTGCGGGCCACCGCCAACCGGCTGGCCAACTTCGACGACGCCAACCTGCGCCGCTCGGCGCGGGCGGCCGTGGCCGCCGCCGCCCGGGTGACGCGGGCGCTGGAGATCCTCGCCGAGGACGCGCCGAACCACCTCACCTCCGCCGGCCGGCTGCGCCTGGAGCACCGGCAGGCGTCCCTGGAGGAGTTGGGCGCGCTCGCCGACCCGCCGCTGACCAAGGACGCGATCGCCGGCCGGATCCGCCGATTGCTGGCCCTGGCCGACAAGCGGGCCCGCGACCTGGGCATCCCGGATACGGAAGCGGCCGTCACGCCCGACATGCTCGTGGTCTGATAGGACGGTGGCGGTGGGCGGGCGGCGGGCCCGTCCCGCCGCGCGTCGACCGGGGCGCGCGCCGGCCCCGGGAGCGCGCAGCGGATCACCACCCGGCGCACCGCGCCGCCACGCGCTCGGATAGGGTCGTTGCGTACGGCAAGGGGGCCGGCACCGGCACTCTCGCCGTGCACACCGCCTCGGGCGGTCAGGTTCTCTCGGGCCGCGGCGGGGTGGCCGACACGAACTGTCAACGGCCGACTCCAACGGTCGGCGCACACCACTTCGCCGGTCCGATTCCACGCCGGCGGATAAGAACGCGAGGAGATGGGACCTGTGACCATCCGGGTTGGCATCAACGGCTTCGGCCGCATCGGCCGTAACTTCTTCCGGGCCGTGCTGGCGTCCGGCGCGGACATCGAGGTCGTGGCCGTCAACGACCTGACCGACAACGCGACGCTCGCCCACCTGCTCAAGTACGACAGCATCCTGGGTCGCCTCCCGCACGAGGTCAAGGCGACGGCCGACGAGATCACCGTCGGTGGCAAGACCATCAAGGCGTTCGCCGAGCGCGACCCGGCGAAGCTGGCGTGGGGCGAGGTCGGGGCCGACGTGGTCATCGAGTCGACCGGCTTCTTCACCGACGGCACCAAGGCGAAGGCGCACGTCGACGGCGGGGCCAAGAAGGTCATCATCTCCGCCCCGGCGAAGAACGAGGACGTCACGGTCGTCATGGGCGTCAACCACGACCAGTACGACCCGGCCAAGCACACGATCATCTCGAACGCCTCCTGCACCACCAACTGCCTCGCCCCGATGGCGAAGGTGCTGCACGACACGTTCGGCATCACCAAGGGTCTGATGACCACCATCCACGCGTACACCCAGGACCAGAACCTCCAGGACGCGCCGCACAAGGACCTGCGCCGCGCCCGGGCCGCCGCGCTGAACATCGTCCCGACCTCCACGGGCGCCGCGAAGGCCATCGGCCTGGTGCTGCCGGAGCTGAAGGGCAAGCTCGACGGGTACGCGCTGCGGGTGCCGATCCCCACCGGCTCGGCCACCGACCTCACCGTCGAGGTGGGCCGGGAGACCTCGGTCGACGAGGTCAACGCCGCGCTGAAGGCCGCCGCCGAGGGCCCGCTCAAGGGCGTCCTGGTCTACAACGAGGACCCGATCGTCTCCGCCGACATCGTCACCGACCCGGCGTCGTGCATCTTCGACGCGCCGCTGACCAAGGTCATCGGCAACCAGGTCAAGGTCGTCGGCTGGTACGACAACGAGTGGGGCTACTCGAACCGCCTGGTGGACCTGGTCAAGCTGGTGGGTCAGTCGCTGTGACCATCCGCAACCTCGACGACCTGCTCGCCGAGGGGGTGTCGGGTCGGCGCGTGCTCGTGCGCGCCGACCTGAACGTCCCGCTCGACAAGCAGACCGGGAAGATCACGGACGACGGCCGCATCCGCGCGGTGCTGCCGACGTTGACCGCCCTGACCGGGGCGGGCGCGAAGGTCGTGGTCTTCTCGCACCTGGGCCGCCCGAAGGGCGCGCCCGACCCGCAGTTCAGCCTGCGTCCGGTCGCGGCCCGCCTCGGCGAGCTGCTCGGCGCGCAGGTGCGGTTCGCCGAGGACACCGTCGGCGAGTCCGCCCGGTCCACGGTCGATGCGCTCGCCGACGGCGAGGTCGCGCTGCTGGAGAACCTGCGCTTCAACAAGGGCGAGACCAGCAAGGACGATGCGGAGCGGGGCGCGTTCGCCGACCAGCTCGCCGCCCTCGGCGAGGCGTACGTCGACGACGCGTTCGGCGCGGTGCACCGCAAGCACGCCAGCGTCTTCGACGTGCCGGCCCGGCTGCCGCACGTCGCGGGCCGCCTGGTGCTGCGCGAGGTGGAGGTGCTGGCCAAGCTGACCGGCGAGCCGGAGCGCCCGTACGTGGTGGTGCTCGGCGGCTCGAAGGTCTCCGACAAGCTCGCGGTGATCGAGGCGCTGCTGCCGAAGGTCGACCGGCTGCTCATCGGCGGCGGGATGTGCTTCACCTTCCTCAAGGCCCAGGGCCACGAGGTGGGCACCTCGCTGCTGGAGGAGGAGATGGTCGAGACCTGCCGCAACCTCCTGGAGCGCGCCGAGGGCAAGATCCTGCTCCCGGTCGACGTGGTGGCGGCGGACGCCTTCGCCCCCGACGCGGCGCACGACACGGTCCGCGCGGACGCCATCCCGAGTCACCGGCTCGGGCTGGACATCGGTCCGGAGACGGTGGCTGGCTTCGCCGCCGCGCTCGCCGACGCGAAGACGATCTTCTGGAACGGCCCGATGGGCGTGTTCGAGATGGCGGCGTTCGCGAACGGCACCCGGGGCGTGGCCGAGGCGATCACCAAGGCCGACGCGTTCAGCGTGGTCGGCGGCGGCGACAGCGCGGCGGCGGTCCGCGCGCTGGGGCTCGACGATTCGTCGTTCGGGCACATCTCCACCGGCGGCGGCGCGTCGCTGGAATACCTGGAGGGCAAGACCCTCCCCGGCATCGCGGCGCTGGAGGACTGATGGCGGCGATCACCCGCCGGCCGCTGATGGCCGGCAACTGGAAGATGAACCTCAACCACCTCGAGGCCAACCTGCTGGTGCAGAAGCTGGCCGCGAGCCTCACCGCGCAGCAGCTCACCGACGTCGAGTGCGTCGTGCTGCCGCCCTTCACCGACCTGCGCACCGTGCAGACCGCGATCGAGGGCGACAAGCTGCTCATCGGCTACGGCGGGCAGGACCTGTCGCCGTACCCGTCGGGGGCGTACACCGGGGACATCTCCGGGGCGATGCTGGCGAAGCTCGGCTGCACCTACGTGGTGGTCGGCCACTCCGAGCGGCGGCAGTACCACCACGAGGACGACGCGCTGGTCAACGACAAGGTGACCGCCGCGCTGGCCCACGGGCTCACCCCGATCCTGTGCATCGGCGAGGGCCTGGAGGTGCGCGAGCAGCTGCGGCACGTGCCGCACTGCTGCGACCAGCTCGACGGCGCGCTGCGGGGGCTCACCCCGGAGCAGGTCACCAAGGTCGTCGTGGCGTACGAGCCGGTGTGGGCGATCGGGACGGGCAAGACCGCCACCCCGGAGGACGCCCAGGAGGTGTGCGGTGAGGTGCGCAAGCGCCTCGTCGAGACCTACGACCAGGCGACCGCCGACCAGGTGCGCATCCTCTACGGCGGGTCGGTGAAGTCCTCGAACGTGGCCTCGATCATGGCCCAGCCGGACGTGGACGGGGCCCTGGTGGGCGGCGCGAGCCTCGACGGCGAGGAATTCGCCAAGATCTGCCGGTTCCCGGAGCACATCAGCCGCTGAAGGCTCGCTATCCTTGACTCCGCCCGTCCACCGGCCGGTGCCGCAGTGCCCGACCTGTCCGGGCGAGGATCGCTACGAGAGGACTGACCCCAGCCATGCCGATCTGGTTCGCATACACGTTGATCGTGTTGCTGACGATCACGAGCATCATGCTCACCATGCTGATCCTGCTGCACCGCGGCAAGGGCGGCGGTATGTCGAGCATGTTCGGCGGCGGGGTCAGCTCCAGCCTTGCCGGCTCCTCCGTGGCCGAGAAGAACCTCGACCGCTACACGGTCCTGGTGGGCATCGTCTGGTTCGCCTGCATCGTCGGGCTGGGGCTCTGGTTGCGCCTCCAGGTCGGCAGCGGCAGCGGGGCCTGAGAGCGAGCCCGCGAGTCGTACAATCTGCGCGCGGTCCGTCACCGACGGACCGCGCGCAGTTGTTTCTGTGCTGCACCGCGTCGCCGCCGCCCGCCTGCGCGGCGGTCCCCTCCGACGACAGGAGCGAGCAGCGTGACGAGTGGCAACGTCATCCGGGGCACCCGGGTCGGGTCAGGGCCGGAACGCCTCGGCGAGCGGCACGTGCCCGCCCCGCGTCGGCCGGTCAGCTACTGGTGCCGCAACGACCACCGGGTCGACGTGCCCATCGCGGCCGACGCGGCGCCGCCGACGCTGTGGGACTGCCCGCGCTGCGGGCTCCCCGCCGGTCAGGACCCGGCGGACCCGCCGGGCCGGGCCCGCCCCGAGCCCTACAAGACCCACCTGGCGTACGTGAAGGAGCGGCGCACCCCCGAGCAGGGGGAGGCGCTGCTGGCGGAGGCCCTGGCCGCCCTGCGCCGCCGCCGGGGCGGCTCCTGAGCGGGGCCCCACCGCCCGGCCGGTTGCCGGGCCGGGAGCGTTAAGAAGGGCCCCCTGCTATGCAAAATGCGTTAACAGGGGGCCCTTCCTTACCGCGTCAGCGGAGGCTGCGCAGGCGCGGCGGCACCTCGGCCGCCGCCGCCCGGTCCAGCAGCCACAGGGTGCGGCTGACGCCCTGCGCCCCGGCCACCGGGAGCTGCACCGGGCCGGCCCCGGCCAGCGCCATGCCCACCGCGCGGGCCTTGTCCGCGCCGCTGGCGACCAGCCAGACCTCCTCGGCCGTGTTGATCGTCGGCAGGGTCAGCGTGGTGCGCACCGGCGGCGGCTTGGGGCTGCCCCGTACGGCGCTCACCGGCCGCGTGTCGTGGTGCACCGGGTGCTCGGGGAAGACCGACGCGACGTGCCCGTCCTCGCCCACCCCCAGCATCAGCACGTCGAAGTGGGGGAGCGCGGCGTGCCCCGGGCGGGCCGCGCGGGCCAGCTCGGCCGCGTATTCGGCCGCCCCGGCCTCCGGGTCGTCGCCGGTCGGGCCGTCGGACGCGGGCATCGGGTGCACCCGCGCCGGGTCCAGCGGCAGCGCGTCCAGCAGCGCCGCGCGGGCCTGCGTCTCGTTGCGCTCCGGGTCGCCGGCGGGCAGGAACCGCTCGTCGCCCCACCAGACGTCGACGCGGGACCAGTCGACCGCGTCCCGGGCCGGCAACGCGGCCACCGCGCGGTAGACGGCCGCCGCGATCCGCCCGCCGGTCAGCACCATCGACGCCTGGCCCCGCTCGGCCTGCGCATCGAGCAGCCGCACCACCAGCCGGGCCGCCACCGCCTGCGCCAGCAGGTCGGCATCGGCGTGCACGGCGACACTCGCCTCACTCATCTATGTGCCTTCGCCTCCCGACCGCCCTCGCGGTCCGTCGTGCCCTCGGGCCACCCGGCCCTCCGTCGCGTCGGCGGCGGCCCGGGCCGACCGCCGTGGTCGACCCGGGCCACCCCGTCACTCGTTGGTGCTCGTGCCGGCGTGGGCGCTGATCCCCGCCTCGGCCCGCTTCGCCGTCGCCGGGTCCTTCCAGACGTGCACCCGCTGGGCGGGCCGCTGCTGCAACCCCCGGAGGCCGGCCATCGCCCCCAGCGCCTCGGCGTAGACCTGGTCGGCGTCCAGCCGGCGCAGCTCCTCGGCCAGCTCGTCGCCGAGCGGCCGGCGGGTCAGCGGCAGCTGCCGGTCGTCCTGCCCGGTGCGCCGGAAGGTCGCCACGCTGTCGTCCCGGGTGAGGGTCAGCTCGTCGCCGTTGGCGCAGCTGAGCTGCACCTCGCGCATCCTGGGCGCCTCCGGCGCGGGCTCCCAGCGCGGGGCGATGCCGAGCCGGCTGGTCAGCCAGCCGCACATCAGCGCCGCCGTCGGGTCGGTCGGCGGGGCCACCACCCGGGCCTCGGTCACCCGCGCCTCGGTGGTGTCGAACGCCCCGGCGACCAGCGTGCGCCACGGGGTGATCCGGGTCCACGCCAGGTCCGTGTCGCCCGGCGCGTAGTCGCGGGCCCGCTGGCGCAGCGCCGCGATCGGGTCGTCGGCCTGCGCCGAGTCGGTGATCCGCCGGTCGGCGACGACGCCCAGGAAGTCCGTCGCGATCTCGGCCGGCGGCTCGCCGTGCCACCACGTCACCACGGGCACGTCCGGCACCAGCAGCGGCATCACCACCGACTCGGCGTGCAGCGCCAGCCGGCCGTACATCCGGGTGACCACGGCCTCGCACGGGCCGAGCCGCCCGCCGACGACGATCTCCGCGTCGAGGCGGTTGCGGTCCCGCTCGATGTCGGAGCGGACCACCACGAGCAGCCGGCACGGGTGGGCGGCGGCGGCGATGGTCGCCGCCGCCTCCGCCTCGCGGACCCGCTTCTCGTCGACCACCACGATCAGGGTGAGTGCCATGCCGCTGGCCACCCCGCCCGCGCTGCGCCGCTCGGCGGCGAGCGCCTTGACCACCTCGTTGCCGGTGGTGTCCCACAGCCCGATCAATGGAGCCTCCTGGTCTGCTCGCTGTGCTCGCTCACGCTCTGCGCCACGCCCGGCCCTCGCGGGCCAGCATCTCGTCGGCGGCGCGCGGACCCCACTCGCCGGACCGGTACGGCTCCGGCTTCGTGCCCTCCCAGGCGTGCTCCAGCGGGTCCACCACCGCCCAGCTCTGCTCGACCTCGGCGGCGTCCGGGAAGAGGGTACGGTCGCCGATCAGCACGTCCAGCACCAGCCGCTCGTACGCCTCGGGGCTGGACTCGGTGAACGCCTCGCCGTACTGGAAGTCCATCGCGATGTCGCGGACCTCCATCGTGGTGCCCGGCACCTTGGAGCCGAACTTGAGCACCACGCCCTCGTCGGGCTGCACCCGGATGACGAGCTGGTTGGGGCCGAGGGACTCCATGTCGGCCTGGTTGAACGGCAGGTGCGGGGCCTTCTTGAACATGATGGCGACCTCGGTGACCCGCCGGGGCAGCCGCTTGCCGGCCCGGATGTAGAACGGCACCCCGGCCCAGCGCCGGTTCTGGATGCCCAGCTCCACCGCCACGTACGTCTCGGTGGTCGAGTCGGCCGGCACGCCGTCCTCGTCGAGGTAGCCGACGGCCCGCTGGCCGCCCACCCAGCCGGGCAGGTACTGGCCGCGCACGGTGCCCCGCGAGACGTCCTTCGGCAGGGTGATCGCCTTGAGCACCTTCAGCTTCTCGGCGCGGATCTCGTCGGCGTCGAAGCTGGTCGGCTCCTCCATCGCGACCAGCGCGAGGAGCTGGAGCAGGTGGTTCTGGAGCACGTCGCGGGCCGTGCCGACCGAGTCGTAGAAGCCCGCCCGGCTGCCGATGCCGACGTCCTCGGCCATGGTGATCTGCACCGAGTCGACGTACTTGGAGTTCCACAGCGGCTCGAACAGGCTGTTGGCGAACCGCAGGGCCAGGATGTTCTGGACGGTCTCCTTGCCCAGGTAGTGGTCGATCCGGAAGACGTCCTGCCGGGTGAAGACGTCGTCGACGAGGTCGTTGAGCTCCTTGGCCGACGGCAGGTCGTGCCCGAACGGCTTCTCCACCACCACCCGACGCCAGCCGCCGCACTTCTCGTTGTCGGCCATCCCGGTGCGGGCGAGCTGCTTGAGCACCACGGGGAACGCCGCCGGGGGGATCGAGAAGTAGAACGCCGCGTTGCCGTGGATGCCGTGGCTCTCGCGCAGGTTGTTCAGGGTCTGGGCGAGCTTGTCGAAGGCGGCGTCGTCGTCGAACGAGCCGCCGACGAACTTGATGTTGCCGGCCAGCCGGCCCCAGACCTCCTCCCGCCACGGTGTCCGGGCGTGCTCCTTCGCCGCGTCGTGGGCCAGCGACTCGAAGTCGCCGTCGCACCAGTCGCGCCGGGCGAAGCCCAGCACCACGAAGCCGGGCGGCAGCAGCCCCCGGTTCGCCAGGTCGTAGACCGCCGGCAGCAGCTTCTTCCGCGCCAGGTCACCGGTCACCCCGAAGATCACCAGAGCGCAGGGCTCCGGGATCCGCGGCAGCCGCCGGTCCTGCGGGTCGCGCAGCGGGTTCACCGGATCACCTCCGGACCCACCAGGGTCACCTCGGTCCGCGACTGCGGGGCTCGCAAGACCGGCCCACTCCTCGCACGCACGGTGCCTCCTAGCTCCGCTGGTTCCACATCGTCCATCGTCACGCTCACAGTTGCCGGGCCGCGGCGAGCAGCTGGGCCACCCCCGCCGACCGGTCGGTCAGGTGCAGCCGCAGCACCGGGCGGCCCCGGCGGGCCAGGGCCCACCGAACGCCGGTGGCCTGTGCGGCCTGGAGCCTCCCGGGGGAGTACGGCTTTCCGGGCACCGGCAGATCATCCCCGACCGTACCGGTCAACTGAAGGAAACTCCCTACCTGTGGACCACCCTTGTGGTACTGGCCGGTGGCGTGCAGGTAGCGCGGCCCTCAACCGAGCGTCACCGGACGGGCGGTCGCCCCGGCGACGGGTCGACGGCGCGGGACGCCCCGGGGCGGTGCCCCGGGGCGTCGCCACGACCGTCTGTCACGCGTTGCCACCCACCTGCTGTGCCTTGTCCGCGTTGCCCTTGGCGGCCTGGCCGGGCCGCCCGGTGCCCTGGCCCGCCGCGGCGAGCGACTTGCGCACCCCGTCGAGCAGCTCCTGCCAGCTCGCCTCGAACTTCTCCACGCCCTCGCGCTCCAGGACGCCGATCACGTCGGACATGTCGACGCCGACCGACCCCAGGTCGGTGAAGACCTGGCGGGCCGCGTCGTACGCGCCGGTGACGGTGTCCCCGCGCGTCTCGCCGTGGTCGGCGTACGCGTGGATCACCGACTCCGGCATCGTGTTCACCGTGCCGGGGGCGATCAGCTCCTCGACGTAGATGACGTCCCGGTAGTCCGGGTTCTTCGTCGAGGTGGACGCCCACAGCGGGCGCTGCGGGTGCGCCCCGGCGTCGGCGAGGGCCTGCCACCGGTCGGAGGAGAACACCTCGCTGTAGCGCTCGTAGGCGAGCTGGGCGTTGGCCACGGCGGCCTTGCCGCGCAGCGCCTTCGCCTGCTCGGAGCCGATCTTCTCCAGCCGCTTGTCGACCTCGCTGTCCACCCGGGAGACGAAGAACGACGCCACCGAGCCGATCTTCGACAGGTCGTGGCCGTTGGCCTTCGCCTGCTCCAGGCCGGCGAGGAACGCCTCCATCACCTGCGAGTAGCGGTCCAGGCCGAAGATCAGCGTGACGTTGACGCTGATCCCCTCGGCCAGGGTCGCGGTGATCGCCGGCAGGCCCGCCTCGGTGGCCGGGATCTTGATGTAGAGGTTGGGCCGGTCGACCAGCCACCACAGGGCCTTGGCCTCGGCGACCGTCTTCTCCGTCTCGTGCGCCAGCCGCGGGTCCACCTCGATGGAGACCCGGCCGTCGACGCCCTGGCTGCCGTCGTACGACGGGCGCATCACGTCGCACGCCCACCGCACGTCGTACGTGGTGAGCATGCGCACCGCCTCCTCCACCTCCACCCCACGGGTGGCGAGGTCGCGCAGCTGCCCGTCGTAGGTGTCGGCGTCGGCGAGCGCCTTCGCGAAGATCGTCGGGTTGGTGGTCACCCCGGCCACGTGCTGCTCCCGGCGGAGCTGGTCCAGCCCGCCGGAGCTCAGCCGCACCCGGGAGAGGTCGTCGAGCCAGACCGCCACCCCGGCGGCGGTGAGTTCGCTGAGCCTGTCCGTCATGTCGTCCTCGCTCCCCTTCAGTTGCCGGTCGTGAAACCGGTGATGTCGCCCACCCGGGTGAGCGCCGCGTGCGCGGCGGCCACGATCCGGTCGGGGGTGAAGCCGAACTGCTCGAAGAGCACGGTGTGCGGGGCGCTCGCGCCGTAGTGCTCGATGCTGACGCTCTCGCCGGAGTCGCCGACGATGCCGCGCCAGGACATCGCGATGCCCGCCTCCACGCTCACCCGGGCCTTCACCCCGCGCGGCAGGACCGACTCGCGGTACGCCTCGTCCTGCTCGTAGAACCACTCCTGGCACGGCATCGACACCACCCGGGTGGGGGTGCCGTCGGCCTCCAGCCGCTCCCGGGCGGTGAGGCAGAGCTGCACCTCCGAGCCGGTGCCGATGATGATCACCTGCGGCTTGCCGTTGGACGCCTCGGCCAGCACGTAGCCGCCCTTGGCGACGCCCTCGGCGCCGGCCAGGGTCGACCGGTCCAGCGTCGGCAGGGCCTGCCGGCTCAGCGCCAGCGCGGTCGGCCGGTCGGTGTGCTCCAGGGCCTGCCGCCACGCCCACGCGGTCTCGTTGGCGTCGGCCGGGCGGACCACGTCCAGGCCGGGGATGGCGCGCAGCGCGGTCAGGTGCTCCACCGGCTGGTGGGTCGGGCCGTCCTCGCCGAGGCCGATCGAGTCGTGCGTCCAGACGTAGACCACCGGCAGCTTCATCAGCGCGGCGAGCCGCACCGACGGGCGCATGTAGTCGCTGAACACCAGGAACGTGCCGCCGTACGGGCGGGTCCCGCCGTGCAGGGCGATGCCGTTGAGGATCGCGCCCATCGCGTGCTCGCGGATGCCGAAGTGCAGCGTCCGGCCGTACTCGTGGCCCGGGAAGTCCTTGGTGGCGTGCACCGCCGGGACGAACGAAGGCTCGCCCTTCATGGTGGTGTTGTTGCTCTCGGCCAGGTCGGCCGAGCCGCCCCACAGCTCCGGCAGCACCGGGGCGAGGGCCTCCAGCACCTTGCCGGACGCGGCCCGGGTGGCCACGCCCTTGGCGTCGGCCGGGAACGTCGGCAGCGCCTCGGTCCAGCCCTCCGGCAGCGCCCGCTGCGCCATCCGGTCCCACAGCGCCTTGCGCTCCGGGTTGGCCTCGGCCCAGCCCGCGTACGTCCGCTCCCACTCCTGCTGCGCCGCCGCGCCGCGCTCCAGGACCCGGCGGGCGTGCCCGAGGACGTCCTCGTCGACCTGGAAGCTCTGCGCCGGGTCGAAGCCGAGCAGCTCCTTGGTGGCGGCCACCTCGCTCGCGCCGAGCGCCGAGCCGTGGATCTTGCCGGTGTTCTTCTTGTTGGGCGCGGGCCAGCCGATGATGGTGCGCAGCGCGACGAAGGAGGGTCGGCCGGTCTCGGCCCTCGCCGCCAGCAGCGCCCGGTGCAGCGCCTCGACGTCCTCGTGGTAGTCGCCCTGGTCGGCGTCGCCGGCGCGCCAGTCGACGGTCTGCACGTGCCAGCCGTACGCCTCGTAGCGGGCCGCGACGTCCTCGCTCTTGGCGATGCGGGTGTCGTCCTCGATCGAGATCTCGTTGTCGTCGTAGATCACGCAGAGGTTGCCGAGCTGCTGGTGCCCGGCGAGGGCGCTGGCCTCGTGGGTGATGCCCTCCTCGATGTCGCCGTCGGAGGCGATGCACCACACGTCGTGGTCGAAGACCGACGCGCCCGGCTCGGTCTCCGGGTCGAACAGGCCGCGCTCGCGGCGGGCCGCCATGGCCATGCCGACCGCGTTGCCGAGGCCCTGGCCGAGCGGGCCGGTGGTGGTCTCCACGCCCGGGGTGTGCCCGTGCTCGGGGTGGCCCGGGGTGAGCGAGCCCCACTGCCGCAGCGACTTGAGGTCGTCCAGGGCCAGCGGGTAGCCGGAGAGGAAGAGCTGGATGTAGAGGGTCAGGCTGGAGTGGCCGGCGGAGAGCACGAACCTGTCCCGGCCCGGCCAGTTGGGGTCGGCCGGGTTGTGCCGCATCACGCGGTTGAACAGCAGGTAGGCCGCGGGCGCGAGGCTCATCGCGGTGCCCGGGTGACCGTTGCCGGACTTCTCCACGGCGTCCATGGCCAGCACGCGGACGAGGTCCACGGCCCGGCGGTCGAGGTCGGACCAGTTGAGTGCGGGTTGCTCAGGTCGGTTGGCAGCCACGATGTGTCGTACTCCTCGGCAGTTGGGCGGAACCCTCTCGGATGACCCTATCGAGCGGGGGTAAACCCCCGCCCCGGGATCTGTGCATGCTCTTCTTTACGCGGTTGGGCGTTTCCGCCGTTCAACCGGGGGTGTGACGGTCCGCACCGTGGTCGGGTCGCGCGGGCAGCGAAAACGACGACGCGTAGTGTGTGGGGACGGTGTGTGGGCCCGACGGGTCCGACCGACCCGACTCCCCCTGCCGACGCCGGAAGGTGGCAATCCGTGAGCACGATCACCGAGCGCCCCGTCAGCAACTCTGCCGGGCAGCCGCCGGTGCGCACGGTGCCAGGCGCCCCGGTGGCGCCCCGGCGGGACGTCCGGGCGGTGGTCTCGGCGTACGTCTCGCTGACCAAGCCGCGCATCGTCGAGCTGCTGCTGGTGACCACCGTCCCGGCGATGATGCTCGCCGAGGGCGGGCTGCCGTCGCTGTGGCTGATGGCGGTGGTCCTGGTGGGCGGCTCGCTCGCCGCCGGTGCGGCCAGCGTCCTCAACTGCTACATCGACCGCGACATCGACCAGCTCATGCGGCGCACCAAGCGGCGTCCGCTGCCGACGCACACGGTGTCGCCGCGCAGCGCGCTGGTCTTCGGCCTGGTGCTCGCGGTGGTCTCGGTGACGCTGATGGCGGTGTTCACCAACCTGCTGGCCGCCGGGCTGACCCTGGCCGCGATCGCCTACTACGACCTGGTCTACACGCTGTGGCTGAAGCGGACCACGCCGCAGAACACCTTCTGGGGTGGCGCGTGCGGGGCCGCGCCGGTGCTGATCGGCTGGGCCGCGGTGACCGGCTCGCTGGCCCCGGCGGCGTGGGCGCTGTTCGCGGTGGTCTTCTTCTGGCAGATGCCGCACTTCTATCCGCTCGCGATGAAATACAAGGCGGACTACGCCCGCGCCGGCATCCCGATGCTGCCGGTGGTGGCCTCGGCCCGCCGGGTCAACGCCGAGATCATCGGCTTCGCCTGGCTGACGCTGCTCTCCTCGCTGGCCGTCTGGCCGCTGGGGATGAGCGCGATCTACGGCGTGACCGCGCTGCTGTCGGGCGGGGTCTTCGTCTACGAGGCGCACCGGCTGTGCCGGCAGGTGGCCGCCGGCGGCGCGGTCCGGCCGATGCGGCTGTTCCACTGGTCGTACGTCTACCTCACCATCCTGTTCGCGGCCGTCGCCGTCGACGCGCTCGTCTGAGCCGTCGATCCGGCGTCTGAGCCGCCACCGATCCGGCGGCTGAGCCATCGATCCGGGGCGACATTCCCGACTTGGGGCGGGCGCGCGCGACTTGTGACGACCGTGTAACTTTGGCAGGCCGCTTTGGCGCACCGAGTCCCCATATAACCGGGCAAAACACCTGTGGTTCTCCTTAAACCACAGGGTAATCGGCATCACAAATAGTTCATGGTTCTCGCACGTCCGGATGGAACTCTGCTTAGGCTTCGCGTCATGGCAGAAGGTTCCGATACGACGCTGGCGGCTCAGCAGACCGTCGCCGACCAGACCCCTGACGGCCTGGTCGCGGGCATCAAGTCGTTCGCCGCCGGGCACGGCGGGGCGAAGGCCGTCATCGAGTACGTCGGCAAGCGCGGCGCGCGCATCGTCCTCGTCGGCTCCGACGGGGTCTGGGGCGACCAGTTCGCGGACGACACCGGCGTCGCGCGCGAGGCGTGCGCCAAGGCGGGGGTCACCGTCGAGAACGCCTGGGAGCGCGAGCTGATGGACCAGATGCGCCCGAGCAACGACCTCTGGCGGTCGATGGCCCGGCGCACGATGGCCCGTTGACCGACAACTTGACCGACCACCACCAGCCGACCCGGGGGGAACCCCGGGTCGCCCTCGTCACCTGCGCCGACCTGCCCGACCTGGAGCCCGACGACCGGCTGCTGCTGGCCCCGCTGGCCGCCCGGGGGATCGCGGCCACCGTCGCCGCCTGGGACGACCCGGCGGTCGACTGGGCCGCGTACGACCTGGTCGTGCTCCGCTCGCCGTGGGACTACGCGCTGCGCCGCGACGAGTTCGTCGCCTGGGCCGACACCGTGCCCCGGCTGGTCAACCCCGCCGACGTGGTGCGCTGGAACACCGACAAGCGCTACCTCGACGAGCTGGCGGCGGCCCACGTGCCCACGGTGCCGACCGGCTGGGTGACCCCGGGGCAGCCCTGGACTCCGCCCGCCACCGGCGGCGAGTACGTGATCAAGCCGGCGGTCAGCGCCGGCAGCCAGGACACCGGCCGCTACGACCTCGCCGACCCGGAGCACCGCGAGCTGGCCCTGGCCCACCTGCGCCGCCTGTCGGACGCGGGTCGGGTCGCCATGGTCCAGCCGTACCTCGCGGCGGTGGACACCGCCGGGGAGACGGCCCTACTGTTCCTCGCCGGCCCCGACGGGCTCGTCTTCAGCCACGCGATCCGCAAGGGCCCGATGCTCACCGGCCCCGACCTCGGCCCCGACGGGCTCTACAAGGCCGAGGAGATCACCCCCCGCACGGCCACCCCCGCGCAGCTCGCCGTCGCCGAGCGGGTGCTCGCGGCGGTCCCCGGCGGCACGCGGCGGCTGCTCTACGCCCGGGTGGACCTGATCCCCGGCCCGGACGGTGCGCCCGTCCTGGTCGAGCTGGAGCTGACCGAGCCGTCGCTGTTCCTCGGGTACGCCGACGGGGCCCCCGAGCGGCTCGCCGACGCCGTCGTCACCCACCTCGCCCGCCCCTGACCGCCCCGGCGATCTTGCACTTTCGGCCCCGGATCTGGGCGCGATGCCCCTTTCGTCGGGGCCTCAACTGCAAGATCGCCGGGGTGGGAGGGCCGTAGGGGAGAGGTGGGGGTTTCAGGCGTGGATCGGGGCGGGGGCCTCGGCCGGCGGCGTCGCGGCCGCCCGGTCCGCCTGGACCGGCCGGCGCTCCCGGGTCGACCACTGCACGGCGAGGGTGGCCAGCAGGACCAGGCACGAGCCGAGCATGTGCGCGCCGACCAGCACGGCGGGCAGGTGGGTGAAGTACTGCACGAAGCCGATCACGCCCTGCCCCAGCTCCACGGCGACCAGCACGACGGCGGCGCGTTCCGCCCGGCGCGCGCCGACCGCGCGGAACGCGAAGACCAGCGCCACGGACAGCCCGACCAGCAGGAACACCCCGTCGGCGTGCACCTGCGAGATCGCCTCCGGGTCGAGGCCGTTGCGGGCCGCGCCGTGGTCGCCCGCGTGCGGGCCGCTGCCGGTGACCCAGGTGCCGATCACCAGCACCGCGGCGCTCACGACGGTGGTGACCAGCGCCAGCGTGCGCAGCGGCCCCGGCACGGTGGGCGTCGCGGGGCCGTCCGGCTCGCCGACGCGCCGCCAGAGCGCGTACGCGGCCGCGATCACCACCATCGAGGCGAGGAAGTGCAGCCCCACCACCCACGGGTTGAGGTTGGTCAGCACGGTGATCCCACCGATCACCGCCTGCAACGGGATGCCGAACAGCACCGCCACCGCGAGCGGCAGCAGCTCCCGCCGCCGTGCGCCGTGCAGCAGCACCCCCACCACCACCGCGAGGGCGATGAGGCCCACGGCGAAGGTGAGCAGCCGGTTGCCGAACTCGATCACCCCGTGCACGCCCATCTCCTGCGTCGTCGTGTACGACGCGTCGGTGCACCGGGGCCAGGTGGGGCAGCCGAGGCCGGAGGCGGTCAGCCGGACCGCCCCGCCGGTGACCACGATGGCCACGTTCGCGATGATCGAGGCGAGCGCGAGGCGGCGCAGCAGGGTGGCGGAGACCGGGAACCGGACGGATCGCTTCACGGAGCGAATCCTACGCACCGTAGTGGAACCCGACCGGGTGACTCCGACGCTCCGGTGGCTCGGATCACCGGCACCCCGGTTTGCGGCCCCCCGGCGAATTACGTAACGTGGGCGTTGTGAAAAACGCGGCGGCGCTCTCCGGGCAGCCGGCGACCGGTCCGGTCGCCGGTGCGTCCGCGTCCGCCCGCCCGGCGCCCGCCGCGCCCGCGTCCGGTTCGCCCGGTTCCGCCGCGGCCGACCTGTCGACCCGGGACCGGGTCACCCAGCTCCTGCTGGAGCGCGGGGCGACCACCGCCGGGCAGCTCGGCTCGGTGCTGGGCCTGAGCCCGGCCGCGATCCGCCGGCACCTCGACGCGATGCTCGCCGACGGCGACGTGCTCGCCCGCGAGCAGACCGTCCGGGGCAGCCGGGGGCGGGGTCGCCCGGCGAAGGTCTTCGTGCTGACCGACGCGGCCCGGGGCCGCTGCGGCACCCACCACTACGACAACATCGCCACCGCCGCGCTGCGCTGGATCTCCCGCAACGGCGGCTCGACCGCGGTGGAGGCGTTCGCCGCCGAGCAGGTCGCCGCCCTGGAGGACCGCTGTCGCGCCGCCATGGAGGACGCCGGCGACGATCCCCTGGCGCGGGCCGAGGCGCTCGCCGGGGCGCTGACCGCCGAGGGCTACGCTGCCAACGCGTCCACGATCGCCTCCGGCGGCCAGCTCTGCCAGCACCACTGCCCGGTGGCACACGTGGCCGCCGAGTTCCCCCAGCTGTGCGAGGCCGAGACGGCGGTCATCTCCCGTCTGGTCGGCACCCACGTGCAGCGCCTCGCCACCATCGCGCACGGCGACGGGGTGTGCACCACGCACATCCCCGCGCAGTCCCGTAACACCGTCACCACTGTGAGGACAGATAGATGACCGAGCAGATCGTTCAGCCCCTGACCCAGGAGGAGCAGCTCGCCGCCCTCGGTCGCTACGAGTACGGCTGGGCCGACCCCGACGTCGCCGGGGCCTCCGCCCAGCGCGGCCTCAGCGAGGCGGTGGTGCGGGACATCTCGGCGAAGAAGAACGAGCCCGCCTGGATGCTCGACCTGCGCCTGAAGGGCCTGCGGCTGTTCGGCCGCAAGCCGATGCCGGCGTGGGGGGCCGACCTCACCGGGATCGACTTCGACAACATCAAGTACTTCGTCCGCTCCACGGAGAAGCAGGCCACCAGCTGGGAGGACCTGCCCGAGGACATCAAGAACACCTACGACCGGCTGGGCATCCCCGAGGCGGAGAAGCAGCGGCTGGTCGCCGGCGTCGCGGCGCAGTACGAGTCCGAGGTCGTCTACCACAAGATCCGCGAGGACCTGGAGGAGCAGGGCGTCGTCTTCCTCGACACCGACACCGCCCTCAAGGAGCACGAGGACATCTTCAAGGAATACTTCGGCACCGTGATCCCGGTCGGCGACAACAAGTTCGCCGCGCTGAACACGTCCGTGTGGTCCGGCGGCTCGTTCATCTACGTGCCGAAGGGCGTGCACGTGGAGATCCCGCTGCAGGCGTACTTCCGGATCAACACCGAGAACATGGGCCAGTTCGAGCGGACCCTGATCATCGTCGACGAGGGCGCGTACGTGCACTACGTCGAGGGCTGCACCGCGCCGCTCTACTCGTCCGACTCGCTGCACAGCGCGGTCGTCGAGATCATCGTCAAGAAGAACGCGCGCTGCCGCTACACGACCATCCAGAACTGGTCGAACAACGTCTACAACCTGGTCACCAAGCGCGCCGTGTGCCACGAGGGCGCGACGATGGAGTGGGTCGACGGCAACATCGGCTCCAAGGTCACCATGAAGTACCCGGCGGTCTACATGACCGGCGAGCACGCCAAGGGCGAGGTGCTCTCGGTGGCCATGGCCGGCGAGGGCCAGCACCAGGACGCGGGCGCGAAGATGGTGCACGCCGCCCCGCACACCTCCTCGACCATCGTGTCGAAGTCGATCGCCCGGGGCGGCGGCCGCACGTCCTACCGGGGCCTGGTGCAGGTGCTGGAGGGCTCGCACAGCAGCCGCAGCACGGTCAAGTGCGACGCGCTGCTGGTCGACACCATCTCCCGCTCCGACACCTACCCGTACGTCGACATCCGCGAGGACGACGTGTCGATGGGGCACGAGGCGACCGTCTCCAAGATCAGCGACGACCAGCTCTTCTACCTGATGAGCCGGGGCCTGAGCGAGGACGAGGCGATGGCGATGATCGTCCGTGGCTTCATCGAGCCGATCGCCAAGGAACTCCCGATGGAGTACGCCCTGGAGCTCAACCGCCTGATCGAGCTCCAGATGGAGGGCGCGGTCGGCTGACGCCGCCGCCCAGCCAGACACCGTCGCCTCAGCACAGACCAAGGAAGAGATGACTACCCAGGCTTCCGCGCCGCCCAGCACCAAGTCGCAGGCGCTCCGCTCGTACGACGTCGCCGACTTCCCGGCCCTCACGGGCCTGGAGGAGGAGTGGCGCTTCACCCCGCTCAAGCGCCTGCGCGGCCTCGTCGACGGCGACGCGCAGGCCGCCACCGGCGTCGTCCGGCACGAGCACGGCGACCTGCCGGCCGGGGTCACCGTGTCCCGGGCCGGCGCCGACGACCCCCGGGTGGGCAGCGTGCTCACCCCGGTCGACCGGGTCAGCGCCCTGGCGTACGGCGGTGCCGGGCAGGCGTTGCTGGTCGAGGTGGCCCGCGAGGCGGTCGTCGCCGAGCCGGTGCGCCTGCGGGTGGTCGGCGACTCCGCCGAGGGGCTCGCGTTCGGGCACACCTTCGTCGAGGTGGGCCGGTTCGCCGAGGTGACCCTGGTGCTGGAGCACGCCGGCTCGGCCACGCTGGCCGACAACGTCGAGGTGTCGGTGGCCGACGGCGCGAAGCTGACCCTGGTCACCGTGGCCGACTGGGCCGCCGACGCCGTGCAGGCCCAGCACCTGAAGATCCGGCTGGGCCGGGACGCCAAGGCCGTGCACGTGCAGGTCACCCTCGGCGGCGACCTGGTCCGGCAGTACACCTCGGTGGAGTACACGGGCCGGGGCGGCGAGGCCGAGCTGTACGGGCTCTACTTCGCCGACGGCGGTCAGCACCTGGAGCACCGCCAGCTCGTCGACCACAACGTGCCCGACTGCCGCAGCTACGTCGGCTACCGGGGCGCGTTGCAGGGCGCCGACGCGCACACCGTCTGGGTGGGCGACGTGCTGATCGGCGCCGGGGCGACCGGCACCGAGACGTACGAGATCAACCGCAACCTGCTGCTCAGCGACGGCGCCCGGGCCGACTCGGTGCCCAACCTGGAGATCGAGACGGGCGAGATCGCCGGTGCCGGGCACGCGAGCGCGACCGGCCGGTTCGACGACGAGCAGCTGTTCTACCTGATGGCGCGCGGCATCCCGGAGAGCGAGGCCCGCCGCCTCGTGGTCCGCGGCTTCTTCGCCGAGATGATCAACAAGATCCCCGTCGAGGAGCTGCGCGACCGGCTCGGCGACGCCATCGAGGCCCGGCTGGCGAGCGGGAGGATTGAGCTTGCGAGCCCCGCACTCGCGAGCGAAGACGTCGCTGCGAAGGCGGGGTCCTGATGATCAGGATCTGCGCGGCCGACGACGTGCCGGAGGGCACCGTGGTCAGCGCCGACGTCGACGGCACCCCGATCGCGCTGGTGCACGGCACCGACGGCGAGTTCTATGCCGCCTACGACGAGTGCTCGCACGCCGCCGTGGCCCTCTCCGAGGGCGAGGTCGAGGGCTGCACGCTGGAGTGCTGGCTGCACGGCTCCCGGTTCGACCTGCGCACGGGCGAGCCCACCGGGCTGCCCGCCACCGAGCCCGTTCCCGTCTACGCCGTCGAGGTCCGCGACGGCGACATCTACCTTCCCGTGGGCGCCGACGGCCGCCCGACGCCGAGCAATGGAGTGACCCGATAATGAGCACCCTGGAGATCCGCGACCTGAAGGTGTCGGTCAAGCTGCCCGAGGGTGAGCTCAAGCCGATCCTGTCCGGCGTCGACCTGACCGTGCGGTCGGGGGAGACCCACGCGATCATGGGCCCCAACGGCTCCGGCAAGTCCACCCTGGCCTACTCGATCGCCGGCCACCCGAAGTACGAGATCACCGGCGGCTCGGTGACCCTCGACGGCGTCGACGTGCTGGCCATGTCCGTCGACGAGCGGGCCCGCGCCGGCCTCTTCCTGGCCATGCAGTACCCGGTCGAGGTGCCCGGCGTGTCGGTGGCCAACTTCCTGCGTACCGCCAAGACCGCGATCGACGGCGAGGCGCCGAAGCTGCGCACCTGGGGCGGCGAGCTGCGCGGCGCGATGCAGCGCCTCCAGATGGACCCGGCCTTCGCCCAGCGCAACGTCAACGAGGGCTTCTCCGGCGGCGAGAAGAAGCGGCACGAGATCGTGCAGCTGGAGCTGCTCAAGCCGAAGGTGGCGATCCTCGACGAGACCGACTCCGGCCTCGACGTCGACGCGCTGCGCGTGGTCAGCGAGGGGGTCAACCGGGTCCGCGACACCGGGGACACCGGCCTGCTGCTGATCACCCACTACACCCGCATCCTGCGCTACATCAAGCCCGACTTCGTGCACGTCTTCGTCGCCGGCCGGATCGTCGAGCAGGGCGGCCCGGAGCTGGCCGACAAGCTCGAGGACGAGGGCTACGAGCGGTACGTCGCCGGGGCCGGCGCGGCGCGGGCCTGACCGACGATGTCCTCCCTGACCATCCCGGCCGGCATGCCGCAGTTCGACGACGTGCCGCGCTTCGACGTGGCGGCGGTGCGCGCCGACTTCCCGATCCTCGACCGGGAGGTCAACGGGCACCCGCTGGTCTACCTCGACAGCGCGAACACCTCGCACAAGCCGCGGCAGGTGCTCGACGTGCTCGCCGAGCACTACGCGCGGCACAACGCCAACGTGTCGCGCTCGGTGCACACCCTGGGCACCGAGGCGACCGAGGCGTACGAGGGGGCCCGGGCCAAGATCGCCCGGTTCGTCAACGCGCCCAGCGTGGACGAGGTGGTGTTCACCAAGAACTCGACCGAGGCGATCAACCTCGTCGCGTACGCGTTCTCGAACGCCTCGCTGCGCGCCGACGCCGACCCCCGGTTCCGGCTGGGCCCCGGCGACGAGATCGTGATCTCCGAGATGGAGCACCACTCCAACATCGTCCCGTGGCAGCTCCTCGCGGAGCGCACCGGCGCGACCCTGCGCTGGTTCCCGGTCACCGACGCCGGCCGGCTCGACGAGTCCGGCCTGGACGACCTGGTCACCGAACGGACGAAGATCGTCTCGCTGGTGCACATGTCGAACATCCTCGGCACCGTCAACGCCACCGCCCGGATCACCGCCCGGGTCCGCGAGGTCGGCGCGCTGCTGCTGCTGGACTGCTCGCAGTCCGTGCCGCACCTGCCCATCGACGTGGTCGACCTCGACGCCGACTTCGTCGTCTTCACCGGGCACAAGATGTGCGGCCCGACCGGCATCGGGGTGCTGTGGGGCCGGGGCGAGCTGCTGGCGGCCATGCCCCCGGTCATGGGCGGCGGCTCGATGATCGAAACGGTCACCATGGCCCGGTCGACGTTCGCCGCGCCGCCGGCCCGGTTCGAGGCGGGCACCCCGCCGATCGCCGAGGCGGTGGCGCTCGGCGCGGCGGTGGACTACCTGACCGGCCTCGACATGCGGGCCGTCCAGTGGCACGAGAAGGAGCTGACGGCGTACGCGCTGGACGCCCTCGCCACCGTGCCCGGCCTGCGGATCTTCGGGCCGACCGTGCCGGTGGGCCGGGGCGGGACGATCTCGTTCGCGCTCGGCGACATCCACCCGCACGACGTGGGGCAGGTGCTCGACTCGCTCGGCGTGCAGGTGCGCGTCGGGCACCACTGCGCCAAGCCGGTGTGCACCCGGTTCGGCGTGCCGGCCATGACGCGGGCCTCGTTCTACCTCTACACCACCACGGGCGAGATCGACGCCCTGGTGGGTGGCCTGGAACAGGTGCGGAAGGTGTTCGACTGATGCAGCTCGACCAGCTCTACCAGGAGATCATCCTGGACCACTACAAGCGCCCCCACGGTCGTGGCCTGCGCGACGCCGACGACCCGGCCGACCGGGTCGCCGAGGCGCACCACGTCAACCCGACCTGCGGCGACGAGGTGACCGTCCGGGTCGCCACCGACGGCGTCGTGCTGCACGACGTCTCGTACGACGGCATGGGCTGTTCGATCAGCCAGGCGTCGGCGAGCGTGCTGCACGAGCTGCTGCGCGGCCGGGAGGCGGGGGAGGCGTTCGCCGTGCACGAGGCGTTCGTCGAGTTGATGTCCGGCCGTGGCCAGGTCACGCCGGACGAGGACGTGCTCGGTGACGGGGTGGCGTTCGCGGGTGTCGCGCGCTACCCCGCCCGGGTCAAGTGCGCGCTGCTGCCGTGGATGGCGTTCAAGGACGCCGCGGCACGCGCCGGGGTGGGCGCGAGCCCGGAGGTGAAGGCATGAGTTCTGACCAGACCGCCGGCGCGCCGCAGGACGGCGCGGTGGCGACCGACGCCGCGGTCCCGGCCGCCGGGGGCACCGCCCCGCCGGCCGCCGAGGCCGCCCCCGCCGCCGGCGGGAAGGCCGCCGTCGCCGACGTCGAGGAGGCGATGAAGGACGTCGTCGACCCCGAGCTGGGCATCAACGTGGTCGACCTCGGCCTGGTCTACGGCGTGCACGTGGACGACGACAACGTGGCCACCCTGGACATGACGCTGACCTCGGCGGCCTGCCCGCTGACCGACGTGATCGAGGACCAGGCCCGGCAGGCGCTGACCACCGGCCCCGGCGGCGGGCTGGTGAACGACATCCGGATCAACTGGGTCTGGCTGCCGCCGTGGGGCCCTGACAAGATCACCGACGAGGGGCGCGACCAGCTCCGCTCCCTCGGTTTCAACGTCTGACACCTCCCGTCGAGGGCGTTCCCCCGGATTCCCGTGGAGCGGGTTCCGTCGAGCGTGGCCCTGCGGGCTTCCGTCGAGCGCGGCATCCGTTCCCGGGTGCCGCGCTCGGCCGTGCCTGGCCGCTTTCGGGCGCGCTTGGCCGCGCTCGGCCGTGCCTGGCCGCTTTCGGGCGCGCTTGGCCGCGCTCGGCCGTGCCTGGCCGCGCTCGGCCGTGGCTTCCCCAAGATCGTGCTCGATCGCGGATCGAGTGGTCTGCGATCGCGCCCGAGGCCACTCGATCCAGGATCGAGCGCGACCGGGCCCTCTCGGCCCGCGATAATCCGCTGGTCAGGCAAGCGGTCGGGGCGCACCATGGGCGGGTGATCAAGACGTGCCGGATGATGCCCGCCCCTGCCCCGACGGCCGTGGCCGCCTGGCGACAGCGGGCGGTGCCGCCGGCCGCCACGGTCGCGCCCCGCCCGTCGTGACGGGGGCGTTCCTGGCCGGTCTCGCGGCCGGCTACGGCGTCGCCGTGCCCGTCGGCGCGATCGCCGTGCTGATCATGGGGCTCAGCGCGCGGACCTCGTTCCGGGTCGGCGCCGCCGCCGCCCTCGGGGTGGCCACCGCCGACGGCGTCTACGCGGCCGTGGCCACCCTGGGCGGGGCGGCGGTCGCCGGCCTGGTCGCCCCGGTCGCCGGGCCGCTGCGGCTGGTGGCGGCGGCGGTGCTGTTCGCCCTGGCGGTGCGGGGCGCGTGGCAGGCGTGGCATCCCGCTCCGGTGCGTGCGGCGGGTCGGCGGCGTGGCCTGGAGAGCCCCGGTCGGGCCTTCGCCGGCCTGCTGGCGCTGACCATGCTCAACCCGGCGACCGTCGTCTACTTCGCCGCGCTCGTGCTCGCCCGCAACGACGGCCACCGGGTCGGCCCGGCGGCGGCGGTCGCCTTCGTGGCCGGCGCCTTCCTCGCCTCGGCGAGCTGGCAGCTGCTGGTCGCCGGCGGGGGCAGCATGGTCGGCCGGGCCCTCGCCGGCCCGCGCGGTCGCCGGATCACCGGCCTGGTGTCCAGCGCGATCATCGCCGCGCTGGCCGTCGCCGTCCTGCTGACCGGCTGACCGGCTGACCGCCGGTTGTGCCGCGTCCCCGCCGTCGCGCCGCGTCCCCGCCGGTTGCGTCGGCTGCGCCGGCCTGGTGCTGCGGACCTTGGAACGTTGTCGTTCCGCCCAGGAGACAACAACCGTCCAAGGTCCGGGGCGGGCGGGGCGGCCGGCCGGTCGCCGGTGCCGTAGGTTCGGGGCCATGAGCAGCAGACCGGCGGCCGGCGGCGGGCGCTGGGTCGAGGTGACGCCGGCCCGCGTCGACCGCTGGGTCGACGGCTTCGCCGACCGGCACGGCCCGCCCACCGAGACGACGCAGGAGTACGGCCTGCTGCTCACCGCCCCGGACGGGGCCACCGCCGCGCTGCACGCCCCGCCGGGCGCGCCGCCCGGGGCCGACGTGCCCGCCTTCGTGGCCGCCGCCCGCGCGCCGCGCCGGATCGGTCTGCTGCTCGCCCGCAAGGGCGCGGTGGCCGTCGGCGTCGCCGAGGGGGAGAAGCTGGTCGTGTCGAAGGTGGACACCCGCTACGTGCAGGGCCGCACCGCCGCCGGCGGGTGGTCCCAGCAGCGGTTCGCCCGGCGGCGGGACAACCAGGCGAAGGCGGCCCTCGGCGACGCGGCCGAGCTGGCCGTGCGGCTGCTGCTGCCCGAGGCCGCGCACCTCGCCGCCGTGGTCTGCGGTGGGGACCGGCGGGCGGTGGACACGGTGCTGGCCGACCGGCGGCTCGCCCCGCTCGCCGAGCGGCGCGCCGACCGCCTCCTCGACGTCCCCGAGCCCCGCCTCGCGGTGCTGGTCGACGCGGTCGCCGCCGCCCGCGCCGTCCGGATCCTGGTCCGGGGGTAAGGAAGGGCACCCTGTTAACGCTTTCGGTATAGGAAGGGGCCCCTGCAATCCGGCTGGTCTCGGCGCGGAAAGGGCTCCCCGCCCGGTCCACCGTGACCGGCCCGGGCGGGGAGCCGCGGGGTCAACCGGCGGTGCAGGACCGGATCTGGGGCCGGGCGCTGCTGTTGCCGTTCGTCATCGTGGTGAAGCCGAAGGTGTTGCCGCTGCCGTTGGAGCGCATCGTCATCACGTAGCCGGTGCTGTCCCAGCTGGGGGTGCCGTTCCAGGTGGTGCTGATGCGCTGCGGCGCGGTCACCGCCACGACCACCGTCCAGGTGCTGGCCCCCTGGACCGTCACCGAGGTGTTGTACCGGTCGCCCCAGACGTTGGGGAACGTCGCCGTCGCGGTGCATCCGCCGCCCGGGGGCGGGGTGGTCGGGGACCCGGTGGGCGGCGCGGTGGTCGGCGGCGGGGTGCCGTCCGGGGCCACCGCCCGGCCGGTGCTCGGGGAGATCATGCCCGGGCAGAGGCCGCGGCTGTTCAGGTTGGCCATGATCTGCGGGATCGCGTCGCGGGTGTTCTGGATGCCGTCGTGCATCAGGATCACCTGGCCGGCCTGGAGCCGGCTGGCGTTGGAGACGATCTGGCTGACGCTGGCACCGTTCCAGTCCTGGGAGTCGACGTCCCAGATCACCTGGCGCAGGCCGAGCGACGAGGCGACCGACTGGAGGGTCGAGTTGGTCTCCCCGTAGGGCGGGCGGAACAGTTGGGGCCGGACGCCGGTCGCCGACTGGATCGCCGAGTTGGTCTGCGAGAGGTCCGACTGCATCTGGCTCTGGCTCATCGACGTCATGTGCGCGTGGTTCCAGCTGTGGTTGGCGACCCACATGCCGGCGTCGACCTGGGCCCGTGCGGCGGACGGGTTGCCCTGCACGTTCTGCCCGACGTTGAACATGGTGGCCCGGACGTTGTTGGCCCGGAGCACGGACAGCAGGGCACCGGTGCTGCCGGTCGGCCCGTCGTCGAAGGTGAGGCCGACGTAGCCGTTGCAGGCTGCGGCGCTGGACGGGGTGGCGGCGACCGCGAGACCGGTCGCTGCGAGCGCCACGGCGGCGGTGGCGAGCACCGCCAGTCGGCGGGCGTGGCGTGCTGCTCGGGGTGGGGACGGGCGGCGGGGGCCGCTGATGCTGGCGAACATGCGCAGGTCCTCCCGGGGACGGTGACGTTCGACGATGCCCGACATCAACAGCCATGGATGGATGTCGTGGTGGCTCGGAGTATTGCAGCGGCATTTCGAGCCGGTCAACGAATTCCGGAAGTTTTCGGAAACTTTTCGAATGGGTCAGGCGCCGCTGCCGAAGGTGTCGCACTGCTTCGGGTCGCCGGTCTCGTACCCCTTGGTGAACCACTGCCGGCGCTGCTCGGAGGTGCCGTGGGTGAACTCGTCCGGGTTGACCGGGCGGCCCGAGCGCTGCTGGATGGCGTCGTCGCCGATCTTCTCGGCGGTGTCGATGGCCTGCTGGATGTCCTGCTCCGAGATGCTCTTGAAGATCTTCTGGCCCTGCTCGTCGGCGGTGCCGGTGGCGTTCTTGGCCCACGCGCCCGCGTAGCAGTCGGCCTGGAGCTCCAGCTTCACCGACAGCGCGTTGGCGTTGCCCGGGTCGCGCTGCTGCTGGCGGCGCATCTGCGCCTCGGTGCCGAGCAGGTCCTGCACGTGGTGGCCGTACTCGTGGGCGAGCACGTACGGCTGGGCGAACTCGCCCTGCGCCCCGAGCTGGTCGGCGAGCAGGTTGTAGAAGGTCAGGTCGATGTAGACCAGGTCGTCGGCCGGGCAGTAGAACGGGCCGACGCCGGAGTCGGCCTGGCCGCAGGCGGTGTTGACGCCCTGGCTGAAGAAGACGGTCTTCGACGGCTGGTACTGCTCGCCGAAGGTCTCCGGCAGCGCCGTGCGCCAGTATGCCTGGATCGAGTTGACGTACAGGGTGTTGCGGCAGTCGAGCTGCTTGAGGGCGTCGTCGGCGGAGCACTTCTGCTCCAGCGAGGTGTTGTCGCCCTGCCCGGACCCGCCGCCGTCGAAGGCCGCGTTCAGGCCGAACCCGCCGCCGACGAGGGCGACCAGCACGGCGACGACGATGCCGACGATGCCGCCGCGTCCGCCGCCGATCGGGATCGGGATCCCGCCCAGCCCACCGCCCCCGCCGGACCCCCGCCGGTCGTCCACCTGGCTGGTGTCGATCCGCGCGTTCTCGTTCAGCTCCATGTTGACCCCGATCACCGATTCGTCACGTGTGGTGGTTGCGGTGCCGGACCGGGTCCGGACGACGCCTCCGTACCCGATGATCTTGACCGGTAATCCGGGCAACGCACATCGGGCGGCCCGGTACACTTGCCCCGTGCTGCGCTGCGAAGGCTGAACCGCCCCGCGCCGACGGGAACATCGACCCGCCGGCGCTTTCGCGTGCCCTGAGTCAGCCCTTCCAGACCCCGAGAGCGAGTCCTTGACATGATCACTGCCACCGGCCTGGAGCTGCGCGCCGGCGCCCGGATCCTGCTGTCCGACACCACGCTGCGGGTGCAGCCGGGCGACCGCATCGGCCTGGTCGGCCGCAACGGCGCCGGCAAGACCACCACGCTGAAGGTGCTCGCGGGGGAGGGGCAGCCCTACGCCGGGCAGATCGACCGGCGCAGCGCCATCGGCTACCTCCCGCAGGACCCGCGCACGGGCGACCTGGAGGTCACCGGCCGCGACCGGGTGCTCTCCGCCCGGGGGCTGGACGTGCTGATGGCCCAGATGAAGGAGGTCGAGGCCCGGCTCGCCGAGAACGCCGACGACAAGCTGGTCCGCCGCTACGGCGCGCTCGAAGACCAGTTCGCCGCCCTCGGTGGGTACGCGGCCGAGGCCGAGGCCGCCCGCATCTGCGCCAACCTCGGCCTGCCCGACCGGGCCCTCGCCCAGACCATCGGCACCCTCTCCGGCGGCCAGCGCCGCCGCGTCGAGCTGGCCCGGATCCTGTTCCGCGACGCGGGCGAGAACGGCGGCGGCATCCTGCTGCTCGACGAGCCCACCAACCACCTCGACGCCGACTCGATCACCTGGCTGCGCGGGTTCCTCGCCAACCACAAGGGCGGGCTGATCGTGATCTCCCACGACGGCTCGCTGCTGGAGTCGGTGGTCAACAAGGTCTGGTTCCTCGACGCCACCCGCTCGGTGGTCGACGTCTACAACCTGGGCTGGAAGGCGTACCTGGAGGCGCGGGAGACCGACGAGCGCCGCCGCCGCCGGGAGCGGGCCAACGCCGAGAAGAAGGCCGGCGCGCTCATGGCCCAGGCCGACAAGATGCGGGCCAAGGCCACCAAGACCGTCGCCGCGCAGAACATGGCCCGCCGGGCCGAGAAGCTGATCTCCGGGCTGGAGGAGGTCCGGGTCTCCGACAAGGTGGCCAAGGTCCGCTTCCCGAACCCGGCGCCGTGCGGCAAGACGCCGCTCACGGCGACCGGCCTGTCCAAGTCGTACGGGTCGCTGGAGATCTTCACCGACGTCAACGTGGCGGTGGACCGGGGGTCCCGGGTGGCCATCCTCGGCCTCAACGGCGCGGGTAAGACCACCCTGCTGCGGATGCTCGGCGGCCTGCTGGAGCCGGACACCGGCGAGGTGCACGCCGGGCACGGGCTGCGGCTGGGCTACTACGCCCAGGAACACGAGACCCTGGACGTGGAGCGGACGGTGCTGGAGAACATGCGGGCCGCCGCGATCGAGCAGACCGACACCGAGCTGCGCAAGATCCTCGGCGCGTTCCTCTTCTCCGGCGAGGACGTCGACAAGCCGGCCGGCGTGCTCTCGGGTGGCGAGAAGACCCGGCTGGCCCTGTCCACCCTGGTCTGCTCCGGCGCCAACGTGCTGCTGCTCGACGAGCCGACCAACAACCTCGACCCGGTCAGCCGGGAGCAGGTGCTCGACGCGATCGCCCGCTATCCGGGGGCGATCGTCCTGGTCACCCACGACCCGGGCGCGGTGCTGGCGCTCAAGCCGGACCGGGCGATCCTGCTCCCCGACGGCGACGAGGACGCCTGGAGCGACGACCTGCTCGAACTGGTCGAGCTGGCCTGACCGGCCGTCGGGCCCGGCTGCCGCCCGGGAGGCGGGACGCCCGTCGGCGCGAACGGGCACGGCCGCTGGCCACCCGCGGGCCGCCCCGGAAGCCGGCGACCCGGGCGGGCGACCGTGGGGGCAGTGGGCGAAATGGGAATTTCCGCGTCTTTTGCGGTGTGCCGTCACTCTCTGCACCGTCCGCGCACCCGCGACGGGCTCAGCCGAGCGCGTCGGCGAGCCGGGCGAGCACTCCGGAGGTGGCCAGGATGAACGCGCCGATCACGATGAAGACGGCCGGAACCAGCCAGTGTCCGACCCGGCCGACCCACCGCACCACGGCCGGGTGGCCGCCGAGGCCGGCGGCGACGGCGCACCAGAGCCCGACCAGCGCCGCGAACACCACCAGCCAGACCAGGGCGTCGGCGGGGGCGAGGGAGCGGAACACCGGCACGTAGACGGCGATGTTGTCGGCGCCGTTGGCGATGGTCACCCCGGCCACGCCGAGCAGCCCGCCCACCACGGCGGGCGGCCCGTCGTCGTCGGAGCGGGCCAGCAGGGCGCGCACGCCGAGCGCGACCGGCAGCAGTCCGAGCAGCCCGGTCCACGGGTCGGGCACCACGAGCAGCCCGGCGGCGGCGACCGCGGCGGCGGCGACCAGTGCGCCGATGCCCAGGTACTGCCCGGCGACGATGTGCCCGGGGCGGGGGTGACCGGTGCCCCGGGCCGCCACGAACAGCACGGTCAGCACCACGACGTCGTCGAGGTTGGTGGCGGCGAACACCAGCGCCGCGCCGGTGGCGGTCGCGATCAGGTCGGTCACGCCAGGCAGGGTACGGCTGCCGCGCCCGCCGCCCCGGCCCGCCCGAACGGGGTACGACGACCGGCGGCCGTCACCCTATCGGGTAGCTGACAATGCATAGCGTGTCGGTTGGCGAATAGTTGATATCTGGCGCATGATCGTTCGAGACGGTCTAATAGGTGGGACCGTATCCGTAGCGCACAGTCTGGGACGTGAGGAATCAGCATGGCAGCCACTGGCACAGCCACCAGCACTGAGAAAGGTCGCCGGATCGTCGGAGCCGAGCGTCAGACGCTCGCCAAGGACCTGGTAAAGCGGTACACCGGCGGAGAGAGCATCCGGGCGCTCGCGGCCTCCACCGGCCGCTCCTACGGGTTCATCCACCGGGTGCTCACCGAGTCCGGCGTGCAGCTGCGTCAGCGCGGCGGCGCCCGGCGTCGCAAGAAGGCGTGACCCGCCCACCGACGTCGTCCATCAGCGCCGTCCCCCGGGCCGCCCGGTGACCCCTGGCGCGGTCGGGGTACGACTCGACTGCGACGGGCCGGTGGCGACGGTGACGTTGTGCCGGCCCGACGTGCTCAACGCGCAGACCCCGGCGATGTGGCGCGCGATGAGCGACTTCTCCCGTGACCTGCCCGGTGACGTACGCGTCGTCGTGGTGCGCGGCGAGGGGCGGGCCTTCTCCGCCGGTCTCGACCTGTCCGTGGCCGGCGCGTCCGGCCCCGGCTCGTTCGCCGAGCTGGCGACCCTGCCCGAGCAGGAGTGCGCCGACCGGATCGCCGGCTTCCAGGCCGGCTTCACCTGGCTGCACCGGCCCGACGTGGTCTCGGTGGCCGCCGTGCAGGGCCACGCCATCGGCGCCGGATTCCAGCTCGCGCTCGCCTGTGACCTGCGGGTGCTGGCGGCCGACGCCAAGCTCTCCATGGCCGAGGTGACCCTCGGCCTCGTTCCCGACCTGGCCGGCACGAAGCGCCTGGTCGAGCTGGTCGGCTATGCCCGCGCCCTGGAGATCTGCGCCACCGGCCGACGGATGGACGCCGTCGAGGCCGACCGGCTGGGCCTCGCCACGCTGGTGGTGCCCGCCACCGAGCTGGACGCCACGGTGCGCGACCTGGCCGCCGGGCTGCTCGCCCACCCCCGGGACGCGGTGGTGGAGATCAAGGCGCTGCTCGCGGGTGCCGCCGGCCGCTCCCACGCCGAGCAGCAGCGGGCCGAGCGCGAGGCGCAGACCCGCCGGCTCCGCGATCTCGCCGGCCGGGGCGAGTAGCCGGCTGTCGGCCCGGGGCCGGCCCGGGCCGCCCCGTGGGGCGACCGGTAAGGGCTTTCCGGGAAGAACCGGCTTACGGCCAAGGTTGTCGTAGCCGTCGGGACAATCGACCTGACGGCACGAGCCGACCACGACCCGGAGGTGACGCGTGATGTCCGACGGTGGCATGGGCGGCTGGAGCATGATCCGGTCGATGCGCAACCAGGACGAGGTCTCCGCCCACCGGCTCAGCCGGGGCACCGCCCGGCGGATCGTCGAGTTCGCCCGGCCCTACCGGCGCGACATCGTCGTCTTCCTGGTCACGGTGGTGGTCGCCGCGGTGATCGGCGTGGCGACCCCGGTGCTCGCCGGTGACGTGATCAACGCGATCAGCCGGGGCGGCGCGGAGGCCGGGTCGACCGTGGTCCGCCTCGCGCTGGTCATCGCCGCCCTCGCCGTCGCCGACGCGCTGCTCTCGCTGGTCCAGCGGTGGTATTCGGCGCGCATCGGCGAGGGCATCATCCTCGACCTGCGCACCCGGGTCTACGACCACGTGCAGCGGATGCCGTTGCAGTTCTTCACCCGCACCCAGACCGGCGCGCTGGTCAGCCGGCTCAACAACGACGTGATGGGCGCGCAGCGGGCGTTCACCTCCACCCTCTCCGGGGTGGTCAGCAACGTCATCCAGCTCGTGCTCACCGCCGGGGTGATGCTCACCCTCTCGTGGCAGATCACCGTGCTGTCGCTGATCCTGCTGCCGATCTTCATCGTCCCGGCCCGCCGGGTCGGCCGGCGGCTGGCCGACATCACCCGCGAGTCGTACAACCTCAACGCCAACATGAACGCCACGATGACCGAGCGGTTCGGGGTCGCCGGGGCGCTGCTGGTCAAGCTGTTCGGCGCACCCGAGGTGGAGGCGCGCCGGTTCGCCGGCCGGGCCGAGCGGGTCCGCGACATCGGCATCCAGTCCGCGATGTACTCGCGGACGTTCTTCGTGGCGATGCTGCTGGTCGCGTCCCTGGCCCAGGCGCTGACCTACGGCCTCGGCGGCTGGCTCGCGGTCACCGGCAGCGTCAGCGCCGGCACCGTGGTCACCCTGGCCCTGCTGCTCACCCGGCTCTACGGCCCGCTGACCGCGCTGTCCAACGTCCGGGTGGACGTGATGAGCGCGCTGGTCTCCTTCGACCGGGTCTTCGAGGTGCTCGACCTGCGCCCCGGCATCGCCGAGAAGCCGGACGCCGTCGCCGTGCCACGCGGCAACGGCCGGGTGGAGTTCCGCGACGTGCGGTTCCGCTACCCCGCCGCCGCCGAGGTGTCCCTCGCCTCGCTGGAGGAGGTCACCACCCTCGACCGCACCGTCACCGAGCCGGTGCTGCGGGGGGTCTCGTTCGCCGTCGAGCCGGGGCAGATGATCGCCCTGGTCGGGCCGTCCGGTGCGGGCAAGTCCACCCTGTCCATGCTGATCCCGCGGGTCTACGACGTCACCGACGGCCAGGTGCTCGTCGGGGGTGTCGACGTGCGCGACGCCACGCTCGCCTCCCTGCGCGACGAGATCGGCGTGGTCACCCAGGACTCCCACCTGTTCCACGAGACGATCGCCGAGAACCTGCGCTACGCCAAGCCGGACGCCACCGACGACGAGATCTGGGCGGCCCTCGCCGGCGCGCAGGTCGCCGACCTGGTGCGGTCCCTGCCCGACGGGCTCGACACGACCGTCGGCGAGCGGGGCTACCGCTTCTCCGGCGGCGAGAAGCAGCGCATCGCGATCGCCCGGCTGCTGCTCAAGGCCCCGTCGATCGTGATCCTCGACGAGGCGACCGCGCACCTGGACTCGGAGAGCGAGGCGGCGGTGCAGCGGGCCCTGGCGGTGGCGCTGACGGGGCGTACGGCGCTGGTCATCGCGCACCGGCTCTCCACCGTCCGCGAGGCCGACCAGATCCTCGTCCTCGACGAGGGGCGGATCGTCGAGCGGGGCCGGCACGAGGAGCTGGTCGCCGTCGGCGGCCTCTACGCCGAGCTGTACCGGACCCAGTTCGCGGTCGCCGACTCGCCCACCCCGTACGTGGACGCGACCGGCCCCGAGACCGTGATTACCATGCCGATGGGGCCCTACGTCGCCGACGAGGCGCTGCCCCCGGCCGCCGCGAACTGATCCGGCGGCCGGCGCGCACGCCGGTCAGGCGGGCGTGGCGGTGGCGGCGCGCAGCTCGCCGAACGCCGCGCCCAGCGTCTCGGCGGTGAAGTGGGCGTTGAGCCCGCTCGGGTTGGGCAGCACCCACAGCCGGGCGTCGCCGAGCAGCTCCGGCTGCGGCCCGAAGGCCGCCTTCGGCCGGCCGAACCCGATCCGGTACGCGGTCACCCCGACCACCGCCACCCACGCCGGCCGGTGCCGGCGCACCTTCGCCGTCAGGATCCGCGCGCCCTCGACCAGCTCCGCTGGGGTCAGCTCGTCGGCGCGGGCGCTGGCCCGCGCCACCATGTTGGTGATGCCCAGCCCGTACCCGGGCAGCGCGTCCTGCTCGCTCGGGTGCAGCTGGCGGGGGGTGAAGCCGCCGCGGTGCAGGGCCGGCCAGAACCGGTTGCCCGGCCGGGCGAAGTGCCAGCCGGTGGCCGCCGACCACAGCCCTGGGTTGATCCCGACGAAGAGCACGGTCAGCCCCGGCCCGGTGACGTCCGGGATGGTCCGCTCCGCCGCCGCGGCCAGCTCCGCGCGCGTCGGCCGACGCTGACGGTCCGCCTTCGCGGTAGCCATCACAGGCCGCGCAGCGCGCCGCCGTCGACCGGGAGGGTGATCCCGGTCAGGTAGCCGGCGGCGGGGGAGAGGACGAACGCGGCGACCCGGCCGAACTCGGCGGGCTCGCCGATGCGCCGCAACGGGATGCCCGCCTCGGCCTCGGCCCGGGCCCGCTCGGGGTCGCCGGAGGCGGCCAGGAGCTGCCGGTTGCGGTCGGTCATGATCCGGCCCGGGAGCAGCCCGAGCACCCGCACGCCGCGCGGGCCGTACTCGTCGGCCATGTCCTTGGCCACCCCGGCCAGGCCGGGGCGCAGCCCGTTGGAGATGCCCAGCCCGGCCAGCGGGCTGCGGGCCGAGGTGGACAGGACCAGCCCGATCGCGCCGCCGTCGGTCAGCGCCTCGGCGACCGTGCGGGCGGTGCGGACGGTGCCGAGGAAGACGGTCTCGAAGGACTCCCGCCACTGCGCGTCGGTCGTCCCCGCCGCGGTGCCCGGCGGCGGCCCGCCGACGGAGACCAGCGCGCCGTCGAGCCGGCCGAACTGCTCCCGGGCGGCGGCGACCAGCCGCTGGGGGGTGGCCGGGTCGCTCAGGTCGCCGGCCAGCCCGATCGCCCGTTCGGGGCCGCCGAGCCGCCGTACCGCCTCGGCCACCTGCTCGGGGGCCCGGGCAGAGACGACCACCCGCGCCCCGTCGGCGACGAGGCACTCGGCGGTGGCGAAGCCCAACCCCCGGGAGGCCCCGGTCAGCACGTACACCCGGTCGGTGAGTCCCAGATCCATGCGCCGATCCTGCCGTACGCCGGGGGGAGCGGCCACCGGTGGGCCGGGCGCTTGCCGGTGAACCGGGCGGTTAACGGCGGGCCGGGCGCAGCAGGCGTACCCGGCCGACGAGCCGCACCGCGACGGCGCCGCCGGCACGGGCCAGGGCCGGCAGGCGGCGCGGTCGCGGCGGCGTCGCGCCGTCGTAGCGGCTGGCCGCCTCCCGCACCGCCAGCTCCTCCGCGCCCAGCGGCGGCAGCTCGCCCCGGCGGTGCAGCTCGCGGGCCAGGTCCCAGCCGTCGCGCAGCGAGCCGTTGGTGGGGCGGCCGTCGGCCCAGCCGGCGAACGTCGCCGGCCAGGCGTCGCCGAGGCCGGCGGCGAGCAGCGGCCAGTGCCGGGCCACGTCGCCGGCCCGCTTGCGCAGCAGGGCGCGCCGGGCGGCGTCGACGGGGGCCGGGGCGAACCCGGGCGGCAGCGGCCCGCCCGCGACCAGCGCCGCCACCAGCTCCGCCTGGCGGGCGGCCAGGTCGCCGCCGCCCCCGGGCGCGCTCATGTCACCGCCGGAACCGGGCGTGCTCGCGCCGCCGCCGGCACGGAGTGTGCTCATGTCACCGCCGGCACCGGGCGCGCCCGCCTCACCATCGGCCCCCGGCGCGCTCACGTCACCGCCGGGTGTCCGGACGCCGCGGCGATCGCGTCCAGCTCGGCCCGCAGCGCCGGCGCGGGCGGCCAGCGGCCGTCGCGTTCCAGCAGCAGCGCGGGCGGGCGGTGCCGGGCGCACAGCTCGCCGATCAGGTCGAGCACGGCCGGTGGCACCGGGTCGGTGTGCGTGTCGTGGTAGAAGCCGCCCTGCTCGGCGCCCCCGGCGACGTGCACGTAGGCCACCCGGTCCAGCGGCAGCCGGTCCAGCAGGGCGAGCGGGTCGGTGCCCCGGTTGCGGGCGTTGGCGTGCACGTTGGCGACGTCCAGCAGCAGCGTCGCGCCGGTCGCGTCGAGGATCTCGGTGAGGAAGTCCGCCTCGTCCAGCTCGTCGTCGGGCCAGTCGAACAGCGCCGCGATCGGCTCCAGGGCCAGCGGCACCGGCAGGTCGGCCTGGGCCCGGCGCACGTTGGCCACCACCGCGGCCACGGCCTCCCGGCTGCGCGGCAGCGGCAGCAGGTGCCCGGCCTCCAGGCCGCCGGCCCGCACGAACGCGATGTGCTCGCTGACCAGCGGCGCGCCGACCAGCTCGGCCACCCGTGCGAGGTGGGCCACCCGGGCCGGGTCGACCGGCTCCGCGCCGCCGAGGGAGAGCTTCACCCCGTGCGGTACGACGGTGACGCCGCGCTCGACAAGCGTGACGAGGCCGGGCGGCGGCGGCCCGTGCGGGGCGACGGCCTCGGCCACCACCTCGACGAACCGCAGCCCCGGCAGCTCGGCCACGAACCCGGCGATCTCGGGCCGCCAGCCGATGCCGACGCCGGTGGGACCCGCGCCGGTCATCCGCCGCAGCCCCCGCCGCCGCAGCCCCCGCCCCCGCCGCAGGAGCTGCCCCCGCTGCACGAGCTGCTGCTGCCCGACGAGCCGCCCCCGCCGACCCAGGAGCTGCCGGTGCCGGCCAGCGCCTGCCGCTGGATCTCGGCCTGCTCGGCGAAGCCCGGATCCATGGCCCACAGCGTGGCGGTGCCGAACAGGGCGACGCCCATCGCCGCGCCGGCCGCCCCGTAGGTCGCGTACGCCGGGCCGGCGGCGGGGGCGAGGTGCACGTTCTTGCGGCGCAGCTCGTGCAGGGCGCGGTCGGCGGCGCGGGTCCGCCGCGGCACGCGGGCGATCAGCGCGGAGGCGATAGCCAGGGGGATCACGGCGACCACCAGGAAACCGACCGGACGGTTGTTGGACAGCCCGGCGACGATCCGGAACAGGCCGAGCACGACGAGGCCGAACAGCAGGTACGACCCGCGCCGGGCCGCGTGGCGCTGGGCGGCGGTCAGCGCCAGGCCCTGCTGCTCCAGGCCCTGACGCAGTTGGTCGAGGGCCTGCGCGACCCAGCGGTCGCGGCCCAGCTCGCGGGCGTACAGACCCTGGTTGGCGGCGTGGTGGACCGCCCGGTCCAGGGGGGTGACCCCCGCCGGCAGGGGGCCGCCGACGGCGAGCCGCCGGTCGGCGCGGACGCCGACGACGCCGGTGCCGCGCAGGCCGCCCAGCGAAGTCCAGACCGCGAGCTGGTCGCCCCCGTTGAGGTAGGCCACCTGCTGGGGGCCGAGCTTGCGCTTGCGGACGTTCGGAGGGCCGGCGAGGACCCGCTGCCGGTGGAGGATCGCGCCGATCACGACGACGAGGCCGGCCAACAGGTAGAAACCGAGGAAGGTGGGTCCGGGGATGCCCCAGGTGTCACCGGGCGCCGCGAGGACTCTCATGCTGCTGCTCCTGTCGCGCGAGGGGGTCGCGGGCCCATTGTGGGGCAGGCCCGCCACGCGGCCGTCAACGGCGGCGCACGGCCTCCTCGACCAGGTCGAGCACCGGGCCGAGGTCGCCGGCCGGGCGACCCATCGCCAGGTGCAGCACCAGGCCGTCGTAGGCGAGTTCGAGGAACCGGGCCAGCACGTCGATGGGCACGTCCTCGCGGAGCACCCCGGCGTCCCGCTGCCTTGCCAGCCGGTCCCGGGTGGCCTCGGCGATGGCGGCGGAGCGTTCCGCCCAGCGGCGCGCGAACGCCGGGTCGGTGCGCAGCCGCCGCGAGACCTCCAGCTGACTGCCCAGCCAGCCGGTCGTGTCGGGGGAGACGGCGCGGGCGAGCAGGTCCCGCATCACCTGGACCAGGCCGTTGCGGGCGACCGTCTCCACCATGGCCGCCGCGTCGTCCTCGGCGACGGCGAGGAACAGCGAGTCCTTGTCCCGGAAGTGGTGGAAGATCGCGCCCCGGGACAGGCCGGTGGCCTCCTCCAGCCGTCGCACCGTGGCGCCCTCGTAGCCGTGCCGGGCGAAACAGGCCCGCGCCGCGGCGAGGATCTCCTGCCGGCGGGCGTCGAGCTGGTCCTGACTTACTCTGGGCACGGCACGATCGTGTCAGGTGGCCCGCCGGCATGCAAACCGTACGTACGGCTTGTAACGTGCCGGCAACGTGCCCCGCCCCCGGGCCGCGAACTCCGATCCGGCGCTGGCCACGAGCGGTGTCGGCGGGGCCCCGATGGGTGATCGGCCGACGGGTGGCCGGCTACCATCGCCCGGTGACGCCGTGCCTGCCGGCCCTGTCGGCCGGCGGCCCGTCTCCCTTAAGGTGCCCGAGTGCCGCTGCTCCTGCTGGATCTGGACAACACCCTGCTCGACCGGGCCGGGTCGTTCCGTGCCTGGGGTGAGCGCTTCCTGGACGGCATCGGCGCGCCGGCCACCGACATCGACTGGCTGGTGTCGATCGACGCCGACGGACTGACCGACCGGTGGGACGTGGCGGACGCGATCCGCGACCGGTACGGGCTGCTCATCTCCTCGCTGGACCTGGTGGAGGAACTGCACGACGGGGTGGTGGCCAACACCCGGCTCGACCCGCTGGTGGCCTGCGCCCTGCGGATCGCCGACGACGCCGGCTGGGTGCCGGTGGTGGTGAGCAACGGCAGCGTCCGCCAGCAGGACGCGAAGATCCGCCGCACCGGCCTGGACCGGTACGTGGCCGACTGGGTGATCTCCGAGGAGGCCGGGGTCAGCAAGCCCAACCCGAGGATCTTCGCGCTGGCGGCCCGGCGGGTCCGGATGCCGCTGCGCGGCGCGTGGGTGGTGGGGGACAGCCCGGAGGCCGACATCGGCGGGGCGGCCGCCGTGGGCCTGCCCAGCGTCTGGCTGCACCGGGGCCGCCCCTGGACGGACACCCGCTTCGCCCCCACCTTCACCGTCGACGGCCTCATCGCCGCCGTAGCCACCGTCCTCGCCGCCTGACCCCGCCCCCGACCGGAGCCCCTGCCCCCGGCGCGGGACGGGCGGGGTGGGAGCGGGGGTTAATCGGTTGCCGGGGGCTGGGGGTGTGGTTCAGCATGGTGCCGCGCATCGGGCGTAGCCGGGTGGTCCCGGTCGAGGAGGGGAGGTCGGTCATGGCCGTCTTCGCAGGGATCTTCCACCTGCCTACACCAGCCTCGATCAAGGGATCACCAGCACAGTGCGTGACGACGACTTCCCGGCGCGCGGGCGCCATGGCCGCGGCAAGAGCCGCTTCGACGACGACGAACCCCACTTCCTGAAGCGTGGCCGGCCCGCCGAGCCGGTCCTGACCGACCCGGACCCGGAGGCGGGCCCGGACGACGACGCCCCCGGCGGCGACGCCTGGTCCACCTGGGACCAGGCCGTGCACGGCCCCGAGCCGCACCCCGGCTGGCTGGTCACCGAGCTGGCCGCCCGGGACACCGACCTCGGGGTGCTCAAGACCGGCAAGGAGGCGGACGTCCACCTGCTCCGCCGGGCCGTGCCGGACACCGACCGGTCCTGCCTGCTGGCGGTCAAGCGCTACCGCGACGCCCAGCACCGGCTGTTCCACCGCGACGCCGGCTACCTAGAGGGCCGCCGGGTGCGCCGTTCCCGGGAGAACCGGGCGATGGCCGGGCGCACCGCCTTCGGCCGGCAGATGATCGCCGGGCAGTGGGCCGCCGCCGAGTTCGCCGCCCTCTCCCGGCTCTGGGAGATCGGCGCCGAGCACGGCCGGATCGCCGTGCCGTACCCCGTGCAGCTGCTCGGCACCGAGCTGATGCTGGAGTTCGTCGGCGACCCCGACGAGGGGCTGGCCGCGCCGCGGCTGGCCCAGTGCCGGCCCGAGCCGGCCGAGCTGCGCTCGCTGTGGGAGCAACTGGTCGACGCCCTGGTGGTGCTCGCCCGGGCCGGCTTCGCCCACGGCGACCTGTCGCCGTACAACCTGCTGGTGCACGCGGGGCGGCTGGTCATGATCGACCTGCCGCAGGTGGTCGACGTGGTGGCCAACCCGCAGGGCCCCGAGTTCCTGGCCCGCGACGTGCGGGTGGTGGGGGCCTGGTTCACCTCGCGCGGCCTGCCGGCCGGCGACACCGACCCGGCGGCGCTGACCGCGCTGCTGCTGCGCGAGGCCGGCATCCGCTGAGCCACCCGCGTGGGTGCCGGGCCCGGCACCCACGCCGGGGCGGGAGCCTGGGGCCGGGGGCGGTCGGCGACAGCCGGCCGCCCCCGCCGTCACTGGAGGTAGCGCTCCACCTCCGGGACCGGGCGTACGCCCTGGGCCTCGGGGTCGCCGTGGGCCTGGCGGGCGGCCCGCCGCCGGCGCAGCAGGTCCCAGCACTGGTCCAGGGACTCCTCCAACGCGCGCAGCCGGTCCTGCTCGTCGGCGGTGCCGGACTCCTTCGTCTGCGCGGCCGCGCGGAGCCGGTGCTCCTCGTCGACCAGTTCGGAGATCCGGTTCAGGATGGTCTTGTCGTCCATGCCCCTGAGCCTGGCACAGCGGGTCGGGTCGCGCCCGCTTCTCCCGCGCGTCGGGCCGGCGGACGGGGTCGCGGACGCCGGAACGCTGCGGTAGGTTGCCACGCGATGACGCCGACCGTGCGGCCGTTCGCCGACGCCGATGCCGACGCCGTGTCCGGGGTGTTGCGGGCGGGGCTGCCGCACCTGCTGGCCACGCCGGAGCTGCTGCGCTGGCAGGTCGCCCGGGCGCAGACCCCCGAGCGGTTCGGCGCGCTGGTGGCCGAGGTCGACGGGGTGCCGGTCGGGGTGGCCCGCACCGGGCTGCTGCACGAGAGCGCGGAGCCGGGGCGGGGCTTCGTCAACCTGACGGTGCGGCCCGACCGACGCGGCCGGGGCGCGGGTTCGGCCCTGCTCGCCGCCGCCGAACAGCGGCTCGTGGGGCTCGGCGCGACCACGGCGTACGCGATGGTCGACGACACCCCGGCGGACCTGGCCTTCGCCGAGCGGCACGGCTACCGGCGGGGCCGGCGGTCCCTGCTGCTGCGGTGCGACCTGTCCGTGCCGCCGCCGCCCCCGGCCCCCGGGCCCGGAGTGCGGCTGCTCGCCGCCGCCGACCTGCCCGACCCGCGCGCGCTCTACGCGGCCGACCTGGACGTCTCGCGCGACGAGCCGGGCGAGGTCGGCATGGACGAGATCGCGTACGCGGACTGGCTGGCGGCCTACTGGCACCGCCCGGACCTGGACCGGGAGCTGACCACGGTGGCCGTGGCGGACGGCGAGGTGGTCGCGTTCACGGTGGGGCTGACCGACGGCCGCCACGACCACCGGTGCGGGATGACCGGCACCCGTCGGCCGCATCGCCGGCGGGGCCTGGCCCGACTGGTCAAGCAGGCCGCCCTGCGGCGGGCGGCGGCGGCCGGGTTCCGGCACTCGGTGACCGTGAACGACGCCGGCAACGCGGCGATGCTCGGCCTCAACGAGACGCTCGGTTACCGGCCGGTTGCGGCACAGTGGCGCTACCGGCGGGATCTGCCCAGCTAGCAGGCCCGCGGCGGGTCCCTTGTGGCGCGGGGAATTTCGCCCGCGAAAATTATTCCTCTCTCCCCTGGAGAAGTTGACCTGCTCAATGGCATGCTCGGGCGGGACCGTTACTTTCCACGGTCGTTCCGCGACGCACAGTTGACCAGGGGAGTGCACCACACGTGGTAACCCCACACCCGGCCCCCACCAGTGCTCGGCGGGCGAGATCCGTTCCGCTCCGGCACATCGCGCCCGGCCTGCTCCGCGACCCCGTCCGCGCCCTCGTCGGGTTCGGCGAGCGGGCCGGCGGCGAGGTGGTCCGGCTCAACGTCGGCGCGTTCCGGCCCTACCTGGTGACCGATCCCGACCACGTGCAGCAGGTGCTGGGCGACCGCGCCGACAACTTCGGCCGGGCCGGCGACGGCGCGTTCTGGGGCCCGCTGCGCCGGCTGTTCGGCGACGGCATCCTCGGCGACGGTCCCGTGTGGTCGGACAGCCGGCGCATCCTCCAGCCGCTGTTCACCGCCCGGCGGGTCGAGTCGGTGCTGCCCCGGCTGGCCGCCACGATCGTCGACGCGGTCGCCGAGCTGGACGCGCCGGCCCGCGCCGGCCGACCCGTCGACATCGGTGCCGAGCAGGCCCGGATCGTGTGCCGGGCCGTCATGGAGACGTTCTTCGGCGACCGGATCTCGGCCGCCGACGCGCTGCGCGTCATCCAGGCCCAGGACGCGATCGCCACCTCGGTGATCCCCCGGGTGCTGGTGCCGTTCGCCCCGCTCGCGCTGCCGATGCCCGGCGACCGGGCGTTCCGCGACGCCGCCCGGCGCATCGACGAGGTGCTGACGCCGGCCGTCCGGGCGGCGCGGGGCAGCGACGGCGACGACGTCATCGCGACGCTGTGGCGGGGCAGCACCGCCGACGGCCGGCCGCTGGACGAGCGGCAGGTCCGCAACGACACCGTCGCCATGGTCGCCGTGACCACCGAGACCACCGTCAACGTGCTGACCTGGCTCTGGCCGCACCTGGCACGTGCGCCCCGGGTCGCAGCCCGGTTGCAGGAGGAGATCGACTCGGTGGCGGGCGGCCACCCGGTCGGCCCCGAGCACCTGCCGCGGCTGCGCTACACCCGGATGGTGCTCGACGAGCTGGTCCGGCTCTACCCGGTGGGCTGGCTGGCGCCCCGGCAGGTGCTGCGGCCGACGGTGCTCGGCGGCGTGCGCCTGCCGGCCGGCGCGACGCTGCTGGTCAGCCCGCTGGTCACCCAGCGGCTCGCCCGCCACTGGGACGACCCCGACGCCTTCGACCCGGACCGGTTCACCCCGGAGCGGGCCCGGTCCCGGCACCGCTACGCGTACTTCCCCTTCGGCGGCGGCCCGCACCAGTGCCTGGGGATGCACCTGTTCCATCTGGAGGCGCAGCTCATCGTGGCGAACCTGTTGGCCCGCTACCGGCTGCGGGTGCGCAGCCCCCGGCTGCCCGCCGTGCGGCTCGCCGCCGCGCTGCGCCCGCGCGACCGCGTGGAGCTGGACGTGCTCCCCGCCCACGCCGGGATCGTCGCGTGAACGTCGTCACGCCACCGTCCACGGTGCTGCCCGACCAGCTCTCCGTCGCCGCCGAGCAGGGCCGCATCTGCGCGCTCGCCGCGCAGGGGCAGCGCGACCTGCAACGGCACGCGGACCGCTACCCGGACCTCTTCGCCGGCCGGGCCTTCGACGCCACGCTGTTCAGCAGCATCGCCCTGGCCATCGCCTTCGGCGCGCCCTGGTGCACGGCCGAGCAGCTGCGGGTGACCAACCGGATGGTGCTCTGGGGCTTCGCCCTCGACTGGCGGATCGACTGTCTGGCGACGTCCCGGGCGGACGTCGACCGAGTGGTCGCCGGGGCCCTCGCGGTCGCCGAGGGGGCCAGCCCCGACGCCGACGACCCGCTCGGCCGCCTGCTCGCCGGGCTCCGCGACGACCTCGCGGCGGTCCCCGCCTTCGCCGAGTTGGGCGACGCCTGGCGCGCGGCGGTGCGCCGCACCGTGACGGCGATGGCCCGGGAGTGGGACTGGAAGACCGCCCGGGACCGCGACGGCGCGCCGCTGCCCGGCTTCACCGAATACCTCGCCAACGCCGACAATCTCGCCTGCACCGTGGTGAACGTCGCGCACTGGATCTCCACGGGCGACGCGGAGACCCACCGGCGGCTGGACCGGCTGGTGACCGTCAGCGACGAGGTGCAGCGGGTGCTCCGGCTCGTCAACGACCTCGCCACCTACGAGCGGGACCTCGAATGGGGCGACCTGAACGCGCTACTGCTGGTCGACGACCGCGCCGAGGTCGACCAGCGGATCGTGGAGCTGGTCGAGCGGTGCACCGAGCTGCTGGCCCCGCTGTCGGGCGGCTGCCCGCTCCAGGCGGCGTACCTGGCCCGGCAGATCGGGTTCAGCAGCGGCTTCTACCGCTCCGCCGACTTCTGGGGGTCGCGGTGACGATCTGCCGGGGGCAGCGGTGACGCTCGTCCGGCAGCGGACGGCCGCCTGCGGCCGGGCCGACCGGCCGACCCGTGACCCGGAGTCCGCCGCGGACGCCCGCGAGCTGGTCGCCGCGATGACCCTCACCCCGGGCGGGCAGTCCTCCGCCTCGGTCTACGAGACGGCGCGCCTGGTCAGCCTCGCGCCGTGGCTGACGCACCACGCCGAGCGGGTCGCGTACCTGCTCGCGGGCCAGCGCCCCGACGGCGGGTGGGGCGGCCCGCAGGGGTACGCCCTGGTGCCGACGCTGAGCGCCACCGAGGCGCTGCTGACCGCGCTGCGCCGGGGCGACGCCGACGGGCTCGCGGGTGCCCGGGCCGCCGAGCGGCTGGGCCGGGCCGTCGACGGCGGGCTGCGCATCCTCCACCGGTGGCTCGCCGGCCCGACCCCGTTCTCCGCGCCCGACCTGCCGGCCGCCGACCTGACGGTCCCGTCGCTGGTCGGCGCGGTCGCCGCGCACCTCGACGCGGTGCGCGCCGACCCGCCGCCCGGCCTCGCCGCCTGGCGCGACGCCGGCCCGCTGCCCCTGCCGTCGGGGCTGGACGGCACCCGGCTCGGCCGGGTCCGCGCGCTGGTCGCCTCCGGTGGCCCGCTGCCGGTGAAGCTGCTGCACGCCCTGGAGGTGGCCGGGCCGGCGGCCCGGCGGGCCGCCGGGGTGACCCCGGTGGGGCCCGGCACCGTGGGCGCGTCCCCGGCGGCGACGGCCGCCTGGCTCGGCGGGCCCGGTCCGGGGCCCGACGCCGCCGCCGCGGTGTCCTACCTGGAGGACGTCGCCCGCCAGCAGGGCGGCCCGGTGCCGTGCGCGACCGGGATCACCGTCTTCGAACGGGCCTGGTCGCTGAGCACCCTGAGCCGGGCGGGCCTGACGCCGCCCGTGCCGCCCCGGCTGCTCGCCGGGCTCGCGGCCACCGTCGGCCCCGCCGGCACCGCCACCGCGCCCGGCCTGCCCGCCGACGCCGACACCACGGCGGTGACCCTCTACGCGCTGGCCCGCCTCGGCCGCCCGGTCGACCCGGCGAGCCTCTGGGGGTACGACACGGGCGAGCACTTCTGCACCTGGCCGGGGGAGGACGGCGCGTCGGTCACCACCAACGCCCACGTGCTCGACGCGTTCGGCTGGCACCTGGCCCACCACGCGCCGGCCGACGCCCGGCTCACCGCCGTGACGCGGCGGCTCACCCGCTGGCTCACCGACCGGCAGTCGTCCGACGGGGCGTGGACCGACCGCTGGCACGCCTCGCCGTTCTACGCCACGAGCTGCGTGGTGCTCGCCCTCGCCGGCCACGGCCGGGGCGCGGCGGCCGTGGGCGCGGTGAGCCGGGCCGCCGACTGGGTGCTCGCCGGGCAGCGCGCCGACGGCTCCTGGGGACGGTGGGGCGGCACCGTCGAGGAGACCGCCTACGCGGTGCAGGTCCTGCGCGCCGCCCGGTCCGCCGCGCCGGCCGGCGTCGAGGCGGCGTTGGGGCGGGCGCGACGCTACCTGTCCACCATGGAGGGCCGCGACGGCGCGCCCGCGCTCTGGCACGACAAGGACCTCTACCGCCCCGTCCTGATCGTCCGCGCCACCGTCGCCGCGGCCCGTCATCTCCTCCGCGCCGGGGCCTCCGGTGACGCCTGCACCGGGCCCGGGTACGGCAGGGCCCCCCTGATCAGTGCCGCTTGAGTGAACAAACCGACACTGCTAGCGTGCGCGCGTGGTCGACGGTGTACCGGCCACACGCGCTCCGGCAGCCCCCCGAACAGCCGGCCAGGACGGTGTGATGCGTTCCCGCAGTACGAATCTCCGTACGAAAATCGTCGCTCTGCTGGTGTCGCTCGTCGCGCTCTGGGCCTTCGCGGCATGGGTGACCCTGCGGGACGGCGCCAACCTGCTCGGGGTGCAGGCGCTCAACGAGTCGGTGTCCGAGCCGAGCGAGGCGCTGGTGCTCCAGCTCCAGCGGGAACGGAAACTGTCGCTGGCCTACCTGGGGCGGCCGGACGAGCCGCGTCGGGAGGCGCTCGGGGCGGAACGGCGGCGCACGGACGAGCTGGCGTCGACGTTCCGCGAGTCGTCCACCAGCTGGCGCGCCACCGTCGCCGCCAGCGACACGCTGGAGCAGCGCCTCGACGCGGCGTACGGGCAGTTGTCCCGGCTGGGCGAGACCCGCTCGGGGGTGGACGCCCGCAGCGTCGACCGGTCGTCGACCCTCGCCGCGTACGGGCAGGTGGTCCGGTCCATCTTCGACGTCTACTCGGCCCTCGGCCTCCTCGACGACCAGCAGGTCGGCGAGGACACCACCGCCCTGATCGAGCTCAACCGCGCCCGTGAGCTGCTGTCCCAGGAGGACGCCATGCTCACCGGCGCGCTCTCGGCGGGGCGGATGACCACGGTGGAGCGGTCCCAGCTCGCCCAGCTCATCGGCGCGCAGCGGTTCGCGGCCGACCTGGCGGTGAGCCGGCTGCCCGCCGCCGACCGGGAACGCTACGACGCGATGGTCGGCAGCGAGGCGTTCGAGAAGCTGCGCGACCTGGAGGACAGCATCCTGGAGGGCCGGGGCGTCGACCCCCGGCTGGGCTTCGAGGCCGCCGACTGGGACGCGGCGGTGGCGCCCGCGCTGGCCAAGTGGAGCGAGGTCGTGATCGCCGGCGGCGACGACGTGGTCGAGCGGGCCACCCCGGTCGCCGTCACGGTGATCATCCGCCTGGTGCTCGCCACGGGCCTGGGCCTGCTCGCCGTCGTCGCGTCGATCATCGTGTCGATCACCACCGCCCGGGCGCTGCTGCGGCAGTTGGAGCGGCTGCGCGACGCGGCGTTCACCCTGGCCAACGACCGCCTGCCCAGCGTGGTGGAGCGGCTCGGTCACGGCGAGGACGTCGACGTCGCCCGGGAGGCCCCGCCGCTGGAGTTCGGCGACGACGAGGTCGGCCAGGTGGGCAAGGCGTTCAACGCGGTCCAGGAGACCGCGCTGCGCACCGCCGTCGAGCAGGCGGAGCTGCGCCGCAACGTCCGCGAGGTCTTCCTCAGCCTGGCCCGGCGCACGCAGGCGCTGGTGCACCGCCAGCTCACCCTGCTCGACGCGATGGAGCGCCGCGAGCAGGACGCCGAGGAGCTGGAGGACCTGTTCCGGGTCGACCACCTGGCCACCCGGATGCGGCGCAACGCCGAGAACCTGATCGTGCTCTCCGGCTCCACGCCGGGCCGGGCCTGGCGGCGCAACGTCCCGATGGTCGACGTGGTCCGCGGCGCGGTCGCCGAGGTGGAGGACTACACCCGGGTCAACGTGTTGCCGCTGGGCGACGTCTCGCTGGCGGGCCGGGCGGTCGGCGACATCATCCACCTGCTGGCCGAGCTGATCGAGAACGGCCTGTCGTTCTCGCCGCCGCACACCACGGTGGAGGTGCGCGGTCAGGCGGTGGCCAACGGGTTCGTCATCGAGATCGAGGACCGGGGCCTCGGCATGAGCGAGGAGGACCTCGCCGCCGCGAACCACCGCATCGTGGACCGCTCCGAGCTCAACCTGGCCAACGCCGCCCGGCTCGGCCTGTACGTCGTCAGCCGCCTCACCGACCGGCACGGCGTGCGGGTGCGGCTGAAGGAGTCGGCGTACGGGGGCACCACCGCGGTCGTGCTGATCCCGGCGGAGCTGGTGACCGGCTCCGACGGGGACGGCGGCCCCGGGCGCACCGGCCGGACCGATCCGAGCACGCCGGTCGTGCCGGCCCGGCCGGGCCCGTCGGGCGACCGGCCGGCGGCCCGCCCGGCCACGCCGGTGGCCCTGGCGGAGGCCCCGACGGCCCCGCCCGCCGAGCCGCCCGTCGCGGACGACGGCACGCCGGGCCTGCCCACCCGCGCGCGGCCCCGCACCGACCCAACTCCCGCGACGACTCATCCCACGCCGCCCGTCCCGCCGGCACCGGCCGTCCCGGGCGGGGAGACCGAGCTGCCGGTACGCCCCCGGCGTCCCGCCGGGCTGTCGGCGCTGGACGCGCCGACCGTGCCGACCGGCCTGCCGATCACCGCGCCCCGGCCCGCGAGCGGTGGCGCGGCACCGGGCTCCACCGCGGAGCGGGCGGAGCCGGCCGGCGGGCCCGACGGGGCCACCGTGGACGGCGAGACCACGCCCGAGGCCCCGGCCCCCGCCCCGGCGTCCACGCCGGTGCAGCGGACCGGCTCCGGGCTGCCGGTGCGCGTGCGCCAGGCCAACATCGTGCCGGAGCTGCGCGAGGATCCGGCCGCGCAGCCCGACGACGAGGAGGACACGGTCCGGGTGCCGGAGCAGGTCCTCAAGATGATGAGTTCCTACCAGCGCGGCACCCGACGGGGCCGCACCGACGCGGCCCGCCTGCTCGGTGGGGCCGGCGGCGCGGACCCCGCCGGCGGTGCCGCCGACGGGCACCCGCGACCTGAGGACGAGCACGAGGCGACCTGAGGACGGCGCGACGATCTGAGAGCGGCGCGGACGACCCGCGCCCGTGGCGGGACGGCAGGTCCCAGACGACAAACGGCGACACCAGCCGGGGGAGAAGAGGACGACGAGTGGGGCAGAAGACGGCTTCGAGCGCCGATCTGACGTGGTTGCTGGACGATCTGGTCGGCCGGGTGAAGCAGGCCGAGCACGCGGTCGCGCTCTCCACAGACGGCCTGCTCATGGCCTCGTCACAGGGCCTGAGCCGGGACGACGGGGAGCACCTCGCCGCGATGGCGGCCGGCATCCAGAGCCTGGCCCGGGGCGCGGGCAAGCGGTTCGGCGGCGGCCAGGTGCAGCAGACGATCATCGAGATGCAGTCGTCGTTCCTGTTCGTCACCGCCGCCGGCCGCAACGCGTGCCTCGCGGTGCTGGCCTCCGAGGACGCCGACGTCGGCCTCATCGCGTACGAGATGGCCATGCTGGTGACCCGGGTCGGCAAGTACGTGGCCTCCCCGACCCGGCTTCCCGAGCAGCCGGTCGGCGAGAAGTAGCCGCGATGACGGTCCCGGGGGAGTCCACGGAGGAACGGTGGGTCGACGACCATGCCGGGCCGGTGGTCCGACCGTACGCGGTGACCGGTGGCCGGGCGCGCCCGGTCACCGGCACGTTCGACCTGATCTCCCTGGTGACGGCCACCCGCTCGGAGGTGTCGCCGGAGGTCGGGCTGGGCCCGGAACACCTGGCCATCGTCGCGCTCTGCCAGCGGATCCAGTCCGTTGCGGAGGTCGCCGCCCACCTGGACCTGCCGGTGGGTACGATCCGGGTTCTGCTCGGCGACCTGATGGCGCGCGACCTCGTGCAGGTACGCGAGCCGCGGACGACTGCGGGCCTTCCCGACGACAGCATCTTCGAGGCGGTTATCAATGGACTACGGGCCCTCTGAGCGGCCGGCGGGAGCCGTGCCGCTGCCCACCGCGATCAAGATCCTGGTCGCGGGCGGCTTCGGCGTCGGCAAGACCACGATGGTCGGTGCGGTCAGCGAGACCCGGCCGTTGCGGACGGAGGAGGTGCTGACGGAGACCGGGGTCGGCATCGACGACCTGTCCGGGGTGGAGGGCAAGACGACCACCACCGTCGCGATGGACTTCGGCCGGATCACGATCAGCGACGACCTGGTGCTCTACCTGTTCGGCACCCCGGGGCAGGACCGGTTCTGGTTCGTCTGGGACGAGCTGGCGCTCGGCGCGCTCGGCGCGGTGGTGCTCGCCGACACCCGACGGCTGGCCGACTGCTTCCCGTCGATCGACTACTTCGAGGGGCGCGGCACCCCGTTCGTGGTCGCGGTGAACTGCTTCGAGGGCGCCCGCCGCTACCGGCTCGACGAGGTGCAGGCCGCGCTCAACCTCGACCCGGGGGTGCCGGTGCTGCTCTGCGACGCGCGGCAGCGGGAGTCGAGCAAGGAGGTGCTCATCACGCTGATGGAGCACGCGCTGAAGATCCGGGAGTCCCGCCGTCGGGCCGCCGGCAACTGACCGCACGCAAGGAAGGGCCCCTTGTTAACAGACGCCTGTTAACAAGGGGCCCTTCCTTGCGCTCAGCTGGCGATCATGCGGCGCAGGACGTACTGGAGGATGCCGCCGTGGCGGTAGTAGTCCGCCTCGCCGGGGGTGTCGATGCGGACCACCGCGTCGAACTCGACGCCGGTGTCGGTGCTGACCTTCACCGTGCGCGGGGTCTCGCCGTCGTTCAGCGCGGTCACCCCGCTGATCGAGAACGTCTCCGTGCCGGTCAGGCCCAGCGACTCGGCGGTGGTGTCCACCGGGAACTGCAACGGCAGGACGCCCATGCCGATCAGGTTCGACCGGTGGATCCGCTCGTACGACTCGGCGACGACCGCCTTCACGCCGAGCAGCATGGTGCCCTTGGCCGCCCAGTCCCGCGACGAGCCCGAACCGTATTCCTTGCCGGCCAGGATGACCAGCGGGACGCCCGCCTCCTGGTAGGCGGTGGAGGCGTCGTAGATGGTGGTCTGCTCGCCGGTCAGGTGGTTGACCGTGAAGCCGCCCTCCACGCCCGGCACGAGCTGGTTGCGCAGCCGGATGTTGGCGAAGGTGCCCCGGATCATCACCTCGTGGTTGCCCCGGCGCGAGCCGTACGAGTTGAACTCGTGGCGCGGCACGCCGTGCTCGGCGAGGTACTTCCCGGCGGGGGAGTCGGCCTTGATCGAGCCGGCGGGGGAGATGTGGTCGGTGGTGACCGAGTCGCCCAGCTTGGCCAGCACCCGCGCGCCGGCGATGTCCTGCACCGGGGCCGGCTCCTGCTGCATGCCCTCGAAGTACGGGGGCTTGCGCACGTAGGTGCTCTCGCCCTCCCAGGCGAACGTGTCGCCCGTCGGGGTCGGCAGCGACTGCCACCGCTCGTCACCGGCGAACACGTCGGCGTACGCGGCGCTGAAGCCGGTCGCGCCGATCGCCTGGGCGATGACGTCCTGGATCTCGGCGCTGTTGGGCCAGATGTCGCGCAGGTAGACGGGCTCGCCCGCGCTGTCCTCGCCGATCGGCTCGTTGGCCAGGTCGATGTCCATCGTGCCGGCCAGCGCGTACGCCACCACCAGCGGCGGGGACGCCAGGTAGTTCATCTTGACGTCCGGGTTGATCCGGCCCTCGAAGTTGCGGTTGCCGGAGAGCACCGAGACGACGGCGAGGTCGCCCTCGTTCACGGCGGCGGAGACCTCCTCCGGCAGCGGGCCGGAGTTGCCGATGCAGGTGGTGCAGCCGTAGCCGACCAGGTTGAAGCCGAGCTTCTCCAGGTAGGGGGTGAGGCCGGCGCGGTCGTAGTAGTCCATGACGACCTTCGAGCCCGGCGCGAGGGTGGTCTTCACCCACGGCTTGCGGGCCAGGCCCTTGTCGACGGCGTTGCGGGCCAGCAGCGCCGCCCCGATCATCACCTGCGGGTTGGAGGTGTTGGTGCAGGAGGTGATCGCGGCGATCACCACCGCGCCGTGGTCGAGCTCGTACTCCACGCCGTCGGCGCCGGTGACGCGCACCGGGTTGCTGGCCCGGCCGCCCGCGCCCACGGCGGCGGTGACCAGGTCGCGCGGCGCGTCGGCCGGGTCGTTGACCCCGTTGGCCGGGGCGTCGCTGGCCGGGAAGGACTCGGCGGACGCCTCGTCGGCCGGGCCGGCGACGCCGAGCGGCTTCTCCTGCTGCGGCACGCCGGGCGTGCGGCCGGCGTCGCCGCCGGTGGCGTCGGCGGCCACGTAGTCGGTCAGCGCCGAGCGGAACAGCGTCTTGGCGCTGCCCAGCGGCACCCGGTCCTGCGGGCGCTTCGGCCCGGCCAGGGACGGCTCGATGGTGCCCAGGTCCAGCTCCAGGCGCTCCGAGTAGTCCGGCTCGGCGGCCGGGTCGTGCCAGAGGCCCTGCTCCTTGGCGTACGCCTCGACGAGCGCCACCTGCTGCGGGTCGCGCCCGGTCAGCTCCAGGTAGCGGACGGTCTCGGCGTCGATCGGGAAGATCGCCACGGTGGAGCCGTACTCCGGCGACATGTTGCCGATGGTGGCCCGGTTGGCCAGCGGCACGGCGCTCACGCCGGGGCCGTAGAACTCGACGAACTTGCCGACGACGCCGTGCTTGCGCAGCATCTCGGTGATGGTGAGCACCAGGTCGGTGGCGGTGGTGCCGGCCGGCATCTCGCCGTGCAGCTTGAAGCCGACGACCCGGGGGATCAGCATGCTGACCGGCTGGCCGAGCATCGCGGCCTCGGCCTCGATGCCGCCGACGCCCCAGCCCAGCACGCCCAGGCCGTTGACCATTGTGGTGTGCGAGTCGGTGCCGACCACGGTGTCCGGGTACGCCTGGCCGCCGCGCTCCATGATCGTGCGGGCCAGGTACTCGATGTTGACCTGGTGCACGATGCCGGTGCCCGGGGGGACGACCTTGAACTCGTTGAACGCGGTCTGGCCCCAGCGCAGGAACTGGTAGCGCTCCTTGTTGCGCTCGTACTCCAGCTCGACGTTGCGCTCGAAGGCGTCCTCACGGCCGAACAGGTCGGCGATGACGGAGTGGTCGATGACCAGCTCGGCGGGCGCGAGGGGGTTGACCTTGGTGGCGTCGCCGCCGAGTTCGCGGACCGCCTCGCGCATGGTGGCCAGGTCGACCACGCAGGGTACGCCCGTGAAGTCCTGCATCAGCACCCGCGCCGGGGTGAACTGGATCTCTACGCTCGGGTCGGCGGCCGCGTCCCAGCCGCCGAGCTGGCGGATGTGGTCGGCGGTGATGTTCGCGCCGTCCTCGGTCCGCAGCAGGTTCTCCAGCAGGATCTTCAGGCTGTAGGGGAGCCGTTCGTGCCCCTCCACCTTACTGATCTTGAAAATCTCGTAGCTCGCGTCTCCGACGCGTAGCTGGGTCTTCGCACCGAAGGTGTCGAGGCTCGCCACGTCGTACTCCTTCACACCAGCGACCGTGAGTAGTCCTGAGCAGTCTGTCGCACCGGCCAGGGCGACGCCCCGGTTAGGTGACACTTACCGCGATTCCCGTTTCAACAAAACCGTACGTCCGTCTTGCTAGTCGCGCAACCTGACGCCAGGCTTCGGGACGCGCCCGCGCCCGCCCGGGTGGCCCGACGGCGAGGGGCCGCCCCGTCCCGGCGGCCCGGGTAGGGTTCGAGGCCGGACCTGAAGGGATGCTCCGTGGTCGACGTACAGCACTGGCTGACCGCGCTGCCCCCGGTCGCGGTCTATCTGATCGTCGCCGGGGTGATCGGCGTGGAGAGCATGGGCGTCCCGCTGCCCGGCGAGATCGTCCTGGTCAGCTCCGCCCTGCTCGCCGCCACCGGCGTCGTGCAACCCGAGTGGGTGGCCGCCGCCGCGGCGTTCGGCGCGATCGTCGGCGACTCCATCGGGTACGCGGTCGGCCGCCGGGGCGGGCGGCCCCTGCTCGCCCGGCTGGGCCGGCGCTTCCCGAAACACCTCGGCCCCGCCCAGCTCGCCCGCGCCGAGCAGAGCTTCGCCCGGCACGGCGTGTGGGCCGTCTTCTTCGGCCGGTTCGTGGCGTTGCTGCGCATCCTCGCCGGCCCCCTGGCCGGCGCGCTGCACGTGCCGTACCGGCGGTTCCTGCTGGCCAACGCGGCCGGCGGCCTGGTCTGGGCCTTCGGCACCACCTACCTGCTCTACAGCGTCGGCCGGGCCGCCGAGCACTGGCTCAAGGACATCTCCTGGGCCGGGCTGGTCCTCGCCGTGCTCGCCGGCCTGGGCAGCACCTGGTGGCTGCGCCGGCGGGCCCGCCGGCTGGAGCAGGCGGACGCGTCCGGCGAGGCCGAGCCGGTCGGCGCGACCACCGGCGACCGCTGACCCGGCCGGCGGCCGGCCACCGGCCCGGCGGGGGCGCGGCCCCGGTTCACCGGCCCAACAGGGGCGCGGCCCCGGCTCACCGGCCCAGCAGGGGCGCGACCACGTCGATGCGGTTGGTCCAGACGCCGCCTGCCCAGCCCGCCGGGATCGTGGGAACGTCGTCCGGGTCGTCGAAGCCCTCCGAGAACTCACCCGACCCGTTGACCAGGACCACCCGCGTGTCCGCCTCCCGCATCCGGGCGACGAACCGGTTCGGCCAGCCCCACATCAGCCGCCCGTAGCGCTGCGGCAGGTGCAGCTGCCGGTGGCGGCAGGCGTCGGGGACGTGCCCCGTCCAGCCGCCCGCCAGGTACGGCACGAGGCAGTCCTGCATGATCTTCTTCGAGGTGACCCGGACGTCGGGCAGCCGGGCGGCGAACGCGGCCACCGCCACGTCGCCCCCGTACACGGTGAGGGCGCGCCGCCGCTGCTGCGGCAGGGTCGCCAAGAGGTCGGCCAGCGCCTCGCCCTCGGCGGCCCGCTCGACCTTCAGGTGGATCAGGAGCTCCCGGTCGGGGAACTCGGCCAGCACCTCGTCGGCCGTCGGGAGCAGCCCGGTCCCCGCTCCCCGGAACGGGAACGTCCGCCCGCCGTCGCTGGTGTAGCCGTAGCCAAGGTCGAGCCCGCGCAGCTCGGCGAGGGTGTGGTCGGCGATCGTCCCGGTGCCGTCGGTGCGGCACTGCAACGTGGCGTCGTGGAAGACCGCCAGGCGGCCGTCGCGGGTGACCTGCACGTCGAACTCCACCTGGTCGGCCCCCGCCGCGAACGCCGCCCGCATCGACGCGAGCGTGTTCTCCAGGTAAGGGTGCTGCGGCGGGTGGATGCGCTCGGCGGTGCAGGTGTCGTTGGCGACGCCCGCCAGGTCGAACGTCTGGGCCAGCCCCCGGTGCGCCAGCAGGAAAGGCCGGTCCGCTGAGGCGCCGGCCAGCGTGGAGCTGTTGCCGACGTACAGGCCGGCGGTGGCCAGCAGCACGACGGCCAGCGTGACCCCGAGCCGGCGTCGCCACCGTCGCCCCCGGCCCGGCCGCTCGCCCCCGGGCACGCCGTCACTAGCGGTGGATCCCGTTCCCCGTTCGGTCACCGCAGCAGCCTGCCAGCGCCCCCCGGCCCCCGGCAACCGCCCCACCCAACGGTCGCCGCCCCCCTCCCGCCCCTCCCCGGCGCGCCGATCTTGCACTTGGGGCCCCGTGCCTGGGCGCCTTATCCCTTTTGCCGGGGCCGAAACTGCAAGATCGGCGCGGTGAGGCAGGCCGGTCCCACGAGGTCGTGCTCGATCCTGGATCGAGTGGCCTCCCACTCCGGGCGTTGCCACTCTTTCCCTGATCGAGCGTGACCTTGCTCCGCCGGCCCGCCGGGCCCGCAGGCCGGCAGGCCCGCTGGTCAGGGCGGTCCGTGGGTCAGGGCGGTCCGTGGGTCGGGGCGGGCCGTCGGTCAGGGCGGGCCGTGGGTCAGGCCGGCTGGTCGGCGGGCGGGGTGCCGATCTCGCCGGTGGCGGTGGCCTCCGCGTGCCGGTCGCGCAGCCGGGCCCGGATCTCCTCCGGGGTGTACGCCCGTCGCCGCCGTTCGGCGCGGGCCACGACCACGCCGGTGGCGGCGACACCCGCGAGACCGGCCAGCCCGAGCCACTTCCACCACTGCATCCGTTGCCGCATGCGCCTAGGGTAGACGTTCATGAGCGAGCAGAACGGCGGGGTGACGGCATGAGCATCGGCCTGGACGAGGCCGTGGAGCTGACCCGCACCGGTGACGTGTGGGTGTTCCGGGGCCGCAGCGTGCCCGACCGCGCCATCCAGCTCACCACCAACAGCCCGGTCAACCACGTGGGCATGGCGGTGGTCCTGGACGATCTGCCGCCGCTGATGTGGCACGCCGAGCTGGGCCGGTCGCTGCGGGACATGTGGACCGGCACCCACCATCGCGGGGTGCAGTTGCACGACCTGCGGGACGCGGTCTGCGTCTGGGCCAACCGGTACGGCCAGCGGGCCTGGCTGCGCCAGCTCGAACCGTCGGCCGACGCGACGATGGAGCAGGCGGTGCTGCGCACCGTCGCCCGCCTCGACGGCACGCCGTTCCCGTCGACCGCCCAGCTCGCCTGGAGGTGGGCGCGGGGCCGGGTGCCGCAGGTGCGGCTGCCACTGCCCCTGCCCGGCCGGCGCGACCGGGCGGCCGACCTGTCGGAGCAGCGGGGAGCCGACCAGGCGCAGCGGGCAGTCGACCAGCCGGACCGGGGAGCCGCGCAGGCGGAGCGGGCGGGCGGGGTCGCGGTGCGGGACCGGGCGCTGGAGACGGCATACTGCGCCGAGGTCGTCGCGGTGACGTACGAGGCCATGGGCCTGCTGCCGGCGGGCCGCCGGCCGAACTGGTACGACCCGGGCCGGTTCTGGAGCGGCGACGACCTGGGGCTGACCGGTGGGGCGCAGCTCGGTGCCGAGATCGAGGTGCGGATCCCGCCACGGTGAACGACCGGGGCGGCGCGCTGCGACGTGGCGGCGGTGGCCGCCTGCCACGCCCTGCCGGGACTGGTCGTCGCCGACACCTACAGTTTCTCGTTCGCGTCCCCGGCGGCGGTGGCGCTGTCGTTCGTCGGCGCGGCCCCGGCCTACCGGGAGCGTGAGCTGGTGGCGGCGCACGCCGTGATCGTGGACGTGCAGCCGGTGTCGGCGCTGCTGACCGAGGTCGCCGTCGAGTGGGAGTTCCTGGACGGCCGGGGCCGGCGCGTTCCGGGCGAGCGGTACCGTTACCTGCTGAGGAGTACCGACGACGGCCCGGCCATCTGTACGGTGATCCGCACCGCCTGACCGCGTCGCGGCGACCTTCGGGTGCCCGCGGCATCGCCGGAACCGGGCTCACTGGACTGTTAGGACGGTTCAGTGGGCTCCGGCCCTTTCCGACATTGCCGATGATCGCTACGCTCTCCCGGCGGGACCGATGAGGGAGGGACATGTCGGGCACACGTCGCGCGCAACCCACCCCCGGGGCCAACGCCGCCATCGCCAGTTCGCCCTGGATCGTGGTCTCGGTCGGGGTGGTGGTGATGGTCGTGCTGCTGTTCGTGGCGCTCGGCACGTACCGCAGCCGGGGTCCCGTCGGTGAGGCGTTCCCGGCTCCCGAGTGGACGATGCCGCTGCCGACGCTGCCGCCGACGGTGAGCCGGTCGGTGACCGAGCCGCCCGCGCCGGTCGTGCCGGGCCTCTCCCCGCGTGCGACCCTGTCGCCCAGCGGGGCGCAGCCTGCCGGGCGACCCGTGGCGACGACCCCGGTCGGCGGGGGCGGCGCCGCGACGTTGCCGGTGGGGGAGGCCGCGCCGCCGGCCGCCCCGCCCGCGCCCGAACCCGAGCCGCCGGCCCCGACCACCCCGGCCAGGCCGCCCGCGTCGCCGTCGGTCAGCGGCGCGTACCGGGTGATGAACTCCTACGACGGGGCGTTCATCGGCGAGGTCCTGGTGCGCAACGGGTCCCGGTCCGCGCAGGACTGGACGGTCCGGATGACCTTCCCCGGCGCCCACCTGGTGACCGCGTGGATCGAGGGCGCGCCGCAGGGCCGGATCAGCCGCTCGGGCGACACCTGGACCTTCACCAGCGGCGTCGACCTGGGTGCGGGCGCGTCGGTGCCGCTGCGGTTCCACTTCGACCAGACGCGGGCCACCCGGCCGACGACCTGCACCGTCGACGGGGCCGGCTGCTCCGGCCTGCGCTGACGGCCCGCTCCGTGCCCCCGCCGTCGGCGCCGACGGGCACCCGGCGGGACCTGCTCGCCGATCTCGTCACCGGCCGTGGCCGGCTCGTTCCTGCGCCGTAGGCGCGCGTCCGCCGTCCCCGGGGGATGGGCGGGCGCGCCGTCGTCCGCAGGTGCTTGCAAGATGACTGCTTTGTTGCGACTCCGTTTGCAAGGTATTGCAGAACGTTTCGGCAAGGGCTAGCGTGCGGGCCAATCACGACCAGAGGAAGGCCGTCGATGACACCCCCGCCGATGTCCCGTAAGGCGATGCTCGCCTTGGTCTCCACCCTCACCCTCGCCCTCGTCGGCACCCCCGTCGCCGTGCGCCAGCTCGGCGGCGACGCCGCCGACGGCGGCACCCGCACCGACGCCCTCGCCGCCGCCGGCGCGACGCAGTGGCGCGCCGAACCCTCCGCCGATGCCCTGCTCGCCGCAGGCTCCGACGATGCCCGGGCCGAGCAGTTCTACTTCGTCCTACCCGACCGGTTCGCCAACGGCGACCCGCGCAACGACCCCGGCGGCCTCACCGGCGACCGGCTGACCACCGGCCTCGACCCCACCGACAAGGGCTTCTACCACGGCGGAGACCTCAAGGGCGTCATCGACAAGCTCGACTACATCCAGGGGCTCGGCACGACGGCCATCTGGCTCGCCCCGGTCTTCAAGAACCGGCCCGTGCAGGGCGCGGGCGACGACGTCTCCGCCGGCTACCACGGCTACTGGATCACCGACTTCACCCAGGTCGACCCGCACTTCGGCACCAACGAGGAGCTGAAGAAGCTGGTGCAGCTCTCGCACCGGCGGGGCATCAAGGTCTACCTCGACGTCATCGTCAACCACACCGCCGACGTCATCAAGTACGCCGAGGACAAGTACGCCTACATCGACAAGAGGACCGCGCCCTACACCGACGCGCAGGGGCGCGCCTTCGACGACCGCAACTACGCCGACGGAACCCGGGGCTTCCCCGAGGTGGACGCCGACTCGTTCCCGTACACCCCGACCTTCGACAGCCCGGCCGACGCGAAGGTGAAGGTCCCGGCGTGGCTCAACGACGCCACCATGTACCACAACCGGGGCGACTCGACCTTCGCCGGCGAGAACAGCGAGTACGGCGACTTCTTCGGCCTCGACGACCTGTGGACCGAGCGCCCCGAGGTCGTCGCCGGCCTCACCAAGGTCTACGGCGACTGGATCGGCGCGACCGGCGTCGACGGGTTCCGGCTCGACACCGTCAAGCACGCCAACCTGGAGTTCTGGCCGCAGTTCAGCCGGGGCATCGCGCGGGCCGCCGAGAAGGCCGGCAAGAAGGACTTCTTCATGTTCGGCGAGGTCTACAGCGCCGACCCGGAGATCACCTCCACGTACGTGCGGCGCGGCGGCCTGCCCGCCACCCTCGACTTCGCCTTCCAGGAGGCCGCGCGCGGCTACACCGCCGCCGGTGGTTCCGCGAAGGCCCTCGCCGACGTGTACGCCCGCGACGACCTGTACGCCGCCCGCGACACCGACGCCAACCGGCTGACCACCTTCCTCGGCAACCACGACATGGGCCGGATCGGTTCGTTCATCGCCGCGGCCGGCGGGGACGATGCCGCGCAGCTGCGCCGCGCCACCCTCGCCCACGAGCTGATGTTCCTCACCCGGGGGCAGCCGGTGGTCTACTCCGGCGACGAGCAGGGCTTCACCGGCCCCGGCGGCGACAAGGACGCCCGGCAGGACATGTTCGCCTCGAAGACGGCCGACTACCTCGACGACGACCTGATCGGCACCGACCGCACCCACGCCGCCGACCAGTACGACCCGACGCACCCGCTCTACCGCACCATCGCCGGGCTGGGCGCGCTGCGCCAGGCCCACCCGGCGCTGCGCGACGGCGTGCAGGTCACCCGGTACGCCGCCGACGGCCCCGGCGTCTTCGCGTTCTCCCGCGTCGACCCCCGCCAGCGCGTCGAGTACGTCGTCGCCGTCAACAACGCCGACACCGCGCAGACCGTCACCGTGGACACCTGGTCGCCCGGCACCGCCTTCGCCGGCATTTACGGCGGCACCGGCACCTCGACCGCCGGGGCGGACGGCAGGCTCACCGTCACCGTGCCGGCCATGTCCGCCGTGGTCCACCGGGCCGCCAGGGCCATCCCGCAGGCCGCCGCGAAGCCGACGATCACCGTCACCGCCCCCGCCCCGGGCACGCCCGTCGCCACCCGGGCCGCCGTCACCGCCCAGGTCACCGGCGATCCCCTCGCCACCGTCACCGTCGCCGCCCGGGTCGCCGGCGGCCGGTGGACCCTGCTGGGCAGCGCGCACACCGCCCCGTACACCGTGCACCACGACCTGACCGGCCTGGCCGGCGGCACGAAGGTCGAGTACAAGGCCGTCGTCCGCGACGGCCGGGGCCGCGTCGCCGCCACCCGCTCCACCGCCACGGTCGGCACCCCCGCCCAGAGCGCGTCGCGGGACTGGGTGGTGGTGCACTACCAGCGCCCGGCCGGCGGCTACGCCGACTGGGGCCTGTACGCGTGGGGCGACATCGACCCCGCGTACGTCACCGAGTGGCCCAAGGGGCAGCCGTTCGCGGGCGAGGACTCGTACGGCCGGTTCGCCTGGGTGAAGCTGAAGCCCGGCGCGGAGTCCGTCGGGTTCCTCGTGGTGGACTCCGCCGGCAACAAGGACGTCGCCACCGACCGCACCGTCGACGTGACGCAGACCGGCGAGGTGTGGGTGAAGCAGGGCGACGCCGCGGTCTATCCGAGCCGGCAGGCCGCCACCGGCGAGCCCGACCCGCCCGTCGCCGAGGACACCGCGCTGATCCACTACCGCCGCGCCGACGACAACTACGACGGCTGGGGCCTGCACCTGTGGGACGGGGCCGCCAACCCCACCGACTGGTCCAGCCCGCTGAAGCCGGAGAAGGTCGACTCCTTCGGCGCGGTCTTCCGGGTGCCGCTGGCCGCCGGGGCGACCGGCCTGAGCTACATCGTGCACAACGGCGACACCAAGGACCTGCCGGACGACCAGCGGCTCGACTTCGCCACCGCCGGGCGGGAGGTGTGGCTGCTCGCCGCCACGCCGGGCCGGCTACTGCCGACGACCTCGTCCGGGGTATCCAGGGACGTGGACATCACCAAGCAGCGGGCGCAGTGGATCGACCGGTCCACCGTCGCCTGGCAGACTCCCGACACCGACGGCCGGACGTACGCCCTGGTCACCGCCCCTTCCGGCGGGCTGAGCGTCGTCGACGGGGAGCTGTCCGGGACGTACACCTCGCTGCCGCTGCGGGCGCAGCGCAACGGGCTCACCGAGGCCCAGCGCGCGCGGTTCCCGCACCTGTGGGCGCACCGCGCCTTCACCCTCGACCGGGGTGACCTGGCGAAGGTGCCGGCGGCGCTGCGCGGGCAGCTCGTGGTCACCGAGCGGGACGCCGAGGGGAAGCTGCTCGGCGCGACCGGCGTGCAGGTCCCGGGCGTGCTCGACGACGTGTACGCCGCCGCGACCGCCGCCAGGCTCGGCCCCACCTTCGCCGGCCGGGTGCCCACCCTGTCGGTCTGGGCGCCCACCGCCCGGTCGGTGGCGCTGGAGCTCTCGGACGCCCCGACCGCCGCGCCACGGGTCGTGGCGATGCGCCGCGACGACCGCACCGGCGTGTGGTCCGTGCGCGGTGAGCCGGGCTGGACCGGCAAGTACTACCGGTACCGGGTGTCCGCGTGGCAGCCGGCCGCGCAGCGGGTCGTCACCGCGTCGGTGACCGACCCGTACTCGGTGGCCCTCGCGCCGGACTCCACGCACAGCCAGCTCGTCGACCTGGCCGACCCGGCCCTGGCCCCGGCCGGCTGGGCTGGCCTGCGCAAGCCGGCGGCCGTGCCCCCGGCGAAGGCGCAGATCCAGGAGGTCTCCGTGCGGGACTTCTCCGTCGCCGACGTCACCGTGCCGGCCGAGCGGCGCGGCACCTACCTGGCGTTCACCGACCCGGGCACGACCGGCATGAAGCACCTGCGGTCGCTCGCCGACGCCGGCGTCGACTACCTGCACCTGCTGCCCGCGTTCGACTTCGCCACCATCCCCGAGCGGCGGGCCGACCAGCGGCAGCCGGCGTGCGACCTGGCTGCGCTCCCGGCCGACTCCGACGAGCAGCAGAAGTGCGTCGCGGCCGTCGCCGACACCGACGGCTACAACTGGGGGTACGACCCGCTGCACTACACCGTGCCGGAGGGCGGCTACGCCGTCGACCCGGCCGGGGCGGCGCGCACCGCCGAGTTCCGCCGGATGGTCGCCGGGATCAACGGCGCGGGCCTGCGGGTCGTCATGGACGTCGTCTACAACCACACCTCGGCCGCCGGCACCGACGCGAAGTCGGTGCTCGACCAGGTGGTGCCGGGCTACTACCACCGGCTGCTCGACGACGGGGCCGTCGCCACCTCCACGTGCTGCGCCAACACCGCACCCGAGCACGCCATGATGGGCAAGCTCGTGGTCGACTCGCTGGTCACCTGGGCCAAGGCGTACAAGGTGGACGGCTTCCGGTTCGACCTGATGGGCCACCACCCGAAGGCCAACATCCTGGCCGTGCGCGCCGCCCTGGACCAGCTCACCGTCGCCCGCGACGGCGTCGACGGGAAGAAGATCCTGCTCTACGGCGAGGGCTGGAACTTCGGCGAGGTCGCCGACGACGCCCGGTTCACGCAGGCCACCCAGGCCAACATGGCCGGCACCGGGATCGGCACGTTCAACGACCGGCTGCGCGACGCGGTGCGCGGCGGCGGCCCGTTCGACGCCAACCCGCGCGTGCAGGGCTTCGCCTCCGGCCTGTTCACCGACCCCAACGGCGACCCGGTCAACGGCTCGGCCGCCGAGCAGAAGGCCCGGCTGCTGCACGCCCACGACCTGATCAAGGTGGGGCTCACCGGCAACCTGCGCGGCTACCGGTTCACCGACTCGTCGGGCAGGCAGGTCACCGGCGGCCAGGTCGACTACAACGGCTCGCCGGCCGGCTACACGGCCGCGCCCGGCGAGGCGGTCACCTACGTCGACGCGCACGACAACGAGATCCTGTACGACGCGCTGGCGTACAAGCTGCCGCAGGCCACCTCGGCGACCGACCGGGCCCGGATGCAGGTGCTCGCCCTGAGCACGGTGGCGCTGGGGCAGGGGACCGGGTTCGTGACGGCCGGCTCGGAGCGGCTGCGGTCGAAGTCGCTGGACCGCAACTCCTACAACTCCGGCGACTGGTTCAACCAGATCCGCTGGGACTGCGCCCAGGGCAACGGGTTCGGCGCGGGCCTGCCCCCGGCGCAGGACAACCAGGACAAGTGGCCGTACGCGAAGCCGCTGCTGGCCGATCCGAAGCTGGTGCCGGACTGCGCGGCGATCGACCTGGCCGACGCCCGGTACGCGGAGCTGCTGCGGGTGCGCGAGTCGTCGCCGGTGTTCGGGCTGGACACCGCCGAGCAGGTGCAGAAGCGGGTCGCGTTCCCGCTGTCCGGCGTCGGTGAGACGCCGGGCGTGCTCACCATGACCCTCGACGCCCGGGGGCTCGGCGGGGCGTGGCGGTCGGTGACCGTCGTGTTCAACGCGACCCCGCAGGCGGCGCAGCAGACCGTGACCGGGCTGCGCGGGTCGGACGTGGCGCTGCACCCGGTGCTGCGGGCCTCGGCCGATCCGGTGCTGCGCACCGCCTCGTTCGACCGGGGCAGCGGGACGTTCACGGTGCCGGCGCGCAGCGTGGCGGTCTTCGTGCAGCGCTGACCCGGGGCGTACGGGGCCGGCCCCGCCGAGCGCGACTTGAGGTCGCGCCCGGCGGGGCCGGCTTCTTTGTTGCGGTGGAGCGGTTGCTCCGTGGCGGCCCGGTCAGCCCTGGCAGTTGGTGATGGCGGTGCCGCCGCAGTTGTTCGGGTTGTTGCGGAACACCAGCGTCTTGACGTCGATGCTGGCGGTGCCCGCGTTGAAGATGCCGCCGCCGGTGGCGCCGGCCTGGTTCTCGGTGATCACGCTGCGCTGGACGACGAGCGTCCCGCCGGCGGCGTTGTTGATGCCGCCGCCGTTGTTGGCGGCCTGGTTGCGCAGCACCACGCTGTCGGACATCGTGAGGACGCCGCCGTTGTTGATGGCCCCGCCGTTGGTGCCGGCGACGTTGCCGAAGAACGTGGTGCCGTTGTAGCGCTCCACCTTCTTCTCGTACTCCGCGCCGTCGCCGCCGGGCTGGAGGCCGTCGGGCTGCGGCTCGGCCATTCCGCCCTTGCCGCCCTTGTCCTCGCTGCTCTTGGCCCTGGTGCCATGGTCCGGGGCACTCCCGCCGCGGTACTGCTCGGCCAGCTCGGACGTCCACTTGTCGTCGCCCGGCAGGATCGTGGTGGTGGAGCCGCCGAGGGTGTAGAGCCCGCCACCCGCGCCGAGCGTCGTGTTCTCCACGAACTTGACGTCGCGCAACTGCACGTTGCCCCCGGTGACGGCGATGCCGCCGCCGTTGGTCAGCGCGACGTTGAGCCGGAAGGTGCTGTCGGCGACGTCGGCGGAGCCGCCGGCCACCAGGAGACCGCCGCCGCTGCCGGCGGTCTGGTTGCCGACGAAGGTGCTCTTGCGGATGGTCACCGCACCCGCGGTGCTGGCGATCGCGCCACCACCGGACACGGGCGGTTGGGTGTTCGTGCCGCTGGCCTTGTTCGCCTCGAAGTGGGAGTCGTGCACCGTCAGCGTGCCGCTGTTGAAGACCGCGCCCCCACTGTTCCCCGCGTTGTTGAGGGTGAACTTGGTGTCCTTCAGCACGGTGGTGCCCAGGTTGGTGATCGCCCCACCGTTGACCCCGGCGGTGGCGGCGTTGTTCTGGGTCAGCTTCACGCCCTTCAGCTCGGCCCGGCCGCCGGCCTGCACCAGCATGGCCCCGCCGCCGGGGGCGGTGACGACCAGACCGTTGCGCAGCGTGACGTCACTCAGCCGCAGGTTGCCGCCGGCGTTGACCTGGAAGATGCGGAACAGGGTCGGCGGCGCGCTCGCCAGGTCCCAGGCCCGCTCCAGGACCGAGTGCTCCCCCAGGATCGTGATGTCGGTGGTGATCGGCGGCAGCGCGTTGCTGCCGGTCGCCGTCGCGGTGCCGGTGCGCAGCTCGTACGTGCAGCCACGGGCCAGCTTCAGGGTGCCCCCCAGGTTCTGGTTGGCCCGGTTGATGGCGGCGAACAGGGCGGTGACGTCGCACGGCACGGAGGCGACGTGCCGCTCGCCCTCTCCGGGGCGGCCACCCTCGTGCCCCTCCCAGCCCTCGCCCCGGCCCGAACCGTCCTTCTGGCTCTGGTGTCCGCCGGAGTCGTCGAGGCGGGTGACCGCGCTGGCGGTGGTGGCGGCCATCATGCCCAGGCCGACCACGCCCGCCATGCCGGCGATGCCGGTGGCGAGCCACTTCTTGCGGCGGTTCCTCGGCACCGGGTTGGCGGTGCCGCTCTGCTTAAGGTGATTGGACATCGGAGCTCTCTGCCCTCTCCTTGCATCAGACAAGGCCGCTTCGCCGTGGCGTGGCGTCCTTGGCTACAAATCGGTTGTAGCTACTGAAAATCACCGTAGGAGAGCTTTCTTCGCTTCGTGGGCTTATCCGAGGAAAGCCCACGTTTGAGAACCCATGCCTCAAGCCGGATCAGACGGGACTCGGAGCGCGCGGCGCGCGGCGCTGGAGGAAGGGCCTGCGGCTCTGGCGCGGTGGCTGCCGCGCCGGCCATCGGGCGGCCGGTGGTAGACGTCGGGGCCTGTGCCCGGACTCGTCGTCCAGCGCAGGCCCCGCGCTATGTGGATCAGTCGAGCACCGGAGCCGGTGCCGACGTGGCTCGCCGGTTCGTGCCGACGACTGCAATCAGTGGATGGACTTCGGTGACAACTCGGTGGATGGAACGACGCCGACGGGAGCCGGCCGCTGAACCCACCTTAACGGTCGAACCAGCCTCGGCCGGACTTATCTGAAGAAAACCCGTGTTCGACGTCTTGTCGCCCGTCACCGGGACGAGCGGGACGCTGTCGCCGTCAGCCGGGCAGGCGGGGGCCCGCCTCCCGCTGCTCGGCCAGCCAGGTCTCCACCTCGTCGGCCCGGCGCGGCAGCCCCGCCGACAGGTTGACCGCGCCGGTCGCCGTGACCAGCACGTCGTCCTCGATCCGGATGCCGATGCCGCGCAGCTCCTCCGGGACCAGGTCGTCCTCGGGCTGGAAGTAGAGCCCCGGCTCCACGGTGAGCACGTAGCCCTCGCCCAGGGTGCCGTCGCGGTACGTCTCCTTACGGGCGTTCGAGCAGTCGTGCACGTCGATGCCGAGCATGTGCCCGAAGCCGTGCAGCGTCCAGCGGCGGTAGACCGTCGACTTCTCGTCCATCGCCTCGTCCACGCTCACCGGCAGCAGACCCAGCTCGTGCAGCCCCTCGGCGAGCACCCGCATGCAGGTGCGGTGCACGTCCTTGAACGCCACCCCCGGCCGGACCGCGTCGATGCCGGCCTGCTGCGAGGCGTACACGATGTCGTAGACCTGGCGTTGCAGCGGGGTGAACCGGCCGCCGACCGGCAGCACCCGGGTGACGTCGGCGGTGTAGAGGTTGCGGTTCTCCACCCCCATGTCCATCAGCAGCAGCTCGCCCGGCCGGGTGGTGCCGTGGTTGTGCACCCAGTGCAGGATCGTGGCGTGCTCGCCGGCCCCGACGATCGAGCCGTAGCCGACGTCGTTGCCGTCGTGCCGGGCACGCAGCGCGAAGATGCCCTCCAGCAGCCGCTCCGAGACGCCCCGGTCGGCCGGCAGCACCCGGGCCACGTCCTCGAAGCCCCGCACGGTGGCGTCGATCGCGTCCTGGAGCTGGGCGATCTCCCACTCGTCCTTGACCAGCTTCAGCTCGGAGATCGCGATGGCCAGCTCCCGGTCGCGGGCCGGCTGGCCCTCCTCGCGGGGCCCGTCGTAGGGGCGCACGGCCGCGTCGACGCGGGCGTCGAAGCCGCGCAGCACCCGCGTGCGCCCCGGGGCCAGGTCGGCCAGCGCCGCGTCCAGCTCGGCCAGGTCGGCCGTGGGCAGGCCCAGCTCGGTCGACTTCTCCGCGAGGGTGTGCCGCCGGCCCACCCACAGCTCGCCGTGCCGGCTGCGGAAGAACTCGTCGTTGTCCCGCGAGGAGCGGGGCCGCACGTAGAGCACGGCGTCGTGCCCCGAGCCGTTCGGGCGCAGCACGAGCACACTGTCGGGGTCGGGGTCGCCGGTCAGGTACGCGAAGTCGCTGCCCGGCCGGAACCGGTACTCGGTGTCGTTGGCGCGCGTCTTCTCCCCGCCGGTGGGGATGACCAGCGTCTCGCCGGGGAAGGCCGCGGAGAGCGCGGCCCGCCGCTTGGCGTGGTTGGGCACCTCCACCCGGGGGCCGACTGGCAGGGTGGTGTCCCGCCAGCCCTGGCGCATGAACGACAGGAACGCCTCCGGGAAATCCGGGTCGTGCGACTCGGTGCCGTCCGCCGGCTGGCCGTCCGTCCGGTCCTCGCTCATGATCCGCTCCCTCCGCCTCGTCGCTGGTCCAGACGGTACCCCGGCGCAGGCGCGAGCGGAGACCCTGCGGTGCCCGCGACGGTCGCCCGCGCCGCGTGGAAAGATGACCACCATGTGCGGACTTCTGGCCTTCTTCAGCGCTAACGGCAACGCCGCCGCCCACCGCGACCACATCGCGGGGGCGTTGGAATGCCTGCACCACCGCGGACCGGACGAGACCGGGGTCGAGGTGGTCGGCGACGCGGGCGGCCAGTACGCCGACGGGGTCTTCGCGCACAAGCGCCTGGCGATCATCGACGTGGCGTCCAGCCACGAGCCGTTGCCCTACGCGGGCGGGCGCTACCTGCTGACCTTCAACGGCGAGATCTACAACTACATCGAGCTGCGCGAGGAGCTGGTGCGCAACTTCGGCGCGCAGTTCGCCACCGCGGGCGACGGCGAGGTGATCGTCGCCGGCTACCACTACTGGGGCGAGCAGGTGCTCACCCGGCTGCGCGGCATGTTCGCCTTCGTCATCTGGGACCGGCAGGAGCGCCGGGCGTTCGGCGCGCGCGACAACTTCGGCATCAAGCCGCTGCACTACCTGGAGACCGCCGACGGGCTCTACCTCGCCTCCGAGAAGAAGGCGCTGCTGCCGTTCGCCCAGTCGGCGTACGCCGGGGACGCCGGCATCGACACCGCCAACCTCAGCCACTACCTGACCCTCCAGTACGTCCCGGAGCCCGGCACCCTGCACCAGGGGATCAGCCGGATCGGGTCGGGGGAGTACCTCACCTGGACCCCGGGCGGCCGGATCGACGTGCGCCGGTGGTACCGCCCGGTGTTCCGGCCCACCCCGGTCAGCGACGAGTCCCGGCTCTACCACCAGATCCGGGAGACGCTGCGGGAGAGCGTCCGGATGCACATGCGCTCGGACGTGCCGGTCGGCTCCTTCCTGTCCAGCGGCATCGACTCCACCGCCGTGGTGGCCCTGGCCCGCGAGTTCAACCCGCACATCCTCACCTTCACCGTCGGCTACGACGTCCCCGGCTACTCGGAGATCGACGTCGCCCAGGACTCGGCCCGGCACCTCGACGTGACCACGATCCCGACCAAGATCGGGCCGCAGGACATGATCGACGCGCTGCCGAAGATCGTCTGGCACCTCGACGACCCGGTGGCCGACCCGGCACTCGTGCCGCTCTACTTCGTGGCGAAGAAGGCCGCCGAGCACGTCACCGTGGTCCTCTCCGGCGAGGGCGCCGACGAGTTCTTCGGCGGCTACACCATCTACCGCGAGCCGCTGTCGCTCGGCACGGTCAACGGCCTGCCCGGCGGGGTGCAGAAGGGGCTGCGCGCGGTCTCCAAGGCCATCCCGCAGGGGGTCAAGGGCAAGAGCTTCCTGGAGCGCGGCACCACCCCGATCGAGCAGCGCTACTACGGCAACGCCCGGATGTTCACCGAGGAGGAGAAGCAGCACCTGCTGCGCCGCTACGACCCCTCGGTGCGCTACACCGACGTCACCGCCCCGATCTACGCCGAGTGCACCGAGCTCGACGACGTCACCAAGATGCAGTACGTCGACCTCTACACCTGGCTGCGCGGCGACATCCTGGTCAAGGCCGACCGGATCTCGATGGCGCACTCGCTGGAGGTCCGGGTGCCGTTCCTCGACAAGGAGGTGTTCGACGTGGCGGCCACCATCCCGGTGGACCTGAAGCTCCCGCCGCGCTCCGACGCCACCAAGTACGCCATGCGCCAGGCCCTCCAGGGCGTCGTGCCGCCGGCCATCGTCAACCGCAAGAAGCTGGGCTTCCCCACCCCGACGCGGGTCTGGCTGCGCGGCGAGATGTACGAGTGGGCCCGCTGGGTGCTGTCGAACTCCGGCGCGGGCGACCTGATCGACCTGTCGTACGCGATGCGGCTGCTGGAGGAGCACAAGCGGGAGGAGGCCGACCACTCCCGCAAGGTGTGGACGGTGCTGATCTTCTGCATCTGGCACGCGATCTTCGTGGCCAAGACGCTCGACCCGGGCATCCAGCGCAACCAGTCGGCGCTGCTGACGAAGCCGGTCGTCGGCTCCATGGTCCGCTGAGCCCGGCGCGCCCCGCGCCCCGCTGAGCGGGGTGGGCGGGGGCCGGCACGCCAAAGGGCCCCCGCCGTTTCGGCGGGGGCCCTTTCCGCTCACCGCGCGCCGGCTCGGCCGACGCGCGGGCGCGGGGTCACACGCGGGAGCAGCTCACCGTCGGCAGCGAGCTCGTGCCGCCGGCGACGAAGCCGAAGGTGGTCGTCCCCTCCGGCGCGACCGTCCCGTTGTAGGGGCTGTTGGTGACCGTCACCGTCGAGCCCGACGTGGTGTACGTGCCGTTCCACAGGCTGTGGATCGTCTGGCCCGTCGACCAGGCCAGGGTCGCCTTCCAGCCGGCGAACGGCGTCGAGCCGTGGTTCATGATGGCCACCTCGCCCTGGAACCCGCCGGACCAGGAGCTGACCACCTTGTAGGTCGCCATGCAGTCACCGCCGGCCGGCGGCGTCGTCGGGGCGGGGGTGGTGGGCGCCGGCGTCGTCGGAGCCGGCGTGGTGGGGGCGGGGGTGGTCGGCGCCGGGGTGGTCGGGTTCGGGGTGCCGCCCTGGCCGATGCCGGTCACCTGGCCGTTGCCGCCGTCGAAGGTCACGTCCGAGCAGCCGAAGAAGTTCTCCTGGCTGTCCGAGCGGACCCAGCGCGAGTAGATGATGTGCTGGCCGCTCTTGCCCGAGGGCAGGTTGCCGCTGAAGTAGTAGTGCCCGTCGTTGGTGCCCGGCCCACCGCTCTGCGGCGGGTTGGTCACCGTGAGGAAGGGCTGCTCCTCCAGGTCGCTCCAGGCCAGGGGCCGGTTCGGGCTCCAGCTGTCCTTCGTCACGTAGAAGTAGAAGGTGCCCGGGTGGTGGGCCCAGTTGCTGTACGTGAAGTTGAACCGGGCACCGGCCGTCAGGTGGGTCAGCGGCCAGTCGCTGCGGGCGGCGTCGTAGCCGCTGAAGCCGGTGTTGCCGCCGCTGCACAGCTTGCCGTCGGGGATGTAGCCGACGGTGCGGCCGCCGGCGTCCGAGCGCAGCACGCTGAACCAGTTGTACAGCGAGTTGGCCCCGTTCTGGGCGACCGCGGCCGAGCAGGCCGGGTTGTTCGGCTTGATCTCACCGGTGGGGGCGAGGCCGTCCTTCCAGCACAGGTAGGTGCGGGCGCCGGGGGTCATCGACGCGCCGTGTGCTTCTGCCGGGTCGGGGCTGGCCACCACGGTGGCGGCACCCGCGGCGAGGGTTGCGGCCGCGATGAGCAGCGCGGCCGTGCGGGAACGGGTCACGGGGTTCTCCTGACTCGCGGAACGACCGCACCGGCCGTTCCGCTGGGACGAGCGGATGTCACGATCGCGGTGCCGCGCCCATGCCCGTGGGCCGACGGCGCGCGTCACCGACGGTCCGCCTCGGCGGACCGGTGTGCCCCTCGCGCTGGCTCTCTCCCGGCGCCGGCGGACGCGACAGCCCCTCGCATCGACCGGCAGCGTCATCTCACCACGCCGAAGCCGACCGCCGCAATAGTTGACTGTCGATGATATCCGGGTCCCGCCCGGTCCGCGGCCCCGCCAGGTGGGGGTTCGGTGCCGGCGTCGCCGCCAGGTAGGAAAGGATCGGGGTACGACAGCGGAGGCGACGGAAGGGCCACGATGGGATACGCGGTGGTGCTCGGCGAGGCACTGATCGACCTGCTCGACGGGGAGTGCGACGGGCAGCCCGTCTTCCGGCAGGCGATCGGCGGCGGCCCGCTCAACGTCGCCGTCGGGGTGGCCCGCCTCGGCGGGTCGGTGCAGTTCGTCGGCTCGCTCGGCGACGACGCGCTCGCCGACCGGATCCGCGCCTTCCTGACCGACGCGGGCGTCGGGCTGGCCGGCGCGGTCACCGTGCCCGCCGCGACCGCCCTGGCGGTGGCCACCCACTCCGGCGCGGAGCCGGACTTCCGCTTCTACGGCGAGCCGCCGTCGTACGGGCTGCTCACCGCCGACGCCCTGGACGTGGACCTGGTCGGGGCGGCGGACGTGCTCTACTGCGGCTCGATCGTGCTGCTGTCGCCGACCGTCCTGGCCGCCGCGCGCCGCGCCTGGTCCGTCGCGGGCGGGCTGCGGGTGTTCGACCCGAACGTCCGGCCCCGGCTGCTCGACGGCCCGGCCGCGCTGGCCGCCCTGCGCCAGACGGTCGCGGAGTTCGCCGCCTCCGCCCACCTCGTCAAGCTCAGCGCCGCCGACGCGGAGCTGCTCTATCCCGGCGAGCCGGTCGAGGGGGTCGCGGCGTACCTGCGGGAGCTGGGGGCGGGCACCGTCGTGGTCACCCTCGGCGCGGACGGCGCGCTGGTCGCCGCCGCCACCGCCGATCCGGTACGCGTGCCCGCGCCGAAGGTGCACGCGGTCGACGCGACGGGCGCGGGTGACTCGGTGATGGGCGCGCTCGTCGCCGGGTTGCTGGCCGACGGGGAGCCCACCGACCCCGCCGACTGGCACCGCCGGGTCGCGTTCGCGCTGCGCGTGGCCGGCCTGGTCTGCGAGTCGGCGGGCGGCGCGGTGGCCATGCCCACCCGCGCCGAGGTCCTGGCCCGCTTCCCCGGTTGACCCGGCGGGGCGGCCCGCGCCGGCGGGCGGAACGTCAGCCGGCGCCGTCCAGTTCGGCGTAGCCGCGGCGGGCCGCGGTGAGGGCGGCGCGGGCGCCGAAGGGCGCCTCGGCGGCCACCCGCTCCGGCGGTGCCCCGCCGGTGTGGCCGGCCCGGATCAGCCAGGACAGCTCGGCCAACTGCCCGTGCTGGGCCCGGACGAACTCCGGGTCGACCAGCTCGCCGTGCCCCGGCACGACCACCGTGCCCGGGGTGGTGAGCCGGAGCACCTCGGCCAGCGCGTCCGGCCACTGCAACGGATACGACTCCTCGAAGGCCGGCGGGCCGCTCTGCTCCACGAGGTCCCCGGCGACCAGCACGTCCGCGTCCGGCACGTGCACCACCAGGTCGGCGTCGGTGTGCCCGTGACCCGGGTGGCGCAGCACCACCCGCCGGCCGCCCACGTCCAGCACCGTCTCCGCCCGCACGACGTGGGTCGGGGCCAGCAGCCGGGTGCCGGCCAGCTCGGCGGCCAGCTCCGGCCGGGCGGCGCGCATCTCCTCGTACGCGGCCCGGCGCAGCTCGTCGGGGCGGTCCCGCAGCGCCACGGCGGCGGCCTCGTGCGCGTAGACCGGTCGGGCCGGGTCGCCGGCGACGACGGCGTTGCCGAAGCAGTGGTCGAAGTGGTGGTGGGTGTTCACGATCGTCCACGGGTGCGGGGTGACCGCCCGGGCGGCGGCGACCAGCCCGGCGGCCTGCCCGGCGGTGGAGAGGGTGTCCACCACCAGCGCCGCGTCGTCGCCGACGACCAGCGTGACGTTGACGTCGAGCAGCGGCTCGCGCAGCACGTACACCCGGTCGGCGACCTCGACGAACCGCGCCGTCACGGCGTGCCCGCCCCGGCCGGCGCGCCGGTGGCCCGCGCGACGAAGCGCCGCCGGTCGACCAGCACCCGCTCCACCCGCCCCCGCGCCACGTCCCGGCCGGCGTCGTCGGTGACCGTCACCTCGAAGCCCAGCCGCCGCCCGTCGACGTCCGTGAGCCGCGCCTGCGCCACCACCGTCCGCCCGACCGGCGTGGCGGCGAGGTGGTCCAGCTCGACCCGCGTCCCGACCGTCGTGCCGCCGGGCGGCAGCGCCCCGGCGGTCGCCGCGACCGTGGCCGCCTCGGCCAGCGCGACCACCCGGGGGGTGGCCAGCACCTCGACGTCGCCGGAGCCGGCGGCGAGCGCGGTGTCGGCGTCGGTGACGGTCAGCTCGGCGCGGGCGGACCGGCCCGGCGCGAGGGAGTGCTCCGACTGCTCCTGCATGGCCACAGCCTAGGTGGTCGGCGTCCGCCGTTCCGGTCGCCGCCACGCACGGGGCGGGGCCGTCGCCCGCGCCACGGGGAGGGCCGCCGCCCGCGCCACGAGCCGTCGGGGGCGTCGTCTCGGCGGCGGGCGGGGCCGCCGTCCGCGTATCGGGCGAGGTCCGCCGTCGACCGGCGAGGCCGCCGTCGGCGGGAAGGCCGCCGCCGCTAACCTGGACGGCGATGGCCGTCGTGACTGACCCCCAGCCCCCCGCCCCCACCGGACCACCGGAGCCCTCCGACGGCGGTCGTCGCCGCGTGGTCGCCATGGCGGCCTGGGCGGTCGCCTTCGTGGCCGGCTGGCTCGTCATCGGCCTGCCCACCGACCCGGCGTACGCGTTCCTGTGGATCTGGGCGGCCACCATCGCCTGGAACTCCCGCCGCCCGTGGCGCAGCCACCTGCGCTTCGCCCGCGACTGGGTGCCCGTGGTGCTGCTGCTCGCCGTCTACAACCTGTCCCGGGGGTTCGCCGACAACGGGGCCACCCCGCACGCGATGGAGCTGATCGTCGCCGACCGGTTCATGTTCGGCTGGGCCACCGGCGGCCAGGTGCCGACGATCTGGTTGCAGGAGCACCTCTACCGTCCCGAGGTGCGCTGGTGGGACGTGGTGGCGAGCTGGGTGTACTTCTCGCACTTCGTGGTGGCGCTCGCCGCCGCCGCCGTGCTCTGGATGCGCAACCGGCACCGCTGGGCGGCGTTCATGCGCCGCTGGGGGTTCCTGTGCGCGTCGGGGCTGGTCACCTACTTCCTCTACCCGGCGGCCCCGCCCTGGTGGGCGGCGCAGAACGGCCTGCTCACCGAGGTGGCCCGGATCTCCACCCGGGGCTGGAAGGCGTTCGGCATGCACGGGGCCGGCAACCTGCTCAACGCCGGGCAGATCGCGTCCAACCCGGTGGCCGCGATGCCGTCGCTGCACACCGCGTTCGCCCTCTTCGTGGTGGTGTTCTTCCTCCGCTCGGCCCGCCGCCGCTGGTGGCCGCTGCTGCTGGCGTACCCGCTGGCGATGACGTTCACCCTGGTCTACTCCGGCGAGCACTACGTCATCGACGTGCTCGTCGGCTGGGCGTACGTGGGGCTGACCTTCCTGGCCGTCGGCCTGGGGGAGCGCTGGTGGGCGGCGCGCCGGTCCCGCCGTACCCCCGATGGGGAGCGGGCCGACGGCGGGCCGGGCGGCGCGGAGCCGGCCGACCCGGTCGCCGACCCGTCGGTGGTGCCGGCGACCCGCTGAGCCGCGTTTCCGCAGCCGGCCCGGCCGGGTTGCGGCTCAGCGGGCGCGGTGGGCGGCGTGCGCCCGGGCCGTCAGCTCCGCCGCCAGCCACCACGCCTCGTCGAGGTCGCGGTCGAGGGCGGCGGCGCCCGCGCCGCCGGCCGTGTCCGCGTGCACGGTGGCCAACCGCAGCCGCCGCTGCGCCGGGCCCTGGGTCACCCGCACGCTCTGGATCCGGGCGTACGGCACGACGGTGAGCTGCCGGGTGAGCAGGCCGGACCGGGCGGCGAAGACCCGCTCGTCGAGCCCCGCGCCGACCGCGCGCCAGCCCAGCGGGCGCAGCCACCGGGCCCGGGTCGGCGGGAGGCCGGTCGCCAGCCCGCCCAGCCGCACCCCCGGCAGCACCTCGGCGACGATCCGTTCGCCCGTGCCCTGGTCGCCCACCGGCAGCAGCCGATCCGGCCGGTTGCGGTCGTCGGCCTCGCCGCCGGAGTAGCCGGCGACCTCCAGGCGCAGCCGCAGCCAGCCCTTGGCCCGCCAGAGCAGCGGCCAGGTCACCCCGACGGTCTGCACCCGGTTGAGCGGCACCGTCTGCGCCCGGGTCTCCAGCAGGCCGTTGCGGACCCGCAGGGTGCCCTCGTCGCGGGCCAGCCGGAAGTTCCAGTCGTCGAGCACCCGGCGGATCGGTTGCAGCAGCACGCCGGCCATCGCGGTGACCGTGCTCGCCACCGCGATGAACGACCACGAGCCCTCGGAGAGGAACTGCGCCACGACGAAGGCCACGCCGAAGGGGAGCAGGAACGCCTGCGGGGTGAGCAGTTGGCTGACCAGCAGGTCCCGGTTGGCCACGGCGTGCAGGGCGCGCCCCGGCGGCACGGGCGTGACCGCCGGCCCGGCCGGGGCGGACGGCTGCGGCGCGGCCGCCCCCGGGTGCGGCGCGGGGCCGGCGAGCGCGAGCAGCCGCTGCCGCAGGGCGGCGGCCTCGGCCACCCCGAGGTAGGCCAGCGGCGCCTCGGTCTTGCCGCCGCCGACCACCTCCAGCCGCAGCTCGGCGAGGCCGGTGAGCTGGGCGAGCAGCGGGCGGACCACCTCGACGGCCTGGAGCCGCTCCAGCGGGATGGCCCGGGTGCGCCGCCACAGTAGCCCCTCGTACACGCGCAGCTCCCGGCCGACCACGTGGTAGCCGGTGTTGTACCAGCTCACCACCGCCAGCACCGTCGCGCCGAGGGCGAGCACGGTCGCCATCGCCGCGAACCAGCCGAAGCCGACCCGCGACAGTGTCGACCAGGACAGGCCCGCGATGACCACGACCAGCGACTTGGCCCCGTGCAGGGCCGGGCTCAGCGGGTGCAGCCGCCGCCGTGGCTCCGCGCCGCCGCCGTCGGGGTGGCCGTGCGGCGTCGGCGGCGCGGGGGGCATCGGCTGGTGGTCGTGCGGCGGGCCGGCGGCCGGATGGTCGGGGCGGGGCGCCGGCGGCACCTCGGCGGCGGGGCCGTCGGGGTGGGGCGCCGGCGGCGTGTCGGTGGCCGGGCGGGGCAGCTCGGGGCCGGGGCGGGTCACAGGCCCTCCGCGCGGTCCTCGCCGAGGGCGGTGAGCCGGTCGCGCAGCCGGGCCGCCTCCGCCGGGCGCAGGCCCGGCACGCGGGCGTCGCTGGCCGCCGCGGCCGTGTGCAGCTGCACCGTCGCCAGGTCGAACGCCCGCTCCAGGGGCCCCGCGCTGACGTCGACGAACTGCATCCGCGAGTACGGCACGATGGACAACCGGCGGACCAGCAGCCCGTGCCGGACGAGCAGGTCGTTCTCCCGCTCGGCGTAGCCCCAGGCGTGCACCGCCCGGACGATCGTGACGACCCGCCACGCCCCGGCCAGCACGACCGCGCCGATCCCCGCCCCGAACAGCCAGTGCCCGCTCACCGCCCAGCCGACCGCCAGCGTCAGCAGCGCCACCCCGAGCAGCGCCGCCAGGCGCAGCAGCTCGACCCAGATCAGGTCGGTGGAGACCGACTGCCAGCGCACCGTCGCCGGCCACGGCTCCAGGGGCCCGGGCGGGTGTGCCGCCTGCGGCCCGAAGGCCGGGTGACCCGCCGCGGCGGGCGGGCCGGGCGAGGGCTCGGTGGGGGGTGGCCCGACCGGGTACGCGGCCGGGGGCGGGCCGGGCGGGGGCCCGGAGGGGTGCGGCGGGGGGCCGCCTAGGGGCTCGCCGGTCACCGGGGACGTCCGCTGCGCGCGCTCACCCGTCGAGCGTAGGCGATCCGGCCAGTGGCGCGACCTCCCGGAGGAAGCCCCGCGCATCGAGGAAGCCGCCGAGCGAGGCCCGGTGGTCGGCGCAGGCGAGCCAGGTCTTGCGCCGCTCGGCGGTGTGCAGGCGGGGATTGTTCCAGCGCAACGCCCACTCCGCCGGGGCGCGGCAACCGCGCGCCGAACAGATCGGCGCGTCGCCGGTGGAAGGGGGGAGGCTCATCCGGGCCAGTCTAGGAGCGCCGGGCGGGAGATTGAGCGCCGGGCGGCCACGGGGGGAGCCGCCCGGCGACGGGGTGAATGGTACACACGCCGGACCCCCTGCTGTAAACCCGTGACCGGCGATTCGGAACCCGGGGACGGCGTGGCGAAAATCGGCTTCTCCCCGCCTCGGCACTCAGCCGGGCATGCGAGTCTTGATACGCACCACGCACCACGCCGCGACGATCGACAATGCTGTGGAGGACCGGTGGCCCAGCCGACCACGCCCGACGCCCCGACGCCGAACGGCAGCGCGCCGCCCCCGCCCCCGCCCCCGTCCGCCGCGCCGCCGACGAGCACCCCCGCGCAGGACGCGACGCTGCTGGAGAAGGCGCTGTTCGAGATCAAGCGGGTGATCGTCGGGCAGGACCGGATGGTCGAGCGGATGTTCGTCGCGCTGCTCGCCCGGGGGCACTGCCTGCTGGAGGGGGTCCCCGGGGTGGCGAAGACCCTGGCCGTGGAGACCCTCGCCCGGGTGGTCGGCGGGTCCTTCGCCCGGGTGCAGTTCACCCCGGACCTGGTCCCCGCCGACATCATGGGCACCCGGATCTACCGGCAGTCCAGCGAGAAGTTCGACGTCGAGCTGGGGCCGGTCTTCGTCAACTTCCTGCTCGCCGACGAGATCAACCGCGCCCCGGCGAAGGTGCAGTCCGCCCTGCTGGAGGTCATGAGCGAGCGGCAGGTGTCGATCGGCGGCCAGACCCACCCGGTGCCCGACCCGTTTCTCGTGATGGCCACGCAGAACCCGATCGAGCAGGAGGGCGTCTACCCGCTGCCCGAGGCGCAGCGGGACCGCTTCCTCATGAAGATCGTCGTCGGCTATCCGACCGACGCCGAGGAGCGGGAGATCGTCTACCGGATGGGCGTGGCCCCGCCGGAGCCGGCGCGGGTCTTCGACACCGCCGACCTGATCGCCCTGCAACGCAAGGCCGACCAGGTCTTCGTGCACAACGCGCTTGTCGACTACGCGGTGCGGCTGGTGCTGGCCACGCGTACCCCCGCGGAGCACGGCATGCCCGACGTCGCGCAACTGATCCAGTACGGCGCCAGCCCCCGCGCCTCGCTCGGCCTGGTCCGGGCGACCCGGGCGCTGGCCCTGCTGCGCGGCCGCGACTACGCCCTGCCGCAGGACGTGCAGGACATCGCGCCCGACATCCTGCGGCACCGGCTGGTGCTCAGCTACGACGCGCTCGCCGACGACGTGCCGGCCGACCACGTCGTGCACCGGGTGATGTCGACGATCCCGCTGCCGTCGGTGGCCCCGCGCCAGCAGGCCACCCCGGGCGGCGCGCCGCCGGCCGCCGGGTGGCCCGGGCAGCGGCCGTGACCCCAGCCGACCCCCACCCCTCACCGGGTACGCGAAGCCCGATCTCGCCCGCCGCCGCGCCCCGCAGCGAGGCGGTGCTGTCCCGGCTCCAGCTGCTGGTCACCCGCAAGCTCGACGGCCTGCTTCAGGGCGACTACGCCGGCCTGCTGCCCGGCCCCGGCAGCGAGGCGGGGGAGTCGCGCGAGTACCGCCCCGGCGACGACGTGCGCCGGATGGACTGGCCGGTGACCGCCCGCACGACGATGCCGCACGTGCGGCGCACGGTGGCCGACCGGGAGCTGGAGACGTGGCTCGCCGTGGACCTCTCGGCGAGCCTCGACTTCGGCACCGGCCGGTGGCTCAAGCGGGACGTGGTGGTGGCCGCCGCCGCCGCGCTGGCCCACCTGACCGTGCGCGGCGGCAACCGGATCGGGGCGGTGGTCGGCAGCGGTGGCGACCCGCAGGCCCCGGCCGGCCGTCGGCGCGGCGCGACGCCCCCGCCCGGCCCGGGGCGGCTGGTGCGGCTGCCCGCCCGGGGCGGGCGTCGGGAGACGCAGGGCCTGCTGCGGGCGATCGCCGGCACCGAGATCCGCCCCGGGCGCAGCGACCTGGGCGCGCTCGTCGACGCGCTGAACCGGCCGCCCCGCCGCCGCGGCGTCGCGGTGGTGATCTCCGACTTCCTCGCGCCGCCGCAGCAGTGGGCGCGTCCGCTGCGTAAGCTGCGGGTCCGGCACGACGTGCTGGCGATCGAGGTGGTCGACCCGCGCGAGCTGGAACTGCCCGACGTGGGGGTGCTGCCGGTGGTCGACCCGGAGACCGGCGAGCTGCACGAGGTGCAGACCGCCGACCCCCGGCTGCGCCGCCGGTACGCCGACGCCGCGACCGCCCAGCGGGCGGAGATCTCCGCGCAGCTGCGCGGGGCCGGCGCGGCCCACCTGCGACTCCGCACCGACACCGACTGGCTGCTCGACATGGTGCGCTTCGTCGCCGCGCAGCGGCACGCCCGCACCCGGGGGACGACACGATGATCCGTTTTCTGCAACCGTGGTGGCTGCTGGCCGTGCTGCCGGCGCTCGCCCTCGCCGCGCTGTACGTGTGGCGGCAGCGCCGCCGCCGGGCGTACGCGATGCGGTTCACCAACGTGGACCTGCTGCGCACCCTCGCGCCGAAGGGGCTGGGCTGGCGGCGGCACGTGCCGGCGGTGGCGTTCCTGCTCTGCCTGCTGGTGCTCGCCACGGCGCTGGCCCGGCCGGCGATCGACACCCGGGAGCCGCTGGAGCGGGCCACCGTCATGCTGGCGATCGACGTGTCGCTGTCCATGCAGGCCGACGACGTCGCGCCGAACCGGCTGGAGGCCGCCCAGGAGGCGGCCAAGCAGTTCGTCGGCGAGCTGCCGCAGACCTACAACCTGGGTCTCGTCTCGTTCGCGAAGGCGGCCAACGTGCTGGTGCCGCCCACGAAGGACCGGGACGCGGTGACCGCCGCGATCGACGGGCTGGTGCTGGCCGAGGCGACCGCCACCGGCGAGGCGGTGTTCACCTGCCTGGAGGCGATCCGGTCGGTGCCGGCCGACGGCGCGGCGGGCATCCCGCCGGCCCGGATCGTGCTGCTCTCCGACGGGTTCCGCACCTCGGGGCGGTCGGTGGAGGAGGCGGCCGCGGCCGCGCAGGCGGCCAACGTGCCGGTCTCCACCATCGCGTTCGGCACCGACGACGGGCAGGTCGACATCGGCGGCCAGTTGCAGCGGGTCCCGGTGGACCGGATGGCGCTGGCCGAGCTCGCCGAGACGACCGAGGGCTACTTCTACGAGGCCGCCTCGGTCAGCGAGCTGAAGCAGGTCTATCAGGACATGGGCAGCTCGATCGGGTTCCGCACCGAGCCGCGCGAGATCACCCAGTGGTACGCGGGCCTGGCCCTGCTGCTGGCGCTGTGCGCGGGCGCCACCAGCCTGCTCTGGACGTCCCGGCTGATCTGAGGCCGGGCGGGCGATGGTCCGCACGGGCGGCCCCGACGCGACCGCCGCGCCGGGGCCGCCGGCCGGTGCTGGGCGGCCCTGAGCGCGGTGGCCCGGTGCGCGGTGGTCTGGTGCGCGGCTGCCCGGTTCGGCGGCGACCTGCGTGCGCGGTCACCGCCGCCGGGCGGGGTCTCCGTGCCGGCGCGGTCAGTGGCCGGCGCTGGCCAGCACGAAGACGACGGCCACCCAGACGGCGGCGAGGGTGAAGCCCAGCGGTGCGACGTAACGGCTCATGGGAAGGCTCCGGTGGCGACTGGACGGTCCACGTTGCGTGGTGGACCGCGAGGGAGGACTGGGCGCGCACACGAAGTCGTGACCGGGGTGCCCCCTCCCCGTCCTGGGCGGACGGCGCTGCCCGGTCGCCACCTTCGGCCGAGGGCCGAAGGCGCCATCCTCGGCTTTCGGCCGAGGGGCGGGCGGTGCGGAAGGAGCGGAGCTGGGTCAGCTCACCTGCTGAGTCGTGGCTCAGCGGGGCTGACGTTCGGCCCGGCCACGACTGGGAGGATCGCTATCTCGCACAGCGATCACCTCCTGCGGTCGGCCTGGCCGGGAACGCGAATCATCGTACATGCGGCCACGGCATGCCCCGCACTCGGTCGGACGGCCGGCGGATCCCGGAAACCGTTCCCCCGCAAGGGCTGCGGCCGCCCGTCGGCCCGCCGCTGTTAAGCGGGGCACCTTCTACCTCGAAAAGCGTTAACAGGGGGCCCTTCCTTGCGCCAGGTCCGCGTGGCGCGGGGGTGCGTTAGCGCTTACCTGCCGGTAACGCCTAGGCTCCGGACCGACGTGGATCAGCTGAGCAAGAGGGGGACCCGTGGCCCGTACCGTGCTGGTGACCGGCGGCAACCGGGGGATCGGCCTGGCCATCGCGCAGGCGTTCGCCAAGCAGGGTGACCGGGTGGCGATCACGCACCGTAGCGGCGACGCGCCCGAGGGGCTGTTCGGCGTCGTCTGCGACGTGACCGACTCCGCCTCCGTCGACGCGGCCTTCACCGCCGTCGAGGCCGAGCTGGGCCCGGTGGAGGTGCTGGTCGCCAACGCCGGCATCACCGACGACACGCTGATCATGCGCATGTCGGAGGAGCAGTTCACCCGGGTCCTGGACACCAACCTCACCGGCGCGTTCCGCTGCGCCAGCCGGGCGTCCAAGAAGATGCTCCGCGCCCGGTGGGGCCGCATGATCTTCATCTCCTCGGTCGTCGGCCTCTACGGCGGCCCCGGGCAGGTCAACTACGCGGCGAGCAAGGCCGGCCTGGTCGGCGTGGCCCGCTCGATCACCCGGGAGCTGGGCGGGCGCAACATCACCGCCAACGTCGTCGCGCCCGGCTTCATCGACACCGACATGACCGCCGCCCTGCCCGAGGAGCGGCGGGCGGAGTACGTGAAGGCCATCCCGGCCGGCCGGCTCGCCGCGCCCGAGGAGGTGGCCGCGGTGGTCACCTGGCTGGCCTCGGACGCCGCCGGCTACGTCACCGGCGCCGTGATCCCGGTCGACGGCGGCCTCGGCATGGGCCACTGACCGGTCCCGCCCGGGTCGGCGACGCCGCCACCGCGCCCAGCGCACGAATCCCAACGGAGGAACTCGCACATGTCCGGACTGCTGGCCGGTAAGCGGCTGCTGGTCACCGGCGTCATCACCGACGCCTCGATCGCCTTCTCCGTGGCGAAGATCGCCCAGGAGAACGGCGCGCAGGTCGTGCTCACCGGCTTCGGCCGGCTCTCCCTGGTCGAGCGGATCGCCCGGCGGCTGCCCGAGCCGGCCCCGGTGATCGAGCTGGACGTGACCAATCCCGAGCACCTCGCCGGCCTCGCCGACAAGGTCCGGGAGCACGTCGACGGCCTCGACGGCGTGGTGCACTCGATCGGGTTCGCGCCGCAGAGCTGTCTCGGCGGCGGCTTCCTCGACGCGCCGTGGGAGGACGTGGCCACCGCCCTGCACGTCTCGACGTACTCCTACAAGTCGCTGGCCATGGCAGCGCTGCCGCTGATGTCGCCGGGCGGCGCGGTGGTCGGGCTCACCTTCGACGCCACCAAGGCGTGGCCGGTCTACGACTGGATGGGCGTGGCCAAGGCCGGGCTGGAGTCGGCGTCGCGCTACCTGGCGCTGCACCTGGGCAAGCAGGGCATCCGCAGCAACCTGGTCGCCGCCGGGCCGCTGCGCACCATGGCCGCGAAGTCGATCCCCGGCTTCGTGCAGTTCGAGGACGCCTGGTCCGACCGGGCGCCGCTGGGCTGGGACCTCACCGACCAGGCGCCGGCGGCGCGCGCCTGCCTGGCCCTGCTGTCGGACTGGTTCCCGGCGACCACCGGCGAGATCGTCCACGTCGACGGCGGCTACCACGCCCTCGGCGCCGCCTGAGGCGAAGGAAGGGCCCCCTGTTAACGCATTCGGTATAGCAGGGGTCCCTTCTTAACGCCGGAGACCGGGGGACCTTACCGCCGGGACCAGGGGGCGTCGCAGGGCCGTCGCCGGGCGCGGGGAAGAATGGGCCCATGGCGTACGACGCGTTGGTGCTGGTCTCCTTCGGTGGCCCCGAGCGGCCCGAGGACGTGCTGCCCTTCCTCCAGAACGTGACGCGGGGCCGGGGCGTGCCCCCGGAGCGGCTGGCGGAGGTCGCCGAGCACTACCTGCACTTCGGCGGGGTCTCCCCGATCAACCAGCAGTGCCGCGACCTGCTCGCGGCGATCCGGGCGGACTTCGCCGCGCACGGCGTCGACCTGCCCGTCTACTGGGGCAACCGCAACTGGGACCCGATGCTCGCCGACACCGTGGCGCGGATGCGCGACGACGGCGTCACCCGGGCCCTGGCGTTCGTGACCAGCGCGTACGGCGGCTACTCGTCCTGCCGGCAATACCAGGAGGACATCGCCGCCGCCCGGGCCGCCGTCGGCCCCGACGCCCCGGTGATCGAGAAGCTGCGCCAGTTCTGGGACCATCCCGGCTTCGTCGAGCCGCACGCCGACGCGGTGCGCGCGGCGCTGGGCCAGCTCGACCCGGCGAAGCGGGCCACCACCCGGCTGGTGTTCACCGCCCACTCGATCCCCACCGCGGCGGCCGCGAACGCCGGCCCGCACGGCGGCCGGTACGAGGCGCAGCTCGCCGAGACCGCCCGCCTGGTGCACGCGTCCGCCGCGCCCGACCTGCCGTACGACCTGGTGTGGCAGAGCCGGTCGGGCCCGCCGCACGTGCCGTGGCTGGAGCCGGACGTCAACGACCACCTCGCCGCCCTCGCCGAGGCCGGGACGACCGGCGTGGTGGTGAGCCCGGTCGGGTTCGTCTCGGACCACCTGGAGGTGGTCTGGGACCTCGACACCGAGGCGCTGGAGACCGCCAAGCGGCTCGGGCTGGAGTTCGCCCGGGCCGGCACCCCGGGCACCGACCCGCGCTTCGTGGCGATGGTGCGCGAGCTGGTCGCCGAGCGCACGGAGCCCGGCGGCGAGCGGCTGCGCCGCCGCCTCGGCGCGCTGCCGCTGTGGGACACCTGCCCCACGGTGTGCTGCGTGCCGGCGCGCCGCCCCTGACCCCCGGGTCCGCCCGGTCCTGCCCCGCCACCCGACACACCCCCTGGGACGACGAGATGCACGAACGCAAGCCGGTGCAGAGCTGGCTGACAGACATGGACGGCGTGCTGGTGCACGAGGGCCAGCCGGTGCCCGGCGCACCGGAGTTCATCAACAAGCTGCGCTCCTCCGGCAAGCCGTTCCTGATCCTGACCAACAACTCGATCTACACGCCGCGCGACCTCCAGGCCCGGCTGACCCGGATGGGCTTCGAGGTGCCCGAGCACGCGCTGTGGACGGCGGCGCTGGCCACCGCCCAGTTCCTCGCCGACCAGCGGCCGGGCGGCACCGCGTACGCGATCGGGGAGGCCGGGCTGACCACCGCCCTGCACGCCGTCGGGTACGTGCTGACCGACTTCGCCCCGGACTACGTGGTGCTGGGGGAGACCCGCACGTACAGCTTCGAGGCGATCACCAAGGCGGTCCGCCTGATCAACGACGGGGCCCGGTTCATCTGCACCAACCCGGACGTGACCGGCCCGTCGGTGGAGGGGGCGCTGCCGGCGGCCGGCTCGGTCGCGGCGATGATCTCGAAGGCGACCGGGGTCGAGCCGTACTTCGTCGGCAAGCCGAACCCGATGATGATGCGGTCGGCGCTGAACACCATCAACGCCCACTCCGAGTCGACCGCGATGATCGGCGACCGGATGGACACCGACGTCCTGTGCGGCCTGGAGGCGGGGCTGGAGACGATCCTCGTGCTGACCGGGATCAGCACCCGCACGGAGGCCGAGCGGTACCCGTACCGGCCGTCGCGGATCGTCGGCTCGGTGGCGGACCTGATGGACGAGATCTGACCCCACCCGGGGGCCCGACGGTCAGGGGCGCAGCGGGGCGTTGCAGGCGGCGACGAGGGCCTGCCGGCAGGCGGTGGTGAGCGGGCGCAGCGCCGCGTCGCGCTGCTGGGCCTCGTGGTTGTTGACCGCGCCGCCGGGCGCGCTGTGCCCGGCCAGCGCCAGCACCCGGTCGAGCACGGCGGCGCGGGCGAACAGTCGGCGCGCCCGCGGATCGAAGCCCGGCGGCAGGTCGGTGGTGCCGTCGGGGCGGCGCAGCGCCTCCAGCGCCCCGGCCAGCTCGGGCCGCCACTGGGCGACGTCGAGCCGGGTCAGCGCGGCGGTGGTCTCGGCGAGCGCGGTGGCCAGCTCGGCCTCGGCCTCGGCGGCGCCGGGCGAGCCGAGCGAGGCGGCGGGGGCGTCGGCGGGCAGCGGATAGCACCGCCACAGCACCGTCTCCCACGTCATCCCCGAGCCGGAGGTGTGCGTGCGGACCTCCGGGATCACCCCGATCGGCCCGGCGACGACCGCCTCGCCGGCGAGCAGCGCGGCGCCGCTGAACTCCCCCGGCCCGGGCAGCCCCCGGGGATCGCCCGGCACGGGCAGCACCAGCCGGATCTCGTCCGGCGAGAGCTTCGCCAGGGCGGGCAGCGCGTCGCGCAGCGGGACGTCGGTCCAGGTGCCGGGGGCGTCGGCGACGAGGTGCTCCTCGTCGCCGGCGATCTCCTCGGCGACCTCGTCGTACGGCACGAGCCCGGCGCGCCACGCGCGTATCCAGGCAACGAACCGGCTCGACCGGCGCGGCGCGACCGTGACCGCGCCCGTTGCGGGGAGGGACATGCAAGAGAGGGTACGTGGTGTGCGCCGTCCGTGTCTCGACTGCCGCTCGCCCGGCGTCGGCTGCCCCCGCCTACCCGCTACCGCCCGACCCGTCCCGCCGCCGTCGGGTCCGTCCGGTTCCGCTGCCCACCGCCATGGTCGGCGCGCCCCGCTGCATGATCGGCGCGGCTGCCGCGCGGCCGGGCGCGGCGGGGGCTAGCGTGGCGGGCATGGTGGGGCGCTACGGCGAGGACGTGTTGGCGGGCGACTGGCGGCGGCGCAGGGTCGTCCCCGAGGTGGACGCGGAGGCCGACCTCGTGGTCGAGGACGCCGACTCCGGGTTCTGCGGCGCGGTCGTCGGCTTCGAGTCCGGCGCGGTGGTGCTGGAGGACCGGCACGGCCGGCGGCGCAACTTCCCGCTGCTGCCGGCCGCGTTCCTGCTCGACGGGCAGCCGGTGACGCTGCGCCGCCCGGCCCGGTCGCCGGTGCCGGCCGCCCGGCGGCGCACCGCGTCGGGCTCGATCGCCGTGGCCGGCGTGCGGGCGCAGGTCGCCAAGGCCAGCCGGATCTGGGTCGAGGGCGTGCACGACGCCGCCCTGGTGGAGCGGATCTGGGGCGACGACCTGCGGATCGAGGGCGTGGTGGTGGAGCCGCTGGACGGCATCGACGACCTGGAGTCGCGGGTCCGCGACTTCGGGCCGGGGCCGACCCGGCGGCTCGGGGTGCTCGTCGACCACCTGGTGCCCGGCTCCAAGGAGAGCCGGATCGTGGCCCGGGTGACGTCTGCGCACGTGCTGGTCACCGGGCACCCCTACGTCGACGTGTGGCAGGCGGTGAAGCCGGCCGCGCTGGGCATCGCGGCGTGGCCGGTGGTGCCGCCGGGGCGGCCGTGGAAGGAGGGCGTCTGCGCCGCCTTCGGGGTGGCGTCGCCGGCCGAGATGTGGCGGCGCGTCCTGTCCCGGGTGGACAGCTTCGCCGACGTGGAGACCCCGCTGATCAACGCGATGGAACGCCTGATCGACTTCGTCACCGAACCGTCGGCCTGAGGCCAAGGCCACCGGCCCTTCGGCCTGAGCCCGCCCCTCGGCCTGAGCCCGCCCGTCGGCCGGGGCGGGCCCGGGCCGGTGCGCCGGGTCAGGGCTCCTCGTCGGGGGTGCGGGTGAGCAGGAACGTGGCCACGTCGAGGGCGACCGGCCGGCCCGCGTCGTCGCGGACCACGGTGAGCAGCTCGCCGTCCTGCTCGCCCGAGCGGCCCCGCCAGCGGTCCGGCCCCTCCGGGGTGAACCGCAGCACCGGCTCGTTCTCCGGCGGGCTGGCCCACAGGTCGCCGGTGGCCGGGTCGGCGCGGAACTCGAACTCCCCGCCCATCCACCACCAGCGGCCGGTCAGCTCCGCCACGTCGGCCGGGGGCGGGGCGTCGGCCGGCAGCCACGGCGCGACGGGCTCGGGCAGCGCGTCCAGCACGGTGGTCAGCACCTCCCGGGCGAGCGCGCCGAGGTGGCCGACGCGCAGCCCGTACGAGTTGGCGAAGCCGACCACGGCGGTGCGGGCGGGCCGGTGCACGGCGAGCGTGGCGACGTAGCCGGGCATGGAGCCGCCGTGCCCGACGTGCACCCGCTCGCCCACCCGGTACAGCTCCAGCCCGAGGCCGTGCCCGCTGGTCCAGCCCTGCGGGTCGCTCATCGTCACCGTCGCGCACATCTCGGTGAGCGTGTCCGGGTGCAGCAGCGCCGGGTCGGGGTCGGCCAGGAACGCCGCCCAGCGGCCGAGGTCGGTGACGGTGGACCAGAGCTGCCCCGCCGGCGCCATCGCCCCGGTGTCGGTACGCGGCTCCTCGCGCAGCGTGTCGTGCCACGGGTGCACCACGTACCCCCGGGCGAACGGCTCGACGGGGTCGTAGCAGGTGCGGGTCATGCCCAGCGGCTCCAGCAGCCGCGCCCGCAGCAGGTCGCGCCAGGGCGTGCCGGTGACCGCCTCCAGCGCGCCGCCGAGCAGCCCGTACGCCAGGTTGGAGTAGTGGTAGACCCGGTGCGGCGGGTAGGCGATCTTGTGCCCGTCCACCCCGGCCAGCACGGCCGCCAGGTCGCCGACGTCGACCCGTTCCCACCACGCCCCGTCGGGCTCGCGTTGCAGGCCGCTGGCGTGGCCGAGGAGCTGGCGCAGGGTGAGCCGGCCGACGCCGGTGCCCGGCAGGTGCCGCTCCAGGGGGTCGTCGAGGGCGAGCGCGCCGGCGTCACGCTGCTGCATGATCAGCACGGCGGTCATGGTCTTGGTGATCGAGCCGAGCCGGTACTGCCGGTCGGCGTCGGGGCGGGGCCGCTCCCCGGCGGCGGCGAGGTGGGCCAGTTCGCCGTCGCGCACCACGCCGAGCACGAGCGAGGGGGCGCGCCCCTCGGACTGGGCGCGGGCGACCCGGGCGTCGACGCGGCGGGCGGTCTCCGGTGGCAGCGACACGTGTTCCTCCAGCTCTCGGGGTGGTTCCGCCGGGGCCTCGCGGGGGTGGTCCCGCCGAGCCTACTGATCTTGCCGACGGGCCGCGCGTGCTTTGACGTGTCACCCTTGGGGGGTGGACGCGGTGTTCTGGGTCGTACTGGGCGTGGTGTTGGCGGTCGCCGAGATCTTCACGACGACGCTGTTTCTGATCATGTTCGCGGTCGGCGCGTTCGCCGCCGCGGGCGCGGCGGCCCTGGGCGCCCCGACCGCCGTGCAGGCTGTGGTCTTCGCGGTGGTGTCCGCGCTCACGGTGGCCGTGGCGCGGCCGGCGATCCGCCGGCACGCCCGCTCCACGTCCGACGGCGCCGAGCCGATCGGCCTGGCGGCGATCGAGGGCTCCACCGCGCTGGTGCTCGAACAGGTCGACACCGGGCAGGGCCTCGTCAAGATCGATGGCGAGCTGTGGAGCGCCCGGTCGTACGACGCGACGCAGAGCTTCGCCCCCGGCCGACGGGTACGGGTGATCAAGGTCCAGGGCGCGACGGCCCTGGTGTGGGATGACGACGTTTCCACCTCGGGCGAGCTGCCCGAAGCGAGAGGGTGAAGGGTATGGAGTTTGTGTCGGTGCTGTTGATCGCCGTGGCGTTGATCGCCATGGTGACCCTGATCAAGGCGGTGCGGATCGTGCCGCAGCAGCGCCAGGACGTGGTGGAGCGGCTCGGCCGGTACAAGCGCACCCTCAACCCGGGCCTGAACCTGCTGGTGCCGTTCATCGACGCGGTGCGCACCAAGGTCGACATGCGGGAGCAGGTGGTCAGCTTCCCGCCCCAGCCGGTGATCACCTCCGACAACCTGGTGGTCTCGATCGACACGGTGCTCTACTTCAAGGTCGTCGACTCGGTCCGGGCCACGTACGAGATCTCGAACTTCCTCCAGGCCATCGAGCAGCTCACCGTCACCACGCTGCGTAACGTGATCGGCTCGCTGGACCTGGAGCGGGCGCTGACCAGCCGGGAGGAGATCAACCGGCACCTGTCGGGCGTGCTGGACGAGACGACCGGCCGGTGGGGCATCAAGGTCACCCGGGTGGAGATCAAGGCGATCGAGCCGCCGCCGAGCATCCGCGACTCGATGGAGAAGCAGATGCGCGCCGAGCGGGACCGCCGTGCCGCGATCCTGAACGCCGAGGGGCACAAGCAGTCGCAGATCCTCACGGCCGAGGGCGAGAAGCAGGCGGCGGTCCTGCGCGCCGACGGTGACCGGCAGGCCCGCATCCTCCAGGCGGAGGGCCAGGCGAAGGCGATCCGCACGGTCTTCGACGCGATCCACCAGGCCAACCCGAGCCAGAAGGTGCTCGCCTACCAATACCTCCAGGCCCTCCCGCAGATCGCCAACGGCACGGCGAACAAGGTCTGGATCGTCCCGGCCGAGCTGACCAAGGCCCTGGAGGGGATGGGCGGCGCGCTGGGCGGGCTGAGCCAGATGGTCGGCGACGCGCCGTCACCGGAGGCCGCCGACGGGGCGAGCGCCGTGGAGCGCGAGGCCGCCGAGGCCGCGCAGGCGGCGGCCGCCGCCGCCCGGCAGATCCACGACGAGGTACGCGTCGCCGAGGCGCAGGCCACCGGCGGCACCGCCCCGCAGGGCCTGCCGGCCCCGGAGCCGGTCTCCCCGGCCAGCCTGCTGACCGACCCGGCCGACCAGCGCGAGCGGGGCTGACCTCCGGCGGTCGTCGCGCCCGCCCGGCGGGCGGGAATGCGAATAATCCTCATGTGGCGCTCCGGTGCCTGACACGATCGGTCCGACAGGACGGGTCGTGACCAGGACCGGGGCGCCGCGGCGCGTCCCGCCCCGCCGACGAGCGCAGCGAGGTGTCGCATGAAGGATCCGCTGGACAAGTTCCTCTCCCCGCCGCCGGTGCCCGGCGCGCACGATCCCGCCGGCCCGCTCGGCACCCGCCGCACCGGCGGCGGGTTCGGCGTGCTGCCGTTCGTCACCGAGCCGGGACCGGCCGCCCCCGCCACCAACGCCACCTGGGCCTGGTCGCTGCGCCGCTTCGGTCGCGCGTCGGTCTGGCTCCTGCCGGCGTACGCGCTGCTCTACGGCGCCGTCGCGCTGGCCAGCGACGGCGGCGTCGGCAACGACCCGTACCCGGCCGACGGGGGGCAGCTCTACCTCGTCGGCTGGGTCGCCGCCGTCTGGCTCGGCCTGCTGGCCCTGCTGGCCCTGACCGGGCTGCTCGCCGCCACCCGCAGCCGCCGGGTGGCCGCCGCGGGCCTGCTGGCCAGCATCGCCGGCACCGTGCTCATGCTGCCCTTCGCCGGGCTGGCCGAGCAGGCCCCCGTCTTCGGCACCACCGCCCGCACCCTGGTCCTGGTCGGGGCCACCTGCTACACGGTCGGGTGGTTCCTCACCGGGTGGGCGGTGGCCCGCTCGGGCATGTTCAGCCTCGGCGACGGCACGATGATGATGATCGCCGCCCCGCTGCTGGGCATCGGCGGCGCGCTGGTCGGCTCGGTGCAGACCTTCGGGGCGGTCTTCGTGCTGGTCGCGGGGATCGGGATCGGCTACCGGTCCGGCCGCCTCGTGCCCGCCGCCATCGCCCGGGACGCGGCCAGCGCCAGCGTCGCGACCGCGACCGGCCCGGCGGGCGGCCCAGCCCCCGGCACCGGGTCGGCCGGCGGCCCGCTCGCCGCCGGCTGACCGGTCGTCGGCTGCCGGGCTAGCGCCAGTTCCACCGCTGGTTGTCGGCGGAGCCGCAGGTCCACAGGACGATCTTCGTGCCGTTGGCCGTGGCGGCGCCCGTCGCGTCGACGCACAGGCCGGACTGCGCGCCCCGGATCGTCCCGTCGGCGTTGACGGTCCACTGCTGGTTGGCCTGGCCGTTGCAGTCCCAGATCACCACCCGCGTGCCGTTGGCGGTGCCCGCGTTGTACGCGTCCAGGCACTTGTTGCCGTAGACCCTGAGCTGCCGGGCGGAGGTGTACGTCCAGGTCTGGTTGCTCGCGCCGGTGCAGTCCCACAGCTGGGCCTGGGTGCCGTTGGTGGTGGCGAAGTTGTTGACGTCCAGGCAGCGGCCGGACTGCCGGCCGACCAGCCCCCCGGTGCGGGTGCCGCCGCCGGTGTCCTCGGTGCCGCTGACGACGAGCAGCACGGCCTCGCGGGCGGGGACGCTCGTGGCGTAGCTGGTCGTCCGGGCGCCCAGGTCGGTGGCGGTCCACACGTTGCGTACGCTCGCGGTGCCGCCCAGCCCGAGGTCGGCGAAGCGGGCCGTGACGGTGGCGGCCGACCCGGTGCGGTTGAGCAGCAGGACCGCCCGCTGGCCGCTGGTCGCGAGCACCTTGCTGTAGACCTGGAGCCCGGCGGAGTCCTCGGCGACCTTGACGCCCTGCCGGCTCAGCGGGTCCTGGTCGATGGCGATGACCTCCCGGTTGCCGAGGATGGCCCGGGTCTCGGCGGACATGGTGGCCAGGTTGTTGCCGGCGAGCAGCGGGGCGCCGGAGATCGCCCACAGGCCCAGGTGGGTGCGGTTCTGGGCCGCGTTGAACCCCGGCATCCCGGCGATCAGCATGTCCGGGTCGTTGTAGTGGCCGACGCTCTGCGCGGCGGGGTGCTGGGCGGAGTCGAAGTTGGCCAGCACGCGGTCCATGGACGCCTGCTGGCCGTAGTAGATGATGTCCCCGCTGGTGCGCCACATGGTGGACATGCCGGGCGCCCAGTCCCAGGGGCTCTGCACGCCCCAGTTGCAGACCGACAGCACCATCGGGCGGCCGGTCTGCGCGGTGGCGCGGGCGATGGAGTCGCTGATGGCCTGGTAGGTGGTCCGGGGGTTGAGCCCCTCGGCGGAGCCGCCGCACCAGTCGACCTTGACGAAGTCGAAGCCCCACTGGGAGAACGCGAGGAAGTCCTGGTCGTAGTGCCCCTCGCTGCCGGAGCCGGGGGCGGCCGGTCGGCCGGTCGGGTAGTAGTAGCCGCAGCCGTCGCGGCCGGCGTCGGTGTAGATGCCCGCCTTCAGGCCCTTGCTGTGGATGTAGTCGGCGATGGCCTTCATCCCGCCGGGCCACTCGGTGGTGTCGACGGTGATGTTGCCGGCGGCGTCCCGGGTGCCCTGCCACCAGCCCTCGTCGATGTTGACGTACTCGTAGCCGGCGTCCTTGAGGCCGCTGGAGACGAGGCTGTCGACCTGCGTCTTGATCACGTTGTAGTCGATCTTCGCGGCGAAGGTGTTCCACGACGCCCAGCCCATCGGCGGCCTGGTGACCACCTGGTTCGCGGCGGTCGCCGTCGGCGTCTCGTCCGCGGCCTCCGCCGACGTCGTGCCCGCCGCGGCGACCTCCGCCGGGGCTGCGGTGGCGGGCGTGCCCGCCCCGGCCGCGCCCGCGAGCGCCGCGACCAACGCGAGGGCCACGGCCGTCGCGCCGCGCCTGACCGGTGCCGTGCCGGCCGGCCCTGGAGCTGCTCTCATCTGGCCTTCCCTTCCGTTTCGGGGAGGTTGCTGCGCTCACCTGCCGGCAACCCGATTCATTGTTAGCGCTAACATTGTCGGAAGTCAATCTGTTGAGCCGCTCGGGCCGGAGTCGGACAGGGGTGTCGAGCAGGGGCGATGCGCGCCCAGAACGCCGGCGTCCGCCGGTGAAATAGCCGACAACCCGCCGCCGGGGGTGGTCGGATCGCGGCTTTCGTGGCAACCCTTGGCTGCATGCCGCCACCCCGGTCGCCGCTGTCGCGGCTGCTCACCGTGCTGCTCGCCGGACTGCTCGCCGGCCTCGCGCTGGCCGCCGCCGCGCTGCCGGCCAACCTGCTGCTCGGCTACGCCGCCACGTCGGCCGTCGGGTCCTACGCGGCGCTGCCCGAGGCGCTGCGCACCCCGAGCACCCCGCAGCGGTCGTACCTGTACGCCAACGACGGCAAGACGCTGATCACCACGTTCTACGACGTCAACCGCACCGACGTGCCGCTGGCCGAGATCGCCCCGGTGATGCGCGAGGCCATCGTCGCCGCCGAGGACCGGCGCTTCTACTCCCACGGCGGCACCGACCTGCGCGGCATCGCCCGCGCCCTGGTCGCCAACGTCACCGGCGGCGGCACCGAGCAGGGCGGCTCCACGCTGACCATGCAGTACGTGCGCAACGTGCTCAAGACCGACCCGGACCGCACCGCCGAGGAGCGGGCCGCGGCCACCGAGCAGACCGTCGGGCGCAAGCTCCAGGAGATCAGGTACGCCACGGCGCTGGAACAGCGGCTCAGCAAGGACGAGATCCTCAACCGCTACCTCAACATCGCCTACTTCGGCTCCGGCGCGTACGGCATCGCGGCGGCCAGCCAGCGCTACTTCGCCAAGTCCCCGGCCGAGCTGACCCTGCCCGAGGCGGCCCTGCTCGCCGGCCTGGTGCAGTCGCCCGACGCGTACAGCCCGATCGACGGCGACGCCGACGCGGCCCTGTCCCGGCGGGCGTACGTGCTCGACGCGATGGCCGCGACCGGCAAGATCACCGCCGGGCAGGCCGCCGCCGCGCAGGCCGAGGAGTTGACCCTGCGCCCCACCCAGCAGCCCAACGGCTGCACCGCCGTCGCCGAGGGCCACGACGACTGGGGCTTCTTCTGCGACTACCTGCGCCAGTGGTGGCTCACCCAGCCCGCGTTCGGCGAGACCGTGGCCGAGCGGGAGCAGGCGCTGCGCCGGGGCGGTTACACCGTCGTCACCTCCCTGGACCCGAAGCTCCAGCAGACCGCGCAGGAGCAGGCCACGGCCGTCTACGGGTACGACGACAAGCGGGCCCTGCCCATCGCGGCCGTGCAGCCCGGCACCGGCCGGGTGCTCGCCATGGCGGTCAACCGGCATTACAGCCTCGACGCCAACCCCGACGGGCAGACCAACCACCCCAACACCGTCAACCCGCTGATCTCCGGCGGCGGCAGCGTCGACGGGTACCAGGCGGGGTCGACGTTCAAGCTGTTCACCATGCTCGCCGCGCTGGAGAACGGCAGGCAGCTCGCCACCGGCTTCGACGCGCCCAGCCGGCTGCCCACCCGGTACGCCGCCGAGGGCGAGGCCAGCTGCGGCGGGAAGTGGTGCCCCGCCAACGCCAACCCGCAGTGGATGGACGGCTACCGCACCATGTGGGACGGCTTCGGCCGCTCCGTGAACACGTACTTCGTGTGGCTGTCGGAGCAGGTCGGCCCCGCGAAGGTGGTGGAGATGGCCCAGCGCCTCGGCATCACCTTCCGCGCCGAGGCCGACGCCGAGTTCGCCCGCGACAACGCCGCCGACTGGGGGTCGTTCACCCTCGGCGTGGCCGCCACCACCCCCCTCGACCTCGCCAACGCCTACGCCACCGTGGCCGCCGAGGGGACGTACTGCACGCCGTTGCCCGTGGTGTCGGTGACCGCCGCCGACGGCGACAAGGTCGACGTCGGCGAGCCGTCCTGCCGCCGGGTGCTCGACGCCGACGTGGCCCGCGCGGCCACCGACGCGGCCCGCTGCCCCGTCGGCCAGCAGACCACCTACGGCCAGTGCGACGGCGGCACCGCCACCGCCGTGGACACGATCGTCGGGCGTCCCGTCGCCGGCAAGACCGGCAGCTCGGAGCAGGCCGCCACCGAGACGTTCGTCGGCTTCACCCCGCAGGTCGCCGTCGCCGGCATCGCCGCCAACCCCGACGACCCGGGCGACGCGGTCGGCTCGGCCGTGCAGGCGAAGGTCATCGCCGCCGTGGCCCGGACGATCCGCGCCGCCGTGGACGGCCAGCCGGTGCGCGACTTCACCCCGCCCAGCCGCGAGCTGGCCGGCGAGGTGCACCGCCCCGCCCCGCAGCCGACGCCCCCGCCCAGCCGGCCGGAGACCGTGCCGCCGGATGCGCTGCGCTGGCTCAACCGCGGCCGCGGCTGAGGCGCAAGGAAGGGCCCCTGCTTAACGCATTCGGTAGAGCAGGGGCCCCTTCTTAACAAGTCGCCGTGGCGCCGGAGCCGGTGGCTGTGTCAGCCCGGCGCGGCCTGTCCGCCGAGCAGCGGCGTGACGGCCCGGTCCAGCGCGGCGGCCACCTCGTCGGGGTCGCCGTCGCCGGGCACCACGACGAACCCGCCGAACTCCGGCAGCGCCCGGTAGGCGGCGTCCAGCGCGCGCAGGTGCGTCAGCTCCTCGGTGTCGATGCCCCGCGCCAGCACCCGCCGCTGCGCGACCTCCGGCGCGACGGCCAGGAAGCAGACCACCGTCGGCGCGGGGAACACCCGGTAGGCCGCGCGCACCGCCCGCCGGCCACGGTCGCCCCGGGCCCGCATGATCACATGCTGGCAGTACGTCCACCGGTCCAGCACCGCCGTGCGCCCGGTCGCCCACGACCAGAGCAGGGCGCGGGTCATGGCGGCCGCGCGCACCGTCGCCTCGACGACCGGATAGAGGGTACGGCCGAACAGCGCCACCCCGTCCGGCCGCCCGACCGAGCGGGCCAGCCTGTTCCACAGCGGCCGGCCGCCGGCGTTCTCGAAGTACGTGGCCGGGACGCCCCGCGCAGTCAGCCGTCGCGCCAGCGCCCGCGCCTGGGTGGTCTTGCCCGAGCCGTCGACGCCGACGAGCGCGATCAGCACCGGGCGTCCCATGGCCCGCCACCCTACCCACGGCCCGCCACCCGCCCCGCCCCCCGGCGGCCCGTGCCCCCCCGGCGGCCCGTGCCCCCCGGCGGCCCGTGCCCCCCGGCGGCCCTGGCGGCCCCGGCGGCCCGGCGGCCCCGGCCGCCCGGGCGTGCAAGAAGGGGACCCTTCTCTACCGGATGCGTTAAGTAGGGGCCCTTCCTTTCACCGCAGGCGGGGGCGCCAGGTGGAGACGGCGGCGGGCAGGCCGCGCCGGACGATGCCCGCCCGGTCGGGGTCGCGCAGCACCGCCGCCGCCGTCTTGCGCGCCTGCGCGGCGGTGAAGTGCGGCGGCAGCATCAGCTCGGCCGGGTCCACCATCGCGTTGATCACCGTCGGGCGGTCGGCGGCCAGGGCGCGCCGCCAGGCGTCCGGCACCTGGTCGGGGGAGTCGACCAGGATGCCGTGCAGGCCGAGCACCTCCGCCCACCGGTGGTACGCCACGTCGGGCAGGTCCTGGCTGGCCGGGAACATCGGGGTGCCCTCGCCGGAGCGCTGCTCCCAGCTCACGAACGCGAGGTCCTGGTTGTTGAGCACCAGCACCACGAACCGGGGGTCCGGCCAGCTCCGCCAGTGCTTCGCCACGGTGATCAGCTCGTTGACGCCGTTCATCTGCATCGCCCCGTCGCCGAGCAGGGCGACCAGCGGCCGGTCCGGGTGGGCGAGCTTCGCGGCGATCCCGTACGGCATGGCCCCGCCCATCGACAGCAGGGTGCCCGAGAGGCTGGCCAGCATCCCGGGGCGCAGCCGCAGGTGCCGGGCGTACCAGGCGGTGCAGGTGCCGCAGTCCACCGCGAGCATGACGTCGCCGGGGAGCTGGTCGTCCAGCGCCGCGAACAGCGCCTGCGGGTTCACCGGGTCGGCGGCCTGGCCGGCGATCTCCCGCTGGGCGCGGTGCCAGCCGGCGGTGGCGTCGGCGATGCGCTGCCGCCAGGTGGTCGGGGCGGCGCCGGGGCCCAGCTCGCGCAGCAGCGCCCGCAGGGTGGGGCCGGCGTCGCCGGTGAGGTTGACCTCGGTGGGGTAGCGCAGCCCGAGCCGGCTGCCGTCGACGTCGATCTGCACGCCCCGGGCCTGCCCCTGCGGCGGGTAGAACTCCGAGTACGGCATGTTGCTGCCGACGATCAGCAGCCGGTCGCAGTCGCGCATGAGCTGCCAGCTCGGCCGGGTGCCGAGCAGCCCGATCGCGCCGGTGACCCACGGCTCGCGGTGGTCCACGGCGGTGAAGCCGAGCAGGGCGGTGGCCACCCCCGCGCCGAGTCGGTCGGCGACCTGCCGCACCTCGGCCTCCGCGCCCAGGGCGCCCTGGCCGACCAGCATCGCCACCCGCTCGCCGCCGCGCAGCACCTCCGCCGCCCGGCGCACGTCCGCCTCGGGCGGCACGGTTGTGGCGCTGCTCGGCACGGCGGAGGTGTGGTAGTAGCCGTGCGCGTGCGGCGGGTCCGGCACGGCCGGCTCGTCCTGCACGTCGGAGGGGAGCACCAGCGCGGTGACTGTGCGCCGGGCCAGCGCCGTCCGGCAGGCCCGGTCCACCAGGTGCCGCACCTGCGACGGGTCGTCGAGCTGGGCCAGGAACGCCGAGGCGACGTCCTTGTAGAGGGCGAGCAGGTCGACCTCCTGGTAGTAGCCGCCGCCCTCGGCGGTCAGCGCGGTGTGCCCCACCAGGGCCACCACCGGCTGGTGGTCGAGCTTCGCGTCGTACAGGCCGTTGAGCAGGTGGATCGCGCCGGGCCCGCTGGTGGCCAGGGCGCAGCCGAGCGGCCCGCCGCCGTACTTGACGTGCGCCGACGCGGCGAAGCCGGCGGTCTCCTCGTGGCGCACCTGGACGAACTCCGCCCGGTCGCCGGCGCGTTGCAGCGCCGAGGTCATCCCGTTGACGCCGTCGCCGGGGTAGCCGAAGTAGCGGCGCACGCCCCACTGGGCCAGCCGGGCCACGATGTGGTCGGCGACGGTGGCGTTCCTGGGCAGCCCGCCCCGTCCGTCCGGTGCCGGCTCGCCGGCCTGGTTCGCGCCCATCCGTGGGTCCCTCCGGTCGCGTCCGCTGTCCCGGAGCACCGTTCCCCGCCGTACGCGGGGAAAACGCCGACCGGGCGACCGGCGCTCGGGGCCGGTGGCCCGGTCCGGCAGAATCGCCGGATGCCCGTGCAGCAGATCACCGACCCCGACGACGAGCGGATCGCCGACTACCGCGCCCTCACCGACGTGGAGCTGCGCACCCGGTGGGAGCCGCCGCACGGCCTGTTCATCGCCGAGGGGGAGCTGGTGCTGCGCCGGGCGCTGCGGGCCGGCTATCCGGCCCGGTCGTTCCTGGTGGACGCCAAGCGGGCCGACCAGCTCGCCGACCTCGACACCGGCGACGCCCCGGTCTACGCGGCCACCCCGGACGTGCTGGAGAAGGCCACCGGCTTCCACGTGCACCGGGGGGTGCTCGCCTCGTTCCACCGCAGGCCGCTGCCGGACGTCGCCGGGGTGCTCGCCGCCGCGCGGCGGGTGGCGATCCTGGAGGACGTCAACAACCACACCAACCTCGGCGCGATCTTCCGGGGGGCCGCCGCGCTCGGCGTCGACGCGGTGCTGCTGTCGCCCACCTGCGCCGACCCGCTCTACCGGCGCAGCGTGCGGGTCAGCATGGGCGAGGTCTTCGCGGTGCCGTACGCCAAGTTCGCGCGCTGGCCGGACGGCCTGGACCAGGTGCGCCAGGCGGGCTTCACGGTGCTGGCCCTGACGCCGGCGGTGGACGCGGTGCCGATCCAGCGGCTGACCCCCGCGCAGCGCGCGCGGGCGGCGCTGCTGCTGGGCGCGGAGGGGCCCGGCCTCACGGCGGCGGCCCAGGCCGCCAGCGACGTGCGGGTGGTCGTCCCGATGCGGCGCGGGGTGGACTCGTTGAACGTGGCCGCCGCGGCGGCGGTGGCGTTCTGGGAGCTGGGCCGCGACGACCCGCCGTTGCGCGGGTAGCCGCGGGCGGGGAGTGACGCCCGTCGCGTCGGGCGCGTCCGCTTGCATGACCATGCGGCGTGATGAATAATCTTCCCCGTGTCCAAGGTTCTCACCTCCCTGCCCATCGGCGAACGTGTCGGCATCGCCTTCTCCGGCGGCCTCGACACCTCGGTCGCGGTCGCGTGGATGCGCGACAAGGGCGCCGTCCCCTGCGCCTACACGGCCGACATCGGCCAGTACGACGAGCCCGACATCGCCTCGGTGCCCGGCCGCGCGCTCAGCTACGGCGCCGAGGTCGCCCGGCTGGTCGACTGCCGCGCCGCCCTCGTCGAGGAGGGCCTGGCGGCGCTGACCTGCGGCGCGTTCCACATCCGCTCGGGCGGGCGGGCCTACTTCAACACCACGCCGCTGGGCCGGGCCGTGACCGGGACCCTGCTGGTGCGGGCCATGATCTCCGACGACGTGCAGATCTGGGGCGACGGCTCGACGTTCAAGGGCAACGACATCGAGCGGTTCTACCGCTACGGCCTGCTGGCCAACCCGCAGCTGCGCATCTACAAGCCGTGGCTCGACACCGACTTCGTCACCGAGCTGGGTGGGCGCAAGGAGATGTCGGAGTGGCTGCTGGAGCGCGGCCTGCCGTACCGGGACAGCACCGAGAAGGCCTACTCCACCGACGCCAACATCTGGGGCGCCACGCACGAGGCCAAGACCCTCGAACACCTCGACACCGGCATCGAGACGGTCGAGCCGATCATGGGCGTGAAGTTCTGGGACCCGTCCGTGGAGATCCCCGCCGAGGACGTCACGATCGGCTTCGACCAGGGCCGCCCGGTGACCATCAACGGCAAGGAGTTCGGCAGCCCCGTCGACCTGGTGCTGGAGGCCAACGCCATCGGCGGCCGGCACGGCCTGGGCATGTCCGACCAGATCGAGAACCGGATCATCGAGGCCAAGAGCCGGGGCATCTACGAGGCCCCCGGCATGGCGCTGCTGCACGCCGCGTACGAGCGGCTGGTCAACGCCATCCACAACGAGGACACCCTGGCCAACTACCACAACGAGGGCCGCCGCCTCGGCCGGCTCATGTACGAGGGGCGCTGGCTGGACCCGCAGGCGCTGATGCTGCGCGAGTCGTTGCAGCGCTGGGTCGGCGCGGCGGTCACCGGCGAGGTGACCCTGCGGCTGCGCCGGGGCGAGGACTACTCGATCCTCGACACCACCGGCCCGGCGTTCAGCTACCATCCCGACAAGCTGTCGATGGAGCGCACCGAGGACTCGGCCTTCGGCCCGTCGGACCGCATCGGCCAGCTCACCATGCGCAACCTGGACATCGCCGACTCGCGGGCGAAGCTGGAGCAGTACGCCTCCCTCGGCCTGGTCGGCGGCGCGGCCCCGCAGCGGATGATCGGCGCGGCGCAGGCGGCCTCGACGGGGCTGATCGGCGCGATGCCGCAGGGCGGCGCGGAGGCCATCGCCTCCCGGGGCGTCCCCTCCGCCGACGACGCCGCGCTCGACCGCGCCGCGATGGAGCTCGGCGTCGACTGACGGGCCACGGCGGCCCGGCGCCCGAGCCACCCGGCGAGGGCGGCGGCCTGTTCAGGATCGGAGTCACGGACGGTAGCGTGTCGCGCGTGTTCCCTACCGTCCGTGAGATCCTCGCGCTCGACCCCATCCGCCACGGCGCGCCCCGCCTGGTGGCCGGGGAGGCCGGCCTGGACCGGCCGGTGCGCTGGGTGCACGTGGCGGAGGTGCCCGACATCGCGTCCCTGCTGCGCGGCGGCGAGCTGGTGCTCACCACCGGCATCGGGCTGCCCGGCGAGGACGCCGGGCTGCGCGCGTTCATCGGCGAGCTGGCCGACGTCGGGGTCTCCGGCCTCGTCGTGGAGCTGGGCCGCCGGTACGTCAGCGGCGTCCCCCGGGTGATGGCCGCCGCCGCGGCCCGGCGCGGGCTGCCCCTGGTCGAGCTGCGCCGGGCCACCCCGTTCGTGCGGGTCACTGAGGCCGTGCACGCGCTGATCGTCGACGCCCAGCTCACCGAGCTGCGGGCGACCGAGGAGATCCACCAGCGGTTCACCGAGCTGTCGGTCGAGGGCGCCGGCCCGGCCGAGGTGGTCCGGCAGGCCGCCGAGCTGTCCGGCTGCCCGGTGGTGCTGGAGAACCTGTCGCGGCAGGTGCTCGCCTACGACCCGGCGGGGCAGAGCGCCGAGCTGCTGCTGGACGGCTGGGAGCAGCACTCCCGGCGGATCAGCCCGCCCGGGCGGACCGCGTACGACACCGACCGGGGCTGGCTGGTCACCACCGTCGGGGCCCGGGGGCAGGACTGGGGCCGGCTGCTGCTGCGCTGGCCGGGCGGCGGCGAGCTGGCCGCCCCCGCGCCGCTGCCCGACCCGGCGGCGGAGCCCGCCGACGTCGCGCCGCGGCCGGTCACCCCGCCGACGCGGCTGACGATCCTCGTCGAGCGGGCCGCCTCCACGCTCGCGCTGGGGCGGCTGATCCGGCGCGACGCCGAGGGGCTGGAGCGGCAGATCCACCGTACGCTGCTCACCGCCCTGCTGGACCACTCCCGCCCGGTGGACGAGGTGGCCCTGCGCGCCCGGGCCCTGGGGGTGGTGCTGGACCGTCGGCACCTGGTCGGCGTGGTGGTGCGCTGGCGCACCGACGACCCGGCCGCCGACGGGGCCCCGCCGGAGGAGCCCGGCCCGGCGGACCCGGAGGCGGGGCCGGCCCGGCTGCGCGACCTGTCCGAGGCGGTCGGGCAGGCCCTGCGCGAGGCGAAGCTGACGGGGCTGAGCAGCGCCGTCGACGACCAGGCCGTCGGGGTGCTGCTCGCCCTGTCCGACCCGGCGGCCGAGGACCGGGCGCTGGCCGCGTTCGCCGCCGCGCTGCGCCGCAACCGGGTCGACGCCGCCGGGTCGAGGGCCGCCGAGCCCGCCCCGGCGCGGGCCACCGGGGCGGGCGCGGTGATCGTCGCCGCCGGCTCCGGGGTGGGCAGCCTCCGGGAGGCGCGCCGTTCGCTGGTGGAGGCGCGGCAGGTCGCCGACGCGGCCCGCCGGGACCGCCGGGACCTGCCGGTCTTCCGGCTGCCGCACGTCGGGCTGGCCGGCCTGCTGCACCTGCTGCGCGACGAGCCGCGCCTCCAGACGTTCGTCGAGCGCGAGCTGGGCGCCCTGCTGGCGTACGACGCCCGGCACCCCCGCGAGCAGCTGCTGGGCACCCTGCGGGCCTACCTGGAGCAGGGGCGCAACAAGTCGGCGGCGGCGGCCGCCGCGCACCTGTCCCGGCCGGCGTTCTACGAGCGGCTGGCCCGCATCGCCCGGATCCTCGACGCCGACCTCGACTCGGTGGAGGCGTGCCTGTCGCTGCACGTGGCCCTGCTGGCCCTGGACGCCGTCCGCACCCCCTGAGCCGCCGGCCGGCTCAGCCGGGCGAGAGGGCCTTCGCGTAGGCGGGCGGGACGAAGTGCGGGCCGCCGGGGGTGAAGACGTCCGAGGCGGCCGCCGCCGACCAGGCCGTCTCCGGCACCGCGTCGACCAGGGCGCGCACGACCGGCGCGTCGCGCCACTGCTCCTGCTCGGCGAGGATGCTCAACGCCACCACCGACTCCTCGACCTCGCCGACGCACTCGAACGGCTTGTGCCCGTCCACGCCGAGCAGCTCCCGGTAGCCGGGGAGCTGGGACCCGTCGGCCAGCAGGTCGCCGCCGAAGATCCGCACGACCCGCTCGCGTGGCATGAACGGCGCCATGGCCAGGAACACGAACCGGCACTTCGGGCAGTCGCGGCACCAGCGTTCGCTCGCGTCGCGCAGCTTGAACGCGGCGTTGCAGCTCGTCACCACGTCGTCGTACCGGTCGATCTCGGCGAAGAGCCGGGCGATGTGCAGCTCGGACAGCGGGCGCAGCAGCGAGAAGTACGGCTCGGTGAGCCCGGCGTGCTCGGCCAGCGCCGCCCGCAGCAGCCCCTCGGCCTCCACGCCCTTGGACCACTGGTGGTTGATCTCGTGGCCGTTCCAGACCAGGTTCGGGTCGGACGCGGACCGCTCGTTGGACATCACCACCGGGCCGAGCCCGCCCAGCACGGCCGTGGCGACCGCGATCAGCGAGTTGATGGCGGTTACCGGGATGTGCCCGTTGCGGGCCCCGGCGGCGTTGAGGTCGAACAGCACCGGGTCGATGCGCCGCCGGGCCGCGAGGGCGGCCAGCCCGGACGCCTCGTCGACCGCGACGATGACGTGGTTCGGGTTGACCGAGAACGGCACCGGGTCGAGGCCGGCGCGGCGCAGCGCCTCCAGGGTGACGATGGAGTCCTTGCCGCCGCCGACGGCCGACAGGGGGCGCAGGTCAGAGTTGTCGTACGCGCGCGCGGGCGGCACCGAGCCCGCCGGGACCTCGGGGACCAGCTCCAGCACGTGCGGGAGCTGGTTGCGGTAGGCGTACTCGGCGAGGCCCTTGGTGTAGACGGCCGTGACCAGCGCGGCGGCGGCCCCGCCCAGCGGCGTCGGCAGCACCAGCCGGCGGGGCGCGGCGGTCTTGTAGTAGCTGACGCCGGCGACCACGTGCAGCAGCTCCAGGACCCGGCCGAGGGTGGCCACCGTGGCGTCGGAGGGCGGCTGCGCGGGCAGCGGGAGGGTGATCGCCTCGGTGAACCGCTGCTCGCCGCCGGGGCCGGTGAGGGCGTAGTCGAACAACGCCTCGCCGGTGGCGAGGTCGATCGAGTAGGACGGGAAGGTGAAGGCGTCCATCCGCCGGAGCTGCTCGTTGGGCACACGCCATACTAGGCCCTGGTTCGTCCGGCCGTGCCCGGCTGCGGGCGACCGGCCCGCCGACGTGCCCCACCGTGGAGGAGATCACCCGTGCGCCTGTCTGACCTGCGCGGACGTACCGTCGCCGTCTGGGGCACCGGCCGGGAGGGCCGGGCTGCGGTGATCGCGATCGCCGCGCACGGCCCGGCGGGCCTGGTCGCGGTCGACGACAGCGGCAACTTCCTGGCCCTGCCGTGGGAGGGGCCGCTGGCCGAGGCGGCCCCGCTGGTCACCGGCGAGGACGGCTTCGCCCGGCTGGCCGCGGCCGAGGTGGTGGTCCGCTCGCCCGGGGTGCCGAACACCCACCCGTGGCTGGTGGAGCTGCGCCGCCGGGGGGTCACGGTCACCCAGGGCAGCGCGCTGTGGATGGCCGACCATGCCCGGCGGACCGTCGGGGTGACCGGCAGCAAGGGCAAGTCGACCACGTCCAGCCTGATCAGCCACCTGCTCACCGCGGTCGACCGGCCGAACGTCTTCGGCGGCAACATCGGGGTGCCGCTGCTCGACCTGCCCGACGCCGACCTGTACGTGCTGGAGCTGTCCAGCTACCAGTGCGCCGACCTGACCGACTCGCCGCGCGTCGCGGTGGTCACCGCGCTCTTCCCCGAGCACCTGGACGCGCACGGCGGCGAGCGGGAATATTACCGGGACAAGCTCAACCTGCTGGCGCACGGGCCGCAGACGATCGTGGTCAACGGGGCCGACCCGAGGCTCGCCGCCGAGCTGGGCGACCGGCCGGCCGTGCGCGCCGGCGCCCCGGACACCACGCACGTGGCCCCGGGCCCGGACGGCACGCCCTGGTTCCACCTCGGCGACCGGCCGCTGTTCGCACGCGGGGTGCTGCCCCTGGTCGGCCGGCACAACGAGGGCAACCTCTGCGTCGCCCTCGCCGTGCTCGACGCGCTCGGCGTGGACGTGGCGGCCCGCGCCGACACCCTCGCGGTGGCGGTCGCCGGCTTCCAGGGCCTCGCCCACCGGCTCACCGAGATCGCCGACCCGTCCGGGCTCACCTTCGTCGACGACACCCTGGCCACCAGCCCGTACGCGGCGATGCACGCCATCGACGCGTACGAGGGGCGGCCGTTGACGGTGATCGTCGGCGGCACCGACCGGGGGCTGGACTACGCCCCGCTGCGCGAGCACCTGGCCGAGCGGGAGATCACCGTGCTCGGCATCCCCGACAGCGGGGAGCGGATCGTGGCCGCGCTGGCCGGGCTGCCGAAGGTGCGGGCCGAGGTGGTGGCCGACCTGGTGGCCGCCGTGGGTCGGGCCCGGGAGGTGACCCCGGCCGGTGGGGTGGTGCTGCTCTCGCCGGCCGCGCCCAGCTACGGCCGGTTCCGCAACTTCGAGCACCGGTCCGAGGTCTTCGCCGAGGCGGTCCGCGACACCGCCACCCACCCGGTCCGCTAGCCGCTGCGGGCGGGCTCGGCCGGGCGGCGGCCCGCCCCGGCCGGCGTCCAGGCGAACGCGAGGCAGCCGCCGACCAGCGCGAGCAGCATCCCGACGAAGAAGCCGCCCAGGTTGGACGTGAGCCAGGAGACCAGAGCGAGCACCAGGGAGACCAGCGCGTAGAAGAGCCGCTGCGGCGGGTGGGCCAGCAGCAGCACGCCGCACAGCAGCAGGATGACCGGCACCAGGTAGCCGGCCAGCCCCTGCGGCCCGACGTGCAGGATCACCGGCAGCGGCGCGCGCAGGGTGGCGAGGATCTCGACGCCGCCGAGGGCGACGAGCAGGCCGCCCCAGAAGGGACGGCTGCGCCGCCAGGCCCGCCACCGCCCGGCCCCGCCGGAGGCCGACCTCCCGGCGGCCCGGGGCGTCGCGTCACCGTCAGCCATGGGCGTCGCGTCACCCTCGGTCATCTCAGCAGCCTTCGGAGGAGAAGCTCATCCGCAGGTTCGGCAGGGTGAACACCGCGGCCGTGGTGGCGTAGTTGTTCTGCCTCAGCCCCGTGATGGTCACCTTGTCGGCCTGCTGGCCGAAGACGCCCGGGTTGCCGCGCACCCCGGGGACCTTGTCCAGCGTGCTGGCGTCCTGGCCGATGTCGATCGACTGGAACGACGCGTTGCCGGAGATCTCGTCGGAGTCGACGACCATGGTGCGGGCGGTCACCGGCTTGCTGCCGGTGCCGGCGGTGAGCTTCATGTACATGCCGCCGAGGTTGATGCTCTGGCACAGGTTGGTCAGCTCGGCCCTGTCGATCGCCGAGACGAGCACGACGACCTGGCCGCCGGTGTCGCCCTGGTTGGGACTGTCCTCGATCATCTGGTCGAGCGTGGCGAACTGCTCGAACCCGGTCCCGTCGAGCTTGTCGGCGGTGACGACGAAGGGCATTCCGGAGATCGCGAACTGCGCGCCGAGCACTCCCTGCGCGGTGAGCAGCACCATTCCGGCGGCGCCTGCCCCGGCGACGGCCAGGCTGGCCGCGAACCGCCGCCAGCGCACGCCGCCGGAGGGCGGGACCGGCTCGGTGGATACGGTGTCGTCCGACATGACGGCTCCTCTTCGAGATCGATTCGTCCGCGCCGGTGCGGGGGCCGTGGCGCGGAGCGGGGCGATGATCTGAATTGGTTCGCGTGCGGCGTGTCGAGTCCGTCGCAGAGCGAAGTTACCGCTGAGTAAAGGGCCGGTCAAGATTGATGCCCAATGGAGTCGGTCGATCTGCGAAAAATTGCCGATAGTGAGAAACCGCGACGGTTTCTGACCGCCGCGGGAGCCGTCGGCGCGCTCAGCCGTCCCCCCGGGCGGGGCGCGCCGGGTCGACCGCGCAGGGGGCCGTGACGCCCGGGACGCCCGCGTCGGTCGCCCGCGCCGCCCGGCCGCCGGCCGTGGGGCCGAGGAACGGGGCGGTCATCGCGTACGTCAGGACCGGCAGCAGCCGGGGCAGCTCTGCCGTGCGGCCCTGGCTCACCCGCAGGCGCAGGGTGCCGTAGATGCCGGCGACCACCGTGGTCACCAGCAGGTCGTCCTCCTCGGCCGACAGCGGGGACCGGGGCCGGGCGGGCTGGAAGAACCGGTGGAACCGCGACAGCAGCAGGTCCCGCTCGGCGCGGGCCGCCGGGCCGGCGGCGTCGATCTCCACGAGCGCCATCCGGGCGAACGCGGGCACGCTCGCCAGCACCTCCAGCAGCATCCGCAGGGCGGCCCGGGCGGCGGCGGTCCAGTCCGGCCCCGCCCCGGCGTACGCGTCGTCCATCAGGCGCAGCAAGACCGCCGTGCCGTGCCGGTAGGTGGCCAGGAAGGCGTCCTCCTTGCCGGCGAAGAGCGCGTAGAAGGCGGGGCGGGTCACGCCGGCCGCGCCGCAGATGTCGGTGACCCGGGCGTTGTCGTAGCCCTTGGCCGCCACCTCGTGCACGAGCCCGTCGAAGAGCCGGTCGCGCTGGGTCGCCGCGACCTCCTCGGCCGACTGGCGGCGCGGGCCGCGCTTGATCGCCCGCTCGGGGTCGCGCCCGGGCCGGGCCCCCGGCAGGGGCGGGGCGGCGGGCTCGGCCGACGGGGGTGCGGACCCGGTTGCCGGGTGGGGCGCCGGCGACATTGACATCGACCTCCATGAATCGACGATTGACTTTGCGACCCTCCGGGGTTTATAACTTCACCACGTTGGGTTCCGGTCGGGTCACTGATGGTCATCTTCGCCGGATGGCCGCACCGAGCAGCGCCGAAGGAGGGCTCGATGGTCGCCATTATCGCCGACCGCGCGGGTGCCCCCAAGGCCGGAAGGGTGCGGGTGACGCGGCTGCGCCGCAGTGCCCCACCCGGCGCCGGCCGCTGACCGGCCGGATCCCGAGGGTCGCCCCGCCGGGCCACCGGTGACCGACCCGCACACCCCGCCCCGCCGCCGCCCGGCGGCACCCGTCCCCCGCCGCCGCCGACCGTCCACCGGCGGCGGGCCCACGGCCACGGCGTGTCTCCGTGGCCACCTCCGCGGCCGCCCGGCCGCGCCCGGCCCGCCGGGCGCGGCGACCCGCCGGTCCGGCCGCCGCCGTCGCACCACCACCCGTCGAAAGGACCCACCATGCCCAGGTACGGACGCGCCGCCGTCGGCCTCGCCGCCGTCGCGCTGCTCGGCTCCCTCGTCGCGGCGGCCCCCGCCTCCGCCGCCGGCCCGGCCGCCCTCGCCAACACGGTGCTCACCACCGGCAGCGCCGGCGGGACCGCCGTCGCGGTGGGCGACACCCTCCAGGCCAGCCTCAAGACCGGGACCACCGCCAACTTCTACTCGTCGGCCACCGGCACGACCGGCGTCAAGTGCGCCGCGTCCACCTTCACCGCCAAGGCGGTCACCAACCCGGTCGCCCCGGGCACCGCCACCGAGAGCCTCACCGGGCAGACCTTCACCAGCTGCACCAGCAACGTGGTCGGCACCCTCGGGGTCAACAGCGTGACGGTCGACAACCTGCCCTACGCCGTCACCGTCACCAGCGCCGGCGCGGTCACCCTCACCGGGTCGATCCAGAGCACCGTCTCGCTGCGCACCCTGCTGGGCAACGTCACCTGCGTCTACAAGGCCAACGGCGGCGTCGTGCGGGGGACGGCGTCCAACGCCACCACCTCCATCGCCTTCGTCAACCAGCCGTTCACCAAGTCCTCCGGGCCGGGCACCTGCTTCTCCTCGGCGTACTTCAGCGCGACGTACGCCCCGGTCCGGGACACCACCCAGGGCGGCGCGACGGTCTACGTGAACTGACCCCGCGCCGGCCCGGCCGGCGGCCGATCTCCCCGTCGGACGCCGGCCGGGCCCTCGGTCCCCGGCCGCTCAGCGGGCCGCTCGACCGGTCGTGACGGCGGCGTGCAGGGCCCGCATCGACCGGATCGCCGAGCGGATCTCTTGGAGGTAGCGCCCCGGCGTCGGGGCCGGCTCGGGCAGCCGCGCCAGGTCGGGCAGGGCCGGGTCGACGCCGACGGTCTCGATCCCGCACCCGTACGGCACGGCGAGCGTGCGCAACGCGTCGCAGTGCTGGAACGGCACGTAGACCGGCGCGGTGACCACCAGCACCGGATCGCCCGGCGCGAGCCGGACGTGCTCGGCCCAGAACCGCTGCGTGTCGGCGGTGTGCGCCCGCCGCCGCCCGGGATCGCCGGACGGGGCGGCGAGCACCCGCACCGGGGGCGACCCCGCCGGCCGCCAGGTGCGCGAGGACCACGAGCGGTGTGGGTCCCCGGCGTCCACGCCGTCCGCCTCGGCCGGCCCGGCCACCCCGAACGCGCCCCGCACCGCCGCGTCGAGGGCGTCCACCTCGGTGTCGCCGGCCGTGACGCCCGCGTCGGCCAGTGTCCGGCGCTCCGCCACCGACAGCGGTCGGAAACTGCCCAGCACGGCCACCTCGCCGGCCACCGCCGTGCCCGAGCGCACCAGGTGCGCGGCGTACGCCACCCGGCGCAGGCAGGCGTGCGCGAGCCCGCCGAGGACGACCAGGTGCGCGTACGCCCGGCGGGCCGGCGGGACCGGGCGGACCAGGCCCAGCGCGGACGCCGCGGCGAGCACCTGCCCCGCCGTGCGGGGATCGAACGCGGGCTCGGCGGCCTCGGGGCGTTCCCGGCCGCCCCGGAAGTCCCAGTGCCGGGCGGAGAAGTCGTCCAGCCAGGCCAGCGCCGCCGCCAGATCGCCGGAGAGCGGGTCGCCGGAGATCGGGTCGCGGGGGAGCCGGTCGCCGGAGGCCGGATCGCCCGGGGGCCCGTCGCCGCCGAACCGCGCGACGAGGTCCCGCAGCGGCGGCGAGGTCACCCAGACGCGGATCTCTTCGACCAGATCGGGCACGCGGACCCTGGAAGTGGAGGGCAGCGCCAGGGGTACGTCAGCCACCGTTGGATCTTACCGTCGAGCAGCGGACGGCCCCTTTTTTCCTGCGGTTTCCAGCGAGATAATGACGTAGTGATTCCCGTGATCGCGTTCGTCGGAATGCCGGGCGTCGGCAAGTCGACCATCCTCGCTGAAGTTGCCGCGAGGCTGGCTGTGTCATGGGCGCCGGTGGCATGGTCGATCGACGACGTGTTGAGGATCCAGTGCCCAGAGGGCGGGGCGGAGTTCTCTGGCCAACCCCTTTATGTTCGCGACGGAATGCACTTCTTGATGCACGACGACTGGCGGCCGGGCCAGATGCTACGTGCCACCAGAGGCCTGGTGACGTTGGCGCGGGCCAGCGTACGCCGTGATCTGTTCTTGCGCCCGCCCATCCTTCTGCTTGAGCTTCCCCTGACGGAGCTGGCGACCTTCCGCGCCGCTGTCGCCGACGAGCCGGACCTGTCGGGGCTGGTGGCCGTCCTGACGAGTGGCAGGGCAGTGCGATGGAACCGAAACGCGCAGCGAGACGAACGACATCGGCTTCCTCATTCGGTCCTTGATTACTTCGAACGAGAGATCCGTGCCGTGGACGTATCCCGCGAGTACGCGTTGTTGCGCGCCGCAGGCTGGACTGTCGTAAGCCAGCAGACCGACCAGCCCCCCGCCGCGCTCGCCGAGCGGCTGGTCGACGTCGCCCAGGCGGCGCTCTGGGCCGACAGCGATACGGGCGAATGACAGATGTGGGCACCAGGAGGGTGAGCCCACGGTGACCTATCTACAGCTCGTACGGGGTCATGTGGCCGAGATAGTTTGTGGTGGCCCACTCACAGTCCAGGTCCACCACGTGTACGGCGAGCGCGTCGCGAGGTCGCGTACCGTCCGAGCCGGCGCTGCCGTGAAGGACGAGGCCGTCGACAGCGACGGCATCGCCCGGGTCGCACGGGATCAGGGTGAGGGCATCCAGGCCGTGCCGCGTCCGGGGATCCGCAGCGGGTTCCGGCAGCCGGACCAGTCGCGCCTCGTCGGCGTGGCGCACCAGACGATGGGTCGGGCCCGGAACGGGCCCGCAATGGTCCACGAGGAGACCGCCGTTGGTTCGGTCGGCGCGATCCAGGGCGATCCAGAACACCTGGACTGACGGCGGGTCGGTCCAGAGATACGTGTGGTCCAGGTGCGGTGGTAGCGGTTCGGAGTGCACCGACTTGCGGACGAACATGGTTTCGATGACGGCCGGGCGGTGGCGGCCGGTCACGCGGCTCCACTCTCCCAACCCGCTGCCGTCGAGCCAGTCACGTACCGCGCCGGGAAACGCGTGCAGGCCGTGCCCCACCCGGGCCACCGCTTCCGTGTACTGTTCGATGCCCACTCGACCCGCCCATTCCAGGGCGCAGGGCTCATGGAACACGGTGGCGGAACGTCCAGAATCCAGGAAGAGCGGGTTCCGGTCGTGCGAGCCGTCGACCTTGTCGAACGCGGCGATCTTCTGATCGGCCGAATGTGCCGAGCGGATCAGCGAGTACAGCTCGGACTTCAGCCGCCTGACGATGTCTGCCGGCACCAGACCGGGAAGCCGGGCAGACCCGTGCCGCGCGTACTCGTCGGCGAAAGCCCGGGTGGTTGCATGCGTCATGCTTTCCTCCTCACCAGCCGTCAATGACATAGACCCCCGCAGCCCCGCCCACCACGAGTTCGTCGTGATCGGCCCGCCAGAGGGCGCAGTACAGGGGCTGTTCGAAGGCGAGCGCCATCTCAGGCGATTCATGGGCCAGGACATTGATCCGTACCGTGTGGTCGTCCGAGACGCTCGCTACCCTCCTGCCGTCCGGACTGACAGCGACCTGACCCACCCAGTCGTCGTGGGTGCCGACAACTCTGCGATCGAGCAGAGTGCTGCTGTCAACCGTCAGATGGCGCACCACGCCGTCGTCTCCTCCGGTAACGATGCTGTGTCCATCGGAGGAGACGTCGATGCACAGAGCCGGGCCACGATGAGCCGACACCTGGGACAACAACTGTCCGTCCAGTCTGTGGAGGCAGACGTCACCGCTCTCATGCACCGACACCAGAAGGTCGGTGCCGGGCAGCAAACGTGCCTCGTACACCGATCCGTGACCAGTGCCGATCTGGCGCGTCGGCCGCAACTCGCCGTCAATCCAGCGCAGCAGGTATATCTGGCCGTCGTGGCACGATGTCACGACGATGCCGCGTTCCGGCACCTGCTGGACCCGTCGGACGCCCCGTTTGGAGAGTTTCCTGATATCGCGGACGTTCCAGGAAGCGCTCTGCGGCGCTATGTGCAACAGTTCCCCGCTGTCGGTCCCCGCCAGCAGGGCACCCGACGGGCCGACCGCCAGCCCTCTTACTCCGCTGCTCATCTCCACCTGATCGACTACCGCATGGTCGGGGCGGCTACCGAGACGAATCAGGCGACTCGCAGTGGTGCCGACGTAGAGCAGATCACTGTTGACGTCTGTTGAGATGGCGAAGACCCACTCGTTCCGGCCCTCGTGGCGGACGACCTCTCGGCCGTTCGTCAGATCCCAGAGCCGCACCGTGCCGTCATCGGATCCGGAGACGGCCAGCGCGGTGGCTCGGGTGGTAAGACAACACATCACCCAACTGGTGTGCCCCACCAGGTTGTGCCGCGCCGGTTGCCCGCGTACCGGCCAGAGCGAGAGCAAGTTGTCATGGGCCCCGGCGGTCAACACCGCCGATCCGTCGCCCGTGAAAGCGACGTCCCTGATGACGCAGCCGTGCTCACCGATGACGCGTGAGTCGCCCCGATTTCCGTCGGCGGACCAGAGTCGGACCGTGCCGTCATCGGATACCGAGGCGATCTGAAGGCCGTCGGGTGATACCGCGACGCCCCTGACCCGTGCGGTATGGCCGCGTAGCACGCCGCGAGCAGCGGCGTCCATGCTGTTCCATTGCCGCACCGTGCCGTCGTCCGAGGCGGAAACGAACCAGCGTCCGTCGGGCGCGACTGCCAGGGCTCTGACGCGGTCCGTATGACCGTGGAACGTGTTGAACAGCAATCCTGTCTTGAGGTCCCAGCGCCGGATCGTCGTGTCGTCGGAGGCCGAGACCACCCAGTTTCCATCCGGGGAGACCGCGAGGGCGCGAACCTCTCCACGGTGGCCAGCGAGAATGGCCTCCGGCGCATGGCTGCCGTCACGGAAAAGGCGGATCAGACCATCATCGCTGCCCACGGCGATGCCGTCGGGGATGAAGGTGCATGCCCGTGTCCACCCACCGGGCAGTCGCAGGATCCAGCGCGGTTGCAGCAGCGAGGTGTCCAACACCGCCACGATTCCCTCGCTGGTGGTGACGAGTACCTCCGTCTCCGCGACGTTGAGCGAGCAGCCGAGAATGCTGCCCTGTAGGCGCTGCGGTCGGTCTCCGTTGCCGAGAGCGAACACCTGTCGATAGCGCAGACCGCGCGCGCCGCCACGACCTTCGTCGAGGAACGACCGGACCGAGGCGGTGGCCGAGGCCCGGTCACGCAGGTGGCGCATGCTCGCGGTGAGCCGGGCTACCCGGTGGGTGCGCCAGTCGTCCACGTCGCTGACCAGCGCGAGGTCGGCCAAGACGGCGCCGACCCCGGCCGCCATGGCCTTCGCTCCCACATACTCTGGATCGGTGACGATGGCGGTGAGTCGGGAGGGGGAGAGGAACGCGCGGAGGTGCCAGACCAGGTTGTCTCGCAGGTAGGCGTGGGTCTCGACGGCATCGGCCAGCCGCGTGCGGTCGAAGTCGTCACTGTCCAGGGTGAGACCGACGAGACTACGGACGAACGTGCGGTGCAGTGTTGCCTGCTCTGCGGGGCCGAGGTCGTGCCGGAGGTGGTCCAGCAGGATATCGTGCACGTTCACCAGGTAGTCGTCCCCCTCGAACCGTAGCTCCGAGATCAGGGACCGACTTCGATACTGGTCGACTATGGTAAAAGCCTCGTGTAGCGGGACCTTCCACACGTGGGCCAGCATCCGAAGCGGCACAGCCTGGTCGCTGCGAAACAGAGCGAGGTGCCGCAGCCTGTCGGCATGGTGTGGCGGAAGCCGCTCGATGCTCCAGTTGAGCAGAGAACGTGCGGTCGGCCCGTCTCCGGCCCCCAGCACTGACTCCACGAGGCCGTCGAAGTCCGACGCGCGCGCCACCCGGTGCAGCAGGTCGTCGACGGCGTCCTCGGGTGGTCGCCCTGCCTGGATCTCCTGGCGCAACTGACCGCTGACGAGACCGAGCAGGAACGGCCGGGCCCGCATCACCGCGCTGACTCTGGTGCAATCCAGATCCTGGAGAGCGGGCGCGGCGCTCTTGAGCATCAGAGCTCCCAGCTCGGTCGGGGGCCCGACCAGTACGTGTTGCTCTACGTCCGCGTTGAGCAGCGTGCCGTCCCGGGTCGTGATCAATACGGCTGCGGCCGTGGCGACGAAGCGGAGTATCTCCGGCCACTCCTGCTGCCAGATGTCGTCGAAGGCAAGCAGATGGTGCCGATCGGCGAGGCGGCCAGCGAGGAATTGGGCGGCGAGGACCGGGTCGGTGACTTCGGGCCTCACGCCGGAGGCCAGGAAGGTGACCTCGTTCAGCCGTTGGGCGAGATCTGGGGCGGCGAGATCCCGCCCGATACCGAGCCAGTAGACGTGTTCACCGAACGTCTCGGTCAGTCGCGGCTCCCGTATCACCTGTTGCGCCAGGGCGCTCTTGCCGTATCCGGCGGGGCCTACCAGGGCGACCAGACCCTGGCTTCTGAGACGTGCGACGGTCGCCTCGAACACGGAGGGGTAGAGGACGATGGGCGAGGGCGGCTTGGGGCCGGGTAGCCGCAAGCGAGGTGCCGGGGTCGTCTCTCGTCCGCTGCCGCGGGCAGCCGAGCGGGCCCGCCGATAGAGGTGCAGCCCGCGGCTCACGTCGTCCTCCCCGCCGCCGAGGGCCGTCACCAGGAGCTGGAGTTGCGTCTCGTCGGCGGGAAGTGTGCCGTTGGTGCCGCGCAGTAGGCCACTCACGCGGGAGCGCGATGACAAGCGCATCGCCCTGGCGATGACCGCCAAGCTCTTGGTGCCGTTGGCCTCGTGCACCTGGTCTAGATGCTCCAGGAGATCCCGGTGTGGTCCGGATGTTGGCCAGGATGTTCGGTCGATGCGCTTGCCAGCGCTGTGCAATGTGTCCTCCCCGGGTGGTCAACACCCGCTGTTCGTCCTCGCCGCGCAGGCCGTTGCCGTCACGTCGTTGGTACGCCCTGCCCAAGGGTGTTCGTTCGACTGATCCAGTGAGGCGACACAGCGCCGTACACCCGGCTCCACAGTGCTGCCCCGATGCTCGACACCAGGAGGAGCTGGCCAGCTCAGCGGTTCGGAAGACGAGGAGTCGCCAATGGAGAAGGTGTCGCTCTGCCTGAGCATCGCTGTGGACGCGGTGAACCTGCTGACGGCCGTGATGCTGCTGGTGACCGAGGTGCGAAACCGGCGACACGGGGGTGATCAGCGCGGCGGGTGCTGAGCATTCCGGGTGATCGGTCGATCACCGCTCGGAGACGGGGCCTCGGTAGGCAGTGGTGCAGCCGAGGTCCCGTCTTCACCGGACTCCCGAGCGTGGCTCGCGGCGGCTTGGATGACGGCAGGGAGTTCCGGTGGAACATCCAGGGTGGCCACCTCGTCGACGGGTACCCACGCGTACTCGCTCAACTCTCCCGGCTCGATGACTGGAGTCCCGCCGACGGGCCGACAGATATACACCATGTCCACCTGTCGTCGCGTCTGCGGGGGAAGACCGGCGTTGAAGGCCAGCATGAGGAACGGTGCTGGCAACACCTTGACCGATTCATGCTGGATGAGGGGTTGCCGAAGCAGGTCTATCTCGATGCCCAGCTCCTCCCGGATCTCGCGGCGTAGGCCGTCCACGGGGTCCTCGTCGTTCTCGAGATGGCCACCAGGATAGATCCATTTGCCCAGTCTGCGATGGTTGACAAGCAGAACCTGGTTGGCCCTGAGAATGATTGCCGAGACCGAGAAGCTGTGGATCACACTCGACCCCCGATCTCCTTGCGGCGGGCTCACATCGTATGGCAGTGGGCTTCGGGAAGCTGTCGTCATTACGACGTGTCAGGGTGGATAGGGCCCTGCGCTACACGATGGCTGTTGTTCCCAAGGTGGGGTGGTGGGAGCGTGCGGTGACCGCCAACGCGCTGGAGGGTGCGACGAATGACCGACGACCTGCTGGCCCGGCACCGGGCCGTGCTGCCGTCCTGGATGCCGCTCTACTACGCCGAGCCGATCGAGCTGGTCTCCGGCGCCGGTCGCCGGGTCACCGATGCGCAGGGCCGCACCTACCTGGACTTCTTCGGCGGCGTGCTGACCAACATGATCGGCTACGACATCCCCGAGATCCGCGAGGCGGTGCAGCGGCAGCTCGCCACGGGCCTCGTGCACACCTCGACGCTCTACCTGATCCGCCAGCAGGTCGAGCTGGCCGAGAAGATCGCCCGGCACTCCGGCATCCCCGACGCCCGGGTCTTCTTCACCAACTCCGGCACCGAGGCCAACGAGGCCGCCCTGCTGGCCGCCACCAACCACCGCCGCTCCCACCAGATCCTCGCCGTGCGCAACAGCTACCACGGGCGCACCTACGCGACGATGGGCGTCACCGGCAACCGGGGCTGGTCGGCCAGCGCCCTCAACCCGCTCCAGGTGGCCTGGCTGCACTCGGGCGAGCGGCTGCGCGGCCTGCTGTCCCGCCTCGACCCCGCCGACCGCCTCGACGCGGCGGTCGAGGACCTGCGCGAGGTCCTCGCCACCCAGACCGCCGGCGACGTGGCCTGCCTGATCGCCGAGCCGGTCCAGGGCGTCGGCGGCTTCGTGCACGGCCCCGACGGGCTCCTCGCCGCCTGGCAGAAGGTCCTCGACGAGCACGGCATCCTGCTGATCTCCGACGAGGTGCAGACCGGCTGGGGGCGCACCGGCGAGCACTTCTGGGGCTACCAGGCGCACGGCGTCACCCCGGACCTGCTCACCTTCGCCAAGGGCATCGGCAACGGCTTCGCCCTCGCCGGGGTCGTCGGCCGGGCCGAGGTCATGGAGTCGGTGCCGGCGATCAGCTTCTCCACCTTCGGCGGCAACCCGCTCGCCACGGCCGCCGGCAACGCCGTCCTGGACTACCTGCTCGACCACGACCTCCAGGCCAACGCCGCCCGCGTCGGCGCGATCCTCGTCGACGGGCTGCGGGCCGCCGTGGCCGACCTCGACTGCGTCGCCGAGGTACGCGGCAAGGGGCTGATGCTCGGCGTCGAGTTCGTCCATCCGGGCACCGTCGAGCCCGACGCGGCCCTGACCACCCGCGTCTTCGAGGCGTGCCGGGCCGGCGGGCTGCTCGTCGGCAAGGGCGGCCTCTACGGCAACGTGCTGCGGATGGGCCCGCCGCTGACCCTCACCGAGGAGGAGGCCCGCGAGGGGCTGGCCATCCTGGTCGACGCCGTCCGCTCCTGCGCAGACGGCGAGGTGGCGGCGTGACGTCCGGGGCGGGCGGCGGTGACCTCATCGGGCACTTCGTCGACGGCAAGCGGGTCGACGGCACGTCCGGCCGGCGCGGGGACGTGTTCGACCCGGCCACGGGGCGACGTACCGGGCAGGTGGCGCTGGCCTCCGCCGCGGACGTGGCGGACGCGGTCGCCGCCGCCGGCCGCGCCGCGCGGGCCTGGCGCGACGCCTCCCTGGCGAAGCGCACGGCCGTGCTGTTCGCGTTCCGCGAGCTGGTCAACGCCCGCCGCGACCGGCTCGCCGAGGTGATCACCGCCGAGCACGGCAAGGTGCTCGCCGACGCCGCGGGGGAGGTGCAGCGCGGCCTGGAGGTCGTCGAGTACGCCTGCGGCATCCCCTCGGCCCTGCGCGGCGGGTTCAGCGAGAACGTGTCCACCGAGGTCGACTCGTACAGCCTGCGCCAGCCGCTCGGGGTGGTGGCGGTGATCTCCCCGTTCAACTTCCCGGTGATGGTGCCGCTGTGGTTCGTCCCGGTCGCGGTGGCCTGCGGCAACGCGGTGGTGCTCAAGCCCAGCGAGAAGGACCCGAGCGCGGCGCTGCTGCTGGCCGAGTGGTTCGCCGAGGCCGGCCTGCCCGACGGGGTGCTCAACGTGGTCAACGGCGACGCCGAGGCGGTCGACGCGCTGCTCGACCACCCGGGGGTGCAGGCGGTGTCGTTCGTCGGCTCCACCCCCGTCGCCCGGCACGTGCACCAGCGCGGCACCGCCGCCGGCAAGCGGGTGCAGGCCCTCGGCGGGGCGAAGAACCACATGGTGGTGCTCCCCGACGCCGACCTGGACCTGGCCGCCGACGCGGCGGTCAACGCGGGCTTCGGCTCGGCGGGGGAGCGGTGCATGGCGATCTCCGCGCTGGTCGCGGTGGAGCCGGTCGCCGACGCCCTGGTCGCCCGGATCGCCGAGCGGATGGGCCGGCTGCGCACCGGCGACGGCCGGCGCGGCTGCGACATGGGTCCCCTGGTCACCGCCGCGCACGCCGCCCGGGTCCGCGCGTACGTCGACGCCGGGGTGGCCGCCGGGGCGGTGCCCGTGGTCGACGGGCGCGACGTCGTCCCGGACGGTGACCCGGACGGCTTCTGGCTGGGCCCGACCCTGTTCGACCGGGTCACCCCGGACATGTCGATCTACACCGACGAGATCTTCGGGCCGGTGCTCGGCGTGCTGCGGGTCGGCTCGTACGACGAGGCGGTGGACCTCGTGAACGCCAACCCGTACGGCAACGGCACGGCGATCTTCACCAACGACGGCGGGGCGGCCCGGCGCTACCAGCACGAGGTGGAGGCCGGCATGGTCGGCATCAACGTGCCGATCCCGGTGCCGATGGCGTACTACTCGTTCGGCGGCTGGAAGGCGTCCCTCTTCGGCGACCTGCACGCCCACGGCGCCGACGGGGTGGCGTTCTTCACCCGGGGCAAGGTGGTGACCAGCCGGTGGCTGGACCCGCGTCACGGCGGGGTCAACCTCGGCTTCCCCACCCAGACCTGAGCCCCCGCAGCAGCCCCGCCCCGGCCAGGTACGCCACCAGCGCCGGGGCGGGCAGCCCCAGCGGCTCGGGCGCGGCCTTCGGGGTGACGGTGTTGACCAGCAGCCCCGCGATCACGGTGGCGTAGCCGGCGACCACCAGGCCGGCGCGGGCCGGGCGGCGGCGCGCACCCTCCCCGGCGCGCCGCCGCCGGCCGGCCCGCGCCTCGACCGGCCCGAAGACGGCCACGAGCCCGGCCAGCACCACGGCGAGCAGCAGCAGCCAGGGCACCCGCCAGGCCAGCCACGCGGCGGTCCCCGCCGCCGGGGTGGGCAGCCGGCCGAGCGCGTCCAGCGCGCCGACCAGCAGCAGGGCCGCCGTGAGGTGCCAGAGGAACACGGTCAGCACCACCGAGTTGACCGCGATCACCGCCTGCCACGGGCCGGTCCGGCGCAGCCACCGCTCGGCCGGGTCGCGCAGCAGCAGGATCAGCCCGAGCTGGGCGGTGGCCAGGGCGAGCAGCGCCAGGCTCGGCGGACTGGCGTTGTCGAGCCGCTCGCCGGGCACGTGCAGCATCGCCACCGGGTACGGCCCCACGGCGGTGAGCAGCAGCAGCGCGCCGAGGCCGCCGGCGAGCAGCGCCACCGCCGCCGGCCGGGACGTCGGCAGCGGGTGCCGGGTGTCGCCGGCCGCGCCGCCGCCCCGGGGGCCGTCGGCTGCGGCGTGCGCGTCGTACCAGGCGAAGCCGGCCTGGTGCACGGCGAGCCAGCCGGCCAGGTAGCTGCCGTACGCCAGCGGCGCGGGCCCGGCCAGCCGGCCCAGGTCACCGAGGGCCACCACGCCCACCAGGGCCACGGGCACGGCGAGCCCGAAGCGGCGGTGCAGGGCGTGCATCGGCGGCGTGAGCGCGACGGCGGCCAGGTAGGGCACGAGGAACCACAGCGGGATGGTGGCGAACCACACCACCGTGCGGATCCGCGCCTCCCCGGCGCCCCACAGGTACGCCCCGCCCGCGCCGGCCGCCAGCACCAGCAGCAGGACGGTGGTCGGCGGCACCAGCCGGGCGCTGCGCCCCAGCAGCCAGCCGGTCGCGTCGCCGCCTGAGGCCCGGTTCGCGGTCAGCGAGGCGGCGTTGGCGAACCCGCCGACGAGGAAGAACACCGGCAGCACCTGCCCCACCCAGGTCAGCGGGTACGCCCACGGCAGGTCGCCGAGCGCCGAGTGGCCGGTGGGCCGGCCGGCGGCGTCGCGGCCGACGACGGTGACGCCCCAGTGCCCGGCGACGACCATGCAGATGGCGACGGCGCGCAGCAGGTCGACGTAGCGTTCCCGCCCGGCCGGGGTGCGCTCGGCGAGCTGCCGCAGGCGGCGCATCACCCCAGGCTAGGCCAGGCCGGGCGGCCCGGTGGCCGGATCGGTCACGCCGACCGGGGCGGGAGGGCCGTCAGGGCGTCGCCGGCACCAGCAGCGGGTGCAGGGCGGCCGGGTCGGCGACCCCGGGCAGGTCGCGGGCGGCGAGCCAGGCCGCCCCGGCGGCCCCGTCGCCGGCGGTGGTCAGCGGCGCGTCCGGCCACCGCCGGGCCAGCTCCGCCCCGACGGCGGCGGCCAGCGGGGTGTCGCCGGTGAGCAGCCCGCCGCCGAGGACCACCGGGTCCACCGCGCCGGCCGGGCGGATCCGCGCGGCGCTGTCGGCGAGGTGGCCGGCGGCCGCCCCGATCAGCCCCGCCGCGACCGGTTCGGCCGCGACGGCAGCGGCCACCACCAGCGGCGCGAGGCGGGACAGCTCGACCGGCGGCCGGCGGGTGACGGCCTGCACCACGGCGTCGACGGTGTCGCGGGGTCGGTCGGCGACCCGCTCGTCGCCGAGCAGCTCGGCGAGCACCCGGCGGCCCAGTGGCCCCGGGGCGCGCCCCGCGTCCAGGTCGGCCAGGAGCCGGCGGACGGCCTCGCGGCCGAGCCAGAACCCGGAGCCGGCGTCGCCGAGCAGCCAGCCGTGGCCGTCGGCGACCCGGTCCAGCCGCAGGTCCCGCACCTGCGCGGCGATCGCGCCGGTGCCGGCGATCAGCACCGTGCCGTGCGCGCTGGGCGTGCCGGAGGCGTACGCCACGAGGGCGTCGCCGTGCACCGCGTAGGGGCAGCGCAGGCCGGCGTCGCGCCACGCCCCGTCGAACGCGGCCCGCCCGGCGGGGTCGGCGAGCAGCCGTCCCGCCCCGGCCAGCCCGATCGTGCCGGCCCGCACCCGGGCCGGGTCCACGCCGGACAGGGCGGCGCGCAGGGCGGTCAGGAGCTCCGCGGCGGCCCGCTCGGCCCCGTGGCTGGTCGGGTTGCCGCCGCCGGCCCGGCCGGTGCCGAGGCGCTCCCCGGCCAGCGTCACGGCGAGCGCCCGGGTGGACGTACCCCCGACGTCGAGGCCGACCACGACGGTGTCGGACATCCGGTGCGCCTCCCGGGTCGGCGGTGCGGGCGGATTCATGCTGGTCGGCCGGGCCGCGCGGGGCAAGATCCCCGGGCGTGCCGGGGTGGGCGCGTCAGGTAACAGTTTGAAAACTTCGACCACGGTCTTGACACGGAGGGCCCTTCAGTAAGAACTTTTACCACTAACAGTTAACACTCTTTTCCGAAAGGCGTCGCATGGTGGATCACGAGGTCGACACCCCCCGGGTCGCCGCCGTGGTCGACGCCGACCCGGCCGACCGGCGGGCCGGCCTGCCCACCGACGGCGTGCTCGCCCGCGTCCGGGCCGGCGCGGGCGAGCTCACCGGCGCGCTGCGCCGCGTCGCCGAGCACGTGCTCAGCGACCCGGAGGCCGCCGCGCGGGCCACCATCGTCGAGCTGGCCGAGCGCAGCGGCACCTCCCCGGCCACCATCACCCGGTTCTGCCGTGCGATGGGCTTCGAGGGCTACGCCGACCTGCGCCTCGGCATCGCCGCCGAGACCGGCCGGGCCCGCTCCGCCGGCTGGACCGTCGACATCGGCCGGGAGATCCAGCCCGGCGACCCCCTGGAGCGGGTGCTCGGTCAGATCATGGCCGCCGACACCCGGGCCATGCACGACACCGCCGCGCTGCTCGACCTCGCCCAGGTGGAACGGGCGGCCGTGGCCATCGCCGGGGCCAGCCGGGTCAACATCTTCGGCGCGTCCGGCAGCGCGCTGGTCGGCGAGGAGATGCAGTTCAGCCTGCACCGCATCGGGGTGGCCGCCTGGGCCTGGAGCGACGTGCACGAGGGGCTGGCCAGCGCCGCGCTGCTCGGCCCCGGCGACGTGGCGCTCGGCATCTCGCACACCGGGCAGACCCGGGAGACCATCGAGCTGCTCGCCGAGGCCGGCAGCCGGGGCGCGACCACCGTCGCGCTCACCGGCTTCCCCCGCTCGCCGCTGGCCGAGCTGGCCGACCTGGTGCTGCTCACCGCCAGCCAGGCCACCACGTTCCGCCCCGACGCGCTGTCGGCCCGGCACCCGCAGCTCGTCGTGCTCGACCTGCTCTACATCGCCGTCGCCCAGCGCACCCACGACCGCGCCCACGCGGCCTTCCGGCGCACCGCCCAGGCCGTCGACGGGCACAAGGCCGCGAAGGGGGCCACCTCATGATCAGCGCACAGGGGTACGCCGAGGCCGTCCGGCCCGTCCTCGACCGGGTCGTCGACTCGCAGGCCGGGGCGGTCGGCCGCGCCGCCGACCTGATCGCCGCCGGGCTGCGCGCCGGCGGAGTGCTCCAGGCGTTCGGCGCCGGCCACTCCGAGGCGTTCGCCGCCGAACTGGTCGCCCGGGCCGGCGGGCTGGTCCCCACCAACCGGATCTCCCTGCACGACCTCGTGCTGCACGGCGACGCGCCCCGCACCGTGCTCGCCGACCCCAAGCTGGAACGCGACCCGGCCGTCGCCCACCAGCTCTACGCCCTCGCCGCCCCGCAGCCGGGCGACGTCTTCCTGATCGCGTCCCAGTCCGGCATCAACGGCTCGGTGGTCGAGCTGGCGACGCTGGTCACCGGGCGCGGCCACCCGCTGATCGCGGTCACCTCGGTCGAGCACACCTCGCGGGTCGCCCCCCGGCACCCGTCGGGGCACCGGCTCGTCGACCTCGCCGACGTCGTGCTGGACAACGGCGCGCCGTACGGTGACGCACTGCTGCCGCTCTCCGGCGGCGGCGCGGTCTGTGCGGTCTCCTCGGTCACCGCCGCGCTGCTGGCGCAGTTGGTGACCGCGGAGGTCGTACGACGGTTCCACCAGGCCGGGGAGGTACCCCCTATCTACCTCTCCGCCAACGTCCCCGGTGGGGACGAGCACAACCTCGCCCTCGAGTCGCGGTACGCCGGGCGTCTCCGGCGCACCGCCTGATTCGACACCTCAAGGAGAGACAACGATGTCGGTTACCCCCGAGCACCCGGCCGATCTGAGCCGCCGGACCCTGCTGCGCCGTGCCGCCGCGGCGGGCCTGCTCGTCACCCCCGCCGCGGGCCTGCTCAGCGCCTGCGCCGGCAGCGAGCCGAGCAAGTCCGACGACACCGGCGCCGCCAAGAGCAAGGACAACCCGTTCGGCGTCAAGGACGGCAGCGCCGTCAAGGTCGTCATCTTCAACGGCGGCCTCGGCGACCAGTGGGCCAACGAGGACAAGGCCGTCTTCAGCGCCAAGCACGCGGGCGTGACGGTCAACATGAGCTCCACCCAGAAGATCAAGACCGAAGAACAGCCGAAGATGGCGACGCAGCCGAGCGACCTCGTCATGAACTCGGGCGCCGACATGATGGACATCAGCACCCTGGTCAACGAGGGCGCGATCGAGCCCCTGGACGACCTGCTCACCGCCCCGGCGTGGGACAGCGAGGGCACCGTCGCCGACACGCTGCTGCCCGGCACGGTCGAGGACGGCACCTTCCAGGGCAAGTTCTACGTCGTCAACGTGGCCTTCACCGTGTGGGGCAACTGGTACAACGGGGCGCTGTTCGCCAAGGAGAACTGGCAGCCGCCGACGACGTTCGACGAGTTCTTCGCCCTCGCGCCGAAGATCAAGGCCAAGGGCATCGCCCCGTACGTGCACGACGCCGTGCACGGCTACTACCCGCGCTGGGCGCTGATGGCGACGATCTGGAAGTCCGCCGGCCGGCAGGCGGTCGTCGACATCGACAACCTGAAGGAGAACGCCTGGAAGGCCGACGGGGTGCTGCCCGCGCTCCAGGCGTGGGAGAAGCTGGTCAAGGACCGGCTGCTGCTGCCGGGCAACCTCAACCACACCCAGTCCCAGCAGGCGTGGCTCGACGGCAAGGCGGCGTTCATCCAGGTCGGCACCTGGCTGAAGAACGAGATGGCGGCGACGATCCCGCCGGGCTTCGAGATGAAGCTGTCGGACTACTGGGGCCTCGGGGCCACCGACAAGGCGCCCAAGGACGTCTTCGCCGGCGCCGGCGAGGGCCTCGTGGTGCCGAGCAAGGCCCCGAACAAGGCGGCGGCGAAGGAGTTCCTGCGGGCCGTGCTGTCGAAGTCCGGCTCCACCAAGTTCGCCGAGCTGACCAAGTCGCTGGCCTCCACCAAGGGCTCCGGCGACGGCGTGCAGGACACGGCGCTGGCCAGCGCCAACGAGCTGATGCGCAACGCGCCGAAGGACCTGATCAAGACCAAGCTCTTCGACTTCTACGCCGACCTGGACAAGGAGAGCCAGAACCTCTCCGAGGAGCTGATGGCCGGCCGGCTCACCGCGCAGCAGTTCGTCGACAAGATGCAGGCGGCCGCCGACAAGGTTGCCAAGGACTCGTCGGTCAAGAAGCAGACCCGCGCCTGATCCGGGTGGCGGCCCACTGATCCGTTCGAGAGAGTGAGTGGAATGCGGCACGGTGTCGCGCGCTTCGTCACGGGCTTCCTGGCCCTCCCCGTCGCGCTGTACCTCTTCTACGTGGTGTGGCCCTTCGCCCAGGCGGCCGGATACTCGCTGACCAACTGGGGCGGCTACTCCGACAAGCAGGAGTTCGTCGGGCTGGACAACTACGTCCGGCTGTTCTCCGACGAGCTGATCAGGAAGGCGTTCTGGCACAACGTGTTCTTCCTGGTCACCGTGCCGCTGTTCACGATCGCGCTGGCCCTGTTCCTCGCGTTCCTGCTCAACGTGGGCGGACGCGAGGACAGGGCCGGCATCCGGGGGGTGTTCGGCTCCGGGCTCTACAAGGTCATCTTCTTCTTCCCGCAGGTCCTGTCGCTCGTGGTGATCGCCGTGATGTGGCAGCAGATCTACCGGTCGGACAACCAGGGCCTGATCAACGGCCTGCTGATGAAGATCGGGCTGGTCGACGCCGACAACCCGATCGGGTTCACCGCCGACCCCGAGCCGTTCCTCGGCGTGCCGGCCGTGCTGTGGTGGCTGCTGTTCATCGCCGTGTGGAGCGGCGCCGGCTTCTACATGGTGCTCTTCTCGGCGGCGATGCAGTCGATCCCGAAGGACATCTACGAGGCGGCCCTCCTCGACGGCGCCGGCCGGTTCGACACGTTCTTCCGGATCACCCTGCCGCTGCTGCGGGACACCATCTCGGTGGCCTGGGTCTACCTGGGCTTCATCGCGCTGGACATGTACGCCCTGGTCTTCGTCATGACCCCGAGCCAGGGCGGGCCGAACCACGCCAGCGAGATCTTCGCGTCGGTGCTCAACTTCACCGCGTTCCAGAAGGGGCAGTTCGGCTACGCCTGCGCGATGGGCGTGGCGCTGGCCATCTTCACGATCCTGCTGGCCGCTCTCCAGCTCCGGATCACCCGCCGTGAGCGGATCGAGTACTGAGGAGACCCGACGATGAGCACGGTGACCCACCCGTCCGGCGAGCGGGCCCGCCCCGGGCGTCCGGCACCCCGCCCCGCGCCGAGCCGGGGCCTCGTCAGCCGCGGCCGGGAGCTGGGCGGGCGCTTCTTCAACGGCTTCTCGCACCTGTTCCTGGTGGTCTGGGCCGTGATGGTGATCTACCCGCTGCTGTGGGTGGTGATGTCGGCGTTCAAGGACGACTCGGAGGTCATCCGCGAGCCGCTGTCGCTGATCCCCGACGAGCTGCACTGGGACAACTTCACCCGCGCCTGGGGCGAGGGGCACCTCGGCGCGTTCTTCCTCAACACGCTGCTGGTCCTGGTCGGCAGCGTCTTCCTGACCATGCTGCTCGGCTCGATGGCCGCGTACGTGCTGGCACGCTACGAGTTCCCCGGCAACCGGCTGATCTACTACATGTTCCTGTCCGGCCTGACCCTGCCCATCTACCTCGCCGCCGTGCCGCTGTTCAAGGGCGTCTACAACATGGGGATCGTCCTGCCGCTGCTGGGCCCGAACCGGCACCTCATGCTGATCCTCGTCTACGTCGCCTGGTCGCTGTCGTTCACGGTCTTCTTCATGCACTCGTTCTTCCGCACGCTGCCCGACTCGATCGCCGAGGCCGCGATGGTGGACGGGGCCTCGCACAGCCGGCTGTTCTTCAGCATCATGCTGCCGATGGCCAAGCCGGGCCTGATCAGCATCGGCATCTTCAACGTCCTCGGCCAGTGGAACCAGTGGTACCTGCCGACGCTGCTGATGCAGTCGGTCGCCGGGGAGCCGAAGAACCAGGTGATCGCCCAGGGGCTCATCGAGCTCTCGGTCAACCAGGGCTACAAGTCCGACTGGAGCGGGCTGTTCGCCGGGGTGACCATGGCGATGCTGCCGGTGCTCATCGTCTACATCGTGTTCCAGCGCCAGGTGCAGTCCGGCCTGACCGCCGGGGTGAGCAAGTAACCGCCGCGCGGGAGCGTCGTACGGTCGAGGCAGAATCGCGTCCGTGCTGGTGGCGGTGGAGGCGGACGACCGGGGTGGGGGAGCGCTGCTGCCCCTCGACCCCGCCGGCCGCCCCACCGGCCCGGCCGAGCGGGTCGCCGACCTCGCCGCCGCCGTCGCCGCCCGGGAGGCCGCCGCGCGCCCCCGTTGGGTCTGGGGCAGCGGCGTCACGGTCTACCCGGCGCTGCTGCGCGCCGGGGTCCGGCTCGACCGCTGCCACGACGTCGAGCTGACCGAGTCGCTGCTGCTCGGGCACGCCGGCCGCTGGGGCGAGCCCCGCTCGCCGGCCGCCGCGTGGGCCCGGCTGACCGGCGCGCCCGTGCCGCCGGACCCGCCGCCCCGCGCGGCCGAGCCCCCCGGCCACGGCCAGGGCGCGCTCTTCGACACCCTGCCCGGCCCGCCGGGCCCCGGCGTCGAGGCCCTGACCCGGGTGTACGCCGACCAGCTCGACCGGATCGCCGCCACCGCCCATCCCGGCCGGTTCCGGCTGCTGGTGGCGGCCGAGTCGGCCGGCGCGCTGGTCGCGGCGGAGATGGGGGCGGCCGGCCTGCCCTGGCGGGCCGAGGTGCACGACGAGCTTCTCACCGGGCTGCTCGGCGAGCCGTCCCCGGTCGGCGGCCCGCCCCGCCGGTTGGCCGAGCTGACCGCCCGCATCGCCGAGGCGTTCGGCCTGCGCCAGGTGCACGCCGACTCCCCGGCCGAGCTGCTGCGGGCGTTCGCCCGCGCCGGGGTGGAGCTGCCCAACACCCGGGCCTGGGCGCTGCGCGGGGTCGACCATCCGGCGGTGCCGCTGGTGCTGGAGCACAAGGAGCTCTACCGGATCTGGACGGCGCACGGCTGGGCCTGGCGCGACGCCTGGGTGCGCGACGGCCGGTTCCACCCGGAGTACGTCCCCGGCGGCGTCGTCTCCGGGCGGTGGGCCACCCGGGGCGGCGGGGCGTTGCAGATCCCCAAGGTGATCCGGCGGGCGGTGGTGGCCGACCCGGGCTGGCGGTTCGTCGTCGCCGACGCCGGCCAGTTGGAGCCGAGGGTGCTCGCGGCGGTCTCCGGCGACGCCCGGCTGGCCGCGGCCGGCGGGGCGGGCGACCTCTACGCCGCCCTGGCCCGGGACTCCTTCGGCGGCGACCGGCCCCGGGCCAAGGTGGCCCTGCTCGGCGCGATGTACGGGCAGACCGGCGGAATGGCGGTCCCCGCCCTCGCGGTGCTGCGCCGCAACTATCCGACGGCCTTCGCGTACGTGGAGGCGGCGGCCCGCACCGGTGAGGCCGGCGGCCTGGTGCGCTCCTGGCTGGGGCGCACCTGCCCGCCCGGCGCGGCGGGCTTCGCCGACGGCGACGACGCGGGCGTCGACCCGGAGGCGGCGGCCGACCCGCAGGGGCCCCGGGCGCGGGCGGCCCGCTCCCGGGGCCGGTTCACCCGCAACTTCGTCATCCAGGCCACCGCCGCCGAGTGGGCCTCCACGCTGCTGGCCACGCTGCGCACGGCGCTGGCCGGCAGCGACGCCGAGCTGGTCTTCTTCCAGCACGACGAGGTGATCGTGCACTGCCCGGCCGGGCAGGCCGGCGCGGTGGCCGAGGCGGTCCGCGCCAGCGGCGAGCGGGCCACCGCCCTGCTGTTCGGCGACACCCCGGTCCGCTTCCCGCTGGACCTGTCGGTGGTGGACTGCTACGCGGACGCCTGACCTGCCCGCAGGCGGCAGCCCGAGTGCGGCAAATATCCGTTTCGCCCCGACACTCATCCCGGGGGTGCTCGTTGCACCCGGTGTGCGTATCGCAGGAATGATCATCGCGGCGAGCGGCGGACGCCGCCTCGGCGGCCCCGAGGCGTTGCTCCACCAGGGCGATCAGCCCCTGGTTGACCGCATGGTCGACACGATGACCGAGGCGGGCTGCGCGCAGATCGTGGTAGTGCTGGGCGCGGCGGCCGACCAGGTGCGGCAGACCGCCGATCTGACCCGGGCCACGGTGGTGGTCAACCGCGCCTGGGGCACCGGCGTCGGCTCGTCGATCCGGGCCGGCCTCGCGGCGCTGACCGACAAGCGGATCGAGGCGGTGGTCGTGGTCCCGGTGGACATGCCGGGGCTCACCCCGGCGGCCGTGCGGCGGGTGGCCGCGCTGCCGTACCCCGACGCGCTGGTCTGCGCCACCTACGACGGGCTGCGCGGCTACCCGATGCTGTTCGGCCGCCGGCACTGGTCCGGCATCGCCACCCTGGCCAGCGCCGACGTCGGGGCCCGGCCCTACCTGCTGGCGCACAAGGACCAGATCGTCGACGTCTCCTGCGACTCGGTGGCCGACGGCAGTCGCGTCGACACCCCGGAGCTGATGGCCCTGTACGGCTTGACCGTCCCGCCCCAGCGCGTCGGCGCGTAGCGCGTTCCCGCGATCGATCGTTGGACGGTTCCTGCTCGCCCGGAACGGGAACCGTCCAAGAATCCGGGGGAACTGCGGTGCCGGTCGGGGCGTAGGTGGGCGTGGGCGGAGGGCGACGCCGTCTCCGCCTGCGGCACCTGATCGCAGCAGCGTCACTCAACGCAGTCACGCTCGCCCGCGCCATTCCTCCGCGCCACCCTTTGCTCTGCACCCACATGCGCAACAGGCGCGCAACGTAGTCGGATGCCGGATCCGCCGCTCCAGTCGGATCCTTGAATGTCACCACTCCATCCCCGGTGTTGCGTATCTGGGTGCAGAGCAAAGGGGGCGCGGGATGTCGAGTGGGGTCGAGGGGGTGTGACGAAGAGTCACGTCGCCGGGCCTGTGCCCAGCAGCCAGCGATCATTGCGCAGCGTGGTCGAGCTGCGAGTGGCGCGGCCCGCGCGGTCGGGGCGATCAGTCGAGGCAGAACTCGTTGCCCTCGGGGTCGGCCATGACGATGTGCCCCGCGTCGAGCGGTGCGGTTGGCTCGTGGCGGCGCAGCCGGGTCGCGCCGAGCGAGACGAGCCGCCCGGCCGCCGCCTCCAGGGCCGCCATCCGCGCGTCGCCGGCCAGCCCCGGGGCGGCCCGCACGTCGAGGTGCACCCGGTTCTTGACCTGCTTGGGCTCCGGCACCCGCTGGAAGAACAGCCGCGGCGCGGCGCCGGCGGGGTCGACCACCGCCGAGGCGGAGTTGCGGCGCTCGGGCGGCACGCCCATCGCCTCCAGCGCCTGCTCCCACGACTCGAAGCCGGGCGGCGGGGCCTGCACCTGATGGCCGAGGGCCGCGGCCCAGAAGGCCGCCAGCGCGGCCGGGTCGGCGCAGTCGAACGTGATCTGAACGTCGGTCATGGCGTCAGCCTCCGGCATATCGCGGACAGGGGCGTTCCTAGATCTGTGCAACGATCGACGGGTGACCGTCGAGGCGACGACCGAGCGGGTGCTGCGGCTGCTGGCGCTGTTGCAGCGGCGACCGTCCTGGACCGCCGCCGAGATCGCCGCCGAGCTGCGGGTCACCGACCGCTCGGTGCGCCGCGACGTGCAGCGGCTGCGCGCGCTCGGCTACCCGGTCCACGCGACGGCGGGCGTCGGCGGCGGCTATCGGCTCGGCGCGGGCACCCGGCTGCCGCCGCTGCTGTTCGACGACGAGGAGGCGATCGCGACGGCGGTGTCCCTGCGGCTGGCCTCGGGCGGCACGGTCGCCGGGGCGCAGGAGGCGGCGCTGCGGGCGCTGGCCAAGCTCGACCAGGTGCTGCCCGCCCGGCTGCGCGCCGAGGTGCGGGCGGTGCACGCCGCCACCGACACCCTGCTCGGCCCCGGCGTCGAGATCGACGCGGAGTTGCTGGTGACCCTCGCCCGGGCCTGCCGCGACGCCGTGCGGGTCCGGTTCCGCTACGCCGGCCGCGACGGCGGGGAACGCGACCGCACCGTCGAGCCGGTGCGGATGGTCACCACCGGCCGCCGCTGGTATCTGATGGCGTGGGACGTCGACCGCGGCGACTGGCGCACGTTCCGGCTGGACCGGATGCGCGAGTCGGTGGCGACGACGTGGCGCTTCCGGGCGCGGGAGCACCCCGACCCGGTCGCCCACGTGCGGCGGGCCGTGGCCGAGGCGCCGTACCGGCACCTCGCCCGGGTGCGGGTGCACGCCCCGCCCGACGTGCTGCGGGAGCTGGTGCCGCCGCAGGTGGGGCGGGTCGAGGACGACCGCGACGGCTGGTGCGTGCTCGTCGTCGGCGGGGACGACCTCGACTGGCTCGCGCTGCACGTGGCCCGGCTCGGCTTCGAGGCGGAGGTGCTGGAGCCGGCGGAGCTGCGGCAGGCCCTCGCGCGGCTCGCCCGCCGCCTTGCGGCGATGGCCGGCCCCGGCTGACGGAACGCGCCGGAGCCGGAGCCGCTCGCCGCCGGGCGGACGAACGGCTCCGCCGCGCGGGCCGGTCAGGCGGGGGCCGGTGGCTCCAGCCGGCCCGTGGTGGCCAGGCCCCGGTACCAGTGGGCGCTGTCCTTCCAGATCCGCTCCTGCGTGTCGTAGTCGACGCGGATGATGCCGAAGCGCCGGTCGTAGCCCCACGCCCACTCGAAGTTGTCCAGCAGCGACCAGACGAAGTAGCCGCGCACGTCCGCGCCCGCGTCCATGGCCGCGCCGACCGCGTCGACGTGCCGGTACAGGTAGTCCAGCCGCCGGTCGTCGTGGACCCGGCCGTCGGGGGTGACCACGTCGTCGAACGCGGCGCCGTTCTCGGTGATCATCAGCGGCAGCCCGGGGTGCTCCCGGTGCAGCCGCAGCAGCAGCTCGGTCAGGCCGGCGGGCTCGATGTTCCAGCCCATCGCCGTGTACGGGCCCGGCTGCGGCAGGAAGTCCACGTCGTCCGCGCCGATCCACGGGGTGTGCGCCGAGCTGCCGTGCCCGTCGTTGTCCGAGCGGGCCGACACCCCGTCCCAGGCCCGCACCAGCGTGGTCGAGTAGTAGTTGACGCCGAGCACGTCCAGCGGCACCGCGATCGTCCGCTCGTCGCCGTCGCGCACGAACGACCAGTCGGTCACCTTCGCGGTGTCGGCGAGCAGGTCCGCCGGGTACGCCCCGTCGAGCAGCGGCCCGAGGAACGCCCGGTTGGCCAGCGCGTCGATGCGGCGCACCGCGTCGGCGTCGGCCGCCGAGCCCGACGCCGGCCGTACCACGTGCAGGTTGAGCGTCACCGACAGCTCCGCCGCCGGCGCCAGCTCGCGCACCACCCGGCCGGCGAGGCCGTGGGCGAGGTTGAGATGGTGTACGGCGGCCAGCGCCCCGGCCGGCTCCGTGCGGCCCGGCGCGTGCACCCCGGAGCCGTAGCCGAGGTACGCCGAGCACCACGGCTCGTTGAACGTCGTCCAGGTGTGCACCCGGTCGCCGAGCGCCTCGACGATGCCGGCCGCGTAGTCCCTGAACCGCAGCGCGGTGTCCCGCGCCGGCCAGCCGCCGGCGTCCTCCAGCTCCTGCGGCAGGTCCCAGTGGTACATGGTGGCCACCGGCCGCACGCCCCGCTCCAGCAGCCCGTCGACGAGCCGGGAGTAGAAGTCCAGCCCGGCCCGGTTGAACGCGCCGGAGCCGCCGGGCTGCACCCGGGGCCAGGAGATCGAGAACCGGTACGCCGACAGCCCCAGCTCGGCGATGTGCCCCAGATCCTCGGCCCAGCGGTGGTAGTGGTCGGCGGCCACGTCGCCGGTGTCGCCGTTGAGGGTGCGGCCGGGGGTGTGGCTGTAGGTGTCCCAGATCGACGGGCCCCGCCCGTCCTCGGTGGCCGCGCCCTCGATCTGGTACGACGCCGTCGCCGAGCCCCACACGAAGCCCTCGGGAAACACTCGCGTCACCGGTTCGCCTCCGTCCCCACCACGTCGCAGTCGTAGCCGGACGACGCGCCGGCCACCACGTCCACGGCGGCCGTCCCGCCGTCGTACCGTACCTCGAACTCGGCCCCCGGCCCGCCGCCGGGCGACGGGATGCGCACCCGGGTCCGCTGGCCCTCGACGGGCGCGAACAGCCGCAGCCGCACGCCGTCGGCCCATTCGTAGTCGGGCCGGTCGTGCGTCGCGCCGAACGGGATCACCGCACCGGGGCGGGCCAGCACCGGCAGGCTGTCGTAGCCGTGCTTCTCGGTCACCCACGCCGGCCCGGTGAGCTGCGCGCCGCTGACCAGGTTGGTCCAGGTGCCGGCGGGCACGTAGTACGTGACCTCCCCGTCGGCGCTCATCACGGGCGCGACCAGCACGTCGGGGCCGAGCATGTACTGCCGGTCGAGGTACGCGGCCATCGGGTCGTCCGGGAACTCCACGATCATCGGCCGCATCACCGGCACCCCGTCGCGGTGCGCCTCCTCGGCCGCCGCCGCCAGGTAGGGCATCAGGCTCAGCTTGAGCCGGGTGAAGTGGCGCAGCACCTCCACGGCCTCGTCGTCGTACGCCCACGGCACCCGGTACGAGCCGGAGCCGTGCAGCCGCGAGTGCGAGGAGAGCAGCCCGAACGCGATCCACCGCTTGAACACGGCCGGGTCGGGGGTGCCCTCGAAGCCGCCGATGTCGTGGCTCCAGTAGCCGAACCCGGACGCCGACAGCGACAGCCCGCCGCGCAACGACTCGGCCATCGCCACGAACGTCGACTCGCAGTCGCCGCCCCAGTGCACCGGGAACTGCTGCCCGCCGGCCGTGGCCGAGCGGGCGAACACGACCGCCTCGCCGACGCCGCGCTCGGCCTCCAGCAGCTCGAAGACGGCCTTGTTGTAGAGGTAGGCGTAGTAGTTGTGCATCCGCTGCGGGTCGGACCCGTCGTGCCAGACCACCTCGGTGGGGATGCGCTCGCCGAAGTCGGTCTTGAAGCAGTCGACGCCCATGTCGAGCAGCACCTTGAGCTTGCTGTTGAACCAGGCCACCGCGTCGGGGTTGGTGAAGTCGACGAGCGCCATGCCGGCCTGCCACTTGTCCCACTGCCAGACCGACCCGTCGGGGTTGCGCACCAGGTAGCCGGCCTGCCGGCCCTCCTCGAACAGGTACGACCGCTGGGCGATGTACGGGTTGATCCACACGCACACCTTCAGGCCGCGCTCGTGCAGCCGGCGCAGCATCCCCTCCGGGTCGGGGAAGGTCGCCGGGTCCCACACGAAGTCGACCCAGTGGAACTGCCGCATCCAGAAGCAGTCGAAGTGGAACACCGACAGCGGCAGGTTCCGCTCGGCCATCCCGTCGATGAACTCGGTGACGGTCTTCTCGTCGTACGACGTGGTGAACGACGTCGACAGCCACAGCCCGTACGACCAGGCCGGGACGCGGGCCGGGCGGCCGGTGAGGGCGGTGTAGCGGCGCAGCACGTCCTTCGGGGTGGGCCCGTCGATCAGGTAGTAGGTCAGCGACTGCCCCTCGACGCTGAACTGGGCCTGCGAGACGACCTCCGAGCCGACCTCGAACGACACGTGCTCGGGGTGGTCGACGAAGAGGCCGTAGCCGGCGCTGCTGAGATAGAACGGCACGTTCTTGTACGCCTGCTCGCTGGCGGTGCCGCCGTCGGCGTTCCAGATGTCGACGGTCTGGCCGTTCTTGACGAACGGGCCGAACCGCTCGCCGAGGCCGTAGATCGTCTCCCCGACGCCCAGCGCCAGCCGGTCGTGGACGAAGTGCCGGCCCTCGCCGTCGGTGACGACGCCGACGCTGCGCTCGGTGGACGAGGTGACCAGCCGGTCGCCGCGCAGGAAGTCGACCCGCCACCGGTCGACCAGCGTGACGCGGGCGGTCAGCTCGCCGGTGGTCAGGGCGGCGCTGACGCCGGTGACCTCGACGGTGACGGGGTGGTCGTCGCCGGCCGCGAGGGCGAAGCGCGGCTGCTTCGGCAGCCCGCCGCTGTGGTGCCCGACGGTCACGCCGATGACGCCGGGGGCGGGGGAGAAGAACTGCACGGTGACGACCGGGCGGTTGAGGGTGTCGCCCCGCCCGGTGATCTGACCGGTCGGCGCGAAGACGGTGAAGCCGCGTTCGTCCGGCTCCACCGATTCGACTGTGCCGGGGCGCAGCACGGTGACCCCCGGACGCAGTTGCCAGTACCCGTCGGTGAACTTCACTTCTCGGCTCCTACCGTGATGCCGCGGCTCAGCGTGCGCTGGAAGATGAGGAAGAACACGATCGCCGGGACGAGGCTGATCAGCGCCCCGGCGTTGGTGGTGGGGGCGTCCATCAGCCGGTCGCCCTGCAACGACGCGAGGGCCACCGGGATGGTCTGGGTCTGGTTGTCGATGAGCATCACCAGCGGGATCAGGAACTCGTTCCAGGTCCAGATGAAGAAGAAGACCAGCAGCACGGCGAGGGTGGGCCGGACGTTGGGCAGGACGACCCGCCACAGGATCGTCCACTTGCCGGACCCGTCCAGCGCCGCCGCCTCCAGCAGGCTCTTGGGGAACGTGCCGAGCACCGAGGCCAGCAGGTACGTGCCGAACGCGCTCTGGATGACCGTGAAGATGATGATCACGACGAGCCGGGTGTTGTAGAGGCCCACCTCCTTGGCGAAGTAGTAGAGCGGGTAGACGAGGGACTCCTGCGGCAGCATGTTGGCCAGCAGGAACGCCCCGACGATCCAGAGCCGGCCCCGGACCCGGCCGATGCCCAGCGCGTACGCGTTGAGCAGCGACACGACGACCGCGAGCACCGCGACCGAGCCGGCGATGAGCGCGGAGTTCCACAGCTTCTGCGGGAAGTCGACCTGCGTCCAGTAGGTGCGCAGGCCCTGGGTGTAGAACTCCGACGGCCAGCTCAGCGGCCCGTCCGTCGAGTATTGCCCGGGCGTCTTGAACGCGTTGAGCAGCATGAACACGAACGGCACCAGCATGAGCACCGCGCCGGCGGTGACCACGGCCAGCACGATCCAGCGGCCGACGCCCCGGTGGTGCCGGTCGGGCACCCGGGCGGCCCGGCCGGTCTTCGCGGGGGCCTCGGCGGGGGTGAGGGTGACGGACATCAGGCGCTCCCGTCCCGTCGCTCGGCGCGGTGCTGCGCGCGGATGAACAGCAGCGCCACCACCACGATGATCAGTGTCAGCACGGTCGAGATCGCCGACCCGTACCCGACCTGGAGTTTCTTGAAGAACGTGTAGTACGCGAAGTACGACGGCACGTTGGTGGCGTTCTCCGGGCCGCCCCGGGTCAGCGCGTAGATCGGCCCGAACACCTTCATCGCGGCGATGGTGCAGGTGAGGGCGACGACGAACGTCTCCGGTCGGATCTGCGGCAGGGTGATCGCCCGGAACCGGCGGGCCCAGCCCGCGCCGTCGATCTCCGCAGCCTCGTACAGTTCGGGGTCGACCCGCTGCAACGCGGCCATGAACACGACCACCGGGTAGCCGATCTGCACCCAGATCATCACGCCCATCACCGCTGGCAGGGCGGTGTCGGGGTCGCCGAGCCAGTCGTGCGTCAGCGCGCCGAGCCCGACGGCGTCGAGCAGCCCGTTGAGGGCTCCGTCGGGGCGCAGGATCCAGCCCCACACGATGCCGGCCACCACGACCGGCAGCACCTGCGGCAGGTAGAACGCGGCCCGCAGCGCGTTGGCGGTGCGCGGCTTGAAGCGCCGCCCGATGGTGTCGAACAGCACCGCCGCGAGCACCAGGCCGACGACGGTGGGCACCACGACCATCGCCACGATCATGGCGAGGGTGTTGCGGAACGACTGCCAGAAGACGGTGTCGTCGAGCAGGCGTTGGTAGTTCTCCAGCCCGACGAACGTCGGGTCGCCGATGCCGGACCAGCGGGTGAGCGAGAGATAGCCGGTGAACAGCAGCGGCCCGCCGATGACCAGCGCGAAGAGCACCGCGCCGGGCAGCAGGTAGAGCCAGTATCCGGCGTCGCCGCGGCGGCGGCGCGGGCCCCGGCGGCCCTTCGGGTCGGTGTCGCCCCGGGTGACGAGGGCGTCGGTTGCAGCCATGATGGTCCCTCCGGTGCGCCGGCGGGCGCGTCGCGCAGGGCGCGCCCGCCGGGCGTCCTCGTCAGCCGCGCTTGATCTCCGCGACGCCCTCGTCGTACGGCTTGGCGATCGCGTCGAGCACCTGGTCGGGGGACTTCGACTGATTGATCAGGCCCTGGAAGCCGGAGACCAGCACGTCGTAGTAGCCGGGGACCGGCCAGTCCGGGTAGAAGGCCAGCCCGTCGGTGGAGCTGATCGCGTTGAAGTTCTCGATCAGCTTCTTGTCCTTCGGGTCGGTGATCTTCGACGGGTCGGCGGACACCGGGACGCCGCCGTTGTTGCCGATCAGGGCCTGGATCTCCGGGCGCATGGTGATGTCGATGAAGTCGTACGCCAGGTCCTTGGCCTTACTGGTCGCCGGGACCACCCAGATGTTGCCGGACGAGCCGGCGTGCAGCTTGTTGCCGGGGAACAGGAAGCTGTCCCAGTTGGCCTTCATCTCGGCCTTGAACCGGCCGTACCACCAGCTCCCGGAGACGATCATCGGGGTCTTGCCGGCGATGAACGCGGTGCCCATGTCCTCGGCCTTGGCGCTGGCGGTGCCCTTGCCGACGTAGCCCTTCTTCACCCACTCGGCGAACGTGTCCGCGCCGTACTTGAGCGGGTCGGCCTTGAAGTCGACCGGGTTCTTGTAGAGCTGGTAGTTGTCGACGAACGCCCGGTCGGCCCTGGCGAGCGCGAGCTGGTAGAACAGCTGCCCGGCCGGGTACTCGGCGCCGGCGGTGCCCAGCGGGGTGACGCCCTTGGCGACGAACGCGTCCATCGCGGCGGTCAGCTCGTCGAGCGTCGTCGGGACCTTGACCCCGTTCTTGTCGAACAGGTCCTTGTTGTAGTAGACCATCACGTACTCGCCGTAGTTGGGCACGCCGTACCAGTTGCCGGAGCCCATCACGCCCTTGTCGTCGTACTTGGCGGTGGTCTGGAGGCTCGGGCTGAGCGTCTTGTCCCAGCCGCGCTTGGTCGCCTCGGCCGTGAGGTCGGTGAGCAGGCCCTGCTTGGACAGCAGGCCGGCGGTGGCGTTGCCCTTGTTGTACTCCATCACGTCCGGGCCCTCGGACGAGTTGATGATCATCCCGGCGTTCTGCTGGATCTGCTCGAACGCCTTGCGCTCGAAGCGCACCTCGACGCCCGGGTGCTCCTGCTTGAAGACCTCGATCGCCTTGTCCCACGCGACGCCCATGGCGCTGGTCTCGCCCTCGTAGTGCCAGAGCTTGAGCACCTTCGCGCCGCTGGCGCCCTCGTCGGCGTCGTCACCGCAGGCGGTCAGGGACGCCGCCGCGGCGACGGCGAGGGTCACCGCCGCGACGACTGTGCGGAATCGTTGCATTACCATTCTCCTCGTGAGTATCGAGCCGGTACTCCTCTAGGCCCGTCGTCGCGTGGCAGCGCGGCGACGGGCTGTGTTCCTGCTCGTCGTTCCCGACGCCTCCGGACCGGCCGCGTCGACCGTTCCGGTGGTGTCCCCCGTCGGGCGACCGGGAGGGCCGCTGGATCCGCGGACCTCCAACGTGCACGGCAGCAGCTCCTGGTGGATCGGGGCGCTGTCGAGCTCCAGGTGGCGCAGCAGCGCCTCGACCGCGATGCGCCCCAGCGCCGAGCCGGGCGACGTCATCGCGGTCAGCGCGGGGGTGGCCAGCTCGGCCACCTGCGGCGAGGTGACCATGGAGACGACCGAGACGTCGTCGGGCACGGTGAGGCCCCGCCCGGCGAGCCCGCCGAGGATGCCGAACACGGCCCGCTCGTTCATGGCGAGGACGGCGGTCAGGTCGGGGGCCCGGTCGAACGCCGTCGCCAGGGCCGCCCGCCCGCCCGCCGCGCTGTCCTCGGCGGGGATCATCAGCGGCTCGACGCCGTGCGCGGCCATCGCCGCGGCGAACGCGTCGCGGGTGCGCAGCGCCGGGCCGTAGCCCTCGGCGATGGTCGCGGCGGAGTGGTTGACGTAGACGATCCGCCGGTGGCCGAGGCCGACGAGGTGCGCGACGGCGTCGCGGACGGTGCGGTCGAAGTCGATGTCGACGTACGACAGGCCGGTGGTGTCGCCGGTGCGGCCGATGAGCACCACCGGCACGCCCGCCTCCCGCAGCACGGCCACCCGGTCGTCGTCGAGCTGCACCTCCATCAGCAGCGCGCCGTCGAGCATGCGCTGGCTGGCCAGCCGCCGCAGGCCGTCGAGGTCGTCGGCGTCGACGGGGGAGAGCACCAGGTGGTAGCCCGCCGCGCTGGCCGCCGCGGCGGCGCCGGTGACGAAGGCCGTCTCGGTGGCGCCCAGGCCGCGGTCGTCGATCGGCAGGAGCAGCCCGAGGATGCGGCTGCGCCGGCTGGCCAGCCCCCGGGCCATCGCGTGCGGCTGATAGTCCAGCTCCGCCATCGCGGCGCGCACCTTGTCGCGGGTGGCCTGGGAGATGGGCCGCGCGCCGGTCAGCACGTACGACACCGTGCTGACGGAGACCCGCGCGAGCCGGGCGACGTCGTGCATCGTGGCCATCGCGCACCTCCCTCGGCGGCCCGCCGGGCGGGTCCCGACCGGCGTCGAAACGCCTAGTCGAAACGGTTAGTCGAAGCGTTTCGACAGACCGTAGGGCACGTGTTACGAGGGCGTCAATAGCCGATGACGAAAACGGGTCGCCGGGCCGACCCGCTCCAGGGGGCGGCGCAGCGCCGCGCTGAGGGGCGGGACCGGCCCGGCGACGGGCGGAGCCTCAGATCTCGATGTTGAACCTGCGCAGCACCGACGGGGCGACCAGCCCCACCGCCGCGAGCACGGAGATCGCGGTCAGCACGCCCCGCAGCACGACCACCTCGGTCTTGCTGCCGGTGCGCAGGGCGATGCTGTTCGGCAGGCCGACCATCGTCCACATCCGGCGCTTGATCGGGATCGGCCACAGGATCGGCACCCCGGCCCGGGTGATCATGTCGCCGAGGATGTGCACGAAGCAGCCCACCCCGACGGCCAGCCCGATCAGCGGGTACCCCCGGTCGCCGGGCAGGTTGGCGAACGTGTACCAGGCGGCGGCGGCCGAGGCCAGGGTCACGATCACCCAGCCCGCGCGCTCCGCCCACCGGTCGAACAGCCCGCGCAGGGCCAGTCCGAACATGAAGAACAGGATGCCGACCACGGCCCACTTGCCGTACGCGGCGCACAGCGCGGTGGTGCCCCAGCCGACCAGCACGGTGAACGGGATCGTGTGGGTCAGGGTGCGGTGGCCGTTGTTGCGGCGCGGGTCCTTGCTCAGCTTGGTCGCGTAGTAGACGCCGAGGGAGATCTTCTCCATCACCTCGGCGACGAACAGGCTGACCACCCCGAACGTGCGGGCCACCGTGGCCCCGCCCTGGTTGCGGGTCACCTTGCCCGACAGGTCGAGGTCGGGGAAGAGCGCCCCACCGGCGCAGACCGCGGTGCCGACGGCGAGGGCCAGCGGCGACTGGTGGTAGTCGGCGAACTGGTCGAGCGCCCAGGAGCCGGTCAGCCACACCGCCGCGCCCGACAGCGCGTGGGACGGTCCCATCATGACGCCTCGCCCTCCCCAGGGTCTTGATCCACAAACTACGCCACTGTGGCAGAGTCCCCGCCGGGGAGCAATCACCTGGATGGTCCACACCGGACGGTGTCGCGGCCGCCCGCGGCGCAGGACGCTTCTGCGCCGGGCCGTTCCGTGATCGTCTGTCGCTCAGCGGCGCGACACGCCGGGGTTCCTCTCGCTGAACAGCAGACGATCTTGCTCGGGTCGGCTCAGGCCGTGCCGGCGACCCGGAAGCTGGACCGCATCGTCTCCCGATCGGCCGCACCGGCGTCCCACTCCTCCTCGGGGCCGCTCCAGGCCAGCGACCACGAGCGGGCGCCGAACGGGATCAGCTGCGCCCCGCGCAGGCGCGCACCCAGCGGCGCGTCCCAGGCGCACTCCCACTCCGCCCCCCGGCCCGCCGCCTCCGCCAGCCGGATCCTCTCGTACCGGGGGAGGGCCCCCGCCTCCTGTGCCCGGCGCTCGTTCGCGCGCAACTGATCCAGCGGGGCGGCGGCCCGGTCGCCGGCGGGCGCGACGGTCAGGATCCGCCGGGCGGACGGGTCCTGGAAGCAGACCGCGCTCCCGTCCCGGTACTGCCGCCAGCCGGGCGGCACGGCGAGCCGGAACCCGGCCGGGTCGGCGTACCAGGACCAGCCGGACGGTGGGCGCAGCGGGTCGTCCGGGGCCGGCGCGACCGTCGGGGGTGGCACGCCGAACGGGTAGGGCCGCAGGCAGGGGAAGGGCGGGGGCGGCACGCCCGTCACGAGCGGCGGCAGCATCGGCCCGGCCGCCGACGGACCCGGCCCGGCCCCGGGCGTGGCCGGGGGCGACGCTTCGCGGCCGGTGTGGGGGCGGAACAACGCGAACACGACGGCGTGCGCGACCAGCAGCACGATCACCACGCCGGACACGGCCAGCGGCCAGCGCCGCCCGGCCGGCGCGACGGCGTCCGCCGGACCGGCCGGCGCGATGACGAACGGGACGTCGGCCGACGCCGGGGCGGCGGGGCCCGACGGCGCGGTCGGCGTCGGCCCGTCCCGCGCCGGGCCCGTCCCCGCCGGCTTCCGCCCCGCCGGCGCGTCGCGCCCCGGCGGCCCGGCCGACCAGCCCGGCACGACCAGCCGGTCCGCGTCGGCGGGCCCGGCCGGGCCGTCCGGCGGGGCCGCGTCCGGCGGGACCACCGTCGCCTGCGGGGCGATCGTGACCGGCGAGGGATCGGCGCCCGGCGCGGCGGCCTGGGCCAGCCGGCGTCGGGTCTCCTCGTGGTCGATGCGCCGCCGTGGGTCCCGGCGCAGCAGGCCGACCAGGACCGGCCGCAGCGGCCCGGCGTGCGGCGCCGGGTCCGGCGGCTGGGTGGCCAGGGCGCTCAGCGTCGCCATCGCGGTGCTGCGGGCGTACGGGGACTTGCCCTCGACGGCCGCGTGCAGGGTCGCGCCGAGCGACCACAGGTCGGCCTCCATGCTGGAGATCCCCTCGGCGGCCCGCTCCGGTGCGACGAACTGCGGGGAGCCGAGCACCAGCCCCGGCCGGGTCATCACCCCGTCCCCGCCGTCGAAGACCGCGAGCCCGAAGTCGGTGAGCATCACCCGCCCGTCGTGGGCGACGAGCACGTTGGCGGGTTTGACGTCGCGGTGCAGCACCCCGGCCTGGTGCGCGGCGCGCAGCGCGGCCAGCAGCGCCAGCCCGACCGCCGCGGCCCGCCGCGGCGGCAGCGGCCCGGAGGTGTCCAGGATGTGCTGCAACGACCGGGACGGCACGTACTCCATGATCAACCACGGGTCGCCGTCGACCGGCACCACGTCGTAGACCCGGACCACGTTGGGATGGTTGAGCCGCGCCGTGGTGCGCGCCTCCCGCAGGGTACGCAGGCGCAACTCGTCGAGCTCGTCGCCGGCCAGCACGGCCGGCGGGACGACCTGCTTGACCGCGACGTCGCGGTGCAGCATCTCGTCCCTGGCACGCCACACCTTACCCATGCCGCCGCGACCCACGAGGTCGAGCAGGCGGTACCGGCCGCCGATCACTACCTGCTGCACCGTTCTCCTCACCGCTGGCGGACGTACACCATAGCCAGCGGATCGGCAGGGACCAATCGGACGACAGGTCGGCAAGCCCTCAGCAGGCCGCGTGCCCGGCCGCCAGCAGGTTCCCCTCCGGGATGGCGATCCGGGGCCGCCCCGCGCCCAGCCGGCTCGCCGCCCGGCGGGCCTGGAACGAGCCGTGCTCGCGGCGGGCGGCGGCATAGCTGCTCGCGGTGTGGGCAGCGATGGTCGCCCAGCCGTACCGCTCGCTGACCATCGTCCGGGCCCGGCGGGCCACCCGGCGGGCGAACACCTCGTCGCCGATGAGCCGGTCGACCGCGCCCGCCAGCGCGTCCGGGTCGCTGTGCGGGAACGTCACCCCGGTGACCCCGGGCTCGACGATCTCGGCGAGCCCGCCCGTGGAGGCGACCGCCAGGGGCGCGCCGGCCGCCGCGGCCTCCAGGGCGACCATGCCGAACGGCTCGTAGAGGCTCGGCACCACGGTCGCGTCGGTGGCGGCCAGCATGGCCGGGAGCTGGCTGGAGTCGAGGAAGCCGGCGAAGCGCACCGTGTCGCCCAGGTGCAGCCGCTGCGCCTGCTCCACCAGCTCCTGCCGGTAAGGGCCGTCGCCGGCGATCACCACCCGCAGCCCCGGGTGCCGCTCGCGCAGGTGGGGCACGGCGTGCATCAGGTGCTGCACGCCCTTCTCGTAGACCAGCCGGCCCGCGTACCCGATGAGGGGGCCGTCGCCGGCGAACCGGGCCCGGGCCGAGGCGACCGCCCGGGGCCGGGCCCGCCAGAGCCGGTCGTCCACCCCGTTGGCCACCACGTCGACCCGGGAGGCCGGCACGTCGAACAGGCGGCTGATCTGGTCGCGCATGTAGCCGGAGCAGGCGATCACCCGGGTCGACTCGCCGCTGATCCAGTGCTCGACGCCGTGGATGGTGCGGTTCATCTCCTCCGGCAGCCAGCCCTGGTGCCGGCCCGCCTCCGTGGCGTGGATCGTGGTCACCAGCGGCAGGTCCAGGTGCTCGGCGAGGGTGATCGCGGTGTGCGCGACGAGCCAGTCGTGGGCGTGGACGACGTCGTAGCTGCCGGATTCGGTGGCGCGCAGGGCGGCGCGGGTGAGGGTGTGGTTGAAGGCCATGGTCCAGGCGAGGAGGCTGCCGGTGGCCAGGGGGAAGGCGACCGGGTCCTCGGCGGCGCGCAGGACGCGGACGCCGTCGGCGTACTCCTCCAGGGGCGCGCCGTCGGCGTGGCGGGTGACGACGGTGACCTCGTGGCCGGCGGCGGCCAGGGCGACGGAGAGGGCGTGCACGTGCCGGCCGAGGCCGCCGACGAGCACCGGCGGATATTCCCAGGAGAGGATGAGCACGCGCTGGTGCCGGGCCGGGTTGATGTCGATCACTTCGGCGTCAGGTGACATGCGGCCCCCTTGGAATTGTCTCCGGCGCGCGCGTCGGCCGCACCCGTGGGACGGATGCCGCCGACGCGCCTGGATCTCGGGCCCATCCTGCCCTGGGCCGGAAAACCGGCGGAGACGTCGCCGTTGCCGGGATGTAAAGCGCTACCGGCACACCCGAGATCGCTACCGGCGCACCCGCCGGGCGCGCAGCACCTCCGCCACCGACCACGCCTGGAACGGGCAGCCCGTCGCCGCGTGCGGGGCCGCGCCGTCGGCCGTCTCGCTGACCGACCCCAGCCCGTGCTCGGTCAGGTGCGCCTCCACGCCGACGAACAGGTCGTCCACCGGCAGCTTCGCCCGGCGGGCCGCGTCGACGTACGGCCCGAGCAGCCACGGCCACACCGTGCCCTGGTGGTAGCCGCCGTCGCGCTCGGCCGGCCCGCCCCGGTGCCGGCCGGTGTAGCCGGGCTGGTCGGGGGCGAGGCTGCGCGGGCCCAGCGGGGTGAGCAGCCCGGCGGCGACCCGGCGCAGCGTCGGCTCGTCCGGCTCCAGCGGCGCGTACGGCAGCGACCAGGCCAGGAGCTGGTTGGGGCGCAGCAGGTCGTCGTCGTGGAACGGCGCGCCGCCCAGCGGGTACGCCGGCGCGGGCGCGTCCACCACGTCGTGCAGCCAGCCGACCGGGGACGGGAACCGCGCGGCGAACGATGCGGTGGCCCGGCCGTGCAGCCGCCACAGCTCGGCGGCGTCGCCCCCGGCCAGCTCCGTCAGCTCGGCCAGCCCCGCGAGCCCGTTGACCCACAGCGCGTTGATCTCCACGGGCTTGCCCGTGCGCGGGGTGACCGGCACCCCGTAGACCCGGGCGTCCATCCAGGTCAGCGCCGTGCCCGGGGTGCCGCCCTGGGCGACCAGGCCGTCGGCCGGGTCGACGGCGATGCCGTACCGGGTGCCGGCCAGGTACGCGTCGACGATCCCGCGCAGCGCGGGCAGCAGCTCGTCGCCGAGGTCGGTGTCGCCGGTGACGGTGACGTGCCGGCTCACCGCGTGCAGGAACCACAGGGCGGCGTCGACCGTGTTGTATTCGACCCGCCCGGTGTCGGCCGTGTTGGCGAGCATCCCCTCCGACAGCGTCGCCGCGTAGGCCCGCAGCAGGTCCCGGCCCTCGTCGGCCCGGTTCGCGCACAGGAACAAGCCCTCGTACGAGGTCATGGTGTCCCGCGACCACGCGCCGAACCACGGGTAGCCGGCGACCACGTCCGGGCCGGCGGCGGTGCGCACGACGAACGCGTCGGCGGCCAGCGCGAGGGTGGCCTCGACCGCGTCCGCCGGCTCGGCCCGCGCCACCACCTGCCGGTTGCGCCGCCGCGCCGCCGCGACGACCTCCTCCGCCGGGGGCGGCGGGGCGGCCAGGTCGCCCGCCCAGGCGAGCACCGACACCGTGTCGCCGGGGCGCTCCAGCGCGCCCGAGAACCGCCCGGCGTGCCAGACGTCGTCGTCCGGGTGCAGGCCCCGGGCCGCCTCCTCGCGGTGGTGCACCCCGAGCCACCACTGCCCCTCCGGGGTCCAGTCCGGCCCGGCGAGGCGGAACGCGCCCTCCACCACCGCGCCGCCGTCCACCGGCTCCACCCGGGGGGCGGGGCCGTCGGCGCGCCGCTCGCCGTGCGCGTCGCGCCAGGTGCAGGCCGCCGACAGGTCGAGCCGGACCGGGCCGCCGGACACCAGCCGGTGCACCACCGCCACGCACGAGCGCCCGTACGCCATGGCCAGCTCGCGCTCGATCACCACGTCGCCGACCCGCCACCGCCAGCGCGGCAGCCCGTCGGTCAGGTCGAAGCGCTCCAACAGCTCGAAGCCGCGCGGGTCCACGTCGCCGGAGGACCACTCGTGCGCCCCGAGGCGCAGCCGCGCCCCGGAGGGGAGGACGACCGCCGGATCGAGACTGACCAGTCCCACGTTCCGGGACGCCGGCGTCTGTCCGGCGACCACCAGCAACCCGTGGTAGCGGCGCGTGCGCAGTCCGCTCACGGTCCCCATGGCGTACCCACCCAGGCCGTCCGGGACCAGCCACTCCCTGGTGGCCCCGCCCGTCAGCTCCCCGCACACCTGCGGACCGAAACGAATGTCGATCAACTTTCCTCCAGCGGCGGCGAGGTGTAACACGCCACGACGAGAATGGCCGCTGTGGTGAAGTACCCCGGCGGCACCGAAGATAGGCACGTGATCACCGACGTGCCTCCCTCCCACGCGCCCGCACCCGACGCCGAACGGCTCCGGCTCGCCCAGGCCGACTCGGGGGAGCAGGACTGGCGCGCATGGGGTCCCTATCTGTCCGAGCGGGCGTGGGGGACGGTACGGGAGGACTACAGCGAGCACGGCACGGCGTGGGACTACTTCCCCCACGACCACGCGCGGTCCAGAGCCTACCGCTGGAGCGAGGACGGCATGGCGGGCGTCTGCGACGACCGGCAGACGTTCTGCTTCGCCCTCGCCCTGTGGAACGGCCGCGACCCGATCCTCAAGGAGCGGATGTTCGGCCTCGGCGGCGACGGCGGCAACCACGGCGAGGACGCCAAGGAATACTGGTGGTACCTGGACTCCACGCCCACCCACTCGTGGATGCGCTGGCGCTACCACTACCCGCAGGCCGCCTTCCCCTACGACGAGCTGGTCGCCGTCAACGCGCTGCGCGGCCGCGACGACACCGAGTACGAGCTGGTCGACACCGGCATCTTCGACGACGACCGGTACTGGGCGGTCACCGTCGACTACGCCAAGGCGTCCCCGACGGACATGTGCATCGTGGTGACCGTCGCCAACCGGGGCGACACCGACGAGCGGCTGCACGTGCTGCCGTCGCTGTGGTTCCGCAACACGTGGGCGTGGGGCCTGCCCGGCGGGGACCGGGTGCCCCGGCTCGTTGGCTCCGCCGCCGGGGCCGGCGTCGGCGCCCGGCTCGTCGGCGAGCACTGGGTGCTCGGCCAGATCCTGCTGGAGGGCGACGGCGACCCGGTGCCGCTGCTGTGCGACAACGACACCAACGCCGAGCGGCTCTGGGGGCTGCCCGGCCGCTCGCCGTACCCGAAGGACGGGATCAACGACCACGTGGTCGGCGGCGCGGCCACGGTCAACCCCGAGCGGGAGGGCACCAAGGGGGCGCTGCACTACGTCCTGGACGTGCCGGCCGGCGGGCACCGGCAGATCCGGCTGCGGCTGACCCGCACCGCGCCGCCACCCGGCGGGACGCCGCCGCCGGCCGCCGACCTGGCCGCCGGCTTCGACGCGGTGGTGTGGGCGCGGCGGGCCGAGGCGAACCGGTTCTTCGACGGTGTCATCCCGGCCGCGGCCACCGCCGACGAGGCCCTCGTCGCCCGGCAGGCCATCGCCGGGCTGATGTGGGGCAAGCAGTTCTACCACTTCGACGTGAAGCGGTGGCTGGAGGGCGACCCCGGCTCCACGCCCCCCGCCGGCCGCCGGCACGGGCGCAACAGCCACTGGTGGCACATGACCAGCTTCGACGTGATCTCCATGCCCGACCCGTGGGAATATCCCTGGTACGCGGCCTGGGACCTGGCCTTCCACTGCGTCAGCATCGCCCGCGTCGACCCCGGGTTCGCCAAGTCCCAGGTGCTGCTCCTGCTGCGCGAGTGGTACCTGCACCCCAACGGGCAGATCCCGGCGTACGAGTGGGCGTTCGGCGACGTGAACCCGCCCGTGCACGCCTGGGCGGCGCTGAGGGTCTTCGAGATCGACGGCTCCCGCGACCACGAGTTCCTGGCCCGCGTCATGCACAAGCTGCTGCTCAACTTCACCTGGTGGGTCAACCGCAAGGACACCGGCGGCAACAACGTCTTCGAGGGCGGCTTCCTCGGGCTGGACAACGTCGGCCCGTTCGACCGCTCGGCGGCGCTGCCGGTGGCCGGCACGCTGGAGCAGTCCGACGGCACGGGCTGGATGGCCATGTACGCGCTCAACCTGCTCGACATCGCCGTCGTGCTCGCCGAACACGACCGCACCTGGGTCGACACGGCCACCAAGTTCTTCGAGCACTTCGCCTACATCGCCGCCGCCGCGTACGACCAGGGGCTCTGGGACGACGAGGACGCGTTCTTCTACGATGTGCTGCGGCTGGCCGACGGCAGCAAGGTGCCGCTGAAGGTCCGCTCGGTGGTGGGGCTGCTGCCGCTGGCGGCGACCACCCGGCTCAGCGCGCGTACGCTGCGCCGGCTGCCCGAGCTGGGGGCCCGGCTGCGCTGGTTCCTCACCCACCGCCCCGAGTACGCCGACGTGATCGGCGCCCGCCGCATCGGCCCGGACGGCCGCCAGCAGCGGCTGCTGACCATGGTCGGGCCGGAGAAGATCGTCCGGCTGCTGGCCCGGATGCTCGACGCCGAGGAGTTCCTCTCCGAGTACGGCCTGCGCACGCTCAGCCGCGCCCACCTGGACAAGCCGTTCGCCGTCACCCTCGGCGGGCAGGAGTTCAGCGTCGGCTACGAGCCGGCCGAGTCGACCAGCGGCCTGTTCGGCGGCAACTCCAACTGGCGCGGCCCGATCTGGATGCCGACCAACTTCCTGCTGATCAGCGCCCTGCGCGACTACGCGGCGTTCTTCGGCGACGACCTCCAGGTGGAGTACCCGACCCGCTCGGGGGTGAAGCGGACCCTCGACGAGATCGCCGACGACCTCTCCGTCCGGCTGATCTCGCTGTTCACCCGGGACGGCTGGGGGCGGCGGCCCATCTACGGCGCCGCCCAGCTCTTCCAGACCCACCCCGACTGGCGGGACCTGATCAGCTTCCCGGAGTACTTCCACGGCGACAACGGCGCGGGCCTGGGCGCGTGGCACCAGACGGGCTGGACCGCCCTGGTCGCCGACCTGATCCTCACGCTGCGTCACCGGCGGGGGGCCGACCCGGCGTGAAAGGGCGTGCCTGTACCGCGCCGTCGGCAGTACGGTGTCCCGGGCCACACGGGAGGGGAGAGACATGCGACAGGGCACGCCGGGTCGGCGGGACGCGCAGGTGCTGGTCTTCGACGCCGACGACACGCTGTGGGAGAACAACGTCGTCTTCGAGCGGGTCATCGACGACTTCCTCGGCTGGCTGGACCATCCGACGCTGGACCGGGCGCAGATCCGCGCCATCCTCGACGACATCGAGCGGGCCAACGCGGCAGTCCACGGCTACGGCAGCAAGGTCTTCCTGCGCAGCCTCGGCGAGTGCCTGGAGCGGCTGCGCCAGCGGCCCGCCTCCGCCGCGGAGCGCCGGGAGATCGACGCCCTGGCCGAGGCGCTGGTCAACCACCAGGTCGAGCTGATGCCCGGGGTGGCCGAGACGCTCGACGCGCTCGCCGAGCGGCACCGGCTGCTGCTGCTCACCAAGGGCGACCGGGAGGAGCAGCAGCGCAAGCTCGACGCGTCCGGGCTGCTGCACCACTTCCACACCGCGCACATCGTGCGGGAGAAGAACGTCGACACCTACCGGTGGCTCGCCGGGGAGCACGGCTTCGACCCGGGGTCCGCCTGGATGATCGGCAACTCCCCGAAGTCGGACATCCTGCCGGCGCGGGCCGCCGGCATGTGGGCGGTGTTCATCCCCAACGAGAACACCTGGGTGCTGGAGCACGACGACCTCGACCCGACCGACCCGGGCGTGCTGCGGCTGGCCGCGTTCGGCGACCTGGTGCGGCACTTCTGAGCCGCCGGGCCGCCCGACCGGGGCCGCGGGCGCGGTCCCGCGTCGGCCCGACCGTGGCCACGGGCCGCCCGCGCCCGACGCGGCCACGGGCCCGCCGGACGCACCCGCTCCCGACGGGGAACAGCGCCCGCGCGGCTGCCCGTGTTACGCCCTCCTGCCGGTTTTCGACGTGGTCGACAAACGCCGCCGCGGGCGGTCCCGGCGGCTTGTCCCGCCCGTGCCCCCCTGCCTAACCTGGCCCGGCGTTCGCGGCTCCTCGGGGTGAGTCGGGAACGCGCCGAAGTCCGGCGGTGGCGCACCGTGGAGCTGAGTGCAGGCGGGCCGCGTCGCCACCGGTGGGCCCCGGCGTGGGCGGCGTGTCCCGCCCGCGCGCCCACCGGCGGCGATCCGCTGCCACACCGGACGGCTGGTGGGTCAGGACCGGGGAGTTGCGGACCCGGTCCTGACCGTGCCCGCAGCGGGCGCCGGTCAGGCGACCTCGCCCCGCACGATCGCCACCGCCACCCGGCAGAACTCGTCCATGTCCGGCTGGAAGCCGGCCGCGATGTCCGGGTGCAGACCGGACCGGGTCTCGTCCAGCAGCCGCTGGCAGACCTGCTCGACCGGCTCGCCCGCGTAGCTCGACCGGACCCGTCCCGTGGCCGCCTGCAGGGCCGAGGTCAGCTGATCCTCCAGCGGGCCCCGCAGCTTCCGCTGCACGGGGTCGAGCCCGCTCGGATCGAGCGTGACATGTGGCTCCGACATCGGCGCTCCCTTCGTCGGCGTCCGCGGTACCCCACCGCGGACGTCGGTCAAACCACGGCCGGCAGGGCGGCCACCCGCACCCGGTAGGAGAACTCCTCCGCCGGTTCCTCCAGGTACGACAGCCGGCGGATCTGCCGGTCGTCGGTGTAGAGGGCGACGTCGGCGAGGACCCCGAGGTGGGTCAGGCCGATGGTGGCGACCCTCTTCTTGTCCTGCAGCACCGCGCAGATCCCGCCGAGCAGGGTGCTGGCGTCGGAGGTGCGGTGCCCCGGCGGACACCGCAGGGTCAGCTCCACCTCCACCGGCCCGCCCAGCGGGGTCCAGCCGGTGCGCTGGGCCGCCGAGCAGGCCGCCAGGAGCAGGGCCCGGACCCTCGTCGCCTGCCGGTGGCCGGCGGCGAAGATGGACAGGGCTTCGGTCTTCACCGGGGGCAGGCCGCTCACCTCGAACGTCAGGGCGAGAGCGCGGGTGTCCTGCACGACGGCACCTCCTCGTCGTCAACGATCCTGCCCAACCGGTGGACCGGCAGCGGGGGGTTCGCTCGATTACCCACCGTTCGGGCAGGAGGGGGATGGGCCGGAGGCGTATCGACTTCGGCGGCGACGCGCTGGCAGCTGAGTCCGGGGGAACTCCCGGCAAACGCTAGTCGAACCGTCGGAGACCCGGAAGCCTCCCCGCGCACGTGTCCGGCCCGCCGGACGGTCCGTGCCACCCGGGTCGCGCGGGCATCCGCCGAGGCGGGGCGGCAGTGGCGGGGCGGCAGCGGCGGGACGAACCGGACGAACGGCGGTTACGGGCCGCCCGCGTTGCGGGCAGGTTTCGCGCCTGGGCAGGTCGGGCAGTGTTGCCCGCACGACACGCCCGGGGCGGGTCGGTGTCCGGTCCGCTCCCGACCGTCTCGCCGTGCGCCGGGGCACGGGTGACCTCCCCGGTTCTTCGCCGAAGAGAGGGGGAGGGCGATGACAGATCCGGCCCGACGTCGGCGCCGACCCGCGGCCCGCGCGGCGGCGGCGGCCGCCGCGCTCACGCTGCTCGCGCCGCTGGCCGCGTGCGGCTCCGGCGGCGACGGCGGCACGCCCACCATCAACCTGTACTACCCGCCCGAGCAGAACCTGCAGAAGGTCGTCGACGACTGCAACACCCAGGCGCAGGGGCGCTACCGCATCGCCTACCGGGTGCTGCCGCGCCAGGCCGACGACCAGCGGGTGCAGCTGGTCCGCCGGCTCGCCGCCGGGGACACCGGGATGGACGTGCTCGGCCTCGACGTCACCTGGACGCAGGAGTTCGCCAGCGCCGACTGGATCCGGGAGTGGACCGGGCCGGACCGCGCCGAGGTGGAGGAGGGCACCCTCGCCGGGCCGCTGGACACCGCCCGCTACCGGGACAAGCTGTACGGTGCGCCGAAGAACACCAACGTCCAGCTCCTGTGGTACCGCACCGACCTGGTGCCGGAGGCCCCGAAGACCTGGGACGACATGATCAGGCAGGCCCAGGACCTGAAGGCGCAGGGCAAGCCGTACCAGGTGCTCACCATGGGCGCGCAGTACGAGGGGCTCGTCGTCCTCTACAACACCCTCGCCGAGAGCGCGGGCGGCAGGATCCTCAGCGACGACGGCAAGCAGGCGGTCATGGACGCCGGCACGGTCACCGCGCTCGACCAGCTCCGGCGCTTCGCCACGTCCGGCGTGACGTCGCCGTCGTTCAGCAACGCCACCGAGGACCCGGTCCGGCTGGAGTTCCAGTCCGGCAACGGCGCGTTCCAGGTCAACTGGCCCTTCGTCTACCCGGCGTTGCAGGAGGCCGACCCGGAGCTGGCGAAGAAGGTGAAGTGGGCGCGGATCCCGGGGATCGACGCCGACACCCCCAGCAAGGTCACCATCGGCGGCGTCAACCTGGCCGTCAGCGCCTACTCGCGGCACCCGGCGGAGTCCTTCGAGGCCGCCAAGTGCCTGCGCAACGCCAGGAACCAGAAGTTCTCCGCAGTCAACGACGGCGTGCCGCCGACCATCGAGCGGGTCTACGACGACCCGGAGATGACCGAGGCGTACCCGATGAAGGAGACCATCCTGGAGGAGCTGAAGGAGCCGGCGACGCGCCCGCTGACCCCGGCCTACCAGAGCATCTCCACGGTGATGTCGGCGATCCTGTCGCCGCCGTCGGCGATCCGCCCCGAGCGGACGGCCGACGAGCTGCGCGACGCCATCGCCGACGCCCTGGAGTCGAAGGGGGTGCTGCCGTGAGCCGGCGCGCCCCGCTGAGCGAGAACAAGAAGGCCGAACGGAGGCTCGGCTGGCTGCTCTGCGCCCCCGCCGCGCTGGTCATGGTGCTGGTCACCGCCTACCCGATCGGCTACTCGATCTGGCTGTCGTTGCAGCGCTACGACCTGCGCTTCCCCGCCGAGCGCGAGTTCATCGGGTTGGAGAACTACGCGACCGTGCTGACCAACGAGTTCTGGTGGACGGCGTTCGGGGTCACCATGCTGATCACCGTCGTCACCGTCGCCGTCGAGCTGGTCCTCGGCATGGGCCTGGCGCTGATCATGCACCGGACGCTGGTCGGCCGGGGCGTCGTGCGCACCGCCGCGCTCATCCCGTACGGGATCGTCACGGTCGTCGCCGCGTTCTCCTGGCGGTACGCGTGGACGCCGGGCACCGGCTACCTGGCCAACCTGTTCGGCGACGGCGCGCCGCTGACCGAGCGGGCCAGCTCCCTGGCGATCATCATGCTGGCGGAGATCTGGAAGACCACCCCGTTCATGGCGTTGCTGCTGATGGCGGGCCTGGCCCTGGTGCCGGAGGACCTGCTCAAGGCGGCGTCCACCGACGGGGCGACCGCGTGGCAGCGGTTCACCAAGGTCATGCTGCCGGTGATGAAGCCGGCGATCCTGGTCGCCCTGCTGTTCCGCACCCTCGACGCGTTCCGGGTCTTCGACAACATCTACGTGCTCACCGCCGGCGGCAACGAGACCTCCTCGGTGTCGATGCTCGCCTACAACAACCTGATCCGGGGCCTCAACCTCGGCATCGGGTCCACGATGTCCGTGCTGATCTTCCTCACCGTGGCGGTCATCGCGTTCGTCTTCGTGAAGCTGTTCGGCACCGCTGCCCCCGGCAGCGACGACGGGGAGAGGCGCTGACATGGCCGACACCACCACGCGGGCGAAGCTGCGCTGGGGCCTGCTGGACGTCATCGTCGTCGTCTTCGCGCTGGTCCCGGTGCTCTGGATCGCCTCGCTGTCGTTCAAGACCCCGGCCACGCTCACCGACGGCAGGTTCTGGCCCCGGGAGTGGACGCTGGACAACTACCGGTCGATCTTCGACACCGACCAGTTCGTCCGGGCCCTGGTCAACTCGATCGGCATCGCCCTGATCGCCACGCTGATCGCCGTGGTGCTCGGCGCGATGGCCGCGTACGCGATCTCCCGGCTGGACTTCCCCGGCAAGAAGCTGCTCGTCGGCGTCTCCCTGCTGATCGCGATGTTCCCGCAGGTGTCGCTCGTGTCGCCGCTGTTCGAGATCGAGCGGCAGCTCGGGCTCTTCGACACCTGGCCGGGGCTGATCCTGCCGTACATCACCTTCGCGCTGCCGCTGGCGATCTACACGCTGTCGGCGTTCTTCAAGCAGATCCCGTGGGACCTGGAGAAGGCGGCGAAGATGGACGGCGCGACCCAGGGCCAGGCGTTCCGACGGGTCATCGCCCCGCTGGCCGCGCCGGGGCTGTTCACCACGGCGATCCTGGTCTTCATCTTCTGCTGGAACGACTTCCTGTTCGCCATCACGCTCACCTCCACCGAGCGGGCCCGCACGGTGCCGGTGGCGCTGTCGTTCTTCACCGGCGAGTCGCAGTTCGAGGACCCCACCGGGGCCATCTGCGCCGCCGCCGTGGTGATCACCGTGCCGATCGTCCTGTTCGTGCTCTTCTTCCAGCGCCGCATCGTCTCCGGCCTGACCTCCGGCGCAGTCAAGGGATAGGTGGTGTAGTCATGGCTGACATCGTGCTGGACAAGGTGAGCAAGTCGTTCCCCGACGGGACCGTCGCGGTGCGCGACGTCGACCTGGAGATCGCCGACGGCGAGTTCGTCATCCTGGTCGGCCCGTCGGGCTGCGGGAAGTCCACCACCCTCAACATGATCGCCGGGCTGGAGGACATCAGCTCCGGCGAGCTGCGCATCGGCGGCCAGCGGGTCAACGACAAGGCCCCCCGGGACCGGGACATCGCGATGGTGTTCCAGTCGTACGCGCTCTACCCGAACATGACCGTCCGGGAGAACATGGCGTTCCCGCTGAAGCTCGCGAAGCTCGACAGGCAGACCATCGACGCCAAGGTCGACGAGGCGGCGAAGGTGCTGGAGCTGACCCCGCTGCTGGACCGCAGGCCGGCCAACCTCTCCGGCGGCCAGCGGCAGCGGGTGGCGATGGGCCGGGCGATCGTCCGCCAGCCCAAGGCGTTCCTGATGGACGAGCCGCTGTCCAACCTCGACGCGAAGCTGCGGGTGCAGATGCGCACGGTCGTGTCCCGGTTGCAGAAGCAGCTCGGCACCACCACCGTCTACGTCACCCACGACCAGACCGAGGCGATGACCCTCGGCGACCGGGTGGTGATCATGCGGGGCGGCGCGATCCAGCAGGTCGGCCCGCCGCAGGAGCTCTACGACCACCCGCGCAACCTCTTCGTCGCCGGCTTCATCGGCTCCCCGTCGATGAACTTCCTGCACGCCGCCGTCGACGACGGGAAGCTGCGCACCGCCATCGGCGACGTGCCGATCGGCGACCGGATCCGCCGCGAGCTGGAGGCCGGCGACGCCCCGCGCGAGCTGATCCTCGGCATCCGCCCCGAGCACTTCGAGGACGCCGAGCTGGTCGACGACGACACCCGCCGCCGGGGCGCCGAGTTCACCGCGCCGGTCGACATCGTCGAGTCGATGGGCTCCGACAAGTACGTCTACTTCACCCTGGAGGGGGAGCGGGCCAGCGCCGCCGAGCTGGAGGAGCTGGCCGCCGACGCCGGGGCCGACTTCAGCGGCGGCGGGGCCAGCCTGGTCACCCGGCTGTCGGCCGAGTCGACCGTACGCGAGGGCGAGGACCGCCGGGTCTGGTTCAACCTGGAGAAGATCCACCTGTTCGACCCGTCCACGGGCCGGAACCTGACCCTGCACGAGGGGCGGTCGTCCGGCGCGCTCGGCGGCTCCTGATCCGCGCGGCGGGCCCACGACGACGCGCGTGGGCCCGTCGCGCCGGACGCGCGCCGGCCCGGCCGGGCTCACCCGTCCGGGAAAGGTGGCCGGCTCCGGGACATGACACGCCGACGCGATTGCACCACAAGCGGCCGACGACCGCCCCAAGGTCGTGCTCAATCCCGGAAAGAGTGCCCTCTGGGCCCCGAGGGACGCCACTCATTCCCTGATCGAGCGCGATCTTGCTTCGCGTACGAGCGCGAGCGGCGAACCCTGGGCCTACTCGTCGACGTGTTGGTGTGGCCGGTTCGCCCTGATCCATGCCTCGACGGCATCTCGATCCCAGATCCGCATCCGGCCGTTGCCGACCACGTCTACTGGTTCGGGGAGCCCTGGCCTGCGGACCAGCTCGGTCGCTCGCGTGCGTGACACGCCACCGAGCATCGTGGGCGCAGCCCGCCCGCGTTGGTCGCACGCCTCGCGACCGATCCTCGTAACGGCGGACGACCGGGAGGCGGTGAGCGTCCGCTCGACGTTGAGCATGGCGCACGGTCCGCTTGGCGAGCCCGTGCGCGTCGTCGTCGAGACGTACGACGCCAACCCCGAGGCGCGGCAGCCCGTCGCCAGCTTCCCGCTGTCGATCCGTCAGGCGTCGCACCTGCTTCGCGGTATGCGGGGTCTGCTGCGTCTCGCCGAGGCCACCACCTGGGTCTGCGCCGAGCGGCGAGCGGTCTCGGTGACCCTCGCGCCCCGGTGACAGCCGGGTGGAGGGCTGAGGCGATAGATCCTCACGTCCACTCCACGGCCGGCGGGAGCCCGACGAACGCCGCGTACGCCGCCAGCGCCGCATCGACCCGCGCCCGGGTGGCGGCGTCGAGGTCGACCAGCGGGCGCACCGCCACCTTCACCCGCGTCCTGCCCAGCGTCCGCTTCCACGTGCCGGCCACCCGGCCGTCGCGCACCACCGTCGACTGGAACACCCCGTTGCCGCCGGGGACGATCGCCTGCTTGTGCTCCGGGGCGACCATCAGCGACCGGTCCTTGAAACCCAGCAGGTATTCGTCGAACCCGGGCAGGGCGTGCACGTCGTCGACCGGGGCGCGGGGCGCGTCGAGCAGGGCCGGGTCGGCCACCGCCTCCGCGCCGTCGACCGTCACGGTGGTGAGCGCGTCGCCGGCGGCGGCGATGCCCCGCTTCGCGTCGGTGGCGGTCAGGCCCGTCCAGCCGGCGAAGTCCTGCCGGGTGGTGGGGCCGTGGCTGCGGAAGTAGCGCACCGCCAGCAGGCCGAGGGCCTCGTCGCGGTCGGGGCGGTGCGGGTCGGGCACCCACTCGTCGAGCAGCGCGAACGTCTGCTCCGTGCCGACGTGCGGGGCGATGCAGGTGACGCCCTTCTGCGCCGCATACCAGAGCAGGTGGTAGCCGCGTTGGCCGGTCGTGTCGATGCCGGCCGCGTCGAGCGTGGCCTGGCACTGCGACCGGGTCAGCCGCGCCCCGCCGGCCAGCGCCGCGCCGAGCACGTCGGCGGCCCGGTCGGCCTCCGCCAGGCTGAGCCCGAGGACCGCCCGGCGGGGCCCGGCGGCGGCCAGGGTGCGCACGCCGGTGACGTCCAGCATCCACCGGGCGTCCCGGGACGGCACCAGGTGCACGGTGCCCCGCATCGGCCAGGTGCGCAGCGCCTCCCGCCGCTCCAGGGCCGCCTGCACGTCGGCCTGCGCCCAGCCGGGCAGCCGCAGCCCGAGCGACCACAGGCCGCTCGCCGCGTCCTGCGCCTGCATCGCGCCGAACCACTCGACGACCCCGGCCACGTTCTCGGGGCGGGCCGTGGGGTGGGGTCGCAGCAGCAGGGCGGTCATCCGCAGCGCGAGCGCCTCCGCGCCGGTGAGCTCCGCCCGGCCGGTCAGCGCCGCCGCCGTTCCCGCGCCGCCCGCCCGCCCACGCGCTCCGCTCGTCGCCACGTCTGCGCCGCCTTCCTCCACCTCGACGGTCAGCATAGGGCCGGTCACCGACACCCGCCGAACCCGTGACCGGGCGGGCGGATCACCAGGGATCCGCCCGCCCGGGGTCGTACCGTCCGGCGGCAGGTCACCGCCGGGCCCTCGCGCGGCAGGTCACCGCTCCGGGCCCTCGCGCGGCAGGTCACCGCCGGGGCGTCGCGTCAGCGGCGGGAACGGGCCGACTGCGGGACGTCCGCCTCCACCCGCTCGCGGCGCAGCCGCTCGTCGACGGGCTGGTCCTCGACGACCTCGTCCCTGGTCAGCCGGACCCGCTCGACGGGGACCTGTTCCTTGCTGACCACCGGGTGCTCGGCGCGCAGCCGCAGCTCCTGCTGCTCGTCGCCGATCCCGGACCGCGCCCGCCGGTCGCCCGGGGCGATCGGCTCGCGCTCGACGCGCACCTCGTCGTGCTCGACGGGGACGGTGGTGTGCACGTCCTCGTCGACGACGTGCTTGCGCAGCCGCGCGGTGCCGGCCGGCTCGCTCTCGGTGCCCACCAGCAGCCGCTCCTCGGAGCGGGTCAGCTCCGGCCCCCGCGGGTAGCCGGCGGCCTGCTGGCGCGGCGGGGCCGGCGGGGTGGGCGGCGGAAGCTGGTAGTGCGCGTAGAGCTGGGTGAGCTGCCGGGCGTCCAGCGGCTCGTCGGTGCCCGCCTCGACGCTGGGCGCGCCGCGCACGGTCGCCTTGTCGTACGGCAGGCTCAGCTTGTCCTGCTGCATCCGGGCCGACTGGAGCGGGGCCATCGACTCGTGGTGGCCCATCACCCCGGTGGCGACGCTGACCCAGGTCGGCTCGCCGGCGGCGTCGGCCCACACCTGGCCCACGCTGCCGATCTTCGCACCCGAGCGGTCCTGGACGTCCTGCCCGTACAGCGAGCGGATCTGCTGCTCGGTCAGTCGCATTGGCTCGTCCTTCCTCTCGTGGGTCACGACGTGGCTACCCGAGCCGCTCCGGAAGCATTCCGGGGCCCGGTCGTGAATAGGAGCGCCGGCGGCGGCCCGCGCGGGCGGCGCAGGGGTTCCGGCTAGGGTGGGCCTCGTGCTCCGTCAGGTCACCGGAATCCGCTACGTCACCCCGCTGCGCGAGGGCGGCTCGCTGCCCGGTGTGGTCGAGGCCGACGACCTGGGCACGTACGTGGCGAAGTTCTCCGGCGCGGGGCAGGGGCCGAAGGCGCTGGTGGCCGAGGTGATCTGCGGCGAGCTGGCCCGCCGGCTCGGGCTGTCGGTGCCTCGGCTGGTGGTGCTGGACATCGACCCCGTCATCGGCCGGGCCGAGCCCGACCAGGAGGTGCAGGAGCTGCTGCGCGGCAGCGGCGGGCCGAACCTGGGGATGGACTTCCTGCCCGGCGCGCTCGGCTACGACCCGGTGGCGCACCCGGTCGACCCCGCGCTGGCCTCCCGGGTGCTCTGGTTCGACGCGTTCACCGAGAACGTCGACCGCAGCTGGCGCAACCCCAACCTGCTGATCTGGCACCGCGAGCTGTGGCTGATCGACCACGGCGCCTGCCTCTACTTCCACCACAACTGGCCGCGCGCCGAGGCGGCCGTGCACCGGGCGTACCGCGCCGACGACCACGTGCTCGCGCCCTACGCGAGCCGGCTGGCCGAGGCCGACGCCGACCTGACGCCCCGGGTCACCCCCGCCCTGCTCGCCGAGGTGCTGGCGCTGGTGCCGGACGCCTGGCTGGCCGGGCCCGACTTCGACTCCGCCGACGCGGCCCGCGCCGCGTACGCCGACCACCTCGCCCGCCGAGTGGCGCGCACCGCCGACTGGCTGCCGCAGGGGAGCGCCGCGTGAGAGAACCCTTCGAGTACGCGGTGATCCGGCTGGTTCCCCGGGTCGAGCGCGGCGAACGGATCAACGTCGGGGTCGTGCTCTACTGCCAGGGCCGGGACTTCCTCGCGGCGCGTACCCACCTCGACGCCGACCGGGTCCGGGCGCTCGCGCCGGACGTGGACCTCGCCGAGGTGGCGGCGGCGCTGGGCTCCTGGGACCGCACGTGCGCCGGGGAGGGCCCGTCGGGGCGGATGCGGCGGGGCGAGCGGTTCCGCTGGCTGGCGGCCCCGCGCAGCACGATGATCCAGACCGGGCCGGTGCACACCGGGCTGACCGCCGACCCGGCGGCCGAACTCGACCGGCTGCTGGACGCCCTGGTCCGCTGATCACCCCGGCCGCCGACCCCTGATCGCGCTACGCCGGCCTCGTCGCCGACGGAGCGCGATCCCCCGTTCAGGTCGACCGGCGCGCCGGCGGACGGCCCGGGCGGCCGGCGCCGGTGCGATCAGGATGGCGTGCGACGGCCCGGTGGGGACCCGCGATCCGTGGAACTTGCGCAAAACTTGAGCCAGCCAGCCAGCCAGCCAGCCGGGCCGGGTCGGCCACCCGCCGGCCTGCGTCGCCGCGGCCGGTCAGCCCCGCCGGGGCTGCGGGACGCGCACCGAGGCCATGCCGGCGGCGGTGGCGGCCTGGATGCCCAGGTCGGCGTCCTCGAAGACCAGGCAGGCCGCCGGTGGCACGCCCAGCAGCCGGGCGGCGAGCAGGAACGCCTCCGGGTCGGGCTTGGGCCGGGCGTAGTCGCCGGCGCAGACCAGGGTGTCGAACCGGTCGAGGATGCCGAGCGCGCCGAGGGACGCGGTGACCGACTCCCGGGTGCTGCCGGAGACCACGGCGAAGGGCACCCGCCCGTGGGCGTCGTCGATGTGCCGCAGCACCCCGGGCACGGCGGTCGCCGTCGGCAGGAGCTCCTGGTAGAGCGCCTCCCGGCGGGCGGCGACGGCCTCCACCGGCATCGTCAGGCCGTGCCGGGCGTTGAGGTCGGCGACGATGTCGGCCACCGGCCGCCCGGCCCAGGCGTAGAAGAGGTCCTCGGGCAGGTCGCAGCCCCACTCGCCGAGGGCCCGCCGCCAGGCCGTGTGGTGCTGGGGCATCGAGTCGACGATGGTGCCGTCGCAGTCGAACAGGTACGCCCGGAACTCGCCGTCGGGCAGGGGCAGGATCACCGCACCAGGCTATCGCCCGGCGGACCCGGGCCGTCCGGCACGCCCGCCGGCCGACGTTTGACGCCGCAGGCGACGGGTAGTCGCCAGGGCTGACCGGAGAGCGAGGAGGACCCGATGGAGGGCCGGATCAAGGTCGCCGTGATCTACTACAGCGCGACCGGCATCACGTATCAGATGGCGCAGTCCGCGTGCGAGGCCGCCGGCGAGGCCGGCGCGGAGGTGCGCCTGCGCAAGGTGCGTGAGCTCGCACCGGACGAGGCGATCCGGTCCAACTCGGGCTGGCAGGCGCACCGCCTCGAAACCCAGGACGTGATGGAGGCCGAGCCGGACGACCTGTCCTGGGCCGACGTGGTGATCCTCGGGTCGCCCACCCGTTACGGCATGGTCGCCGCCCAGCTCAAGCAGTTCATCGACACCACCGGCCCGCTGTGGGCGCGCGGCGCGCTGGCGGACAAGGTCTATTCCGCGTTCACCTCGACGGCGACCTCGCACGGCGGCCAGGAGTCGACCCTGCTGTCGCTGCTCACCGTCTTCTACCACTGGGGCGGCGTCGTCGTCACCCCCGGCTACACCGACCCGAGCCAGTTCGTCGCCGGGAACCCGTACGGCGCCTCGCACACCAGCAACAACGGCGAGGTCCCGCCGGACCACGTGGCGCTTGCCGCCACCGCGCTGACCGCGAAGCGGGCGGTGCAGATCGGTGCGGCGCTGAAGCGGGGCCTGGCCGCCGGCTGACCGCCGGCGGCCGGCGCGCTCCTACCCCTCGGCGCGCTCCTACCCCTCGGCGCGCTCCTACCCCTCGGCGCGCTCCTACCCCTCGGCGCGGGCCACGGCCGGCGACCGGCCCGGCGGCACCGACAGCAGGTGGCCCAGCAGGTCGGCCAGGACCGCCAGGCCGTCGCGGCTGAGCACCGACTCGGGGTGGAACTGCACCCCGGCGAAGCCGGGCCCGCGCAGCGCGTGCACCGCGTGGTCGACCGGGTCCCGGGCCAGCTCCACCGGCCCGTACGCGCTGGCCACCCGGTCGGCGTCGGCGACGGCCGTGAACGTGGAGTAGAACCCCACCCGGCGGCTCGCGCCGAACACGCCGACGTCACGCTGCAACCCCTGGTACGGCGCGTCGCGCCGGTGCAGCCGCAACCCGAGCAGCCCGGCGAGCAACTGGTGGCCCAGGCACACCGCGAGGGCCGGCGCGCCGGCCGCGAGCCGCCGGGCGAGCAGCCCGCGCAGGGCCGCCATCTTCGGCTGGTCCACCGCCCTCGGGTCGCCCGGGCCGGGGCCGGCGACCACCAGGTCGTACGCGTCGTCGCCGGCCGGCCGGTGCCACGGCGTCACCTCGACGGCCAGCCCGAGGGCGCGCAGCTGGTGGGCGAGCATCCCGGTGAAGGTGTCCTCCCCGTCGACGATCAGCGCCCGCCGGCCGGCCAGCCCGGGCAGGGCCACCGCCCCCGGCGGGCGCTGGTCCAGCCAGAACCGGGCCAGCGGGGCGTTGCGGGCGGCCAGCGCGGCGCGTACCTGCGGGTCGTCGGCCAGCCGGGGCGCCGGACCCGGCCCGAGGTCGGGGGCGTCGGGGCGCAACCCGAGGGCGGCCAGCACCCCGGCCGCCTTGGCGTGCGTCTCGGCCACCTCGCCCTCGGGCGTGGAGTGGCGCACCAGGGTCGCCCCGACCGGCACCCGCAGCTCCCCGTCGGGGGAGATCTCCGCCGTGCGGATCAGGATCGGCGCGTCCAGGGTCTGCCGGCCGGCGTCGTCGCGGCCCAGCAGGGCCAGCACCCCGGCGTAGTAGCGCCGCCCCGTGCGCTCGTGCCGGGCGATGACCCGGCAGGCGTTCTCCATCGGGCTGCCGGTGACCGTCGGGGCGAACATCGTCTCCCGCAGCACGTCCCGCACGTCCAGGCAGCTCTGCCCGGCGAGCAGGTACTCGGTGTGCGAGAGGTGCGACATCTCCTTGAGGTAGGGGCCGACGACCTGCCCGCCGCGCTCGGCGACGGTGGCCATCATCTTCAGCTCCTCGTCGAGCACCATGTAGAGCTCGTCGACCTCCTTCGGGTCGGTGAGGAAGCGCAGCAGCGAGGCCGTGTCGGCGGTGCCGCCGTGCCGGAAGGTGCCGCTGATCGGGTTCATCATGACCAGGCCGTCGTCGACGCTGACGTGCCGCTCGGGGCTCGCCCCGACCAGGATCCGGGTGCCGGTGTGCACCACGAACGTCCAGTACGCGCCGCGCTCGCGCAGCAGCAGCCGGCGCAGCGCGGCCAGGGCGGCGACCAGCGGGGAGCCCTGCACGGTGGCGCGCATCGTGCGGTGGACGACGAAGTTCGCCCCCTCGCCCCGGCCGATCTCCTCGGCGAGCACCCGGGCGACCGTGTCGGCGTACTCGGCGTCGGCGATGTCGAACCCGGCGTCGGCGGTCGCCACCGGGGCGTCGGGCAGGGCGGCGACGACGTCGGCCAGGGGCAACCGGGCGTGCCCGGCGATCTGGAGGCACTCCAGCGGGGTCCCGTCGTCGACGCAGGCGAACCCCCGCTCGGTGATCTGCCGGTACGGCACCAGCGCCAGCGTGCGTGGCCCGGCCGGGCCGTCGGGCAGCGGGACGTCGGCGAGCCGGTCGACGGCGCGTACGGTGCCGGTGAACAGCTCCAGGTGGTCGGCGCCCTCGCGGCGGACGAGCGCGAAGGGACCGGGGTCGACGCCGTCGGCGACGGCGGCGAGCAGGTCGTGCGGGCGGATCATCGGGTTCTCCTGGTGGTGGCCGGGCGGCGCCGTCGGTGGCGGCCCCGGGTCGGGGAGAGAACCGGCGACCGCCTCGTGGGGCGGCCGCGTGGGGAAGCTACGCGCGGGGGTGGGCCGCCGGGTCGGCGGGCCACCAGCAGGTCAGGTGCGCGGGCATGCCGTCACCCTACGCGCGCGCCCACCGCCGGGGAACCCGATCCCGGGGTGCGGGACCGGCCGCCGGGCGACCTGCGGCGACGTCGACCGCCGGGCCGGCCCGGCGGCCGCCCGGTACGGTGAGCCACGATGAACATCCTCGCCCTCGACCTGGGCACCTCCTCGGTGCGTGGCCTCGTGCTGGACCCGGACGCCGTGCCGCGCCCCGGCGCGCTCGCCCGCCGCAAGGTGCGCGTCGCCGTCGACGACGACGGCGCGGGCACGCTGGACGCCCCGACCTACCTGGCCTGCCTCGCCGAGTGCCTCGACGAGCTGGCCGCCGGCGGGCACCTGCGCGACGTCGGCCTGGTCGCCACCAGCGCCCAGTGGCACTCGGTGCTGCCGGTCGACCGGGCCGGCGAGCCGCTGGGGCCGGTGCTCACCTGGCTCGACACCCGCCCCGAGCCCCCGGCGGGCGCGGCCGGCCCGGCCGACGAGGCCGCGTTCCACCGCCGCACCGGCACCTGGTGGCACCGTTGCTACTGGTCGGTGCGGCTGCCGTGGCTGCGCGAGCGCGCGTCGGCCCCGCCCGCCCGGTTCGTCGGCCTCGCCGAGTACGTGCTGGGCGGCCTGCTCGACGCCGCGCCGATGTCGGTCTCCCAGGCATCCGGCACCGGCCTGCTCGACCTGCGCACCCTCACCTGGGACGCCGAGGCGTGCGAGCTGGCCGCCACCGGCCCGGGGCAGCTCCCCGAGCTGGCCGGCGACGGCTGGCGGGGGCGGCTGCGCCCCGAGCACGCCCGCCGCTGGCCGCAGCTCGCCGACGCGGCCTGGGCGGCGCCGGTGGGCGACGGGGCCGCCTCGAACGTCGGCTCGGGCGCGGTGGACCCGGGCCGGGCGGCGGTGACGGTCGGCACCTCGTCGGCCGTCCGGCTGGTCCAGGCGGTGCCGGCCGGCGCGGAGCTGCCGCCGCTGCCGGGCCGGCTGTGGCGTTACCGGGTCGACCACGACCACGTGGTCACCGGGGCGGCGTACTCCTCCGGGGGGAACCTGTTCGCCTGGGCCGACCGCGAGCTGCGGCTGCCCCGGGGCGCCGCCCTGGACGCCGCGCTGGCCCGGATCCCCCGGGGCGGCGGCGTCGCGGCGGACCCGCACTTCGGGGGCGACCGGCCGCCCGGCCACGCGCCGGCCGGCTCCGGCGCGCTGGGCGGGCTGAGCTTCGGCACCGGCGCGGTCGACATCCTCGCCGGCCTGATGTCCGGGGTCTGCCGGCTGGTCGCGGCCGACCTCGTCGAGCTGGAGTCCACCGTGGGCGGGCCGGTCGAGGTGGTGCTGGGCGGCGGGGCCGTGGAGGCCTCCGCGTGGTGGCGGGAGTCGTTCGCCGACGTCCTCGCGCCCCGCCGCGTCTACCACCACCCCGACCCGGAGGTCGGCGCGACGGGCGCGGCCCGGGTGGCGCTGGGCCGGCTGGACGCGGCGGTGCCGCTCGTGGCCATCGGCCGGACGGATGAGCCGCCCTCACCGACCCCGTCAGGACAGCGCCACCCTCGGTATCCTTCCTGAGCCCGCCCTCAGGTCGGCCCGTTGACACCGCCGTCGGGCCTGGTTGGATGGACCCGCGCTCCGGTGTGCGGCGGACGCGAGGGACCTAGGAGGCAGGTGTGGGCGCAGGTCCCGACCCGGCGCGGAGCGGGGTGTCGAACCACCGCAGGCGTCGGTTCGACGTCCGCGTCGTGCCGCACCGCCGCCGCTCGCCGCTGCGGCTGCGGGACTGGCGGATGGGGACCAAGCTCGCCACCGTCCTGGTCATCCCGTCCGTGGCGTTCCTGGTGCTGGCCGGCGTGCAGACGCAGGGCCTGGTCGGGCGCACCACCGAACTGAGCGACTTCGCGCGTCAGGTGGGCATCGGGCGGCAGATCACCGACGCCGTGCACCAGCTCCAGCAGGAACGCGACCGCACCGCCGGCGAGCTGGCGGAGCTGCGCCGCAGCGGGGGAGGCGGCGTCGCCCGGGACGCCGCGATCGCCGCGCTGAAGCCGTTGCAGTCCGGCACCGACGCCGCCGTGCGGGAGCTGCGGCGGGCGGCCGGCCCGCTGGCCGACGCCGACGCCGCCTGGCAGGTGGCCTACTCGGCGGCGCTGGAGGCGTACGACCAGGTCGTCTACATCCGCGCGGCGGTGCCCCCGGCGGTGCTGGCCAGCGACACGATCCTCAGCAACTACCACCGGGCGGTCTCCGCCCTGCTGAACCTGCTCGCCCAGCCCTCGCCGGGGGAGGACCGGCGGGCGCTCAACGAGGCCGTGCTGCGCTACGTCCAGCTCGCCCGGGTCAAGGAGCTCTCCTCCCGCGTCCGCGCGGAGCTGTACGCCGCCGCCCGCGCCGGCCGCTACGGGGTGGAGGACCAGGTCGAGCTGACCGACCTGCGGGCGCAGCAGCTCACCGCCCTCGGCGCGTTCCGGGTCGCCGCCACCACCGAGCAGATCCGCCGCTACGACGCCGTCTCCGTCGACCCGGCGTTCACCGCCGCCACGAAGCTGGAGGAGCAGAGCCTGCCCAGCGGCGGCGCGGAGGCCCGGGTGCTGCCCGCCCCGCAGTGGTGGGCGGCCAGCGAGCAGCGCCAGGAGCTGCTGCGGCAGCTGGAGGCCAGCGTCGTCGACGACGCGGTGCGCCGGGCCAACGAGGCCAGCGCCGGCCAGCTGCGCACCACCCTGCTGGTGGCCGGCGGGATCGTCGCGGTGCTGCTGGTGGCCCTGCTGATCTCGGTGCTGGTCGGCCGGACCATCGCCCGGTCGATGCGGCTGCTGCGCGGCCAGGCGTTGCGGATCGCCCAGATCGAGCTCCCGGACGCCCTCGACCGGCTCCGCCAGGTCAGCGGCGGGGTGCCCGACATCGAGGTGCCGGCGGCGGTCGTCCGCTCCCTCGACGAGGTCGGCGAGCTGGCCGAGGCGTTCGTCGCGGTGCACCGCAGCGCCGTCAGCGTCGCGGTGGAACAGGCGACCATGCGCCGCAACGTCAACCTGATGTTCGTCAACCTCGCCCGGCGCAGTCAGGTCCTGGTGGAGCGGCAGCTGGAGCTGCTCGACAGCCTGGAACGGGAGGAGAGCGACCCCGACCAGCTGGAGAACCTGTTCAAGCTCGACCACCTCGCCGCCCGCATGCGACGCAACGACGAGAGCCTGCTGGTGCTCGCCGGCAGCGAGTCGACCCGGCGGTGGAACCGGCCGGTGGCGCTGGGCGCGGTGCTGCTGGCCGCCAGCGCCGAGATCGAGCAGTATCAGCGGGTGCGCCACCAGCAGGTGGCCGACCTGCACGTCGTCGGGCACGTCATCGGCGACCTGGTCCACCTGTTCGCCGAGCTGCTGGAGAACGCCACCACGTTCTCCCGGCCGGACACCGCCGTGCTGGTCACCGCCGGCCCCGAGGGGCTCGGCGCGGTGGTGGAGATCGTCGACCGGGGGCTGGGCATGACCCCGGCGGCGCTCGCCGAGGCGAACGAGGTGCTGGCGACCCCGCCGGCGGCCGACGTCGCTGCGTCCGAGCGGATGGGCCTGTTCGTGGTCAGCCACCTCGCGGCCCGGCACGCGGTCGTCGTGCGCCTGCACTCCGCCCCCGACGGCCTGGTGGCCCGGGTGCACATCCCGGCCCCGCTGCTCACCGCCGCCCCGCCGATGGTGGAGCTGGACCCGCCCGTGTCCCCACGGATGCTGACCACCACGCTGACCAACCTGCCCCGGGTGACCGCCCCCGTGGCCGACGACCCCGCCCCGGTGGCGGGCGGTCGCCCGGCGGGCGGCGCCGCGGCCCGGGACCCGGCCCGGCCGCCGGGCGTCGCCGTGCCCCCGGAGCAGCCGGTGGCGGGCCGCCGGCCGCGCAGCGTCACCGTGCCCAGGCCGGGCCGGTCGGTGCCGGTGCGGGCCGAGGACGTGCTGACCCCGGCCGCCGGCCCGGCCGCCCCCGGCGGGGGCGGCTGGTGGTCACGGCAGGGTCCGGCGGCCGGCACGGCGACCCCCGATCCCGTGCCGCCCGCGGTGCCGGTGACCGGGGGCGTCAACGAGCACGGGCTGCCCGTCCGGGTGCCGATGGCCCAGCTCGCCGCCGTCACGCAGCCGGCGCGGCCGCAGACGCCGGCCCCGCGGCACGACCCGGACCCGGAGGCCGTGGGCGGCATGCTGACGCGGCTCTACAGCGGCGTACGGCGGGCCGAGGCCGAGGAGACCACCGAGATTTTCCTGCCGCCGGCCGGCGGGCGCACCGAAGGGAACCAGCAATGATGACGTTGAGCCAGGAGGCACGGGACCTGAGCTGGCTGGTCAGCGCGTTCGCGCAACGGGTGCCCGGGGTGGCGCACGCCATCGTGGTCTCCTCGGACGGGCTGCTGGTCGCCGTCTCCGATCACCTGCCGCGCGACCACGCCGACAAGCTCGCCGCCGTGACCTCGGGGGTGATGAGCATCACCGCCGGCGCGGCGCAGATGTTCGACGGCGACATCGTCAAGCAGACCGTCGTGGAGATGGGCCGCGGCTACTTCCTGGTGATGCAGGTGCGCGACGGCTCAATCCTGGCCACGCTGGCCGCCGGGGACGCCGACATCGGCGTGGTCGGCTACGAGATGGCGCGGCTGGCCAAGCAGGCCGGCGAGATGCTCACCCCGGCGCTACGCGCCGAGCTCCAGCAGGCGCTGCCCCCGCTGGGCTGAGCACCCGGGAGGGCCCGCCGGGCGGTCCGCCGGCCCGGCGGACCGCCCGCCGGGCGGTGCGGAGCGACCCCGCCCGCCCGGCGGGGAGTTCCCGGCTACAGGCCGTTGGCCCGGATCACCTCGCGGTACCACAGCGCGCTGCGCTTGGGCACCCGGCGCTGGGTGGGGTAGTCCACGTAGACCAGGCCCCAGCGCTGGTCGTAGCCCTCCGCCCACTCGAAGTTGTCCAGCAGCGACCAGACGTGGTAGCTCTCCAGCGGCACCCCGTCGGTGACGGCCCGGTGCGCGGCCGCCATGTGGTCGCGCAGGAAGCTGATCCGGCCCGAGTCGTCGACGGTCCCGTCGGCCGAGAGGGTGTCGGCCTGCGGCAGGCCGTTCTCCGTGACGGTCAGCGGGACCGGACCGTAGTCGCGGGTCACCCGGGTCAGGATGTCGTACATGCCGTCGGGGTAGATCTGCTGCCAGTCCGCCTGGGAGGTGGGCCAGCGGGTGACGGTGTCGCCGGTGGCCGTCACGTAGTACGGGGTGTAGTACTGCACGGCGAGCAGGTCGATCGGCGCGGAGATGATCTTCAGGTCGCCGTCGCGGATGCCGCGCGCCATCCGGCTGTCGGGCCCCAGGTCGGCCAGCACGTCCGCCGGGTAGCTGCCCTTGAGGATCGAGTCGAGGTAGAGGCGGTTCTCGTAGCCGTCGTAGAGGTGGCTGGCGCGGGTCGCCTCGGCGCTGTCGTCTGCCGGGTAGCAGGGGTGCAGGTTGAGGGCGGGGCCGATCCGGGCGTCGCTGCCGGTGGCCCGCAGCGCCTCCACGGCCAGGCCGTGCCCGAGCTGGAGGTGGTGGGCGACCAGGTAGGCCGCCTGCGGGTCCTGGAAGCCGGGGGCGTGGTGGCCGTGCAGGTAGCCGTTCTGCACCACGGTCTTCGGCTCGTTGATGGTCAGCCAGACCGGGATCCGGTCGCCGAGGCCGCGGTAGAGCAGCTCGGCGTACTCGGCGAACCGGTAGGCGGTGTCGCGGTTCTCCCAGCCGCCGGCGTCCTGCAACGTCTGCGGCAGGTCCCAGTGGAACAGGGTGGCCATCGGCGAGATGCCGCGTTCGTGCAGCCCGTCGACGAGGCGGCGGTAGAAGTCGAGACCCCGCTGGTTGGGCGTGCCGGTGCCGTCGGGCTGGATGCGCGGCCAGGAGATGGAGAACCGGTAGCTGCGCAGCCCCAGGTCGCGCATCAGGTCGAGGTCGTCGGCGTAGCGGTGGTAGTGGTCGGCGGCGATGTCGCCGGTGTCGCCGTTGCGGGTCCGGCCGGGGGTGCGGCTGAAGGTGTCCCAGACCGACTCGCCCCGGCCGTCCTCCTTGGTGGCGCCCTCCACCTGGTATGCCGAGGTGGCCGCGCCCCAGCGGAAACCGGTCGGGAAGCGCAGGTCGCCCCGGGGCCCGTCGGTGGGGTCGGTGTCGGGGTCGGTGCCGGCGTCGCATCCGGTGGCCAGGCCGCCGGAGACGGCGGCGGTGGCGGCCGTGCCGCCCACGCGCAGGCCGGCGCCGGTGGCCCCGGCGGTGGCGGAGAGTGCGGCGCGGCTGAGTAGCCGCCGCCGGGTGAGCATCGACATGGGGCCTTCTCCTCGTGATGGGTGCCCACCGCCGCACGGCCGGGAGCGCTCCCAGCATAAGGCAGGCGGGGGCGGCCGAACCCGCCTGTGGCGGGTCGGCTCTGTTGTGCGGGCTGGTCCGGCGCGTGGCCGGTTGCGCGAATGCGCTGGTGGGAGGCGATGTCGGGGCGTCGGTCGTGGCTGCGAGACGCCCGCCGGCTACGCCCATAGCGAGCGAGGCCGGCCGGGTGGCGTGACACGCCTGACCCGTCGGCCTCTTTTCCCATGGTGTCGGGGGGTTTAGTGTGGGGACGGGGGAGGGCAACCCCCGTCCCCACCTTTGTTTGCACACACGCACGAGTGGAATTGGCGTCCTGCCGTGCGTGTCGCGCGGGAGCCGGGCCACGCGAGTGGCTCTGGTTCCACCTCCCTCCATTGCCGGTGGGTGGTGGCTGGCGGCGGCGTCCGGGCTGGCCCGCCGTCAGCCTTCGGGCAATGTGCCGGGGACGTCGCGGGCACGACGCTCCCGGTCAACACCTTCTGTGACCTCCGTCGATGGAAGCGCTCCCATCGGCGATGCAGCGACTGTAACGCCCGTCACCGGTTTGTGAAAGCCCCAAAACGAGATCGAAACAAGTAGCTGCTCGTTCGTGGACTCTTCTTGTCGTGGGAGCGCTTCCATGCAAGACTGTCGAACACTGCGACGAGGAGCCAGCTCGCGTGAGTGCGGGTCGCCGAGGGCATCCGGTCATCCGGACGGCACCCCAAGGAGGGTCGCGGCGTCGTCGACCAACGTCGACGCACCGCAGCCACACACACCCCGACCGGGCCGGATCGACCACCATTCCCGAGCGCCTCCGTCCCCCCGTGCCCCGCGCGCGTGGAGGCGCCCCGCCGGGGCCCCGCGGCCCCGGCCTGGTCCGAGGAGACACCGCGCACATGAGACTCATGGCAAGACGTCGCCGGACGGCGATGCTCGCCGCCACCACGTTGGTCGTCGGCGGCATCGCCCTGCCGGCCGGCGCCGCGCAGGCCGCCCCGGCGTGCGACGTGGTCTACGCCACCAACGACTGGGGCAGCGGCTTCACCGGCAACGTCACCATCAAGAACCTGGGCGACGCCGTCAACGGCTGGACGCTCAAGTGGACCTTCCCCAACAGCAGTCAGCGGGTGGTCCAGGGCTGGTCGGCCAAGTGGAGCCAGTCCGGCAGCGAGGTGACCGCGACCAACGAGTCGTACAACGGCAGCCTCGGCACCGGGGCGTCGACCACCATCGGGTTCAACGGCAGCTACTCCGGCAGCAACCCGAAGCCCACGGCGTTCACCCTCAACGGCACCCCGTGCAACGGCACCCCGGCCAACCAGCCGCCGACGGTCTCCCTCAGCGTGCCGAGCGGGCCGTTCGAGGCGCCGGCGGACGTGCCGCTGACCGCCACGGCCAGCGACCCGGACGGGACGATCAGCAAGGTCGAGTTCTACCGCAACGGCCTGCTGGTCAACACCGACACCACCGCCCCGTACGGCTACACGCTGGAGGACCTGCCGGCCGGCAGCTACACCGTCCAGGCCAAGGCCTACGACAACGCCAACGGCATCGGCGTCGCCGAGAAGGCGTTCACCGTCAGCGCGGCCTCCGGCCCCCGCCTGGTGGCCACCCCGTCCGCGGTCAGCGTGAGCGAGGGCGGCACCGCCACGTTCAACCTGAAGCTCAGCGCGGCCCCGTCGGCCAGCGTCCCGGTGACGCTGACCCGCACCGGTGACACCGACATCACCGTCACGCCGGCCTCGGCGACCCTCACCACGGCGAACTGGAACACCGGCGTCACCGTGACCGTGGCGGCGGCGGAGGACTCCGACACCGTCGGCGGCACCGCCACCGTCACCGCCTCCGGCACCGGCCTGGCCCCGCTGGCGGTCACCGTCACCGAGGTCGACAACGACGTGCCGGGCGGGGACAACGCCTACGTCAAGAAGTTCCTCGACCAGTACGGCAAGATCAAGAACTCGGGCTACTTCAGCCCCGAGGGCGTGCCGTACCACTCGATCGAGACCCTGATCGTCGAGGCGCCCGACCACGGCCACGAGACCACCTCCGAGGCGTTCAGCTACTGGCTGTGGCTGGAGGCCTACTACGGCCGGGTGACCCAGAACTGGGCCCCGTTCAACAACGCGTGGACGGTGATGGAGAAGTACATCATCCCCACCCACGCCGACCAGCCCACCGCGGGCTCCGCCGGCACCCCGCAGTACGCCGCGGAGTACAACCTGCCCAGCCAGTACCCCTCGGCGCTGAACCCGAACGTCGCGGTCGGCCAGGACCCGCTGCGCTCGGAGCTGCAGAGCACCTACGGCACCGGCGACATCTACGGCATGCACTGGCTGATGGACGTCGACAACACCTACGGCTTCGGCCGCTGCGGTGACGGCACCACCCGGCCGGCGTACATCAACACCTTCCAGCGGGGCACGCAGGAGTCGGTGTGGGAGACCATCCCGCAGCCGTCCTGCGACACCTTCAAGCACGGCGGGCAGTACGGCTACCTCGACCTGTTCGTCAAGGACACCGGCGCCCCCGCCAAGCAGTGGAAGTACACCAACGCCCCCGACGCCGACGCCCGCGCCGTGCAGGCCGCGTACTGGGCGCTGACCTGGGCCAAGGCGCAGGGCAAGCAGGCCGACGTCGCCGCCACCGTGGCCAAGGCCGCCAAGATGGGCGACTACCTGCGGTACGCGATGTACGACAAGTACTTCAAGAAGATCGGCAACTGCGTCGGGGCCAGCACCTGCCCCGCCGGCAGCGGCAAGGACTCGGCGCACTACCTGCTGTCCTGGTACTACGCCTGGGGCGGCGCGTACGACACCAGCCAGAACTGGTCGTGGCGGATCGGCTCCAGCCACAGCCACTTCGGCTACCAGAACCCGTTCGCGGCCTGGGCGATGACCAACGTGAACGAGCTCAAGCCGAAGTCCCCGACCGCGGTCGGGGACTGGCAGAAGAGCCTCGACCGGCAGCTGGAGTTCTACACCTGGCTCCAGTCGTCCGAGGGCGGCATCGCCGGTGGCGCCACCAACAGCTGGGACGGCAACTACGGCACCCCGCCGGCCGGCACCGCCACCTTCTACGGCATGTTCTACGACGTCGACCCGGTCTACAACGACCCGCCGTCGAACCAGTGGTTCGGCATGCAGGTCTGGTCGATGCAGCGCATCGCCGAGCTGTACCTGGAGACCGGCAACACCAAGGCCAAGGCGCTGCTCGACAAGTGGGTGCCGTGGGCGATCGCGAACACCACGCTGGGCACCAACTGGTCGGTCCCGTCCGAGCTGAAGTGGACGGGCCAGCCCGCCAACTGGAACCCGAGCAGCCCGGCGGCCAACACCAACCTGCACGTCGAGGTCTCCTCCACGGGCCAGGACGTCGGCGTCACCGGCTCCCTCGCCCGGACCCTGATCGCGTACGCGGCCAAGTCCGGCAACACGGCGGCCAAGACCACCGGTAAGGGCCTGCTCGACGCCCTGTCCGCGTCCGCCGACAGCAAGGGTGTCTCGACGACGGAGAAGCGCGGCGACTACAAGCGCTTCGACGACGTCTACAACGCCGCCGACGGCCAGGGTCTCTACGTGCCCCCGGGCTGGACCGGGAAGATGCCCAACGGCGACGCCATCGCCGCCGGCAAGAGCTTCCTGGACATCCGGTCGTTCTACAAGAACGACCCGGACTGGCCGAAGGTGCAGGCGTACCTCGACGGCGGCCCCGAGCCGACGTTCAACTACCACCGGTTCTGGGCCCAGTCCGACATCGCCATGGCGTACGCGGACTACGGGATGCTCTTCCCGAACGGGTGACCCGACCCCTCCGGGTGGGCGGCGCGGCCCGCCCACCCGGAGCCCGACCGGGCCCGGGGGAACTATGAGCCCGGTCGGCGGACGGCCTGACTCCCACGGTCAGGCCGGGGCGGGCCGGCCGTCCGGTCAACGCAGCGGACCGGCCGGCCCGCCCCACCGCCCGAAGCTGAACTTGCCGCGAAAAAGCCCCGGAAAAAGTGACCGTCCAGGGATCACGTGACGGTCGCCGACGGAGTAACGTACGTCACCGGAGAGGCCGCTCCCCCCGTGGCGGCCTCTCCCTTTTCGTTCCCACGCCCGGTTCCGTCCCCGGATTCGTCCCGGGTTCCGTCCCCGGATCCGGCGCGGCGCCGGGCACGGTCACGGGGTGCCGCAGCCCCGGATGCCCGGCCGGCAGCGACCGGCGGATCACCAGCCAGCTCACCGCCAGCGCGGACGCCACCAGCGGCCAGGTCAGCGCCACCCGCGCCACCACCAGCGCCACCACCTGCCCGCCCAGGTAGAGCGGCACGAACACCGCCACCCGTACCGCGTACGTCGCCGCCCACACCCAGCTGCCCCGCCCGTACGCCCGCAGCAGCGCCGGGTCGCGCCGCCACCGGCCCCGCTGCCGCAGCGCCACCCCCACGAGGACGCCCAGCAGCGGCCAGCGGATCACGATGCTCACCACCCAGGCGAGCGCGCTGGCCACGTTCGACAGCACCTGGACGAGGAAGAAGTCGGTGGCCCGCCCGGTGCGCAACGCGATCAGCGCGGCCACGCAGACCGCGAGCAGCCCGATCAGCACCGACCGCGGCCGGTCCCCCCGGCGCAGCCGCCAGGCCGCCACCGCCGTGCCGACCAGCACGGCGGCGGCCACCCCGCCGACCAGCGAACGGCCGGTGGCCAGCCAGCCGAGCGCGAACGCCACCGGCGGCGCGGTGGCGTCCACCGCCCCGCGCCGCCCGCCGAGCAGGTCGGCGAGGGACTCGGGCCGGTCTCGCGGCGGCGACGGAACGGGGTGCGAAGGGCCTCCGGGCCCGGGTGCGGCGGTCACCGGCAACCTCCTGTACGTCCACCCCAAACTAACCGTAGAGCCCCGGCGGGCCACCGGGTGCCGCTACGGCGGGTGCCGCTACGGTGTGCGGGTGCGCGCGACGGCGAGGGGTTGGACGGCGGTCTGGTTGGTCGTGCTGGCCCTGGCCCAGACAGCCGCCTTCCTCGTGGTGTGGCGCGCCGCCCTGCACACCGAGCTCGGCCAGTGGCTCGACACGGTCGCCCTCACCGGCAACCGGATCGGCCAGGACCGCATCGCCGAGCCGGTTAACCGCGTCCTCAACACGATGTCGGCGCTGTCGCTGCTGGCCGCGACGGCGGTGATCGGCTTCATCGCGCTCATCCGGCGGCGGGTCGCCCTGGCCATCACGGCGACCCTGCTCATCGCCGGGGCGAACGTGACCACCCAACTGCTCAAGCACTTCCTGGTCCGGCCCGACGTCGGCATCGACCCCGAGCGGGCCGCCGCCGGCAACAGCCTGCCCAGCGGGCACACCACCGTGGCCGCGTCGGTGGCCCTCGCGCTGATCCTGGTCCTCCCGACCACGGTCCGGGTGCTCGGCGCGTACCTCGGCACCGCGTACGCGGCCGTGGCCGGCGTGGCCACGCTCTCCGCCGGCTGGCACCGCCCCAGCGACGCCGTCGCGGCGTTCCTCGTCGTCGGCGTCTGGGCGGCGCTGGCCGGGCTGCTGCTCCTGGTCACCCAGCGGGAACAGGCCCAGGTGGAGCCCGCCGACGCGCACCGGGTCGCCGCCGTCGTGCTGGGGCTGGGCGGGGCGATCGCCGTGGTCGCCTCGGCGCTGGCCCTGTCCTGGCTGGTCGACCTGCCCCAGCTCGACCCGGACGAGATGGGCCGGCGGTCGCTGTTCGTCGCCTACGCCGGCAGCGCCGCCGGCATCGCCGGGACGATGGCCGTGGTGGCGGCGCTGCTGCTCGCCGTCGTGCACCGCCTGGTGCCCCGCGTCAAGGGCTGACGGCGGGGGAGGGGACCGGTGCCGACGACCCACGACGCGGTGCGGGCGGCGTTCCGCGACGAGTGCACGGCGCTGGCCGACGTCCTGCGCGGCCTCGCCCCCGCCGACCTGGACCGGCCCAGCGGCTGCCCGCCCTGGGCGGTGCGCGACCTGGTCGCCCACGTGCACACCGGCGCCGGCCGGCTCGCCGGCATGCTCGCCGCCCCGGCCCCGCCCCGCGCCGAGGTGGACGCCGCCGGCTACTTCGGCGCGGCCAAGTTCACCCCGCAGGTCGACCGGGACCGGGTCGACAGCGCCCGCCGACAGGCCCGCGGGACGACCGGCCCGGCGGCGGTCGCCGCCGCGTTCGACCGGGACTGGCGCGCGGCCGACGCGGCGGTGGCCCGCCAGAGCGCCGACCGGGTGGTCCGCACCCGGCACGGCGACCCGATGGCCCTGACCGAGTTCCTGGTGACCCGGGTGGTCGAGGTCGGCGTGCACGGCCTGGACCTGGCCGCCGCCCTGGGCCGCGAGCCGTGGCTGACCCCGACCGCGGCCCGGGTCGTCACGGCGCTGCTGACCGGCGGCCGGGCCGTGCCGCCCGGCCTGGGCTGGGACCGGCTGACGACGGTCCGCAAGGCCACCGGCCGGGACCCGCTGACCGACGGCGAGCGGGCCGCGCTCAGCGCCGCCGGGCTGCGCCTGCTCGCCTTCGGCGGCTGACCGTCACGGGGCCGGCAGGGCCGCCACCGGGGCGGCGGCTGACCCGTCACCGGGGCGGGCTGACCCGTCATCCGGGCCGGCAGGGCCGACAGGGCCGCGCGCCTGCCCCCGGGAACCCGGCCGGGAGTCAGAACGGCGGCGCGGGCTGCTCCGGCGGGCGGCCCCAGGCCCGCCGGGCGTCGGCCACCGCCACCGCCAGCAGCGCCACGGCCACCGCGCCGGCCGACACCAGCGTCGCCCAGGCGCAGCAGGACCGGCACGGCCGCCAGCAGCGCCAGCGCCGGCGCCGACGCGCGCCGCCACCACCGGCGGGGCCGCTGCGCCCCGGCGGCCATGCTCAGCGAGTCCCGCCGTCGTTCCGCTCCACCCGGCAGTCGTAGCACCCCGGCCCGCCGCCCCGACCCGGATCCGTCGCATCCGCCATGATCCGCCGCCCTTGCCGGGACCGCGGTCAGCGGGCAGGATCGACCGGTGACGAACCGATGGGGCATGACCGTGCCGCTGGGCGGCCTCCCGCTCGCCGACCACGCCGCCGCCTACGCCGCCCTGCGCCGGGCCGGCTTCACCGACGTGTGGTCGTCCGAGGTCAACGGCGCCGACGCGTTCACCCCGCTGGCGCTGGCCGCCGCCTGGCAGCCGGGGCTGCGCCTCGGCACCGCCATCGCCCCCGCCTTCACCCGGGGCCCCGGGCTGCTCGCGATGAGCGCCGCCGCGCTGGCCGAGGCGGCCCCCGGCCGCTTCGCCCTCGGCATCGGCGCGTCCTCCCCCGTGGTGGTGGGCGACTGGAACGCCGTCGCCTTCGACGAGCCGTTCAGGCGCACCCGGGACGTGCTGCGCTTCCTGCGCGCCGCCCTGGCCGGGCAGACCGTCGACGGCGCGTACGACACCTTCGCGGTGCGCCGGTTCACCCTGGAACGGCCGCCGGCCGTGCCGCCACCGCTGCTGCTGGCCGCCCTGCGTCCGGGCATGCTGCGGCTGGCCGCCGCCGAGGCCGACGGGGTGATCCTCAACTGGCTGGCCGCCGACGACGTGCCCACCGCCGTCGCCGAGCTGGGCGGGCGACCCGACGGGTTCGAGGTGGTCGCCCGCATCTTCGTCTGCCCCACCTCCGACGCCGGCCACGCCCGCGCCCTCGGCCGCCGGCTCATCACCACCTACCTGACCGTGCCCGCCTACGCGGCGTTCCACCGCTGGCTGGGCCGGGCGGAGATCCTCGACCCGGTGTGGCGGGCCTGGGCGGCCGGGGACCGGCGGGGCGCCGCAGCCGCCGTGCCCGACGAGGTCGTCGACGCGCTCGTGCTGCACGGCTCCCCCGAGCAGTGCCGCGACCAGGTGCGCCGTTACGCCGACGCCGGAGTGGACGTACCCGTGCTGGCCCTGCTGCCCACGCCCGAGCTGGCCGCCGGCGGCCCGGCGGCCCTGACCGACCTGATCGCCCGGCTCGGGCCCGCCGGGGGAGAGGGCCCGGCGTGAACCTCACCGACCGGGTGGCCGTGATCACCGGCGGCGCCGGCGGCATCGGCGCGGCCCTCGCGCACCGGTTCGCCGCCGAGGGCGCGGCGGCCGTCGTGGTGGCCGACCTCGACGCCGACGCCGCCCGCGCCGTCGCCGGGGCCGTCGGCCCGGTGGCCCACGCCGCCGGCCTCGACGTCACCGCCGAGGACCAGGTCCGCGCGCTGGTGGCCGACACCGAGCGACGGTACGGCCGCATCGACCTGTTCTGCGCCAACGCCGGGATCGCCACGGCCGCGGGGCTGGACGCCGCCGACGCCGACTGGGACCGGGCCTGGCGGGTCAACGTGCTCGCCCACGTCCACTCCACGCGGGCGGTGCTGCCCGGGATGCTGGCCCGGGGCCAGGGCTACCTGCTGCACACCTGCTCGGCCGCCGGGCTGCTCACCGCCGTCGGCGACGCCCCGTACAGCGCGACCAAGCACGCGGCGGTGGGCCTGGCCGAGTGGCTCGCCGTCACCTACCGCGACCAGGGCCTCCGGGTCAGCGCGCTCTGCCCGCAGGGGGTGGACACGCCGATGCTCGCCGAAGGGCTGGCCACCGGGCACCTCGGGGCGCGGGTGATCGCCGCCTCCGGCGCGGTGCTGCACCCCGACCGGGTCGCCGACGCGGTGATCGCCGGTCTGGCCGAGGAGCGGTTCCTGATCCTGCCCCACCCCGAGGTCGCGCAGCACGCCCTCCGCCGCGCCGAGGACCCGGACGGCTGGCAGGCCGGCCTCCGCAAACTGGTCCGCCGCCTCCGCGCCTGACCTGAGGACCGCCGCGGCTCGGCGTGCGTCCGTGTCTCCGCGTGCGTCCGTGTCCTCGCGTCTTCGCCGGCTCCGCGTGCTGCCGCATCTCCGCGTGCTGCCGTGTCTCCGCGTGCTGCCGTGTCTCCGCGTGCTGCCGTGTCTCCGCCTGGGCCCGCGTCTTCGCCGTGGCCCGCCGTGCCGGTCTTGATCGCGCTCGATCCGGGATTGAGTGGCCTCCACGCGACGCCGATGCCACTCGATCCGTGTAGCAGCGCGATCCTGCCGCGGGCGGGGCGGGCCGGCTCCGCGCGGGTTCGGTACCCGGCCCGGCCCGCACCGCCCGTCGTCGTCCCTCTGCCTCCGCGATCTTGCACTTGCGGCCCAGGCGTTACGGGGCGAAATGGACTTTCCGGGGGCCGCAAGTGCAAGATCGCCGGTGCGTGGTGCGTGGTGCGTGGTGCGTGGTGCGTGGTGCGTGGTGCGTGGTGCGTGGTGCGTGGTGCGTGGTGGTCGGGTCAGGGGCGCCAGCGTAGGGGGCCCGGGTGGACCGACCAGAGCAGTCGGCGCCACCAGGGGCGGGCGGCGCGCAGGGCGGTGACGTACTCGCCGGCCAGGGCGGCGGCCCGGTCCGCCTGCTCGGCGGCGGCAGCGCCCGGCGCGAAGGCGAGTTGGTTGAGCAGCCCGGCCAGCTCCGCCAGGTCGGGCGGCACGGCACCGGCGGCGGGGTCGGCGGCACCGGCGGTGGTCTGAGCCGTGCGCGTGACGGCCCCGGCGGTGCCGTCGCCCCCGGCCTCGCGGTCGGCCCCGGCGGTGCCGTCGCCCCCGGCCTCGCGGTCGGCCCCGGCGGTGCCGTCGCCCCCGGCCTCGCGGTCGGCCCCGGCGGTGCCGTCGGCCCCGGCCTCGCGGTCGGCCCCGGCGGTGCCGTCGGCCCCGGCCTCGCGGTCGGCCCCGGCGGTGCCGTCGGCCCCGGCCTCGCGGTCGGCCCCGGCGGTGCCGTCGGCCCCGGCCTCGCGGTCGGCCCCGGCGGTGCGGGTGGCACCGGCGGTGCGGGTGGCGCGGGCGTCGGCCAGGGCGGCGCGGGCCTGCTCCGCGACCTCCGTGGCGGCGAGGTCCCCGCCCACCGGCCGGCCCGCCAGCCGCAGCGCGTCGGTGACCTCCCGCCAGGCGCCGGCGATCCGCTGGCCGGGGTCGCCCGTGGACAGCCGCCTCCTCGACCGCGCCCCGCGCAGCCCGGCCAGCGCCACCAGCACCGCCCCCACCACCAGCAGCAGGCCACCCGCGCCGCCACCGACCAGCACCGGCGTCGACAACCCACCCGAGTCGACCGGGCGCGCCGGCCCCGCCTGCGGCGGCGGCGTCTGCGTCGGCTCCACGGTCGGCTCGGGCACCTCCGACGGCGGCGGGTCCTCCGGCGCCGGCCGGAAGTCCTCCTCCACCGGGCGCGGCTCGTCGTCCGGCCGGGGCAGCGGGTCGAACGCCACCCACCCGAGCCCGGAGAAGAGCACCTCCGGCCAGGCGAACGCGTCGGCCGCCCGCACCGGCCCGGTGCCGCTGGAGGAGAAGCCCACCACCACCCGGGTCGGCAACCCCGACAGCCGGCCCAGCACCGCGAACGCCGCCGCGAACTGCTCCGACGTGCCGCGCTGCCCGCCGCCGTTGCGTGGGCCGAAGAGGAAGAAGCCCAGATTCGGGTACGCGTGCCCGCTCGGCGCGTCCGCCACCACCCGGTAGTGCTCGGCGAGGAACTGCTCGATCGCCGCCGCCCGCGCGTACGGGGCCCCGTTGTCCTCGGCGAGCTGGGCGGCGAGCCGGCGCATCGGGTCGGGCACCCCGTCGGCCACCCGCAGCACCCGGGCCACCTCGTCCCCGGCCGGCACGTCCGCCGTGGCGAGCAGGTTGTTGTCGGGCCGCTCCGCCGCCGACGTGACCGTGTACCGCAGCCCCGGCGTCAGCCCCTCCGGCCGGATCAGCGTCCCCGTCAGCGGGTCGTACGCCACCCGGGCCCCGCCGACCTCACGCGGGGTGGCCACGGCCGGCAGCAGCCGCCCGCTCAGGTCCGCCACGGTGATCTCCTGCCGGACCGTCTCCACCGTTGCCCCCGGCGCGGGCTGCGCCGCCGGCAGGATCCGGCCGGCGTTGCGGTAGGTCGCGCCGACCCGCCAGGTCGCCCCGTCGTAGTCGCTGAGCACCGCGAGCCGGATCCGCACCGACCGGCCCCCGGCGGCGTTCCCGGTGGCACCGGGCGGGCCGGTGGGAGAACCGGCCGGACCCGGTGCCCCCGTCGGCGCGTCGGGGCGCTCGGTGGCCACGTCCAGCAGCTTCTGCTGCGGATTCAACGCCCAGCCGGAGATCCGGATCAGCGGGTTCTCGTCCAGCGACTCCACCTGCGGCGGCTCCACGTACCGGCGGGGGTCCACCGGGCGCTCGTCGACCCGGCCCGCCACCACCGGCCCGACCACGGCCGCCAGCCCCACCACCACGACGAGGCCGGCGGCCGCGGTGGCGGCGAGGCGGGCCCGGACGGCCGCCCGCACCCCGGGCGGCAACCCGGCCGTGGGGTCCGGACCGGACGGGCCCGGCCGCCCGGACGGCACCGCCAGCCCCAGCGCGGCGACCGCCGCGAACGCCACCGTGGGCCACACCGCCGGGTCCGCGTTCGGCCCCACCACGTACACCGCCCCGGCGTAGAGCAGCGCCGGCGGAAGGTAGCCCAGCAGCACCCGGCCCGCCCGCAGCGCCACCTCCGCCCCGGCCAGCCCGGCCAGCCACGCCGCGACCAGCGGCACCAGCACCGTGTCCGGCGTCGGCTCCACCGGGATCATCGCGGTCAGCAGCCGGGGGATGCCGTTGCGGGCCGCGTCCGCCGCCACCTCGGCCAGCGAGCCCGGCAGCCCCGCCGCGTCGGCCGACACCCGCAGCGACCACGCCGTGAAACCGGCCAGGCCGGCCACCGACAGCGGGGCGACCAGCCAGGACGGCAGCCGCCGGGCGGCCACGCTGACCAGCACCGAACCGACCGCCGCGCCGACCACCAGCCGGGTCAGCAGCCCGCCCGCGTACACCCGGCCGAGCGCCACCCCGGTCAGCGCGACCAGCGCGACCAGCGCCAGCGGCAGCGGCGCGGCCCGCAACACCCGCCACACCCTCACCACCGGCGGACCCCGTCCCACTCGGCCGCGAACGCCGCCCCGTCGGCGGCGTCGACGACGACCATCCCCGTCGCGCCGGCCGGCGTCGGCTCCGCCGCCCCGAACACCCCCACCACCACCGACGGGTACGCCCCGCGTAGCGCGCCGAGGTGCCCCAGCTCGCCCCGGCCGCCCGGCCCGGTGAGGAAGACCAACGTGTCGCCGAGCCGGTCCCGGCGCAGCCGGGTCGCCGCCGCCCGCAACGCCGCGGTGGCGTCCCCGGTGTCCAGCCGGGCGGCGGCGAGCCGGTCCAGCGGCCCGATCCCCGCACCGGTGGCCTCCCCGGCCGGTCCCTCCGGCGTGGCCAGCCCCTCAGGCGCGACAAGCAGCAACGACACCGGCAGGTCGGCGCGCAGCGCCGCCGCGACCACCGATGCCGCCGCCTCGCACGCCGCCTCGAACGACTCCGGATCCCGGCCCGGGTGGGCGCTCGCCCGGTTGTCCAGCAGCACCACGATCCGGGGCAGGCTGGTGTCGACGTTCTCCCGCACCATCAGCTCGCCCACCCGGGCGCTGGTGCGCCAGTGCACCCGGCGCAGCTCGTCGCCCACCACGTACTCCCGCAGCGAGTCGAAGGTGATCGAACCCTGCGGCACCCCGTCCACCCGGCCGTCGAGGCTGCGCCCCGCCCCCGTCGGCACCGCCGTCAGCGGGTGGATCCGCGGATGCACCCACACCGGCACCACCGACGAGTACGACCGCGCCAACGCCACCAGCCCCAACGGGTCGCGCCGGGTCACCCGCAGCGGACCGACCGGCACCACCCCCCGGCGGTCCGTCGGCACGTCGTAGTCGACCGTCGTGTCCCGCCCCGGCCGCAACCGCAGCACCGGCACCGGCACCGTCCGGTCGCCGCACCGGTCCTCCGCCAGCAGGTTCGCCGTCCGCAGCCGCCCCGCGTTGCGCACCGTCAGCACCATCCGCGCCGGATCGCCCCGCGACACCCGGTCCGGGTCCGCCCGCCGGGTCACCTCCAGCCGGGGCCGCCACAACGCCACCAGCAGCGCATACCCCACCGCCCCCGCCGCCGCCACGCCCAGCAGCGCCAACTCCGGGTAGGCGAACCGGAAACCGGCACCGAGCAGCACCGCCGCGGCTACGAGCAGCCCGACGCCCCGGGCGGTGATTCCCACGCCCCGCAGCCGCCTCAGCCCTGCACCAGGGGCGAGGCCGGGGACGGGGCCGGGGCGACCTGGCCCGACGGCAGCGGCACCGGCACCGAGGCGACCGCCTGGCGCAGCACCTCGGCGGCGCTCACCCCGCGCACCTGCGCGTCGGAGGTGAGCAGCAGCCGGTGCGCGAACACCGGCTCGACGAGGGCCTTCAGGTCCTCCGGCATGATCCAGCCCCGCCCGTCGATCAACGCGTACGCGCACGCCGCGCGGGTCAGCGCGATCACCCCCCGGGGACTCACCCCCACCCGCACCTGCGGGTGACCCCGCGTCGCGGCGGCCAGCCGGACCGCGTACGCGTACAGCGGCTCGGCGATGTGCACCCGCAGGGCCATCCGCACCATCTCACCGACCGTGTCGGTGTCCGTGATCGCCGGCAGCGCCTCGGGGGAGCGGACCGTCGCCCCGCGCAGCACCTCCACCTCGACCGCCTCGTCGGGATACCCGACGGACAGCTTCACCAGGAACCGGTCGAGCTGCGCCTCCGGCAGCCGGTAGGTGCCGTCCATCTCCACCGGGTTCTGCGTGGCCACCACCAGGAACGGCTGCGGCACCGGATGCCGCACCCCGTCCACCGTGACCGTGCGCTCCTCCATCACCTCCAGCAGCGCCGACTGGGTCTTCGGCGACGCCCGGTTGATCTCGTCGGCGATGACGATGTTGGCGAACACCGGCCCCGGGTGGAACTCGAAACCCCGGGTGGCCTGGTTGAAGATGGTCACCCCCGACACGTCCGAGGGCAGCAGGTCCGGGGTGAACTGGATGCGCCGCCACCGACCCTTCACCGTCGCGGCGATCGCCCGCGCGAGGGTGGTCTTGCCGACCCCCGGCACGTCCTCCAACAGCACGTGCCCCTGCGCGAACAACGCCGTCAACGCCAGCCGGACCACCTGCGGCTTGCCCAGCACCACCGAGTTGACGTTCTCCGCCAGCCGGGCGGCGAGGGCCGCGAAGCCCTGCACCTCCGGCTGGGTGAGCGGTTCGTGCGTGTTCACGGCGGTGCTCCTTGCCTGGTGGGCCGGTCAGCAGGTCGGCAGGACGTTGATGTTGTCGCCGCCTTCGAGGTTGAGCCAGGCCCACGGGATGTAGTTCTTCCCCTCGAACTCGACCCGCACCCACCAGCTGCTCTGCTTCTGGTCGTTGTAGATCCAGGAGTCGACGCTCTCGCCCTGCCGCTTGCAGTACGCCTGCAACCGGGTGCCCGGTCGGGCCCAGCCGACCTGCTTGTCGTTGTCCTGCTGGGGAACGGAGAAGATCTCGTTGCCGTTGCGGCCGTCCACGTCCTTGTTGCAGTACGTCCGCTGGTCGCCGTCGGGGCCGTTGTTGCACGTCGCGACCCCGTACAGCGGGTCGGTGCTCTGCGCCCGCCTCGCCGTGCCCGCCCCGGCGGCGTTGCTCGCCGTCACCGTCGCCGTGTACGCCGTGCCCGGCGTCAGCCCCGGCACGGTCGCGCTGGCGCAGTTGCCGGCCGTGACCGGCTTCTCGCCCGGGACGCTGACCGTGCAGGTGGCCTGCCCGCCACCGGCGTCCACCGTGAAGTTCACCGTGACCGCCGTGGCCGTCGCCGACGAACCGGTGACCGTGACCCGGGGCGGTGCCACCGTGCGGGCGGTGCCCGTCGCCGCCTCGCCCGGGCCCGCCTCGTTGACCGCCTGCACCGTCACCGTGACGCTCTGCCCGTCGCCCAGGCCGTCCACCGTGGCCCGGGTGTCGGTCACCTCGCTGCTGCGGCCGCCCGCCGCCACCAGGTACTTCGTCACCGGCCGGCCGTTGGCGGCGGCCGGCGACCACTGCACCGCCACGGTGCCCGGCCGGTTCGCCACCGTCGTCGCCCGCAGGTCGACCGGCGCGCCGGGCGCGGCGAACGGCACCACGCTGTTGCTCACCGGGGACGCCGCCGACCCGGCGCCCCGGTCGTTGACCGACACGACCGTGAACGCGTACTGCGTGCCGTAGTCCAGCTCGCCGGCCGGCACCACCAGCTCGGTCTTCGTCGACTCGCCGGCCGGCGCGTTGGCGCCCGCCGAGGTCGCCGTCACCGCGTACTTCGCGATGGTGTTGCCCTGGCCGTTCGCCGCCGGCCACTTCACCAGCACCGTGCCGTCGGGCCGGGCCTCGGCCGTCACGCCCGACGGCGGGTCCGGCACCGCCGCGGTCGGCGTCACCGGATTGCTGGACCGCGCCGGGCCGTCGCCCTTGGCGTTGACCGCGTGCACCGAAAACCGGTACGTCTCGCCGTTGGTCAGGCCCGTGACCTCCACCGACCGCTGGTTGGCCCCCACCTCGCGGCGCTCCCCGGCGCCCTCCACCACGTACCGGATGATCTCCGCGCCGTTCGCGGCCGCCGGCCGCCAGCTCACCCGGGCCCGCGCGTTGCCGGCCGACGCGGTGACGCTGCGCGGCGCGCTCGGCTTGCCCACCTTCGGCTTCTTCGGCGGGGGCGGCGGCGGGGGCACCGGCGGCGGGTCGCCGCCGAGCACGTCGTTGGCGTACTTGTTGACCTCGCGCACCCGGTGCTTGTCGTCGACCACCCGGGCGGTCGACGAGTCCGGCGCGTTGATGAACAGCCGGTTCTCCCGCACCTCCAGCTCCAGCGGGCCGGTGGAGCCCTTGCCGCCGATCGTGTCGACGAGCTGGCCGGAGGCGTCGAAGGAGTAGACGGTGCCCGTCGACTCGTCGGCGCAGTAGAAGCGGTCCGCCCACGCCACGGCCGGGCTGAGCTCGTCGCCCCGCCCCGGCACGGTGAACTGCCGCTCCTCGCCGCCGGCGCCGATCACGTGCACCTTCCGCTCGCCGGCGACGGTCACCGGCACCTTCGGCCCGCTCGTGCGCGTCGGCAGCGCCCCCGGCCCGGCGATCGTCAGCGGGGTGCGGACCACCTCGCCGCGCTGCACCCGCACCAGCGCGCCGGCCGTGCGGTCGAGCACCGCGACGCCGTCGTCAAGCGTGGAGACCATCAGCTCGTGGCTGGGCTCGGCGACCTCGTACGTCTCGACCCGCTTCGGCGAGATGCCGCCGCCCGGCGGCGCGGCCGGGCCCGGCTCGGACGGCAACTCCGCCGCCGTGACCGCCGAGACGGTGCCCTCGGCCGGCACGGCGACCCACAGCCGGCCCTCGCCGTCGAACGCCCCGCCGGTGATCCCCGGCGGGTAGCGCACCGGCTCGCCCACCGGGGCCAGCGAACGCGGGTCGAGCTGCCGGACGACGCCCTGCACGGCGTCCACCACGAACGCGGCATCGGAGTGCAGCGCCACGTTGACGCCCAGCCCCGGGGTGGTCCGGGTGCTGGCGGTGATCTGGAGGGTGGCCAGGTCCAGCGAGCTGACCTGCCCGGTGTTCAGGTCGCGCAGGATCAGCAGCCGGTCGGTCTGGACGACCTGCACCGGGTGCCGCCGCGCGTCGGGGACCTCCACCCGGGTGTCCACCCGCGCCGTCACGCCGTTGACCCGCGCCAGCTCGCTGCGCGCCGCGCTCCACAGCCAACTGCTGGCGTCGTAGTTGGCCACCGCGTTGTCGGCGGCGCCCAACCCGAGGACGGTGAGGCCCATCGCGGCCAGCAGCGCGGACACCGTGCCGACGGTGACGAGGCCACCGCGCCAGCGCCGGCGGCGGGCGGCACCCGGCCCCGTGCTCACGGCGTCGTCGATGGTGGCCACAAGCGGCTGCCTCCCCGTGTCGTCGTGGCAGGTGAGCGCCGTCCATTGGCGACCCTCCCGTGAGCCGGGTGCCATCATATGACCACCCTGAGACAGGGGAAACCCGCACCGTCGGCCCGCGCGCACCCAGCGTGCACGCCTTGTGGACGGTGGCTCAGCGCGGCGTGGCGGTCCGCTCCCGCTGCGTACACACCTGCCCGGAGGTGGCGAACGCGTCGGTCGAGTACACGGCGAGCACCGTGAAGCAGTAGTCCACCCGGGCGTTCAGCCCGTTCACCGTGTAGCTGGTCTGCCCCGGGTCCACCGTGGCCATCACCCCCAGCTTCTGCCCGGCCCGGCCACCGGCCACCATGAACGGCACCGCGCCGGCCGACGGGTCCGTCCAGGTCAGGGTGATCGTGCTGCTGTCGTCACGCAGCTCCAGGTCACCCGGCGGCGGACCGTCCACCGTCGGCCCGGCCGCCGCCGACGGCGTCGTGGTCGGCGGCGGCCCCGCGGCGCGACCGAGCACCAGCGCCGCGACGCCGACCACGACCGCGAGCACGACCAGGGCCGCCACCACGGCCACGACGACCAGCACCCGTCCGCGCCCGGCCTGCTTCTCCTCGGGGTACGTCGTCTGCCACGCCTCGCGCGGGGACGGGTAATCGTCGTCGGGCCCCCCGCCACCCCGCTCGGGCCAAGCCGGCCCGTCCCGCCCCGGCTGCCCGTCCCGCCCCGGTTGCCCGTCCCAGTCCGCTGCCGCCGGTGCGGGCGGGGCCTGGGCGCTCCCGGGGCCGACCGGTCCCGCCTCGACCGCTTCCCGCCCGGGCCACGGCGGCCGGTGGGGCCGGGCCGCCGGCCGGGGGTCGGGTGCGGGCGGCGGCGGGGACGCGTCCGGCTGCGCCGCCCCGTGGCCCGGGCCGAGTGCCCTCGACGGGTCCTGGAACGCCTGCGGCTGCGGTGCGGGTGCGGGTGCCGGTGCCGCCAGCGGTGCCGGTGCGGCGTCCGGTCCGGGCCCGACCGGGGCCGGACGCCCGGGAGCGGGCCCGAGGGGCGGCAGGGCCGTGCCGTCGGCCGTCGAGTGGCCTGCGCCGCCCGGTGCGGAGAGTCCGTCGTCGACGGGCTCGGCCGGCGACGGCGAGGGCGAGACCCGGCCCCAGGGCGGCGCGGTCATGCCCCACGGCGGCACGGGCGACCCGCTGACCGGCGTGCCGCTGACGGGGGTGCCGCTGACCGGCGTGCCGCTGACGGGGGTGCCGCTCACGGGCACGCCGCTGACCGGCGTGCGGCTGACGGGCGCTCCGCTCACGGGCCCGCTGGTCGGCGGAGCGCCCACGGGAGGGGCTCCGGTCGTCGGGGCCGACGAGGCGTCGCCGCCCGGTTCGGTCGCGGCCCGGAGGCCCTCCTGCCGGGCGGCCTCCTCCCGCAGCAGGGGATCGAGCTGCCGTACCTGGATGGTCGGTTCGTCCCAACCGCGCGCCGGCGCGGGCGGCGACGACGGCTGCGGCCCCGGCTCGGCGGGCGCGCGCGGGCCCGGCGGGTTCGGCGTGGCGCTCGGCGCAGGCGGGTGCGGCACCGGCCCGCCCCGCCTGCCGGGCCCGGGGCGCGGGGGAGCCGGGATCCGTGGCGCCGGTGGCGCCGCCTGCGGAGCCCACGGCGAGACCGGCTGCGGCGGCGCGTCGGCACCGGAAACGGGCCTCGTCGCAGCCGCCGGGGTCGAGGACACCGGCGAAACCGGCGGTGCGCCCGACGCGGTCGCCGGGTGCGGCGGCCCCGGCGCGTGCGGGGCGGGGGCGACGAACTCCGGCGACCGGGACGGCGCCGGGATCCGGGGCGGGGGCGGCGGCGGTTGCCGCGGCGGGCCGGACACCGGCGGCGGTAGCGGCGGCTGGCGCGGGAACGGCAGCGGGGACGTGGTCGAATCGCGCGGCGTCGGCGGTCCGGGTGGCGCGGCCGCGCGCGGGGCGGGCGGGGCGGGAGGAACAGGCGGCGTCGTGCCCGGCCCCGCGCCCCCGAGATAGTGCCGGGCCGCCTGCACCGCCGGGTGGTCGGCACCGAGCACGGCGGGCCCGGCGTCGGCCACCCGGGAGTAGTGGCGGCGGGCCTCGTGCCGGTTGCCCAGCTCCTCGGCGACCGAGGCGAGGTCGAACGAGAACGCGAGCATCAGCGGGTCGGCGGGATGCCACCGGCGCTCGCCGGCCGCGAGGGCCCCCTCCAGTACGCGCCGCGCGGCGGCCGGGTCGTCGGCCTCCCGGTGCAGCCGGGCGAGCAGGTGAGCGGTGCCCAGGACCTCCGGATGGTCCTCGCCGAAGCTGGCCCGCAGCGGGTCGATCGCGTCGGCCAACAGCCGGCACGCGCCCGCGACGTCGCCGGCGGCGCGCAGCGCGAGCGCCCGGTGCTGAAGTGCGGCCAGGGGAGAGGGCTGTGACACGTCAGCCATGCTGCCCGCAGAGGGCGGCCCGACGCCACCCGGCGGGTCGGCCATGATCGCCCGGCGACGCCTCCGAGCCGGCCGTCGTCGCCGCTGAGCTGGGCGGTCGGCGTGGTCCAAGGGTGATGTGCATGATCCACGAGGGTTGTGTAAAGTAAGCCCCCGTGCGGCCCGCCGGGTCGACCGGAGGGCAGCGAAAACCCCTTCAGGCGACACGGTAGGCTGGGCGAGTAGGTCCGGGTGGCGGAATGGCAGACGCGCTAGCTTGAGGTGCTAGTGCCCGTATAGGGCGTGGGGGTTCAAGTCCCCCCTCGGACACGTACAGTTACCCTACAGTAATCAGCGTCAGGCTTAGCCTCGACGCTGATTTTGTTTTGGCCGGGGCTGTAGTTGAGGGCGAGGCGTAGCTCGCGGTAGATGCTGCTCCGGGCGTCGCGCGGGGTGTTGCGGACGTCGTCGAAGCTGCCGACGAGGCTTCGAATGTCGTTTTCGGTGAGGCGGCGGGGAGCAGGTTCTCGTGCTGCGTTGTTGCGTTGGGGGATGGTCTGCGATCGCGCGGTACTGAACGAGGTTGGCGTCGCACGCGGCAATGATCTTGCTCGCCGCGACGATATCCGGAGCGACGAAGCCGGGGCCGGCGTTGGGTTTGGCGGCGTGGAGCCGGCAGATCGTATCGGTGAGCCGGTGCGGGGCGAACGCCTTGAGGGGCCGGTTGTCGAGCGCGGGCACGATGTTCCGCTCGGCGACGTAGACGTTGCGCGTGTGCTGGACGTGGTTGGCGAGGGCGTACTCGTTTGGGGTACCGGCACCGGCAGTAAGCGGCCTCATGTGCCTGGTGGCTCTGCATCTTGCGTCCGCATAGTCCGAGAGCAGCTCGATGGCCTCGCGGACATGACGCCAGGCCGTCGTGACGCCGATCTCGAATCCGGCGGCCAGGCGGGTCGGGGTGTCGCCGTTGCGCAGGTCGGCCAGTGCGAGCAGGGCTTGCCGGCCGGAGTCGAGGCGTCGCCACCGGGACCGGCGACGGATATGGCGGATACGGATACGTTCATGTCGTGGTCGGTCCGGGCGGGATCGCGTCCTGCCCGACCGTGCGTCCACGTCGGCCACGGCACCTGGCAGCCCGTTCACAGCATGGAAACATAAAAATAATCTGGTTCTTCGCTCCTTTGTGGACCTAGGCGGTGGTCGATGTCATGCTCATGCACGAGCGTCTATCGTTGTCGTGCGAGGATGGGGAACGCCTGTGTCGCTTGGTTCGCCATCGACTTCGTCGCCGCCCGCGTGCGGCCGTCGGTATGGGTTTGCCGCCGGGGCTGACGGCCCGCGCCTCGTCGACGACCCGATCCACGGCCAGAACGGGAAGGTGGCGGTGACATGAAGGTTCTCGTAATCGGTGGTGGTCCGGCTGGGAGCACTGCGGCGACGGCAATGGCCCAGGCCGGACTCGACGTGCGGCTCATCGAGAGCGCCCACTTTCCGCGATACCACGTGGGTGAGTCGCTCACGCCGTCGTGCCGGGTGGTGCTGGATGCGATCGGCTTGTCGAAGATAGTCGATGACTACGGTTTCGTGAAGAAGAACGGAGGCGTCATCCATTGGGATGACGACCAGTGGGCGTTCGACTGGCACGAGCAGTCCGGGGTGCAGTCATGGCAGGTGGATCGAAGCGAGTTCGACGCGCTGCTGCTGGAGCACGCCCGCCAGAACGGGGTTGCCGTCACCACCGGCGTCACCGGTCGGTCGGTGCGGTTTGCCGACGGCCGACCAGTGGCCGTGGAGTGCTCCCCGGAGGGCGGTGAGTCGTTCACCATAGATGATTTCGACTTCCTGATTGACGCCACCGGGCGTAACGGGCTGCTCAGCGCCCGTCACTTCGGCAACCGTGAGCCGCTGAGCAATCTGCGGAACGTCGGCATCTGGGGCTACTGGACCGGTGCCAGCCTACTGCCCGAAACGCCGACCGGAGGAATCAACATCATTTCCTCGCCAGAGGGTTGGTACTGGGTGATTCCGCTGGCCGGCGGGCGGATGAGCATCGGTTACGTCACCACCAAGGACGCCTTCGCCCGTGATCGTCGCGAGCACCCGTCGTCGGATGAACTGTACCGGCACCTGATCGCGGCATCGCCGACCGTGGCGGGCCTGACCGCAGGGGCGGCGTTCGTCGGTAGCACGAGGGTCGAGACCGACTACTCGTACATCGCGGATCAGTTCTGCGGGCCAGGTTACGCGATCGTGGGTGACGCGGCGTGTTTCCTGGATCCGCTCTTGTCCACCGGCGTGCATCTCGCGCTCTACAGTGCTTTGACTGCGGCCGCGTGCGTCGCTTCGGTGGACCGTGGTGAGGTCAGCGAAACCGAGGCACTCAGATTCTTCGAGTTTGCCTACCGTCGTGCGTACATGCGTCTCTTTGCGCTGGTGAGCATCATGTACGAGCGCTATCTCGGCAAGGACGGCTTCTTCCTCACGTCCGACCGGTTGATCGGAGACGAGCAACCCGCACAGGCGGAGGAAGGCGTTTCGTCCCGTTCCTTCGCGGAGATCATCGGTGGCCTTTCCGACCTGCGTGAGGCAGCCAACTCGTCCACCCGTGTCATCACCGATCGACTGCGGGAGGAGGCGGTGCGGGTGCAGTTGCGGGCCGTACGCGCACCGGACTCCACTGGGCCCGACTTCACCCCGGTTCGCGGCAACCCTCTCTCCGATGCGGAGTCGGCTGACTACCGCCTCGTCACCAGCCCGCAGCTCGGCCTCGAGCGGGTCCGTGAGCCACGTCCCTGAACTCGGCAAAGGTCGCTCTTCCCCCTGGCCTCGACGATCCGCGCCGGACGCGGGCCCGCCGGGCACGGCAGGTCTGCGCCTGCCGTGGAGGTCGGACGTGCCGACTGCGCGAACCTGTCCCGTGGTCGCGTAGCCGATCGTGGTTGCCCTGGCCGTGCGGCCGGGGCAACCTGGGGGCAGTGCGGCCAGGGTGACCTGGGGCCCGTGCGGGATGCGGACGCCGGGTTGTGCCGGACAGGACATGTCGGAGCCCGCGGCGGACGGAGTGCGGGCGGAGCAGGTGAGCGCGCGCAGAGCGTCGATGCGGGAGACCCGACGTGCCCCCGCTGCCGGTCCGACAGCGGGGGCACGGGCTGCCCGCCTACCGGGTCACGGCAGGGTCCACTTCTGGTTGGCGGCGGCCAGGCAGGTCCAGAGGTGGACGGCCTGGCCGTCGGTGGCGCTGTTGTTGGAGACGTCCAGGCACTTGCCCGACTGTGGGTTGCGCAGGGTGCCGTCGGCCTGGGCGGACCAGTTCTGTGCGCCGCTGCCGTTGCACGTCCAGAGTTGGATCTTCGTGCCGTCGGCGGAGCCTCCGCCCGAGACGTCGAGGCATTTGCCCAGTGCCTTGACCGTGCTGTTCGGGGTGACCGTCCAGGTCTGTGCGGCGGTGCCGTTGCAGGTGTAGATCTGGATCTGGGTGCCGTCGGCGGTGGCCGCGTTGCGCACGTCCAGGCACTTGCCGCCGAGCCCGACGACCGGCCCGGTGCCCGGGGTGCCGGGGGTGCCGCCGCCCCGGACCAGGGTGAAGTCGTCCACGTCGAACAGGCCGGTCCCGGAGCCGGTGAAGGTCAGGTACACGGTCTGCGTACCGGCGGGCACCCCGGCCAGGGTGGTGCTGACGTCGGCGTACGTGGTCCAGCTTCCGGTGTTGGGCACCGCCACCTGACCGAGCAGCGGGCCGGTGGCCGAGCCGGTCCGGATGCCGATGGTGCCGCCCGATCCCCCGGAGACCACCCGCGCCCGCAACGAGGTGACCCCGGCCAGGTCGAGACCCGGGTACGCGGCCCAGTCGCCCGGGTCGACGTAGCCGAGCGTCTGTCCGCCGTTGGCCCCGGCCTTGGTGAACGCGCTGACCCCGTTGGCCGAGCTGAACGCCTCGGCCTGCACGGTGGTGTCGCCGTCCGGCGGCGGGGTGCCGCCCAGCTCCTTGATCCGGACGTTGCGGAACGACACGTCGTCGCCCGTACCGTGGTTCTGGAGCCCGACGTGACCGGCGAGCGAGCGGGCCGGGTCGGTGTTGGTGAAGTCGTTGATCTTCCGCCCGTTGAGGAAGACCTGGAGGCGCTCCCCCTCGACCAGCAGCTCGTAGGTGTTCCACTCTCCCGGCGGGTTCAGGGCGGCGTCCCGGGCGGCCAGGTCGGCGGACTGGAAGGTGTAGACCGCGCCGGTGGTGCGGTCGGCCGCGTCGGTGGCATCGATCTGGATCTCGTACCCGTTGTCCACCGCCGACCAGGGGTCGGTCGACGGCGGGAAGCCGATGAAGACGCCCGAGTTGTCGTCGCCGGACATCCGCCAGTCCAGCTTCAGGGAGTAGTTGGTGAACTGCTTGGCGCTGTACCAGTACAGGCCCATGCCGCCGACGGAGGTGAGGGTGGCGTCGGCGTTGCTGAAGCTGCCCGGACCGGCCTGCGACCAGCCGGTGGTGGACCCGTTGTAGAGGTTGGTGTAGCCGGTCTCCGGACGGCAGTCGGCCTTCGCCCGACCCGCCGCGTACCGGATGCCGCCGAGCAGGTGGCTGCGGAACGCCGCCTCCGAGTACGACCCCTGGGTGTGTCCCAGCCCGGTGTAGAACGACCGACCGGAGTTGACCGTCTTGCACCAGGAAATCGGATGGTCGCCGCCCATCGAGCCGCCCGAGTACGACGATTCGTCCAGGGTGGCCAGGACCCGGGCGCCCGCGCGCGGGTTGGCCTGGTAGTTGTACCACTCGTCGGTGCGGGTCCAGGTCTGCGGCAGGTGCCCGGTGGCCGGGTGCGCCCGGTTCTCGATGCGGACGGTCGCCTGCTGGATGGCCGGGTGCGAGGCGAAGTAGCCACCCACCAGGCTGCCGTAGTACGACCAGCCGTACTCGGTGTCGGCGGCGGAGTGGACGCCGACGTATCCTCCGCCGCCGTTGACGTACGACTCGAAGGCCGTCTGCTGTGCGGCGTCCAGGACGTCTCCGGTGGTGTTGAGGAAGACCACCGCCTCGTACTGGGCCAGGTTGGCGGTGGTGAACCGGGACGCGTCCTCGGTCGCGGTCACGGTGAAACCGTTCGCCGCACCGAGTTCCCGGATCGCCTGGGTGCCGACGGCGATCGAGTCGTGCCGGAACCCGGCGGTCTTGGAGAACACCAGCACGTCGTACGGAGCATCGGCCGCACTGGCCGGAGCCGCCGCCGTCGTGCAGGCAAGAACCGTGGCAGCGGCGGTCACCGCGCCGAGGACGGGTCGAAGGAGTCTGCGCATGTCACTCTCCCGAACGGGGTGGAGGGTGGTGCCGGGGCGCCCCGCGGGTGCCCCGGCAGGCGGGTTACGGCAGGGTCCACTTCTGGTTGGCGGCGGCCAGGCAGGTCCAGAGGTGGACGGCCTGGCCGTCGGTGGCGCTGTTGTTGGAGACGTCCAGGCACTTGCCCGACTGTGGGTTGCGCAGGGTGCCGTCGGCCTGGGCGGACCAGTTCTGTGCGCCGCTGCCGTTGCACGTCCAGAGTTGGATCTTCGTGCCGTCGGCGGAGCCTCCGCCCGAGACGTCGAGGCATTTGCCCAGTGCCTTGACCGTGCTGTTCGGGGTGACCGTCCAGGTCTGTGCGGCGGTGCCGTTGCAGGTGTAGATCTGGATCTGGGTGCCGTCGGCGGTGGCCGCGTTGCGCACGTCCAGGCACTTGCCGCCGAGCCCGACGATCGGCCCGGTGCCCGGGGTGGTGCCGCTGGTGACGAACGCGAACGTGTCGAGGTCGAACAGCGCCCCGGTGCCCCCGGCGAAGGTGAGGTAGAGCGTGCCGGTGCTGGCCGGCGCGCCGGAGATGGCGCCGGTGACGGTGGTGAAGGTCTCCCAGCCGCCGGTGACCGGGACGGCCGCCTGGCCCAGCACGGTGCCGGTGGGCGAACCCATCCGCACCTGGAGGGTGCCGCCGACGCCGTTGGAGGAGACCCGGGCGCTGAACGAGGTGGCCTTGTCGAGCCGGTACGGCTCGAACGCGATCCAGTCGCCGTTGTCGATGCTGCCGACGGTCCGGCCGCCCTCGGCCGGGGCCTTGTCGTAGAGGGTCACCCCCGAGGAGGTCTTGAGGTGCTCGGCCTGGCGCTTGCGCGGCTGGAGGGTGTGCTGCTGGTGGGTGGTCAGCCCGCCGGCGTCGGTGTACTCGGCGTCGAAGACCGCGAAGATGTTCGCCGCGTCGTCGTGCTCGCCGTCGACCGGGATGGTGATCGAGCCGGAGCAGCCGTTCTTCGAGGTGATCTGGTGGCCGTGCTGGTCGTGGCCGAGCACGTAGGTCATCTTGACCTTGGCGCAGTCGATGGTGCCGTCCTCGGGGTCGGTGACGGTGATGCTGAACGGCACCGTGTCGCCGTAGGAGAAGAGCGAGCCGTTGGCCGGGCCGGTGATGGTGACGGCCGGGGCGGTGTTGCCGACGCCGATCTGCACGCTGGCGGTGCCGGTCGCGCCCTGCGGGTCCCGGACGGTCAGGGTGACGTTGTAGGTGCCGTTGGCGGTGAACGTCTTGCTGGGGTTGGCCGCCGTGGAGGTGGTGCCGTCACCGAAGGCCCACGAGTAGGTGAGCGCCCCGCCCTCCGGGTCCGACGATCCGGCCGACGAGAAGTTCACCGTCAGCGGGGCCGCCCCGGAGGTCCTGTCGGCGGTGGCGACGGCGGTCGGCGCGCGGTTGCCGCCGGCGACGTAGTCGTACCGGTACAGCGCCGAGTTGGCGTCACCGTTGAAGTAGCCGGTGCCGTAGTCGAGGACGTACAACGCGCCGTCCGGGCCGAAGGCGGAGTCCATGACCTGCCTGCCGTTCCAGGGAAACGACGCGTCGATGGCGCCCCGGGAGCCGTCGGCGTTGACGTGGATGGGCTTGATCCAGCCCCGGCCCAGCTCGGTCGCGAAGAACTGGCCGTCGAAGGACTGCGGGAACTTCGTGGTGGACGGGTTCGACGCGCTGTAGCGGTAGACCGGCCCGGCCATCGGCGACTCGGATCCGCCACCGAACTCCGGCGGGCTGCCGGCGTCACCGGCGTACCGGATCCAGGCCGGTTGCGCCCCGGGCAGGGTGGGCAGGCCGGTGTTGCGGAACGAGTTGTTGGTCGGTCCACCGGCGCAGTTGTACTTGGCGCCCGCGGTGCCGGCGGCGAAGTCCCACTCCGCGTACGTCTCGGTGGCGGTGTTGGCGCCGGTGCAGTACGGCCAGCCGTAGTTGCCCGGCCCGGTCACCCGGTTGAACTCGACCTGCCCACTGGGGCCGCGCGTGCCGGTGGTGCCGGCGTCTGGGCCGTAGTCGCCGACGTAGACGACCCCGGTGGCCTTGTCCACGCTCATCCGGAACGGGTTGCGGAAGCCCATCGCGTAGATCTCCGGACGGGTCCGCGCGGTGCCCGGGGCGAACATGTTCCCGGCCGGGACGGAGTAGCTTCCGTCCGCGTTCACCTTGATCCGCAGGATCTTGCCGCGCAGGTCGTTGCTGTTGGCCGCGCTGCGCTGCGCGTCGTACGCGGGGTTGCGGTTGGTCCGCTCGTCGATCGGCGCGTATCCGGCGGAGTCGAACGGGTTGGTGTCGTCGCCGGTCGACAGGTACAGGTTCCCGGCCGCGTCGAAGTCGATGTCCCCGCCGACGTGGCAGCACATGCCCCGGTCGGCTGGCACGTCCAGGATGTTGACCTGGCTGGACGTGTTCAGCGTCCAGTTGGCGTCGAGGGTGAACCGGGACAGCCGGTTGACGCCCTGCCAGGCGGAGAAGTCCGTGCCGGTGGCCGGGGCGTCCCCGGCGGGGGTGGACAGCGGCGGGGCGTAGTACAGGTAGACGTGCCGGTTGGTGGTGAAGTTCGGGTCCACGCCGACGCCCTGGAGGCCCTCCTCGTCGTGGGTGTAGACGGGGATCGTGCCGACCACGGTGGTGGTGCCGGCCGCGTCGGTGCGCCGCAGCGTGCCGTTGCGGGCGGTGTGCAACACCGACCGGTCGGGCAGCACCGCGATGGTCATGGGCTCGCCGACCTCGGCTACCCCCTTGGCCAGGGTGACCTGCTGGAAGTCGGTGGGGGTGATGGTGTGGGCCTGGGCGGGGGCCGGGCTGCCGAGGGCAACCAGCCCGGCGGCGGCGACCAGTAGTAGTGCGGAGCTGACCGACGCCGTTTGCCGGCCGAACGCGCCGTCGTGTGTGGACACTGTCTGTCCGTCCCTTCCTGACGTTCGAATGCCAGGGCGGGGCGCGCGCCGTCGCGCCGGATGCCGTAGCGGGGGAGGGGGGTCGATGGATCACCGCGCCGCCGGTTCACCTCGCCGAAACACTTTCGTGTTGGCGAAGACATTAAGCTGCTTCGATCTCGCTGTCCATACCTTCTGCCCGGTCGCGGCGAACTTTCGCTTGAATCACGAAAAGCCCCGCCGTTGCGGCCTGGACGTGCCGTCGGTCTTCGGCAACCCGACCCAGCGGGCAACCCGCGATGCCGATCGGTGATCCGCCCACCCCGCCGGCGCAGGAACCGGCCCCGGGCCGGCGCCGTTGGCCAGGGCGCCGCCCCGGGCCGGCCGCCCACCGGCCCGGGGCGGGGCCGTCAGGGAGCCCAGGGGCCGGCGACGTTCCAGGTGCTGTCCGCCGCCCACAGCCCGGGTGAGTTGTACGCCGCCCCGCCGGCGCCGTTGCTCAGCCAGACCTCCGAGGCGTAGTGGCGCAGGAACGACCCCCGGAAGTTGTACGACTCCAGCGACACGCCGCTGCCGGTGAGCCCGGTCCGGGCGCACCAGGTCGCGTCGGCGCGGAGCAGGGCGGAGCCTTCGTCGGGGGAGTTGCGGACCCGGGACTCGACGTGCCGCAGGTACTGACCCGGGAAGTTGACGGACTCGAACGAGTAGCAGCTCGGGTCGGCCAGGCCGGGCCGGATCGTGTACGTGGCGTCGTTCTTGAGCAGCGCGGGGCTGTCCGCGGTGACGATCTCGGTGTAGGCGAGGCTGTCCCGGTGCCGGAGGTACCGGTCGGTGTAGCCCGGGGTCGTCACCTGCAACGACCGCCGGGTGTCGACCGGCAGGGCGACCGGCTGGCTGCTCCCGACCGACCGGGACGCGTCGATCAGCCCCCGGTTCGCCGCGCGGACCCGGCCCTCGTCCATCTTGACGACCCGACGGTCGTAGGTGAGGAACCCGTTCAGCTCGCCTTCGACATCGGTGATCTCGGTGTAGACCGAGGCGCTGAGGCCGGTGCCGAGCATCAGGTTCCGGGTGCCCTGCACGAGGCCGACGTACCGGTCGGTGAGCGCTGTGGAGTTCGGCAGCCACTCGTACGCGAAGAAGCCGCCGCTCGGGCTGTGCTCGTGCCCCGGTGTCCGCAGCCCCAGGCCGCCGAACTCACCGAGCACCGCGATCCGGGAGGCTGACGGGGCCGGCGAGGCGGGGCCGAGATAGACGTGCCAGTCGTCGATGTCGCCGTTGCCGGGGTCGCCCAGGGACTGGCAGCAGTTGTGGCCGCTGTGCACGTTCACCAACCGGGTCGGGTCCTGGTTCTTCACGTTCTGCCCGACGCGGCGGGTGTCGGCCAGCGCACGCTCGCCCCACCCCTCGTTGTAGACCGTGTAGGCGACCACCGCGGGGCTGCTCCGGTGCTCGTCGACGATCTCCCGCGCCTCGGCCTCGAACTGGGCCTGCTGGGCGTTGTCGGCGTTGACGTCCTGCGCGGTCATCGACGGGAGGTCCTGCCACACCAGCAGGCCGAGCCGGTCGGCGTGGTAGAACCACCGCTGCGGTTCGACCTTGATGTGCTTGCGCACCATGTTGAACCCGAGGTCCTTGTGTTTTTGCAGGTCGAAGGCGAGCGCGGCGTCGGTCGGCGCGGTGTGGAGGCCGTCGGGCCAGTAACCCTGGTCGAGCGTGCCGACCTGGAACACGAACTGGCCGTTGAGCTTCGGCCGCAGCACGCCGCCGGCCAGGCCGGTGGTGATCTCCCGCATCCCGAAGTAGTGCGTCGTCCGGTCCACCTGGCCGCCGCCGGGACCGCGCAGGGTGACCCGCAGGTCGTAGAGGAACGGGTCGTCGGGGGACCAGCGTCGGGCGTTCGGCACGGGCACGCTGAACTCGGCGAAGCCACCGACGGCGGACCCCACCACGGTCGCCCCGGTCAGCGCCTCGGCGAGGACGCTGTGCCCGGTGACGTCGCCACGGGTGAACACCCGGACCCGGAGGGTGTCGTCGGCCAGGTTCGGGTACACGTCCACGCTGCTGATCGACGCGGTCGGCACCGGTTCGAGCCAGACGGTCTGCCAGATGCCGGAGCTCGGGGTGTAGAAGATGCCGCTCGGCGTCTTGGTCTGCTTGCCGATCGGGGGCAGGCTGCCGTTCTGTCGGCTGTCGGTGGGGTCCCACACCTTGACGACGATCTCGTTCGTGCCGCCGTTGAGCTGCGCCGTGACGTCGAGGGTGAAGCCGTCGTAGCCGCCGGTGTGCTGGCCGGCCCGGGTGCCGTTGACCCAGACGGTGGTCTGCCAGTCGACCGCGCCGAAGTGCAGGAGCGTCCGCCGGCCGGACCAGTGGGACGGGACGGTGAAGGTGCGCCGGTAGAACAGGTAGTGGCGGTTGTCGGCGGCGGCACGTTGCACGCCGGACAGGGCGCTCTCCACCGGGAACGGCACGTTGACGCGTTCGGGAAGGTCGGCGCCGAACTGCGGGGCGTCGTTGGTGGCGGACTGGCGTAGCTGCCACTCGCCGTTGAGGTTGAGCCAGTCGGGGCGGGTCATCTGCGGTCGGGGGTACTCCGGCAGGGGGGTGCCGGCGAGCGCCTGGCTGGTCCACGGGGTGGTCAGCGGGGGCGTCTTGGCGGGCACCGCGTGCGCGGTGGCCACCGGCGCGAGCAATCCGGCCAACAGGGCGAGGGCGGCCAGGAGGGGAAGGCTGCGGACGCGGACGTGTCGTGTCATGCCGTCTCCGATGGGGGCGGGCCGGCGCGGGCGGTGGGTGGGCCCATGGGGCGGGGGCCGGCGTCGTCCGGCCCCCGCCCCGCGCCGGTCAGGGGTAGTTGGTCAGGTAGACCACCTGGTTGGCGGTGTAGGCGGTGCCGCCGCTGTTGTTGACGACCCGGTTGATGGTGCCGACCCCGCCGAGCGAGACGGTGACCATGTTGGTGAACCGGACGTTCGGGTTCGTCGGCGCCTCGATGGCCCGGTCGGCGACCACCGCCGGGTTGACGTTGAAGTAGCAGTAGCTGCCCAGCCCCCACGCCTGGTGGCTGGTGACCGAGTCGGCCACCTTGTACGCGGCGTAGCCCCGGATCGCCCCGTTCGTCCAGGCGGCCTGGTTGGGTGGGTCGTACGGCATCTCGTTCTGGTAGAAGTACGTCCGGCCGCCGTTGCCGTTCCAGACGGTCTGGTACTTCTGGTAGTGCTCGACGAACAGGCCGTACATGGTGACGTCGTCGCCGTTGACGGTCAGCCCGGTGTCGGCGGTGTTCACCGTCCAGCCGACGCCGTCGCCGTGGTCGGCGCGCCACAGCCACATGTGGTCGCCGATGACGTCGTCGCTGTTGACGGTCAGGGTGGTGGTGGCCCGGCCGACGCCCGGCCCGCCGATGCGGAAGAAGACGTCGTGCAGCGAGATCGGGTTGGCCGAGTGGTCGGCCGACGACCCGGGCGGACCGACCTCCATGAGCACCGGCGAGGCGGTCTGCCCGGCCTCGAACATGATGCCGGCCACCTTGACCCCGTCGACGTCGGCGACCCGCATGCCGACCGCGCCGTTGTCGGTCTGGATGGTGGCCAGGCCGAGCCCGAGGATCACCGTGTCGGCGCGGTTGACCTTGATCGGCTCGGTGACGCGGTGCACGCCGGGGGTGAACAGCAGGTGCCGGCCCTGGGCGAGCGCGGCGTTGATGGTGGCCGCGCTGGTGCCCGGCCGGACGACGAAGAACTGGCTCAGCGAGATGGACGAGCCGGCCGGGGTCTTGCCGTACCAGCTCGTGCCGGTGGAGTTGGTGCGCAGGGCCGGGACGAACACCCGGTACTCGCCGGTGCCGTCGACGTAGAGGAACGGCTTCTCGCGGATCTGCGGGGTCTGCGCGATGACGGTGTGCGACGGGTTCGGGAAGTGCGGCGGGGGCGCGCCGGTCACGCCCTGGAAGACCATGTTCCACACCGAGCCGGTCCAGCCGTTGCCGAACTCGCTGTTGCGCGAGTACCACTGCTGCTGGGAGCCGGAGACGACGAGCCCGTCGATGCGGGTGTCGGCGAGCAGGCCGCCGCTGGACCAGCCGTCGCCGCCGTTCCAGAGCTGAATCTGGTTCTGCGCGCCGCGCAGGTGCATCCGGCGGTACGGCGCGGCCTGCGACACCGCCCAGCGTTCGACGGTCACCCCGGCGGGCAGGGTGACCGACAGGTTCTCCGCGGCGCGCCAGAAGTTCTGTGTCGCGTTGCCGCCGAACCAGCCCGCCTCGACCCGGACGTGGCCGTTCAGGTTCACGTCGTCGGGGCTCATGCCCAGCCCGGCGACCTGGGTGAAGAAGCCGAGGTTGACGTCGGCGGTGTAGGTGCCGGGCTTGAACAGCACGGCGTACCGCTGCGGGCCGAACTGGTTGGTCTCCTGCTGGGAGAAGAGGGTGTTCAGCCGGCCCTGGATGGTGGCCGTCGGCGTCGACGGGTCGAAGACGAAGGTGTTCGGGCCGAAGTTCGGGTTGCGCGGGTCGGTGGGCTCGACCGGGTCGACGACTCCGCCGCTCTCGCCGTAGACCTGGAACTCCCACAGCGAGTAGCCGTAGCCGGTGGCCCGGGTGGTGCCGTACATCCGGACGTACCGGCCGCTGCCGGTGACGGGCACCGTCTGGGTGCCACCGGTGCCGGTGGTGGTGCTCCAGACGGTGGTCCAGGTGGTGCCGTTGTCGGAGGTCTGGATCTGGAACGCCCGCGCGTGCGCGGCCTCCCAGACCAGGGTGACCTGGCTGAGGGTGGCCTGGACCCCGAGGTCGACCTGAAGCCACTGGGGGTCGCTGAAGGCACTCGACCAGCGGGTGCCGGTGTTGCCGTCGACCGCCGCCGACGCCGGGAAGCCGGCGCCCTCGGTCGACGACGCGGTGGCCGGGCGGCCCTGGGACAACAGCGCCGGCGCGGCGTGCGCCGGCGGGGCCAGGGCGGTCGGCGTCAGGGCCGCGACGAGCGCGACGACCACGCCGACGACGGTACGCCGCCAGGGCCGTCGGCCCGTTCTCGGGCGTGCGGGGGTGACACGAGATGTCATGGCTTCGCCTGTCGGTAGGGGGTGCGGACGCCGGGCGCGACGGGGCTGAGGAGAGCGGCCACGGGTGCCGGGATGGTGCCGCCGGGCCGGCCCCGCGACCGGAGAGCGCTCTCTCCCGAGTGTTGCGGCCGTGTTGCGCGGGCGTCAAGACATCGATCTATAGCAGTTTTATTTATCCCGCTTTGCTATTTATGGTGGTTATCGACCGCCGGCCGCAGCCCTCCGGTGGCGAGCAGCCGGGCCACCGGCAGGGTGGCGGCGCCGAGCGCGACCGCGTCCACGCCGAGCCGGCACAGTTCGATCGACGCCTGCTCGTACGGCTGGCGCAGCGCCTGCCGCCCGGCCGCCTCGCGGACCTCGGGCAGCAGGCCGCCGAGCGCCATCGCCACCCAGCCGCCCAGCACCACCCGCTCGGGATTGAACAGGTTGATCAGGTTGGCGACCCCGGCGCCGAGGTAGCCGGCGGTCTCGTCCAGCACCCGACGGGCGGTGGGCGAACTGGCGGCCGCCTCGACCAGGGCGGCGATCCGGGACTCCTCGTCCTCGCCGGGCACCGCCCGGCCGCCCTGGGCCTCCCGGTAGCGGTCGATGATCGCCTCGGCGCCCACGTACGCCTCCAGGCAGCCCCGGGCCCCGCAGCGGCAGGCCCGGCCGCCGTACGCCAGGGTGGTGTGCCCCCACTCGCCGGCGCTGCTGGACGCTCCCCGGTAGGAGGCCCCGTTGGTCACCAGGGCTGCGCCGACGCCGGACCCGACCAGGGCGAACACGGCGTGCCGGGCGCCGCGTCCGGCTCCGAACCACATCTCCGCCTGGCCGAGGGTGTTGGCGCCGTTGTCGATGTGCAGCGGCAGGTCGGTGCCCGACCGGATCAACCGCTCCAGCGGCACCCGGTCCCAGCCGAGGGCCTGGGCGTGCACCACCGCCTCGGCGCCCTGCTCCACCACGCCCGACACGCCGATCCCGACGCCGAGCACGTCGGCGGGGGACACCCGGGCCTGGGTGGTGACCGCGTCGATGCCGGCCAGCACATGTCCGGCGACCGTCGCCGGTTCGGTGCGCGCCGGGTCCAGCGGGTAGCCGGCGCGGGCCAGCAGGGTCATGGCGAAGTCGAACAGTTCGACCCGGATCAGGGTCTCCCCGACGTCCACCCCGATGACGAAGGCGAACCGGGGCGCGACCCGCAGCAGCATGCTGGGACGGCCGCCGTCGGACTCGGCCGCGCCGGCCTCGACGACGAGCCCCTCGCCGATGAGGTCGCTGACCACGTTGCTGATCGCGGGCTGGCTGAGACCGGTGCTGCGCATCAGGTCCTGCCGGGTCAGCGGGCCGTCGAGGAAGAGCCTGGACAGCAGCGCCGACCGATTCCGCAGCCGCACGCTCCGATTCGTCGCTCGCGCCAACTCCACCCCGCCACCTCGATCCCCGGGCCGTCCGGGGCGACTGTACGACCCGGGGGTTGACGGCCCTGCGGACAACCACTTTAATGACGACATTAATTAAGCCGTGATGTAACTTCCACGACACGGTGCGCGAACCTTCGGATCGACGGCCCTGGATCTCCGGCTGCCGGGCCCTCGCGCACGCCACCGCACCGACACACCCCCACCACCAGAACCGGAAGGGCCGATCGTGTCGAGACGTCGCCTCGCGATATTCACCGCCGCCGTCCTGGCTGCCGCCCCGCTCACCGCCTGCGGTGGCTCGGACGACCCGTCCGGCGGATCCGCCAGGACCCTCACCTACTGGGCCAGCAACCAGGGGGCGAGCCTGGAAGCCGACAAGCAGATCCTCCAGCCCGAGTTGGACCGGTTCGAACAGCAGACCGGCATCAAGGTCACCGTGGAGGTGGTGCCCTGGTCGGACCTGCTCAACCGGCTGCTCGCCGCCGCCGCCTCCGGACAGGGCCCGGACGTGGTGAACATCGGCAACACCTGGTCGGCGTCGTTGCAGGCGACCGGGGCGATGGTCGAGTTCGACGACGCCACCCTGGCAAAGGTCGGCGGCAAAGAGCGGTTCGTCCCGGCCGCGCTCGCCGCCGCCGGGGCCCCGGGCAAACCGCCCGCGGCGGTGCCGCTCTACAGCCTCGCCTACGCCCTCTACTACAACAAGAAGGCGTTCGCCGACGCCGGCATCACCACCCCGCCGGCCACCTGGGAACAGGTGGCCGAGGTCGGCCGGAAGCTGACCGGCGGCGGCCGGTGGGGCCTCGCCGTCGAGGGCGCCAACCCCTCGGAGAACGCGCACCACGCCTTCACCTTCAGCCAGCAGCACGGCGGCGAGTGGTTCGACGCCGCCGGCAAGCCGACCTTCGACACCGCGCAGAACGTCGCCGCGGTCAAGCGGTACGTCGACCTGATGGCCACCGACAAGATCATCAACCCGAGCAACGCCGAGTACGCGCAGAACCAGTCGGTGTCCGACTTCGCCAACGGCAAGGCGGCGATGCTGCTCTGGCAGGCCGTCGGGGCGAACCTCAAGTCCCAGAACATGGCCGCCGACGCGTACGGCGTGGCCCCCGTGCCGTTCCTGGCCGCCCCGCCGGCCGGCGGCAGGAAGGTCAACAGCATGGTCGCGGGGATCAACATCGCCGTGTTCAAGCACACCAGGAACCCCGACGCCGCCCTGGAGTTCGTGAAGTTCATGACCAGCGACGCCGAGCAGGTGACGCTCAACAGGACGTACGGCTCGCTGCCGCCGGTCACGACCGCCGCCGGCGATCCGGCGTTCGCCGCACCCGAGCAGAAGGTGCTCCAGGAGACCCTCGCCACCACCGCGGCCCCGCTGCCCCAGGTGCCCGACGAGAGCACCTTCGAGACGCTCGTCGGCACCGCCATCAAGGAACTCTTCGCCGACGCGGCCAGCGGCAAGCCGGTCACCGAGGAGAGCGTCCGACACAAGCTGAGCCAGGCCCAGCAGCAGATGCGCTGACGCGCCGGACCGGTGGCCGTGGCAGGGACGCCGACCCCGCCACGGCCACCCCAGCGAGAGGACCACGATGGCCACCACCACCGTCCACGACGCCACCGGGCGGGACGGGCCGCCCCGGGCCGGGACGCCGGAGAACCGCCCCCGCCGCCCCCGCCGGTCACTCCTGCCGTACCTGCTGCTCGCCCCGGCCGTCGTGCTGGAACTGGCGATCCACGTCGTGCCGATGCTCGTCGGCGCCTGGATGAGCCTGCTCCAGCTGACCCAGGTCCACATCCGCGACTGGTCCACCGCCCCGTTCGTCGGCGCCGAGAACTTCCGGATGGTGCTCGACTTCGACTCCGCCGCCGGAGCCGAACTGCTGCACTCCTTCCAGGTGACCGTGCTCTACACGGTCTGCTCGGTCGGCCTCTCCTGGGTGCTCGGCACCACCGCCGCCGTGCTGCTGCAACGCCCGTTCCGCGGCCGGGGCCTGCTGCGCGCGCTCTTCCTCACCCCGTACGCCCTGCCGGTCTACACCGCCGTGATCACCTGGAGTTTCCTGTTCCAGCGCGACAACGGCCTGGTCAACCACGTGTTGGTCGACCAGTTGCAGCTGCTCGGCGACCGGCCGTTCTGGCTGATCGGCGACAACAGCTTCGTCGCGTTGCTGACCGTGTCGGTCTGGCGGTCCTGGCCGTTCGCCTTCCTGTGCGTCATGGCCGGCCTCCAGAACATCCCGGCCGACCTGTACGAGGCCGCCGCGATGGACGGCGCCGGCTTCTGGCGGCGGTTGCGCTCGGTGACCCTGCCCATGCTGCGTCCGGTCAACCTGGTGCTGCTGCTGGTGCTGTTCCTGTGGACCTTCAACGACTTCAACACCCCGTACGTGCTGTTCGGCGGCTCCGCGCCGGAGCAGGCCGACCTGGTCTCCATCCACATCTACCGCAGCTCCTTCAAGACCTGGGACTTCGGCTCCGGCTCCGCGATGTCGGTGGCGCTGCTGCTGTTCCTGCTCCTGGTCACCGTCGGGTACCTGCTGCTCACCAACCGCCGGAGGAACGATGCGTGAGACCACCGCCGAGCGCTGGGCCCGCCGGACCGTGTTGACCCTGCTCACGCTGTTCGTCCTCGTCCCGCTCTACGTGCTGGTCAGTTCGGCGGTCAAACCGCTCCAGGACGTGCAGAACGCGTTCACCTGGTGGCCCCGCCGGCCCACGGTCGACGCGTTCGTGGACATGTGGTCGACCGTGCCGCTGGGCCGCTATCTGGTCAACAGCCTGGTCGTCTCCTCGGTGGCGGCGGTCCTGTCGGTGGCCGTGGCGATCTTCGCGGCGTTCGCGGTCAGCCGCTACCGGTTCCGCGGCCGGGGCCTCTTCTCGGTGACCGTCCTGTCCACCCAGATGTTCCCCGGCATCCTGTTCCTGCTGCCGCTGTTCCTGATCTACGTCAACCTGGGCAACGCCACCGGCATCCAGTTGTACGCCAGCCGCACCGGCCTGATCCTCACCTACCTCACCTTCTCGCTGCCGTTCTCGATCTGGATGCTGGTCGGCTACTTCGACTCCATCCCGCGCGGACTCGACGAGGCCGCCCAGGTCGACGGCGCCGGCCCGCTCCGCACGCTGTTCCAGGTGGTGCTGCCGGCGGCAGTGCCCGGAGTGGTCGCGGTGACCGTGTACGCGTTCATGACCGCCTGGGGCGAGGTGCTGTTCGCCTCGGTGATGACCGACGAGGGCAGTCGGACCCTGGCCGTCGGCCTCCAGGGCTACTCCACCCAGTTCAACGTCTACTGGAACCAGGTGATGGCCGCCTCGCTGGTGGTCAGCATCCCCGTCGTCGCCGGCTTCCTGGCGTTGCAGCGCTACTTCGTCGCCGGCCTCACCGCCGGCGCGGTCAAGTGAGTCCCGCCACCGTGTCCCGCGAGGAGAACCCCGACGTGCCCGACCTGTCCACGCTGCCAGCCGACTTCGTCTGGGGTGTCGCCACCGCCGCCTACCAGATCGAGGGCGCCGTCGCCGCCGACGGCCGGGCACCGTCGATCTGGGACACCTTCTGCCAGGTGCCCGGGGCCATCGACAACGGCGACGATGGCACCGTCGCCTGCGACCACTACCACCGGTGGCCGGAGGACGTGTCGCTGGCACGCGGCCTCGGCGTCGACGCGTACCGGTTCTCGGTGGCCTGGCCCCGGGTGCTACCCGCCGGTGTCGGCCCGGTCAACCCCAGCGGGCTGGACTTCTACGACCGGCTGGTCGACGCGTTGCTGGCGGTCGGGATCCGGCCGCTCGTCACGCTCTACCACTGGGACCTGCCGCAGGCCCTCCAGGACCGGGGCGGCTGGCCGGAACGGGCCACCGCCGAGGCGTTCGCCGACTACGCCGCGGTCGTCGCCGCCCGCCTCGGCGACCGGGTCGCCGACTGGACCACCGTCAACGAGCCGCTCTGCGTGTCCTGGATCGGGCACCTGGAGGGCCGGATGGCACCGGGCGAGCGGGATCTCGCCCGCGCGGTGCGCACCTCCCACCACACCCTGCTCGGCCACGGCCTGGCCACCCTGGCGGTCCGCGCCAACGCCGCCCGCCGGGCCTCCGTCGGGGCGGTGCTCAACCTCAGTCCCTGCGAGCCCGCCACCGACGACCCGGCGGACGTCGCCGCCGCCCGCCGGATGGACGGCCACGTCAACCGCTGGTGGCTGGACCCGCTGCACGGCCGCGGCTACCCCGCCGACATGCTGGCCACCTACCGGGTGGAACCGCCGGTACGCGGCGACGACCTCGCCGTGATCGCCACGCCGACCGACTTCCTCGGGGTCAACTACTACTTCCGGCAGGTCGTCGTCGACGACCCCGAGGGTCCCCCGCCGTACGCCCGGCAGGTGCCGGTGCCGGGGGCGGTGGAGACCGCGATGGGCTGGGAGAACCATCCGGCCGGGCTGGAACGGCTGCTGGTCGCGGTGCACGAGGAGTACGCGCCGTCCCGGATCGTCGTCACCGAGAGCGGGTCGGCCTGGCCGGACCACGTCACCGCCGACGGCGCCGTGGAGGACCGGGAGCGCACCGAACACCTGGAGCGGCACCTGGCGGCCTGCGCGGCGGCCGTCGGCCGGGGCGTTCCCCTCGCCGGCTACTTCGTCTGGTCGCTGCTCGACAACTTCGAGTGGGCGTACGGCTACGACAAGCGGTTCGGCCTGGTGCACGTCGACTACCCCACCCAACGGCGCACGGTCAAGGCGAGCGGGCTGCGGTACGCCGACCTGATCCGCGCACACCGGCAGCGCGCCGGACCGGCGAGGGCGGTCCCGGTACGCCGATGACGGGCCGACGGGGCCCGGGAACCCCTGGGTGTCGCACCGGGTGACGCCCAGGGGCCCGACCCGACGGCCCTCGGCGTGCCGGTTGAGCCGTTGATCCCGAAGGTGACCCTGGTCGGCGACCCCGGGTAGGCGCCGTCGGGCCGCCGCGGCCCTCAGCTAGCCCAGCACACGGCTCCGACACGCAACGCCAGGTAAGCCGGTCTGACGTTTTCCCCGGCTCCAGCAAAGCGGGGGGCATTCAGACCTGCGCGTGCCCTCTGGCTGGCGTGAGCTCGTCCTGCCCCTGTGCTCCAATCCCGTCATGCATGTCGTCGTCTGCGGCGCACTCGTGGAGAACGGCGCGGTGCTGCTGGTGCACCGCAGCCCGACCCGCCGGGCATACCCGGATCTCTGGGATCTGCCCGGGGGGCACGTCGAAGCGGGTGAGTCGGAACTACAGGCACTCTCGCGCGAGATGCACGAGGAGCTGGGGGTTCACATCGTGGCGGAGTCCTCGTCGCGGTTGGGCGACCTGCATGCCGGCAGCGGCCAGGAGGCCGTCCACGTAGGTGTCTGGCGCATCAGAGACTGGGTCGGCTCTCCCGCCAACCGTGCCCCTGAGGAGCACGACGACATCGCATGGGTCGGGATCAGCGAGCTGGGAGGCCTTCCCCTCGTGTTCGGTGCCCTGCCGGCATTGCTCCGTTCCCTGCCTGAGCCTGACCGGCTGTCTCGTGGCGGCGAGGCACGGACAACCGCATCGCCGAGCGGCCCGTAGATCCAGCGCTGCTCGCACTTCGTCCGGGCTGGAACCCGTCGCAGGAGCGCCGAGGTGAGGCGGCACGCGCCTCACCTCGGCCCCGCAGGTGTGCGACACCAGGCCGCAGGGACAGACCCCCTTTGCCCCGGTGGGTGCGCCCCCGGCGCGATGTGCCTGATCCGTCGGCTCGGTGACCATGGCGGTACGAATGCTCTTGACTCGGATAGTTTTGACTCGGACTTTCTTGGGTCGTACGGTTTCGCGTATGGTCATCTCACCGTCCTCATACTGGACAGGCCGGCTGCCCGAGGCGGCTCCGCCGGCGGACATGGCGCTCTACCGTCTGCCCACCGGCACGTACACGACGCGAGCGGTGTTCGCCGTGACCGGAGGGTCCGTACGGGACAGGCGGGACTTCGCGGCCACCGCCGTGCTCATCTCCCACCCGAAGGGCGACCTGCTCGTCGACGCCGGGTTCGGCGAGCAGGTGGCAGAGCACATCAAGATGCTGGCGCGCATGGAGCGCGCTCCCCACCGACTCGGCCGGACCGTGGCGCAGCAGCTCGATGCGGCCGGCTATGACCGGTCCCGTCTTCTGGGCGTGCTCGTCACGCACGTGCACTGGGATCACGTCAGCGGCCTGGACTCCCTGCGGGTGCCGGTGTGGATCAACGAGGCCGAGATCCGCTACGGCGCCGACGACTCGCACGGCAGGGTGTTCCGCGCGGTGTCGCAGGGCCTGGAGATCCGGGAGTACGCCTTCGACGGCCCGGAGCATCTCGGCTTTCCGGCGAGCTTCGACGTCTACGGAGACGGCTCGGTGGTCGTGGCCCTCGCCGCGGGGCACACCCCGGGCTCCGTCGTCGTGTTCGTCACGCTGCCCTCCGGGAAGCGGTATGCGTTCATCGGCGACCTCACCTGGCAGCTGGACGGCATCTCCCGTGGCGCGCAACGCCCGTGGCTGATGCGCCGCGTCGCCGATGTCGACGCCGGGGCCGTCCGGGTCGGCCTGCGGCGCAGCATCGCCCTCAGCCGCGTGGCGCAGGTCGTTCCGGCCCACGACGTCGCCGCCTACGACAGCATCCCGCTCCTGCCGTCCCGGTTCCCGGGCGTGACACTGTGACCATGCCCGCCTCACCCGTCCCGAGCCGCCCCGATCCGACGACCGACGACGAGGCGCCGCAGCGCCCCACTCTGGGACCGGGGCCCGACTCCGAGCTGACGTGGCTGCTCCACCGGGCGGCCCAGCGGATGCACGCACTCGTCGGCGCGGAAGCGGAACGCCACGGCCTGTCGCTGCGCGACCACATCGTCCTCAGCGCCCTGCACAAGACCGCCGATCTCACCCAGGTCGAACTCGGGCAAGCCCTCGGCATGGACAAGACGACCCTCGCCGCGGAGATCGACCGGCTTGAGCGCATGGAACTCGTCTCGCGGCGCGTCAACCCGCGAGACCGGCGGGCCCGCATCATCGCCATCACCCCGAAGGGCGACGCGGCGCGGGCGGCTGTCGCTGCCGGCACCGAGGCCCGCGAGGCCGACGCGGTCCGGCCCATCCCGGCGGCCGAGGTCGCACAGCTACGACGGGCCCTCTACCTCATCATCGGCTCGGCCGAAGACCCGGGATCGTGCATATGAACGCCTCCGACGACGTGGCCGACCGCATCGCCGCCGGCCGCGCCGCGTACGCCCGCAACCTCGGCGTCCCGGAGGACGAAGCCGAGCGCATGCTCGCGGGGCGAGCCGGCGCACAGTACGCCCGGGAGGCCTTCCTCGCGGCCGGCGGACCCGGATGGTCCGGAACGGGGCTGACCGACCGCGACCGCAGCGTCGCCGTCATCGCCGCCCTCGTCGGCCAACACGTCGTCGATGCCCGGCTGACCACCTACCTGAACGCCGCCCGCGCCGCCGGTGTCACCGAAGAGGGCCTGGCCGAGTTGATGGTGCTGCTGACCGCCTACCTCGGTCAGCCGGCGGCATCGGTCGCCATGGCCACCGTCCTGGGCACGGCGCCACGACCCGCCGCGGTCGCCGCCGACTGAGGCCGGACCCCGTCGATCAGCTGCACGGCGGGGCCGGCTCTCCCGATCGCCCCGTTCTGCTCGGCCAACTCGTTCGGTTGCGCTGTGTCCGGTCGGGGCACGGCGATCCAGGCGTGGCGGTCGAGCCACGGAAAGTAGCGGATCTTCCGAAGCGTGCCAGGTGCCTTGCGCTGAGTGGCGAATCAGCATTCACGGTCGCCCGAACCCCGGGTCCGCATCGCGGAACTAGGGGTTCAACTGGACAAACATTCGTTGTACGTTGCCGTCTACAGCTCGTGGCGTGGATCACGAACTGACCTGTAGTGCGGAAGGCAAGGTGATTGCAATGTCCACCATGACCGACGCGGCCATCACGGAGAGTGCCGCCATCGAGCTCACGGACACCACCGAGGTCGAGGTGGTCGAGATCGAATTCGACGAGCTGGGGCGTTTCGAGTCGCTCTCGATGTGCTGCAACGTCGCGTTCTGACCGATCTGATCTGAGCAGTACGAACGCCGGCGGGACGGGGCAACCGGCAGTGCGCCCCGTTCCGCCGGCACCCGGCGCTCGGAGGAGAGCCTCGCTGTGCAGACCTCTCTGATCTTCCCCCCGGCCACCTACTACCACATGCCCTACCTCGCTCCGTTCCTGCTCAAGGGGCACCTGCACGCCAGCAGCACGGTGACCTGCCGGACCGACGACGCGAACATCCGGTTCTTCCATGCCCTGTGGACCGGCGGCGTCGACCCGGCGGCGGTGGACCCCTCGGCCCCGGTGCGGGTCCGGCTCAGCCTGGAGTACCTGGCGGCGCGCGGAAAGCCGGCCTGGCACGCCCTGCGGGACCTGGCGACCTACCGGAGCACCCGCGCGGTCTCCCGGGCCTCCCGGACGCTGCGCTTCGCCGACCTGGCGCTCTCCTACGACCTGCGGCACCACGGGCTGACCCGACCGGTGCCCACGCCCGAGCAGGACTGGCCCACCCTGGTCGACCGCCTCCGGCACACCGTCCTCGGCCGGTGGCTCGAGCAGGACGTCCGGGGCGGGCGCTACCGGCACTCCGCCGTGGTCTGCCTCAGCGCCGCCTACCTCGAACAACTCGCGCCGGCCCTGCTCACCGCCCGGCTGGTCAAGGAACACCAGCCGGGAACGGTCGTGGTGATCGGGGGCAACGCCGTCACCCACGTCCGGCGGGAGGTGCTGGCGCACGACACCTCGTTCTGGCGCGACGTCGACTACGCGGTGGCCTTCCAGGGCGAGGAGCCGCTCACCGCGCTGCTGACCGCCCTGGCCGACGGGGCGACCGACGTGGACGTCGACGGCGTCGCCCGGATCCGGGACGGCGTCGTCGCCTACCGCCGCGCCGCGCCGCAGACCGGTCCGCCGGCCGGGGCACCCGACTTCACTGACCTCGACCACCTCTATCCCACCCCGGAGCCGATCTATCCGCTGCTGACCAGCAAGGGCTGCTACTGGGGGAAGTGCGCGTTCTGCACCCACCACGAGGGCTACGGCGACGGGTACTTCCGGCTCGGCGCCGACGCCGTGGACGACGCCCTGAAGGCGATCAGCGCGGTCGACGGCTCCTACCTGTACTTCGTGGACGAGGCCATCCCGCCGCGGGAGATCAACGACCTGGCCCGCCGGCTCGCCGCGATCGCGGACGTCCCGACGGGGACCACCACGCCCCCGCCGGCCGGCGAGCGGCGGTTCCGGTGGACCGCCGAGGCGCGGGTCGACAAGCCGATGCTCACCGAGGCGGCCGTCCGCAGCCTGGTCGACTCCGGCTGCGTGCTCCTGGTCAACGGCATCGAGGCCGGTTCCCAGCGGGTGGCCGACCTGATGCGCAAGGGCATCCGGCTGACCGACGTGGAGCGGCACGCCGAACTGCTCAAGCAGGCCGGGATCCCGGTGGGCTGGATGTTCTTCATCGGCTTCCCCGGCGAGACCGACGAGGAGGCCCGCGCCACCTTCGAGATGATCCGCCGCAACCGGGACCACATCTCGTACGCGTCGGTCGGGACCTTCGCGCTCGAACGGGACTCGCCCGTCTGGAACGACCCCACCCGCTACCAGATCAACCTGCTCGAGGCGCACGTGCCGTACGCCCTGGCGCAGAACTACACGACGGCCGACGCCCCGGGCCCCGAGGCGGACCGGCAACGCGCGCGGCTGGACCGCCGGCTGGCGGAGCTGCACGCGGAGTTCGCCGACCTCGACCCGATCTTCGAACGGGCGGTGGACCGGTCCTTCGCGATGTTCATGGCCGTGGCGCAGGACGGGCGGCCGGACGTGCCGGACGACGCCGGCGAGCCGGCCGCCGAGTCCTTCCGGTCACCGTCGCTGGACCGCACGGTCACCGTCGATCTCGACCGCTGGAAGATGAGAGTGAACCCATGACCACACAGACCATCGGTGACCTCCCGGCCGAGCTGGTGCTGGCACCGTTCGTCAAGCTCACCGGCACCCGGCGGTACACCGACGACACCCCCCGGGTCTACCGCCGGCTCGACCTCTGGCGGGGCGCGAAGCAGGGCGTGGCCGCCACCGACCGGATCACCCGCCTGCTCGGCCGGTTCGAACACCCGCAGTCCACCGCCGCGCTGGTCCTCTCCGCCGGGTCACGCGCCGACGACCTGGCCCGCACGCTCGCCACGCTGGTCGAGGTGGGGCTGCTGGTGGACGTGTCGGCCATCCGTACGCCACGGCCGTCGTTGGAGTTGGAGATCACCAACAGGTGCAACGCGGACTGCATGATGTGTCCGCGCCAGGAACTGCGCCCACTCGGCGACATGAGCGAGGAGACGTTCGAGCGGTTCCTGGAGTTCGCCGCCGCGATCGAGGCGCCCGGCATCATCCTCCAGGGCATCGGCGAGCCCACGCTGCACCGGCAGTTGGTGCCGTGGGTCCGGCGGATGCGGGAGACCCTCGGACCGGAGGAGCGGTTCCCGATCGTCGCGGTCACCAACGGCTTCCGGATGGACGCCGACACCGTGGCGGCGCTGCGCGACGCCGGCCTGTCGTTGCTGAAGTGGTCGATCCACAGCCTGCGTCGGGAGCGGTTCGCCACCATCTTCGGGCGGGACAAGCGGGACGTCTCGGTGGCCAACCTGGAGGCCGCGATCCGGGTGGCACCCGACCTGGTGGCGCTCAACTTCGTCAAGATGGACATCAACCAGGACGAGGTGGACGACTTCCACCGCTGGATCGAGGAACGTGGCCTGTCCCGGGGCAGGTTCCGCCAGATCGAGGTGCAGGGCCGCGGCGGCACTTTGCCGATCATGCAGCTCACCTCGCGGCCCGGCGCTGCCGACCAGGCGCACTGCCTGTTCCGCAAGCAGTCGCTCTTCGTCGCCTGGGACGGCGACCTGCTGCCGTGCAGCAACGACGTCGGCAGCCGCCACCGCTACGCGAACCTGACCGTGGACGACACCGACACGATCATGAGTCGTTGGCGTACCGAACTCCTCGGTCGGCCCGCCGAGTTCCCGATCTGCGCGGGCTGCGATCACGGCAGCCGGGGGAACCTGCCGACCGACTGGCACGCGTTGGCGAGCAGGGCCAGCCTGGAGCCGGCGTGACCGTCCCCACCGTCGCGGGGGGCCTCGAAGCGTGGCGAGGCGTCGCTGCGGCCTGCGACATCGTCAGCGTCGACGACGCGGGTGCCGCGACGCTGATCCGGCGCGGGGCGCGGGGCTGGCAGCTGCGCTCCGCGGCGCCGGCGGCGGTGCTGGCCGAGGCCCGCCGGCTGGCCGGCGGCGACCCGGCCCCGCCGACCGGCGCGCGGGACGACAGGGCGGCGCCCCGGCCGGAGCACATCTTCCTCGACGGCCCCGACGAGGGGTGGCGGCTGGGTCGCTGGGCGGCGGCCGGCGATCTGGTCGCGGCCTGCCGGGGCGTCCCGGCCGAGGCGGTCCCGGTGGCGGCGTGCGCGCACCGGCCCCGGCCGTGGGCCGCCGCGCTGGCGGACCTCGCCGGCGCCGTCGTGCACCAACCGGTCCTCGTGCTCGGCCGCTGGCTGGTCGTGGGGCCGGTGGTCCGGAACCGCACCGATCACGGCTGGCTCTGGTCGGTGCTGGGACAGCTCGACCCCCACCTTCCGGGTCGGGTCGACGGCGACCACCGGCTGGTGCACCCGGCCGGCCGCGCGCCGGCCGCCGCGGTGGTGTCGGCGGTGGTGGCCGCCCGCGAGGTGGACCCGGACGGCGTCGACGTGCACCTGCGCGACCTGCGTACCGGATCGCGGCAGCGGGTCCGGCCGCCGCGCTCGGTGCGGCAGGCGGGTGCCGCCGCAGGCGTCGACGGGCCGGTCTTCCAGCCCTGGGTGGACCTCGAGGAGACCGACGCGGCGATTCCGTTGGCCGTCGCGTTCGGCGCGGCCACCGATCCGGTCCGCCCGGTCCGGTCCGCCGCGGTCTCCCCGCTGGCGGGCCTCGCCACCGCCCGGGCGGCGCTGGAGGCCGCCGAACGGTTCGCGCTCAACCGCCGGCCGGCCCGCACCTCCACCTGTGCCCGCGAGGACCTGCCGGCAGGCCAGCCCGTCGTGGTCCCGGAGCCGTTCACCGACGGGCAGCGGGCCGCGGCGGACTTCCCCTATCCGGCCGTGGACCCGCGCGCGCCCCGGCCGTGGACACCGGCGACCTCGCTCGTGGACGGACGGTCGTGCTGGGTGCCGACCGAGGTGGCCTGCCTCGTCCCCGCCGTGGCCGGTGACCGCCCGTGCGCCCCGCGCACCAGCACCGGCACCGCGGCCCACACCAGCGCCCTGCTCGCCGAGCAGGGCGGGCTGCTCGAGGTGGCGGAGCGCGACCTGGTGGTGCGCCACTGGCCCGCCGGGCGGCTGCACCGGCTGGAACCGGGCGTCTGGGCCCGGGAACTGGACCAGGTCGCCCGGCAGCTCGGGCGGGATCCCCACCTGTACCTGTGCGCCGACCCGCTGGTGCCGGTCTGCGTGGTCACGCTGCACGACCCGGACACCGGGGCGGCGCACGTCGGCGGCTGCGCCGCCGCGCCCACCGTCGCCGAGGCCGCCGCCCACGCCTTCGAGGAGGCCCTGATGCTGCACCACCGGGGCGTACCGGCCGACGCGCCGGCGCCGTTGGCCGCGCCGGTGGCGGCGGACCCGCTCGACCGGGCCGGCGTGGCCGCGTTCGAGGCGGACTTCCACTTCGACCGGCTGCGGCGGCACTACCGTGCGGTGAGCGTGGACCTCGACACCCCCGGACTGCGCGCGGAGGGCATCGTGGTGCGCAAGGTCGTCTCACCTGTCGCGGCCGACCTTCCGATCCCCGGCGGGCCGCTGCCCGAGCGGCTGCTGGACCCGGCGGCCGTCCGGGGCGCCGGACTGCTGCGGCTGTTCCAGACGGGCTGAGGCGGTGCCGGTGCGAGACCTTGACCGGGAGCCCACTGCCGACGGCGCGACGACCGACCCACGGTCGGCGGCCCTGGTGTTCCACGACCTCACCCGGCTGCCGCCGGAGGGCCCGCCGGTCGCCACCCTGCGGGTGCCCCGGCAGCAGCCCGGCCGACGTCCGACGGTGGCGCGGACGCCGTCGGCACGGCACTTCGGCCCGGCCGACCCGGAGGTCGACGCGGCGGCCCGCGCGGTGACCGGGGAGGTGTTCGGCCGGGACCGCGACGGACGGCGCGGGTATCCGTCGGCGGGGGGCCTGTACGCGGTCCGCGGGCACCTCGTGCAGTCGCACGCCGGCACGGTGCTGGCCTGCGCCGGCGACCACCAGCCCACGGTCGGCGTGGTCGATCCCGGCGCGGTGCGGGCGAACGCCTTCGACCAGGTGTCCGGCGCGCCGAACTGGGTGGTGCTGACCGCCCGCCAGCCGCGCTACCAGGAGCGCTACGGCCTGCGCGGTTACCGCTACCTGCTGCTGGAGGCCGGGCACCTGGCACAGTGCCTGCTCGACGCGGCCGCCCGGGCCGGCCTGCGCGCGTTGCCGGTCGGCGCGTTCGACGACGAGGGCCTCGCCGGGACCCTCGGTCTGCGCGGAGCGGACCAGCTGCCGCTGTACCTCATCGCGCTGGGCCGCTGAGGCGGGCCCCGCGACCACCCCGCACACACCCGGAGGACCCGATGCGGCCGACCATCACCCACCGCTGGCTCGAACGCCCACTGGCCAACACCTACCTCTGCCTGGCCACGGTCGGCGGGCCGGCGCTGGAACAACTGGTGGGCGCGCCCACCGGCACCAGCCATCTGCTGGAGCACCTGCTGTTCCGTCGGGTGGAGAGCGAACCGCCGGACTCGCCGCTGCGCGGGGCCCGGCTGGGCATGTTCACCTCACGGGAGACCATGCAGGTCGACGTCGTCTGCGCGCCCGAGGCCGCGCCGGGCATCGTCGCCCTGCTCGAACGGTGGTGGCTCGACTTCCAGGTCACCGCCCGCCTTGTCGCCGAGGAGCTGCCGGTCATCCGCGAGGAGCTGGCGGAGCGGCGCTTCGAGCTGATGCCCCGGCTGTGGCCCCTGGTGTTCGACAGGTACGCGCCGGGCAGCTGGGCCGCCCGGCCGCTCTCCGGCCCGGTCGAGGACCTGGCCGGGCTCGGCGTCGACCAGCTGCGCGACTGGCAGCGCGCGGCGGTCGGCCTCGGCGCCCACCTGAGCGCGGTCGGTCCCCGCGACCCGTGGCGGGGCTCCGGCCGCTACACCGAGCCGAAGCCGGGGGACGCGGTCCCGCTCCCCGAACTGCCCTGGACGCCGTTCACGGCGTCCCCGGTGCCGCGCGACGTCCCGGAGGCCGAGCGGGTGGTGGTGTGCTGCGCCCGGGAGGTGCCGGGCCGGCGGTCCCCGCACGCCGCGGCGGGGCACTGCCTCAACGGGGCGCTCGACCGGGGGCTGACCGTCGAGATCCAGCGGGAGCTCAAGCGTCGGCACGCGATCCGTTCGGTCGAGTACCGGCAGGAGTTCCTCGCCGACCGGGCCGTGGTGGTGGCCGTCACCGAGTGCCGGGGCGAGGTCGCCGCGGAGGTCTGCCGGCTGCTGGAACGCTCCTTCGACGTGCTGCGGCACGAGGTCGACCCGGCGAGCCTGGCCACCGCCGGCGCCGGCTACCTGGGCGCGTACCTGGACGAGCCGAAGACGCTCGCGCAGCACGACGCCCGGGCCGGTCTCCTCGCCGTCGACGCCGGCGTGGACACGCCGGAGACGTTGCGCGACAGCACGCCGGAGGCGATCCGGGCCCTGGTCCGCGACCACGTCGCGCCGGCCGGGCCCGCGGTCCTGGTCCGCCGGCGGTGACGGCGGTGCCCCGCCCCGGAGGCCGCGCCGGCCGGTTGATCCTCGCCGCCACCAGCTTCTCCGCCCTGGGCGACGGCTTCCGCTACACCGCGCTGCCGCTGCTCCTGCTGTCGGTCGGCGCGGGGACGGACAGCCTGTCCACGGCGTACGTGGTCAACAGCGTTCCCGGTGTGCTCTTCGTGCTCTTCGGTGGCCTGCTCTCCGACCGCTACCCGTCGAAGGCGGTCGTCGTCCTGGTCGATCTGGCGCGGGCCGTCGCGGCGACGGTGTTCACCGTGGCCCTCGTGCTCGGCGCGGTCTCCGTGTGGTGGGTCTACGCGCTGGTCTTCGTGCTCGCCGCAGCGGAGGTCGTCTACTTCAGCGCGGTCCAGGTGTTCCTCGCCGACGCGCTCGACGGGGCCGACCTGGGGGTGGTCAACGGCCGGGTCGCGTCGATCACCACGACGGCGAACAGCCTCGCCGGGCCCGGTGCCGGCGCCTTCCTGTTCGGGCTCGCGCCGGCCCTCCCGTTCCTGGTCGACGCCGTGTCGTTCGGCGCCGCGGCCGTGTGCAACGCACGGGTGCCCGCCCGGCGGACCGGGCAGCGCGAGACGTCCAGCCCGTCCCCGCGACCCGCCGGTATGGCTGCGCAGCTCGCGGCCGGCTTCCGGGTGACCTTCGGTGACGCCGTCCTGCGCTGGTTCTTCGTCTTCGCGGTGACCCGGGCGCTCGCGGCGGCGGCGGTGCTCTCCGTGCTGGCCGTCTTCGTGGTCACCGACCGGCGGTTGCCCATCGCCCACTACGGGTACGTGCTCGCGGTCGGCGCGGTCGGCGGGGTGGTCGGCGGCTGGCTCGTCTCCCGCTACGGGGACCGTGTCCCGATCTGGCGGAGCATGTGGGTGGCGAACGTCGCCTTCGGGCTCTCCTTCGCGCTGTTGCCGCTGGGTGCCGGGGTGCCGGTGATCGGTGCCCTGCTCGCGCTGAACCTCGCCGCCGCGGTCTGGGCCGCCGTCCTGGCGGCCACCTACCGCCAGCGGGTGGTGGCCCGCGGCGAGCTCGGCCGGACGAGCAGCGTGCTGCGGCTCGGGGTGGGGGTGGCGACCATCCTGGGCGCGGCCACTGCGGGGCTGCTCGGTGACGCGCTGCCGCTGGGCGGGCTGTTCGTCGGCCTGGGCCTGCTGGTGGTGGCCGTGTGCGGCCCGCTCGTCCGGTCGCCGCGGGAACGGTCCGACAAGGACCTGACGACTCCCCGTCCCACGCATCACGAAAAATCGATATTAGATCGGCTTTAGCGGACCGACCTACCCTGGTCGGTGCGGAGGAGTGTGCACGGAGATCTGGATCGGCGAGGGGGCGGGCGACGTGCTTTCCGTGGGTGCCCGGTTCCCGGCCTCGTCACGACCGAGTCTGGCACTGGAGCTGACATGAACTGCTGCGCGGCACGCGGTCGGGACGTCGAGGCGGGCGCGAACGGACCTGTCTCCACAGAACTCCCGACGGGCCGGAGGACGACGTCGCCACTGCGGGGTCGTCCGTGGCGCCGACCCGCCTGAGCCGCCCGCCGACCCTCCGCCCGGTCCCGTCCCCGGACGCCACCGACGTCCCGTCCTCCCCGAGTCCGCACCGCACGTTCGACAACGGTCAGCGCCGGCGCAATGGCCGCGGACCGCGCCGCCTGGTGATCCGCTGCGCGGCGCGTCCCCCGGCGCTCCCGGCCCGCCGGTGATCCGCCCGCTCATGATCGTCGAATCGAAGGAGGCACGGTGCGTACGTCCGATGTGTATCTCAAAGGGCTCGGAGTGTTCCTGCCGCAGACGGTGAGCGTGGAGCAGGCCGTGCGACGGGGCCTGTACCCGCGCGACGAGGTCGAGGCGCACGATCTGGGCGGTGCCGCGGTCGCGGGCATGATCTCGGCCCCGGAGATGGCGCTCGCGGCGGCCCAGGAGGCGTTCAAGCGGTGCGGCCAGCGGCCGGAGGAGACCGATCTCATCCTGTACGCGGACTCCTGGCACCAGGGCCCGGACGGCTGGCAGCCGCAGTTCTTCATCCAGCGCAACCTCGGCTGCGACCGGGCCCTCGGGATCGAGATCCGGCAGGGCTGCAACGGCATGTTCGGGGCGCTGGAGCTGGCCGCCAGCTACCTGCGCGCCGACGGCGAACGGGAGTCGGCCCTGCTCGTCGCATCCGACAACTTCGGCACCCCGCTGATCGACAGGTGGCGCACGGGCGCGGGCTTCATCCTCGGCGACGCCGCCTGCGCGGTGCTGCTGGGCAGGGAGCCCGGGTTCGCCCAGCTGCTCTCGGTGTGCACGACGACCGTCCCCGAGGCGGAGGAGGTGCACCGCAGCGGCGAAGCGCTGTTCCCGCCCGGCTGCCTCGTCGGCCGGGACCTCGACCTCGCCGGCCGGGGCGAGTCCTTCAACGCGAAGGCCATGGCCGAGACGGGAAGCACCGCGGTGTGGGACCGGGTGTACCAGACGGTCCCCGACGTCATCGGGCGGAACCTCGCCGAGGCGGGCATCACGATCGACGACGTCAGCCGTATCGCGGTCATGAACTTCTCCCGGGAGATCATCGAGAACCGCTACCTCGCGATGCTCGGGCTGCCCCTGTCCCGGTCGACGTGGGACTTCGGCCGCACCGTCGGGCACATCGGCGCCAGCGACCAGGTCGTCTCCCTGGACCACCTGCTGACCACGGGGGAGATCGGCGCGGGGGACCACGTGCTGCTGTTCGGCCTCGGCCCCGGAATGACCGCGTGCAGCGCCGTCGTCAAGATCCTGCACCGCCCGTCCTGGCTCGGCTGAGCCGGCATCCGCCCCTGTCGGTCAGTCCGGCGTGCGGGGAACGACGCCCCGTCGTCAGAAGGTGAGACACGCCAATGGTCGCTACGGAAGGCCCCGGACAATCCTCGCCGGCCGACACCGGTCCGGTGGCGGTGATCGGCGTCGGGTGCCGGTTCGCCGGCGGCGCCACGAGCCCGGCGGGCTACTGGGAGATGCTGCGCGCCGGCCGCGACGGCATCGGCCTCCTGCCGGAACGGCGGTGGCAGCCCTACGCCGACCTGGGGGGCGACTTCGCCGCCGCGCTGCGGCGGGCCACCCGCTGGGGCGGCTTCCTGCCGGACATCGAGGGCTTCGACGCCGAGTTCTTCGGGCTCAGCCCCCGCGAGGCCGAGCTGATGGACCCCCAGCAGCGGCTGCTGCTGGAGGTCGCCTGGGAGGCGCTCGAGCACGCCGGCATCCCCCCGCACTCCCTGGCGGCCAGCGACGCCGGCGTCTTCGTGGGCGTCGGCTCCGACGACTACGGGCGGCGGCTCCTGGAGCACCTGCCCACCATCGAGGCGTGGACCGGCATCGGCTCCGCCATGTGCGCGGTGGCCAACCGGATCTCGTACGCCCTGGACCTGCGGGGGCCGAGCCTGGCCGTCGACACGGCGTGCTCGGCGTCGTTGGTGGCCCTGCACCTGGCCTGCCAGAGCGTGCGGACGGGCGAGAGCCCGGTGGCGCTGGCCGCCGGCGTCAACCTCGTCGTCTCCCCGGGCCTCACCCTCACCCTGGACGCCGCAGGAGCCACCGCCCCGGACGGGCGGTGCAAGTCGTTCGACAGCTCGGCGGACGGGTACGGGCGCGGCGAGGGCGCCGGCGTCCTGGTGCTCAAGCGCCTCGCCGACGCGCGCCGGGACGGCGACCGGGTGCTGGCGACCATTCTGGGCAGCGCCGTCAACCAGGACGGGCGTACCAACGGCATCATGGCGCCCAACGCGCAGGCGCAGCGGCACGTGCTGGCCCGCGCCTGCGCGCAGGCCGGGGTGGACCCGCGGTCCGTCGACTACGTCGAGGCCCACGGCACGGGCACCAGACTCGGCGATCCGCTGGAGGCCTCCGCCCTGAGCGCCGTGTACGGCGCGGGCCGGGAACCCGGCCGGCCGTGCCTGATCGGCTCGGTCAAGTCCAACATCGGCCACCTCGAGGCCGGCGCGGGCGTGGCCGGGGTCATCAAGGCGATTCTCGCGCTGGGCCACGGCGAGATACCGCCGACGCTGCACCACACCACCGGCAACCCCGCGATCGACTGGGACGACGCCGGTCTGCGCGTGGTCACCGAACCGACCGCCTGGCCCCGGACCGACCGTCCGCGCCGGGCCGGGGTGTCCGCTTTCGGGTACGGCGGAACCGTCGCCCACCTCGTGCTGGAAGAGGCCCCGCAGCCGGCCCGGTCGGAGCCCGCGCCGACGGGGGCGACCGCCGCAGGGCTGCTGTTCCCGCTGTCCGCGGCGTCGGAGGCCGCGCTGCGGGAGCAGGCGGGTGACCTGGCGGCGTGGCTGTCGGACCCCGCCGCCGGGGGAACGCTCGCCGACGTGGGGCACACCCTGGCGCTGCGGCGGTCGCACCTCGGCCGCCGGGCGGCGGTGGTGGCGGCCGACCGGGAGGAACTCGTCACGCGGCTGCGCCACGTCGCCGACGGCAGGCTGGGGGAGGGGACCGTCTCCGGCGTCGTGCCTCCCGAGCCGGGCAGGGGCGTGGTCTGGGTCTTCTCGGGGCACGGCTCCCAGTGGACCGGGATGGGCCGGGAACTGCTCGCCACCGAACCGGCCTTCGCCACCGTCGTCGACACGCTGGCCCCCGTCTTCACGCGCGAGATCGGCTTCTCGCCGCGGTCGGTCCTCGCCGAGGGCGACCTCGTGGAGGTCGACCGGATCCAGACGATGATCTTCGTGTTGCAGGTCGGCCTCGCGGCGGTCTGGAACTCCTACGGCGTCACGCCGGACGCCGTCATCGGGCACTCCGTCGGCGAGATCGCCGCGGCGGTCGTCAGCGGCGCGCTGACGCTGGAGGAAGGCGGCGTGCTGATCTGCCGGCGGTCGCGGCTGCTGCGCCGGGTCGCCGGGCAGGGCGCCATGGCGATGGTCGGGCTGGGCTTCGACGAGGTGACCCGCCGGTTGTCCGGACGCGCCGACGTGGTGGCCGCCATCGCCTCCTCGCCCGTGTCGACAGTGGTCGCCGGCGACCCCGCCGCGGTGGAGGAGGTCATGGGGCGGTGGGCCGCCGAGGACGTCGACGTCCGGCGCGTCGCCTCCGACGTCGCCTTCCACAGCCCGCACATGGACCCGCTGCTCGCCGAGCTCGCCGAGGCGGCGTCCGGCCTGTCGCCCGCATCGCCGCGGATTTTGATGTACAGCACCTCGATGCCGCAGCCGTGCGCCACGCCGTTCGTGGACGGCGACTACTGGGCCGCCAACCTGCGCAGCCCGGTACGGCTCGCCGCGGCGGTCCTGGCGGCGGCCGAGGACGGACACCGCACGTTCGTGGAGATCTCCAGCCATCCGGTCGTGGCCCACTCGGTCAAGGAGACGCTGGCGGACCCGCACGGCGACGCCTTCGTCGGCACGTCGCTGCGGCGCAACCAGCCCGAACGGGCGACGCTGCTGGCCAACGCCGGGGCCCTGTACTGCCGCGGCGTCGCGCTCGACTGGGCGACGTTGCAGCCGGCGGGCGGGCTGGCCGCCCTGCCCACCGTCGCCTGGCAGCGCCGCCCGCTCTGGCGGGACACCCGGCCCCGGGGGGCCGGGGCCGGGCTCTGCCACGACGGCGACTCGCACACCCTGCTCGGCACCGAGGTTCCCGTCGGCGGACACGGCCTGCGGCTGTGGCGGACCCTGCTGGACGGGTCCTGCCGGCCGTACCCGGGCAGCCACACGATCAACGGCGTCGAGATCGTCCCCGCCGCCGTCCTGATCAACACGCTGCTGCGGGCCGCTGCGGACGGCGGGGCCGGGCCCGTGCTCAGGGACGTCTCCCTCCGGGTGCCGCTCACCGACGAGCACCGCGAGGTCCAGGTCAGCTACGCCGACGGCGTGCTGCGGCTGGCCTCCCAGGCGCAGGATCAGGACCACGGCACCGGCACCGAGCGGCCCTGGCTGGTGCACACCAGCGCACTGGTCCCGGCGTCGCCCGTCGCGCCGCCCCCGTCGTCGCCGCCGGACGTCCTGGAGACCACCGCCGAGGACCCGGCTGCCGTCGCGCGGCACCTCGCCTCGGTGGGCGTACCCACCATGGCCTTCGACTGGACCGTCGAGGAACTGCGCCGCGGCCCCCGCGGGCTCCGCGCCCGGGTCCGTGCCGAGCGGCCCGGGCACCCGGCGGGGACGTGGGCGCCGATGCTCGACGCCGCCCTGTCCGTCGCCCCGGTGGCGGATCCGGTGCCCGCCCTGCGCATGGTCGCCGGGGTACGGGAGGTGCGCATCGTCGGCGAGCCGCCGGAGACGGCCGTCATCGACGTCGTCGTGAGCGACGCTGGCCCGGACCTCGTGGACGTGTCGATCAGCGACGGGCACGGTGCCGTCCTGGCCACGCTGGCCGGCCTGCGGTACGCGGGCATGCCGGACGTCACGGCCGACTCCGTGGCGCCGCAGCACCTGGTCCACGGGACCGTGTGGCGGAAGCTGGAGCTCGCGGAGGCGGACGGGCAGCCGTACCGCCGCGAGGTGGTCCTGGTCGCTGCCGACGCGCGGGCGGCGGACGACTGGCGGGAGCGCCTGTCGGCGGCCGGGGCGCCGGTACGCGTGGTGCCCGACCCCGCCGCCCTCGCCCGGCTGGTGCCGGCGCCGGGCGCGTGGACGGACGTGCTGCTGCTGCCGGCGGTGTCCGACGACCCGCCCGCCGAGGCGGCGACCCGCGCCACCTGGCTGCTGGCGTCGGTGGCACAGCACCTAGCCGGCGGACCGCCGGCGCAGGCGCCGCGACTGTGGTGCCTGACCACGGGCGTGCGGGACGGCCGCACCGGGGCCGGCCTCGCGCTGGCCCCGCTGTGGGGGCTCGGGAGGGTGCTGCGCAGCGAGCTTCCGCAGCTGTGGGGCGGCACCCTGGACGTCCGGTGCGCCGACGACGTGCCCGCGGACCTCGTGCTCCGCCTGTTCGGGGCGGCCCCGGCCGAGGACGTGGTCTCGGTGCGCGACGGTGGCTTCGAGGTCGCGCGGATCACCGCCGTGGACGGCGCGCCGACCCGTGCGCCGTTCACCTGTCGGGCGGACGGCACCTATCTGGTCACCGGTGGGCTGGGCGCGCTCGGGCTGGAGGTCGCCCAGTGGCTGGTCGAGCGGGGCGCCCGACGCCTGGTGCTGACCGGTCGCCGCGCGCTGCCGCCACGGGCCACCTGGGACGACCCGGCCGACGACGGCCGGCGTGCGCAGATCGAGGTGGTGCGCGACCTGGAGGCGCTCGGCGTCACCGTCCACTCGGTCGCCCTGGACATCGGCGACGCCGAGCGGGCCGCCGCGCTGCTCGACACCGACGCGCTGGGGCTCCCCCCGATCCGTGGCGTCGTCCACGCCGCCGGTGTGCTCGACAACCGGATGCTCGCCGACGTCGACGAGGAGTCGGTGCGCACGGTCCTGCGGCCGAAGGTCGCGGGCGCGTGGACGCTGCACGAGCTGTTCCCGCCGGGCACCCTCGACTTCCTCGTGCTCTTCTCGTCGTGCGGGCAGTTGCTCGGGCTGCCCGGCCAGAGCACCTACGGGCCGGCCAACGTCTTCCTGGACGCGCTGGCGGCGTTCCGGCAGGCCACCGACGGCGACGTCACCCTCAGCCTCGGCTGGACGTCGTGGCGGTCCAAGGGCATGTCGGTCAACGAGGTCGTCGACCTCGAACTGCGGGCCCGCGGGGTGGGCGCGATCTCCGTCCGGGAGGCGTTCGACGCGTGGGACTGGGCGTACCGTCATGGCGCGGGGCAGTGCACCGTGCTGCGGGTCCTGCCCGTGGAACCGGGCATGGACCGGCCCGTCGTGCTGGCCGAGACGGTGGCCGACGCCGGCGCGGCCGACCCGGCGCAGGCCGGACCGGCCGAGGTCGTCGACCTCAGCGGCCTGACCCCCGAGGAGCTGCGCAGCCGCCTCCTGGCGGAGGTCACCGAACGGATCGTCGCCGAGACGGGGCTGTCCGGCGAGGCGCTGGACCCCCGCCGCTCCCTGTCCGAGCAGGGCCTGGACTCGGTGATGACCATCGTCGTACGGCGGAGCCTGGAGAGCAGGTTCGGCCACGTGCTCCCGGCGACGCTGCTGTGGCACCAACCGACAGTGACCGCCATCGCCGACCACCTGACCGAGCTGTTGACCGCCGGGGACGGGGAGCGGGAGGTGACCCCGGCGGTCTCCTGACCCGCCCGCGCGACGGGGCCCTGGCGACGCCCGGGTCGGTGCGTCAGGCCCGGGCGGCGTTGGTGGCGACGGCGTCGACGATCCGGTCCCACACCCCCTCGGGCAGGTCGTGGCCCATGCCGGCGATCAGCACCAGCTCGGCGTCGGGGACGGCGGCGGCGGTCGCCCGGCCGCCGCTCACGTCGACCATCCGGTCGGCCTCGCCGTGGATGACCACGGTGGGCACGCTCAGTGTCCGCAGTCTCGGGGTGCGGTCCGCAGCCGTGACGATCGCGGCGAACTGCCGGGCCGTGCCGGCCGGATGGTAGGCGCGGCGGACCTTCGCGGCGGCGCTGGCGACCCGCTCCTCCTCGCTGGTCGCGAAGCCGGGTGAGCCGATCAGGCGGTAGAGGGAGACGTCCGCGGCGATGGCGGCCTCGTGGTCGGCGTCGGGCCGGGGCATCAGGACGGAGACGTCGTCGAGGGTGGGCTGACCGACCGAGCGGTCGCCGGTGGTCGACGAGATCGAGGCGAGGCTGGCGACGAGGTCGGGCCGCTCGGCGGCGACCAGTTGGGCGATCATGCCGCCCATCGAGACGCCGACCAGGTGCGCCGGGCGCGCGCCGAGGGCCTCGATCAGACCGATGGTGTCGGCGGCCAGGTCGGACAGCCCGTACCGCGCCGAGGACGGGTCGCCGGCGAACAGCGCGGGCAGGTCGACGTCGCCGAGGTGATCCAGCCAGGTCGACAGGCCGATGTCGCGGTTGTCGAACCGGACCACGTGGAAGCCGCGGGCGGCCAGGGCCGCGCAGAACCCGTCGGGCCAGGTGATCAGCTGTTCGCCGAGGCCCATGACGAGCAGCATCGTCGGGTCGGCGGGGTCGCCGAACGTCTCGTAGCAGAGGTCGACGGAGTTCGAGCGTACGAAAGGCACGGTGTGCTCCTGTTCTCGCTTTCTCGGGTCCGGTCAGTGCTCGTTCCTGGCGAGTCGCTCGGCGAGCCGCCCGCCTTCGACGTCGACGTTCGGCAGGGCCCTGTCCAGCCAGCGCGGCAGCGACCACGCGGACCTGCCGAGCAGCGACAGCACGGCCGGGACGATGGTCATGCGGACGAGCAGGGCGTCGACGGCGACGCCGAACGCGAGGGCGAACCCGAGCGACTGGATGACGATGTCGTCGACGAGGACGAAGCCCGCGAAGACGCTCATCATGATCAGTGCCGCGGCGGTGACGACCCGCGCGCCGTGTCGCAGGCCGGACACGACGGCCTCGTCCGGGGCGGCCCCGCGCACGAACTCCTCCCGGGCGCGGATGATCAGGAACAGTTCGTAGTCCATGGCCAGGCCGAACAGGATGCCGATCAGGAAGATCGGGATGAAGCTGACGATCGGGCCGGTCGACGCGACGCCGAGGACGCCGGCGAGGTTGCCCTGCTGGAAGACGAAGACCAGGGCGCCGAACGAGGCGGCCACCGACAACAGGAACCCCGCCGTCGCCTTGATCGGCACCAGGATGCTGCGGAACACCACCATCAGCAGGATGAACGCGAGGCCGACCACGACGGACAGGTACGGCAGCAGCGCGTCGTTGATCTTCTCCGACACGTCGATGTCGACGGCGGTCCGGCCGCTGACGGCCAGGGTCGCGCCGCCGGTTGCCGCCGTGAAGTCCGCCTGCCGGGCCCGCAGGTCGTGCACGAGCTCCCTGGTCTCCTCGCTGGTGGGGCCGCCGCGGGGGACCACGGTGAGGGTGGCGGTGTCGCCGGCCTGGTTCGGCGTCGCCGGGGTGACGAGCACCACGCCGTCGAGGCCGGAGGCGAGCTGCCGCGCCTGCTCGCCCGCGGCGGCGACCGCGCCGGCGGGGGCCTCGACCACGAGGAGCAGGGGGCCGTTGACGCCCGCCCCGAAGCCCTCGGCGAGCTGGTCGTACGCCTTACGCTGGGTGGACGCGGGGGAGGCGGAGCTGTCGTCGGGCAGGGCCAGCCTCAGGTCGAGCCCGGGGACCGCGACCACGCCGACGGCGACGACCGACAGGACCAGCGCCGGGACGCGGTGCCTGAGCACGGCGCGCGCCCAGCGCTCGCCGTACGGGGTGCTGGCGGGCCGGCCGCCCCTGCCGTCGCGCTGGGCCCGGGGCAGGACCCTGCGGCCGGCGAAGCCCAGCAGGGCCGGCAGCAGCGTCAGGTTGATCACGACGGCCACGGCGACGGCTGCGGCGGCCGCGACGCCCATGGCGGCCAGGAACGGGATCCCGATCACCGCGAGCGCGGCCAGGGCGATGATGACGGTCAGGCCGGCGAAGACCACGGCGGACCCGGCGCTGCCCGCAGCCCGGCCGGCGGCCTCCTCGCCGTCGTGGCCGGCGGCGAGCTCGTGGCGGTAGCGCGACAGGATGAACAGCGCGTAGTCGATGCCGACGGCCAGGCCCAGCATGGTGGCGAGGTCGGCGGTGTTCGAGGTCAGGTCGAGGAAGCCGGTGGTGATCTCGATGCCGAGCAGGCCGACGGCGACCCCGACGACCGCGGTGAGCACGGGCAGGCCCGCGGCGACGAGTGAGCCGAAGGTGACGAGCAGGACGACGGCGGCCACGAGGATGCCGAGCGCCTCGCTGCCGTCGTCGGCTCCGGCCTGCTCGGTGACCTCTCCGGAGTATTCGACGCCGAGGCCGGCGTGCCGTGCGGCGTCGCCGGCGGCGAGCAGCGCCGCGCGGGAGGCGGCGTCCACCCCGGTCGCGTCCACCGCGTAGGCGACGGTGGCGTAGCCGGTCTTCCCGTCCGGTGCGATCGTTCCGGCCCGGTACGGGTCGGTGACCGCCGTGACCTGGGGCGCCGTGCGCAGGGTGGCGAGCGTGGCCCGCACAGCGGCCTGCGGCTCCCGGTCGGTCAGCGCGGCGTTGCCGGAGACGGTGAACACCACCTTCGCCGTGGCGGTGTCCCCGCCGTCGCCGAACCTGTCCGCCACCACGTCCAGCGCCTGTAGCGACTCGGTGCCGGGGATGGTCAACTCGTCGCTGGTCGGCCCCGACAGCTGGGCCGCCCCCACGCCGAACAGGCCGAGGAGGAGCGCCCACACGACCAGCGTCAGCCGGCGACGCCGGAAGGAGAGCCGCCCCAGGCGGTACAGGATTGTCGCCACGAGTGTTCCTCCGTCGGTCGTACGGCCCCGGTTCCGAGAGCGGTTCCACGATCCCGTCCGGCACCGGGTCACGTCGTCCCACCGACGCAGGCGTCCGGGTACTGCGAACGCGGTAGGCACGCGGCGTGGCGCTACCGCGGGAACAGGTCGATCGGGGCCGGCCTGCCGCACTACCGTCGTGACCATGGACGCGGCGATCAGGCAGTGGTGGCCCCGACGCCTCGACCGCTACCGCGGCCCGCTGGGCGACGTGCTGCTCGCGGCGGCCGGGGGCGCGCTGGTGCTGTACCTGGGCCCGAACGCGGTGCACCGCGGCACGGCGCTGCTGGCGGCGGCGTGCGCCGTGCTGATCCTGGCGCGCCGCCGGCATCCCGTGCCGGTCGTGCCGGCGGCCAGCGCCGTCTTCGCGCTCACCGTCGCGCTGGGCCGCCCACCGGACGGGATGTTCCTGGTGGCGGGCCTGCTGACCTACTCCGCCGGGCTGGCCAGCCCGCGTCGTCGGCCCTGGGTCTACGCGTCCCTCATGTGGGGATCGCTCATGCTCACCGGTTTCGTGGTGTACCGCGCCGACTGGTGGAACACGGACCAGTTGACCGCGTTCGCGATCATCTTCGGCGGGGCGGCGGCGGGCGACGCCGTCCGGATGCGCCGGGCCTACGTCGCGGAGGTGACCGAGCGGGCCCGGCAGGCGGAGCTCAACCGCGAGGAGGAGGCCCGCCGCCGGGTGATGGACGAGCGGCTGCGCATCGCCCGGGAGCTGCACGACGTCGTCGCCCACCACATCACGGTGATCAGCGTGCACGCCGGCGCCGCCAACCACGTGCTGCGCAACGAACCGGACAAGGTGTGGCCCGTGCTCGGGCACATCCGCACCGCTGCCGACACCGTGCTGGAGGAGATCAAGTCGGTGATCAGTGTGCTCCGTGATCCGGAGGAGGCCCGCAGCACCGAACCGGCGCCCGGCGTGGAACGCCTGCCGGAGCTGCTGGCCGCGCTGCGCGCGACGGGGTTCGCCGTGCGGCACCGGCAGCACGGCGAGCCCCGGCCGCTGCCGGCGGTGGTGAGCCTGGCCGCGTACCGCATCGTGCAGGAGGCGCTGACCAACGCCCACCGCTACGGCGCCGGCGGCGCCACCGTGGACCTGGAGTACACCGCCGACACCGTGCGCATCGAGGTCACCAACCGGACGGCCGGGTCCGGCGGACGCCGGACCGGCTTCGGGTTCGGGCTGCTCGGCATGCAGGAACGGGCCGCGGCCGCGCACGGCACCATCGTCGCCGGACCGGTCGACGGCGGCCTGTTCCGCGTGCACGCCGAGCTGCCCACCGACGAACGGGCGGTCAACCGCCTCAACCCCCACGCCCCGCAGCCACCCGGGGCTTCCGCCCGGCGACCGGAGGGACAGGTGACATGAGCATCCGCGTGCTGCTGGCCGACGACCAGGCGCTCATCCGCGCCGGCTTCAAGATGATCATCGATGCGGAGCCGGGGCTGGAGGTCGTCGGCGAGGCCGCCGACGGCCGGGAAGCCGTCGACCTGTGCCACCGCAGCCGGGTCGACGTCGTGCTGATGGACATCCGCATGCCCGTCCTGGACGGCATCGAGGCGACCCGCCGCATCGGCGCCGACGAACGCCTCGCCGGCGTGCGGGTGCTGGTGCTCACCACCTTCGACGACGACGACAACGTGATCTACGCCCTCCAGGCCGGGGCGAGCGGCTTCCTGGGCAAGAACGTGGCACCCGGCGACCTGGTCAACGCCATCCGGGTGGTCGCCGGCGGGGAGGCGCTGCTGTCGCCCCGGGCCACCAGCGGGTTGATCAGCCGGCTGATCCATCACCTCCAGCCGCCGGCCCGGCAACTCCCGGAGCTCGACCTGGTCACCGGCCGGGAGAAGGAGATCCTGCTCCTGGTCGCACACGGGCTGTCCAACGACGCCATCGCCGAACGGCTCCACCTGTCTCCGCTGACGGTCAAGACGCACATCAACCGCACGATGATGAAGCTGGGCGCGCGCGACCGGGCCCAACTGGTGGTCTTCGCCTACCAGCACCACCTGGTCCGGCCCGGCGACCCCCTGCCCGACACGTGAGGACACGGACGCGGCGGCGCCCCGTGCCGGGTGACCGGCCGCACCGGGACACGGAGCGCCAGCTCGCGCAGCTACCGCACCCGCCACCGGGTCACGCCTCCGGTGTGCCGTCGGTGGAGAAGGCCACCTCGCGGCCGTTCTCGACGTCGTCTGCCAGCGCTTCGATGCGGGCCCTCGCCAGCCCGTACGAGTCGGAGCCGAGCAGCTGGTGCAGCGGGGCCCTGCCGTCGGCGGCCACGTCGATGATCGCGGCGGCGGCCTTGACCGGGTCGCCGAGCTGGGTGCCGGGCATCGCCAGGTGCGCCTCGGTCATCTCCCGAATCGCCTCGTAACCGGCGATCGTGGCCGACGGCAGGCCGAGAGACGTGGTGCGCAGGAAATCGGTGCGCGTGTAGCCGGGCTCGATGAGATTCACGTCGATGCCGAACCCGGCGACCTCGGCGGCCAGGGCCTCGGTGAGGCCCTCCAGGGCGTACTTTCCGGCGCAGTAGAGACCCCAGCCGGGGAACGCGGTCAGGCCGAGGATCGACGAGATGTTGATGATGCGGCCACCGCGCCGGGCCCGCATGCCCGGCAGCACCGCCCGGAGCACGTTCCAGACTCCGAAGACCTGCACGTCGAACATCCGCCGGGCCTCGGTGTCGGAGACCTCCTCGACCGCGCCGAGGAAGCCGTAACCGGCGTTGTTGACCACCACGTCGATCTGGCCGAAGCGCCGGGTGGACTGCTCGACGGCCGCCGCGACGGCCGCCTCGTCGGTGAGGTCGAGCTCAAGGATCAGCAGCCGGGACCGGTCGACCTCGCCGAGCGCCTCGTCGAGACGCCGCGCCGTGCGGGTGGTGGCGGCCACGGCGTCGCCGCGGCGCAGCAGCTGGGTGACCAGCTCCAGTCCCAGGCCACGCGAGGTGCCGGTGACGAACCAGGTGGTGGGGTGCGGCATGGTGCTCTCCTCGTGGAGTTCGGATCTCGACGGGTTCCATCCTGGGAGCTGTGTCGCCGGCGTCGACAGGTCCGATCTGGCCCAGCGCTGCCTGGGAACGCCATGCCCCCGCACGGTCTTCTCGCCGGAGAACTGGCCGCGCCATAATTCCTGACATGGCGGCGAACACGGACCTGAGCGACTTTCTGCGGACGTGCCGGGCGCGAACGACCCCCGAGACGGCCGGGATCGTCGCCCCGGACGCGGCGGCCGGGCGACGGGTACGCGGGTTGCGTCGGGAAGAGGTGGCGCAGCTCGCCGGGGTGAGCGTCGACTACTACACCCGCCTGGAGCAGGGCCGCCACAGCACCCCGTCGGACGCGGTCGTCGACGCCCTGGCCCGGGTGTTCCGGCTGGAGCCGGCGGCCCGCGCACACCTGGCCGACCTCGCGCGACCGGCCCGGCGACGCGCCAGGCAGACACCGCCGCAACGCGTGCGCCCGGCCATGCAGCAGATGATCGCCTCGTTGACCGAGCACCCGGCGCTGATCCTGGGCCGGCGCACCGACGTGCTGGCCGCGAACCTGCTCGCCCGGGCCCTGCTCACCGACTGGACGCGGCTGCCGCCCCGGGACCGCAACTACACCCGGTGGATCTTCCTCGATCCCGACGCCCGAGCCGCCTTCATCGACTGGCCGTCCGTGGCCGCCGACGTCGTCGGCACGCTGCGCCTCTACGCCGGCCGCCACCCGGACGACACCAGGCTCAGCGAGCTGGTCGGCGAGCTCACGATCAAGAGCCCCGAGTTCCGTACGTGGTGGAACGGCCACAAGGTGCACGAGCGCACCCACGGCGTCAAACACATGGTCCACCCCGCCGTCGGGCCGATCACCCTGCGGTACGAGGCCCTGACGCTGCCCGGCGACGAGGACCAGACCCTGTTCCTCTACACCACGGACCCGGGCAGCCCGTCACAGGAGAACCTGCGGTTGCTCGGCCTGACGGTCGGTGAGCCGGTCCGTCGGGCGGATCCGGCCCGGTAGCGCGTCCACAGAACTCGCCATGTGAGCGGTCGCCCACGCATCGTTGACCGGCCGTGGTGGCGGCCGGAAGATGCATTCATGCAGAGCAATGTCAATGGACAGTCCTACGTGGACGTCGCCGCCGAGCTCGGGCTGGGTGAGACCGTCGGCCGCTACCGGCCCTCCGTCGGCGCCGACATCGCCATCACGGTGGCCGTCGCCGTGCTGGGCGTCGTCCTGATCCTCGTGAGCGGCGACGCCAGGGCGGTCACCGCGTTCGGCGTCGGCCTGCTGGCGCTGGCCGCGCTCGCCGCGTGGGTGACCCGACGCAAGGCGGGCAGGTGCCGTTACCTGTACGACAACGGCTCGCTGACCATCGACCACACCGGCGCCGTCACCTCGTTGTTCACCTGGGACGACGTGGCGCACGTGCGGGTCTGGGTCCGAGTGCTCTACCTGGTCACCGCGTACGCGGAGGTCCTGCAGGGCCGCGTCGAGCTCAAGGACGGCACGGTCGTCGACCTGGCCAAGCCCGACTACAAGGACAAGCACGAGCTGGTCGCGCACGTGGAGAAGTTCGCTGCCGCCGCCGTGCTGCCGGTCAAGGTCGACGAGGCGCTGCGCACCGGCGCCGCGACCTTCGGGCCGGTCACGCTGACCGGCGCGGGGGTGCGCCGAGGCAGTGAGTTCGTCACCCGTTCCGCCATCACGAACGTGGAATGCGGCAAGACCCGCCTGAAGATCTGGGCCGGGCAGCGCCGGCCGGTCATCTCCGAGCGGCTGCGCAACATCCCCGACGTGGCCGTCCTGCTGCACCTGATGCGGCGCTGGCCGGTCGCCGACGAGCCCGAGGGCAAGGCCGGCGTCACCGCGTAGCCGGGCATTGCGGCAGCCAGGGCGGGGCAGGCGCCCCGGCGTCAGGTGACAGGCCGGTCACCGTCCCTGCGGAGTCCGGACGGCCCGGGCCCGGTCCCCGGCCCAGGCCGCTTCGAGGATCGCGGTGAGGCTGGCGGTGTCGGTCGGGCCCGGATGGTTCTGGATCAGACGGGTGACGCCACCGGCCAGCTCCGCGAAGCGCGGGAGGTCGGCGCGGGCCACGCCGATGTCCGCCAGGCTGGCCGGGATGCCGATGTCGGCGAGGAGGCCGTCGAGCCAGGTGAGGAACGCGTCCGCGGCCTCGGCGTCCGAGGCGTCGGCCACGTCGAGCCCGCACACCCGGGCGAGGTCGGCCAGCCGGTCGCTGACGGCGTCCCTGGCCGCGTCGAGCGCGTAGGGCAGCAGCAGCCCGACGCCCAAGCCGTGCGGCGTGTGGGTGGCCGCGCCGATGGGGTACTGGAGGGCGTGCGGGGCGCCGTTGCCCGCGTGGGAGAAGGCGAGCCCGGCGAGCATGGACCCGTAGGACATGTCCGCGCGCGCGTCGGTGTCGCCCCCGTCTGCGACCGCGCGCCGCAGGCTGCGGGCGATCCGCTCCGCGGCCAGGAGCGCGTAGTGGTCGGTGACCGGGTTGCGACCGAGGAACACCTGCTCCACCGGGTCGCGCGGCCCGTGCGGCCGGGGCCGCGCCGTGTAGCTCTCCACCGCGTGACAGAACGCGTCGATGCCGGAGTGGGCGGTGACGGTCGCGGGGCAGCTGTAGGTGAGCTCGGGGTCGACGATGGCGAAGTCGGGCACGATGTGGACGCTGGAGACCCCCACCTTCAGCGCGCGCTCCGGGTCGGTCAGCACCGAGACGGGGGTGAGCTCGGAGCCGGTGCCGGACGTCGTCGGCACCGCGACGAGCGGAATGGTCGGCCCCGGCACCCTCGACTCGCCGTAGAAGTCGCGCGGCGTCCCGCCGTGTCGCCGGATGACGCCGACGATCTTGGCGAGGTCGATCACCGTGCCGCCGCCGATCGCGAGGATCACGTCGGCGTCCACCCGGGCGGCGGCCGAGACGGCCAGGGCGACATCGGTGAGGGGCACGTCCGGGGTCGCGTCGGAGAACACCTCGACGGCCTCGGCCCGCTCCCGCACGGCGGCCACGATCCCGGCGACGCCCGGCTGCCCCAGCAGGACCCGGTCGGTCACGACGAGGACCCGCGAGCCGCTCTCGGCCACCACCCGGGGGATGTTCTGCGCGACCCCTTCGCCCACGATCAGCTGGCGTGGTCCGCGGACGGTCTCAAGCATGTCGGTGCCTCTCCGGAACGTCGGCGGCGGTGTGCTGGGCGGACGTCCAGGTCACCTGCGGGACCGGGACGGCGTCGGCGAGGTCGGCCGCCCGGGTGGCGCAGCCGTCCCCCGGGTGAGGGCCGGTCAGGTCATGGGCGCGCGGGGCGCGGTGATCCGCGGCGAGCGCGCGGCGTGGCGGGACGGTCACGGCAGGTCGATCGCCGCGTAGGTGAGGTCGAGGTATTCGAGGATGCCCTCGTGCGACCCCTCCTTGCCGATCCCGGACTGCTTCACGCCTCCGAACGGGGCCGACGGGTCCGAGATCAGCCCACGGTTGACGCCGACCATCCCGGTCTCCAGCCCCTCGGCGAACCGGAGCGCCCGTTGCAGGTCACGGGTGAAGACGTAGCCGACCAGGCCGTGCTCGGTGTCGTTGGCCTTCGCCAGCACCTCGTCGTCGGACGTGAACGGGATGATCGGCGCCACCGGGCCGAAGATCTCCGCCCGGAGCAGCCGGGCGTCCTCGGGCACGTCCACGAGGACCGTCGGCGGGTAGAAGTGGCCCGGCCCGTCCGGACGCCCGCCGCCGACCAGGACCCGCGCGCCGCGGTCGACCGCGTCGGCGACGAGTTCGTCGATCTGGGCGACCGACGCCTCGTCGATCAGCGCCCCGACGTCCACGCCGTCGTCGAGACCGTGGCCCACCGACAGCGCGCCCATCCGCTCGGCGAAGCGCGCCGTGAACTCCTCGCGCACCGGCTCCTCGACGTAGATCCGATTGGCCGCGATGCAGGACTCCCCGATGTTGCGCATCTTGGCCACCATGGCCCCGTCGAGCGCGACGTCCAGGTCGGCGTCGGCACACACGATCAGCGCCGCGTTGCCGCCCAGCTCCATCGAGGTGCGCAGCACGTTGTCCGCGGCCTGCCGCAGCAGCACGCGCCCGACCTCGGTCGACCCGGTGAACGAGAGCTTGCGGGTCCGGCCGTCGGCCAGCAGCGCGGAGACGACCTTGCCGGAACGCCTGGTGGTCACCACGTTGACGACGCCCGGGGGTACGCCGACCTCCTCCATGATGCGGGCCAGCAACAGCATGGTCAGCGGCGTCTGGGCGGCCGGTTTGGTGATCGTCGTGCAGCCGGCGGCCAGCGCGGGAGCGATCTTGCGGGCGCCCATGGCCAACGGAAAGTTCCAGGGCGTCACGAAGACGCACGGTCCGACCGGCTTCGGCACGGTGAGGATGCGGTATCCGCCTGCGGGAGCGGTGCCGTAGCGCCCCTCGACGCGTACCGCCTCCTCGGCGAACCACCGGAAGAACTCGGCGCCGTAGGCGACCTCCGCCCGTGCCTCGGCGAGCGGCTTGCCCATCTCCAGCGTGATCAGCCGGGCGATCTCCTCGGACCGCCCGGTCAGGGCACGGTACGTCGCGGTCAGCAACTCCGACCGTCTCCGTGGCGGGGTCGCCGCCCACCCCGCCATCGCGCCGCTCGCCGCGTCCAGGGCCGCGAGGCCGTCGACGACGTCGGCGTCGGCCACCTCGGCGATGGTCTTGCCCGTGGCCGGGTCCTCGACGGCGAAGGTGGCTCCGCTGGCGGCGGCGCGCCAGGCGTCGCCGATCCGCAGCCGCCGGTGCTCGGGGGCCAGGACGTTCGTTGGGTCGCTCATCGCGTCGCCTCCTGTGATCTTCTTGGTCATGTCCGGCGCGCGTCAGCGCACGCGCCGGCCGCGCAGCCGGCCGCAGTCGCTGGCACCGTCGGCGGTGCGGCTACCGCCCGGCCCCGGACAGCGACAGCCCGGTGCCCGCGTCGAACAGGTGCGCCCGGTCCAGGTCGACCGTGACCTGCACCCGTTCGCCCGGCGTGCCGGTGGCGGTGGGTCGTGCCTTGACCTTGAGGATCTCGGTCCCCACCCGGACGTCGACCACCGTCCGGTCGCCGAGCGGTTCGAGCCCGTAGAGTTCCCCCGCCAACGACGCGTCCCCGCGCTGCTCGACGGAGAGGTCCTCCGCGCGCAGGCCCAGCAGCAGCGCCCGGCCCTCCTCCGCCGTGGTCCAGCGGGGCCGCGGCAGCGTCCAGCCCCCCGCGCCGACCAGGCGGTCCCCCTCGGCGCGGCAGGCGAGCAGGCTGATCGGCGGACTCCCGACGAACCCCGCGACCCACTGGTTGGCCGGCCGCTCGTACACCTCGGTCGGCGTGCCGACCTGTTGCACCTTCCCCTCCTTGAGGACCGCGACCTGGTCGGCCATGGACAGGGCCTCGACCTGGTCGTTGGTCACGTAGACGAAGGTCGCGCCGAGGCTGCGGTGGATGCGGGTGAGCTCGGTGCGCATCTCGACGCGGAGCTTGAGGTCGAGGTTCGTCAGCGGCTCGTCCATGAGGAACGCGCGCGGGCGACGGACCAGGGCCCGGGCCAGGGCGACCCGCTGCATCTCCCCGCCCGACAACTGCGCGGGACGACGCTGGAGCAGCCGTTCGATGTGCAGCAGGCTCGACATCCGCTCGACGGCCGCGGCGATCTCGCCCGAGGACGCGCCGCGCGCCCGCAACGGCGACGCGATGTTCTCGAAGGCCGTGCGTCGCGGGTAGAGGGCGTAGTTCTGGAAGACCATGGCCAGGTCGCGTGCGGCCGGGGTGTCACCGGTCGCGTCCCGGCCGTCCAGGCGCACCGAGCCGGCGTCGAGCTTCTCCAGGCCGGCGATCGCGCGCAGGGTCGTCGTCTTGCCCGCCCCCGAGGGCCCGAGCACGACGAAGAACGCGCCGTCCGGCACGTCGAGGGTCACCCCGTCCAGGGCCTGGACCTTGCCGAAGGACTTGCACAGCCCCTGCACCGCCACGGTTCCCATCAGGCCACCAGTTCTTCCGTGCGTACGTCGTAGACCGCTGGGGTCCCGCCGGTGTGCCGCAGCCCGACCTTCGCGTCGGCGGCGAACCGGACGGTCGGTGGCATCCGCACCCGCACGTCGCGCTCACCGCCGTGGTCGACCACGTAGATGATCTCGTCGCCCAGCCATTCGGCGGAGACCACGCGGGCCGGGATCGCGCCCTCGGCCCCCGGCGCGGTGACCTCCAGCGCCTCCGGCCGGACGCCGGCGACCAGGCGACGGTCGCGCGGCAGGCCCTGCGGGGGCGTGAGCACCAGCCCGCCCTGGCCGCGCAGCGTCCCGTCGGCCACCTCCACCTCGATCAGGTTGATCGGCGGCGAGCCGATGAACGCGGCGCAGAAGAGGCTCGCCGGCCGGTCGTAGACCTCCAGCGGCGTGCCGACCTGCTCGACGCGGCCCTTGTTGAGGATGGCGATCCGGTGGCCGAGCGACATCGCCTCCACCTGGTCGTGGGTGACGTAGACCATGGTCGCCCCCAGCTCGCCCTGCAGGTGCTTGATCTCCGTACGCATGTCGGCCCGCAGCTCCGCGTCCAGGTTGGTGAGGGGTTCGTCCATGAGGAACGCGCGCGGCCGGCGCACCAGGGCGCGGGCGAGCGCGACGCGCTGCTGCTCCCCGCCGGACAGCTGGCGTGGTCGCCGGTCCAGCAGCGGACCGAGCCGCATCAGCCGGGCGGCCTCGGCGACCCGCGCCTGCACCTCCGGCTTGGGCAGTCCCTCGGCCCGCAGCGGGAACGCCAGGTTGTCGCGGGTCCTCAGGTGCGGGTAGAGGGCGTAGAACTGGAACACCATGGCGATGTCGCGTTCGGCGGGCGGCAGGTCGTTGACCAGCGTGTCGCCGATGCGGATGTCGCCCGTCGTCTGCCGCTCCAGGCCGGCGATGGCCCGCAGCGTGGTCGTCTTGCCGCAGCCCGAGGGGCCGAGTATCACGAACAACTCGCCGTCGCCGATGGACAGGTCCACGTGCTCGACCGCGACGGTCCCGTCCGGGTAGCGCTTGTGCAGGGCGGTCACCTCGATGCGGGCCATCAGCGTCGCACCGCCCCGAGCGTCACACCGGCGACGAGGTGCTTGCGCACCAGGTAGGCGAAGATGAGCACCGGCAGGGCGAACACCACGGAGGCGGCGGCCACCAGGCCCCAGTCCACGGTGGTGCCGCCGATGAGGCCGGCGATCGCGGGCGGGGCCGTCCGGACGTCGTCGCTGGAGGTGAGGAAGATGGCGAACACGAACTCGTTCCACGAGAAGATGAGGGCGAAGACCGCCGTCGCGGCGATGCCGGGCACGAGCAGGGGGAGGGTGAACTTCCAGAACGCCTGCAGGCGGGTGTAGCCGTCGAGCATGGCGGCGTCCTCGTACTCCGCGGGCACCTCGTCGACGAAGCCCTTCATCATCCAGATCGTGAACGGGACGTTGTAGGCGGCGTAGATGAGGATCAGGCCGAGCTTGCTGTCGATGAGCCCGACCTGGCGGTACATGAGGAAGATCGGGATCACGACCACCACGGGCGGCATGAAGCGGGTGGACAGGATGAAGAAGAGCTGGTCCTTCTTGGCCTTCATGCCGAAGCGTGAGTAGGCCCAGGCCGCCGGGACCCCCAGCACGGTGGCCAGCACCGTGGAGACCCCGGCGACCACCACCGAGTTGAGGAACGAGACGGACAGGGCCGAGCGGCCGCCGTCGGGGGCGACGAACACGTCCCTGAAGTGGTCCAGGGTGACGTCGAAGTCGAAGAACTTCGCCGGGATGGCGTAGACGTCCCGGTTCTCCTTGATGGACGTCTCGATCATCCACAGCACCGGGAAGAGCATCACGACGGCCAGCACGGTCAGCAGCACGATCTCCAGCACGGAGCGGCCCCGGCCGCCGAAGCGACGCGCGGGGGGCGTGCGGTCCCGGGCGGGACCCGTGGACACGGCCTCGTCGACGGAGACGGCCATCAGCCCTCCTTCAGCTTGTTCAGGTAGCGCAGGTAGAGCTGCGTGAGGACCACGACGACGAGGACCATGAGAATCCCGTACGCCGAGGCGGTCCCGGTGTTGAAGCCCAGGAACGCGACCTTGTAGACGTGGAACGACAACGTCTCGGTGGAGACACCCGGGCCGCCGCTGGTGAGGATGTAGACGAGGTCGAACAGCCGGAACGCCTCGATGGCCCGGAACAGCACGGCGATGAGGAGCAGCGGCCACACCAGCGGAAGCGTGATGGTGCGGAACCGGAACCACTCGGAGGCCCGGTCGATCGAGGCGGCCTCGTACAGGTACCTGGGCACCGCGGTGAGGCCCGCGAGCGCGATGAGCATGATGAACGGCGTCCACTGCCAGGTGTCGACCACGATCAGGGAGACCAGCGCCGTCCGCTGCCGGGTGAGCCACTCGACCTGCCCGAGGCCGACCGAGCCGAGCATGCTGTTGATCACGCCGAACTGCGCGTCGAGCATGAATCGCCAGAACAGCCCGACCACGACCGGTGACAGCATCATCGGCACCAGGAACAGGGTGGTCAGCAGTCCCCGCCCGTGCGTACGCCGGGAGATCAGGTACGCGATGGCGAAGCCGAGCACGGTCTGCAACGAGACCGCGCCGACCACGTAGACCAACGTGGTCAGGGCCCTCGTGTGGACCTGCGCCGACGTCAGGATGGCGGTGTAGTTGCCGAACCCGACGAAGTTGGCGGGCCCGCCGCGGGTCGCCGAGTAGTCGGTGAACGACAGGTACAACGCCCACAGCAGCGGGAACACCGACATCGCGAGCAACAGCAGCAGCGCGGGGGAGACGAAGGCCACGGCGAGCCCGCGGTCGCCCAGCCGGCGGGACCGGCCCCGGGCAGGCGGTGTCGCGGACGCCACCTGCCCGGGGTCGTCGGTCGTCAGGGGGACGGGGTCACTCACAGTCCGCCGCCGCCCTTGCGGCCGCTCGAGTCGAGGACGCTCTGCTGCTCCCGGGCGATGTCGTCGAGCGCCTCCTTCGGCTTCTTCGCGCCGTTGAGGGCCGCGTTCACGTTGGTGTTCTCGATGTCGACGAGGCGCGCGTACTCGGGCACGTTCCACATGTCCCGCATCCGGGGCACCGAGTCGGCGTACACCTTGTTGAACGGCCCGGCGTTGAGGAACTCGGGCGACTCCAGGGCGTCCGTGCGCGCCGGCACGCCCCCGGCTGCGGCCCACTTCTTCTGGATGTCGGGCCGCTCGAACCACTTCATGAAGTTCAGCGCCTCCGCCTGGTTGGCCGCGGGGGAGTAGGCCGACACGTGCATCCCCATGCCGCCGAGGGGGACGAGGTTCGTCTTCTGGCTCGGCAGGGTGGCGAAGCCCAGCTTGTCGAGGATCTGCTCCCGCGTGGCGCCGAGCGTCGACTGCTTCGGATCGAGCAGGCCGCCGCTCGCGGCGATCCAGTTGAACGCGATGCACGCCTTGCCCTGGGCGACCGCCGCGTTGACCTCGTCGATGAACCAGTTGCCGGAGCCCTTGGCGGTCAGCGGCTTCATCTTGTTGACCAGGACGTCCATCGCCTCCTGGCCCGCGGCGTCGTTGAGGACGCCGTCGATCTTGCGCGTCTTCGGGTCCCAGAGGTTGCCGCCGTAGACGCCGTTGACCGTGTTGTAGGTGACGGCCGCGGCGTCGGAGCCGTTGGCCTGGTGGAACGCCAGCCCGCTGACGCCCGGGTTGTCCGCCTGGCACTTTCCGGCGACCGAGATCATCTCGTCCCAGGTCTGCGGCGGCTTGTCGCCGATCAGGTCCTTGCGGTAGATCATCGTCCACGTGTCGCCGAGCAGCGGCAGGCCGTACAGGCTGGCGTTCTCGTCGCGCTTGCCGGTCTCCGCCTGGGGGAACTGGCCGTAGGCCGCCAGCAGGTACGGGTTGTAGGCGTTGACGTCGATGTTGTTCTTGACGAAGTCGGTGAGGTCGAGGATGTTGCCGTTCGTCACGGCCTCGCCGATGTGCTGCGAGTCCAGGATCGCGATGTCGAAGTCGGTCTTGCGCGCCGCGAACTGGGTGAACATCGCGTCGTGCCAGTTCGCGTTCGGCACGGTGTTGACCTTGATGGTCGCGTTCGGCCGTTCCTTCTTGTACTCCGCGTTGGCGAACTCCTCCAGCGCGTGGGCGGGGGGCCAGTCGAACCAGATGAAGCTGAGGGTCAGCGGGTCCTTGGTGAGCTCCGGGATGGTCGCCGGGGCCTTGGGGGCGCTCGCCTGCGCGTCGTCGTCCTGGCTGTCGCCGCAGGCCGCCAGGGTGGTGGCGACCAGCAGCATGGCCGCCGTCGCCAGCCGCGCCTTTCGCCCGGGAACGGACAATCGTCCTGTCAGCTTCGGATGCCGCATCTTCTGGCCTGCTTTCTGGTGGGGGTGTGGAGCCTCGCTAGGTGCTTCGCCGAGCGGGTGCCGGATCGTTCAGGCGGGTTGCCGGGCTGTCGCGGGGCCGTCCCGCGGGGGTCGGCGTCGCGGGCGCGCCGGGACGCGCCGGGTCCTCGCGCCGTCGGGCGGCCCGTCGGCCCGTCCGGCCCGGTGCCGGCCGGGGCGGGACGTCGAGCATGCTCATGGGAGCGTCAGGTGATCGAGTGGAGCGGTGGCGGGTGGTGCTGGCGGTGCGGGATGACGGGCGCTCGTCGGATTTCCTATACGATCGAGCGGGGCGTCAGCATGTCGCAGCGTCGTTACCGATGTCAACAGGTTCCCGAAGATGCAGGAAAGGACCTCACGTCACGATGGACGACGAAGCGATGACCGCGCGGGGCCGCAGGGTCGTGACGGGCGGGACGTCGCCGGGTCGAGCCCGCGGCCGACTCGCCGACGAGGTGTACGACACGCTGCTCGGACAGCTGATGTCGCTGCGGATCGAGCCCGGCTCCCGCGTCACGATCGACGTCCTGGCGCGGGAACTGGGGGTCTCGCAGACGCCGATCCGGGACGCGCTCAACCGCATGGAGGCCGAGGGGCTGGTCGTGCGGGTGCCCCACGCCGGCTACCGCATTCCGCCCCAGATCACCCGGCAACGGTTCGAGGACATGCTTGAGATCCGCCTGCTCCTCGAACCGGCGGCGGCGCGCAGGTCCGCCGAACGCGCGTCCCTGGAGCAGGTGGCCGGCCTGCGCCGGATGCTGGAGGAGATGGCGGAGCTGGAGGGGGGCAGCGGGCCGATGGCCTACGGCGCCTTCGGGCTGCGCGACGCCGCCTTCCACGATCTCGTCGCCCTCAGCGCGGGGAACCAGGTCGTCCGCGAGGCGCTCGCCCGCCTGCACAGCCACGTGCACCTCTTCCGGCTGCTCCACGACACCCAGGTCACCCACCTGGCCATGGCCGAGCACGAGGAGGTCGTGGCCGCGGTTGCCGCCCGCGACCCCGACGCCGCCGCCTACGCGATGCGGCGACACATCCTGCGGTCCGGCGAGCGGTTCCGGCGACTGTTCGACGAGGTCGAAGACGCGGCGGCAGTGGCGGTGGAGGCTTGACGGGCGGGCGGGGCAGGGGAATGCTAGCCCCACCGGATCAGATCGGATCTGATCGCGTCCGCCTCACCGCCCACCGCCACCAGATGCGAGGAGAAGCAGGTGCCCAGAGCGCTGCTCCTGACCGGCGACGCCGCCGAGGAACTCGACACCATGTACCCCTACTACCGCGTGCAGGAGGGCGGCTGGGACGTCGACGTCTCGTCGCGGACGAGACGTGACGTGCAACTGGTCATCCACGAGTTCGACCCCAACTCCGACGCCTACGTGGAGAAGAACGGCCGGAAGCTCCCGGTCGACGTGCCCTGGGCCGAGGTCGACGTCGAGCGTTACGACGCCCTCATCATCCCCGGGGGGCGCGCCCCCGAGTGGATCCGGGTCGACGCCGACGTCAGGCGCATCACCGAGCACTTCTTCGCGCGCAACCTCCCCATCGCCCTGGTCTGTCACGGCGCGCAGGTGCCAGCGGTGTACGGGCTGCTGAAGGGCCGGAAGACGGCCTGCTTCCCGCCCATCACCGGTGACATGGAGAACGCGGGCGCGACGGTCATCGACGCTCCCGACGTCGTGGACGGCAACCTCGTCTCGTGCCGGGGCTGGCCCGACATGCCGCAGTTCGGCAGGGCGATGATGGAGGTCTTCTCGAAGTCCGTCGACCCCGCGTCGGCGTGAGCGCACCCGGCCGGTCCCGGTGACGGCACTGCGCACCGTCACCGTCGACGGCTGTCCCGTCCACGTCTTCGACAGCGGCGCGGGGCCCACGGTGCTGATGCTGCACGGCTCCGGACCCGGCACGACCGGGTCCGGAGCCTGGGCGACGACGGCGCAGGCGCTGGGCACGTCCTGGCGCGTGCTGGCTCCCGACCAGGCGGGGTTCGGCCGCACACCCGTCCCGGAGGGGGCCCGGGGCGGGCTCAAGCTGTGGACGGAGCAGGCCGCCGGCCTGATGGACGCCCTCGGGGTCGAGCGCTACGCCGTGGTGGGTCACTCCATGGGCGGGGCGGTGGCGCTGGCGTTGGCGGCCGCGCGCCCTGAGCAGGTCACCCGCGTCGTGGCGGTCTCGACGATGGGCGCCCCCGGGGCCCCGCTGTCCGCCGATCTCGACGCGATCTGGGCCGCCCCCGCCGGCCCGCTCGGGGCCCGCGACATGCTGCGCCGCCTCGTCCACGACCAGGCGCTCGTGACCGACCCGGCCGTCGAGGCCCGGGCCGCCGCGATGCGGGCGGGGGCGGCCGCGTACGCGTCGTTGTTCCCGCCGCCCCGGGCGCGCTGGGCCGACGACCTCGCCCTCCCGGCGCGGACGCTGGCGGCGGTCCGCGCCCCGGTGCTGCTCGTGCACGGCGCCGAGGACCGGGTCACCCCGCTCGCGGCGTCGACCCTGCCCCTGCTCGGGCACCTGGCCGACGTCCGGCTGCACGTGCTCGGCCGGTGCGGGCACGTGCCGGCCGTCGAGCATCCGCACGAGTTCCGGCACCTGCTGTCGTGCTTCCTCGGGCCGGGGCGCTAGGGGCCGGTGTGGATCAGCGCCGCCCACAGTTCCGGGCGATCCGGGTGCGCGCGTCGTACCCGGTCGACGGCCCGGTCCAACGCGACGGCCGCGGTGTCCGCGTCGAGGCGCTCCCCGGCCCTCAGGCCGGCGTAGACGTCGTCGGCGACCTGCGCGGCCACCCGGTCGGAGACCGCCCACTGGCTGCCGATGACGTGCCGGAAGCCGGCCATCTGCAACGCCGCGGTGAGATGGATGGCCTCGTCGGGCAGGTCACGGCCGCCCGCCGCGGTGCGGCACGCCGAGAGGTAGGCGAGGTCGGCGCCGCCGGCCGACCGGCTGCGGGCGGCGAGACGGCCGGCCAGGTCCAGGACGCTGAGCCTGCCGTCGACCAGGCGGAGGGCGGCCGCGCTGGGCCGCTCGAAGTCCTGGTCGCCGTGACAGGCGAAGTGCGCCCACCCGTGCTGTCCGAGCGCGGTCAGCACCCCCTCGACGGTGGCGCTGCGGCCGGTCAGCACCCGTAGGCCGGGCACGTGCGAGCTGACCGCGCGCAGCTCGTCGCTGACCGCCGGCAGCGGCGCCTGGCCGGGCAGCACGCCGAGTCCCACCGCGAACGCCCGCGGTGGTCCGGGCGACGCCGAGGCGGCGCGGGCGCGCAGCAGCGCCGTCAGGCTCGGGGTGTAGGACGACACGCACCGGGCGGCGACCGAGATCCGGCGTTTCGCGGCGAGCGGCGCACTCGCCCCGAACCGGCCGGCAGCGTGCAGCGGCAGCATCGTCAGCGGCCCGGTCGGGCACCACCACACCCGGTGCCGCCGATCCGGCGCGCTGCCGAGGATGTCGTCGAGGGCCGCGCAGACGGGCTCCCCGACGGTGTCCCAGAGCCACCGTTGCAGCGTCACCAGCGTCTGGCGCAGCGCGACCCGCTCGGCCGGCCCGCCGCCCTCCTCCGCCGCCCGCTGGGCCTTGAGGAACGCCACGGCGCGCTGCTGTGCCGTGTCGTGGGACAGCCACGGCAGCGGCACCGCGCGTACCCCGTCGGCGGTGACGATGATCGCGTCGCTGCGCCACCGCGAGGTGTTGACCAGCACCGCCGCGCCGCCGGCGGTCGCCGGTTGCAGGTCGGCGAACGACGGCGGACGGAGGAAGCCCGCGAAGCCCGGCCGGCGGCGGGCCTCGGCCACGAGCTGCTCCCAGCGCTCCGCCAGCCGGCGGCGGTGGCCGGCGTCCTCGGTCTCGGCGCGGTGCGGTCCGCCCAGCGCGCTGGTCAGCAGGTCGCGGCCCAGCTCCCAACCCGGATGGGCCGGCAGCTCGACGAGCTGGGCGGCCTCGGCGCCGTCCAACTCCCGGCGCGTCCGGTCGAGCTCGTCGGCGAGCACGGGCGCGACCGCGGCCAGCTCGGACAGGTCGCTGCGGGTCTGCAGGGCCTGCGACCACAGCACCTGGCGACCCTGCTCCAACAGCTCCACCGCGCGCTCCGGCTGCCCGGCAGCGACGGCCCAGGCGGCCGCGTCGCCGGCCAGGCCGGTCACCGTGGTCAGCCGCTTCTCCTGCACGGCGCGGTCCAGGCCACGCCACGCCAGCAGCGGCAGCAGTTCCACGGCGGCGACGTACGCCTCCAGGGCCAGCTCCGCGTCGCCGGCCTCGGCGGCGGTCCGCGCCCAGGTGCGGGCCGCGGTCATCCTGATCTCGACCGCGCCCGCCCGGGAGGCCGCCGCCGACCGCCACATCCCGACCGCGGCGTCGAGGTCGGCGGGGTCGTGCGCGATCAGGTAGCGGGTCCGCAACGCCATGCCGAGCACGTTGAGGGCGCGCGCCCGGTCCGGGTGGCCGGGAGAGAACCCGGCCAGGGCGGCCATGCCGGTCTCCACGGCGTCACTGACCCCGGCCGGGTCGCTGCTCATCCGGGCCCGGACGAGCAGCGAGTGGGCCAGGTTGACCAGGTGGCCCGCCCGCTGCGTGTCGGCCGTCGGCGAGTCGACGGCCTCCCGGGTGCTGCGGATCGCCTCGTCCAGGTGCCGCGACGAGTTGCTGCTGAGGCCGTGCATGACCAGCAGGGCGCCGTGGGTGGCCAGCAGTTGCGCGCGGACCGCGCCGACGGCCGGCAGGTCCTCGACCACCCGCCGGCTGACCCGGACCGCCTCGTGCAGGTCGGCGTCGTCGCCGTCGGCGCTCACCCAGCGCTGCACCAGCGCGATCACCAGCACGCCGTTGAGGGCGGCCCGGTCGACGTGCCGTTCGGGCATGGCGGCCAGGCCGTCCCGGCAGTGCGCGATCGCCTCGTCGAGGTCGCGTCGGCCGCCGGTCCGGGCGAAGCGCATGACCAGGCAGAGCGCCAGCAGCTGCCGGGCGGTGAGCGCGTGGTCCGGGTCGGTGGAGCGGTGGACCTCCCGGCTGAGGCGGACCGCGGTGTCGATGTCGGCCAGCCGGCCGAACCGCTCGAAACTGAGCCGGTACACGTTCACACAGCGGATCAGCACGTCCGTGCGGATGGGGTCGCTCTCGCCGACGGCGGCCACCGCGACGTCCGCGTGCCGTTTCGCCACCGACAGGTCCGACACCTCGCGCCGGTGCTCGAAGCGGAAGCCGACGACCGAGGCGAGCTGGGCGTTGACGTACGGCCACCACGGGTCGTCGGGCGAGGTCAGCGCCGTCGCCTTCGTGGCGACGGCCACGGCGGCGTCGAGGCGCGCCGGGTCCGAGGCCCGGCCGCGCAGCATCAGCACGGTGGAGAGCGCGGCGAGCACGTCCACCCGGGACGGATCCTCCGCGAGGAGGCCCCGCGCCAGGCCCTCGGCCCGGACCAGCAGCGACTCGTCACCGCTGTCGTTGTAGGCGACGACGAGCGGGTCCACCGCATCGGCGGAACCCGCTGCGGATGGCACCGACTCAGTAGATTCGACAGGAGCCGGGGCGTCAACCGACGGGAGTGTCGTGGATGGAGCAACGCCGTCTGCTGGCCCAGCTGTGCGCCGCCGTGCCGATCCTGCGCGAGCACGCGGAGGCGGGGCTGTGGACCGACCTGCTCGACGAGGCGCTCGACGACCTGGCCGCCGGCAGACCGGTGGCCGAGGTCTGCCGGCAGCTCGGCTGGGCGGTCGAGACCGAGACTGAGCCCGAACGCGGCGTCGGCGAGGCGGTTCCCGACGACGCCGGGGGCGCCCGGCTGGAGGGGCTCGCGCCGGTGGTGCTGGACGGCGGCTACCGCTGCCCGCGTCACCGGTGCACGCGCCGGGCGCACCGCGACGACCAGGGCCGGGTGCCGCACTGCGCGCTGGCCGGGACGCCGATGACGTACCGGTCCGAGCCATGATCGAAGTGCTGCTGGGCGAGGTCGGGCGGCGCATCGAACACCGCTGGCTGACCCGGGCGTTCGGCCCCGCCCTGCTGTGGTGCGCGGTGGCCGCCTTCGCCGTGCTGCCGGGTCGCGGCTCCGTCCTCGACGTACCCGGCGCGGCGCGCGCCGCCGCCGACGCGCTCGATCACCTGAAGGGCCGGGTCAGCCTGGCCGTCGTGGTCGGGGCGCTCGTCGTCGCGGTCGCGGCGGCGGCCGCGGTCGGCGCGCAGGCGGCCGGCGGCGTCGTCCGCCGCGTCTGGCTGGGCGTCTGGGCCGGCCCGGCGAGCCGGATCGCGGCCGCGGTGACCGCCCGCCGGCGGGCCGCTGCCCTGCGGCGGCTCGCCGCGCAGCGCCGGGTGGTGCCGGCGGTGTACCTGCCCGCGCGTCCGACGTGGATCGGCGACCGGCTCCGGCTTCTCGACGACCGGGTGGCCGCGCAGTACGGGCTCCGCCTGGGCCTGATCTGGCCGCGGCTGTGGCTGCTGCTCGGCCCCGACGGACGGACCGACGTGCTACAGGCGCGCGACCGGCTCGACCGGGCCGTCGGCTCGGCCGGTTGGGCGGTGCTCTACCTCACGCTGACGCCCTGGTGGTGGCCGGCGGCCCTGCTCGGCACGGTCCACGGTGTCGTCTCCTGGCGGCGGGCCCGGTCTGCGGCGGGCCTGTTCGCCGACATCGTGGAGGCGACCGTCGACCTGCGGCACCGCAGCCTGGTCGCCGAGCTGGGCTTCCCGGTCGAGGAGGGCCGTCCGCTCGCGCCGTCCACCGCCGACGCCGTCAACGACCTGCTGCACAAGGGTGCCAGCGGTCACGGGCAGGAGGCCCACACCGGTGCGGCGAGCGAGCTGACGCGGTATCCGTCGCCGTCCCTGGCGAGCGACAGCCGGGAACGCCGGCAGCCGGCTGACGAGCCGACGCCGCGCGGCTCGAACACCACGTTGACCTGAGGGTTTCCGTCGGCCGCCGTGCGCAGCCCGATGATCGTCGCGCCGGCGAACGGGCCCCGCTTCGTCAACGCGGCGACGCGGGCGGCCTGGGTCCTGCTCGGGTCGTCCAGGGGCGGCGTCTCGTTGTTGATCGAGCAGAGGAAGCTGCGGACGGCGAGGACGGCGGCCTTCGTCCGGGCGGACGTCCGGTTCAGGCCGGCTCCCACCCTGACGTCGGTGAGGAGACAGACCTCGATCAGGGGAAGCCGGTCGCCGAGGTAGGGATAGGTCGGCAGGGACAGGTCGGGATATCCGGGCAGCCCCGCGGGGCTGCCGGTGGGCAGGACCAGACCGGGAATCCTCGTCGGCGACCCGGGGTAGGCGAACGGTGGGGCGGTGTTCCGCCACAGTCCGGTCGGCAGGTTCTGCCGGGTCGTGGGCGACGGGTCGCCGTTGGCGGTGAGCAGGCCGACCAGCGCCGCGATGGCGGCGAACGCCGCGACGACGAGCGGACCCCAGCCCCGGGCGGCCGGCTGGGGGCCCGCCGCCCCGGGCCCCGGGACGACCCCGCGCACGGGGCTCCACCGGGGCGCGTTGCGGCGCGTCGGCTCCCGGCGCGGCGGGGGAGCGGCCGGTTCCGCCGGCGGTGGCGTCGGCGGCGTGCGTCGGATGCTCCGGTCCAGGGCGCCCAACCACTGCTCCGGCGTCGGCCGGCGGTCGGGGGCGGGGTCGAGACTCCTGCCGGCGAGGGCGACCAGCGGCCGGTCGAGCCGCCGCCGGGCCGCGTCCGGGTCACGTGTCTGCTGGTCACCGGCGAACAGGCGAACCGCGAGAAGCCCGAACTTGAACGCGTCGGTGGCCGGCGTGGCCAGCTCCTCGGCGTCCGCGTCCGGCACGTGCCACTCCGGGGTCTCGGCCTGCGCCAGCACCGAGTCGCCCGCCAGCCGCATCGCGTCGCAGTCGATGAAGTAGCACCGGGGCCGGCCGTCGAGGCTGAAGAGCAGGTTGTTCGGCGACAGGTCGCCGACGCAGACGCCGAGCCGGTGCAGCAGGGTCAGCGCCTCGCCGGTGTCCCGCAGCAGCTCGAGGCGCATCCGGTCGTCGACGTGCAGCCCGCGGTCGAACAGGTAGTCGTCGCTGTTGAGCAGATATTGCACCTGCGCCAGGACGGTGTCCGGCCCGCGCGGCAGCCGGAGCCGGACCCGGAACCGGTCGGGCACCCGGGGCATCAGGAACCCCCGGACCGTGCCCTCCTTGCGGACGACCGCGGTGGGCCAGGCGGCGAGACCGAGCAGCGCGTCCGCGTCCGGTCCGGCCTCGGCGGCGAGCCGGACGAAGCGGTTCAACGTGGCGACGTCGACGTCGTCGACGAGCCGGCTCGCGTACTCCTTGTAGACCCACCGCGGATCGTCGGCGAGGGCGTAGACCGTGCCCTGGCCGCCGGCGCCGATCCGGGTGCGCGGGCCGAGGGCGGACAGGCTCACCTCGGGCGGCAGCGGGCTGGTCATGGCCGACCGGGTGGCACCGGCCAGACGGCCAGCACGGTGCGATCGTCGTCCGACGGCCCCCCGGCGAAGTCGAGCATCCAGGCGAGCCGGGTCATCGGAGGTGGCGTGGCCAGCCCGTCGCCGAACAGCCGCCCGAGGTCCCCGGCGCCGTCGCCGAGCGGCTCGGCGAAGCCGTCGGTGGCCAGCACCAGCACGTCGCCCTCGGCGATCGTCACCTGCACCGGGTGGACCTCGGCGGGCACCCGGGGCAGCGCGGCGACGCCGTCGGGGAGCAGCTCGTCCTGCGGGTCGGACAGCGCGGCGAACAGCGGCTCCCACGCGCCGTCGCGCAACCGCCAGGCGGCCGAGTCGCCGACCCGGACCAGCTGGGCGACGGCCCGACCGGCGTCGTCCGGCCGGACGAGGGCGACGACCACGGTGCTGGCCAGCAGCGCCTCGGCCCGCTGCGGATCGGGTTCGCCCAGCTGCCGGCCGGCGTACTCCACGAGCGCCCATCCCGCGCAGCGCAGCAGGTCGGGCCAGTCGACGGCGGCGTCGGCGTCGGCGCGCAGCAGATAGTCGACGACCGTCCGGCACACCATGGTGGCACCCAGGTGGGACAGCGGGGCGTTGGAGACCCCGTCGGCCACCACCGCGATCACCGAGCCGGCCGCCGTGGCCAGCGCGAAGTCGTCCTGCCGGGGCACACCGGACGCCCGGTGGCCGGGCCCGCGCACCGACGCCGCGCGCACCTCGAAACCGGCCGTCGCCCAGCCGTCGATCACCGTGTCCGACCGGTAGGGCTGCGTCTGCGGGGCGCGGGCCGGCGACTCCGGGCCCGGTGACCCGATCTGCGGAGGCGCCCAGTCGAAGGTCACACCACGTCCACGGCCATCCGGAAGCTGTCCGGCCGCTCCACGACCAGCTCCGCCGTGTCACCGCCGACGGCCTGCCCCGACCGGATGACGCTGCGGGTCAGGGCGGTGCAGAACTCGGCGATCGCGAAGCCCACCTCCACGCCCGGCGTGGCCACGAACGCGAACTCCGGCCGGGTCGCCACGCGCAGGATCGTCTCGGCGCGCGCCTCGCCGATGCCGCACGCGATGATGTTCGGCGCGGTCGGGTTGCGTTCCCGGTCGACCAACTCGGCATAGACCGGCTCCCACTCGCCCGGATCGGTCGGTTGCCCGTCGCTGAGGAAGAACACCGCCGGCCGGTGCACCGCGAAGCCCTCCCGCTTGAGGGCCCGCACATCGGCCGGGATCCGATCGATCAGCAGGCCGAACGCGACGCCGTAGGCGGTCCCGGCCCGCACCGACAGCTGCGGCAGCGCCGTCTCGTTGCGCAGGTCGGACAGCGCCGAATGGACGATCACGTCCTCGGAGAAGCCGACGATCGAGAAGCGGACCTTGGCCGCCGCGAGGGGCTCGCGCAGCAGTGCGTCGTGCAGCGACTGGAGCCCCGCGTTCAACTCGTCCACGACCGGAGTCATGGAGGCGGACTCGTCCGCCACCAGATAGACCGGCAGCACCCGCCCGGCGGTCTCCGCCATGCACACCCCCGCAACCATCGCAAGTGGACGGCCTCAACGTAACACCGGCTGTCTATGCGGGGGTGGCGTCGGGGCGGGGCACGGGCCGCCGGCTCAGGAGCTGGCAGGCCGGTCACGATCCCTGCGGGGGTCGGCCGGCTGCTGTCCCGGCCAGAACGGCCACTCCTCGAACGCCCGGCACCGACCGTCGTCGGCGAATCGCATGACCCACAGGTCGCGGTACTCCTGCTCGACCGGATCGCCGTAGCGGACCTCGTGACGTGACACCGCCGTGTCGCCGTCGACCGCGACGATCTCCCAGGTCATCTGGAAGACCTCGTCGGGCCCCGTGCGCTGTTCCTCCCACATGCGGGCGATGGCGGGCAGACCCACGACGGGCGTCCAGTACGGCCCCTGCTGATAGCTCGCGTCCTCCGTGAAGATCGTGACCAGCGGGTCCGTTACGGTGTGCGCCACGCCTGCTCGTAGGCGGCGAGCCAGTCGCCGACGTGCTTCCTGTCCATGCACCACACCCTGCCATCCCGCCGCCCGTCGATCCGCCCATCCGGGCCACCGGCCCGGACCGGCGCGGGAACGGGTGCCAGAGCCCGCGGGTGTCAGCCGCAGCCGCAGCCGCAGTCGTCGGTGGCGGTGGCGGGTGACGTGGCCGGCGCGGTGGTCGGGGCGCAGCAGGTGTCGCCGCGCCAGGCGTCCCTGCCCTCCTTGACCGCCACGGCGGCGATGACGAGGGCGGCGACGGGGTCGGCCCACCACCAGCCGAACAGCGAGTTCACCGCGAGCCCGGCCAGCAGGACGGCGGACAGGTAGGTGCACAGCAGGGTCTGTCTGGAGTCGGCGACGGCGGAGGCGGAGCCGAGTTCGCGGCCGGCGCGTCGTTGGGCGGCGGAGAGCAGCGGCATGACCGCGAGGGAGACCGCGGCGAGGGCGAGGCCGACGGTGGAGTGCCCGGCTTGGTCGCCGTCGATCAGGGCGTGGACGGATTCGACGGTGACGTAGGCGGCGAGGGCGTAGAACGAGACCGCGATGACGCGCAGGGCGGCGCGTTCGCGGCGTTCGGGGTCGACGCCGGAGAACTGCCAGGCCACGGCGGCGGCCGAGGACACCTCGATGACGGAGTCGAGGCCGAAGCCGATCAGGGCGGTGGAGGACGCGCGGGTGCCGGCGGTGATCGCGATGATCGCCTCCACCACGTTGTAGGCGATGGTCGCGGCGACGAACAGCCGGATCCGGCGGGTGAGGACTGCCCGCCGGGCGGTCGACGGGGGTGTGCTGGGCAGGGCGGTGGCGGCCATCAGCAGCACCCGTCCCGGTCCGCGGCGGGGCAGACGGCGGGGTCCACGGCGACGACGAGGCCGAGCAGGTCGCTCAGGGCGTGGGCGAGCCGGGGGTCGGCGAGCTCGTAGCGGTTGCGGCGGCCCTCGGGCACGGCGACGACGAGGCCGCAGCCGCGCAGGCAGGCCAGGTGGTTCGACAGGTTCTGCCGGCTGGTGCCCAAGGCGTCGGCGAGTTCGGCCGGGTAGCCGGGGCCTTCGCGCAGGGCGAGCAGGAGCCGGGCGCGGACCGGGTCGGACAGGGCGTGGCCGAAGCGGGCGAGGGCCTGCCCCTGAGTCGACGTCTGCACCCGGCAACGATACATCGTACGATGAATTAATCGGCGGCTGTATCGTTGTGCGCGGTGGCGCGGCGCGCTGTCAGACGGGCCAGGGCGTTCCTGCCCCGGCCTCGGCTGCGCTCGGACCAGGGCCGGCCGATGCTGGTGCGAGGACGGCGAGGAGCGCATCCAACCGGCCGTCGAGCGGTCCACTCAACTCCAGGACTGGAGTGTCCTGCCACGCGTCGAGCGGGTCGTCGTACACCAGTTCCAGGAGCGCGTCGTTCATTCGCGCCCGAAGGCCGGGCAACTCCGCGGCGGGCAGGATCCGCTCGGTCTCCGGCGTGATCACCGCGATGACCAGCAGATCGAGGGACGCGAACGCGGAGCGCAACGTGGAGGCGTCGGCCTCCTCCGCCGGGTCCGCTCCGTGTGCGGCCAGGTATGCGAGACAGTCGAGCGGTGTCCGGTCGAAGACGGCCCTGGATGGTGACGGCGACCGCAGGCTCCGGACCGAGCAGGCCAGCATCGCCCGGTAGTCCTCCGGCGACGGCGGGAAACCGAACTCGTACCCCTGCTCTTCCAGAAGGTGGTACGGTTCGTCGACCATGACATGTCCCGGCAGGCGCGCACACAGCGCTTCGGCCAGCGTGGTCTTTCCGATCCCGTGCGTCCCGGAGACCGCGACCCTCATCCGCGCTCCCACTCCTCGAGGGTTCTCGGCGATCATAGGCTCGCGCCAGAACGGCTGGCCTTCGTCCCGGCGCGACGATGTCGAGGCGGAGCAGCCGGATCGGGCGGCACGGACCGGCGTCCTCGCCCCCGGCCCCGGGGCCAGCCGGAGCGACGCCGGGTGGTCACCGGGCGTCGGGGGCGTCCGTGCCGGTCGTTCCGGGGCGGCCGGTCAGACACGCCCGGGTGGCCGCCGTCGCCGGATGGTCGACGCCGAACCATGTGATCTGCTCCCTGAGCAGCCGTTCGAGGAGGTCGGTGGCCTCGGCGTGGCGTCCCTGGCCCTGCAGGGCACGGCCGAGCCAGTAGCGGGGGCAGTTGTCGAGGGTCTCCGGGTGGTCGGGGCCCAGCAGGCGATCACGAGCGGCGACGACCGTGCGCAGCACCGCCTCGGCCTCCTCGTGGCGGTCGTCGAGCACGTAGCCCTCGGCGAGTGAATGGTAGGCGTCGAGGACCTCCACGTGGTCGTCGCCGAGCACCGCCCGACGGTCCGCGATCACGCTCCGGTACTCGGCCTCGGCCTCGGCGGGGGATCCGGTGCGCCAGGTCGCCCAGGCGAGGCAGCACCGGGTGTGCAGCGTGTCCGGATGGTCGGCCCCCAGCAGGCGTCGACGTGCTTCGCCGACCGCGGTCAGTCCGGCTCGTGCCGACTCCCAGTCCCCGGTCCTGCCGATCGACCAGGCGAGCTTGTGGCGCACGTCCAGCACGGGCAGCGGCGGCCGGTCCGCCCGGCTCTCCCAGGTCCGGAGCACCGAGGCCAGCATGGAGCGGGCGGTGTCCCAGTCGCCGTTGCGGCCGGTCGCCCAGGCCAGCTCCGCGCGGAGGTTCAGGCGCGCGGGGTGGTCCTCGTCGAGGGGGGTGGTGCGGGCGAGCGCATGGGAGGCGAGTTGTCCGCTGGCGTCGGCCGCGCCGCTCCACGCCGCGGCGGCCACCAGCCGGGCTGCGACGTCGAGCAGCGCGGTGAGGTGCTCGTCGTCGAGGTAGGCCAGGCTCGTGTCGAGGAGTTGCCGCACGTGCGGGCTGACGATGGCGGCCAGTGGCCAGGTGCGGCTGTCGTCGGAGCGCAGCGGAGCGAGTGCCGCGACGACTGCTTCCACGGCCGCCTGGTGCGGTGCGCCGGCGGCCCGGCTGCGGCTGGCCTCGCTGACCAGCGGATGCAGCGACGCCGTCCGGATCCGCGCCCCGTTCCGCTCCAGGTGTCCTTCGGCGACGAGGCTCAACTGCGCCAGCCCGCGGAGCGCGGTGTGCAGGTGCCGCTGGCGGCCGGCTTCGTCGGCGGGGCCGCCGAGCAGCGCGTCGACCGCCTCGCAGGCGAGGAGGTCGACCGGGATCGGCAGGTTCGGGGCGTAGCAGGACAGCAGCCGCAGCAGCGGCGTCGCCTGCGGCAGGCCCTCCCCGGTGAGACTGGCCAGGGAGATCTCGAAGGTCGTTGCCGGGACCTGGCGCGGATCCGGGGGCCCGCCGACGCCCCGGTCCACGTGGAGCAGGCCGGTCACGTCCCCTGCGTCGAGCGCGCTCTCGTACTCCGCGAGCGACTCCCATCGGGAGAACTCCCAGCCGATGTCGCTGCCGGCGACCTTGAGCGCCAACGGCAGGCCGCCGAGACGGTGGGCGAGGCGGCGCGCCGCCGCCTCGCTGCCGCCGCCGGCCAGGTCCAGCAGCATCCGCGCGGCCGGTCCCTCGGCGAGCGGCCCGAGCCGGATCACCTCGGCGGCGCGTCCCCACGGGTGCGGGCTACCGACCCGGCTGGTGACCAGGACCAGCCCCCGTCCGCTCGGCCGGAGCCAGCCCGTGCCGTCCAGCGCGCCGAGCACCCGCAGTTCGTCGGCGTCGTCGATGACCAGCAGCCAGCCGCGACGCGCCCGGGACAGCAGCTCCCACCAGAGGTCCCGGGCGCGCGCGGTGCCCGCCCGGAGTTCGTCGGCGTCGGCAGGGATGGCGCCGAGGGTCTCCGCGACGTGGACGAGCCCGTCGGCGAACGTCTCCGGCGTGCGCGCCGAGATCCACCAGGCGCTGCGGCCGCGCCGGGCGGCCGCGTGCTCGTGCAGGGCCAGCGCCAGGGCGGACTTCCCGACCCCGCCGAGGCCGGCCAGTACCCGGAACCGTCCTCCCGGACGGGCCAGCGCCGACCGCAACCGGGCCAGCTCGGTCTCGCGTCCGTGCAGCATCCGGGGCGCATCACCGGTCGGCGCGGTCACCGATCGGCGCGGCGGGCCCGCCGCGGCCCCTTCGGCCTGCGGCGTCCGCTGCCGCAGCGGGAGCCAGACACCGAGCACGCCGGCCACCGCGCCCAGCACGCCCGTGACCTTCGCGATGGCCGGGGCGTCCAGGGCGAGGGCGGCGGCGGCGAGAGCGGCCACGGCGACCACGCTACCGACCAGCTGGAGTCGAGCCCGGCGAGAGCTGAGGTGGACTGCCACCACCAGCATTGTGGTCGGTCGGATCAACCCCGGTCGCTGCGTCGGGCACGGCCCGGCGGGGCGGCGCGGCGACGGTGGGCCGCCGCCGGGGGATCAGCGGCCTGCGCTGCGCGAACCCCACCTCCGCCACGGACGGCGGCGGAGGTGGGGCAGCGTTCACCACGTGGTACGGGCACCCGGCCCGCAGGTCGACGCGGGCTAGGAGTGCGGCTTGTCGACGTACCCGATCTCCTCCAGCTTGCCGTCGATGAGCCGGTAGGTGGCCGTCCGCTCGATCACCAACTCGACCATCGACGCGTCGTCGGGCCGGGTCAGGTAGACCACGTGCGCCTGCCCGGCGCTGATGGTGACCTTCTCGACCGGGGTGCGGTCGCCGAGGTCGACCGTGCCGACGTAGGCCGGGGTGCCCTTGACGTTGCGCCAGAGCACGATGCCCCAGAACTTGCCCGTCCCGCCTCCGTCGAGCATGACCGCACGCACCGCGTCGGCGGCGCCGTCGCCGGTCAGGTCGCCGATCGCGCAGGGGGGTTGCAGGGCGACCACCACGCCGTCCTCACCGGCCCAACGCCCCTCGGTCAGCGGGATCGGGTCGGGGTAGTCGTTGTACCGCACCTTGGCGCTGCCCAGCTCCGACTCGGCCACCTGGTCGCAGGTCAGCGCGGCGACCTTCGCGGGCGGGGCGGCGGTCGGCGAGACGTTGTCGTTCTCGCTGCTGCCGTCGCCGAATGGCTCGTCGGTCACCGGTGACTCCGACGGTGTGCTGCTCCCGCCGGGGTCCGGCGTGGTGCCATCGTTGATCTCGATCGTGCAACCGCCCGCCACGAGGACCAGGGCGAGCGCGGCCAGCGGCAGCAGCGTCCTGCGCATGTTTTTCCTTTCGATCAGGTCGGCCGCAGCGTAGTGCGCCCCCGCCACTGCCCGGCCGGCCCCCGCGTCCGGCGCGCGGGCCCCCGGCGCGGCCCCACCGCGCGGCGACCTGGCCGGGGGCGGCCGCCCCGGCTGTCCACGGTGGCGTCCGGCCAGGGACGCGCCGCGACGCGTCAACCGATGCCGTCGACGGCCGCCCGGAGCGCATTGATCGACGGGTCCCAGCTGAAGTTCAGGACGGGCAGGCCGGATGCGGCGGCGTTGCTGTCGCCGCCGAGGACCACCGCGCGCGGCTTGCCGGTGCCCTGGGGGACCACGAGATACCAGCTGCCCCGTACGTTGGCGATGAACACTTCGTCTACCTCCTGGTCGGGTGGGTTGGGGGTGGCGACGTCTCCGACGTAGCTCTCGAAGTCCGCCGTCGCGCCGAAGTTCGTCGGACTTCCGGTGTTCAGCCAGAGGCTCGTGTGCACGTGCGGCCCGACACCCTGGTCGCTGCCGTTCGCCGAGGCGCCGGAGTAGGCGATCGTCTGCCCGCGAGACACGCGTTGACCGGTCGAGACGGCGACCGCCGACAGGTGCAGGTGCCGGGTGTAGTTGCCGTCGTCGTGGGCCATTCCCACGACCCGCCCGGTCGCGGTCGAGGTGTCGCTCTTCACGTAACGGATCGTGCCGCTCGCCGCAGCCACGACGGGCGTGCCGGTGCCGACCGCGTAGTCGGTGCCCGGCTCGCCCGAGGGCGGCGTCCGGTTGCGGTGGTCCTGCCAGGAGCTCGAGATACGGACGTTCCCGCACGGCCGCTGATAGCTGCCGGCGGCCCGGGCGGAGCCGGGCAGCAGGGCGAAGGCGGCCGACACCCCGGACGCCGCCAACGCGGCCCCGGTGATGAACCCCCGCCTGGACAGCCCGCGCAGGTAGGCGACGCCGGCGAGCTCCTCCGGCCGCAGCTCGCCGGGGCTGACACCGTGCGGGTCGGGGCGGGGCTCCTCGTTGAGGATCATCAATGCAAACTAGGGCTACTTCCGTTGCGGGGCAAGGGGTGCTGAGCCTCGGGCGGGCAGACGGGGGCGCTCCGCGAGGGCTTCGGCCCCGATGTCTGCTCCTCGCCGGGGCCGCGTGCGATCAGACGGCGTAGGGCTGCACGCGTTGCTCGTGGCGAGCGTGCCTGAAGCTCAGCTCGTCGAGATTGCCCCTGAGGATGAGCTCCTGTGTCTCCCGGAGAAATCGGCACGGTTCCAGGCCGAGCTCCTCGCGGATCTGCCGTCGCGCCGTCTGGTAAACCTCCAGCGCGTCGGCGCGGCGACCGGACTGGCTGAGCGCCTCCATGAGGAACGCGTAGAGCTTCTCCCGGAGCGGGAACTCGGCGATCAGTCCGTACAGAATCCGCACGGCCTGGCTGCTCTGGTCCGACGCGAGCAGCGAGCGGGCCAGCATTTCGGTGCACTCGACCCGCAGTTCCTCGGCCCAGTTGGCAAACTCCCGGATGATCGGCCCTTTGTAGGAGGATGCCTGGACCGGCTCCCGCCAGTACCGCAGCGCCTCGGTCAGGGTCTCGACGGCCAGGTCGTGCCGGTGGACCGAGCGCTGTAGGCGCGCCTTCTCGGCCAGGGCCACGAACAGTTCGAGGTCGAGTTCGTCGCTGCCGAGCTCCAGCATGTAGCCGGGTGCCCGCGTCGTTATGACGCAGTTGTTGCGCGAGAACCTGTTGAGCACCTTGCGGAGCTGGGACACGTACACGTGGATGGAGGCCCGGGCTCGGATGGGAGGCCTGTCACCCCACAGTTCCATGGCTAGCTGATCGAGAGACAGAATGTGTCCGTTGCGGATCAGGAGCGTCCGCAGCAGCACCTCCACCTTGTGCGTCCCCACCGATGGCGTTTCCTTGCCGGCCGTGATGCGAACGGGACCAAGAATCTCGTATCTCAAGCCGTGGCCTCCAAGTACTCCAATCGGAGCGATGCGACGATAGCAGACCTCATTCTGGCGGAAACAGTTTCTTCTCGCGCTTAGGCGCAGATCGCCGCCCCCGTCCGGCAGCTGTTCATTCGAGCCGGACGAACTCTAACAAGCGGCTTGTTGTGCAGCAAATGGCAAAACTTGTGTGATCTACGACACACCATGCCCGCGGGCCGATTCACCTGGGATTTTATTGGGATTTTAGCGCCGCAAGAAGTGGCTTGTCGGACTACCGCAGTGTATGTCAGACATGCTGTTAACGCTCTTCTTGCAGTTGCACAGAGTTATGTTGGGCGCATTTCACAGGCGATGATCATGGTCGATGGATTTCTGTGCGCGTGGCGGATCCGACGTCGTCGGTCGCGTCGGGGCGGCCCCCTGTCATGGCGCCGTTCGACCTTGCCCCGCCGTGGGTCGGGGCTCCGCGTCGCGGACCGGCTCCGGCGTCGCGCGGCGTCGGCGCGGGGCGCATTTCGCCTCGGCGTGGGGGTGGGGGTCGGCCGGCCCGGCGACCGCCGGGCCGGAGGCCATGCACGCACGGTGACGAATCCTGTTCCCGCGGTGGCGGTCGGAGGTGGGCGCCCCCCGATGTCGCGGCGGCCGTACGGCGGGGCGGGGTGGCGGCGGTGGAGCCTGGGTCCGCGGCGGGGGCGTGGACGCCGCACATCCGGGCGCGCGTCCCCGGTGGCGTCCCGCTGCCCGGTGAGCGGGGACGGTCAGCCGTCGCCGTCGGGGCCGGGCGGCGGCGCGGGGTGCCCGGCAGGCGCGCCAGCCTGCTGGTGCAGGGTCGCGTTGATGGCGTCGGTCAGCAACTCGTTGACCAGCTCGGCCTGCTTGTCCCTGCCGGCCATGTCCAGCCGCCAGCGCAGGAGGGCCAGGATGGTGCGGATGTCGTGGAGCTCGGTGCGCAGTTCGCCGTCGGGAGGGCCCGGGTGCAGGTCCCCGCAGGCGGCTCTCACCGCCGCGGCGGTGACGTATGCCCCGACTGAAAGACCGGCTTTGTCGGCCGCCAATTGGACCAGCCGCAACTCGTCGTCGTTGAAACGCAGCGGGCCGACGCGATGGTCTCGTCGTTGTTTCGTCTTAGCCCGCCGATTGGCCGTCGACCTGGTCATGACGAGTCCTCGCCCCTGCTAGCGCCGCCCTGGTGCACACATCTGCGGGCAAGAATACGCCCTGCGTGTGGTCGGGCACAGGTTTGCGACTCGGGGCGCGGTTCCGCGCGCACCCGTCGGCGCGGTGATCCGTGGGCCGCAACTCTCGGCGGGCTCCGAGCTCTCGGGGCCGGATTGGACCCGACGCCGTGTCCCCGGTGGCGCGGCCATCGGCGGGACCGACGACCGGCTGGGGCCTGCGGTGGGCCGGACGCGGTCGCGCGCCGGCGGCCCTCGTGTCCAGGGCGTCGTCGGCGGCCCGCGTGTCCGGGGACCGTCCCCGGTCGCCGTGGGCGGCGGCGACCCGACGGGGATCCCGGCGGCCGACGTCGCCGCCCCGGGCCGGCGCGCTCCGGGACGCCGCCTCCACCGGCCGTGACGGAACAGCGGCGACTCGGAATGCTCCCGGCCGTTGTGGGAAAGGCGCTTTCGCCATGCTGCCGTCAATTCGCCATGCTGCCGTCAATGGGGACGACGGCGGCGCACAAATAATCCGGCAGGCGCGCGGGATCACCCTCAAGTTGGCGTTCCGCCGTCGAATCCTGGGGCGTCAAGAGCGCCTCCCCAGAGCGGGCGTACGCGCAATGCAGTTCGCTTCGGTGTCTGCGGGGTTCGATTCGGAAACCAGGTTCGGGAAGGTGGGTGGGTCACGGCTCCGGCCGCCGGCCGCGGGGCGCGGGCCGCCCGGCCGGTCGCGCCGTCGTCGCCCCGGCCGGGGAGATCCCCGCCACCCGGGCGGTTGCGCCCCGCGCGGCTGCTGGAGGTCGCCGAGCCGTCGGCGATAGGGTGGGCCGACCGATCTCGACAACCCATGATCCGACCCGGGGGGGCGCCACGCATGGGCGATTCGTTCGCGCATCTGCATGTGCACACCGAGTACTCGATGCTCGACGGTGCGGCCCGGCTGAAGGACCTCTTCGCCGAGGCCAACCGGCTCGGCATGCCGGCGGTCGCGATGACCGACCACGGGAACATGCACGGCGCGAACGACTTCTACAAGCAGGCCATGGCCGCCGGGATCACCCCGATCCTGGGCGTCGAGGCGTACGTGGCGCCGGAGTCGCGCTACCACAAGGCGCGGGTGAAGTGGGGCCGGCCGGAGCAGAAGAGCGACGACGTCTCCGGTAACGGCGCGATCACCCACATGACGATGTGGGCGGCGAACAAGACCGGGCTGCACAACCTGTTCACCCTCAACTCGCGCGCCTCCATGGAGGGCCACTACGTCAAGTGGCCCCGGATGGACATGGAGCTGATCGCCGAGCACGCCGAGGGGATCATGGCCACCACCGGGTGCCCCTCGGGCGCCGTGCAGACCCGGCTGCGGCTGGGCCAGTTCGACGAGGCGATCAAGGTCGCCTCCGCGTACCAGGACATCTTCGGCAAGGACAACTACTTCCTGGAGCTGATGGACCACGGCCTCTCCATCGAGCGCCGGGTCCGCGACGGGCTCACCGAGATCGGCAAGAAGCTCGGCATCCCGCCGGTGGTGACCAACGACTCGCACTACACGCACGAGGCGCAGGCCGAGGCGCACGACGTCCTGCTGTGCGTGCAGACCGGCAGCAACATCGCCGACCCCAACCGGTTCCGCTTCGAGGGCGGCGGCTACTTCATCAAGTCCGCCGACCAGATGCGCGCCGTCGACTCCTCCGACCTGTGGCTCCAGGGCTGCCGCAACACGCTGCTGGTGGCGGAGAAGGTCGACCCGGCGGGGATGTTCGAGTTCCACAACCTGATGCCGCGGTTCCCGATCCCCGACGGGGAGACGGAGGAGTCGTGGTTCCGCAAGGAGACGTTCAGGGGCCTCGCCCGGCGGTTCCCGGGCGGGGTCCCCGAGGGCCACGTGGTGCAGGCGGAGTACGAGCTGGGCGTCATCATCCAGATGGGCTTCCCGTCGTACTTCCTCGTGGTCGCCGACTTCATCCAGTGGGCGAAGAGCCAGGGCATCGCGGTGGGCCCGGGGCGTGGCTCGGCCGCCGGCTCCCTGGTGGCGTACGCGTTGGGGATCACGGACCTGGACCCGATCCCGCACGGGCTGATCTTCGAGCGGTTCCTCAACCCCGAGCGGGTCTCGATGCCGGATGTCGACATCGACTTCGACGAGCGTCGGCGCGGTGAGGTCATCAAGTACGTCACCGACAAGTGGGGCGAGGACAAGGTCGCGCAGATCGCCACCTTCGGCACGATCAAGGCGAAGGCCGCGATCAAGGACTCGGCGCGGGTGCTTGGCTACCCGTACGCGGTGGGGGACCGGATCACCAAGGCGATGCCGCCGGCGGTGATGGGCAAGGACATCCCGCTGTCAGGCATCTTCGACCCGAAGCACCCGCGCTACGCGGAGGCGGGGGAGATCCGGGGCCTGTACGAGTCGGACCCGGACGTGAAGAAGGTCATCGACACGGCGAAGGGCATCGAGGGGCTGATCCGGCAGACCGGCGTGCACGCCGCCGGGGTGATCATGTCGGCGGAGCCGATCATCGAGCACATCCCGCTGATGCGGCGCGACTCCGACGGGGTGATCATCACCCAGTTCGACTACCCGACGTGCGAGTCGCTCGGGCTGTTGAAGATGGACTTCCTCGGCCTGCGCAACCTCACGATCATCGACGACGCGGTCAAGAACATCCAGCTCAACCACGGCAAGGACCTGGACCTGCTGGGCCTGGACCTGGACGACAAGGCCGCCTACGAGCTGCTGGCGCGCGGCGACACGCTCGGGGTGTTCCAGCTCGACGGCGGGCCGATGCGGTCGCTGCTGCGGCTGATGAAGCCGGACAACTTCGAGGACATCTCCGCCGTCCTCGCGCTGTACCGGCCGGGCCCGATGGGCGTGGACTCGCACACCAACTACGCGCTGCGCAAGAACGGCCTCCAGGAGATCACGCCGATCCACCCGGAGCTGGAGGAGCCGCTGCGGGAGATCCTCGCCCCCACCCACGGCCTGATCGTCTACCAGGAGCAGGTGCAGCGCGCCGCGCAGATCCTCGCCGGCTACACGCTCGGCCAGGCGGACCTGCTGCGGCGGGCGATGGGCAAGAAGAAGAAGGAGATCCTCGACAAGGAGTTCGTGCCGTTCCGGGACGGCTGCCGCGAGCGCGGCTACTCCGACGAGGCGATCCAGGCCGTGTGGGACGTCCTCGTGCCGTTCGCCGGGTACGCGTTCAACAAGGCGCACTCGGCGGCGTACGGCCTGGTGTCGTACTGGACGGCGTACCTGAAGGCGCACTACCCGGCCGAGTACATGGCGGCGCTGCTGACCTCCGTCGGCGACGACAAGGACAAGATGGCGCTGTACCTGTCGGAGTGCCGGCGGATGGGCATCCAGGTCCTCCCGCCCGACGTGAACACCTCCGCCGGGCCGTTCACCCCGGTCGGCAAGGACATCCGGTTCGGCCTCGCGGCGATCCGCAACGTCGGGGCGAACGTGGTGACCTCGATCATGCGGTGCCGGCAGGAGAAGGGCGAGTACGCCGACTTCTACGACTTCCTGGCCAAGGTCGACGCGGTGGTCTGCAACAAGAAGACCATCGAATCGCTGATCAAGGCCGGCGCGTTCGACGTCATGGGCCACAGCCGCAAGGGGCTGCTCGCCGTGCACGCCGACGCCATCGACGCGTACGCCGACGTCAAGCGCAAGGAGGCCGTCGGCCAGTACGACCTGTTCGGCGCCGGTTTCGGCGACGCCGAGACCGCCGGCGGCAACACCACCGTCATGCCGACCATCGGCGAGGCCGAGTGGGACAAGCGCGACAAGCTCGCCTTCGAACGCGAGATGCTCGGGCTCTACGTCTCAGACCACCCCCTGTTCGGCCTCGAACACGTCCTCGGCGCGGCGGCCGACTGCACCATCGCCGCCCTCTCCGAGGAGGGCACCGTCCCCGACGGCGCGGTGGTCACCCTCGCCGGCATCCTCTCCGGCGTGCAGCGCCGCGTCACCAAGCAGGGCCGGGCGTGGGCGTCGGCCACCCTGGAGGACCTGGCCGGCGGCGTGGAGGCCCTGTTCTTCCCCAACACGTACGAGGTGATCGGCCAGTACATCGCCGAGGACGCCATCGTCGTGGTCAAGGGCCGGGTCGACCGCCGCGACGACACCCCCCGCATCATGGCGATGGACATGCAACTGCCCGACGTCACCAGCAACCCGGGCAGCAAGCCGGTCACCCTCACCATCCCCGTGCACCGCTGCACCCCGCCCCTGGTCGAACGCCTCAAGGAGACCCTCGTCCTGCACCCCGGCGACACCGAGGTCCACGTCAAGCTCCTCAACGGCGGCAAGACCACCACCCTGCGCCTCGGCCCGTTCCGGGTCGCCGCCACCACCGCCCTGATGGGCGACCTCAAGAGCGTCCTCGGGCCGGCCAACGTCAGCTGACCCTCCCGCCCGGCCCGGCCCCGGTCAGGCCGGGCGGTACTCCACCTCGGGGCGGCCCGGGGTGCCGTAGCGGGGCGCGCGCACCGCCCGCTCGGCGGCCACCAGATACTCCAGGTACCGCCGGGCGGTGACCCGGGAGATGCCGGCCAGCCCCGCCACCTCGGAGGCGGACCGGCCGGCGTCGTCGGCGAGCGAGCCGAGCACCACGCGCAGCGTCTGCTCGTCGAGCCCCTTCGGCAGCGTGTGGGCCGCCGGGCCCCGCAGGGTGGCGAACATCCGGTCCACCTCGTGCTGGGCGGCCACCTCCCCCTCGGCCAGCACCTGACGGCGGTACTCGGCGTAGCGGTGCAGCTTGTCGCGGAACGCCGCGAACGTGAACGGCTTGAGCAGGTAGTGGGTCACGCCAAGCGACACGGCCGTGCGGACCACCGCCAGGTCCCGGGCCGACGTCACGGCCAGCACGTCCACCGTGCTGCCGGCGGCCCGCAGCGCCCGGCACACCTCCAGCCCGTGCAGGTCGGGCAGCCGGAAGTCGAGCAGGACGAGGTCCACGGGGTGCTCCGCGCGCCGCCGCAGCGCCGCCATCGCCTCCCGGCCGGTGTGCGCCACCCCGACCACCACGAACCCCGGCACCCGCTCGGTGTACGCGCGGTGCGCCTCGGCCAGCAGCGGCTCGTCCTCCACCACGAGCACCCGGACGTCCCTCACGGCCGCCCCACCCGCTCCGCCGTCGACCCCGCGCCCGGCCCCGGCCCCGGCCCCGGCCCCGGCCCCGGCACCGGCACCGGCAGCCGTACGGTGAACAGGGTGCCGCCGTCGGCGGAGCGGCCCACGTCGGCCCGACCGCCGTGGCGGCGCACCACCTGGCCGACGAGGGCCAGGCCGAGGCCCCGCCCGGTGCTCTTGGTCGTCCAGCCGCGCCGGAACGCGTCGGCCACCCGGTCCGGCGTCAGCCCCGGCCCGCTGTCGCCGACCCGGACCACGACGGCCCCGTCGTCGGCGCCGACGAAGACCCGCACCCGCCGGGGCGGCGCGCTGCCGGCGACCGCCTCCAGCGCGTTGTCGACCAGGTTCCCGACGACGGTGATCAGGTCCGTCACGGGCAGCGGGGTCCCGTCGAGCCGGCAGTCCGGCTCCACCACCAGGTCGACGCCCCGCTCGCCGGCCTGCGCCGACTTGCCCAGCAGCAGGGCGGCCAGGGCCGGCTCGGTCACCGCGCCGACCACCCGGTCGGTGAGCTGTTGGGCCACCGCCAGGTCCTCGGTGGCCAGCCGGACCGCCTCGTCGGCCCGGCCCAGCTCCACCAGCGTCAGCACGGTGTGCAGCCGGTTGGCCGACTCGTGGGTCTGCGCCCGCAGCGCGTCGGTCAGCGCCCGCACCGAGTCCAGCTCGCTGGTGAGCGTGCGCAGCTCCGTCTGGTCCCGCAGGGTCAGCACCGTGCCGAGGCGGCGCCCCTCGAACAGCGCGGTGCGCTGGTTGACCACCAGCACCCGGTCGCCCGCCACCACCGCCTCGTCGTGCGCGTCCCGCCCGGACGCCAGCAGCTCCGCCACGGCCGGCGGCAGGTCGACCTGCCCGGCCGGCCGGTCCACCACCGCCGCGTCGTCGGCGAGCCCCAGCAGCCGCCGCGCCTCGTCGTTGACCAGGGCCACCCGGCGGTCCACCGTCGCCACCACCAGCCCCTCCCGCACCGAGTGCAGGACCGCGTCGTGGTACTCGTACATCCGGGTCATCTGGGCGGGGCCCAGGCCGTGCGTCTGCCGGCGCAGCCGCCGGCTCAGCAGCCACGAGCCGGCCGCCGCGACGGCGAGCGCCGGGGTCGCGGCGGCGAACAGCACGGGGGCCTGGGCCAGCAGGCGGCGGTTGATCGCGCGGGTGGTGATGCCGACGGAGACCAGCCCGACGACGCGGCCGTCGGCCGCGCGCACCGGCACCACCGCCCGCACCGACTCGCCGAGGGTGCCCACGTTGGTGGTGGTGAACGCCCGCCCGGCCAGCGCCGGACCGATGTCACCCACGAACGGCTGGCCGATCCGCTCCGGGCGGGGGTGGGAGTAGCGGGTCCGGTCGGGGGCCATCACCACTACGAAGTCCGTCCCGGTCGCCACCCGGGTGGCCTCCGCGTACGGCTGCAACGCCGCCGACGGGTCGGCGGCGGCGAGGGCCGCCCGCACGTCCGGGGAACCGGCCACGGTGTGCGCCACGGCCAGCACCTCCTCCCGGGCGGCGTCGCGCGCGTCGCTGCGGGCCAGCCACACCCCGCCGGCCGCGGCCACCAGCACCAGGAGGCCGACCACCAGGGCCTGGAGCGCGAAGAGCTGACCCGCGATGCTCCACTGCCGTCGGGCCACGACACCTCCTGTCCGCGTTCGGGCACGTCTCGGCTGCTGGGCAAGTGTGGCGCGCGGGGCTCGCCGCCGATGTCGGCCGTGGGTCACGGGAGTGAACAGAATGACCACAAGGCTGCCCTGCGGTGAGGCGCGGTTCACATTGTGGGCATGGACACCACCCCCACCGCCACCGCGAAGTCCACCCCCGCCCGCCGGGACCCCACCCGCTACCTCTACCTGGCCGTGATCGCCGCCGCGCTCGCCGGCATCGTCGTCGGGCTCGTCGCGCCCGAGGTCGGCAAGGCGCTCAAGCCGCTCGGCACCGGCTTCGTCGCGCTCATCAAGATGATGATCAGCCCGGTGATCTTCTGCACGATCGTCCTCGGCGTCGGCTCCGTGCGGCAGGCCGCGAAGGTCGGCAAGGTCGGCGGCCTTGCGCTCGGCTACTTCCTGCTGATGTCGACCGTCGCGCTGGCCATCGGGCTCGCCGTGGGCAACGTGATCCAGCCGGGCGCCGGCCTCGACCTGGGCGCGCAGACCGCCGACGCCGGCCAGGCGGCGGCCGCCGGCGAGAGCGGGGGTACGGCCGAGTTCCTGCTCGGGATCATCCCGACCACGCTGGTCTCGGCGCTCACCGGCGGCGAGGTTCTCCAGACGCTGCTGGTGGCCCTCCTGGTCGGCTTCGCCGTGCAGGGCATGGGCGGCCGCGGCGAGCCCGTCCTGCGCGCCGTCGGGCTGCTGCAACGGCTGGTCTTCAAGGTGCTGGCAATGATCATGTGGGTGGCTCCGATCGGCGCGTTCGGCGCGATGGCGGCCGTCGTCGGCGCCACCGGCCTGGACGCGCTCACCAGCCTCGCCCAGATCATGCTCGGCTTCTACGCCACCTGCCTGATCTTCGTGGTCGTGGTGCTCGGCGCGCTGCTCTGGTTCGTCGCCCGCATCTCGATCTTCGCCCTGCTGCGCTACCTCGGCCGGGAGTTCCTGCTGATCCTGTCCACCTCATCGTCGGAGTCGGCGCTGCCCCGGCTCATCGCGAAGATGGAGCACGTCGGCGTCAGCAAGCCGGTCGTCGGGATCACCGTGCCCACCGGCTACTCGTTCAACCTCGACGGCACCGCCATCTACCTGACCATGGCGGCGTTGTTCGTGGCCGACGCGATGGGCAAGCCGATGTCGATCGGCGAGCAGGTCGGCCTGCTCCTGTTCATGATCATCGCCTCGAAGGGTGCGGCCGGCGTCACTGGCGCGGGCCTGGCCACCCTCGCCGGCGGCCTCCAGTCGCACCGCCCCGACCTGCTCGACGGCGTCGGACTGATCGTCGGCATCGACCGGTTCATGTCCGAGGCGCGGGCGCTCACCAACTTCGCCGGCAACGCCGTGGCCACCGTCCTGGTCGGCACCTGGACCGGCGAGTTCGACCGCGCGCAGGCCCGCGATGTGCTCGCCGGCCGCCGCCCCTTCGACGAGGCCACCATGCTCGACGAGGACGCCCCCGGCGACGACCCGCAGCCGCCGGCCGGGCCGCAGCGCCCGGCGCTCAGCGGCACACCCACCTGACCGGCCCCGCCGCCGCGCCCGCCCCGCCCCGGGCCTTCCGAACGCCGCCACCCCCGCGTCGCCCGTCGCCTGCCGCGACCGGGGGCGGCGGCCACCAACGGTGAATTGGCGCTCACGGAGATGACTATGGCCGCACTACCGTCGGCGGCATGGAGTTGGAGCAGGCACGCAAGCTGTGGCAGCCGCAGCCCGGCTGGCTGAACACCGCCAGCTACGGGCTGCCGCCCGAGCCGGCCTGGGCGGCGGTGCAGGAGGCGCTGGCCGACTGGCGGACGGGACGTACCTCCTGGGAGGGGTGGGACGACGCCACCCGGCGCTCCCGCGCGGCCTTCGCCGGCCTGGTCGGCGTGGCGCCCACCGACGTGACGGTCGGCAGCACGGTGTCCGCGTTGTTCGCCCCCGTCGCGGCGGCCCTGCCGGCCGGCGCCACCGTCGTGGCCCCCGAGGTGGAGTTCACCTCCAACCTCTTCCCCTGGCTGGCCCAGGCCGAGCGGGGGGTGCGGGTGCGCACCGTCCCGCTCGACGGCCTCGTCGACGCGATCGACACCGACACCGACCTGGTCGCGTTCAGCCTGGTGCAGTCCGCCGACGGGGCCGTCGCCGACTACCACCGGATCGTCGCCGCCGCCCGCGCCCACGGCGCGCTGGTGGCCGTCGACGCGACCCAGGCGTGCGGCTGGCTGCCGTTCGACGCCGGCCTGGCCGACGTCGTCGCCGTCGGGGCGTACAAGTGGCTGATGGGGCCGCGCGGGTCGGCCCTGGCCTACCTGGCGCCGGCGCTGCGCGAGCGGCTGCGCCCCGACGGCGCCGGCTGGTACGCGGCCGAGGACCCGTTCTCCGCCTTCTACGGCCCGCCGCTGCGGCTCGCCGCCGACGCCCGGCGGTTCGACCAGTCCCCGGCGTGGTTCAGTTGGATCGGCACCGCCCCCGCCCTGGAACTGCTCGCCGAGATCGGCCTGCCTGCCGTGCGCGAGCACGATGTGGCGCTGGCCAACCGGTTCCTCGCCGGGCTGGGCCGCCCGCCCGGCGACAGCGCGATCGTCGCCGTCGAGGTGCCCGGCGCGCAGGAGAAGCTCGAACGGGCGGGCGTCCGGGCGGCGGTGCGCGCCGGCCGGATCCGGGCGTCGTTCCACCTCTACACCACCGAGGCCGACGTCGACCTGGCCCTCGACGCGCTGGCCGGCTGACGCGTTTGCCCTGCTGACGCGTTTGCCCTGCTGTCCGGCTGACGCGCTGGCCGGCCGACGTGGTTGCCCTGCCGCCCTGCTCGCCCGCGGGCCGGCTGATCTGTTGACGCGCCGGCCCGGCCCGACTACCGGCTGACGCCGGCCGTGAGCCGGCGCCGGTCGTGGCGGCTGCGCCCGCACGCGCCGCATCCGAATCACGCCGTCCGGACGAACCCCTGGTAGTGACCGTCTACCCGGGGGTACGTCGTGCTGACCGACTCGATGCCGGCCGAGGCCGTCGAGACCGCGCGCAAGCGCCTCTCCGCAGCCGCCGAGGACCTCGACGCCAACGAGGTCGCCGCCCTGCTGCTGGCCCTGGCCGCCGACCACGGGGTGCTGGCGTCCTGGCAACAGGTCTGCGTCCCGCTGCTCGCCGCGCTGCGGGGCCACACGGCGGCCGAGGTCGCCACCGAGCACGCCCTCTCCGAGGGCGTGCGCATCGGCCTGGACGTGTTCCGCCGTGAGCCCGCCCGGCAACTGCCCACCGGAGGCGTGCTGCTCGCCGGCGCCGAGCACGAGACCCACTGCCTCGGCCTGCACGCGCTCGCCGCCGCCCTGCGGGAACGCGGACGGGGCGCGCTGCTGCTCGGGCCCGCGCTGCCCTGGGCGGCGCTGGCCTCCGCCGTGCGCCGGGCCCGTCCGCACACCGTCGTGGTCTGGTCGCAGACCCCGGTCACCGGCCGCGCGTACCGGCTGGTCCGCTTCGGCCGCGACACCCCCGGGGTACGCGTGCACGCGGCCGGGCCGGGCTGGATCGAACCGCTGCCGCCCCCGTCGACCCGCTTGACGACCCTGGCCGCAGCCACCACCGCCTGCTTGCAAGGAAGGGCCCCTTGTTAACGCTTTCTGTAGTGGAGGGGCCCCTTCTTAACGTTCCTCGGCTGTTTTGGGTTGGGGGTGCCACCGGCCGGGTCCCTGGTGTTCGGGGCCCGGCCGGTAGCTGGTTGTGCTGGTGTCAGCTGTTGTTCCAGTGTTGGGTGACGAGGTCGGCGGCCTGCTGTTCCCACTGGGCGTAGGCGTCGGGGTAGGCGGAGACCTGGACGGTCTGGGCGGCGTCGGTCAGGGCCATGTCGTGCCAGCCGTCGACCTGTCGCAGGCCCTTGAGGAATGCTGTCGTCGCGTACTCGGGGTCGGTGATCTGTTCGGGGGTGCCCCAGCCGCTGGAGGGGCGCTGTTGGAACAGGCCGAGGGAGTCGTGGTCGTTGCGGTCGCCGAGGTGGCCCAGGTTCTGCAGCTTCGACTCCTGCAACGCGGTGCCGATGGAGATGACCGCGGCTCGCTCGTCGAGGCCGGCCTTCTTGGTGGCGGCGATGATGGCCTTGACGTTGGCGGTCTGCTCCGGGTCGAGGTCGATGCGGGACTGGGTGCCCTGCACGCCGTGGGGGATGAGCTTCCCGGCGTCCACGCCAGCGGTCTTGTCGGTCTTGTCGGCCTTGTCGGCCTGGACGGCGGCGACGGGGCGCGCCTCACCGGTGCCGGTGTCGGTGGTGGCGTGGTTCAGGGGGCCGGCGGCGAGGCCACCGGCGAAGGCGAGTCCAGCGATGCCCAGGACGCTCTTGCGCAGGATGGTCGTGTTCATCAGGGGTGACTCCAATCGGGGGGTCGGCACACCCTCACGCCCCGAACGCGGGTGGTGTGGGGGTGTGCGAGCACCACGTCGAGGCGCCCGAACAACGAACAAAGGGGGGAAAGACGAGGCAGGACCGGGCCGGCTGCCACATGTGGTGCCGGGCCGGGTCCGGTTGTAACGACCGGTGGCCCGTCCCCATTCCCGGCGGCTGCCTCGCCTTGGCGAGTGTGGTGCCGAGGCGGCTGGCCGGCCGCCCGGGGCGATTGCGGGGCTGGCGGCTGAGCCGGCACGCGGGCGGCCTGCGGAGGCCGGGGCCGGGGGGTCTGCTGGATCGGGGGAGCCTGGGTGGTGCTTCGGTCGTCCGTCGGGTGTAACACCCCCGGCCTTGGCGGGATTCCGGCCCGGGAGTGCCGCCGGTCACCCCGCGCCCGGGCGGTCCGGCCCGCCTCGTCGCCCCATACCGAACTCACCCCCGGCCAGGGTCGGACAATCCTCCCATTAGGGTGGAGGGGCGACGGGATGTCGGGCAGGTGGGGGCATCCCGCGCGGTTGATACCGCCATCTGCCCGACATGAAGTCGATCAACGTGGCATCAGTCCGGTCCGCTTCGTTCCGCCCCGGCCCGACTTCGGGCCTGGGGTCAGCCGGCCATCTCGCCCCGCCCCGCCCCGCGCCCGCCCCGCCCCGCGCCCGCCTCGCCCGCGCCGCGCCCGCCTCGCGTCGTCCCGTCCCGCCCCGCCTCACGCCCGCCCCGCTCCGCGTCGTCCCGTCGGGCCAGTCGCCCGGTGTGGTGGGAGGTGGCGGTTCGGCGGTGCGGGTTGCCGCCAGGTCTCCCCATCTGGAGGCGAGCGAGGAGGTGAGTCGGATTGCGGCGGATCGGCGCGTGACGTGGCGCACAAACGATACGATCCGGTTCCGTATCGAAACCGTGTGGCCTAGCCTCGTCTGGGTTACGAGTCTGCGCCGTATCGTATTTGCGGGGCGGGCGACATCGGGGAGGGGAACTGCCCATGCAACCGCACGAGAACACCGGACATCCGAGGCGGTGGGCGATCCTCGGGGTGCTGGTGATCAGCCTCCTCGTCGTCGTCCTCGACAACACCATCCTCAACGTCGCCCTGCGTACCCTCGCCGACCCGGTGCACGGCCTCGGGGCGAGCCAGGGCGAGCTGGAGTGGGCGATCAACTCGTACACCCTGGTCTTCGCGGGTCTGCTCTTCACATTCGGCGTGCTCGGCGACCGCGCCGGGCGCAAGCGCTTCCTGCTGGTCGGGCTGGTGCTGTTCGGGCTGTCGTCGCTGCTGTCGGCGTACGCGCAGAGCCCGGCCCAGCTCATCGGCGCCCGCGCGCTGATGGGCGTCGGCGGGGCGGCGATCATGCCGGTGACCCTGTCGATCATCTCCAACGTCTTCGACCCCCGGGAGCGCGGCCGGGCGATCGGCGTGTGGGCCGGCGCGGTCGGCCTCGCCGTGGCGATCGGCCCGATCCTCGGCGGCGCGCTGCTGGAGCACTACTGGTGGGGCTCCGTCTTCCTGATCAACGTGCCGGTGGTCGCTGTCGGGGTGGTCCTGGTCGCCCTGCTGGTGCCCGAGTCCCGCGACCCCGACCCGGGGCGCGTCGACGTTCTCGGCGTGCTGCTGTCGGTGGTGGGCCTGGTGGCCCTGACCTACGGCATCATCGACGGCGGCGAGCACGGCTTCGGCCGGCCCCTGGTCTGGGTGTCGATCCTCGGCGGCTTGGCCGTGCTGACCTGGTTCGTGCTGCTGGAGCTGCGCAGCGACCACCCGTCGCTGGACGTCCGGCTGTTCCGGGTGCCCCGCTTCGCCGCCCCGGTGGCGCTGGTCGGGCTGGTCTTCTTCGCCGCGATGGGCGTCATGTTCTTCAGCTCGTTCTATCTGCAACTGGTCCGCGGCTACACCCCGTTGCAGACCGGCCTGCTCTTCCTGCCCTTCGCCGCCGCCCAGCTCGTCTTCGCCCCGCGCAGCGCGGCGATGGTCCGCCGGTACGGGGGTCGGGCCGTCGCGGCCGTCGGGCTGGCGCTGACCAGCGTGGCCCTCGCGGCGTTCGCGTTCATCGACGCGGGCACCCCGATCTGGGTGGTCCTGGTGGTCTTCCTCCTCCAGGGCATCGGCATGGCCAACATCATGCCGCCCGCCACCGAGTCGATCATGTCGGCGCTGCCCCGGGAGAAGGCCGGCGTCGGGTCCGCGGTCAGCAACACCGTGCGCCAGGTCGCCGGCGCCCTCGGCGTGGCCGTGCTCGGCTCGGTGCTGTCCGCGGTCTACCGGGACGACGTCGCCCCGGCCCTGCGCGGCCTGCCGGCGGGGGCCCACGAGGCGGCGAGCGAGTCGATCTCCGGCGCGTACGCGGCGGCCGGGCAGCTCGGTCCGGGCGGGCCGACCCTGGTCACGGCCGCCAACGACGCCTTCGTCTCGGCGATGCACTGGGCCGCGGCGCTCTCCGCGGTGGTCGCCGTGCTCGGCTTCGTGGTCGTGCTGCGCTGGATGCCCGGCCGCGCCCTCGACCGGGCGGCCGGCGCGCCGGCGGCGAGCGAACCCGAGTTGGCCGGAACCGCGTAGGTCCGGGAACAATGTCGGACATGACTTCCGCCGCCGAGGCTCCGCGGTCGCCCGGGCGACCGCGGAGCAGCCGCGCGGACGAGGCGATCGTGGAGGCCACCCTCGACCTGCTGGCCGAGGGCAGCACGATCGAGGCGCTCTCCATCGAGGCGATCGCGGCCCGCGCCGGCGTCGGCAAGGCCACCATCTACCGCCGCTGGCCGGGCAAGGACGCGCTGCTGCTGGACGCGCTGCGTCGGCTCAAGGGCGTGCTGCCGAACCCGGCGGGCCACTCCGTGCGGGACGACCTGGTGCTGCTGGTCGGCGCGGTCGGGCAGAACATCGACCCGCGCGCCGCGAAGATCTTGCCCTGCCTCGTGCCGGAGGTGAACCGCAGCCCCGACCACTTCCGGCTCTACCAGAACATCATCGCGCCCCGGCGGCAGCTGATGCGCGAGGTGCTCCGCCGGGGGGTGCGCCTCGGCGAGCTGCGGGCCGACCTCGACATCGAGATGGCGATGGCGCTGCTCACCGGGCCGATGCTGATGCAGCGGATGCTGCGCTGGCACCCCGAGCTGGACGACGTCCTGCTCCCGGACCGGATCGTCGACGGCATCCTGGACGGCATCCGGGCCCGCTGACGCCCCCGCCCAGGCCGCCCGCGCAGCCAGTCACCCGGCCGGCCCGCGAAGGGCCGCACCCGACCGGCCCGATCACCCCGGCCGGTCAGGGCAGCCCGATCACCCCGGCCGGTCAGGGCAGCCCGGCGCCCCGGCCGGTCAGGGCAGCCCGATCACCCCGGCCGGTCAGGGCATCGGCTCGCGGAGCCGGTGCAGGCGCAGCGCGAGCTGCACCTCCAGGGCCCGGCCGGGCTTCTGCCAGTCGGGGCCGAGCAGCTGGCCGACCCGTTCCAGCCGCTGGGTCACCGTGTTGACGTGCACGTGCAGCAGCTCCGCCGCCCGGGCCAGGCTGCCACCCACCCCGAAGTACGCCTCCAGGGTCTTCACCAGCGCGGTGCCCCGCCGGGCGTCGTAGTCCACCACCGGCCCGACCGTGCCGGCGATGAACCGGGCCACGTCCCCGTCGCCCCGGTCGCCGACCGTCCCCAGCAGCAACCCGACGAAGCCCAGCTCGGCGGTGCTGGCCCCCTGCCCGGTCCGGCCCAGCGCGCCGAGCGCCGTCAGACAGCGGTCCGCCTCCTGGAAGATCGCCGCCAGCGAGGCGGGATCGGTCGACGGGCCGCTCGCCCCGGCGGTCACCGGCCGGCCGGTCACCCGGGACAGGTCCCGGGACACCGCGCGGGCCGCGCCGCCCGCGTCCCGGCCGGGCAGCATCAGCACCACCCGGCCGTCGCGCGCCGCGGCCAGGCCGCCGCGCGTCGAGGCGTACGTGGTGGCCCAGGAGAGCACCCGCTGCCGGGCGGAACCCGTCGCGGCGATCGCGTCGTCGCCGACCGCCACCAGCACGTGCGGGGCGTCCAGGTCGACACCGAGGCGGCGGGCCCGGGTGCGCAGGGCGTCGGTGTCGGCCAGCGGCCGGGCGATCAGGTCGTCGAGCAGTTCGCCCCGCACCCGCCCCTCGGCCTCGGCCACGGTGCGGCGGAACAGCAGCAGCAGCGCGGTCACCAGCGCCGCCCGCTCCAGGATGCGCTGGTCGGCGTCGACCAGCTCGCCGTCGGGGCGCAGCACCAGCGCGCCCAGGTTCTCCGTGCCGGCGACCACGGCGGCGTACCAGACGGGGCCCCGGCGGACGCTGCGCCCCTCGGTCCGCGACGCCGCGACCGCCTCGACCAGGTCCGCCCGGTCCGGCTCGTCGATCCGGCCGACCCGGGCCAGCCGCCGCCCGTGGGCGTCCAACGCCAGCAGCGCCCCGCCGAGCACGTCGGTGACCGCGGACGCCACGTCCTCGACCCCGCCGCCGCGCAGCACCAGCGCCGTCATCCGGTCGTGCGCCGCCGCCGCCCGCTCGACGGAGCTGCTGTGCGCCCGGATGGTGGTGTTGGCCGCCGACAGCTCCGCCAGCGCGGCCCGGGTCTCGGCCAGCAGCCGCGCCGTGTCGATCGCGACCGCCGCGTGCGCCGCGAGGGACACCAGCAGCGACACCTCCTCCCGGGCGAACGGCCGGGCGGAGCGGTTGGCCGCGTACAGCACGCCGATCGAGGTGGAGCCGAGCCGCAGCGGCACGCCGAGGATCGCCACCAGGCCCTCCTCGCCCACCCCGGCGTCGATCTCCCCGGTGTGGTGGAAGCGGTCGTCCTCGGGGTAGTTCGCGGTGACGTACGGGGTGCCGGACTGGGCCACCAAGCCGCCCAGGCCCGCGCCCATCGGCAGCCGCAGCCGCTGGAACCGCGCCGAGATCGACCCGTCGGTGACCCGCATGTACGTGTCGCCGCGCTCGTCGTCGTCGAGCGTCATGTACGCCACGTCCGCGCCGAGCAGGTGCCGGGCCCGGTGCACGATCGCCCGCAGCACGGCGTCGAGGTCGCGCAGCCCGGCCAGGTCGCTCGCGGTGTCGTACAGGCCGGACAGCTCGCTCTCCCGGCGGCGTCGGCGCTCCAGCAGCGCGCGGACCCGCAGCGCGACCACCTTCGCCTGTTCCAGCTCGGCGAGCCGGTCGGGGGGCACGCCGGCCGCGCGGGCCGCCACCAGCGGGCCCTCGAACTCCACCGCGGCGGCCTCCCGGGCGAGCAGTTCCAGGAACTCCACCGGCGACGACATGACCGACATTGTGCGCGAGGCCACTAGTTCGCCGTCCAGCCCCCGTCGAGGGCGATGGACGCGCCGGTGATGAACGCGGCCGGCGGCGCGCACAGGTACGCCAGCAGCTCCGCGACCTCCTCCGGCTCGATGAGCCGCTTGATCGCCGCCCGGGCCAGCATGATCTTCTCCACCACCTCGGCCTCGCCGATGCCGTGGGTGGCGGCCTGGTCGGCGATCTGGTCCTGCACCAGCGCCGTGCGCACGTACGCCGGGTTGATGCAGTTGGCGGTGACCCCGTGCGCCGCGCCCTCCAGCGCGACCACCTTCGACAGCCCTTCCAGGGCGTGCTTCGCCGACACGTACGCCGACTTGTACGGCGAGGCCCGCAGCCCGTGCACGGAGGAGATGTTGACGATCCGCCCCCAACCCCGGGCGTACATGTGGGGCAGCGCCCGGCGCACGATCCGGAACGGGGCCTCCACCATCACCCGGTGGATGTACGCGAAGCGCTCGGGCGGGAAGTCCGGCACCGGCGCGACGTGTTGCAGCCCGGCGTTGTTGACCACGATGTCCACGTCGGCGTCGAGCCGGTCCACCGCCGCCGGGTCGGCCAGGTCGACCCGCACGGCCCGGCCGCCGGCCAGCGCCGCGACCTCCTCGGCCGCGTCGGCGTCGCGGTCGAGGACCAGCACGCGGGCCCCGGCCGCCGCGAGCCGCAGGGCGCAGGCCCGGCCGATGCCGCCGCCTCCGCCGGTCACCAGCGCGGTCCGACCGGCCAGGTCGACGTGTACGACGTGGGGGCCCGCCACGGGTTCTGCCGTCATGGCGCACAAAGCTACGAGCCGGGTGGCCGGGGGCACATGGGGGCGGGACACATACTCGACGCCCCGGCTGTGTGCCGCCGCGCCCCCCGGCCCGTCGGCGGCCCGACCCCCGGCCCGTCGGCGGGCTGCCCCCTGCTCTTCGGCGGCGTGTCCCCGCAGCCGGCGGTCGGGGCCGCCCAGTAGGGTGTCGAACACACGTACTGCCGACGTGGTGGGGAGGAGGCGGCGTGCGCGTGCTCGGCGTCGACCCGGGGCTGACCCGGTGCGGGGTCGGCGTGGTCGAGGGCGTGCCGGGCCGGCCCTGCACCCTGGTCGCCTACTACGTCGTCTACACCGACCCGGGCGACGACCTGCCGCTGCGCCTGCTGCACCTGGACCGCTCGCTCACCGACCTCGTCGCCGAGCACCGGCCGGACGCCGTCGCCGTCGAGCGGGTGTTCAGCCAGCACAACGTGCGCACCGTGATGGGCACCGCCCAGGCCAGCGGGATCGCCGTGCTGGCCGGCGCGCGCGCCGGGCTGCCCGTGCAGACCTACACCCCGAGCGAGGTCAAGGCCGCCATCACCGGCTCCGGCCAGGCCGACAAGGCGCAGATGACGACCATGGTGACCCGGCTGCTGCGGCTGCCCGAGCCGCCGAAGCCGGCCGACGCCGCCGACGCCCTGGCCCTGGCCATCTGCCACGTCTGGCGCGGCGGCACCCGCTCGAAGCTGGCCGAGGCGGCCGACCGGGCACGACGAGGAGGAGCACGATGATCGCCAGTGTGCGCGGGACGGTGACCGCGACCGGCCCGGACCACGCGGTGGTGGAGGTCGGCGGGGTGGGCCTGGCGGTGCACTGCGCGCCCGGCACGCTCGCCGACCTGCGGGTCGGCCAGCCGGCCCGGCTGGCCACCAGCCTGGTGGTCCGGGAGGACTCGCTCACCCTCTACGGCTTCGCCGACGACGACGCCAAGCAGCTGTTCGAGCTGCTCCAGACCGCGAGCGGGGTGGGGCCCCGGCTGGCCCAGGCGGTGCTGGCCGTGCACACCCCCGACGCGGTGCGCAAGGCGATCGCCAACGCCGACACCGCCGCGCTGACCCGGGTGCCGGGCATCGGCAAGAAGGGCGCCGAGCGCCTTGTGCTGGAGCTGCGGGACCGGATCGGCCCGGTGCCGGTGGGCGCCGACGGGGCGGCCGGGGTGACCGGGGGCGCCTGGCCCGAGCAGGTCCGTCAGGCCCTGGTGGGCCTCGGCTGGACGGCGGGCCAGGCCGACCAGGCGGTCGCCGCGGTCGCGGAGACCGTCGACGGCCCGCCGCCGCCCGTGCCGGTCCTGCTCAAGCAGGCCATCCGCCTGCTCGGCCGCACCCGATGACGGGGCCCGACGGCAACCTCGTCTCGGCGTACGTCAACGACGCGGAGCGCGACGCCGAGGCCAGCGTCCGGCCGAAGCGGCTGGAGGAGTTCATCGCCCAGCACCGGGTCCGCGAGCAGCTCGACCTGCTGCTGCGCAGCGCGATGCGGCGCGGCTCCCCGCCCGACCACATCCTCCTGTCAGGGCCCCCAGGCTTAGGTAAGACGACCCTGGCCAACATCGTGGCGGCCGAGCTGGGCTCCGGCATCCGGGTGACCAGCGGCCCGGCCATCGAGCGCTCCGGTGACCTCGCGGCGATCCTGACCAGCCTCACCGAGGGTGACGTGCTGTTCATCGACGAGATCCACCGGATCGCCAAGCCGGCGGAGGAGCTGCTCTACAGCGCGATGGAGGACTTCCGGGTCGACGTGATCGTCGGCAAGGGGCCGGGGGCGACCGCCATCCCGCTGGACGTCGAGCCGTTCACCCTGGTCGGGGCGACCACCCGGTCGGGCCTGCTGACCGGGCCGATGCGGGACCGCTTCGGCTTCGTCGCGCACCTCGACTTCTACTCGCCGGCCGACCTGGAGGTGCTGCTGCGCCGGTCGGCGCGCATCCTCGGGGTGCCGATCACCGACGACGGGGCCGCCGAGATCGCCGGCCGGTCCCGGGGCACCCCCCGGATCGCCAACCGGCTGCTGCGCCGGGTGCGCGACTTCGCCGAGGTCCGGGCCGACGGCACGGTGACGGTGGAGACGGCCCGGGCGGCCCTGACGGTGTACGACGTCGACGCGCTCGGGCTGGACCGGCTGGACCGGGCGGTGGTCACCGCGCTGGTCGACTCGTTCCGGGGCGGCCCGGTGGGCCTGTCGACGTTGGCCGTGGCGGTGGGGGAGCAGCCGGACACCGTCGAGGAGGTGTGCGAGCCGTTCCTGGTGCGGGCCGGGTTGCTGGCGCGTACGCCCCGGGGGCGGGTGGCCACCGAGGCGGCCTGGCGTCATCTGGGCCGTACCCCACCGAATGGTACATTTGGCACCGGTGCCCCTCCCGCGCCCGATCTGTTCTCCGCCGCGCCCGATGAGCCGTGATCCGTTCGTGATCTGTGCCGCATTCGGCGTTCCCAGGTGCAGGGACTAGACTCGCCGCGGTCTGTACAGGACGTGAGAATCCGCCTCCGCTCCGGTGCCCCTCGTGCCGAGCCGGAGGCCAATCGGAAGGTCTGTAACCGTGCTTTACGCAGCAGCGGGTGGCGGGGGAGCCGGCGGTCTCACGCCGATCCTCATGATCGCCCTGCTCTTCGGCGTCATGTACTTCATGATGATCCGCCCCCAGCAGAAGCGCCGCCGCGAGGCGGAGCGGATGCAGTCCACCCTCGGTCCCGGCGACGAGGTGGTCACCATCGGCGGGCTCTACGGCACGGTCACCGGCGTGGACGACGAGACCGTCCTGCTCGAGGTCGCCCCCGGCGTGCAGACCCGGTACGCCCGCCCGGCCATCGCCCGCGTCGTCAGCCAGGCCGAGCGGCCCGAGGCCACCGAGGACGTCGAGGACGCCGAGACCGTCAAGGAGTGACCGTCGTCCCGGGGACGGGGCAGCGGAGACAGCGATAAAACTGGATAGTTGGGCCCGACGCCCGACGCCGACGCGTGAGCGCTGCCGGCCGCCGCCCCCGCGACGGCCGTGGGCAGCCGTGTCGACGTCGGGTCGCCGGCCCGGACACCCGTCGCCGGGACCCCCGGCCCGACCCTCGTGCCGCCGCAGACGGCGGTGCGACCGTAACAGGGAGACAGACAGCCGTGGCACCACCACCTCAGGGACAGATGCGGCCCGGACGGCAGCTCGCCGTGCTCGGGCTCATCTTCGTCGTCCTCTATCTCTTGGTGTTCTTCTCGGGCGGCGCCAGTGGTGGCTTCAAGGACCGGCTGGAGCCCCGGCTCGGCCTGGACCTGGTCGGCGGCACCCGGTTGACGCTGGAGGCGACGAACAGCCTCGACGGTCGGCCCCCGACGGCGGAGAACCTCGAAGAGGCCCGCCAGATCATCGAGAACCGGGTCAACGCCTACGGCGTGGCCGAGGCCGAGGTGGTCACCGAGGGCAACCGGAACATCGTCATCTCCCTGCCCGGCGAGAACCGCGACCTCACCGACGTCGGCAGCGCGGCCGAGCTGCGCTTCCGCAAGGTGCTCAAGGCCGCCGACGGCAGCGGCGCGGCGGCGGCCCCGGCGCCCACCCCGACGCCGGCCCCGTCGGGCAGCGCGTCGCCGGCCCCGTCCGGCAGCGCCAAGCCGTCGGGCAGCGCGTCGCCGTCCGGCGCGAAGGCCACCGCGTCGCCGAGCGCGGGCGGCCAGGGCGGCGGGGCACCGGCCCCGAGCGCCAGCGCCACCGGGTCGCCCTCGGCGAGCGCCGCGCCGTCGTCGAGCGCCAGCGCCGAGCCGGTGCCGGCGGGTGTCGAGGAGCAGCGCAAGGCCGTCGAGCAGAAGGTCGGCGCCGCTGCCTGGCAGGCGGCGAGCGGGCTCCAGGCCCCGGCCGACCTGACCGCCGACCCGTCGCTGGCCGACAAGCTCAAGCCGTTCGGCGCGCTCAGCCCGCGCGAGATCGCCGTGCTGCCCGCGGAGATGCAGTTCAACGTGCCGACGATCACCTGCGCGCAGCTCGACCAGCGCCCCCCGGCGTCGATCAAGGACGAGAAGCAGAAGGCGGTCGCCTGCGAGGACGGTGTCCAGAAATACCTGCTGGACGTGGCGAAGGTGCTCGGCACCGACGTCGGCGACGCCAACGCGGTGCTCGACCAGACCAGTTCCTGGGTGGTGAGCCTCGACTTCAAGGGCGCGGGCCAGGAGAAGTGGACCAACCTGACCCGCGAGGCGTTCAACAACGAGGGCCAGGCCTGCGACCAGACCGCGCTGGGCCAGGACGGCAAGTGCCGGGTCGCCGTGGTGCTGGACAACAAGGTCGTCTCCTCGCCGGAGATCCAGGGCGTGCTGACCGGTGACTCGCAGATCACCGGCAGCTTCGACAACAAGACGGCCAACGCCCTGGCCGGTCAGCTGCGCTACGGCGCGCTGCCGGTGACCTTCGAGGCGCAGGAGCAGCAGAACGTCACCGCCACCCTCGGCGCGAGCCACCTGCGCGCGGGCCTGCTCGCCGCCGGCATCGGCATGCTGCTGGTCATCATCTACTCGTTCTTCTACTACCGGCTGCTCGGCTCGGTCATCTTCCTGAGCCTGGTGCTGTCGGGTCTGCTGGTCTTCGGCGCGCTGGTCTTCCTGGGGCGGCAGATCGGCTTCACCCTCACGCTCGCCGGCATCGCCGGCATGATCGTCTCACTCGGTGTGGCGGCGGACTCGTTCGTCATCTACTTCGAGCGGCTCAAGGACGAGATCCGGGAGGGCCGCAGCCCGCGCAGCGCGGTGCCCCGGGCGTGGATCCGGGCCCGGCGGACGATCATCTCGGCCAACGCGATCACCATCATGTCGGCCGTGGTGCTCTACATCGTCTCGGTCGGCGCGGTGAAGGGCTTCGCCTTCGCGCTCGGCCTGGCCACGGTGCTCGACCTGGTCGTGGTCTTCCTGTTCCGTCACCCGATCATGACGATGTTCGCCCGGACCCGGGCGTTCCTGTCCCCGCGGGTCAGCGGTCTCGGCCGGATCCTTCCGCCCGCGCGGAGCGAGCAGGCCACCCGCACCTCGCGCGTCAAGGAGGCCTGAGATGGCTAAGACTGGTTTGGCGAGCCGCCTCTACGCGGGCGAGGCCGGCCTCGACGTCATCGGCCGGCGCAAGCTGTGGTTCGGCGTGGCCGGGGCGCTGATCCTCGTCGCCGTGCTCAGCTTCGCCCTGCGCGGCTTCAGCCTGGGCATCGAGTTCGCCGGCGGCAACTCGTTCCAGGTGCCGGCCAGCGTCGGCACCCTCGACGACGCCGAGAAGACGGTCGACACGGTGCTGGCGCGCACCGCGGCGGGCGCCGAGGTGGTCACCGCGCAGAGGGTCGGCGGCACCGGCGGCGACTTCTACGAGATGCGCACCACGCAGCTCGACGCCGAGCAGGCCAACGAGGCCAAGGCCGAGATGGCCCGCGTGTTCGGCATCCAGGCCGACCAGATCAGCGGCAACCAGGTCAGCGAGGCGTGGGGCAGCCAGGTCACCTCCCGGGCGCTGCTCGGTCTGGTGATCTTCGTCCTGCTGGTGACGGTCTACCTGGTCCTGCGGTTCGAGTGGCGGATGGCGGCCGCGGCCGTCTCCTCCCTGTTCATGAACCTGATCCTCACCGCCGGCATCTACTCGCTGGTCGGCTTCGAGGTCACCCCGTCGACGATCATCGGCTTCCTCACGATCCTGGGCTTCGCGCTCTACGACGTGGTGGTGGTCTTCGACAAGGTGCAGGAGAACACCCGGGGCATCACGGCGAACAACAACCAGACGTACGGCGAGGCGGCCAACCTGGCCATCAACCAGAGCCTCATGCGGTCGCTGAACACCTCGGTGGTCGCGCTGCTGCCCGTCGGTGGCCTGCTCTTCATCGGCGCCGGCCTGCTGGGCGCGGGCACGCTGAAGGACCTCGGCCTGGTGCTGTTCGTCGGCATGGCGGTCGCCTTCCTGACCTCGATCCTGCTGGCCACCCCGCTGCTGGTGCTGCTGAAGAACTACGAGCCGCGCATCCAGGCGCACAACAAGCGGGTCCTGGCCCGGCGGGCCGCCCTCGCCAAGGGTGAGATCACCCCGAAGGGCGCGGCGCGTCCGGCCGCGGACGCCGACGAGCCCGTCGACGCCGACGCGGCCCTGGCCGGGGCCGCCCCGAAGGTGGGCGCCCGGCCCGCCGGCAAGCGGTCGACCGGCGCCCGGGGCGGCCGCCCCGCCGGTGGCGGCGGCAACCGGCCGGGCGGCGCCAAGCGGCGCTGATCGGCCACACCGGTAGGAGACAGGAAACACGTTCCGACGGCGTCCTGCGGGCTGTGCGAGCAGCGCGCGGGACGCCGTCGGCCATGAAGGGAGACGGGCCGCCGTGACGGAGACGCACAGCGCCGGGGTACGGGGAGACAGCGGCCCACGGGTCGCCGAGCTGGTCGCCAGCCGCGTGCTGGACGTGCCGGACTTCCCGAAGCCGGGCGTGATGTTCAAGGACCTGATGCCCCTCTTCGCCGACGGCGAGGTGTTCCGGCAGGTCGTCGACGGGATCGTGGCCCACCACGGGCGGGACGCGTTCGACGCCGTGGTGGGCATCGAGGCCCGGGGCTTCGTCGTCGCGGCGGCCATCGCGTACGCGGCGGGGGTGGGCGTGGTGCCGGTGCGCAAGGCCGGCAAGCTGCCCCGCCCCGCCTACTCGGCCTCCTACGCGCTGGAATACGGCGAGGCGACGCTGGAGGTGCACGAGGACGCGTTCACCGCCGGGCACCGGGTGCTGGTGGTCGACGACGTGCTCGCGACCGGGGGCACCGCCGAGGCCACCCTCGACCTGGTGGAGCGGGCCGGCGGCACGGTGGCCGGCTTCACGGTGCTGCTGGAGCTGGGGTTCCTCGGCGGGCGCGAGCGGCTGGCCCCGCGCCCCGTGCACGCCCTGCTGAGCGTGTGAGCCGCCGGGGCCTCGTCCCCCGTCCCGGCGTCGACGACCCGGGGCGTCGGGCCGGGAACGGTGCCCGTGCCCGTCCGCGTGGCGCGCGGAGCGCCTGTTCGTGCCCCGGTGCCCGATTGGTGGCCCCGGCCGCCGGGCGGACCCGGTGGGGACCGTCCGGCGGAGCGGCGGGGCACCGTGCGTGCGGGTAGCATTGCCCATTGCTGACCGGGCGGGTGACCGTCCGGGCGGTGCGAAGACCAGGCCGGCCGGACGGTCGGCGCATCCCCGGCGAGCGGTGAGGAGGCCGGTGTCCCACGATGTCGTCCCTCCGGTGGAGGGCACGGTGCACCCGACAGGCGACGCTGACGGTTCGGTGACCGATCGGGGCGCTGACGCCCTGGCCGTGGCGGGTGGTGACGGCGCGGGCCCCGGGTCCGCCGACGGCGCGGCGGCGGGTGCCGGGGCGTCGCTGTTCCCGGCCGACGCCGCCGACGATCCGGCGCAGCTCAGCGGTGATCCCTCGCCGAGCGGCGGCTTCGCCCTCTCCAACGCGCCCACCGGGCGGCGGGTGCGGGCGAGGCTGGCCCGGTTCAACGCGCCCTGGCAGACCTCGCAGGTCAGCGAGGTGCTGGAGCCGCTGATCTCCAGCCACCGGGAGAACCACCCGAAGGCCGACGCGAAGTTGATCCAGACCGCGTTCGACACCGCCAACCGCTGGCACTCCGGCCAATACCGCAAGTCCGGCGACCCGTACATCACGCATCCCCTCGCGGTGGCCACCATCCTGGCCAACCTGGGCATGGACACCACGACGCTGGTCGCCGCGCTGCTGCACGACACGATCGAGGACACCGAATACACGCTCGACCAGATGAAGGTCGACTTCGGTCCCGAGGTGACGCTGCTCGTCGACGGCGTGACCAAGCTCGACAAGGTCAAGCTCGGCGACGCCGCGAAGGCGGAGACGATCCGCAAGATGGTCGTGGCGATGGCGAAGGACCCGCGGGTCCTGGTGATCAAGCTGGCCGACCGGCTGCACAACATGCGCACCCTGTCCTTCCTGCCCGCGCCGAAGCGGGAGCAGAAGGCGAAGGAGACGCTGGAGATCCTGGCGCCCCTGGCCCACCGCCTGGGCATGAACACGATCAAGTGGGAGCTGGAGGACCTCGCCTTCGGCACGCTGTTCCCGAAGCGGTACGAGGAGATCCTGCGCCTGATCGGGGAGCACCAGCCGCAGCGGGAGTCGCTGCTGCGTCAGGTGACGCAGAAGGTGGGCACCGACCTGAAGGCCGCCAAGATCAAGGCGGAGACGACGGGCCGGCCGAAGCACCTCTACTCGATCTACCAGAAGATGATCGTGCGGGGCCGCGACTTCAACGACATCTACGACCTGGTCGGGGTGCGGATCCTGGTCGACACGGTGCGCGACTGCTACGCCGCGCTGGGCGTGATCCACGCGAACTGGCAGCCGGTGCCGGGCCGGTTCAAGGACTACATCGCGATGCCCAAGTTCAACATGTACCAGTCGCTGCACACGACGGTCATCGGGCCCACCGGCAAGCCGGTGGAGATGCAGATCCGCACGTACGCGATGCACCGCACCGCCGAGTTCGGCATCGCCGCGCACTGGAAGTACAAAGAGCACAAGGGCACCCAGATCGTCGGCCCGCCCGCGCACATCGACGAGATGACGTGGCTGCGCCAGTTGCTCGACTGGCAGCGGGAGGCGGCGGATCCGAGCGAGTTCCTCGACGCGCTGCGCTTCGACCTGTCGAGCCAGGAGGTGTACGTCTTCACCCCCAAGGGTGACGTCATCCCCCTGCCGACGGGGTCGACGCCGGTGGACTTCGCGTACGCGGTGCACACCGAGGTCGGGCACAAGTGCATCGGGGCGCGGGTCAACGGCAAGCTGGTGCCCCTGGAGTCGACGCTGTCCAACGGCGACGTGATCGAGATCTTCACGTCGAAGTCCGACACGGCGGGGCCGACGCAGGACTGGCTGGGCTTCGTGAAGAGCCCCCGCGCCCGCACGAAGATCCGGCAGTACTTCAACAAGGAGCGGCGCGAGGAGGCGATCGAGGCCGGCAAGGACTCGATCGTCAAGGCGATGCGCAAGCAGGGCATGCCGTTGCAGCGGATGCTCACCTCCGACGCGCTGATGGCGATCGCGCGGGACCTGCACCTGGCCGACGTGGCGTCGCTCTACGCGGCGGTCGGCGACAGCCAGGTCTCCGCGCAGTCGGTGGTGCAGAAGCTGATGGCCGCGTACGGGGGCGAGGAGGGCGCGGCGGAGGACATCGCCGAGACCGCCGTGGCCACCCGGCCCCCGCGCAGCCGGCAGAGCAGCGCCGACCCGGGCGTGGTGGTGCGGGGCGTCAGCGACGTCTGGATCAAGCTGGCCCGCTGCTGCACGCCGGTGCCGCCCGACTCGGTCTTCGGGTTCGTCACCCGCTCCGGCGGCGTCAGCGTGCACCGCGACGACTGCGCCAACGCCGAGGACCTGCGGGCCCAGGCCGAGCGGGTGGTCGAGGTGAGCTGGAAGCTCACCTCCGCCTCCACGTTCCTGGTGGCCATCCAGGTGGAGGCCCTCGACCGGCACAAGCTCCTCGCGGACGTCACCCGGGTGCTCTCCGACGAGCGGGTCAACATCCTCTCCGCGACCGTCACCACCACCCGCGACCGGGTGGCCGTGAGCCGGTTCAGCTTCGAGATGGCCGACCCGAAGCACCTGGGGCACCTGCTGGCCGCCGTCCGCAAGGTCGACGGCGTGTTCGACGCCTACCGGGTCACCTCGGGCTCCTGAGCGGCCCGGAAGGCCCCACCCACGACAGCGCCCGCCGGCGGTGACCGGCGGGCGCTTCGTCGTGCGGGGGCGGGGCGGGCGGTCAGCCCTGCGCCTCGCTCATCGTCATCTTCTCGATGACGATCTCCTTCTTGGGGTGGCCGCCGCCGGCCTGCTTGGCGTACGCGCCGTCGTCGCCGGCCTTCGCCACCTGGTTGACGATGTCCATCCCGCCGGTGACGGTGCCGAGCACCGTGTAGTTCGCGTCCAGCGGCGAGTCGCCGTAGACGATGAAGAACTGGCTGCCGGTGCTGCCCGGCTGCCCCGAGTTGGCCATCGCGATGACGCCCTCCGGGTACGGCGGGCGCTTGTCGGTCGGCAGGTTCTCCTCGGCCATCCGGTAGCTCGGGCCGCCGGTGCCGTCGGTGTCCCGCCAGCCCTTGCCGGTGGCGCTCGGGTCGCCGCACTGGAGCACCTTGATGCCCTCGGTGACCAGACGGTGGCACTTGGTGTTGTCGAGGAAGCCCTTGCTCGCCAGGTGGGTGAAGCTGGCGGCGGTGCACGGCGCGACGGACCGGTCGACCTTGGCGGTGATCGGGCCCAGGTTGGTGTCGAACGTCAGCGTCTGGGTGCCGGTGTTCGGTTGCTGGGCGGCCGGCAGCCCGACGTCCTTGATCTCCTTGGTCCGCTGCTCCTTGGGAACCTCGGTCCAGGTGCACTGCACGAAGCCGGGGGCGGCGGCGGTGTCCTGCTTCTTGTCGTCGTCGCCGCCGATGCTGGCGGCGAGCCAGACGGAGCCGGCGACCACGAGCAGCAGGGCCGCCCCGGCCCCGACGATCGCCTGCGTCTGCCGGCGCTTGCGGGCCCGGGCCGCACGCTCGGCCATCTCCCGCTCGAGCCGGGCGCGCGCCGCCGCGCGCTGCCGCTCTCTGGTGGACGTCACGGTCGATCCTCCTGGACTGTCTCGGGCGCGGCCGGTGCCGCAAAAGGCTGTGGGGTGCGGGGGAGCCGGGTCAGCCGGCGCTGGGGCTGGCCGACGCGCCGCTGGGGGCCGGGGCCGGCGCGGTCGACGGCTCGCCGACGGTGAGGCTCTGGATCACCACGTCGGTCTTCGGCTTGGCCTTGGCTCCGCTCCCATTGTCCACGGTCGGCAGGGCACCGATCTTCGTGACCACGTCCAGGCCGCCGGTGACCTTCCCGATCACCGGGTAGGCCGGCTTGTCCGGGTCGAAGTCCTTGAAGAAGATCAGGAACTGGCTGCCGTTCGCGCCCGGCGGGTTGGCGATCATCGCCACCGTGCCCTTCGGGTACGCCGGGGGCTCGTTGGGCGCCGGGCTGGCCTCGGGGGCCACCGGGACGTTCTCGTCGTAGAACGAGTAGGCCGGGCCGCCCAGCCCGGTGCCGCTCGGGTCGCCGCAGCGCAGCGCGCCCTCGGAGGTGATCTCGTGGCACTTCGTGTTGTCGTAGAAGCCCTTGCTGGCCAGGTGGGCGATGCTCGCCCCGGCGCACGGGGCCGACGCGAGGTCCAGCTCGGCGGTGATCGGGGCGCCCTGGTTGGTGGTGACGGTCAGCGCCCGGGTGCCGGCGGTCGGCAGGCCCTTGGTGGCCGGGGTGCCCACGTCCTTGAGGTTGGTGTTCGCGGCGGCGTCCTGCGGCGTCCAGAGGCAGACGTCCTCGGCGGCCGTGTCCTGCTTCGGGTCGTCGTCGAAGGCGCCCAGCGCCCAGGCCGAACCGGCCACGATCAGCACGAGCACCACGGCGGCGCCGACACCGGCCTGGATCTGCCGCCGGCGTCTGGTCCGGGCGGCCCGTCGCGCCAGCTGCCGGTCGAGCTTGGCCCGCGCCAGTTTGCGCTGCCGGTCCCTGCTGGAAGCCACCCGTGCTCCCCTTCCTCTACCCTGATGGTCACCGGCGGTCGGCGTCGCGCCCCGTCGGGCGCCACGTGCGCCACGCCACACGCCCGCCAGAGTGTACGGGTAGCGGCTGGGAAAGTGGTGTACGAGGTCCGGGCTGGCTTTATCGGAGTTGCTCACTGGGCCGCTGTGGCCACGGGGGCGGGTGGGCCGGCGCGGTCCGCCCGCCGCTGCGGCTAGGCTTCCGGTGCAGGCTAGACAGCGACGGAAGGGGAGCGCCGTGCTCGTGGCGAGCTTTCCCGCGGACGCCTTCGGCACCAACTGCTACGTGGTGGCGACCGGGCCGGGGGAGCAGTGCGTGGTGGTCGACCCGGGCATCGGGGTGATCGACCGGCTCGACGCCGTCCTCGCCGAGCATCGCCTGCACCCCGCCGCCGTGCTGCTCACCCACGGCCACCTCGACCACACGTTCTCCGTCGCGCCGGTCTGCGGCGCGCGGGGCGTGACCGCGTACGTCCACCCGGAGGACCGCGAGCTGCTGGCCGACCCGGCCAAGGGGCTGTCGATGGACCTCCGGGGGCTCTTCGGCGGCCGGCTGCCCTACTCCGAGCCCGACGACGTCGCCGAGCTGACCGACGGCGCGACCCTGTCGCTCGCCGGGCTGGAGATCACCGTCGACCACGCCCCGGGCCATACCGGCGGGTCGGTGCTGTTCCGGCTGCCCGGCACGGGCTCGCAGTGGGAGGCCGAGCAGGTCTGCCTCTCCGGCGACGTGCTCTTCGCCGGCTCGATCGGCCGCACCGACCTGTGGGGCGGCAGCATGCCCCGGATGCTCGCCAGCCTGCGCGACAAGATCCTGCCGCTGGCCGACGACACGGTGGTGCTGCCCGGCCACGGCCCCGCGACCACCATCGGCCGCGAGCGCGCGAGCAACCCGTACCTCATCGAGGTGGCGGCCTCGGGCGACGCGCGCCCGGCCGCACCCACCCGCGGCCTCTAGGCCGCGCCTCGACCTTTCCCGCGCCGCCGCGCGGGTGCTGAACGGAGCGTCATGAGCAAGCCCACGCCCATCTCCGGCTTCCCCGAGTGGACCCCGGCGCAGCGGATGATCGAGCAGTTCGTGCTCGACCGGATCCGCGCCACCTTCGAGCTGTACGGCTTCGCGCCGCTGGAGACCCGCTCCGTCGAGCCGCTGGACCAGCTGCTGCGCAAGGGGGAGACCTCCAAGGAAGTCTACGTGCTGCGCCGCCTCCAGGCCGACGCCGACGGCCCGGCCGGCGACGACTCCCTCGGCCTGCACTTCGACCTGACGGTGCCGTTCGCCCGCTACGTGCTGGAGAACGCCGGCCGGCTCCAGTTCCCGTTCCGCCGCTACCAGATCCAGAAGGTGTGGCGGGGCGAGCGCCCGCAGGAGGGGCGCTACCGGGAGTTCCTCCAGGCCGACATCGACATCGTCGACCGGGACACCCTGCCCGCCCACTACGAGGCGGAGATGCCGCTGGTCATCGGCGACGCGCTGCGGTCGCTGCCGATCCCGCCGGTGACCATCCAGGTCAACAACCGCAAGATCTGCGAGGGGTTCTACCGGGGCATCGGCCTGACCGACCCGGAGGCCGCCCTGCGCGCGGTCGACAAGCTCGACAAGATCGGCCCGGCGAAGGTGGCCGAGCTGCTCGCCGAGACGGCCGGGGCGAGCGAGGCGCAGGCCAAGGCGTGCCTGGCCCTGGCCGAGATCTCCGCACCGGACGCCTCGTTCGCCGACGCCGTGCGCGGCCTCGGGGTGACCCACCCGCTGCTCGACGAGGGCGTCGCCGAGCTGGTGGCGGTGGTGGAGACCGCCGCCGCGCACTCGCCGGGGCTGTGCGTGGCCGACCTGCGGATCGCCCGCGGGCTCGACTACTACACCGGCACCGTCTACGAGACGTCGCTGGCCGGCTACGAGCGGTTCGGCTCGATCTGTTCCGGCGGCCGGTACGACAACCTGGTCAGCGCCGGTGGCGCGTCCTTCCCCGGGGTGGGCATCTCGATCGGGGTGAGCCGGCTGCTCGGGCTGCTCTTCGGCGCGGGCGCGCTCACCGTGTCCCGCAGCGTGCCGACGTGCGTGCTGGTCGCGGTGACCAGCGAGGAGCGGCGGCCGGCGAGCAACGCGGTCGCCGACGCGCTGCGTCGCCGGGGGGTGCCCACGGAGGTCGCGCCGAGCGCGGCGAAGTTCGGCAAGCAGATCCGGCACGCCGAGCGGCGCGGCATCCCATACGTCTGGTTCCCCGGCGTCGACGGGGCGCCCGACGAGGTGAAGGACATCCGCTCCGGTGAGCAGGTGGTCGCGGCGGCCGGCGAGTGGACCCCGCCGCGGGCCGACCTGTCGCCCCTGGTGAGCTGAGCAGACGCCGCGCGGGCGGGCGCTACTGGCGCGTACGGCGCGGAGGACCTACGGTGGCGTAAGTTACGCCACCGTAGGGAGAACTTCGTGACCGCACTCAGCCAGACCGCCCTGCTCGTCGAGCTCGAACCCGTCGTGGCGAAGAACCTCGACCGCCACCTCGCGATGGCGAAGGAGTGGTTCCCGCACGAGTACGTGCCGTGGAGCGAGGGGCGCACCTTCGACGGCCCGCTCGGTGGCGAGGCGTGGTCGCCGCAGGACTCGACGATCCCCGAGATCGCCCGCACCGCGCTGATCGTGAACCTGCTGACCGAGGACAACCTCCCCTCGTACCACCACCAGATCGCCACCCTCTTCGGCCCGGACGGGGCGTGGGGGACGTGGGTGGGCCGGTGGACCGCCGAGGAGGGCCGGCACGGCACCGCCATCCGCGACTACCTGACGGTGACCCGGGCGGTGGACCCGGTGGCGCTGGAGCGGGCCCGGATGGTGCACATGACCGCCGGCTACACCAACTCGCACGACGCCTCGATGCTGCGCTCGCTGGCGTACGTGTCGTTCCAGGAGCTGGCGACCCGGATCTCGCACCGCAACACGGGCCGGGTGGCCGGCGACCCGGTGTGCGAGGCGCTGCTCGCCCGCGTCGCCGCCGACGAGAACCTGCACATGGTCTTCTACCGCAACCTGCTCGCCGCCGCCCTGGAGGTGGCCCCGAGCCAGGCGATGCGGGCCATCGCCGAGGTCCTCGCCGACTTCCAGATGCCCGGCGTGGGCATCGAGGGCTTCGCCCGCAAGTCGGTGGCGATCGCCCTGGCCGGCATCTACGACCTGCGGCAGCACCGCGACGAGGTGGTCGTCCCGGTGCTGCGCCAGTGGGACATCTTCAACGTCACCGGGCTGGACGCCGACGGCGAGGCCGCCCGCGACCAGATCGCCGCCCACCTGGACACCCTGGAGACGCACGCGTCCCGCTTCGAGGAGAAGCGCGACGCCCGCGCCGCCCGCCTGGCCGCCGCCCGCTGACCCACCCACCCCCTGCCCCCGCCCCCCCTGCCCCCTGCCCCCTGCCCCCCCGCCCCCGTCCCCCGTTCCCCCGCGATCTTGCAGTTGGGGCCCCGGCAAAAGGCACATGACGCCCATCCTCGGGGCCGAAAGTGCAAGATCGCCGGGGAGGGGTGTGGGGGAGGGGGCAGGGGGGGTGGGGGTGGTTACCAGTGGAAGCCGGCGGTGTATGTCACCGTGGCTAGCGCCTGCTGGCCGGCGGCGTTCGGGTGGAAGTAGTCCCAGGTGGAGAGCTGGCTCAGGGTGAACGGGTAGCCGAACACGGCGTTGTCGTCGAAGTCGCAGTTCGGGCCGTACGCGGCGCACGCCTGGGCGAGCTGGGTGTTGTAGTCGACGACCCGCTGGCGCACCCGGGCCCGGCGGTCGACGTCGGCCTGGGCGGTGGAGGTCGGGTTGGCCAGCATGGACTGGCAGATGCCGAACAGCGCCCACGCCGTACGGGCGCTGCCGCTGTCCTTGCCGACGGACCAGAGCCGGTGGAGGTCCGGGATGCTGACGATCGCCACCCGGGCGTTCGGCAGGCCCGCCTTGATCCGGCCGAGCGCGGCGTCGATGTTGGCGCGGTAGGTGCTCACCGGCGTCATGCTCGACTCCGAGCCGGTGCAGGCGTCGTTGGCGCCGATCAGCATCGTCACGTACCCGACGCCCTGGCTGACCGCCGTGCCGGCCTGGCCGGACATGTCGGCGGACTTCGCGCCGGTCCTGGCGTCGTTGTGGTTGTTGCCGGCGATGGCCGGGTTGACCGCGCGGATGCGCAGGTAGTGGCTGTTCACCGAGGAGTTGTCGCCGGTGCTGAACGAGCGGGAGGCGCAGTCGACGTACCAGCCGCAGGCGTTGAAGCCGCGGGTGATGGAGTCGCCGAGGCTGGCCATGGAGCCGGGCGGCGGGCCGGCGTCGGCGTGGGCGGCCGTGGCGCCGAGGGGGACGAGGGCGGTGGCGGCGAGGGCGGCCAGGGCGCGTCGGATGGGGGTCATGGTGGCCTCCGGATCACGGGTGCCGACGGGGGAAATCGGGGTGCATCGATCATATTGATCCACCTGAGGGGCCACAATGTTGCGAACATGTGTCGCGGGTAGCTCGGGCGAAACAGGGCGAAGCTGGGTCTTGCGAGTGAATCTAAGTATGTGAATACTTCAGTTCACTCGGCCGGTTCACCCCAGCTCCGGCCGGATGGTCCTCGGGTCCGTCACCCCCGGCGCGACCCGTCACCCCCTTCCGGGAGGTTGTTACATGCGACCCACGAGGTCATCGCTCCTCCGCGCCGCTTCCGTCGCCGCAGCCGGCACCCTGGTCGCCACCGCGTTGATCGGCGCACCCGCCCAGGCCGCCCCCGTCGCCTCGCCCGACGCCGCCGCCACCCTGGCCGAGCGGCTCGGTGACCGCTCCGCCGGCACCTACGCCGACGCCAGCGGCAGGATGGTCGTCACCGTGACCGACGCGGCCGCCGCCCGTCAGGTCCGCGCCTCCGGCGCCATCGCGAAGCTCGTCAAGCGGGGCGCCGCGGAGCTCGACCGGGCCACCGCCGAGCTGGAGCGCTCCGCGAAGATCCCCGGCACCGCGTGGTGGACCGACCCGGCCACCAACCAGGTCGTCGTCTCCGTCGACAGCACCGTCACCGGGGCCAAGCTGGAGCGCGTCAAGGCCGCCGCCGCCCGGACCGGCGGCGCCGTGCGCATCGAGGCCGAGGCCGGCGTGCTGAGCACCCGCATCTCCGGCGGCCAGGCGATCTACGCCGCCGGCGGCGGCCGCTGCTCGCTGGGCTTCAACGTGCGCAGCAGCTCCGGCGTCACCTACTTCCTGACCGCCGGCCACTGCACCAACATCGCCTCGACCTGGTACTCGAACTCGGCGCAGACCAGCACCCTGGGCATCCGCGCCGGCACCAGCTTCCCGGGCAACGACTACGGCATCGTCCGGCACAGCAACTCCGCCAACGCGACCGGCAACGTCTCCCTCTACAACGGCAGCTACCGGGACGTCACCGGCGCGGCCAACGCGTACGTCGGCCAGAGCGTGCAGCGCTCCGGCAGCACCACCGGCGTGCACAGCGGCACGGTCGGGGCGCTCAACGCCACGGTGAACTACGCCGAGGGCTCCGTCTCCGGCCTGATCCGCACCAACGTCTGCGCCGAGCCCGGCGACAGCGGCGGCTCGCTGTTCAGCGGCAGCAGCGCCATCGGCCTCACCTCCGGCGGCAACGGCAACTGCACCCGCGGCGGCACCACCTACTTCCAGCCCGTCACCGAGCCGCTGAGCGTCTACGGCGTCAGCATCATCTGATCCACCTCGCCCTCCCCCCGAAGCGGGTCGCCGGCCTCCGGCGGCCCGCTTCCGGCGTACCCGAACCCGGCGCAGCCGGAGCAGGCCGCGACCGACGGCCGGTGGGGAACGGCGGCCTGGTCGGGCGGGATCCGCTGGTGGGGCGGGATCCGCGGGAGGATCGACTGGGCGGGCCGAACCGGGGTACCTTGCGGCCGGTGAGCGCCACACCGACCCCCGCCCCGCCCGCGTCGGCCTGGGCCCCGCTGCGCCTCGCCGCGTTCCGCAGCCTCTGGCTGGCCGTGCTGGCCAGCAACGTCGGCACCTGGATGCAGACCGTCGGCGCCCAGTGGCTGCTGGTCGACCAACCCAACGCGCCGACGCTGGTCGCCCTCGTGCAGACCGCGAGCATGCTGCCCGTACGGCTGCTGGCCCTGCCGGCCGGCGCGCTCGCCGACACCCTCGACCGACGCCGGCTGCTCATCGGCGTGCAGTGCTTCCTCGCCGCCGTCGGGGTGCTGCTGACCGCGCTCACCGCCGCCGACCGGATGCCGCCCGCCCTGCTGCTCACCCTCACCTTCGCCCTCGGCGTGGGCCAGGCGCTCACCCTGCCCGCCTGGCAGGCGGTGATCCCGGAGCTGGTGCCCCGGGAGCAGCTCGTCAGCGCCTCGGCGCTCGGCTCCATCAGCGTCAACCTGGCCCGCTCGGTCGGCCCGGCGGTGGCCGGCGTGCTGGTCGCCCAGGCCGGGGTGGCCGTGGTCTTCGCGGTGAACACCGCGTCCTTCGCGATCTTCGCCGGCGCGTTGCTGCGCTGGCGGCCGGACCGCCCCGACGGCGCGGCCATGCCGGAACGGTTCGCCGCCGCCCTGCGCGCCGGCGGCCGGTACGTGCGCCACTCGCCGGTCGTCCGCCGCATCCTGCTGCGGGCCGCGCTGTTCGTGGTGCCCGGCAGCGCGCTGTGGGCGCTGCTGCCGCTGGTGGCCAGCCACCGCCTCGGCCTGGGCCCCGGCGGGTACGGCGTGCTGCTGGCCGCGCTCGGCGCCGGCGCGGTCGCCGGCGCGCTCGTGCTGCCCCGGGTACGCCGGGCGCTCACCGCCAGCCAGCTCCTGCTCGTCGCCGGGCTCGTCTACGCCGGGGTGCTGCTGGTGCTCGCCCTCGTGCCCGTGCCGGCCCTGGTGACGGTGGCCCTGGTGCCCGCCGGGCTGGCCTGGATGACGGTGCTGTCCACCGTGAACGCCGCGATGCAGCTCTTCCTCCCCGGCTGGGTACGCGCCCGGGGGCTCTCGGTCTACCAGATGGTCTTCGCGGGCGGGCAGGCGCTCGGCGCCCTCGCCTGGGGCGCGCTCGGCGAGCTCGCCGGCCTGGTCGCCGCGCTCGCCGTGGCCGGGGCGGCCATGGCCGTCGCCGCGCTCACCGTGCCGCTGTGGCCGCTGCGCGAGACCCGGGGGGTCAACCGGGACCCGGCCGTCTACTGGCCCGAGCCGCACCTGACCCTGGACGCGCACCCGCGCACCGGGCCGGTGCTGGTGACCGTCACCTACACCGTGCCGCCCGAGCGGCAGGACGCCTTCGTCGAGGCGATGCGGGCGGTGGGCCGGTCGCGGCGGCGCACCGGGGCGATGCGCTGGGGACTGTTCCGGGCGGGGGAGCGGGCGCACGGCTTCGTCGAGGTCTACCAGGTGCCGTCCTGGGAGGAACACCTGCGCCAGCACGGCGGGCGGCTGACCGGCGCCGACCGGACGGCGGAGGAGCGGGCGAGGGCGCTGACCGAGGGCGAGGTCCACGTCAGCCACCTCCTCCCCGCCGACGAGCCGTAGCGGCGCTGGTGCAAGGAGGGGCCCCTTGTTAACGCTTTCTGTTGTACAGGGGCCCCCTGTTAACACCACGGGCCGTGTCGGGCCGCCTCGGGCCGCGGTGCGCCCGGCGGTGTCGTGGGCGGTGCGCCCCGCGGTGCCGGGGTCAGCCCCGGCTCAGCCACCCGGCGACCAGCAACGGGCAGAGCGCCTCCGCCCCGGCGGCCACCCGCTCGGCCAGGCCGATCCGGTCACCCCCGGTGGCCAGCTCGATCACGAACCAGACCACCGGCGTCAGCAGCCCCGCCGCCAGCGCCGCCCAGGCGGCCCGCCCGCCGCCGGCGTACCCGTCGGGGGTGGACCGGGCCCGGCGGCCCGCGTCGCCGAGGGCCGGCCGCAGCGCGTCGCCGCCGGGGTGGCCGGGCCGTGGCCCGGCACACCGTACGCGGCGCGGTACCGGTTAGCAGGGGCCCCCTGTGCAACAGAAAGCGTTAACAAGGGGCCCTTCCTTACCCCCAACCGCGCCCGGTGACGGCGGGGGGCGGGGCACCCTGACAGAATGCGAGGGCAGACCGAACGCAGACGATGAGGAGACGCAAGCCGTGATCCGTACCCATGACGCCGGCAGCCTGCGCGCGACGGACGCCGGCACCACGGTGACGCTCGCCGGGTGGGTCGCCCGCCGGCGCGACCACGGCGGTGTCATCTTCGTCGATCTGCGCGACGCCTCGGGCGTCGTGCAGGTGGTCTTCCGCGAGGAGGACGCCCACGCGCTGCGCAACGAGTTCTGCGTGAAGGTGACCGGCGAGGTGACCCGCCGTCCCGAGGGCAACGAGAACCCGGAGCTGCCGACCGGCGAGATCGAGGTGACCGCGAGCGCGCTGGAGGTGCTCTCGGAGGCCGCGCCGCTGCCGCTGCCCGTCGACGACCAGGTCGAGGCCGGCGACGACATCCGGCTCAAGTACCGCTACCTGGACCTGCGCCGGGGCGGCCCGGCGAAGGCGATGCGGCTGCGGTCGCGGGCCAACCAGCTCGCCCGGGGCGTGCTGCACGAGCGCGACTTCCTGGAGATCGAGACGCCGACGCTGACCCGGTCCACCCCGGAGGGCGCGCGCGACTTCCTGGTCCCGGTCCGGCTCCAGCCGGGCAGCTGGTACGCGCTGCCGCAGTCCCCGCAGCTGTTCAAGCAGCTGCTGATGGTCGGCGGCATGGAGCGCTACTACCAGATCGCCCGCTGCTACCGCGACGAGGACTTCCGGGCCGACCGGCAGCCGGAGTTCACCCAGCTCGACATCGAGATGTCCTTCGTCACCGAGGACGACGTGATCGACCTCGGCGAGGCGATCGTGTCCGCGCTCTGGTCCGACCTGGCCGGCTACGAGATCCCCCGGCCCATCCCGCGCATCACCTGGCACGACGCGATGGCCCGGTACGGCTCCGACAAGCCGGACCTGCGCTACGGCGTCGAGCTGACCGAGCTGACGGACTACCTGCGCGGCACGGCGTTCCGGGTGTTCGCCGGGGCGATCGACGCGGGCGGCTACGTCGGCGCGGTCGTCATGCCGGGCGGCGCGGGCCAGACCCGCAAGGAGCTGGACGGCTGGCAGGACTGGGCGAAGGCGCGCGGCGCGAAGGGCCTGGCGTACGTGGTGCTCGACGCCGAGACCGGCGCGCCGCGGGGCCCGGTGGCGAAGAACCTCTCCGAGGAGCACCTGGCGGGGCTGGCCGACGCGGTCGGCGCGAAGCCGGGCGACGCGGTGTTCTTCGCGGCCGGCGCCGACGCCCGGGAGGCGCAGGAGCTGCTCGGCGCGGCCCGCATCGAGATCGCCAGGCGGGCGAAGCTGATCGACGAGTCGGCGTGGGCGTTCTGCTGGGTGGTCGACGCCCCGATGTTCGAGCGGACCTCCGACCAGGAGAGCGGCGGGGCGGGCGGCTGGACGGCCGTGCACCACCCGTTCACCTCGCCGAACGCCGAGTGGGTGGACCGGTTCGAGGAGGCCCCGGACCGGGCGCTGGCGTACGCGTACGACATCGTCTGCAACGGCAACGAGATCGGCGGGGGGTCGATCCGTATCCACCGGGGCGACGTGCAGCAGCGGGTGTTCGACCTGCTCGGCATCACCCCCGCCGAGGCGCAGGACAAGTTCGGCTTCCTGCTGGAGGCGTTCAAGTACGGCGCCCCGCCGCACGGCGGCATCGCGTTCGGCTGGGACCGGGTCTGCATGTTGCTGGCCGGCGCGGACTCGATCCGTGAGGTGATCGCGTTCCCGAAGACCCGGGGCGGCTTCGACCCGCTGACGGGCGCGCCGACGCCGATCACCGCGCAGCAGCGCGCCGAGGCGGGCGTCGACGCCAAGCCGAAGGCCCCGACCGGCGCGCACGCCGGCACCGCCGGCCCGGCCGCCCCGGTGGCCGACCCGGTCTGAGCCGACCTGCGACCCCGGCCTGAGCTGAGGCGGCCGGGGCGACCAGCGATCCCGGCGGGCGGTCCCACGGTGGGGCCGCCCGCCGCCGTGGAGGGGGCGACCCGTGACGCTGCTCGTGGTGGGTGCCAGCGGGCACCTCGGGGGCGAGGTGTGCCGCCGGGCGGTCGCGGCGGGGCGGCGCGTGGTCGGCACGTACCACGCCCACCCCGGCGCGCCGGCCGGCGTCGAGGCGCGCCGGCTCGACGTGACCGACCGGGCCGCCGTGCGCGCGCTGGTCGCGGCGGTGCGGCCGGCCGCCGTGGTGAGCACCCCCTACCGGTACGCCGACTGGACGGTCACCGCCGACGGCGCGGCGAACGTGGCGTACGCCGCCGCGGAGGCGGGCGCGCGGCTGGTGCACCTGTCCAGCGACGCGCTGCACGCCGGCCGGCCCGAGCCGTACGCCGACGACGACGTGCCGACGCCGGTGTTCGCGTACGGGGCGGCGAAGGCGGCGGCGGAGACCGCCGTGCGGGCGGTCGACCCGGGCGCGGCGCTGGTGCGTACCTCGTTGATCCTGGGCGACGAGCGGAGCAGGCAGGTGCGGCTCTGCCTGGACGCCCTCGCCGGCCGGGGGGTCCTGTTCACCGACGAGGTCCGCTGCCCGGTCGACGTGGGCGACCTGGCCGCCGCCGTGCTGGAGTTGGCCGCGTCGGACTACGCCGGCCTGCTCAACGTGGCGGGGCCGGACGCGGTCAGCCGCGCCGAGCTGGGGCTGCTGGTCGCCCGGCGGTTCGGGCTCGACCCGGGCGGCCTGCGGACCGCCCCGAGCGCCGCGTCGGGCCTGGTCCGCCCCGTCGAGGTACGCCTCGACAGCTCCCGCGCCGCCGCCCTGCTGCGGACCCGCCTGCGCGGGGTCGCCGAGCTGCTCGCCCCCTGACCGTGCCGGCCGCGTGCCGGGCGGAACCGCACACCTTCTATGCAAAGAGATTGTGCATAGAAGGTGTGCACAGTTATTGTGCTGCCATGGGCAACGACGAGAGCACGGGCCGGCAGGCCCCCCGCCAGGTCCGGCTGGACCCGAGACAGGTGCGGGTGCTGGCGCACCCGCTGCGGCTGCGGCTGCTCGGCGCGCTGCGGGTCGACGGTCCCGCCACCGCCACCGGGCTCGCCGAGCAGCTCGGCACCAACACCGGCGCCACCAGCTACCACCTGCGTCAACTCGCCGAGGCCGGGCTCGTCGTCGAGGCCCACGACCTCGCCGGCGGGCGGCAGCGCTGGTGGCGGGCGGCGCACGACCTCAGCAGCTGGGAGCCGTCCGACTTCGACGACGACCCGGACGCCCGGGCCGCCGCCGAGTGGATCCAGGCCGAGCAGGTGCGCCTGGTCGTCGAGCACTCCGACCGGTGGTTCGCCGTCCAGCAGGACTTCCCACCCGCCTGGCGCGACGCCGCCGGCATGAGCGACGCGCTGCTGCACCTCGGGCCCGAGCGGCTCCGGGCGATGGAGGCGGAGCTGTGGGAGGTCCTCATGCGCTACCGCGACCAGTCGCGCCCCGACGAGGAAGACGCCCGGCCGGTGCAGGTCTTCCTGGCCGCGTACCCGATGATCGAGCCGACCCGGTGAGCGCCCTGTCCGTCCGCCAGGTGCGGTCGCGCTACCTGGTCCTGCACGGGCTGCGCTGGCTGCCCACCGGCCTGCTGATCCCGGTCATGATCCTGCTGATGCAGGAGCGCGGCCTCTCGCTGTCGCAGATCGGCATCGCGTTCACCGCCCAGGGCCTCGTGGTGCTGGCGCTGGAGCTGCCGACCGGTGGCATGGCCGACGCCCTGGGCCGCAGGCCCGTGCTGGTCGCCGCCACGGCGCTCAACCTGGCGTCGCTGGCGCTGTTCGCGGTGGCCGACTCCCTCGCCCTGTTCGTCCTGGTCTTCGCCCTGCAGGGCATCTACCGGGCGCTGGACAGCGGCCCCCTGGAGTCCTGGTACGTCGACGCCACCCTCGCCGCCGACCCCGCCGCCGAATACGAGCGCGGCCTCGGCCTCGGCGGCACCGTCGCGGGCGTGGCCATCGCCGGCGGCGCGCTGCTCAGCGGCGGCCTGATCACGCTCGGCCCGCTCGGCCCGGTGAGCGCGCTGACCGTGCCGGTGCTGGCCGCCGTGGCGGCGCAGGCGGTGGCGCTGGCAGCCCTGCTGGCGCTGCTGGTCGAGGTCCGGCCGGGGCGGGGGGCCGGTGCGCTGCGCGCGTCGGTGGCCGAGGCGCCCCGGATGGTCCGGCAGGCGTTTGGCCTGCTGCGCCGCTCCCGCGTGCTGCTCGCCCTCGTGGCGGTCGAGCTGTTCTGGGGCTTCGGCATGGTCACCTTCGAGTCGCTGCTGCCGGTCCGGCTCGCCGAGGTCGTCGGCGACCCCGAGCGGGCCGCCGCGCTGCTCGGCCCCGCCAGCTCCGCCGCGTGGCTCGCCTCGGCCGCCGGGGCCGCGCTCACCCCGTTGCTGCTGCGCTGGCCCGGGGCCGCGCCCGGGGCCGCGCTGCTGCGCGTCGGGCAGGGCGCGACCGTGGTGGCGATGGGGCTGTTCGCCGGCCCGGTCGGGGTGCTCGTGGCGTACCTGGCCTGCTACACGGTGCACGGCGCGTCCAACCCGCTGCACCTGGGCCTGCTGCACCGCCAGGTCGACGGCCCGTACCGCACCAGCGTGCTCTCGCTCAACTCGATGATGGCCCAGCCGGCCGGTGCGCTCGGCGCGGTCGTGCTGACCGCCCTGGCCGAGCGCGCCAGCGTCAGCACCGCGATGCTGGTCGGCGCGGTGGTGCTCGCCGCCGCCGCCCCGTTGTACCTGCCCGCCTGGCGCGCCGCCCGCGCCCCCGCCGAGGTCCCCGCCGCCCCCGCTCCCGCCGCCCCCGCCGCCCCGGTTCGGCAGTGAGAAGGGGACCCTTCTCTACCGTAGGCGTTAACAAGGTGCCCTTCCTTGCACCGCAGGCGAGCGGGCGGTGACCCACCGTCGTCCGGGCCGGGCCGGTCCACCGTGGAGATTGGCGATCGGACCGTTTGGGTACATCCCCCGGCGACCTACTGGGAACCCCCACCGGAGGACCGTCATGCTCGCCATTCTCGCGGCCGTCGTCTTCGGCTTCGCCCTGTTGATCGACCTGCTCGACACCAACTTCGGCGCGCCGGACCTGTTCAACGTGCACACCCTGCTGATGCTGGGCCTGCTGCTGCTCTCCCTCTACCTGGCCGGTGTGGGCAGCGGCCCGCGCGGCGGTGGCGGCGGCCGCTGGTACCGGGGCCGCCGCCCCGGCCGTGGCTGACCGTAAATGATCTAACCGGGCCGGGCCCGCGGCGCAGTTCCGGCGCGGCGGACCCGGCCCGGTACTGTCTTCGTGATGGAGTCCGACGCTCTCTTCTCCCTCGGCGCACCCGCCGGGGCGCACGGCGCCCCCACGGGTTCCGTCGGCGTCGACGGCTTCACCCCCGTGGCCGCCGACTCGCCGCTCCCCGTCCGGATGCGCCCGGCCAGCATCGACGAGCTGGTGGGGCAGGGGCACCTGCTCGCGCCCGGCGCGCCGCTGCGCCAGCTCGTCGGCGGCGCCACCCCGATGTCGGTGATCCTCTGGGGGCCGCCCGGCTGCGGGAAGACCACGATCGCGCACCTCGTGGCGACCGCCACCGATCGCCGCTTCGTGGCCATGTCGGCGCTCACCGCCGGGGTCAAGGACGTCCGCGCGGTGATCGACACCGCCCGCCGGCAGCGCCGCTCCGGCGGACCGCCGACGGTCCTGTTCATCGACGAGGTGCACCGGTTCAGCAAGACCCAGCAGGATTCGCTGCTCGCCGCGGTGGAGGACCGGACGGTCACCCTGCTCGCGGCGACCACGGAGAACCCGTACTTCTCGGTCATCTCGCCGTTGTTGTCGCGGTGCGTGCTGCTCACCCTCCAGCCCCTGGACGACGCGGCCGTGCGTGACCTGCTGCGCCGCGCGGTCAGCGACGCGCGCGGCCTCGCCGGCGCGTTCACCCTCCAGGCCGACGCCGAGGACCACCTCGTCCGCCTCGCCGGCGGCGACGTGCGCAAGGCCCTGACCGCGCTGGAGGCCGCGGCGGCCTCGGCGGCGGCGCTGGGCGTCGACCGGATCGACCTGTCCACCGCCGAGCAGGCGGTGGACGTCGCGGCGGTGCGCTACGACCGGGCCGGCGACGCGCACTACGACGTGACCAGCGCCTTCATCAAGAGCATGCGGGGCTCCGACGTCGACGCGGCGCTGCACTGGCTGGCCCGGATGCTGGTGGCCGGCGAGGACGCCCGGTTCATCGCGCGCCGGCTGGTCATCTTCGCCAGCGAGGACGTCGGGATGGCCGACCCGGGCGCGCTGGGCGTGGCCACCGCCGCCGCGCAGGCCGTGGAGTTCGTCGGCCTGCCGGAGGCGCAGCTCAACCTCGCCCAGGCCGTGATCCACCTGGCCACCGCGCCGAAGTCCAACTCGGCGACCGCCGCGATCGGGGCCGCCACGGCCGACGTCCGCGCCGGCCGGGGCGGGCCGGTGCCGCGCGGCCTGCGCGACGCCCACTACTCCGGAGCGCGGGGGCTCGGCCACGGCACGGGCTACCGCTACCCGCACGACGACCCCCGTGGAGTGGTCACCCAGCAGTACGCTCCCGACGATCTTGTCGGGGCCGACTACTACCGTCCCAGCGGGCACGGTGCGGAGCGGGCGGTGGCCGCCCGGCTGCCCCTGCTGCGCCGGATCGTCCGGGGGCTGCCAGCCCCGGCGCGTCCGGCGGAGCCGGCCCCGCCGGGGAACGGCCGCCACCCGTCGGGCAACGGGCACGCCAGCGCGGCGGACGAGGACGGCACGGGCGCCGTCGGGGAGGGTCAGCAGTGAGATCCCGTGGTTCGGAGCGACCGGAGGACGGCCCCGAGGAGCGGCGCGAGCCGCGCCCCAAGGGGCGCCGGTGGGGCCGGGGCCGACCCGACAGCGAGCCCGAGGAGCCGGTGGCCGGCGAGGAGTTCGGCTGGATCGACGACCTGCGCTCCGCCAAGCGGCAGCGCGGCGAGTTGGGGCCGGACGGCGGCGAGCCGGGACAGGCCCCGCCACCCGGCCAGCCCGACCCGCTGGCGCGGCAGGGTCCGGCGCGCGGCGGCGAACCGGGTCCGGCGCGTCCGCGACCGGTCGACGGCCCGTGGCCCGGCTCGCCGCAGCCGGGGCGTCGCCCCGGGCCCGCCGAGCCGCCCCGCCCGGGGCAGGCCCCGCCGGAGCCGGCGAACCGCCTGCCGCAGGGCCCCCCGCAGCCGCCCCACCAGCCCCACCGCCCGCCGCAGGGCGCGGCGGAGCCGCCCCGGGCCGCGCCACCGGCGGCCCGCCCACCGCAGGGCCTCCCGCAGCCGCCGGCCCAGCCGTCGACGCCGCAGGCCGGGCCGCTGCCGGGGCCGGCCCAGCCGGCGGCCCCGCCCCGCCAGCAGGGCCAGCCCGCCGGGTCGCCCTATCCGGGCGGCCAACCGTCCGGGCCGCCGTATCCGGCGGGGCAGCCCGCCCGGCCCCCGTACCCGACGGACGCCGCGCCCCGGCGCTCGCGCGACGACGGCGATCCGTCCGGCGAACTGCCCCGGGCGGCGGCCCCGGTGGGCCCGCCGGGCGACCGGTCCGGCGGGCCGGCGACCTCGGGTCCCGGCGCACCCGGGCAGCGCCCCGGCCCGCCGGTGGCCCCGCCCGCGCGCGGCGGCCAACCCCCCAGCGGCGGCTGGCCGGTCGTCCCGGCCGGATCGCCCCCCGCCGGCCGGGCCGCCGCACCGCCGCCCCCCGCCGGCCGGGCCGTCGTCTCCCCACCTCCCGCCGGCCGGGCCGCCGCACCTCAGTCCGGGCCGGGCCGCGCCGCGTCCGTTCCCGCCGGCCCGCCCTACCCGGCGTCGGCGCCGCCCGGCGACGGGCCCCGGCGCGAGCCGACGGGCGAGCGTCCCGGCGCACCCGGTGCGGACGAGCCGGCCGGTCGTGGCGTCGCCGGGCCGATCGCGCCCGCGCCCGGCCAGGGCGGTCGTCGACGGGCTGCCGAGGAGCAGCCGGTCGTCCCGCTCAGCGGCAACGCCCCCGAGGTGCCGGGGGTGCCCAGCGGCCCCGCCGGGCTGCCGGGCGTGCCCGGCGGCCCCGCCGGGTCCGATCCGGCCGTCGTCCAGGAGCCGGCGGCCACGGGCCGGGAAACCGGTGGCCGCCGCCGGGCCCGGTCCGAGGAGGAACCGGGCGAGGCGACGTCGCGCCGCCCCGCCGGTCCCGTCGACGCCGGGTTCCCCGGCGCCGCCGAGCGGGGCGGTCCCCCGCAGGGGCGGGGCGACCGGCCGCAGCGTCCGGCGGAGTGGCTGCGCCAGGCCGGTCGTGGCGTCAACCCGGACGCCGCGATGCCGATGGTCAACCGGGCGGCCGTGCCGTCGCCGCCGCCGGGCGTCGCGCCGCCGGCCGGGGAGCCGGGCAACCGGCCCGGTGACGGCGGTCGGGGCGCGGCGGCCCAGCACGGCGTCGGGCCGGCAGCCCCGGTGGGCCGGGCGCGGCCCGCCGCGCCCGTCGACCCGGCGGAGGAGCCGGTCCCACTGCCCACCGGCCGGGCGGCAGCGCCGTCCCGTCCGCAGGTGGCGGGCCCGCGCCCCGGCGAGCCCCGTCCGCCGGCCGACCCCCGCACGGGCGAGCTGCGGCCCGCCGCGGTGGATCCACGCACGGGCGAGCTGCGGTCCCCGGTGGTCGACCCGCGCACGGGTGAGCTGCGTCCGCCCATGGTGGAGCCGCGCACCGGCGAGGTGCGCCCCGGGCCGGCGGAGGAGCGCCGCCCGCAGGCCCCGCCGTTCGGGCCCGGCCCCGGTGCCGGACCCCGGTCCAGCCCGGACCCCAGGTCCGGGTCCGCCCCCGGCCTTCGGCCCGCCGGCTCCGCCCCCGAGCCCGGGCCGACCGCCCGGGCGTCGGCGGCGCCCACCGCGCCCGGCCGGGCCACCCCGCCCGGCGGTCCCGCCGCCGGCCGGGCCGTCCCCGGGCCCGGTGCCGCCGGCCCGGTCGACCCGCCCTCCGGTCCTGCCGGCCGGGCCGCGCCGCCGGTGGGGCCCACCGGCCGGGACGTGCCCCCGTCCGGTCCCGCCGGCCGCGCGACGCCGCCCGGAGGGCCCGCCGGGCGGGCCGTGCCGCCCGGCGCCCCGGCCGCCGGGCCCCACCAACCCGGCGTGGCACGGGCGGTGGTCCCGCCCGGTCGCCCCGGCGAGCGGCCGGGCGACCAGGCCGACGGCCGTGCGACCCCGCCGCAGCGCGGCCCCGGCCCCTCGTCGCCGCCCCCGCCGGGCGGGTCCGGCGAGGCGCACCCGCACCGCCGGCCGGAGCCGGCCGCCGGCGCGGCGTCGCCGGCCCGTTCCGACCAGCCGCCCGCGGTGGCCCGGGCCGCCGCCGTGGTGCCGGCCGCCGACGCGCCACCGGCCCGACCGGGCCCGGACGCGGACCGCTCCGGCCCGGACGAGCGCCGGCCCGGCCTGGAGGTGCACCGGCTCGGCCCGGGTCCCGCCCCCCGGGCGGGCGACGACGGGCCCGGCCCCGCCGGCCCGGAGCCCGCCGGGGCGGCGCAGCTGCGTCGGGCCGCGACCGCCGACGACCCGGACGAGGCGGACGAGGCGGACGGGGCGGCATCGGGCGGCCCGCCCGGCGCGCGGTCGGAGCTGCGGCGGCAGCTGCGCCAGCGGCGTCGGCTGCGGATGGGCGTGCTCGCGCTGGTCAGCGTGGTGCTGCTGGGTGCCCTGCCGCTCTACTTCGGCATCCGTACGCTCAGCCGCGACCCCGTCTTCGACACCCTCGACGGGCTGAACGTGCCCGGCTGGGCGGCGACGAAGACCGTGGACAACGTCAGCGGCAGCCGCTGGTGCGTGGAGGAGTGCCGGCTGCGCGAGCGCACCGTCGAGTCGCAGCGGCCGGTCGAGGAGACCGCGCAGGCCTACGAGCGGGCCCTGACCGAGTCCGGCTGGCAGCGGTGGAAGGTGACCCGCTGCCCCGAGCAGCCGGCGAAGGGCGACTACACCTGCTGGCGTCGCGACGAGCTGACCCTCGACCTGTGGGTGCGCGAGCCGACCTGCGTCCCGCCGCCGATCGACGGGGAGCCCGCGCCGACGTCCCTGGCCACGCCCCCCGCAGCGGGGGAGTGCAATGGGTCGTTGGTGTCGGTGAAGGTCCGCAACGCCATCGACGACGAGCGGACCAGGCCCCAGCCGAGCACCGACCCGTCACTCACCGGCGAGGATCCCTTCCCGACCCTGAGCGAGGATCCGCTCGGCGAGTCGACGCCGACACCGTCACCGTCGTGAGCCGGGTTTCATCACTGACGGTAGGGTCTGGGGCTGGCAGGCCCGCCTGCCCCCGCTGACCCGGGGTGGGTCGCCGTACGACGGTGTGGGTATGACGGTCGCGCGTTCCGGGGCGTCGGGCCCCGGAACCCTGCTCGAGGAGGACAGGCGTGAGTTTTGGAGAGGTCGCGGCGCTGATCGCGGCGATCGCGTTCGCGATGCTCGTGTTGATCCTGACGCTGCCCATCCTGCGGCTGCGGCACACCGTGGACGCGGCCACCCGCATGATCAACGACCTCAACGACCGCACCGCGCCCCTGCTCGGTGACGTCAACACCACCGTGAAGAACGTGAACACCGCCCTGGAGCAGGTGCAGGTCTCGCTGGACGGGGTCAACCTCCAGCTGGCCAAGGTGGACACCATGACCACCCACGCCCAGAACGTCACCGCCAACGTGGCGAACCTGGCCACCGTGGTCTCCGCCGCCGCCGCGAACCCGCTGGTGAAGGTGGCCGCCTTCGGCTACGGCGTGCGCCGCGCCGCCTCCGCCCGCCGGCACGCCGAGACCGAGCGCGAGGTGCGCGACACCATCAAGCAGCAGCGCCGCGCCGCCAAGCGCGGCAACGCCTGAGCCGCCGGCGACGGAGGGACGAGAGAACATGAGACGCCTGTTCTGGCTGGGCATCGGCCTGGCCGTCGGCGTGGTGGTCGTGCGCAAGGCGACCCGCGCCGCGCACGCGTACACGCCGGCCGGCATCGCCGGTGGCCTGTCGCAATCCGCTGGCGGCCTGGCCGAGTCGCTGCGTAGCTTCGTGGAGGACGTCCGGATCGGGATGGCCGAGCGCGAGCAGGAGATCCACGAGGCGTTCGCCCGGGGCGAGGCGTTCGACGACCAGTTCGCCGAGCTGCGGGAGGACCCGCGCATCGGCGACCGAGAGATCTTTCCGGAGGAGCACCAGCGATGAAGACGGCGGAGATCAAGCGGCGGTATCTCGCCCACTTCGAGGCGAACGGTCATGCCGTGGTGCCGTCCGCTCCGCTGCCCGCCATCAGCGACCCGAACCTGCTGTTCGTCAACGCCGGCATGGTGCAGTTCGTCCCCTACTTCCTGGGGCAGCACACCCCGCCCTACTCGCGGGCGGTCAGCGTGCAGAAGTGCATCCGCACGCCGGACATCGACGAGGTCGGCAAGACCAGCCGGCACGGCACGTTCTTCCAGATGAACGGCAACTTCTCCTTCGGTGACTACTTCAAGGCCGGTGCGATCCCGCTCGCCTGGGACCTGGTCACCAAGCCGGTCGCCGAGGGCGGCTTCGGCCTGGACCCGGAGCGGATCTGGGCGACGGTCTACCTCGACGACGACGAGGCGGCGGAGATCTGGCGTTCCGTCGGCATGCCGGCCGAGCGGATCGTCCGGCGGGGCAAGAAGGACAACTTCTGGTCGATGGGCATCCCCGGCCCGGCCGGCCCGTGTTCCGAGCTGTACTACGACCGGGGCCCCGCCTACGGGCGCGAGGGCGGCCCGGAGGTCGACGAGGACCGCTACCTGGAGTTCTGGAACCTCGTCTTCATGCAGTTCCAGATCGACGACGTGCAGAGCAAGGAGCACTTCCAGATCGTCGGCGAGCTGCCGAAGAAGAACATCGACACCGGCATGGGCCTGGAGCGGATGGCGTCGCTGCTCCAGGGCGTCGACAACCTCTACGAGATCGACGAGGTCCGGCCGATCCTGGCGCGCGCCGCCGAGCTGACCGGCAAGCGGTACGGCGCGCAATCCGGCCACGTGGCCAGCGAGTCGCACCCCGACGACGTGCGGCTGCGGGTGATCGCCGACCACGTGCGCACCGCGCTGATGCTGATCGGCGACGGGGTCACCCCGAGCAACGAGGGGCGCGGCTACGTGCTGCGCCGCATCATGCGCCGCGCCATCCGGGCGGTGCGGCTGCTCGGCTGGCAGGACCGGGCGCTGCCCGAGCTGCTGCCGGTGGCGCGGGACTGCATGGCCCCGTCGTACCCGGAGCTGGCGGCCGAGTTCGACCGGATCTCGCAGTACGCGTACGCCGAGGAGGACGCCTTCCTGGCGACGCTGCGCGCCGGGACGACGATCCTGGACACAGCGATCGCCGAGACCAAGTCGGCGGGCAAGCCGGCGCTCTCGGGCGACAAGGCGTTCCAGCTGCACGACACCTACGGCTTCCCGATCGACCTGACCCTGGAGATCGCGGCCGAGCAGGGCCTGGCGGTCGACGCCGACGGGTTCCGCCGGCTGATGGCCGACCAGCGGGCGCGGGCCAAGGCCGACGCGCGGGCGCGCAAGACCGGGCACACCGACCTGTCGGCGTACCGGTCGGTGCTGGACGCGGGCGGGCCGGTGGAGTTCACCGGCTACACGGAGCTGACCCGGGAGTCGCGGGTCCGTGCCGTGCTCTCCGGCGGCGACCAGGTCGGCGCGGCCGCCGAGGGCGACACGGTCGAGCTGGTGCTCGACACCACCCCGTTCTACGCCGAGGGCGGCGGCCAGCAGCCCGACCAGGGCCTGATCACCGTCGGCGGCGGCCAGGTCGAGGTCTTCGACGTGCAGCAGCCGGTGCCGGGCCTGATCGTGCACCGCGCCCGCGTCGTCCGGGGCGAGGTGCGCGCCGGCGAGACCGGGTACGCCGAGATCGACGCCACCCGGCGGCGGGCCATCTCCCGCTCGCACACGGCCACCCACCTGGTGCACCAGACGATGCGCAACTTCCTCGGCGAGTCGGCGACCCAGGCGGGTTCGCTGAACGCGCCGGGCCGGCTGCGGTTCGACTTCAACACCCCGACCGGGGTGTCGCCGAGCGTCCTGCACGACGTGGAGCAGCAGGTCAACGAGGTGCTCCTGGCCGACCTGGAGGTGCACGCCTTCGTCACCAGCCAGGAGGAGGCCCGCCGCATCGGCGCGATGGCGCTGTTCGGCGAGAAGTACGGCGAGCGGGTGCGGGTCGTCGAGGTCGGCGACTACGCCCGGGAGCTGTGCGGTGGCACCCACGTGGCCCGCTCGGCCCAGCTCGGCCTCGTCAAGATCCTCTCCGAGGCGTCGGTCGGTTCGGGCGTACGCCGCATCGAGGCCCTCGTCGGCATGGACGCGTTCGGCTTCCTGGCCCGCGAGCACCTGCTGGTCTCCCGGCTCGCCGAGCTGTTCCGGGTGCCCGGCGACCAGGTCGCCGACCGGGTGGAGCAGACCGTCACCCAGCTCCGCGACGCCGAGAAGGAGCTGGAGAAGCTGCGCGCCCAGCTCGTGCTCGGCGGCGCGGCGGCCCTCGCCGGGCAGGCGAAGGACGTGCGCGGGGTGGCGTACGTCGGCACCGAGGCGCCCGAGGGCGCGGCCGGTAACGACGTGCGGACCCTGGCCCAGGAGATCCGCGGCAAGATCGACCCGGCCCGGCCGGCCGTGGTGGCCGTGGCGGCCCGGTCGAACGGCAAGGCGTCCCTCGTGGTGGCCGTGAACGCGGCGGCCCGCAGCCGGGGCCTCGCGGCGAAGGACCTGGTCAAGGCGGCCTTCTCCGGCCGGGGCGGCGGCAGCGACGACCTGGCCCAGGGCGGCGGCCTGCCGGCGGCCGAGGCGCCGAAGCTGCTGGCCACGGTCGAGCAGGCGATCGCCGACGCGTGAGCGCACCGCACGTCGGGTCAGGGCGGGCCGTCACGGTCCGCCCTGACCCGTTCCAGGGCAGGACGAAGGCCCCTCCAGGGCGGACGACGGTCTTTTCGGGCAGGACGCACGCCGTTCCGGGGCGGGCGACGGTCTTCTCAGGGCAGGATGAACAGGACATGGCCGAAGCGGTGCGCGGGGTCCGGCTGGGCGTCGACGTGGGGCAGGTGCGGGTCGGGGTCGCCCGTTCCGACCCGCACGGGGTGCTGGCCACCCCGCTGGTGACACTCGCCCGGGACCTGACAGCGGCCGAGGACGCGGTGCCCGGCGACATGGCCGAGCTCGTCGCCCTGATCGCCGAGCACGAGTGCGTCGAGGTGGTCGTCGGCCTACCGGTCAACCTCTCCGGCCAGCACGGCCCGGCCGCCCGGAATGTGAAGGCGTATGCTGACCGGTTGGCTGACGTAATAGCGCCCGTCCCGGTAACGCTCACCGACGAGAGGATGTCGACGGTCGTGGCTTCTCGTAGGCTTGCCGAGCGTGGCGTCCGGGGAAAGCGCCAACGCGCGGTGGTCGACCAGGCCGCCGCGGTCGAGATCCTGCAGAGCTGGCTGGACGCGCAGCGGAGGCGGACGCGATGATCGACGATCTGGACCTGGGTTTCGACGAGTCGGAACGGAGTGGCGACAAGGGCAAGCACCGGCGCAGCTACGTACGCAAGCGCAAGGGCGAGTCCTCCGGTGGCCGGGGCAAGACCGCCCTCGCCCTGCTGATGGCCTTCGTGCTGCTCGGCGTCATCGGCGGCGGGGCCTTCTACGGCTTCGACCGGGTGCAGAGCTACTTCGTCACCCCCGACTACGATGGGTCCGGCACGGGCGAGGTGACCGTCGAGATCAAGCAGGGCGCGCTGATCGCCGACATGGCCGTCGCGCTCTACGACGCCGGGGTGGTCAAGAGCGCCAAGGCGTTCATCGAGGCGGCCGAGGCCAACTCGCGCAGCAAGAACATCCAGCCCGGCACCTACAAGGTGCGCAAGCAGATGAGCGGCGAGCAGGCCCTGGTCATGCTGCTCGACCTGAAGAACAAGATCACCAACCAGGTCACCATCCCCGAGGGGCGCACCGCCAAGGGCGTCTACAAGCTGCTGTCGGAGAAGACCAAGATCCCGGTCAAGGAGTTCGAGGCCGCCGCGAAGGACCCGGAGGGGCTCGGCGTGCCGGACTGGTGGTTCAAGCGCACCGACGGCAAGTCGGCGAAGAAGTCGGTCGAGGGCTTCCTCTACCCGGACACGTACGAGATCCCGCCGAAGGCCACCGCCGAGATCCTGCTGACGACGATGGTGCAGAACTTCCTCACCGTCACCGGCGAGATGAAGTTCGCCGACCGGGTGCAGGAGGAGCGGGGCGGCATCAGCCCGTACGAGGCGCTGATCGTCGCGTCCCTCGCCCAGGCCGAGGCCGGCAACCCCGACGACCTCGGCAAGGTCGCCCGGGTGGCCTACAACCGGGTGTACGGCGAGTTCCCGTGCAACTGCCTGGAGATGGACGTCACGGTCAACTACTACTTCGAGTCGATCGGCCAGGAGGGCAAGAAGTCGAAGGACATGACCGCGGCCGAGCTGGACAACCCGAAGAACCCGTACAACCGCAAGCTCAAGGGGATGATCCCCACCCCGATCAACAACCCGGGCAAGCAGGCGCTGGAGGGGGCGATGGACCCGCCCACCGGCAAGTGGCTCTACTTCGTGGCGATCGACAAGGAAGGGCACTCCGCCTTCGCCGAGACCTACGAGCAGCACCAGCGCAACGAAAACAAGGCCAGGGAGGCCGGGATCATCTGATGACGACGCCACGGCGGGCGGCGGTGGTCGGCAAGCCGATCAGTCACTCCCTCTCCCCGGTGATCCACAACGCCGGCTACGCCGCCGCCGGCCTCGCCGGGTGGTCGTACACGACGATCGAGTGCGCGGAGGCGGAGCTGGCGGCGATGGTCGGCGGCCTCGGCCCCGAGTGGGCCGGGCTGTCGGTGACCATGCCCTGCAAGGAGGCCACCCTCGCCCTCGCGGCCGAGGTGTCGCCCGTCGCCGCCGCGATGGGCGCGGCGAACACGCTGGTCCACCGCCCCGACGGCTCCTGGTACGCGGACAACACCGACGCCGCCGGCATGATCGAGCTGCTCGGCGCGGCCGGCGTGCCGCCGGGGGCCAGCTTCACCGTGCTCGGCGCGGGCGGCACCGCGCGGGCCGCCCTGGCCGCCGCCGCCCGCCTCGGCTCGGGCACGGTGACCGTGGTGGCCCGCCGCGCGTCGGCCATCGACGAGCTGCGCCCGGCCGCCGACGCGCTCGGCCTGCGGCTGGCCGGCGCCGACTGGGCCGACGCCGCCGGCCACACCGACGCCGACGTGGTCGTCTCCACCGTCCCGAAGGGCGTCGCCGACCCTATCGCGGCGCAGGCCCGGTGGCGGCCCGGCGCGGTCTACTTCGACGCGTTGTACGACCCGTGGCCCACGCCCCTCGCCGCCTCGGCCGAGGCGGCCGGCTGCCGGGTGGTGTCCGGGCTGGACCTGCTGGTCGCGCAGGCGGTCGGCCAGTTCGAGCACTTCACCGGCGTCCGCGCCCCGGTCGCGGCGATGGCCGCCGCACTCTCGTCCGAGGTGGGCATCAAGATCCGCCCGACCCGCTAGCCCCGGCCCCCGGTGTGCATCCGGGGGTCGGCCGGTGGCAGTGGTGGCGACATCGGGCGTTCGGGCGCGGTTCCTAGCGTGCGGGGCATGTTGACCTTGAACCTGCGGCCGCGCCGGCCCGGGGCCGTGCTCGCGGCGCTCGCCACGACCGCCGGGCTGCTCGCCGCCGTGCCTGTCTCCGCCCCGGCCACCGCGAAGCCCGGTGACGTCGTCGTCGCCGAGGACTTCTCCGCCGGCACGCTGCCCGCCGGCTGGCGGGCCGTCGACGGGGAGTGGACGGTGCGCGACGGCCGGCTCCACGGCACCGCCACCAGCGGCACCAGGAAGATCACCTTCGGGCGGCACCTCACCGACTTCCGGTTCTCCGCGACCGTCCGCTTCGAGTCCGTCGCCGAGCCGACCCGGTGGACGGCGCTCGGCCTCGACGTGCCCGCCGACGGGCGTACCCCGTGGTGGATCGCCACCATGCGCAGCGGCACCACGGCCGCGAACGGCCTGGAGTTCGCCCAGCTCACCACCGCCAACGCCTGGAACGTCACCAACACCGGCTCCGCGCCGTACGCCGCCGGCACGGGGCGGGACATGCAGGTCGCCGTGGAGGTGCACGGCAACCAGGCCCGCTGGTTCCTCGACGGCCGCCAGCTGCTGCGCACCAGCAGCCTCACCCGGTCCACCGACGGCGGGCAGGCCCTGATCGTCAACGGCGGCAGCGTCTCCTTCGACGACGTGCTGGTCACCGAGCTGCCGCCGAACGGCTACCTGCGCCCGGCCGGTGCGCCGCTGACCGTCATCGCCCACCGGGGCGCGTCCGCCGCCGCCCCCGAGAACACCCTCGTCGCGCAGGAGATCGCCCGCCGCTCCGGCGCGGACTTCGTCGAGAACGACGTGCAGCCCAGCCGCGACGGGGTCCCGTTCGTGCTGCACGACGCCACCGTCGACCGCACCACCGACGGCTCGGGCGCGATCCGTACGCTCACCGCCGCCCAGCTCAAGGCGCTCGACGCCGGCTCCTGGTTCGCCCCGCAGTACGCCGGGGCCCGGCTGCCCACCCTCGCCGAGCAGCTCGCCGACCTGCGGACCCGGGGCGGCAACCTGCTGCTGGAGATCAAGGGCGCGCACACCCGCGACGAGGTGGCCCGCATCGTCGAGGTGATCCGCGCCGAGAAGATGACGACGCGAGTCTTCGTGCAGAGCTTCGAGGTCGACGCCCTGCGTCACACTCGGGAGCTCGCCCCCGAGCTGCCGACCGGCCTGCTGCGCAGCGGCCTGGACGCCGACCCGGTCGCCGTGGCCCGGGAGCTGGGCGTCACGGCGTACAACCCGACGGGTGCGGCGCTGCTGGCCCGGCCGTCGGTGATCGCCGACCTGCACGCCGCCGGTGTCGCCGTCATGGCCTGGACGGTCGACTCGCCGGCCCAGTGGCAGCAGCTGGAGCGGATCGGCACCGACGGGATCATCACGAACCGGCCGGCGGAGCTGGCCGGCTGGAACGCCGCCGGTCAGCTCGGCGCGGCCGCACCCACCGTGTCGATCGCCGCCCCGGCCGACGGCGTCGAGCTGGACCGGGCGCAGCGGCCCGTGCTCACCGTGCCGGCCACCGACGCCGACACCGTGACCGTCACCCTCGACGGGACGGCGGTGCCGGCGGGCAAGCCCCTCGACCTGACCGGGCTGGCGGCCGGCGCGCACAAGCTGCGCGCCGAGGCGACCGGCCCGAAGGGCACCGCCACCGCCGAGGCCACCTTCACCGTGGCGGTGACCCCGGCCGGCCTCGGTCACCTGGTGCTCACCTCCGGCGCGAAGGAGCACGCCCTCACGGTGCTCACCAACCACCTGGTCAAGGGCCGGTACGCGGAGCTGGCCCGGTACGCCGACCAGCACGCCGGCCGCTTCCTGCCGGCGGCGAAGGCACGCGTCATCGCCGCCGACGCCCGCACCCTGGCCCCCCGCTAACCCCGCCCCGCCCCGTCCCCGCCCCGCCCCGCCCCGTCCCCGACCCGCCCCGGCCCCGCCCCGCCCCGGTCGGTGATCAAGAGATTTGCGTCATCGTGAAGATCAAAGTTGACGCTTTTCTCTTGATCACCGGGCCCGGGGGGCGGGTCGGGGTCGGGGTCGGGTGCCCGCGCCCGGCCCGTGGCGGGCGGGCGGCGCGTCCGTAGGGCGGGACGCGGTGGGCGGCCCGGTGGGACGTGACCCGGTCGTGACAGACTTGCCCACGTGTTGCGCTGGTTGACTGCAGGTGAATCGCACGGTCCCGCCCTCGTCGCGATGCTGGAGGGCGTGCCCGCCGGGATCGAGGTGACCACCGGCGAGATCGCCGGTGAGCTGGCCCGCCGCCGGCTCGGCTACGGCCGGGGCGCCCGGATGGCCTTCGAGCAGGACGTCGTCGAGATCATCGGCGGGCTCCGGCACGGGGTCACCCTCGGCAGCCCCGTCGCCATCCGGGTCGGCAACTCCGAGTGGCCCAAGTGGCAGACGGTGATGGCCGCCGACCCGGTGGACCCCGACGAGCTGGCCCAGCAGGCCCGCAACGCGCCGCTGACCCGCCCGCGTCCGGGCCACGCCGATCTTGCCGGCATGCAGAAGTACGGCCACACCGACGCCCGGCCGATCCTGGAGCGGGCCAGCGCGCGGGAGACCGCCGCCCGGGTCGCCGTCGGCACCGTGGCGAAGGCCCTGGTGAAGCAGGCGCTCGGCATCGAGATCGTCTCGCACGTCGTGGAGCTGGGTCCGGTCGCCGCGAAGCCGGGGCTGCGCCCCACGCCGGAGGACGCCGAGCGGATCGACGCCGACCCGCTGCGCTGCCTCGACTCCGACGCGAGCGCCCGGATGGTCGCCGAGGTCGACGCCGCGAAGAAGGCCGCCGACACGCTGGGCGGCGTGGTCGAGGTGCTGGCGTACGGGGTGCCGCCGGGCCTGGGCAGCCACGTGCAGTGGGACCGCAAGCTCGACGCCCGGCTCGCCACCGCGCTGATGTCGATCCAGGCGATCAAGGGCGTGGAGATCGGCGACGGCTGGTTGCAGGCCCGCTCCCGTGGCTCGGAGGCGCACGACGAGATCGTGCCGACCGCGACCGGGGTGCGTCGGGTGACCGACCGGGCCGGTGGCCTGGAGGGCGGCATCACCACCGGCGAGCCGCTGCGGGTGAAGGCGGCGATGAAGCCGATCTCGTCGCTGAACCGGGCCCTGGCCACGGTCGACGTGACCACGGGAGAGCCGGCGACCGCCATCAACCAGCGTTCCGACGTGTGCGCCGTGCCGGCCGCCGCCGTGGTCGCCGAGGCGATGGTGGCGCTGGTGCTCGCCGAGGCCGCCGTGGAGAAGTTCGGCGGTGACTCGGTGGCCGAGATGCGCCGCAACCTGGCCGGCTACCTCGACTCCCTGGTGATCCGGTGAGCCCGTCGCCAGGTGGTGATGCGGTGGACAGCAGTGGTGATGCGGTGAGCCGGACGCGGCCGGTGGTGGTCCTCGTCGGGTCGCCCGGCTCCGGGAAGACCACCGTGGGGGAGGCCCTCGCCGCGCTGCTCGGGGTGGAGTTCCGCGACACCGACGCCGACATCGAGGCGATGGCCGGCAAGCCGATCCCGGAGATCTTCGTCGACGAGGGCGAGGACCACTTCCGCGCCCTGGAGCGGGCCGCCACCGCCGCGGCGCTGACCTCCTGCGCCGGGGTGCTCGCCCTCGGCGGCGGCGCGGTGCTCGCCGAGGAGAACCGCGCCGCCCTGGTCGGGCACACCGTGGTGCACCTGAGCGTCGAGCTGGCCGACGCGGTGAAGCGGGTCGGGCTGGGCGCCGGCCGTCCGCTGCTGGCGATCAACCCGAGGGCGACGCTGAAGCACCTGATGGACCAGCGCCGCCCCCTCTACGCCGAGGTGGCGACCGCGACGGTGGTCACCGACGGGCGTGCGCCGGAGGAGATCGCCGCCGAGGTCGCCGCCCTGCTCAAGCCCTGAGGCGTTCCCCGCTGCCCTATGCGAGGGTGTTTGCAGGGGGCCCTTCCTATGCAGAATGCGTTAACAAGGGGCCCCTCCTTACCTGCGGGCGCCAGGTGGCGAGGAGGGCCAGCGCCAGGGCGATCTCGGCCAGGTCGCCGCCGTAGTACATGACCGTCGCCCCGGCGCGCAGCTGCTCCGGCGGGGCGGGGACGTCCACGGCGAGCCCCGCGTACAGCAGTTGGGCGAGGGCGGCGTGGGCGGCCACGGCGACCCCGAGCACCACGAGCCGCACCGGGACCCGGGGCCGGTGCGGGCCGGGGTCGGGCCCGGCGACCGACCAGGTGAAGAGCAGCCCCGAGAGCAGGAAGTGCAGGTGCACCAGGTGGTGCAGCACCGGGTGCGCCAGCGTCGCCCGGTACAGCGGCGTCAGGTACAGCGCGTACAGCCCGCCGGTGGTGAGCACGAGGCCGGTCACCGGGTGGGCGAGCGCGGCGAGGGCGGGGCGGCGCAGCAGCCGGACCAGGGCCCGGCCGCGCCGCCGGTCGATGCTGCGCAGCGCCAGGGTGACCGGCGCGCCGAGCACCAGCCCGAGCGGCGCGAGCATGCCGACCAGCAGGTGCTGCCACGCGTGCGCGGCGAAGCCGCCGGCCGGCAGGGCCAGCCCCACCGCGAGCAGGCCGGCCCCCGCGCCGAAGGCCGCCGTGCGCCGGTGCGGCCAGCCGCCCCCGTCGGGCCCGCGCTGCCGCAGCGCGGCGGCGAGATAGACCCAGAACAGCACCAGGGGTACGAGCAGCGCGGGCCCCGGCGCGTACCCGTCGTGCCCGCCGTGGCCGTCCCCACCGACCACCCGGCCTGCGGTCGTCGCCAGCGCGTCGCCCACCGCCTGGGTTCCCCCCACCGTCAGGTCCCCGGTCACCAGCGGTCGGCGCAGAGGTCCACGGTCGTGCCGCGGCGCTGCACCAGCCAGCCGGCGGCGACCAGCGCCGCCCCGAGCGCCAGGAACCCGAGGTCCCACCACGTCCGGTACGCGCCCTCGCGCACGTGGTGGATGCCGAGCAGGTGGTGGTCGACGATCCCCTCGACGAGGTTGAACAGCCCCCAGCCGACCAGCGCCCAGCCCCACAGCACGGGGGAGCGCCACAGCCGACCCCGTGACCGGGTGACCCGGGCGTAGAGCAGCGCCAGGCCGGTCAGCACCGCCACCCAGGTCACCACGTGGAAGATCCCGTCCCAGAGGGTGTTCATCTCCAGGCCGGGCACGGTGTCCACCGGGTACGCCCTGACCCCGACGTTGTCGCTGCCGGTGCCGCTGAGCATGTGGTGCCACTGGAGCACCTGGTGCAGCACGATGCCGTCGGCGAAGCCGCCGAGGCCGACGCCGAGGATCGTGGCGGGCAGCCGGATGTCGGCGCCCTCGCTGCCTTTGGTGCTGGGTGTGCTCATCGCGGGGTACCTCCGCCTCGTCGGCCGGCCGGCCCGGAAACGCCGCCGTCCCGGCGACGCTGCCGTCCCGGCGACGCCGTCATCCCGGAACGCCCCCGGGCCGGAACGACGTCCGGGTCCGGACCGTCGCCTGTGCTGGAAACGCTGCCCCCGCTCTGCCCGGCTAAACGCCGCCGGCCGCCACCGGTGACGTGTCGCGGCGGCGACCCGTGATACGCCGGCGTCGCCTCATGCGGCGGAGTCGCGCCGTGCGTGGTGTTAGGAAGGGGCCCTTCCCATACAGAAAGCGTTAACAAGGTGCCCTTCCTTGCACCTACCCCGCCACGGAGTGGACACGCGCCGTCGTGCGGGCCTCGGCTCGACTAGGCTGCCGGGCGATGGACGAGGTGACCCGGATTCCGGTCGGCGGCGAACGGCCGTACGACGTGCTGGTGGGACGCGACCTGCTCGGTTCGCTCCCGACGTTGCTGCCCGGCGCGACCCGGGTCGCGGTGCTGCACGCGCCGCCGCTGAAGGGGCTGGCCGACGCGATCGGCGCACGCCTGGCGGCGGCCGGGGCGGCCCCGCTGCTCGTGGAGGTGCCGGACGCCGAGGCGGGCAAGGCCATCGAGGTGGCCGCCGCGTGCTGGGACCGGCTCGGCGAGGCGGGCTTCACACGTACGGACGCGGTGGTCGGGGTGGGCGGCGGCGCGGTCACCGACCTGGCCGGCTTCGTCGCGGCCTGCTGGCTGCGCGGGGTGCGCTGGGTGCCGGTGGCGACGTCGCTGCTGGGCATGGTCGACGCGGCGGTGGGCGGCAAGACGGGGATCAACACGGCGGCCGGCAAGAACCTGGTGGGCGGCTTCCACCCGCCGGTCGGGGTGCTGTGCGACCTCGCGGTGCTCGACAGCCTCCCGCCGGCCGACCTGGCGGCGGGGCTGGCCGAGGTGGTCAAGTGCGGCTTCATCGCCGACCCGGTGATCCTCGACCTGGTCGAGCGGGACCGGGCGGCGGCGACGGACCCGACGTCGCCGGTGGTCCGGGAGCTGATCGAGCGGGCGATCCGGGTGAAGGCCGACGTGGTCTCCGGCGACCTGCGCGAGTCCGGGGTGCGCGAGGTGCTCAACTACGGCCACACCCTCGCCCACGCGATCGAGAAGGTGGAGGGCTACCGCTGGCGGCACGGGCACGCCGTGTCCGTCGGGCTGGTCTACGCGGGGGAGCTGGCCCGGCTGGCGGGCCGGCTGGACCCGGAGACCACCGCGCGGCACCGCGCGGTGCTGACGGCCCTGGGGCTGCCGACGGCGTACCGGGCCGACGCGTGGCCGCAGCTGCTGGCCGCGATGCGGGTGGACAAGAAGAGCCGCGGCTCGCGGCTGCGGTTCGTGGTGCTCGACGCGCTGGCCCGCCCGGCGATCCTGGAGGGCCCGGACGACGAGCTGCTGCACGCCGCCTACCGGGAGGTGTCACGGTGAGCGCGAGGAGTGCAGCGCAGCGGAGCCCCGCAGTCGCGAACGAAGGGGGAACCGCGTGAGGGTGTACGTGCTCAACGGGCCGAACCTGGGCCGGCTGGGCACCCGCCAGGTCGACGTCTACGGGGCGACCAGCTACGCCGACCTGGTGGGGCTCTGCGAGGCCACCGGCCGGGAGCTGGGGCTGGACGTGACGGTGCGGCAGACCGACGCCGAGCACGAGCTGGTGGGCTGGCTGCACGACGCGGCCGACGAGCGGGCGGCGGTGGTGCTCAACCCGGCCGCCTGGTCGCACTACTCCATCGCGGTGCGGGACGCCTGCGCCCTGCTGCGCGGCCCGCTGGTGGAGGTGCACATCTCCAACATCCACGCCCGGGAGGAGTTCCGCGCGCACTCGGTGGTCTCGGCGGTGGCGACGGGGGTGATCTGCGGGTTGGGCGTGGACGGCTACCGGCTGGCCCTGCACCACCTGGCGGCCCGCGCGGACGCGGCCCGCTAGGGACGCCGCCCGCGCAGGGGTCGGTGGGGGTGGCTCGCGCGGGCGCGGGAACGACCGGCGGCCGACGGCGGGTACGGCCGGCGGGGGCAGCTAGTAGACTTGCCAGGTCTGTCCGCCAATTGATGATCAAGGCAGGAAATGGCCACCACCAACGACCTGAAGAACGGCCTGGTACTCAACCTCGACGGGGAGCTCTGGGCCGTCGTAGAGTTCCAGCACGTCAAGCCCGGTAAGGGTGGCGCCTTCGTGCGTACCACGCTGAAGAACGTGCTGTCCGGCAAGGTGGTCGACAAGACCTTCAACGCGGGCACCAAGGTCGAGACCGCGACCGTGGACAAGCGCACGATGCAATACCTCTACGCCGACGGCGAGGACTACGTCTTCATGGATCTGGAGACGTTCGACCAGATCACCGTGCCCGGGGGCACCGTCGGCGAGGCCGCCAACTACCTCCTGCCGGAGGCCGAGGCGACCGTCGCCACCCACGAGGGCGTGCCGCTCTACATCGAGCTGCCGACCTCCGTGGTGCTGGAGATCACCTACACGGAGCCGGGCCTGCAGGGCGACCGGTCCACCGGCGGCAACAAGCCGGCGACGGTCGAGACCGGCGCGACCGTGCAGGTGCCGCTCTTCATCACCACCGGCGAGAAGATCAAGGTCGACACCCGCGACGGCCGTTACCTCGGCCGCGCCTGATGGCCGAGGGGCCCAAGCAGCAGATGCCGGCGCGCCGCAAGGCGCGCAAGCGGGCGCTGGACGTGCTCTTCGAGGCCGACCTGCGTAACCGGCCGCCGGTGGAGGTGCTCGCCGGCTACGTCGAGCGGATCGAGAAGCCCCACCCGGAGCACCTGGGTTACGCGGTCGGCCTCGTCGAGGGGGTGGCCGCGCACCTGGACCGGATCGACGAGCTGATCGCCAGCTACGCCGAGGGGTGGACGCTGGACCGGATGCCGGCGGTGGACCGCAACCTGGCCCGCATCGCCGTCTACGAGCTGCTCTACGTCGACGAGCTCGACGACGCGGTGGCGATCAGCGAGGCCGTGGAGCTGGCCCGGCAGATGTCGACCGACGATTCGCCGCGCTTCCTCAACGGGGTGCTCGGCCGGATCGCCGAGTACGCCACCCGCTGACCGCCGCCCCTCGGGGGCGGCGGCCGGCGAGCGGTGTCGAAAAGGGCCCGTGCCTGCGGCACGGGCCCTTTCGGCGTGGCCTGGTCAGGGCGTGCGGAACGCCCCACGACACGTCAGGACGCGAAGAACGCCCGCGGGTCGGCGACGAGCACCCCGTGCTCGGTGAGGCGCTCGATCAGCCCGGACGGCGAGGCGTCGTAGACGATCGCCAGGGCGCGCAGGTCGTCGGCGCGGATGGAGAGCACCCGGCCGTTGTAGTCGCCCCGCTGCTGCTGGATGGCGCGGGCGTACCGGGCGACGTAGGCCAGGTCCTCGGAGGCGTCGTCGTAGAGCCGCTCCAGGTCCAGGACGATCTTGCTGGTGGGCTCGTGTCGCACCCCGCTGCCGTCGGGCAGCAGCTCGGAGACGGGCACCCGGTAGAAGTCGGCCAGCTCGGCCAGGCGGGACACCGTGACGGCGCGGTCACCGCGCTCGTACGAGCCGACCACCACGGCCTTCCACCGCCCGTTGGACTTCTCCTCCACTCCCTGCAGGGACAGGCCCTGCTGCTGGCGGATGGAGCGCAGGCGGGCGCCCAGCGACTTGGCGTATTCAGAGGGCATTCGGACACTCCCAGTGCTGCTCGGGGTTCACCCCGCGATCGCTACGGAGCGTGACGGTACGGGGATTGCGACAACTGGTCAAGTGGTCGGGACCCTACCGTTGGGCTGGGCGGGGGGAGTTGTACCGATTCGCCAGCCTGATTCTGGGGTCAGTGCCGGCGTCGGGTGGTCCCGTGACCGCTGGTAACGTGGCACGCAGCCCCCGACCGGGCCGCCCGCGGCCCGCCGGAGGCGTCAGACGTCCTTTAACGACCCGTCCCGTGAGGCGGGGAAGGAGGTCCGCCGTGGCCTACCCGTCGGCTGCCCACCCGTCGCCACCGCGACAACCCTCGGTGAAGGTGATCCTCGCCGCAGCGGACGTCTCGCGCGTGGTCGACCGCATCGCACACCAGATCCTCGAGAAGACCCAGGGCGCCGCCGGCACGGTGCTGCTGGGGATTCCCACCCGCGGCGTGCCGCTCGCCCGGCGGCTCGCCGCCCGGATCGGCGCCTTCGAGGACGTCGCCATCCCGGCCGGTGTGCTCGACATCACCCTCTACCGCGACGACCTGCGCCGGCACGCCACCCGCGCGGTCGGCCCGACCCAGCTGCCGGCCGGCGGGATCGACGGCAAGCGGGTCGTCCTCGTCGACGACGTCCTCTTCTCCGGCCGCACCGTCCGGGCCGCGCTCGACGCGCTCAGCGACGTGGGCCGCCCCGCCTCGGTGCAGCTCGCCGTCCTGGTCGACCGGGGCCACCGGCAGCTGCCCATCCGCGCCGACTACGTCGGCAAGAACATCCCGACCGCGCTGGCCGAGAACGTGAAGGTCACCCTCGCCGAGACCGACGGCGTCGACGAGGTCAAGCTGTACGGGGAGGCGACCGCCGCATGATCCGCCACCTGCTCTCCGGCGCCGACCTGGACGCCGCCACCGCCACCCTGATCCTGGACACCGCCGCCGAGATGGCCACGGTCGCCGGCCGCGAGGTCAAGAAGCTGCCCGCGCTGCGCGGGCGGACCGTGGTGAACCTCTTCTACGAGGACTCCACCCGCACCCGGATCTCGTTCGAGGCGGCGGCGAAGCGGCTCAGCGCCGACGTGATCAACTTCTCGGCCAAGGGCTCCAGCGTCGCCAAGGGCGAGAGCCTGAAGGACACCGCGCTCACCCTCCAGGCGATGGGGGCCGACGCGGTCGTCGTCCGGCACCCCGCCTCGGGCGCCCCGCACCGGCTGGCCGACTGGGTCGACGGCTCGGTGGTCAACGCCGGCGACGGCACCCACGAGCACCCCACCCAGGCGCTGCTGGACGCGTACACGATGCGGGCCCGGCTGGGCCGGCTCGCCGGCCTGCACGTCGCGGTCGTCGGGGACGTGCTGCACTCCCGGGTGGCCCGCTCCAACGTGCTGCTGCTGTCCACCCTCGGGGCGAAGGTCACCCTGGTCGGCCCGCCGACGCTGATCCCCGTCGACATCGCGCAGGCCCTCGCGCCCGGCATCGACGTCTCCTACGACCTCGACGCCGTGCTGCCGAACGTCGACGTGGTGATGATGCTGCGGGTGCAGCGGGAGCGGATGACCGACTCCTACTTCCCGTCGGCCCGCGAGTACGCCCGCCGCTACGGCCTCGACGCGCCCCGGATGCGCCGGCTGCCGGAGCACGCGATCGTCATGCACCCCGGGCCGATGAACCGGGGCATGGAGATCACGCCCGAGGTCGCCGACTCGCCCCGCTCCACCATCGTCGAACAGGTCGCCAACGGGGTCTCCGTGCGGATGGCCGTCCTCTACCTGCTGCTCGGGGGGAACAACCTGTGACCGCGTACCTGATCACCAACGTGAGCGTCGTCGGCGCCGCGCCGACCGACCTGCTGATCCGCGACGGCGTCGTCGCCGAGACCGGCGCCGGCCTCACCGCGCCCGACGCCACCCGGGTCGACGGCACCGGGCTGGTCGCCCTGCCCGGCCTGGTCGACCTGCACACCCACCTGCGCGAGCCCGGCCGCGAGGACGCCGAGACCGTGGAGTCCGGCTCCCGGGCGGCGGCGCTCGGCGGCTACACGGCGGTCTGCGCGATGGCGAACACCTCCCCGGTCGCCGACACCGCCGGCGTGGTCGAGCAGGTCTGGCGGCTCGGCCGGGAGGCCGGGCTGGTCGACGTGCAGCCGATCGGCGCGGTCACCGTCGGCCTGGCCGGCGAGCGCCTGGCCGAGCTGGGCGCGATGGCCGACTCGGCGGCCCGGGTGCGGATCTTCTCCGACGACGGGCACTGCGTCGCCGACCCGAAGCTGATGCGCCGGGCGCTGGAGTACGTCAAGGCGTTCGACGGGATCATCGCCCAGCACGCCGAGGAGCCCCGGCTCACCGAGGGCGCGCAGATGCACGAGGGCGAGGTGTCCACCCGGCTCGGGCTGACCGGCTGGCCGGCGGTCGCCGAGGAGGCGATCATCGCCCGGGACGTGCTGCTCGCCGAGCACGTCGGCAGCCGCCTGCACGTCTGCCACGTCTCCACCGCCGGCAGCGTCGAGGTGCTGCGCCAGGCCAAGGCCCGGGGGGTACGCGTCACCGCCGAGGTGACCCCGCACCACCTGCTGCTGACGGACGAGGTCGTGAGCGGGAGGGGTGAGCTGGCCAGCCCCGCGCTCGCGGGCGACTGGAGCCCGGCGGGAGCCTACGACCCGGTGTTCAAGGTCAACCCGCCGCTGCGCACGGCCACCGACATCGCCGCGCTGCGCGCCGCGCTGGCCGAGGGCGTGATCGACGTCATCGCCACCGACCACGCCCCGCACGCCGTGGAGGACAAGGAGTGCGAGTGGGCGTACGCCCGGCCGGGCATGCTCGGTCTGGAGACGGCGCTGTCGATCGCGCTCGACGTGCTCGGCCCGCAGTGGGACCTGATCGCCGAGCGCATGTCGCGCGCCCCGGCCCGCATCGCCGGGCTCGACGGCCACGGCGTCGACCCGGCCCCCGGCGTGCCGGCCAACCTGACCCTGGTCGACCCGGCCGCCCGCCGGGTCATCGAGCCCGCGGAGCTGGCCAGCCGCAGTCGCAACACCCCGTACGCCCGCATGACGCTGCCGGGTCGCATCGTGGCGACCTTCCTGCGCGGCGAGCCGACGGTCCTGGACGGAAAGGCTGTTAACTAATATGGAGAAGCGCAGGAGCGCGATCCTGGTGCTGGAGGACGGGCGCACGTTCCACGGCGAGGCCTACGGCAGCGTCGGCGAGACCTTCGGCGAGGCGGTCTTCAACACCGGCATGACCGGCTACCAGGAGACGCTGACCGACCCCTCCTACCACCGGCAGGTGGTGGTGCAGACCGCCCCGCACATCGGCAACACCGGCGTCAACGCCGAGGACGACGAGTCCGCCCGCATCTGGGTGGCCGGCTACGTGGTGCGCGACCCGGCCCGGGTCGCCTCGAACTGGCGGTCCACCGGCGCGCTGGCCGACCGGCTCGCCGCCGAGGGCGTGGTCGGCATCAGCGGCGTGGACACCCGGGCGCTGACCCGGCACCTGCGCGAGCGCGGCGCGATGCGGGTCGGCGTCTCCAGCGTCGACGACGACCCGCGTGCCCTGCTGGCCCGGGTCCGCCAGGCGCCGCAGATGGTCGGCGCGGACCTCTCCGCCGAGGTGAGCACCGCGCAGCCGTACGTCGTCGCGGCCGAGGGCACCCACCGGTTCACGGTGGCCGCCCTGGACCTGGGCATCAAGCGCAACGTGCCGCGCCGGCTCGCCGCGCGCGGCGTCACCACCCACGTGCTGCCCGCCGGGTCGAGCATCGACGACCTGCTCGCCACCGGCGCGGACGCCGTCTTCTTCTCGCCCGGCCCCGGCGACCCGGCGACCGCCGACGGCCCGGTGGGGCTGGCCCGGGAGGTGCTCGCCCGGCGGATCCCGCTGTTCGGCATCTGCTTCGGCAGCCAGATCCTCGGCCGGGCGCTCGGCTTCGGCACCTACAAGCTCGGCTACGGCCACCGGGGCATCAACCAGCCGGTGCTCGACCGGGCCACCGGCAAGGTCGAGGTGACCAGCCACAACCACGGCTTCGCCGTCGCGTGGCCGGGCCGCGAACAGGAGCAGGGCGCGGTGCAGGCGCCGGGTGCGCGGGCCGGCGCGGTCGTGCCCGACCAGGTGATCGACACCGAGTTCGGCGGCGTCGAGGTGTCGCACGTCTGCCTCAACGACAACGTGGTCGAGGGGCTGCGGGCGCTCGACGTGCCCGCCTTCACCGTCCAGTACCACCCGGAGGCGGCGGCCGGCCCGCACGACGCGGACTACCTGTTCGACCGCTTCGCCGACCTCATCGAAGGCCGGAGCAACAGCGAGGGGCGCGCGCATGCCTAAGCGGACCGATCTCAAGCACATCATGGTCATCGGCTCGGGGCCGATCGTCATCGGGCAGGCCTGCGAGTTCGACTACTCGGGCACCCAGGCGTGCCGGGTGCTGCGCAGCGAGGGGATCCGGGTCAGCCTGGTCAACTCGAACCCGGCGACGATCATGACGGACCCGGAGTTCGCCGACGCCACCTACGTCGAGCCGATCACCCCGGAGTTCGTCGAGCTGGTCATCGCCAGGGAGCGCCCCGACGCGCTGCTGCCCACCCTCGGCGGGCAGACCGCGCTGAACACGGCGGTCGCCCTGCACTCGGCGGGCGTGCTCGACAAGTACGGCGTCGAGCTGATCGGCGCGAACATCGAGGCGATCAACCGGGGCGAGGACCGGCAGCTGTTCAAGGACATCGTCGCCAAGGCGGGCGTACGCCTGGGCCTGGCCGACCCGGCGGGACTGGTGCCCCGCTCGCGGGTCTGCCACTCGATGGCCGAGGTCGAGGCCACGGTCGCCGAGCTGGGCCTGCCGGTGGTGATCCGGCCGTCGTTCACGATGGGCGGCCTCGGCTCCGGCATGGCGCACACCGACGCCGACCTGCGCCGCATCGCCGGGGCGGGCCTGGCCGCCAGCCCCGTGCACGAGGTGCTCATCGAGGAGAGCGTGCTCGGCTGGAAGGAGTACGAGCTCGAACTGATGCGCGACCGCCACGACAACGTGGTGGTCGTCTGCTCGATCGAGAACGTCGACCCGATGGGCGTGCACACCGGCGACAGCGTGACCGTCGCCCCGGCGATGACGCTGACCGACCGGGAGTACCAGCGGCTGCGCGACCTCGGCATCGCGGTGCTGCGCGAGGTCGGGGTGGACACCGGCGGCTGCAACATCCAGTTCGCGGTGAACCCGGCCGACGGCCGGATCGTGGTGATCGAGATGAACCCCCGGGTGTCGCGCTCGTCGGCCCTGGCGTCGAAGGCGACCGGCTTCCCGATCGCGAAGATCGCCGCGAAGCTGGCCATCGGCTACACCCTCGACGAGATCCCCAACGACATCACGTTGAAGACCCCGGCGGCGTTCGAGCCGACCCTGGACTACGTGGTGGTGAAGATCCCCCGGTTCGCGTTCGAGAAGTTCCCCGGCGCGGACCCGGAGCTGACCACCACCATGAAGTCGGTGGGCGAGGCGATGAGCCTCGGGCGCAACTTCACCGAGGCGCTCAACAAGGCGATGCGTTCGATGGAAACCAAGGCGTCGGGCTTCTGGACCACCCCGGACCCGGAGGGCGCGACGAAGGAGAACACGCTCGCCGCGCTGGGCATGCCGCACGACGGCCGGCTCTACACCGTGGAGCGGGCGCTGCGGCTCGGCGCGTCGGTCGCGGAGGTCTCCGCCGCGTCCGGCGGGATCGACCCGTGGTTCCTGGACCAGATCGCCGCCCTGGTGGAGCTGCGCGCCGAGATCGTCGACGCCCCGGTGCTCGACGCGGACCTGCTGCGCCGCGCCAAGCGGGCCGGCCTGTCCGACCGCCAGCTCGCCGCGCTGCGCCCCGAGCTGGCCGCCGAGGACGGGGTGCGCACGCTGCGCCACCGGCTCGGCGTCCGCCCGGTCTACAAGACGGTGGACACCTGCGCCGCCGAGTTCGAGGCGACCACGCCCTACCACTACTCGACGTACGACTCGGAGACCGAGGTCGCGCCGTCGGCCCGGCCCAAGGTGATCATCCTGGGCTCGGGGCCGAACCGGATCGGCCAGGGCATCGAGTTCGACTACTCGTGCGTGCACGCCGTCCAGGCGCTGCGCGCCGCGCCCGTCGGCCCGGCCGCCGCCGGCGCGGGTGGCGGCCACGAGACCGCCGGTGGTGGCGCTGGCGGCTACGAGACCGTCATGGTCAACTGCAACCCGGAGACCGTGTCGACGGACTACGACACGGCCGACCGGCTCTACTTCGAGCCGCTGACCTTCGAGGACGTCCTGGAGGTCTGGCACTCCGAGGACTCGTCCGGCAAGGCGGCCGGCGGGCCGGGCGTGGTCGGGGTGGTCGTGCAGCTCGGCGGGCAGACCCCGCTGGGCCTGGCGCAGCGGCTGAAGGACGCCGGCGTGCCGATCGTGGGCACCTCCCCGGAGTCGATCCACCTGGCCGAGGAGCGCGGCGCGTTCGGCGCGGTGCTGGCCCGGGCCGGGCTGCGCGCCCCGGCGCACGGCATGGCCACCTCCTACGAGGAGGCGAAGGCGATCGCCGCCGAGATCGGCTACCCGGTGCTGGTCCGCCCGTCCTACGTGTTGGGCGGGCGGGGCATGGAGATCGTCTACGACGACCCGACGCTGCGCGACTACATCGGGCGGGCCACCGACATCTCCCCGGACCACCCGGTGCTGGTGGACCGGTTCCTCGACGACGCCATCGAGATCGACGTGGACGCCCTCTGCGACGCCGACGGCGAGGTCTACCTCGGCGGGGTCATGGAGCACATCGAGGAGGCCGGCATCCACTCCGGCGACTCGTCCTGCGTGCTGCCGCCGATGACGCTGGCCGGCTCGCACCTGGCGCAGGTGCGCCGCTACACCGAGGCCATCGCCCGGGGGGTGGGGGTGCGCGGCCTGCTCAACGTCCAGTACGCCCTCAAGGACGACGTGCTCTACGTGCTGGAGGCCAACCCCCGCGCGTCGCGGACGGTGCCGTTCGTGTCGAAGGCCACGGCGGTGCCGCTGGCCAAGGCGGCGGCCCGGATCGCGCTCGGCGCGACGGTCGCCGAGCTGCGCGCCGAGGGGCTGCTCCCGCCGACGGGCGACGGCGGCACCCTGCCGGCCGACGCGCCGATCGCGGTGAAGGAGGCGGTGCTGCCGTTCAAGCGGTTCCGCACCCCGACCGGCAAGGGCGTGGACTCGTTGCTCGGCCCGGAGATGAAGTCCACCGGCGAGGTGATGGGCATCGACACCAAGTTCGGGCACGCCTTCGCCAAGAGCCAGTCCGCCGCGTACGGGTCGCTGCCGACGTCCGGGCGGATCTTCGTCTCGGTGGCCAACCGGGACAAGCGCGGCATGATCTTCCCGATCAAGCGCCTCGCCGACCTGGGCTTCGAGATCGTGGCGACCGCCGGCACGGCGGAGGTGCTGCGCCGGCACGGCATCGCCTGCGAGCAGATCCGCAAGCACTACGAGGCCGGGGCGGGCGCCGACGCGGTGTCGATGATCCTCGCCGGCGACGTGGCGCTGGTGGTGAACACGCCGCAGGGCTCCGGGGCGAGCGCCCGCTCCGACGGCTACGAGATCCGCAGCGCGGCCGTGACGGCGGACATCCCGTGCATCACCACGGTGCCCGGCGCGGCGGCGGCGGTGATGGGCATCGAGGCCCGCATCCGCGGCGACATGACCGTGCGTCCGCTCCAGGACCTGCACGCCACCCTGCGGGCCGCCCAGTGACCGCCGGCACACCGGGGAGCGGCCGGTGATCTTCGAGCGGGTGGTGCGGCCCGGGCTGTTCCGGCTCGGCGGCGGCGACGCCGAGGCCGCCCACGAGTGGACGCTGCGCCGGCTGGCCGCCGTGTCGCGGTCGCCGGTGGCGCTCGCCGCGCTGCGGGCCCGCTACGCCGTGCGGGCGCCCCGGACCGTGTTCGGGGTGGACTTCCCGAACCCGGTCGGGCTGGCCGCCGGCATGGACAAGGACGGCGCGGCGCTGGCGGCGTGGCCGGCGCTGGGCTTCGGCTTCGTCGAGGTCGGCACGGTCACCGCGCACGCCCAGCCGGGCAACCCCCGGCCCCGGCTGTTCCGGCTGCGCGACAGCGAGGCCGTGGTCAACCGGATGGGCTTCAACAACGCCGGGGCGCGGGCCCTGGCGGACCGGCTGGCGGCGCTGCCCCGCCCGGTCGGCGCGCCGCTGGGGATCTCGCTCGGCAAGTCCAAGGTGACCCCGCTGGACGAGGCCGTGGAGGACTACCTCGCCTCCTACCGGGCGCTGCGCGACCACGGCGACTACTTCGCGGTCAACGTCTCCTCGCCCAACACCCCGGGCCTGCGCTCGTTGCAGGACCGCGCCCACCTCGACGCGCTGTTGGCGGCCCTGGTGGGGGAGAAGCCGGTGCTGGTGAAGATCGCCCCGGACCTCACCGAGCCGGCGATCGCCGAGCTGTTGGAGGTCTGCCTCGACCGGGGCGCGGCCGGGGTGATCGCCACCAACACCACCCTGGCCCGCGACGGGCTCGCCCCCGCCGACCGGGAGCGCGGCGGGCAGGCGGGCGGCCTGTCGGGGCGTCCGCTGGCGGCGCGCGCCCGCGCGGTGGTGTCGTTCGTGCACCGGGAGACCGGCGGGCGGCTGCCGGTGGTCGGCGTGGGCGGCATCGTCGACCCCGACGACGCCGCGCGCATGTTCGACGCCGGTGCGGCCCTCGTGCAGCTCTACACCGGCTTCATCTACCGGGGCCCCGGCCTCGTCCGGGCCGCCGCCCGGGCCGCCGGGCCGTTGCCCGCGCCGGTGCCCTCGGGCGGCCGGTCGTGACCGGGGAGCCGGCCACAGCGGGTCCCGCCGGGGCCCGCAGGGGGCGCGGGTGACGCCGGAGGAGATCCTCGCCGCCGACCGGGCGCACGTGTGGCACCCGTACGCGCCGCTGCCCCCCGCGACGCCCCCGTACGTGGTGGCGGGCGCGCGGGGGGTGCGGCTGCGGCTGGCCGACGGGCGGGAGCTGGTCGACGGGATGTCGTCGTGGTGGGCGGTGATCCACGGCTACCGGCACCCGGTGCTGGACGCGGCGGTCGTCGACCAGCTCGGCCGGATGAGTCACGTGATGTTCGGCGGGCTCACCCACGAGCCGGCCGTGCGCCTGGCGCAGACGCTGGTCGAGCTGGCCCCGGACGGGCTGGAGCGGGTCTTCCTGTGCGACTCGGGCTCGGTGAGCGTCGAGGTGGCGGTGAAGATGTGCCTGCAGTACCAGCGGGCGCTCGGGCGGCCGGAGCGCCGGCGGCTGGGCACCTGGCGGGGCGGCTACCACGGCGACACCTTCCACCCGATGAGCGTCTGCGACCCCGAGGGCGGCATGCACCACCTGTGGGGCGACGTGCTGCCCCGGCAGGTCTTCGCGCCCGTGCCGCCGGCCGGCTTCGACACCCCGCCCGACCCGGCGTACTGCGCGGCGCTCGCCGACGCGGTGGCGCGGCACGCGCACGAGCTGGCCGCCGTGGTCGTGGAGCCGGTGGTGCAGGGCGCGGGCGGGATGCGCTTCCACCACCCGCACTACCTGCGGGTGCTGCGCGAGGTGACCCGCGCCCACGGGGTGCTGCTGGTCTTCGACGAGATCGCGACCGGCTTCGGCCGCACCGGCACGATGTTCGCCGCCGAGCACGCCGGGGTGAGCCCCGACGTCCTCTGCGTCGGCAAGGCGCTCACCGGCGGCTACCTGACGCTTGCCGCCGCCCTGTGCACGGCGGAGGTGGCGGCGGGCATCTCCCGCGACGGGGTGCTCGCGCACGGGCCCACGTTCATGGCCAACCCGCTCGCCTGTGCGGTCGCGAACGCCTCCATCGGCCTGCTGCGGGCCGGAGACTGGGCGGCCGAGGTGTCGAGGGTGGGCGCGGCCCTGCGCGCCGGCCTGGAGCCGCTGCGCGGGGCCCCGGGCGTGGCGGACGTCCGCGTGCTGGGCGCGATCGGCGTGGTCCAGCTCGACCACGAGGTGGACGTGGCGCGGGCGACGGCCGCGGCGGTGGACCGGGGGGTGTGGCTGCGGCCGTTCCGCGACCTGGTCTACGCCATGCCGCCGTACGTCGCCGACGACGCGGACGTCGCCCGGATCGCCACCGGGATGGCCGCCGCCGTGGCGGCCGGCTGACCGCGTCCCGCGCGGGTGGCGGCATGAGCGTGATCGGACAGGCGTGGCGCGCCGGCGGACGCCGGGCGCCCGGAGGAGTCGAGAGGAAGAGGCGCGATGGAGACCTTCGGTGACCGGTTGCACCGGGCGATGGCGCAGCGCGGCCCGCTCTGCGTGGGCATCGACCCGCACCCGGGGCTGCTGACCCGCTGGGGGCTGACGGACGACGCCGACGGTCTGGAGCGGTTCTGCCGCACCGTGGTGGAGGCCCTAGGCGACCGGGTCGCGGTGGTCAAGCCCCAGTCCGCGTTCTTCGAGCGCTTCGGAGCGCGGGGCGTGGCGGTGCTAGAGTCAACTATCCGACAGTTGCGGGATTCTGGCTCGCTCGTTCTGCTCGACGTCAAGCGCGGGGACATCGGCTCCACGGTCGCGGCGTACGCCTCCGCGTACCTCGATCCATCCAGCCCGCTGTATGTCGACGCGGTTACCGCGAGCCCCTACCTGGGAGTAATGTCGCTGGCCCCGATGTTCGAGCTCGCCGCCACGCACGGCGGCGGGGTGTTCGTCCTGGCGCTCACCTCCAACCCCGAGGGCGCCGCCGTGCAGCACGCCCGCGGCGCCGACGGGCGCACCGTCGCGCAGGCGGTGATCGACGAGATTGCCCAGCTCAACCGGGGTGCGCAGACGATGGGCAGCTTCGGTCTCGTGGTCGGGGCGACCATCGGCGACACCGGCCACGACCTGTCGGCGGTGCGCGGCCCGCTGCTCGCCCCGGGGCTCGGCGCGCAGGGCGGCAGGGCCGCCGCGCTACGGACCGTGTTCGGCGCGGGCCTGCCGTGGGTCCTGCCGTCGTACTCCCGCGAGGTGCTGCACGCGGGGCCCGACGTGGGTGCTCTGCGGGCCGCCGCGCAGCGGGCCCTGACCGACTGCCGGGCGGCTCTCGGCGGCTCCTGACTGAGTGACGGCTCGGTCATTTTGCCGTGGTCGTGGCGTGCCCACGTTGCCGAATGCGTCCGCGACCGCTAGTTTTCCCCGCGCTGGGAACCACGGACCCCTTTGGTTTCCGGCGACTCCACGTTTCACATCTGCGGCGTGGCGTCCCGCCCGTCGCGACAAGGACCTGAGGAGAACTGGTGCCCCTCCCGTCACTTACCCCCGAGCAGCGCGCAGCTGCGCTCGAGAAGGCCGCGGAGATCCGCAAGGCCCGCGCTGAGCTGAAGGAGCAGCTCAAGCAGGGCAAGACCACCCTCGCCGCCGTGCTGGAGCGGGCCGAGGGCGACGACGTCGTCGGCAAGCTGAAGGTCTCGGCCGTCCTGCAGGCGATGCCGGGCATCGGCAAGATCCGGGCGACCCAGATCATGGAGAAGCTCAAGATCGCCGACAGCCGTCGCCTGCGTGGCCTGGGCGAGCAGCAGCGCAAGGCCCTGCTCGGCGAGTTCGCCGCCAACTGAGCCCGGCGGTTCGCCGCCGACCGCGCACGGCGCCGTGTAGAAACGAGCCGTGAGCACGGATGACGAGGCGCGCCCGGCGGCTCGGCTCACCGTCCTGACCGGACCCTCCGGGGCCGGCGTGGGCAGTGTCGTCGAGCCGTTCCGGGCGCGTTCTCCGTCGGTCTGGATCCCGGTGCCGGCCACCACCCGGCCCCGCCGGGCGGGCGAGGTGGACGGCGTCGACCGGGTCTTCCTCGCCCCGGCGGAGTTCGACCGCCTGATCGCCGCCGGCGGGCTGCTGGAGTGGGCCCGCGTCGGGCCGTACGCCCGCGGCACCCCGGCCGCGCCGGTGGCCGAGCGGCTCGCCGCCGGCCGGCCGGTGCTGCTCCCGCTCGACCTGCCCGGCGCGCTCGCCGTCCGCGCGGCGCGCCCCGACGCCCGGCTGGTCCTGCTCGCCCCGCCCGGCTGGCGGCCGGCGGCGGTGGCCCCGGCCGGCGACGCGCACGTCGTGGCGCACGACCACACCGGGCGGGCGGTGGACGAGCTGGTAGGCTTGTTCGGTTCTTCCTATCTGGCTCCGGCCCGACCACGGCGGAGCGGCTGAGTGACCCCACCAACCGCGTCCGCGTGGTTGGGCCAGACGAACCGCGTCCGCGCGGTGCCGACAGACGCAGAGGTTTAATTCGTGGGATCCATCGCCAACCCCGAGGGCATCACCAACCCGCCGATCGACGAGCTGCTCGAGAAGACGACGTCGAAGTACGCCCTGGTGATCTTCGCTGCCAAGCGCGCCCGTCAGGTCAACGCCTACTACAGCCAGCTCGGCGAGGGCCTGCTGGAGTACGTGGGCCCGCTCGTGGAGACCACCCCCCAGGAGAAGCCCCTCTCCATCGCCATGCGCGAGATCAACGCGGGCCTGCTCACCGCCGAGCCGACCGACCAGCCGTAACCGCGCCGCGCGCCGATGTCCGCCGAGATCGTCCTCGGGGTCGGCGGCGGCATCGCCGCCTACAAGGCGTGTGAGCTGCTGCGGCTCTTCACCGAGTCGGGCCACCGGGTCCGCGTGGTGCCCACCGCGTCGGCGCTCCGCTTCGTCGGGGCGCCGACCTGGGCGGCCCTGTCCGGCCAGCCGGTCGCCGACGACGTCTGGGCCGACGTGCACGAGGTCCCGCACGTCCGGCTCGGCCAGCGGGCCGACCTGGTGGTGGTCGCCCCGGCGACGGCCGACCTGCTCGCCAGGGCGGCCCACGGCCTCGCCGACGACCTGCTCACCAACACCCTGCTCACCGCCCGGTGCCCGGTGCTGCTCGCCCCGGCGATGCACACCGAGATGTGGGAGCACCCCGCCACCGTGGCCAACGTCGCCACGCTGCGCTCCCGGGGCGTCCGGGTCATCGAGCCCGCCGTCGGCCGGCTCACCGGCGCGGACACCGGCAAGGGCCGGCTGCCCGACCCGGCGGAGATCTTCGCCGTCGCCCGGCGGACCCTCGCCCGGGGCCCGCACGCCCCGGCCGACCTCGCCGGCCGGCACGTGGTGGTGACCGCGGGCGGCACCCGCGAGCCGCTCGACCCGGTCCGGTTCCTCGGCAACCGCTCCTCCGGCAAGCAGGGTTACGCCTTCGCCCGGTCGGCGGTCGCCCGGGGCGCCCGGGTCACCCTCGTCGCCGCCAACGTGGCGCTCGCCGACCCGGCCGGCGTGGACCTGGTGCGGGTCGGCACCACCGAGGAGCTGCGCGAGGCCACGCTCCGCGCGGCCGGCGACGCGGACGCCGTGGTGATGGCGGCCGCGCCCGCGGATTTCCGGCCCGCCACCTACGCCTCGGCCAAAATCAAGAAAACGGAGGCGGGGCCACCTACGATCGACCTCGTCACCAACCCTGACATCGCCGCCGAGTTGGGCCGGCGACGCCGACCGGAGCAGGTGCTGGTGGTGTTCGCCGCGGAGACGGACGACGCGGAGGCCAACGGCCGGGCCAAGCTCGCCCGCAAGCGGGCCGACCTCGTCGTCGTCAACGAGGTCGGGCCGGACAAGGTCTTCGGCGCCGAGACCAACGCGGCGACCGTCATCGGCGCGGACGGCGCGGTGCACCCGATGGCCGAGCAGTCCAAGGAGGAACTGGCCGACGCCGTCTGGGACCTCGTCGTGGCGCGCTGGTCGTCTTCCCGAGGGGTGACGGGGTAGCGACCATTCCAGCGCGCCTTTAGCCCGGGTGACTACACTTCCGCGGAACGACTATTCCATAACTTAGGAGTGCCGTGACACGCCGCCTCTTCACGTCCGAATCGGTCACGGAAGGCCACCCGGACAAGATCGCCGACCAGATCAGCGACGGCATTCTCGACGCACTGCTGGCTCAGGACGCGCACAGCCGCGTCGCCGTCGAGACCCTGATCACCACCGGCCAGGTGCACGTGGCCGGCGAGGTGACCACCAAGGCGTACGCCGACATCCCGACCATCGTGCGGGAGACGATCCTCGACATCGGCTACGACTCGTCGAAGAAGGGCTTCGACGGCGCGTCCTGCGGCGTCAGCGTCTCCATCGGCGCCCAGTCCCCCGACATCGCGCAGGGCGTCGACAACGCGATGGAGCTGCGTACCGGCTCGTCGGAGAGCGCGCTGGACGCCCAGGGCGCCGGCGACCAGGGCATGATGTTCGGGTTCGCCTGCTCCGAGACGCCCGAGCTGATGCCGCTGCCGATCGCCCTGGCGCACCGGCTCGCCCGCCGGCTCACCGCGGTCCGCAAGGACGGCACGATCCCCTACCTGCGGCCGGACGGCAAGACCCAGGTCACCATCGAGTACGAGGGGCTGCGCCCGGTCCGGCTGAACACGGTCGTCGTGTCCAGCCAGCACGCGGCCGACATCTCGCTGGACTCGCTGCTCACCCCGGACGTGCGCGACCACGTCATCGCGCCGGAGCTGGAGAGCCTCGGCCTGGACACCGACGGCTACCGGCTGCTGGTCAACCCGACCGGGCGGTTCGAGATCGGCGGCCCGATGGGCGACGCCGGCCTCACCGGGCGGAAGATCATCGTCGACACCTACGGCGGGTACGCCCGGCACGGTGGCGGCGCGTTCTCCGGCAAGGACCCGTCCAAGGTGGACCGCTCGGCGGCGTACGCGATGCGCTGGGTGGCCAAGAACGTGGTGGCCGCCGGCCTCGCCGAGCGCTGCGAGGCGCAGGTCGCCTACGCGATCGGCAAGGCGCACCCGGTGAGCCTGTTCATCGAGACGTTCGGCACCGAGACCGTGCCGGTCGCCTCGATCGAGAAGGCCGTGCACGAGGTCTTCGACCTCCGCCCGGCCGCCATCATCCGGGACCTGCACCTGCTGCGCCCGATCTACCGGCAGACCGCGGCGTACGGCCACTTCGGCCGGGAACTGCCCGAGCTGACCTGGGAGGGCACCGACCGGGCCGCCGACCTCAAGTCGGCCGCAGGAGCCTGACCGGCGACACGCGCAGCGACCGGCGACCCGCTGACGGGTCGCCGGTCGCTCGCGTCTGCGTCGACGTGCCCCTGGCCCACCTCGACCGCCCCTTCGACTACCTGGTCCCCGCCGACCTGGCCGACGCGGCGGTCCCCGGCACCCGGGTGAAGGTGCGCTTCGCCGGCCAGCTCGTCGACGGCTGGCTGCTGGAGCGGGCCGACGCCTCGGGGCACACCGGGCGGCTGGCCTACCTCGACCGGCTCGTCTCGCCCGAGCCGGTGCTGGCCGACGAGGTCGCCCGGCTGGCCCGGGCCGTCGCCGACCGGTACGCCGGCAGCCTCGCCGACGTGCTCCGGCTGGCCGTGCCGCCCCGGCACGCCCGGGTGGAGAAGGAGCCGCACGTCCCGCCGACGCCGCCCGCGCCCCCGGCCCCGCCGGAGGCGGCCGGCTGGCGGGCGTACCCGGCCGGGCCGGCGTTCCTGCGGGCGCTGACCGAGGGCCGCCCCGCCCGGGCGGTCTGGTCGGCGCTGCCGGGGGAGGACTGGCCCGCCCGGTACGCCGAGGCGGTCGCCGCCACCGTGGCCGGCGGGCGGGGCGCGGTGGTGGTCGTGCCCGACGCCCGGGACCTCGACCGCCTCGACGCGGCGCTGACCGCCGTCCTCGGCCCCGGGCGGCACGTCGGCCTCTCCGCCGCGCTCGGCCCCGCCCGCCGCTACCGCGCGTTCCTGGCCGCCCGGCGCGGGGACGTGCCGGTCGTGATCGGCACCCGCGCGGCGATGTTCGCCCCGGTGGCCCGGCTCGGCCTGGTCGCCATCGTCGACGACGGCGACGACCTGCACGCCGAGCCGCGCGCCCCCTACCCGCACGCCCGCGAGGTGCTGCTCACCCGCGCCCGGCTCGCCGACGCGGCCGCCCTGGTCGGCGGGTACGCCCGCAGCGCCGAGGCGCAGCTGCTGGTGGAGACCGGCTGGGCGCGGGAGGTGGTGGCCGACCGGGCCGCCGTGCGGGCGCGTACCCCCGCCGTCGCGCCGACCGGGGACGACCCGCAGCTGGCCCGCGACCCCGGCGCGGCGACGGCCCGGCTGCCCAGCCTGGCCTGGGCCGCCGCCCGGGACGCGCTCGGCGGTGATGCGCCGGTGCTGGTGCAGGTGCCCCGGCGCGGCTACCTGCCGTCGATCTCCTGCGCGGAGTGCCGCACGCCGGCCCGCTGCCCGCACTGCGCCGGCCCGCTCGCCCTGCCGTCGGCGCGGGGGGCACCGGCCTGCCGCTGGTGTGGCCGGACCGCCGCCGCGTACGCCTGCCCGGAGTGCGGCGGCCGGCGGCTGCGCGCGGCCGTCACCGGCGCCCGGCGCACCGCCGAGGAGCTGGGCCGGGCCTTCCCCGGGGTGCCGGTGCGCACCTCCGGGCGGGAGGAGGTGCTCAGCACCGTGCCCGGCGGCGCCGGCCTCGTGGTGGCCACCCCGGGGGCCGAGCCGATCGCCGACAGCGGCTACGGCGCGGTGCTGCTGCTCGACTCGTGGGCCCTGCTCACCCGGGCCGACCTGCGGGCCGGCGAGGAGGCGCTGCGCCGCTGGCTGGCCGCCGCCGCGCTGGCCCGGCCGGCGGCGGCCGGCGGCCGGGTGGTGGTGGTCGCCGACGGGGCGCTCGCGCCGGTGCAGGCGTTGCTGCGCTGGGACGCCGCCTGGTTCGCCGCCCGGGAGCTGGCCGAGCGCCGCGAGCTGGGGTTCCCGCCGGCGGTGCGGATGGCCAGCGTCACCGGCCCGGCCGAGGCGGTGGCCGACCTGCTGGCCGCGGCCCGGCTGCCCGAGGCGGCCGAGGTGCTGGGCCCGGTCCCCGCCGACGGCGAGAAGGAGCGGATGCTGGTCCGGGTGCCCCGGGCCCGGGCGGCGGCCCTCGCCGAGGCGCTGCACGCCGCCGCCGGGACGCGTACTCTCCGTAAGGCTGCCGATCCGGTCCGCGTCCAGATCGACCCTCTTTTGCTGTTCTAGGCGATCGGTGTGGCGGTCACGATCCGTGGTCGCCGGTGCGTGATAGCATCGCCCGTCATGCCCGGGCGCACGACGGAGTGTCGGTACGACGCCACGTCGACGACGCCAGTCAGCCGGTGATCAGGGGTGGACCAGTCGTGACCGTTCGTCAATCGATCGTCTTCAACGGTGACCTCGGCAGCGGCAAGAGCACCGTGTCCGTCGAGATCGCCAAGCGGCTCGGGCTGCGCCGGGTCAGCGTCGGCGACCTCTACCGCCAGATGGCGCAGGAGCGGCAGATGACCGCGCTCCAGCTCAACCTGCACGCCGAGCTGGACCAGGCCGTCGACGGCTACGTCGACCAGCTCCAGCAGGACATCGCGGCCTCCGGCGAGAGCCTCGTCATGGACTCCCGGCTCGCCTGGCACTTCTTCACCGACGCGCTCAAGGTGCACATGATCACCGAGCCGACCGAGGCGGCCCGCCGCGTCCTGGCCCGCCCCTCCGGCCCGGCCGAGAGCTACACGTCGCTGGAGGAGGCCCGGGCCAAGCTGCGCGAGCGCAGCGAGAGCGAGCGGGGCCGGTTCATCGTCCGCTACGGCGTCGACAAGGCCCGGCTGCGCAACTACGACCTGATCTGCGACTCCACCCGGGCCAACCCGGAGCAGGTGATCGGCCACATCATCGACGTGTACGAGGGGCGGCTCGGCGCGGACGTGCTGCGCGACGCCCCGCCGCTGCTGCTGCTCGACCCGACCCGGGTCTACCCGACCGAGGACGTCGGCGCCCTGCGCGGGCTGTGGGACGCGGGCTTCGTCGACGAGGTCGCCGCCGCCGGCGACGAGGCGCTGGAGCCCCTGACCATCGGCTTCACCGGGGAATACTTCTTCGTCGTCGACGGCCACCGGCGGCTCAGCGCGGCCATCCGCAGCGGCTTCCCGCTGGTGCCCGCCCGGCTGGCCGCCGAGGTCGACGAGCCGGTGGTCGGCGGGACGAGCGCGGTGGACTACTTCACCGCCCAGGTCCGCCCCGGCACCGTCTACGACTGGGAGGCCGCCCACGGCATCACCCTGCCGCTGCCGGCGCACTGCCTGCTGGCCGGCGACGCCGTGCTCGCCGGGGAGCCGGCCCCCGGCGCCTGACCCGTCCCGGTCGCGGGCGGGGGGAGGCCCCCGGGCACTCCGTAGACTGGTACGGCCCGACCCGCCCGACCGAAGGAGTCGTCCCGCGTGACCGTCCAGCCCATCCGTCTGTTCGGGGATCCGGTGTTGCGCACGCCGGCCGATCCGGTGGTCGACTTCGACGCCGAGCTGCGCAGGCTCGTCGCCGACCTCACCGACACGATGCGCGAGCAGAGCGGCGCGGGTCTCGCCGCGCCCCAGCTCGGAGTGGGCCTGCGGGTGTTCACCTTCGACGTCGACGACGTGCTCGGCCACCTGGTCAACCCGGTGCTGGAGTTTCCCGACGCCGAGGAGCAGGACGGCCCCGAGGGCTGCCTGTCCATCCCCGGCCTCTACTTCGACACCAAGCGCCGGCAGAACGTCGTCGCCAAGGGCTACAACAGCTACGGCGACCCGGTCCAGATCGTCGGCACGGGCCTGATGGCCCGCTGCGTGCAGCACGAGACCGACCACCTCGACGGCGTGCTCTTCGTCGACCGGCTGGACCCGGCCGGCCGCAAGGAGGCGATGAAGGCGATCCGCCAGGCCGAGTGGTACGACGCGGCGGCCCCGCCGACGGTCAAGCTCGACCCGCACGGCGGCAGCCCCTTCGGCCTGGGGCGGTGACCCGGTGCGCCTGATCTTCGCCGGCACGCCGGCCGTCGCCCTGCCCGCCCTCGACGCCATCGCGGCCTCCGGCCACGACCTCGTCGCCGTCGTCACCCGCCCCGACGCCCCCGCCGGCCGGGGCCGGGGCCTGGTCCGCTCGCCCGTCGGGGCCTGGGCCGACGAGCGCGGCGTCGAGGTGCTCACCCCGGCCCGCCCGCGCGAGCCGGAGTTCCTCGACCGGCTGCGCGAGCTGGCCCCCGACTGCGTCCCGGTGGTCGCCTACGGCGCGCTGGTGCCCCCGGCCGCCCTGGAGATCCCCCGGCACGGCTGGCTCAACCTGCACTTCTCGCTGCTGCCCGCGTGGCGGGGCGCGGCCCCCGTCCAGCAGGCCGTGCTGCACGGCGACGAGCTGACCGGGGCGAGCGTCTTCGCCCTGGAGGAGGGGCTCGACACCGGCCCGGTCTACGGCACCGTCACGGACGAGATCCGCCCCACCGACACGTCCGGCGACCTGCTGGGGCGGCTCGCCGACTCCGGGGCCGGGCTGCTGGTGGCCGTCCTCGACGCGATCGAGGCGGGCACCGCCCGGGCCGAGCCGCAGCCGGCCGACGGGGTGTCGCTCGCGCCGAAGCTGACCGTCGACGACGCCCGGGTGCGCTGGGGCGACCCCGCGTTCGCGGTGGACCGGCGGATCCGGGCGTGCACCCCCGCGCCCGGGCCGTGGACCACGTTCCGGGGCGAGCGGGTCAAGCTCGGCCCGGTCGTCCCGGTGCCCGACGGCCCCGAGCTGAAGCCCGGCGAGCTGCTGGCCGAGAAGTCCCGGGTGCTGGCCGGCACGGCCACCGTCCCGGTCGCCCTCGGCGAGGTGCGGGCCGCGGGCAAGAAGGCCATGCCGGCGAGCGACTGGGCGCGCGGCGCCCGGGTCACCGCGGGGGAGGAGCTCGCGTGACCGGGTCTGCGGAGCGCCCCCGACAGCGGTACGACGAGCAGTCCGCCCCCCGCCCCGACCGGCGGCCCGACCGGTCGGCCGGCGGCCCCCGGGGTGACCGCCCGGCCTACGGCGACCGCCCGGCCCGCGCCGGCCGGGGCGACGACCGCCGGGACGCGCGGCGGCCGGCGCGGCCCGCCGTCGACCTGCCCCGGCACGTCGCCTACCAGGCGGTCGCGGCGGTGCACCGCGACGACGCGTACGCCAACCTGGTGCTGCCGGCGTTGCTGCGGCAGGAGCGGCTGACCGGCCGGGACGCCGCCTTCGCCACCGAGCTGACCTACGGCACGCTGCGCCACATCGGCACCCTCGACGCGATCCTCACCGACGCGGCCGGCCGCGACGTGGCCCGGATCGACCCGCCGGTGCGCGACGCGCTGCGGTTGGGCGCCTACCAGTTGCTGCACACGCGGGTGCCGGCGCACGCGGCGGTCTCCTCGACCGTCGACCTGGTGCGCGCGGTCGGCATCGGGGCGACGGGCTTCGCCAACGCCGTGCTGCGCGAGGTGGCGGGGCGCGACGCCGACGCCTGGGTGGCGAAGCTCGCCCCGGCCTTCGAGACGGACCCGATCGGGCACCTCGCCCTGGCGTACAGTCATCCACAGTGGATCGTGCGGTCCTTCGCCGAGGCGCTCGGCGGCGACCTGGGCGAGACGACCCGGCTGCTGATCGAGGACAACGAGCGCCCGCCGGTGCACCTGTGCGCCCGGCCGGGCCTGGCCGATCCGGCCGCCCTGGCCGACGAGGTCGGCGGCGCGCCGGGGGCGTTCTCCCCGTACGCGGTCTATCTCTCCGGCGGCGCGCCGGGCGACCTGCCGGCGCTGGCCGAGGGGCGGGCGCACGTGCAGGACGAGGGCTCCCAGCTGGTGGCCCACGCCCTCGCGGTCGCCCCGCTCGACGGGTCGGACGCCCACTGGCTGGACCTGTGCGCCGGGCCGGGCGGCAAGTCGGGCCTGCTCGGGGCGCTGGCCGCCGAGCGCGGGGCCCGGCTGACGGCGGTCGAGGTCTCCGAGCACCGGGCCCGGCTCGTCGGCCAGGCCACGCGGGGGCTGCCGGTGACCGTGCTGCACACCGACGGGCGCACCGTCGGCGCCGACCCGGAGCTGCCGGAGGGGCACTTCGACCGGGTCCTGGTCGACGCGCCCTGCACGGGTCTGGGCGCGCTGCGTCGCCGGCCGGAGGCCCGCTGGCGCAAGCAGCCGTCGGACCTGCCGCCGCTGACCCGCCTGCAACGGGAGCTGCTCTCGGCGGCGCTGCGGGCGGCCCGGCCGGGCGGCCTGGTGGCCTACGTGACCTGCTCCCCGCACACGGTGGAGACGCACGTGACGGTGACCGAGGCGGCGCGGCGGGCCGGGGTGCCGGCGGACTTCGTCGACGCCCGGCCGCTGCTGCCGGCCGGCATGCCGGGGCTGGGCGACGGGCCGTCGGTGCAGCTGTGGCCGCACCGGCACGGCACCGACGCCATGTTCCTGGCGGTCCTGCGCCGGGGCTGAGCCGAGATGGCGGGCTGAGCCGAGACGGCGGCGGGGCGGCCCTTCCGGGCCGCCCCGCCGCGTCAGTCGTCCGCCGGGTGGATCACTGCACCGGCAGGCCCTTGGTGCCGATGCCCTTCACCGAGCGGGTGAGGTCGCGGTCGACCCAGAGGAAGCACTGCACGCCCCGGTTGCCGTCCTTCCACTCCTCCTCGAAGGGGTGGTAGAAGATGGTGCCCGCCCGGTATTCCAGGTCGCCGTTGTTCGGCACCTTCGCGTACGAGGCGATCAGCGTCCGGCAGCCCTTGTGCAGGCGCATCCGGTTCTTGTCGACCTGGGCGAAGGGGATGTCGGGTGCCTGGTAGACGCCCACGAACTCGACCCGGTGCTTCTTGGTGCAGGCGACGGCGGTCATCTCCTGCACGTCGTCCTTCTTGATCTTGGGGTTGAAGCAGCGGTGGGCCAGCGCCGAGGAACCCTTCAGCGCGCCGGCGAGGCTGCCGGTGCGGGACACGGCGCTGGGGTCGTCGACGCTCTCCACCTCGCTCACGTCGCAGCGGAACCAGCGGGCCCCGCCGGACCAGGCCTGCCGGGACGGCAGGACCGGGGACAGGAACAGCCGCCCCGCGCGCCAGTCCGCCCCGAGGACCTTGCCGACCTCCCGGTCGCACTCGGCGCGGACGGCCCGCATCCCCGCCGAGCCGGCGGCGGGCGGCGCGCCCAGCTCGGCGGCGGCGTCGGTGAGCGTGCCGACGTGCAGGGTCTCCACCCGGTGCGACGTCGCGCAGTCCACCGGGTTGTAGCCGCTGAGGTAGCCGACGTCGGCGAAGACGGTGTGGCAGGCCCCGGCGGCGGGCACGAACTGCGTCGGCGCCGCCATCGCCCGCCAGTCGTCGGCGAGGTCACCGTCCAGACCGGCCGGCGTGCCGCAGCCGCCCAGCGCCAGCGCCGCCCCCGCCGACACGGCGACCGCCGTCCACCATCGCCGCATCAGTCCGACCTCCCCGTCGCGGTGGTCGCGGGCACCGGCCTCCGTCGCCGGGCGCGCCACGGAGCGGCACTTTACGGCACCGGCGCTCAGCTCGCGGGTAGTCCCTTCGGCCCGGCGCCGCGCATCGACCGGGTGAGCTTGCGGTCGTCGCTCCACAGGAAACACCGCACCCCGCGGTCGCCCTCGTCCCACTCCCGCTGCGACGGAGGATAGAAGATCGACCCCGCCCGGTACGGCAGGTCGCTGTTGTTGGGCACCTCGGCGAAGTCGGCGATCAGCGCCATGCAGCGGCGGTGCACCTTCTGGTTGGACCGGATGAACTCGGCCCAGGTCATGTCGCGTTCGGTGTAGACCCCGACGAACTCGGCGCGGTGCGGCTCGGTGCACAGCACGGGCGCCATGTAGTTCAGGTTCGCGCCGATCAGCTTCGGGTCGAAGCAGCGGTGGGTCAACGGCGAGTCGCCGACCATCGCGCCGCGCAGGCTGCCGACGCGGTTGACCGGCCGGGTGTTGTCGATGCTGTCGGTCTCGCTGAGGTCGCAGCGGTACCAGCGGGCCCCGCTCGCCCAGGCCGACGTCGACGGCAGAGCGATGGTGAGGCTCAGCCGGGCCGAGTGCCAGTCGCCGCCGAGCACCTCCCGGGCCCGCTGGTCGCACTCGGCACGGGCGACGCGCAGGACGGGCGTGCCCGCCTCGGGGCGCGGGCCGGCGTCGATGACCGGGTCGGTGAAGATGCCGACGTGGATAGTCTCGGCCAGGTGGCTGCGGGCGCAGTCCACCGTCTCGTACGTGCCGGCCTGGACGACCGTGGTGATCCGGGGCAGGCAGGCGTCGGTGGCCGGGATGAACATCTGCGGTTCCCGCAGCGTCGGCCAGTCGTCGGTGAGGTCGCCGTCGGCACCGTGCGGACGGGCGCAGCCGCCCAGCAGCATCGTCACCGTGCCGGCCAGCGCCAGCGCCACAAGCCACCGTCGCATCGTCCGCCCTTTCCGGGAGCTGACGGTCGGGCGCCACGGCCCGTGGGGGCGTTTCCGCCACCGGGCGTGCAGCTTACGTGACCGTCCTGCATGGAGTCTTGCTGCGTTTCCCTCGATCGGCCAGTCGCGGCTGACTTTTCGTCCGGGATTGCCGTCCGGACCGGCCGATCTTGCACCATCGGTCACGGCTGGGTCACAGCGCGTCCGGAAAGGTGCCGCGATGCGGGCGGCTGATGGCCGCGTTCGTACACTGACCTCGTGACCGTACCGCCGTCGATCATCGCGCCCAGCATCCTCGCCGCCGACTTCGCCCGCCTCGCCGAGGAGGTCCGCGCCGTCGAGGGCGCCGCGGACTGGTTGCACGTGGATGTGATGGACAACCACTTCGTGCCGAACCTGACCATCGGGCTGCCCGTCGTGCAGAGCCTGCGCGCCGCGACCGAGCTGCCGTTCGACGTGCACCTGATGATCACCGACCCGCGCCGGTGGGCCCCGGGGTACGCCGACGCCGGGGCGCACAACGTCACCTTCCACGCCGAGGCGTGCGACGACCCGGTGTCGCTGGCCAAGGACCTCCGGGCGGCCGGGGCGAAGGCCGGGCTGGCGATCGACCGGGACACCCCGATCGAGCCCTACCTGGAGCTGCTGCCCAGCTTCGACACGCTGCTGATCATGACGATCAAGGCCGGCTTCGGCGGGCAGCGGTTCATCCCCGAGCTGCTCGACAAGGTGCGCGCGGCCCGCCGGCACGTCGACGCCGGCCACCTGGAGCTGCGCATCGAGGTCGACGGCGGGATCGCCGCCGACACCATCGAGCAGGCGGCCGCCGCGGGCGCGGACGCGTTCGTGGCCGGCACCGCCGTCTACGGCGCCGACGACCCCGCCGAGGCGGTCCGCCGCCTGCGGGGCCTGGCGGAGCGCGCGACCGCCGGGGCCTGAGGTGGACCCGGCCGACGAGCGACCCGACCTCATCCTCGTCGTCGACGACGACGCCGACATCGCCCGGTTCGTCGAGTTCAACCTGCGGCTGCACGGCTTCGAGGTGATCCACGCCGGCGACGGCCAGGAGGCCCTGGAGGTGATCGAGCGGCAGCGGCCCGACCTGGCGGTGGTCGACCTGATGATGCCGCGCGTCGACGGGCTGGAGCTGACCCGGCGGCTGCGCGCCGACCCGATGACCTCCGCCCTGCCGGTGATCATGCTGACCGCCAAGGGGATGACCGTGGACAAGGTCCACGGGCTCAGCGCCGGCGCGGACGACTACCTGGTCAAGCCCTTCGACACCGCCGAGCTGGTCGCCCGGGTCAGCTCCACGCTGCGCCGCAACAAGGAGTTCCGGGAGGTCTCGCCGCTGACCGGCCTGCCCGGCAACTCCCGGATCCGGCGGGAGATCAGCGACCGGGTCCGCAGCGGCGTCGACTACGCCGTCGGCTACGTCGACATTGACCGGTTCAAGAGCGTCAACGACCGGTACGGCTTCGTCCGGGGCGACGAGTTCATCTCCGCCCTGGCCCGCAGCCTGCACCGGGCGGTCGTGGCGATCGGGCTGCCGCCGGCCTTCCTCGGCCACGTCGGCGGCGACGACTTCGTCATCGTCTGCGCCCCCGACCAGGTGCGGCCGCTGACCTCCCGGGCCGTGGTCGACTTCGAGACCGCCGCCGACAAGCTCTACGACCCGTCCGACGCCGCGCGCGGCTACGTCGAGCTGAAGGACCGGCGGGGCAACATCCGGCGGGCCGCCCTGGTCACCCTGTCGATCGGGGTCTCCGTCTCCGACGCCGGCAAGCGCCTGACCAACCCGCTGGACGCGATCGCGGTCGCCTCGGAGATGAAATCCGTGGCCAAGAGCCAACCCGGCTCGTACGTGGCGGTCGACCGGCGGCGCAGCCTTTCTTGAATCTTGCCCACCTGTGTGAGGTAGCTCCCCGAGGGCAGACGCGCGGCGGGTGGCGTGTAACACTTCTCGCAGTACCCACCACGCGCTGGCGGGACTCGGTGTAATTCCGAACCGGCGGTGATCCACGGCTGCGGCCGTGGTAAGCCCGCGACCCGGACGGCCCTGCCGCCCGGTGGACCTGGTGAGACTCCGGGGCCGACGGTTGGGGGCGGGCCAACCCACCCCCAGACAGTCCGGATGGGAGACAGCGCGCGGGACGGGGCGGGCCCTGTGCCGACGGCTGTCCTCGGCCGCCGCGTGGGCTCCCCGGGGCCGGCTCTGCCGTTCCCGGCCGCCGCCGCCTGCCCGCGGCCTCCCGTGTCCTGCCCGCGCGGACCGGCGAGTGAGAGGGCAGGACAGGGCGATGGCCAGCGTCTCCGTGGACGACGCGATGCGTCGGGCGATCGCGCTCGCGGCCCGTGGCCTCGGCACCACCAGCCCCAACCCCGTGGTCGGCTGCGTGCTGCTCGACCCGGACGGCGAGGTCGTCGGGGAGGGATTCCACGCGTACGCGGGCGGACCGCACGCCGAGATCGTCGCGCTCGCCCAGGCCGGGCCGCGGGCCCGGGGCGGCACCGCCGTCGTCACCCTGGAACCCTGCGACCACACCGGCCGCACCGGCCCGTGCAGCCACGCCCTCCTCGCCGCCGGCGTCGCCCGGGTGGTGATCGCCGTGCCCGACCCCAACCCGGTCGCCTCCGGCGGCGCCGCGACCCTGCGCGCCGGCGGCGTCGACGTCGAGGTGGGGGTGCGCGCCGCCGAGGCCGAGGCCGGCAACGTCGCCTGGCTGACCTCGATGCGCCGGGGCTGGCCGTACGTCGTCTGGAAGTGCGCCGCGACCCTCGACGGGCGCTCCGCCGCCGCCGACGGCACCAGCATGTGGATCACCTCGGAGGCCGCCCGGACCGACGTGCACGCCCTGCGCGGCACCGTCGACGCGGTCATCGCCGGGGTCGGCACCGTGCTCGCCGACGACCCCCGGCTCACCGCCCGCAACCTGCGCGACGGCACCCTGGCCATCCGGCAGCCGCTGCGGGTGGTCGTGGACACCTCCGGACGTACCCCCGCCGACGCCCGGGTCCGCGACGGCGCCGCCCGCACGTGGGTGGCCACCGCCGCCGAGGTCGGCGTCGGCCCGGACGGCCGGGTCGACCTGCCGGCCCTGCTCGCGGAGCTGCACCACCGGGGGGTCCGGGCCGCGCTGCTGGAGGGCGGCCCGAAGCTGGCCGGCGCGTTCCTCGCCGCCGGCCTGGTCGACCGGGTCGTCGCCTACGTCGCGCCGAAGCTGCTCGGCGCCGGGCCGACCGCGCTGGCCGACGCCGGCGTGACCACCATCGCCGACGCCATCGACCTGGAGATCACCGACGTCACGCAGGTCGGTCCGGACCTGCGCATCACCGCGCTGCCCCGGAAGAGGGAGGGCTGACATGTTCACCGGCATCGTCGAGGAGCTGGGCGAGGTCGTCCGCACGGCCGAGACCGGCGACGACTCCGCGCTGGTCGCCATCCGGGGGCCGCTGGTCACCAGCGACGCCCGGCACGGCGACTCCATCGCCGTCAACGGGGTCTGCCTGACCGTGGTCGACGTCGACGGCGACGTCTTCACCGCCGACGTGATGGGCGAGACGCTGCGTCGCTCCGCCCTCGGCGCGCTGCGCCCCGGCGTCGGCGTCAACCTGGAACGCGCCGCCGCCCTGAACAGCCGTCTCGGCGGGCACCTCGTGCAGGGCCACGTCGACGGCGTCGGCGCGGTGCTGTCCCGCCAGCCGGCGCAGCAGTGGGAGACGGTCCGCTTCCGGCTCCCCGCCGGCCTGTCCCGGTACGTGGTGGAGAAGGGCTCGATCACCGTCGACGGGGTGTCGCTCACCGTGGCCGACGTCGGGCCCGACTGGTTCACCGTCGGGCTGATCCCCACCACCCTCAAGCTGACCACCCTCGGCGACCGCGCCGTCGGCGACCCGGTCAACCTGGAGGTCGACGTGCTCGCCAAGTACGTCGAGCGGCTCCTCGGCGACCGCGCGGTCGGCGGCGGCGACCGGCTGCCCGACGGGATCGGGCAGCCCCCCGGCGCGGCGGGGCAGGCTCCCGGCGGGGGCCGACGGTGACCGGCCCGCTCGGCTGGCTGCTCGACGCCCAGGTGCACGTCGCCGGCTCGCCCGTGCTGGTCCGCGAGATCGTCGGCAACGCCTTCGGCCTCGTCTCCGCCCTGCTCGGGCTGCGCCGGCTGGTCTGGGCCTGGCCCGTCGGCATGGTCGGCAACGCGCTGCTGCTCACCGTCTTCCTCGGCGGGGCGTTCGCCACCCCGCAGGCCCACGACCTCTACGGCCAGGCCGGCCGGCAGGTCTTCTTCTTCGCCGTGAGCTGCTACGGCTGGTGGCGCTGGGCGCGCAACCGCCGCTCGGGCCCCGGCGGGGACGCCGGGGCGGTCGCCCCGCGCTGGGCCACCCGGCGGGAGCGCCTCGGCCTGCTGCTGGCCGCCGCGGCGGGCACCGCCGCCGCGTACCCGGTGCTGGCCGCGCTCGGCTCCTGGGGGCCGCTGCCCGACGCGTGGATCCTCACCGGCAGCCTGCTCGCCACCTACGGCATGGCCCGCGGCTGGGTCGAGTTCTGGCTGGTCTGGATCGCCGTGGACGCCGTCGGCGTGCCCCTGCTGCTGCGCGGCGGGTTCTACCCGTCGGCGGCCATGTACCTCGTCTACGGGGCGCTCTGCGTCTGGGGCTTCGTCTCCTGGTGGCGCACCTCGCGCGCCGCCCGCCCGGCCCCCGCCACCCTGTCACCCACCTACTCGGAGGTCGTGGCATGACCACCTTCGCCAGCATCGAGCAGGCCGTCGCGGACATCGCCGCCGGCCGGCCCGTCGTCGTGGTCGACGACGCCGACCGGGAGAACGAGGGGGACCTGATCTTCGCGGCCGAGCTGGCCACCCCGGAGCTGGTCGCGTTCATGGTCCGCTACACCTCCGGCTACGTCTGCGTGCCGCTGACCGAGGACGAGTGCGACCGGCTGGACCTGCCGCCCATGCACCACACCAACCAGGACCGCCGGGGCACCGCGTACACGGTGACGGTGGACGCCCGGGAGGGCGTCGACACCGGCATCTCGGCGGCCGACCGGGCGCACACCATCCGGCTGCTCGCCGCCGCCTCCACCGACCCGACCGACCTGGCCCGGCCGGGGCACGTGGTGCCGCTGCGCGCCCGCGCCGGCGGGGTGCTGCGCCGCCCCGGGCACACCGAGGCGGCCGTCGACCTGACCCGGCTGGCCGGCCTGCGCCCGGCCGGCGTGCTCTGCGAGCTGGTCAACGACGACGGCACCATGATGCGCCTGCCGGACCTGGAGAAGTTCTGCGCCGAGCACGGCCTGACCCTGGTCACCATCGCCGACCTGATCACCTACCGCCGGCGCACCGAGAAGCAGGTCGAGCAGGTCGCGGCGGCCCGGATGCCCACCCCGCACGGGGTGTTCACGGCCTTCGGCTACCGCGCCGAGCACGACCCGGCCGAGCACGTCGCCCTGGTCATGGGCGACCTCGGCGACGGGCGGGACGTGCTGGTGCGGGTGCACTCCGAGTGCCTCACCGGCGACACGTTCGGCTCGCTGCGCTGCGACTGCGGCCCGCAGTTGCAGGCCGCGCTGGCCCGCGTCGCCGCGGAGGGGCGCGGGGTGGTGCTCTACGTGCGCGGGCACGAGGGGCGGGGGATCGGCCTGCTGCACAAGCTGCGGGCGTACCAGTTGCAGGACCTCGGCCGCGACACCGTCGACGCGAACCTCGACCTGGGGCTGCCGGCCGACGCCCGCGACTACGGCACCGGGGCGCAGATCCTGCACGACCTGGGCGTGCGGTCGATGCGGCTGCTGACGAACAACCCGGCCAAGCGGGCCGGGCTGGAGGGGTACGGCCTGACCGTCACCGGCCGCGAGTCGCTGCCGATCCGGCCGCACCCGGAGAACGTGCGCTACCTGCGCACCAAGCGGGACCGCATGGGTCACCTGCTGGGCGAGTTGGACGAGACGACCGAGGGGCCGCTGGGCCGTCCGGTGGCGAACGACGAGATCGGAGCGTAGGGCGATGGCGGGTTTCGGTGAGCCGGGAGTGGCGGCGGTCGACGCCGCCGGGATGACGGTCGGCGTCGTCGCCGCCCGCTGGCACGGTGAGCTGACCGACCACATGCTCGACCGGGCGGTGGCCGCCGCGCAGGCGTGCGGGGCACGGGCCGTGGTGGCCCGGGTCGCCGGCTCGGTGGAGCTGCCGGTGGTGGCGCAGGCGATGGCCCGCCGCTTCGACGTGGTGGTCGCCCTCGGCGTGGTGGTGCGCGGGGCCACGGCCCACTTCGACTACGTGTGCAAGTCGGTCACGGAGGGGCTCACCCGGGTCGCCCTCGACGAGGGCAAGCCGGTGGCGCACGGTGTGCTCACGGTGGACACGATCGAGCAGGCCCGGGACCGGGCCGGGCTGCCCGGCTCCGCCGAGGACAAGGGCTGGTCGGCGACGGTGGCGGCGCTGGACGCGGCGCTGGCGGTCCGCGGCCTGGACGCGGCGGCGGCCCACCGGGTCGGCTTCGGCCGCTGACCTGTCCGGGTCGGCTGGGCTGCCTGCCCGGCTGGGCTGGGCGGCCTGGCTGGGCGGGACGGGGGCAGCCTGGCTGGGCGGGCGTCGGGCGGGGCGGTCGTTTGGGCGTCGCCATGTCGGCGACATCGCGGTATCCCGGGCCGGTTGATACCGCCATGTCGCCGACACGACGCGGGCGTCGGGCGGCACGGGGCGGCCCGACGGGTGGCCGGGGGCGTTGGGCCGGCTGGCGGCCCCGAGATGTGCCGCCCGAGTCGGGTAGACCCGGGATCATCCGGTCTGCCACGGCTCTTCGTGGTCGGGTTCGGTGGGTTGGGCTGCCGGACGCCACAGTTGTCGTTCCGTGGCGGCGCACAGGACATCGCGGGCGGCGGCGGCCACCGGGCAGTCCGCCGTCCGGCAGGTCGGGCAGCGGCTGTCGGGCCCAGGCTGGTGATCGCGCAGGACCCAGCGGGCGGTGAGGACGAGCCGGTTGCGGATCTGCGCCAGGGACAGGAACGGGGCGGTCATCAGCCGATCCCGAGGGTGACGGCGAGCTGGACGAGCATCGTCGGGGCGGTCGGGTCGCGGGCGACCCGGGCGAGGACGTCGCGGCCGGCGGGTCGGTGGCGGATCTCGGCGGGCGCGATCCGATCGGCCTCCAGCAGGACCCGGCCGGCGTCGATCGGATCGCCGGCCTGGAGGTACGCGCGGGCGGCGTCGAGCAGGTGTGCAGCCCGATGCTCGGCGGGCAGCCACCGCCACCCGTCCCGCGCGGTCGCCTTCTCGTGCCGGGCCACCGCGTCCGCGCTATCGCCTCCCTCTGCGGCGGCGGCGACGCGGGCCAGTTCCACCGCCGTCGGCCCGAACCCGGTGTGGTGGTGGTCGTGCCCGTCACCGACCCGGGCGGCCATGGCTGCGGCCTCGTCCAGCAGTTCGGCCGCCGCCGTGACATCGCCGTCCCCTGCGGCGGCCAGCGCCGCCTGGACGAGCAGCGTCCCGCACAGCGACAGCTCCGGGGGCAGGCCGAACTCGACCACCGGTGGGGCGATCCGGTAGGCGGCGGCCAGCATCGCCGACCTCGCCTCCCGACCCTGCCCTGACGCACGCAGCGCCTGACCGAGTTGCACCGCTGCGGCGGCCACCAGCGCCCGGTCGCCCGTGGCAGCGGTCATCGCCCGGTCGACGGCCAGCCACGCCAGGTCCGGGGCGCCCAGCTTCACCAGCAGCGATGCCGCGAGCCGGTATGCCTCCACCAACGACACCCGACCCGCCACCGGGTGAGCGGCGTGGGCGCGTTCCACGTCGGCCAGCAGCTCCGGCAACAGCTCGGCCACCCGTGGGTAGCGGGCGTGCTGAAAGGTGACCCAGGTATGCGTCACCTGCCGGGCCACCTGCCCGGCCGGCAACACCGGCCGGCTGCCCGCCGAGCGGCCGAGGGGAACTTCGTAGCGGGACAGTGCCGACCGGATCCGCTCGACCCCCGCGTCCCGCTCGATCACCTGCGCGGGCTGGACGTCACGGCCGAGCAGCACCGCCGCGTCGATCCGCAGGACCGCGGCGACCTCCTGGAGCGTCGACACCCGGTCCAGCGCGCGGACACCCCGCTCGACCTTGTCCACTCAACTCTTCGACTTGCCCAACCGGTCGGCGAACACCTGCTGCGACAGCCTCCGCCGCCCCCGCCAGTACGCCACCCGCCGCCCGACCGGCAGCCGATCACCGTCCACGCCGCCACCTCCGGTCCGGCACCGCCCGGTTCGTCTCCTCGACCGGTATCCGATCCGCCTCGGCCCGGACGAGGATCCGCCGCCTCGCCGCCTCCCGATCGACGGCGTCCGCCTGTTCTCCTCGGCTCACTGCCGGCTCCTCGCCGTGACTGCGCATCGCCACCTCCATCGGCGCGGCGGCAACATGCCAGCGCGCGCCTCAACGATGACGCCGTAACGTCGCTGGACGCGACGGCACACGACGCGACAATGCAGACACATGTGAGGCGACATTCCGGCGACATGCCGCTATCGTGGCGGGCATGACCGCCCCGAACACCGCGCTCCGCGCCGTCCGCACCGGGATGCGCATGAGCCAGGACGACTTCGCCCGCGCGCTCCAAGCCGCCGGCCACCGCGTCGGCGAGCCCAACGACGCCAACAAGCGACTCGTCCAACGCTGGGAATCCGGTGCGATAGCCGCACCACGCCCCGTCTACGCCCGCGCGCTGGAGGTCGTCACCGGCCTACCCATCTCGCTGCTCGGCTTTGCCGCGGTGCCCGGCGAACATGTCGCCCAGGACCAGCACGGCGGCCACGACCTGACCTCCCCCATGTCCAGCCTGGCCACGCCGACACCGAAGCCCAGCTCGGCCCCAGCCCACAGGTCGTACGAGGGCGTGTGGCTCAGCCGCTACCAGTACCACTCCAGTGGTCGTTGCGACTCCTTCGCCGGGCAGCACTTCGTCGTGGTCCTCCAGCACGGCGACCGACTGACCGCGCGCAGCCTGCCCGGCTCGGCGGCATCGTCGCTCTCCCTGGACCTCACCGTGGACGGTGCCGTCGTCACCGGCACGTGGGTGGAGCAGACCGACCCGACGGGCTACTACCGGGGCGCCCGATACCACGGCGCGATCCAACTGCTGGCCGAGCCCACCGGTCGACGGATGGCTGGCAAGTGGGTCGGGTTCGGCAAGGACATGGACGTCAACACCGGACCATGGGAACTCGTCTTCCGCGACGCCTCCACATCCAAGGCGACCCTCGATCGCTACAACACGTCACCGGCGTAGCTGACTCTCTCCGCCTCTCTCCGCGCCGAATCAGCCAGCAACGGCCGCCGATCTCGTCCGGTCTGGCTCCTGGCTGCCTGCGGTCCGCAGCGCAGAGTCCACGTTGTGGAGCCGGCAGCAGGCCACGACGCCGCGCGCACGCTCTCCGTGTCCCGTCAGAGCGCGGCGAGGATCTGCGCCAGTTCGGTGGGCCGCGTCAACATCGGCCAGTGTCCGGAGTCGATGTCGGCCAGCTCGACGTGCCTGGCCCGGGCCAGCTCCGGCACGTCTCCCGCGGCGATCAGCTCCTGCGCCTCGGCAGGCGTGAACTCCGGGCACACCACCAGGACCGGGACGTCGAACCGCCGCTCGTCTGTCAGCCGTACGATGCCCCTGGCCACGCCCTCGGGAACCGGGATCGCGGCCGCCGCGAAGGCCTGCCGGGCCTCCTCGTCCAGGTCGGCTGCGTCCGCCCCGTCGAACGGTTTCCAGCCGGGGAACGGCATGACACCGTCGCTGATCTCGAAGAAGTCGGCGTACGGCTGCCCGTCGTCCGAGGGGAACCCGCCGATCAGCACGACCTTGGCCACGCGCCCGGGCCGGGCGTCGGCCGCCATCCAGGCCAGGGTGCAGGCTGCGGAGTGCCCCACCACCACCGACCTGCCGGGACCCGCGTCCACGGCGGCGAGCACCGCGGTCAGCTGGTCGGCCAGCGTCGCCGACGTGTTCCCGTCGCCCTGCCCCGGCAGGGTCACCGGCACCGCGTGGCGGCCCCTCGTCGCCAGCTCGCCCGCGACGCCGGTCCACACCGACCCGTCGAGCCACAGGCCACCCAGGAGCACGATCCGTTCTGTAGTCATGGGATCAACCTAGAGGCGATTCCGGACGTTCTGCTTCCGGTACTCTCTCCGCTGTGCGAAGCGGTCCGAGCCCCACCGCCCGGGCTCTGCGCGCGCTCGAGATCCTGCAGGCGCGTCCCGGGGTGACTGCCGACCAGCTCGCCGCTGGCCTGGGCGTGACGGAGCGGGCCGCGCGACGCTACGTCGGCATCCTTCGCGAGGCCGGCATCCCGGTCGAGTCGGCCCGCGGGCCGCACGGGGGCTACCGGCTGGGCCGCGGGGTCCGGCTGCCGCCGGTCGTCTTCACCCAGGAGCAGGCGCTCGGCCTGGTCATGGCCGTGCTGGACGGGCAGCCGGCCGCCATCGACGCCGACGACCTGGTCGGCTCGGCGCTCAGCAAGGTCATCCGGGCTCTCCCCGATAGCGTCGGACGGCAGGCGGCGGCGCTGCGGGCGTACGCCTCGGCCGCCCCGGACCGACGTTCGGCCCGCCCCGACCCTGCCACCACGAGCGCCCTGGTCGCCGCCGTCGCCGACCGGCGTCGCGTCCTGGTCACCTATCGAGGCGACGGCGGCGAGGAGTGGGACGCCGAGGTCGACCCGTGGGCAGTCGTGGTGCGGCACGGGCGCTGGTACCTGCTGTGCCACTCGCACCGCGCGGGCGCGATCCGCACGTACCGGGTCGACCGGGTGCGGGCCGTGCGGCAGCTGCCGCACGGCTTCACCCCACCCGACGACCTGGACCCTGTCGCCGCGCTCGAGGAGAATCTCGGCACGGGCTGGAAGTACCCCACCCGCGTGGTGTTCCACGCGCCGTGGGAAGAGGTGACGCCGTGGATCCGGCCGCCGATGGGCCGTCTGGAGCCGGACGGCGACCGGTGCGTGCTGGTCGGCAGCACCCGGAACCCCACGATGTACGCCCAGGAGTGGCTGGCCGTCGTCCCCTTCGACTTCTCAGTGGTGGAAGGCCCGGAACTCCGTGCCGCCGTGGCCACGGTCGCGGCCCGCTTCAGCGCGGCGCTCTCGCCCTCGCCGCCCGAGACCCGGCCCGGCAGTCGGCCCGTCAGAGGCGGCCCGCCTCGATGATGCGGCGCAGGAACTGACGGGTGCGGGGCTCGGTGGGGTCGCCGAGCACCCGTTCCGGCGGGCCGGACTCGACGACCCGCCCGCCGTCGAGGAAGCACACCTGGTCGGCGACCTCGCGGGCGAAGCCCATCTCGTGGGTGGCCAGCACCATCGTCATCCCGTCGGCCTTCAGCTCGCGGATCAGGGCCAGCACCTCGCCGACCAGCTCCGGGTCCAGCGCCGAGGTGACCTCGTCGAGCAGCATCAGCCGGGGCGAGTTGGCCAGCGCCCGGACGATCGCCACCCGCTGCTGCTGGCCGCCGGAGAGCCGGTCGGGGTAGGCGCCGGCCTTCGCCCCCAGCCCGACCCGGTCGAGCAGCTCCCGGGCCTGCGCCTCCGCCTCGGCGCGGGGCCGCCGGTGCACCCGCACCGGGGCGAGGGTGACGTTGTCCAGCACGCTCAGGTGCGGGAACAGGTTGTACGCCTGGAAGACCATCCCGATGCGCCGGCGCACCCGGTCGGGGTCGACCCGGGGGTCGGAGATGTCCCGGCCGTCCAGCTCGATGGTGCCGTCGTCCAGCTCTTCGAGGAGGTTGACGCAGCGCAGCAGCGTCGACTTGCCCGACCCGGACGCGCCGATCAGCGCCACCACGCGGTGCTCGTCGACGGCGAGGTCGAGCCCGTCGAGCACCACGTGACCGCCGAAGGTCTTGCGCAGCCCCCGGCACCGCAGCAGCGCCATCTGGTCAGCCCCTTCCCTGCCGGCGGGCCGCGCGCAGCGTCACCCAGTCGGTGACGGCGATCAGCGGGATCGCGAGCAGCACGAACAGCGCCCCGGCCACGATGTACGGGGTGTAGTTGAACGTCTCGGCGGTGGCGATCTGCGCGGCGCGTACCGCGTCGATCGGCCCGGCGAGGGAGACCAGCCCGACGTCCTTCTGCAACGCGACCACGTCGTTGAGCAGGGGCGGGGCCACCCGGCGGACGGCCTGCGGCAGCACCACGTGCCGCATCGTCTGCCGGTAGGTCAGCCCGAGCGAGCGGGCCGCCGCGAGCTGGCTGGGGTGCACGGACTCGATGCCGGCCCGGAACACCTCGGCCAGGTAGCCGCCGTAGGTGAGCACCAGCGCCAGCCCGCCGAGCACCAGCACCGGCGGCATGCCCTGCAACCGCAGGCCGGGCACGCCGAGGGTGAGCACGTACAGCACGATGATCAGCGGCAGGCCCCGGAACGTGTACGTGTAGCCGGCCGCGAGGGCCCGGACCGGGAAGAAGACCGGGCCCCGCAGCGTGCGCAGGATCGCCACGAGCAGGCCGAGCAGCAGCGCGCCGGCCGCGCAGCAGACCAGCAGCCGCACGTTGAGCCAGAGCCCGTCGAGCACCTCGGGCAGCGCGTCGCGGGCGATCGCCGGGTCGGCGAAGGAGGCGCGGACCCGGTCCCAGCCGGGCGCGCCGGTGACCGCGACGACGAGCAGCGTGCCGAGCGCCGCCGTGGAGGCGGCGGCGACCAGCACGCTGGTGACGGTCTGGCGGCGGCGGTGGGCCAGCCGCCGCCGCTGCGCCGCGGAGGGTTCGTGCGGTGCGAGGATCACTTCAGCTCGTACGCCCCCGCGACCTGGGTCAGCCACTTCTGCTCCAGCTTCTTGAGCGTGCCGTCGGCGGTGAGCTGGCCGACCGCGCCGCTGAGGCAGGGGGTGAGGGGCGAGTTGTGGTCCAGCAGCAGCCCGAACACCTCGGGCGTGCCGACCTGCGGCAGCTGCCCGACGACCGTCGCGTCGGTGATCTCCGCGCCGGTGATGTAGAACGCGGTCGGCAGGTCCACCACGAGGCCGTCGATCTGCCCGTTCTGGAGCGCCTTCTTGGCGTCGTCGTTGCTGTTGTAGACCTGCGGCTTGGTCTTCGGCTTGATGACGTCGGTGATCGCCTGGTAGCTGGTGGTGCCGACCTGCGCGCCCAGCTTGGCGTCCCGCAGGTCGGCCAGCGTCGTCTTGCCGGCGATCTTCGCGGACTTCCGCGCGATCACGGCCTGCCGGACCAGGTAGTAGGGCCCGGTGAAGTCGACCGCCTTCTTGCGCTCCTCGGTGATGGAGAACTGGTTGATGTCGAAGTCGAACTCCTTGGGGCCGGGGGCGACGGCGACGTCGAACTTCACCCGGGTCCAGGTGACGTCGGCGCGGTCGTACCCGAGCTTCTCGGCCACCGCGTAGGCCACCGCGGCCTCGAAGCCCTCGCCGGTCTCCGGCTTGTTGCCGACGAACCACGGCTCGTACGCCGGCTCGTCGGTGGCGATGGTGAGCTTGCCCGGGGTCCGGGTGGGCAGCTTGTCCTTCAGGCAGTCCGGGCCGGCGGTGGCGGCGGGGGTGGGGGCGGTGACGGGGGTGTCGTCGTCCTGGGGCGCGCAGGCGGCCACCGCGAGGAGGACGGTGCCGGCGGCGGCGAGCGCGACGGTGCGGGAGCTGAGCATGGCGGACAGCGTAGAGCCATCGACGGCCGTCGCGCAGGTGCGTCCCGCCGCCGTGGCGGGGGATCCGGGCCGGTGGGACCGGCGGACCCGCCGCGCGCCGGGCCGGGCGGGTGCTGGAAGAATCGCACCCCGTGAAGACGTTCGAGGAGTTGTTCGCCGAGCTGCAGGCCAAGGCCGCTGCCGGCACCCCCGGCTCGGGCACGGTGGCCGCGCTGGAGAAGGGGGTGCACTTCATCGGCAAGAAGGTCGTCGAGGAGGCGGCCGAGTCGTGGATGGCGGCCGAGCACGAGGGCCCGGAGCGGGCGGCCGAGGAGATCTCCCAGCTGCTCTACCAGGCGCAGGTGCTGATGCTGGCCACCGGGCTGGAGCTGAAGGACGTCTACCGACATCTGTGAGTGCGCCGTCCGCTGATCATCTCCACCGATCGAGGGAGCACTCCGTCATGCTGCGTGTCGCCGTACCCAACAAGGGCGCCCTGGCCGAGAAGGCCGCCGAGATGCTGCGCGAGGCGGGCTACCGCCAGCGCGCCGACCCCAAGGACCTGGTCTGCCCGGACGAGGCCAACGACATCGAGTTCTTCTACCTGCGGCCGAAGGACATCGCCACCTACGTCGGCTCGGGTGACCTCGACGTCGGCATCACCGGCCGGGACCTGCTGATCGACTCCGGCGCGCCCGCCGAGGAGGTGGTCGACCTGGCCTTCGGCCGGGCCACCTTCCGCTTCGCCGCCCGTCCGCAGGACGTCACGGGCGTCCAGGAGCTGGGCGGGCGGCGGATCGCCACCGCGTACCCGGGGCTCGTCGAGCGGTACCTCGCCGAACTCGGCATCAAGGCCGACGTGATCCGGCTCGACGGCGCGGTGGAGAACGCCATCCGGCTCGGCGTCGCCGACGTCGTCGCCGACGTGGTGGAGACCGGCGCGACGCTGCGCCAGGCCGGGCTGGTCGTCTTCGGCGACCCGCTGCTGCGCTCCTCGGCGGTGCTGGTGCGCCGGGTCGACGCCCCCGAGCACCCGCAGGCCGCGCAGCTGCTGCGCCGGCTGCACGGGGTGCTGGTCGCCCGCCGCTACGTGATGCTCGCCTACGACGTGCCGGCCGGGCTGCTGGACCGGGCCAGCTCGCTGACCCCCGGCATCGAGTCGCCGACCGTCTCGCCCCTGCACCGCGAGGGCTGGGTGGCGGTGCAGGCGATGGTGCAGCGCGACGACGTGCACCGGATCATGGACGAGCTGTACGAGCTGGGCGCCCGCGCCATCCTGGTCACCAACATCCACGCCTGTCGGCTGTGAGGCCGCTGCCGCCGGCCGCCGCCCTCGCCACCGTGGTGCTGGGCGGAGTGGCGTCGGCGGCGCAGGCGGCGGGCAACGCGGTGCTGGGGGAGCGGGCCGGCGACCCGATCCTCGGCGCGCTGGCGAACAACCTCGGCGGCTGCCTGGTGGTCCTCGTCGGCCTGCTGGGCCTGCCGTCGACCCGGGCCGGGCTGGACGCGCTGCGCCGGGCCCGGCTGCCGTGGTGGTCGTACCTGGGCGGGCTCGGCGGGGCGGCGATCGTCACCGTCGCCACGTACGTCGTGCCGGTGCTCGGGATCGCGGTCTTCACCATCGCCCAGGTGGCCGGGGGCAGCCTCGGCGGGCTCGCGGCGGACCGGGCGGGGCTGGCCCCGCTCGGCCGGCTGCGGCTGACCGGGCCCCGGGTGGCCGGCGCGCTGCTCGGCGTCCTCGCCGTGGCCCTGGCCCAGCTCGGCCGGCCGGTCGGCGGGGTCGCGGTCGGCGGGGTCCTGATCGCCGTCGCGGGCGGGGCGGGGGTGGCGGTGCAGTCGGCCCTCAACGGGCGGGTGTCGGCGGCGGGCACCACGACCGCCGCGATCGCGGTCAACTTCGCCGTCGGCACCCCCGTCGTCGTGCTGGTGGCCGCGCTGGTCGGGGCCCTCACCGGCCCGACGCCGACCTGGCCGCACGACTGGTTCCTCTACCTCGGCGGCCTGTACGGCGTCGGCATCGTGCTCGCCCTGATGCTGGGCGTGCGCGCCGTGGGGGTGCTGCGCACCGGGCTGGCCCTGGTCGCCGGTCAGCTCGGCGGCGCCCTGCTGCTGGACGTCGTGCTGCCCGGCGGGGCCGGGCTGCGCTGGCCGGTGCTGGCCGGCGCGCTGCTGACCCTGCTGGCCGTGGTGGTCGCCGGCCGGGGTCCCGCGGCCCGGCGGGCCGGCGACACGACGGGACCACGCACCGGGGCCGAACCGGTGGGTGGCAGACTGGGCGGGTGAGCGAAACCGCACCGGTGACCCTGCGTCCCCGCCGCATCCGGCTGGTCTGCTGGGCGTCGGCCGCCACGCTGCTTGTCGTGTTCAGCCTGGTGGCCACGTCGCTGACCGGCCCCACCGGCAACGGCTACGGCACCTTCCAGCGTGGCGACCAGCTCGCCATGATCGGCCTGGGCGTCCTCGGGGCGCTCGGCCTGCTGCTGTTGACCCGGCCCCGCGTCGAGGCCGACGCGCTGGGCGTGCGGGTGCGCAACGTGTTCGGCTCCTATGCGCTGCCCTGGGAGGTCGTGCGGGGGGTGCGCTTCGACCGGGGCGCGCCGTGGGCGAGCCTGGAGCTGCACGACGACGACCTGGTGCCGATGGTGGCCCTCCAGGCGGCCGACAAGGAGCTGGCGGTCGAGGGCGTGCGCGCCCTGCGCCGGCTGCACCGGGCCCACCTCGCGGCGCTGGCCGGCGGCGCGGCCGGGCGCTGACCCGCCGCGTCGGGTCCGGTGCCGTGCCCGCCGGCACCGCGCTCCTGCTCACCCTCGCGTGTCCGGTTTGGGGGCCGGGCCGGCGAGGGTGTAGTGTTGCTGAGTCGACCAGACTGCCCCCGTGTCCCACGGGCGGGTGGTCCTGAAGCGGAGCGCCTGCTCCCACCCGAGTCGCCCCAGTCGGTGGCCGGGTCCCGGTCACCGGTTCCGGGCACACCCCGGTCCCGGATGCGCGATCCTGTGATCGTGCCGACCGGTCGAGCGGGCCCTGGCATGCGCCGGGGCCTTCTGCTTTCCGGGTCGGCCCCCACCACGGGGGCCGCGGGAGTCGGCCACCGCAGAGCATTCGACTCGAGGAGGCCCCATCAGCGTCGAACCACGCGTGAACGAGCAGATCCGGGCACGTGAGGTCCGACTGGTCGGTCCCGAGGGTGAGCAGGTGGGCATCGTCCCACTGGAGCGCGCCCTTCAGCTGGCCGCGGACGTCGACCTGGACCTGGTCGAGGTTGCGCCGATGGCGCGCCCGCCGGTGTGCAAGCTCATGGACTTCGGCAAGTTCAAGTACGAGAGCGCACTCAAGGCGCGCGAAGCGCGGCGTAACCAGCAGCAGACCGTCATCAAGGAGATGAAGCTCCGGCCGAAGATCGACCCGCACGACTACGAGACCAAGAAGGGTCACGTGGTGCGGTTCCTCAAGGCCGGCGACAAGGTCAAGGTAACGATCATGTTCCGCGGTCGGGAGCAGAGCCGCCCGGAGCTGGGTTACCGGCTCCTGCGTCGCCTCGAGTCCGAGATCACGGAGCTGGGCTACGTGGAGGCCGCCCCCAAGCAGGACGGCCGAAACATGATCATGGTTCTCGCTCCGCACCGGGCCGTCAAGGCTTCCGCGGTCGCCGCCACGGCGTCCCGCGGCGCCGGCCGGGAGCGGCCCGCGGAGGAGTCCGCGGCCCCGGCGGCCAGCGGGACCCCGGCGGCCGGCGAGACCGCAGCAGCCGGTGAGACCGGCGTGACCGCCGACACCAGCGGTCAGTAACAGGGGAGAGACGTTCCACATGCCGAAGATGAAGAGCCACACGGGTATGGGCAAGCGGGTCAAGCTGACCGGCAAGGGCAAGGTCGTTGCCCAGCAGGCCGGGCTGCGCCACAACCTGGAGAAGAAGCCCTCCACCCAGACCCGTCGGCTGACCGGCACGGTCGAGCTGGCCAAGGCCGACACCAAGCGCATCAAGAAGCTGCTCGGCCGCTGACGCGCGCCACCTGAACCGAAGAAGGAGTTGAGATGGCACGCGTCAAGCGGGCTGTGAACGCCCAGAAGAAGCGTCGTACCCTGCTGGAGACCGCGAGCGGCTACCGCGGTCAGCGCTCCCGCCTCTACCGCAAGGCCAAGGAGCAGGTGCTGCACTCGATGCAGTACGCCTACCGGGACCGTCGCGACCGCAAGGGCGACTTCCGGCAGCTGTGGATCACCCGGATCAACGCGGGCGCCCGCGCCAACGGGATGACCTACAACCGGCTGATCCAGGGCCTGCGCCTGGCCGGCGTCGAGGTCGACCGCAAGATCCTCGCCGACCTGGCCGTCAACGACGCGGCGGCCTTCGCCGCGATCGTCGAGGTCGCCCGCGCCGCCGTGGCGGCCGAGGGCACCGGTGGCGCGGCGGCCCAGGCCGCCTGATCCGCCAGCACCCGACCGAGGCGCCCGCCGTGTCGTCACCGACGCACGGTGGGCGCCTCGGTCGCGCTGCGGAGCCGCACACCATGCCCTTCACCCCGCGTACGCCCCGGGTCGTCGCCGCCCGCCGGCTGCACCGCCGCCGCGACCGCGATGCCACCGGCCGGTTCCTCGCCGAGGGCCCGCAGGCCGTCCGGGAGGCCCTGGCCCGCCCCGGCACGGTCGCCGAGCTGTTCGGCACCCCGGCCGCCCTCGACCGGCACGCCGACCTGGCCGCCCGCGCCGCCGCCGCCGACGTGCCGGTCTCCGACGTCACCGACGAGGCCCTCGCCGCGCTCGCCGAGACCGTCGCCCCGCAGGGTCTCGTCGCCGTCTGCCGGCACCTCGACGTGTCGCTGTCCGAGGCCCTCGCCGCCGGTCCGCGCCTCGTGGCGGTGCTCGCCGAGATCCGCGACCCGGGCAACGCCGGCACGGTGCTGCGCACCGCCGACGCCGCCGGGGCCGGCGCGGTCGTCTTCGCCGGCGACGCCGTCGACCCGTACAACGGCAAGTGCGTGCGGGCCTCCGCCGGCAGCCTCTTCCACGTCGACGTGGTCCGGGCCGGCGACCCCCTCGCGGTCGTCGCCGCGTTGCGCGCCGCCGGGCTGGCGGTCCTCGCCACCACCGGGTACGGCGACCGCGACCTCGACGACCTCGCCGACGCCGGCACCCTCGCGACGCCGACCGCCTGGCTGTTCGGCTCGGAGGCGCACGGGCTGCCCGACGGGCTGACCGCCGTCGCCGACGCCCGGGTCCGGGTGCCCCTGCACGGGCGCGCCGAGAGCCTCAACCTGGCTGCGGCCGCCGCCGTGTGCCTGTACGCTTCAGCCAGAGCACTGCGCCGCCGCCCCTGACGGGTGCGGCGCGGCCATCCAGCAGGGAGTCGCCCGAGATGATGAACGCGCCACGGCGTTCGTTTAGCCAGCCCGCCGGTGTCGGCGGGCGGCGGGCCTGACCCTTCCCCTGCGCGAACTCCCCACCGGCGGGCTGCGGCGAAGCCGCGCGTCCGTAGACTCGCCTCGCCGCCCGCGCAGGGCCGGCGCCGCCGTGAGGAGTGCCCGTACGCCATGACCTACCGCAACGATCCGTACGACCCGAAGCAGGTCGCCCTGCTCGACCCGGACGCCCTGGCCGGTGCCGTGGCCGACGCCGAGCAGGCGTTCGCCGCCGCCGCCGACCCGGACGCGCTGACCGCGCTGCGCCCCGCGCACCTCGGCGACCGGTCCCCGGTCGCCCTGGCCCGCCGGGAGATCGGCGCCCTGCCGCCGGCCGCGAAGGCCGACGCCGGCAAGCGGGTCAACGAGGCCCGCCGCGCGATCGAGGCCGCCTACGCCGCCCGCGCCGAGATCCTCGACCGCGAGCAGGCGCAGCGGGTGCTGGCCACCGAGCGGGTCGACGTCACCCTGCCCTACGACCGCCGCCCGCGCGGGGCCCGGCACCCGCTGAGCACCCTGATGGAGCAGATCAGCGACCTGTTCGTCGGGATGGGCTACGAGGTGGCCGAGGGGCCCGAGGTCGAGCTGGAGTGGACCAACTTCGACGCCCTCAACATCCCCGCCGACCACCCGGCGCGGGGCCTGATGGACACCTTCCACATCGCCCCGCCCGCCGGCGCGGACAGCTCCGGGCTGGTGCTGCGCACCCACACCTCCCCGGTGCAGGCGCGCACCATGCTGGCCCGCAAGCCGCCGATCTACGTGGTCGTGCCCGGCCGGGTCTACCGCACCGACGAGCTCGACGCCACCCACGCGCCCGTCTTCCACCAGGTCGAGGGCCTGGTGGTCGACAAGGGCATCACCATGGCCCACCTGCGCGGAACCCTCGACCACTTCGCCCGCGCCATGTTCGGCGAGGGCGCGAAGACCCGCTGGCGGCCGCACTACTTCCCGTTCACCGAGCCGTCGGCCGAGTTCGACGTGTGGTTCCCCGAGCACCGCGACGGGCCGCGCTGGGTCGAGTGGGGCGGCTGCGGCATGGTCAACCCCCGGGTGCTGCGCGCCTGCGGGATCGACCCGGAGGTCTACTCCGGATTCGCGTTCGGGATGGGCATCGACCGCACCGTGATGTTCCGCCACGGGGTCAGCGACATGCGGGACATGGCCGAGGGCGACGTGCGGTTCACCCGCGCGTTCGGGGCCGGGGCGTAGACGGTGCGGGCACGAGACAACGAGACGGTGGTCTGAGAGTCATGCGAGTTTCTGTCAGCTGGCTGCGGGAGTACCTCGACCTCCCCGCCGACCTGCCCGCCGCCGACCTGGAGCAGGCGCTGGTCGACCTCGGCATCGAGGTCGAGTCCATCGTGGACCTGCGGTCGACGGTCACCGGCGCGCTGGTCGTCGGCGAGGTCCTCGACATCGAGGAACTGACCGGCTTCAAGAAGCCGATCCGGTTCTGCCGGGTCGACGTGGGCGCCGCCAACGGCACCGGCGAGCCGCAGGAGATCGTCTGCGGGGCGCGCAACTTCGCCCCCGGCGACCGGGTCGTGGTGATCCTCCCCGGCGGCGTCCTGCCCGGCGGCTTCGCCATCGGCGCGCGCAAGACGTACGGGCGCAACTCCCACGGCATGATCTGCTCCGCCAAGGAGCTGGGCCTGGGCGACGACCACTCGGGCATCATCGTGCTGCCCGAGGACACCCCCGCCAAGCCCGGCGACGACGCCCGCCCGGTCGTCGGCCTCGACGACGTGGTCGTCGAGGTGGAGATCACCCCCGACCGGGGGTACGCGCTCAGCGTCCGGGGCATCGCCCGGGAGCTGGCCCACGCCCTCGGCGTGCCGTTCCGCGACCCGGGGCTGGCCCCCGCCCCCGGCGCGACGGCCGAGCCGGCGTACCCGGTCCAGGTCCACGACACCGTCGGCTGCGACCGGTTCGCCGCCCGGCTGGTGCGCGGCGTCGACCCGACCGCGCAGACCCCCGGCTGGATGCGGCAGCGGCTCACCGTCGCCGGGGTGCGCAGCATCTCGCTGCCGGTCGACATCACCAACTACGTGATGCTCGAACTGGGCCAGCCGATGCACGCCTTCGACGCCGACCGGATCACCGGCCCGCTCGTGGTGCGCCGCGCCGCGGCGGGGGAGAAGGTCACCACCCTGGACGGGGTGGCCCGCACCCTCACCGCCGAGGACATGGTGATCTGCGACGACACCGGCCCGGTCTCGCTCGCCGCCGTGATGGGCGGCGAGACCAGCGAGGTCGTCGCGTCCACCACCGACGTGCTCTTCGAGGCCGCCCACTGGGACCCGGTGATGGTGGGCCGCACCGCCCGCCGGCACAAGCTGTTCAGCGAGGCGGCGAAGCGCTGGGAGCGGGGCGTCGACCCCGCCCTGCCGCTGGTCGCCATCGAGCGGGCCGTCGGGCTGCTCACCGCCCACGCGGGCGGCACCGCAGGGGCCGAGATCCTCGACCTCGACCATGTCCGGCCGCCCGCCCCGGTCGCCCTGCCGGTGGACCTGCCGGGCCGGCGGGTCGGCGTCGCCTACTCCCCGGAGCGGGTGGTCTCCCTGCTGGAACAGGTCGGCTGCCACGTCACCCGGGGCGTCGACCGGCTCGGCGAGGACCCGGGCAGCGCCGGCGTGCCGGCCGGCGGCGCGGACGTGCTCACCGTCGTCCCGCCGAGCTGGCGTCCGGACCTCACCGACCCGGCCGACCTGGTCGAGGAGGTGGTCCGCCTCGACGGGTACGACCGGGTGCCGTCGGTGCTGCCCACCGCGCCCCCCGGGCGGGGCCTGACCTGGCAGCAGCGCCGCCGCCGGGCGGTGGCCCGCTCGCTGGCCGAACGCGGGTACGTGGAGGTGCTGGCCCACCCGTTCGTCGCCGGTTCGCTGGCCGACCTGCTCGGGTTGCCCGCCGACGACCCGCGCCGGGCGGCGGTGCGGGTGGCCAACCCGCTGTCGGAGGAGGAGCCGCTGCTGCGCACCACGCTGCTCGGCCCGCTGCTCGGCATCCTCAGGCGCAACCTCGGCCGGGGCCACCGCGACCTGGCCCTCTACGAGATCGGGGCGGTCTTCCACCCGCGCCCGGGCGTCGGCGCCCCGCCCGCCATGGGCGTGGACCGGCGGCCCACCGACGCCGAGTTCGCCGCCGCCGACGCGGTCGTGCCCGACCAGCCCCGGCACGTCGCCGTGGTGCTGACCGGGGACATCGACCCGGCCGGCTGGTGGGGCGCGGGCCGCCCGGCCGGCTGGGCCGACGCGATCGAGGCCGGCCGGGCGGTGCTCGCCGCGGCCGACCTGCCCGCCGACCGGGTCGAGGTGCGCGCGGCCGAACACGCCCCGTGGCACCCCGGCCGCTGCGCCGAGCTGCTCGTCGACGGGGTCGTGGTCGGGCACGCCGGCGAGCTGCACCCGGCGGTGCTGGCCGCGCTGGAGCTGCCGAAGCGCACCAGCGCCATGGAGCTGGACCTCGACGCGCTCCCGGCGGCCCCGGTCGCCCCGGCCCCGACGATCTCCGGTTTCCCGCCGGCCCTGATCGACGTGGCGCTCGTGGTCGACGAGCGGGTGCCGGCGGCGCAGGTGCAGCAGGCCCTCGTCGAGGGCGCGGGCGAGCTGCTGGAGGGCGTGCGGCTGTTCGACGTCTACGCCTCCGAGCAGCTCGGGGCGGGGCGGCGGTCGCTGGCGTACAAGCTGACGTTCCGCGCCCCCGACCGCACGCTGACCGTCGAGGAGGCGGTGGCCGCCCGCGACGCGGCGGTGGCCCGCGCGGCGGAGCGCTTCGGCGCCACCCTCCGCGGCGCCTGAGGTGTAAGCAGGGGCCCCCTCTTAACGCTTTCTGTATAGGAAGGGGCCCCTGCTAACCGCCGCGGGCTGGTGAAGGGTACGGAGGTATCACGCTGGGCGGCCCGGAGTGGGGTTGCTCACGTATGGCAGCCGTGTGCCGCCATGATCGCTAAATGCTCCAGATCCCTCGGTCGATGGAGCATCCTCTTGGTGGCGGCAACGACGGCGAGTCGGACGAAGCGGATCCCGTGGATCACATCGGCCTCGTCGATCAGTTCATCCGTGGGCCAGAGCTCCGGAAACCAGCCGTCCAGGACCTCCACGTGCCCGCCGAAGAGCTGCAACCGCTGCACCGAGGAGTAGGGTGCGTCCGTTGGTTGGCCGTGTGCGCAAGCGAGACGCCATGCGGAGCCTCTCGCGACGACGTCGATGTCACCCGGGTCGCTGATCCAACCTCGTGCCAGCAGCGGTCCGCTTCCCGCTATCACGTAGTCCGCGCTTGGTAGGCCGAGGGACAGCAGGTCCTGCACGTACGGGTGGTCGAGGATCGTGGTCATGAGAGTCCCTAGAGTGCTGGTAGGCCCAAGGCGATGCGCACCACTATCCCAGCGCCGACGGCAACCAGAAGACTGCTCATCGCTCCCACGATGACGTACTGGCCGAAACGTGGGTCGTCGTTGCCCTGAACCCTGACCAAGGACTTGACGGTGATCGCCAGCGCTGCGGCCTCGGGTTGCCCCGCGGCGATGAAGACAAAGACCAGGGCCCGCTCGATCCAGCCGAGGCGGGTGCCCAGGTGCAGCAGCCCGCCGTTCCGCTGCTCCGGGGAAAGGCCGTCGAAGTAGGGTCGAACGATCCGCACGACGACGAGATTCCCTGCGAACACCGCGAGCAGGAATCCTGAGAGGATCACGCTGAAGCTGTCCTCGCGCCACAGGGACGCCGCGACCGTTAGGCTGCGCGTGCCGTAGTACACCCCGACGGTCAGCGCCAGCAGGGCTGCGAGGATCACTATTCTGCGCCGCGTGCTGTCGCTGAACCAGGTCGACGGCCGTCTAAGGTTCTTCTGCCCTGTCAGGTTCCGCCAGGTCTCCTTCCAGATCGCACCTGACGTTCTGGCCAGGCCGGCTGTTGCGGCCATGATCCATACCGCCAGTCCCTTCCAGCCGGGCAGCGCCGGGAAGGCGGCATACGCGCTGTAGAGCACGATGAAGGCCCAGGCCGCCAGCGGACGGCGGCGGAAGAACTCCAGGCTGGAAGGCAGTAGCGCGGCGACGAGGAGACCGAGTACCAGACGGGCTAGGTCCAAGATCCTTCCCTTGGCATCGATGAGAGTGGCGTGATGCCGTCACGATATCCAGATCCGTCAACGTTGCAGGAGCGCCTACATCTCCTCATGCCCATGCAGCGGGAGGCATGACCTTGCGGCCCGGCGTGACATGCCGGTAACCTTCTCTGCATAGTCATGCGGAGGTTAGAATGGGTATCCGAGTTGCGGTCGCCGGGGCGAGCGGCTACGCCGGGGGCGAGCTGCTGCGCCTGATCGCCGGCCACCCCGAGTTCGACCTGGTCACCGCCACGGCGCACAGCCAGGCCGGCGCGCCGGTCACCGCCGTACACCCGCAGCTCGCCGGGCTGGACCTGGTGTTCGCGGCGACCGAACCTGCGGCCCTGGCCGACGCGGACCTGGTCTTCCTGGCCCTGCCGCACGGCGAGTCGGCGGCCCTGGCCGCCGCCCTGCCGGAGTCGGTCCGGGTGGTCGACCTGGGCGCGGACCACCGGCTGCGCGACGCCGCCGCCTGGTCACGGTACTACGGCGGCGACCACGCGGGGGCCTGGGTCTACGGCCTGCCCGAGCTGCCCGGCCAGCGCGCGCGCATCGCCGCCGCGACCCGGGTGGCCAACACCGGCTGCTACGCGGTGGCCGTCACGCTCGCGCTCGCCCCGCTGGTCGCCGCCGGCGCGGTGGCCCCCGCCGACGTGGTCGTGGTCGCCGCCTCCGGCACCTCCGGCGCGGGTCGGGCGGCCAAGGCGCACCTGCTCGGCAGCGAGGTGATGGGCGACCTGTCGCCGTACAAGGTCGGCGCGCACCAGCACGTGCCGGAGATCAAGCAGGCCACCGGCGCGACCAGCCTGTCGCTCACCCCCGTGCTCGCGCCGATGCCGCGCGGCATCCTCGCCACGGTCACCGCCGTGCCGGCCGGCGACGCCGACCCCCGGGCGGTCCTCGCGCAGGCGTACGCGGACTCGGCCTTCGTGCACGTGCTGCCCGAGGGGAGGTGGCCGCACACCGCCGCCACCCTCGGCGCCAACTCCTGCCACCTCCAGGCCACCGTCGACGTCGACTCCGGCCGGGTGATCGTGGTCAGCGCCATCGACAACCTCGGCAAGGGCGCCGCCGGCCAGGCCGTGCAGTGCGCCAACCTGATGCTCGGGCTCCCCGAGACCACGGGCCTGTCCACCTACGGAGTAACCCCATGACCGTCACCACACCCCGGGGGTTCCGGGCGGCCGGCGTGGCCGCCGGCCTCAAGAGCGGCGGCGCCGCCGACGTCGCCCTCGTCGTCAACGACGGCCCCGACGCCGGGATCGCCGGCGTCTTCACCGCCAACCGGGTCAAGGCCGCCCCCGTGCTCTGGACCCGGCAGGTCGTCCGGGGCGGGGTGGCCCGGGCGGTGATCCTCAACTCCGGCGGCGCGAACGCGTGCACCGGCCCGGCCGGCTTCCAGGACACCCACACCACCGCCGAGCACACCGCCGCCGCGCTCACCTCGGCCAGCTCCCGGCTGCGGCTCGGGGCCGGCGACGTGGCGGTCTGCTCCACCGGCCTGATCGGCGAGCGGCTGCCGATGGACAAGCTGCTGCCCGGCGTACGCGCGGCGATCCGCGCCCTGTCCCGCGACGGCGGCGCGGCGGCGGCCCAGGCGATCATGACCACCGACACCCGGCCGAAGACCACCGTGGCGGCCGGCAGCGGCTGGACCGTCGGCGGGATGGCCAAGGGCGCCGGGATGCTGGCCCCGGCCATGGCGACCATGCTGTGCGTGCTCACCACCGACGCCGTGGCCGGGCCGGCGGCGCTCGACGCCGCGCTGCGCGCCGCCTGCCGGGTCACCTTCGACCGGGTCGACTCCGACGGCTGCATGTCCACCAACGACACGGTGCTGCTGCTGGCCAGCGGCGCGTCCGGCGTCGAGCCCACCGAGGCCGAGCTGACGGCGGCGGTCACCGCCGCCTGTCACGACCTGGCCCAGCAGTTGATCGCCGACGCGGAGGGCGCGACCAAGCAGATCGCCATCGAGGTCGTCGGCGCGGCCGACGAGGACGACGCGGTCGAGGTGGGCCGCTCGGTGGCCCGCAACAACCTGGTCAAGACGGCGCTGTTCGGCAACGACCCGAACTGGGGCCGCATCCTCGCCGCCGTCGGCACCACCGCCGCCGCGTTCGAGCCGGATGCCCTCGACGTCGCCGTCAACGGCGTCTGGGTGTGCCGCTCCGGCGCCGCCGCCGAGGACCGGTCCAAGGTGGACCTCACCGGCCGCGACGTCGCCATCCGCATCGACCTGCACGCCGGGGACGCCCAGGCCACCGTGTGGACCAACGACCTGTCCCACGCGTACGTGCACGAGAACTCGGCGTACTCGACGTGACCGCCGCCGACGACCTCGCCCGGGCCCAGGCCAGGGCCGAGACGCTGATCGAGGCGCTGCCCTGGCTGGCCCGCCTGTCCGGGGCCACCCTCGTGGTCAAGTACGGCGGCAACGCCATGATCGACCCCGAGCTCCAGCGGGCCTTCGCCGCCGACATGGTCTTCCTGCGCTACGTCGGCATCAAGCCGGTCGTCGTGCACGGCGGCGGCCCGCAGATCTCGGCCATGCTCGGCCGGCTCGGCATCGACAGCGAGTTCCGCGGCGGCCTGCGCGTCACCACCCCCGAGGCGATGGACGTCGTCCGGATGGTGCTGGTCGGCCAGGTCGGCCGGGAACTGGTCGGGCTGATCAACGCGCACGGCCCGTTCGCCGTCGGCCTCTCCGGCGAGGACGCCGGCCTGTTCACCGCCGTGCGCCGCCCCGCGTACGTGGACGGGGAGCCCGTCGACGTCGGGCAGGTCGGCGACGTCGAGTCGGTGAACACGTCGGCGGTGACCGACCTGATCGCGGCCGGCCGGATCCCGGTGATCTCGACCGTCGCGCCGGACGCCGACGGGGTGCTGCACAACCTCAACGCCGACACGGCCGCCGCCGCCCTGGCGATCGCACTCGGGGCCCGCAAGCTGGTCGTCCTCACCGACGTGCCGGGCCTCTACGCCAACTGGCCGGACGCCGACAGCCTGGTCAGCGAGATCACCGCCGACGAACTGGCGGAGCTGCTGCCGTCCCTGCAGTCGGGGATGGTCCCCAAGATGGAGGCGTGCCTGCGGGCGGTGCGCGGCGGGGTGCCCGCCGCGCACGTCGTCGACGGCCGGGTCGCCCACTCCACACTGCTTGAGGTCTTCACCTCGGAAGGATTCGGCACAATGGTGATCCCGTCGTGAGCACGCTGGTGGAGCGCTGGCAGCAGTCGCTGATGGACAACTACGGCACGCCGCCGCTGGCGCTGGTCTCCGGCTCCGGCGCCGTCGTGGTCGACGACGCCGGCCGCGAGTACGTCGACCTGCTCGGCGGCATCGCCGTCAACGCCCTCGGCCACGCCCACCCGGCCGTGGTGGCCGCCGTCTCCAGGCAGGTCGCCACCCTCGGGCACGTGTCCAACCTGTTCGTCGCCGAGCCGCCGGTGGCGCTCGCCGAGCTGCTGCTGGCCCTCGCCGGCCGCCCCGGCCGGGTGTTGTTCGCCAACTCCGGCGCGGAGGCCAACGAGGCCGCGTTCAAGCTGTCCCGGCTCACCGGCCGCTCGCACGTGGTCGCCACGGTCGGCGGCTTCCACGGCCGCACCATGGGCGCGCTCGCGCTCACCGGGCAGCCCGCCAAGGCCGACCCGTTCCGCCCGCTGCCCGGCGACGTCACCCACGTCCCGTACGGCGACGCCGCCGCCCTCGCCGACGCGGTGACCGACGCGACGGCCATGGTCATCCTGGAGCCGGTGCAGGGCGAGAACGGCGTCGTCGTACCGCCCCCCGGCTACCTGGCCGAGGCCCGGCGGATCACCGCCCGGCACGGCGCGCTGCTGGTGCTCGACGAGGTGCAGACCGGCGTCGGCCGCACCGGGCACTGGTTCGCCCACCAGGCCGAGGGCGTCGAACCCGACATCGTCACCCTCGCCAAGGGCCTCGGCGGCGGCCTGCCGATCAGCGCCTGCCTGGCCTTCGGCCCCGCCGCCGACCTGCTGCGCCCCGGCTCCCACGGCAGCACCTTCGGCGGCAACCCGGTGAGCTGCGCGGCCGCCCTCGCGGTGGTGTCCACCATCGCCAGCGAAGGGCTGCTCGACCACGTCAAGCGGGTCGGCGAGCGGCTGCGCCGGGGCGTCGAGGCCCTCGGTCACCCCCTCGTCGCGCAGGTGCGCGGCGCGGGCCTGCTGCTCGGCATCGTGCTCACCGCCGACGCCGCCGGCCCGCTCGCGGCGGCCCTGCGCGACGCCGGGTTCCTGGTCAACCCGGTGCAGCCGGGCGTGATCCGGCTCGCCCCGCCGCTGATCCTCACCGTCGAGCAGGCCGACGCGTTCCTGGCCGCCCTCCCCGCCGCCCTCGACACCGCCACCCCGGAGGCCACCCCATGATCCGCCACCTGCTGCGCGACGACGACCTCTCGCCCGCCGAGCAGGCCACCGTGCTCGACCTCGCCGCCCGGATGAAGGCCGAACGGTTCGCCCACCGGCCGCTGGCCGGGCCGAGGTCGGTGGCCGTGCTGTTCGACAAGCAGAGCCTGCGCACCCGGATCTCCTTCGACGCCGGCATCGCCGAGCTGGGCGGCCACCCCCTCGTGGTGGACACCCAGGTCACCCACTTCGGCCGGGGCGAGACCCTCGCCGACGCCGGCCGGGTGCTGTCCCGCTACGTGGCGGCGATCGTGCTGCGCACCCACGGCGACGACCGGATCGCCGAGGTCGCCGCCGGGGCCAGCGTTCCGGTGATCAACGCGCTCACCGACGGCTTCCACCCCTGCCAGCTCCTCGCCGACCTGCTCACCGTCCGCGAGCGGTGCGGTGGCACCCACGGCCGGACCCTGGCGTACGTGGGGGACGCGGCGAACAACATGGCCCAGTCGTACCTGCTGGCCGGGGCGACCGCCGGCATGCACGTGCGGATCGCCGGCCCCGACGGGTTCGACCCCGACCCCGACGTGGTGGCCCGCGCGGAGAAGATCGCCGCCGGCACGGGCGGGTCGGTGCGCGTGCTGCGCGACCCCGTCGCCGCCGTCCGCGACGCCGACGTGCTGGCCACCGACACGTGGACCTCGATGGGGCAGGAGGACGACGGGCTGGACCGGATCACCCCGTTCCTGCCGTACCAGGTCAACGCGGAGCTGCTCGCGCACGCCGCGCCGGGCGCGATCGTGCTGCACTGCCTGCCGGCGCACCGGGGCGAGGAGATCACCGACGAGGTGCTCGACGGCCCGGCCAGCGCCGTGTTCGACCAGGCGGAGAACCGGCTGCACGCGCAGAAGGCCGTGCTGACCTACCTGCTGGAGCAGTCGGTATGACCGCCCCGTTGACCCGCGCCGCCCGGCACGCCCGCATCGTCGAGCTGATCCGCGACAAGGCGGTCCGCTCGCAGACCGAGCTGGCCGACCTGCTCGCCGGCGACGGCGTCGCCGTCACCCAGGCCACCCTGTCGCGGGACCTCAAGGAACTCGGCGCGGTCACCGCCCGCGGCGGCGACGGCCGTCCCGTGTACGTCATCCCGGAGGACGGCCACCGGCCCCTGCGTGACGCCGAGGCCGCCCCGGCGCGGCTGATCCGGCTGCTGCGGGAGCTGCTCAACGAGGTCGACTCCAGCGGCAACATCGCCGTGCTGCGCACCCCGCCGGGCGCGGCCCACTACCTGGCCAGCGCGTTGGACCGGGCGGGCCTGCCCGAGGTCGTCGGCACCATCGCCGGCGACGACACCATCCTCGTGGTGGCCCGCGAGGCCGTCGGCGGGGCCGCGCTGGGCGAGAAGCTCGCCGCGTGGTCCCGCCGCGAGGAGAGCGCGGAAGGGAACACCACACCATGACCGAGCGGGACGCCCGGTGGGGAGGCTGCTGACCGTGGCAACGACAATGGGCGGCGTGGACGACAAGAGCCTCACCGAGAACAGCGCCGCGACCAACCGTACGAGCCTGTGGGGTGGCCGCTTCGCCGGCGGCCCCTCCGAGGCGCTGGCCCGGCTGTCCGTCAGCGTGCAGTTCGACTGGCGCCTCGCCCCGTACGACATCGCCGGGTCCCGCGCGCACGCCCGGGTCCTCGCGGGCGCGGGCCTGCTCGACCCGGAGGAGCTGGGCAGGATGCTGGCGGCCCTGGACGACCTGGAGGCCGCCTGCGCCTCCGGCGCGTTCCGGCCCACCGTCGACGACGAGGACGTGCACACCGCCCTGGAGCGGGGGCTGCTGGAGCGCCTCGGCAGCCTCGGCGGCAAGCTGCGCGCCGGCCGGTCCCGCAACGACCAGGTCGCCACCGACCTGCGCCTCTACCTGCGCGACCACGCCCGGGGTGTGGCGGCCCGCCTCGTCGAGCTGGCCGAGGCCCTGGTCGAGCAGGCCGCCCGGCACGTGGACACGGCCGCGCCGGGGATGACCCACCTCCAGCACGCCCAGCCGGTCACCTTCGGGCACTGGCTGCTGGCCCACGTGCAGCCGCTGCTGCGCGACCTGGAGCGGATGCGCGACTGGGACCACCGCACGGCGGTCAGCCCGCTCGGCGCGGGCGCGCTCGCCGGCTCCGGCCTGCCGCTGGACCCGGTGGCCGTCTCCAAGGAGCTGGGCTTCCGCACGTCCTTCGCCAACTCGATGGACGCCGTCGCCGACCGCGACTTCGTCGCCGAGTTCCTCTTCGTCACCGCGCTGATCGGGGTGCACCTGTCCCGCCTCGGCGAGGAGGTGGTGCTCTGGACGTCGCAGGAGTTCGGCTGGGTCGAGCTGGACGACGCGTTCGCCACCGGGTCGTCGATCATGCCGCAGAAGAAGAACGCCGACATCGCCGAGCTGGCCCGGGGCAAGTCCGGCCGGCTCGTCGGCGGGCTGATGGCCGTGCTCACCATGCTCAAGGGCCTGCCCATGACCTACGACCGGGACATGCAGGAGGACAAGGAGCCGGCCTTCGACGCGGTCGACACCCTGGAGCTGCTGCTGCCGGCCCTCGCGGGGATGATCTCCACGATGACGGTACGCGTCGACCGCCTCGCCGCCGCCGCCCCCGTCGGCTTCTCCCTGGCCACCGAGGTCGCCGACTGGCTGGTCCGGCGCAACGTGCCGTTCCGCGACGCGCACGAGATCACCGGCAGGCTGGTGGCGCTCTGCGCCGTCCGCGAGTGCGCCCTCGACGAGGTCTCCGACGCCGACCTGGCGGCGGTCAGCGAGCACCTCGACCCGTCGGTGCGCGACGTGCTGTCGGTGCGGTCGGCCCTGGCCGCCCGGACCACCCCCGGCTCCACCGGCCCGGGGCCGGTCGCCGACCAGCTCGCCATCGCCGCCGACAAGCTGACGGGCTGGCGGGAGTGGGCCGCCGAGACCGTCGTGCCCCGCTGACCTCCCCGTCACCCCGAAGGCCCTCCGGCGCGCTGCCGGAGGGCCTTCGGGATTCTCCCCACCGACCCCCTCACCCCCCGCACCCCACCCCTGCTGCCCGCCCCGCCGCTACCCCGCCCCTCCCCGCGGCGATCTTGCACTTTGGGCCCGGGCAAAAGGGGTGAAACGCCCGTCCGTGGGGCCGTAAGTGCAAGATCGCCGCGCGGTGGGGGACGGGATGGGCCGGGGTGCGGCGGGGCGGGTGTGGTGCGGGTGTCCGGGGGAGCGCGCTCGGTCAGGGGAAGCGTGGCGTCGGCGCGATGCCGATGCCACTCTTCGCGGGACTGGGCACGATCTTGGGCGCCAGCCTTGGGCCCTTCGTGCGGAGACGTGCCCGTGGCGGTGGCCGAGGCAGTGTCCCCGCTGGCCCAGTCGTCGGGATCAGGCGGTCGGGGGCGTCGGGCGCTCGCGGCGCGGCAGCTTCGCCACCACCGCCTCGTAGGAGGTGTCCACCGCCTCGCGCAGCTCGTCGTCGTCGATCGCCCCGGCCAGCCGCAGGCTGTTCCAGCCGAACCGGCCGACGTGCGAGGACGCGACCGCGTCGCCGGGGAACCGGTGCAGCCACTCGTCGGCCAGCTCCCGGGTCGGGGCGCACTTGAGGCCCACCCGGTCGTCGGACTCCGGGCCGAGAAAGGCGAAGATCTTGTTCCCGACCTTGACCACCACCTCGGCGTCCCACGGCTGGTCGAGCCACGCGCCGGGCTTGCCCAGGCAGTACGCCATCAGCTCCGCGCGGTCCATCACGCCTCCCCGTTGTCGTGGTCGCCGGTGTGCGGGTCGGAGCCGACCCGGCCGGTGAGTCGTTCGTGGCGCTGCCGGGCGGCCTGTGCCGAGCCGAGTCCCAGCCCGTGCCCGATCGCCTGCCAGGTGAGCCCCCGGTCGCGGGCGAGCCGCAGCAGGCCGGCCTCCAGCGCGTCCACCTCGGCGCGCAGGTGCGGCACGAGGGTGAGTGCGGCGACCAGGTCGGCCTGGTCGACCGGCTCCTCGCCGTCGGCCAGCTCCGCGCCACCGGCGGCGAGTGCGGTCACCAGGGCCACCGCCTCGTACGGGTCCAGCACGTGCGGGTGCGCGTAGCGGCGGCGGCGGGCGTCGTCGGCCGCGTGCCGCCAGGCGATCCGGGTCAACGCGGCGTGGGTGCGGTGCGCCCGCGCCCGCCCCGGATCGGGCGCGACGAACGGTTCCTGCTGCTCGGCGGTCATGCCCCGATCTCAGCACCATAAACGATCCGTTGTCAACGGTTTGTTTATAGATGGCGCGGTGATCGACTTCAGGTCGGGTGGCATGGGGGGTCCGGCTCGGGGAAGCCCCCGCGTCGCCGACCTGGCGACGCCCATCCCCGCCCGTCCGTCGCGGGCGTGCCTTACTCATGTCCGGCCCGGCCGGGCGCCCACCTGCGGCGTGCAGGTCAGGTCAGGGCGTACGGCCAAGACCCCGTCGGCTGCTGCGGGGCACGTGCCGACGGTAGGCGCTGACGGTCGGGTCGTCGGCGATCCAGAATCGCCAGGCCAGATCGTGCGCAGCGGTTACACCGACCCGGGGGCCAGCCAGGACGCGTTCGTCCGGCACCGGCTCGGCCGGAGGATGCAGGGTCAGCGGGCCGGTGCCGTCGACGACCGACGTCCCGTAGGCGGTCAGCTGCACGTCGAGCGCCGCGACGAAGCGGGCCGGCCCCGAGGCGAGGTCGACGTCGCGCCTGGTCGCCGGCCGCCGGGAGCGGGCCAGGTCGACGCCGTGCACGACCTGCCCGGCCCGCAGGAGAACCGCCGCAGGCTCACCGGCCGGTCCGCAGGTCACGTTCGCGCAGGTGTGCAGCCCGTAGATGCGGTAGAGATAGAGGTGGCCCGCTGCGCCGAACATGGCGGCGTTACGCGCGGTGCGGCCGCGGTGGGCGTGGCTGGCGGGGTCCTGCCCCAAGCCCAGATACGCCTCGGTCTCGGTGATCCGGATGGTGACGCCGTTGGCGACAGCCAGCCAGCCGAGGAGGGTGCGTGCCGTTTCGGCGACGGCAGCCGCGGGCGCACCGAGCCAGGCATAGGTCATGCTCCCAGGAAAGCAGACGGTGGGATCACCTGGTTTGCGGGCATCGAGCCCCGGCGGACCACGTGACGCGATGGCACATCCGGGCGGGGCTGCGCGTCAGGGGTGACGAGGGCGGGTGGCCCCGCGGAGGGGCCTCGCGTGCTTCAGCGGGCCAGGCGGTCCAGCAGCTCGCCGAGCAGTCCGCGTTCGCCGGGGGTGAGGTCGCCCGGGTCGTCGTCGGCCAGCGCGCGCAGCGTCAGGGCCGCGCTTGCGCGGGTGGTGGGGGTGTCGGCGGACGGTGCGTGCAGGACGCCGGCCAGCGCGGCCTCGCGGACGCGTCCGGACAGCCCGAAGTCCGGCTCCGGCTGGCTGATCAGGGTGAGCGTGACGCCGACGTTGGCGGCGAGCACCTGTTCGGCGGCGTCGTCCGCCGGCACCCTGAGCATGCCCCGGGCGGCGGCGGCGGTGAGTCGCTCCCGCAACGCGGCGTGCGCGGGAGCGGTGATGGCGCAGGGCTTTCCCGGCTCGACGCGGCCGTAGAGCAGTCCGTAGAACGACGGGTGCTCCAGCCCGAACCGCACGTGCCTGTCCCAGCCCTCGCGCAGGTCGGCCAGCGGGTCACCGGAGCTCTCGACCGCCGTGTACTGGGTGAATCCGTGGTTCGCCACGGCGTCGATCAGGCCCTGCTTGCTGCCGAAGTGGTGGTACAGCGTCGGGGCCTGCACCCCGGCGCGGTCGCACACCGCCCGCGTGGACACCGTGCCGCCAGCCTGCAGCAGTTCCGCTGCGGCGAGCAGGAGTCGATCTCGTGCGTTTGGCATGGTTGCTATAGTAGCTTACATAGCGCTACATTGCTTGCTATAGCGAGAGGGGAAGTCCATGAGGACTTGGTTCATCACGGGCGGGACGCCCGGAGGGTTCGGCCTGGCCTACGCCGAGGCCGCGCTGGCCCGGGGCGATCAGGTCGTGGTGACCGCGCGCCGGCCGTCTGAACTGCAGGAATGGGCCGAGAAGCACGGCGGCCGGGTGCAGGTTCTCCCGCTCGACGTCACCGACCCCGCGCAGGTACGAGCGGCGGTCGACGCGGCCGAGGAGCGGTTCGGCGGGATCGACGTGCTCGTCAACAACGCGGGCCGGGGCTGGTTCGGCTCGGTCGAGGGATCCCCGGACGAGACGATCCGCCGCACCTTCGACCTCAACCTGTTCGGCGTGGCCGACGTGGTCCGCGCGGTCCTGCCCGGCATGCGGGCGCGCGGCGAGGGCTGGATCGTGAACATGTCGTCGGTGGCGGGCCTCGTCGGCGCGCAGGGCTTCGGCTACTACTCGGCGGCGAAGTTCGCGCTCGAAGGGCTGTCGGAGACACTGCGCCAGGAAGTGGAGCCGTTCGGGGTGCGCGTGCTCGTCGTGGAGCCGGGAGCGTTCCGCACCAAGGCGTACGCCGGCTTCCAGAGCGAGCCCGTCGACGAGACCGTCGACGCCTACGTGCCGATGGTCGAGGGCGTCAAGGCGGCGTTCGTGGACCAGGACGGCAAGCAGGCGGGCGACCCTGAACGCGGGGTGCAGGCCGTGATCACCGCGATGGACGCAGCCGTTCCGCCACACCGGCTCGTGCTCGGCAACTCCGGCTACGACGTCGTCGTCGCGATGCACGAGAACGCACTCGCCGAGTTGCGCGCGAACGAGAAGCTCTCCCGCAGCGCGGACTTCTGAGCCCGTCGCTCTGCCACGCGGCGTCGCTGCCCGCATCGTCACCGTGCTGCTCAGGGGCGGCAAAGGTCCGCCGGGACGTGTCCGCACCCCGGCGCCTGAAAGAACCGGAGAACAGACATGAACGACATCACCCTGCCCCAGGCCGTCGAGAACTTCATCGCGGCCAACAACGCGCACGACGCGACCGCGCTGGCCGCGGTCTTCGGCGACGGTGCCACCGTGCGGGACGACGGGAGAACCTGGGCCGGCGAGGCCGAGATCCGCGCGTGGATCCAGTCGCACCTGATCGACCCCAAGGTCGTGATCACGCCGATATCGTTCGCGGGTGACCGGTTGGTGGCCTCCGGGGATGGTGACTTCCCCGGCGGGCCGCTGTCCTTCGCGTTCGTTTTCGGCATCGAGGACGACCACGTAACCGAGCTCGCGATCGACCCCGTCTGACGGAACACCGGCCGGGGCGGCCCTCGGGGTCGCCCCGGCCGGGCTCGGGCAGAGACCGGCGTGGTCGAGCGGTCTGCTGCCGCTGACCTGCGGCTGGACCCCGGTGCTGCCGGTGCGTCGCCCGGTTTCTGTCGGACCCGGTGGTGATAATCACGCCATCCGGCTCCCGGCTCCGCGAAGGACGTGCCATGACGACCCTGCTCGCGATCGGCACCGGCAAGGGCCTCTTCCTCGCCACCAGCACCGACGGCCGCCGCACCTGGGAGCTCAACGGCCCCCACCACCCCATGACCGGGGTATACGCGGTGGCGGTCGACACCCGGCGCGACGTGCCCCGGGTGCTCGCCGGGGTGACCAGCTCCCACTTCGGGCCGAGCGTGGCCACCAGCGACGACCTGGGCGCGTCCTGGCAGGAGCCCGAGCAGGCCCCGGTCGCGTTCCCGCCCGACACCGGGGCGAGCCTCGGCCGGGTCTGGCAGCTCACGCCCGCCGGGCCGGCGGAGCCGGACGTGGTCTGGGCCGGCACCGAGCCGTCGGCGCTGTTCCGCTCGACCGACGCGGGGCGCACTTTCGAGCTGGTCCGCGCGCTGTGGGAGCACCCGCACCGGGAGCAGTGGGGCGCGGGCTTCGGTGGCCAGGCGGTGCACACCGTGCTGCCGCACCCGCACGACCCGACCCGGCTCGCGGTGGCCATGTCGACCGGCGGGGTCTACCACTCCGCCGACGCGGGCGCGAGCTGGACGCCGGGCAACACGGGCATCCGGGCCTACTTCCTGCCCGACGAGTGGCCCGAGTTCGGCCAGTGCGTGCACAAGGTCGCCCGGGACGCCGGCGACCCGGAGCGGCTCTACGCGCAGAACCACCACGGCGTCTACCGTTCCGACGACGGGGGCCACACCTGGGTGTCGATCGCCGCCGGCCTGCCCAGCGACTTCGGCTTCCCGATGGTGGCCCACCCCCGCCGCCCCGGGGTGATCTGGTCGTTCCCGCTCGCGGCCGACTCCCGGCGCTTCCCGGTCGACGAGCGCTGCCGGGTCTACCGTTCGATTGACGCGGGCGGGACGTGGGAGGCGCTCTCGGCGGGCCTGCCCGCCGGACCGTTCTACCCGGCGGTGCTGCGCGACGCGATGTGCGCCGACGACGCCGACCCCACCGGCGTCTACTTCGGCACCCGCTCCGGCGAGGTCTACGCCAGCCGCGACGAGGGCGACTCCTGGTCCCTGGTCGCCGCCCACCTGCCCGACGTGCTCTGCGTCCGCGCCGTGGAGGTCTGAGTGGTCACCGTCCTGGTCCCGGGGCCGCTGCGCGGCGAGGTCGGGGGCGCGACGCGGCTCACCGTCACGGCGGCGGGCACGCTGCGCGACGTCCTCGACGAGCTGGCGCAGCGGTGGCCCCGGCTGGCCCGGCGGCTGCGCGACGAGCGCGGCGAGGTGCGCCGGCACGTCAACGTCTACGTCGACGGCGAGGACTGCCGCCACCTGGGCGGGCTGGCCGCGCCGGTCCCGCCGGGCGCGGAGGTGCAGGTGCTGCCGTCGGTGGCCGGGGGCTGACACCCGCGTTCCCGCCCCACCTGGCCGCTCCGCCCCACTTGGCCATTCCGCCCCACCTGGCCGGCCCGCCCCACCTGGCCCCGCCCACGGCCGCCGGCCCGCCCCACCTGGCCCCGCCCACGGCCGCCGGCCCGGCGTCCGCCGTCGGCCAGGCCCCACGGGCGCCCCGGTTCCACCACCGGCGCGGCCCCGTCGCGCCCGGTCAGCGGGACCGGGAGCCCCCGACCGGCGGAATAGTTGACTCGTCAAATATGTTGTGCGCTGCGTCCGGGGCCGGAACGGTCCGGCAGCCACACGAGGAGTCGTCATGCAATTCGGGGTCTTCACCGTCGGAGACGTCACCGTCGACCCGACCACCGGGCGGGAGCCGTCGGAGCACGAGCGGATCAAGGCGATGGTGACCATCGCGCGCAAGGTCGAGGAGGTCGGCCTCGACGTCTTCGCCACCGGCGAGCACCACAACCCGCCGTTCGTGCCGTCGTCGCCCACCACCATGCTGGGCTGGATCGCGGCCCGCACCGAGCGGCTGCTGCTCTCCACCGCCACCACCCTGATCACCACCAACGACCCGGTGAAGATCGCCGAGGACTACGCGATGCTCCAGCATCTCGCCGACGGCCGGGTCGACCTGATGCTCGGCCGGGGCAACACCGGCCCGGTCTACCCGTGGTTCGGCAAGGACATCCGGGCCGGCATCCCGCTGACCATCGAGAACTACGACCTGCTGCGCCGGCTCTGGCGCGAGGACGTGGTCGACTGGTCGGGCAAGTACCGCACCCCGTTGCAGTCGTTCACCTCGACGCCGCGCCCCCTGGACGGGGTGCCTCCGTTCGTGTGGCACGGCTCGATCCGCAGCCCTGAGATCGCCGAGCAGGCCGCCTACTACGGCGACGGCTTCTTCGCCAACCACATCTTCTGGCCCAAGGAGCACACCCAGCGGATGGTCGGCCTCTACCGGGAGCGCTTCGCCCACTACGGGCACGGCTCGCCGGACCAGGCGATCGTCGGCCTCGGCGGCCAGGTGTTCATGCGGCGCAACTCGCAGGACGCGGTGCGGGAGTTCCGCCCGTACTTCGACAACGCCCCCGTCTACGGCCACGGGCCGGCGCTGGAGGACTTCATGGCGCAGACCCCGCTGACCGTCGGCAGCCCGCAGCAGGTGATCGACCGCACCCTCGGCTTCCGCGACTACGTCGGCGACTACCAGCGGCAGCTCTTCCTGATCGACCACGCCGGCCTGCCGCTGAAGACCGTGCTGGAGCAGCTCGACCTCCTCGGCGAGGAGGTGGTCCCCGTGCTGCGCCGGGAGTTCGCCGCGCTGCGCCCCGCGCACGTGCCCGACGCCCCGACGCACGCGTCGCTGAAGGCCGCCCGGGACGCCGCCGCGGTGGCCGACGCCGCCGCCGACGGGACTGCCGACCCGGCCGCCGACGACCACGCCGACCCCGTGGGTGCCGGCGCGGAGGCGGGGCGATGAGCCGCCGTACCCTCGCCGTGGTCTCCGCGGGGCTCTCCCAGCCCTCGTCGACCCGGCTGCTCGCCGACCAGCTCGCCGCGGCCACCCGCGACGGGCTGGCCCGGCACGGCGTCGAGGTGGAGCTGCGCCCGATCGACCTGCGCGACCACGCGCACGACGTGGTCAACCACCTGCTCACCGGCTTTCCGCCGCCCGCCCTGCGCGACGCGCTGGACACGCTCGCCGCAGCCGACGGCGTCGTGGCGGTAACGCCGATCTTCAACGCGTCCTACAGCGGCCTGTTCAAGTCGTTCTTCGACCTGATCGACGCCACGACGCTGGCGGACCGGCCCGTGCTGATCGCCGCCACCGGCGGCACCGCCCGGCACTCCCTCGCCCTGGAGCACGCCGTCCGGCCGATGTTCGCGTACCTCAAGGCGGTGGTCGTGCCCACCGCGGTCTTCGCCGCCACGGAGGACTGGGCGGCCGCGGCGGCCGAGGGCGCCCTGCGCTCCCGCATCGTGCGCGCGGCCGGCGAACTGGCCGACCAGGTGGCGCGCCGGCCCCCGGCCGCGCCGCCCGACCCGTTCGCGCTCACCGCCGGCTTCGACGAGCTGCTCGCCGGCCGCGACCCCGCCTGACCGCCGTAGGCGACGTCGGCGGCCGGCCGGGGCGCGGCGTCGGCGGCCGTCCAGGTCACGCCTCGTCGGCCGGCTGCGGGCGGGCGACCAGCACCGGACAGTGCGCATGCTGTACGAGCGCCTGGCTGACCGAGCCGAGCACGAGGCCGACGAAGCCGCCGCGCCCGCGCGAGCCGACCACCACCAGGGCCGCGTCCCCGCTCAACTCGATCAGGGCGCGCTCGGGCTTGGCCGCCCGCACCGGCCGCCGCTCGACGGCCAGGCCCGGGTGGGCGGCCGTCACCTCGGCGGCGGTGGCGTCGAGCAGGTCCGCCGACTCCGCCCTTGCCGCCGTCCCGGACTCCGCCACCTCGTCCGGCACCGGGCCGGCGTCGTCGGTCGTCGTCACGTGCACCAGCACCAGGCCGGCGCCCCGGCGGGCCGCCTCGTCGGCGGCGAGCACCGCGGCGAGCCGCCCCGGCTCCGACCCGTCCACCCCGGCGACCACGGGCCCACCGACCGGGATCGGCTGCTCCTCGGGCCGCACCACGAGCACCGGGCAGTGCCCGTGCCCGGCCACCTGCGCGCCGACCGAGCCGAGCAGCAGGCCGGCGAAGCCGCCGAGGCCCCGGCTGCCGACCACCACCAGCTCCGCCCGCCGGGACTCCGCCACCAGGGTCGCGGCCGAACCCCCGGCCACCTGCCGCGCCTCCACGGCGACGCCGGGCCAGCGCCCGCGCAGCTCCTCCGCCGTCCGGTCCAGCATCCGCCGGGCCTCCTCGGTGGGCGCGGGCAACCCCATGTCGTACGGGTTGAGCGGCACGCCGTAGCCGAGCGGGTGCAGGTAGCCGTGCACCAGCAGCAGCGGCCGGGACCGCCAGGCGGCCTGCTGCGCCGCGTGCTCGGCGGCGACCAGGCTCGACGGGGATCCGTCCACCCCCACCACGACAGGTCGGTTCATCAGCGCTCCCGGTGCTCGATCACAGGTCATTGTCGGCGCGGCCCCCGCCCGGCACCGGCATTTGCCCGCACACGCCGCGCCGCGTGTGCGGCCCGGGGGTGCAGCGCCGCGGGTGCAGCGCCGCGTCGCGGGCGCGGGCGTTAGGAAGGGCCCCTTCCTATGCAGAATGCGTTAGGAAGGGGCCCTTCCTTGCACCTCAGCGGTGGTGGCGGACGATCGCCAGCGGGGAGGCGGCGTGGTGCAGCACGGCGTGGCTGACCGAGCCGAGCAGCAGCCCGCCCCACGCGCCCCGGCCGTGCGCGCCGACGACCGTGAGCTGCGCCGTCCGGGACGCCTCGACCAGCACCCGGGCCGGCGTGCCCCGGACCAGGCGCCGGTGCACCGTCACCTCCGGGTACCGCTGCGACCAGCCGGCGACGGACTCGGCGAGCACCCGCTCCTCCTCCTCGGCGATCGCGTCGAGGTCGTACGCCAGGGGCAGCACCGCGCCGGGGGCGGCCGGGGTGGGAAAGAGCCACGCGTGCACGACCACCAGGTCGGTGTCGCGGCGCGCCGCCTCCTCGAAGGCGAACCCGATCGCCTCGTCGGACAGCGCCGAGCCGTCGACGCCCACCACCACGGGACCGTCGGCGCGGGCCTCGCCGCGCACCACGAGCACCGGGCAGTCGGCGCGCGCCGACACCCCGATCGCCGCCGAGCCGACCAGCAGCTCGCCGAAGCCGCCCAGACCCCGCGAGCCCAGCACCACCAGGGCCGCGTCGCGGGACTCCCGCAGCAGCACCGGGACGGGGGAGCCGTCGACGAGCTCGCCGGTCACGTCCACCTCGGTGGAGACCTTCCTCGCCTCGGCGACGGCGTCGGCGACGACCTGCTCCGCGTAGTTGCGCAGCCCGGCGTCGGGCGGGCCGCCGGGGGCCGGCCCGAGCGGGGTGCCGAGCAGCGGCCAGATGAAGGCGTGCACCACCCGCAGCGGGCGGTGCCGCGCCTCGGCCTCCCGGGTCGCCACCCGCACCGCGTTCAGCGCGGAGTCGGAACCGTCCACGCCCACCACGACGGGGGCACCGGATCTGATGGTCATCACGTCCTCCTTCTTCCGCTTCCAGCCTGCCCCGACCCGGCCGCGCCGGTCAGGGCCGCCGGACCCGCTCGCCGGGCCGTTGGTCCCGGTCCGGGCGCCCCAGCCCGTCGGGCGTCGCCTCGGGCGGGCCGCCCGAGGCGCTGCGGGGCCGCAGCAGGCGCAGCACCAGCCCGGGGAGGACGGCCACGGCCGCGCAGGCGAGCAGGTCCGTCGCGCCGAGCGGGTCGGTGCCGAGCAGCACCCGCAGCGGCTCGACCAGCACGCCGGCCACCTGCAACAGCGCCGAGACGGCCACCGCGACCAGCAGCGCCGGGTTGCCCACCCGCCCGGCCTCGATGCCGGCGTCCCGCCGCGCCGGCCGGGGGGACCGCACCGCCAGCGCCACCCCGAGCTGGGCCAGCCCCAGGACCACGAAGACCACCGACTGCCAGGGCCGGTCCCACCGGGCGGCGAGCACCCCGGCGCCGAGCGCCACGGCCGCGATCAGCGCCCCGGTGAGCAGCACGTCGCGTCCCAGGCCCGCGCCCAGCACCGACTCCTGGGGCGAGCGGGGCGCGCGGCGCAGGGTGCCCGGCTCGGCCGGCTCCGCGCCGAGCGCCACCCCCGGCACCCCGTGGGTGAGCAGGTTGATCCAGAGGATCTGCGCCGGCAGCAGCGGCACGGCCAGCCCGCACAGCGGGCCGAGCAGCATCACCGCGATCTCGGCGACCCCGCCGGAGAGGGCGTAGCGCAGGAAGCGGCGGACGTTGTCGTAGCTGCGCCGCCCCTCGCCGATCGCGGCGGCGACCGTGGACAGGTCGTCGTCGACCAGCACCAGGTCGGCGGCCTGGCGGGCCACCTCCGTGCCGCCGCCCATCGCCACCCCGATGTCCGCGCGGCGCAGCGCGGGCGCGTCGTTGACGCCGTCGCCGGTCATCGCCACCACGTGCCCCTGCGCCTGCAACCCGGCGATGATGTCGAGCTTCTGCTCCGGCTGGGTCCGCGCGTACACCCGGGCCGCCGGGTGCGCGCCGGTCACGTCGCCGTCGTCGCCCCGCACCACCGGGTCGCCGTGGCGCCACAGCCCGAGCTGCCCGCCGATCGCGGTGGCCGTCGCCGGGTGGTCGCCGGTGACCAGCAGCAGCCGTACGCCGGCGGCGTCGAACCGGCGCGCGATCTCGGCGGCCCCGGCCCGCAGCGGGTCGCCGACCGCGACCAGCCCCACCGGGCGCAGCCCGGTCGGCGCGGCCGGGTCGGGGACCGTGTCCACCAGCGCCGCCGCGACCGCGAGCACCCGCAGCCCGGCCCCGGCCAGGTCGTGCGCCCGCGCGGTCAGCGCCGCGATCTCCCCGTCGTCCGCGTCGAGCAGGGGCGCGGCGAGCACGTTCTCCGGCGCGCCCTTGCACACCACCAGCCAGCGGCCGTCGCAGGACCGGTGCACCGTCGTCATCCGCCGGTTCGCCTGGTCGAACGGGTGCTCGGCGACCCGGGGCCACGCGGCCCGGGTCAGCGCCGGGTCCAGCCCGCACCGGGCGGCGAAGGCCACCAGCGCCGCCTCCAGCGGGTCGCCGACCGCCGCCCACCCCGGCCGCTCGCCGGTGGGCGGGGCCAGCGCGGCGTCGTTGCAGAGCAGCCCGGCCCGCGCCAGGCGGCGCAGCCCGTCGGGTACGCCCACCGCCCCGCCCTCGCGGCGCACCGTCCCGCGCGGCTCGTAGCCGGAGCCGGTCACCTCGTAGCCGGCGCCGTCGGCGGTCACCGCCCGCTGCACCGCCATCCGCCCCTCGGTGAGGGTGCCCGTCTTGTCGGACGCGATGACGGTCACCGAGCCCAGCGTCTCCACCGCGTGCAGCCGCCGGGGGATCGCGCGCGCCGTGGCCATCCGCCGCGCCCCCAGCGCCAGGGCCAGGGTCACCACGGCCGGCAGCGACTCCGGCACCGCCGCGACGACCAGGCTCACCGCCGTGATCGCCATGTCGACCACGGGCCGGCCGCCGAGCACGCCGATGCCGAAGACCAGCGCGGACAGCCCGACCGCGAGCAGGCCCAGCAGCCGGCCCAGGCCGGCCAGCCGGCGCTGCATCGGGGTGGCGCCGGGGCGGGTGGCCGACACCAGCGCGCTGATCCGGCCCAGGGCGCTGGCCGCGCCGGTGCGGACCACCGTGCCGGCGCCCCGGCCCACGGTCACCACCGTGCCGGCGGCGACCTCCTCGCCGACGTCCCGGCTCACCGGCACCGACTCGCCGGTCAGCGCCGACTCGTCCAGGTGCAGCCGGCTGGCCCGCTCCAGCCGCAGGTCGGCCGGGACGACGTCGCCGGCCTCGACGCGTACCAGATCGCCACGGACCACGACGGAGGCCGGCACGATCAGGTCCGCGCCGTCGCGGACGACCCGGGCGGTCGGCGCGGCGAGCTGGTCCAGCGCGGCGATCGCGCGGTCCGCGCGGACCTCCTGCACCACCCCGATCGCGGTGTTCACCAGCACCACCAGCGCGATGACGGCGGTGTCCGGCCAGTCGCCGAGCACGCCGGTGACCACGGCCGCGGCCAGCAGGAGCGCCACCAGCGGGTCGGCGAGCTGACGCAGGACGCGGGTCGCCAGGTGCCGGCGCCGCGGCCGGGCGACGCTGTTGGGGCCCTCGGCGGCCAGCCGCGCGGCGGCCTCGGCGGCCCCCAGGCCCGTCGGCTCGGCGGGGACGTCCGGCGTGGCCACGCGGGGCCGGGTGTCAGCGAGCATCGCTCCGCTCCCGTCCGACGGGTACTGCCACCACTGACCTCCCTGTCCGCGCGGCGCGTCACCGGGCACGCCGTCCCCCTCCACCGTCGCGCCGGAGGCCGGCGCGGCGGCAGAGGCGTTTCTCCCAGGTGGCCCGGGACCAACGGCCCTGATGCCGCGGGCCGCACAGGAGTCGGATGGGAGGCGGTGACCCCGGCCCGGCCGCGCGCCGGGCCCCTCCCACGACGAGGAGACCCGCCGATGACCCCGCTGGACATGCTCCGCGAACACCCGTTCCTGACCGGCGTGCCCGAGGAGTGGCTGCCCCGGCTCACCGGGTACGCCCGCCCCGTCGTCTGGCACCCCGGGCACCGGCTGTTCCGGGCCGGTCAGCCCGCCGAGCGGTTCTGGCTGGTCCGGGGCGGTGAGGTGGCCCTGGACTTCCCGGTCCCCGGGCGCGGAGACGTGGGCATCGACACGATCGGCCCGGGCGGGGTGCTCGGCTGGTCCTGGCTGTTCCCGCCGTACCGGTGGCAGTTCGGCGCGGTCGCCGTGCGCCGCACCCCGGCCGTGGAGTTCACCGCCGCCGGGGTGCGCCGGATGATGGAGTTCGACGACGCGTTCGGCCGGCAGCTCACCACCCGGTTCATGAGCGTGGTGGTGGACCGGCTCCAGTCGGCCCGCATCCGCCTGCTCGACCTCTACGGCTACCCGGCGGCCCTGCCCCCGACGGGCTGACCGGACCGGGGCGGGGTTCTGGCCCACTTCGCCCCCTCCGGGCGCGCCGTCCGGTGGGAGGGCGGCTCCTGCCGGCGCATAGGGAGCTGAGTCGAAAACGACATCACGCACTCACGCCGCCCGCCGGGTTGACCTCGGCGACGACGCAGACCTCTTGATCACCGTGCGACGGGACGGGACGGAGGGGCGGGGCAGAGGGGTTGCCCTGTCCCACGGTCTCGCCCCGGCTGCGGACCGTGGCCACGGCCGCCCATCCCCGCGACCGGACGTCACCCGTCTTCGGTGGTGCCCCGGACGGCGTCGCCGTCAACGCGGCGGTGCACGATCAGCTCGTCGACCTCCAGCCGACCGATGCGCAGCTCCCGGATCACCGCCCGGCGGACCACCAGCCGCCCGATCGCGACGACGGCCAGGGCGCTCGCCCCCACCGCCAGCGCCCCGACGGCCATCGCCCCGGCGGAGAGCGCGCCCACCGCCCGCGCCCCCGTCGCCTGGGCGCCGGTGGCCGCCGCGCCCGTCGCCCGCGCCGGGGCCAGCCGGCCCAGGACCCGATGAGACGTCCGTGATTCCCTCATGGCAACCGATCCTGTCATGATCCCGCGACCCGGCGGGCCGCCGTCCCGGGACTGCCGGGCGCTCAGTTGACGGTCAGGCCCCGGGCGGCGAACTGGCCGCGTACCCGCTCCAGCAGCTCCGGCGTGGGCGGCTCGGTGCCGGCGAGGGGGAACGTCAGGCCCAGCTCCGCGTACTTGTGCGCGCCGAGCCGGTGGAACGGCAGCACCTCCACCCGTTGCAGGCTGGGCAGCTCGGCGGCGAAGTCGGCGACCCCGGCCACGTTGTCGGGCGCGTCGGTGAGGCCGGGCACCAGCACGAACCGGATCCAGATCGGGGTGCCCCGGGCCGCGAGCCGGCGGCCGAAGCGCAGGGTCGGCCCGATCTCCCCGGTGCGGGTCACCCGCCGGTACGTCGCCGGGTCGCGCGACTTGACGTCCAGCAGCACCAGGTCGGTGGCGCCGAGCAGGGCGTCGTCGGCGCGCGCGCCGAGGAAGCCGGAGGTGTCCAGGGCGGTGTGCAGGCCCAGCGCGTGACAGCGGCGCAGCACCTCGCCGGTGAACCGGGGCTGCATCAGCGGCTCGCCGCCGCTGATCGTCACCCCGCCGCCGGCCACCGAGATGAACCGCCGGTACCGCTCGACCTGGGCCATCAGCTCGTCGACCGTGCGGTGCCGGCCGCTGCGCCGGTACCAGGTGTCCGGGCTGTGGCAGAACCGGCAGCGCAGCGGGCAGCCGGCCAGGAACGCCACGAACCGGGTGCCGGGGCCGTCCACCCCGATCGACAGGTCCCACGAGTGCACGGCCCCGGTCAGCTCCCGCCCGGCTGCGGCGGGCCCCCGCCCGACCCGCGCCGGCAGCGGCGCGGCCCCGGCCGGCGGGGCGTCTGCCCCGCCGGCCCGGCCGGTCGCCAGCGGCCCGGTCACAGCGAACCGTGGAAGGTGCGGGACACCACGTCGCGCTGCTGCTCCGGGGTGAGCCGGACGAAGTTCACCGCGTACCCGGAGACCCGGACGGTGAGCTGCGGGTAGCGCTCCGGGTGGGCCATCGCGTCGAGCAGGGTGGCCCGGTCCAGCACGTTGACGTTGAGGTGGAACCCGCCCGCGTCGGCGTACCCGTCGAGCACCCCGGCCAGGTTGGCGATCCGCTCGTCGCGGGTGTGCCCCAGCCCGTCGGGGGTGACCGTGCCGGTCAGCGAGATCCCGTCGCGCGCCGCGGCGTACGGCAGCTTCGCCACCGACAGCGCCGCCGCGACGAGGCCGTGGGTGTCCCGCCCGTTCATCGGGTTCGCGCCCGGGGCGAACGGCTCGCCGGCCCGCCGCCCGTCGGGGGTGTTGCCGGTGTGCTTGCCGTACACCACGTTCGAGGTGATGGTGAGCACCGACATGGTCAGCTCCGCGTCGCGGTAGGTGCGCTGCCGGCGCAGCTTCTCCGCGAACGTCTCCACCAGCCACACCGCGATCTCGTCGGCCCGGTCGTCGTCGTTGCCGTAGGTGGGCGGCTCGCCCTCCACGGCGTAGTCGACGGCCAGGCCGGTGGCGTCGCGCAGCACCTTCACCCGGCCGTACCGGATGGCGGCGAGGCTGTCCACCGCCACCGACAGGCCGGCGACCCCGGTGGCCATGAACCGGTGCACCGGGTGGTCGTGCAGCGCCATCTCCAGCCGCTCGTAGGCGTACCGGTCGTGCATGTGGTGGATGACGTTGAGCGCGTCCACGTACGTCTCGGCCAGCCAGTCCAGCGTCCGGTCGTACGCGGCGAGCACCTCGTCGTAGTCGAGCGTCTCGCCGCCGACCGGCGGGGCGGGCGGGGCGACCTGGTCGCCGGTCAGCTCGTCCCGGCCGCCGTTGATGGCGTACAGCAGCGCCTTGGCCAGGTTCGCCCGCGCCCCGAAGAACTGCATGTCCTTGCCGACCCGCATGGCCGACACGCAGCAGGCAATCGCCGTGTCGTCGTCGTACGCGGGCCGGATCAGCTCGTCGTTCTCGTACTGGATGGCGCTGGTGTCCAGCGACACCTGGGCGCAGAACCGCTTGAACCCCTCGGGGAGCCGGGGCGACCACAGCACGGTCAGGTTCGGCTCCGGCGCCGGCCCGAGGTTGTAGAGGGTCTGCAGGTAGCGGAAGCTGGTGCGGGTCACCAGCGGCCGGCCGTCGGCGCCGATCCCGCCGAGGGACTCGGTGACCCACGTCGGGTCGCCGGAGAAGAGCTGGTCGTACTCGGGGGTGCGCAGGAACCGCACGATCCGCAGCTTGATCACGAAGTCGTCGACGAGCTCCTGCGCGCCGGCCTCGTCCAGTCGCCCCTCGGCGAGGTCCCGCCGCAGGTAGGCGTCCACGAAGTTCGCGGTCCGCCCGAGCGACATCGCCGCGCCGTTCTGCTCCTTCGTGGCGGCCAGGTACGCGAAGTACAGCCACTGGATCGCCTCGCGGCCGGTCGTGGCCGGGCCGGAGATGTCGTAGCCGTAGGCGGCGGCCATCTCGGTCAGCTCGCCGAGGGCGCGGATCTGCTCGGCCAGCTCCTCCCGCTCGCGGATCACGTCGTCGGTCGACGGCCGGTCGTCCAGGGCCGCCTTCAGCGCCCGGCGCTCGGCGACGAGCCGGTCCACCCCGTACAGGGCCACCCGCCGGTAGTCGCCGATGATCCGGCCCCGCCCGTACGCGTCGGGCAGGCCGGTGATGACGTGCGAGCGCCGCGCCGCGAGGACGTCCGCCGGGTACGCGTCGAACACCGCGTCGTTGTGCGTCCTGCGGTAGCGGGTGTAGACGCGGTGCACCGCCGGGTCCGGCTCGTAGCCGTACGCCCGCAGCGCGGTCTCGACCATCCGCAGCCCGCCGGCCGGCATGATCGCCCGGCGCAGCGGCGCGTCGGTCTGCAACCCGACGATCAGCTCCCGGTCGGCGTCGATGTACCCGGGGGCGTGGGCGGTGATCGTGGACGGGGTGGCCGCGTCGACGTCGTACACGCCGCGGCGGCGCTCCTCGCCGAACATGTCGGTGAGCCGTCCCCAGACCGCCAGGGTCCGCTCGGTCGGGCCGGCGAGGAACCCGGCGTCGCCGGTGTACGGCTCGTGGTTGCGGCGCACGAAGTCCGCCACGTCGATCGTGGTGCGCCACGCCCCGTCGGCGAAGCCCCGCCACGGGTCGCGGACGATGCGCTCGGTGCCGGTCATGATCTGTCCTTCCGGTCGGAAGCGGCGGGTGGTCACGGCTGGAGCACGAGGCGGGCGGCGACCCGGCCGGCCAGCACGTCCTCGATCGCCTCGTTGATCTCGTCGAGCTTGCGCACCTCGTACGCGACGTGGGTGCGGCCGGCGGCGTGCAGCCGGAACACCTCCGCCAGGTCGGCGCGGGTGCCCACGATCGAGCCGATGACGGTGATGCCCTTGAGCACGGTCTCGAAGACCGGCAGGGTGATCTCGTTGTCCTTCGGCAGCGACACCAGCACCAGCCGGCCGCCGCGGCGCAGGCAACGGTGCGCCTGCTCGACGACGCGCGGGTCGGCGGCCAGCACGATCGCCACGTCCGCCCCGCCGAGCGCGGTGACCGCCTCGACCGGGTCGACGTCGGCGGCGTTCACGGTGTGCGTCGCGCCGAGCGAGGCGGCGAGCGCCAGCTTCTCGGCGGTGACGTCGACGGCGACCGTCTCGCCGCCGAACAGCTGCGCGTACTGCTGCGCGAGGTGGCCCAGGCCGCCGATGCCGAAGACCGCCACCCGGTCGCCGGGCCGCACCCCGGCGACCTTCACCGCCTTGTACGTGGTGACGCCCGCGCAGGTCAGCGGGGCCGCCTCGGCCGGGTCCACCCCGGCGGGGACGGCCACGGCGTAGCGGGCCGACGCGACCGCGTACTCGGCGTGCGCGCCGTCGACGGTGTATCCGGTGTTGCGCTGCGCCTCGCACAGCGTCTCCCACCCGGTCACGCAGTACCCGCAGGTCCCGCACGCCCAGCCGAGCCAGGGCAGGGCCACCCGGTCGCCGACGGCGTGCTCGGTCACCCCCGCGCCGATCCGCTCGACGATGCCGACGCCCTCGTGCCCGGGGACGAACGGCGGGTTCGGCTTGACCGGCCAGTCGCCGCGCGCGGCGTGGATGTCGGTGTGGCACAGGCCGCTGGCCTCGATCCGGACGAGGATCTCGTCCGGGCCCGGCTCCGGCACGGGCAGGTCGAACATCTCCAGTGGACGGTCGAACGCGGTGACGACACTCGCACGCATCGGGGGCCTCCCAGCTCCGTTGTCGCTTCCACCCTCAATCTGCTCCGTCCACCCCGCCGGAGGCAGGGTCCCCGGACCGCACCACCCGGGACCTTCGCCCCACCCACCCCACCCCCGCCCCCGTCCGGTGATCAAGAGGTTTGCGTCATGGCCGGGGCGAAACCTGACGCAAACCTCTTGATCACCGAACCAGGGGGTCACCGGCTCACCCATCCGCCCGGTCCCATCCGCACCGTGCCGATGGCCGGCGGGCGACGCCGGCTGGCGACCACCGCCACCGCGGCGGTGACCAGCCCGACGGCCAGCGCGCCGGTCGCGGCGGCGAGCACCCGGTCCGGGTCGGCCAGCGTGCGGTAGCGCACCCGGCCACCGGCGAGCACGAACGCCCCGACCGGCCGGCCGTCGCGGGCCACCGGCACCACCGCGGCCGGCGCGGCGCCGGGTAGGACGAGCACGGGGCCGACCTGCCCGGCGGACCGGTGCCCGGCCTCCGGGCACGACTGCGCCGAGGACGGCAGCACCGCCGGAGCCTGCGCCGGCTGTGCCTGCGGTGCCGGTTCCTGCGCCGCCGGTTGCTGCGGCGAGGGCGCGGGCGGGCGCGCGGGCGGGGACAGTGGGGCGGGTCCGGTGGCGTTCAGGATCGCGGTCATGGCGCGACCTCCGTTCGGTTGTCGGGTCGGCGGCTGTCGGACGGCGCGCCGGTCGGGCGCACCGCGGCCCGTCCGGCGTGCGGGAACGTCGTCCCCCTCCTTGGTAGCGGGCCGCCGCGGGCCGTCGACAGGGCCGGATGGGACCACCGCCGGGCCGGAGGTCCCGGCCTGTCGGAGCCCGCCGGTACCCTGCCTGGGTGACCGCCGAGGATCTCCGCCCGCCCGCCGCGACCGGCGAGGCCGTGCGCCTGCGCCCGGTGCGCGACGACGACCTGCCCCACTTCTTCGCCTTCGAGCAGGACGCGCAGGCCAACTGGGTGGCGGCGTTCGGCCCCGTCGACCCGGCCGACCGGGCGGCGTTCGAGGCGCACTGGCGGCGCATCCGCGCCGACCCGGCGATCGTCACCCGCACCGTCACCGTCGACGACGCGGTCGTCGGCCACGTGGCCGCCTTCCCCGTCGACGACCAGACCGAGGTCAGCTACTGGATCGACCGGGCCCGCTGGGGGCGCGGCCACGCCACCGGCGCCCTCGCCGCCCTGCTGGCCGAGCTGCCGCGCCGCCCGGTGCGCGCCCGCGCCGCCAAGGACAACGCCGCCTCCCTCGCGGTGCTGCGCAAGTGCGGCTTCGTCGTCGTCGGCGAGGACTCGGGCTACGCCAACGGCCGCCGCGCCGTCGTCGAGGAGTGGGTCCTCGAGCTGGCCGCCTGAGCGCCGGCACCCGCCGGCAGCGCCCCACAGCCGGCCTGAGCTGGGCGGGCACTAGTCTCGCGGGGTGAACTGGCTGGACTTGATCGGCTGGACCGGCTCCGCGCTGCTGGTCTGGTCCCTGCTACAGGCGCGCATCCTCCGCCTGCGCGCCCTCAACCTCGTCGGCTGCGTCGTGCTGATCGGCTACAACGCCGCCCTCGCCGTGTGGCCGATGGTCGGGCTGAACGTCGTGCTCGCCGTCATCAACGTGTGGTACCTGCGCAGGATGCTCGCCACCCGGCACGACGAGCAGACGTACCAGGTGGTCGAGGTGGGCGTCGACGATCAGTTCCTGGCACATACCCTGCGCGTGCACGCCACCGACATCGCCCGGTTCAACCCCGGCTTCCACTGGGGCGAGCACACCGCCCGCCGCTCCGCGTTCCTTGTCGTCCGCGCCGACGAGGTGGTCGGGGTGGTCCTCTCGCACGCCGAGGGCGACGACACCGCCCAGGTCGATCTGGACTACGTCACCCCACCGTTTCGCGACTTCACCCCCGGCGAGTTCGTCTACCGGCGCAGCAGCCTCTTCACCGACCGGGGATTCCGCCGGGTGGTCAGCCCGCCGGGCATGGTCGCCCCCTACTACCACCGGCTCGGCTTCCGCGCCGAGGACGACGCGTACGTGCTCGACCTGCCCGCCGCCGACCGGGCCTGACCGGCCCCGACGGGGCGGGCGACCGGCCGACACGCCGGCACCGACCCGGCCGTCGGCGGGCGGAGGATTCGCCGGGGCCCCGACGGGGCACAGAGGGGCCTACGCCGTCCCGGGCCCGCCGGGCGGCGCCGCCGGCCGTCGCGGCCGGGGCCGTCGGAGCGAGGGAGAGAACCGGGCGTGCAGAGCTACTGGAGCCAACTGGCCCTGGTCGGAGTCCTGGTCGTCCTCAACGCGATCTTCGCCGGCAGCGAGATGGCGCTGGTCTCGCTGCGTGACAGCCAGGTCCAACGGTTGGAACGCAGCGGCCGGGCCGGCCGGGTGCTGGCCCGCCTCGCCCGGGACCCGAACCGCTTCCTCGCCACCATCCAGATCGGCATCACCCTCGCCGGTTTCCTCGCCTCGGCCGCCGCGGCCGTCTCCCTGGCCAAACCCCTCGTGCCGCTGCTCGGCGTGTTCGGCTCCGCCGCCGAGACGGTCGCCATCGTCGTGGTCACCCTGGCGCTGACGTTCGTCACCCTCGTCTTCGGCGAGCTGGCCCCGAAGCGGATCGCCATGCAGGCCGCCGAGCGCTGGGCGCTGCTGGTGGCCCGCCCGCTGGACCTGCTCGCCAGCTTCACCCGCCCCGCCGTCTGGGCGCTCGGCGCGACCAGCGACCTGGTGGTCCGCCTCGTCGGGCTCGACCCCAGACACGAGCCGGACGAGATCGGCCCCGACGAGCTGCGCGACATCGTCGCCGGCAACCACGGCTTCACCAAGGAACAGCGGACCATCATCGCCGGGGCGGTCGAGATCGCCGACCGGCGGCTGCGCGCGGTGCTCGTACCCCGGTTGCAGGTCTTCACGCTCGACAGCGGCACCACCGCGGAGGCCGCGCGGCTGGTCCTGGCCGCGACCGGGCACTCCCGCGCGCCGGTGGTGCGCCACGGCGGCCTCGACGACGCGGTCGGCGTGATCCACCTGCGCGACCTGGTCGGGGTGCCCGACGACCGGCCCGTCGACGAGTGCGCCCGCCCGCCCATGCTGTTGCCCGACTCGCTGCCCGTGGTCGACGCGCTGCGCCAGTTCAAGGCGGAACGGCAGCACATCGCCCTCGTCGTCGACGAGCGCGGCGCCGTCGACGGCATCGTCACGCTGGAGGACATCCTCGAGGAGATCGTCGGCGAGATCTACGACGAGACGGACCGGGACGTGCGCGCGGTGCGCACCGAGGCCGACGGCGCGATGCTGCTGCCCGGCACCTTCCCCGTGCACGACCTCGTCGACGTCGGCGTGGAGCTGCCCGGCCGCCCCGCCGGCGACTACACGACCGTCGCCGGCCTGGTCCTGACCCTGCTGGGACACATCCCCACCGTGCCGGGGGAGGACGTCACCATCGACGGCTGGGCACTGGAGGTCGCCGACATCGACCAGCGGGCCATCACGTCCGTACGGCTGCGCCGCGTCGCCGCCCCGACCGAGCCCGACGCCGACGCGGAGCCGGACGCCGAGCCCGCCCTCGACCCGGCCCGGAGCTGACCCTCAGCCGGGCCCCGCCGGTCCCGCCGGCCGCCCGGGCGGATCCTCCGGCGGCGGCCGGTCCTGCGGTCCCGGTGGCCGGTCCTGCGACTGCGGCGGCTGGTCCTGGGGTCCCGGCGGCCGGTCCTGGGGTCCCGGCGGTTGGCGCGGGTGCGCCGCGCCGAACGGGAAGCCGGGCACCGGCGGCACCAACCGGACCGCGTCGGCCGGCACCTGGCGGCTGCTGCCGCGCAGCGCCCGCGCGACCAGGCGGACCAGCCAGGGCCCCGACGGGTGCCGCTCCGCGCCGATCAGCCGCCCGCTGACCCGGGCGTACCAGCGCCCGGCGACGACCAGGTCGGTCAGCCGCAGCCGCCCGTCGGGAACCACCCCGCGCACCACCACGTCCACCACCCGGCCCAGCCGCCGGCCGTGCAGGTCGTACGCGGTGCGGCCGAGCAGCTCACCCGCTCGCACGGTCGGCCCCCGGGATCCGGTCGATCAGGTGCCGGCGCAGCCACCGCTCCACCGGCGCGGGCGGCAGGTCGTCGAGGCAGGCCCGCAGCCGCACCGCGCTGTCCACCCGCGCCACCAGCCGGTACGGGATGCGCAGCGGCGTCACCGCCCGGTCCTCGGTGAACCGGACGGCCACCGCGACGAGGAGCCGGCCGATCCGGCCCCCGATCCGCTGCCCGAGCGCCGCCTGCCCGGTGAGCAGGGCGGCCACGTACGGCACCCCGTCCGCGTCGACGGCGAACTCCACGTCGTCGACCTTGCCGACCAGCCGGCCGTCGCGGTCGACGATCTGCCGGTCGAGCAGCCGCCGGCCGAGCTGCATCCTCACCGGCCCATCCCCGTCGCCACCGCCAGCGGGACCGCCGCCACCGACGCGACGACGATGACCAGCAGGAACACCATCCCCAGCAGGTTCGCCAGCGGCCCGTTGACCCGGTCGCCCAGGTAGGTCCGGTCGTTGGCCACGATCAGGATCGGCAGGTACGTCAGCGGCAGCACCACCGCGCTGAGCACCAGCATGTACTCCGTCAGCGTCACCGGGTCGACAGTCGTCAGCAGCACCAGCACCCCGAGCAGGACGCTGACCAGCAGCACGCTGTGGAACCGGGCCGCCTCGCGGGGACTCACCCGCTTGCCCCACTGCCAGCCGAAGTACTGCGCGGCGGCGTACGCGGCGGACAGCCCCGTCTCCAGCGCGGCCCCGAACGTCACGGCGAAGAACGCCAGCGCCGCCACCACCAGCCCCGCCGCCCCGAACGCGAGGACCGCCGGATGCGCCACCTGGGCGAGCGAGCCCGGCGACGTCCCGCCCGGGTGGTACACCACCGCCGCCGTGGCCATCAGCGACAGGGCGAGGAAACCGCCGACCGGGAACCCGATCAGCACGCTGGACCGGGCGTCGGCCAGGTCGGCGGCGCTCCACCGCTCCTCCACCGCGCCGGAGGAGAAGAAGAACACCTCGTACGGGCTGACCGTGGAGGCGAACAGCGCCACCGCCACGAACCAGTACGCCCCCCAGCCCTGCCCCGCCGCCCCGCCGTGCACCGCCGACCGACCGAGCTCCGCCCAGTCGGTCGGCAGCCGGAACAGCGCCACCGCGAACCCCACCAGGGCCAGCCCGGCCAGGCCGAACACCCGCTCCATCAGTTGGAAGCGCATCCGCCACAGCACCAGCCAGACCGCCACCGCGGCCACCGGCACCCAGAGCAGGTAGCTCAGCCCGGAGGCCAGTTGCAGCGCCAGCCCCACGCCACCCAGCTCGGCGGCGAGGGTCAGCACGGTCACCAGGTAGGACGCCACCAGGTTCAGCAGCGCCACCCGGGGCCCCAGCCGCTCCCGGACCAGGTCGAACACCGCCCGGCCGCTCACGGCCGCGACCCGGCCGGCCATCTCGGCGTACGCGCAGATGCCCACCACCCCGAGCAGCAGCACCCAGGCGTGCGCCATGCCGAAACGCGCCCCCGCCTGGCTCGCCGCCACCAGGTCCCCGATGTCCACGAACCCGCCGACGGCGGAGAGCACGCCGAGCGTCGCGGCGAGGAGCTTCCTCACCTCGGGCGCGGGTCGACAGGTGCCATCGCCGCGACGATATCGGGACGTAACGCGCCTCAGGCCCCGAACCGCACCTCAGGCCCGAATCGGGCAGCGGCAGCGCGGGAGGCCGGGGTCAGCCGCCCACGAGGTTCTGCAGGCGCACCTGACCCCGGGAGACCAGCCGCCCCGCGTCGTCGGAGATCTCCACCTGCCAGAGCTGCTGGCTGCGGCCCCGGTGCACCGGAGTGCCCACGGCCGTCAGCTCGCCCTCGCGGACCGCCCGCAGGAAGTCCGTCTGGTTCGACACCCCGACCACCCGGCCCTGCCCGCCCAGCCACAGCGCGCCGCCGACGCTCGCGGCGGTCTCCACCACCGCGCAGTAGACCCCGCCGTGCTGAATGCCGTACGGCTGGTGCAGGTCCGGACGGACCAGCCAGCGGATGACGACCCGGTCGGCGCTCGCCTCGTCGAACTTCAGGCCGAGCAGGGCGACGAAGCCCCCGGTCAGCTCAGGTATCTCCACGACGGCTCCTCCTCGCCTCGGGAGGGCCAGCCTAGCCAACCGTGATCAGCGGCAAACCCGGTACCAGCCGGTTCCGGCGATGGGGGAGAATCGGTGACCGTGACCGACAGCAGCCTCCCGCCGACCGGGCGGGACTCTCTGACCGAAGACCTGCGGTGGCGGGGCCTCATCCAGGACTCGACCGGCCCCGACGAGCTGGCCGCGCTGCTCGACGGCGGGAGCGCCACCTTCTATGTGGGCTTCGACCCGACGGCGGCCAGCCTGCACGTCGGCCACCTCATGCAGGTCACCACGGCCCGCCGCCTCCAGCTCGGCGGGCACCGGCCGCTGCTGCTCGTCGGCGGGGCCACCGGGCAGATCGGCGACCCGAAGGAGAGCGCCGAGCGCACGCTGAACCCGCCCGAGGTGGTGGCCGGCTGGGTCGACCGCATCCGCGACCAGCTCTCGCCCTTCGTGTCCTACACCGGCGAGAACGCGGCGCGGCTGGTCAACAACCTGGACTGGACCGGCGAGATGTCGGTGGTCGAGTTCCTCCGCGACGTCGGCAAGCACTTCCCGGTCAACAAGATGCTGGCCCGGGAGGTGGTGAAGGCCCGGCTGGAGACCGGCATCAGCTTCACCGAGTTCAGCTACCAGCTGCTCCAGTCCCACGACTTCTACGAGCTGCACCGCCGGCACGGCTGCCAGCTCCAGTTCGGCGGCTCCGACCAGTGGGGCAACATCACCGCCGGGGTCGACTACGTCCGGCGGCGGGGGGCCGGCCCCGTGCAGGCGTTCGTGACGCCGCTGGTGACCAAGGCCGACGGCACGAAGTTCGGCAAGACCGAGGGCGGCGCCGTCTGGCTCGACCCGCAACTCACCAGCCCGTACGCGTTCTACCAGTTCTGGCTCAACGCCGACGACCGTGACGTGGTCCGCTACCTGCGCTACTTCAGCTTCCGCTCGCGGGACGAGATCGAGCAGTTGGAGAAGGAGACCGCGGAGCGGCCCTCGGCGCGGCTGGCCCAGCGGGCCCTCGCCGAGGAGCTGACCACCCTCGTGCACGGCGAACGGGAGACGGCCCAGGCCGTCGCCGCCAGCCAGGCCCTCTTCGGCCGGGGTTCGCTGGACGACCTGACCCCGGAGACGCTGCGGGCGGCCCTGACCGAGGCCGGGCTGGTGGGCGTCGACGAGCTGCCCGACGTCGCCGGGCTGCTGCGGGAGTCGGGTCTGGTGCCGAGCGCCAAGGAGGCGCGTCGGGTGATCGCCGAGGGCGGCGCGTACGTCAACAACACCCGGATCACCGAGGTGGACGCACGGCCGACCACGGAGGACCTGCTGCACGGCCGGTACCTGGTCCTCCGGCGCGGAAAGAAGTCGTTCGCCGGCGTGGAGCTGCGCGGATAGCGGTGCCTGCGAAGTGTGACGCGGGACGCCCCCGACGGATTTGACGATCAATCCGTCGGGGGCGTAACTTTCTCTCTGCCAGCGCGGAACGGGCGAAACGGGGCGAAAAGCCTCCAAGGCCGGAGCGCGGCAACGAACATCGGGTCACGCGGGGAACGCCCTTCGTGATCCTCTCCGGGCGGTGCCCCGGATCCGCCGCAGGGCGGATTTGGTGAGGCGAGACCGACCGGGTAAGGTTCACCGCCGGTAGGGAACCGGGCGAGCGTGCGGGAGACCGCAGCGGCCGGCCTGCCGGAAGCCACGGGTCGAGCCGGCGTCAGTCGGTGAGTGAGTGGTGCCTGCAATTCGGGTGGAAGCGGGTCGGATCGGGATTCTCCGGTTTGACAGTGCGGAAACCGGAGGGTAACGTAGTAAAAGTGCCCGGCGCGGAAGCGGGGGGCGCGGATGAGCGGAATGCCCCGGATGGGGCCCCCGGGTTTGGGGGTTTCGGATGGTGTGTGGTTGTTCTTTGAGAACTCAACAGGGTGCTTGATAAGCCAGTGCCAAGTAGTTTGATACCCCGTGCTGGGTCGGCCTTCGGGTTGGTCTGGTGGGGATTCCTTTGGCAACACATTTTGTTGTCGGGATGGATTGTTCAACAGGTTTTTGTTGGAGAGTTTGATCCTGGCTCAGGACGAACGCTGGCGGCGTGCTTAACACATGCAAGTCGAGCGGAAAGGCCCTTCGGGGTACTCGAGCGGCGAACGGGTGAGTAACACGTGAGCAACCTGCCCTAGGCTTTGGGATAACCCTCGGAAACGGGGGCTAATACCGGATACAACCTTTGGTCGCATGACTG
>NZ_JARUBI010000005.1:0-75000 GCF_029626125.1 Micromonospora sp. WMMD956 | reverse complement strand
GGTAAGACTACGTGGAGGGCCGAACCCACCAACGTTGAAAAGTTGGGGGATGACCTGTGGTTAGGGGTGAAAGGCCAATCAAACTCCGTGATAGCTGGTTCTCCCCGAAATGCATTTAGGTGCAGCGTCGCGTGTTTCTTGCCGGAGGTAGAGCACTGGATGGTCTAGGGGGCCCACAAGCTTACTGAAATCAGCCAAACTCCGAATGCCGGTAAGTGAGAGCGCGGCAGTGAGACTGCGGGGGATAAGCTTCGTAGTCGAGAGGGAAACAGCCCAGATCACCAGCTAAGGCCCCTAAGCGTGTGCTAAGTGGAAAAGGATGTGGGGTCGCATAGACAACCAGGAGGTTGGCTTAGAAGCAGCCACCCTTTAAAGAGTGCGTAATAGCTCACTGGTCAAGTGGTTCCGCGCCGACAATGTAGCGGGGCTCAAGCACACCGCCGAAGCTGTGGCATTCACACGATACTTTGTGCCTCCTTGATGGGGTATGCAGGTGTGTGGGTGGGTAGGGGAGCGTCGTGCCGGGGGTGAAGCAGCGGGGTGACCTAGTTGTGGACGCGGCACGAGTGAGAATGCAGGCATGAGTAGCGAAAGAAGGGTGAGAAACCCTTCCGCCGGATGACCAAGGGTTCCAGGGCCAGGCTAATCCGCCCTGGGTGAGTCGGGACCTAAGGCGAGGCCGAGAGGCGTAGTCGATGGACAACGGGTTGATATTCCCGTACCCGCGAAGGAGCGCCCGTGATGAACCTCGTTGTGCTAACCACCCAAACTATCCAAGACCTTCGGGTCGAGGGTGGGGAGCGTGGGAACCTGGCGGGTAGTAGTCAAGCGATGGGGTGACGCAGGAAGGTAGCTGATCCCGGCCGGTGGTTGTGCCGGGGTAAGCGTGTAGGCCGTGCCGTAGGCAAATCCGCGGTGCATGTAGGCTGAGACGTGATGCCGAGCCGATTCAGGTGAAGTCAGTGATCCTATGCTGCCGAGAAAAGCCTCTAGCGAGTTCTGAGCGGCCCGTACCCCAAACCGACACAGGTGGTCAGGTAGAGAATACCGAGGCGATCGGGCGAACTGTGGTTAAGGAACTCGGCAAATTGCCCCCGTAACTTAGGGAGAAGGGGGGCCGGAGACGTGAAGCCCCTTGCGGGTGGAGCGTTGTATGGCCGCAGAGAGCAGGGGGAAGCGACTGTTTACTAAAAACACAGGTCCATGCGAAGAAGTAATTCGATGTATATGGACTGACGCCTGCCCGGTGCTGGAACGTTAAGGGGACCTGTTAGCTCTTTCGGGGGCGAAGCGGAGAACTTAAGCGCCAGTAAACGGCGGTGGTAACTATAACCATCCTAAGGTAGCGAAATTCCTTGTCGGGTAAGTTCCGACCTGCACGAATGGCGTAACGACTTCCCCACTGTCTCAACCACAGGCCCGGCGAAATTGCATTACGAGTAAAGATGCTCGTTACGCGCGGCAGGACGGAAAGACCCCGGGACCTTTACTATAGCTTGACATTGGTATCTGAGTTAGCTTGTGTAGGATAGGTGGGAGCCGGTGAAGCTCATACGCCAGTATGGGTGGAGGCAATCTTGAAATACCACTCTGGTTGATTCGGGTATCTAACTTCGGGCCGTTATCCGGTTCAGGGACAGTGTCTGGTGGGTAGTTTAACTGGGGCGGTTGCCTCCTAAAGGGTAACGGAGGCGCCCAAAGGTTCCCTCAGCCTGGTTGGCAATCAGGTGTTGAGTGCAAGTGCACAAGGGGGCTTGACTGTGAGACTGACAGGTCGAGCAGGGACGAAAGTCGGGACTAGTGATCCGGCACTTGCGTGTGGAAGCGGTGTCGCTCAACGGATAAAAGGTACCCCGGGGATAACAGGCTGATCTTCCCCAAGAGTCCATATCGACGGGATGGTTTGGCACCTCGATGTCGGCTCGTCGCATCCTGGGGCTGTAGCAGGTCCCAAGGGTTGGGCTGTTCGCCCATTAAAGCGGTACGCGAGCTGGGTTTAGAACGTCGTGAGACAGTTCGGTCCCTATCCGCCGTGCGCGTAGGATACTTGAGAAGGGCTGTCCCTAGTACGAGAGGACCGGGACGGACGAACCTCTGGTGTGCCAGTTGTCCCGCCAGGGGCACGGCTGGTTGGCTACGTTCGGAAGGGATAACCGCTGAAAGCATCTAAGCGGGAAGCCTGCTTCAAGATGAGGTATCCCACCCACTTTTGGTGGGGTAAGGCCCCCAGCTAGACGACTGGGTTGATAGGCCGGAGATGTAAGCTCGGTAACGGGTTGAGTTGACCGGTACTAATAGGCCGAGGACTTGACTACAAAGCTGCTACGCGTCCACTGTGCAACTCTGAACAAACAGACGCCCACCCCGGCTGGGGTTGTGGTTGTTTGATATGTTCATAGAGTTACGGCGGTCATGGCGGAGGGGAAACGCCCGGTTACATTCCGAACCCGGAAGCTAAGCCCTCCAGCGCCGATGGTACTGCACTCGGGAGGGTGTGGGAGAGTAGGACACCGCCGGACATTCTTTCCAGTCGAGGGCCGCCCCAATATGGGTCGGCCCTCAACTGCGTAGCGTCGAGTGCGGCGCAATCAGGAAGGATGTACCTGTGAGTTCAGGACCGCAGGACGGCGACCGTCCTCGACGTTACGAAGACCGTTCCGACCGACGTGGTGACGCGCCCCGCCGCGATGACCGCCCGTCGTACCGGGATCGGGACGACCGCTCGCGCGACCAGCGCGGCGGCTATGGCGATCGCCGCGAGGGCGGTTTCCGCTCCCGCGACGATTCACGGTCGGCCGGCGGTGGCCGGGACGGTGGTCACCAGGGCCCGCCACGTGGCGAGGGCCGGGACTTCCGCGGCGGTGACCGTCGTGAGGGTGGTTTCCGTTCCGGGCCGCCGCGTGAGGGTGGTTTCCGGGGCGGGGATCGCCGTGAGGGCGGTTTCGGTGGGGACCGTCGTGAGGGTGGTTTCCGTCGTGACGGCGATGGCCGCCAGGGTGGCTTCCGTGGCGGTGACCGCGAGGGCGGTTTCCGCGGTGGTGACCGGCGCGACGGTGGTTCGCGTGAGGGTGGTTTCCGTTCCGGTCCCCCGCGTGAGGGCGGCTTCCGGGGCGGGGATCGCCGCGAGGGCGGCTTCGGTGGAGACCGCCGTGAGGGCGGCTTCCGTGGTGGGGACCGCCGTGAGGGCGGTCCGCGTGAGGGCGGCTTCCGCGGTGGCGATCGACGCGACGGTGGTTCGCGTGAGGGTGGTTTCCGTTCCGGTCCGCCGCGTGAGGGCGGTTTCCGGGGCGGGGATCGCCGCGAGGGCGGTTTCGGCGGGGACCGCCGTGAGGGTGGTTTCCGTCGTGACGGCGATGGCCGCCAGGGTGGCTTCCGTGGCGGTGACCGCGAGGGCGGCTTCCGCGGTGGTGACCGGCGCGACGGTGGTTCGCGTGAGGGTGGTTCGCGTGAGGGTGGTTTCCGTTCCGGTCCCCCGCGTGAGGGCGGCTTCCGCCGTGACGGTGACGCCCGTGAGGGTGGTTTCCGTCGTGACGGCGATGGCCGCCAGGGTGGCTTCCGTGGCGGCGACCGGTCGGAGGGCGGCTTCCGTTCCGGCCCCCCGCGTGAGGGCGGTTTCCGAGGCGGGGACCGTCGTGAGGGCGGTCCGCGCGAGGGCGGCTTCCGCCGCGACGGTGAGAGCCGCGAGCGCGGTTTCCGCGGCGGCGACCGCGAGGGCACCTTCCGCAGCGGGGATCGCCGTGAGGGCGGTTTCGGCGGTGACCGTCGTGAGGGTGGTTTCCGTTCCGGGCCGCGTGAGGGCGGCTTCCGTGGCGGTGAGGGCCGTGAGGGTGGTTTCCGTGGTGGGGACCGCCGTGAGGGTGGTTTCCGCTCCGGCCCGCCGCGTGAGGGCGGTTTCCGTTCGGGTCCGCCCCGCGACGGCGGCTTCCGCAGTGGCGACCGGACCGGTGGCTACGGCGACCGTCCGCGCCGGGACGACCGGCCGGCATTCGAGGACCGGCGTCGGGACGGTGCCGGGGACGGGTCACGCGACCGCCGGGACGACCGGCGTGACCGGGCCGAGCCGCAGGGGGCCGGCGCACCGGCGTTGCCCGACGAGATCGTCGCGTCCGACCTGGACCAGGCCGTGCGCGCGGAGCTGCTGTCGCTGGCCAAGCCGGTGGCCGACACCGTCGCCCGGCACCTGGTCGCGGCCGGTCAGCTGATCGACGAGGCCCCGGCGGAGGCGCTGGCGCACACGCTCGCCGCCCGTCGGCTCGCGTCGCGTATCTCGGCGGTGCGCGAGGCGGTCGGGTTGGCCGCGTACCACGCGGGGGAATGGCAGACGGCGATCGCCGAGCTGCGCACGTACCACCGGATGACGGGCCTGCAGAGCCACCTGGCCGTGCTCGCCGACTGCGAGCGGGCGCTCGGGCGTCCGGAGCGGGCGATCGACCTGTTCCGGGGGGCCGACCGGGAGAAGCTCGACCAGGCCGTCGCGGTCGAGCTGCTGATCGTCGCCGCCGGGGCCCGGGGTGACCTCGGCCAGAAGGACGCGGCCGTGGCCATGCTCCAGGTCCGCGAGCTGACCAACGATGCGACCGAGCCGTGGGCCGCTCGGCTCCGGTACGCATACGCCGACGCGCTGCTCGCCGTGGACCGCCGTGAGGAGGCCCGGGAGTGGTTCTCCCGGGCGGCCGACGTCGACGCCGAGGGCGACACCGACGCCGCCGAGCGGCTGCTCGAACTCGACGGGGTGCTGATCGAGGGCGACGACGAGGACGACGAGCCGGCCGAGGAAGGCGTCGACGCCGCCGCGGACGACGAGGACGACGACGCCGACGACGAGGACGACGCCGACCACGAGGACCACGAGGACCACGAGGACCACGAGGACCACGAGGACCACGACGCCGACGACGACGAGGACGACGCCGACCAGGAGGACGACGACGAGGACGACGTCGCCCCGGTGGCTGCGGACCGGGCCGGGTCGGCACCGACGGAGACCGCGCGGGGCGCGAAGCCCGTGGACTCGCCCGAGCCGGGTGCGGACCTGCGGTGACGACGGACACCGGGGACCGGCTGGTCGACGGCTACTCGCTGGTCGTCTTCGACCTGGACGGGGTCATCTACCTGATCGACCGGCCGATCCCCGGCGCGGTCGAGGCCGTGGGGCGGCTGCACGCCGAGGGGCGGACGGTCGCGTACGCCACCAACAACGCGTCGCGGCGGGCCAGCGAGGTCGCCGACCTGCTCACCGGGATGGGGGTGCCTGCCGGGCCGGAGGAGGTGCTCACCTCTGCGGGCGCCTCCGCCGAGCTGCTGGCGGAACGGTTGCCCGCCGGCTCGCCCGTGCTGGTGGTGGGGGCCGAGGCGCTGCGCGCCGAGATCACCGCAGTCGGGCTGCGCCCGGTGTCCCGCCTCGACGAGTCGCCCGTCGCCGTCGTGCAGGGGTACGGCCCGCAGGTCGGCTGGGCGGACCTGGCCGAGGCGTCCCTGGCCGTGCGGGCGGGGGCGCAGTGGATCGCCACGAACACCGACCGGACCCTGCCCAGCGGGCGGGGGCCGCTGCCGGGCAACGGGTCGCTGGTGGCCGTGCTGCGGACCGCGCTGGACCGGGACCCCGATGTGGTCGTGGGCAAGCCCGAGCCGGCGCTGTTCGCCACCGCCGCCCGCCGGGCGGGGCAGGGACGCACCCTCGTGGTGGGCGACCGCCTCGACACCGACATCGAGGGCGCCCGGCGTGCCGGCCTGGACAGCCTGCTCGTGCTGACGGGCGTCAGCGACGTGCCCGAGCTGCTGGCCGCCCCGGCGGCGCGCCGGCCGACGTACGTCTCGGTCGACCTCGCCGGGCTGTTCGACCCGGCGGCCGTGGTCCGGGTGCCGGGCGCCGCCGAGACGGGCGGCTGGTCGGTGCGCGCGACCGACGGCGGCCTGGAACTGGCCGGCGGCGGCCGGCCGCTGGACGCGTTGGCCGCGCTCTGCGCCGTCGCGTGGGCGACCGGCGTGGGCCCGCAGGCCCGGGCGGGTTCGCCGGAGGCCGAGGCGGCCCTGGCCGCCCTCGGCCTGGCCGACTGACCCACCGCGCGGTGTGCGCAGCCCGCTCCCGCGGCACCGGCCGGTCCGGGGCCGCAGGGGCGGGCTGTGCCCGTTTCCGGTCGTCAGAGCAGCTTGCGGAGCTTCATCAGGTCGAACGGGTTCGCCTTGATCGACACGCGGCGCGACGCGACCGCTTTGGTCACGTCGAGCTCGCCGCGCACCAGGGCGAGCAGGTCGTCGCTGCTGGTGCTCAGCGCGATCTTCGCCTTGGGGTCGTCGCCGTCGGTGAGGTCGAGCAGCCGCCCGTCGGTGAGCCGGCCGTGGAAGGCGGTGCCCAGGTCGGTCACCCGGCAGGCCAGGGTGCGGTCCAGGTCGACCCGTTCCCGCACGGCGTCGGCGTTGCGGTCCAGCCGGGCGGCCAGATCCTGCAACGCCTGCCGGCACTCGTCCACGCTGGCCACTTCGTCTCCTCACGCACGCCACGTCCGTTTCCCGGCACCGTACCGCAATGGGCGTCGCCCGGCGCCCGGTAGCGTGAGACCCGCAACCCCACCCCCGTGGAAGGACTCAGGCATGCAGGACGCGTGGCGCGCCTACCTCGGACTGGCCATGGGCCTGACGGAGGCGCCCCGGAAGAAGGCGCAGGACGTGGTGCGCCGGGTCGTCGGCTCCGGCGAGGCGACGGCGACCCAGCTCCAGGCCCTCGCCGAGGAACTGGTCTCCACCGGCGCGGCGAACCGGGAGGCGCTGACGAAGCTGGTGCGCTTCGAGGTGGACCGCGCGCTCGGCGCGGTCGGGCTGGCGACCGCCGACGAGGTGGCCGAGCTGACCCGCCGGGTGCACGAGCTGGAACGCCAACTGCGGGAGGCCCGGGCCGGCCTCGCCGAACCCGCCCCGCCGTCGCCCGGCCCGCAGGGGCCGGCCCCGCAGTCGCCCGGGGCGGATCCGTCCGGGGCGACGACGTCCGGGGCACCTGCCCCCGTCGCCACGAAGACCGTGGCGAAGAAGGCCGTCGCCACGAAGGCCGTGGCGAAGAAGGCGGTCGCGAAGAAGGCGGTCGCGAAGAAGGCCGTCGCCCGCAAGGCGCCCGCCGCGGTGGGCGACGCCGAGCCGGCGGGGGACGCGGCGGAGCCGGCCCGCCCCGCGAAGAAGACGCCGGCCCGCAAGCGGCAGCCGGGCGGTGCGGCGTGAGCGTACCCCTGTCTGGCCGGTGCCGGCGGTGAGCGGACCGTTCCGGCCGGGCCCGCCGCCCGGCGGCCGGCCCGTGCCGCCGCCGGGGCCCCGACCGGGCCCGCCGCCTCGCCCGGTTGCCGACGCCGACGACGGCGACGCCCGGCACCCTGCCGTGGACGCCGCCGTGCAGGCGATGGCGAACGCCGCGTCGCTCTCCCCGGCCGACCAGATCCCGCAGTACGAGGCGGCGTACCAGACGCTGCGGGAGACCCTCGCCACCATCGACCAGGCCTGACCGACCGGAGATCCACCCTCATGGCACGTCGCAACCGGCTCGACGCCGAACTCGTCCGCCGCGGTCTGGCCCGGTCCCGCGAGCAGGCCGCCGCGTTGGTCGAGGCCGGGCGGGTCCAGCTGCGCGGGGTGCCGGCCCGCAAGGCCGCCGCGCTGGTCGACCCCGCCGATCCGCTGCTGGTCACCGGTGCCGACCCCACCTCGGAGTACGTCTCCCGGGGCGGTCACAAGCTGGCCGGCGCGCTGGCCGCGTTCACCCCGGACGGGCTTCGGGTGGCGGGCCGGCGCTGCCTCGACGCCGGCGCGTCGACCGGCGGCTTCACCGACGTCCTGCTGCGCGCCGACGCGGCCGAGGTCGTCGCCGTGGACGTCGGCTACGGGCAGCTCGCGTGGGCGCTGCGCACCGACGACCGGGTACGGGTGTTCGAGCGGACCAACGTCCGCACGCTGACCCCGGAGGCGATCGGCGGGGAGGTCGACCTGACGGTGGCGGACCTGTCGTTCATCTCGCTGCGGCTGGTGCTGCCGGCGCTGACCGCCTGCACCCGGGCCGACGGCGACCTGGCGTTGATGGTGAAGCCCCAGTTCGAGGTCGGCAGGGAGCGCGTCGGCGCGGGCGGGGTCGTGCGCGATCCGGCGCTGCGCGCCGAGGCGGTCCTGGACGTGTCGACGGCGGCCGCCCAGCTCGGCCTGGGGCTCGCGGGCGTGACCGCCAGCCCGCTGCCGGGGCCCAGCGGCAACGTCGAGTTCTTCGTATGGTTACGCCGGGGAGCGCCGGCGGCGGACCCGGAGCGGGTGCGGGCCGTCGTGGCGGCCGGCCCGCAGGGCCCGAGCCCGTCCGGTGACGCGCCGGACGCGGCCCCGGAGGAGGTGGCAGGGTGAGCGCGAGGAGTGAGCTTGCGAGCCCCGCAGTCGCGAACGGAGGCGGCGGGGTGAGCGCGAGGAGTGAGCTTGCGGGCGCTGCGGTCGTGAGCGGAAGGTGGTTCCGTTGAGTCGTACCGCGCTGCTGGTGACGCACACCGGCCGGCGTCGCAGCACGGAACACGCCCGGGCGGTCGCGGCGGACCTGATCGCCGCGGGGTTCGAGGTGCGGGTGGTGGCCGAGGAGGCCGACGACCTGGACCTGCCGGGCGTGGTGCCGATGACGGGGCTGGAGGCGGCCGAGGGGGCGGAGATCGTCTTCGCCCTGGGCGGCGACGGCACGTTCCTGCGCGCGGCGGAGCTGGCCCGGCCGGCGAAGGCGCCGCTGCTCGGCATCAACCTGGGCAAGGTCGGGTTCCTCGCCGAGGCGGAGATCGACGACCTGGACGTGGCCGTGCGTGACGTGGTGGACCGCAACTACACGGTGGACGAGCGGCTCACCCTCGACGTGACGGCGGAGTTCGACGGCGGCCCGACGATCGAGTCCTGGGCGCTCAACGAGATCAGCGTCGAGAAGGGCGAGCGGGCCCAGATGCTGGAGCTGCTGGTCGACGTGGACGGCCGCCCGCTGTCCCGGTACGGCTGCGACGGCGTGGTCTGCGCGACCCCCACGGGCTCGACGGCGTACGCGTTCTCGGGTGGCGGGCCGGTGGTGTGGCCGGAGGTGGAGGCGTTGCTGCTGGTCCCGATCAGCGCGCACGCGCTGTTCAGCCGGCCGTTGGTGACCGCGCCGACGTCGACGTTCTCGATCACGGTGGACCCGTTCACCACCCTCGCCGTGCTGTGCTGCGACGGCCGGCGCGTCTACGACCTGCCGCCGGGGGCGCAGGTGACGGTGCGGCGCGGCGCGCTGCCGGTGCGGGTGGTGCGGCTGCAGGCCCGGTCGTTCACCGACCGGCTGGTGGCGAAGTTCGGGTTGCCGGTGCACGGCTGGCGTGGCAACCGCAGGTGAGCGACGTCTCCGGGGCGGCCCGGCGGCGCTGGTGGGCCGCTGGTCGGCCGGCGTCCCGGCGGGGGTGACGGGGCGGCGGCCGGTGGGCGGTCACCGCGTCCCGGCCGTGCCGGCTGGTCAACTGTCGGGGCCCGCGTCTACTGTCGGTTGCTGTGCTGGAAGAGCTGCGCATCACCGGACTGGGCGTCATCGAGGACACCACGCTGCCGTTGGCCGGCGGGATGAACGTCATCACCGGCGAGACCGGTGCGGGCAAGACGATGGTGGTGACCGGCCTGGGCCTGCTCTTCGGCGGCCGGGCCGACGCGGGCCGGGTGCGGGCCCAGCCGGGTCGGGCGGTGGTCGAGGGGCGGCTGCGGCTCGGCGGCCGGGTGGCCGCCGCCGTGCACGCCCGGGTCACCGACGCCGGTGGGGAGCCGGACGACGACGGTTCGCTGCTGCTGAGCCGCACGGTCACCGTGGAGGGTCGCTCGCGGGCGCACCTGGGCGGGCGGGGCATGCCGGTGGCGATGCTCGGCGAGGTCGGCGAGCAGGTGGTGGCGGTGCACGGCCAGTCCGACCAGTTGCGCCTGCTGCGCCCGGCCGAGCAGCGGGCGGCGCTGGACCGGTTCGCCGGCCCCGAGCACGAGAAGCTGCTCGACGCGCTGCGGGAGGCATACTCCCGGTGGCGGGCGGTGGTCGACGATCTGGCCGACCGGCGGCGCAACGCCCGGGCGCGCCATCAGGAGGCCGACCTGCTCCGGCTGGGGCTCGACGAGATCAGCCGGGTGGATCCGCAGCCGGGCGAGGACGACGAGTTGCGGGCCGAGGCGCAGCGCCTGGAGCACGCGGAGGGGCTGCGCACGGCGGCGCAGACGGCGCACCACTGCGTCGCGGGCGGCACCGAGCCGACCGACGAGACGCCGGACGCCACGGCGCTGCTGGGGTTGGCCCGGCGCACCCTGGAGGCGCAGGCGGGCACCGATCCGGCGCTGGGTGACCTGGCGGCCCGGTTGGAGGAGGCGGCGACGCTGGTCGCGGACGTGTCGGCGGAGCTGTCGACGTACCTGGCGGCGTTGGACGCGGATCCGGCCCGGTTGCAGGTCGTCTACGAGCGGCGGGCGGCGCTGCGGGCGTTGACCCGCAAGTACGCCGACGACGTCGACGGGGTGGTGGCGTGGGCGGAGCGGGCCCGGGCGCGGCTGTCCGATCTGGACACCTCCGACGACGTGCTGGACGAGCTGGACCGGGAGGCCGCCCGGCTGGCCGGTGAGGTGGCCGACCTGGCGGGGCGGGTGTCGGCGTCCCGGCAGGAGGCGGCGTCGCGGTTCGCCGAGCAGGTGACGGTCGAGCTGGCCGGGTTGGCGATGCCGCACGCGCGCATCGAGGTGGCGGTGCTGCCCCGGCCGGCGGGCCGGTCGGAGCCGAGCCTGGCGGTCAACGGCGTGGAGGTGGGCGTCGGCCCGGACGGCGGCGACGAGGTGGAGCTGCGCCTGCTGGCGCACCCGGGTGCCCCGTCGCTGCCGTTGCAGCGGGGCGCGTCCGGCGGTGAGCTGTCCCGGGTGATGCTCGCGATCGAGGTGGTGTTCGCGGGCTCGGGCGGCCCGCCGACCCTGGTCTTCGACGAGGTCGACGCGGGGGTGGGCGGTCAGGCGGCGGTGGAGATCGGCCGGCGGCTGGCCCGGCTGGCGCGCAGCCACCAGGTGTTGGTGGTCACCCACCTGCCGCAGGTGGCGGCGTTCGCCGACCGGCACCTGGTGGTGGCGAAGGACACGGGTGGCGCGGTGACCACCAGCGGGGTGCGGGTGGTGGAGGACACGGAGCGGGCCCGGGAGCTGGCCCGGATGCTGGCGGGTTTGCCGGATTCGGATCTGGGTATCGCTCACGCCGAGGAGCTGCTGGCCGTGGCGGCGCGCGAAAGGCGGCCCTGACGGCGCGTTATTGTGAGCGCACGCACACCGGCGCGCGCTCTGGTGTGCTTCCCTGGGTAGGCGGCCCTGCTCAGGCATGTCGCGACAGAAAAGCCTGCCTCACATGCCAGGATGGTCACGATGCGTCTACCCACGTTGCGCCGGACCCGTAACACCGAGCCGGACACAGTCCTCGGCACCGCGCGCCTCGACCGCCGGACGAAGCGCCTGGTCGGGCGGCTGCGTCCGGGCGATGTCGCGGTGATCGACCACGTCGACCTGGACCGGGTGGCGGCCGACTCGCTGGTGGCGGTCGGCGTCGCCGCCGTGCTCAACGCGAAGCCGTCGGTCTCCGGCCGGTATCCGAACCTCGGCCCGGAGGTGCTGGTGACCGCCGGCATCCCGCTCCTGGACGACCTGGGCGAGGGGATCTTCGAGCGGGTCCGGGAGGGCGACACCGTCCGGATCGAGGGCAACACCGTGTTCGTCGGCGGCGAGCCGGTCGCGCACGGCGCGTTGCAGGACGCCGAGTCGGTGGCGAAGGCGATGGCCGACGCCCGCGAGGGGTTGTCGGTGCAGTTGGAGGCGTTCGCCGCCAACACGATGGACTATCTCAAGCAGGAGCGCGACCTGCTCCTCGACGGCGTGGGCGTGCCGGAGATCCAGACCCAGATCCAGGGCCGGCACTGCCTGATCGTGGTCCGCGGCTACGACTACAAGGCCGACCTGGACGTGCTGCGCCCGTACATCCGGGAGTTCAAGCCGGTGCTGATCGGCGTGGACGGCGGGGCGGACGCGCTGGTCGAGGCCGGCTACACCCCCGACATGATCATCGGGGACATGGACTCGGTGACCGACGACGTGCTGCGCTGCGGCGCCGAGGTGATCGTGCACGCCTACCCCGACGGCCGGGCCCCGGGGCTGCCCCGGGTCGCCGGGCTGGGTGTCGAGGCGATCACCTTCCCGGCGGCGGCCACCAGCGAGGACCTGGCGATGCTGCTGGCCGACGAGAAGGGCGCCTCGCTGCTGGTGGCGGTCGGCACCCACGCCACCCTGGTCGAGTTCCTGGACAAGGGCCGGGGCGGGATGGCCTCGACGTTCCTTACCCGGCTCAAGGTCGGCGGGAAGCTGGTGGACGCCAAGGGCGTGAGCCGGCTCTACCGGCAGAGCATCTCCGGTTCGTCGCTGCTGCTGCTGGTCCTGTCGGCGGTGGCGGCGATGGCCTCGGCTGTGGCGGTCTCCACCGTCGGCAAGGCGTACCTGGGCGTGGTCAGCGAATGGTGGAACAATTTCGTGTTCCAACTCGGCCAGCTCTTCTAGCTCCCCGACCGATCAAGAGGCTGCAAGCGTGATCAACTTCCGCTACCACGTGGTGTCCCTGACCGCGGTCTTCCTGGCGCTGGCCATCGGCCTGGTCGTCGGCACGGCCGCCCTCAACGGCCCCGTCGCCGACTCGCTCAAGGAGCGGGTCAACGGGCTGAGCAAGGACAACCAGCAGATGCGCCAGGCGGTCAACAACATGCAGAAGGAGATCGAGCTGGAGGAGCAGTTCGCCGCCGAGGTCGCCCAGGTCCTCCTGCCCGGCAAGCTCACCGGGCGTCGCGTGCTGCTGCTCACCCTGCCCAGCGGCCGCGAGCACACCGAGGGCGTGCTCAAGATGCTCCAGCTGGGCGGCGCCCAGGTCACCGGGCGGGTCGACCTGCAGGACAAGTTCATCAACCCGGACAACAACAACAACCTGATGGAGCTGGCCGTCACCGCGGCCCGGCCGAGCGCCCCCGCCTCGGGGCTGCCCGGCAACGGGCACGGGGTGGAGACGTCCAGCGCCCTGCTGGCCAGCGTGCTGCTCGACCGCGCCGACGGCGCGTCCCCGGCCACGGAGGCCGACCGCCGGGCGGTGCTGGCGTCGTACAGCAACGCCGGATACCTGACGACCGACGAGAAGGTGACCGGCCCCGCCGAGGCGGTGGTGCTGGTCAGCGGCCAGCCGTACGTGGACAAGGACTCCGCGAAGAAGGACGAGTCGGTGGTCAAGGTCGCCGAGCAGTTCGACCGGACGGGGGCGATCGTGGTGGCCGGCAACGGCTCGGCCGGCGGCAACGTCGTCTCGGTCGTCCGGGGCGACCCGGTGCTGTCGCAGACCATCTCCACCGTCGACGACGCCAACACCACCCAGGGGCAGCTGGTCACCACCCTCGCCCTGGTGCAGCAGCTCGTGGAGAAGAAGGCCGGCCAGTACGGCGTGGGCGACAACGCGTCCGCGCTGCTGCCTAGACTGCCCCAGTGAGCGAACGACGTACCCGGGTGTCCGACCCTTCCCGCCGTGCGTGCGGCGTACCGAACGGGGTGACCGCGTGAGCCTGCTGGGCCGCCTGCTGATCGCCGGCGCCGGTGCCGCCGCCGCCCGCTACGCGCTGCGCGAGGTGCGCACCTCCCCGGCCGCCCCGGCGCTGGAGCGCACCAACTTCCGGGGCCGCACCGTCACCCTCGCCGCCGGGCCGGCGCTCGCCGCCGGCGCCGCCGCGGCCGGGGCGTTCGGCGCGGCCAGCGCCCCCGCCGGCGTCGCCGCGCTGGTGGCCGGCGTGGGCGGGGGAGCGGTCGGGGTCTACGACGACGTGGTGGGGGCCCGACCCGAGCAGAAGGCCGCCAAGGGCTTCGCCGGGCACCTCGCCGCGCTGCGCGAGGGCCGGGTCACCGCCGGGCTGGTCAAGATCGTCGGGGTGGGCGCGGCGGGGCTGGCCGCGTCGGCGCTGCTCGCCGCCGACCGGTCCGTCGCCGCCCACCCCCGCCGCGGGCGGCTCGGCGCGGTGGGCCGCACCGCCGACGTGCTCCTCGGCGCGGGGGTGATCGCCGGCACCGCCAACCTGCTCAACCTGCTGGACCTGCGGCCCGGGCGGGCGCTGAAGTCCGCGCTGCTGCTCGGCGCGCCGCTGACCGGGGGCCCGCACGGCGGGATCGCCGCCGGGGCGGTGGGCGCCGCCGCCGGCCTGCTCCCCGACGACCTCGACGAGCAGGTGATGGTCGGCGACGGCGGGGCCAACGCGATCGGCGCGGTGCTCGGGGTGGCCCTCGCCGCCCGCACCGGGCCGCTGGGCCGGGCCGGCCTGCTCGCCGTGCTCGCCGGGCTCACCGCCGCCAGCGAGAAGGTCAGCTTCACCCAGGTCATCCAGGCCACCCCGGGCCTGCGTGAGCTGGACGCGCTGGGCCGGCGCACCGACTGACGTGCGCCCGGTGCCCATGAGCCCGGCGCTGCCGACGCGGCGACCGGCCGACGTGCGGGCCGCAGCGACCGACGGGAAGGCCCCCTGCTGACGTGAAGAACCCGGCACCCCTCGCCGGCGCCGGCCGGGTGGCCGGGGCGGCCGCCCTCATCGCGGTGCTCACCGTGGTCGCCCGGCTCGCCGGCTTCGGCCGCACCGCCGTGTTCACCTGGGTGGTGGAGCGCAGCGACCTCGGCGGCATGTACGTGGTCGCCAACATCGCGCCGAACATCATCTTCGAGATCGTGGCCGGTGGGGCGCTGGCCAGCCTGGTGGTGCCGCTGCTGGCCGGTCCGGTCGCGGCGGGCGACCGGCGGGCCGTCGGCGCGACCACCGGCGCCCTGCTGACCTGGACGCTGACCCTGCTGGTGCCCCTCGCGGCGCTGGTGGCGCTGCTGGCCGGGCCGATCGTCGAGGCGCTCAGCTCCGGCCGCAGCCCCGCCGAGCTGGCCGCCGGGGCGCGCATGCTGCGGATCTTCGCCCCCCAGCTGCCGCTCTACGGCATCGGGATCGTGCTCACCGGCGTCCTCCAGGCGCACCGCCGGTTCGCCTGGCCCGTGCTCGCCCCGCTGCTGTCCAGCCTCACCGTGATCGTGGTCTACCTGACCTTCGGCGGCGTCGAGGGCCGGGGGGCCAGCATCGCCGGGGTGAGCCGGGGCGGCGAGCTGATCCTCACCGGCGGCACCACCCTCGGCGTGGTCGTGCTGTCGCTGTCGCTGCTGATCCCGCTGCGCCGGCTCGGCCTGCGGCTGCGTCTCGGGTACGCGTTCGACGCCGACGCCCGCGCCCGGGTCGGCGGGCTCGCGGCGGCCGGGGCGGTCACCGTCGCCGCCCAGCAGCTCGCCCTCGCCGTGGTCGTCAAGAGCGCCTCCGGCGGCCCCACCGGCTCCCCGCAGGTGTTCAACCTCGCCCAGACGATGTACCTGCTGCCCTGGGCGGTGCTCGCCGTGCCGCTCGCCGTCGCCGCGTACCCGACCCTCGCCGCCGCGTCGGCGGCCGGCGACGAACGGGCGTACCGGGACACCCTCGCCGCCACGACCCGGGGGGTGCTGCTGTTCAGCTGCCTCGGCGCGGCGGCCCTCGCCGGCACCGCCGCCCCCGTCGCCGCCTTCTTCTACCCCGACGACCCGGCCCCGGTGGCCGCCGCGATCGCCGGCTTCGCCCCCGGCCTGCTCGGCTACGGGCTGTTCGCGGTGCTCTCCCGCGCCCTCTACGCCCGGGGCGACACCCGGCCGGCCACGGTGGCCATCACCGCCGGCTGGCTGGCCGTGCCGCTGGCCGTCGCCCCCCTCGCCGCGCTGCTGCCCCGCGCCGACCGGGTGCTCGCGGTGACCCTGGCCAACTCGGCCGGCATGCTGCTGCTCGGCGTCCTGCTGCTCGTCGCGGCGCGCCGCGCGGCCGGGTCCGCCGCGCTGGCCGGGACGGCCCGCGCGGGCGCGGCGGGGCTGCTCGGCGGGGCGCTCGCCGCGCTCGCCGGGGCGGCCACCGCGCATGCCCTGGCCGGGGCCGGGGCCGGCACCCCGACGACACTCGCGGCCCTCGTGCAGGGCATGCTGTCAGCAGCCGTGGTCGGGGTGGCGTTCCTCGCCGTGGCGTACCTGGCCGACCGGCGGGACGTGCGGCCGCTGCTCGCCGCCGTGGGCCGCCGGCTGCCCGGTGCGCTCCGGCGCGGCGGACGCCCCGGCGGGCCCCGGCAGGGGGACGAGGTCGGTCCGGAACGGGGCGACGGGAAGGAGACGGTGTCCGGGTGAGCGGGACGACGGGCGGCCGACCGGGGGTGGCGGTGGACCGGGGGTGGTCGCGGTGACGGGCGCGACACCGGCCGTCGGCGGGCACGGCACCGTGGCGCTGCTGCTCGCCTCCAGCACCGGCGGCGTCGGCCAGCACGTCCGCTCCGTCGCCCGGGGCCTCGCCGCCGCGGGCGCGCCGGTGCTGGTCTGCGGGCCGGCGGCCACCGAGGAGCAGTTCGACTTCACCGGCGCGGGGGCCCGCTTCCAGCCGGTCGAGATCCCGGCCAGCCCGACGCCCGCCGACGCCCGGGCCGTCGCCGCGCTGCGCCGCGCGCTGGCCGCCGAACCGGTCGCCGTCGTGCACGCGCACGGCCTGCGCGCCGGGCTCGTCGCCGTCCTGGCCCGGCCGGCGGCCCCGCTCGTGGTCACCTGGCACAACGCGGTGCTCGCCCGGGGGTTGCGCGGCGGGTTGTCCCGACTCGCCGAGCGGGTCGTCGCCCGGGGCGCGCGGGTCGCCCTCGGCGCCAGCGCCGACCTGGTCGAGCGCGCCGCCGCCCTCGGGGCCGCCGACGCCCGGCTCGCCCCGGTCGCCGCGCCGGCGCTGCCCGCGCCGCGCCGCCGCCGGGCCGCCGTCCGCGCCGAGTTCGCGGTCGCCGCCGGCCAGCCGCTGATCCTCTCCGTGGGCCGGCTGCACCCCCAGAAGCGGTACGACGTGCTGGTCGACGCCGCCGCCCGGTGGCGCGGCCGGACCCCGCCGCCGGTCGTGGTGATCGCCGGCAGCGGCCCGGCGTACCTGCCCCTCGCCGCCCGGATCTCCGCCGCCCGCGCCCCGGTCACCCTGCTCGGGCACCGCACCGACGTGGCCGACCTGCTCGCCGGGGCGGACCTGGCCGTGGTGACCAGCGACTGGGAGGCCCGCCAGTTGTTCGCGCAGGAGGCGCTGCGGGCCGGCGTACCACTGGTGGCGACCGCCGTCGGCGGCCTGCCGGAGCTGGTCGGCGACGCCGCGGCGCTGGTGCCCCCGGGTGACGTCGACGCGGTCGACGCGGCCGTGCGCGCGCTCCTCGACGACGACGACCGGCGGGCCGAGCTGGGCCGGCGCGGCGCCGCGCGGGCGGCGACGTGGCCCACCGAGGCGGACACCGTCGCCCAGCTGGCCGCGCTCTACGCGGAGCTGGCCGGCGACACCAGCGGCCCGGCCGCCCCCGGCGCGGACGCCCCGTCGACGGGACGCCGGTGATGCTGCGCGCGCTGAGACCGGTGCTGCTGCGCCGGCTGCCGCCGCTCCTGCTCACCCTGCTGGTGGTGGTGCTGGGGGTGACCGCGCTCGCCGCCCGGCCCGCCACCGAGACGCCCCGGCGCACCGCCGACTTCGTGGTGCTCGTCGGCGTGGCCGGCCTGCGCTGGGACGACGTCGACGCGCAGACCACCCCGACGCTGTGGCGGATGGCCCAGCAGGGCTCGATCGGCTCCCTGTCGGTGCGGTCCGCCCACCGGCCCACCTGCCCCGTCGACGGCTGGCTGACCCTGGGCGCGGGCAACTTCGCCGCCTGGAACGGCAGCCGGGGCGGCAGTGTGTGCCCGCCGGCCGGGGTGACCGTCGAGCAGCCCGACGGCATCGGCGCGAACCTGCCCGACCAGGAGAGCGTCGTGCAGCACAACCAGCAGCGCCTGCCCTGGGGCGCGGTGCCCGGCGCGCTGGCGGAGTCGGTGCGCTGCTCCGTCGCCGTCGGTCCCGGCGCGGCGGTGGCCGCCGCCCGCCCCTTCGGCCGGGTCGACCGCTACGCCGCCGCGCTGCCCGACGACCCGGCCCCGCTGCTCGGCTCGTGCGTGCTGAGCATCGTCGACCTCGGCACCGTCACCGGCGAGGACCGGGCGGCCCGGGCCGAGCAGGCCCGCCGGGCCGACGCCGACCTGGCCCGGGTCCTCGCCGGCCGGCCCCCGCGTTCCCTGGTGCTGGTCGCCGGGATCTCCGACACCGATCTGCCGGCGCGTCTGCACGTCGCCGTCGCCGACGGGCCGGGCTGGGAACGGGGCTGGCTCACCTCGCCGACCACCGGCCGGGAGGGATACCTGCAACTGGTCGACCTCGCGCCGACCGCGCTCGCCGCGCTCGGGCGGCCGATGCCGGAACGGCTGTTCCTCGGCCGGCCCGCCCTCTCCGTCGGCGGCCGCCCGGCGGACCTGCCCGCCGCGATCGCCGCGCCGGCCGACGCCGACCGGGAGGCCGCCGCCCAGCGGCGGGTCGCCGGCTGGTTCTTCGCCCTGCTCGCCGGCGCGCAGGTGCTGCTGGCCGTGGCGGTGCTGCCGCTGTTGCGTCGCGCCCGCCGCCACGCCGGGCCCGTCGGCCCGGCGCCGGTGCCCCGGCGGGTGGTGGCGACGGTCGAGCTGCTGCTGATCGCCGCCGCCCTCGCGGTGCCGGCGGCCCTGCTCGCCGACGTGGTGCCGTGGTGGCGCGGCGACCACGCCGGCTGGTGGTTCGCGGCGACCACCGTGCTGCTGCTGGCCGGCGCGACCGCCGCCGTCCGGTTCGCCCCCGGGCACGACGCGACGCTCGGGCCGCTGGGCGCGGTCGCCGGCCTGGCCACCCTCGTGGTCGCCGCCGACGTGCTCACCGGCGCCCGGTTGCAGCTCAACGGGGTGACCGGCTATTCGGCGCTGGAGGGCGGCCGGTTCTCCGGCCTGGGCACCGTCGGGCTCGGCGTGTTCGCCGCCGGGTCGCTGCTGTGCGCCGGCTGGCTGGCCCAGCGGGTCCACCGCCGGTGGCGGCCCATGGTCGTCGTCGCCGTCGGCGGGGCCGCCGTGGTGGTGGTCGGCAGCCCCTACCTCGGCGCGGACTCCATCGGCGCGATCGCGCTGACGGCCGGAGTGAGCGTGGCCGCCGCGATCAGCACCGGCGGCTGGCTGACGGTCAGCCGGCTGGTCTGGGCGGGCATGGCGGGCCTGGCGGTCATGATCGGCTTCGCGGTGGTCGACCTGCGCCGGCCGGCGACCGAACGGGGCAGCCTCGGCCGCTTCCTGGCCGCCCTCGGCGACGGCACCGGCGGGCTGACCGTCCACCGGTCCAGCACGGCCAACTTCGAGACCCTGGTCAACAGCCCGCTCACGGTGCTGGCCCTGGCCGGCGCCCTGCTGGTCTGGTTCGCGCTGCTCCAGCCGTGGGGCGGGCTGATGCGCCTGTTCGGCATCTACCCCGCGATGCGGGCCGCGATGGCGGGCACGGGGGTGGCCGCCGGCCTCGGCGGGCTGCTCGGCGGCTCCGCGCTCGACGTGGCCGGCGCGGCCGGCGCGCTGGTGGTGCCGATGGCGGCGCTCGCCGCGCTGCGGGTGCTCGACCACTCCACCGACCGGACCCAGCCGGGCGACGGGGGCCCCGCCAACGGCCGGCTCGGCGTCGCCCCGCCGGGCGGCCCGGACCGCCCCGCCGCCGCGGACGACGACGGGGCCGGGGCAGGCGACGGGGCCGGGGCCGGAGCCGGGACCGCGTCGCCCGCCGAGCCGCCCCCGGCGTCGCCCACCGGGGCGGGCACGGACGGCGGCGGGGACGCGCCGGAGCAGGCGACCGGGCGGGCCGCCCGCGCATCGACGGGGGTCGCGACGGCCTGACCCGGCGCGCCGCCCCGGCCGGGCGACCTCGGGTGCGGCCTGCGGACCCGCCCCGGGGAGGTGTTACCGTGGAATCCCGTGGATCGCGTGATCACTTGTCCCGCAGCCGGCACCCCCGGTTTCTCGGCACTGATCGGCACGACGGTCTGCACGACCGCGACGGACGACACGGGAGCAGGCCTTGGCCCCTTCAGCACGGACGACCAGGCACATTTTCGTCACCGGGGGCGTCGCCTCCTCGTTGGGTAAGGGCCTCACCGCCTCCAGCCTCGGCAACCTCCTCTCGGCCCGCGGGCTGCGCGTGGTGATGCAGAAGCTGGACCCGTACCTCAACGTCGACCCGGGGACGATGAACCCGTTCCAGCACGGCGAGGTCTTCATCACCGAGGACGGCGCCGAGACCGACCTCGACGTCGGGCACTACGAGCGTTTCCTCGACCGGGACCTGTCCGGCAAGGCGAACGTCACCACCGGCCAGATCTACTCGGACGTGATCGCGAAGGAGCGGCGCGGTGAATACCTGGGCGACACCGTCCAGGTGATCCCGCACATCACCAACGAGATCAAGGCCCGCATCCTCGGCATGGCCGACCCGGACGCCGAGGGCCAGATCCCCGACGTGGTGATCACCGAGGTCGGCGGCACCGTCGGCGACATCGAGTCGCTGCCGTTCCTGGAGGCGATCCGTCAGGTCCGTCACGACCTCGGCCGGGACAACTGCTTCTACCTGCACGTCTCCCTGGTGCCCTACCTGGCCCCGTCAGGCGAGCTGAAGACGAAGCCCACCCAGCACTCGGTGGCGCAGCTGCGCAGCATCGGCATCCAGCCCGACGCGCTGGTGCTGCGCTGCGACCGGGAGATCCCGGAGAAGGTCAAGGTCAAGCTGTCGCTCTACTGCGACGTCGACACCGAGGCGGTCGTCGCCGCCCCGGACGCGCCGAGCATCTACGACATTCCGAAGGTGCTGCACCGCGAGGGCCTCGACGCGTACGTGGTGCGCCGGCTCGGCCTGTCCTTCCGCGACGTGGACTGGGCCAGCTGGGACGACCTGCTCGACCGGGTCCACCAGCCCCGGCACACCGTCACCGTGGCGGTGGTCGGCAAGTACGTCGACCTGCCCGACGCCTACCTGTCGGTCAGCGAGGCGATCCGGGCCGCCGGGTTCGGCCACCGGGCCCGGGTGCAGCTGCGCTGGGTGCCCAGCGACGACTGCGTCACCCCGGCCGGCGCGGCGGCGGCCCTGGCCGGCGTGGACGGCATCGTCATCCCCGGCGGCTTCGGCGTGCGCGGCATCGAGGGCAAGATCGGCGCCGCCCGGTACGCCCGGGAGAACGGCGTGCCGCTGCTCGGCCTCTGCCTGGGCCTGCAGTGCATGACCATCGAGGCGGCCCGGCACCTGGCCGGCCTGCACGGGGCCAACTCCCTGGAGTTCGACGAGGAGGCCACGCACCCGGTCATCGCCACCATGGCCGACCAGGAGGACATCGTCGCCGGCCGGGGCGACCTGGGCGGCACCATGCGGCTGGGCGCGTACCCGGCGAAGCTGACCGCGGGGTCGATCGTCGCCGAGGCGTACGGCACCACCGAGGTCAGCGAGCGGCACCGGCACCGCTACGAGGTGAACAACGCCTACCGCGACCAGCTCACCAAGGCGGGGCTGCACATCTCCGGCACGTCGCCGGACGGCCGGCTCGTCGAGTTCGTCGAGCTGGACCGCGACCTGCACCCGTTCTTCGTGGCCACCCAGGCGCACCCCGAGCTGAAGAGCCGCCCGACCCGGCCGCATCCGCTGTTCGCGGCGTTCGTGAAGGCCGCCGTCGCCTACTCCGAGGCCGACCAGCTCCCGGTCGACCTGGATGCCGTCGGCGCGGCGGAGGCGGCGGGCCGGGCCGGCCACAACGGCGGCGCGGCCGCCGGGCGCGAGACGGCGTCGGCGTCGTGAGCGCCGTCGAGCACCGCTACGAGGTGACCGGCCGCCGGGAACGCTACGCCGGGCGGATCTTCTCCGTGGTCACCGACGAGGTCACCATGCCCGGCGGGGGCACCGCCGTCCGCGACTACGTCCGGCACGTCGGCGCGGTCGCCGTCGTGGCCCTCGACGACGCCGGCCAGGTGGTGCTCATCCGGCAGTACCGGCACCCGGTCGGCCGGCACCTGTGGGAGCTGCCCGCCGGGCTGATCGACGTCTCCGGCGAGGACCTGGCCGACACGGCGGCCCGGGAGCTGGCCGAGGAGGCCGACCTCACCGCCGGCGCCATCGACGTGCTGGTCGACCTGCACAGCTCGCCGGGCTTCTCCAACGAGGTCATCCGGGTCTTCCTGGCCCGCGACCTCGCCGAGGTGCCCGCCGGGCAGCGCCACGAGCGCAGCGAGGAGGAGGCCGACCTCCAGGTCGTCCGGGTCGACCTCGACGAGGCGGTGCGGATGGTGCTGGCCGGGGAGATCACCAACGCCTCCGCCGTGGCGGGGCTGCTCGCCGCCGCCCGCGCCCGCGACGCAGGCTGGTCGGCGCTGCGCCGCCCGGACGCGCCGCTGCCGCGCTGAGCCGAGCCGGCGTCCCGGCGGCGGCTCGTGCGCCGGGTCGGGCCGGGCGTTCCGCAGGTCGGCGAGGCCCGCGTCGGCCAGGAGGGGAACGTGACGTGAGAAGGGGCCGTGCGGCGTGCCGCACGGCCCCTTCGAGACGAGGCGGAGATCAGTCGCGCAGCGGGCGACCCTGCCCGTCGACGCCGCCGTTGACCAGGATCAGGATCCCGTCGATGGTGCCCCAGAGGGCACCGAAGCCGCAGGTGACCAGGGTCACGACGAGCTGGAGCACGCCGGTCTTGGTGTCGCCCATGTAGAACCGCCCGACGCCGAAGCCGCCGAGGAGGATGCCGAGTACACCCGCGACGACCTTGCTCTTGTCGGAGACGCCCTGCGGGTACTGCTGGTAAGGAGTGGTCATGGGGCGAAACCATAGTGATCGACTCGCGTCCTGTCCGCAGCGGCACCCCACCGGTGGGACGATGGGAGGCCAACACTGGCGGAACGGCTGATCCGCTCTCCACCGCCGGCCCCATCGATGCCTGACACATCGTCAGCACCCCCGGGCACGGGATGGCACAGTGTCGGCGCCGCGAAACGGGCGGCCCGCCTAGACTGCCGCCGGCGGGACGGTGGACCGCGGCGGCAACGGAGCCCCGCGCACCGGGCGGTCGGGGCGGGACGGCCCCGGAGAGAGGTGTCTGCATCGTGAAGGTCGGAATCCCTCGCGAGGTCAAGAACCACGAATACCGCGTGGCCATCACGCCCGCGGGCGTCAACGAGTTCACCCGCAGCGGCCACCAGGTCTTCGTCGAGTCCGGCGCCGGCGTCGGGTCGAGCATCACCGACGAGGAGTTCGCTGCGGCCGGCGCGAAGATCCTGGCCACCGCCGACGAGGTGTGGGACACCGCCGAGCTGGTGCTCAAGGTCAAGGAGCCGGTCGCCGAGGAACACCACCGGATGCGCGCCGGGCAGGTGCTCTTCACCTACCTGCACCTGGCCGCGTCCCGGGCGTGCACCGACGCGCTGGTCGACCGGGGGGTCACCGGCATCGCGTACGAGACCGTGGAGCTGCCCGACCGGTCGCTGCCGCTGCTCGCCCCGATGTCCGAGGTGGCCGGCCGGCTCGCCCCGCAGGTCGGGGCGTACCACCTGCAACGGCAGGGCGGCGGGCGCGGCATCCTGATGGGCGGCGTCTCCGGCGTCTACGCGGCCAAGACCGTGGTCATCGGCGCGGGCGTGTCCGGCATGAACGCCGCCGCGATCGCGCTCGGCCTACAGGCCGAGGTGCTGCTGCTGGACAAGAACGTGGCCCGGCTGCGCCAGGCCGACGCCATCTACCGCGGCCACCTGCAGACGGTCGCCTCCAACGCGTACGAGATCGAGCGGGCCGTGCTCGACGCGGACCTCGTCATCGGCGCGGTCCTCGTCCCCGGGGCCAAGGCCCCCACGCTGATCTCCAACGAGCTGGTCTCCCGGATGAAGCCGGGCAGCGTGCTCGTCGACATCTCCATCGACCAGGGCGGCTGCTTCGAGGACTCCCGGCCCACCACGCACGCCGAGCCGACCTACCAGGTGCACGACTCCATCTTCTACTGCGTGGCGAACATGCCCGGCGCGGTGCCGCACACCAGCACCTACGCGCTGACCAACGTCACCCTGCCGTACGCCCTGGAACTGGCCAACCACGGCTGGCGCGAGGCGCTGCGCCGCGACCCGGCCCTGGCGCTGGGCCTGAACACCCACGACGGGCAGGTCGTCTACGGGCCGGTCGCCGAGGCGCACGGCATGCCGACCCGGCCGCTGGCCGAGGTGCTGGCCTGACCGGGCAGCGGCATCCCGGGGCACCGGAGGTGGCCGGCGCGGAACCCGCGCCGGCCCTGCGCCGGGCCCTGCGCGGCTACCTCGACCACCTCACCGTCGAGCGTGGCCTGTCCGCGAACACCCTCGCCTCGTACCGCCGGGACCTGGACCGCTACCTCGCCACCCTCGCCGCCGCAGGGATCGCCGACCTCGCCGCCGTCGGGCCCGGCGTCGTCGAGGCCCACCTGGCCCGGCTGCGCGCCGGCGGCGACGGCCACCCGCCCCTGGCGGTCTCCTCCGCCGCGCGGGCCGCGTCGGCCGTGCGCGGGCTGCACCGCTTCGCCGTGCGCGAGGGGCTGACCGGCGTTGACCCGAGCCGCGACGTCCGGCCGCCCGCCCCGCCCCGCCGGCTGCCCCGGGCGCTCCCCGTCGACGCCGTGGTGCGGCTGCTGGAGACCGCCGGCCCGGTGACCGCCACCGGCGACGGCGCGCCGCTGGCGCTGCGCGACCGGGCGCTGCTGGAGTTCCTGTACGGCACCGGCGCGCGGATCTCCGAGGCCGTCGGCGCGGCCGTCGACGACCTCGACGACCTCGACAGCGGCGAGGCGGCGGTGCTGCTGCGCGGCAAGGGCGGCCGGACCCGCCTCGTGCCGGTCGGCGGGTACGCCGTCGAGGCGCTGCGCGCCTGGCTGGTGCGCGGCCGGCCCGCCCTGGTCGCCGCCGGCCGGGGCACCCCGGCGGTGTTCGTCAACGCGCGCGGGGGCGCGCTGACCCGGCAGGGGGCGTGGACGATCCTGCGGCGGGCCGCCGAGCGGGCCGGGCTGCCGGTGGACGGGACGAACGCCGTCTCCCCGCACACCCTGCGCCACTCGTACGCCACCCACCTGCTCGACGGCGGGGCCGACGTGCGGGTGGTGCAGGAGCTGCTCGGCCACGCCTCGGTGACCACCACCCAGGTCTACACGCTGGTCACCGTGGAGCGGCTGCGCGAGGTGTACGCCACCGCCCACCCGCGCGCCCGCGGCTGACCGGGGGACGCGCCGGCCGGACCCGCCCGCCGGGACCGGCCGGTCGGGGCCGACACGCCGTACCGGTGCCGAACGCCCTGCTGACCGGTGGCGTACAGTCGGCATGGCGCGGACCTTGCGGGGCGACAGGACCGGGGTGCGCAGCGGCGCCGCGAGGGACGTCGGACGGCTCCGACGCCAGGTGGTCGTCGGGAGGGGGCAACGAGGACATGGCTGGCAACGGTGACCGTGCCGAGACCTGGACGACGGAGCTCCGCGAGCAGCAGGCCACGCTCGGCGCGGACCTCGGGCCGGCGGACCCGGCGGCCTACACGATGCGCAAGCCGATCCCCGAGCCGATGCCCACCGACCGGCACGGCCCGGCCCGGATCATCGCGATGGCCAACCAGAAGGGCGGCGTCGGCAAGACCACCACCACGATCAACCTGGGCGCGGCGCTCGCGGAATACGGCCGCAAGGTGCTGCTTGTCGACTTCGACCCGCAGGGCGCCCTCTCCGTGGGCCTCGGCGTCAACCCGCACAACCTCGACCTGTCGGTCTACAACCTGCTCATGCAGGACGACGTCACCGCCGAGGACGTCCTGATCAAGACGGACGTGGCGGGGCTGCACCTGCTGCCGGCCAACATCGACCTCTCCGCCGCCGAGATACAGCTCGTCAACGAGGTCGCCCGCGAGATGGCCCTGGCCCGGGTGCTCAGGTCCATCCGCAAGGAATACGACTACATCCTCATCGACTGCCAGCCCTCCCTCGGCCTGCTGGCGATCAACGCGCTGACCGTCGCGCACGGCGTGCTCATCCCCCTGGAGTGCGAGTTCTTCAGCCTGCGGGGCGTGGCCCTGCTGCTGGACACGATCGACAAGGTGCGCGAGCGGCTCAACTTCGACCTGGAGCTGGAGGGCATCCTCGCCACCATGTACGACAGCCGCACCACCCACTGCCGGCAGGTGCTCCAGCGAGTGGTCGAGGCGTTCGGCGACAAGGTCTACCAGACGGTGATCACCAAGACGGTGAAGTTCCCCGAGTCCACCGTGGCCGGTGCACCCATCACCACCCTCGACCCGGCGTCGTCGGGCGCCCGCAACTACCGGCAGCTCGCCCGCGAGGTGATCGCCGCGCAGGCGGAGCGGTAGGCCGGGTGGCCCGTCGTCGGCGCGCCCGCCCCTGGCCGGCGGCCCACCAGCGGTCGGCTGCCGCGCGCCGCCGGCGCGGCTTCGGCTTCGTCCGGGGTGACCTCGTCGTCGTCGGGGTCGGTCTCGTCGTCCGGGGCGGCCTTGTCGTCGCGGTGCCCGGGGCGTGGACTACGGTCGTCCGGTGACCGCGCCGCCCCTGGACCCGCCCGCCGCGCCGCTGCCCGTGGCCGGTTCTGGTGGCGTGGCCGGTGGCGGTGATGCTGGCGTGGCCGGTGGCGGCGGCCCGGCCGGCGACGGCGCGGGCGGGGAGTCCACCGGGTTCACCGTCCGGCTGGACAACTTCACCGGCCCGTTCGACCTGCTGCTCCAGCTCATCAGCAAGCACAAGCTGGACGTCACCGAGGTCGCCCTGCACCGGGTCACCGACGAGTTCATCGCCTACCTGCGGGCCATGGGCGACCAGTGGGACCTGGACGAGACCAGCGAGTTCCTGCTGGTCGCCGCCACCCTGCTGGACCTGAAGGCGGCCCGCCTGCTGCCCACCGCCGAGGTCGAGGACGAGGAGGACCTGGCGCTGCTGGAGGCGCGGGATCTGCTCTTCGCCCGGCTGCTGCAGTACAAGGCGTTCAAGGAGGCCGCCGCGCACATCGCCGAGCTGGAGGCGGTCGGCGGCCGGCGCTACCCCCGCGCCGTCACCCTGGAGGCCCGCTACGCCGAGGCGCTGCCCGACCTGGTGCTCGGCATCGGCCCCGAGCGGCTGCTGAAGCTGGCGGTCAGGGCGATGACGCCGAAGCCGGTGCCCGAGGTGTCCATCGCGCACGTGCACCTGGTCCGGGTCAGCGTCCGGGAGCACGCCGGGATCATCGCCGAGCGGCTGCGCCGGGCCGGCGTCGCCACGTTCTCCCTGCTCTGCGCCGACTGCGAGGCCACCCTGGAGGTGGTGGCCCGGTTCCTGGCGCTGCTGGAGCTGTATCGGGAGGGCCTCGTGTCCTTCGTGCAGGAACAGGCCCTGGAGGAGTTGACCGTCCGCTGGACCGGCCCCGCTGACGGCGGCACCGAGCTGCACGTCGACGAGTACGCCGGCGCCCCGCCCGAGCAGCCGGACGGCATCGGCGGGACCGCGGGTGGTGGCGGTGGCCCGGGCGATGGTGGCGGTGGTATGGACGGCGAGGAGCAGCGCGATGAGTGACGAGGAGCGCCGGGACTCCCTGGCCGACCAGGCCGCCGCCTGGGTCCCGCCCTGGAACCGCCCCCGTCCCCCCGCCCCACCGCCGGCCGACCAAGAAGATCTTGGAAACGAACGGCCCCCGGAGGGGCCGGATTCTTCCAAGATCTCCCTGGCGGGGGAGGCGGCGGAGGCCGCCGACCGGGCCGACGGTGGCCGGGCCGACGGTGGCCGGGCCGACGGTGGCCGGGCCGGGGACGGCGGCGCGTCGGGGGACGACGGCGCACCTGGAGATGGCGGGGCACCCGGAGACGACGGCGAGTCGGGGGACGAGGCGGCGAAGCCCGGCCAGGGGGAGCACGGGAGCGCCGGGGGGAGCGGGACTGCGGGGGAGCGGAAGCAGCGGGCCCCACGGCGGCGGGCCGCCCCCGCGCCGCCGCCGGCCCCCGAGCTCGACGACGCGGAACTGCGCGGGGCCCTGGAGGCCATCCTGCTGGTGGTGGACGAGCCCGTCAGCGAGCTGACCCTGGCCCAGGTCCTCGAACAGTCCCCGGAGCGCATCGGCCCGCTGCTCGACGACATCGCCGCCGGCTACACCGCCGCCGGACACGGCTTCGAGCTGCGCCGGGCCGCCGGCGGCTGGCGGCTCTACACCCGCCAGGAATACGCCACGTACGTCGAGCGGTTCGTGCTGGACGGGCAGTCGGTCCGGCTGACCCAGGCGGCGCTGGAGACCCTCGCCGTGGTCGCCTACCGGCAGCCGGTGACCCGTTCGCGCATCTCGGCCATCCGGGGTGTCAACTGCGACGGGGTGCTCCGTACGCTGGTCTCCCGCGGACTGGTCGAGGAGTGCGGCGCCGAACCGGACAGCGGCGCCTTCCTCTACCGCACCACCACCATGTTCCTGGAGAAGCTGGGGCTGAACTCGGTCGACGAGTTGCCCCCGCTCGCCCCGTTCCTCCCCGACGACGTAGAAGAGCTTGCCGATGCGACGCGATGACCGTGCCCCCAAGACCGACGCGCCCGTCTTCGAGGGGGCCGAACGCCTCCAGAAGGTGCTGGCCGCCGCCGGCGTGGGATCCCGCCGCGCCTGCGAAGACCTGATCTTCCGCCGCCGGGTCACCGTGAACGGGAAGGTGGCCCAGCTCGGCGACCGTGCCGACCCGACCCGCGACGTCATCTTCGTCGACGGCGAGCGCCTCCAGGCCGACACCCGGCTGGTCTACCTGGCCCTGAACAAGCCGCGCGGGGTCGTCTCCACGATGGCGGACGAGAGGGGCCGCACCGCCCTGTCCGACTTCGTCGGTCACCGGGTGGAGCAGCGGGTCTACCACGTCGGGCGGCTCGACGCCGACAGCGAGGGCCTGCTGCTGCTCACCAACGACGGCAACCTCGCCCACCGGCTCACCCACCCGTCGTACGGGGTGCCCAAGACCTACCTGTGCGAGGTGGCCGGGCCGATCCCGCGCAACCTCGGCAAGCGGCTGGCCGCCGGCATCGAGCTGGAGGACGGCCCCGTCACCGTCGACTCCTTCAAGGTGGTGGACACCCTGGGCAAGACCGCCCAGGTGGAGCTGACCCTGCACGAGGGGCGCAAACACATCGTCCGACGCCTGCTCGCCGAGGTCGGGCACCCGGTGGCGCGCCTCGTGCGTACCTCGATCGGGCCGATCCGCCTCGGCGACCTGCGCGCCGGGCGGACCCGGCGGCTCACCAACGCCGAGGTCGCCGCCCTGTTCAAGGCGGTGGGTGACTGACCCCGTAGGACGGGGTACCCCAACGGGTAGGCTTCCGTGACGTCCCGGACGGGACGCACGGTGGCGTGGGTCGCCACCGACGGCGTCGCACGCGGCCCCTCGACGGGCCGCGGGCATGATTGACGACGACGACAAACCGCTCGCGACGGGCCGCCGGGCCCCGCGAGGCACGGGCTGAGGAGGATCACGGTGGAGGAAAACGTACGGGCCGGGCGCTGCGTGGTCGCTGTGGACGGGCCGTCCGGTTCGGGTAAGTCCACCGTCTCCCGGCGGCTCGCCGTGGGCCTCGGCGCCCGCTACCTGGACACCGGGGCGATGTACCGGGCGATCACCTGGGCGGTGCTGCGCTCGGGGGTCGACCTGACCGACGCCGAGTCGGTGGGCAAGGTCGCCGCCGAGGTCGACCTGCGCATCGGCACCGACCCCGAGGGGTACGGCGTGACCGCCGACGGCGTGGGCGTCGACGCCGAGATCCGGGGCACCGAGGTCACCGGCGCGGTCTCCGCCGTGGCCGCCGTACCGTCGGTGCGGGCCCTGCTGGTGGCCCGGCAGCGGGAGATGATCGCGAAGGCCGGCCGGATCGTCGTCGAGGGCCGTGACATCGGCTCGGTCGTCGCCCCCGACGCCGACCTGAAGGTCTACCTGACCGCCTCCGAGGCCGCGCGCGCCCAGCGGCGCAGCGCCGAGGACGCCACCGACGTGGCCGCCACCGCCGCCGACCTGGCCCGCCGCGACCGGCTCGACTCGACCCGCAAGGCCGACCCGTTGCAGCAGGCCGCCGACGCGGTGGTGCTGGACACCACCGAGCTGGGCATCGACGAGGTCGTGGACCGGCTGCGCGCGCTGCTGACCGAGCGGGGCGTGGCGTGACCACGGACGAGGGCTGGGTGGAGCTGCGCGAGCCGGATGCCGACGTCGAGGAGCCGACCGGCCCGGTGCCGGTGGTGGCCGTCGTCGGCCGCCCCAACGTCGGCAAGTCCACCCTGGTCAACCGCATCATCGGCCGGCGGCAGGCCGTCGTCGAGGACATCCCCGGGGTGACCCGGGACCGGGTCCCCTACGACGCGCAGTGGTCCGGCCGGGCCTTCACGGTCGTCGACACGGGCGGCTGGGAGCCGGACGCGAAGGACCGGGCGGCCGCGATCGCCGCGCAGGCCGAGATCGCCGTCGCCACCGCCGACGTGGTGCTGTTCGTGGTCGACGCCATGGTCGGCTCCACCGACGTGGACGAGGCCGCCGTCAAGATGCTGCGGCGCAGCGCCAAGCCGGTCATCCTGGTGGCCAACAAGGCCGACAACGCCACCATCGAGATGGAGTCGACGTCGTTGTGGTCGCTCGGCCTCGGCGAGCCGTTCCCGATCTCGGCGTTGCACGGCCGGGGCTCCGGCGACCTGCTCGACAAGATCCTCCAGGCGCTGCCCGAGGCCCCGGAGATCGTGGAGAACCGCCCGCGCGGCCCGCGCCGGGTCGCGCTCGTCGGCCGGCCCAACGTCGGCAAGTCCAGCCTGCTCAACCGGTTCTCCGGCGAGGAACGGGCGGTCGTCGACTCGGTCGCCGGCACCACCGTCGACCCGGTGGACAGCCTCGTGGAGATCGGCGGGGAGACCTGGCAGCTGGTCGACACCGCCGGGCTGCGCAAGCGGGTCGGCAAGGCCAGCGGCACCGAATACTACGCCAGCCTGCGCACCGCCTCGGCGATCGAGGCCGCCGAGGTGGCCGTGGTGCTGCTCGACTCCAGCGAGCCGATCAGCGAGCAGGACCAGCGGATCCTGTCCATGGTCACCGAGGCGGGCCGGGCCCTGGTCATCGCCTTCAACAAGTGGGACCTGGTCGACGGCGACCGCCGGTACTACCTGGACAAGGAGATCGAGCGCGAGCTGCGCCGCATCCCCTGGGCACTGCGGATCAACCTGTCGGCGAAGACCGGCCGGGCGGTCGACAAGCTCGCCCCGTCGCTGCGCAAGGCCCTGGCGAGCTGGGAGACCCGGGTGCCCACGGCGCAGCTCAACTCCTGGCTGACCGCCCTGGTGCAGGCCACCCCGCACCCGGTGCGCGGCGGCCGGGCGCCGAAGATCCTCTTCGCCACCCAGGCCGGGGTCGCCCCGCCGCGGTTCGTGCTCTTCACCACCGCGCCGCTGGACGCCGGCTACCAGCGGTTCGTCGAGCGCAAGCTCCGCGAGGAGTTCGGCTTCGAGGGCAGCCCGGTGGAGATTTCGGTACGCCCGCGCAAGAAGCTCGGCCCCGGCGGCCGGGGCAAGGCGCACGGCTGACGTCGTCGCCCCGCCCACCCTGGCCGGGGCGGCGGGGCTCGTCGCCTCCTGCCTCTTCGGGCCGTGCGTCTCCTCGGTCCCTGGGCGCTGCGGTGGCCCGCCGACTGGCCCCGGCCGCCGTTGCCCCTGCCCCTGCTTCTGATCCGCTCGCCGCCCGGCCCCGCCCAGCGGGGCCGGGCGCGCGCTGTCTGCCCAGTCTCCAGTCGGCCGGGTGTGTCGTTCTGCGTCCCTCCGGCTGTGTGCCGTCTCCACATCTTCGTCCGGGTTGTGGCGTGAGCCCGGCAGCCCTTGGACCTGGCCCGCCGGCCGATCGCGTCGGCCGGCGGCCCCCTCCGAGCCCTCCACCGCCCTGATCCTGGACGGTTGGCGTCGCTGACGAACAACACTGTCCAGGTTCCGCAGGCCCGGCGACGCGGCAGGCGCGAGGGACCAACGGGCGGTGGTGGCGGAGCGCTGCTGGCAGGCGCATCGGGTGGTGACAGACTCCTGACGAGGCATGTTGCCCGCGGGGCTGGGCCACTCTGGCGGAGCGTGCCCGGGGCTCTCGCGGACCCGGCCGCCCACCACGCCACTGTCCGGCAAGCCGCCCCCTATCCTCCTAGGACGCCCTTGGGGTGCGGGGCCGGCAATCGGGGCGGGGCCAATGCGTGCAGGGGGAAGATCGTGCGTTAAGCTGTACCGGCTGTCGCAGGGAGCAAGTGCCTGACGGTGGCATCGGGACGTGGCGCAGCTTGGTAGCGCACTTGACTGGGGGTCAAGGGGTCGTCGGTTCGAATCCGGCCGTCCCGACACACGAAAAGCCCTGACCAGCGGAAACCCTGGTCAGGGCTTTTGCTTTCGTCTATGGAGTTTTGAACCGCCCCCCGAAAACCCCCCGATTACCCGGGGCGGCAACCAGGTTTGTCATCCATGGTCATCGTCGTGCCCCCTGGGCGTGGGGTGTCCGTTCCGGTCGGCGCCGAGGCGTTCGAGGACGTCGGAGACGTCCGGTGCTTGGACGGGCTTGGCGATGTAGTAGGTGGCGGTGATTTCCTCGCTGGAGTGCCCGAGCTGGGCTGCGGCGTTCTTGGTGTTGGTTTCTTCCTTGATGAGGGTGGCCACGGTCTTGCGGAAGGTGTGCGGGGTGACCCAGGCGAGGTCGGTGTCGGCGCGGGCCTGGCGCCACTGGCGGCGGACGTTGTTGGGTGACAGCCAGGTGCCGCGTCGGGACGCGAAGATCGCGTCGTGGGGGTTGTCGGCGGCGTCGAGCTTGCGGGCCAGGAGCATGCCGACGGCGAAGCGGGGCAGGACGACCATGCGGTAGCCGGCGTCGCTCTTGGTCCAGGGCTGTCGGAAGAAGCCCTGGCCTGTGACGAAGACCAGGGTGCCGCAGATCGTCAGGGTGGGGCGTTCGGTGGCGAGGTCCAGGTCCGCCCAGCGCAGTGCGAGGATCTCACCGATGCGGGCTCCGGTGGCGAGCATGAGGTCGACGATGTCGGCCAGGTCGCCGGTGTGCCGGGGTCCGGGCTTGCCGGGGACCGGTCGCTGCCAGTCGCGGATGGCGGTGCGGACGGCCTGGAGGTGTTCGTCGGAGAGGATGACGACTGCGCGGCGGGGTTTGCGCAGTCGGCCCGTGTCGCGTACGGGGTTGGTGGGGAGTGCGCCGTGGCGCACGGCGAGGGCGAACATCTGGCTCAGGACGACCTTTGCGCCTCTGGCGGCCGAGGGGCGGTCCTTGGCGATGTCGCGCAGGAACCGATCCAGTCGCCCGACGCTGGCCTCGCGGATCCGCAGGTTGCCGAGGGCGGGCAGGATCGCCGCGCGCACGCTGGTCGCGTATCGGTGGATGGTCTGTGGTGCGATCCGTTCCTCGGTGATGATCTCTTCGATCCATAGTTCGGCGAGTCTGCTGACGTGGGTCTCGCGGGTGATCTCGTCGTCGTTGGGGGTGGTGCGGTCACGTAGCTTGACTTTCAGCGCCCGTTCGGCGGCTGGGCCGGTGGTGTCGGTGGCCTCGATGTCGCGGGTCTTGCCGTCGTAGTCGCGGAACCGGGCTCGTGCGCGGAACCGGCGGGGTCCGAGTTTCTCGGTGCGGATCTTGCCCCAGGTTCCGATGGGCAGTTCAGGTCGGGACATGGCCTACCGCTCCGCGTCGGTGTGCTCATCGAGCCAGCGCTCGACCTCGCTGCGCCGGTAACGCAGCGTGTTGCCGACGCGGATCGCGCGGGGGCCCTTACCTCGGCTGTGCCAGGCGTAGAGGGTGTTCTTGGGCTTGCCCAGCCAGGCGGCGAGGTCATCGATGGTCAGCAGAGGGTCGGGCCGCCACTCGGGGGCGTTCGGGCCGTTCATCGCTGGCCCGGCGGATAGGCGGAACCAGGCTGCTGGCCCGGCGTGGCGTGGCCGGCCAGATGCCGGCGGCCGGTGGTGCCTGACGGCCCGGTGCCGGGGCGGGGTTGGGGGTGGGGCGGACATCGATCGGACTTCCTTTCATTGCAGCCTGACTGGGAAAGGGGGCCGGTGCCGCTGACACTGATGTGCATGGTCGCGGCATGTGTCGGCTGTGGGTGTCTATCCATTCGTTGCGGTCCTGAGGTGTCAAGCCTGCCGCTGATGTCCGTGGAGGTCCGCTCCGCCAGCTGTGGAATATCGAGCGGAGTCGCATCAGGCGTGAGTGAGCGTGCTGGGAAGGTTGGCCTCAGTCGACTCTTCAGGTGGAGATTGGGGGTTCGGTGGTTCTGATGCGTTCCCATAGTGGGGTGGCCTTTCGGAAGATTGGCAAAGTAGAGGTTCGGGTTGGTGCCGGTCTCGATGCGTAGCTCTTCGAGCGACGCGGTGTCGGCCAGTGCGCCGTGAGAAGCTGCCGAGACAGCGATGCGGTACGGGATGGAGCGCCGTGCGTTGCTGGCAGCCCTCGGGTCGGAGCGGTGAGCTGCCGCGTGCCGTGGCTCTTGTCCTTGCCGCGTAGGCCAAAACCTGGGTCGGCTCGGTGACTGCTGAATTGGAGGAGTGGACTACTGGTGGTTCCCCTCGCTGCGGGAACGTTTGAGTGTGGACAGGACGGCCGACGTGGTGCGGGCCTCAATGGCCCTGTGCTGAGTGCTGGCCGATCAGCTTTTGGCCATTGGATTCTCCTTCGGGCAGGCGGAGATAGCCCGACGTCCTCGCCATGAGGACTGGCTCGGTTGGCGAGCTGAGAAATGCAGAAAGCCCGCCGACTGCTCGACGGGCTTGGCGATATGGTGACCGGCTCGACGATGAGCCTGTACGTGCGGCTTCGTGCCTGGAGATGCGTCCGGGGCGGCGGGGCGCGTCCCTTCTCAGCTACCGCCTTCTGATCAGCGGCCGGACGAATCGCCTCGAACGAGCGGAAATCCCGCGCCCACCATGGAACTGAGCTGTGGTTTTCGGCTGCTTCCGGCGGTTGTTCAGCCGTCAGAGTGACCGGTGAGGCGGTGTAGCGCTGACCGGACGTTGGGGAAGGCCAGTTGCAGGGTGTTGCTGGTGAGGCGGATGCCCCACCAGGTGAGGGCGATGAGGTAGCCGGCGATGAGGGCGCTGTTGGTGTTGTAGGTGAAGACGAGGGCGTAGCCGATGGCCAGGCCGGGTGCGGTGATGGTGCGGGCCAGTCGGGTGCGGGTGGCGGTGAGGGCGGTGGCGGTGCCGAGGAGGGCTGCTCCGAGGCTGCCCACGAGGCCGGGCATGCCGGTGAGGTCGACGGGGGCGGTGATGGTGAGCGCGGCGCGCATGAGGAAGATGCCGGCGGTTGCGGTGACGGTGTGGGTGATGGCGGGGCGGGTCATGGCGAGCCATGTGGGTAGTGCGTCGGCGGGGATGCGGGGTGAGGTGGCGGCGATGAGGGTGGCGCAGAGCGCGAGGGGGAGGGCGGTGCCGAGAGCCCATTTCAGGTAGGGGGTGTAGTCGAGTCCGACGGCGGTGCCGGTGGCGAGGCCGTAGAGGGCAGCGGTGATGGTGCCGCCGACGGCGGCGGTGAGGTATCCGCGTCGGATGAGGCTGCCTGTGGTGGGTTCGGGCGTGGGTGTGGTGGGTGTTCCGGCGAGCCAGGTGGTGGGTGCCAGGTGTGCCACGGCGAACGCGGTGAGCATGGCGAGCGCGCCGGCGGTGCCGAGTTGCGGTAGTGAGATGCGGGCTTCGACCACCCTGGTGAAGAGGGTGGTGATGTCGGCGGTGAGGACGGCTTGCAGCAGCAGGGCCAGGGAGCATGCGCCGATGAGGAGGGCGCCGGTGAGGTCGCTGATACGCAGCCGGACGCGGGGGAGTTGGGCGGCAGCGGCCCGGGGTCCGGGTTGGTGGGTGGTGGTGAGGGTCAGGGCTCCGTCGGCGAGGGCGTGGGAGTGGTCGACGATGGTGGGGGTGACGCGGGTCGCTGCGGCGAGGCGGTCGGTCAGTGCGGGCACGCCGGGCGCCGGCCTCACGATGACAGCGGTGAGGTGTTCGGTGTCGACGTCGGCCGCGTCGAGGAGGTGGGCGACTGCGTCGGGCACCTGGTCGAGGAAGGGCTGGGTGGCGGTGGTGATGTCGTCGCGGGTGATGACCACCGGCTGGTGGGGTGTGGGGAGCATGACCGGCGCCCGCTCCTGCTGGACGAGTTGGTGCCGGGCGGTGCGGATGGACTCCCGGAGAGCGCCGTGGTCCTGCGCTGTGATCGTGTCGGTGTGGTCGACGACTGATCGGAGCGGGTCGTGGCCGGTGGTCGCGGTGGCGACGACGTGTCGTGCGATGAGATCGTCGAGGTCGTGCGGGCCGTGGAGTTGCTGTGTCGCCAGCTCGCGGTAGCCGTCGCTGACCGTCTGCAGGACGGTGAGGGTGGGTGGATGGTGGTCGGCCTGGCAGACGAGTACGCAGGAGTTCTCGGGTGTGGTGAGGCCGAGTGTCGTGGTGTAGGTGGCCAGGGCAGCGGGTGCGGTGACCAGGGCCGGCGGTGGTAGTCCCGCTCGGGCCGCTGCATCGCTGAGGTGTGTGCGGCGGCGTGGTCCCCAGGCCGGTGGGACGGTCACGGTGAGGTCGGTGATCGGCTGGCCGACCTGGTGGGTGGCGTGGTTGCCGACGTGCCGCAGGACCGCAGCGAGGACATCCACGGGATTGGGCTGTGCCGGATCGGGAGCCTGGGCAGGGCTGGCGAGGTGGTCGGCCGGGTGGTTGACGAACCGATGGTCTGCGGGCAGCGACCGCGCGGCGGCGGCGTCGACACCGACGTAGAGGTCACCGGCGGGGCCCACGGCGACGCCCGGCGGCATGACGAGCCGACCGTCGATGAGGATGGGAACCCGGGTGCCCTGCCGGCTGACCGTGGCGGCGATGGCCGAGGAGCTGAGGTCGATCGACAACCTGGCGTCCCCGTTGACCATGAGAGGCAGTCTCACCCGTGGTGGCGAGGCATTGTCAACCGTGATCCTCTCCCATGATCCCCGGTGCGCGAATGATGAGAATCCTTCCGGCTGGGATGGTCGGAAATGCTGATCCTCGTGTATGGGAAGAGATTGACGATCAGCCGCAGGGAGGGGCAGGTGCCGCAGATGTCCCCGGATCGAGGCGACAGACTGGCCGAATACGGTGCGCGGGCCACCGTCCATCCTCCCCACGACCCGCCCCGACGCCGTAGGTCGCTGTCCCGTTCCCTGACCAGCGCCGCCCGCGCCGTTATCGGTGCCGGATGCTTCCTGGCGGGAGTACCGGCGCTGTTGTGGGTCGTCGGCGGCAACCCGGTGCGACGGCTACCGGCGTGGTCGCAGATCCCGGACTGGTTCGAACGGTCCAGCGGACGGTTCACCCCGGACGTCCTCATCGGCGCGGCCTTCTGGGTGATGTGGCTGCTGTGGGGCGTCTTCGCGCTGCTCCTGCTCGCCGAGATCCTCGCCGGGCTGACCCGGTGGCGCGTTCCCGCGCTCAGACTGCCGGCCCCGCTGCACCGGCTCGTGTTCGGCCTGGCTGGCACCGCCGCGCTCGCCGTCACCTCCGCCGGCCCGCTCGGCCGCGTGGCAAACCCGGACCCGCCGTCCACGCCCGTTGCCGCAGCAGAGCGCGCCGATGTTCCCCGGCAGGCCGCCGCCCGTGGACCCGCCGTCATCCAGGTCGCCGAGCAGCGCTACCTGTACACGGTCGAGCGGCACGACACCCTGTCCAAGGTCGCCAAAGACTGGCTCGGCGACGCCAACCGGTGGCCGCAGATCTGCAGCCTGAACAAGCACCGCCACTTTCCCGGCGTCGGCGGCACACTGCGCGACTGCGACCTCATCTACCCCGGCTGGGAACTGCGCCTACCCGCCGACGCCCGCCCACCACACACCGCCACACCCGCCAGACCGCCCAAGCCGCCACCGGCGACGCCGTCCCGGCCTACGACGCCATCGGCATCGCCGAGCGCCGACCCGGACAGGCCGGACCCCACCGCACCACCACCGACCACCGAGGGACCAGCAGCCGTCCCCAGCGCCACACCCTCGGCCGCAGCGAGTACGTCCGCCTCAACGCCGACCACATCCTCGACGGCTGCCGACCTCACCTCGTCGCCGGTCGCGCCGACCAACCCCGACACCCACAACCCGGCGGTCACAACCGACCAGGACGGAGTGCAGCTGTCAGGGGGCGACTGGCTGCCCTGGTCGCTCGCTGTCGCGATCAGCGCCGCCGCCACACTGGTCTGGCTCCAGCGCCGGCGCCGCTACACCGGTGCACCCGACACCGATCCACCCGCCGAACTCCCGCCGCCCGTGGTGCAGGTACGCCGCGCCGTGGCTGCCCGCCACCCCGGACCCCCGAACCCGGACGCCGACGACAATGAGCGGTCGACGCTCGTACCCGAACTCGCGTCGCTACCGACCGGCGGAATCGGCATCGTCGGCGACGGCGCGCACGCTGCAGCCCGCGCCGCACTCGTCGCGGCCCTGGCCACCGGCACCCCAGACCACCCCCATGCCCGTGGTGAAGTCATCATCGACAGCGCCACCCTGGCCACCCTCCTGGGCCCCGACGCCATCGTTCTCGCACCATGGCCACGGATGCACACCACCGACGACCTCGACGACGCGCTCACCGCGGTCGAGGCCCAGCTCCTGCACCGCAGCCGCATCCTCGACGAGCGCACGCTGGCCGACCTGGACACCCCAGGCCACCAGGCCTCCGACGAGGAACCCCTGCCACCGGTCGTGCTCATCACCACGGCTCCGTCCACGGCCACCTCCACCCGGGCCGCGACCGCGCTCACCCTCGGTGGCAACCTGAACGTCTCCGCCGTGCTGCTCGGCGAATGGACGCCCGGCACCACCATCGACGTCACCTTAGACGGCCACACCACGCTCGCCTCCGGACCGGCGACCGAGCCGATCCAACCGCGCCTGCCCGTACTCGACACCCACACCGCCCTCGGAATCCTCACGACCCTGCGCGAGGCCCACACCGGCGAACCCACGGCATTCCCGTCGTCCGCTGGCCCAGGCCAGACGGTCCCACTACACGCCAGCCGAACCGAGACCACGTCTGCCGACCGTCCCGCACCGATAGCCGCAGCCGCCGAAACCGACACCACCGGCAAGGCGCGGCTGCGGGTCCTCGGACCGCCGCGGATCGACGACATCACCCACCCCGGCCGACCGCTGCGCGCCAAGGCGCTCGAACTCGCCGTGTTCCTGGCCTGCCATCCCGACGGAGTCACCACCCGCGAGATCGGCGAGTACCTCGAACCCGACGCCCGCATCAGCCAATCCGACCAACGCGTCCACACGAACGTCAGCAACCTCCGACACGTCCTCGCCCGCGCCGCCACCCCCGACGCGAAGAATGCGTACGTCGTCAAGAGCGCCGGACGCTACCGGCTCGACCCCACCACCGTCGACGTCGACGTCTGGACCCTGCGCGACCTGATGCGCACCGCCACCATCGCCACCGGCCCGCGCCGCCGCGAACTGCTCACCGCCGCCTGCGACCTCTACACCGCACCCCTGGCGGACAGCCAAGACTACGAATGGCTCCCACCCCACCGGGAAACCGTGCGCCGCTGGGCAACCGAGGCTCATTTCCTACTCGCGGACGACCTCATCGACACGGACCCACAGGCCGCATCCGACCTGCTCGACAAGGCCATCGCACTGGACCGGTACAACGAGGCCCTCTACACCCGCGCCATGCACGCCCGCCACGCACTCGGCGACACCGACGGCATCCGAATCCTCCTCCGCGCCCTGACCACAGCACTGGCCGACCTCGACGCCGAACCCCAGGAAGCCACCACCACCCTCGCCAATCAGCTCCGGAGCAATCCCGCTGACAAGTGAGCACCACCGACACCGCAACCAACCACGCAGAGGGCGCTGGCTAGGACAGGCGACATTGACCAACATCACGCGCCGCTCCGGCTATCTCACCCGCCCCGCAGAAGATTGGCGGTCCTGACTGCGTTGGAGGGCGACCCTACGGTGGTGCGTGACGCAAGAAGGTCGAGATGCCTCCGCGTATCCATTTCTGCTGATGAGCGCGAACCTGGTCAAGTGACCTGCCTGGCCTGGCTGGACCATCGGCGAGATATTGGGACTTCTCGCAGCTGCTGACTGTTCATCCTTCGGGGCTCGGGGGTGGATGACCGAGGAGGACGTATTGGCATTTGGGGCGGCCTATGCCGGCAGCCACCGCCGAGCGGCCAAACACGAGCCGACGACCGATGCCACCGAGAAATCACTGTCAGAGGGTGGTTCGGGAGGCTTTGTCCGATGCGGGTTTGACGGTTCGTTAGCGGCCCTGGTGGTGGGGGTTACGCGGACGCCGTCGGCGGGGCCAGGGTGAACAGTCCGGCCTCGGGTTCGGTGAGGATCTGGCGGGCGACGAGGCGTTTGAGCTTCGCGCGGAGATTCTCGGTGTCCTTCGCGGTGGTGCCGGCGGCGAGGGCCTGGCAGATGTCCTTGGCGCGCATCGGTGCGTTGGCGCCGTGGAACACGGCGAGGATCTGTTGGTAGGCGGGGCTGGCGACGGTCGGGTCAGCAGGTGCCGCCGGATCGAGTGGGCCGCCCAGGCTCAGGAGCGTCTTGCGGGTGATGGCGAGTTCGGCGACCTCGGTCTCGGCCGCGGTGAGCTGCTCGTCGAGGGAAGCGATCTGGGCGCGGAGCCGCTCGACGGCCAGGCCGGCGGCGTTCTCGCGTTCGGTGAGCAGGGCCAGCAGCGTCGGCTGCGTCACCGTTGGTCGCGCCAGGACGTGGTGGCGGTGCCGGTCAACCGGCGGATGAGGTTCGCCGTCGAGGCCCACCAGGTGCGTGACACCGCGGAGGCGGGTCGGCTCTCGTACTCGCGGACCAGACGGCGGTGCAGCATCAACGTGCCGTTGGTCTGCTCCACCACCCACCGGCGCTTCACCGGCACGAACCCGGCCGTCGTGTCGGACCGCAGGACCTGCTCGACATCGATACCTCGGACCGCGCCGTGGATCTGCACGTCGTCTTTGAACCCGGCATCGACCCACGCCTTGGTCACCGTCGGCGTGTGCGCGAGGACGTTGTCCAGCAGCCTCACACCGATCGCATTGTCGGTGACCGACGCCGCGGTGACCACCACCGCGATGATCAACCCCAGCGCGTCCACCGCCAGGCCCCGCTTACGGCCCGGCACCTTCTTCGCCGCGTCCTTGCCGGTCGTCGCCGCCGGGACGTGGTTGGCCGCCCGAATCGACTGAGTGTCCAGCACCACCGCGGTCGGATCCTCCCGACGGCCGGCCTTCTCCCGCGCCTGACACCGCAGCAGATCATGAATCACCTGGTCAGTGCCGTCGTCACGCCACTGGGCGAAGTAGTAATACGTCGCGGACTTCGGCGGCAGATCGTGCGGCAGGTACGCCCACTGACAACCCGTCCGGTTCTGGTAGAAGATCGAATTCACGATCTCCCGCAGCTCGTAGCGACCCTGATGCCCCGACACCGACGGATGCCGGTCCTTCCACGCCTGCAGGAACGGACCCACCACCGCCCACTGCTCATCGGTCAGGTCACTCGGATACGCCGCACGCTCACCCATGATCAGCCCAACGCCGGCCGGACCTACCGGTTACGACCACGGCTCACATTCACATGCCAGCCCAAACCCATATTGGACGAAAGCTACCGAACCACCCTCTCAGTGCACCACGGCGCTACCTTACTCTGGTGCCGGTATCGCCCAGCCTACGTCGGGGCGTTCGAGGATGAGGAGTACGGAAGCGTAAACTTGCTCCGCCTTAGTGAGGAACACTCGGAAATGGTCGATATCTGCAGAACCTTCCTCAGGAGCGTACAGCAACGCGAATAGGAGCAGTCGCATCACGTGCAGCAAATACGTGGTGGACGTGTGGTAGTTTGCCCGATCCGCAGCCTCCGGCTGACCAGACCAGCCCGCCATCGCCTCCCACATGGCATGATCGACGGTCACCGCCGTTATCGCGCGCTCGATCCGACGGCATGGTCGCTCTAAAATATCCAGTGCGTTCTCAGGATCGGATTCGGCCGATGCTAGCAACTCATCGATCTCGGAGAGGGCATGCCAGGCGTGGCGGACCAGGTATGCGAGCCGATCGAGAGGCGTAGACCCGTCCAGGTCGCTGCTGACTCGCTCCGGAGGCTGGCGCGGCTTAACGGCCTGCCTCGCCAACCACGACACGAACGCTTCGATCCTTAGCTGCTCCAGGCGCCCATCCGAGAGCCCAGCCCTGTATGCCTTCTGGGCTGCCCTCCTCCCGGTTCCCTCGCTACGACCGATCATTTCCCACGTCAGGCCACGCGCCCGCGCCTCGGCAACAAGATCCTGTCGAACGGCACGCATAACTTCTTCCAGATCGCGCGCCGCGCGGATGTAGCGTAGTACCGGATCAACATCGGACGGATCAAGGCCGGGCGGATTCACCCCGTCGCCGTACGTCCTGACCAGTTGGCCGATAGCGCGCCGTGCTTCGAACACGGCGATATCAGGGGAAAACGGCCACGCGTCTGAAGTGCACGGGGTGCCCCTCCAGGCAGGGCTCTGCCATTCGTCCAGGATATCCACGCACGCCACCATAGGGGGTCCACACCCCGACCGTCGGCTTTTCTTGTCCACTCGTGGTGGACAAGTTGCAGTAGGCCCGCAACCCCGGAAGGTGCTCCCATAGGCGACATGGCATGCAGCCCTCTAAGCCTCGCAGTGGCCGCACTGGTCACCACGACCGTGCTCACCGGAGTGATGACCCCCGTGGCCCGGGAGGTCCGCAACTGTCTCCTCCTGTGGCTCGCGCTGCGCGGCGCCGCGCCCGACGAGCGTCCTTGCATCATTAAGGCCCTCCCCACGCTCGAACCGCCGCCTCTGCCAGCCGCATCCAGGTCACGCGTCGCCAAGCCCTCGAACACCAGGCAGCGGGGGCGGTCGGTCGTATGATCCGGCGCACGCTCATGCCGCGAGCCGCGCATAAGGCGCCCCGTCACCACGGGTATTCACTCGGTGAAGGTACTCGACTGCCTTGCAACGGGGTTGCTTAGTCGGCCTATTGGTATGGAGGATCCGGCAGTCGAGCGCTGACGCCGGACCGTACCGGCTGCGGCCAGTCAGGTAGGGCGACATCCTCACCTGCGAGCAGGCGTGCTGTCGATGACGCGATGTCCTGTGCCGCTTGCAGAAAGCCCTCCGCCCACATCAAAGTAACTGAACGGCCGCCGTCGCTGCGGCGCACGTATAGCGTCATAGACAAGTTCGCTGCGTCGCTCGGATCGGCACCATGGGCAAGAAGGTGCCGAAGCCGGCGGGCATCGAGCAGGTAGTCCCGAAGGCTGGGGCCGGCGAGGTAAGTCCAGCGCCACCGCTTGTCACTGCCATGTTGGCCGGGAGCCACTCGCACCCGCGCTTTCCACGTTTTCGTCAGGTTGGGCACCGCAAGTCGCCGCTCGAAGGTCGATCTCAGTTTGTCTGTGGTCGGCGTCAATCCTTGGCTTGGTCCGCCATGTAATTCGATCAACCGGTTGAAGAAGCGCTCGAATGGCCCATAGGTAAGGAGAAATGCTCCGTAACGGATGCTCTGGTAGCGGCGGCTGCGACTTCGCGTGGGGTCGTCTCGGTGAACAGAGATCAAGTCAGCTGGAACCACTAGCCGGTCAGCCAACTCATCCAGCGCATACTGCACCCTGTCTGGATGGATAGAAGGCATTAGTCGGAACTCCTATAGGTCGGCAGAGCATCGGCGTATTGCAGAAGCATAAGCAACCGCTTCTGGTTGGCGGCTTCGGAGCCGTCTGGGCGCGCTGATCTGCCGCTGACAACGCGATCTGACTGCCGCTGCTGGCGAGGTATGCGATGAGGTATGACCGCTTTTGTAAAAGACTATCCCTATGTGGCTTCGGTTGCAGGATGAGACGGCGCTTCCAGCGCGTTCGTCGATTTGACGTGACCGCTTCCAGTGGCCAACGGCTCGCTGAGCCGGCGGATGGCGGCGATCTTGTCGAGCCACTTGCTGAGCTTGGTGATCTTCACGGTGTCGCCGGTCTTTGGGGCGTGGATGATGAGTTCTTCGCCGAGGTACATGCCGACGTGGCGTGGGTTGGTTCTGCTGCCTTGGCTGCCGGGGATGAAGATCAGGTCACCAGGAAGTAGAAGCGTCGGGTTGCCTACGGGCTTCCCAGCGTGGGCCTGGTCGGTCGTGGTGCGGGGGATCGGGACATCGGCTGCCTGGTAGGCACCCTGTATCAGGGAAGAGCAGTCACACTGCTTGGTGGGGTCTCCGGAGTGCGGGTCGGTGCAGGACCCACCGAAGTGGTACGGGGTGCCGAGCTGGTCGATGGCCCAGAGGATTGCGGTGGCGACGGTGGGTGGGGTGTCGGTAGAGAGCGCGAGCCCGTCCGGGAGGGTGGCGACCGCGTCAGCGGGGCAGGCGAGAGTGCTGGTCAGCTGATCGACTAGGACCGTCGCGTCGTCGGTCCACTTGCGTACGCGTCGGGGTAGGCCGAGATTTGGACCGCCTGGGCGGCCTGGGTGAGTGGCATCGACTCCCAGCCGGGGACGGTCAGGAGCTTGTCGAAGAACTTTTCCGCTTGGTAGCTGGGCTCGGAGAGTTGCGGGACGTCGCCCCAGCCCTGGCTCGGGCGTTGCTGGAACACTCCGATGGAGTCGTGGTCGTTACGGTTGCCGAGGTGGGGCAGGTTGCGCAGGCCTGACTCTTGCATGGCAGTGGCGACGGCGACGATCCAACCCCAACGGGGCAGGCCTTTGGCGAGGCCGACATCGATGATGGTCGCGGCGATCTCCAATTGTTCGGTGTCCCAGCTGCCGCTGCCGGCTGGGTGCCCGCTGGGGCGTGCGGCGGGTGCGGTGGCGACGCCACAGCCGCCGGAGCCGCCGCCGAGGACGGACGACAGCAGAAGCATGGGCAGTCCGAGGCAGACAACGATGACGACGGTGACGACGCCGATGAGGATCCTGGTCATGGCAGTGGCCCTTCGGTGGAGACGCAAGAAAGCCGGTCTGTGCGGCCGGCGAGGCAACAGAGGACGCGAGCTGCAGGCGGTGGACGAGTGGTAGCAGCCCGTACGTTCGTCGCCAAGAAGGTCGGCGACTTCGTTCAGTGGGGGCGGTACACCGCTGTCTCTTCGGGCCGTAGAACGCAGAAAGGACGGTGGGCCGCCCCTTCGGGCGGCCCACGGTGAGTGGCGGTGGGTTCAGGGGAGAGGTGCGGCGAGCACCTGGGCGACGTGGCGGAGCAGCTGCTCGATGAGCCGGCCGGCGTTGTGGAGGTCGGAGCGGGTGTCGATTTCTGCGGCGTTGCTCCAGTCCCAGGTGCCGTGGGTCATGGCGGGGACGTGCCAGAGGTCGCCGGCGAGGTCGAGGAAGAGCGTGCAGCCCCAGCGGTCGGCAAGCAGGGTGAGGGGTTGCGTGGCGCAGGTGATGGTGCAGGCGCAGTCGGGCTCGTCGTAGGTGGTGCGCGGCAGGTGGTGGTGGAGCAGGCAGCGACAGTCGCAGCTTCTCTGCCACGGTGGCGTGTACGTCATGGGGGCCCTCCGAGGGGTGCGTAGGCGTACGCCTCGGACGCCGCCGGCGGTGCACGGCGTCCGAGGCGTACGCGATGGGTGGGTGGATGTCGGGCCGTCGCTCAGGCCGGCGGCGGACGGCGGAGGTTCGGCCGGAGCCCGGGCGGACGGCTCGGTCGTCGGGGGCGTCCGCGTGTCGGTCGCCCGGTCAGGTGTCGCCGCCGTTGCTGGTGAGGCGGGTGTAGATGGCGACGCAGCGCAGGATCAGTTCGTGTGACGGCAGGGTCAGCAGCCGCTGGCGCTTGTCGTCGCGGAGGTGGTCCCAGACGAAGACGGTGACGTGGGCCGACCAGAGATCTACGAGGACTCCGTCGATCTTGGCGTGCTGCCGGTCGGCGACGATGCGTCGCAGGGTGTCGATGAGGGTGGGGTCGCCCGGTGGGTGGTTGGCGTCGTCGGGTCGGGTGGCCTCGGGCAGCAGGGTGTAGCAGTCCTCGCAGGTGTGGTCGATGCGTGGTGGGTGCTCGGTTTCCCACCTGCGGACGTCGGCGGCGGGCAGTCCGCACACCGTCTGCCGGGTGTCTCGGGGGTGGCGGATGTGGCCGCTCATCGGTTGTCCGCCCCGGCTTCGGTGCGCCTCGTCGTGCGCGGTGTCATGGGTGTCCCTTCGGAAATGGGGCCGGGGCGGCGGCACGGGTGGCCCGCCGTCCCGGCTGGGTGGGTGGGGAGTGGTCAGATCTTGAGCAGGTCGAAGGCGGTGACCTTGAGGTCGCCGACGTTGCCGGTGAGGACCCGGTTGGCGCGGGCGATGGCGTTCTTGGCGGGCTGGTAGTGGTCGAGGTACTCGGTGATGGCCTGGTAGCCGGCCCACCGGCTGCCGGTGATGGCCGCCTGGGTGTCGGACTCGCGGATGAGGTACTTGAGGGTGCCGAGGCGCTGCTTGGCGTTGTTGCGGGTTTGCTCGGACGCGTTGTCCTTGACCGGCCACACCTGGCCGACGATTTGTTCGAACTCGCGCATGGTCAGCTCGGTGTGGAGCATCCGCTCGGCGGCCTTCTCGAAGGTCTCCATGTACTTCCACATCAGGCCCAGTGCCTCGCGGGCCTGGCTGATCTGGGAGTTGACGTTGGAGGTGTGTCGGAACGTGTAGTGCCCGACGGAGTTGGCGAAGGCGGCGCGTTGGGTGTTGGCGCAGACCACGCGGATGGGGCTGGCGTCGACGCGCAGCGCGGCGGTGCCGTCGTGGGAGGTGGTGCCGATGAGGTAGAGGTCGAGGCGGTCCACGCCGGCGATCTCCATCGCGTCGGGCAGTTTCATGGTGACGAACACGCTCTTGCCTCGGCGGAGGCTGCCGGCGGTTTCGAAGTGGGCGCCGCCTACCTGGTCGACGAGGCGGTCGAGCATCTCGGCGCATTGCTCGTTCTGGACCACGGTGTAGTCGGTGCCGACGATGCCCAGGTACTCGGTGTCGCCGGTGACGGGGTTGCGGCGTACGGTCATCCGCTTGTCGTCGGCGGGGATCTGCACTTCGACGCCGTCGACGATGTCGATGCCGACGGTGCGGATGGTGCGGACGCCCCAGTCGCCGAGGCGGGCGGCGGCCATGATTTCTTCGGCGCGCATGGTGTCCTGGGTGACGGTGCCGAGCTGGTGCCAGGCCGACAGGCGGGCGCTGGCGAAGGCGGTGGTTCCGTCGGCGAGGGTTTCGAGTTCGTGTGGCACGGGGTTCTCCTTTCGATGTGCTGCGGGGGCCGGGCGCGCGGCTCGGCCCCCGCAGCGGGTCAGGGATGTGGTGTGCGGGTCAGGACGGGTCGGCCGGGCCGTCGGGGCCGTCGCCGGTCGGCGCGGGGTGGGCGAAGGTCAGCGGGGCGTCGGAGACCAGGAGGATCCGGCCGGCCGCGGCGGCTTTGGTGCAGTTGTTGCGTACGGCCCCGGAGCTGACCGTGCGGTGAAGCTGGCCGCTGATCGCGGTGGCGATGTCCTGCGGGGTCATCGCGTGGCCGGGGTGGGCGGCCAGGACGTCGAGGGTGAGCTTCTCCAGCTCGCCCCGGCCGAAGGGCTGGCTGCCGTCGGTGTTGACGGTCCCGTCGCCACGCCGGCCGGCACTGCGGGCGACGCCCGCCGTACGCGGGGGCGTGCGGGTGGGCAGGTCGACGACGTGGGTTTCCCCGTCCGGGGCGACGATGTGCAGCGTGCCGTCCGGCCGGATCAGCGACTGCACCGTCGCCGTGGCGTCCGGTGCGGTGGCCAGGCCACGGATGACCTGGTGGCACAGCGGGCAGCGGGGCGGCTCCGGGTTCGGGTCGACCTCGCTGGCCTTGGTCGGGCCCGGGATCCACCGCTGCGGCAGGCCGGGCAGCCGGCGGGCGGCGTCGGCCTGCTCCATCGCCGTCAGCAGCCGGGTCGCGGTGGCGTGTCCGATGCCGCTCTCGGCCACGATCACGTCGAGGGTCGCGCCGTCGTCGCCGTGGTCGGCCAGGACGCCCTTGATGGCCATGACCTTGCGGTCCCCCGGACGTGCCGGCTGCACGACGGCCGCCGCTGGTGCCTCCTCGTCCTCCCCGTCGCCGCCGGAACCTCCGTCGCCAGCGTCGGGCTGGCCGTCAAGGTCGGTCGGCTCGTCCGCGGCGGCACCGTCACCCTGGTTGGCCGGGTCGGTGTCCGGCTCCGTGCCGTCGGCGTCGCCGCCCTCGTCCTGGCCGGTCCCGCCGTCCTGGCCGATGTCGCCGTCCCCACCGTTGTCGACCGGCCCGTCGGGCGTCCCGGACGGCTCGCTGTCCGGCTCGCCGGTTTCGGCGTCCGGGCTGGGGTCGGCGTGCTCGGGGGCGTCCGTGCCGGCGGGGTGCTCGTCACCCTGGTCGGCATCCTGCGGGTCGGTGTCGGTGGCCTCGGCCGGGGTTGCCAGGGCCCACCGCGTGGGCGTGCCCTCGGCCGAATCGGCGTCGGTGTCCACCGCGACGATCAGTCCGGCCTCGGCCAGCGCCTTGATCGCCCGGTCGGTGGTCGAGCGGGCCTTGCCGGAGGTGTCGGCGAGTTCCTGGACGTTGCCCTGGCCGCGACTGGTCAGCGCGTCGAGGACGGCCTGCGTGGCAGGTGTCAGGGACTGGTGTTCCATCAGGGTTTCCCTCCTCAGGGAACATGGGTTTGCCGGGCACCGGGTGGTGCCGGGCGGTGGTGCGCCGGGTCGCGGCAGCAGCGGGCGCGGCAGGCGTGGAAACGCGCTGCCGTGCTGTGTGCTGTGCTGGGAGTGCGGCCCGGTGGACGTTGGCGGCGTGATGCCGCGCGGGGATCAGCGGCCGGCGGTGGCTGCGTCCGTGGTGGCCTGGAGGATGTAGAGGCGGTCCTCGGTCGGGTCGCGGTAGATGCCGGCGTCGGCGTGGGACAGCCGTAGTGGGTTGGTGCTGCCGGGCGGGCGGAGCCTGGCGTCGACCGTGCCGACCTTGATGTGGGCGCGGTGGCCGGCGAGGTGCTGTCTGCGGCAGGCGTCGGTGTGCGGCAGGACGACCAGGACGGTGTCGCCGGGGTTGACGTAGCGCCGTTGCACCATCCGGCCCGGGTGTGCCTGCGCGTAGGCGGCGCGTGCGGTGTCGCCGATGAGGGTGTCGACCCGGTCGCGGGCGTGGTGGTACTCGCGGGCCAGGTCGGTGATCGTCTCCAGCGTGCCGGTGACGGCGCTGACGGGCCCGGTGAGGTCGTCGGCGTTGATGAGCAGGGTCCGTAGCTGGTCCACCGTGAGCAGCAGCTCGGTGCGCAGGTGCCGCAGTGTGCTGGCGGCCTCGGGCAGGTGCGCGGCGGTGGGGAGGGGGTCGGCGGCGTGCTGGTCGAGGGTGCGGTCGGTGGTCGCGGCGATCCAGCGGCCGATCAGGTCGAGGTGTGGCATGAGGGTCCCCCGGTTCAGCTGGTGAGGTGGGCGAGTTCGGCGGGGGTGAGCTGGTCGGGGGTGCGGCTGCGCCAGGTGTCGGAGTGGCGCAGGTGCCACCAGCGCAGCAGCGACCGGCAGGCCGAGGCGAGGTCGTCGCAGACCGGCAGCGGGTACGTCATGCCGGCCGGCGTCGGGTGGTGCGGTGCGGCGGTGTAAGCGGTGGGTTTCCAGCCGGGCTCGGTTTCGGTGACCTCGCCGACGATGCGGTCGGGGTAGGGGATGTCGAAGGCGGTGGCGGCCTCGGCGTCGGGTATCACCAGCCAGGTGTGCGGTTCGCGTCGGCGCATGGTGGCCACGCCGCGCGTCGGGTCGCCGGCGTACAGGAGCAGGTGTCGCTCGTCGCTGTCGCCGGGCACGGGCCGGTGGTGGCGCCAGGCGCGGTAGACGGTGAGGAGCATGGCTCCGAGGGCGAGGTGCCGTTCGCGGGCGGTGAGGGCGTCGGTGAGCGCCTGGTGGTAGCCGGCGGCGTGCAGGTCGGCGCGGGCGGCCAGCCCCCGGCGGGTCGTGTCGGCGAGCACGCCCAGCCGGGCGAGGGCTCGGTCGAGAACGGTGGTGCTGTCGGTGAACTCGCGGGCGGTGGTGTGCAGGATCCGGGCGAGGTCGCCGAGCGGTTCGCGGGTGGCGGTGTCGTGGCGCCACAGGCGCTCGGGCAGGACGTCGTTGGTGTCGGCGGCGATGCGCCGCAGCGCGGGATCGGTCAGGAACACCGGGCTCTCCTCTGCTGGTGGGCGGGTTGCGGGCATGCCGAGGACCGGTCGCCGCGGGGGCGGCGACCGGTCCTCGGTGTGTTCGGGTGGTTAGGTGTCAGGCGATGGCGACGGCGCACACCCGCGCGTCCGGCCGCAGGTTGCGCAGGTAGCCGCATGCCTCGTTGAGGAAGCGGAACCGGTCGGCGACGGAGTCGCTGGCGGGGGAGAGGACCCGACCGTCGGTGGTGATGAGGGCGTCGCCGACGAGGGCGATGCGCCAGTGCAGGCCGACGTAGGTGGCTTCGCCGGCCTGGTAGACGGACAGCTCGTAGGGGTCGAAGGCGCTGGCGAGCATCGCCAGCACGCGGGGCTGCTGTTCGAAGCGGCGGCGGGCCTCGTTCAGGGTGATCTTCGTCGGGTCGGCGAGGTGCTGGGCGAGGAAGTCCTCCCAGGGCCGGGCGGGCTTGGTGGTGGCGGCGATGTGGGTGTTCCAGGCCCGCCAGCGCAGGCCGGCGTGGTGGGTGGCCTTCGCGGCGGTGCCGGTCAGGTCGAGGCGGCTCTTGCGGCCGCCGGCGGCCAGGGTGACCGCGCCGAAGCGGCGGGCGGCGTCGAGCAGGTAGTAGCCGAAGAACCGGGTCAGCCAGCCGATGAGCCGGCGGTGGCGGACGTGGTAGCGGCGGGCCGGGGTGCCGTGGGCGTGCAGGCGGGCGTGGACCTTCTCGGCGGCGGCGAACCAGTCGGCGTCGTCGCCGGCGGCGAAGCAGACGGTGACGACCTGAGCGGGCCAGGACGTGGGTGCGGGCATGGCGGGGTGCTCCCTTCGCGGCAGGACAGGGCTGGGCATGGCGGGGTGTGTCAGGTGGTGCCACCGGGGCGCGGCGTCTGGCCGGGGAACTGCCGGTGGAGGCGCGGGGCGTGGATCACAAGCCGACCGAAGGGGTGGGCTGTGGGGTGATCCCGCTGGCGCGGGCAGATCCGGAGGGGGGACAGACGGGCGGCGGTGCGAGCAGAGAGAAGAAGCTGCACCGTAGCGCCGTGACCTGACAGCGCCAGCGCGGTCAGGATCCGTGGCCATGCCTGTGACCTGCGCTGACAGGATCCGTCGCCGGCCTGCCAGGGGCTGTCAGGGAACGAGGACGCCGTCGTCGTCGAAGTTCGGGTTGTCCGCGACCGGCTGGCCGTGGTCGCTGGGCAGCTCGGCGAGGGTGACTCGGGCGGTGGCGCCGGCGGGGAGCCAGACCGCCTCGGCCGGGTCGGTGGTGTGGGTGGCGGTCGCGCACGGCACGTCGCCGGTCAGGAGCCGGTGGAGGTGCTCTTCGCGGTGTGCGCTGCCGAGCCAGAACAGCACCGGGTAGCGGGGGCCGCCACGGCGGGTCAGGTGCGCGTACCGGTCGAGTTTGGCCACGACCCGGCCCAGCGGTTCGGTGCCGGTGTCGGCCTCCAGGAAGAAACCGACCGTGGTGCCGGCGACGCTCCACAGGCCGTGGCCGTCGGCGGTGATGGTCCGGAACTGCCTGGCGGTCAGCGTCTCGGACCACCACCGCTGCAGCCGCGCCTCGGGGTGCCGGCGGGTGTGGGCGGTGAGCCGGACGAAGAACTCGTTGGCGGTGAGCAGGTGGGGCAGGTGCGGGTTGGCCGACAGCCGGTGCACCCGTTGGCGGGTCGCCCGCAGGGTGGGCTCGGGCCGCTGGTGGGCGGCGGCCTGGAACCGGTGCCCGTGGTGGCCGAGGGTCCAGTGCCACGGGTGGCTGCCGCCTCCGGCGCGGGCGAACCGGAACCGGTCCAGCAGACCCAGGCCGGCGAGTTCACCGAGTCGGATCTGGCAGGTGCGGCGCGCCTGGAACAGCATGCGGTGGATCTGGTCGGTGGTGAGGACCTGGTGGTCGTCGAGGAGTTGGAGCAGTAGCCGGTCCCGGTCGGTGATGTGCGGGTAGAGGGCGAGCAGGCCAGGGGAACGCGATGGCGGCATGGAGGGTCACCCCGTGGAGAGAGAGTCCCGTAGGGAGTCTGGATGAGTCGATCTTGCTGGCGGGCCTGTTGCGGGCCGGGTTGCGGCAGGTGGGGCACCTGACAGGACGGTGGCGGGGGCTCGTCTGGGGCCGCGTGTCGCGGACACCCCCAAACGAGCCCCCGATGCCGTATCCGGCCGAGCCCCCGCACGAGCAGCCCGCCGGTCAGCGGTCGCGGGAGTTCATCCGCCGTTTCATCGCGGTGCGGGCCAGCTGCTGCATCGGCGGTTCCCCGTCGGTGCGGCGGTGGGCGGCGGCGCATTCCTGCCGGATCGCGGTCGCCTCGCCCACCACCGGCACCGGCGGGTTGGTGGTGAAGGTGAACGCCGGCAGTTCCCGGTTGCCGACCAGCAGCCGGGCGGCGGCGGTGTAGACGTCGAGGTGGGCGAGGTCGTGCTCGTCCAGCTCGGGTCTGGTGTGCCGGGACAGCTCCCGCGCGTCGGCGGGGTCGACGGTGAAGAACAGCTTCGACCGGGCGTTGGCCGACACCGCCGCCGCCACGTCCCGGGGCAGCTGGGCGAGGTCCTGGTGCGCCAGGACGAGCCCGAGGCGGAACCCGCGCGCCTCGGCCAGCATGTCGCCGACGCTGCCGGGCAGCGTCAGGAAGTTCTGGCACTCGTCGACGTACAGGCTGGCGTCCCGGCGCTGGTCCTCGGCGATGCTGGCCCGGGCGATGGCGGCCTGCCACACCCGGGCCACGATCAGCGAGCCGAGGATCCGGCTGGTCTCCTCACCGAGGATCCCCTTGGGCAGCCGGCACAGCAGGACCCCGCCGTCGAGCACCGCGCCCATGTCGAACGAGCTGTGCGCGTTGCCGATCACGCTCTTGACGAAGTCGCGCAGCAGGAAGGCCCGTAGCCGGGCGAGGACGGGGGCGATGACCTGGCCCCGGAACTGGTCGTTGATGCCGTCGTACCAGAGCCAGAACCCGCCGAGGCCGTCCGGGTCGTCGAGGCCGTGGGTGAACCGGCCCCGGAACTCCCGGTCCTGCAACAGCGACGGCACCAGGCTCAGCGTCGGTTTCGCGTGCCGCATCAACGTCAGGCACGCCACCCGCATGGTGTCGTCCATGCGTGGTCCCCACTGGCCGGCGAAGATCTTCGCGAAGATGCCCACCAGGTTGTCGACCGCCAGGTGCGGATCGCCCTGGTCGTCGAGGGGGTTGAAGCAGCCCGGGTTCTCCTGGTCCGGGTCAATGATGACGATCTTTTTCGCGTACGGGGCGGGGAGCCGGTCGAGGATGTCGGTGATCAGGTCCCCGCGCGGGTCGATGACCACCGTGCCGCGGCCGGCTCGGATGTCACCGAGGATCATGTTCAGCAGCAGCGTGGACTTGCCGACGCCGGTCTTGCCGACGACGTGCACGTGCTGCCGGGCGTCGGTCACCCTCAGCCCGACGCTGTGGTGGCCGATCTGCGAGCGCCCCAGCACCTTCACGCTTCGCCCGCCGGAGGGCACCTGCACGGGTGCCGGCACGGCCTTTGCCCGTGCCCGGTCCAGGCCCGGCACCGCGAGGTCCTGGGGCAGGGCTGCCAGTGCCGCGAGTTCCGGCACGGTGGCCAGGAACCCGCGCCGCAACCGCCGGCCGGCGATCGTCGCCACCGGCCGCGGCATCTTCATGCGCCGCAGCCGGTTCGGCCCGGTGTACGCCGCAGCGGCCGAGGCGATCGTGTGCCCGAGGCCGACGAGACGCTTCCGGATCTGCGTGGCTCGTTCCTTGTCCGGTGAGGTCCGGTCCGCGTCGGTGGCCACGGCGAACCGGACGGCGATCTCGAAGTGTGGCACCCGCACCGCCTTGTCGACCATGGTGCGGGCGTCGGCGGTGGTCACCGGGTTCCGCTCGACCGCCCGGGCCGTCGCAGGCGGGGTGCGTGGCCGCGACGGTCCGGGCAGGAACGCGTCGAGCAGCCACAACAGGGGCTCGACGGCCAGCCGTGTCCCGGCCGACACCGTCCGGGCGGTGACGTCGGGCCTGCCGTGCGGATGGGTGGGCGTGGTCGCCGCCGCTTGTCTGGTTGCGCGGACGCGGCGGGCCGACGCCGGACGGGCGAGGACCTGAACGCACGCGTGCTCGCGGTGGCGTACCTCGGCCCCGGCGGCCAGCAGCGCCCGCAGCGGATCGGTGTCGTGTTCGGTGCGCAGCGGCAACCCGTCGGGGTGCTGCGGCCAGTGCGCCCCGCCCACCTCGTCGCCCACCTGGGCCGGGATCGGGGCGGCGGCGTCGCTGGCGACCGCCGTCGCGGCGGGCCAGGCCGCCCGGACGGCGGCTTCGACCGCGCCGGGCGGCACCGTGCCGGGCACCCACACCCGGATGGTCAGCGCCCGGCCGGTCCACGTGTACTCCCACCCGACGTGCGGGTAGCCGAACACGCGCCGCCGCCACACCGACGGTGTCAGCACACCGACGAGGGTGGTCCAGAACGCGGCGGCGGCCTCGGCGGTGACCTCCGGCGGCGCGGCGATGGTCAACCACCGGGCGCCGGCGGCGAATCGCCGGTGCCGCCAGGCGAGCATTCGGTCGTGGCCGAAAACGGCCGCGACGATCACGGCGGCGGCGAGAACACCGAGCCACGGCCGGGTGGTGACCCACTGCCATATCTCGGCAGGCCAGGTCGGCGGTGCGGCCGTCATTCGACCTCCCCGATCCCGGTGACGGCGATTGTGTGCTCCGCGGCCGATCCGACGCTGCGGAAGAGGATCCGGCTGCGCCCGGCGACGAGCAGGCCCTCGCCCCGGGGCGCGGACAGCAGCAGCCGGGCCTCGCCGGTGGTCAGGTTGAACGCCTCGGCGACGGCGTCGATGGACTGCGTGCTCTGCCGCATCAGCACCTGGGTGGCGGCGTTGGACACCACGGCGAGCCCGAGGTCGGTCGACAGCACGTCCGCCGCGTCCTGGGTGACGACGCACAGCCCGGCGGACCGCTTCCGGGCGGCCTTCGCCATCCGGAACAGGAACCGGCTGCCCTCGCCGTCGCGCATCAACAGCCAGGCCTCGTCGACCACGACGAGCCGCCGCCGACGGTGCGCGCCCGGGGCGGGTGTGTCGATGCCGGACCAGATCGCGTCGAGGGCCAGCAGCGTGCCCACGGTGCGCAGCTCGTCGGGCAGGTGCCGCAGCGACCACACCACGAGGTGGCCCTCGGGGCGGACCGACGTCGGCCCGTCGAACAGGCCGGCGAAGTTCCCCACGGTCCACGGGGCGAGCCGGGCGGCGAGCTGTCCGGCGGCCGGGTCGCCGTCGGCGGCGAGCACGTCGGCGAGGTCCCGCAGCCGCGGCGCGGGCCTGGTCCACGTGGCGGGGTCGCCGTTGATGCCGGCCCGGGCGTAGGTGGCGGTGATGGCCCGGTCGAGGGCGGCGCGTTCGGCCGGCGGCGGGGCCGCCCCGAGCAGCACCGAGACCAGGGTGTGCAGGTACAGGCCGCGCCGGGTCAGGGTGTCGGGTCGGTGATCGGTGGGCAGATCCAATGGGTTGACGCGGACGTCGGGTTGGCCGAGCTGCACGATGGTGCCGCCGACGTGCTCGGCCAGGGGCGCGTACTCGTCCTCGGGGTCGATCACCGCCACGGTCGTGCCCTGGTACAGGTTGCGCAGCACTTCGAGCTTGACGAAGTAGCTCTTGCCCGCGCCCGAGCGGGCCAGGACGACCGAGTTGTGGTTGTCCTGCGCCCACCGGTTCCAGATCAGCACGCCGTTGCTGGTCGTGTTGACCCCGTAGAGGACCCCGTCGGGCACGGCGACGGTGCCCGGCGCCGGGGCGGCGAGGTCGGTCGAGGCGAGCGGGAACGCCGCCGCCAGGGCGGTGGTGTCGAGGATGCGGCGCATCCGCAGCGCGTCCACGCCGACGGGGAGGGTGGACACCCAGCCCTGCTGGTGCCGGAACGTCGCCGGTTGCAGGTCCAGCAGCACGCTGGCGGCGGCCGACCTCACCCCCGCGACGGTTTCGTCCAGCTCGTCGAGGGTGCGGGCGTGGACGGTGACGTAGATGCCGACCTCGAACAGCTTCGCTGCCCCTCGGGCGACGCGTTCGGCGAGGTCCGCGGCGTCGGCAGCCGCCGCCTCCACCATCGGGTCACCCAGCCGGCCCTGGTCGGCGTCGAGCCGCCGGGACGATTCGAAGCGGGCCCGCTGCCGTTTGAGCATCGGTGCGGCCAGCTGCGGCGCGACGGGGTCGAGGTGCACCGCGACGTCGACCCGGCCGGGGTAGGACAGTAGCGGGTCCAACCACGCCGGCCCGACCTCGGCCGGGTAGCCGCACACCACGTACGTGGCGGCGTACCCGTCGCCGACCTGCACGTGCCGGGGCGCGACCGACAGGGCCGCCGGGGAGGGCATGCCGTCCCCGGCAGCGGCGCTTCTCATTCTGCTGGATTTTCTCAGGATCACGGTGTGCTCCGTAGGGTGATCGGGGTGCCGGGCACCGCGCGGGGGCCGGACAACGGCGGGGAGAACGGATCGGCCGCCTGCGCGAGGGCGGCGGCGACGGCCGGCCCGTCCAACGCGACCGCTTCGACCCCCACGCCGGACAGGGCACGCACGGCGGTATCGGCCGCGTACGCGCCGGTGACGACGGCGAGGACCTGCCGGCGCAGCGGATCGCGACGGCTGTCGAGGTCGAGCAGGAAGTCGGCGTAGTCGCCGGCGGCGGCCTGCAGCGCCGGATGTGGCAGGCGCGGCGCGTGGTCCACGGTCGCCTGTGCGTAGGCGGTCAGGTCGTGCCGCTGCGTGGCCACGACGAGCTGCGCCGGCCCGGTCAGCGAGTTGAGGAACCGGCCGAACCCGTCGAGCAACGCGGCCTGCTCGCCGCCGGTGCGCAGGTGGATGTTCGTGGTGCCGCAGGCGATCAGGACCTTGTCGCCGCCCTCGCTGGTCAGGACACCGGCCGGGGTGACGCTGGTGACCGCAGGGTGCAGCGGAGCCGGGACACGCGGCTCGTCGGCCACGACCGCGACCGCGCTGGCCCGCGTCGCGCCCGGAGCGAAGGTGCGCGGGCTGCGCGACAGCAGGAACCCGTGGCGCAGCCACACATCCAGGGGCAGGCCGTCGCGGCGGCCGAGCGCCACCACGACAGCGCCGGCGAACACGGCGACCCCGGCGACGATCCACGCCACCGGCGGCAGCAGATGCCCGAACCTGCGGTAGACACCGAACGCGACCAGGCCGACACCGCCGACGATGCCGAGCTGCCGGAACGTCAGCCCGAACGCGATGCGGTCCGGCTCGTTGACGTCTGCCGGGACGACCGCCCGGGGCGTCGTGTCATCCGTGCTGCTCATCTCGGCCTCCGTACCGGTAGGTGCCGGCCCAGGCCGCGGGTCATCCCCTGGAGAGCGACCGTGCGCACGACGAACCCGACGACGTTGGGGCCCCGGCCGCCCTGCTGCCCGACGAACCGGCGCATCAGAGTCGGGATCTTCACCGTGGTCCAGAGCACGACGACCACGAGCACGAGGTTGAGCGTGTCCGACCCGGGCAGCCCGAGCAGGATCGGCAGGTTCGACTCCGGGTCGATCAGCAGGTCGATGCCCGCCGAGAACACCACCGCCTGCAGGGTGGGGGTGGCCAGGCAGCCCAGGAGGCTGCGCCACCACAGCTCTGCGGCACCCTGCGTCCACGGAGTGGCATAGCAGGCCAGGGCCACCGGCCCGATCCCGGCCAGGACGACCAACACCCCGACGCGCGCGATCCAACCGCCGACGAGCATGAACATCAGCACGACGATGAGCAGCCCGATGACGGCGGTGAGGAGCGCGGTGCCCTGGTCGGTCATCGCCGAGGCGATACGGGCCTGGATGAAGGTCACCGCCACGGTGGTCGGCGCGGCCTCGCCGGCCATCGACACGGTCAGGGCGTTCGCGACGTCGATGAGCGCGCCGGTCAGCGGCACAGCGAACGCGGACAGGACGAACCCGACGACGAGCCGGGGCGCCAGTTGTTTGACGCTGTAGCGGGTCTCCACCGAGTCGCCGACCATCGTGGCGGCACCCGCGGCGACGATCGCGAGGACGAAGCAGGCGTTGACGACCAGCGACCCCTGCTCGGCGATCGACTGCACCTGCGGCAGGACCGTGACGTCCGGCGACACGAAGATGGACGAGGTCAGAAAGGCCAGCAGGCCGCCGAGAAGAGCAACGACCGTCTCGGCGAGCCAGCTGACCAGACCGTCCATCAGCACGTTGACCATCACAGGTGGCCGCCTCAGCCGCCGAGGATGCCCTGCAGCACCTGCAGGACCACCGGGGACAGCACGGCCAGGGCGTAGCCGATCAGAGCCGACTTGAAGTTGCCCTTGGCCTGCTCGACCTGGGCCGGGTCACCCCCGGCCGCCATGTACCGCAGACCACCGATGACCAGGAACATCGTCGCGACGAGCGCGATGATGCCCATGATCCAGTCGGTGATGTTGGAGATGACCTGGCTGATGCTGTTCGCCGCCAACGGCTGGGCTTCGGCGGCGAGGTCGGACAGGACAGCGAGAGTGGTGTGCATCGCGACCCTCCACAAGACTGCGCGGGCCGCCACGGTGGGGACCGGGCGAGGGGGGAGTGGTCCGGTGGGGGCGCTCCTCCCTTACCAGCGGTGAAGGGATAGCGGTGTCAGTACGCCGCGCCAGCCGTGCCGGACCACGGACCCCGCCGGAAGGAACGGTCCCCACCGGGCGGGCATGCCGTGGATGACATGCACCGCTCAGATCTCGACTGTCAGGCCGATCGAACCCCCGTTCTTCCTGTCAGCCTCTGACAGGACCGGTCATCGGTGCATGCGGTAGGAGGGCCGCCCACGTGCCCCTTACTGGCCTGCCCGCTCCGCGACAATGCTCGCTTTTGTTGGTAACCAGACTGAAGTCCCCGTTTGGGTATCCGCAGCCGTCTGGACGGGCTGAACTGCCAGTCTGGGTGACCCGACCGCCGAGATCGCCGTACTCGAGCGATTCGCCCGACAGAGACACGCCCCCGAGGCCACCCTGGCCCGGCTCCTCGAACGCCTCAGACAACGCCGGGCAACGGCCCACGGGTAACTACCACCACCGTCCATGACCCGTGATAACCCCGAGTGGTGACAAAGGACTTAGGGCCCCGACGTGACGACACGGTGCGCGAGTGCGGCTTTCAGCGGGTGAAGGCAGGATAGTCAGGAATCGGCGGGCGGTGACGCGCTCTCTACTGCCTGTCCCTGATAGATACCGCACACAGGATCTCGATGGGTGTCCGCCAATCAGCCGTTCGGCTAGTGACCTGCCGGCGGCCAGATGGATATATTGAAGGACTCGCCTCGAGGTGCGAGATCACCCGGACGTTGATCCGGGGACCGACCGATTCGTACCGGTGTGCATCTCGGGCATTCTCTCATGCTCCTCATGCCTGGCCTGCGCGCCCTCCGCTCGCTCCCAGGGGGACAGTGCATGCACCGACCTGAACCGGCTGGCGTTCGCAATGCGGCTGGGCCGATCGTCGCGGGTGACCTGCTCGACGGCCGCAAGATAACCGGATTTGCGTACGCGGTGCAGCCAACGCCGCCCACCGCGGCCAACGATCGGCTGCTCTTCGATGGCGACGACGCCCTGACCGAGGCGCCGGCTGCCGTTCTGCCGCAGACCGCGGCGGGCGCCGAACGTATCGGCATACCTGCGCTGGACAAGCTCAACGGTCACCAGCGAACGGCAGCATCACCCGGGCTGGCCGTGCAGGTAGAGGACATGCTGCGCCGGCCCGGAGCCCAGTGGCGGTCCGTCGCCCTGCCGCTCTTCGATGCGCTGTATGCGGCCGGTCACGAGGTCTGGATCGCCGGAGGCGCCGTCCGTGACCTGGTGACCGGCGAGCGCGAGGTAAACGACCTGGACCTGTCCGGTACGGCGCCGCCCGGCCGGTTCTGCGATGTGATCCTTCCCGTGCTGCGGGTCGAGAACCTGGCGGAGAGCGAGATTCTGGTGTGCAAAGACACGCTGGTGTGCTCGACGTCGCCGTTCGAGACGGCGGTGCTTGACGGCGCATACATCGAGTACCGTAGCCTCGCGCTGATTGGCCACCAGCTTCCCGGCACCAGCAGCGACTTCGCCGAGGACGCCGCCAAGCGTGACCTGAGCTTCAATACTCTGCACTACGACCGGCGCGGCGCCGAGGTGCTGGATCCTACCGGCCGTGGCCTGGCCGACCTGACCGCCGCGGCCCGGCGCTTCTTTCCCTGCCGCACAGCACGCGATGACCGGTCCACCGCCGCCGTCGTCCTCCGCGCGGTCAAGCAGGCCGCGCGATGGTCACGCGCGGGTGTCGCCGTTGACCTCACTGAGCTGAGCGCCTGGATCGCGGAGCTGGCTCCCGAGCCGTGGCGGGACGCCAGCGACGACACCTGGCGGGGTATCCGGGACGACCACGCCTACTATCTTGCGCCCGAGGCGACCCCCGCAGAGCAGCGGGCGCTCGCCGCTCGGCTGGGTGCCCGGGCGCAGGTTCTCGTGGCCCGCCTGCTTGAGGAGGCATCGTGACCAGCGTCCACCGCCCGATGAGCACCTGGGTCGCCCGGCTTGGCACTGCCGGGAGCGTCGGCCCGGTCAACGACGGCCACCGACGAGCGGACGCCCGCACCCTGCCGTGGTTCGAAACTACCTGGAGCCGGGTCCGGGCCGGGGAGCCGGCCGCGCTTGCGCTCATCGAGGAGGGCACTGGCACGGTCGTGGTCGAGCTGGACAACTACAGCGTCCCGATCCCGGTCAGCGAGGCCGGGCTGACTGTCGTCGTGCAGGCCGAGCGGGAGTGGCCCGCGATAACCGAAAGCTCCGACTGGTCGGCGCTGGCTTTCGAGCCGATCCAGCTGCGCTACCTGCTCTTGCGCCGGCTGAACGCGGAGGCCGGCGCACCGCCGCCGTGGCTGTTCCACATCCTAGACTGGCACCGCGTCGATGAGCTGGCCGCGCAGATCACCCGCCGTCTCACCGGTGGGGGCGACGAGCCGCTGATCGTGCTTCGACACCACTACAGCCCCGCCGTCCCGGGCCTCACCTCCGCGCTGGAACAGATCGACGCCGGCTACCGGGAAGGGAACGCGGAAGCCCGCTATCGGGGGTTGGCGGCCTTGCTGACGGCCGTCCGGGCCGGGGATGTCGACAGGCTTCCGCGCAGCACCCGGGCCGCCCTGCTGTCCATGCTGGCTGCAGTCGCCGCAGGCTCGCGGATGCTCGGCGTCGCCGTGCGCGAGACCGCGCGACAGCTCGCTGGCGACCCGTTCCGGACCTACCTCACCAGCGAACTGCTCGAACCGCTCTTCGAGGCGGCTGCGGCTGGCGAGGACCGCGAGCAGGAGACTACGCCGGTCGGCGAGCCTGGCTTTGCGCTGTCGGTCACTCGGTCCGTTCGCAGGCGGCTGCTCATCACCGCCAGGGTCGCCCCGGGCGGCGACGATCTGCCCTCCTTCCTGCACGTGAGGGTCATCGTCCCAGGCGCTCCCGGCGAGGACCGGCAGCTGTGGATCTCACTGCGGCCCGAAGGCGACGCGCTCACCGGTACGGTCGACATCCCGCTACCACCTGCCGCGTTCGAGGTGACCGTGGCTGACGTCCCGGTCACCGCGGCTGCGCTGCGCTTTACCGCCCCCGATGAACTGCTCGACTCGATCCGGGCTGCCGATTTCGCGTCCGCCGACGTGTGGCTCGACACCGGCGACGCGCTCCCCGATGGCCACCCGGTCAGGGAGGCCGCCCGCCGCTTCGAGGAGGAGCAGTGACCGGCACCACGACCCCCGCCGCGCAGCGGCTTCGCACCGCGTCTCTCGCCGAATTGGTGACGATTTCGCTGCCAGAGGCCGACCGTGGGTTACTGATCAGTGAAAAGCAGCCGCTGATTCGGGCTTTTCGAGAAGCGATCCGGGCGTGTGACGTTCCAACGCTGGAAGCTGTCTACGAAGGAAATGAGGCGCTGCACAGGAACATTCCGTCGTCGGCGAACGCACGCGTGGCAAGGGAATCGGCGTTCACCTCGGGCCTGCGGGCGCTGGCGGGGCTCGGGCTCGCGATCACGGTGGACGGCCTCGACCGGGCCCGGGCCTGCCTGCGCCGTGCCGAAAAGTGGCTGGACGCCTCGCGGCTCTGTCTGCCCGCCGCCGTCGCCGCAGCCGGCCCGGCGGAGGCCGCCGCAGTCGCCCGGCTGCTCCGGCGCAGCGGCTTGCGCCCCGCCGAGCGAGCGGCGCAACTGCTGGAACCGGAGACGTTGAGGGACCCGGTCCGGCTCACCGCCTGGATCTGGCTGCTCGACCTCGCGGACCGGCTGCCGGCCCGAAAGCCGGGACCGCACTGCGGGGTGCTCTTCGACCGTGGAGCAGACGGTGGGGTGGCGAAGCTGTCGTTCTCAACACTGCCCGCGCTGCCGCCACTCCTGGCACCGGACCCGGCGACGCTGCTGCTGTGCAGCGTCGACCGGTCGTTCCAGCAGATGCTCACGGACGTCTGGATGATCACCGCGCTGCACCCGGCCACCGTGCTGTGGTCCGTCGACCAACCTAGGGAGCAGACCGTCCGCATCACCGGACCGTCGCTCGGCGTCGCCTTCGCCGTGCTGCACCGCGACCTGCGGCGCTGGGCTCTGCTGCGGCACATCGCCGACCGGGATCGCACGATGATCGTCGGCGCGATCGACAGCACCGGCCAGGTGCTGTCGGTCCGCGGTTACCCCAGCAAGCTCGGCAAGATCAACGCTCGCGACCGGATCATCCTTCCGAGAAGCGACCACGTGGAGGTCAAGGAGATCACCGCCGCCGCCAATGTTCGCCCGGTGCTGCATCCGGTGAGGACAGTCAGCGGAGCCTCCTTCCTCAGCCGTCTGCCCGGATGGCGGCGAGTCGCGAGCACACTTATCACCGTCGCATTGCTGGCGGCCGCGACCGGCGGAGCGGCGGCTGTCTATCAATCCGTCGCGCGAGGGCGGACCGTCGCCGATCTGGGTCGCAGCGAGATCAGCAACGCGGCCAAGGCGCTGCAAGACCGGGCCACCCAGGTACGCGCGGCCGACCCGGTCGGGGCACTGCGGCTCAGCACCGCCGCCGTTGCCCTCGACGACACACCCGCAGTTCGTGCCAACCTCATCGACCTGCTCACCTCGACCCGCTACCGGGGCACGTTGCTTCCCGACGAGAACGCCGCCTACGTCAGCGGCCTCCAGCTCAACACGGACGGCACGGTCATGCTCGCGTCCGCCGAAAATGGCGCGCAGATCTGGACGAGCGAGGGTGCCCGCGCCTGGACCCCGCACACCATCCCCTCGGGCGGCGTGCTGAGTCCGGACGGCACGCTAGTCGCCGCTCCAGAAGGCGACGGGCATCGCCTGATCGACGTCACGGACCCAGCGAAACCGCGGCCGGCCGCGATGGTGCCCGCCGCCAGCCCGGTCACGTTCAGCCCGGACAGCCGGTCGTTGATCGCCGGTACGTACCCGCCGACCGTGTGGTCGTTGACGGACCCGGAGCAACCGGAACGCATCGGTCCGGCCGGGAATCCCGAGGACGGGGACCGTAGCGCAGGGGCGATCGCCATGTGTGGCACCACCACCGTCGCGGTCGGGCATCTCGGCGCGACCCGGCTCTATCGCCTGCGGGATAGCGCGGCGGCCGAGTTGCTCGCCGAGACCGACGGCAACCCAAACCGCGAGATCGGTGTGCTGGTCTGCACGGATGAGCTGCTGGTCGCCGCTGACCTTGGCCAAATCGGGGTCGGTGACCTGGACAGCTCGGTGACGGTCTGGGAGATCGACGAACCGGTCAAGCCGGTCCGCTACGCGACGCTCGGTGCACAGCAGGGAATCGCGACTGGGCTCGCGCTGCACGACCGTACGCTCGCTGTCACCGGCGACAGCGGCACCCGGATCGGTTTCCTCCCGTACAGCGAGGCCGGTGAGGGAAGGTTCGAAGACGTGGCCATGGTGGCGGGCATCGGCAGTGTCGCCTTCGGGTCCGGCGACGATATGTTGTTCACCGGCCGCCTCGACCGTGGTCCCGGCATCAGTTTGTGGGACATCACCGACGTGTCCGATGCAGACCTGATCTCGAACAACGACGCGGCCTTCGCGTGGTCGACCTCGCTCGCCGGTGATCTCCTCGCCGCCTCCGGCTCCGCCCCGAGCAGAATCGGCGAGGAGCAGGGCCCGGAGGTGACTCTGCTGCGCGCGACGGCAGACGGCCGTCTGGCGAGGCTCTCGTCGCTGAAGCTGCCGCCCGGCGGCACGGACTCCTACTACCCCGAGGTGGCACTCAGCCCGGATCGCCAACTGCTGGCGGCGTCGCTGCCCGGCGGTGCCCGGCTCTGGCACCTCGACGAGCACGGTCGGCCCACCCGGGCCGGCGACGTCGCGAACAGCGCGCCATTCACTGCGCTGAGCTTCACCCACGATCCGCGGGTGTTGATCGGCATCGACCAGCGTGGCAACGCCTCGGTATGGGACCTCACGGATCCGGCGCGACCACGTGCCGCAGGCACCCTGACCGGACCCGGAAACGGCACGGAAGCGGCATGGTCGTCGCTCTCCGCGGCCGTGGGCGCTCCGGTCATGGCGACCGCGAGTACCGACGGCAGCCGGGTGGTGCTGTGGCGGACCGACGATCCGCTCGCCCCAGTGCCGGCGAGCACGATCGTGCTGCCGCCGCTGCCCACGTCGACCGCGCTCACCCCTCGCGAATTTGAGCCGCTGATCGAGCTCGCCCCCAACGGGCGTCGCTTGATCACAACCGAGGGCACCTCCTCCCGGCTGAAACTCTGGGAACTCCACGATCTGACTAAGCCGGCTGGCATGAGTCTCCCCGAGCAGGTCGCCGGGCACGACGTGGCCTTCGGCCCGACTGGCAACCTGCTCGGCACGTTGGGTGGTGAGATGGCGACGGCTCACCTCTGGGACCTCACAGATGCGCGGCATCCGGTGCAACTGCGCCGTGTCATCAGCGGCCCGCAGGGACATTCGCAGGTGTCGAACGTGCAGTTCGGAGAAGCGATGTTCTACGTGGGCGAGACCATGCGTGGACTGCCGGTCGCAGAACAGGCACGGATGAGCGTGAATCCGCGCGCCTACGCCTGCGGCATCGTGGGACACGGGCCGAACCGCTCGGAGTGGGCGGCAGTCCTGCCCGGCCGCGAGTGGCAGGAAGCATGTCCGTGACCTCGCCGATCGCGCAGCGCCAGAACGGGCGGTACGCGCTGAATCTGCTGGCGGCCCAGCGGGCGCTCTACCGGGAGGTCCGAGTGCTCCGGCGGCTGCGTACCTCGATCGTCGTGGCCGGTGCTGCGGCGGGCTGTCTCGTCGCGCTCGTGCTGGCTCCCGACCCGGTCGCGGTCGGTGTGGTGACCGGCATCGGACTGCTGCTGGTCAGCCTGACCACCGGCGGGCGGGAGCGGCGCCGGCAGGGTGCCGCGGTCGCGGTGCAGGAGGAGTTCGACACCTACGTGTACGGGCTGCCGTGGAACCCCCTGTTGGCCGACCGGCCGAGCACCGAGCTAATCGCGGCGTACGCGGGGCGGCATCGGTCGCGGCACGGAGACGCGGGCCTCACCGACTGGTACTCGGTGCCCGACGGCGTCGACCGGTGGACCGCGGTACTGCTCTGCCAACGCACGAACGTTTCCTGGGACGCGCCGCTGCACCGGCGGTGGACCGTATTGCTGGGCATCGGCCTCGCCGTGCCGACCGCCGCCGTACTCACAGTGGCGGTCTTGGGCCTACTGAGCCCGGCCGAGCTGACAGCGGCGGTGCTTGCCCCACTGCTCGCGCCGGTGCACGCGCTCATTGAGTCCCTGCGCGGCAACGCCGAGCATGCCCGACGCGGCGCTCGGCTCGACGCCGAGATCGCCCGGCTGCTGCGGGACGGCGCGGGTCCGCACGACTACCGGCAAATCCAGAACCAGATCTTCGCGCTACGCGAGGCCGGGCCCCTCGTGCCCGACCTGCTCTACCGGCTGCGGCGGCCGTCGCTGCACCGGATCGTCCAAGGCCAGAACGACCACCTGACCACCCGAGCCGAAGGAAACCTGTCATGATCGTTCCTGTCCTCATCGGGCTCCTCGCCGCCACGGCGTCGCCTGCCCTGTCCGCACCGGTGGCGGTCGAGTTCTTCCGCACACTCACCGCCTCCACGGTCAGCGGCGACCCCGGAGCGCCCGCGGTCGCAATCTCCGTGCGGCAGGCAACCGCCTGCGACCTAACCACTGCCCTGGGGGAGCCAGTGCCGGGTGCCCGGCTGACCGTCGACGGCAAGGTCGTCTACGACGGAGAGGCCCCGCCGCCCGGGGCCGAGACGGAGCCAGACGAGGACGCGAGTGTCGTGTTGCGGGCCGACGTCGAAGCGCTGCTGGCGCTCGCGCCGTCGGATGCCCCGACCGGAGAGGTGACATTGTCCTGCAGGGACCGCGCCGGTTCCTGGGTTGATGTCGTGAACGAGCCGTGGCGCCATGGCGGCTTCGATGACCTGCCACTTGCCATGCCGGAAGCTGTGGCCGAGCAGGGACAGCCGCTGACGGTATATGACATCTGGGGCATATATCAGGCCGCCGATCCGGTCGTCTACCAGATGAAGATCGACGCGCAGCCCGCGACCATAACGACGGGCGAGAACGCCGGGGCCATGCAGGTGTCGCTGCCTGGGGAGCTACGACCCGGCCTACACGATGTGACGGTGCAGATGGGAGAAAAGGTGATGACCGTGCCGTTCATCCAGAAGGGGAATATCGTCGAGGCGCAGCCCTCCTCCTCGCCGAGCCTGCTTAAGTGGATTTACGCCGGCACCGGGCTCGCCGCAATCGTCGTGCTCATGATCGTGGTGCTCCTGCGTCAGCGCCGCCGAGGCCAATAGAGGCCGTACCGTGCCGGTGCCGACCCGATGATCCGGTGCCGCGCAGGAGACGGTGGCAGAGTGGGGGCGGGCGCTCAGCCGGTGATGAAGTGGATGAGGTGGTAGCGGTCCCACCAGTCGTCGCTGTGGTGCAGGTGGATGGTGCCGTTGGTGCGGGTCAGGAGGAGGCGGTTGCCGTCCTGGATGAGGGCGGCGTCCCCCTGCCGTCCGGCCAGGACCCTGGACACCGTGGCGATCATGTTGGGGATGGCTTTGTCGGCTAGATCGTCCGCGTGGGGGGAAAAGGTGACGTTGACGTACGCGTCGGGTTCCCATTCCCAGCGGGTGTCGTCGCTCTCGGCTTCGTAGTAGCCGTGGGTGCCGGCGCGGACGGTGATGGCGTAGCCGCGTTGGTCGTAGAGGCGGGCGGTGAACAGCCGCGGGTTCGCTGTCGGTCGCGGTATCTCGTCGGGGTGTGCGGCGGTGAGCGCGGCGATCTCGTCGACGGGTGGATTGCCGGCGAGGATCAGCCGGAACTCAACGCCCATGTCCGCCCGCCTCTACTCAGTTTCGCCGGATGATCTGTTGGATCGTACCGTCGGGTTGCACCACGGCCAGTTCCTTCAGCCCGTCGATGGGCCAGTCGTCGAACTGTCGTCGTAGCGCGCTGAGGTCACCTTCCCAGTCCTGGAGGTTCACCACGACCCGCTGGGTCTGCTCGTCGTCGATCTTCTCCCGGACCTGACTCCAGACGTTGCGCACGGAGGTGCGGGCGGCGGGGGAGTAGCAGTCGAAGACGTGGCCTTCGACGAGGTAGTCGGGGTCCTTGTCCGGGTTGCCGTGGTCGCCGGTGCGTTCGCGGGCGTCGCCGGTCTCGGCTGGGGTGGGGTTCTGGTGCACCCGGTAGCCCTTGGCGGCCAGACTGTCGGCGCATTCGTTCTCCAGTTCCAGGGCTCGTCGGGTGCTGTCGTCCACCTTGGGCCCGATTCTGGTACGCGGACCGGTCGGCGTGCCGCCGGGGACGCCGGTGGGTTGCCGGCTCCACGGCGGAAACACCTCACCCCCAACCCGGGCGTGACCGGGCTCGGCGGGAAAGGGATCGGCGCTGGCGGCGGGGGTGGGGCTGGCCGGTGGGTGCCGGTCAGCCCCGCTCAGTTTCCCGAGGCCCCGAGCTGCCGGGCCTGGCCGGTGGCGGCTTCGATGGCTTGCGCGGCGGTGCCGGCGCGGTGTACGAGTAGCACGAGGACCTGTTTGACGCCGTCGAGGGCCTGCAGGAGCGGGCCCGGTTGTCCGCCCTGCAGGACTGCGCTGACAAGGTTTCGGGTGTCGTCGAGGTGGCTGATCGTCGCGGTGGCGGACTCGCGGGCGGCGGTGATGCGTTGCTGCACCGGGGCGAGCGCGGCGATGGTCTCCTGCGTGGCGGCTTGCCGGGGAACCGCTGCGGCGGCCGCGGTCGCCTCCCCGACCGCAGCGGCAACACTGCCCAGCCCGCCCTGGACGGTGGAGACCGTCGCCCGTACCCGGGCGATGCCGGCAGCGACCCCGGCGAAGCCTGCGGCGGCGGCCCGTAGGGCGATTTCCTGGGCCTGCCGGTCGACCGCCGCCGTGAGACCCTGGGCCCGGTCGACGCCCGCCGTCAGCGCCCGCAACTCCCCGATGATCTGTTCCATGCTCGACACGCGTCAGCCACCCCGACCGAGAACGGACTCCGAACCCCGCAACGCAACCTACCCGGACGACCCGGCCCAGGGGCACCCGAACCGCCTGGAAACGTCGAGGACGCCGGACGTGTGATGCCGTCAGGCCGCCGTAGCGGCGGGTCGCTGGGCGGGCGGGCGCATCGCGCCGGAGAGGTCGCCTCGGGTGACGGCGGCGGCCACGACACGTTCGGCTCGCCTTCTGCGCATCCGCAGGACCGAGGCGGTCACGCCCTGCTCGGCGGCCAGTTGCTCGATCAGCGCGTCGCCGAACCGGGTTGCGCTGATCAGCTCGGCGGCCTCGGCGGTGATCAGGCCGGCGGCGGCTGCCCGGCCGAGCAGCAGGTCCGGGTGCCCGTAGGGCATGCGCGGTGACCGCGAGCCGGTGGGCAGGTCCAGCGGGAGTTCCTGTCCGTCGTCGGCCTTGACGACGGCCGCGCCTGCGCGCCACGCGGCCCAGCACAGCCGTAGCCACAGCCGGGGTGGGGCGGGGTCCGCCGTGCGTAGGGCGTGGAGGAACCCGGCCAGCACCTCGGAGTCCACGTCGTCGGCGTGCCGGGCGTGGCCGCGGCTGATCTTCGCCGCGAGGTGCGTCAGCGCGGGCAGGGCGACGCCGATCGCGCCGACGACCCAGGCCGGCCCCCAACCGCGGGTGTGGTGGGCGAGTTGCCGCCACACCGCGTCGGTGGTGTCACTGTCGTAGCGGTTGAACATGAGCAGGGTGCGTAGCTCGTCCAGCGGCATCGTCGTGTCCGGCAGGCCCGGAACCGGGCGGGCGTCGAACACCAGCGGCGCGGGTTCGCAGGTCAGCAGAGTGAACGCCTGCTCGGCGGTGCTCAGGGCCGTGACGGCCGTTCTGGTGCGGGTGGTCGTTGCCATCGTGAGTTCCCCTCGGCGGTAGCGCTTCGCCCGACTGCGAAGGCTTCGAGACCCCCGATTGGGACAGCTCCACCTGACACCAGAAGGAGTTGTCAGACCGGGACAGGCCGTGTCCGTCCCGGTCAGGTTCGCGGCGGTGCCGACCGTTCGCGTGCCCGTCCACCGGGCGGCGGTGCGTGTGACCTGACCGGTTCGGTCAGGTCGGGGGTGGGTTCGATCGACCTGACAGCCACGCACTGGGGATCGTCAGTACGTCCCGCCGGTCCGGGGGCCACCGCGCCTATGACCGACAGAAACCCGCACCAGGCACCGGTCCCCGTGGGGGACGTGGTGCCCGGCGACGCGCCCGTGCCGATCACCGTCTGGCCGGTCCCGGCCCCACCACAGGGCGAGACTATGTCCAACGCGATGGGCGTACGGCTGGTCCACAACCTCACCCACCCATCCGACCTGGTCATCGACCTGGCCGTGGGCCCGCAGTTGGCCCGCGCGGTCATCGCCGCCCATCGCCGCAGCCACCTGCAGTCGACCCGACTGCTCGGCTGGGGTCGGGAAGCGGCGACGCTGATCGTCACCGGCTGGCCCCCCGACGGCGGCGTCTCGGCGGTGGAGTTCTTCCTGCGCTGCCACGCGAGCCTCCTACCGGGCGGCTGCGTGGCCGTGCTGCTGCCGCACGGGGACCTGATCCTGCCGGTCGACGTGGTCATCGCCGCGAAGCGGGCCGGGCTGGCGTACCTGCAGCACGTCGTGGCGGCCGATCGGCCGCCACGACGTGGTCAGCGGGCGCAGCTGGACATCCACACCGATGTGCTGATCCTGACCCGCAGCGTGCCGCAGCCCGGAGGCGTCGATGGATGAGCCCATGCCGGTGACGTCGGTGTGGCTGACCTGCCAGCAACCGGCCCGGGACCAGCGGCGGGGCCGCTACGTGCCGGAGACCTCCAGCCATCCGGGAAAGATGCTGCCCCACCTGGCCGCGCACGCGATCAGCTCGTACACCGCGCCGGGGGATCTGGTGTTCGACCCGATGTGCGGCTCCGGGACCACTCTGGTCGAGGCGATGCACCTCGGCCGGCAGGGGATCGGGATCGACATCGAACCCCGGTTCACCGGGCTGGCCGCCTCCAACGTCGCCCTGGCCGCGTCGCAGGGCGCGACCGGGTCGGCGCAGGTGTTCACCGGCGACGCCACGGGTCTGCTCGACCTGGTGCCGGCGTCGGTGGTCGGCCGGGTGGGGCTGGTGCTCACCTCACCGCCGTACGGGCGAGGAACGCACGGCCTCGTGCGCGCGACGAGCGCCGGGGTCCGCAAGCGGTACCACGTGTACGGGGACCGGGAACGCGGCAACCTCGCCTACGGCGGATGGTTCCGCCTGTTCGACGGGTTCGCCGCGATCCTGGCCGCCAGCCACCGGCTGCTACGTCCCGGCGGGACCGTGGTGATCACCTGCCGCCCCGTACGCCGCCGGCGCGACGATCTCATCGACCTGCCCGGGCAACTGCTCGCGGTCGCCCGGTCGGTGGGGCTCGTGCCGGTGCAGCGGTGCGCGGCGATGCTCGCGGCCGTCCGCGACGGACAGATCGTGCACCGGGCGAACATGTTCGGGCTCCTGGCCGTCCGCCGTGCCAGGGACGAGGGCATCCCCGTGCACCTGATCGCCCACGAGGACGTGCTGGTCCTACGTCGCTGCTGAACGCCCGCAGGTTCAGCCCATCGGCTCAGATGAGGGACCGGAATCCTGGGCGTCCGTGAGAGTCAGCGGGCAGGAGCGGTCTCCGCGCGGGTCACCGCCAACGCCCGAGCGATTATCGGACACGAGGTTCACGGTCAGGCCGGTGTCCCCGGTGCCTGGACGATGACTGCGGCCTCGGGAACGCGGTCGTCGGCGATCAGAGCGGACAGCTCATCGAGTAGTCGTTCGAGATCGTCGCGGTTCTCAAGGTCGTAGTGCTTGTTGACCATCCTGTCGTCGGCGAGGCGGACTGTCGTCAGCTCCGCCTCGCCGGTGGCCCAGATGATGATCGCGGCGAGCCACGTCGTGGACTCGAACTCGCTGACCACGACCGCCTTGCCGTGGTTCGGCTGGATCGGGTGCGTGTGCCACCGCATCCCCAGCCTCGCCCACGTCTCTGCTCGGGCCTTGACGGTGACCGGCAGCGCCTCCAGGGGAAACGTCATGCCCGTGACTGTCGCACGGCCCCCCCACCGGCTGAATCGGCACCGGCCGCGGCGGTGCGTTCAGTCGAACCAGTTGAACAGCAGGTTTCCGAGCCGGTCCGGCCGGTGGTAGGCGGCATCGCGGCGTTCGTCCTCGGTGAGGAATCGCAGATCACTGTCGCCGAGTGGCTGGATCAGCTCTGCGGCCGTGGCGACCCGCAACCCCGCCTCGGAGAACAGGTTGCCGGCCGGCACGTTGACGAACGTCAGCGTCACCGCGTGGTGATCCTGCGGCTCGGCCGCAGCGACCAACAATGCCGCAGCGTTGAACAGCAGGCCCACCGCTACTCCATCGCGGAGCCTCACACCCACCCGGTAGCAGTTCCGGCCGGCGGCGGGCTCCTCGACCGGGGTGGTGACGGTCCCGCCGGAAGCACGCATGCTGGCGTGCACCGCAGCGAGCCACACGGCACGAGCAACCGGATCGTGGTGTGGCCTGGTCGCCCCTGCCTGCGCCACGTCCACGATCTCCACGGCTGAATTGTCCGTAGCCGGTGGCCCGGACGTCGAGTCCCGCACGGGAACAATCTGACAGATCGCGGCTTTCGGCGGGCTGACAGCCTCTGCCAGCCGTGCCGACCTGACAGCAGGGCCCGTGGGACTCTGGCCGAGGCTAACCTGAAGGCTCTCCTTCTTCTCGTGCCCCCTGATCTGGCCTCTTCTCGCGACGGCATCGCGCCCACCGGCTCCGGTCGGCCGCCGTCGCCCGCGTCTGATCCGGCCCCACACGGTCCACGACCCTCTGCCCATGCCACAAGGGCAAGGGCGATGTTCCCGTTCCGCCCGGCGGTCACCACCCAGTGGCCGCCTTCGTGCTGTCCGATGGAGGACGACATGCTCGTGCCCCGCTGGTACCTGACTACCCCCGACTGGTTCGCCGAGCTGCCCGACGCGATCCCCAGCGGCGACGACGGCAAGACCGTGACCAACCAGCACGTACGACTGCACCACGACGGGCCTCCCGCTGGCCCGGCGGAGAGCGACGCCGCGATGCGCGTGGCCCTGCTGGCCGTCGAGCAGCTCAGCGAGGCCATGACCCACGCCGCCGACTGCCACGACCTGACTGAACTGGCCCGGCTGCTGTGCGGCCTCAACCTCGTCCAGGCACATCTGACCCAGACGATCCAGCGCATCGCCGAGAACGTCCACGGCGGTGCCTTCAGCGGACTCGCCGCCGTGCCGGACACCGTCGTGCAGGCCCTCACCGACAGCCTCAGCACCGCTGGCACAAACGGCGAGATCCTCGCCGGTCACCTCAAGGACGCCCACCTGATCCTGCGCTCCGTCGCCGTCGCGTAGCCCCAGCCTTCACCGGCAGGCGTGATCCGGCACCGGACACGCAGCCGTCTCGACCCGCATCATCCGGCCGATGCCCGGCCGACCGCGCACACCCGCGCAACATCCGGGCACGGCCAGCAGGCGTGCCCGGATTCCATCCACCAACAGATGGAGGAATCCCGTGCCACACCACCTCTCGACACTCTCCGGCCCCCGCCGCCGGATCCAGCCGCACCACCTCAACGACAGCCCCACCGACACTCTTGCCGCGAACCTCGGCCGCCGTGCCGAGGCCATCCGCTGCTGGGAACTTCCCGCGCTGCGACGGATGCGCAACGCCCTCACCGGCCCGGTACCCGCCCCGGTGGTGCTCGCATGACCGCCCCCGAGATTCCCGCGGTGCCGGTACGCCTGGCCCGGCGGCCCGTCGTCGGAGGGCTGGTCGTCCCATGGATCACCGCCCGCACCCCCGACGGCCGGTACCGGTTCGGCACCGTCGACCACCATCGTCACGTCTGCGCACTGCAGGAACGGCTCTGCCAGACCTGCGGCGACGAACTCGACCCCGGGCGGATCGTCTTCGCGGTGCGCGACAGCGACCTGCGGCTGCTCGTCAGCCCCGAGCCGGGCATGCACCCCGTCTGCGCCGCCTACTCCGCCAGCGGCTGCCCCATGTTGGCCGGCCGGATGAGCCACTACCGCACGACACCACTGGCCGCGCAGCTGACCGAGGCTGGCGCGTCCTTCCACGGCGATCCCACCGGAATCCGCCCGGCGGCACCCGCCGAACGCTGGCACCTGCTCTGGACCACCGGCTACCGGGCCTTTACGAATCCGCTCACCGGCCAACCGGCCGCAATGGTGCTGCCGGAGCAGATTCTGCGCGTCCGCCCGATCGGCCCACCTCCGCCGCTGCGCCCCGCCGATCGCACCCCGGACAGCGAGCCCGGCCCCGCGTCCACCCCTGGCCCCGAACGGAGTCCGTCATGACCCTGCATGTCATCGCCGTCTACCACAACACCGAAAGCCGATTCCTCCCGTACGAGCCGGGCCACGCCCTCACCCAGGTCATCTCCTACTGGCGGCGTCTGCCCGCCTTCGCCAAAGCGGAGCGGACCGCCAGCTGGATCTACGGCCTGTTCAACGTCGACCTCGACCAGCTGCAGACCTGCCGCGAGACGCTGAGTGGAGAGGCCGACTTCCTCATCGCCTGTACCTACCGGCTGCTGCGCCTGCGTTCGATGTCCACCGGAGACGTCATCGCCATCACCGCCAACGAACGCACCACCTGGCTGGCCTGCGAGTTCGGCGGATGGAGGCGCATCGACCCGCCGAACAACATCACCGGGGAACCGTTCACCGCCGGCACCATCCACCAGCACCTGCGGCGAGACCGCCGTGCGTGAGCACCCCTGCCGCCACCACCCGCGGGGCCGGCACACCGATGCCTGCCTGACCGGCTCGTGCGGCTACTGCGGCACCAGCCTCCAACTCATTGCCTCCGGCGAATGCCGCTCCTGCCTGCTGATCGTCTGCGAGGCATGCGATGCCGGCTACCACCCCGACCTCGGCCCCATCTGCCGCTCCTGCGCCCAACCCGACGCCAGCCGCAAGACCCGCCCGGCCACCTGACCGTGCCCTGGGACCACCCCGTACGGCCACCCTCATCGCCCGCCGGCCCCGCCGAGCGGGCACGTCACCCTTCCCGGAGGTTCCGCATGACACCCAAACCATTTCCCGTCATCGCCGTCACCGGTAGCCGGCTGCTGCGCGCCGAGCTGCGCACCGTCGAACAGCAGGCCGGATACGAGTTCGAGTACGCCGACTCCGTTCCCCAGAGCCGCCGCTACGCCAGCCGCCGCCCGCTGATCGTCATCGGCTCCGACCTGGTCACCCGGTTCCGCAACCGGCTCGCCTGCCGCGGCATCGTCGTCGTGGCCTCGGTGAACCCGCCCGACGCGAGGGTCTGGGTGCACGCCGAGCGCGTCGGCGCAACTTACGTCATCGTCCTGCCCGCCGCCTCCTCCTGGCTGGTCCACCACCTCCTGCGCGACCTGCCGT
>NZ_JARUBI010000004.1:0-14229 GCF_029626125.1 Micromonospora sp. WMMD956 | reverse complement strand
CGGCAAGATCAACGCTCGCGACCGGATCATCCTTCCGAGAAGCGACCACGTGGAGGTCAAGGAGATCACCGCCGCCGCCAATGTTCGCCCGGTGCTGCATCCGGTGAGGACAGTCAGCGGAGCCTCCTTCCTCAGCCGTCTGCCCGGATGGCGGCGAGTCGCGAGCACACTTATCACCGTCGCATTGCTGGCGGCCGCGACCGGCGGAGCGGCGGCTGTCTATCAATCCGTCGCGCGAGGGCGGACCGTCGCCGATCTGGGTCGCAGCGAGATCAGCAACGCGGCCAAGGCGCTGCAAGACCGGGCCACCCAGGTACGCGCGGCCGACCCGGTCGGGGCACTGCGGCTCAGCACCGCCGCCGTTGCCCTCGACGACACACCCGCAGTTCGTGCCAACCTCATCGACCTGCTCACCTCGACCCGCTACCGGGGCACGTTGCTTCCCGACGAGAACGCCGCCTACGTCAGCGGCCTCCAGCTCAACACGGACGGCACGGTCATGCTCGCGTCCGCCGAAAATGGCGCGCAGATCTGGACGAGCGAGGGTGCCCGCGCCTGGACCCCGCACACCATCCCCTCGGGCGGCGTGCTGAGTCCGGACGGCACGCTAGTCGCCGCTCCAGAAGGCGACGGGCATCGCCTGATCGACGTCACGGACCCAGCGAAACCGCGGCCGGCCGCGATGGTGCCCGCCGCCAGCCCGGTCACGTTCAGCCCGGACAGCCGGTCGTTGATCGCCGGTACGTACCCGCCGACCGTGTGGTCGTTGACGGACCCGGAGCAACCGGAACGCATCGGTCCGGCCGGGAATCCCGAGGACGGGGACCGTAGCGCAGGGGCGATCGCCATGTGTGGCACCACCACCGTCGCGGTCGGGCATCTCGGCGCGACCCGGCTCTATCGCCTGCGGGATAGCGCGGCGGCCGAGTTGCTCGCCGAGACCGACGGCAACCCAAACCGCGAGATCGGTGTGCTGGTCTGCACGGATGAGCTGCTGGTCGCCGCTGACCTTGGCCAAATCGGGGTCGGTGACCTGGACAGCTCGGTGACGGTCTGGGAGATCGACGAACCGGTCAAGCCGGTCCGCTACGCGACGCTCGGTGCACAGCAGGGAATCGCGACTGGGCTCGCGCTGCACGACCGTACGCTCGCTGTCACCGGCGACAGCGGCACCCGGATCGGTTTCCTCCCGTACAGCGAGGCCGGTGAGGGAAGGTTCGAAGACGTGGCCATGGTGGCGGGCATCGGCAGTGTCGCCTTCGGGTCCGGCGACGATATGTTGTTCACCGGCCGCCTCGACCGTGGTCCCGGCATCAGTTTGTGGGACATCACCGACGTGTCCGATGCAGACCTGATCTCGAACAACGACGCGGCCTTCGCGTGGTCGACCTCGCTCGCCGGTGATCTCCTCGCCGCCTCCGGCTCCGCCCCGAGCAGAATCGGCGAGGAGCAGGGCCCGGAGGTGACTCTGCTGCGCGCGACGGCAGACGGCCGTCTGGCGAGGCTCTCGTCGCTGAAGCTGCCGCCCGGCGGCACGGACTCCTACTACCCCGAGGTGGCACTCAGCCCGGATCGCCAACTGCTGGCGGCGTCGCTGCCCGGCGGTGCCCGGCTCTGGCACCTCGACGAGCACGGTCGGCCCACCCGGGCCGGCGACGTCGCGAACAGCGCGCCATTCACTGCGCTGAGCTTCACCCACGATCCGCGGGTGTTGATCGGCATCGACCAGCGTGGCAACGCCTCGGTATGGGACCTCACGGATCCGGCGCGACCACGTGCCGCAGGCACCCTGACCGGACCCGGAAACGGCACGGAAGCGGCATGGTCGTCGCTCTCCGCGGCCGTGGGCGCTCCGGTCATGGCGACCGCGAGTACCGACGGCAGCCGGGTGGTGCTGTGGCGGACCGACGATCCGCTCGCCCCAGTGCCGGCGAGCACGATCGTGCTGCCGCCGCTGCCCACGTCGACCGCGCTCACCCCTCGCGAATTTGAGCCGCTGATCGAGCTCGCCCCCAACGGGCGTCGCTTGATCACAACCGAGGGCACCTCCTCCCGGCTGAAACTCTGGGAACTCCACGATCTGACTAAGCCGGCTGGCATGAGTCTCCCCGAGCAGGTCGCCGGGCACGACGTGGCCTTCGGCCCGACTGGCAACCTGCTCGGCACGTTGGGTGGTGAGATGGCGACGGCTCACCTCTGGGACCTCACAGATGCGCGGCATCCGGTGCAACTGCGCCGTGTCATCAGCGGCCCGCAGGGACATTCGCAGGTGTCGAACGTGCAGTTCGGAGAAGCGATGTTCTACGTGGGCGAGACCATGCGTGGACTGCCGGTCGCAGAACAGGCACGGATGAGCGTGAATCCGCGCGCCTACGCCTGCGGCATCGTGGGACACGGGCCGAACCGCTCGGAGTGGGCGGCAGTCCTGCCCGGCCGCGAGTGGCAGGAAGCATGTCCGTGACCTCGCCGATCGCGCAGCGCCAGAACGGGCGGTACGCGCTGAATCTGCTGGCGGCCCAGCGGGCGCTCTACCGGGAGGTCCGAGTGCTCCGGCGGCTGCGTACCTCGATCGTCGTGGCCGGTGCTGCGGCGGGCTGTCTCGTCGCGCTCGTGCTGGCTCCCGACCCGGTCGCGGTCGGTGTGGTGACCGGCATCGGACTGCTGCTGGTCAGCCTGACCACCGGCGGGCGGGAGCGGCGCCGGCAGGGTGCCGCGGTCGCGGTGCAGGAGGAGTTCGACACCTACGTGTACGGGCTGCCGTGGAACCCCCTGTTGGCCGACCGGCCGAGCACCGAGCTAATCGCGGCGTACGCGGGGCGGCATCGGTCGCGGCACGGAGACGCGGGCCTCACCGACTGGTACTCGGTGCCCGACGGCGTCGACCGGTGGACCGCGGTACTGCTCTGCCAACGCACGAACGTTTCCTGGGACGCGCCGCTGCACCGGCGGTGGACCGTATTGCTGGGCATCGGCCTCGCCGTGCCGACCGCCGCCGTACTCACAGTGGCGGTCTTGGGCCTACTGAGCCCGGCCGAGCTGACAGCGGCGGTGCTTGCCCCACTGCTCGCGCCGGTGCACGCGCTCATTGAGTCCCTGCGCGGCAACGCCGAGCATGCCCGACGCGGCGCTCGGCTCGACGCCGAGATCGCCCGGCTGCTGCGGGACGGCGCGGGTCCGCACGACTACCGGCAAATCCAGAACCAGATCTTCGCGCTACGCGAGGCCGGGCCCCTCGTGCCCGACCTGCTCTACCGGCTGCGGCGGCCGTCGCTGCACCGGATCGTCCAAGGCCAGAACGACCACCTGACCACCCGAGCCGAAGGAAACCTGTCATGATCGTTCCTGTCCTCATCGGGCTCCTCGCCGCCACGGCGTCGCCTGCCCTGTCCGCACCGGTGGCGGTCGAGTTCTTCCGCACACTCACCGCCTCCACGGTCAGCGGCGACCCCGGAGCGCCCGCGGTCGCAATCTCCGTGCGGCAGGCAACCGCCTGCGACCTAACCACTGCCCTGGGGGAGCCAGTGCCGGGTGCCCGGCTGACCGTCGACGGCAAGGTCGTCTACGACGGAGAGGCCCCGCCGCCCGGGGCCGAGACGGAGCCAGACGAGGACGCGAGTGTCGTGTTGCGGGCCGACGTCGAAGCGCTGCTGGCGCTCGCGCCGTCGGATGCCCCGACCGGAGAGGTGACATTGTCCTGCAGGGACCGCGCCGGTTCCTGGGTTGATGTCGTGAACGAGCCGTGGCGCCATGGCGGCTTCGATGACCTGCCACTTGCCATGCCGGAAGCTGTGGCCGAGCAGGGACAGCCGCTGACGGTATATGACATCTGGGGCATATATCAGGCCGCCGATCCGGTCGTCTACCAGATGAAGATCGACGCGCAGCCCGCGACCATAACGACGGGCGAGAACGCCGGGGCCATGCAGGTGTCGCTGCCTGGGGAGCTACGACCCGGCCTACACGATGTGACGGTGCAGATGGGAGAAAAGGTGATGACCGTGCCGTTCATCCAGAAGGGGAATATCGTCGAGGCGCAGCCCTCCTCCTCGCCGAGCCTGCTTAAGTGGATTTACGCCGGCACCGGGCTCGCCGCAATCGTCGTGCTCATGATCGTGGTGCTCCTGCGTCAGCGCCGCCGAGGCCAATAGAGGCCGTACCGTGCCGGTGCCGACCCGATGATCCGGTGCCGCGCAGGAGACGGTGGCAGAGTGGGGGCGGGCGCTCAGCCGGTGATGAAGTGGATGAGGTGGTAGCGGTCCCACCAGTCGTCGCTGTGGTGCAGGTGGATGGTGCCGTTGGTGCGGGTCAGGAGGAGGCGGTTGCCGTCCTGGATGAGGGCGGCGTCCCCCTGCCGTCCGGCCAGGACCCTGGACACCGTGGCGATCATGTTGGGGATGGCTTTGTCGGCTAGATCGTCCGCGTGGGGGGAAAAGGTGACGTTGACGTACGCGTCGGGTTCCCATTCCCAGCGGGTGTCGTCGCTCTCGGCTTCGTAGTAGCCGTGGGTGCCGGCGCGGACGGTGATGGCGTAGCCGCGTTGGTCGTAGAGGCGGGCGGTGAACAGCCGCGGGTTCGCTGTCGGTCGCGGTATCTCGTCGGGGTGTGCGGCGGTGAGCGCGGCGATCTCGTCGACGGGTGGATTGCCGGCGAGGATCAGCCGGAACTCAACGCCCATGTCCGCCCGCCTCTACTCAGTTTCGCCGGATGATCTGTTGGATCGTACCGTCGGGTTGCACCACGGCCAGTTCCTTCAGCCCGTCGATGGGCCAGTCGTCGAACTGTCGTCGTAGCGCGCTGAGGTCACCTTCCCAGTCCTGGAGGTTCACCACGACCCGCTGGGTCTGCTCGTCGTCGATCTTCTCCCGGACCTGACTCCAGACGTTGCGCACGGAGGTGCGGGCGGCGGGGGAGTAGCAGTCGAAGACGTGGCCTTCGACGAGGTAGTCGGGGTCCTTGTCCGGGTTGCCGTGGTCGCCGGTGCGTTCGCGGGCGTCGCCGGTCTCGGCTGGGGTGGGGTTCTGGTGCACCCGGTAGCCCTTGGCGGCCAGACTGTCGGCGCATTCGTTCTCCAGTTCCAGGGCTCGTCGGGTGCTGTCGTCCACCTTGGGCCCGATTCTGGTACGCGGACCGGTCGGCGTGCCGCCGGGGACGCCGGTGGGTTGCCGGCTCCACGGCGGAAACACCTCACCCCCAACCCGGGCGTGACCGGGCTCGGCGGGAAAGGGATCGGCGCTGGCGGCGGGGGTGGGGCTGGCCGGTGGGTGCCGGTCAGCCCCGCTCAGTTTCCCGAGGCCCCGAGCTGCCGGGCCTGGCCGGTGGCGGCTTCGATGGCTTGCGCGGCGGTGCCGGCGCGGTGTACGAGTAGCACGAGGACCTGTTTGACGCCGTCGAGGGCCTGCAGGAGCGGGCCCGGTTGTCCGCCCTGCAGGACTGCGCTGACAAGGTTTCGGGTGTCGTCGAGGTGGCTGATCGTCGCGGTGGCGGACTCGCGGGCGGCGGTGATGCGTTGCTGCACCGGGGCGAGCGCGGCGATGGTCTCCTGCGTGGCGGCTTGCCGGGGAACCGCTGCGGCGGCCGCGGTCGCCTCCCCGACCGCAGCGGCAACACTGCCCAGCCCGCCCTGGACGGTGGAGACCGTCGCCCGTACCCGGGCGATGCCGGCAGCGACCCCGGCGAAGCCTGCGGCGGCGGCCCGTAGGGCGATTTCCTGGGCCTGCCGGTCGACCGCCGCCGTGAGACCCTGGGCCCGGTCGACGCCCGCCGTCAGCGCCCGCAACTCCCCGATGATCTGTTCCATGCTCGACACGCGTCAGCCACCCCGACCGAGAACGGACTCCGAACCCCGCAACGCAACCTACCCGGACGACCCGGCCCAGGGGCACCCGAACCGCCTGGAAACGTCGAGGACGCCGGACGTGTGATGCCGTCAGGCCGCCGTAGCGGCGGGTCGCTGGGCGGGCGGGCGCATCGCGCCGGAGAGGTCGCCTCGGGTGACGGCGGCGGCCACGACACGTTCGGCTCGCCTTCTGCGCATCCGCAGGACCGAGGCGGTCACGCCCTGCTCGGCGGCCAGTTGCTCGATCAGCGCGTCGCCGAACCGGGTTGCGCTGATCAGCTCGGCGGCCTCGGCGGTGATCAGGCCGGCGGCGGCTGCCCGGCCGAGCAGCAGGTCCGGGTGCCCGTAGGGCATGCGCGGTGACCGCGAGCCGGTGGGCAGGTCCAGCGGGAGTTCCTGTCCGTCGTCGGCCTTGACGACGGCCGCGCCTGCGCGCCACGCGGCCCAGCACAGCCGTAGCCACAGCCGGGGTGGGGCGGGGTCCGCCGTGCGTAGGGCGTGGAGGAACCCGGCCAGCACCTCGGAGTCCACGTCGTCGGCGTGCCGGGCGTGGCCGCGGCTGATCTTCGCCGCGAGGTGCGTCAGCGCGGGCAGGGCGACGCCGATCGCGCCGACGACCCAGGCCGGCCCCCAACCGCGGGTGTGGTGGGCGAGTTGCCGCCACACCGCGTCGGTGGTGTCACTGTCGTAGCGGTTGAACATGAGCAGGGTGCGTAGCTCGTCCAGCGGCATCGTCGTGTCCGGCAGGCCCGGAACCGGGCGGGCGTCGAACACCAGCGGCGCGGGTTCGCAGGTCAGCAGAGTGAACGCCTGCTCGGCGGTGCTCAGGGCCGTGACGGCCGTTCTGGTGCGGGTGGTCGTTGCCATCGTGAGTTCCCCTCGGCGGTAGCGCTTCGCCCGACTGCGAAGGCTTCGAGACCCCCGATTGGGACAGCTCCACCTGACACCAGAAGGAGTTGTCAGACCGGGACAGGCCGTGTCCGTCCCGGTCAGGTTCGCGGCGGTGCCGACCGTTCGCGTGCCCGTCCACCGGGCGGCGGTGCGTGTGACCTGACCGGTTCGGTCAGGTCGGGGGTGGGTTCGATCGACCTGACAGCCACGCACTGGGGATCGTCAGTACGTCCCGCCGGTCCGGGGGCCACCGCGCCTATGACCGACAGAAACCCGCACCAGGCACCGGTCCCCGTGGGGGACGTGGTGCCCGGCGACGCGCCCGTGCCGATCACCGTCTGGCCGGTCCCGGCCCCACCACAGGGCGAGACTATGTCCAACGCGATGGGCGTACGGCTGGTCCACAACCTCACCCACCCATCCGACCTGGTCATCGACCTGGCCGTGGGCCCGCAGTTGGCCCGCGCGGTCATCGCCGCCCATCGCCGCAGCCACCTGCAGTCGACCCGACTGCTCGGCTGGGGTCGGGAAGCGGCGACGCTGATCGTCACCGGCTGGCCCCCCGACGGCGGCGTCTCGGCGGTGGAGTTCTTCCTGCGCTGCCACGCGAGCCTCCTACCGGGCGGCTGCGTGGCCGTGCTGCTGCCGCACGGGGACCTGATCCTGCCGGTCGACGTGGTCATCGCCGCGAAGCGGGCCGGGCTGGCGTACCTGCAGCACGTCGTGGCGGCCGATCGGCCGCCACGACGTGGTCAGCGGGCGCAGCTGGACATCCACACCGATGTGCTGATCCTGACCCGCAGCGTGCCGCAGCCCGGAGGCGTCGATGGATGAGCCCATGCCGGTGACGTCGGTGTGGCTGACCTGCCAGCAACCGGCCCGGGACCAGCGGCGGGGCCGCTACGTGCCGGAGACCTCCAGCCATCCGGGAAAGATGCTGCCCCACCTGGCCGCGCACGCGATCAGCTCGTACACCGCGCCGGGGGATCTGGTGTTCGACCCGATGTGCGGCTCCGGGACCACTCTGGTCGAGGCGATGCACCTCGGCCGGCAGGGGATCGGGATCGACATCGAACCCCGGTTCACCGGGCTGGCCGCCTCCAACGTCGCCCTGGCCGCGTCGCAGGGCGCGACCGGGTCGGCGCAGGTGTTCACCGGCGACGCCACGGGTCTGCTCGACCTGGTGCCGGCGTCGGTGGTCGGCCGGGTGGGGCTGGTGCTCACCTCACCGCCGTACGGGCGAGGAACGCACGGCCTCGTGCGCGCGACGAGCGCCGGGGTCCGCAAGCGGTACCACGTGTACGGGGACCGGGAACGCGGCAACCTCGCCTACGGCGGATGGTTCCGCCTGTTCGACGGGTTCGCCGCGATCCTGGCCGCCAGCCACCGGCTGCTACGTCCCGGCGGGACCGTGGTGATCACCTGCCGCCCCGTACGCCGCCGGCGCGACGATCTCATCGACCTGCCCGGGCAACTGCTCGCGGTCGCCCGGTCGGTGGGGCTCGTGCCGGTGCAGCGGTGCGCGGCGATGCTCGCGGCCGTCCGCGACGGACAGATCGTGCACCGGGCGAACATGTTCGGGCTCCTGGCCGTCCGCCGTGCCAGGGACGAGGGCATCCCCGTGCACCTGATCGCCCACGAGGACGTGCTGGTCCTACGTCGCTGCTGAACGCCCGCAGGTTCAGCCCATCGGCTCAGATGAGGGACCGGAATCCTGGGCGTCCGTGAGAGTCAGCGGGCAGGAGCGGTCTCCGCGCGGGTCACCGCCAACGCCCGAGCGATTATCGGACACGAGGTTCACGGTCAGGCCGGTGTCCCCGGTGCCTGGACGATGACTGCGGCCTCGGGAACGCGGTCGTCGGCGATCAGAGCGGACAGCTCATCGAGTAGTCGTTCGAGATCGTCGCGGTTCTCAAGGTCGTAGTGCTTGTTGACCATCCTGTCGTCGGCGAGGCGGACTGTCGTCAGCTCCGCCTCGCCGGTGGCCCAGATGATGATCGCGGCGAGCCACGTCGTGGACTCGAACTCGCTGACCACGACCGCCTTGCCGTGGTTCGGCTGGATCGGGTGCGTGTGCCACCGCATCCCCAGCCTCGCCCACGTCTCTGCTCGGGCCTTGACGGTGACCGGCAGCGCCTCCAGGGGAAACGTCATGCCCGTGACTGTCGCACGGCCCCCCCACCGGCTGAATCGGCACCGGCCGCGGCGGTGCGTTCAGTCGAACCAGTTGAACAGCAGGTTTCCGAGCCGGTCCGGCCGGTGGTAGGCGGCATCGCGGCGTTCGTCCTCGGTGAGGAATCGCAGATCACTGTCGCCGAGTGGCTGGATCAGCTCTGCGGCCGTGGCGACCCGCAACCCCGCCTCGGAGAACAGGTTGCCGGCCGGCACGTTGACGAACGTCAGCGTCACCGCGTGGTGATCCTGCGGCTCGGCCGCAGCGACCAACAATGCCGCAGCGTTGAACAGCAGGCCCACCGCTACTCCATCGCGGAGCCTCACACCCACCCGGTAGCAGTTCCGGCCGGCGGCGGGCTCCTCGACCGGGGTGGTGACGGTCCCGCCGGAAGCACGCATGCTGGCGTGCACCGCAGCGAGCCACACGGCACGAGCAACCGGATCGTGGTGTGGCCTGGTCGCCCCTGCCTGCGCCACGTCCACGATCTCCACGGCTGAATTGTCCGTAGCCGGTGGCCCGGACGTCGAGTCCCGCACGGGAACAATCTGACAGATCGCGGCTTTCGGCGGGCTGACAGCCTCTGCCAGCCGTGCCGACCTGACAGCAGGGCCCGTGGGACTCTGGCCGAGGCTAACCTGAAGGCTCTCCTTCTTCTCGTGCCCCCTGATCTGGCCTCTTCTCGCGACGGCATCGCGCCCACCGGCTCCGGTCGGCCGCCGTCGCCCGCGTCTGATCCGGCCCCACACGGTCCACGACCCTCTGCCCATGCCACAAGGGCAAGGGCGATGTTCCCGTTCCGCCCGGCGGTCACCACCCAGTGGCCGCCTTCGTGCTGTCCGATGGAGGACGACATGCTCGTGCCCCGCTGGTACCTGACTACCCCCGACTGGTTCGCCGAGCTGCCCGACGCGATCCCCAGCGGCGACGACGGCAAGACCGTGACCAACCAGCACGTACGACTGCACCACGACGGGCCTCCCGCTGGCCCGGCGGAGAGCGACGCCGCGATGCGCGTGGCCCTGCTGGCCGTCGAGCAGCTCAGCGAGGCCATGACCCACGCCGCCGACTGCCACGACCTGACTGAACTGGCCCGGCTGCTGTGCGGCCTCAACCTCGTCCAGGCACATCTGACCCAGACGATCCAGCGCATCGCCGAGAACGTCCACGGCGGTGCCTTCAGCGGACTCGCCGCCGTGCCGGACACCGTCGTGCAGGCCCTCACCGACAGCCTCAGCACCGCTGGCACAAACGGCGAGATCCTCGCCGGTCACCTCAAGGACGCCCACCTGATCCTGCGCTCCGTCGCCGTCGCGTAGCCCCAGCCTTCACCGGCAGGCGTGATCCGGCACCGGACACGCAGCCGTCTCGACCCGCATCATCCGGCCGATGCCCGGCCGACCGCGCACACCCGCGCAACATCCGGGCACGGCCAGCAGGCGTGCCCGGATTCCATCCACCAACAGATGGAGGAATCCCGTGCCACACCACCTCTCGACACTCTCCGGCCCCCGCCGCCGGATCCAGCCGCACCACCTCAACGACAGCCCCACCGACACTCTTGCCGCGAACCTCGGCCGCCGTGCCGAGGCCATCCGCTGCTGGGAACTTCCCGCGCTGCGACGGATGCGCAACGCCCTCACCGGCCCGGTACCCGCCCCGGTGGTGCTCGCATGACCGCCCCCGAGATTCCCGCGGTGCCGGTACGCCTGGCCCGGCGGCCCGTCGTCGGAGGGCTGGTCGTCCCATGGATCACCGCCCGCACCCCCGACGGCCGGTACCGGTTCGGCACCGTCGACCACCATCGTCACGTCTGCGCACTGCAGGAACGGCTCTGCCAGACCTGCGGCGACGAACTCGACCCCGGGCGGATCGTCTTCGCGGTGCGCGACAGCGACCTGCGGCTGCTCGTCAGCCCCGAGCCGGGCATGCACCCCGTCTGCGCCGCCTACTCCGCCAGCGGCTGCCCCATGTTGGCCGGCCGGATGAGCCACTACCGCACGACACCACTGGCCGCGCAGCTGACCGAGGCTGGCGCGTCCTTCCACGGCGATCCCACCGGAATCCGCCCGGCGGCACCCGCCGAACGCTGGCACCTGCTCTGGACCACCGGCTACCGGGCCTTTACGAATCCGCTCACCGGCCAACCGGCCGCAATGGTGCTGCCGGAGCAGATTCTGCGCGTCCGCCCGATCGGCCCACCTCCGCCGCTGCGCCCCGCCGATCGCACCCCGGACAGCGAGCCCGGCCCCGCGTCCACCCCTGGCCCCGAACGGAGTCCGTCATGACCCTGCATGTCATCGCCGTCTACCACAACACCGAAAGCCGATTCCTCCCGTACGAGCCGGGCCACGCCCTCACCCAGGTCATCTCCTACTGGCGGCGTCTGCCCGCCTTCGCCAAAGCGGAGCGGACCGCCAGCTGGATCTACGGCCTGTTCAACGTCGACCTCGACCAGCTGCAGACCTGCCGCGAGACGCTGAGTGGAGAGGCCGACTTCCTCATCGCCTGTACCTACCGGCTGCTGCGCCTGCGTTCGATGTCCACCGGAGACGTCATCGCCATCACCGCCAACGAACGCACCACCTGGCTGGCCTGCGAGTTCGGCGGATGGAGGCGCATCGACCCGCCGAACAACATCACCGGGGAACCGTTCACCGCCGGCACCATCCACCAGCACCTGCGGCGAGACCGCCGTGCGTGAGCACCCCTGCCGCCACCACCCGCGGGGCCGGCACACCGATGCCTGCCTGACCGGCTCGTGCGGCTACTGCGGCACCAGCCTCCAACTCATTGCCTCCGGCGAATGCCGCTCCTGCCTGCTGATCGTCTGCGAGGCATGCGATGCCGGCTACCACCCCGACCTCGGCCCCATCTGCCGCTCCTGCGCCCAACCCGACGCCAGCCGCAAGACCCGCCCGGCCACCTGACCGTGCCCTGGGACCACCCCGTACGGCCACCCTCATCGCCCGCCGGCCCCGCCGAGCGGGCACGTCACCCTTCCCGGAGGTTCCGCATGACACCCAAACCATTTCCCGTCATCGCCGTCACCGGTAGCCGGCTGCTGCGCGCCGAGCTGCGCACCGTCGAACAGCAGGCCGGATACGAGTTCGAGTACGCCGACTCCGTTCCCCAGAGCCGCCGCTACGCCAGCCGCCGCCCGCTGATCGTCATCGGCTCCGACCTGGTCACCCGGTTCCGCAACCGGCTCGCCTGCCGCGGCATCGTCGTCGTGGCCTCGGTGAACCCGCCCGACGCGAGGGTCTGGGTGCACGCCGAGCGCGTCGGCGCAACTTACGTCATCGTCCTGCCCGCCGCCTCCTCCTGGCTGGTCCACCACCTCCTGCGCGACCTGCCGTAGCAACTGCCTGCCGGGCCAGCTCGCGCCGAGGCCGTCGGGCATCGGACCGAACAGAGTTCCGGTGCCCGGTGATCAGCATCCCCCGACCGGGCGGCAGCGCATCCAGCAGCAACGCCGAGCCCGCCCCACGGTGCCCGTTGCCGGGACACCGAGCACAGAAAGCGGCCCGCCATCAGGCGGGCCGTCGTCGTTTCAGGACCCGGGACGCACAGCGCGTGTAGGAAACGTACGCGTCCCGGGTTCTCCTGAGCTACCCCCGTTTTCATGGAGCTTCGTAATCATGGTCTGATGGCCGTGGGGAGGAAGTTTCTGTGGCGGCACCGAAGAAGTACCCCGATGAGCTGCGTCAGCGCGCTGTGCGTTTGTACCGCGAGTCGGACCCGAAGCCGGTGATCCGGCGCCTGGCTGAGCAGCTTGGTGTGCATCACGAGGCGTTGCGGAACTGGATCCGGCAGGCCGAGGCCGACGCGGGCGAGCGCGACGATCGGCCCAGCAGCGACATGCTGGCCGAGAACCGCCGGCTGCTGAAGGAGAACGCGGAGCTACGCCGGGCGAATGAGATCTTGAAGGCCGCGAGCGCGTATTTCGCGGCGGAGCTCGACCCGACCCGGCGACGGTCATGAGGTTCGTCCATGAACATCGTGACCAGTTCGCGGTCGCGCTCCTACTACGGGTCCTCAACATCGGCGCCTCGACGTACTACGCGTGGGTGAAGCAGGCCGAGCAGCCCTGCGACCGCGACGTGGTCGACCTGGGCCTGCTGTCGAACATCTACGAGATCTGGGAGACATCGGGGCGCACCTACGGCGCGGACCGGGTCCACCGGCAGCTACGCCGTGACGGTATCCGCGTGGGCCGCAAGCGCGTCGAGCGGTTGATGGCCGGCCAGGGTTGGCAGGGGGCGTTCCTGCGTCGAGGCTGGCGTGGCGGCTCGACGCGGCAGGATCCCCGGCACACGCCGGCGCCGGATCTGGTCAACCGGCAGTTCACCGCCGACGGGCCGAACCGGCTGTGGGTCGCCGACGCTACGCGCATCCCCTGCGGTCAGGGCGTGTTCTGGCTGGCCGCGGTCCGCGACGTGTTCTCCCGCCGGATCGTCGGGTGGAAGACCTCCGACCGCTGCGACACCGACCTGATCCTCGCCGCCCTCGAATACGGCATCTGGTCCCGCGACGTCCGCGACAGCCAGTTGATCCACCACAGCGACCGCGGGTCGAACTACACGTCGTTCCGCTTCGCGGAACGCCTAAAGGACAACGGGATCCTGCCCTCCATGGGCTCCGTCGGCGACTCGTACGACAACGCGCTGATGGAGAACTTCTGGTCCACGCTGAAGATCGAGCTCGTCTACCGCACAAGCTGGCGGACCCGCGATGAGGCCGAGAATGCGATCTTCGCCTACATCGACGGGTGGTACAACACCCGCCGCATCCAGAAGGAACTGGGCGACCTCAGCCCCGACGAGTACGAGACCGCCTGGCACCACCAACAGACCAGCCTGACCGAGCCAGATATCGTCACCCCTGCACCGACCGGCAGCAGGTAACCACCGCTCCATCAAAGCGGGGGAAGCTCATCCATCGGAATGGAGGAACCCAGTGTTCACCACACTCCTCGCGATCGCCACCATCGTGGCGGCGATCCTCGGAGCCGGCGTCGGCTACCTCGCGGCCCGGCCCACCATCACCCGGCTGCGCGCCGAGCTGGCCGACGCCGCCTGGCAACTGACCCACGACCCGCTCACCGGCCTGCTCAACCGCACCGGCCTGCGCACCATCCACACCGCCGTCGGCGCGAGCTCCCCACCGCAGCGCCTCGTCGTCATGCTCATCGACCTCGACCGGTTCAAGGAGGTCAACGACACCCACGGTCACGACGCGGGCGACGACCTGCTCGTGGAGATCGCCGACCGGCTCGCCCAGGCCGTCCACACCTACGGCGGCACCGTCGCCCGGCTGGCCGGCGACG
>NZ_JARUBI010000003.1:0-2028 GCF_029626125.1 Micromonospora sp. WMMD956 | reverse complement strand
GGCCGGTGGCCGGGTTCTGTCGGTGCGGTGCGCTACGCTGCCCGCACGGCTGACGCGCCAGCCGATCCGGGAGTCCGGACCCGCCACGCCGGGACCGGACGGCGAACGGAGAAGACGTCTCAGACTCAGCGCCCCCTCCACCATCCTGCTGGTCGGCATGACCTCGTGTCGGTGGGGTCGGGCGTGGGCGTACCCCGCCGAGGAACGAGCTGACGATGCCGAAGACCAACCGCAAGCTCACCCGCGCGGTGATCGAGCGACGCGACAGCACCGGTGAGACCTACACCCAGGCCCGCGAGGGCGTGCTGGCCACCCTGAGCCTGCCGGAGACCGAGCGCCAGGCCCACGCGTTCGCCGCCGCCGTCGCGCTGCGCATGGCCCACGCCGGCGAGGACGCCGACCGCGCCGCCACCTCGGTGGAGGAGATCCAGGATCTCGCGCAGTGCAACGGCTGGCCCTTCGCCGACGCGCAGGTCGAGTACGACTCCCCGCTCAACCAGGTGATGTGCGACAAGTGCGGCTGGACCAACGGGATGGTCTGCCCCGAGTGCCCCGGCTGCGGCTGCTACAACGACCGGTGCACCGGCTGGCGTCACAACGAGTTCATGAGCGACGACGAACGCCGCGAGCGCAACGAGTGCCCCGAGTGCGGCGGCAACATGCAGAACCACTACGAGTGCACCTGCTACGACGACGTCGACGATGAGGACTGACCCGACGCCCGCGCTGGCGGCCGGCCTGGCGGTGTTCCCCCTGCCGGCCGGCGCCAAGCGCGCCGCCCCCGGCTGGCCCCACCAGATCACCACCGACCCCGCCGCGGTCGCCGCCTGGCCGGCCGACGTCAACGTCGGCGTCGCCTGCCGCGCCTCGAACGTGGTCGGTCTGGACCTGGACCGCAAGGACGGCGTCGACGGCGTCGACACGCTGCGCGCGCTGTGCGCCGCGGCCCGCTGGCCCTGGCCGGACACCCTCACCGTGGCCACCGCCCACAACGGGCTGCACCTGTACTTCCGCGCCCCCGCCGGCGTCATCGTGCCCAGCACGATCGGTCGCTGGCCCGGCGTCGACGTTCGCGCCCCCGGCCGCCGCCTCGGCGGCTACCTCGTGGGACCCGGCTCGGTCGTCGACGGCCGCCCGTACACGATCAGCCGGGACCTACCCATCGCGCCGCTACCGCCCTGGCTGACCACGAAACTCACCAGCGGCCGCCACCGCGCCGGCGTCACCGCCACGGCGGTGCCGGCGTGATCCGCGTGCGCCTGGTCGCCGACGACGCCGACGAGCTGCACGCCGCGGCCGCCGCCGTCGCCCAGGTGCTCACCGTCACCCGCACCAGCCGGCCGGTTCCCCGCCGCTCCGGCGACGGCATCACCTGCTACCTCGACACCGAACTGCCAGGGCCGACCACCGCGACCGCCAGCCCTGGCAGCACAACTCCGGTCAGCCACGACGGCGGCCCGGCACACCACCGGTAACCGCCAAAGATGTCGAGCACCCCGCAACCCCCGTTGCCAGGCGCCCGACCAGCGCCAACACGCCACCCTCACCGCCACGATTAGCGAACCAGCCGACGAAGCGACCACGGAAGCATCCGAGGAAGCTCCTCGGGCAGCCGAAACCCGCTCACAGAAACTCACACCGCAGGTCACGGCGCATCTGTCAGCCCGAACGGACGATCTGTCAGCGCCGGCCGCCGACGTCGACGCCTTCTGACTCACGACCGCGCAGGCCCCTTCCGTCAGGGCTTCACCCTGCCCTGCAACCCTCCGCGCCAGCGAGCACCCGCCAGCGGGCCCGCACGACCGCTCACAGCGCAGGTCAACCGCCCTGTGACAGATCCTCACGGCGCGGTGTGAAAGCCCGACTCCCTCCTGAAAGGAGGGAGTTCCTCTTCCTCTCTCTCCCAGGCAGACGCGGCTTCCCGCGTTGACGTCGGTGCCGCGGCGTGGCTTGGCGTCGGTGTCTGCGTCGGCCTAGAAGCGGACCCCGACACCGACTACCGCAACCCGGCGTTCGGCCAGCACACCG
>NZ_JARUBI010000002.1:0-7750 GCF_029626125.1 Micromonospora sp. WMMD956 | reverse complement strand
ACGTCGAGGAGGTGACCCGGGTGGCGACTCTGGCGGACCTCATGGTCAAGATCGGCGTCGACGCCGGCGGCGTTGAGAAAGGCACCAAAGCGATCCGGTCGACGTTCAACCGGACGTGGCAGGCGGTCAAGAAGTCCGCTGCGATCGGCGCGGTCGCGATCGGCGCCACCCTCGCCGTCGGCATCGCCGGCGCGATGGACCTGGACCGGGCCCGCGCACAGCTGGAGGCCCGGCTGGGTGATCCGGTGCTCGCGGCGAAGGTGGGTGATGTCGCCGGCGAGGTCTACGGGAGAGGCTTCGCGGCCAGCGCTGCCGACGCGATGGCCGCGACCAGGGCCGTGCTGTCGTCCGGACTGGTGCCGGACGGGGACGCCGCGAAGCTGGAGGACCTGACCGTACGGACCCAGGCGTACGCGACGGCGTGGGGCGTCGACGTCGCAGCGGCCGCGCAGTACGCCTCCACGTTGATCGGGTCCGGGCTGGCGCGGGACGCGACGCACGCCCTGGACCTCATCACCGCGGCGAGCCGGCGCGTACCGGAGGCACTGGTGCCGGACGTGTTGGAGGTCGCCGACGAGTACAGCCAGTTCTTCCGTGCGGTCGGGTTCAGCGGTGAGCAGACGTTCGCGCTGCTGACCGACGCCGCGACCAAGGGCAAGTGGGGTCTGGACAAGACCGGCGACGCCATCAAAGAGATGACGCTCCTGGCCACCGAGATGTCCGACTCGACGAAGACCGCGTACGAGTCGATCGGGCTCGACGCGCACAAGATGTCGAACGACCTGTTGGCCGGTGGTGACCGCGCCCAGGCCGCGTTTCAGAAGATCGTCGGCGGACTGGCGTCCATCAAGGACCCGACCAGCCAGGCAGAGCAGGCGATCGCGCTGTTCGGCGCGCCGTTGGAGGACCTCAACAAGTCGGACATCCCGCAGTTTCTGCAGTCGATGGCGTCGGTGGGTGACGGCCTGGAGACCGTGGCCGGGGCGAGCGACTCGGCCGGTGCCGCGCTGGAGGGCTCGGCCAGCCAGCGACTCGACAACTTCCGCCGGAAGGCCGAACTGGCCCTGGTCACCACGCTGGCCGATGCCGTGCCGTACATCGAAGCCACCTTCGGCTGGCTGCAGAAAAACTCGGACTGGGTGGTGCCGTTGGCGACCGGCCTCGGCATTCTCGCTACGGCGATCGCGCTCGTTGTTATCGCGGTCAAGATTTGGACGGCGGTGCAGACCGCGTGGGGCATCGTGATGGCGACGACCCTCGGCCCCGTCCTGCTGATCATCGCCGGTGTCGCTCTGTTGGTCGCAGTGATCGTGTGGATCGCGACGCAGACGACGTGGTTCCAGGACCTGTGGTCGGTCATCTGGACGGCGATCGTGGCGGTCGTGAAGTGGGCGGTCGACTGGATCGTCACGGGCTGGACGTGGCTGTTCGATACCGTGATCACCCTCGCCAAGCTGTGGTGGACGGTCTTCTCCACCGTTTGGATCACGATCGGGAAGTTCTTTATCGCCTTGTTTAAGACGTGGTGGGGCATCTTCTCCGGCTTTTGGAAGGGTGTCGGCCGGATCGCGGTCGCGATGTGGAACGAGATCCAGTCGAGGATCGACCGGTTCGTTGCATTCTTCAAAGGACTCCCCGGCAAATTGTCGCGCGGCGCGCGGGGCATGTTCGACGGGCTGAAGACGGCGTTCCGCACTGCCCTGAACTGGCTGATCGCCCGGTGGAACAACTTCTCGCTGACGTTGGGTGGTGGGTCGGTCCTCGGCCTGGACATCCCGTCGGTGACCCTGTCGACGCCGAACATCCCGTACCTGGCCGATGGTGGGATCGTGCCGGCGACGCCGGGTGGCCGGCTGGCGGTGATCGGTGAGGGCCGGTACGACGAGGCGGTGGTGCCGTTGCCGCGCGGTGCCCGCGACCTGGACGGTGGCGGCGGGGACACGACGGTCCTGTTCGAGGGCGACGGCAGCCGACTGATGGCCCTGTTGTTGGAGATCATCCGGGAGCTGGTGCGGGTCAAGGGTCGCGGGAACGTGCAGTTGGCGTTCGGGCAGCGGGGTGCCCGGTGAGCACCCGTTTCACGCCGGTCACTGAGCTGTTCTACGCCGGCGAGTGGCATGACATCTCGGCGGATGTGTTCAACAAGCGGAAGGTGCGGATCACCCGGGGCACGCAGAACGAGGGCGGCGAGCCGGATGCGGCGACCTGCACTTTGATGATCAACAACGGTGCGTCGCGGGTCGCGGCGGGCGTGGTGGGCCGCTATTCGCGGCGCAATCCGCGCTCGGATCTGTTCGGGGTGATCGGTCGGCGGGTGCCGATCCGGGTCACCGTGCCGCAGCTGACCACCGCGCCGGTGCGGTTCGTCGGCGATGTGCTGGAGTGGCCGGCGCAGTGGGATCTGACCGCGTCGGTGCGGTGGGTGGAGGTCACCGCGTACGGGCTGCGGCACACGGTGTCGGCCGCGCCGCTGCAGTCCGCGTTGCGGCGTGCGATCCCGGCGACCGGGCCGGCCGGCTACTGGCCGTTGGAGGATCCGGCGGGGGCGCCGCTGGCCCGGTCACCGATCCCCGGGTGCCCGCCGGCGCGGCCGTTCGGCTACTCCCGGTTCGAGGCGCCGAACACTGGTGAGCCGATCCCTCCGGCCGGGCTGCCGGAGTTCGGCACCGGTGATGTCGGGCCGGGGTCCGCGCCGGTGGTGGATCTGTCCCGGGGCGGCACCCTGCGGGGCCTGGTGCCTCAGCCGGCGGGCGGGTCCGGGTGGCGTGTCGAGTGGGTGATGACCCAGCCCCGGGACCAGGCCGACTCCCGGACGCCGATCTGGTGGGAGACGACCGACGCGTTCACGGATCATCCGTCCGAGGAGACGATGCGCTACGAGGCCAACGTCGCTCCTGAGGGTCTCACCGTCTTCTATGGTCGGGCGTTGACCAGCTTCGGGTCGGGCTGGGCCGCGTTCACGATCGCCGACGGGCTGCCGCACCACTACCGGGTCGACGGTGACCAGGACGGCGGCAACATCCGGATCCGAGTCTGGGTGGACGGCCTGCTGGCCGCGACCGTCGCCAGCTTCAGCGACACGCTTGCCGGCACGGTAGGGCAGGTCACGGAGTGGGTGCTCAACCCGCGTGAGCGGGAGAACGGCGACGACCTGATGCCGTCGCTGGGGCACGTCGCGATCTGGTCACCGGTCCCGGGCACCTCGGACACCGTGTCAGCTGCCACCGGCCACGCCGGCGAGACCGCCGGGGACCGGTTCGAGCGGCTCTGCGCCGAGGAGTCGGTGCCCGGCTCCTCGCTGATCGGTGACGCCGCGTCGTCGGCGCCGATGGGTCCGCAGCGGCGGTTGTCGGTGCTGGAGTTGCTGCAGGAGTGCGCGGACGCGGACGACGCGATCCTCACCGAGGCGCGCGGCACCCGGGCGCTGGTGATGCGGCTGCGGTCCACCCTGTACAACCAGACGCCGTTGGTGCTGGCGCACGGGTCCGGTCGGCTGGCGTCCCCGTTGACGCCGGTCGACGACGACAAGCTGATCGTCAACGACGTCACCCTGCGGAGCACGGCCGGCGCCGAGACACGCATCGTCCAGGAGACAGGTGCGCTGAACGTGCAGGATCCGACGGACGATCCGGACGGGGTCGGCCGGATGCCGGTCGAGCTGGACCGCAACGTCGCCGACGCGGCCGAGCTGGAGTCGGCGGCGTGGTGGATGCTGTCGGCCGGCACGATCGACGAGACCCGGTTCCCGCAGATCCCGGTGGATCTGACGTCGCTGGCGTGGGACGACACCGCCCGCGACGCGGCCGCCGCCGTCGACGTCGGTGACCTGGTCCAGCTGCAGGGCCTGGACGCGTTCGGGCTGCCGCCGGACCCGGTCGAGCAGATCGTCGAGGGCTACGCGGAGGAGTTCGACCTGTCGTCGCTGCGGATCACGTGGTCGACGAGCCCCGCCGCGCTGTACCGGGTCGGTGTGCTGGCGTCAACGACCCGCACGGGCACCCGCGGATCGGTGACCACCGCCGACGTCGACGCCGGGGTCGACACGGCGCTGCCGGTGGCGAGAGCCGCCGGGAACCGATCGCTGTGGACCGTCCGGCCGCCGGACTACCCGATGGAGGTGCTGGTGTCCGGGGTGCGGTTGACCGCCACCAGCTGCGCCCAGGCCGGTCCCGTCAACCCCAACGGAACGTTCGAGGTTGACGCGTCGGGCTGGTCCGGCACCGGCGGCACCGTCGGCCGGTCGACCGCGCAGGCGCACACCGGGTCGGCGTCGCTGCTGCTGACTCCCGACGGGGTCAGCGCCGAGGCGATCGCCGCCACCGATGTCATCCCGGTGCACGCCCTGGACGGCGCGTACGCGTGGACCTGGTCGGCGTGGGTGCGGTGCGCGTCGACGCGTGTCATCGACATGCAGATCCTGTGGTATGACGACGGCGGCGGTCTGCTGGGCACCACCACGGTGACGGCCGGCGTCATCGCCGACACGTGGACCCAGCTCACCGCGACCTCGTCCCCGCCGGCGTCGGCGGCGCGGGTCTCCGGTCGGGTCCGGTTGACCGGCACCCCGACGTCGGGGGTGCTGACCTACATCGACGACGCCGAACTGTTCGAGCCGGGCCGGCAGACGTTCACCATCGCGGCCACCCCGGTCAACGGCGTGGTCAAGACCATCCTGGCCGGATCACCGGTCCGGCCCGTAGCGCCGTGGAGGCTCGCCCGATGACCATCGCCGACGGCCAGATCGTCACCGGCGACGACCTGGCGACCCTGGTCGACCCGCCGGCCGCCGTCCTGCGGATGTCGTCCGCGCAGGAGATCCTGGCGTCCACTGATACGAGCGTCGAATGGGACGTGGCGGAGCTGGACACGCACGGCGGCTGGGACTCCGGCGAGCCGACCCGATACACGTGCCAGGTCGACGGCTGGTACGAGGTCTCCGGCCACATCATGTGGGAGCCGTACGTCGCCGACCGACGCCTGGCCTGGCTGTGGCTCAACGGCGTGTCGGTCCTCGGCTCGCGGGAAGTCATCTGGCCGGCGACGTCGGACACGGCACTGTCGGTGGCGCACGCGCCGCTGCTGCGCATGGAGACCGGCGACTACGTGGAGGTCCGTGTCCGGCAGGCCACGGCCACCCCGCTCGACGTGCAATCCGGCACCAACCAGGCGGCATCGGCGCTGTATGTCCACTACCGCCGGCCACTGTAGAGAGGAATGACATGGCTCTGCTCATCGTGCTCGCCGCCGCCGCGCTGGTCGGCCTGGTCGGCGGGCTGCTCGCCTACGCAGCAGGCTGGGACGACGACTTCCCGGAGGTGTCCTGAATTGGCCAGATGGACAGACCTCGCCACCTGGCGTGGCCCTACCGTGAACAGCGGCAACGGCACCGGCAAACCCGACGAGCCGGCGGACCGCCTGGACGCGCATCACGGCGTCGTGGTGCACATCGCCGCCGGATACTTCGACGGCACCATCACCTGGCAGCGCAACCCGGCGTCGCGGGTGTCGTCGCACTTCATCGTGGCCAAGGACGGCCGGATCGCACAGATGGTCGACACCGACATCCGGGCATGGACCCAGCGGGCCGGCAACCGCACCTGGCTCAGCATCGAGAACGAAGGCTTCCTGCCGGACCCGCTGACCCCGCCGCAACTGGAGTCGAACGCCCAGCTGTTGGCCCGTGCCCACACCGAGCACGGTGTGCGGCTGCAGATCGCGTCGTCCCCTGACGGCCGCGGTCTCGGCCACCACAGCATGGGCGCCGAGAACGGATACGACTGGGGACACAGCCAATGCCCGGGGCCGGCGATCGTTGCCCAGAAGCCGGCGATCGTGGCCAGGGCGAAGCAAATCGTCGAAGGAGATGACGTGATCAGTGAGGAAGACCTCCGCAGGATCGCTATCGCGGTCAACGGCTGGATTTACCCCAAGGATGGGCCGGCGCTGCACACGGCGGCCCGTGGTGCCGCCGCTGATGCCGCGAGAGCGGTTCGTGACGTCGCAACCCTGCGGGTGGAGGTGCGGGAGGCGCTCGGCCGGGACTGGGTCGACGAGGACGCCATCATCGCCGGGGTGCTGACCGGGCTCGCCGCCCGGCCACCGGAGGAAGCGGCGACCGCCCTGGTCGCGGTCCTCGGCGAGGAGCGCGCCGCCGCGCTCGGCCGGGCGCTGCTCGCCACCAACTGATGGACCCAGGCCTACTCACCGCGCTGGTCGGCGCCGGCGCGGCGGTGCTCGGCGCCGCGGTCGGCGGGCCGGCCGCCGGCGCAATGGTCGGCCGCCGGCTCCGCCAGGCCCAGGCCCAGCACGCCGCCGCCCAGGCGAAGCACCTGCAGGCCGAGACGACCCGGATCAGCCAGGACGTCTACCAGCAGCTGACAAGTGACCTGCGAGACGCGCTGGACCGGGCCCGGAGCCAGATCACCGACCTGCGTGAGGCGTTGCGGCTCACCAGTGCTGAAGAGGAGAGGCTTCGCCAGCGGGTGACCGACCTGGAGTCACGGCTGGCGCAACTGGCGACCGCTGAGGCGGGCCTGGCCGACGAGCTACGCCGGACCCAAGGCGACCGGGACCGGCTTCGTGAGGTCCTGGCCGCCCGCGACGCCACGATCCTGCAGCTGCGCGGCCAGGTCGAGGACCTGACCGCACAGTTGCACCTTGCCCGCCCATCGCCGGCATAGAGCCGGTGAAAGATAGGAGACCCTCGTGCCACAGACCCCGACCGATCCAGCCGATCCGCTGCAGGCGGCGGCCGGCACCCGCGCCGGCATCGAGGCCGCGCTGACCGGCCGACACCGGTCGACCGTCCAGATCGCCCGGCACCTTGCCTGGTCGCACCTGCCGCCACCGCTGGCCGCCGTATCTGCCCGCATCGGCAGCGCGGTGCTCGACCTCGTCGCGGACCTCCCGGACGGTCCGGAGCTGACCACCGCGATTCGCCGGGCGGTCGAGGCGAAGGACTGCCTTGTCCGCGCGGCCGTCGACGCGACCGACGAGGAGCGATGACCATGGCCAGTCCTGTCACCACCCAGTCCCGCCACCCGTGGCGGGCCACCCTCCGGACGGCCGTCGCCGCGGCGATCGCCGCGCTGCCGCTGATCCCGCTCGCCGCGACCGAGGCCGGAATCGACACCGTGCCGGCCGTCGCCGGCGTCGTCGCGGTCACCGGCGCCATCACCCGAGTCATGGCCATCCCCGGCGTCGACGCCTGGATGCGGCGGTACGCGCCGTGGCTGGCGTCCGCACCCCGACACGAGGTCCCGCCTGGACGCTGACCTCCGTACACAGCAGCGGCCCCGCACCGAGTCCGGTGCGGGGCCGCTCCGCCATGTCTCAGAAGTCTGGACAGATGTACTGCCGCACCACAGCCAGGATCTGGGTGGCGGTCTCCTCCCCGAACCCGTCCGGATACCCCGGCGCCGAAAATCGCAAGTTCGTGAGCTGGACGAGCTTTGCCTCGTCTGCCTCGCCGTTGCCGATTGACTGGCACTGGCTCCGGCCACGGTCGATGATCGTCTTCTCGTCCTTGTCTCCGACGATGTCCGGGTTGATGTCCTTCAGCGCGCTGATGTAGGCAGCCCAATCTTCAGGCGATGGGGTAGGCGGGATCCCGGCGGCCGCAGCGGCGGAGGCAAGGCTGTCGTCCGCCGGTGCCGACGTCGGGGCCGGCGTGGCCGCGTCCTCGTCAGAGCCGGCACCGCAGCCCAGAGCGGTGACGGCGGCCGCCACGATCGCGGCCACCAACATTCTG
>NZ_JARUBI010000001.1:0-21515 GCF_029626125.1 Micromonospora sp. WMMD956 | reverse complement strand
GAGCACGCCGAGGTGCCGTTCGCCAAGGTCGTGCATGAGCTGGGCCTGCCCCGCGACGTGAGCCGGTCCCCGGTGTTCCAGGCCATGTTCGTGTTGCAGAACTACGAGATGGGCCGGTTCACCGGGGTCTCCGACGCCGCCGAGGTGCGCTTCGAGTGGACGCCGATGGAGTTGCGCGCCACCCGGTTCGACTTCGAGCTGCACGCGGTGGAGACCACCGAGGGGCTCTGGGGCAAGCTCGTCTTCAACACCGACCTGTTCACCCGGGCCACCGTCGAGCGGATCGCCCGCCGGTGGACCACCCTGCTGCGGGCGGTCGTCGCCGCGCCGGACACCCCGGTCTCGGCCCTGCCGATGGTCGACCCCGCCGAGCGGGACCTGCTGGCCGCCTGGAACGACACCACGGCCCGGTTTCCGCACGAGCAGACCCTGCACGGGCCGTTCGAGGTGCGGGCCGCCGCCACGCCCGACGCGGTGGCGCTGACCTTCGAGGGCCGCCCGGTGACGTACGCCGGGCTGAACGCCGCCGCGAACCGCGTCGCCCACCGGCTGCGCGCGGCCGGCGTCGGCCCGGAGACCCTGGTCGGGGTGTGCGCCGAGCGGTCGGTGGAGCTGGTCGCCGGGCTGCTCGGCGTGCTCAAGGCCGGCGGCGCGTACCTGCCGCTGGACCCGGAGTACCCGGCCGACCGGCTGTCCTTCATGGTCACCGACGCGGCCGCGCCCGTGGTGCTGGTGCAGGAGCACCTGCGCGACGTGCTGCCCGACACCGGCGCGACGGTGCTCGCCCTCGACGACGCCGCGACGTGGGCCGACCAGCCCGCCACCGACCCCGCGCCGACGGCCGGGCCCGACAACCTCGCGTACGTCATCTACACCTCCGGCTCCACGGGCCGGCCCAAGGGCGTGCCGAACACCCACCGGGGCATCGTCAACCGGCTGCACTGGAAGCAGGAGACCTACCGGCTCGCCGCCGACGACGCGGTGCTGCAGAAGACCCCGGCCAGCTTCGACGTGTCGGTGTGGGAGTTCTTCTGGCCGCTGCGGGAGGGCGCCCGGCTGGTGCTGGCGAAGCCCGGCGGGCACAAGGACGCCGGCTACCTGCGGGACCTGCTGGTGGCCGAGCGGATCACCACCGCCCACTTCGTGCCGTCGATGCTGACGGTCTTCCTCGGCGAGGACGGCATCGAGGCGGCCACCGCCCTGCGCCGGGTGATCTGCTCCGGTGAGGAGCTGCCGTTGGCCTCGGCGGTGGAGTTCACCACCCGGCTGCCTTGGTGCGAGCTGCACAACCTGTACGGCCCCACCGAGGCGGCCATCGACGTCAGCGCCTGGCGCTGCGACCCGGCGGCGCTCGCCGGGCTGTCGAGCGTGCCGATCGGCGGGCCGATCGCCAACCTGCGGCTGCACGTGCTCGACGCGGCGGGCAGCGAGTGCCCGGTCGGCGTCGCGGGGGAGCTGCACATCGGCGGCGTCGGCCTGGCCCGGGGCTACCACCGCCGGCCGGCGCTGACCGCCGAGCGGTTCGTGCCCGACCCGTTCTCGGGCGAGCCGGGGGCCCGGCTGTACCGCACCGGCGACCTGGCCCGCTGGGTCGTCGCCCCGGCCGGCGGCGGTGCAGCGGCCGGCGACGGTGACGCGGCCGGTGGCGGGGCGGCGGCCGGCGACGCCCCGCGCGGGGTGATCGAGTTCCTCGGCCGCATCGACCACCAGGTGAAGCTGCGCGGCCTGCGCATCGAGCTGGGCGAGATCGAGAGCGCCCTGCGGGAGCAGCCGGGCGTCACCGAGGCGGCCGTCATCGTCCGCGAGGACGCCCCGGGCGACAAGCGGCTCACCGCGTACCTGGTGGGCGACGCCGAGCACGCCGCGCTGAAGGCGGCGCTGAAGGAGACGCTGCCCGAATACATGGTGCCGACCGCGTTCGTCACCCTCGACGCGCTGCCGCTGAGCCCCAACGGCAAGCTCGACCGGCGCGCGCTGCCCGCGCCCGTGGTGACCCGCGAGGCGTCGGTGGCGCTGGTCGAGCCGCGCGACGACACCGAGCGGCTGCTGGCCGGGATCTGGTCGGAGGTGCTGGGCGTCGACACGCTCGGCATCGACGACGACTTCTTCGACCTGGGCGGGCACTCGATGCTCGCCACCCAGGTCGTCGCGAAGATCCGCAAGGCCGAGCACGGCGGGCGGCCCGTCGGCGTGATGGACCTGTTCCAGCAGCGGACCATCCGCGAGCTGGCCGCGTTCATGGCCGGCGACGCCGCCGACGACGGCCCGCGCCGGCTGCTCTACGAGCTGACCAAGCCCATCCCCGCCGGTCAGCGGCTCCGCACGTACGTCTGCGTCCCCTACGGCGGCGGCAGCGCCATCGTCTACCAGCCCCTCGCCGACGCCCTGCCCGCCGGCAACGCCCTGTACTCGCTGGCGATCCCCGGGCACGACGTGGGGCTCAGCGAGGAGGGCCTGCCGTTCGAGGAGCTGACCCGCCGGGTCGCCGACGAGATCGTCGAGCGGATCTCCGGCCCGATCGTCCTGTACGGCCACTGCGGCGTCGGCAGCGCCATCGTCGCCGAGGTGGCCCGCAAGGTCGAGGCGGCCGGCCGGGAGCTGGAGGCGCTCTACATCGGCGCGATGTTCCCGTTCGCCCGCCCGAAGGGCCTCTTCGCCGCCGCCCGCAACCGCCTCGAACGGCTGCGCAGCAACAAGCACTACGCGAGCTGGCTCAAGTCGATGGGCGTCGACACCGACGAGCTGGACCCGGAGCAGGCCGACCGGATCATCAGCAACATGCGGGCCGACTCCCGCGCCTCGGAGGAGTACTTCACCGGACTGCTCGACGCCAATGCGGCGAAGCTGCGCGCCCCGATCGTCTCGGTGGTCGGCTCCGAGGACCCGGTGACCGACTACTTCGCCGAGCGGTACGCCGAGTGGCAGTTCCTCACCGACACCGTCGGGCTGGTCGTGCTCGACCAGGCGGGGCACTTCTTCCTCAAGTACCGGGCCGACGAGCTGGCGGAGATCGTCACCTCGGTGCACCCGGCGGTGCGCGCCGGCGACACGACCGCCCTGGAGGCGGCGGCCCGGGGCGAGGACGCCGGCTGGGTCGTCGCCGACCACCGGCGCGTCGGCGCGGACCGGAGCCCCGAGCGGGCCGTGGTCAAGCCGAGCATGGGCCGGTTCGTCGCGGTCACCGCCGGCCAGCTCGTCTCCACGACAGGCTCGGCGCTGACCGCGTTCGCCCTGCCGATCTGGCTGTTCACCCAGACCGGCTCGGTGGCGAACCTGGGCCTGCTGTGGGCGCTGGCGCTGGTCTGCGGCGTGCTGATGCTGCCCATCGCGGGCGCGATCACCGACCGGGTCAGCCGCCGCCGGATCATGATGATCGCCAGCTCCGCCGCCGGGTCGATCCAGCTCGTGCTGGCCGCCCTGCTCTGGACGGACAACCTGCGGCTGTGGATGATCTACGCCCTGGTGGCGCTCAGCCAGGTCGCCGGGTCGTTCCAGCGCATCGCGTTCCAGTCGGCGGTGCCGCAGCTCGTGCCGAAGCGCTACCTCGGTCACGCGATGGGCGTCACCCAGCTCACCAACGGCTTCGCGATGCTGCTGATGCCGGTCTTCGCCGCCGGGCTGCTGGCCGCCATCGAGCTCAAGGGCATCCTGCTCATCGACGTGGCCAGCTACGTGGTGGCGGTGGCCACCCTGGCCGTGGTCCGCTTCCCCGACCTGCTCGGCTGGCGGCCCCGGGAGCGGCTGCTCGTCGCCATCGCCAACGGGCTGCGCTACTCGTGGCAGCACCGGGGCTTCCGGCTCATGCTGGGCTACTTCGCGATCGGCAACATCTTCCTGGCCCCGGCGCTGGTGCTGACCACCCCGCTGGTGCTCTCCTTCGCCACCGCCACGCAGGTGGCGCAGGTGGCCCTGGCCGAGGCGCTCGGCGCGGTGGCCGGCGGCGTGCTCATGTCGCTGTGGGGCGGCCCGCGCCACCGCCGGATGATCGGCGTCCTGCTCGGCAACCTCGGCACCGCGCTCGGCTGCGTCGTGATCGGCCTGGACGCCTCCGTCGCGGTGATCTGCGTCGGGGCGTTCTGGCTGGCCATGGCGATGACCACCGCCCAGTCGATCTACGCGACGATCGTGCAGGTGAAGGTGCCGCAGCGCTACCACGGCCGGGTGTTCAGCCTCAACCAGACGATCTCCTGGTCGACGCTGCCGATCGGCTTCGCGCTGCTCGCCCCGGCGGCCAGCGGCCTGTTCGAGCCGATGCTCGCCGAGGGCGGGTCGCTCGCCGGGTCGGTGGGCGCGGTCATCGGCACCGGTCCGGGCCGGGGCATCGGCTTCGCGTACGTCTGCTTCGGCGCGGCGCTGGTGCTGGTCACGCTGGGCGGCTTCGCGATCCGGCTGCTGCGCCGCTTCGACCTGGAGGTGCCGGACTCGCTGCCCGACGACCTGATCGGCGCGCAGGAGCGCGAGCGGCGGCTCGCCGCCCGGGCCGCCGGGCGGCAGGAGGAGAAGGTGCCCGTGGCGGCCTGACCCGCTGCCGGGCCGGCCCGCGTGGCCGCCACGACACGGGGGCCGGGGCCTGCGGCGGTCCACCGCCGCAGGCCCCGGTGTGCTCAGGCCACCGGCGGGTCGGCCAGGTCGGCGGCGGCGACGTCGTCGGGCTCGGCGACCCAGCCGGAGAAGACGGGCACGCCGTGCCACGGGCCGGTGCCGCCGCCGCGCCGGTCGGTGGCGACGGCCACCACCGCGTACGGGTGGCCGAAGCGCAGCTCCGCGACGCGGGCCACCCCCAGCGGGGGCAGGCTGACCCGCGCGAACATCCCGGTGACGGCCGCCGCGGCGAACCCGTACCGGTCGTAGCGGGCCGCGACCGCCTGCCGGGCCCGCACGTCGCCCGCGCCGACCAGCGGTGCGAGGACCCGGCCGGCCGCGGTGAACCCGAGCCCGGTCAGTTCGTGCTCGTCGCGGGCCGACCAGCAGGGCAACGCCGCCGTGTGCCGCTGCTCCCGGCGGTCGGGGGCGAACGTGCGCACGGCCTCCTCGCGCAGCGTCCACAGCGGCGTCTCGCCCAGCGGCAGGTCGAACAGCGACCGCCGGCCGGCGGGCTCGTCGGCGTCGACGTCGGCGGCGATCCGGTACGCGGCGGCGAGCACGTCGGCCGGGGCCACCCCGGGCGCGGCGGCCACCGAGACCACCGACAGCCCCGCCCCGGCGGCCCCGCCGCTGCCGTCCGTGCCGGTGTCGGCGCCGCCCGCCTCGTGCCCGCCGTTCACGGCCGGCTGCGCCGTCGCCACGTGCACGGCGACGTCCCCGGCCTCCGGCGTCGCCGCGATCCACGCGCGGTGCCCGTGCGCCGGGGTGCGCAGCACCCGGGTCAGCCGCCCCGCCCACGGGCTGTCCGGGCCGAGCGCCCCGGCCGGGGCGAGGTCGAACGGGGCGGCCCAGGAGATCCGGGTGGCCACGGCCGAGGCCAGGGCGAGCGCCACCCGGGGGTCGAGGGCCAGCGGGAACCGCTCGATCAGCCCGAGGCTGTGCTCGCGGGCCCACGCGTCGAGGCCGGCCTGGTCGGGCAGCGGGCCGGTCCCGGTGGCGCGGGGGAGGGCGGCCCGCCAGGCGTCCAGCCCGGCGCTCCCGGCGCCGGGCCGGTGCCAGACGGCCGTCGCCGACGGCACCAGGGGATGCGGCGCGTCCAGCAGGTCGGCGGCGATCCGGGCGGCCCGCGCCGGCGCGGTGCCCAGGGCGTCGGCGAGGGCGGCGGCGTCCCCGTCGAGCCCGGCGTGCCCGTCGAGTCCGGCGTGCCCGTCGAGTCCGGCGTGCCCGTCGAGTCCGGCGTTTCCGTCCGGTCCGGCGGCGTCGCCCTCGGGGGCGGCCGATGCGCAGAGGGCGAGCAGCAGCCACGCGCCCAGCGGGGACGCGACGTGGTGCCGGTCGCCGGCCGTGGCGTGCAACCGGGCGGCGTAGCGGGCCAGCGGGGCGTGGAGGTTCGTCGTCATCCCCCCACTGTGCCCGCCCCGGCCCGTTCGCGCGGCGGGCGGCCGCGCGGCGTCCGCCGGCCGCCGTGGCTGGGCGGCGGGCCGGGGGACGGGTTAGGCTGCCCGCCGTGGCAGGTCTGTTGAGGAGTGTGGCGTCCCGGCTGGGGCGGGTGGCCCGCGGCGGGGCCGCGCCGACGCGTACCCCCGGGCCGATCCCGGCCCAGGTGGCGCGGCGTCGGCAGGTCACGGCGTTGCAGCGCCGGGAGCTCAGCTACGCCCCCGAGCCCGACGGGCAGGCCGACCCGGGCGAGGTCGTCTGGACCTGGGTCCCCTACGAGGACGACCCCCGGCGGGGCAAGGACCGCCCGGTGCTGGTGGTGGGGCGCTCCAGCCGCACCCTGTTCGGCCTGATGCTGTCCAGCCAGAGCGAGCGGGACGGCCAGCGGCACTGGCTGGCGTTGGGCCCGGGCACCTGGGACCGGGACAACCGGCCCAGCTGGGTGCGGCTCGACCGCGTCCTCACCATGCGGGAGGACAGCATCCGCCGGGAGGGCGCGGTGCTGGACCGGGCGCGCTTCGACCGGGTCGGCCAGGCCCTGCGCGCCGGCTACGGCTGGCGCTGAGCCCTGCCGTCGCCGTGCGGCGTCGCCGCGCCGCTGGCGCTGAGCCCTGCCGTCGTCCCGCTGCGGCCCCGCCGCAGGCGGGGCGTCAGCACTCGGCGAGGCGCGCGCTGTCGATGAGCTGGCGGGCGGAGCGGGACGCGCCGACGCTCTTCGCCCGGTACATCGCCGCGTCGGCGCGGTCGAGCGCCTCGGTGAGCTGGGTCGGGCAGGTGACGGGGGCGAGCCCGACGGAGGCGGTGACCCGCAGGCTCAGGCCGCCGAGGGGGATCGGCGCGGCGAGCGACTCGCAGAGCCGGCGGGAGGCGTGCTCGATCCAGCGCCGGTCGACGGTCGGGGTGGCCAGCAGGCCCGCGAACTCGTCGCCGCCGAGGCGGGCCACGAGGTTGTCCCCGGCGAAGGCGGCCAGCCGTTCGGCCACGCTGATCAGCACCTGGTCACCGGCGGCGTGCCCGTAGCGGTCGTTGACCTGCTTGAAGTCGTCGAGGTCCAGCACGATGGCGATCAGCGGCTGGCCGGCGGTGTCGGTGAGCAGGGTCGCGGCCAGCCGGAAGAAGGCCCGCCGGTTGGGCAGCCCGGTGAGCGGGTCGTGGCTGGCGGCGTGCCGCTCGGCGGCCAGCTCCGCCTGGAGGTGTTCGATCTCCGCCTCGGCCAGCATGGCCCGGCGGCGCAGTTGCCAGGCGGAGACCAGGGCCCCGGCGGCCGAGATGCCGGACGCGATGGTCAACGGATCCGGCACGAACCCTCCTCACCGCGTCTGCCCACGCGCCCGACCGCTGCCGCCGTGCCCGTGGGGGCTCCTGTTTTCCCTGGTACAGCCCCAGGTGAGGTAACCCAAAGTGAACACCTGGGTACACCCTCGTTGGGCTATCATGCTCGCTGTCCGGTGCAGATGCAATAGCAGATGCACGTGCAGCAAATCCCGTCGTAAGCCCCGCCCCTCGCCAGCACACCGCTCCTCCCCGCGGCATCGGCAGGCTCTTGACAAGAAAGATGCCCCATGCAGCAGCCCCGCAACGGCGTTCCCACTGCACAGCTCCCTCCGCTGACCTGGTTGAAGAGTCGACGGAGCAATCCCAGCGGCAACTGCGTCGAGCTTGCCGAGCTACCCGGCGGCGCCGGAATCGCCGTCCGTAACTCCCGCTACCCCGATGGTCCGGCGCTGATCTACACGATCGACGAGATCGCGGCATTCGTCCTCGGCGCCCGGGACGGCGACTTCGACCACCTCATCGGCTGACCCTGGGTCACCCCTCGGCTGCGTCCCGTCAACGGGACCGAAACGCCGGTCGGGCCGGGTTCACCTCACTGTCGGTCCATGGCATGCTTACACGTCGGCCGGGGTGGGGCCCGGTGCGACGAAGGCAGCAAGCGGAGGTCGGCGCGTGACGATGGTTCCCACGGAGGGTGGCCCGGCCACCGGCCCGACCGTGCTGCGCATGCTGCTCGGCGCGCAGCTACGCCGCCTGCGGGAGGCCAGCGGGGTGACCCGGGAGGGCGCCGGCTGGGAGATCCGGTCCTCCGAGTCGAAGATCAGCCGGATGGAGCTGGGCCGGGTCGGCTTCAAGGAGCGCGACGTCGCGGACCTGCTCAGCCTCTACGGCGTCACCGACGCCACGGAGCGGGAGGCCCTGCTCAAGCTCGCCCGCGACGCCAACAGCCCCGGCTGGTGGCACCGCTACGGCGACGTGCTCCCGTCGTGGTTCCAGTCGTACCTCGGCCTGGAGGCGGCCGCCGCGCTGATCCGCAGCTACGAGGTGCAGTTCGTGCCGGGCCTGCTCCAGACCCCGGAGTACGCCCGGGCCGTCGTCCTGCTCGGCCACCGGGGGGCCGGGGCGGACGAGATCGACCGCCGGGTGAGCCTGCGCATGCAGCGCCAGGAGCTGCTCCGTCGCCCCCGGCCGCCGCAACTGTGGGCCGTCGTGGACGAGGCGGCGCTGCGCCGGCCGATCGGCGGCCCCCAGGTCATGCACGACCAGCTCACCGCCCTGATCGAGGCGACCCGGGCGTCGCACGTGCGGTTGCAGATCATCCCGTTCGACGCGGGCGGCCACGCCGCGGCCGGCGGCGCGTTCACCATCCTGCGCTTCGGCGACCAGGACCTGCCCGACATCGTCTACATCGAGCAGCTCACCAGCGCGATCTACCTCGACAAGCGCGAGGACCTCGACTACTACGCGGCGGCCATGGAACGACTCTGCGTCGAGGCCGAGCCACCGGAGCGCACGCCGGAACTCCTCACCCGGCTGCGCGACGAGCTCTATCCGCAGTAGCGGGTTCCCTGGTCGGGGCCGTGGCGCGGGCTGCCTCTACCATGGTCGACACCGGCGACAGTGGACGGACGCCGCGCAACAGGTAAGCGCAGAGCCATGGAGGCACCCCTTGACCACCGATGCCCCCGGCACCTCGACCGGTCCCGCCCACCCCAGCGACCGGATCGACACCTCGGTGGCCCATCCCGCCCGCCGCTACAACTACCTGCTCGGCGGCAAGGACAACTTCCAGGCCGACCGCGACTCCGGGGACGCGATGGCCGCGGCCTTCCCGACCATCCGCACCGCCGCCCTGGAGAACCGCCGCTTCCTCAAGCGGGCCGTCGGCCACCTCGCCCGCGAGGCCGGCGTCCGGCAGTTCCTCGACATCGGCACCGGCATCCCCACCGCCGACAACACCCACGAGGTCGCCCAGGCCGCCGACCCGCAGGCCCGGGTGGTATACGTCGACAACGACCCCATCGTGCTCGCCCACGCCCGGGCGTTGCTGACCAGCACGCCCGAGGGCGCGACCGCCTACATCGACGCCGACCTGCGGGACCCGGAGCGGATCCTGAGCCACCCCGACCTGCTCCGCACTATCGACCTGGGGCAGCCGGTGGCGCTGATGCTGGTCGCGATCCTGCACTTCCTGCCCGACCCCGACCAGCCGTACGACGTGGTCCGTCGGTTGCTGGAAGCGCTGCCCGCCGGCAGCTACCTGGCCGCCTCGCACGCCACCTACGACCACCTTCCCGAGCAGGTGGCGCAGGAGTCCATCGCGGCGACGCGGACCGGCGGGGCGCACAACGTGATCAGCCTGCGCAGCCGGGCGGAGTTCGCCGGCTTCTTCGCCGGGCTGGAGCTCGTCGACCCGGGCATCGTCTCGATCGCGCAGTGGCGCGCCGAGCGGGAGCCCCTGCCGCGGCCCTCGGTGGTCGACGTCAGCATGTACGGGGCAGTGGCCCGCAAGCCCTGACCCTCCGTTACCGCCCCGGCATCCGCGCCGTCGCCACGACTGCTGCCCGACGGCGACGGACAGACGCGTCTGCCCGCCCGACGCTCACGGACAGGCAGACGCGACTGGTGCCCGACGCCCACCGGCAGGCAGACTGGACCACGATGTCGCCGTTCACGCCCACCCTGCGCCTGCACGACCGCTACGTCCTGCGCGAGCGCATCGGCCTCGGCGGCATGTCCGAGGTGTGGCGCGCCGACGACGAGGTCCTGCACCGCCCCGTCGCCGTCAAGGCCCTCGCGGCCGAACTCGCCGCCGACCCGCACCTGCGCGCCACCATCCAGCGCGAGGCGCGGGCCGCCGCCCGGCTCACCCACCCGCACGTCACCCAGGTGTACGACTACGGCGAGGCGGCCCTCGGGGGCCCGACGGTGGTGCCGTACCTGGTGATGGAGCTCGTCGAGGGGCACAGCCTCGCCGACCGGCTCGCCTCCGGCCCGCTGCCCTGGCCCGAAGCCGTCCGGCTGGCCGGGCAGGTCGCCGCCGCCCTGGCCGCCGCGCACCGCATCGGCGTGGTGCACCGCGACATCAAGCCCGCCAACGTCATGCTCACCGAGAGCGGCGCGAAGGTGCTCGACTTCGGCATCGCCGCCCTCGCCGGGCCGCACCCGCCCCGCACCGGCCCTGACGGCGATCCCCGCCCCGGGCGCTCCGGGTCCGCTCCGGGGGCGCACCAGTCGCGTCCGGGGCCGGACGACGAGCCGATGATGGGCACGCCCGCCTACCTCGCCCCCGAGCGGTTCCGCCCCGGGCCGCCGAACCCGGCCAGCGACGTGTACGCCCTCGGCGCCCTGCTCCACCGCGCCCTCGCCGGCCGCGCCCCGCTGCCCGTGCAGACCTGGGCGGACGCCCTCGAAGCGCACGCGCAGCGCCGGCAGCCCCCGCCGCTGCGCGTCCCCGGGCTGCCCCCGGACGTCGCCGCGCTCACCCTCGCCTGCCTGAGCGCCGACCCGGCCCGCCGACCCACCGCCGCCCAGCTGGCCCGCCGGCTCGGCGCGACACCGGCCGGGACCCGGCCCGCCGCCGCGTCGGCCCCGGCCCGGCCCGCCGATCCGACGCCCCCGGACCACCCGCCCACGCTGGTGGACCGCGCCGGGTCCTGGACGGCCCCCGCCCGCCCCGGGCGGTCGTCCGTTCCGGCGTCCCCGCCCGCCCGGGTGCCCGGGCCCGTCCCGGCGGCGGAGCCCGCCCGCCGCGCGCCGCGCGGCCCGGGCCAGGGCAACCGCCTCCTCGGCGTCCTCGTCGCCGCCGGGATGGCGCTGCTCGTCGGCGTCGTCGCGCTGCTCGCCCTCGGCGACGGCGCGCCGACCCCGCCGTCCGGGGCGCCCACGACCGTCGCCTCCGCCGCCGGGAAGCCGACCGAGCCGCCCCGGTCGGCCGCCGCCCCGCCCACCACCGCCCGCTCGTTGCCGGTCACGTTGCGCCAGCTCGCCGCCGAGTTCACCGCCCTGATAGACGAGGCGCAGGCGCGCGGCGACATCGACCGCGAAACCGCCGACGACCTGCGCGAGGAGGTCGCCGAGCTCAACCGGGGCAAGCTCAAGGACCGGGCCAAGCACCTGCGGGACCTGCGCGAGGACATCGCCGAGGCGGTCGAGCGCGACGAGATCGGCGGGGAGACCGCCGCCCGGCTCCGGGAACTGCTCACCGGCTTCCCGGGGGCGCGCGGCGACGCGGCGGGCTGACGGGCCACACCGACGCCGGCCGTCCACGGTGTACGGCCCGCCCGGCCCGCCCGTCGTCGCGTCGGCGGGGCGTGGCAGCCGGCGGGAACGGTCACTACCGTTGTCGGATGATCAGCACGCAGCCGCTCCTGCCCTTCCCCCGCACGGTCGCCGCCGGTCCCGAACCCGGCTCCGACGGGCCGGTCGGATTCGTCACGGGTCTGGTCGAGAGGCTGGGTGGCCCCGGCGCCGGGCTGGCGGTCGCGCTGGAGAACCTCTTCCCGCCGATCCCCAGCGAGGTGATCCTGCCGCTGGCGGGCTTCGTCGCCAGCCAGGGCCGGATGAGCCTGGTCGGGGCGATCGGCTGGACCACCCTCGGCTCGGTGGTCGGCGCGCTGGCCCTCTACTGGATCGGCGCGATGCTGGGCCGGGACCGGATGCGGGCCATCGCCGCCAAGCTGCCGCTGGTCAAGCTCGAGGACGTCGACCGCACGGAGGCGTGGTTCCTCCGGCACGGCGTCAAGGCGGTGTTCTTCGGCCGGATGATCCCGGTGTTCCGCAGTCTCATCTCGATCCCGGCCGGCGTCGAGCGGATGCCGGTGCTGACGTTCCTGCTCTACACGACGCTGGGCAGCCTCATCTGGAACACGGTCTTCGTCCTGGCGGGCTACCTGCTCGGCGAGAACTGGCACGTGGTCGAGGCTTACGTCGGCACGTTCCAGAACGTGGTCATCGCGGTGTCCGCGCTGGCGGTCGCGTGGTTCGTCGTCACCCGGGTACGCCGGTCCCGCGCCGCACGGCGTGACGCCGTGGCCTCCGCCTCCACGTCCGTTTCCGCTTCCGCGAACTCGTCTGTCGGTGGTCCGTCCGTGGGCGGTCCGTCCGCCGAGGAGCGCGGCGGCGACCTCGTCGGGTTCGCCGGCGGTCCGGCTGGGCACGGCCCGTCTGCCGGTGCCGATCGCGGCCTGCCGACCGGGCCGGAACGCGGCACGGGGGAGTACCGGGGAACGGTCTACCGCAGCGGCTCCTGGCGCGGCGGGCCTGAGCACTGACGGGTCGGCGCGTCCCGCCCGGCTGATCAACTCCGTGCCGGGGACATGGCGGTATCCCGTCCCGTTGATACCCCCACCTGCCTGACATCCCGTCATGCGACCGCCCGTGTGGGCGGTTTGTCCGTCCCGCCGGGGGTGGCGTGGCATGGGGTGGGTGGGGTTGATCATGTCGGGCAGGTGGCGGTATCCCGGCCCGCTGATACCGCCACCTGCCCGGCATCCCGTCATGCGACCGCCCGTATGGGGGGTTTGTCTGTCCCGGCGCGGGGGCGGCGTGGGGTGGGGTCGATGTGGGCCTGCCGGGGGCGGGGTGGTGACGGGCGGCACCCGTGGGCCGGAATCTCGACGGGGTCGGGGTCGTTACACCTGACGCACGACCGAAGCAGCACCCACCAGACCCCCCGACCCAGCAGCCCCCCGCCCCCAGGGGTGGTGGCCGGTCGCCGGGAATGGGCGCGGGTCGCCGGTCGTTACACCTGGACCCGGGCCGGCACCACCACTGATGGCAGCCGCCCCGGTCCCCTTCCCCCGCTCGTCTTTCCCCCTTTTGTTCGTTGTTCGGGCGCCTCGACGTGGTGCTCGCACACCCCCACACCACCCCCGTTCGGGGCGTGAGGGTGTGCCGACCCCCCGATTGGAGTCACCCCCCATGAACACGACCATCCTGCGCAAGAGCGTCCTCGGCATCGCCGGACTCGCCTTCGCCGGTGGCCTCGCCGCCGGCCCCCTCCACCACACCACCACCGACACCGGTGACGCGCGGCCCGTCGCCACCACCACCCAGTCCAGCGGCGTGGACGCCGGGAAGCTCATCCCCCACGGCGTGCAGGGCACCCAGTCCCGCATCCACCTCGACCCGGAGCAGACCGCCAACGTCAAGGCCATCATCGCCGCCACCAAGAAGGCCGGCCTCGACGAGCGCGCCGCGGTCATCTCCATCGGCACCGCCCTGCAGGAGTCGAAGCTGCAGAACCTGGGCCACCTCGGCGACCGCAACGACCACGACTCCCTCGGCCTGTTCCAACAGCGCCCCTCCAGCGGCTGGGGCACCCCCGAACAGATCACCGACCCCGAGTACGCGACGACAGCATTCCTCAAGGGCCTGCGACAGGTCGACGGCTGGCAGAACATGGCCCTGACCGACGCCGCCCAGACCGTCCAGGTCTCCGCCTACCCCGACGCCTACGCGCAGTGGGAACAGCAGGCCGCCGACCTCGTCACCCAACACTGGAACAACAGCTGACCGATCGCACACCGCCACCGGCCGGGCCCCCGAACACCAGGGACCCGGCCGGTGGCGTCCTTACCGGTGGCGCCCCGACCCTCGGCGGCCCCCGCCTAGCGGGGTGTTAACAAGGGGCCCTTCCGCTACAGAAAGCGTTAACAAGGGGCCCTTCCTTGCAAGCGGGGGGCGGAGTGATCCGATCCCGGGTCGGGTACGTACTGCCTGGCGGGGACCGCGAAAGGGGAGCACATGCCGGTGTCGGAGCATGACGCGTACCGCCGTCCGGAGGCCGTTCCTCCGGTGCCCGCACCGGTCGTCGAGGTGACCGGGGACCCCGTCCCGCAGCCGCCCGTCCCGGCCTGGCCGCGCGGCGTACGCCTCATGGTCGCCGCCGCGGTCGTGGTGCTGGCGTTGGGGGCGGGCGCGGTGGCGGTGACCCTGGCCAACCCGGACCGGCTGGGGGTGGCGTTCTCCGGCGGCAGGCCGGACGTCGGGTCGACGGTGCCGCTGGCGGCCGAGCCCGGCGGCGGGGGAGCGTCGGCCGACGGCCGGGTGCTCACCGCGCCCCTGGCCGGTAGGGCCCGGGCCAGTTTCGAGCTGGTCGACGGGCTGACCACGTTCGACCTGCGCATCGACGACCTCGGCGAGGACCTGTACCGGATCACCAGCCCCGCCCACGGCGGGGTGGAGCCCCGCCCGGAGCTCGTCGGCGACCGGCTGCGGGTGCGGATGGCGGTCAGCGGCCGGCGTGGCCCGGCCGTCGCGGAGGTCGTGCTCAGCTCCCGGGTGACCTGGCGGCTGCGGCTGGCCGGCGGGGTGACCGAGCAGGTGCTGGACCTGACCCGGGGACGGCTGACCGGGCTGGAGCTCGCCGCCGGGGCCACCCGCGTCGACCTGCGCCTGCCCCGGGTCGTCGGCACGCTGACGGTGCGGCTGACCGGCGGGGTGAACCAGTTGGTGGTGCGGGTGCCCGGCGCGCTGCCGACCCGGGTCCGGGCGGGTGCCGGCGCGGGCGCGGTCACCGTCTACGACCGGCACCGGCAGGGGGTGGCGGCCGGCACGCTGACCGGCTCGCCGGACTGGGACCGCCGGGCCGACCGGGTGTACGTCGACATGGTCGCCGGGGCCAACACGGTGACCGTCGAGGGGAGCTGAGCGTACAGTCGGGCGGTGGATCGTACGGAATCTCTGCCGGCGCAGACCCGACCGCCGGGCGGGGCGCCCGCCGACCCGGGCAGCGTGCTGCTGCCGGGCCACGACGTGCCGCTCGGCCGCTACACGACGGTGCGCCGGTTGCTGCCGCAGCGCCAGCGGCGGATGGTCGGGGCCTGGTGCTTCGTCGACCACTTCGGTCCGGACGACGTCGCGCAGCGGCCCGGCATGGAGGTGCCGCCCCATCCGCACACGGGCCTGCAGACGGTGACCTGGCTGCTCGACGGCGAGATCGTGCACCGGGACAGCCTCGGCAACGTGCAGCCGATCCGCCCGGGGCAGCTCAACGTGATGACCTCCGGGCACGGCATCGCGCATTCGGAGCGGTCGCCGGCGCAGCATCCGCCGGTGATGCACGGGGTGCAGTTGTGGGTGGCCCTGCCGGACCCGGCGCGGGCCGGTGGGCCGGGCTTCGCCCACCACGAGGACCTTCCGGTGTGGCGCGACGGCGACACCGACGTGACGCTGCTGGTGGGCGAGCTCGGCGGGGAACGCTCCCCGGCCGTGGCGCACACCCCGCTGCTCGGCGCGCAGCTCACCGCCCGGGGCGCGGCGCCGGCCCGGCTGCCGCTGCGCCGCGACTTCGAGTACGCGCTGCTGGCGATGTCCGGCGTCGCCGAGGTGGGTGACGTGTCGGTGGAGCCGGGCTCGCTGCTCTACCTCGGCCTGGGTCGGGAGAGCCTGACCCTGGCCGCCGCCCCGGGCAGCCGCCTGCTGCTGCTCGGCGGGGAGCCGTTCGAGGAGCCGCTGGTGATGTGGTGGAACTTCGTCGGCCGGTCGCACGAGGAGATCGCCGAGGCCCGCGCGGACTGGGCGGCGGGCCGCCGCTTCGGGGTGGTGGCGGACGACGCGGCCCCGCCGCTGCCGGCGCCCGCGTTGCCGACCACCCGGCTGCTGGCCCGCACCCGGCACGGCGAGATCCTGCGCTGAGCCGCCGCTCACCCCGCCGCCGCCCGCCAGGCGTGGCCGGCGGCGACGCGGGTAGTCGCGGGCATGCCGACCACCGCGATCTCCACCATCGAGGACAGGAAGCGCCTGGCCCGCCGCCTGGCGGGCGACGGGCGCGGCTTCGCCGAGCAGTACGGCTTCCGGGTGACCAACAACCCGTCCAGCCTGTTCCAGTTGCTCACCCTGTCGGTCCTGCTGGCCCGCCGGGGTGACTTCCGGTGCGCCGTGGCCGCCGCGGCGGCGCTGCGCGACTCCGGGTGGGACAGCGCCGCCCGGCTGGCCCGGTCGCTGCACGCCGACCGGGTCCGCGTGCTGCGCGGGGCGGGGCTGCGCGGCGACGTCGACGCGCTCGCCGACGGTCTCGGCGACCTGGCCCGCACGGTCGTGGACCGCTACCGGGGCGACCTGCGCCGGCTGCGCGGCGCGGCCCGGCACGACCCGGCCGCCGAGCGGACGCTGCTGGCCGGGTTGCCGGGCGTCGACGGCGAGGCGGTGGCGTTGTTCCTGCGCGAGGCGCAGGCGTTGTGGCGGGAGGTGGCCCCGGTGGCGGACCGGCGGGCGCTGGCGGCGGCCCGCCGGCTGGGGTTGGGCGGTTCGGCGGCCGACCTGGCCGACCTGGCCGGCGGGGGCGAGTCGGAGCGGCTCGCCTGGCTGGTCGGCGCGCTCGCCCGGGTCGACCTGGAGCAGCGGTACGCCGAGCTCACCTGAGGTGCGTTGGCCCACAGTTTTCCGCAGAACTGACCGTTCGGATGATGGCGTCGGTACGATGATCTCGGCAGTTGACTCCCGCCCTCATCGGGTGGGAGTGGCCGCCCGGCGGTGCGGTCCGGTTCGGGCCGCGTTCACCGCCGGGGCACAGGTTCTGCGTGGCGCCCCGGGTCGCGGTTCGTGGCCCGGGGCGCCCGTCTGTCGAGGCGGTCCGCTCAGCCGGCCAGCCCCACCACCAGGTTCACCGTCGCGGCGATGATCACCGCGCCGAACAGGTACGACAGCAGCGAGTGCCGCAGCACGGTGGTGCGCATCTCGTTGCTGGTCAGGTTCGTGTCGGAGACCTGGAAGGTCATCCCCACGGTGAACGCCAGGTAGGCGAAGTCCGAGTAGCGGGGGCACTCCCGCTGGTGGAACATCACCCCGCCCTCGGGTCCCGTGTAGTAGATCCGCGCGTACCGGGCGGTGTGGACGGTGTGCACCACCAGCCAGGACAGCAGCACGCTCACCACGCCCAGCCCGCCGTACGCGTCGCGGCGCGGCCCCGGCGGGGCGCTGTGCGCGTACAGCAGCACCACCGCGACCGCCAGCAGGCTGGCCAGGCAGGCGACCAGCAGCAGCACGTCGCGGACGGCGCGGCTCGGGTCCTCCCGGCCGGCGAGCCGGGCGGTGCCCTCGCCGTCCAGCGGCCACAGCCTGCGCCACACCAGCACCAGCCAGCTCAGCGCCGCCGCGTCCCAGCCGACGAGGGGACCGATCCGGGGCGAGCCGACGAGCGCGAACAGGCCGCCGGCCAGCAGCCCGACCAGCCCCATCACGAGCAGTTGCGCCACCGCCGGGGGGTGGCCGTCGACGCGCCGCACCGGCCGCGTACCCAATCGCCCGGGCCGCCGGCGGGCGGTCAGATGCGCCGCAGGTGCTGCGAGACCCGGGTGTGCGGCTCCCTGGCCTGTGCCGCCCGGCGGGCCGGGCTCGCCTCGGGGGCCGTCTCGATGCCGGCGGACCGGGCCACCTCGGTCCCGTTGGCGTAGTCCACCGGGGGCAGGGCCCGCAGGGCGCGCAGCACGTCCGGCGGGGCGCCCTCCCGTTCCGCCTCGCGGACCACGTCGGCCTTGTCCGCCGGGTAGTCGAGGCTGGACAGGTACTGCAGGACGTCGTCGTAGCTCGCCATGGGTGCGCTCCTCGTCGCCGCGATCGGGCTTCCCGACCGGCGGCGGTTACCCACCATGCGGCCGCCCACGCCCGCGCGGGGCCCGGCGATCGACGCCGCCCGGCCGCCGTTTCCCGGCCCGTCCGGCGGGTACGCGAGCCCCTCCTGCGGGCGCGACCGGCCCGAGGCAGCGGAAGGAGCGCCGTCATGAACTACGACACCTTCGTCGACCAGGTGGCCCTGCGGGCGCGGGTCCCCGGCGAGCGGGCCGTCGAGCTGACCCGGGCCACGCTGGAGACGCTCGCCGAGCGGCTGACCGGCGGCGAGGTGCTCGACCTCGCGGCGCAGCTGCCGAGGCCGTTGCAGCTGGTCCTGCGGCCCAGCCCGGACACCGAGGCCGCCGACCGGTTCGGCGCGGCCGAGTTCGTCGCCCGGGTCGGCCAGCGGGCCGGGCTCGACGAGCGGGCCGCCCGGGACGCCGTGCGGGCGGTGTTCACCACCCTGCGCGAGGCGGTGACCGGCGGGGAGTTCGACGACATCGTGGTGCAGATGCCGCGCGACTACCGGGACATGGTGGAGCCGGCGCTCGCCCCGGGCGCGGCGGCCCCGCGCCGACCCTGACCGGCGGGCTCTCGGGTCGGCAGGCCCCCGCCTCGTGGCGGGTTGGCAGGGGTCCCCTGTACAACAGAATGCGTTAACAGGGGGCCCTTCCTTGCGCCTCAGGCGATCGCGCCGGCGGCGCGTAGGGCGGCGATCCGGTCGGCGGCGAGGCCGGCCTCCGCCAGGACCTCGTCGGTGTGCTCGCCGGGGTGCGGGGGCGGCCGGCGCAGCGCCGTCGGCGTGCCGGAGAACCGGGGCGCCGGGGCCGGCTGGGTCGCCCCGGCGTGCTCCACGAACACCCGCCGTGCCGCCAGGTGTGGATGCCGCGGGGCCTCCGCCCAGTCGAGCACCGGCGCGACGCAGGCGTCCGAGTCGCCGAGCAGGGCCGTCCACTCGTCGCGGGTGCGGGTGCGGAACAGCCGTGCCCAGGCGGCCCGCAGGGCGGGCCAGTTCGCCGGGTCGGCGCGCTCCGGCGCGTCGTCGCCGGGCAGCGGGAACCCGGTGCGGCGGACCAGCTCGTCGTAGAAGCGGGGCTCCAGGGCGCCGACCGCGAGGTGCCGGCCGTCGGCGCACTCGTACGTGTCGTAGAACGGCGCGCCGCCGTCGAGCAGGTTCACCCCGCGCGGGTCCTGCCACCTGCCGGCCCCGCGCAGCGAGTGGATCATCGTGGCGAGCACCGACACGCCGTCCACGATGGCCGCGTCGACGACCTGGCCCGGCGCGCCGGCGCGGACGGCGTACAGGGCGGCGACGACGCCCAGGGCCAGCATCATCCCGCCCCCGCCGAAGTCACCGAGCAGGTTCATCGGCGGCACCGGGCGCTCCCCGGCCCGGCCGATGCCGTGCAGCGCCCCGGTCAGCGCCAGGTAGTCGATGTCGTGCCCCGCGTACGGGGCGAGTGGGCCGTCCTGCCCCCAGCCGGTCATCCGCCCGTAGACCAGGCGGGGGTTGGCCGCGAGGCAGTCGGCGGGGCCGAGGCCCAGGCGTTCGGTCACCCCGGGGCGGAAGCCCTCGACCAGCACGTCCGCGCCGCCGATCAGGGCCCGCGCCGCCTCCCGGCCCCCGGGCGACTTGAGGTCAACGGCGACGGAGCGGCGGCCCCGGTTGAGCAGGTCCGGGTGCGGGGTGCCGAAGGCGGCCGGGTCGACGTCGGTGGCCCGGTCCACCCGGATCACGTCGGCGCCCAGGTCGGCCAGCATCATCGCGGCGAACGGGCCGGGCCCGATGCCGGCCAGTTCGACCACGCGTACCCCGGTGAGGGGGCCGACCGGGCCGCCGCCGGCCGACGGGTCCGCGTCGGGGTGGTGCGCGCGCTCGCTCACCGGGACACCATAGGCGCGGGCGGGCCTCGGGGGACAGGGCCGGCCGGACCGCCCGCCACCGGAGCATCACCCCTGGTGACAGGTCGGTGTCGGCTTGGCGAGTCGCCCGGAGCTGACCTAACCTGGTCCCACGAGGGGAGTACTTCCCACGAACCATTCCGGTCAGTACGGCGTGCCCGGGGCGCGCCTCGGGTGGTTGCCCACGGAATCGTGGGTGAAGGAGACCTCGAACATGACACGGTGTTCGAGGAGACCCATATGACCGAATCATCCCTTCTTGCTGCCGGCGCGCTGTCCTCGATCGGCACGCCCACCCTCTGGGCGGTCACCATCGCCGGGGTGCTCGCGCTGCTCGTGCTGGACTTCCTCGTCACCCGCCGCCCCCACGAGGTGTCGATCCGGGAGGCGCTCGGCTGGTCGGCGTTCTACGTCGCCCTCCCGCTCGCCTTCGGCGCGTGGATCTGGTCGCGCTACGGCTCCCAGCAGGGCGTGGAATACCTCACCGGCTACCTGGTGGAGAAGTCGCTCTCGGTCGACAACCTCTTCGTCTTCATGCTGCTGCTGGCCGCGTTCGCGGTGCCGGCCGTGCTCGCCCAGCGGGTGCTGCTCTACGGCATCGCCGGTGCGCTGGTGCTGCGCGCCGTCTTCATCGCCCTCGGCGCGGCGGCGTTGCAGACCCTGGACTTCGCCTTCCTGATCTTCGCCATCATCCTGATCGCCACCGCCGTCAAGCTGCTCCGCGACGCCCTCTCCGGGCACGAGCAGGAGGTGGACATCAACAAGATGCGGTCGGTGAAGCTGCTGCGCAGGTTCATGCCGGTCGTCGACGAATACCAGGGCACGAGGATGACCGTCCGGCAGGGCGGCCGCCGGGCGCTCACCCCCCTCGCGCTCGTGGTGGTCGCGGTGCTCGCCACCGACGTGGTCTTCGCCGTCGACTCGGTGCCGGCCGTCTACGGCATCACCGAGGACCCGTACCTCGTCTTCGCCACCAACGCCTTCGCGCTGCTCGGGCTGCGGGCGCTCTACTTCGTGCTGCACGCCGCGCTCAGCCGGCTCGTGCACCTCAGCTACGGCCTGGCGATCATCCTCGCCTTCATCGGCGTCAAGCTCGGCCTGCACTGGGCGCACGGCATCTGGTCCGGCGTGCCGGAGATCCCGACCCTGGCCTCGCTCGGCGTGATCATCGGCGTGCTGGTGATCGTCACGCTCACCAGCCTCCGGGCCACCCGCGACGCGCCCCCGGGCGACAAGGAGGTCGTCGCGGGCCGGCACTGACCGCGCGGCGCGCGTCGGTCCGGGCGAACGGTACCGACGCGCGCCCACAGGTGGTACGACTGACGGGTGGGAATCGTCTCGCCAGGCTTCCAAGGCCGACGCCGCTCGGCGGGGCCGGCCCTGCCGCCCGGGCAATACCTCACCGAGGACTTCCCGGTGCTCTCCGCCGGCCCGACGCCGCGGGTGCGGCCGGACGCCTGGGAGTTCGTCGTCACCACCGAGACCGGCGCGGAGCACCGCTGGACGTGGGCCGAGTTCACCGCCCTGCCGCAGGAGACCCCCACCGTCGACATCCACTGCGTCACCCGGTGGTCCAAGCTCGGCACCACCTGGCAGGGCGTCTCGCTCGACGTGCTGCTCGACGGCGTCGACACCGACGCGGCGTACGCGCTGGCCCACTCCTACGGCGGCTACACCACGAACCTGCCGCTGGCCGACCTGCGCGGCGGACGCGCCTGGGTGGTGCACGGCTACGACGGCCGGGACCTGCCCGCCGAGCACGG